>OY970225.1:0-2572537 GCA_963714045.1 uncultured Actinomycetes bacterium | reverse complement strand
GGCCTCGGCCGACGAGGAGCCGCAGGGCCGCAGTCGCGGCGGCAACCGCCCCGGCGGCGACCGCGGTGGGCGCGGCGGCGATCGCGGCGGCCGCGGGGGAGGTGGACGCTGATGCTGATGCCAAAACGGGTCAAGCACCGCAAACAGTTCCGCGGCCGGATGCGCGGCAACGCCAAGGGCGGCAGCACCGTCGCCTTCGGCGAGTACGGGCTGAAGTCGATGGAGCGCGGCTGGATCACCAACCGTCAGATCGAGGCCGCCCGCGTGGCGATGACCCGCAAGATCAAACGTGGCGGCAAGGTCTGGATCAACATCTTCCCCGACAAGCCCTACACGAAGAAGCCGGCCGAGACCCGAATGGGCTCCGGCAAGGGCAACCCCGAGGGCTGGGTCGCGGTGATCAAGCCCGGGCGCGTGATGTTCGAGCTGGCCGGCGTCCCCGAGGAGCTCGCCCGCGATGCCCTGCGCCTGGCGGGACACAAGCTTCCGGTCAAGACCAAATTCGTCAAGCGCGAGGGGGCTGAGAGCCAGTGAAGGCCTCCGAGGTGCACAATCTGAAAGACGACGAGCTGGTGGCGAAGCTGATCGACGCCAAGGAAGAGGCCTTCAACCTGCGCTTCCGCCACGCGACCGGCGAGCTCGAGAACACGGCGCGGCTGGGGATGTCCAAGCGCGACGTGGCGCGGCTGCTGACCGTGGCGCGCAATCGAGGGATTGACGTGAAGAAAGAGACGAAGCGGATATGAGCGACGACGAGACTAAAAACGATTCGGTAGACGAGACTCGGGACGAGGCGCAGCAGCCAGCGGGTCCTGTCGAGGACGAGGGGTCCTCGTCCTCGCGGGACGACGCTGCGGGCGAGGACCCCTCATCCGCGCCACCCGCTGGAGATGCGTCTGAGGATGAGGCCCCGGCTGCCGATGCTGAGCCCGACGACGCTCCCGCTGCGGAGGAGGATGAGGCTCCGGTCGCTGAGGCTGAGCCCGACGACGCTCCTGCTTCTGAGGAGGAGGCGCCGGCCGTTGAGGCGGCTCCGGAGAAGGAGCCGGATCCTGAGGATGAGCTTCCTTGGAAGGAGCGGCGTCGGTTGCAGCGGTCGCGGCGGCCGAGCGAGGCGAAGCCGGCGCAGGCCCCGGAGGAGCGCGTGGCCGCTCGCGTCGAGGCCCGGAAGAAGAAGGCTGCGCAGCGGCGCAAGGAGCGGGCCGCGGCGAAAGCCAAGCGGACGCCGGGGACCGGGACGCCGCCGGCCGAGCGCGACTCCAACGCGGCCAAGGTCCGCCAGGGAATCGTCGTCTCGAACAAGGGCGACAAGTCGATCACGGTCAGGATCGACTTCGCTCGCCGTCACCCGACCTACGAGAAGATCGTCCGCCGCTCGCGCACGCTGCACGCGCACGACGAGCGCAACGAGGCGGGCGAGGGCGACGTCGTCCGCGTCGTCGAGACCCGGCCGCTGTCGAAGACCAAGCGCTGGCGCCTGGTCGAGGTCATGGAGAGAGCCAAGTGATCCAGCAGGAGTCGAGACTGAAGGTCGCCGACAACTCGGGCGCCCGCGAGATCCTCTGCATCCGGGTCAAGGGCGGCTCGCACCGCCGCTACGCCAGCGTCGGCGACGTGATCACCGCCACCGTGAAATCGGCCAGCCCGCAGGGCGGCGTCCGCAAGGGCGAGGTCGTGCAGGCGGTCGTCGTCCGCACCCGCAAGTCGCTCGGCCGCCCCGACGGCACCTACATCTCCTTCGATGAGAACGCCGCGGTGCTGATCGACCCGGCGAGCAACAACCCGCGCGGAACCCGCATCTTCGGCCCGGTGGCCCGCGAACTGCGCGACCGCAACTTCATGAAAATCATCTCGCTCGCCCCCGAGGTTCTCTGATGGCGAAGTCGATGCGGATCCGGACCGACGACCAGGTGGTCGTGATCAGCGGCAAGGACGCCGGCAAGACCGGTCGGGTGACACGGACCGACCCCCAGCGCCGCCGTGTCTACGTCGAGGGCCTCAACATGATCAAGCGCCACGAACGGCCCCGCTCCCAGGGCGACCTGAAAAACGCCCAGGCCGGCGGCATCGTCGAAAAGGAGGGGCCGATCCACGTCTCCAACGTGATGCTGCTCGATCCCAAAGGCAACAAAGCGACCCGGGTCGGCGTGCGCCGCGACGACGGCGGCAAGCGGATCCGCTACGCGAAGCGCAGCGGGGCGGCGATCGACTGATGGAGGCGACCGTGGCCCCGACCTCCCAGGCGGCTCCGCCGCCGCGCCTGCGCGAGCGCTACGAGCAGGAGATCCTGCCCGAGCTGACCCGGAAATTCGGCTACGCGACGCCGATGCAGGCGCCGCGCCTGCTGAAGATCACGCTCAACATGGGCCTCGGCACCGAGAAACAGGACAAGAAGTCCTTCGAAGCCGCCCAGGAACAGCTGGCGCTGATCGCCGGGCAGCATCCGAACGTACGCCGCGCCCGCAAGTCGATCGCCTCCTTCAAGCTGCGCGAGGGAATGCCGGTCGGCGTTTCGGCGACGCTGCGGCGGGCGCGGATGTGGGAGTTCCTCGACCGCCTGACCTCGATCGCGGTGCCGCGCATCCGCGACTTCCGCGGCCTCAACCCGCGCTCCTTCGACGGCCGCGGCAACTACTCGATGGGTGTCAAGGAGCAGCTGATCTTCCCCGAAATCGACTACGACTCGGTTGACGTCGTGCGTGGCCTCGACATCACGATCACGACCTCGGCAGCGACCGACCTCGAGGCCTTCGAGCTGCTGCTCGCCCTCGGAATGCCGTTCGCCCAGGAGGGGCGTCCCGGCCAGGAGGCGCGCGAAGCGGCCAAGGCCGAGGAAGAAGAGGAGCAGCGCAAAGAGGAGGCCCGGCGCAAAGCCGAGGTCGAGCAGGCGGCGCTGGAGCAGCTCAAAGAGGAGAACCCGGAGGCCTACGCCAAGCCGGAGAGCGACGAGGGCGAGGACGCCGACGAGGGCGGAAACGACGAGGCCGACCAGAGCGGGGCCGACCAGGAGAAGGATTCAAATGGCTAAGACTTCCCAGAAGGTCCGCCAGGGCCGCAAATCCAAGTACAAGTCGCGCAGCTACAACCGCTGCCGGCGCTGCGGGCGCCCGCGCGCCTACTATCGGAAGTTCGGCCTCTGCCGGATCTGCCTGCGCGAGGCCGCACACGAGGGGTACATCCCCGGCATGACCAAGTCGAGCTGGTAGGACGAACGATGCAAACCGACCCGATCGCCGATTACCTGACCCGGATCCGCAACGCCATTCGCGCCGGCCACGACGAGGTGGAGATCCCCCTCTCGGGCCTGAAGATGGAGTTGTCGCGGATCCTCAAGGAGCAGGGTTACATCAAGGACTTCCACCGCAAGCCGGCCACGGTCGGCGAGGCGATCGAGGTCAGCCTCAAGTACACCGAGGACCGACGCCCCGTCATCCTCGGGATCGAAAGGGTCTCCCGCCCCGGCCGGCGCCGCTACGTCGATCACAAGCACGTGCCGCGGGTCCAGGGCGGAATCGGGACCGCGATCGTCAGCACCTCGGTCGGCGTCATGACCGGCCACGAAGCCCGCGCCAAGGGCGTCGGCGGCGAGGTCGTCGCCTACGTCTGGTGATGAGAGTCGAATGAGCCGAATCGGAAGAAAGCCCGTCCCAGTGCCCGAGGCCGTCACGGTCGAGATCGCCCCTGGCAGCATCGCCGTCAAGGGCCCCAAGGGGGAGCTGAACCAGGCCTACTCTCAGGACATGTCGGTCGAGCAGGGCGACGGCGTCGTCACCGTCGCCCGCCCCACCGACCGCGGCGAGCACCGCGCCCTGCACGGGCTCACCCGTAGCCTGATCGCGAACATGGTCGAGGGCGTCACCGACGGCTTCGAGAAGCGGCTGGAGATCCAGGGCGTCGGTTACCGCGCCGCGCTCAAGGGCAAGAACCTGGAGCTGGCGCTCGGCTACTCGCACCCGGTCTCGATCGAGGCTCCGGAGGGGATCGACTTCGAGGTCCCGCAGCCGACCGAGGTGATCGTGCGTGGCATCGACAAGCAGCTCGTCGGACAGGTCGCGGCGGACATCCGCAAGCGCCGCCCGCCCGAGCCCTACAAGGGCAAGGGCATCCGCTACAGGAACGAGCAGGTTCTGCGCAAGGTCGGTAAGCGCGCATGACGGTCACGACCAAGGGCCAGCAGCGACTGCGCCGCCGCCGCCGCGTTCGCGCCCGCGTCAGCGGCACGGCGGAGCGCCCGCGCCTCTCCGTCTTCCGTTCCAACCGGGGTGTCTTCGCGCAGCTGATCGACGACACCAAGGGCCACACCGTGGCCGCGGTCAACTGGATCGAGCCGGAGCTGCGCAAGCTCACGGCCTCCGAGCAGGCCAAGAAGGCGGGCGAGCTGCTGGCCGAGCGGGCCAAGGCTGCCGGGGTGGAGACCTGCGTCTTCGACCGCGGCGGCTACCGGTACCACGGCCGCGTCAAGGCTCTGGCCGATGGAGCCCGCGAGGGCGGTCTGGTCTTCTGATGGCGGCGACTGCCTCAAGCCCCTGTTCGCTACCTTCCCTGACCTCATGAAGGGCATGGACACGAAGAACGTCGAGACGGTGAGCCCGCGCGGGCTCGACCTGCAGGAGCGGGTGATCGAGATCAACCGCGTCGCCAAGGTGGTCAAGGGCGGCCGCCGCTTCTCCTTCACCGCGCTGGTCGCCGTCGGCGACGAGGAGGGCGTGGTCGGGATCGGCTACGGCAAGGCCCGCGAGGTTCCGCTGGCGATCCAGAAGGGCGTCGAGGACGCCCGCAAGAACTTGATCCGCGTGCCCAAATACGGGCAGACGATCACCCACAGGATCATCGGCCGCTTCGGCGCCGGTCACGTCGTCCTGCGCCCCGCCAGCCCCGGCACCGGCGTCATCGCCGGCGGCGGCGTCCGCGCCGTGCTCGAGCTCGGCGGTGTACGCGACGTGCTGACCAAGAGCATCGGCACGCAGAACCCGATCAACCTGGTCAAGGCGACGATGGACGGGCTGGTCCGGCTGCGCAGGCCGGAGGAGGTCGCCGAGCTGCGCGGGCTGACCGTCTCCCAGGTGCTTGGGCTGAACGGCAACTCCCAAGGGACGGAGGCGCAGCAGCCAGCGGGTCCTGTCGCGGACGAGGGGTCCTCGTCCTCGCGGGACGACGCTGCGGGCGAGGACCCCTCATCCGCGCCACCCGCTGGAGATGCGTCTGAGCCCGAGGGAGTCGCCGCTGAGGCTGCCCCAGAGGCAGAGGCGCCGACGGCTGAGGAGACTTCGTCGTGAGTGCGGTGAAGATCCAGCAGGTTCGGTCTGCGAACGGGACGAACCCGGATCAGAAAGCCACGCTGAAGGCGTTGGGGCTGGGACGGATCGGGAAGGCTGTGGAGCGGAAGGATTCGCCGCAGCTGCAGGGGCAGCTGCGGGTCGTCACGCACCTGGTGGAGGTCTCCTGATGGCGGAGACACCGCGCTCCGAGGAGATCGGGCTGCACAACCTGAAGCCGAAGCCCGGCTCGAAAAGGCCGCGCAAGCGGATCGGCCGCGGCGAGGGCAGCGGCCTCGGCAAGACTTCGGGCCGCGGCCACAAGGGCGCCGGCTCGCGCGCGGGCGCCAAGCGCAAGGCCAACTACGAGGGCGGCCAGAACCCGATCCACATGCGGATGCGAAAGTTGCGCGGCCCGCACATGAAGAAGTCGATGCCGTTCGAGAACTTCCGCACCAAGACGCAGCCGGTCAACCTCGCCGACCTGGAGGAGCGCTTCGACGCCGGAGCCGAGGTCACCCCGGCGACGCTGAAGGAGAAGGGCCTGGCGAAGCGCTCGGACCCGGTCAAGATCCTCGCCCGCGGCGAGATCAAGACCAAGCTCGACGTCCACGCGCACGCCTTCAGCGCCGCGGCCAAAGAGAAGATCGAGGCTGCCGGCGGCTCCTGCCACACTCTGGAGCCCTAATGCTCAGGACCATTGCGAACGCTTTCAGCGTCGCCGACATCCGCAAGAAACTCGCCTTCACGGCGGCGATGCTGGCGCTGTACCGGCTCGGGGCCTACATCCCGGCGCCGGGCGTCGACGTCCAGGCCGTGAAGGAAATCCAGAGCAACTTCGGCGGCTCCAACATCCTCGGCTTCCTCAACCTCTTCTCCGGCGGCAGCCTCTCGCGCCTCAGCCTCTTCGCGCTGGGAATCATGCCCTACATCACCGCCTCGATCATCCTCCAGCTGCTGACCGTGGTCGTCCCCTCGCTGGAGCGTCTGCAGAAAGAGGGAGAGGTCGGCCAGCAGAAGATCACCCAGTACACGCGCTACCTCACCGTCGGCCTCGCCTTCGGCCAGTCTCTCGGCTACGTCTTCCTCTTCCGCTCCTTCGGCAACGAATCCGGCGCCAGCGTCGTCGGCAACCTCACCTTCGCCAAGACCTTCCTGATCGTGATCTGCCTCACCGCCGGCTGCACCCTGTTGATGTGGCTGGGCGAGCTGATCACCCAGCGCGGCATCGGCAACGGCATCTCGCTGATGATCTTCGCCTCGATCGCCTCCTCGATCCCCAACGGCATCACCAAGTGGTGGGAAAGCCCCGACCAGGTCTTCGTCGTGATGATGCCCTTCATCGCCCTGGCGGTGATCGTCGCGATCGTCTTCGTCCAGGAGGGCCAGCGGCGGATCCCGGTCCAGTACGCGAAACGCGTGGTCGGGCGCAAAATGACCTCGGGCGGCTCCACCTACCTGCCGCTGCGGGTCAACATGGCCGGCGTCATCCCGGTCATCTTCGCGGCCTCGATCATGGCCTTCCCGCCGACCATCGGCCAGCTCCTCAACACCCCGGCCGCACTCGACTTCGCCGCCTTCTTCAGCCCCAACAGCTGGCCCTACGTGCTGGGCGAGATCTTCTTCATCATCGTCTTCACCTACTTCTACACGGCGGTCACCTTCAACCCGGTGGACCAGGCCGACAACCTGAAGAAATACGGCGGCTTCATCCCCGGCGTGCGGCCCGGCCGCCCGACCGCCGAGTACCTCGACCGCATCCTCTCCCGGCTGACCTTCCCCGGCGCGCTCTACCTCGGCGCGGTCGCGGCGCTGCCGACGATCCTGATCAGCCAGACGTCGGCCAATTTCTACTTCGGCGGCACCTCGATCCTGATCGTGATCGGCGTCGCGCTGGACACGGTCAAGCAGCTGGAGGCGCAGTTGATGATGCGCAACTACGAGGGCTTCTTGAAATAGCCCTGGGCACGCGGTTCCAACTCCTCTATGCCTGAACTCAATCTCCTACTCCTAGGCCCCCCGGGCAGCGGCAAGGGCACCCAGGGGGAGCGGTTGCAGGAAGACCTGCGGCTGCCGTACTACGCGACCGGAGACATCCTCCGCGCCGCGGTGCGCGACGAGACCGAGCTGGGCCGGACCGCAAAGGAGTACATGGACCGCGGCGACCTCGTCCCCGACGAGGTGATCGTCGGCGTGATCGCCGAGCGGATCGCCGCCGCCGAGGCGCTCGACGGCTTCATCCTCGACGGCTTCCCGCGGACGACGCCGCAGGCCGAGGCGCTCGACGCCAAGCTCGAGCAGCTGGAACGGGCGGTGACGGCGGTGCTGCTGATCGACGTCTCCGACGACGAGGTCGTGCGCCGGCTCGGCGGCCGTCGAACCTGCGTGGAGAACGGCCACGTCTTCCACGTCGAGTTCAACCCGCCCGAGCGCGAGGGGGTCTGTGACCTCGACGGCAGCGAGCTGATCGTCCGCGACGACGACGAGCCCGAGGTGATCCGCAGGCGGCTCGAGACCTACCACGCCAAGACCGAGCCGCTGGTCGGCTACTACGACGACCGCGGCGTCCTGCGCCGGATCGAGGGCACCGCCGCGCCGGACGAGGTAGCCGAGGAGATCCGCCGGACCTTGGCGACGATGCGCCTGGAGCGCGACGAGTCCGTCTAGCGCTCTGGGCGGTGGCTAGCGTGTACAACCGGATGATCATCCGCAAGACCCCCGAGCAGGTGGAGAAGATGGCGGCGGCCGGGGAGATCCTGGTCCGCTGCCTGAAGATGATGGAGCGCAAGGCACGGGCCGGCGTCACCACCGGTGAGCTCGACGCGGCGGCGGAGAAGTTCATCCGCTCCCAGGGCGCCACCCCGGCCTTCAAGGGCTACCGCGGCTTCCCCGGCTCGATCTGCGCCTCACCCAACTCGATGGTGGTCCACGGCATCCCCGGGCCGTATGAGCTGAAGCGCGGCGACGTGCTCTCGGTCGACGTCGGCGTGGTCAAGGACGGCTGGGTCGCCGACGCGGCGATCACGGTGCCGGTCGGCGAGGTCGGCCCCGAGGTGCGCAAGCTGCTCGACGTGACCAGGGCCGCGCTCTTCGCCGGGGTCGAGCAGATGCGGCCCGGCAACCACCTCGGCGACGTCTCCGCGGCGATCCAGCGCGCGGTCGAGATCGAGGGGCTGTCGGTGATCCGAACCCTGGTCGGCCACGGCATCGGCCGCGAGATGCACGAGGAGCCGCAGGTCCCCAACTTCGGCGAGCCCGGCAAGGGGCCGGAGTTGGAGGAGGGGATGGTGCTCGCGATCGAGCCGATGGTCAACGCCGGCGGCCCGCTGGTGCGGATGGACGACGACGGCTGGTCGGTCTACTCCGACGACGGCTCCCTCGCCGCCCACTTCGAGTTCACCGTCGCCGTCACCGCCGACGGTCCCAAGATCCTCACGCCCTGGCACGAAGCCGAGTAGGCGACGCTTGCCCGGACGCCCCTGCTATCTTTCCCGGTCGGCCCAGTGGGCCGGTGTTCACGCCTGCCGTCCGACTCATGGGGCGCGCGGGAATCCTGTTTTCGATACGAGACCGGAGCGATGAAGGTTCGAGCTTCCGTAAAGCCGATGTGCGAGAAGTGCAAGGTCATCCGCCGCAACGGCGCGGTCTTGGTGATCTGTCAGAACCCCCGCCACAAGCAGAGGCAGGGCTAGCGCGCGATGGCACGTATCGCCGGGGTCAACATCCCCGTCAACAAACGGATCGAGGTCGGCCTCACCTACATCTTCGGGATCGGTCATTCGACCGCCCAGAAGATCCTCGAGGAGACCAAGATCGACCCCGCCACGCAGGGCAAGGACCTGACCGAGGACGAGGTCGTGAAGCTGCGCGAGGCGGTCGACAACCGCGAGGTCGAGGGCGACCTGCGGCGCGAGCGCTCCCAGAACGTAAAACGCCTGATGGAGATCGGCTCCTACCGTGGCCTGCGCCACCGCCGCGGCCTGCCGGTCCGCGGCCAGCGCACGAAGACCAACGCCCGCGGCCGCAAGGGCCCGCGGCGCCTCAGCGTCGCCGGCAAGCGCAAGGCACCCAGGTAGGAGACCCAGATGGCCGAGAAAAAACCCGCCAAGGGGCGTGCCCGCCGCCGCGTCAAGAAGAACGTCACCTACGGACAGGCGCACATCAAGACTTCCTTCAACAACACGATCGTCACCCTGACCGACACCGAGGGCAACGTGATCGCCTGGGAGTCGGCCGGTTCCGCCGGTTTCAAAGGCTCGCGCAAGTCGACGCCGTTCGCCGCCCAGGTGACCGCCGACGCCGCCGCCAAGAAGGGCATGGAACACGGCCTCGAGAAGGTCGAGGTCTTCGCCAAGGGCGCCGGGTCCGGCCGCGAGACGGCGATCCGCTCGCTGCAGGCCGCCGGGCTCGACGTGATCACGGTCAAGGACGTCTCCCCGCAGGCCCACAACGGCTGCCGGCCGAAGAAGCGGCGGAGGGTCTAGTGGCTCGCGACACCTCCCCGCAGTGCAAGCAGTGCCGGCGCGAGGGCCAGAAGCTCTTCCTCAAGGGCGAGCGCTGCTTCACCGACAAGTGCGGCGTCGAGCGGCGCTCCTATCCGCCCGGCGAGCACGGCCGTGGGCGCATGCGGCAGTCCGAGTACCGGGTGCAGCTGCGCGAGAAGCAGAAGACGCGCCGTTACTACCAGGTCCTGGAGAAACAGTTCCGCGCCTACTACGACAAGGCCTCGCGCCAGGACGGTGTCACCGGCGAGAACCTGCTGCGGCTGCTCGAGTCCCGCTTCGACAACGTGCTCGTCCGGCTCGGCTTCGCCGCCTCGCGGCGCCAGGCCCGGCAGCTGATCAGCCACGGGCACTGGATGATCAACGGTCGCCGCGTCGACATCCCCTCCTACCAAGTTCGTCCCGAGGACATCATCTCGATCAAGGCCGGATCGTCCGCCACCGACACGATCCGGCGGGCGACCGAACTCGTCTCCACCGTGCCGGCCTGGCTGCAGGCCGACCACGACGCTCTCACCGCCAAGATCCTGCGCTATCCCGAGCGCTCCGAGATCTCGGCGCCGGTGCAGGAGCAGCTGATCGTCGAGCTGTACTCCAAGTAGCCGGATCCCCGAAATTTCTGCACACGCATACGCAAGGAACTCATGACCACTGATTTCCAGGTACCCCGCATCACCTCCGAGAAGGTCGACGACCGCCGCGGCAGCTTCACCATCGAGCCGCTGGACAAGGGCTTCGGCTACACCTTCGGCAACAGCCTGCGCCGCGTCCTGCTCTCCTCGCTGGGCGGTGCCGCGATCACCAGCGTCCGCATCGAGGGCGTCGCGCACGAGTTCTCCACCGTGCCGGGCGTCAAGGAGGACGTCACCGACATCATCCTCAACCTCAAGGATCTCGTCGTCCGCATGCACACGGACGCCGACGAGGTCGAGGCGCCGCTGGTCGCCACCGGCCCCGGTGAGGTCAAGGCCAAGGACATCGACCTGCCCTCAGGCGTCGAGATCCTCAATCCCGATGCCCCGATCGCGACGCTGGAGAAGAAAACGAAACTCGAGGTCTACCTGACGATCGGCCGCGGCCGCGGCTACTCGCCGGCCGAAGAGAACAAGTCCGACGAGCAGCCGATCGGCGTGATCCCGATCGATTCGATCTTCTCGCCGATCCGCCGCGCCTCCTACGCGGTCGACTCCGCCCGCGTCGGGCAGCGCACCGACTTCGACAAGCTCACGCTCGACCTCGAGACCGACGGCTCGATCGAGCCGGGGGCGGCGCTGCGCGAGGCCTCGGAGATCCTGATCAAGAGCCTGGCGATCTTCACCGACGCCGACCGGGTCGAGGAGCTGACCGCGCGCGAGCCGGCGCTGGCGCTGCCCACCGACCCGCTCGCTTCGCCGACCGGAGACGGAGCCGCCGGCAGCAACGGCCTCGACGAGATCCTGATCGAGGAGCTCGAACTTGGCGTCCGCTCCTACAACTGCCTCAAGCGAGCCGGCGTGCAGACCGTCGGCGACCTGGTGCGCAAGTCGCGCGGTGAACTCAACGCGATCCCGAACTTCGGCTCGAAGTCGATCGAGGAAGTTATCGAGACCCTGCACGCCCGCGGCCTCGATCTTCAGCAAGACTGAGGCGACGGCGAGAGCGAAGCGGAGAACCCTGTGCGCCATCGCAAGAAGCGGAACAAGCTCAGCCGCGACGCCGCGCACCGCGAGTCGCTGCTGTCGAACCTCTCGAAGCAGCTGATCGAGCACGAGCGGATCCAGACCAGCCAGGCCAAGGCCAAGGCGGTAAAGCCGGAGGTCGAGAAGCTGATCACGCTGGCCAAGCGCGGCGACCTGCACGCGCGCCGGCAGGCGCTCTCGACCCTGCACAACGACAAGTTCATCGTTCACAAGCTGTTCGACGAGGTGGCGCCGCGGTACTCGACGCGGCCCGGGGGGTACACCCGCATAGTGAAGCTCGGTCCGAGGAAGTCTGACTCGACCGAGATGGTTTATCTCGAGTTGGTCTAAGGGGGGTCGGGTCCCGACCTCACGAGGCCCCGGCGAGATTGCTCAGGGGTAAGTGACTGACTCCAGGTAGAGGGCGTGGGGTGGGGCCGTGTCGCCGGCGGCGGAGCGGGGGGCGCCGTTCAGGAGCTGGGTGAAGTTCTCTACGGGGCGGCGGCCGCTGGCGACCTCGAGCATGGTGCCGACGAGGATTCGGACCATGTTGCGCATGAAGGCGTCGGCGGTGATGACGAAGCTCAGGACGTCTCCCTCTTGCTCCCAAGCCGCCCTGAGGATGTTGCGGTTGAAGTGGATGTGGTCGGTCTGGGTGGGGGTGAAGGCGGTGAAGTCGTGGCTGCCGGCGAGGGCGGCGGCGCAGGTATCGAGGGAATCGCGGTCGACGCGGTGGGGCCACCAGAGGGCGCGGCCGCGCTCGAAGGGGCTCGGGGCCCGGCGCGTCAGCAGGCGGTAGCGGTAGGAGCGCGAGAGCGCGTCGCGGCGGGCGTCGAAGTCGTCCTCGACGGCCGCGGCGGCGGTGACGGCGACGTCGTCCGGGCCGACCCCGTTCAGCCGCCGCGCCAGGTCGCCCGGGACCGCTCCCGACATGGCGAAGCTCGCCACCTGCCCCCGCGCGTGCACCCCCGCATCGGTCCGTCCGGCGACGGTCAGCCGCACCGGCTCGCGCAGCACCGTCCCCAGCCCCGCCTCCAGCTCCCCCTGCACCGTCCGCAACCCCGGCTGCACCGCCCACCCCCGGAATCCGCTCCCGTCGTACTCCAGCTCCAGGCGCACCGTCGTCATCAAGTCAGCAGTATGCAACGGCTCCGCCTCCACCTAGAATCGCTGCATGCGTGTCTTACTCACCAACGACGACGGCATCAGCGCCCCCGGCCTGCAGGCCGCCCGCCGCGCCCTGCGCCAGCTCGACGGCGTCGAGGTCGACGTGATCGCCCCCGACTCCAACCGCAGCGCCACCGCCCGCAGCATCACCACCCGCTCGCCGCTCGGGGTCGAGGAGGTCGAGTTCGGCGACGGCGACCGCGGCTACGCCACCGACGGCACCCCGGTCGACTGCGTCCGCTTCGCCGAGCTGGGGCTGGTCGGCCACCGGCCCGACCTGATCGTCTCCGGCATCAACCACGGCGCCAACCTCGGCGACGACATCACCTACTCGGGAACGGTGGCGGCGGCGCTGGAGGGGATCGTCCTCGGCATCCCCGCGGTGGCGCTCTCCCAGCAGTCCTCCGGCGGCGGCATGGGCTACGTCAGCGGCCGCTTCGAGTTCGGCTTCGCCGCCGCCTTCGCGGCCCAGCTGGTGGCGCGCCTGGCCGGCGAGCGGATGCCGGATGCGACCCTGATCAACGTCAACTGCCCCGCCGGCGAGCCGCGGGGGATCGAGGTGACCAGGCTCGGCAAACGGATCTACAACGACGAGCTGAAGCTGGTCGGCGAGGAGCCCGGGGGCGGGCGCCGCCGTTACGAGATCTACGGCTGGCAGCCCGGCTACGAGGAGATCGAGGGCACCGATCTCTTCGCGGTCGCCGAGGGGCGGATCTCGGTCACCCCAATCCACTTCGACCTCACCGACCACGGCGGCCTCGAACGGCTGCGCGGCTGGGGCTTCGAGGAGATGCTGGCGGCGAGCGCACCGGCGGCGTGACGGACTCGGCGGAGCAGGCGGCCGAACTGCGGCGGGTGCTCGAGCGCCACAACCACCGCTACTACGTCCTCGACGACCCGGAGATCGGCGACGACGCCTACGACGCGCTGCTCGACGAGCTGCGGGCGATCGAGGCCGAGCACCCCGAGCTCCGCGCTCCCGACTCGCCCACCCAGCGGGTCGGCGCGCCGCCGCTGGAGCGCTTCGAGCAGGTCGAGCACGCCGAGCCGATGCTCTCGCTCGCCAACGCCCGCGACGAGGAGGAGCTGCGGGCCTGGGAGACGCGGCTGGCCAACCACATGAAGCGGCTCGACATCGCCGCCTCGGAGTTCAGCTACACGACCGAGCCGAAGATCGACGGCCTGGCGATGTCGCTGACCTACGAGGACGGCGTCTTCGTCCGCGGCGCCACCCGCGGCGACGGCCGCGTCGGCGAGGACGTGACCCGAAACCTGCGGACGATCGGCGCGATTCCCCTGCGCATCGAGGACGCGCCGGAGCTGGTCGAAGTGAGGGGCGAGGTCTACCTGCCGATCGCCGACTTCAAAGCCCTCAACGAGCGCCGCGCCGAGGCCGGAGAGCCGACCTTCGCCAACCCGCGCAACTCGGCCGCCGGCTCGATCCGCCAGCTCGACCCCGCCCTCGCCGCCGAACGCCCACTCTCGATCTGGTGCTACGGGATCGGTGCCGCCCCCGGCCTCGACCTCGCCACCCACAGCGAGGAGGTCGAGTGGCTGCGGGAGCGCGGCTTCAAGGTCAACCCCGATACCGGGCGCCACGACGGGGTCGAGGGGGTCGTCGAGCGCTGCCGCTGGTGGGAGGAGCGGCGGGAGTCGCTCGACTACGAGATCGACGGCGTCGTCGTCAAGGTCGACGAGCGGGCGCTCTGGCGCGAGCTCGGCGTGGTCGGGCGCGAGCCGCGCTGGGCGATCGCCTGGAAGTTCGCGCCGACGACGGCGACGACGAGGCTGCGCGGCGTCGTCTGGAACGTCGGGCGCACCGGACACCTGGTCCCCTTCGCGATGCTGGAGCCGGTCCACGTCGGCGGCGTCACCGTCAGCACCGCCACCCTCCACAACGAGGAGGACCTCGAACGCAAGGACGTCCGCGTCGGCGACGACGTGGTCGTGATGCGGGCCGGCGACGTGATCCCCCAGGTGGTCTCGCCGCGGCTGCCGCGCAAGAACCCGAGCGCGCGCAAGCCGAAGCCGCCGAGGGAGTGCCCCGCCTGCGGGACGCCGACGGTGAAGCCCGAGGGCGCCGTCTTCACGATCTGCCCCAACCGCTCCGGCTGCCCCGGGCAGTCCTTCCAGCACGTCAAGCACTTCGTCAGCAGGGGCGCGATGGACATCGACGGACTCGGGGAAGAGCTCGCGTTGAATCTCCTTCGAGAGGAATTGATCGAGGACGTCTCTGGCATCTACGAGCTGAGGGAGAAAGATCTGGTTGGGCGCAAGGTCGGCAAGAAGAACTTCAAAGAGAAGTCCGCCCGCAGTCTTGTTGCGGCGATCGACGCCTCGCGCCAGCGCCCCTTCAAGCGTGTCCTCTACGCGCTCGGCCTGCCGGGCGTGGGATTCGTCACCGCGGAGGCGCTCGCCAACCACTTCGGCTCGATCGACGCCCTGCGCGAGGCCGATCCCGAGCTGATCGAGGAGGTAGAGGGGGTCGGCCCGATCATGGCCCTGCAGATCGCCGAGTCGCTCGCCGACGAGCAGACCTGGGCCCTGGTCGAGAAGCTGAAGCAGAAGGGGCTGCGGTTGGAGGCCGACGAGTCGGAAAGGCGGGTCACCGGTGGGCCGCTGGAAGGCAAGACCGTCGTCCTCACCGGCACCCTGCCGGAGCTGACCCGCGAGCAGGCCGCGGCGCTCGTCAAGTCGGCGGGCGGCAAGGTCGTCAACTCGGTCTCGAAGAAGACCGACTACGTCCTCGCCGGCGAGAGCCCCGGCTCGAAGCTCGCCAAGGCCGAGAAGCTGGGGACCGAGATCCTCGACGAAGCCGGCCTGCTGGCGCTGGTTCAGTAGGCGGCGACGAGGCCGGCGATCCGGTCCTGCTCGAGGTGGGCGAGGCTGAAGTCGCCGACGCCGTTCATCAGGACCGAGAAGGCCATGATCCGGCCGCTGCGGTTGAAGCAGTAGCCGGAGAGGTTGCTGACGCCGGTGATGGTGCCGGTCTTGGTCCGGCAGCGGCCGTAGGCGGCGGTGCCGCGCATGCGGTCGGCGACGGTGCCCTCCTCGCCGGCCAGCGCCAGGTCCTGGACGAATTCGTCGCCCGCCGGGTCGTCGCGCATGGCGAGAAGCAGGGCGACGACCTGGTGCGGCGAGGCGCGGTTGGAGCGGGTCAGGCCGGAGCCGTCGACGGCGTGGACGCCGGAGCCGTGGGCACGGGCGAAGGCGGCGACGACCCGGGCTCCGGCGGCGGTCGTGCCGGCGCCGCCGAACCGCGCCCCGAGCAGCTTGATCAGCGTCTCGGCGAAGAAGTTGTCGGAGTAGACGTCGGTGGTGTTGACGATCTGGCTGAGGCTGGGGGAGTGGACGACCGCGACCCGCTCGGCGCCGGCCGGGGTGGCGCCCAGCGCCACCTGGCTCGGCACGGCGATGCCGCCCGCCCGCAGCGAGCGGGCCAGCTTCGAGGCCGCAAGCTTGGCCGGGTCCGAGGAGAAGCCGCTGGCGGCGGTGGCGCCGCTGAAGCCGGAGTCGAAGGCGAGGCCGGAGAGCGGGCCGATGTAGGGGCTGGTCGCGTAGCCGGAGTCGGCGACGCCGCGGCGGCGGTCGAAGATCGTGTCGTCGGCGTAGAGGCGGCCGCTGATCGCCCGGATCCCGGCAGCGCGGATCTGCGGCTTCAGGGCGAAGATGTCGGTGCCGAGGCCAGCCAGGTAGCCGTCGTAGAAGCGGGGTGTGCCGAGGGTCGGGTCGCCGCCGCCCTGGAGGTAGAGACTGCCGTGCAGGACGCCGTTGGAGTCGAGGCTGCCGTCGCTGAAGACCCTGGTCGGGATGCGGAAGCCGGACCCCAGCCGCGAGAGGGCGGTGGAGGTCGTGAACAGCTTCATGTTCGAAGCCAGCGAGCGCTGGCGGCTCGCCGCCCTGGCGCAGACCGTTTCCCCGCTTCCGGCGTCGACCACCAGCAACCCGCTCGCCTGGCCGCCGCCGCGGGTCAGCATCCCCCGCATCTGGTCGCAGACCGCGCTCGCCCGAGCCCCGCTCACCAGCAGGAAAAGGGCGGCACAGAGCGCCGCAAGCAGGATCGGAGCACGTCTCATCGCAGGTATCAACACGAGAGTGAGGCAAGGTAGCGACCCGGCCCGGCCGACCACCCTGAGATAATGATGTTTTACATGGGCAAAGTCGTCGACATCGAGTCCAAGCCACGACGCAAAGCCCGCGGCCGCAAGCGGCCCTCGAAGACGGCCCTGGTCCTCGGCGGCGGCGGCTTCACCGGCGGCGTCTACGAGATCGGCGCCCTGCGCGCCCTCGACCTGCTGGCGGTCAACAGCACCGTCAACAACTTCGACGTCTACGTCGGCACCAGCGCCGGCTCCTTCGTCGCCGGGATGCTCGCCAACGGTGTCACCCCCGACGAAATGATGCAGGTCCTCAACTCGCGCGCTCCCTCCGAGCTCGAAGACCTCGACCTCGACCGTGTCCTCAAGCCCAACTACCTCGGCTTCCTCTCCAAAGCGGCGGCGCTGCCGCTGCGCACGCTGGAGCTGCTGCGCTCGCTGTCGCGGATCGGCGAGCTCTCGGCGATCGACATCGGCGTCGGCCTCGCCGAGGCGCTGCCGACCGGGCTCTACTCCGGCTCCGGCCTCGCCGACTACGTCGAGGAAGCCCTCGCCGACGCCGGCCGCGTCAACGACTTCCGCCTGCTCGACCGCGAGCTCTACCTGACCGCGACCGACCTCGACACCTGCGAGCGCATCGTCTTCGGCGAGGACGGCTGGTCCGACGTGCCGATCTCGAAGGCGATCCAGTGCTCGACCTGCCTGCCGATCGTCTACAAGCCGGTCGACCTGAAGGGGCGACAGCTGGTCGACGGCGGCATCCGCTCGACCACCAACGTCGACATCGCGGTCGAGAAGGGCGCCAAGTTCATCGTCGTCGTCAACCCGCTGGTGCCCTACGTCAACGACTTCGAGAAGACGATCCCCACCGTCTTCGGCAACCGCGTGCGGCGGGTCTCCGACATGGGCCTGCCGGCGATCGCCAACCAGACCTTTCGCCTGATCGCCCACCAGCGCCTGCACCAGGCGGTCGGGATGTGGCAGGAGAAATACCCGGGCGTCGACATCGTCCTGGTCGAGCCCGAGCCGACCGACGAGCTGATGTTCGGCACCCCGATCATGGATTACTCGCGGCGGCTGAAGATCGCCCGCCACGGCTTCGAATCGGTCACCGCCACCCTCGCCCAGGACTATGACCGCTTCAAGGAGATCGCCGAGCGCCACGGCCTCGAGATCTCCGAGCGCCGCGTCCGCCGCGTCGTCGAACGCGCCGGCGAAGAGGAGCCCGAGCAGACCTCCGCCTGGCGCCGGGTCCTGGAGCAGACCACCTCGGTATTGCTGCGGCAGAGCGGCGAGGCTTCCTGAAACAACTCCCAAGTCGGAGGGCGCCGGTAGGACCTCCTCACTCGGTACCTCGTCGAACCAGAGTTTGGGCTGCTGTCGCCCGGAGCACCGCCCTCCTCCTCCGCAAAACGTTCGGAGGTCCTACCGGCGCCCTCCGAGGTTCGGGAACTTCAGCAGCTCGAGTCGGACTGACGCACCGGCTCCGGCCGTGAAGCTGTTGCCCCACGGGCCAGTGCTGGTGGGGAAGGTTTGGGTGACGAAGGGGGTCGGGTGATCCTCCGAACGTTTTGCG
The DNA here is from genome assembly GCA_963714045.1 of uncultured Actinomycetes bacterium. GTDB lineage: Bacteria > Actinomycetota > Thermoleophilia > Solirubrobacterales > 70-9 > VAYN01. The sequence goes on along the minus strand of OY970225.1, from coordinate 2,554,282 downwards.
GAGGAGGAGGGGAGCTCCTTGGGGGCGTTCAGCCGGTCGAACGCATCTTCGACGAGGTACCGAGTGAGGAGGATCACCCGACCCCCTTCGTCCGCGCTACCCGGCGTAGAGCGCCTCGATCTCCTGCTCGTGCTTGGCGGCGACCACCGCTCGCTTGACCTTCAGGGTCGGGGTCAGCTCGCCTGATTCCTGCGAGAGGTCGTGGGGGAGGATCGCGATCTTCTTGACCTGCTCGACCCGGGCGAAGTTCTGGTTGATCTTCTCGACGTGCGCCTCGATCGCCGCCTTGACGTCGGCGTCGGCGGCGAGCTGGGCCGGGTCCTCGGGCAGGCCGTGCTCCCTGGCGTAGGCGACCGCGTCTTCGGGGTCAAGGGTGACCAGGGCGACCAGGTAGGGGCGGCGGTCGCCGACCACCACGCACTGCGAGACCAGGGGCTGCTGCTTGATTTCGGCCTCGAGGTTGGCCGGGGTGATGTTCTTGCCGCCCGCGGTGATGATGATGTCCTTTTTGCGGCCGGTGATCTTGATGAAGCCATCCGAGTCGATCTCGCCGATGTCGCCGGTGTGGAGCCAGCCGTCGACGATCGTCTCCCGGGTCGCCTCCTCGTTCTTGTGGTAGCCCTGGAAGACGTTGGGGCCCTTGACGAGGATCTCTCCGTCCTCGGCGATCCTCACCTCGCAGCCGGGGAACGGTTTGCCGATCGTGCCGATCCTGAAGTCGTCGGGGGTGGAGATCGTCGCCGCGGTCGAGGTCTCGGTCATCCCCCAGCCCTCGAGCACCAGCACCCCGGCGGCGTCGAAGAAGCGCAGTATCTCGGGGTTGATCGGGGCGGCGCCGGAGACGGCGAGGCGCAGCTCGCCGCCGAAGAGGCCGCGGATTTTCGAGAGCACTTTCTTGTCGGCGAAGGCGTACTCGCGGGCCAGCAGGAAGCCGGGCCTGCGGCCTGCCCGTTCGGCCTCGCGCATCCTGCCACCGACCTTGATCGACCAGTCGAAGATAGCCTTCTTCAGGCCCCCCTCTTTCTCCATGCCGCTGGTGGCGGCGGTGTAGATCTTCTCGAAGATGCGCGGCACCGAGGGGAAGTAGGTCGGCTTCAGCTCCGCCAGGTTGGGCAGGATCTTCAGTGGGTCGCGCTCCCAGTAGGCGATCGTGGCGCCGAGGTCGAAGCTGCCGAGCTGGATCAGCAGGGCGAAGGAGTGGGCCAGCGGCAGATAGAGGTAGCTGACGTCGCCGGGCTCGATGACGCTGGTCTCGTTGACCATGTCGAGCATCGCCCGGTAGTTGCCGTGGCTGATGATGCAGCCCTTGGGAGGCCCGGTGGTGCCGGAGGTGTAGATGAAGGTGCAGATGTCGGCCGGGGTCACCGCCGACCACAGCGCCTCCCAGGTCGAGTCGCCGCCGCCGCCGCCCTTCGCCGCCAGCTCCTCCATCGAGATCGTCCCCTCGCCGGAGCCGGTCATCGTCACCACCTGCTCGAGCCGCGGCAGGCGGTCGCGGATCTCGTGGATCTTCTCCAGCTGCTCGGAGTCCTCGACGACGACGACCTTCGCGTCGGAGTTCTCCAACACGTAGCGGCACTCTTCGGGCGAGTTGGTCTGGTAGATCGGGACGACGGTGGCGCCGATCGAGAGCGCGGCGAAGTCGAAGTAGGTCCACTCGGGCCGAGTGTTGCCGAGGATCGAGACGCGGTCGCCCTTGACGACGCCGAGCTCGGCCAGTCCGAGCGCCAGCGGGCGGACGATCTCCAGCACCTCGGAGAAGCTGCGGTCGACCCACTCCTCGCCGTCGCGGTAGCGGACCGCGGGCGCGTCGCCGTAGGCTCGCGCCGCCAGCGGCAGCAGGTCGGCGAGTGTCTTCGAATGGGTTCCCCGCGGCATCCGCGGGGAAGTCTAGTTCAGCGTCAGCCGCCTAGGCTCGTCGCGGTTCGCGCCGCGCCGGGCGGCTGCGCAGGGAGGTCTCGAACAGGGTCCGGTCGATGCGCCCGTGGAAGATCGGGACGCCCATCTCGACGCACTTTCCGATCACCTCCTGCCGCTTCATCTGCAGCTGGTCGGCGAGTTCGGCGGGCGTCAGGTGATTGGCCACGGGCGGACCTCCCTACGTAGTTGACTGGCGTCGTCTACCCAATATTCACCCGATTCGCCGATGTGTCAAACACCCAGCGCCTGCGCCGTTTCCCCGCCTCGCAATTTGCGGGAAGTGGGCATGCGGAGCGGGTCGGGATAATGCGGGGGATGCCCACTCTGGCCGAGACACCCACGGGGGAGCCCAGGCCGCGGCCGATCCCCCGTCGCGGCCGGCTCTGGGTGATCGCGATCCTCGCCCTGGGCCTGCTCGGGCTCGGTTACGCGATCGTCCAGATCTCGACCCAGAAGGCGGACAAGAACATCATCCACATCGAAGGCATAGCCGAAGCGCAGGAGATCTTCGGCGGAGTGCCGCAGGAAGGCGACCGCCTCGGTTCCTCCGACGCCCCGGTGACGATCCAGATCTTCAACGACCTGCAGTGTTCGAGCTGCCGCGAAGACTTCCTCGGCACGATCCCCGCCCTGACCGAACGCTACGCGCGTCCCGGCGACGTCAAGCTGCTCTACCGCCACTACTCGAACAGCGAAAGCCCCCAGGAGCTCGGGTTCTACGGCGCCGAGGCGGCGGCCGAACAGGGCTACGGCTGGCAGTACACCTACCTCTTCTTCCGCAACCAGGCCGAAGTGGAACGCGTCGGCAGCAACCACTTCCAGGATTTCCTCAACTCGGTCGCCGGCGGGGTGGAGGAACTGAACGCGCCCGAATGGGAAGCGGCGCTGGAAGAAGACGGCCAGAGCGACGGCCCGATCGCCAAGCGCCTGCAGGGCTATGAGGAACTCGGCGCCCAACTCGGCATCCGCGTCCGCCAGGCCGCGATCGTCAGCGGCCCCGGCGGCACCGAAACGCTCCAGGACGGCCCGAAGCTGGGCCAGATAGAACGAGCCATCGAAGCGGTGCGGTAATCCGCCCATGAGCAGGGAGAAAACAAGTGTTCATCGGGCGCGGGTGAGCTGGTATGCCACTGCGGACGATGCCCAAGCTCACACCGTCGAGCTCGGCGGCCAGAGGCTTGCCGCGTCCAGCGCGGCGGAGTTCGGTGGAGACCCGGACAGGGCCAATCCCGAGGAGATGTTCGTCGCCTCGCTGTCGAGCTGTCACATGTTGTGGTTCCTCGCCCTGGCGCGAGTCGAGGGAGTTCGGGTGACCGCATACGAGGACGAACCCGAGGGAACGATGGACCGCACCCATTTCACCCACGTGGCGCTCCGCCCCCGGGTCCTCTTCGACCGCGACCTCGACGACGAGCAGCTCGATTCGCTCCACCACCGCGCCCATGAGCGCTGCTTCATCGCCAACAGCGTCAGCTGCCCGGTCGAGATCGAGCCGCAGAAGGCGCAGCAGGAACCCTGAAACACCCTTCCAGGTGCGCTGACCCACGTACTCTTCAGCACCCACGGTGAAGGTCAGACGGGCCCGGAACGGGAAGGTCCCATCGAGAAGCTGGTTGGAGGCCGCGATCGGTTCGCTTCAGGCGGTCTCCAGGCTCTGGAACTGGTCGACGGCCTCCAGCGCCTGGCAGCCGTAGACGACCGACGGGCCGCCGCCCATCATCACCGCGACGCCGATCACCTCGACGATCTCCTCACGGCTGGCGCCGGCCTCCAGCGCATCGTGGGTGTGGTAGGAGATGCAGCCGTCGCAGTGCACCGCGATTCCGATCGCCAGCGCGATCAGCTCCTTGGTCTTCGCGTCGAGCGCTCCGGCCGTAGCGCTCGATTCGTGCAACTGCCCGAAACCAGCCATCGTTCCCGGCGCGGCTTCGCCGAGCCGCCCGATCATCTCGTTCAGGTGCTCATAGATTGCGGGAAAGTCCTTCGCCATCGTCAAGCCTCCGTTTCGTCGGTGCCTCAACCTGCATTCGGTCGGTAGTAGTTTGACCGCTGCGGCACCCTCGGATGACGCCAACTCAGGAGCAGGCGATGGGTCACGCTTGCCGACCTGCCTGTCTGCAAGGCTGCGCCAGTGGTCAATGCAGACAAAGACATCCTCTAGGAGGCCTCGCCGGTTCGCCTGCCCTGCTTAGCGCTCTGTGACTTGAGCCGAGCTGCTTGTCGAAGGCGAGATCAATCGAACATCGGGGCGCCCGGATTGATTCAGCTCCACAAGCGGCGATCAGAGGTGTGGCGCATCACGATTGCATCACTCTTGCGCCGGCCGCGTTGCTTCAGGGCGTCATGGACGAAGGCCGCCATCTGGCCTGGCCCCATGCGATCCGTTCGCCTGTGGACTGGCGGGCAATTCGGCGGGAGCTCGTCGATCCACGCGACCAAGCGCTTGGGGGGTGCCACTGATGGGTAACTGATAAAGCGTTTAAGCCCCACGCTCCATCAGTTGCCCATCAAATATCAGGCATATCGGACGGAAGATGGCGCCATCGGGTTATTTACGTGAGCGCTTCTTCTTAGGGAATTTCTTCCCAGGCCCATATTTGACGCCCGTTCCCCCACGCGCATCTCCGATCTTTCGAAGAAGTTCACGATCGCGTAGATCCGAAAGCATGTTCCGCGCTGCGTAGACATTGATGTCGAAGAGGCGCTGGAGCGTTTTGTTCGTAACCACGCCGTACTCGTCGACATGCTCGACCACTTTCGCATCGATCTCATCGAGCGTTCGACGCCGGTAGGAAACTGCGCGGGCAAGTTCTGAAAGTGGCCTGTTGCGCAGTCGATAGGACGGGAAAGGCTTTCGGATCGTCCTCCGGGTCGGCTCCAATAGGCCCGCCTCGTCATCCGCCAGCCTTGCGAGAACCTCCTGTGCCTCGACGGGGCTTCTCTGGATCGACTCCGCGAGCCGTTTCGCGTCAATGGACGTGGCGTCTCTGAGAAGCGAAAGGCAAATCAGAACATCAACATCGCCTCCAAGCTCAGGCGGCATATCCCTGACAAAGCGGATGAAAGCATCGTTGCCGATTCCTCCAGTAAGCGATGCTCGAACTAGCGAATCGAGATCTTCGATTCGCGGTGGGGGCTTCCCAGCTCGAAGCATCTCCCGGTAGGCTCGATCAATTCCCTGGCCGGTTCTCTCGGCGAGTTGGCAGCGGGAGACGGCTTCCGTTAAGAGACGGTGGCGCGGCGTCGACGGGTGGGTGAGGATGTTCTCTGGCGTGACGCCGGAAACCAGGCCTCCGGGGCTAGCAACCACGAGATAGTCGGGCGAGTGCTCGATGTCGACAGTGCCGCCGGTCTCAAAGCTCCTATGGATCAATGCATTGACAAGGAGCTCTCGGACGGCATTGGCTGGATAGTCAGCCAGTCGAAGTTGGACACCTCCCGCCACATTGAGTGGCTGCACCTCGGTTCGGGTCTCGACCGCCTCCATCAATAGCTCCACTGCTGCGAGGAGAGGCTTCTGGCCTCGAATTCGGTTCGCCGCCTCGCTCCCGGGCGTGGGGCGGTATTGGTAGGAGTATCCGTAGGAAGGGACCACGTCACCAATCGTCGATTCGGTGGCGACCAGCAGGAGGCCAGCCATCGTGAGCTTTCCGTCCCCTGCTACTAGACGCAGGGCTTCAAGAAGCGGCCGATCTCGCAGTCGCGCCAGGTCATCCGCCCCGGACTCCGCAAGAAGTTGCCGGAGCCGATCCATCTCCGCCTTGGAGATCTTTCGGAGTTCGACCCCCGAAGAATCCGCGGACCAGTCATATTGGCCCCTGGCCACTAGAAACTCGCGTTGCTCCGCTGGAGTAAAGGGGCGACATTCTTTCCCGAGTCGCCTGGTGGCAAGCCCCGCGGAATTCGAGTGGGGAGCGACACCTGGGGGAACGTCCAGAACCAGCAGGCGGCTGCCATCCTCGAGACGTTCGTTGATGACCAGGGTTAGCGGGGGCGACGTCCTGTCGAAGACCCCTCGTCGAATCAGCTCTGGCGTGTAGTCGGCTGGCGCTCCCACCAGCGCGGCGCGACGGTCCGTGGCCTTGTCATTGACGCCCAAGATGATTCGGCCGCCGTCAGCGTTTGCGAAGCAGACGGCAGCGTCGGCCAACATCTTCAGCGTTTCCTTTGGCGTCTTCGCCGGCTCCTTGAAGTCGAGCTGCTGACCCTCTAAATCACCAGCAGAAACCCCTTTTCCAAGCTTGGCGAGAGTCTCATCCAGATCAGGAAGCTGGGGTGCGGACTGAAGTGATAACTGATGACCCGTCAACGTTGAACAGGCTATCAGTTGAGTGCGAATGGTCGTACGATCTTGGAGCTGGTAAACGCCGCCCTCGGCAAGATCGCCCACGCATCGCTTAGTAACTATCCGAAAACTCTCCGGCCGGGCAGGAGTTATGTCGCCTTGAACTGAAACGGCAAGGCACAACCCTCGGAAAAGGAGAGTGCCTTGCCGGTCATCGACACTACCCCTGAACGATCCCTGCCGACGATCTGGGAGCTCCCCGACGAGCTCTGGGAGAGGGTCGAGCCGATCCTCGAGCGGCGCTATCCGGCGGCGCGGACAGGGCGCCCCCGCGCCGACCTGCGCCTTGTGCTCGACGGAATCGTCTTCCGGATGCGCACGGGCTGCCAGTGGAATCAGATGCCCGAGCGCTTCGGGGCCGACTCCACCGTGCATGGCTGGCTCCAGCGCTTCGTCGCCGACGGCGTCCTGGTCGAGATCTGGGCAGCCGTGGCCGGCGAGTGCGAGGAGCTGGGCGCGGTCCTCTGGGAATGGCAGGCGGCTGACGGAGTGATGGGGAAGTCGCGCTTTGATGGCGATAAGAGAGGCCCCAATCCCACCGACAGAGCCAAGATGGGGACCAAGAAGCATCTCCTGGTCGAGCAGGGCGGCGGGCCTTTGGGCCTTGAGGTCGCCGCCGCCAACGTCAACGACCACAAACTGCTCAAGGCGACGATCGAGGCGGTCGTGATCGAGCGCCCCGACCCCGAGAAGGTCGCCCAGCACCTCTGTCTCGACAAGGCCTACGACAACAAAGCCAGCGATGAGGTCTGCGCGGAGGCCGGCTACCAAGCCCACATTCGTCGCATTGGCGAGGAGAAGCTCGACGAGCTCGGGCTGAAGAGCAACCCGGCCCGCCGCTGGGTGGTCGAGCGCACCATCGCCTGGTTGCAGAAGTGCCGGGCGATCCTGGTCCGCTACGACAAGAAGTCCGAGAACTACGAAGGCCTGGTGCAGCTCGCCTGCGCGCTGCTTTGGTGGCGGCGCCTGGACCGGGTCAGGTGAGCCAGGTGGGTTTTCGGATAGTTACTTAGGTGGCGGGCGCTGGTCGTCCACCGTCGCACGAGTGATCAAATATCGGGGCGCCCGGATTTGAACCGGGGACCTCACCGACCCGAACGGTGCGCGCTACCAGGCTGCGCCACGCCCCGAGAGCGGCGATTATCTCAGAGCGGGGCCCCGCCGCGCCGCGGCCCCGCCGGGCGCGGGCGCTACTTTGCCCGAGGAGGCTGTTGCAGCTGAGACGATGACCCGCAAGATCCCCCTGATCCTCGTGCTGGCCCTGGCCGCGATCTCGCCGCCGGCCGCGGCGGCCTACCTGCCGCCCGGCTTCATCGGCGTCTCGCCGCAGAGCGCCGCCAGCGGCTCCGACTTCGAGCTGATGCGGGAGGCGGGGGTGCAGAGCGTCCGCCTGCCGCTCTACTGGTCGCAGGTCCAGGCCAGGCCGCCGATCGTCGCCGACGCCGACTGGTCCGGCTTCGACCGCGAGGTCGGGCTCGCCGCCGAAGCGGGCATTCGCGTCATGCCCTTCGTCTGGGGCTCGCCGGAATGGGTCGCCCCGCGGCCGATCGACCTGCCGGTGAGGAGCTCGTGGCAGCGCTGGGGGTGGTCCAGGCTGCTGCGCGAAGCGGTCGGCCGCTACGGGCCGGAAGGCTCCTTCTGGGAGGAAAACCCGGAACTGCCGTTCCTGCCGATCCGCCGCTGGGAGATCTGGAACGAGGAGAACATCGTCACCTTCGCCGACCCGCCCGACCCGGCCGCCTTCGCCAGGCTGATCCGGATCTCCGGCCGGGCCCTGCACAACGCCGACCCGGGCTCCAAGGCGATCCTCGGCGGCTTCTTCGGCCGGCCGCTGCAGGTGCCGCCGAACGTCGCCTCCGGCAACTTCCTCTCCCGCCTCTACCGGGCCCGGAACGTGAAGCGCTACTTCGACGGCGTCGCCCTGCACCCCTACGTCGCCCGCGCCCGCGCGATGGGCACCCAGCTCGCCAACCTGCGGCGGATCATGCGCGTCCACCACGACGCCCGGACGCCGATCTACGTGACCGAGCTGGGCTGGGGCTCCCAGAGCGGGCCGACTCGCTGGGAGCGCGGCCTCTACGGGCAGGCGAACCAGCTCTCCCGGGCCTTCGCGATGCTCTCGGCCGAGCGGCTGCGCTGGCGGATCGGCGGCGTCTGGTGGTTCACCTGGAGCGACGAAGGCGGCGGCTGCGAGTTCTGTCGCTCCGCCGGACTGCTCACCGCCGCTCGCGAGGCGAAGCCGGCCTGGTACCGCTTCAACGCCTGGACCGGCGGTGACCCGGACGTGGTCCCACGGGCGCCGCTAGGCTCCTTGCTCACCTTTCGAACTCGAACCGAGGAGTCGCCAGATGCCTTTCTCAGTGCCAGACCTTCCCTACGCCTACGACGCGCTCGAGCCGCACATCGACGAGGCGACGATGCGGGTCCACCACGACAAGCACCACCAGGCCTACGTCGATAAAGCCAACGCCGCTCTCGAGGGGACCGAGTGGGCCGATCGCGACGTCGAGGACGTGCTCACCAATCTCTCCAGCCTGCCCGGCGACAAGCAGGGCCCCGTCCGCAACAACGCCGGCGGCCACTACAACCACTCGCTCTTCTGGCAGATGCTGAGCCCCGACGGCGGTGGCGAGCCGGGGGGCGAGCTGGCCTCGGCGATCGCCGAGGCCTTCGGCTCCTTCGACTCGTTCAAGGACGAGTTCAAGAACGCCGGCATCGCCCGCTTCGGCTCCGGCTGGGCCTGGCTGGTCAAGGACTCCTCCGGCCTCGCCGTCGTCTCGACGCCGAACCAGGACTCGCCGATCTCCGACGGCAGCACGGCCCTGCTCGGCTGCGACGTCTGGGAGCACGCCTACTACCTCAAGTACCAGAACAAGCGCCCCGACTACATCGACGCCTTCTGGAACGTCGTCAACTGGGACTACGTGTCCGAGCGTTTCGCCAGCTAGTCGCTCTGCGCCGCGGCCGCGGCCTCTACGGGGGTCGCGGCCGGCGGGATCTCGCTCATCGCGTGCTCGGCAAGCGCGGTGATCGTGAGGCTGGGGTTGACGCCGACGTTGGCCGGCACCGCGGCACCGTCGCAGACGAGCAGGTTCTCGTAGCCGAAGACCCGCTGGCGGCGGTCGACGACCCCGTCCTCGGGGCCGTGGCCGATTACCGCGCCGCCGAGGATGTGGGCGGTGGTGGGGATGTTCATCAGCGCCTCGGTGGTGGAGCTCTGGGCGACGCCGCCGGTGCGCTCGGCCAGCCATTCGGCCGCCCCGTTGGCGACCGGGATGAAGGTGGGGTTCGGTTTCTCGGGGTCCTGCTCTGTCTGCAGCCGCACGTCGCCCGAGCGCTTCAGCGTCGGCCGCAGGGCGATCGCGTTGTCGAGGGTCTGCATGACCAGGAGGATGATCGTCCGCCGCGACCAGTTCCGCGACCACAGCGTCTTCGCGAAGCGCCCGGGGTGGCGGAGGATCTGCGCCAGCAGCTTCAGGGGGCGGGTGACCCGGGTGCCGTCGCCGACCATCAGCGTGTAGAGCATGCTCATCGAGTTGCCCGCTTTGCCGTAGGTGACGGTCTCGATGTGGGTGTGCGGGTCGGGGTAGATGCTGCCGCTGATCGCGACGCGTTTCGTCAGGTCGTCGGGGTAGCCCTCGGGGACGGTGACGGCGAGGATCATCTCGCTGTTCGTGCGCACCAGCTCGCCGAGGCGGGGGGAGATCCGCGGCAGGGCGCCGCCGAGGCGGCAGCGCTGCAGCAGCCGGTTGGTGCCGAGCGGGCCGGCGGCGACGACGACGCCGCGGGCGGTGATCGTGCGGCGGCCGCGGCCGCGCAGCACGCCGGAGCGCTCGCTGGTGACCGCGTAGCCCTCGCTGCCGTCGGCGGCGCCGAGCGGGCGGATCTCGGTCACCGTGCGGTCGGGCTCGACCCTGACTCCGCGCCGCTCCGCCAGCCAGAGGTAGTTCTTGACCAGGGTGTTCTTGGCCCCGTGAGGGCAGCCGACCATGCAGCGGCCGCACTGCATGCAGCCGGTGCGGTCCGGGCCCTCGCCGCCGAAGAAGGGGTCGGGGACGGTCTTGCCGGGCTCGCCGAGGAAGACCCCGACGGGGGTCTTGCGGTAGGTGTCGCCGACGCCGATCTCCTCGCCGAACTCGCGCAGCAGCTCGTCGGCGGGGTCGTCGTGCTCGTGGACGACGACGCCGAGCATCCGCTGCGCCTCCGCGTAGTGAGGCGCGAGCGTCGCCTCCCAGTCCTCGAGGTCGCGCCACTGCGGGTCCCCGAAGAACGCGGCGGGGGGGACGTAGAGGGTGTTGGCGTAGCCGAGGCTGCCGCCGCCGACGCCGCAGCCGCTGACCACCGAGACGTCCTTGAACGGGGTCAGCCGGAAGATCCCCCGCAGCCCCAGCCGCGGCGCCCAGAAGTACCGCCGCAGGTCCCAGGTCGACTTGGGGAAGTCCTCGTCCCGGAACCTCTTCCCGCACTCCAGCACACCGACCGAGTAGCCCTTTTCAGCCAAGCGAAGCGCCGAGACGGAGCCCCCGAACCCCGACCCGACGACCACCCAGTCGTAGTCGTGCTTCAAGCCTCGCCCGGCCCGAGGGGCCTGAAGTCACTCGTGCGCGCTCCGCAGACCGGGCAGAACCAGTCCTTGGGGATGTCCTCGAAGGAGGTGCCGGGCGGGATGCCGCCGTCGGGGTCGCCGATCGCCGGGTCGTAGATGAACCCGCAGCTGTCGCAGATCCAGAGGGTCGCCTCTTGAGTCGCGGTCATGCCCGGATTCTAGGGAATCGCCTATTTGTCGAAGCTGACCGCGACCGGCTCGCGCTCGGCGCCGTCGATCTCGAAGTACTCGCGGGCGGTGAAGCCACCCTGGTTGGCGATGATCGAGCCCGGGAACTGCTGGATCGAGGTGTTGTAGGACTGCACGTTGGAGTTGTAGATCCGCCGCGAGGCCTGGATTTCGTCCTCCAGCTCGGAGAGGTTGCGGCTCAGCTGCTGGAAGTTCTCGGTCGCCCGCAGGGTCGGGTAGTTCTCGGCGACGGCGCGCAGGTCGGTCAGCGCCCCGGTCAGGTTCTGCTCGGCTTTGGCGGTGTCGCCGACGCTCTTGGCGGACATCGCCTCGGCCCGCGCTTTGGTCGCCTTCTCGAAGACCGAGCTCTCGTGCTCGGCGTAGCCTTTGACCGTCTCGACCAGGTTGGGGACGAGGTCGTGGCGCCGTTTGAGCTGGACGTCGATCCCGCTCCAGGACTCGTCGACCCGGTTGCGCGAGGAGATGATCGAGTTGCGCTTGCCGACGTAGTAGAGCGCCAGCAGCGCGATCAGGACAACGATGACGATGACGATGACCACGCCCGCATCCTACCGCGTAGGATCGGCGCCCATGGGGGCGAAGCAGGAAGCGCGGGAGTGGGCGGAGACCGTTCGCGGCTACGGCGAGCGCAACGGGCTCGCGTATGAGCCCGTCGGCGGGATCAATCCCAAAGACGGCCCGGTGGCCCTCTGCGTCGGCGGCGCCAACCGGCTCACCGGGCAGCTGACAGAAGGCTTCTGGGGCGCCTGCTGCGACGCCGACGAAAATGAGACCGGCGGGCTCTTCGGCAAGGCGGCGCTGCCGGCGGCGATCCTCGCCAAGGCCCACATGCCGGACCTCGCCCAGGTCGTCCCCGCCTTCAACGTCGAGTCGATCGAGGGCCACGAGGTGGTGACCCAGCGCTTCTCGCGCAAGGTCGAGTTCGAGTCGATCGACTTCAACCGGCGCTTCTGGGCGACGGTGCCGAAGGGGTACGATCCGGTCGCCCTGCGCGAGCTGTTCAGCCCCGGCTTCCTCACCTGGACGACGACGATGACCGGCGAGGTCGACTTCGGCGTCAACGACCGCCAGCTCTGGTTCCTCTGGCACCTGCGCGAGCGCTCCGGCGAGGAATTGAAAGCGGCGCTGAAGAACGCCGGCGAGCTGTTCAAACGGCTGCAGGGCGAGATGGACGAGAGCGGCATCCACACCTACCCGCCCGGCCCCTGGCACGCCGGCCTGGAGCCGTTTCCCGCCGCCTGAGGGCGGCGAACCGCAACCCCTGCTCGACCGCCGCGGTCACCGGCGCCGACGAGCGCCAGTTCTGAGTCGGTCTCAGGCTGGGTAGTCGGGATCGCCGGGAAGGACGACGCGGTGCTCGTCGGGGGTGCCGATCACCTTCGGCAGGATCGGCTCGACGGCGCGCTCGCGGTGGGCGGCGACCGCCTCGTCGGAGCTGCGGAAGGGCAGCAGCGCCTCCAGCTGGCGCACGGTCGGGAAGGCGAGGACGAGCTCGCCCGCGACCTGGGCCTCGAGCGCGGCCGCCGGCCGGAACCAGCCCGCCTCGGTGGTCTCCACCCCGTCCGGCCGCGGCGGGGTGTGGGCGGGCGCGAGGGCGAGGAAGAACCAGGCGTCGAAGCGGCGCGAGACGACCTCGGGCGTGATCCAGCGCGAGAACAGCACCAGCTCCTCGTCCACGGCCAGCTCGATCGCCGCCTCCTCTGCCAGCTCGCGCCGCGCGCAGGCGCGGTAGCCGGCCTCCTCCTCGCCGTCCTCGGGGTCGACGGCGCCGCCGGGGAAGACCCATACCCCGGGCATGAACCTGGCCTCCTCGCTGCGCCTCAGCAGCAGCACCTCCAGCTCGCGATCCACGTGCCTGCCGCCCCGCCGCAGCAGCACCACCGAGGCGGCGGGCCGGGGCTCGGAAGGCGTCCCCAAGTTGGGCGCCTCCGCCGCTCCCCGCCGCCGCTCCTCCATCCATCCACCCTATTCGTCAGGCGGTTTGGGACAGAGCGGCGGCCGCCTCGATCGAGGCGACGACGATGTCGAGCAGGCGGTCGAGGTCCTCGGTGGAGATCGAGAGGGGGGGGACGAGGACGACGGTGTCGCCGAGCGGGCGGACGATGGCGCCGCGCTCGCGGGCGGCGAGGGTCACCCGGTGGCCCATCCGCAGGGCCGGGTCGTGCTCGCCGAGGTCGATCCCGACCATGAAGCCGCGCCCGCGCACCGCGGCGACCCCGGGCATCGCCACCACCTCCTCCAGCCGCTCCCAGAGCAGGGCGATCTTCGGCTGCAGGCGCTCGATCGTCCGCTCCGACTCGAAGACGTCGAGGCTGGCCAGGGCCGCCGCGCAGGCGAGCGGGTTGCCGGTGAAGGTGTGGCCGTGGAAGAAGGTTCGCTGCTCCTCGGGGGCGCCGAGGAAGCCCTCGTAGATCTCCTCGGTGGCCAGCGTCGCCGCCAGCGGCAGGTAGCCGCCGGTGAGGCCCTTGGCGAGGCAGAGCAGGTCCGGCGCGACCCCCTCCTGCTCGCAGGCGAACATCGTCCCGGTGCGGCCGAAGCCGGTCGCCACCTCGTCGCAGATCAGCAGCGCGCCGTGGCGGTCGCAGAGCTCGCGGACCGCACGCAGGTAGCCGGGGGGGTGGGTGAGGATGCCGGCGGCGCCCTGGACCAGAGGCTCGACGATCACCGCGGCGACCTCCTCGCCGTGGGCGGAGAGGATGCGCTCGAGGTCGGCGGCGTCGCCCGGCTCGGCGGCGTGGGTCGCGAACAGCAGCGGCCCGTAGGCGGCGTGGAAGAGGTCGATGCCGCCGACCGAGACCGAGCCGATCGTGTCGCCGTGGTAGGCCTCGCGGAGGCGGACGAAGGAGGTGCGCCGGGCGTGCTCGCCGCCACGCTGGGCCTGGTACTGGAATGCCATCTTCAGGGCGATCTCGGCCGCTGTGGAGCCGGAGTCGGAGTAGAAGACGCGCGAGAGGCCGGGCGGGGCGATCTCGACGAGTCGGGACGCCAGCTCGGCGGCGCCGGGGTGGGAGAGCCCGAGCATGGTCGAGTGGGCGACGCGGCCGAGCTGCTCGCCGACGGCTCGGTCGATGGCCGGGTGGCGATGGCCGTGGACGTTGCACCAGAGCGAGGAGACGCCGTCGAGGTAGCGGCGCCCGTCGACGTCGATCAGGTGCGAGCCCTCGGCCCGTTCGATCAGCAGCGGCTCTTCCTCCGACCAACCCTGCTGCTGGGTGAAGGGGTGCCAGAGGTGGTCGTGATCGAGCTGCGCGGGGTCCGCTGGCATCGCCCCGACGACGTTAGACGTGAGTTCGGCCGGAACTCGGGAGGCATCTGTGAGTACTCCCACAGATGCTACATCGATCCATGCAATCATTGGCCGGGATGGCTGAGCGAGGTGCGATACCGCAGGTTCCGAAAGCGCGCCGCCGGGCGCTGCGCGCGGTCCGCTCGCTCTTCAGCCCGCTGCTCCCCGACGACTACCTGGAGCTGATCGACCCGCTGCTCTCGACCCGCGAACTGCGCGGCCGGATCGAGCGGATCGAGCCCGAGACCGCCGAGGCGGCGACCGTCCTGATCCGCCCCGGCTATGAGTGGGGCGGGCACCAGCCCGGCCAGTACCTGCGGATCGGCGTCGTCGTCGATGGGATCCACCACTGGCGCGCCTACTCGCTGACCTCCGACCCCGGCCGCGCCGACGGCTGCATCGCGATCACCCCGAAGCTGGTCGAGGCGGGCAAGGTCTCGCCCTACCTGGTGCGGAACGCCAGGCCCGGGGACCTCGTTCGGCTCGGCGGCGTCGAAGGCACCTTCGTGCTCCCGGACCCGGTGCCCGAGAAGCTGTTGTTCATCAGCGCCGGCAGCGGCATCACGCCGATCGCCAGCATGCTGCGCAGCCTCGTCCGCAACGACGCGGTCGGTGACATCGTCCACGTCCACTCCGCCCGGACCAGGGACAGCGTCATCTTCGGCGAGCGGCTGGACCGCTTCCACGCCGCCGAAGTCGGCTTCGACCTGCGGCTGCGGATCACCGCCGAGCAGGGCCGGATGTCTCCCTCCGAGCTCGACTCCCTCTGTCCCGACTGGTGCGAGCGTCATACGTTCGCCTCCGGGCCCGGCGAGATGCTCGACGACCTCACCCGCCACTGGGAGCTGGACGGGGACCCCGGGCTGCTGGAGATGGAGCGCTTCCAACCGCTGATCGGCGCCGCCGCGGGCGGCGGCGAGGGCGGCGAGGTCCGCTTCGCGAGCAGCCGGGTCGAGACCACCTGCGACGGCGCCACGCCGATCCTCGCCGCCGGCGAGGCGGCCGGCGCCCCCCTGCCCTACGGCTGCCGGATGGGCATCTGCCACACCTGCGTCGGCGAGCTGCGCCGCGGTCGCGTCCGCGACCTCCGCACCGGCGAGGTCCATGGCAGCGAGGGAGAGATGGTCAGAACCTGCGTCAACGCCCCCGAGGGGCCGATCGAGATCGCACTTTGAGCCAACTGAGAGGAATCAGATGACCACCGCCACCACCGCTGAGATCGAGAGCCCGCTGAGCGGTCTCTCGCCCGAGCAGCTCGACGAGTTGGGTCGCGAGTTCGACGCGATCCGCGACCGTGTCCGCGCCGACCTCGGCGAACGCGACCGCCGCTACATCGAGAGCATGATCGAGCTGCACCGCCGCCTCGGGGTGATCTCGCGGGCGCTGCTGCTCGCCTCCAACAAACTCCCCGCCCGGGCCGCGGGCACCGCTGCGCTCTCGGCGGCGAAGATCCTCGAGAACATGGAGATCGGCCACAACGTCCTGCACGGGCAGTGGGACTGGATGAACGACCCGCGCATCAACTCCTCGACCTGGGACTGGGACACCGCCTCCACCGCGGAGGCCTGGAAGCACTCCCACAACTACGTCCACCACACCTTCACCAACATCCGCGGCAAGGACAAGGACCTCGGCTACGAGATCATGCGGATCGACCCGCAGCAGCGCTGGCACCCGGTCTACCTCCTGCAGCCCGTCTACAACCTGTTGCTGATGGCCTTCTTCGAGTGGGGCGTGGCCCTGCACGACATGGACTACGAGGCGATCCGCAGGGGCGAGAAGTCCGAGGCCGAGGTCAAGCGGCAGG
The DNA here is from genome assembly GCA_963714045.1 of uncultured Actinomycetes bacterium. GTDB lineage: Bacteria > Actinomycetota > Thermoleophilia > Solirubrobacterales > 70-9 > VAYN01. The sequence goes on along the minus strand of OY970225.1, from coordinate 2,538,129 downwards.
TCAAGGGCATCGTCGGCAAGGCAAAGAGCCAGATCGTCAAGGACTACATCGCCTGGCCGCTGCTGAGCGGCCTGGCCACCGCCGGGATGGAGCTGGCGCTGGAGTCGGTGGCCGACCGCCGTGAGCCGGGGCGCCGGCGCCGTCGCGGCGGCCTGGCCGGTAACCTGCGGCGCGCGCTCGGCAAGGGCACCAGTGCCTATCGCGCGACCGCGACCGCCAACGCGACCGCCAACGTCGCCCGCAACGTCTGGGCCTACGCGATCATCTTCTGCGGCCACTTCCCCGACCAGACGTACACCTTCAGCGAGGCCGAGGTCGCCGACGAGAGCCCCGGCGGCTGGTACGTGCGCCAGCTCTCCGGCTCGGCCAACATCGAGGGCGGCCCGTTCTTCCATGTCGCCAGCGGCAACCTCGGCTTCCAGGTCGAGCACCACCTCTTCCCGGACCTGCCGAGCACCCGCTACGCCGAGATCGCTCCGCAGGTGAAGGACATCTGCGAGCGCTACGGCCTCCCCTACAACAGCGGGCCGTTCATGCGGCAGCTGGGGATGGTGCAGCGGACGATCCTGCGGCTGGCGCTGCCGGGTGGCAGGGCGCGGCCGAAGCCGGGGCCGTATCGGGGCGAGAAGCACGCTTCTCTGTGATGTAGGTCACAGAAACAACTATTGCTGTTGAGGAATAGTTGCTGGTTTGCAACTATTCCTGAATGCAGGCGAGCGATACGAGGGCGGTCGCCGAGAAGGCCGCCGCCGAAGTGGGGTCCGAGGCCCAGGAGACGGCTGCCCGTCTGACCGCGCTCTTCCGTCACCTCTTCCTCTACGACCGCGGCAACCAGCTGCGGGTGATCGAGGAGTCGGGCCTCTCGATGACCCAGTGCAAGGCGCTGCTGGAGCTGGGCGGGCTGGGGCAGACGGCGGAGGCCTGGCAGGTCGGCGACCTGGCCGAGGTCTTCGGCGTCTCGGTGCCCTCGATGAGCAGGGCGGTCGACGCCCTGGTCAAGGCGGGCCTCGCCACCCGGGTCGAGGACCCCGACGATCGCCGCGCCCGCCAGGTGCGGATAACCGCCAAGGGCAAGGACCTGGTCGAGACCCTGGTCGCCGTCCGCCAGTCCGGGATCGAGTCCTTTGCCGCGACCCTGAGCGCCGCCCAGCGCCGCAAGCTCGACGCCGCCGTCGACTCGCTGATGGACCGCGACGACATCGCCCAGACCTATGAGCACCTGAAGGGAGTTGGACCCGCTTGACCCGTTACCGCCACCTGATCACCGAGGACAACCGCAAGTGGTGGACGCTCGGAGCGATGTGCTTCGCGCTGTTCATGATCATGCTCGACAACACCGTCGTCAACGTCGCCCTGCCGTCGATCCAGAAAGACCTGGGCGCCTCGATCTCCGGCCTCGAGTGGACGATCAACGGCTACACGCTCTCCTTCGCGGTGCTGCTGGCGACCGGCGGCCGGCTAGGCGACATCTTCGGCCGCCGCCGCATGTTCCTTTTCGGCGTCGTCATCTTCACCCTCTCCTCGGCGACCGCCGGCTTCGCCGTCAGCTCGACCGACCTGGTCGCCAGCCGCGTCGTCCAGGGCGTCGGCGCGGCGCTGATGATGCCGGCGACGCTCTCGATCATCACCGACGCCTTCCCGGCTTCGGAGCGCGGCAAGGCGATGGGTATGTGGGCGGGCGTGTCCGCGCTGGCCCTGGCCGTGGGCCCGGTGCTGGGCGGGTTCCTCACCGAGCACGTCAGCTGGCGGGCGATCTTCTACCTCAACATCCCGGTCGCGATCGGAGCGGTGACCGCGGCCCTGTTCGCCGTGCGCGAGTCGCGCGACACCACGGTCGGCCGCGAGGTCGACTACGCCGGCGTCGTCGCTCTGACCACCGGTCTCACCGCCCTGATCCTGGCTTTGGTCGAGGGCAACAGCTGGGGCTGGGGCTCACCGGAAATCGTCGCTCTGCTGGCCGGGGCCGTGCTCGGGCTGGGCGCGTTCGTCGCGATCGAGCGGCGGGTCAGGGTGCCGATGGTCGACTTCAGCCTGCTCTCCGACCGCAACTTCCTCGGCGCCGTGGTCGTTGCCCTGATCGTCTCCTTCTCGATGCTGGGCGTCTTCTTCTTCCTCGCCCTCTACATGCAGGACATCCTCCGCTACTCACCGCTGGAGGCGGGGGTGAGGTTCCTGCCCTCGACCCTGATGATCGTCGGCGTGGCGCCGGTGGCCGGACGGCTCTCGGATCGCTTCGGGCCGCGCTGGCTGATCGCCGGTGGGCTCACCGTCGTCGCCGCCTCGCTCTACGTCTTCAGCGGCATCGCCGTCGACTCCGGCTACCTCGACCTGCTGCCAGGGTTCATGCTGCTCGGCATCGGCATCGCGATGACGATGTCGCCGATGACCAGCGCCGCGATGAACGCGGTGCCGGTTCAGAAAGCCGGGATCGCCTCCGGGGTGCTCTCGATGTTCCGCATGATCGGCGGCAGCCTCGGCGTCGCCGTCACCGGGGCGATCTTCCAGGCCCGGGTCGGCGCCAGCTTCGAGACCGCCTCGCCGCAGCAGTTCGTCGACGCGCTCGGTTTCGCGATGACGGTCTGCGCCGCGGTGGCCCTGTTCGGCGCCGGGGTCGGCGCCATCGCGATCCGGGCCAAGAAGAACAACGGCGAGCACCGCTTGACGGTCGAGGCAGCCGAGGCCAACGTCAATCCCGGCGGCTCCTCGATCGCCGCTCGCGAGTCGGAGTTGGAGACGGTCTGAATCAGCGTCGCCAGTTGAGCTCCGGCCAGGTCGCCGGGGCGGAGAGGTCCAGCCGCGACAGGGTCCGCACCTCCACCTGACCCAGCGCCGCGATCGTCTCCAGGTTGGACGTCTCGATCGCGGTCGGCCCCTCGGGCCAGGGGGTGAGGACGACGGAGGCCACCTCGAGGCCGGTGGCGCGGGCGGCCTCGATCGTCAGCAGGGTGTGGTTGATCGTGCCGAGACCGGGGGGGGCGGCGACGACCAACGGCAGCCCGAGGTCCACCGCGAGGTCGCGGACGAGATAGGGCTGGGCGAGTTTGTGGCCCTGAGGGCCACAAACTCGCCCCGTGAGCGGGACGAGCAGGCCGCCGACGCCCTCGCAGACCAGCGCGTCGGCGTCGGCCGCCGCCGCGCGAGCCGCCTCGAGCAGCCGCGTCGGCTCGATCTCCCCCCCGCCATCGCCGCCGCCAGGTGCGGTGAGGCGGCGGGGCCATAGCGGTAGGGCGCGACTTCCTCATCGCTCTGCTCCGATTGCGCCGCCATGCGCAGCAGCTCGTGGTCGGCCGGCGGTCTGTCGGCGGGCTGCTCGTCGAGGCCGGTGACGCAGGGCTTGAAGACGGCGACGCGGCGGCCTTCGGCGGCGAGAGTGCGGGCGATGACGGCTGCCACCACGGTCTTGCCGACCTCTGTCCCGGTCCCGGTGACGAAAACTCCGCTGGCGCTCATCGACGCGGCTGGGCTAGGCGGCCTGAGCCAAGGGGCGGCTCGGCGTCGCAAGGCCGAGCTCGCGGGTGGCTTCGCCGACCAGCTTCGCGGCTCGCTCGAGCTCGCCGGCGCGGTGGGTCGCCATCACCGTTAGGCGCAGCCGGGAGGAGCCCTCGGGGACGGTCGGGGGGCGGATTCCCTGGGCGAAGACGCCGCGCTCCAGCAGGCGCTCGCAGAGCTCCATCGTGCACTCCGCGTCGCCGACCTCGATCGGCGCAATCTGGCCCTGGGAGCGCCCCGCCGCCAGTCCCTCGGCAGCCAGGGCGGAACGCAGGGTCGCGCCGTTCGCCTGCAGCCGCTCGACCCGTTTCGGCTCGGCGCGGAGCAGCTCCAGGGCGGCGCCGGCGGCGGCGACCGCGGGCGGTGCCGGCGCCGTGGAGAAGACGAAGGGGCGGGCGGTGTTGAGGAGGAAGTCGATCGTCTCGGCGGCCGCGCAGGCGTAGGCGCCGTAGGAGCCGAGCGCCTTGCCGAGGGTGCCGACGACGACGTCGACCTCGCCGCTGAGGCCGGCGGCCGCGACCGAGCCGCGACCCCGCGGCCCGGTCGTCCCGGTCGCGTGGGCCTCGTCGACCATCAGGCGGCAGCCGTGGCGGCGGGCCAGCTCCAGTAGACCGGGCAGCGGCGCCACGTCGCCGTCCATCGAGAAGACGCCGTCGCTGACGATCAGCGAGGCCCTGGTTCCCGCCCCGCGCAGGCCCCAGGCGAGGTGCTCGAGGTCGCCGTGGCGGTAGACGAAGGTCTCGGCCCGGGAGAGGCGGCAGCCGTCGACGATGCTGGCGTGGTTGAGCTCGTCGGAGAAGACGACCTCGCCCGCGCCGGCCAGGGCGGCGATCGTGCCGGTGTTGGCGAGGTAGCCCGAGCCGAATAGCAGCGCCGACTCGTATCCCTTGAACTCGGCCAGGCTCGCCTCGAGCTGCAGGTGCGGCTCCATGTTTCCCGAGATCAGCCGCGACGCCCCGGCGCCGGCCCCCCAGCGCATCGCCGCCTCGGCCGCCGCTTCGCGGACCAGCGGGTGGTCGGCGAGCCCGAGGTAGTTGTTGGAGCAGAGCAGCAGGACCGCACGCCCGCCGAGCAGGACCTGGGGGCCCTGGGGGCCGTCGATCAGGCGCAGCCGCCGGTGGAGCCCCCGCTCGCGGAGCTCCCCCAGCCGCTCCGCCACATCCGTCATGCAGCAGCCGCCCCCGGACGCGGGAGCGCGGGCGCGTGACTTCCGGTGATCATTAGCGCGCCCGCGCGGGCGCGCTGGAGGCGGCGCCCGGCATCGGGTATGGCGGGGGCTTCTTGGCCTTCTTGACCACCCGCAGCTGCGTCGAGGGATCCCAGAAGTTGGCCTCCTCCTGGCGATCGACCAACTCCTCCATCGGCGTCGCCGGGGTCTCCCCCTCGAGCCAGCCGTCGCGGTTGTCGGGCCGGGGATTGGCGCCGTTGTCGGGCTGGCGGGACACGTTCAGCCCCAGCTCCTCGAACATCGCCCGGTCGTCCTCGGGTTCGGCGCCGAGGGTGGTGAGGAAGTTGCCCATCATCACCCCGTTCAGACCCGCCTTCACCGCCAGCGGCTGCAGCTCGCCGAGATTCTCGACCCGGCCGCCGCAGAGGCGGAAGAGGGCGCCGGGGATGATCAGGCGGAAGATCGCCACCCACTTCACGACCTCCCAGGGGTCCATCGGCTCGCGGTCGCCGAACTTGGTCCCCTGGCGCGGGTTGAGCAGGTTGATCGGCACCGAGGTCGGGTTGATCTCGGTCAGCTCGAAGGCCATCTCGACCCGCTGCTCCTCGGTCTCGCCGAGATTGAGGATGCCGCCGACGCAGGTCTCCAGCTCCGCCTCCTTGACCGCCTGGATCGTTCGCAGCCGGCCCTCGTAGCGGACGGTCGAGGAGACCTCCGGGTAGTAGGAGCGAGAGGACTCGACGTTGTGGTGGACCCGTTGCACCCCCGCCTCCTTCAGCGACCTGGCGCGCTCGGCCGACATATGTCCGATCGAGGCGCAGCGCTTGAGGTTGGTCTGCTCGGCGACGAGGCGCGTCCCTTCGAGGATCTTCTGGAAGTCGCGTTTGGAGAGCCCCTGGCCCTGGGTGACCATGCAGAAGCGGTGGGCGCCGGCCGCCTCGGCCGCCTTCGCGTGTTCGAGGATCTGCTCCGGCTCCAGCATCGCGTGCATCGGCGTGTCGGCCTCGGCGTAGCGGGACTGGGCGCAGAAGCCGCAGTCCTCGGCGCAGCCGCCGGACTTGGCGTTGACCAGCGAGCACATGTCGGTCGAGTCGCCGAAGTTCTCGCGGCGGACCGCCCAGGCGCGCTCGACCAGGGCGCCGATCTCGTCGTGGTCGGTCAGCCCGCCGAGGGCGAGCGCTTCATCGAACGAGATGAGGGACGGCATGCGGCGGCAAGGCTAGGCATCGTCCCGGACGGCGATCGGGTCGAAGACCCTGACCCCGTCCCGTCCCTCGTCCTTGGCCGCGTACATCGCCGTGTCGGCCTCGGAGACGACCGTCTCGATGCTGGTCCGCGGGTCCTCGCCGAACATCGCGACGCCGACGCTGGCGGTTATCGGCTCGAGCCTCGGGTCGGTGGACCGGTGCTCGCGGATCGCCTCGCAGATCGAGTCGGCCGCCAGCCGCGCCTCGACCGGGCTGCAGCGGGGGAGGACGACGGCGAACTCGTCGCCGCCGAGCCGGGCGAGCACGTCGCTCTCCCGGGTGCGGCGGCGCAGGACGCCGGCGATCTCCTCGATCAGGCGGTCGCCGGCCGGGTGCCCGTGCGAGTCGTTGACCCCCTTGAAGCGGTCGAGGTCGAGCATCAGCACCGCGCCCACCGTGTGCTCCCGCCGCGCCCGCGCCATCGCCAGCCGCAGGTCCTCGGTGAAGCGGCGGCGGTTCTTCAGCCCCGTCAGCGAGTCCTGGCTCGCCTCACGTCGCAGCTCCCGCATCCGTTCGTTGCGGCTCCAGACCAGGACCAGCGCGCCCAGCAGCGCCGAGAGCGAGACCCCGACCACGGCCAGCAGCAGCGGCAGGCCGACGTCCGGGCGGTTGGGATCGCGGACGACGAGCAGCCAGGTGCGGTCGGCGATGTGGATCGGCGCGCTGGCGGTGTCGCTGAGGCTTCCCTGCGCCCCGACGATGTGTTTGCGGTCGATCCGCAGCTGCACCTCCGCCGCGTCCGGCACCGTCGAGATCGCCGCCGCCGCGAGGTCGGCGACGCGGAAGCCGCCGGCGGCGAAGCCGGTCAGCGCCCGCCGCCGCTGCGCCACGGTCGCGGTCGGCGCCCCGTCGCGGTAGACGGGCCGGTAGACGTTGATCCCGGTGCCGCCTATAAGCAGCTTCGCCGGCGGCGTCGCCACCGGCCTGCCGCGGTCGCGGGCGCGGCGCAGGAACGGCGCGCGATCGGGGTCGGCGGCGAGGTCGTAGCCGACGGGGGCGACCGCGCCGAGGCCGCTGACGGCGTAGACGATCGGGTAGTAGACGGGCCGGGCGGCGGCTTTGCGCGGGCCGTCGGGGCCGGGTTCGAAGATCGGCGCGTGGTGCTCCCGTTCGAAGGCCGCGCGCCCCGAAGCGGGCACCCTCTGCACGTAGGCGGTCCCGCTCAGCTCCCCCTGCCGCAGCAGGGGCGTGGCGATGACGTCGAACTCGTGCTTGCTGAAGGTCCCCTCGGCCTGGAAGAAGGCGGCGGCGCTGGCCAGCTGCCCGACCGAGAGGCCCGCCACCGACTCCGCCTGGCGCGCCGCCCGCGCCGCCTCGTCGCGCTGCATCGTGTGGAAGTCGGCGCTGTCGCCGGCGTGGACGACCAGCGCCACGACCACCGAGCCGGCGGCGACGAGCAGCACCGCGGCGAGGCCGATCCAGAAGCGAAGTCTCATGCTTGCATTGTCGGCGGCTGGCGCCCGGGCATTGAACCCGGGGCGGGTTTTGTGCCTGGGGCTCGCTCAGCCACCGGGGACGGCTGCCAGCGACTCCCAGAGGTAGAGCGAGGCGAGGCTGCGGTGCGGGCGCCAGGTCTCGCCGATCTCCAGCACCCGCGCCGGCGCCGGCATCTCCTCCAGCCCGTACTCGATCTGCACCGCCTTGCGGATCCCGAGGTCGCCGCCGGAGAGGACGTCGGGCCGCTCGAGGTGGAAGATCAGGAACATCTCCGCGGTCCACTGCCCGAGCCCGCGCACGGCGACTATCTCCTCGACCACCGCCTCGTCGGGGAGCTCGCCGAGCCGGTCGACCTCGAGCTCGCCGGCGAGCACGTGGCGGGCCAGGTCCTGGACGTACTCGACCTTGCGGCCGGAGAGGCCGCAGCCGCGCAGATCGGCCTCGCTCGCCTCCAGCAGCCGCTCGGGCGAGGGGGTGGCGCCGTCGAAGAGGTCGAGCACCCGCAGGTAGATCGTCCGCGCCGCCTTGGTCGAGAGCTGCTGGCCGACGATCGCCCGCAGCAGGGCGCCGTAGGCGTCGGCAGGCCGCTCCTCGCTGCGGCGCCGCAGCCGCGTCGCCAGGTCGATCTCCCCGACCCGCTCGATCAGCGCCGCCATCGCCGGGTCGGCGGCGCCCAGCGCCGCCCGCGCCCTCGCGCTCATAGGGGAAGCTCACTCCGTTCTTCTTGAGATTTAGATGGAGAGGCCGACCGAAGGGAGGCCGCCGAAGAATCCCAGGAAGCACAGAGAGAAGCCGACCGCCGTCGGGAGAACGCCGTCAGCGCTTGCCCCGTAGAGGGCCACGATGAGACCAGCGTCTCCCGGCGGTCGGAGGCACCTGAAGCGGCCACAGGAAGTGGCGCCCCGAAGCGCCCAACTATGAGCATCCGCAACGGTACCTCCCGGCCGGCGCAATTGAAAGCGATCCGAGGAGGTAGGAGATGGAGACGTTCGCCGGCATCGACTGGGCCAGCGAGGAGCATGCGCTTTGCGTGGTCGACGGGAACGGAGTGACGCTGGAGGGCGAGATGCACACCCATGAGGAGACGGGCCTCAGGGAGTTGATCTCCCGGATGCGGACCCTCGGCGTCGTGCGGGTGGCGATCGAGCGTCCCGACGGGCTCTTGGTCGATCGCCTCTTGGAGGCGGGCTTCACCGTCTTGCCGATTCACCCCAACAAGCTGAAAGCGACTCGTCCTCGCTATGAGGCCTCCGGCGGCAAGTCCGACGGCTTTGACGCCTTCGTGCTGGCCGAGCTGGCGCGCACCGACTCCCATCGCCACCGGGCGCTTGCGCCCGACTCCGATGAGACCAAGGCGCTGCGGGCGCTGACCCGCACACGCGAGGATCTGGTCGGGGCCAGGGTGCGGCTTGCCAATGAGCTGCGCGCCCAGCTGGATGCCTTCTGGCCCGGTGCAGCGCGAATCTTCGCCGACGTCGACTCGGCGATCGCACTCGCCTTCTTGGAGCGCTACCCGGCGCCCGCTGATGCGCGAGGGCTCGGGGAGAAGCGGCTCGCTGGCTTCCTGGCCCGCAACGGCTACTGCCGCCGCCGCTCGCCTGCTGAGCTCCTCGAGCGGCTGCGCGCGGCCCCGGAGGGCCGCGCCGGGGCTCTGGAGGCCGAGGCTCGGCGAGGGGCGGTGCTCGGTCTGGTCGCAGCGCTTCGGCCGATCGTCGCTCAGATCCGCGATCTCACTTCGCAGATCGCCCACGCCGTGCGCTCCCATTCTGATGGCGAGGTCTTCCTGCCGTTGTTCAAAGACCCGAAGTCGGTGATCACGGCGGCGAGGCTGGTCGCCGAGATCGGCGATGACCGCTCCCGCTACCCCAGCGCCGAGGTGCTTGCCGCCGACGCCGGGATGGCGCCGGTGGCGCGAGAGTCGGGGAAGCGCAAGGTTGCCGGTTTTCGCTGGGCCTGCGATAAGCGGCTCAGAGACGCAGTGTCTTGCCTGGCCGACTCCACCAGGCACCACCACCCATGGGCTCGCAGCGTCTACTTGGGCGCCCGCGCTCGAGGTCTCGACCACCCTCATGCGATCCGGGTGCTCGGCCGCGCCTGGCTGCGCGTTCTTTGGCGCTGCTGGCAGGACGAAGTGCCTTACGACCCTGCTAAACACGGCAACCTCAGGCGTCTTCAACCCACGGGGGGTTGACACAGGAAGTCTCATCGTCCCTTCCACTCGGGCCGGCGCTTTTCGCCGAAGGCGCGGATCCCCTCGCGCAGATCCTCCGAGGAGAAGCAGGATTCGCGCAGGGCGATCAGGCCGGCCTCCTGCTGCTCGGTCAGGGCGGGGCAGGCGTTGAGCAGGTCGATCGCGTGCTTGTTGCCCCGCATCGAGAGCGGCGCGTTGGCGGCGATCGCGGCGGCCATCTCCACCGACTCGGCCTCGAGCCGCTCGTCGTCGACGACCTCGTTGACGAGGCCGAATCGCTCCGCCCGCGCCGCCCCGAGGTTGCGCCCGGTCAGGAACAGGTCCTTGGTCCGCGCCAGGCCGACGGTGTCGAGGAACTTGCGCAGGCCGGTGTGGCCGTAGATCAGCCCCAGTTTCGCCGGCGGCATCCCCAGCTTTGCGCCAGCGGCGCAGATCCGCAGGTCGCAGGTGATCGCCAGCTCGAGGCCGCCGCCGAGGCAGTGGCCGTTGATCGCCGCCACGGTCGGCCAGGGATGCGTGGCGATCGCCTCCATCGCCGCGTGGAAGGGGTGGGCGACGAGGGCCTCGGCGTCGCGCTCGAAGGTCGCCTCGGGGATCGTCGCGATGTCGTAGCCGGCCGAGAAGACCGGCGGGGCGCCGGTGATCAGGACGCAGCGGGTCTCGATCCCCTGGTTGAGCCGCGGCAGGGTCTCCGCCAGGCCGTCGAGGATCTCGTGGTCGAGGGCGTTGCGCCGCTCCGGGTTGGCGATGGTGAGCCGGGCGACGGCCTCGGCGGGCCGGTCGAGGACGAGCTTGCCGCCCGCCAGCCGCTCCTCCACCGGCGCTACTCCAGCACCACGAGGACGTCGCCTTCGCTCACGGCCTGGCCCTCCTCGCAGCGGATCTCCTTCACGACGCCGTCGTCCTCGGCCTCGACCGGGATCTCCATCTTCATCGACTCGAGGATGACGACGGTGTCGCCGTCGGAGACCTCCTCGCCGACCGCGACCTCGACTTTCCACACGTTGCCGGTGATGTGCGCCTCGATGTCTGGCATGGGCGGGGACAATAGCCGCGCATGACGGCGGAGCGAACAGACCCCGACCGGCGCCGGCGCCTGGCGATCGTCGTCGCCGCCCGCGACGAGGCGGACCGGATCGGGGAGACGGTGGCGGCGCTGCGCCGGGAGTTCCCGGAGGCGGCGGTCTGGGTCGCCGACGACGCTTCCGGCGACGGCACCGCCGAGGTGGCGATGACGGCGGGCGCGCAGGTCGTGAGCCGCGGCCGCCCGCACGGCAAGGGCGCCAACGTCACCGCCGCGGTGGAGGCGGCGCTCGGCGCCGAGCCGCCGCCGCTCCTCTTCCTCCTCTGCGACGGCGACCTCGGCGCCTCCGCCGCGCGCCTGGCGCCGCTGGTCGAGGCGGTCGAGCGGGGCGAGTGCGACCTCGCCGTCGCGTCCTTCTCGCGGCGGGTCGGCGGCGGCTTCGGCCTCGCCCTCGGCTTCGCCCGCTGGGCGATCCGGCGGCTCTGCGGCGCCGAGACCGAAGCGCCGATTTCCGGCCAGCGGGCATTGCGCGTGGAGGCCCTGCGGGCGACGCTGCCATTCGCCGCCGGCTTCGGCATGGAGGTGGGGATGACGGTCGACGCCGTCCGTGCCGGCTACCGCCTCGGCGAGTACGAGCTCGACCTCGAGCACCGGGCCAGCGGCCGCTCGCTCTCCGGCTTCGCCCACCGTGGGGCCCAGCTGCGCGACTTCGTCCGGGCCTACCGGTCGCGGCGTTAGCCTGAGCCCGGGAATGAGACCGGGACGACGCAGATCGGAGCGCCGGTGATCCTCGCTATCGACCAGGGGACGACCGGCACCGCCTGCCTCGTCTTCGACCTCGAGGGACGGGTCGCGGGCCGCGCCTACTCGGAGTTCGGGCAGCACTTCCCGCGACCGGGCTGGGTCGAGCACGACGCGGGGGAGATCTGGGCGCTGACGCGGCGGGTCGCCGCCGAGGCGATCGCCGCGGCGGGGATCGAGGGGGCCGAGCTCGACGGGATCGGGATCGCCAACCAGCGCGAGACCGTGGTCGCCTGGGACCCCGCGACGGGGGAGCCGGTCCACCGTGCCCTGGTCTGGCAGGACCGTCGCACCGCCGAGCGCTGCGAGGAGCTGCGGGCGGCAGGGCACGAGGCGCTCGTCCGCGAGCGCACCGGGCTGGTGCTCGATCCCTACTTCTCGGGGACCAAGATCGAGTGGCTGTTGCGTAACGCCGAGCTGCCGGAGCGCGCCGTCTTCGGCACTGTCGACTCGTGGCTGCTGTTCAAGCTGACCGGTCGCCACGCGACCGACTACACGAACGCCTCGCGCACGCTGCTCTTCGACATCCACGAGCTCGCCTGGGACGAGGAGCTGTGCGCGCTGCTCGGCGTCGACCCGGCGCGCCTGCCCGAGCCGCTGCCCTCGGCGCATGTCTACGGGACGACGAGCGAGTTCGGCGGAGAGGTGCCGGTCGCGGCGCTCGCCGGCGACCAGCAGGCGGCCCTCTTCGGCCAGGCCTGCCACCGCCCCGGGATGGCGAAGAACACCTACGGCACCGGCAGCTTCGTCCTACTCAACACCGGGTCCGTGCCGCCGAGCCCGCCCAAGGGTCTCCTCACCACCGTGGCCTGGGGCCTCGGGGACGAGGTGGCGTATGCGCTGGAGGCCTCGATCTTCGTCACCGGCGCCGCCGTGCAGTGGCTGCGCGACGGGCTCGGGGTGATCGAGGAGGCGGGTGAGACGGAGGCGCTGGCTGCCTCGCTCGACTCCAACGACGGCGTCTACTTCGTCCCCGCCCTGACCGGGCTCGGCTCGCCGTACTGGGATCCCTACGCGCGCGGCACGATCGTCGGCCTCACCCGCGGCAGCGGCCGCGCGCATCTGGCGCGGGCGGCCCTGGAGGCGATCGCCTACCAGAGCGTCGACGCGGTGCGGGCCCAGGAGGCCGCGGCGGGCGGGTCGCTGGAGGTGCTGAAGGCCGACGGCGGCGCTGTCGCCAACCGCTGGCTGATGCAGTTCCAGGCCGATCTCCTCGGCGCCCCGGTGGTGGTGCCGGAGATCGCCGAGACGACCGCCCTCGGCGCCGCCTACCTGGCCGGAATCGCGAGCGGCCGCTGGAGCCCCGAGCAGGTCGGGGAGATGTGGCGGGAGGCCGCCCGGTATGAGCCGCGGATGGGGGCCGAGGAGCGCGAAGCGCTGCTGTCGGAGTGGCATAGGGCCCTCGACCGCTCCCGCGGCTGGGCCGCGTAACCGCCGTCCGGGCAGGGGGTAGGCACGGGCGACGGCCGCGAGCCGTCTCCCGCCCCATGCCCGACATGAAGCCACAGGTCTACAGGGACGACCGTCCCGCCGACTACTTCGACCAGTTCCACGCGGCGGCGCGCAGGGGGGCCGGCTGGACCTACACCTTTGTCCGCCTGATCGTCTCACTGCCGACCCTGCTGATCTGGCGCGTGCGGGCGATCGACCGCGAGAACGTGCCCAAGGACGGCCCACTGGTTCTCGCCCCGAACCACTTCAGCCAGATGGACCACTTCTTCATCGGCCTCTACCTGCGGCGGAAGATCCGCTTCATGGCCAAATCGCAGATGTTCGGCCCGCCTCTGCTCACCTACATCTACAAGCACGGCGGCGTGATCCCGATCCGCCGCGGCCACCGCGACGAGGAGGCCTTCAAGACCGCCTTCACCGTGCTCGACCAGGACGGCATGCTCTTGATCTACGCCGAGGGCGGCCGCTCGCGCAGCGGCGAGCTGGGCGAGCCCAAACCGGGGATCGGCCGGATCGCGCTCGAATCGGGCGCGCCGATCGTCCCGGTCGCGATCCACGGCTCCGCCGCCGTGCGCCGCTGGAAGCGCTTCCGCTTCCCGAGGGTCACCGTCCAGTACGGCGAGCCGGTCAGCTTCCCCGCGGAGGACTCGCCGAGTCGCGAGCGCCAGCTGGAGGTCGCGACCGAGGTCTTCGCCCGGGTGCGCGGGATGTACGAGGGGCTGGCTACTCGTAACGGGCGCCGAGCTTCGCGTAGAAGCCCGGGTCGTGCCCCGGGGTGATCGTCGCACCGGGGAACTGGCTGTGGAAGAGGCGCAGCTCCTGCAGCGAGCGGCGGAAGTTGTGGGCGTCGAAGGGGCGCGGCGGCATCGCCGCGTCGCCGTCGAGCTGGCCCCCCATGTACATTGCGTCGCCGCCGATCACGAAGTCGTCCTGCTTGAGGCGGCAGATCACCGACATGTGGCCGGCGCTGTGGCCGGGGGTGAAGGCGAGCCGGATCGAGCCGTCGCCGAAGAGGTCGAAGGTGCGGCCGAAGCTGGCGTAGGAGTCGTTGCCGGCGCGGTCGAAGTCGACGGTGCGGTAGGAGAAGGCGTAGTCGTAGTGGGGACGGCGGTAGCCGTTTAGCAGCGGTCGGGAGCCGGTCGCCGCGGCCTCCCACTCGGTCTCGCTGACGACGAAGGTGGACTGGGGGAACTCGGAGATCGCCGAGGTGTGGTCGATGTGCATGTGGGTCATCACCACGACGGGGATCTCGCCGGGGTCGAGGCCGCGCCCCCGCAGCTGCGCCGGCACGTCTTCGCCCGCCTCCAGGGTCGGCTTGCCGAACCGGTTCCCCATGCCGCCGAAGTTCTGCTTGCCGTCGGTGGCGATCGAGGGGTGCAGGCCGGTGTCGACCAGGATCGCCCCGGCGCTGGGGTGGCGGACCAGGAAGGCCGGGACCGGGACCGGGTTCGGCTCGGAGCCGAGGAACAGGGCTCGCGCCAGCTTCAGGGTGAGGAAGCGCCCGCCCGGGCTGACCATCATCTCCCGCGGGAAGTCGACGTGGCCGGCGACGATCGGTTCGACGACCACGCTCGCCCCCGGCGTCCCTCCGGCGAGCGGCTCGTGCAGGGGCGCTGCCTCCACCTGGACCTTCATCGCAGGTGACATTACCGCCGATCGAGTCGCCTATAGGCTTGGGCGCTATCCCGACCGAAAGCTCGCACTCGCAGGTGTTCCGCGACGGTCTGCTCGAGGGCCGGGTCTGCGCCGTCTCCGGCGCCGGCAGCGGCCTCGGGCGGGAGACGGCGCTGGAGCTGGCCCGCCTCGGCGCGGTCGTCGTCGCCTGCGGCCGCCGCGAGGAGCCGCTGGCGGAGACGGCCGGGCTCGCCGCTGGGCTGCCGGGCAGCTTCGAGCACGAGTGCCTCGACATCCGCGAGGAGGAGCCGGTCGGCCGCTTCTTCGACGGCCTGCTCGAGCGCCACGGCCGCCTCGACGTCCTCGTCAACAACGCCGGCGGCCAGTTCCTCAGCCCGGCCGAGGCGATCACCCCGAAGGGCTTTCGCACCGTCATCGACCTCAACGTCGGGGGCACCTGGCTGATGACCCACGCCGCCGCGACCAAGGCCTTCATCCCGCAGGGCGGCGGCAAGGTGCTGAGCGTCACCCTCTCCCCCCACAACGGCATGCCGGGGATGGTGCATTCCGGCGCCGCCCGGGCCGCGGTCGAGAACATGATGCGGACATTGGCGGTGGAGTGGGCGCGCTTCGGGATCAAGACCGTCGCCCTCGCCGCCGGCCAGTTCGCGACCGAGACGCTGCTGACCAAGTACCCGCAGGTGGTCGTCGACAACCTCGAGCGCTCGATCCCGATCGGCCGCGCCGGGCGGCCCGAGGAGATGGCCTGGCTCGTCGCCTACCTCGCCTCGCCGGCGGGCGACTTCTACTCCGGCACCACGATCACGATCGACGGCGCCCGCGACAACTGGGCCGGCCCCTGGCCCCCCGAGGCGATCGCCACCGAGGCCGGCGACCCGGTGGCGGAGGAGCGGAAGTAGGTTCGCTGCTCAGCGCGGTTCGAGGACCACCAGTGGGATCTCGCGGCCTTTGCTGCGGGCGGCGTAGTCCTCGTAGCCGTGGTAGGCGGCGACGGCCTTCTCCCAGAGGGCGGGGCGCTCCTCGGCCGTGGCGACGCGAGCGTGGACCTTGCGGTGCTCGGAGCCGACCTGCACCGTCGTGTCGGGGTTGGCCATCAGGTTGTGGTACCAGGCCGGGTGCTTGGGGAAGCCGCCTTTGGAGGCGACGACGACGATGTCCTCGCCGTCCCTGACGTAGAGCAGCGGCGAGGTCCGCCTGGTCCCGCTCCTGGCCCCGACGTGGTCGAGCAGCAGCACGCGCACCGGCGAGCCGGGCAGGCTGTGCCCGACCCGCCCGCCCGTCGCCCGGTAGAGGAACGTGTGGACGCCCATCCCCCGCCATATCAGCGGCCAGGCCCGGTCTGCCAGGTCGAGATAGCTCAGGTGTACATCCCGCCGAACATGCCGCCGGTGACGTTGAGCACCTGGCCGTGCACGTAGTTGGCCAGCGGCGAGGCGAGGAAGAGGATCGGGCCGGAGGCCTCCTCGGGCGAGGCGGGGCGGCCGACCGGGATGATCGCCGAGGCCATCGCCCGCATCTGCTCGGGGATGCCGAGCTCGATCTTCTCGCCGCCGGGGGCGGTCATCTCGCCGCCCTCCTCCTTGGCGGCGGTGAGGCGGGTGTCGACGAAGCCGAAGGCGACCGCGTTGACGTTGATCTTGAACTGGCCCCACTCCTTGGCGAGGGTTTTGGTCAGGCCGACGACGCCCATCTTCGCCGCCGAGTAGTTGACCTGGCCGGCGTTGCCCATCGTCCCCGAGGTCGAGGAAACGTTGATCAGCTTGCGGAAGACCTCCTTGTCTTCGCCACGCTCGGCCTTGGCCGCCTCGCGCCAGTGGGGAGCCAGCGCCCGCGCCACCCGGAAGGGGACGACCGTGTGGATGTCCAGCATCGCCTGGAACTGCTCGTCGGTCATCTTGTGGGCGACGCCGTCCCAGGTGTAGCCGGCGTTGTTGACGGCGATGTCGACGGCTCCGAAGGCGTCGACGGCGGCGGCGACGAGCTCGGCGGCGGCGCCCTCCTTGGTCAGGTCGCCGGCGTGAACGGCGGTCTCGCCGTCGATTTCACCGGCCGTCTGCTCGGCCACGTCGGCGTCGAGGTCGTTGATCAGGACCTTGGCGCCCTCGGCCGCGAACAGCTCCGCCGTCGCCCGTCCGATCCCCCGCGCGGAACCAGTGACGATCGCCGCTTTCCCATCGAGAAGTCCCATCAGTCTGCGTCTCCTTTAGTTCGTGAAGTCGGCGCCGGAGGCTACAGGGATCGTGGCGGTACTGGTTGGCTGGCCAGTTTCCGGCGAAGCCCGCGACAAGGCCCGGTAGAGGACCGACGTTCCGGTAAGAATGGCCGCGTGGGCGACCTCGGCAGCATCTTCTTCCTCTCGCTGCTGGCGATGTTCACGCCGACCCTGCTGGCGGCGGTAACGGTGATGATGCTGCTGCCGAACCCGAAGAAGCTGATGTTCGGCTACCTGCTCGGCGCCTATCTGACCAGCATCACCGCCGGCCTGCTGATCGTCTTCTCACTCCACGGGACGGCGAGCGAGAGCACCGCGCACACGCTGGGGCCGGTCGAGGACATAGTCGTCGGCCTGGTCGCGCTGCTGGTCGCCTACGTGCTCGGCAGCGGCCGCACCGAGGGCCTGCAGGAGCGTCGTCGCCACCGCAAGGAGGCGAAGGCCGCGCAGGCCGTGCCGAAGGAGTCCTGGCCGGAACGGATGCTGGGACGGGGCTCGGCGCGGGTCACCTTCGCCGTCGGCGTCGTCCTCACCTTTCCCGGCGTCTCCTACCTGACCGCGCTCGACCGCATGGCCAAGCTCGACGCCGGGGTGCCGGAGACGGTGCTGCTGGTCGTCGCCTTCTGTCTGATCCAGCAGCTCTTGCTCGAGGTGCCGCTGCTGGGATACACGTTCGCGCCGGAGCAGACGCAGGACCGGGTGACGCGCTTCCGCGCCTGGCTCGGCCGCAACGGCCGCCGGGTCGGGGTCTATCTCGCCGCGGCGATCGGGGTCCTGCTGCTGGTCCGCGGCGTCGTCACCCTCGTCTAGCAAGGCACCCCGGCTCAGAGCTTGCTGACGCCGGATGACGGTAGTTGGCGATCGCTAGGATGCGCCGTTGCTTTTGCGCCGCACGCACAAAACTCACGGATTGCTCATAGTCGCGGTGGCCGCCTTCGCCGTCCTTCTGGCGCCCGGCGCCGCCTCGACCGCCGAGCGAATCGTCGTCTTCGGCGCCGCCTCCGGGACGCATCTGCGAATCGAGGTCAAGGGCTCCAGGGTCATGGTCGAGGGGGTCATGGCCAAGGCACAGCCACGGGGCTGCCGCTTCGGCAGCTACCGCCGGGTCGCGATCTGCCCGATTGCCGGCGCCGACGCGATCGAAGTCGACACCGGCCCGGGCGACGACTTCGTCGAAGTGCTGGACCCGTTGCCGTTCCCGCTCACCGTCCATCTCGGCTCCGGCGAAGACAAGTTCATCGGCAGCGCCGAGAAGGACACCTGCTATTCGGAAGGCTCGCGGCGCAATCGCTGTGTCGGCGGCGGGGGCAACGACGTCTGCATCACCGGCTCGCAGAACAGCGACTGCGTCGGCGGCCCCGGCAACGACTACTGCCGGGCCGGCAGCGGCAGCGACGGCTGCTGGGGAGGCCCCGGCAACGACGTCTGTTACATGGGGCCGGGAGAAGACGGCTGCCACGGCGACGCCGGCAACGATCGCCTCTACGGAGGCCCCGACCCCGACCAGCTCTACGGCGGCAGAGGCTTCGACTACTGCGACGGGGGGCCGGGGGTGGGCTACTCGCACGCCTGCGAGGCCGGCCCGCGCCACTGACCCCCAGGCATCAACGTCGACGCTCTGGGTTGCCTCGCTCCCACCAGTCGATCGTCTCCTCGCGCCCCTGCATATCTTCGAGCGTGCGGGCGACGAAGTGGGCGCTGCGGCCGGTGATGTCGCCACAGAACTTCCAAAGCTCGCGCGCCGCCTTCTTGTAGCGGTGGATTAGTTCGTCCAGCTCGAAGGCATCCAGCTCGCCGGAGTCGTAGAGGTCGAGCCCCTCCCGCACGCGCTCAAGCAGCTCGGCAAGCCGCGCCTCGTGATAGACGACGACGAGTGCGACATCGGCCTGACGTTCCGCCTTTGAGGGTTGGGAGGGATCGGCACTCACGCTGATTCGACGGTATCGCAGGAATTGATGCTGGCTGCAGAACGACGAAACCCCGGCGGTTTGGCCTGCCTCTTGAGAGAGGCTGCACAGGGACCGTTCCGGGGTCTTCCCGCATATCGTACCGCCCTCGATAGGTGATGCAAGGGCCAGCCGACATATCGATTTCGCGTGAGCAGCTCGAACAGCTCTTCAGTTCCGAGCGACTCAGCACCTACGTTTCCCAGTGCGACGGCGACTTCGACGCGGCTGTCGATCTTTACCGCTGGAATACCGCAGTCACAGCCGCATTCTGGGAGCCGATTGGCCACCTTGAGGTGGCCCTTCGGAACGCGCTTTCAACGCAACTTGCCAATCGGCACCGAAGCCTCGGCAGAGACGGATCATGGCTGGACGACCCAGGCGGCGACCTCACACCCAGAGCACGCGACGACATCGCGGCTGCCCGCGTCCGCGTCAAGCAGAAGGGAAAGCAGGCAAGCGAGGGTCAGACGATCAGCGAGCTGAGCCTCGGCTTCTGGCGGTTCCTGATTACCAAGAAGCTCACTGGCCTATGGCCCGATCTTGCGGGTGCATTTCCCGGCGCGCCCGACCGGCGAAGGGAGACGGTTGAGGAGCCGCTCGCTCGGCTCCACGACTTTCGAAACAGGCTCGCCCATCACCAGCGAATCTGGAACCGTGACCCCGCGTCCCGCTTCGACGACTTGCTGACAATCGCTGGCTACATCGACTCCGCCTTGTCGGCGTGGATCACGTCGACCGGCACCGTCCGCGAGGTACTCAGACGTCAACCATAGGAGCGTCCCTATTGGTCCATCGTCTTGCCGAGGATTTCCTTCATGAGTCCTGAGCCTGGCACGGGAGGACACGCGGGATCATCGGAGGGCAAGGATTCCCCGCAAATGAGTCTGTTTGAGGATGGGGGCGATGATCGGCCGTGATCGCGGGTGGCCCGGCTGATGTGTCCGGATTGTGTCCGCGTGCAAGGCCAGCCATTCGCCGACGGAACGTTCCCGCCTCCGCCCTACCATCGCCGGCATGGCCGCATCGCCAACCACCCGCGTCGAGATCGACACCGATCTGCTCGATCGACTGCGCAGCGCCGTCCCGAGCGGAACCACCGCGAGCTGCTCGAAAGCGCCGCTCGCATCCAGCTGGGACGCGAGGCGATTGCTCGCGTGAGGAAGCGTTTCTCCGGCGTGCCGATGGAGGAGATCGAAAGCGAGCCGTCAAGGCCGTTCGCGACGTTCGCCGCCGAGCGGCGAGCCGCCGGTTGAAGTGGGTCGTTGTGCCGCAGCTCGAAGACGCTTTTTTGGCCCCGCGGTCTCCGGCTCCTGCATTCTTGCCGCTGGAACGCTTACTCGACTTTCGTGACCTCCGGCCAACTTGAAGGAGATCACCCCTCGGTGTCGAGGCTGATGTAGAGCAGGGAGCAACGGCGGCTCGCTCGAACGAAGGGTGTGTCCAAACATCCTCGTGGAGGTCACCGCCGATGCCCGCCCTGCCATCTTCGCTTACCGCGATCCTGTCCCTGCTTCAGCCCGCCTTCACCGCCCCGACCTTCCAGATCTTCGAGGCGCTCGTGGCGGGGCTCGTCGGTCGCGTCGGCGAGCACACGGTCACCGGCATGTGGCAGGCGGCCCGGCTGGCCGGGAAGCTGCACCACAGCCGCGCCCACGACTTCTTCGCCCGCGCCGCCTGGTGTCCGGATCGCCTCGGCCTGCTCGCGCTCGACTTCCTCATCGAGCGCTTCACCGACCCGGGGGCGCCGGTCGCGCTCGCGGTCGACGGCTCGGTCTTCCGCCGCTCGGGGCCCAAGGTGCATGGGACGAGCTGGCATCACGACTCCTCCGCCGCCCCCGGCGGGCGCGGCTTCAAGTTCGGCAACTGCTTCGTCGTGGTCGGCCTCGTGGTGCGGATTGCGGCCCTCGGCGAGCGCGCCTGGTGCCTACCGGTGCTGTTTCGGCTCTGGCTGCCGACGCCGAAGCCAACCGAGGAGCGCCCCGACCCTGAGCGCCGGCCCTCCCAACAGGACCTTGCCGCAGAGCTCGTAGGTCTGATCGCAAAGCGCTATCCCAAGCGGCGGGTCGACATAGTCGGCGACTCGGCCTTCGCCTGCAAGGCGATGGCCCCGGCCACCGATCGCATCACCCTGACCTCGAGGCTTCGCTCCAACGCCGTGATCCACGCCCCCAAGCCGCCGCCGACCGGACGCCGCGGGCGGCCGCGGGTCAAGGGAGCGCGGCTCGGCACCCCGGCCGAGATCGCCGCGCGAGCCGAGGCGAGCGAGTGGCAGCGCTTCTCGATCCCCGGCCGAGGGGAGGTCGAGGCGCTCGCCGTCGAGGGCCTTTGGCACTCGGTCTTCGGCCCGCGGGCAGTCCGAGTCGTGATCGTGCGCGAGCTCGCCGATGTCGAGGGCTACCGGATCGCTCTGGTCACGACCGACCTCGAGGCCGAGGTGGCGGCGATCGTCGCCCGCTATGCCGATCGCTGGTCGATCGAGGTCGCCTTCCAAGACGCCAAGCAGACGGTCGGGGTCGGCGAGGCACGCAACCGCACCCGGCGGGCGGTCGAGCGGACCGTGCCCTTCGGCCTGCTTTGCCAGAGCGTGGCCATCGCTTGGTACGTGCTTCACGCCGACCCTGCCGCCGACGTCGATCGTCGCCGACGAGAGGCGCCCTGGTACTCCCAAAAGCGCGACCCGTCGATGCTCGACATCCTCGCCGCGCTGCGCCGCGAGCTGATCCGAGCCGAATTTCAGGCAGGAGTGGGTCGGCGGCCCTTACCGCGACAAATTACGACCCGCCTGCGGCCACGCTTGCGAGCGGCGGCGTAGGTCACGAAAGTCGAGACGCTTACGATCTTGCCGTTAAATCCCTTGTATTTTTACCGCTGTAGGACTTACAATCTTGCCTATGAACGCCTCTGCCTACAGCCCAAGGATCGCGGATCGCGAGCTAGAAAGCCGTTTGCAGCGTATAGGTGCCGTACTGATCGAGGGGCCGAAGGCCTGTGGCAAGACCGAGACCGCGAGGCAGCTTGCCGCCAGTGAAGTGCGTCTCGACGTCGATGCCGGCGCTCGCGCCGCCCTCGCCGTCGAGCCCGAGCTGGTGCTCGCTGGTGAGGCGCCGCGGCTGATCGACGAGTGGCAGGTCGAGCCGGAAGTCTGGAATCTGGTTCGCCGCGCCGTCGATGACAGCGGCGAGCTCGGCCGTTTCATCCTCACCGGCTCGGCGGTGCCCGCTGACGAGGTGACCCGCCACTCCGGCGCCGGGCGCTTCTCGAGGTTGCGTATGCGCCCGATGTCGCTGGTCGAGTCGGGTCTTAGCGACGGATCGATTTCTCTCGCCGAGTTGATCGGCGGTGGCGTGTCCAGCTCTTCTGACCGGGGGATTGGGCTCGCCGATCTGGGTGATGCTGTCGCCCGCGGCGGCTGGCCGGCGCTGCAGAAAATGCCGATCGAGGGAGCGATCGCCTCGGTCGCCGATTACCTCGAGGAGGTGGCCCGAACCGACATTGGCCGGCTCGATGGCGTGCGTCGTGATCCGGCGCGAGTCAGGCGCCTGCTGCGGAGCCTGGCTCGAAACGTCGCGACCCACGTGACGATCACCAAGCTCGCCGCGGAGACCGCCGACCCTGGCACCGACGCGCTCAAGAACCAGACCGTAAGCGATTACCTGGCCGCGCTCGAGCGCCTCTTCGTGGTCGAGGACCAACCACCTTGGCAGCCGCACCTGCGATCGCGCTCGATCCTGCGCAAATCGGCCAAGCGCCACTTCGTTGATCCCTCACTAGCGGTGGCAGCGCTCGGCGCCGACCCCGCCGCGCTGCTGGAGGATCTCAACCTGCTCGGCTTCGTCTTCGAGTCGCTGGTCGTGCGCGACCTCCGGGTCTATTCCCAGCCACTCGGGGGCGAGGTGAGGCAATACCTGGACAACAAGGGCCTCGAGGTCGACGCGATCGTCCAGACAAAGGACACCTGGGCGGCCTTCGAGGTGAAACTAGGGGGAGAGGGCCCGATCGACGAGGCTGCCTCGAGCCTTCTGAAGTTCGTCGGCGAAATCGACGCCGAGCAGAGCGGGGAGCCCGCTCTGCTGGCGGTGATCGTTGCAACCGGCTACGGCTACGTGCGCGAGGACGGGGTTCAGGTAATTCCGATTACCTCGCTGGGCCCCTGAACTGGGTGCGCCCAATCTCAGCTACAGGCCGTGGCAGCCAATGGCCCCGACACTAACCCCTACAACCCCATCAGTTTGCCGAGGATCTCCTTCATGATCTCGTCGGTGCCGCCGCCGATTGGGCCGAGGCGGGCGTCGCGGACGGCTCGCTCGATGCCGTACTCGCGCATGTAGCCGTAGCCGCCGTGGATCTGCAGGGAGGTGTCGGCGATCTCCAGGACGGCGCGCTGGGTGAGGAGCTTGGCCATGCTGACGTCGCGGATGCAGTCCTGGCCGGAGTGGAAGAGGCGCAGGGCGTTGTAGGTGAGGGCGCGGGAGGCCTCGGCCTTGGTCGCCATCTCGGCGACGTGGTGGCGGATCGCCTGGAACTTGCCGATCGGGCGGCCGAAGGCTTCGCGCTCGGAGGCGTAGGCGACGGTGGTCTCGATCAGCCGCTGCATCGCGCCGACGGCGCCGATCGCCATCAGCAGCCGCTCCCAGGCGAAGTTGGCCATGATCAGCTTGAAGCCGCCGTTCTCCTCCCCGAGCAGGTTCTCCGCCGGCACCTCGACGTCGGTGAAGGCGAGCTCGCCGGTGTCGGATGAGTGCCAGCCCATCTTCTCCAGCTTCGCCGCCACCTCGTAGCCGTGCATCTCGCGCTCGAGCACTAGGAAGGAGATGCCGCCGTGGCCGCCCTCCTCGGTCGTCTTGCAGGCACAGACGAGGAAGTCGGCGCGGACGCCGTTGGTGATGAAGGTCTTGGCGCCGTTGACGACGTAGCCGCCGTCGACCCGGCGCGCGGTGGTGGAGATGCCGGCGACGTCGGAGCCGGCGCCGGGCTCGGTGATCCCCAGCGCGCCGATCTTCTCGCCGGCGATCCCCGGCACAAGCCAGCGCTGCTTCTGCTCCTCGCTGCCGAAGTTGAAGATCGGTGGCAGCGCGATCGAGGCGTGGGCGTTGAGCCCGGCGGCGACCCCGCCGGAGCCGCCGGAACGGGCGAGCTCCTCGACCCAGATCGCGTCGTGCAGGTGGGTGCCGCCCTGGCCGCCGTAGGCCTCGGGGAACTTGAGACCGAGGAAGCCGAGCTCGGCGCAGCGCCCGTAGAGCTCCCGCGGGAACTCCCGCGCCGCCTCCCACTCGTCGACGTTGGGCGCGATCTCCTTCGAGACGAAGCGCTGAACCGTCTCGCGCAGCTCCTCGTGCTCCTCGCCGAATGGCGGCAGGATGGCCCGCGCCCCTGTGTCCCTGATTACGGTCATCCTGTGTCAGCGCACATCTTCCCCTATCGCGATGGACAGCACGACACTCAGCCTGATCACGATCCCGCTGTTCACCGGCGCGATCGGCTACGTGACCAACTGGACCGGAGTCTGGATGCTCTTCTACCCGATCCGCTTTCACGGCTTCCGCGTACCGGGACTGAAGGAGCTGTCCAACCTGCTCCCCCATCGCCTGCAACAGATCCCCGGCGTGATGCAGGGCGGGCTCGGCTGGCAGGGCATCGTTCCCTCGCGGGCGGCGAAGATGGGCTCGATCGCGGTCGACAAGGGGATCGCGAAGCTGGGCGGCGCCGGCGACTTCTACGAGCGGCTCGACTCGGAGGCGATCGCGGAGCACGTTCTCGAGAACGCCAGCGGCGAGATCCACGATGTGGTCGACCGGATCATGGAGCGGGAGCATCCGCAACTCTGGCACGATCTGCCTCCGCGGCTGCGAGAGGCGGTGCACGCCCGGGTCCAGGAGCAGCTCCCGGCCCTCGTCCGCAGCATCACCGACCAGATCGGCGCCCACGCGGACCAACTCCTCAACGTGAAGCTGATGGTGATTCATCGCATCGAGGCAGCCCCCGAGCTGGCCAACCGTATCTATCTCGAGGTTGGCGGCAGGGAGCTGCGCTTCATCGTCTACTTCGGCTTCTTCTTCGGGCTCCTGCTCGGCATCCCGGTTGCGTTCCTCACGGTCGAGGTTTGGCCGATGTGGTGGCTGCTGCCGATCAGCGGAGTCCTGATCGGTTACACGACCAACCTGCTCGGGATCCGGATGATCTTCGAGCCGGTCCGCCCGCGCCGAATCGGCCCCTTCAGCGTGCAGGGACTCTTCCTCAAGCGCCAGCCAGAGGTGGCGGAGGTCTACGCCGACATCATCGCCGACGACATCGTCACCGTCGGCAACATGGCCGAGGACCTTCTGCACGGGCCCAGCTCCGATCGCACCCGGCAGATGATCGAAGTCGCGCTGCGCCCGGCGGTCGACAACGCGGTCGGCCGCGCCCGGCCCGCGGTGCGGGTCGCGGTCGGCGCCCGCGAGTACGACCAGATCCGCTCCTCGGTCGCGGCGGAGGCCGCCGACCACACGATGGCGCCGCTCACCGACCCGGACTTCGCCAGGGCGCAGAGCCGCGGCATCCGCGAGTTCGTCGCGGCGAGTATGCGGCAGATGGACCCGGCCGACTTCTCCGAGATGCTGCGCACCGCGATGCGCGAGGACGAGTGGCTGCTCTACCTGCACGGCGCGGTGCTCGGCTTCGGGGCGGGCCTGATACACCTGGCTATCTTCGGATGAGCGACGGACTCGACAGGGAGGAGCCGCGGCGCGGGGCGAGCCGGCACGATGCCGGAGGCGTCGAGGGCCCGGCGCTGAGCGAGTTGATGCGGGCGGCGCCCGGCCTGGCCCGGATCGCGGTCGCGGCGAGCTGGCGGGGCGCCGGCTGGGCCGCCGGGGCGTACGGGCGCGCCGCCTCGCGCGTGGCCCACGCTGCGACCAGCGGCGAGCCGACGGCGCAGCTCCTGCAGGAAGTGCGCGGCGACCTACGCGAGTACGCGCGGGGCCTGCTCGGCATCTCCAACGGCGTCGCCCGGACCGGCCGCAACCGGCGCGAGCTGCGCCAGGAGACCACCGACTCCTCCGTCCGGGCGCTGCGCCGCCGCGGCGCCGAGCTGCTGCGCCAGTCGGCCGAGCTGGAGGTCGACGACCTGCATCCCGCCTACATGCGAATCCTCGAAGCGCTCACTCCCGACGAGGGGCGCGTCCTCCGCTTCCTTGCCCTGGGCGGCCCCCAGCCCGCGGCCGACGTCCGGGCCGGCCTGCCGCTCGCTTCCGCGCTGGTCTCGCAGGGCCACACGATGATCGGCGAGGAGGCCGGCTGCCTCCACGGCGACCGCATCCACCCCCACCTCGACAACCTGCACCGGCTCGGGCTGATCTGGTTCTCGCGCGAGCCGGTCTCCGAGCCGCGGCGCTACCAGGTGCTGGAGGCGCAGCCCGACGTGGTCGAAGCGTTGGGCAAGGGCGGGCGCCTGGCGCGCACCGTCCGCCGCAGCATCCTGCTGACCCCGTTCGGCGAGGACTTCTGCGCGGTCTGCCTGCTGCCGCTCGAGGATGGGCCTGGGCCCGCCTAGAGCCCGTAGCTGCGGCCGATCACGTCGAGCATGACCTCGTCGGTGCCGGCGCCGATCCGGTTGAGGCGGACGTCGCGGTAGGCGCGCTCGATCTCGTACTCCTTCATGTAGCCGTAGCCGCCGAGGATCTGGATGCACTCGTCGGCGACCTCGCAGGCGATCCGCGACGAGAAGAGCTTCGCCATCGTGATCTCGCGCACCGGGTACTCGCCGTTGGCGAAGCGCCAGGCGGTCGCGTAGGTGAACTGCTTCGCCGCCTCGGTCTTGGTCGCCATCTCGGCGAACTTGTGGCGGATCGCCTGGAACTTGCCGATCGGGCGCCCGAAGGCTTCGCGCTCCTTGGCGTACTCGAGCGTCTTCTCCATCATCCGTTCGCAGCCCGCGTGGGAGCCGGCGGCGGCGACCAGGCGCTCGCCCTGGAGCTCCCAGGCGATGTGGTAGAAGCCTTTGCCGACCTCGCCGAGCACGGCGCTGGTGGGGACGCGGACGTCGTCGAAGGCGAGTTCGCCGGTGTCGGAGGCGTGCATCCCCATCTTCTCCAGCTCGGCGGAGACGCTGAAGCCGGGCACCTTCTCCCCGTTCTCGTCGCGCAGGTCGACGATGAAGAGGGTGATGCCGGCGTGGCGCTCGTCGGGGTCGGTCTTGGCGACGAGGACGATGAAGTCCGCCCGCGGGCCGTTGGTGATGAAGGTCTTGGAGCCGTTGATGACGTATTCGTCGCCGTCGCGGATCGCCGTCGTGCGGATCCCGGCGACGTCGGAGCCGGCGCCCGGCTCGGTGATCCCGAGCGAGCCGACCTTTTCGCCCTTTAGCCCCGGTTCGAGGTACTTCTTCTTCTGCTCCTCGGTGCCGAGCAGGTGGATCGGCGGCAGGACCATGTCGCTCTGCACCGCGAAACCCATGTTGGTGCCGCCGGAGCCCGAGTAGCTCATGCACTCGGCCCGGACCAGCGAGTAGAAGTAGTCGCCGCCCTGGCCGCCGTACTCCTCCGGGAAGCAGAGGCCGAGGAAGCCGAGCTCGCCCGCCCGCTGCATCGCCGAGGTCGGCCAGTAGGTGTCCTCCCACTCGTTGCGGTGCGGCCACAGCTCCTTTTTCACCCACGACTCCATCGACTCGCGCAGGTCTTCGTGCTCCTGGCTGAAGATGAAGTGCTTGCGCCCGGCTGCGTGGTCGGGCTTGATGACGCTGGAGCCATCGGTGGTCGCGGTCGCCATTGGTCTCTCTCCTCGTTCGCTGGTCTTCCCGGAAGGCGGGTGGACAGTAGCACTTCCTACTTTCGACGGAGTCGGCTATGGTCCCGGCCAATGGGCGAGCAGAGCTACGAGGTCGTCACCTACGAGGTCGCCGCGGGCGTGGCAACGGTGACGCTGAATAACCCGGAGAAGCGCAACATGCTCTCCGGCCAGATGCTCACCGAGCTGGTCGACGCGATCAAGCGGGCGAAAGCCGACGACGAGGTCCGCGCGGTCGTCCTCACCGGGGCCGGCGAGAAGGCCTTCTGCGCCGGCGCCGACCTCGGCGGCTTCGCGGCGGAAGTGCCGCTGGTCGCCAAACACTTCGCTACCGACCTCTTCCTCGAGTTCTTCCGGCTGATGCCGCGCCTCGGCAAGCCGAGCCTCTGCGCCGCCAACGGACACGTCCTCGCCGGCGGGATGGGCCTCGCCCTCTCCTGCGACCTGGTGATCGCCAAGGAGGGGGCGACCTTCGGCACGCCGGAGATCAACGTCGGCGCCTTCCCCTACATGATCATGTCGATCATCTACCGCAACGTCCCGCGCAAGAAGGTCAACGAGATGATGCTGCTGGGCGAGCGGCTCTCGGCGGAGCAGGCGGTCGAGTTCGGGCTCGCAAACAAGGTGGTGCCGGCCGCGGAGTTCGACGCCGCGGTCGACGAGTGGGCGGGGAAGCTGGCCTCCAAGAGCCCGGTGCTGATGCGCCTCGGCCACGACGCGATGTACCGCCAGCAGGACATGGCGCTCGATGACGCGCTCGAGTTCCTGCGCTCCCAGCTCTCCCTCACCTTCAGCACCGAGGACATCGTCGAGGGCGTCACCGCGTTCTTCGAGAAGCGCGACCCGCAATGGAAAGGCAGATAGTGACCGAGCAAGTCGAGGACCAGCACCTGCTGCCCGGCACCGCCCCGCTGGCCGAGCTGAACGAGCAGCTGCACGGGCGCCGCGAGAAGGCGAAGCTGGGCGGCGGCGAGGAGAAGATCGCCAAGCAGCACGAGCGCGGCAAGCTGACCGCGCGCGAGCGGCTCGACCTGCTGGTCGACGCGGGGACCTTTGTCGAGATGGGCATCCACGGCCGCCCGCATTTCGCCCAGCGGGCGATGGACGGGGTCGAGGCGCCCGCCGACGGCGTCATCACCGGCTGGGGCGACGTCGACGGGCGCCCCTGCTGCATCGCCGCCTACGACTTCACCGTGATGGCCGGCTCGATGGGGATGACCGGCGAGCTCAAGGTCACCCGCCTGCGCGAGATGGCGCTCTCCAAGCGGATGCCGTTCATCTGGCTGCTGGACTCCGCCGGCGCCCGCATCCAGGAGGCGACCGGCTCGCTCTTCGCCGGCTCCGGCCACCTCTTCCGCGAGGAGGTCGAGATGTCGGGAGTGATCCCGATGGTGGCGGCGATGATGGGCCCCTGCGCCGCCGGCACCGCCTACATCCCGGCGCTCGCCGACTTCGTGCCGATGGTCTCCGGCCAGGGGGCGATGGCGCTCGCCGGCCCGCACCTGACCAAAGCCGTCACCGGCGAGGACATCACGATGGAGGAGCTGGGCGGGGCCAAGGTCCACTGCCGCAAATCGGGGGTGGGGGACCTCGAGGTGTCCGACGACGAGGAGTGCATCGAGGCGATCAAGGCCTACCTCTCCTACTTCCCGCCCAACTGCGAGCACAAGCCGCCGCTCGCCGAGACCGCCGACCCTGCCGAGCGGATGTCGGAGAAGCTGATGGAGATCGTCCCCGACTCCTCGCGCCAGCCCTACGACATGTACGACGTGATCGGCGAGATCGTCGACGACGGCGAGTGGTTCGACCTCAAGCCGAAGTTCGCCAAGACCCTGATCACCTGCTTCGCCCGCTTCGGCGGCCAGCCGGTCGGGATCGTCGCCAACCAGCCCAAGCAGCTGGCCGGCATCCTCGACAACGACTCCGCCGATAAGGCGGCCCGCTTCATCAACCTCTGCGACGCCTTCAACATCCCGCTCGTCTTCCTCCAGGACGTCCCCGGCTTCATGGTCGGGGCGAAGGTCGAGCACGCCGGGATCATCCGCCACGGGGCGAAGATGCTCTACGCGGTCAGCCGCGCCACCGTGCCGAAGGTGACGGTGATCGTCCGCAAGGCCTACGGCGCCGGCTACTACGTGATGTGCGGCAAGGCCTATGAGCCCGACCTGATCGTCGCCTGGCCCGGGGCCGAGATCTCGGTGATGGGCGCCGAGGGCGCCGTCAACATCATCGGCCGCTCGGCGATCGAGGCCTCCGAGGACCCCGAGGCCACCCGCGAGGCGATGCTGAACGCGGTCCGCGAGCAGATCGACCCATATATAGCGGCGGGCAACGCGGTGATCGACGACATCATCGACCCCCGCGAGACCCGCCCGACGATCGTCAAGGCGCTCCGCATGGCCCGCGACAAGCACGTCGAGAAGCCGCGCAAACGCCACGGGGTGATGCCGGTATGAGCCGCTTCGAGGACCCGGTCGTGATCAGCTGCTCGATCAGCGGCGTGATCGCCAACCGCGACCAGTGCCCGGCGATCCCCTACACGCCGGAGGAGTACGCGGCCGAGGCGCGCCGCGCGGTCGACGAGGGCGCCTCGCAGATCCACATCCACGCCCGCAAACCGGACGGCCCGCCCTCCTATGAGATCGAGGACTTCCAAGCGATCACCGATGCGATCCTGGCCGAGGTCGGCGACGTCATCGTCAACTACTCGACCGGGGCGATCGGGATCCCGATCGAGAAGCGGCTCGAGTACCTGCGCGCTTGTCGCCCCGACGTCGCCGCCCTCAACATGAGCTCGATGAACTACGCGAAGTACTCCAAGCGGCGCAAGGACTTCGTCTTCAAAGCCGTCTTCGAGAACAGCTTCGACACGATCGTCGAGTTCCTCACCGAGATGCGCGAGCTGGGGATCAAGCCCGAGCACGAGTGCTTCGACGCCGGCCACGTCGCCAACCTCGACCCGCTGATCGACATGGGGCTGCTGGAGCCACCGCTGCAGATCTCGCTGGTGATGGGGGTGACCGGCGGCATCCGCCCGACCCCGCGCAACGTCACCCTGATGTCGGACCAGATCCCCGGCGGTCCCGAGGGGCCGAACCAGTGGCAGACGATCGGCATCTCCCGCGACCAGTGGAAGCTGCTCGCCGCGGCGCTGGTGCTGGGCGGCAACGTCCGTGCCGGGGTCGAGGACAACCTCTACCTGCCGAACGGGGAGATGTGCCGCTCCAACGGCGAGCTGATCGCCAAGGCGCGGCAGATGGCCGAGGACGTCGGCCGCCGCGCCGCCACCGTGGCCGAGGCTCGCGAGCTGCTGGGGATACCCAAGCGTGAGCGATCTGCCGCTTAGCGACGTCAGGGTCCTCGACCTGACGCGGCTCCTCCCCGGCGGCTTCTGCTCGCTGCTGCTGGCCGACCTCGGCGCCGAGGTGCTGAAGGTCGAGGACACCGGCATGGGCGACTACATCCGCTGGGCGCCGCCCTACTACGGCGGCGAGGAGCAGCAGGCGCTCGGCACCCGCTCGGCGCTCTACCTCTCGCTCAACCGCGGCAAGCGCTCGGTCCGGCTCGACCTCAAGTCCGAGCAGGGGAGTGAGGCGCTGCTGCGCCTGGTCGCTGCCCACGACGTCGTCCTCGACGGCTTCCGCCCCGGCGTCCTCGACCGCCTCGGCGTCGGCTACGAGCGGATGCGCGAGGCGAACCCGCGGGTCGTCTTCTGCGCGATTACCGGCTACGGCCAGGACGGTCCGTACGCCCAGCGCGCCGGCCACGACATGAACTACCTCGGCCTGGTCGGGCTGCTCGGCCTGACCGGGGCCAAGGACGGGCCGCCGGTGCAGTCGGCCGGCCAGATCGCCGACCTCGGCGGCGGCGGCCTGATGGCGGCCTTCGGGGTGATGGCGGCGCTGCACGAGCGGGAGCGCTCCGGCGAGGGGCAGATGGTCGACGTCTCGATGGCCGACGGCGCCCTCTCCTGGCTGGCGATGGTCGCCGGCCGCTACTTCTGCGACGAAGAGGTGCCGCGCCGCGGCGAGCAGCAGCTCGCCGGCGGCCTCGTCTGTTATCTGCCCTATGAAGCCGCCGACGGCTGGGTCAGCTGCGGCGCCCTGGAGCCGAAGTTCTGGGCCGCCTTCTGCAACGGCAGCGGCCGTCCCGACCTGATCGAGAAGCAGTTCGAGGCGCCGGGCTCGGAGGCCTGGGCCGAGGTCGCCGCCGTCTTCCGCTCCCGCAGCCGCGACGAGTGGCTCGCCTTCAACGACGAGCACGACTGCTGCATCGAGCCGATCCTCGACCTCGACGAGGCGCTGCGCTCCGAGCTGGTGCGGGCGCGCGAGATGGTGGTGGAGATGGAGCAGCCGCAGCTGGGCACCGTCCGCCAGCTCGGGCTGCCGGTCAAGATGAGCCGCACCCCCGGCGACCCGACCCGCCCGGCCCCCGCCTTCGGCGAGCACACCGATGAGGTCCTGCGCGAGGCCGGCTACTCGGCCGAGGAGATAGCCGCGATGCTCGAGTCGACCGCCGCCGCCGGGTTGAGCTCCGGGGCCGAGCCGACGGAGTTCCGCGCGTGAGCGCGCCCGCCGAGCAGGCGCTGCTGAAGATGGGGGAGCTGGCCGAGGCCTCCGGCGTACCGGTGCCGACGATCAAGCACTATCTGCGCGAGGGCCTCTTGCCGGAGGGGGTCAAGACCAGCCGCAACATGGCCTACTACCCGCCCGAGCTCGTCGACCGGATCAGGCTGATCAAGCAGCTGCAGGAGGAGCGCTTCATGCCGCTGCGGGCGATCAAGTCGGTGCTCGACGAGGACCCCGAGCGCGCCCGCGCCCTGGTCGAGCTCGAGGACCGCATCCTCGAGCGGGCCCTGGGCGGCGAGCGGACCCGCACCAGCGCCGCCGAGGTGCGCGAGCACTACGGCGTCCCCAGGGACGTGCTCGACCGGCTCGAGGAGATCGAGGTGCTCAGCCCCAACAGCCGCGGCTACTCGCCCTCGGACATCAAGATCATCGAGGCGATCGGCCGCTTCCGCGCCGGCGGCTACGACGAGCAGATCGGCTTCACCGTCTACGACACCCTGCGCTACAAGAAGGCGCTCGAAGAGCTGGTCGGCCAGGAGGTCGAGATGGTGATGGACCGCCTCGCCGGCGAGGTCTCCCCCGAGCGCGTCGTCGAGATGCTCGAGTCCGGCTCCGAGCCCCTCCAGGACCTGATCGCCGCCCTCCACACCAAGCTCTTGGTGGCGGAGTTGGAGCGCCACCGCGCCCGCCGCCCCTGACTCCGGGAGTGCGGCAGTCCTTTGTACCCCTCATGACTATCCGGTTTGGTCCGTCCGACGCCTGACCTACGGTCGGCCGGTGACGCGTCCGACCTTTCCCCGCTCGATCGTGGAGTTCCAACGCCGCTTCCCCGACGAGGCAGCGTGCCGCGCCTACCTGTTCGAGTCCCGCTGGCCGGACGGTTACCACTGCCCGCGCTGCGGGTCCGAGGAGGTCGGCGGCGAGCATCGGCGCCATCTCTGGCAATGCAAAGGCTGCGGCTACCAGACCTCGGTCACCGCGGGAACGGTCATGCACAAGACCCGCACCCCACTCACGCTCTGGTTCTGGGCCGCCTACCTCCTCACCACCCATACGCCGGGAATCTCAGCCGTGCAGCTGCAGCGCCAGCTCGGGATCTCCCGCTATGAGACCGCCTGGCTGATCCTGCAGAAGCTGCGCCGGGCGATGGTGGCTCCGGAGCGCAAGCCGCTGCGCGGGGAGGTCGAGGTCGACGAGACCCTCGTGGGCGGCCACCACGAGGGCAGGCGCAGCGGGCGCCAGCGCGACGGCACCAAGACCCTGGTCGGCGTGATCGTCGAGGTTCGTGGCGAGGGCTCGGGTCGGCTGCGCCTGAAGGTGCTCGCCGACGCCGGCCAGAAGACCCTGACCCCCTGGGTGAAGGCGAGCGTCGAGCCGGGCGCGATCGTCCACACCGACGGTTGGGACGGCTACGGCAAGCTCGCCGGCGCGGGCTTCGACCACCGGCCCCTACTGCAGCGGCGCGATCACCCCGACGCCCAGAAGCTCCTGCCGCGCGCCCACCGCGCTGTCTCCAACCTGAAGACCTGGCTGCAGGGCACTCACAGAGGCGTCTCGCCCGAGCACCTGCAGTCCTACCTCGATGAGTTCGTCTTCCGCCACAACCGCCGCCGCACCCCGATGGCCGCTTTCCAGACCCTGCTCGGCCTCGGGGCGCAGCGCGGCCCGACCACCTACCGCCAGATCACTGATCGAGCCGCTGATTCCCTTGCGGAGCAAACCGGATAGTCATGTGTACCCCTATGCGTCACAAAGGACTGCCGCAGTAGCCTGATGGCGTGCGCTCGGCCCTGGTTACGGGAGCTTCGACCGGCATCGGCCGCGCCACCGCGCTGCGGCTGGACGCCGCCGGCTGGCGGGTCTTCGCCGGGGTGCGCCGAGAGGAGGACGCCGAGGCCCTGCGCGCGGCCGGCTCGGAGCGCCTGACGCCGCTGATCCTCGACGTCACCGACGCCGGGCAGATCGCCGCCGCGGCCGAGCGGATCGGGCGGGAGACGGACGCCGGCGGCGAGGGCCAGGGCGGCCTCGACGGTCTCGTCAACAACGCCGGGATCGGCGTCATGGGCCCGCTCGAGACCCTGCCGCTCGACGACTTCCGGCGCCAGATCGAGGTCAACCTGACCGGCCAGGTCGCCGTCACCCAGGCGATGCTGCCGCTGATCCGCCGCGCCACCGGTCGGGTCGTCTTCGTCAGTTCCGCCGGGGGGCGGATGGCGCTTCCCTTCGGCGGCCCCTACCACGCCGCCAAGTTCGGCCTC
This sequence comes from uncultured Actinomycetes bacterium, assembly GCA_963714045.1. Lineage (GTDB taxonomy): Bacteria > Actinomycetota > Thermoleophilia > Solirubrobacterales > 70-9 > VAYN01. The sequence continues at coordinate 2,503,935 of OY970225.1, read as the reverse complement.
GAGGCGGTCGCCGACTCGCTGCGCCAGGAGCTGCGGCCCTGGGGAATCGAGGTCGCGGTGATCGAGCCGGGCTCGATCGACACCCCGATCTGGGAGCGGGCGGTCCAGTCCTACGAGGAGATGGCGGCGCGCGCCCCGGCCGCGCAGGAGGAGCTCTACGGCAAGCGGTTGGCCAACCTGCAGGAGGGCGCGAGGAAGACCGCCGCGCGCGGGATCCCGCCCGAGAAGGCCGCCGCGGCGATCATCGACGCGCTCACCGCTCGGCGCCCGCGGACCCGGCGGCGGGTCGGCCTCGACGCCCAAGGCCAGGTCCTGCTGCGCCGCCTGCTTCCCGACCGCGCCCTCGACCGCCTGCTCGCCGCCTTCCTGCGCGTGTAGCCCCACCTATACTGAGCGAGCCGATTGACTGGTCAATCAGCCAACGGCAATCGAGATTCCACGCGAAGGACGAGAGGCGTTGCGAGCAGCCGCCGTACAGCTCAACTCGACGAACGACAAGGCCCGGAACCTGGCCGCGGCCGAGCGGCTGGTGCGCGCCGCCGCCGCCGACGGGGCCGAACTGGTGGCGCTGCCGGAGAAGTGGAACCTGCTCGCCGCCGGGGAGGATCTGTTGGCCGGGGCGGAGACGCTCGACGGCCCCAGCCTCGCCGCCGCGCGCGCCTGGGCCCGCGACCTCGGCATCCACCTGCTCGCCGGCAGCGTCGCCGAGCGCGGCGAGGGCGGGAAGGCCTCCAACACCTCGGTCCTGATCGGCCCCGGGGGCGAGGACCTCGCCGTCTATCGCAAGATCCACATGTTCGACGTCGACGCCGGCGGCATCTCCTACCGCGAGTCCGAGCACGAGCAGGCCGGCGACGAGGTCGTCACTGGCCCCGTCGGCGGGCTGATCGCCGGCCTCAGCGTCTGTTACGACCTCCGCTTCCCGGAGCTGTTCCGCATCCTCGCCCTGCGCGGCGCCCGCCTCCTCGCCGTCCCCTCGGCCTTCACGCTGGCCACCGGCCGCGACCATTGGGAGGTGCTGCTGCGGGCGCGGGCGATCGAGAACCAGGCCTTCGTCCTCGCTCCCAACCAGGTCGGCAAGGCGCCTCCGCACTTCGACTCCTGCGGGCGCTCGGCGATCGTCGACCCCTGGGGAGTGGTGCTGGCGAGTGCCCCCGACGCGGAGTGCTTCGTCGCCGCCGACCTCGACCTGGCGGCGCAGGATCGCGTTCGCGAGGCGCTGCCCTCGCTCGCCAACCGCCGCCCCCGGGCCTACGCCTGGCCCCAGCTGGCGGAGGTGCACGCGTAATGGCGAAGGCCCCGCCCGTCGACAAGCGCCGCCAGATCCTCGACGCGGCGATCCGCGTCTTCGCCCGCCAGGGCTTCCACGCGACCCGCGTCTCCGACATCGCCGACGAGGCCGGCGTCGCCTACGGGCTCGTCTACCACTACTTCCGCTCCAAGGACGAGGTCCTCAACGAGCTCTTCGCCGAGCGCTGGTCGCTGCTGCTGAGCGCGATCGAGGAGACCGATCGCGAGGGGGAGACGCCCCGCGCCAAGCTGGCCGCCGTCGCCGCCTTCATCGTCGACTCCTACCGTCACGACCCGGAGCTGATGAAGGTGATCATCGTCGAGGTCACCCGCGCCGCCAACTCCTTCGGGCGCACCCACCTGCCGGAGATCCGCCGCGCCTACGAGTCGATCGCCAAGATCGTCGAGGACGGCCAGAAGGCCGGCGCCTTCCGCGACGACGTCGCGCCGCTGTTCGCCTCGATGTCCTTCTACGGCGCCATCGAGCAACTGCTCTCCGGCTGGATCTTCGACGTCATCCCCGCCGCCGACACCGACTTCGAACAGGCAAAGGAACTTGTGGTGACGACGATCTGCGACGGCCTCGAGCCGCGATAGGTATGGTCGCGAGCCGGGTATGGAGAACGACATCGTCAAACGACTTCTCTGGAGCGGCATGCTCGCCGCCGGCAGCGCCCTCGCCAGCGTCGCCGCGGCTCGCCTCGCCGCCGTCATCTGGCGCCGCCTCTTCGACGAAGAGCCGCCGGAGTAGGGAGGAGCGCGATGCCGGAGCAGAGCCAGACTCCGCCGACCTCGCCTCAGACGCCGCCGGCGCCGGAGCCCGACAAGAAATCGGTCGCCGAGCTCGTCTTCGACGTCTCCGAAGGCACCTCGAGCCTGATCCGCGAAGAGATCGAGCTCGCCAAGGCGGAGGTCACCGAGAAAGTCGGCAAGATCCTCCGCGGCTCCGCCGTCGGAGTCGCCGCCGGCGCCTTCGCCTTCCTCGCCCTGATCCTGGTCATGGAGGGGATCGCCTGGCTGCTGAACGAAGAGGTGTTCGACGGCAAGCTCTGGCCCGGCTTCTTCATCGAGGCCGCCGTCTTCCTGCTGATCGCCGCCGGCGCCGGCTACTTCGCCTTCCGCTCGGTCCAGGCCGGTGCGCCGCCGCTCCCCGAGCAGGCGATCGAAGAGGCGAAGCTGACCAAGACCATGTTCGAAGGCGAGGAGGGCGGCGATGCCGGAACGAACCGCAGCTGAGATCCGTCGCGACATCGACCTTCAGCGCAACCAGGTAGGCACCTCCGTCGAAGCGCTGCGCGGCCGCGTCACCGAGCTGACCGACTGGCGCCGCCAGGTGCGCGAGCACCGCAGCGAGTTGATCGTCGGTGCCGCGGTGATCGGCTTCGCCCTGGGCGGCCTGGCGATGCTCCGCCGCCGCTGACGGTCCGGTACGCCGTCAAGCGGCGTCCTCGGTCGCTTGTGTGCAGAGCACACGGCGCTCCCTGCGTCCTTGCCTGACGACGTCCCGGCCTCGTCAGGGAGTTACGAGGGCGGTGGGGACGCTGCCGATGCCGAGCAGGCCGGGGCCGACGTGGGCGCCGAGGACGGCGCCGATCTCGGAGACGAAGGTCGGCTCCCGTCCGAAGATTTCGCGACCGTCGTCGATCAGGCCCGCCGCCGTCTCCTCGTCCTGGATGTGCTGGACGACCCAGCCGTCGGCGCCCGCCTCGTGGCGCTGGCGGGCGTAGCCGCGCAGCCGCTCCAGCGAGCGGGCGCGGGTGCGGACCCGCTCCACCGGGGTTATCTCCTCCTCCAGCGTGAGGATCGGCTTGATCTTCAGGGCGCTGCCGATCCAGGCCCGGGCGCCGCCGATCCGCCCGCCCCGGCGCAGGTACTCGAGGGTGTCGATCGCGAACCACATCTTCAGCGCCTGCCGCGTCTCCTCGGCGCGAGCTACGCAGCCGTCGGCGTCGGCGCCCCCGGCCGCCGCGGCCGCGGCCCCGAGCACGCAGAGGCCCATGCCGCCGGCCGCCGAGCGCGAGTCCATAACGCGGATGCGCTCCCCGCCCTTGCCTTCGTCGATCAGCCGCTGGCGAGCCTGACCGGCGGCCTCGAAGGTGCCGGAGATGCCGGCGGAGATGTGGACCGAGACGATCTCCCTGCCGGCCTCGAGCAAAGGCTCGTAGACGGAGGTGAAGTCGCCGACGGAGGGCTGCGAGGTGGTGGCGCCGTCCTCGGAGGCGCGCAGCCGCTGGTAGAAGTCGGCGTAGTCGGAGATCTCGCTCTCCGCCTCCTGACGCCCGTCGACCGAGACGTAGAGGCTGACCGTCTCGATTCCCCGCTCGGCCACCAGCTCGGTCGGCAGGTAGGCGGTGGTGTCGCAGACGACTGCGGTCGGGGGGCGGAGCTGCAAGGCCGGGGATTCTCTCAGACGACCGCTACACTTTGTGAAGTGACGGATACGCCTCAGGCCGCGATCACCCTCACCGACAAGGCCGCCGAGAAGATCGGCGAGCTGCTCGGGGATCAGGCCGAGGGCGGTGAGCAGGCGCTGCGCGTCGCCGTTCGCGGCGGCGGTTGCTCCGGCTTCCAGTACGCGCTCGCCTTCGACCGGCCCAAGGACGACGACAACGTCTTCGAGGTCGACGGCGTCGCCGTCGTCGTCGACAAGGTCAGCATGCAGTTCGTCTTCGGCTCGGAGGTCGACTACGTCGAGGGCCTCCAGGGCGCCGGCTTCCAGGTCAACAACCCGAACGTCGTCGCCGCCTGCGGCTGCGGATCCTCTTTCCAGGTGAAAGAGGAGGACGCAGCAGCCGCCGTCTGACGGCTGCTTATTCGATCTGCAAAGGGGGCGCCTGAGCGGGGGCCGGCTCCGGTGCCGCGGCCGGCTGCTCGACGCCGAGCGCCTCGGCCAGCTCGCCGGACTCGAACATCTCCTCGACTATGTCGGCGCCGCCCAGCAACTCGCCGTTGACGTAGAGCTGGGGGAAGGTCTGCCAGTCGGAGATCTCCGCCGTCACCTCGCGCAGCGGCTGCAGCGCCGGCAGCACGTCGATCGCGCCGTACTCGACGTCGAGCTGGTCGAGCACCTGCACGACCCGCATCGAGAAGCCGCAGCGCGGCATCTCCGGCGTCCCTTTCATGAACAGCAGCACCGGGTTGGCGCCGATCAGCTCCTGGACTTTGGACTTCAGCTCGGGGTCGGCCATGGCCACAGCGTATCTACCCGGGCAGCTCGGTCTTCACCGACAGCGCATGTATCTGGCCGTCCTCGAAGCGCTCTTTGACGGCGGCCTTGACCAGGCGGTGCTGGTCGATCCGCGAGAGGCCCTCGAACTGGGGGGCGCTGACCACGGCGAGCAGGTGCTGGCCGCCGCCGTCTTCGTCGCTGACCTCGACCTCGGCGCCGGGCAGCGCCGCCGCGATCATCGCCTCCAGCTCGCCCAGGTCGACCGCCATCGCCGCTCAGCCGGAGATCTTCTCGCCGACGGTGTCGAGCATCTCCTCGACCCTGACGAACTTGACGCGGGGGCGGCCATGGGGCTCGCCGCGGCCGACCTCGGCCTGGTCGATCGCCTGCCAGTCCTCGAAGCTGACGTAGCGGACGCCGCGCTCGGCCAGCAGCGCCTCGACCGCGGCGGGGTCCGGGCTCTCCGGCTCCAGCAGGGTCTGTGACTCGACGTCGGCGAGCAGATGGCCGACCGTCTCCAGCGCGTCTTTCTTGTTCGTCCCGATCACGCCGGAGGGGCCGCGCTTGATCCAGCCGGCGGTGTAGTGGCCGACCCGGTGGCCGGCATCGTGGGAGTCGAGCACGCGGCCGCCCTCGTTGAGGATCAGGCCGCGCTTCTCGTCGAAGGGGACGCCCTCGATCGGGACACCTGTGTAGCCGACCGAGCGCAGGACCAGGCCGCACTCGAGCTCTTCGCGCTCTCCGGTGTCCTTGGCGCGCAGAGTGCCGCCTTCCTCGACCAGCTCGTTGCGGCCGATCACGATCGACTCGACCTTGCCGTCGCCCTTGATCTCGACCGGAGAGGAGAGGAAGCGCAGGACGATCCGCTGCTGCTTGCCCTCGGGCTCGCGCTGGGAGAACTCGCGCAGGGTCTCGACGTTGACCCGGGTCGTCTTGTCGGCCTCCTCGGACTCGAGGAAGGCGGCGCTGGCCTCGTCGAGCTCGACCTCGGCCGGATCGACGACGACGTCGGCGTCCTCCATCTCGCCCAGCTCCCTGATCTCCGGGTTGGTGAAGGCGGCTTGGGCCGGGCCGCGGCGGCCGAGCACGACGATCTCGCGGATCCGCTTGCGGTCGAGCAGCTCGATCGCGTGGTCGGCGGTGTCGGTCTGGCGCAGCTCGTGGTCGGTCAGTGCCAGCATCCGGGCGACGTCCATCGCCACGTTGCCGTTGCCGATCACCACCGCCCGCTCGCTGGAGAGGTCGAAGTCCTCCCCGGCGTAGTCTGGGTGGGCGTTGTACCAGCCGACGAAGGCGGTGGCGGCGTGGCTGCCGGGCAGATCCTCGCCGGGGACGCCGAGCTGGCGGTCGGTCTCGCAGCCGACCGTGAAGACGATGGCGTGGTAGAGCCGTTCCAGGTCCTCGACCTCGACGTCGTGGCCGACCTTGACGTTGCCGAAGAAGCGGAAACCCTCCCGCGCCGCGGTTTTTTCGTAGACGCGGATCACCGACTTGATCTTCGGGTGGTCCGGGGCGACGCCGCCGCGGACCAGGCCGAACGGGGTGGGGAGGCGGTCGAAGAGGTCGACCTGGGCGTGCACGTCCTCCCCTTTGAGGATGTGCTCGGCGGCGTAGAAGCCGGACGGGCCGGCGCCGACGATGGCGACGCGCAGGGGGTTCTCTGGGCTGCCGATCTTGCTCACTGGACGCGGAAGAATAGGGAATGCGGCGTGCGGGGCGGCTACGCCGCCATCAGCATCTCGCTGCAGTCCGGACAGATGCCGTGGCTGACCGCCGGCAGCTCCTCGAACATGAAGAGCTCCAGGCGCGCCGCCGCCTCCTCGACCTCGACCCACTCGCCGCCGACCTGGAAGCGGTCGCACCAGCCGCACATGGTCAGAGGAGCCCGCTTGCCCCGGGGGGCGTCCGCGGAGAGCAGCGGCTGGAATTCGTCGCGCTCCTCTTCGGAGCGCAGCCGCGCCGAGAAGGAGACGAAGCGGCCGGACGAGCGGGGCTCGATGCGGATGTCCATCGTCCGCCGTGTTTCCGGCCCGTCGCAGCGGAAGGGGAGCTCGACGCCGCGGACCTCGTCGCGGACCCGCCGCAGCAGCATCCGCTGGACTTTCTTCATCTCCTCGCCGGCGACGAAATCCCAGAGCGAGCGGCCGAGGCAGCTGCCGGCGCCGTCCCAGCCGTTCTCCTCGGCGAAGCGGTGAAAGCCCTCGTCGACCTTGACCAGCAGATCCTGCTCGTCGATCGCGTAGCTGAGGATCGCTTGAGCGATCAGGTAAGGCTAGACGCTCAGCCGAGCGACGCCTCGGCGGCGACCGCGCCGGGCACGCCGTCGAGCGCGTCGAGCGCCCGCCGGGCCGACATCGCCACGCAGGTGAAGATCGGCGTCTCGAGCTCGGTGTACTCGCTCGACTCGGTCGGGCGCAGCTCGTTGACCAGGTCGAGGAACATCCCCGGGTCGTCGCCCTCGAAGCAGACGACGAACTCCTGGTCGTCGAGCCCGAACGAGTAGGTCGTGTTGATCGTGATCTCCGGGTAGCGGCGGCCGACCTCGATGTGGCTCTTCATGATCCGGCCGCGCTCCTCCGGCGCCAGCCCGTACCAGCGGCGCTGCTTGACCATCGGGTAGAGAAACAGGTACTTGCGCTCGGAGACGCAGATCTCGGTCCGCGCCTGCTCGTCGGAGTAGGGCGAGCGTTTGGTCATCGAGAGGAACGAGTGCGGCGTCTCCGACCATTTCGCCAGGCCGCTCTGGCCGAGGACGACGTGGAAGGTGTGGATGTCGTCGAGGTTCGGGCTCTGGGAGAGCAGGACCAGGTCGACGTCGCCGCGCGTGCCTATGGTTGAGTAGGCGCGCAGCGAGCGGTCGACGCCGAAGTCCTCGCAGGCGGCGAGGAACTCCTGCTTGTCGGCGGCGCGGAGCTCCGGATCTCGACGGCGCCAGGCTGGATCAACCTTGAAAAACGTGAACTTGGCGAACGTGCGATCGGCCATCGGGGTCACGATAGCGCTCGTGGTGTTGGGGTCCGTGGGTGGGGTTTCGCTTAACTTTTTCGAGCCGCCGGCTGTGGCTGCCGCCTCAGCAGGAAGCGCCGAAAAAGTACAAGACGCTCAACCCCACCCACGGACCCCAACCCGCGTGACGTTGGCGTGGCTCCCGTTTGGCACGAGTGTGGAGCAGATGGCTAGGGACGGGTTGTCTCCCGGGCTGATGAGCGCTGGCCTCGGTTCGGTGCCGGCGGAGCAGAGTTATCTGGACGTCACGCAGGGGAACCGGGTCTTCGACTCGCTCTACGACTCCGAGCTTCGGCCTCTCGCCGGCAACTGCCCAAGGTGGTGGAGCTCTGTTGAGGAGCGGGCGGAATCCGCCCCCGCCGACATCGTCCCGGGGCTGCTCTCCGCGACCCTCGCTGCGGCTGGAACGGACGTGCGGGCGAGGGGTGGAGCGTCTTGTACTTTTTCGGCGGGGCGGATCTCGGACGGCGGCCGCTCGACCTCGAAAAAGTTAAGCGGAATCCCTCGCCCGCACGTCCGTTCCCCCACCTTTGAAGTTCGCGCTGCATCCCTTGGCCGCCTGTCGTCTCTGGCCAGGAATCTCCACGGCGACGATCTGCTGATCGCGATCGGGCGGCCGCCGCCGGCCAAGGACCGGGCGCTGGCGATCGGGATCGCGGGGCGGGGGTTCGACGGGAACCTGACCTCGAACAGCACCCGCATCGAGGGCTACGTGCTCTCGACCGACGTCGCCCCGACGATCCTCGAACGGCTCGGCGTCGCGGTTCCGTCGCAGATGTCGGGGCAGGCGATCCGCTCCGCGGGCGCCGTCGACCCGGCTGCCGTCGAAGCGCTCGGTGACCGGATGGCGGTGATCTCCGGACGCCGCGGACCGGTGATTGGGCTCAGCCTGCTCGCTTGGATCGCCGCCCTCGGCGCCGCGGTCGCCCTTCCGGGGGGGATTGCCCGCGCGGGCGTGCGACTGCTCGCGCTCAGCGTCGTCTACCTGCCGCTGGTGCTGCTGCTCGGGGCGGCGCTGGAGCCGGGGGAGACGGCGGAAATGCTGCTGGTGATGCTCGGCGCGCCGCTGCTGGCGGCGCTGACCCTGGCGGCGCTCGGCGGCTACCGGGCGCTGGCGGTCGCCTCGGGGCTGACCGTGCTCGCCTACGCGGCCGACGTCGTCGCCGGCTCGCCGCTGAGCGCGTTCTCGCTGCTGGGGCCGAACCCGGGGCTGGGGGTGCGCTTCTACGGGATCGGCAACGAGCTCGAGGCGCTGCTGGCGGTGCTGGTCGTGGCCGGGACGGGAGCGGGGCTGACCGGGTTCGCCCCGCGGCTCTCGCCGCGCCGCTGCGCCGTCGCGTTCCTCGCCCTCGGCGTCGGCGCCGCCCTCGTCTTCGCCGCCGGGCGCTTCGGCGCCGACGTCGGCGCCGCGATCGTCCTCCCGCTCGGAGCCGCGGTCGCCGCCGCCGCGATCGCCGCGCGCCGCCGCCGCTCGGTGCTGCTGGTCATCGCCCTGCCGTTCGCCGTCCTCGCCCTGCTCGCTCTGGCCGACCTCCTCTCCGGCGCCAACGCCCACCTCACCCGCTCGGTACTGGACGCCGGCGGGCTCGGCGACCTCGGCGACGTCGCCCAGCGCCGGCTGCAGCTCTCGGCCCACAGCTTCACCCGCCCGATCGTCTTCGTCTTCCTGCCCCCGATCGCCGCCCTGGCCGCGCTCGCGGTGGTTCGCCGGGACCGCCTGCGCGCCTGGCTCGACGGCCGCCCGGCGATGCGCGCCGGCCTGACCGGCGCTGTCGCCGCCACCGCCGTCGGCACCCTCGCCAACGACTCCGGCGCCCTCCTGCTGGAGATCGGCTCCGCCTACCTGCTCGTCTTCGGGGGCTTCGCCTGGGCGGAGAGCGACCACGTGACGCGGCGCCCATCTGCGTCCTCGGTCGCTCGCGTGCAGAGCACGCCACGCTCCCTGCATCCTTGATTGGCTTGGCCACGCGGCCACTCTCGCAGCGGTTCCCCTCCTGGCGATGATCTACCCTTAGGCGCTCGTGCGAATCGCTCTCGTCTCGCCATATTCCTGGTCCTACCAGGGCGGCGTGAACCGGCACGTGGAGGCGCTTGCCGAGGAGTTCCTCGGCCGCGGCCACGACGTTCGCGTGCTGGCCCCCTGCGACCCGCCCGGCCGGGTCAGCCGGGTCCTGCACCGGGCGGCCGCCGAACCGCGCCCGGCGCCCGAGTACCTGATCCCGCTCGGGCGCACGATGGGCTTCGGCGCCAACGGCTCCGTCTCCAACCTCGCTCCCTTCCCGGCCGGTGGGGTGGTGGCGCCGCGCCGCGCCGTGCGCCGCGGCGAGTTCGACGTGATCCACGTCCACGAGCCGCTGGTGCCGCTGGTCGGCTGGAACGCGACGTTGGGGTCGAGGGCGCCGGTCGTCGGCACCTTCCACGCCTACTCGACCAAGCCGCTCCCCAACCACATCGCCAACGCGGCCGGCGCCCGCCGCCTCTTCAACCGCCTCTCGGCCCGGATCGCCGTCTCCGAGGCGGCCGCCTGGACCGGCCGCCGCTGGTACGGCGGCGACTACACGATCATCCCCAACGGCGTTGACGTCGACATGGCCCCGGACGCCCCCTCGCCGGCCGCCGGCGAGCTGCGGATCCTCTTCGTCGGCCGCCCCGAGGAGCGCAAGGGGCTGCCGATCCTGCTGACCGCCTTCGGCGCCCTGGTCGAGCACGTCCCCTGCCGGCTCACCGTGATCGGCGCCGAGCGCGAGGACGTGCTCCGCTACCTCGCCGACCCCGAACTGCTGCGCTGGATCGAGATCCGCGGCCGGGTCTCGGGCGAGAGCCTCTGGGCCGAGCTGCACGGTGCCGACCTGCTCTGCGCGCCGTCGCTCTCCGGCGAGAGCTTCGGCATGGTCCTGACCGAGGCCTTCGCCGCCGGCACGCCGGTGATCGCCTCCAACATCGCCGGCTACAGCGACGTCGTCAGCGACGGCGTCGACGGCCTGCTCGTCCCCCCCGGCGACCCCCAGCGCCTGGCCGAGGAGCTGCAGCGGGCCCACCACGAGCCCGAGCGCCTGCGGGCGATGGGCGAGGCCGCCCGCCGCAGCGCCCAGCGCTACGCCTGGCCCCGCGTCGCCGACCAGGTGACGGAGGTCTACGAGCGGGCGATCGCGGCGCCGCGGCCGGCCGGTGCCGGCGAGCGCTTCGCCCACTGGGCCGGGACCCGGCCCGCCGACGGCGCCCCCCGCCGCCCGGCCCGGCGGCTTCCCTCCCTCGACCCGGTGCCGGCCCGGGCCGGCAAGCGCGGCCGAGCGGTCGCGCGGCGGGTCGGGCTCGGCGTCGCCGCCATCCTCGGCGTCGGCCTCACCGTCCTCGCCGCCCAGAAGATCGGCGTCGACAACGTGGTCGAAAGCATCGTCCGCTCGAACTTCACCTGGGTCCTGATCGCCTGCGCCCTGATGGCCGCCTCGCTCTTCTTCCGCGCCGCCTCCTGGTACTGGATCGCCCGTGCGGCGCTGCCCAACCGGCCCCTGCGCCGGCGCGACGTCACCTCGGCGACGATGATCGGCGTGCTGATGTCGGCGACCCTGCCGGCCCGGCTCGGGGAGCCGGCGCGCGCCCTGGCCCTCGCCCGCCGCACCGGTCGCATGCGGGAGACCTTCCCGATCCTGCTCGGCACCCTGGTCTCGCAGACGATGCTCAACCTGGTGGCGCTGGCGCTGCTCGGGGCGATCATCGTTTCGACCACGCCGCTCTTCCACTCCGGCACCCAGAAGCTGTTCGTCTTCAGCCTCGTGCCCCTGCTGGTGCTGGTCATGGTGCTGTTCGCGCCGATGCTGATGCGCCGCGGCGGCAACGGCCGCCTGGCCCGTCTCGGCGCCGCCCTGCACCGCGCCCTGATCCAGGTGCGCGCCGGCCTCGCCGTCTTCCGCGATCCCCGCCGCGGGGCCGCGGCGGCAGCCGCCCAGCTCGGCGCCTGGGCGATCCAGCTCTGCGCCTGCTGGGCACTGCTCTACGCGCTCGGGCTCGACGGCCAGGCGGGGATCGGCGCCGCCGCCGCGGTTCTCTTCGCGGTCAACGTCACCGCGGTCGTGCCCGCCACCCCGTCCAACATCGGCGTCTTCCAGTTGGCGGTGATCAGCGTCCTCCACACCGGCTTCGGCATCGGCACCGCCGACGCCCTCGCCTACGGCGTCATCCTCCAGGCGGTCGAGATCGCCACCGCCGTCGCCCTCGGCCTGCCTGCCCTGGTCCGCGAGGGCCTCACCTGGAGCGACCTCCGCGTCCAGGCCCTCTCCGCCGCCCCGGTCCGCCTCAGACCTCAGCCGGCCGAGCGCGACGCCGGTGAGCGCATCGGCGCGTAGACCAGCTCGTCCGGCGCCTTCCCCTCGGGGATGAAGCCGGACTTCATCCCGAAGTAGACGGCCTGGGGATGGTGGGCGACGATCGCCACTGTCGATTGCTCGGGCATCACCGCGTAGCCATCGGAGAGCGTCATCCCGATCGCTTCCAGGTCGAGCAGGCGCCAGACCTTCTCGTGCTCGGACTGATCCGGGCAGGCGGGGTAGCCCCAGGAGTAGCGGCGGCCCTGGTCGGCGTCGATCCCGAGCTCGCGGCGGACGCCGGCGTGCAGCCACTCGGCCAGTCCCTCGGCCGCCTGCACGCCGAGGCCGTGGACGAAGAGCTGCTCGGCGAACTCGCCTTCGGACTCCAGCCGCTCGATCAGCTCGGTCACCTCGGGCCCGACGGTGACGCCCTGCAGGGCGACGACGTCGCGCTCGCCGGACTCCAGCGGCCGGTAGAAGTCGGCCAGGCAGATCCGGTCGTGCCTGGGCTGGCGCGGGAAGACGAGCCGCTCCAGCTCGCGCTCGGGGTCCTCGGGGTCGAAGACGATCAGCTCGTTGCCGTCGGCGTTGCAGGGGAAGTAGCCGAGCCTGGCCCGCGGGCGCAGGTAGTCCTGCTCGCGCCACATCCGCTCCAGCCGCGGCGCGAAGCCCTCCTCCTCGCCGTCGCCCTCGACCAGCCGGCGCCAGGCCTCGCCCTTGACGCCTTTGCCGCCCCAGTGAAGTTTGAACAGCACGTGGCGGTCGAGGTAGGGGAAGACCTCGTCGAGGTCGACCGGAACCTCGCGCGCTCCCCGGAAGGGCGGCTCGGGGACGGGGTTGTCGGTGCGGGCGGCGGAGCGGGCGCCGGCGTCGCTGGTCGGCGGCCCCTCGTCGGCGACCGCCGGCTTCTCGCGCAGCTGCTTCGCCTCGGCGCGGATCCGCTCGACCAGGGCCGCGCGCGCCGCCTCGTCGAGGAGCGTGTCCATCGTGTCCAGCCCCTGGAAGGCGTCCTTGCAGTAGAAGACGCCGGGCTCGTAGACGTCGTCTGACTCCCTGCCCTTGGGGTAGAGCGTGCGGCGGCCGAAGTCGCGGTTGATCGCGGCGCCGCCGATCAGCACCGGGAAGGAGAGCCCGCGCTGGTGCAGCTCCTGGATGCAGGCGGGCATCTGCTTCGAGGTCGAGACGAGCAGGGCGGAGAGGCCGATCGCGTCGGCCTCGTTCTCCACCGCCGCCTCGATGATCGCGTCGACCGGGACCTGCTTGCCGAGATCGATCACCGTGTAGCCGTTGTTGGTGAGGATCGTGTTGACCAGCGACTTGCCGATGTCGTGGACGTCGCCGAAGACCGTCGCGATCACGACCTTGCCCTTGGTGTGGCCGTCGATCCGGTCCAGGTAGTTCTCGAGTTGCGCCACGGCGCGCTTCATCACTTCCGCCGACTGCAGGACGAAGGGCAGGATCAGCTCGCCGGCGCCGAACTTGTCGCCGACCTCCTTCATCGCCGGCAGCAGCACCTCGTTCAGGGTCGGGACGGCGCCGATCTTCTCCACCGAGCGGTCGATCCAGGCCTCGACCCCGTCCTTCTTGCGCCGCAGGATGTGCCAGTGCAGGGCCTCCTCGGGCTCCATCCCCGCGGTCGGGTCGGCCGATCCGGCGGCCTCGGCCTCCTCGCCCTGGGACTCGAAGTGGGAGATGAAGCGCTCCAGCGCGTCGGGGCGCCGGTTGAAGACGAGGTCGTCGGTCAGCTCGCGCTCGGCGTCGGAGATCTCGCCGTAGGGGGTGATGTGGTTCGGGTTGACCATCGCCAGGTCGAGCCCGGCCTCGACGCAGTGGTGGAGGAAGACCGAGTTGAGCACGGCGCGCGGCCGCGGCGAGACGCCGAAGGAGACGTTGGAGACGCCGAGCGAGGTCTTCACCCCGGGGATCTCAGCCTTGATCCGGCGGATGCCCTCGATCGTCTCGACGGCCGAGGGCCGCCACTCCTCATCGCCCGTGGTCAGGGTGAAGGTCAGCAGGTCGAAGATCAGCGCCTCCGGCTCGAGGCCGTGCTCCTCGCAGGCGATCTCGCGGATGCGCTGGGCGATCTCGACCTTGCGCTCCGCCGTCTTCGCCATCCCGACCTCGTCGATAGTCAGCGCGATCAGCGCCGCCCCGTGCGCCTTCGCCAGCGGCACCACGACGTCGGCCTTCTCGCGGCCGGCCTCGAGGTTGATCGAGTTGACGATCGCCCGCCCGGGGATCGTCTCCAGCGCGGCGCGGATCACCTCCGGCTCGGTCGAGTCGACCTGGATCGGCGCCGGCTGGGTCAGCGAGATTCGCTTGACGACGGCGCTCATCTGCTCGTCCTCGTCGGCGCGCTCGGTCAGCGCTACGCAGACGTCGAGCACGTGGGCGCCGCCTTCGACCTGGTCTTCGGCGACCTGGACCAGGCCGTCGTAGTCGTCGGCCAGCAGCAGCTCCTTCGCCTTTTTCGACCCCTGCGAGTTGACCCGCTCGCCGACCAGGGTCGGCCGCGGCTCCTGTACGAGCGGGGTCGAGGTCATCATCGAGGAGACCTCGATCGGGCCCGGCGCCGGGCGCTCGCCCGGGGCGCGCCCGCCGACCCGCTCGCGGATCGCGGCGATGTGCTCCGGCGTCGTCCCGCAGCAGCCGCCGACGATCCCGACCCCGTAGCGCTCGACGAACTCGCCCAGGGTGCCCGCCAGCGGCCCCGGCTCTTCCGGGAAGATCGTCTCGCCGTCGGGCCCCTGCAGCGGCAGCCCGGCGTTGGGGATGCAGTGGACCGGCAGCGGGCTGTTCTCGCCGAGGAAGCGGATCGCGTCGCGCATGTCCTCGGGCCCGGTCGAGCAGTTGAGCCCGATCACGTCGACGTCGAGCGCGGCCAGCGTCGTCAGCACCGAGCGGATGTCGGTCCCCAGCAGCATCTTGCCGCCGTTGGGCAGGAGCGAGACGCTGGTCATGATCGGCAGCGCCCGGCCACTCGCGGCGAAGGCCTCGCGGGCGCCGAAGACCGCCGCCTTGACCTCGAGGATGTCCTGCGCGGTCTCAATCGCGATCAGGTCGGCGCCGCCCTCGACCAGCCCCCGCGCCTGCTCGGCAAAGACCTCGACCAGCTTGCCGAAGCCGATGTCGCCGAGGGTCGGGTCGGTCGAGGCGGGCAGGAAGCCGGTCGGCCCGATCGAGCCGGCGACGAAGCGCTCGGGCCCGGCCGCCTTGCGGGCGATCTCGGCCGCCCTGGTGTTGATCTCCAGCGTCTGCTCGCCCAGCCCCCACTCCTCGAGCTTCAGCCGCGAGCCCTGGAAGCTGTCGGTCTCGACCACCTCGGCCCCGGCCTCCAGCATCGAGGCATGGACCCCCTCGATCACGTCCGGGCGGTTCAGCACCAGCGCCTCGTGGCATTTGCCCGCGAGCCCGCCGTAGTCCTCCTGCGTCAGCTCGAACTGCTCCAGGGTTGCCCCCATGCCGCCGTCGAAGACGACGACCCGCTCCCGCGTCGCGGCTATGAAATCGCGCTCGGCCATGCCTGAGAGGCTACCGAGGGGCGTGAAGGCTCAGCCGTGCAAACCGAAGCGTCGCCGCAGGTCGCGGGCGTTGAAGGCCTGGGCGATGCGGCCGACGAGGCCGCGGCGGGCCTTGGTGTAGGGGAACCAACTCGGCTCGCGCTTGCCGCCGAAGCGGGTCGCCACGATCGACTCGGGACGGCAGTACTTCTTAATCCCGTACTCGCCGTGGCGGAAACCGATCCCCGACTCCTTCCAGCCGCCCATCGGCACGTCCATGGCGAGGTAGTTGACGAGGACGTCGTTGACGTTGATCGCCCCGCACTCGACCCGCCTGGCGATGCGTTCGGCCCGCTCCTTCTCGCCGAAGACCGAGCCCGAGAGGCCGTAGCGGGTGTCGTTGGCGAGGCGCAGTGCCTCCTCGGAGTCACGCACCTTCATCACCCCGACGACCGGCCCGAAGGTCTCGTCCCGCATCACCTTCATTGAGTGATCGACGTCGACCAGCACGGTTGGTTCGAAGTAATCGCCAGACCCCTGCACGCGCTTGCCGCCGACCAGCGCCTTGGCCCCACTGGCGAGCGCGTCCTCGACGTGATCCTCGACGATTGCGGTCTGGTTGGGGGAGGTCATCGCACCTACGTCCTTTTCGGGGGTCCTGCCGTCGGCTCCCTGGCGCAGGCCGCTGACCTCTCTGGTCAGCTTCTGCACGAACTCCTCGTAGGCCGGCTCCTCGACGTAGATCCGCTCCACCGACATGCAGATCTGACCTGAGTTCATCATCCCGCCGTAGGTCGCGGCGTTGGCGGCCCGGTCGAGGTCGGCGTCGGAGAGGACGATCATCGGGTCCTTGCCGCCCAGCTCGAGGCTGACCGGGGTCAGGGTGTCGGCTGCGCGGGCCATCACCTTGCGCCCGGTCCGGTCGGAGCCGGTGAACTGGACGAAGTCGGCCGCGTCGATGAGGGCGCCGCCGGTCTCTCCGACCCCCTGCACACAGTCGAAGACGTCGGGGGCGCCGATCTCCCGCTTCCAGGCATCGATCACCTCGGCCAGGCCCAGCGGGGTGAACTCGGAGGGCTTGACGACCACTGCGGCGCCCGCCTGCAGAGCCGGAATCGCATCGCCCAAGGCCAGCGTAAGCGGGAAGTTCCAGGGGCTGATGATTCCCACGACCGGGTAGGGCCGGTACTGGACCGTGAGCTTCTTCGAGGCCAGCAGCGGCGAGTGGGGGCGGACGCTTTCGTCGCCGATGAACTTGCCGGCCTTGGTCCCGTAGAAGTTGATCAGGTCGGTGAGGTACATTGCCTCGGTGGTCGCGTCGGCGCGGACCTTGCCGGTCTCGGCCTGCATCGTGTCGGCGACCCGCTCGGAGTTGTCGAGCAGCCAGTCGCGCAGCTTGCCCAGCCAGTGGTAGCGGCCCTCGATCCCGATCGCCTCCCACTCGGCCTGGTTGGCCCGCACCCGGGTGACGGTCGCGGCGACCGCCTCGGGCGAGTCGACGGGGATCGTCTGGATCAGTTCGCCGGTCGCCGGGTTGTGGACGTCGAGCGTCTCGGCCGCCGACCCTCCCGCGCCGTTTGTCGTCGCGCTCGGCTGCGTGCTCGTCTCCGCGGTGCCGCTCTCCACTGGGTGCTCCCTTCGTCGACCCTTGGCTGGTCAGCCAACCTTAGCGTCGTGGAGGCCGGCGGGGGAGGAGGATCAGATCTGGGTGGCGATCAGTCCCAGCAGGCCGACGAGCAGGGCGCCCACCATGCCGCCGCCGATCTGAAGGAGGTTGTGCTCGAGGCGGTCGAAGCGAGTGGCCATGTAATCGAAGCGGGTATCGATCTTGGCGTCCATCCTTTCGAAGCGCTCGTCCACTTTTTCAAGCCGAGCGTCGATCTTGTCGAGCCGCTTGTCAACCTGCTCGAACCGCTCGTCGATTTGCCTGAAGCGTTCGTCAACCTGCCTGAAGCGTTCGTCAACCTGCCTGAACCCCTCGTCCATCCGCCGGTTGACCTCGTCGAAGCGTTCGTCCATTCGCTTCATCAGGTCGTCGAGCCGCTCGTCGGTCCAGGATTCCCTCATCGCGTTCATGCTTGCACCGTAGACAAAAAGATGCAACGCATGGGTGTCGAAATTGCAAAAGTTTCAGCGGGGGACGAGGCGGAACACCGGGCCGTCGAGCGAGGCGACGTAGAGGTGGTGGGCGTCGTCTTCGCCGAAGGAGGTCGGGCTTTCGACCGCCACCCCGAGCCTGCGGTCGCCGCTCGCTCGCTTCAGCTGCGGGACGAGGCTGCGCAGCTGGCCCTCGCAGAGGTCGGCGTAGACGTAGCGCCTATATAGAGAGCGCAGGGCGCGGTCGCGGACCACGTAGCCGCCGACGATCGCGCAGCTGCCGCCGCCGCCGTGGCCGTAGGCGAAGATCGGCTTGACCGTGCCGCCGGGGTCGCGGGTGCCGCTGTTTTCGTCGCGGTAGGGGGCGAAGCCCTCGAACGCGTCCCAGCCGAAGTTCGCCCCGCTCGCCGCCACGACCGTCGTGTAGTCGAGCTCCTCGAAGTGGTTCTGGCCGACGTCGGCGATCGCGATCCGCGGGCGCGGATCGCTGACCGTGTCGAAGGAGAAGCGGAACGGGTTGCGCAGGCCGTAGCTGTAGATCTCGTTGCGGCCGGGGCGGCCGACGAACGGGTTGGAGGGCGGGACCGAGTAGGGCCGCCCGCCCGCCGGCCGCGGGTCGATCCGCAGCAGCTTGCCGAGCAGCACGTCCTTGTTCTGGGCGTTGTTGGGCGGGTCGCCGCCGGAGCCGCCATCTCCCGTGCCCAGGTAGAGGTCGTTGCCGAGGAACTGCAGCTGGCCGCCGTTGTGGTTGGCGTTGACCGGGTGCGGGATCTCGATCACCTGGCGCTGGGAGCCGGCCGCGGCGCGGGTGGGGCTGCGGCGCCTGAATTCGTCGACGCGGATGTTGCCGGCGTTGTCGTTGTAATAGGCGTAGAAGCTGCCGCTGCGGCGGTAGTCGGGCGGGAAGGCGATCGATAGCAGCCCCCGCTCGCCGCCGTCGAAGCCGACCCGGCCGCCGATCTCGAGGAAGGGGTGTGGGAGCCGGCGGCCGCCGCTCAGCACCGCGACCCGCCCCCGCTGTTCGACCACGAACAGCAGCTTCGGGAAGCCCGGCGCCCCGGTCACGTAGACCGGCTGGTCGAACTCGCCGACCTTCTTCAATGCGACACCGCCGCCGGCGCGGGCATCCACCCCGCCCCGGTCGGGCTGACTGGCGGCGCCGCAGGCCGGCAGGCCCAGCGCCAGGATCGCGATCGCGAGCGCCCCCAGGCGGGCCGCGGTCATCGCCTCCGGGGCGTTTCGACGACTTCGCCGCTGTCGGTGACTTCGGTGTCGGGCGGGACCGTGGAGATGTGGGTGACGAAGGAGCCGCCGGGGGCGACGCCGCCCGCGGTCTGCGCCCTGGCGGTCCCGCTGACGCCGGCGTCGACGCGGTACACCAGCGTGAACCGGCCCGCCTTGACCGCGCTCAGCTTCCAGACCGCTCGCGTCGTCTTGCCCGGCTTCAGCGGCCCGAAGGAGAAGGTCTTGGGGTTCGAGGTCGACGCCCCGCCGGGTCGCGAGGAGCCGGCGAGTTTCGGGAAGTGTTCCGCCAGCACCCAGACCGGCCGGTAGGGCTGGGCGAGGCCGGGCTGCGGGTCGCGGATGCCGAACGGCAGCGCCGAGTCCCGTCCCTCCCGGCCGGCGATCGAGATCGTCACGGTCAGCGCCGGCAGGGTCTTCTTGCCTGTGTTGCGGACGCCCAGCCGCAGCAGCGACGTCTGGCCCAGCCGCTGCCCGGTCGGAAACTCGGCTTCGCTGACCTTGACCTCGTAGGTGCCGGCCTGCTGGTTCGCGTCCGAGGACGATTCGCCGCAGGCGGCCAGCAGCGCCGCCACGGCCACAGCGGCAACCCCGGTCGCCGCGGCTCGAAGGCGGGTACGCCGGGAATGTCTTCCGGTCCCCCGCAAAGCGGCCGCAACATAGCACGGGGTTTCCCCGCATCCAGGCGCTTTTCCGGCCGCCGCGGCGGGTTAGCCGGATCTCAACACTGGGCTAACGGTTGGGGCTGACCCATCCCATAGACTCAGGCCCAGAGTGGGGCGTCGCGCGCGTGCGGCGCAGCTCGTCGGAGGAGCAGATGGTCGGAACCGCTGTCAACAGGGCTTTTCTGCCCGCCAAGTCGCTGTTCGAGCAGGTGGGGAACATGATGATCCTCACCGCGAGGACGATCGTCTCCGCGGTCAGGCCGCCCTTCCCCTACGGCGAGGAGTTCATCGGCCAGTTCCTCTTCGCCCTGCAGCTCTGCTGGTTCCCGCTGCTGGTCTCGACCGTCGCCTTCGGCTTCGGCGCCCCCGGCCTGCAGGCCGCCAACTTCCTCTCGCTCTTCGGCGCCCTCGACCGGCTCGGCGGCTTCTTCGTCCTCGCCTCGATCCGCGAGTTCGCCCCCTTCGTCACCGCCGTCGTCGTCGCCGGCGTCGCCGGCACCGCGATCACCGCCGATTTGGGAGCCCGGAAGATCCGCGAGGAGCTCGACGCCCTCCAGGTGCTCGGCGTCGACCCGATCAAGAACCTGGTCGTGCCGCGCTTCCTGGCGCTGATGCTGATCACCGGCCTGCTTGACATCTACGCGCTGGTCTTCGGCATCAGCGGCGGCGTCCTCACCGAGATCCTCTACCATCAGCCGCTGGGCGGCTTCTTCGCCACCCTCTTCTCCAACGCCTCGATCACCGACCTCTGGGGCTCGGTGATCAAGTGCACCCTGTTCGGCGCCCTGATCGCCGTCGTCTGCTCCTATAAAGGGATGACCGCGTCCGGCGGCGCCGCCGGCGTCGGCCGCGCCGTCAACGAGGCCGTGGTCATCTCCTTCATGGGCGTCTTCGCCTTCAACTACGTCTTCACCCAGACCCTGCTCGCCACCAACCCGGAGCTGCAGACGATCAGATGAGCGCGGAGCGACCAAGCATCCATATCTGGTTCTCTGCGCCGGGAGCGAAGCGCGAGGCATTGTCATGAACGCCTGGCTCGAAGTCCCGCGCGGCTGGCTCGACTCCTTCGGGGAGATCGCCCGCTTCGGCTCGCGCGTCAGCGGCCTCGTCTACTCCGGCCGCGTCTTCCGCTTCTTCGGCGAGAGCCTGCGCCAGGCCGGGATCCTGATCCTCGGCTCTGCCCTGATCATCTGGGGCCTGGTCTTCACCCTCGGCCTCCAGTGCGGGATCGAGGGCGCCTACCTGCTGCGCGCCCAGGGCGCCCCCGCCTACGCCGGCGTCTTCTCCGCCTGGTGCGACCTGCGCGAGATCATGCCCTACGCCTTCGGCTACATGCTGGCGGCCAAGGTCGGGACCGGGATCGTCGCCGAGCTCGGCGCGATGCGGATCTCCGACGAGATCGACGCGCTCGAGGTGATGGGGGTGCCGCCGGTCACCTTCCTCTGCGCCACCCGCCTGCTCGCCGCCTGGATCACCTTCCCGTTCATGTACCTGGTCGGGATCGGGATCATGTACCTGGCCAGCTACCTGGCCGTCGTCAAGCAGATCGGCGACGTCTCCTCCGGCGGCTACTTCCTGATCTTCTGGATGTTCCAGAACCCACCCGACCTCTTATTCAGCCTGATCAAGGGCATGGTGATGGCGACCGCGATCGTGCTGGTCGGCTGCTATTACGGCTACACCGCCTCCGGCGGGCCGGTCGGGGTGGGGACGGCGACCGCGAAGTCGATGGTCCTCAACATCGTCTTAGTCCACATCATCGGGATGCTTGGGACCCTTGTCTTCTGGGGGGCCAACCCGAGGGCGCCGATAGGAGGCTGACCGTGTCGATCGACGAGGAGAACCGCATGAGACGTCCTGTGTCAACCCCCCGTCGTCTGAAGGCGAACAAAGTTGCCATGTCGAGCGGGGTCATAGGGGACTTCTTCCCGCCAGCAGCGCCAGAGAACGCGGATCCAAGCGCGCCCCAAGGTGCGGATCGCATGCGGGTGGTCTTGCCCTCTGTCCCGAGCTCGGCGGTAAACCTCTTTGGCCCAGGGATGCCAGTGGCGGGTGGAGTCGGCGAGGGTCGCGACGGCGACCCTCAATCGCTTGTCGCAGGCTCGCCTGAAGGTGGCGACCCGCAGCTTGCCGGACTCCAGGGCGACCGGGCTCATCCCGGCGTCGGCGGCCATCGCCGCCTCGGTCGGGTAGCGGCCCCGGGCATCGCCGAGCTCGGCGATCAGGGTCGCCGGGCAGATCGTCGTCTTGGGGCCGCGGAACAGCGGCGCGAAGATCGCCGCGTCGGGGTGGGCGGCGAGGCGCTCGCGGATCTGCTTGTTGAGGGTGGCGATCCCCTCGACGATCGGCCGAAGGGCAGCGATGAGGCCGAGCACCACCGCCCGCCTGGCCTCGCACTCGGCCGGGCCCGCGGTGCCCTGCGGCGCCGCCTTGATCCGCGCCACCAGCTCGGCCGGATCGGTGCTGCCGCTGTAGGCGCTGCGCGCCAGGAAGGCGGCCATCCGCCCGACACCGAGGCCCTTGGCGTCAGCGGGGCTCGGGTAGCGCTCGATGAAGGCCAGCGAGATCGGGCTGTCGAGCGCGGCGAACAAAAGGGCGCCGGGCCAGAAGGCCTGCAGTTGGGCGCGCAACTGGTTGGCCAGCTCCACGCGAACTCCGACCAGATCCTCGCGGGCGCGGGTCAGCGCCCGCAGCGCCTTGGTCTCTTCGCCATCGGGCACCAGCGCCCGGAAGCGGTGTGCGTCGGTGCGAGCCAGCTCGGCCAGGACATAGGCGTCGAAGCGATCGGACTTGCCGTGGGCGACCGCGAAGCGGGCGCGGGCGGCCTTGACCTGATTGGGATGGATCGCCAGCACCTCGAGGCCGGCAGCCAAGAGCCGCTCGACCAGAATCCCGTCGGGTCGCTCGATCGCCACCCGAACTACGCCGTGCCTCTCGAGCCTGCGCGCCAGCTCGGCGAGCCCACGTTCGTCATGGGTGACGGAGAAGCGCTCATTGACGCGCCCCTCTTTGCTGATGCAGACCTCATGGGCCTCGGCGGCCCAGTCGACGCCCGCGGTTCTCGTTGCTGCCATGCTTCCTCCTCGGTCGATTGCGATCGGCTGATAGCCGGCCATGAGGAGCCGTTGCGCATGCTCATAGGGTGGCGTTCGCTGACGCCACGTCCTGTTGGCGCTTCTGGCGCCTCGCACCGCCGGGAGGCGCTGGTCTCATGCGGGCCGTCTATGCGGCTAGCAAGGCTGGCGCTCTCCCGGCGGGGGTCGGCTCTATGCGTTCCCCGGGGATCTTCGACGGCCTCGCTGCGCTCGGCCTCTCAATCTCAGAAGAACAAGGAGGAGGTTGCCCTATGAGCGAGGATTCGGGCCCGTACGTGAGCGAGGACGGCGCGGTGATGGGGCGCGACTTCGTCATCCCCGGCGTCGACCCCCGCGAGCACGACCCCTACCGCTTCCACACCGGCCGCAAGCGCGACCACGGCGGCGAGGACGCGATCGAGATCATCGACCTGGTCAAACAGTTCGGCCGCGCCCGCATCCTCAACGGCCTCAACCTCGGCCTCCCCGAGGACCAGGTCTCGATGGTGCTCGGCCCCTCGGGAACCGGCAAGAGCGTGCTGATCAAGCACATCGTCGGCCTCCTCTACCCGGACTCGGGGGACGTGCTGGTCCACGGCGAATCGATCCCGAACATGACCGACGACGAACTCTTCGACGTGCGCAAAAAGTTTGGCCTGCTGTTCCAGGACGGCGCCCTCTTCGGCTCGATGAACATCTACGACAACACCGCCTTCCCGCTGCGCCAGCACACCGACAAAAGCGAGGAGGAGATCGGCGAGATCGTCAATCGCCGGCTCAAAGAGGTGGGCCTGACCGAGGCCACCTACAAGATGCCGAACGAGCTCTCCGGCGGCATGCGCAAGCGCGCCGGCTTCGCCCGGGCGCTGGTGCTGGAACCGGCGATCGTGATGTTCGACGAGCCCGACTCCGGCCTCGACCCGGTGCGCACGGCGCTGCTCTGCGAGCTGATCCGCGAGGTCCACGCCGAGAACGGCGGCTGCTACCTGGTGATCAGCCACGACCTCAACACGGCGCGCCGGATCGCCGACTTCCTTGCCGTGCTCTGGAACGGCAAGATCGTCGAGTCGGGGCCGAAAGAGGAACTGTTCGACTCCGACAACCAGTTCGTGTCCCAGTTCCTCCGGGCCGACGTCAGCGGCCCGCTCTCGATGGACTGAGTTGAGCGCCGGGCGCTGGTTCGGCCGCGTCGCGGCGTGGGCCGCGGGGCACGCCCGGGCGGTGCTCGCCCTCAGCGTCGTCCTGGCGCTGGCGGCGGCGGTGGGGGCGACGCGGATCCCCACCGACGCCGGGGTTGGGACGCTGGTCGACTCCGACACCGCCACCTACCGGGCGACCCAGGGCGTGCGCGAGGCCTTCGGCGAAGAACCCGTCGTCGTGCTGGCGCGGGGGGACCTGCAGCGGCTGATCCTGACCGCCAACGTCTTCCGCCTGCTGCGGCTCGAGGGATGCCTCTCGGGGAAGGTGCCGAAGGGAGCGAAGCCAATCCCCGGCCCCTGCGCGGAGCTGGCTCGCCTCGACCCGGTCGAGTTCGTCTCCGGCCCGGCCACCTTCCTCAACGAGGCGGTGGTCCAGATCGACCGCCAGCTGCGCCGGCTGGCCCAGCGGCTGCCGCCGCAGCGGCTGCGCGAGTTCCTCCTCGCCGTCGCCACCCGCTACGGCATCACCACCGCGCCCAGCCTCGACAACCCCGACTTCGTCGCCACCGTCGTCTTCGACCTCAGCCGCGCCCGCGGCACCCCGAAGGCCCGGCTCGCCTACCTCTTCCCGAATAGCCGCTCCGCCCAGATCGTCGTCAGGCTCAGGCCTGACCTCGGCGAAGCCGAGCGCCACCGCGCCATCGCCCTGATCGAGGCCGCGGTGGGCGAAACGACGCCGCGCCGGGCCTGTGCCGAGGAAGGCAAGCCGGCGCCCTGCTTCGAGCTGAAGGGCGGCAGCTACGTCGTCTCCGGCGCTCCGGTCGTCGTCGATGGCCTTGCCCGGGCCCTCAAGGACGCCCTGCTCGTCCTCTTCGCGGTGGCGCTCGCGGTGATGGCGCTGACCCTGCTCGCCGTCTTCCGCTCGCGGATGCGGCTGCTGCCGCTCGGCCTCGCCCTCGCCGCCGCCGCGATCGTCTTCGGCCTCTTCGGCCTCCTCGGGGGCTCCCTGACCATGGCGACGATCGCCGTCGTGCCGATCCTGATCGGCCTCGCCGTCGACTACGCCATCCAATTCCAGGCCCGCTACGACGAGACCGGGTCGGCACGAGCCGCCGCGACCGCCGCCGGCCCAACCATAGGCGCCGCATGTCTGGCGACCGCCGCGGCCCTCCTCGCCCTCCAGCTCTCCCCAACCCCCATGGTCCGCAGTTTCGGCCTCCTCCTCCTAGCCGGCATCGCGATCTCTTTTCTCCTCGCACTAACGGCCGGCTTCGCGGCACTGACCCTTCGCGGAAATGGAGATGGGCGGCAGCCGCTACTCGCGCGGGTGACCCCGGGGGAGGGTCCGAGAACGGAGGCGAAGCCCCCGCCCGCAGGACCCTCCCCCGGGGGCAGGCCCCGCGCGCCGGAGCGCCTCCTCGCCTGGCTGCGCGACTGGGCGATTTGGTTGGCGCTGGAGCACCCAGTCCGCGTCCTCGGCGTCGCCCTGGCGCTGGCCCTGGCCGGCTGGGGCCTCGGCACCCGGATCGAGACCGTCTCCGACATCCGCCAGCTCGCCCCCCAGAGCCTGCCCGCCGTCCGCGACCTCAACCGGCTGCAGGACGCGACCGGCGTCTCCGGCGAGCTCGATCTCAGCGTCACCGCGCCCGACCTCGCCGACCCGGCCACGATCGAGTGGATGAGCGCCTTCAAGCGCCGTGTCCTGCGCTCCAACGGGTTTCGCGGCGAAAACCCGAGCTGCCTCGAAGCCGACGTCTGCCCGGGCCCCGCCCTCTCGGACTTCCTCACCCGCGGCGGCGGCAGGCTGACCCGCCGGGGGATCGAGGAAACGCTGGCGGCGCTGTCGCCATACGCCCTGCGGCAGGTGGCGCCGGTCGACCCGCGGACCGGCCGGCTCGGCCACCGGGCGCTGCTCTCCTTCGGCATCCGCGCCCAGTCGCTGGAGGACCAGCAGGCGCTGATCGACCGGATGCGGTCGGAGATCGGCGAGCCCGGGTCCCCCGGCGGGCCGCCCGCCGGCGTCGAGGTCCGGCTGGCCGGGCTGCCGGTGATCGCCGCCGAATCCGCCTCCGACCTCTCCGCCGGCCGCTACTGGCTCACCCTCGCCGGCCTGCTCGCCGTCGCCCTGGCGCTGCTCGCGGTCTACCGTTCCCCGCGCCGCGTCCTGGCGCCGCTGGCGCCGACCGTGCTCGCCACCGGCTGGGCCTCGCTGGTCGTCTGGCTCACCGGCATCCCGCTCAACCCGATGTCGGCGGCGCTGGGGGCGCTGACGATCGCGATCGCGACCGAGTTCGGGGTGATCCTCTCCGGCCGCTTCCACGAGGAGCGTCGCGGCGGGAGCGGGGTGGAGGAGGCGTTGCGCCGGGCCTACGGTCGCACCGGCGCCGCCGTGCTCGCCTCCGGCGCCACCGCGATCGCCGGCTTCGCCGTCCTTCTCGCCAGCGACGTCCAGATGCTGCGGGACTTCGGCCTCGTCACCGTGATCGACCTCGCCGTCGCCCTGGCGGGCGTGATGGTCGTGCTGCCCGCCGCCCTGACCTGGATCGAGGAGCGACGATGAGGGACCGCTACTCGCTCGCCGTCGGGCTGATCTTTCTCGCCGTGATCGCCGTCGCGACGATCCGCACGCTGGGCGGCGGAAGCGCCGGCGAAGGCACGCTCGGCCTCGATCGCTTTCCGCCTCGCTGGCCGCTGCCGGAGTTCGCCGTCCCCGCCGCCGCCGGCCCGCTCGAAGGCGACGCCAACGTCGCCCAGGACGACTGCGAAAGCTCCGCCGTCCCCTGTCCCGGGGGCGCCCGCCGCACCCCTGCCTGCCGGATCGCCACCCACGGCGCGATCCGCGTCTGCGACCTTTTCGACCGCCCGCTGGTGATCTCGTTCTGGTTCACCAAGGGCGGCGACTGCGCCGACCAGCAGGACATCGTCAACAGGGTCTACGAGCGCTACCGTGGACGGGTGGGCTTCCTCTCGCTGGACGTGCGCGACGACCGCGACACCGTTCGCGAGCTGATCCGCCGGCACGGCTGGAAGCTGCCGGTGGGCTACGACCGCGACGGCGCCGTCGCCGGCCTCTACAGGGTCGGCGGCTGTCCCACCTTCGCCTACGTCTATCCGGGGGGCACGCTGGAGAGCGCCGGCATCAGCGACCTCACGGCCGGCCAGCTCTCGGCCCGGGTCGAGCGGCTTCTGAACGCCAGCCGGGCGGCGGAGCGGGGCGGGTGAACGCCGGCACCGCCGAGTCGCGGATGGGCTGGGACCCGGCCCCGGAACAGGGGTGGGTGGCTCCTCGAATCGCCTCCGAGTTCCCCGGCCTCGGCGTCGCCTGGGTCGAGGTCGACGTCCGCCCCGGCCGCAGCCCGGAGCCGGTCCGGCGCCGCCTGCGCGACCTCTCCGACCGCTTCTACGGCGCCCAGGCGATCCACATGCGCGAACGGCCGATCCCCTGGGCCTACCGCGTCTTCTTCCGCCAGATCGGCCTCGACCCCGACCGCACCCCGACGCCGGTCGAGCAGCTCGCCCTCGACCGCCTCCACGACGGCGCCTTCAAGAGCCACGGACTGCCGGCGGACGCGCTGACCGTGGCCACCGTCGAGACCGGGGTCGCCCTGCGCGCCTTCGACGCCGACCGCCTCGGCGGCGCCCTCTGCATCCGCGACTCGGCGCCGGGGGAGTCGCTGCCGGGGCGGCCCGGCGAGCTGGAGCAGGGGACCCTGACCATCGCCGACGAGCGCAACCCGGTCGGGCTCCTCTTCGGCGCCACCGGCGATGGCTACGGCGTCGAGCCGCGGAGCCGCCGGCTGGCGATCGCCGCCGTCCAGGTCAAGGGCGTGCCTCAGATCGCTGTCGACGAGGCGCTGTGGATGGCCGCGGCGGCGCTGCGGTGATCTACACTCGTTTCCAGGCCGATGCCGGATCTGCTCGATAGAGACAGCCCGACGGCGCTTCGCGTCGATGGCGACGAGCGCCTCGCTCGAACCGAGCTGCGGCGCCAGGTCGGCCGCCTCGAGCGCGAGCTGGCCGGTCTCTTCGCCGAGGCCTTCGGCCGGGTCGAGGTCGACCACCGAGTCGCCGCGATCGCGGCGGAGCCGCGCGTCCTCGACCTGGGAGAGCTGGAGCGGCTGCGCGACGAACTCGCCGGCCGCGTCGCCGACGCCCGCCTGGCGCTGCGCGAGCGGGACCGGGTCGAGACCGGCAACCGCGAGCTGCTGCACCGGATGCTGGCGGCGCCGGCGGACTTCAAGTGGGTGCGGATCGCCCGCGCCGACGTCGGCGAGCCGGGCTGCGGCGCCTGGCACTCGCGCCCCCGCCTCGGCCCGATCGGGATGCTGATGGGCTGGTGGCGGGTCAAGGTCTCCTCTGGATGCCCGTTAGCCGGGCGGCTTGCGGCCGTTGAGCGGGAAGCGCAAAGGGAGGCGACGGGCGGCGCCGGCTGAGAAGCCGCCCGCCCCCGCGCGGCCGGCCCCCCGGGTCGCCACCCCCGACGACCGCCCGCCGGCCCCCTGGGGCAACTTCCCGCTGGCCGAGCTGGTCATCCTCGCCGGCATCGTCGCCCTGGCGATCGGCGTCATCGGCGGCCACCCGACCGCGATCGGCGTCGGCGTCGCCCTCGCCGGCCTCGGCGGCCTCGAGGTGGCGGTCCGCGAGCACTTCGCCGGCTACCGCTCCCACACCACCCTGCTGGCCGGGGCGATCTTCGTGCTCACGGTCGGCGCCCTCTTCTACCTCGCCCACCAGATCCTCGCGGTGGCGCTGGCGGTCGGCGCCGTCGCCTTCGCGCTCGCCTTCTACCTTGTGCGCCGCGCATTCCAGCGCGCCTCCGGAGGCCTCGGCTTCCGGGTCGGCGGAATGCGCGGCTGAGCCAGGCCTCAGGCGGCCAGCGCCCCGCGGCCGTCGCGGGAGCGCGAGGCGAGCTCGGTCGCCAGCAGCCGCCGCTGGCGCGAGGTCAGCGTCCCCAGCTGCTTGTTCTCGTTCAGCGAGAGCGGCAGCAGGAACTTGCGGGCGCGGGTGCGGCCCCAGCGGCGCTGGCTGGTCAGCAGCTCGGCGATCGTCATGCTCTCCGTCTCCCAGGGGCAGTCGCGGACCACCTCGGAGGCGTCTGCCTCTCCCCGCGCTATGGCGCGCTTCAGCTCGGCGCGAGCGAGCCTGACCAGGTTGGCTCGTTCCAGCGCCCGCATGTGTTGCGGGGCCTCCACCGAGGATGCGATCGTCGTTGCGGGTGCCGTTGAGGCAGCGTCCACTGGGACTCCTCCCTTCAAGGAATCGGTTAATCAGACTGGATATCGAACCGAGCCACCCTCCCAGGGTGCTCGGCGAGAGGGCCAAGCTATGCCGTCGAGGTGGCAGCCGTCAACCCAGGGCCGCCGTCACCGTCCCAGTCCGACCGCTAAGAGCAACAATTTCGGCTCGCTCGGAGCCTTGTCCCCATCCGGACAAGCCTGAAACTACCCACGACGGGGGATGTCAAAAACCCGTTACCGGCGGATTACGCTCGCGGCAGCTGGGGGAAGTCCTGGATCACCCGGGCGATCGTGCCGAGGGCGCCATCGAGGTGCTCGCGCTCGTGGGTCGCCATCAGGCTGGTCCGCAGCAGCGCCCCGCCCGGCGGCACCGCCGGGTGGATCGCGACGTTGGTGTAGACGCCGGCGTCGAAGAGGGCTTTCCAGAGCAGCACCGCCTGCCAGTCGTCGCCGACCAGTACCGGCACCACCGGGGTGGTGGCGACGCTGCCGTCGGGAAGCGTCCCCGGCTCGATCACCCGCAGGCCGAGGTGGCGCAGGCCCTCGCGCAGGTACTCGGAGTTGGCCAGCAGCTTCTCGAAGAGAGCTGGCCCCTCGGAGCGGATCACGCGCAGGGCGCCGAGCGCCGCTCCAACGGCGGCGGGTACGCTTGAGGCGCTGAACATGAAGCTGCGGGCAGAGATCTTCAGGTACTCGATCACGTCGGCCGGCCCGGCGATGAAGCCGCCGCAGGAGGCGAGGCTCTTGGAGAAGGTGCCCATCCGCAGGTCGACCTCGTCCTCGAGCCCGAACAGCTCGCAGGCACCGGCGCCACGCGCCCCCAGCACCCCGGCCCCGTGCGCCTCGTCGACCATCAGCCGCGCCCCGTATGCCTTGCAGAGCTCGACGATCCGCGGCAGGTCGCAGACGTCGCCCTCCATCGAGAAGACGCCGTCGATGACGACGAGGACGCCGCCGCCGTCCTCCGCCGCCCGCCCCAGCATCTTCTCCAGCTTGTCCATCCGGTTGTGGCGGAAGGGGCGCAGCTTGGCGCCGGAGAGGCGGCAGCCGTCGAGGATCGAGGCGTGGTCTCCCGAGTCGCAGATCACGGTGTCGCCGGGCTCGAGAATCGTGCCAAGGCAGCCAACGTTCGCTTGGTAACCGGTGGTGAAGACGAGAGCGTCCTCGGAGTGCATCCAGTCGGCGATCTCGCGCTCCAGCTCGACGTGCAGCGGCGTCGTCCCGTTCATGAAGCGCGAGCCCGTCAGCGCTGTGCCGTAGGCCTCCAGCGCATCGCGAGAGGCCTGCTTGACCCGCTCATCCCCGGTCAGCCCCAGGTAGTTGTTGGAGCCGAGCATGATGACCTCGCGACCCTCCATCTCCATAACCGGGCCTGCCTCGGACTCGATCAGGCGGAAGTAGGGGAGGAGGTCGTGCTCCCTGGCCGCTTCGAGCTGCTCCAGCCGGTCGTGGCTGCGCGCCTTCTCAAAGACGTCAACGGGGGACTTCGTTGTCTTGCTCATCGTCCAAGAGTGTAGGTTGCGCCTCGATGGCAAGCGTGTCGATACGGCCGGTGCGAACGCGTCGCGAGCTGAAGCGCTTCGTCAAGGTCCCCTTCCGCCTCCACCGGGACCACCCGCAGTGGGTGGCGCCGCTGGTCTTCGAGCGGATGGAGTTCCTCAACCGCAAGAAGAACCCGTGGTTCGAGCACGGCGAGGCGGAGCTCTTCGTCGCCGAGCGCGACGGCGAGCCGGTCGGTCGAATCAGCGCCCATCTCGACCACCGCTGGGACGAGTACCAGGGCGGGAGCGACGCGATGTTCGGCTTCTTCGAGACCGCCGAGGACCCGGAGGTCGCCAGGGCCCTGATCGACGCCGGGTCCGAGTGGGCGGCGGCGAAGGGCCGCGGCCGCATCCTCGGCCCGATGGACTTCACCACCAACGACGAGATCGGGATCCTGATCGAGGGCTACGAGCGGCGGCCAATGATCCTCGAGCCCTGGCACCCGCCGTACTACCGCGAGCTGATCGAGGCCGAGGGCTTCGCCAAGGCGATGGACGTGCTGATGTGGGAGCTGCAGTTCGGCGACCTCAAGGAGGGCGAGCGCTTCGACCCGGCGATCCACGCCGCCGCCGAGAAGGCCCTGCGCGACGAAGGGATCGTGATCCGCAACATGCGCAAGCGCGAGATGGCGGCCGAGGTGCGCCGCTTCATGGACGTCTACAACGAGGCCTGGGGAGACAACTGGGGCTTCGTCCCGATCACCGACGCCGAGGTCGAGTTCCAGGCCAAGAACCTGAAGCAGGTGATCGACGAGAACTGGGCCTACATGGCGGAAAAGGACGGCGAGGCGATCGGCGCGGCACTCACCCTGCCCGACGTCAACCAGGTGATGGCGAAGCTGAACGGTCGCCTGCTGCCCTTCGGCTGGGCCAGGTTCCTGCTCGGCAAGCGCAAGATCGACCAGTGCCGGGTCTTCGCGCTCGGCGTCAAGCACGAGTACCGCCACAGCGGCGTCGCCGCCGGCCTCTACCTCAGGCACCTGGAGGAGGCGGCGGTGCCGGGGGGGATCGTCGGCGGCGAGATGGGCTGGATCCTCGAGACCAACGGTCCGATGAACCGCGCCATGGAAGGCATGGGCGGCGAGGTCGTCAAGCGCTACCGTATCTACGAGCGGGCGTTGTAGAGGACACCGGCTGGGACTCGCTAGAGTCGTTTCGGTGAGTGACCTTGAACTGGATGGCGAGATCGTGGCCGAGGAAGACGCCGAGCCGCGGGACGCGGAGCCGGTGCGGGCGCTGCCGCTGCCCTACGCGGAGGCCGCCTCGCCGGTCCTCCGCACGGAGGTCCGCAACGCCGCCATCGCCGCCGCCGGCGGCGTCCTCGCCGGCGCCGCCACGGTCGCCGCCGTGCGCGCGGTCGGGGCCGCCGGGTCCAAGCCCCGCTCCCCTCGCCGCCTCGGCCGCCGCCGCGACCGCGCCAACGTCGTCGCCAGCCGCTCCTTCCTCGTCGACGTCCACCTCCTCGGCCGCTGACCGCGTTCGAGCTGGAGGCGCGGCCGGCCTCTCCCTACCGACTGCCGCGGGGCAGCGACGACCGCACGCTGCGGGTCGAGGCCGGGGTGGCGACGCGGCTGCTGCACGTCGAGGGAGCGCCGGTGCTGGTGCGGGCCTGGCAGCCCGACGCGGACCGGGTCGTCCTGCGGGCTGAGCCGGTCGATCCGGCCGCGGTCACGCTGCCGATCGCCGGCGAGGCGGCCCCGGCGACGCGGCCCCGGCTGGCGCTGGCGCTCGAGCGGATGCGGTTCGCGCTCGGCCTCGACCTCGACCTCTCCGGGTTCCACCGGAGCTTCCGCCGCGACCCGCTGCTCGGCCCGCTGATCCGCCGTCTGCCCAGCTTCCGCCCGCGCCTGCGGCCGTGGCCCTGGGAGGCGCTCGCCTCGGCCGTCGTCAAGCAGCTGATCGAGGCCGATCGCGCGGCCCGGATCGAACGCCGCATCGTCGGCCGCTGGGGACCGCGGCTGGGGGAGGGGCGCGACGCCCTGCGCGACGTCCCGCCGCCGGCCGCGATCGCCGGCCGCGCCCCGGCCGAACTGGCCGCGATGGACCTGGCGCCGACCCGCGCCGCGGCGCTGCGCCGGGTCGCCGGCGCGGTCGCCTCCGGCCGCTGTCAGCTCGCCCCCGCGCCCCCCGGCCGTCCCGCGGCCGACCCCGCCACGGTCGACCGCCGCCTGCTGGCGCTGCCGCAGATCGGCCCCTGGACGGTCCAGTGCCTGGGCCTGTTCGGCCGCGGCGAGATGGACTCGCTGCCCGCCGGCGACCTCGCCTACCTGAAGCTGGTCGGCCGCCTCGCCCGTCTCGGCCGCCGCGCCACGATCGCCGAGGTGGAGGAGTTCTACGCGCCGTACGAGCCCTACCGCGGTCTCGCCGGTGCTCTGACCCTCTCCCGCTTGCACGAGTTCGTGCCTGGACGCGGGCGCGGTCAAGCGCTTGGGTGATCTGTCGATAACGACGGCGATGGCGGCCAAAGGGGACAGGAACTGGCCCGAGCAGCAGGTCAGCGAATTCCTCGACCAGATAACCGCGGGCGGGCAGGACTACCGCCGCCTGGTCGAGCGGCTGCCGGTCATCGTCTACACCTCGGAGATGGGCGAGCACGGCGAGTGGCGCTACGTCAGCCCACAGGTGGCGGAGATCCTCGGCTACACCGCCGAGGAATTCAAGGCCGACCCCGGTCTCTGGGCCCGCCTCCTGCACCCCGACGACCGCGAGCGCGCGCTGGCGTTCGAAACCGAGGACTACCTCGACGACCGCAACACCCGCCCGGTCGAGTACCGGCTCCGCACCCGCGCGGGCAAGGTGGTCTGGATGCTCGACGAGGCCGTGCTCGAGGCCGACGAGAAGGGGGTGCCGGTCTGGCACGGCGTCCTCTACGACATCAGCGAGCGCAAGCGGGCCGAGGCGGAGCTGCAGAGGGCGCTCTCCCAGCAGGCTGTCGTCGCCAAACTCGGCGAGCGGGCGCTGCAGGACGGCGACCCGGAGGCGCTGATGCGCGCCGCCGCCACCCTGATCGGCGAAGTCGACGGCGTCCACAGCGCCTGCATCTGGGAGCTCGGCCGCGACGGCCGCCGCCTCAACCTCCGCGCCGGGCTCGAGGACCAGGTGATCGGTGCCGGCAGCCGCGTCTCCGCCTCTCGCGACTCCCACGC
The DNA here is from genome assembly GCA_963714045.1 of uncultured Actinomycetes bacterium. Classification (GTDB taxonomy): domain Bacteria; phylum Actinomycetota; class Thermoleophilia; order Solirubrobacterales; family 70-9; genus VAYN01. Next base: position 2,470,525 of record OY970225.1, on the reverse strand, counting down.
CGGCGCCGCCCTGGACTCGGGCACGCACGCGATCGTCGCCGACTGGTCGAGCGAGAGCCGTTTCACGATGCCGCCGGTGCTGCGCGCCCTCGGCGCCGCCAGCAGCCTGGCGGTGATGATCGACGGCAAGGACCACCCGTTCGGGGTGCTGGACCTCCACGCCACCGAGCCGCACCGCTTCACCCCCAAGGACGTCCCCTTTCTGCAGGCCGCCGCCAACGTCCTCGCCGACGCGATCGAGCGCCACGCCACCGACCAGGCCCTGCGCCACCGGGTCCTGCACGACTCGCTCACCGGGCTGCCCAACCGCCTCAGCTTCGTCGACGCGCTTGGCGACGCGCTCAAGCGGGCCGCCGCCTCCGGTTCGCCGATCGGGATCCTCTTCCTCGACCTCGACCACTTCAAGCTGATCAACGACAGCCTCGGCCACCACGCCGGCGACGCGCTGCTGCGCGCCGTCGCGCCGCGGCTGCGCGCCCACCTGCGGCCCGGCGACATCGTCGCCCGCTTCGGCGGCGACGAGTTCGGCATCCTCGTCGATCGCCTCGCCGACGAGGATGAGGCGCTCGCGATCGCCGACCGCGTCGCCGCCGCCTTCGCCCAGCCGTTCTCGATCGACGGCGTCGAGCACTTCGTCACCGCCAGCGTCGGCGTCGCCGTCGCCCGCTCCTCCGGCGGGGTCGGCGCCAGCGCCGAGCTGCTGATCCGCGACGCCGACGCGGCGATGTACCGGGCCAAGGAGGGCGGCCGCGCCCGCTGCGTGCTCTTCGACGCCGCGATGCGGGCCAGCGCCGTGCGCCGGCTCGAGGTCGAACGGGAGCTGCGGGGGGCGCTTGATCGCGGCGAGTTCGCCCTTCACTACCAGCCGGTCCTCGGCCTCCGCTCCGGCGAGATCGCCGGCCTCGAGGCGCTGGTCCGCTGGCGGCACCCCGAGCGCGGCCTGCTCGACCCGGCCGAGTTCGTCCCGATCGCCGAGGACAGCGGCCTGATCGAGCCGATCGGCCGCTGGGTGCAGGAGCGCGCCTGCCGTCAGATCCTCGAGTGGCAGGAGCAGCGCCCGGACGCCCGCCCGCTCGACGTCGCCGTCAACCTCTCCGCTCGCCAGGTCGCCCACCGCGACCTGCCCGCGACCGTGGCCGAGATCATCGCCCGCACCGGCATCGACCCGATCCACCTGCGGCTGGAGATCACCGAGAGCGTCCTGGTCGAGGAGTCGGCGACGGCGATCGCCTCGCTGGAGGCGCTGAACGAGATCGGCGTGCGGCTCGTCCTCGACGACTTCGGCACCGGCTACTCCTCGCTCGCCTACCTCAACCGCTTCCCCTTCCACGCCCTCAAGATCGACCGCTCCTTCATCGACGCGCTGGGGATCGAGCAGGAGCGCACGGCGATTGTCGAGGCGATCATCGGCATGGCCCGGGCGCTCTCGCTGGAGGTGATCGCCGAGGGGGTCGAGAACGAGGTCCAGCTCGACGAGCTGCGCCGGCTCGGCTGCGACTACGCCCAGGGGCACCTCTTCCACCCGGCGATGCCCGAGGGCGAGGTCAACCGCCTGCTCGGCGAAGGGGCGCTTGGCTATTCGGGGATGTCGCCCGGCAGGTAGGCGTCGCTGAGCAGTTCGCCCGGCGCCAGCAGCGAGGAGACCAGGCCGTTGTCCCGCATCCAGCCGGCGAAGGCGCCCCACTCCTTCGGGTCCATGTAGCCGTAGGGATGGCCCTTCGCGCGGGCGGCCAGCAACGGCAGCGTCGCTTCGACCTCGGCCTTGGTCAGCTTCGGGTCGAGCGCGTGGTTGGCTTCCAGCACCGCCTTGGTGGCGGCGTTCGGCTGCTTCGCCGCCGCTTCGGTGCCCCGCTGCAGCGCCGCGATGAAGAGGCGGAACTTCTCCGGTTCTTCTTCCAGGCGCTTACGGTCGGCGACCAGGACCAGCTCGTCGTAGGTGGGGACGCCGAGCTGGTCGACCGGCGTCACCACCGGGTCCTTGCCGCGCCGGCGCAGGTCGACGCCCTCGACGTTGCTGTAGCCGCCGAGCATCGCCTGGGCGCTGCCGCCGATCAGCGCCGGCAGCAGGCCGAAGCCGACGTTGACCGCCTTGACATCGGCGGGGGAGAGGTGGACGCGGGCGAGGATCGTCTTCAGGAAGGCGTCCTGGTAGGGGATGCCGGCGGTGGCGACGGTCTTGCCCTTGAGGTCGCCGACCCCCTGCACCCCGGACTTCTTCAGCCAGATCATCGAGGTCAGCGGCCGGTTCACCAGGGCGCCGATCGCGACCACGTCGAGCCCCTGCTGGCGCGCCAGAGCCACCTCGGGCTCGTAGGAGATCGCCAGGTCCGAGCGCCCGGCGGCAACCAGCTTGATCGGCGCCGACGGGTCCGAGGGGGCGGCGATGCTGACGTCGAGGCCGGCTTCTTCGAAGTAGCCGAGCTTCTGCGCCATGTAGATCCCGGCGTGGTCGGGGTTGGGGTAGAAGTCCAGCGTCAGGCTGAGCGGCTGCGCTTCGGCGCTCGCGCCCTCCGGCTTTTCGCCGCAGGCGGCGAGGGCGAGCGCCAGCGCGAGTAGCGCGACGACAACCGCGAGCACCGTTGTTCGGGACGTCCTCATCCCCTGTGTTCTATCGCCAAGTGACGACGCGCCGCTCCGCGAGGGCGATCAGCCCGAACAGGGCGATCGAGATCGCCGCCAGGACGAAGGCCGTCGCGAACACCTCCGCCGTCTCCAGGTTGTTGTTGTACTGGAGCACCAGCCAGCCGAGCCCGCCGGAGCTGGAGCCGGCCCACTCGGCGAAGACGACGCCGATCACGGCGATGGCGGCGGCGATCTTGGCGCCGCTGAACACGTAGGGCAGCGCCGTCGGCGCTTCCACCCGGCGGAACGTCTGCCAGCGCGAGGCGTCGAGGGTGCGCATCATCCTGATCGCGTCCGGGTCGACGGAGCGCAGCCCGTCGAGCGCGTTGACCGTGATCGGGAAGAAGCAGATGACGGCGACGATCGCCAGCTTCGGCCCGATCCCGTAGCCGAACCAGACGACCAGGATCGGCGCGAAGACCAGGATCGGGATCGCCTGCGAGCCGACCAGCAGGGGATAGGTGGCGCGCCGCAGCGTCTCGGAGAGGTGCAGGAGGACGGCGAAGCCCAGGCCCGCGAGCAGGCCGCAGCCGAGGCCGAGCAGGATCTCGCGCAGGGTCACCCAGGCGTTTTCGGCAAGCAGCGAGCGGCTCTCCCAGAGCGAGCTGGCGATTTCCGCCGGGGAGGGGATGAGGAAGGGTTCGATGCTGAGCGCTTCGGCGAGGGCCCCGGTCGACGCCGCCAGCTGCCAGGCGCCGAGCAGCCCGGCGAGCACCAGCCCCGGCAGCAGCCACCGCCTCATCGGGAGCCCTCGCGCAGGACGTGCAGGGCGCGCTCGCGGACGGCGACGAAGGCGGGGTCGGTGACGGCGGCGTCGCGCTCGGCGGCGCGCGGGGCCGGCGCCCGCAGCTCGGCGACGATCGTGGCCGGGCGGGGGGAGAGGACGACGACCCGGTCGGCGAGGTAGAGCGCCTCCTCGACATCGTGGCTGACCAGGACGACCGTGCGCGGGTCGGCCTGCAGCGCCCCGGCCAGCCACTCCTGCATCTGGCCGCGGGTGATCGCGTCGAGCGAGGCGAAGGGCTCGTCCAGCGCCAGCAGCGGCTTGCCGGAGAGCAGCGTGCGCAGGAATGCGACCCGCTGGCGCATCCCGCCCGAGAGCTCGGCCGGCCGCGCCCGCTCGAAGCCGGCCAGGCCGAAGCGCTCGAACGGCTCCGCCGCCCGGCGCCGCGCCTCGGCCCGGCCGACGCCGCGGTTGCGCAGCGCCAGCGCCGCGTTGTCGAGCGCCGAGTACCAGGGGAGCAGCAGGTCGCGCTGGGGCATGTAGGCGCAGCGGGCGAGGCGCCCGGCCGCCTCGCCGGCGCCGCCGACCTCGACCGCGCCGGCGCCCGGCTCGCGCAGCCCGCAGACCAGCTCCAGCAGCGTCGACTTGCCGCAGCCCGAGGGCCCGACGACCCCGACCACCCCGTGCTCGGAGACCTCCAGGTCGACCCGCTCGATCGTCCGCAGCTCGCCGTAGCAGTGGCCGAGGCCGCGAATGGAGACGGACATCCTGGTATCCTGCCGGACTTCGTTCTCCTGACCAAGAAGGTCAGGAAAGTCGATAAGCACCTCCGCGCACCCCCGAACTCACCATGGACCCGGCAATCGTCCTCTTCGGATTGGGCATCGGCGTACTCGTCGGTATGACCGGCATGGGCGGAGGCTCGCTGATGACGCCGCTGCTGATCCTGATCTTCGGGATCCAGCCGACCACCGCGATCGGCACCGACATCTTCTACTCCGCCGTCACCAAGACGGTCGGCGGCTGGCGCCACTTCCGCATGAAGACGGTGAACATGGAGCTGGTCAGGTGGCTGGCGACGGGCAGCGTCCCGGCCGCGGTCGCCGGGGTGGCGCTGGTCTCGGTCCTCCAGAGCCACATCGGCGAAGAACGGCTTGACTCGCTGGTCTACGCGGTCCTCGGCGGCACCCTGCTGATGGTCGGGATCGTCACCCTCGCCCGGGCGCTGATCCTGCGCACCCTGATCGACGAGCGCGAGCGCTTCGAGGTCGAGCGCCGCCACAAAGTCGCCGCCGTCGTGATCGGCGCCACCACCGGCTTCGTGATCGGGATCACCTCGGCCGGCTCCGGCACCGTGATCGCGATCCTGCTGATCGCCGTCTATCGCCTGGCGCCGAAGAAGGTGGTCGGCACCGACGTCTTCCACGCCGCGATCCTGCTCTGGGCGGCGGGCATCGCCCACTGGGTCGGCGGCAACGTCGACTTCGTCCTCGCCGCCAACATCCTGCTCGGCTCGGTGCCGGGGGTGGTGATCGGCGCCGCCCTCTCCGACCGCGCGCCGCAGGGCCTGATCCGCACCGGGCTCGGCGTCGTCCTGGTCGGCTCCGGCATCGTCACGATCCAGAAGGGCGACCCGGCCGTCTGGCCGATCGCCGCCGCGCTCGCCGCGATCGGCCTGGGCCTGATCCTCTACGCCCCCCACTGGCTCAACAGGCGCAGGCAGAGAAACGCCGATCCCGCCGCCGAGCCGGCCGGCTGAAGCGCGACCGCCTGATTTACTAGCCCGATGCGCGTCTCAGCCAAGGCCGACTACGCGGTGCGGGCCGCCGCCGAGCTCGCCGCCGCCGAGGAGGGCCCGATCAAGGGCGAGCGCCTGGCCGAAGCCCAGGACATCCCGCTGCAGTTCCTCGAGCACATCCTGCTCGAGATGAAGCACCACGGCATCATCCGCGCCCGCCGCGGCGCCAAGGGCGGCTACTGGCTGGCCCGGCCCGCCGACGAGGTGACGATCGCCGAGATCGTCCGCGCCGTCGAGGGGCCGATCGCCCACGTCCGCTCGGCGCCGCCGGAGGCGCTCGAGTACCGAGGCAGCGCCGAGCACCTGCAGGAAGTCTGGGTCGCCGTCCGCGCCAGCCTCCGCACCGTGCTCGAGGGAGTCACCCTCGCCGACCTCGTCTCCGGCGAGCTGCCCGGCGTCGTCACCGACCTCGCCGCGACCCCGGACGCCTGGGTCGCCCGCTAACCGCCCGCCGGCTCAGTCCGGCGCCGGCACGCCGCCGGCCACGACGTTGACGAAGTTCTCCAGGTGCCTCGTCGTCCAGCACTCGAAGGCGCCGTCGCAGTGGCGCTCGTAGGCGGCCATCACCGAGTCGCCGTAGTTCCAGTAGAGCTTCGGCTCGGGGTTGAGCCAGAACAGCCGCCCCGCCCGCTCCGCCACCTGGGCGAAGACCTCGGCGTGGGGCTCGCGGCCGTTGGTGCGGGCGTCGCCGAGCACGATCACGGTCGAGCGCGGGTCGAGCTCGTCGGAGATCTCGGTCAGGAACTCGAGCCAGACGCGGCCGTAGTCGGTGTAGCCGGAGACGTCGGCGACGCCCCCCTCGCTGGAGATCCGCTGGGCGACGACGGCGAAGTCGCGCTCGTGCTCGAAGACCTCGGTCACCTCCGAGATCCGCTCGATGAAGACGAAGCTGCGCAGTTTGCGGAACGAGTCGTGCAGGGCGTGCAGGACCGAGAGGAAGAAGACGCTGGCCGAGGTGACCGAGGTGGAGACGTCACAGAGCACGTAGATCTCTGGGCGCCGCGGCCGCTTCGGCCGGTATTTCAGCCGCAGCGGCACCCCGCCGGTCTCCAGCGAGGCCCGCATCGTCCGTCGCACGTCGACGTGGGCCCCCTTGCGCCGTCCCCGCTGCTCGTGCCCCAGCGTCGCCAGCCGCCGCTTCATCTGCGAGACGGCGCGGTGGACCGCCGCCAGGTCCTGGGTCGGGCTGGTCGGCAGGGTGCGGTCGAGCTCGGCCAGGGGCCGGGAGGGAGGCAGCGTTTCCGTGCGCTCGATCAGGTCGCGTTCCAGCTCGCGGCGCAGATGGCGCTCGAAGGAGTTGAGCTGATCGCGGTCGACCGGCGGCCGCTCCTCGCCGCCCTCGGCCGGCGGCTGGGAGCCCGCCGTCAGCCCCAGCGTGCGGCGGATCCGCTGCACGTCGACGCCGACCACGCCCGAGCCCTCGGCCTGCCCGAAGGCGGCGATCGCCAGCCGCGCCAGGTCCCGCATCCGGTCCTCGTCGCCCGCCAGCATCGCCTCGCGGATCTGCTCGCGCAGCTCCTCCATGTCGAGCCGCTCGCCACCCTCGCCCGCCTCGCCACCACCCTCGCCGCTCTCGCTGACTTCGCGCTGCACCGCCTCCGCCTCGGCGGCGCGGAAGAAGTAGCGGTCGAACAGCAGCTCGAAGACGCGGCGGTCGTCCCGCGACTTGGCGATCGTCGCCGCCAGCGCCTCGCGGAAGTCGTCGGGCGCGGTCCACTCGACCATCTCCAGGGCGGCGAAGGCGTCGAGGATCTCCGAGGTCCCGACCGCGACCCCCTCGCCCCGCAGCTCCTCGCAGAAGCCGAGCAGCTTCGCCGCCATCCCCGGCGGCCCCGGGTCGGCCCGCGGCCCGTAGGGCGAGGCCGGCACCGCGCTCAGCTCGCCCGGCTGGGCGCCTCGGCCAGCTTCATCCCGACCCGCTCCGCCACCAGGTCGATGTCGGTGCGGTGCTTGACGATGATCGACATCGACTGCTCGAAGGTCGCGCGGTCGATGTCCTCGGCCCCCATCAGCAGCAGCGTTCGCGCCCAGTCGATCGACTCGGCGATCGAGGGCGGCTTCTTCAGGTCCAGCGCCCGCACCATCTCGATCACCTCGACCAGCCGTCGCGCCAGCGTCTCCGGCAGCTCCGGCGCGTGCAGGCGGACGATCTCCATCTCCCGCTCCACCCCCGGGTAGTCGAGCCAGAGGTAGAGGCAGCGCCGCTTCAGCGCCTCGGTCAGCTCGCGCGAGTCGTTCGAGGTGAGGACGACGATCGGCATCGTCGTCGCCGCGATCCGCCCCAGCTCCGGGATCGTGATCTGGAAGTCGGAGAGCAGCTCCAGCAGCATCGCCTCGAACTCCTGGTCGGTCTTGTCGATCTCGTCGATCAGCAGCACCACCGGCTCGGGGCTGGAGATCGCCTGCATCAGCGGTCTGCTCAGCAGGAACTCCTCGCTGAAGATGTCCTCCTGCACGTCGTCCCAGCCGCCCTCGCCGCCGGCCTGGATCCGCAGCAGCTGCTTGCGGTAGTTCCACTCGTACATCGCCTTCGCCTCGTCGAGCCCCTCGTAGCACTGCAGCCGCACCAGCTCGCGCCCGGTCGCCCGCGCCAGCGCCTTCGCCAACTCGGTCTTGCCGACCCCCGCCGGGCCCTCGACCAGGACCGGCTTGCCCAGCTCCTGGGCGAGGTAGGAGACCAGCGCCGCCGGCTCGTCGGCGAGGTAGCCGGCCTGCGCCAGCGCCTCCTTCACCTTCGCCACAGAGCCCTCGGCCATGGGGGCGATGATAATCCGCCCCCGTGCTCGACCTCGCCCCGCCGCTCGCCGAGCTGTTCCCGCACAGCCCCGGCCCTTACATCGCGCTGATGCTCGCCGGCTTCGTCATCGGCATCCTCGGCCACCTGACCCGGGCCCGCTGGCTGATCGCCGCCGGCGTGGCCCTGATCTTCCTCGGCGCCCTCCTCTTCCCCCTGGTGGCGAACCTGACCAGCGAGAACCGCCCGCCCCCGATCGAAGAATCGCGCGGCGACGTGGAATAGTCGACCGGTGGGATTTCTCGATCAGGTCGATCTCGGCGCTTCGTTCACTCACAAGGAGGAGGAACGCGAGCTGAAGGCCGCCTGGAGCCGGCTGGCCCAGCTCCGGCTCACCCTCGGCGGCCTGATCGGCTCCGAGCGCCGGCTCGGCCCGCCGCTGGTCGTCGTCTTCGAGGGCTGGGACGCCTCCGGCAAGGGGGGCGCGATCAAACGCCTGGTGGCGCCGCTGGACCCGCGCCACGTCCGCGTCGTCCAGTTCGCGGCGCCGAGCGAGGACGAGAAGCGCCATCACTTCCTGCGCCGCTTCTGGCCGGCGCTGCCGGGCTGGGGCGGGATGGCGGTCTTCGACCGCTCCTGGTACGGGCGGGTGCTGGTCGAGCGGGTCGAGGGGCTGGCGACGCGCGAGCAGTGGCTGCGCGCCTACGACGAGATCAACTCCTTCGAGCGCACCCTCGCCGACGAGGGCTCGATCGTCGTCAAGCTCTGGCTCCACATCTCCGCCGAGGAGCAGCTGAGGCGGTTCGAGGGCCGCGCCGCCGACCCGCTCAAAGCCTGGAAGCTGACCGGCGAAGACTGGGAGAACCGCGAGCGCCACCCCGAGTACGAGCAGGCGGTCGAGGACATGCTCGCCCGCACCGACCAGTCGCACGCCCGCTGGCGCCTCGTCGCGGCCGAGTCCAAGCGCTTCGCCCGGGTCGAGGTCGTGCGCGTCGTCAACGAGGAAATCGAGGCCGGGATGCGGCGCTGGGGGCAGGAGCCGCCGCCCCCACCGTAGAATCCAACCCCGATTCCGTCTTCGATCATGAGGAGCCCGATCTCTTGAGCCGTTTCCGCATTTTTGCGCTGCTGGCCGTTTTCGCCGTGCTCGCGACCGCCCTCGCCGCCTGTGGCGGCAGCAGTGGCAGCAGCGGCGAAGACCCGCAGAAGGTCATCGACAACGCCACCCTCAAAGGGGTCAAGAGCGGCAATCTCGACCTCTCGCTCAACGTCAAGTCCGAAGGCAAGGAAGGCGGCAACGTCGACGTCAGCCTCTCCGGCCCGTTCCAGAGCCAGGGCAAGAACCTGCCTCAGCTGGCGATGACGGCGAGCGCCAAGGGCTCGGCACAGGGCGAAAACATCGACTTCGAAGGCGGCCTGACGCTGCTCTCCGACCGCGCCTACGTCAACTACAAGGGGACCGAGTACGAAGTCGACCCGACCACCTTCGGCTTCGTCAAGTCCGGCTTCGAACAGGCCCAGCAGCAGGGTGGCTCGGAAGCGAACCCCGCTGACGTCACCGCCTGCCAGGAAGCGGCCACCGGGCTCAAGGTGGCCGACTTCGTCGACAACCTCAGCAACGAAGGCAGCGCCGACGTCGACGGCACCAGCACCACCAAGGTCAGCGGCGACCTCAACGCCTCCGGCGCGATCGACTCGATCGTCAAGCTGACCGAAAACCCGGCCTGCAGCGCCCAGCTCGAAGCGGCGGGGCCGCTGCCGGTCGGCGAACTCGAAAAGGCCAAGGGCGAAATCTCCAGCGCCCTGAAGAAGGCGCACGTCGAGATCTACGTCGGCGACGACCACATCATCCGCAGGCTCGTGGCCGAACTGACGATCGAACCGAAGAACAGCAGCAGCGAAAAGGTCGAAGTCGCTCTCGACCTCTCGCTCGGCGAAGTTAACGAAGAAGTGGAAATCAGCGCCCCCGCGAACGCGAAGCCGTTGCAGGGCCTGTTCCAGAAGCTCAACATCAACCCGATCGAACTGCTCGAAGCCGGCAGTGGAGAAGGGCTCGGCAGCCTGCTGGAAGGCGTAACCAGCGGCGGCTCTATCGGCGGCGGCTCGTCGTCCGGCGGCGGCTCCTCCTCCGGGGGGTCGGCCGGCTCCGGGGGCGCAGCCGGCCAGCAGGCCTACCTCGAATGCCTGAAGGGGGCTGAAACGCCCACCGACCTGCAGCGGTGCGCCAGCCTGGTCCAGTAGTGGACGGCCAGCCGCGGCTCGACGCGTCGTTCCTGCGCACGCCGTACGGCTGGCCCTACCTGCTGACGCCGCTGATCCCGATCGCCGTCGCGCTCGACCTCGCGGGCGCGCCGGCGACGGTCGTCTTCGCCGCCTCGGCGCTGGGGATCGTCCCCACCGCGGCGCTGATGGGCCGCGCCACAGAGGAGCTCGCCGCCCGCTCGGGCCCAGGCATCGGCGGCCTCCTCAACGTCACCTTCGGCAACGCGCCGGAGCTGATCATCGCCCTCTTCGCCCTCGGCAAGGGCCTGCAGGAGGTGGTCAAGGCCTCGATCGTCGGCTCGATCATCGGCAACATCCTGCTCGTCCTCGGCGCCGCGATGCTGGCCGGCGGCATCGGCCGCGAGAAGCAGACCTTCAGCCGCACCGGCGCCAGCATCCAGACCTCGATGCTGATGCTGGCCGCGGCGGCGCTCGTGATGCCGGCGATCTTCGAGCTGGTCGAGGGCAGGGGGCTGCCGGCTCCCAGCGCCGAGTCGATCCACTACAGCGGCACCGTCGAGCACCTCTCCCTGGCCGTCGCCGTCGTCCTCATCGCCACCTACGTGATCGGCCTCTTCTTCTCGCTGAAGACGCACCGCGACATCTTCAACCCCGAGTACGGGGACGAGGACAGCTGGGGCTGGTCGACCCGGACCTCGGTCGTCGTCCTGGCGATCGCCGGCGTCCTCGTCGGCGTCATGTCCGAGGTTCTGGTCGGCTCGATCACCGAGGCCTCGCACGCCGTCGGCCTCTCCGAGTTCTTCATCGGCGTCATCGTCGTCGCCATCGTCGGCAACGCCGCCGAGCACTGGGTCGCGGTCCTGGTGGCGATGAAGAACAAGATGGACCTGGCGGTCAACATCGCGATCGGCTCCAGCGCCCAGGTCGCCCTCTTCGTCGCCCCGGTCCTGGTCCTCGCCTCCTTCTTCCTCGGCCCCTACCCGCTGGCCCTCGTCTTCAACGGCTTCGAGCTGGGTGCGATCCTGCTGGCGATCCTGATCGCCAACTACGTGACCCAGGACGGCGAGTCCACCTGGTTCGAGGGAGTCCAGCTCTTAGCCGTCTACCTCGTCTTCGGCCTCGCCTTCTACTACGCCTGACGACGGTTAGGCGGCCGCCAGCTCGGCGAGGGCCTTGAGCACGAGGTCGTCGTGCTTTTTCGGCTGCACCTTGGGGAAGACCTTGGCGATCTTGCCGTCGGGGCCGACGATGAAGGTCGCCCGCTGCACGCCCATGTACTTCTTGCCGTACATCGACTTCTCGCCCCAGGCGCCGTAGGCCTCGGCGACCGCGTGGTCGGCGTCGGCGAGCAGGGTGAAGTCGAGGTCGTACTTGCCGGCGAACTTCTCCAGGGCGCCGACCTCGTCGGGGGAGATGCCGATCACCCGCGCCCCCGCCGCGCGATACTCGCCGCCGCGGTCGCGGACGCCACAGGCCTGGGTTGTGCAGCCGGGCGTGTCGGCGCGGGGGTAGAAGTAGACGACGACGGTCTGCCCGCGCAGGCCGGAGAGGCTCACCTCGTTCCCCTCCTGGTCGGGCAGCGCGAAGTCGGGCGCCGCGTCCCCCTCGGCCAGCACCGGCTCGTCAGTCCTCGCGGCCGGGGTCCTGGCCGTCCTCGTCGGAGTCGAGCTCCTCGTCGCCCTGTTCGAGCGCGGTCTCGGAGACCGATCCGGACGAGCCGGGGTGGTAGCGGGTCTGAAAGGCCTCGAGCGCGCGATCGCGCCCGTCCTCGTCGATCGGGACGTCATCGGAGATCCGCACCCAGTCGGCTCCCTCGTAGGCCTCCATGTTGAAGACCTCCTGGTCGATCGAGGCGGAGTCGTCGACGACCACCACGACCTCGGTCTGGGGATTGAAGTAGGTCCCGGGCTGCACCAGCAGCTGCTCGACCTCGTAAAGGTTCTCCTCGGCGCCGGCCATCACCGCGATCCTACGAAATCGGCGAGCTGGCGCTCGGTCTCGGCCTCGACGTCGAGCGGCTCCAACCCCTTGCGCATCCGCCGTTCGTTGCGGCTGACGACGAGCTGGCGCACCTCGGCCCGCAGCTCCGTGTCCTGGTGGGCGCCGGTGTCGGCCGCGTCTCCGGTTGTCGCCAGCAGCCGCTCGGTCTCGGCCTCGACGTCGATCGGCGGCTCGCCGCGGCGCTCCAGCCGGCTCGCCTTCGCCTCCAGCATCTGCCGTACCTCGGCCGCCTGTATCGCCGGGTCGACCGGCTGGCCGGGCCGGGCGAGGTAGCGCGGGACCAGCGGCAGCTGCTGCTCGATCGCGAAGGGGCCCTTACCGATCGAGTCCCAGCCCCCGGAGACGCGGCGGAAGAGCACGCCGGCGATCGGCGCCGCGACGCCGGTGAACAGCAGCACCGCCGCGCTCTTCCCGCCCGCGGACATCGCCAGCACCAGATCCACGGGGTCAAGGGTAAACGGCCCACGGAGGGGAGGGCATTCGCTAACCTTGGGCCTGATTGACTGACCAGTCAATCGGCGGAACGCTCGCCCCCCCGGCGGCGCTCCAGACACGGACTTAACGCACGGACGAAAAGGAGCCCGACCGGTGGTTGACTTCACCCTGACCGACGAACAGAAAGACCTGCGCGAGCTGGCCCACAACTTCGCTGAGAAGGAGATGCGCAGCGTCGCCTGGGAGTACGACAAGGACGGCACCTGGCCCCAGGACGTGATCGACAAGGCCTGGGAGGTCGGGTTGATGAACACCCACGTCCCCGAGGCCTACGGCGGCCCCGGCCTCGACTACCTCTCCGGCTGCCTGATCGAGGAGGAGATGGGTTGGGGCTGCTCGGGCATCGGCACGTCGCTGATGGCCAACGGCCTCGCCTCCGCCCCGATCACCCTCGGCGGCTCCGAGGAGACGAAGAAGAAGTACCTCGGGATGCTGACCGAAAGCCCCAAGCTCGCCTCCTTCTGCCTGACCGAGCCCGACGCCGGCTCCGACGTCTCCGGGATGAAGACCCGCGCCGTCAAGAAGGGCGACAAGTACGTGATCAGCGGCTCCAAGTGCTTCATCACCAACGGCACCTACGCCGACTACTTCACCGTCTACGCCAAGACCGACCCCGAGGCCGGCCACCGCGGCATCAGCGCCTTCGTCGTCGACGCCGACCTTCCCGGGGTCACCGTCGACAAGAAGGAGGACAAGATGGGCCAGCGGGCGTCCAACACCGCGACCATCTCCTTCGACGAAGTCGAGATCCCGGCCGAGAACCTCCTCGCCGAGGAAAACAAGGGATTCAAACTGGCGATGATGACCCTCGACCGCACCCGCCCGGGCGTCTCGGCGATGGCCGTCGGCATCGGCCGCGCGGCGCTCGAGTACGCCACCGAGTACTCCAAGGAACGGGTCCAGTTCGGCGTCCCGATCGCGATGCACCAGGCGATCCAGTTCATGATCGCCGACATGGCGACCAAGGTCGAGGCCGCCCGCCTGCTGGTCTGGAACTCCGCGGTCATGCTCGACCAGGGGCAGCGCAACAGCAAGGTCTCCTCGATGGCCAAGCGCTTCGCCGCCGACTCGGCGATGGAGATCACCGTCGACGCCGTCCAGGTCTACGGCGGCTATGGCTTCATCAAGGAGTACCCGGTCGAGAAACTGATGCGCGACGCCAAGATCATGCAGCTCTACGAGGGCACCAGCCAGATCCAGCGCCTGGTCATCGCCAAAGAAGTGCTGCTGCCGCGCCCGGCCGGTGAGCTCACACCCGAGGCCGAGGCCAAGCAGGCCGACGCCGCCCGCGACTCGCAATCCGAGCAGGCAGCGGCTACGGTCTGACCCATGGACGCCACCGAACGCGCCGCTGCGGGTAGGGCGGCGCGGTCGGGGGCGCGCCGCTCCTCCCACGCGGCCTGGGAGCCGCCGGCGGATCGCGCCGACCCGGTCGCGATCCTCGAGCGCCAGGCCGCTTCCCGCGTCCCCGAACTGGTGCCGATCCGCTACGGCCGCATGTCGGCCTCGCCCTTCGCCTTCTTCCGCGGCGCCGCCGCGGTGATGGCCGCCGACCTCGCCGCCACTCCCGCCTCCGGCCTCCGCGTCCAGGCCTGCGGCGACGCCCATCTCTCCAACTTCGGCGCCTTCGCCGCCCCCGACCGCCGCCTCGTCTTCGACCTCAACGACTTCGACGAGTCGCTCCCCGGCCCCTGGGAGTGGGACGTCAAGCGGCTCGCCGCCAGCTTCGCCATCGCCGCCCGCGAAAACGGCCTCAAGCGCAAGCAGCGGGCGGAGATCGTGCTGACCGCGGCCCGCACCTACCGCGAAGCGATGCGGGGCTTCGCCTCGCTGCGCAACCTCGAAGTCTGGTACGCCCGCCTCGATGTCGAGGCGGTGATGGGGGGGATCGAAGCCGAGGCCCCGAAGGCGGTGAAGAAAGTCCGCAGGGGGGCGGAGAAGGCGCGCTCGAAGGACAGCCTGCGGGCGCTGGAGAAGCTCACCCACGAGGTCGACGGCGAGCTGCGGATCGTCAGCCAGCCGCCCCTGATCGTCCCGGTCGAGGAGCTGCTGGCAGAGGACGAGACCCGCGACCTGCGCCAGACCCTGCTCGGGGTCCTCGACTCCTACCGCGAGAGCCTCCCCGCCGACCGCCGGCACCTGCTCGACGGCTACCGCTTCCGCCATATCGCTCGCAAGGTCGTCGGGGTCGGGAGCGTCGGCACCCGCGCCTGGGTCGTGCTGCTGACCGGCGCCGACGACGGCGACCCGCTCTTCCTGCAGGCGAAGGAGGCCGAGGCCTCGGTGCTGGAGCCCTACGTCGGCGCCAGCCGCTTCAAGAACCACGGCCGCCGCGTGGTCGAGGGACAGCGGCTGATGCAGGCCGCCAGCGACATCTTCCTCGGCTGGTGCCCCGCGGTCGGGCTCGACGGCCGCCGCCGCGACTTCTACGTGCGCCAGCTCTGGGACTGGAAGCGCTCGGCCGAAGTCGAGACCCTGGACCCGCGCGGCCTCGACATCTACGCGCGGATGTGCGGCTGGACCCTGGCCCGCGCCCACGCCCGCTCCGGCGACCGTGTCGCGATCGCCGCCTACCTCGGCGGCGGCGACGCCTTCGAGGAGGCGATCGCCGCCTTCTCCGAGCTTTACGCCGACCAGAGCGAGCGCGACCACGCGGCGCTGCTGGCCGCGATCGACGCCGGCCGCGTCGAGGCCGAGGAGCTCTGAGCGTGGCGCGCAAGGCGGGCGCCGGCGCCGCCGGCCTGATCCTGATGACCCTCTGCGCGGGGCAGTTCCTGATGATGCTCGACAGCTCCGTCATGAACGTCTCGATCGCCACCGTCGCCAAGGACGTGGGCACGACCGTGACCGGGATCCAGACGGCGATCACCCTCTACACGCTGGTGATGGCCTCGTTCATGATCACCGGCGGCAAGATCGGCCAGATCATCGGCCGCAAACGCGCCTTCGCGATCGGCTGCGTGATCTACGGCTGCGGCTCGCTGACCACCGCGCTGGCGCCGAACCTGCCGGTGCTGCTGATCGGCTGGTCGTGCCTGGAGGGGCTCGGGGCGGCGCTGATCCTGCCCGCCATCGTCGCTCTCGTCGCCGCCAACTTCGACCGGGCCGGAAGGCCCCGCGCCTACGGCCTGGTCACCGCGGCCGCGGCGATCGCGGTCGCGGTCGGCCCGATCGTCGGCGGCCTCTTCACGACCTACCTCTCCTGGCGCTACGTCTTCGCCGCCGAGGTCCTGATCGTGCTCGCGATCCTCGTCCTCACCCGTCGCATCGCCGCCGGCGAGCCGGAGCGGAAGGTGAAGCTGGACCTTGTCGGGACCGCGCTCTCCGCCGCGGGCCTCGGCCTGATCGTCTTCGGCATCCTCCGCTCGGGGACCTGGGGCTTCGTCAAGGCCGGGCCGGACGCTCCCGAATGGCTCGGGCTCTCGCCGGTGATCTGGCTGATCCTCGCCGGCGCGGCCGTGCTCGCCCTCTTCGTCTCCTGGGAGAACCGGTTGCTGGCGCGGGGGCGTGAGCCCCTGGTCGACCCGGCGATCCTGCGGGTCCCGGTCCTGCGCGGCGGCCTCACCTCGTTCTTCTTCCAGTACTTCCTCCAGGGCGGGATGTTCTTCGCGATGCCGCTCTTCCTCTCGATCGCCCTCGGGCTCTCGGCGATCGAAACCGGGGTGCGCCTGCTGCCGCTCTCGTTCACGCTCATCCTCGGCGCCGCCGGGATCCCGAAACTGCTCCCCGACGCCTCGCCGCGGCGGGTCGTCCGCTTCGGCTTCCTCGCCATGTTCGCCGGGCTGGTGGTCATGGTCGGCGCGCTTCAGGCCGGGGCGGGGCCGGAGATCGTCACCTGGCCGCTGCTCCTGGCCGGCCTCGGGATGGGCTCGCTCGCCTCCCAGCTGGGCAGCGTCACCGTCTCCTCGGTCCCCGATGAGCAGAGCGGCGAGGTCGGCGGCCTGCAGAACACGGTCACCAACCTCGGTATCTCGGTCGGCACCGCGCTGACCGGCGCGATCGTCATCGCCGCCCTCAGCTCGTCCTTCCTCACCGGGGTCGAAGCGAACCCCGCCGTGCCCACGCCGGTGAAGTCGAAGGCCTCGACCGAGCTGTCCGGGGGCATCCCCTTCCTCTCCGACGAGGAACTGGAAACCGCGCTCGACGAAGCCCGGGTGCCGCCGCGGGCCACCGACGCGATCGTCGAAGAAAACGAGGAAGCGCGCCTGGTCGGGCTGCGCACGGCGCTCGCGGTCCTCGCCCTGCTCGCCTTGGTCGGGCTCTTCTTCACCGGGCGCATCCCGACCAGGCAGCCGGCCGCCGCCGCGGCCGGCGCTACCTAGCGGGCTCTAGTTGCGGCAGTCCTTTGTGACGCATAGGGGTACACATGACTATCCGGTTTGCTCCGCAAGGGAATCAGCGGCTCGATCAGTGATCTGGCGGTAGGTGGTCGGGCCGCGCTGCGCCCCGAGGCCGAGCAGGGTCTGGAAAGCGGCCATCGGGGTGCGGCGGCGGTTGTGGCGGAAGACGAACTCATCGAGGTAGGACTGCAGGTGCTCGGGCGAGACGCCTCTGTGAGTGCCCTGCAGCCAGGTCTTCAGGTTGGAGACAGCGCGGTGGGCGCGCGGCAGGAGCTTCTGGGCGTCGGGGTGATCGCGCCGCTGCAGTAGGGGCCGGTGGTCGAAGCCCGCGCCGGCGAGCTTGCCGTAGCCGTCCCAACCGTCGGTGTGGACGATCGCGCCCGGCTCGACGCTCGCCTTCACCCAGGGGGTCAGGGTCTTCTGGCCGGCGTCGGCGAGCACCTTCAGGCGCAGCCGACCCGAGCCCTCGCCACGAACCTCGACGATCACGCCGACCAGGGTCTTGGTGCCGTCGCGCTGGCGCCCGCTGCGCCTGCCCTCGTGGTGGCCGCCCACGAGGGTCTCGTCGACCTCGACCTCCCCGCGCAGCGGCTTGCGCTCCGGAGCCACCATCGCCCGGCGCAGCTTCTGCAGGATCAGCCAGGCGGTCTCATAGCGGGAGATCCCGAGCTGGCGCTGCAGCTGCACGGCTGAGATTCCCGGCGTATGGGTGGTGAGGAGGTAGGCGGCCCAGAACCAGAGCGTGAGTGGGGTGCGGGTCTTGTGCATGACCGTTCCCGCGGTGACCGAGGTCTGGTAGCCGCAGCCTTTGCATTGCCAGAGATGGCGCCGATGCTCGCCGCCGACCTCCTCGGACCCGCAGCGCGGGCAGTGGTAACCGTCCGGCCAGCGGGACTCGAACAGGTAGGCGCGGCACGCTGCCTCGTCGGGGAAGCGGCGTTGGAACTCCACGATCGAGCGGGGAAAGGTCGGACGCGTCACCGGCCGACCGTAGGTCAGGCGTCGGACGGACCAAACCGGATAGTCATGAGGGGTACAAAGGACTGCCGCACTCAGGCGACGCCGGCGCGTTGGCGCTGGCGGGCCGCCTTCTGGCGGGCGGTCTTGTCGAGCACGACCTTGCGCAGGCGCACCGACTCCGGCGTCACTTCGACGCACTCGTCGTCGCGCACGAACTCCAGCGAGTTCTCCAGCGAGAGCCGGGTCGCCGGGGTCAGCCGCACCAGCAGGTCGGCACTGGCGGCGCGGACGTTGGTCTGGTGCTTTTCCTTGATCGCGTTGACGTCGAGGTCCTCCGCGCGGGCGTTCTCGCCGACGATCATCCCCTCGTAGACCTCCTCGCCCGGCCCGACGAAGAGGGTGCCGCGGTCCTGCAGGCTGAAGAGGGCGAAGCTGGCGGTGGAGCCCTGGCGGTCGGCGACCAGGGCGCCGGTCGGCCGCGTCCGCAGCTCCCCGGCCCACGGCTCCCAGCGGTCGAAGACGTGGTGGAGGATGCCGGTGCCGCGGGTCTCGGTGAGGAACTCGGTGCGGAAGCCGATCAGGCCGCGCGCCGGCACCAGGTACTCCATCCGCACCCACCCGGTCGAGTGGTTGATCATCTGCTCCAGCCGCCCCTTGCGCCCTGCCAGCAGCTGGGTCACCGAGCCGACGTGCTCCTCGGGGACGTCGATCGCCAGCCGCTCGACCGGCTCGTGCACCTTGCCGTCGACCTCGCGGGTGAGGACCCGCGGCTGGCCCGCGGTCAGCTCGAAGCCTTCGCGCCGCATCAGCTCCAGCAGCACCACCAGCTGCAGCTCGCCGCGCCCCTGCACCTCCCAGGCGTCGGGACGCTCGGTGTCGAGGACGCGGATCGAGACGTTGCCGACCAGCTCGGCGTCGAGCCGGTCGCGGACCTGGCGCGCGGTCAGCTTGGTCCCCTCCTTGCCGGCCAGCGGCGAGGTGTTGATCCCGACCACGATCGAGAGCGAGGGCTCGTCGACGGTGATCACCGGCAGCGGCCGCGGGTCCTCGGGGTCGGCCAGCGTCTCGCCGATCGTCACCTCTTCCATCCCGGCGACGGCGATCAGTTCGCCCGGCCCGGCCTCCTGCGCCGGCACCCGCTCCAGCGCCTCGGTCACGAACAGCTCCGAGGCCGTCGCCCGGGCGACGCTGCCGTCGGCCCTGCACCAGGCGATCGGCTGGCCGGCGCGGATCGTCCCGTTGCGCACCCGGCACAGCGCCAGGCGGCCGAGATAGGGGGAGGCGTCGAGGTTGGTGACGTGCGCCTGCAGCGGCGCCTCGGGGTCGTACTCCGGCGCCGGGATCTTCTCCAGCATCAGGTCGAGCAGGGGGGAGAGGTCGGTGCCCTCGACCCCCTCCTCCAGCGAGGCCCAGCCGGCCTTGGCGTTGGTGTAGACGATCGGGAAGTCGATCTGGTCGGAGTCGGCGTCGAGGTCGATGAAGAGCTCGTAGACCTCCTCGACCACCTCGGCGATGCGGGCGTCTGGCCGGTCGACCTTGTTGACGACGAGGATCACCGGCAGCTTCGACTCCAGCGCCTTGCGCAGTACGAAGCGGGTCTGCGGCAGCGGCCCCTCGGAGGCGTCGACCAGCAGCAGCACCCCGTCGACCATCGTCAGCGCCCGCTCGACCTCGCCGCCGAAGTCGGCGTGGCCGGGGGTGTCGACGATGTTGAGCTTGACCTCACCGTGGTTGACCGCGGTGTTCTTGGCGAGGATCGTGATCCCCTTCTCCTTCTCGAGGTCCATTGAGTCCATCACCCGCTCGGCCACGTCCTGGCCCTTGCGAAAGGTCCCCGTCTGCCACAGCATCGCGTCGACCAGCGTCGTCTTGCCGTGGTCGACGTGGGCGATGATGGCGACGTTGCGCAGGTCGTCTCGGGTGGCGGTCATGGGGAGTTGGGAGGGTAGGGGACGGGGCCGAAGGCCCCCAGCAAGACGAAGCCCGCCTGGTGGCGGGCTTCGCGGACTGCTTGAAGCGTGTTGCGGACTACGAAGTCTGCTGGACGCTCGCGGCGGCCGGGCCCTTCGGGCCTTCTTCGGACTCGTAGCTCACTTTGGAGCCCTCGGTCAGGGACTTGAAGCCCTCGCCGAGAATCGCGCTGTGATGGACGAAGACGTCCTTCGAGCCGTCATCGGGAGTGATGAACCCGTAGCCCTTGTCGTCGCTGAACCACTTGACAGTTCCAGTAGGCATGCATTGCCTCCACTTAATGTGCTGCGAACGCGGAGGATGCGGTGAAGCAACGACGCGAGCGCTAGACACAAACTTTGCCGGTTGATCCGGCCCTAACGCTGGGGACCGTAGCAGGATCGGCGCGCCCTGCGCCGCGATTTCGCCGGCATGGGGCGTCCGGGCGCCGATCTAGCGTTGCGGCGTACGCTTTCTCGACAGCATCGACCGCGACGCGATCAGGGGGCTGCTGCAGCGCGACGAGTACTTCTGGTTGGACCTGACCGATCCCGGCGACGACGAGGTCGCGGCGCTGGAGGAGGCCTTCTCCTTCCACCCGCTGGCACTGGAGGACATGGTCAAGCGCGGCCAGCGCCCCAAGCTCGACGACTTCGGCAAGTACATGTTCCTCGTCATGCCTTCCTCAGCGGCGGCTACATCGTCACCTCCCACCACCAGCCCTGCGCGGTGCTGGAGGAAGCCCGTCAGCGCTTCGACGCCCAGGCGCCGCGCTCGGAGCAGTTCGTCGTCCACCGCGTGCTCGACGGCCTCACCGACTCCTTCTTCCCGGTCCTCGAGCGCCTCGACGACCGCATGGAACGGCTCGACAACGAAATCTTCGACCATGCGGTGCCGGCTCAGCTGGAGGAGATCACCGCCCTGCGCCGCGAGCTGGTGACCCTGCGCCGCGTCGTCACCCCGCAGCGCGACCTGCTGGCCCGGGGTGTCGACGACATCCTCGAAATCCCCGGGCTCGAAGCCGACTCGCGCAACTACTTCCGCGACGTCTACGACCACGCGATCCGCATCTCCGACCAGATCGACTCCTACCGCGACCTGCTCGCGGGCACCCGCGACGCCTACCTCTCGATCGTCTCCAACCGGCTCAACCAGATCACTAAGCAGCTGACCGTGGTGGCGACGATCTTCCTGCCGCTCTCCTTCATCGTCGGCTTCTTCGGCCAGAACTTCAGGTGGCTGATCGTCAACATCGACAGCGTCGGCGCCTTCTTCGTGCTCGGGATCGGCAGCCTCGTGCTCTCGGTGATCGGGCTGCTGATCTGGTTCCGGCGCGGCTCCTACATCTGAGGCGAGCGCTCGGAACATCCTCCTCGCGTGTTTCATGTAATCCCAGCCGTGTCGATATATCGCCTCAGATGAGCTTCGAGGGAATCTCCCGCCGCCCGAAGCGGCGACCGGCACCTGCCGCGCCGCTCGCGTGCGCGCTTGCCGGGCTGGCGCTCGGCTGCGCTGTCTGGGCGGTGCCGGCAGCGGCGATGACGAGCCGGGGGGACGGCGCCCTCTCGCCGCGGCTGGCCGAGCTGGCGAAGCCCGCCGTGCGCTCGCTGCCGCCGGCGAAGCAGGCGAAGGCGCTGAGCCTCGCCGCCGAAGGCCCCGGCAGCCTCCTGCGCGAAGGCAACCGAGTCCTCGCCGAAGTCCGCTTCGAAAGCGGCGCCGCCGCGGCCACTGACGCCCTCCGCGCCGCCGGCGCCAAGGTCGTCGACGTCAGCCCCCGCTACCAGACGGTGACCGTCGCGGCCAAGCCCGCCGAGTTGCCGGCGATCGGCGAGGTCGCCCGGGTCGGCGGCGTCACCGAGGTGTTGACACCGATCATCCGGGCGGCCGGTTGCCCCAGTGGCGCCACCGTCTCCGAGGGTGACGCCCAGCTGAACGCGGCCGGCGCCCGCTCGAGCTTCGCGCTCGACGGCAGCGGCGTCACCGTCGGCATCCTCTCCGACTCTTTCGACCGCGCGGCCACCGCGATCCCCGGCGGCCCGATCGCCACCCACGCCCACGAAGACGTGCTCGACGGCGATCTGCCGGGGACGGGCAACCCCTGTGGGAACACCGCGCCGGTTGGCGTCCTCGACGACTCCGAAGGCGAAGGCGCCGACGAGGGCCGGGCGATGGCCCAGATCGTCCACGACCTCGCCCCCGGCGCCAACATCGACTTCGCCACCGCCTTCACCGGCGAAACGGGCTTCGCGAGCAACATCCGCCGCCTCGCCGCCGCCGGCGCCAAGGTGATCGCCGACGACGTCGGCTACTTCGAAGAGCCCTTCTTCCAGGACGGGCCGATCGCCACCGCCGTCGACGAAGTCACCGCGGTGGGCGTCTCCTACTTCTCCTCCGCCAGCAACGACAACCTGATCGACTCGGCCGGCCGCGACATCGCCTCCTGGGAAGCGCCGGCATTCCGCGACTCCCACAGCTGCCCGCCGGCGCTGGTCGAACTCTCCGAAGAAATCGAAAAAGAAGAAGAAGAATTCGGTCTGGTGCCGGGGGGGCTCCATCCAAACGCCTGCATGGATTTCGATCCCGCTGGCGGGGAACCAGACGAAACCTTTGGCATCACCGTCTCCAAAGGGGCGACGCTGACCGTCGACCTGCAGTGGGCAGAACCGTGGAACGGGGTTGCGACCGATATCGACGCCTACCTGATCGACCAGAACGGCGAAGTGGCGGCGGGTGGCATCGAAGACAACGTCGGAGTCAGCCAGAAGCCGGTCGAGGTCTTCCAATGGGAAAACGGAACGAGCTCGGCACAGACGGTGCAGCTGGTGGTCAACCGCTTCTCCGGCGCTGCCTCCCCCCGGCTCAAGGTCGCCCTGCTGCAGAACGGCGGCGGCGTCACCGAGACCGAGTACCCGGAATCCTCGGAAGGGGACGTGGTTGGCCCGACGGTCTTCGGCCACGCCGGCTCCGCAGCGGCGATCGGCGTCGGCGCCGTCCGCTACAGCGACGGCTCCAAGCCCGAGCGCTACTCCTCGCGCGGGCCGGTCAGGCACTACTTCGGGCCGGTTGTCAATGCGTCGCCCGCGCCGGCGACCGGCGAGCAGGTTATCGCCAAGCCCGACCTCGCCGCCACCGACTGTGGCGCCACCACCTTCTTCGCCCGCCCCGAAGCCGGGGTCTGGCGCTTCTGCGGTACCTCGGCCGCGGCGCCGCACGCCGCCGCGGTCGCGGCGCTGGTCCGCCAGGCCAACCCAGGAGCAAGCGCCGCCCAGGTGCGCTCGGCGCTGACCTCGACCGCCCGCCCGGTGGGCGCGTTCGGGCCAGACGCGGTCGGCGCCGGCCTCCTCGACGCCTACGGCGCCGTCGCCGCGCTCGCCCTGCCGCCGGCGGTCGCGATCACCAAGGCGCCGCAGTCACTCAGCCGCAATCGCTGGCCGACGATCGAGTTCAGCGCCAACCGTCCCGCCGCCTTCGCCTGTGCGGTCGATGGCGGCGCGCCCCAGGCCTGCGCCTCTCCGTTCACGGTGCCCGCCCCGCTGCGCGACGGCCCCCACGGGATTTCCATCACCGGCACCGACGCGGCCGGGCGCACCGGCAGCGCCGCCGCCTCCTTCGTCATCGACACCAAGCCGCCCCGCACCAGGATCGTCAGGCACCCGCGCAGGCTCGTCCGCACCCACCGCCGCCGGGTCCGCGAGGTCTTCCGCTTCCGCTCCAGCGAGGCCGGGTCCACCTTCGTCTGCAAGCTCGACCGCGGCCTGCCGCGACCCTGCGGGCGCAGGATCGCGCACCGCTTCGGGGTCGGCAGGCACGCGATCCGGGTCCGCGCCCGCGACCGTGCCGGCAACCTCGACCGCAGCCCCGCCATCTTCCACTTCCGCGTCAAGCGCCTCGGGCGCGGTTGATCTGGGCGCCTGGCGGCGCGGCGCTCCTAGACCCTATGGCCGGCCCACCTGAGCGCCGGCTCGATCCGAACCGCGCGTAAAGGTCGGCACCCGCGCATGAGATGCGCGGGTTTATCGCCGAGGAAACGGCCACGGCGAGGACCGCAATCATGGGGGTGCCGACATGGCGCAGGTTAGGACGTGGGTGGGTCTCGATGTTCATGCGGCGAAGGTGGTGGCGGCGATAGCCGACTCTGGCTCCGGCGAGTTGGTGGTGCAGCGGATGGGCGGTGCGACCGAGCAGGTGGCGGAGTTCTGCGCCGGGCTGCCGGCGCCGGTCCGGGTCGCCTATGAGGCCGGCCCGACCGGCTTCGGGCTGGCCCGAGCACTGGCGGCGAGGGGCATCGAGTGCACGGTGGCCGCCCCGGGCAAGATCGAGCGTCCCGCTCAGGACCGGGTCAAGACCGATCGTCGCGACGCCGAGCGGCTGGTGCGGTTGCTGATGATCGGCGGGCTGCACCCGGTGCGGGTGCCGACCCCCGCCGAAGAGGCGATGCGCGACCTGGTGCGAGCCCGCGAGGACATCCGCGGCGACCTGATGCGGGCCCGCCACCGCGTCGGCAAGCTCTTGCTGCGCCACGACCTGCGCTTCGATGGCAACAACTGGACCCAGCGCCACCTCGACTGGCTGGGGAGGGTCGAGCTTCCCCGAGCCGGTGGCCCAGTCCGTCCTGCTCGACGGGATCGGATCGATCGATGCCCTGCTGGTGCGGCGCGCCGATCTCGAGTCCCAGATGAGCTCTCTGGTCGAAGGCTCCCCTTGGGAGCAGAGCGTCGCCCGCCTGCGCTGTCTGCGCGGCATCGACACCCTCAGCGCTCTGGGCCTCTGCGCGGAGGTCGGCGACTTCGAGCGCTTCGCCCGGCCAGCGCAGCTGATGAGCTACCTCGGCCTCGTTCCCTCCGAGGACAGCAGCGGGGAGCGCCGCCGCCAGGGCTCGATCACCAAGTCCGGGTCCCGCCATGCCCGGCGCCTCCTCGTCGAGGCGGCCTGGCACTACCGCCGGGCGCCGCGCAAAGGCACGGCGCTACGCCGCCGCCAGGAGGGACAGCCGCAGGCCGTCTGCGCGATCTCATGGAAGGCGCAACAACGTCTGCACCGCAGCTGGGTGCGGCTGGACTCAGAGCGCGGCAAGCGCCGCACCCTCTGCGCGGTCGCCATCGCACGGGAGCTGGCCGGCTTCTGCTGGGCGGTCTCGACAGCCGACTGAGCCCACCAAGCACTGCTTGGCCCAGGAGGCGGCGGGCTCGGCCCTTCGCGCAGCGCATCCGCGATAGCGCTATGAGCAGCCGTTCTGCGGCGACGCTCGATCCTAGACAGCGGGCGCTGAGACGAAACCCGGTCCTGCGGTAGCCAACCCGCGCATATCAGCCTGACCGCGCGTCGCGCACCAGGCCGACCGCCGCCTCCTGGGCCAAGAAGAAGGCCCGCTCTCAGCGGGCCCTTGGTGGTTGGCGACTTGACAAATGGGCGTCCATATCAGCGCTCGAGCTCGCGCTGGAAAACCTGCTCGTCGATCGCCAGGCGCCAGGGTCCGTTGGCCGATTCGGTGGCGCGAAAGCCGCGGAAGTCAAAGGTGAGGATGGGCATTTCGCGGCGCTCGGCGATCGCCATCACGCTGGTGTCGACAAAGCCGAGGTTGAGGTCGGCGTACCTCCTGTCCAACTCGGTCGCCCTTCGCACCAACCCTGCCGTCATATAGGCCACTTCGTGGTTGCCGTCGACAATCGACTTCAGGAACGCTCGCGCGGCCGAGGCGCCGACCCGGCTGCGGATGAGATAGTCGACCTCAACCAACACCGGGGACGGCAGAATCGCGTTCCGGCGCAGCCTCTTCATCACTGTCTTCGCCATCTCGTGGGCCGAGTCGTTCTCGTGGATCGCGGCGACGACGGGCGCGGTGTCAACGACTATCTTCATCGCCCGTCCCATCGCTGGCCTCCTCTCCCGGGCCCCACGGTTCGAGGCCGAGATATTTCTCCGCGTTGATCGAGAGGTCGGGGGGCCCGCCCTTGCCGGCACCGATGTAGCCCAGGGGGAGCTCGTTTTCGTTCACGGCGTCGAACTCGACGTCCTCGGCGGCGCCGAGTTCGATCAGGCGCAGGACGGTGGCCGAGAACGACTCCCCGTCACGCGCGTGCTCGTGCACCAACCGCTTGGCGCCGTCGGGTAGGTAGATGGTTTTGCGGGGCATCGTCTGGGCCTGGGACACGCTGCGAGTATGAACTCCAACATCATACAAATGGGTGACTGAGGTGAATTGTCTGCGACGTCAGTCGCCCGAATCGGTGACTTCCGTCTCCCCGCCGGCGCGGCGGACCACCCAGCGGCCGCCCAATAGCAGCGCCAGCACCACCGCGGCGGTGCCGAAGACGAGCGGGTCGGTGAGGCTGAGGCCCTCGAGCCGGGTGCCGAAGTAGACCGCGAGGGCGGTGATCGGCATGTAGCCGACCAGCGTCGTCCAGAAGAAGCGCCAGCGCGGCACCCGAGCGGCCCCTGCCGCGTAGGAGACGAGGCTGAAGGGGACGATCGGGATCAGGCGCAGCGCCAGCAGCAGCATCACGCCGCCGCGCTCGATCGCCCGCTCGAAGCGCTCGAAGCGCTCGATCCCGAACCAGCGGTCCAGCAGCGGCCGCGCCACCCGGTGACCGACGGCGTAGCAGAGCAGCGCCGACAGCATCCAGCCGACCGTCACGATCGCCAGCGCCCCGAAGAAGCCGTAGGCGAACCCGGCCGCGGCGTTGACGATCTCCGCCGGGTACATCACCAGCGCGTGGATCAGCGCCAGGGCGACGATCAGCAGCGGCCCGGCGACGCCGAGGTCGTCGACCTGCGCCCGCACCTCCGCCGTGTCGCCGTGGAGCGCCGCGCTGACCGCATCGCGCAGCGGCGGCACCGCCACCACCAGCCCGGCCAGCAGCGCGAACCCGCCCAGCGTGATCCCGATCTCGATCCACGGCGGCCGATTGCGCGGTTCCGGTTCCACTCGGGGAGTATCGCTCCCGCCCGCGGGCGCTCTGGAGCACGTCAGCCGCGCAGCCGCCCGGCCAGCCCCGAGTGCCGCTCGCCGCTGTCGTCGCGGGCGACCGCCATCGCCATCGCCGCCTGCTCGCCGATCACGACGCAGGCTTGGCGGGCACGGGTGATCGCGGTGTAGACGAGCGGCCGGGTCAGCATCCGCGCGTGCGAGCGGTGGCAGACGGTCACCACCACCGGCACCTCGCAGCCCTGCGCCTTGTGGACCGAGATCGCGTAGGCCAGCCGCAGGTCGGCGGCGTCGTCGTAGGGGATGTCGAGCGCGCCGCCCTCGTCGACGTCGACCCCCAGCAGTTCCCGCTCCGGGTCGTCCTTGCGGAGGAAGACGATCGAGCCGTTCATCAGTCCCAGGTCGTGGGCGTTGCGGGTCTGGATCAGCCGGTCGCCGACCCGGAAGCGCTCGCCGAAGGCCGGCTCGCCGCCGGGGTTGAGCCGCGCCTGCAGTCGCTCGTTGAGGGCGTCGATGCCGACCGCCCCCCGGTACATCGGCGCCAGCACCTGGACGCCGCGGATCGGGTCGACGCCATAGCGCCCCGGCGCCCGCTCCGCGACGACCTCGACCACGGTGTCCCGCGCCCGCTCGGGATTGGCGCGGTCGATGAAGAAGAAGTCCTGCTCCTGGTCGGGGCCGGGCTCGAGCTGGGGCGGGCGCCCGCGATTGATCTCGTGGGCGGCGGTGATGATCATCGACTGCGCCGCCTGCCGCCAGACCAGGGTCAGGCGCACCACCGGCGCCGCCCCCGAGGCGATCAGGTCCCCGAACGGCTTGCCGGCCCCGATCGGCGGCAGCTGGTCGGCGTCGCCGACGAAGACGACGTGGGTCGACTCGGCCAGGCCGCCGAGCAGCACCTCCATCGTCCGCAGGTTCAGCATCGAGGACTCGTCGACCACGACCAGGTCGGCCGGGAGCGGGTGGCCCGGCCTGAAGGTCGGCTCGCCGCCCGGCGCCCACTCGAGCATGCGGTGGATCGTCTGCGCCTCATGGCCGCCGGTCGCTTCCTCCAGCCGCCGCGCGGCGCGGCCGGTGGGGGCGCAGAGGGCGACGCGGAAGCCGGCCTCCAGCGCCACCTCGACGATCGCCTTCGTGCAGATCGTCTTGCCGACGCCGGGCCCGCCGGTCAGGACCGAGACCCGCGAGAGGAAGGTCCCGCGCACGGCCGCCCACTGCTCCTCGGTCAGGCCGCTCTGGGCCTCGTCGTCGGTCGCGGGGGAGTCGCCGGGATCGTGCTCGAGGTGGGGAGGAGCGGCGAGGCGCCTCTTCAGGGTCTTCGCGACCGCTTCCTCGGAGGCCAGCGTGCTCTCCCGGTAGGCGTTGCCCTCCTCGACCACCAGGCCGGGAGCGACGGCGAGGACGTCGGGGTCCGCCGGTAGCCCGAGCAGCTTCGCCGCCCGCCCGGCCAGCTCCGCCAGCGGCAGGTAGGTGCTGCCGCCCTGCTCGGCCTCGGCCAGGGCGAAGAGGGCAGCCGCCTGGGCACGCCGCGAGGACTCGGGCGCTTCGTCGCCGGCCAGGGCGATCCTGTCGGCGCGGGCGAAGCCGACCCCGCTCACCTCGGTCAGCCGGTAGGGGTCCTCGTGCAGGACCGCCATCGAGCGCTCGCCGAAGCGGGCGTGGATCGGCGCCGCCAGGTGGGCCAGCCCGTGCGGCGCCAGCTGCACGTGCAGGTCGCGGATCGCGCGGCTGGCGTGCCAGGACTCGACCGCGGCGTCGACCCGGCCCACGTTCATCCCGCCCAGGGCGCCGAAGACGCCGGCCGGGTCGGCGGCGATCTCCCGCATCACCTCCTCGCCGTGCTCGTCGACCAGCCGCTTGGCCCGCGCCGGGCCGATGTGGCGCAGCGAGGTCAGGTAGGCGATCCGTCCCTCGCGGTCTTCGGGGTCCATCGGCACCGCGCGCCGGGCGCGCAGCTGGCGGCCGTAGGTGGAGTGGGTCTGCCAGTCGCCGCTGACTTCGGCCCGGTCGCCGGGATTGAGGTGGGCGATCGGCCCGACCAGCGGGTGCTTGTCGCGCGACTCGGAGTCGCGCACTTCCAGCACCGCGTAGCCGTCGTCATCGGCCTTGTAGATGACGCGCAGCACCTCGACGGTGGTGGAGTGGCTGCCTCCCTCGGTCTCGAAGAGCGTCTCCGCGTCGGTCACGCCTCAAAGCTAACCGCCCCCGAGGCGGGACCCTGCCCCCGATCCCCAAATAGCATGAACGCATGAGCCTCGACCCCGAGCAGCTGCCGTACGTCGACGAGCACGCCGCCGTCGTCGCGGCCGACCGGGAGGTTGTCTGGGAGGCGCTGCTGCACGTGGTCGAGGCCTCTGTCTCCGGCACCGCGGCGCCACGCTATGCCCGGCTCGTCGGCTGTGCCGACACCGAGGCGTCAGGACCGCGGCCGCTGGCGCCGGGCTCGGCCTTTCCGGGTTTCCACGTCGCCGCCGCCGAGTCCCCGGCTGAGCTGGCGTTGGCCGGCAGCCACCGCTTCTCCGACTACGCCCTGATCTTTCGCCTCGACGAACTCGACGCCACCCGCACCCGCGTTCGCGCCGAGACCCGCGCCGAGTTCCCCGGCCTCAAGGGCGGCGCCTACCGGGCGCTGGTGATCGGCACCCGCATGCATGTCCTCGCCACCCGCCGCATCCTCGGCGCCCTCAAGCGCCGCGCCGAGGGTCGCGGCCGGTGGGCGTAACCGGACCCTTCGTCTCCCGCGCCGCGCCGATGGCGGTGCCAATCAGGCCGAGGCCGAAGACGAGGGCGGCGAGCCCGACCAGCGCGCCGAGGATGGGGACGAGGGCGACCGCCCGCAGGATCGCCAGGCCGACCAGGAGCGAGAGGATGCGCCTCCGCGGCGGCTTCAGCGCTCGGCGGCCGAGCGCGTAGGCGGCGGTGACGTAGGCGACGGCTCCCAGGGGGAGCAGCGCCAAGAAGATGCCGAGCGACAGCGGCAGGCCGAAGCCGGTGATCGCGGCGAGCAGGGCGGTGATCGGCAGCACGATCAGGATCGCGATGCCGATCGCGATCGTCGGCCCGACCCGCTCCCGCGAGCGCGCCTCGAGTGAGTCCGCCGCGCCCGGCGCGATCAGCAGCAGCAGGGAGCCCAGGGCCAGCGCCGAAAGGCCGATCGCGAGCCAGACGACGAAGCCGCCGATCAACGGCACCAGGCCGCCGAGGTCCGGCCAGCTCCGCTTGGTGACGTCGCCGTGGACGCGGGCGTCGAGGGCCACCCGCGGGCGCTTGTCGCCATAGGCGACGTCGCCGCCGACCTCGGCGCTTGGCAGCAGACGGGCCCTGCCTCCGGCGGTGAAGAGATCGCCGTCGACCCGGCCGGAGACGAGGACGTCGCCGCTGAGCACGACCACGTCGCCGTCGACCCGGCCGGCGATCCTGGCGTCGCCGTGGGCGATGAAGACCCCGTCGACGGTTTCCCCGCGGGCGACGGTGACGTCGCCGGAGGCGACCACGACGGCGTCTTTGCTTCCGCCGGCACTTCCCACGCCTGCGCCACCCACGCCCCCGGCGTCAACCGTCGCCGGGGGCGCAGCCGCGCCGGCTGCCGGCACGGCGAGCGCCGTGACCGTCAGGAGCGCCGCTAGGGACGAGACGCGTCGAAGCACAGAGCCACCCTAAGGGGAGCCCCTAGCTCGCCGCCATCGGGTCGGGCTCGCCGAGCTTGGTGATGTCGGGGGCCTCGTAGGCCTCGCCGGCCTTGCCGCCGAGCACGAGGATGCGGATGCCGTCCTCGCCCGGCCAGACCTTGCGGGGGACGCCCGGCCCGACCCGTGCCACGTGGTCCTCGTCCAGCGGGAAGCGCTCGCCCTCGATCTCGATCTTGCCGCCGCCACGCAGCGTCACGTAGACCTCCTCCTGCCCGTCCTGCTCGTGGTCGTGCTCCGGGTAGTTGTCGTAGTTGGGCGGCATGTCGATGATCTGCATGCCGAACGACTCGACCCCGAGCTCGGCCCGGGCGCGCTTGAAGCCGCCGCCGAAGACGGCCTCCATCTCGTCGATCCTCTTAACCGCGTAGCTCATTTGACTCCTCCTCGTCTCGATCTCCGACCGTGCTGCGCTGCCATCCTAGGGCGCGACAACGCGAAGGGTTTCTGTGGCTATAGCAACAGCAATCCTTCGAGTTCGGGAGAGTCGGCCTCCGTACACTCGCCGGATGGACCGCGACCTGCTCGATCGCACGCTGGCCGACGCCGGCGAGCCCTCCTATCGCGCCGCCCAGGTCTGGGAGTGGGTCGCGCGCGGAGCGGGCTCCTACGAGGAGATGACCAACCTGCCGGGGACCCTGCGCGACCGGCTCGAGGCCGCGGTGCCGCTCTCCACGCTCTCCCTCCAGGCGGAGGCCCGCTCCGACGACGGCACCGTCAAGTCGCTCTTCCACACCGCCGACGCCCGCCCGCTCGAGGCGGTGCTGATGCGCTACCGCGACGGTCGCCGCTCGGTCTGCGTCTCCTCGCAGTCGGGCTGCCCGCTGACCTGCAGCTTCTGCGCCACCGGCCAGATGAAGTTCGGCCGCAACCTCAGCGCCGACGAGATCCTCGACCAGGCGCTCCACTTCCGCCGTCTCGAGCCGATCGACCACGTCGTCTTCATGGGCATGGGAGAGCCGACGATGAACATCGACGCCGTTCTCGCCGCCTGCGAGCGCCTGCCCGACCTCGGCGTCACCCACCGCCGCACCGCGATCTCCACCGTCGGCTGGGTCCCCGGCATCGACCGCCTCGCCGAGTGCGAGCTGCCGGTCGCCCTCGCGCTCTCCCTGCACGCCCCCAACGACGGCCTGCGCTCCCAGCTGATGCCGGTCAACGACCGCTATCCGCTGGCCGAGGTGCTCGCCGCCTGCGACCGCTACCGCGCCCGCCGCCGCCGCAGGATCTTCGTCGAGTACGTGATGCTCGACGGCGTCAACGACCTCCCCGAGCACGCCCGCCAGCTCGCCGCCCTGCTCGACCCCCGCGTCTACAAGGTCAACCTGATCCCCTACAACCCGACCGGCGCCTACGACGGCTCCCCGCCGGAGCGGATCGAGCGCTTCCGCGCGATCCTCGCCGAGCACCGTCTCACCGCCACCGTCCGCCTCACCCGCGGCCGCGACATCGACGCCGCCTGCGGCCAGCTCGCCGCCACTGCCGCCCGGACATAGCCATGGACAACATTCCGGACAAATACTGGTCTATAATCGCGGAATGCCCAGTGCAGAGGGATATTCAAAGACCCATCCCCACATAGATTTCCGCCTCGACCTGCGCCCCGTCCCGCCGGCGACCTGGGTGCTCCTGGGGGAGGCCAAGTCGAAGAGCCAGCACGTCGGCCGCGCCCTGCTCTCGCCCGCCGCCGCCGCCGAGCTGCTGCAGGTGTACCTCGTCAAGGGAATGCTGGCCACCACGGCGATCGAGGGGAACACCCTCTCCGAGGACGAGGTGAGGCGCATCCTCGACCGCACGCTTGAGCTGCCCCCGTCCCGCGAATACCTGGAGCGGGAGATCGAGAACGTGCTCGCCGCCTACAACGTCGCCCGCAAAGAGCTGCTGGACGACTCCGCGCTGCCGTTCTCGGTCGAGCGCCTCTGCGAGTACAACCGCCTGATCCTCGCGGGCCTGGACCTGGAGGAGGGGGTGGTCCCGGGAGAGATCCGGCGTCATTCCGTCGTGGTCGGCACCTACAAGGCGGCGCCGGCGAAGGACGCCGAGCCGCTCCTCGCCCGGCTTTGCGACTGGCTCAACGGGGACGAATTCGATCACCCGCCGGGAGCCCCGCAGCTGGCCGCCCCCCTCGCGATCGTCAAGGCCATAGTCGCCCACCTCTATCTGGCCTGGATACATCCCTTCGGCGACGGCAACGGACGCACTGCCCGGCTCCTAGAGCTGCAGATCCTTCTCTGCGCCGGCTTCCCGGTGCCCACCTGCCAGCTCCTGTCCAACCACTACAACCTCACCCGCTCCGAGTACTACCGGCAGCTCGCCATATCCAGTCGCGACCGGGACGGGGTGCTCTCCTTCCTGCGATACGCGGCCCAGGGATTCGTCGACCAGCTGCGCGAACAGCTGGATGTGATCCGCAAGGTCCAGTTCGAAGATCGCTGGGAGCAGTTCGTCTACCAGAGCTTCGGGGAGCGCCGGGGGGAAACCGACAATCGCCGCCTTCGTCTCGTCCTCGACCTCTCCCGCGAGTTCCACGCATCCGGCAGAGCGGTGCCCAAGCGGGCGATCCCGGCCCTCACCCCCCGCCTCGCCGGGGCATACGCCGCCAAGACCGAGAAGACCCTCAGCCGCGACCTCAACGCGATCAAGGCCCTGGGCCTGCTGCGGCCCGAGTCGGGCGGCTGGGTCCCCGCCGACGAGGCGATCCAGAGCCTCCTGCCGCAGGCCGCCGACGGAGTGCTCTGGGAGGCCTGAGCCCGCGCCTTTCTCCGTCCCCTGGCAAGGAGAAAGTCCACAGCGGCGTTTGGCCGGTCAGCCAGCTAGGATCGCCGGCGATGCCTGTCGACACCGCAGCACCGGTCGCCAAGCCGCCACAGATGTCCGACAACCCGGTCCGCCGGGTCGCCGCCGACCTGCGGGCCGAGTGGCGGGGGAGAGGGAAGTTCCCACCCGGGCCAGGCGACTTCAGCCTCGCCCGCACCCACCGGATCGCCCACGATCCGCTGCCATTGCTGCTTGCAAACTACGAAGAGCACGGCCCGATCTTCAGCATGCGGCTGCTCCACACGAAGGTGATCTTCATGCTCGGGCCGGAGGCGAACAACTTCATCACCGTCGCCCACCCGGAGAACTTCCACTGGCGCGAGTCGAGCTTCGGCGACCTGATCCCTTTGCTCGGCGACGGCCTGCTGACGATCGACGACGACTACCACGACCGTGCCCGGGCGATCATGCTGCCGGCCTTCCACCGGCGCCAGCTGACCGCCTCGGTCGAGGCGATGATCGTCGAGGCCGGCGCGGCAATCGCCGGACTGCGCCCGGACAGCGTCGTCGACGTCTATGACTGGATGCGCAACCTGGCGATGCGGATCGCAATGCGCGCGCTGCTCGGACTCGATCCCGACGAGGCGGGCAAGGGCGCTGCCGCGGCCGAGCACTTCGAGCGCGCCCTCGGCTTCTACGGGATCGACTACCCACTGCGCCTCCTGCGCGGCCCGGGCTCGCCCTGGCGCAAGCTGATCGCCTCGCGCCAGGTGCTCGACGAGATCGTCTTCGGCGAGATCGAGCGGCGGCGGGTCGCTCCCGACGAGGAGCGCATGGACATCCTCAGCCTGCTGACCGGCGCCCGCGGCGAGGCGGGGGAGGCGTTCAGCGACCGCGAGGTGCGCGACCAGGTGATGACCCTGATGTTCGCCGGCCACGACACCTCGACCTCGACCCTCAGCTTCATGATGTACGAGCTGGCGCGACACCCGGAGGTGGGCGCCCGGCTCCTCGAGGAGGAGGAGCGGGTCCTGGGCGGGGCGACGCCCACCGTCGACCAGCTCGAACGCGAGATGCCCTATCTCGACATGGTCCTCGACGAGGTGCTGCGCCTCTACCCACCGGCCTGGATCGGCCCCC
This sequence comes from uncultured Actinomycetes bacterium, assembly GCA_963714045.1. Taxonomy (GTDB): domain Bacteria; phylum Actinomycetota; class Thermoleophilia; order Solirubrobacterales; family 70-9; genus VAYN01. The sequence goes on along the minus strand of OY970225.1, from coordinate 2,436,170 downwards.
GCCGCGCCGTGCGCGAGTTCGAGTTCGGCGGCTACGGCGTCCCCCGCGACGCCTACGTCAACTACTGCTCCTGGGCCAGCCACCGCATCCCCGAGGTCTTTCCCGAGCCGGAGGCCTTCATCCCCGAGCGCTTTACGCCCGAGCGCAAGGCGGCACTGCCGCGCGGCGCCTACGTGCCTTTCGGCGGCGGCCAGCGGGTCTGCATCGGCAAACGCTTCGGTCAGATGGAGGTGAAGCTGGTGGCGACGATGCTGCTCCAGCGCCTCCGCCTCGACGCCCTCCCCGGCCGCACGATGACGATCCGCCAGATGCCCACCCTCTCCCCGAAGGGTGGCCTTCGAATGCGAGTACTGTCCCGCGGGTGACCCTCGCCGCAGAGGCCTGGCCGGCCGTCTTCGGCGGCCTGATCCCGATCGTCGGCCTCGCCGCGATCGGCTACCTCATCTACCGCGCTGTTCGTAATGTCGGCAACGACGATGAGGATCAATCCCGGTAGGGGTGGAACGTCTTGTACTTTTTCGGCGCTGCGCACCTCGGACGGCAGCAGCCAACCCACGAAAAAGTTAAGTGGAACCCCTACCGGGATTGATCCTCAATCCCGCGCCTACTTGATGAACAGCATCTCCTCGTACTTCGGCAGCGGCCAGAGGTCGTCGGCGACGACCTTCTCCAGCCTGTCGGCCGCCTCGCGCACCTTCGCCATCGCCGCCAGCTGGGCGTCGCGGGCGTGCAGGGCCAGGTCCATGCCCTCGAGGTCGTCCGGGTAGGCGTTCGCCGCCTTCAGCTCGCCGAGCCCGGCGACCAGCTCGTCGACCAGCCCGCGCGCCTCGCCCTCGAGGCTGGAGACTCCCGCCTCGGCGATCAGCGCCAGGTGGCGCAGGGCCGCCGGCAGCAGCATCGTCTGGGCGATCGAGAATGTCTCCTCGGCCTCGATGTTGGCCCGGATCGCGTACTGCTCGAGCCAGACCTCGTAGCGGGACTCGAGCTCGCGCTTGGAGAGCACGTCGTACTTCTCGAAGGCGGCGACCGTGTCGTCGGCGAGCACCTCGGGCAGGGCGTCGGGCGTCGTCCGCAGGTTCTTCAACCCGCGCTGCTCGGCCTCGGCATGCCACTCCTCGGAGTAGTTGTCGCCGCCGAAGCAGACCTGCTTGTTGGCCAGGTAGGACTCCTTGACGATCTCCATCACGGCCTCCGGCATCCCCATCCCGCCGGAGAGCTTCGCCTCCAGCTTGCCGGCCAACTCGTCGATCGCCTCGGCGGCGATCGTGTTCAGGACCGTGTTGGGGAAGGCCAGCGACATGCTCGACCCCAGCGCCCGGAACTCGAATTTGTTGCCGGTGAAGGCGAACGGCGAGGTCCGGTTGCGGTCGCCGCCGTGCATCGGCAGCGAGGGCAGCACAGTCGCCCCGAGGTCGAGGAACGAGGCCGGCGTGTTGGGGTCTCCCTCGCCGGTGGCGATCGCCTCGAAGACCCTTTCCAACTCGCCGCCGAGGAAGATCGAGATGATCGCCGGCGGCGCCTCGTTGGCGCCGAGCCGGTGGTCCTGGCCGATGTTGGCGACCGAGGCCCGCAGCAGCCCCTGGTGCTTGTTGACCGCCTGGATCACCGCCGCGCAGAAGAAGAGGAAGTGGATGTTGTCCGCCGGCGTGTCGCCCGGGTTGAGCAGGTTGGCGCCGGTGTCGGTCCCCATCGACCAGTTGTTGTGCTTGCCGGAGCCGTTGACGCCGGCGAACGGCTTCTCGTGCAGGAGGCAGACCAGGCCGTAGCGCCGCGCCACGCTCTCCAGCGTCTGCATCAGCATCTGCTGGTGGTCGGAGCCGACGTTGGAGTTCTCGAAGATCGGCGCGATCTCGTACTGCGCCGGCGCCACCTCGTTGTGGCGGGTCTTGACCGGGATGCCGAGCTTGCGCATCTCCAGTTCGGCCTCCATCATGCAGGCCAGGATGCGCTCGGGGATCGAGCCGAAGTAGTGGTCGTCGAGCTCGTGCCCCTTCGCCGGCTTGGCGCCGAAGAGGGTGCGCCCGGTGGCGATCAGGTCCGGCCGCTCGAAGAAGTACTGCTCGTCGATCAGGAAGTACTCCTGCTCGGGGCCGACGGTGGTGAAGACCCGCTGGGACTCCTCGTCGCCGAGCAGCCGCAGCGCCCTGATCGCCGAGCGCGAGAGCGCGTCCATCGAGCGCAGCAGCGGGATCTTGCCGTCAAGCGCCTCGCCGGTCCAGGAGGCGAAGGCGGTCGGGATGCAGAGCAGCGCCCCGTTCGGGTTCTCGAGGATGAAGGCGGGGGAGGTCGGGTCCCAGGCGGTGTAGCCGCGGGCCTCGAAGGTGGCGCGGACGCCGCCGGTGGGGAAGGAGGAGGCGTCGGGCTCGCCCTGGATCAGCTCCTTGCCGGAGAAGCCGGCCAGCGAGGCGCCGTCGCCGGCGGGCTCGAAGAAGGAGTCGTGCTTCTCGGCGGTGGAGCCGGTCAGCGGCTGGAACATGTGGGTGTAGTGGGTGGCGCCGTTCTCCAGCGCCCAGTCCTTCATCGCCTCGGCGACGGCGTCGGCGAGGCTGGGGTCGAGCGCCTCGCCCCCGGCCAGGGTCGCCTGCAGCTTCTCGAAGGCGTCGGCGGGCAGCCGTTCGCGCTGCACGGCGACGGAGAAGACGTTGGCGCCGAAGGCTTCGTTCTCGGGAAGGGTCAGGTCGAGCGCGCCGAGGGCCTCCCCGTTGGAGCTCCACTGCGCTGCGGTCACGTTCTGCTGGCGAATTCGAGTCATCTCTGTGTCAATCCCTCACTTGGTCGAAGAGCCCACGCAATGTAATGGGCAGCGGCGAGAAATGCCTTTGTACCGCGGTACAACGATCGCCCGGACGCTTTGTCCGGGCGGAGGGCGATAGCCTCCCGCGTCCGCGGCGCCCGCCGCCCTGCCAAGCCAAAACGGAGGATTCCCCCGCAATGTTCGTTTCCAAGGCCGCCGTCGTGGGCGGCGGCACCATGGGCGGTGAGATCGCCCAGGCGATCGCCGCCGCCGACATCCCCGTCGTCGTCAAGGACATCGACCAGAAGTTCGTCGACGCCGCGCTGGAGAAGGCGCGCGCGGTCACCGAGGGCCAACTCGCCCGCCTGGTCAAGAAGGAGAAGCTGAGCCAGGAGCAGGCCGACGCCCGCCTCGCAGAGGTCATGGGTCTCATCGTCGGCACCACCAGCTACGCCGAGTTCGGCGACGTCGACTTCGTGGTCGAGGCGGTGCCGGAGAAGATGGCGATCAAGCGGGCGGTCTTCGCCGAGATCGACGCCGCCACCCCCGGACACGCGATCCTCGCCTCCAACACCTCCTCGCTCTCGATCACCGAGATCGGAGAGGCGACCCTGCGCGCCGACAAGGTCGTCGGCTTCCACTTCTTCTACCCGGCCTCGGTGATGCCGCTGGTCGAGGTGATCGTCGGCGAGGACACCTCGCAGGAGACCGCCACCGCCGCCTACAACTTCGCCCAGGCGATCAAGAAGCAGCCGATCGTCTGCGGCGAGGTGCCCGGCTTCGTCGTCAACCGGGTGCTGATGGCGACGATCGGCGAGATCTGGCGCGCCCAGGAGGAGCACGGCCTCTCGCTGGCGCAGATCGATCAGGCGATCGCCGAGGCCAAGGTCGCCCCGATGGGGCCGTTCTTCCTCACCGACCTGCTCGGGCTGGACACCGTCCTGCACGTCGCCGAGCACCTCAACGACTCCTACGGCGAGACCTTCTACGTCCACCAGGGCCTCAAGCAGCTGGTCGCCGACGGCAAGCTCGGCGCCAAGAGCGGCGGCGAGGGCTTCTTCAAAGACGGCGAGCAGACGATCCCCGGCGACGCCGCCCCCGACGCCGAGGAACTGGTTGCGATGTTCACCTGCCGCGCCCTGATCGAGTCCTGCCTGCTGGTCGAGGAGGGGATCTGCTCGGTCCGCGACGTCGACCTCGGGATGATGGCCGGCGCCGGCCTGGACCCGCGCCGCGGCCTGCTGCCGCCGTTCTGGAAAGCCGACGTCGAAGGGCTCGACAAGGTGCTGGAGCAGGTCGAGCGGTTGGAGGAGCGTCACGGGGAGCGCTTCGCGCCGCCGGTGACCCTGAAGCGGCTGGTCGCCCAGGGCCGGCTCGGCCTCGCCGCCGGCCAGGGCTTCTACCCCTACCCGCGGCCCGACGAGGGCGAGCAGGCGGAGACGGTGAAGCTGGAGACCCGCGAAGGGGTCGCCGTCGCCTGGCTCGCCAACCTGCCGATGAACGCCGTCTCCCCGGACGTGATCCGCGACCTCGGCGCGGTCTGGGAGCGGGTCAAGGCGGCCGAGGGGGTCGGGGCGATGGTGATCGCCTCCTCGGTCCCGGTCGTCTTCTCCGCCGGCGCCGACATCAAGGCCTTCACCCAGATGGACGAGGGCAGCGGCGAGGAGCTGATCCACGCCGCCCACGCGCTGCTGCGCGAGTTCGGCACCTCGCGAGTGGCGACGATCGCCGCCGTCAACTCGATCGCCTTCGGCGGCGGCTGCGAGCTGGCCATGGCCTGCGACGTGCGGATCGCCGCCGAGGCGGCCGTCTTCGGCCAACCGGAGATCAAGCTGGGGATCGTCCCCGGCTTCGGCGGCACCCAGCGCCTGGCGCGGCTGGTCGGGCCGAACAAGGCGCTGGAGATGAACCTGGTCGGCGACGCGGTGCTCTCCGAGGAGGCGCTCGAACTGGGCCTCGTCAACCGCGTCGTCCCCGACCACGAGCTGTTCGAGACGGCGCTGATGTGGGGCCGCAAGCTGGCCGCTCAGGCGCCGCTGGCGGTCGAGCAGATCAAGACCGTCTCCCACAAGGGCGACCTCGACGAGGGCATCGAGGCCGAGAAGCAGGCCTTCGCCACCGTCTTCCGCAGCGAGGACGCCAAGGAGGGTATCGGCGCCTTCCTCGCCAAGCGCACCCCCAAGTGGAGCGGCAGCTAGCGACCGCGACGGCGCTGGAGCGACTCGCGGAGATGATCCGCGAGTCGCGCTGCACCGTCGCCCTGACCGGGGCCGGGGTCTCGGTGCCGTCCGGGATCCCGGACTTCCGCACGCCGGAGACCGGGCTCTGGGCGAACGTCGACCCGATGGAGGTCGCCCACATCGACGTCTTCGAGCGCGACCCGGCGCGCTTCTGGTCCTACTACCGGCCGCGTTTCGCCTCGCTCGGCGACAAACGACCCAACGCCGCCCACGAGGCGCTCGCCGAGCTCGAGCGTCGTGGCCTGCTGGAGGGCGTGATCACGCAGAACATCGACCGCCTGCACCGGGCCGGCGGCTCCCGCAACGTGGTCGAGGTGCACGGCTCGATCGAGACCTCCTCCTGCACCCGCTGCGCCACCGTCTTCGAGATCGACGAGGTGGACGCGCTCTTCGACGAGGCCAGCGTCGCCCTCTGCTCAAGCTGCGGCGGCGCGGTCAAACCCGACGTCGTCCTCTTCGGCGAGTTGCTGCCGGAGAGCGCGATGGTGCGGGCCCGCGACCTCGCCGAACGGGCCGAGCTGATGCTCTGCGTCGGCTCCTCCCTCGCCGTCCACCCGGTGGCGGGCCTGCCGCAGCTGACCCTGGAGCGTGGCGGCCGCCTGGCGATCGTCACCAAGGGCCCGACCCCCTACGACGCCGACGCGGAGCTGAAGCTGGAGGGCGAGGTCGACGCGGAGCTCGAGTCCCTCCTCACGGCACTGGGGTAGAGCCCGGGGAACCGGGGCTTAGAAATCGATGCCGTTCTTCTTGCAGTCGGCGAGGATGGTCTCGGAGCGGGCGCCGTTGAATTCCGTCGCCCGGGAGCAGAGCTGGACGGCCTCCTCGCCGCAGGCGTAGAACGTTTCGCTGCCGACGACGCCGGCGACATGTGACCTGGTGCAGCCCGCGGCATCGGCATTCGTGCTGTCGCCCGCCGTCAGCACGATCACCGCGAGCATCGCGACGAGGGTGACGGCCAGAACCCCGAAAGCGGCCTTCAACTCGCGCGGCGTCAGCTTGCGCAGAGGGGTCGTCTGCCGCTCGTAATGACCTTCCAGTGGCATCGCGGAGCCACTGTATCCGGTCTCGTTCGGGCTCGATTGCGCCATCCGGGCGAAACTCGGGAACCGATCTTTGGACACTCGTACGTAGTGGCGCCCGGGGCATGGCGGAAGGGTTAGCGCAAGTCCCAATCTACGAAAGGAAACACCGGATCAATGGAATGGTTGAGCGAAGGGGCCAATTCATGGCAGATGACGGCCGCCACCCTGGTGGGACTGATGAGCATCCCGGGGTTGGTCGTTCTCTACGGCGGCGTGATGCAGAAGCGCTGGTCTGTGAACTCGATGATGATGGCGTTCGTCGCCTTCGCGATCGTGCTCATCCTCTGGGTGCTGGTCGGCTTCAAGATGGCGTTCGGCGATCCGATCCACATCTTCGGCGCGACCAGCGGCTTCCTGGGCAACATGTTGGGGAAGCCAGGCTCGATCCTCAACAGCCACAGCCTGCTTGAACAGGCGCATATCGGGGAGCTACCGGAAGAAGAATTCCTCTTCCCGATGTCGACGCTCGCCTATTTCCAGATCGTCTTCGCGGCGATCACACCGCTGCTGATGCTGGGATCGGTGCTCGGGCGGTTCAACTTCAAGGCGTGGATCCCGTTCGTCGCCCTCTGGACGCTTCTCATCTACACGGTCAACGCCTTCATGATCTGGGGCGGTGGCTTCTTCGCCCAGCAGGGCGCGGTCGACTACTCGGGTGGTTACGTCATCCACCTCGCTGCCGGGGCATCCGGCTTCATTGCGGCATGGGTGATCGGCCCGCGGCTGCAGCGCGATCGCGAGGTCGACGCTCCGAACAACCTGGCGATGGTCGCGATCGGAGCCGGGTTGCTGTGGATGGGCTGGAACGGGTTCAACGGCGGTGACTGGTACAGCGCCGGAGAAGTCGCTTCCGCCTCGCTGCTCAACACCAACATCTGCACCGCCGTCGCCTTCCTGGTCTGGGTCGCGATGGACTACGTCACCGGTCGCAAGCCGAGCCTGATCGGCAGCGTCAACGGCATGATCGTCGGCCTCGTCGCGATCACCCCCGGCGCCGGTTTCGTCAACGGCTGGGGAGCGATCATCATCGGCGTCGTCTCCTCGATCCTCGTCTACCTGGCGCTCAACTACCTCAGCCGGGTCCGGCCCTTCCGCAACGTCGACGACACCCTCGGCGTGGTCTACACGCACGGGTTCGCCGGGGTCGCGGGCGGTCTGCTCGTCGGCATCTTCGCCAACAAGCTGATGGCCGGCGAACACGAAGGCCTGATCTCCGGTGGCGGTTTGCACCTGCTCTGGGTGCAGGCCTACACCGCGGCCTGGGTGATCGCCTTCTGCGCGATCGGGACGTTCATCCTCCTGAAGCTCGTCGGCCTGGTCGTCCCGCTGCGGATGTCCGAGGAGGACATGGAGGAGGGCGACATCGCCGTCCACGGGCACGAGGTGTACCCGTCGGACGTCCCCTCGCTCGGCTACCCGAGTGGCGTCCCCGCTCCGCCGGCGCCCGCTGGAGGGACGACGGTCTAACCCGAGCGGCTCTCCCGGCCGCTACCCGACAGCAACGGAACCGCCCCCGCCTCTTCTCGGGGGCGGTTCCTCGTTCGGGGCCGGGCGCGCCGCCTCGCGCAGCACATCCAGCATCGTCGCCAGGGCGGGCGTCACCGCCGCCGCTCGCGGGGTCGCGGCGAAGACCTTGCGCACCGGGCTGGCCGGGTCGAGGGCGCGGACGCGGATGTCCTCGCGCACGGCGGAGAGAGCCAGCTGCGGGATCAGCGCCACCCCGACCCCGGCCGCGACCAGGCCCTGAACGGTCTGGTAGTCGTCGCTCTCGAAGGAGACGCTCGGCTCGAAGCCGGCGGCGTGGCAGGAGCGGACGACCTGCCTGGCGCAGGGGCTGGCGGCGCCGGTCTGCACCCAGGACTCCTCGCGCAGGTCCTCGAGCCGCAGCTTGCGGCGGCTGGCCAGCGGGTGGTCGTGGCGCAGGGCCAGGTGCAGCGGGTCGTCGAGCAGCTCGAAGCGCCGCAGGCCGGTGCCGAGGCGCTCGCCCGCCCCCTCGAACTCGAAGAGCAGGGCGAGGTCGAATTCGCCCGCCCGCAGCCGCGGCGCGATCTCCTCCGGCTCGCCCTCGGCAAGGGTCAGATCCACCCCCGGGTGGGAGGCGCGGAAGCCGGCGATCGCCCGCGGCATCAGCGTCGCCCCGGCGGTGGGGAAGGAGGCGGCGCGCAGGCGGCCGCCATGCCCGGCGGCAATCGCCGCCAGCTCCGCCTCGGCCGTCTCCATCTGGGCGAGGATGCCGCCGATGTGGCCGGCCAGGGCGGCGCCGGCCGGGGTCGGCCGCACGCCGCCGCGGCTGCGCTCGATCAGCGGCGCCCCCGTTTCCCCCTCCAGGGTCGCGATCGCCTGCGAGACGGCGGACTGCGAGTAGGAGAGGGCATCGGCGGCGTCGGAGAAGGAGCCGTGGGCGAGCACCTCGCGGAAGACGTTGAGGCGGTTCGAGTTCAACATAAGCAAAAACGATTGTAACGATAGAAAATAGAAGTTGTGCTAATGCTGAACCGGTGCCACCATCGGTTTCGAGCTTCGCATTCGAAACCCCTCAAGGAGGCAATCCCATGGCACTGAAGATCATCGTTTCCTACGACGACACCGACAACGACCGCGACGCGCTGGCGCTGGGGCGCCTGCTCGCCTTCTCCGGCGCCGAGCTCTCGCTCGCCTACGTTCGCCACTCGGTCGGTGGCGCGCTCGACGAGAAGGAGGCGGAGGACATGCTGGCCCGCGGCGCCGCCTCGGTCGGCGCTCCGGAGATGCCCCAGCGCGTCGTCGTCAACGCCGGCACCAGCGTCGGTCTGACCGAGCTGGCCGAGAGCGAGAACGCCGACGTGATCGTCTTCGGCTCCGAGTACCGCACCGCCGCCGGTTCGGTCAAGCCGGGCATCCCCGCCCACAAACTGCTGCTCGGCGGCCCGGCCGCGATCGCGATCGCCCCGGCCGGCCTGCGCTCGCACCCGTCGGTCAGCATCAACACGGTCCGCGTCCTCGACGAGGGCGACGCGGCGGCGAGGGAGACGGCGAACAGCCTCGCCTCGGCGCTCGGCGCGACCGTCGGCGAGCCCGGCGGCGCCCCGGCGGACCTGCTCGTCGTCGGCTCCCGGCCGGAGTCGCCGCAGGGCAAGGTGACCCTCAGCGCCGCCAGCGACTACGCGGTGGAGACCGCGACCTGCCCCGTGCTGGTCATCCCCCGCGGCGCCTTGCTCGACTTCACGGCGAGCCGGCCTCAGGTCGCCTGACGACCAGGATCACGGCCGCGACCTCCGGGTCGCGGCCGTCGATCCGCCGGCGGGCGTCGGTCCAGGGGATCGCCTCGCCGTCGTGCGCGGCGGCCATCTCCGCGGCGAGGTCCCGCGGCGACTCCGCCTCGACCAGGAAGGCGTCGGGTAGGCTCGGCGGCGGCGCCGCCTCGAGGGCGTCGCGGGTGACGTTCTCCGACTTGCGCTCCGCGTTGGCCCAACCCTGGCCGAAGGAGAGGTCGACGGTCTCCATCCGCGGGCCCTCGAGGATCTTCAGGTTGCTGTCCCGCGGTTCCCACTCGTGGTCGCCCATCTCGATCCGCCTGCCTTCCAGCCAGGGCTGGACGACCTTCGCCAGCAGGTCCTCCCGGTTGAGGTTGAAGACGCGCGCCCGGTGCAGGCCGGCGCTGATCTCGACGTGGAACATCGCGCCGCGACGCTACCGCTTTCCCCGCCCGGCGGGCGACCGGTGGGGCGAATTGGGATGATCGCGACGATGGACGCAGATCTGCCCGCCGCCGTCGTCTTCGACAACGACGGGCTCCTCCTCGACACCGAGTCGGTCTGGACCCGGGCCGAGCAGGACCTCTTCGAGCGCCGCGGCGCCGAGTTCACCCCCGCCGACAAGCGCGAGCTGGTCGGGACCTCGGCCGAGATCGCCGGCGCGGTGCTGGAACGGCGCCTGGGCGAGCCGGGCCGGGCAGCGGCGCTGATCGAGGAGCTGAACGCGCTCGTCGTCGCCGAGCTCGAGCACGGGGTGGAGGCGATGATCGGCGCCCGCGAGCTGCTGGGAGCGCTGCGCCGCCGCGGCACGCCGATCGGGCTCGTCTCCAACTCGCCGCTGGTCTTCGTCCGCCGATCGCTGCAGCTGGCCGGCTTCGAGGAGCACTTCGATGTCGTCCTCAGTGCCCACGAGGTGGCGGCGCCGAAGCCGGCGCCGGACCCCTACCTGGAGGCCTGCCGGCGGCTCGGCGTCGAGCCGGGGCCGGCGGTCGTCGCCCTCGAGGACTCGCCGACCGGCGTCGCCTCCGCCCGCGCCGCCGGCCTCACCGTGATCGGCGTCCCCTCGATCGAGGGCGTCCCGCTCGAAGAGGCCCACCACCTCGCCGACTCCCTCCTCGACGAGGTAATAGCCCGCCGTCTCGTCCTCTGAGCGAGAGTCTAAGCTTTGACTTGAGGGTTAGCCTTGAAGGATGCGGCGGCGGCGGAGGACCCGCTCGCAGGTTTCCAGCAGCTCTCGGACCTGGTGTGCCTGTTCGGGTCCGAGCTCGCCCGCGAGGGCCGCGTTGGCGGCCTCGCCGGCCTTGGAGCGGCGGCCGCTCAGCGTCGCCATGTCCTCCTCGTGGCCCGGGTCCGCCAGCGCCCCGTTCAGCTCCGCCAGCAGCGCCTCGAGGCCGACCCGCAGCTGCAGCGCCGCCTCGCGCCCACGGCCGGCATCGAGGTCGGCGCGGGCGCGCAGCAGCAGGGTCTCGCAGGCGTCGACCCGCTCACGCTCGCCCAGCACCGCGGCGACCCGTTCCTGGGGACGCAGGTCCTCCTGGCGCCGCCGTCGTCGCGAGGCGCCGCTGGCCCAGACGTCGACCTCGCGGGCGTCGGCGAAGCGGCCATCGGCGACCTGGTCGCCGTCGCCGAAGCCGATCCGCACCGCTACCGCCCGCTCGGGCGTCAGCTGCTGGACGTGGGGATCGGCGCCGGCCACCGCCTGTACGTGCAGGGCGCGGTTGAGCAGCTCGATCCCGTCGGCGACGAGGGCGTCGGCGGTGTCCTCGGCCTCACTTGCCTCCTCGAGCCAGCGGGCGGCGTCGCGCTCGCTCTCGAAGGGGGCGAAGGCCCGCACCGCGGTGACGCGGGCAAGGGGAAGGGGGGAGGGCTCGGTGTCCGGCTCGGCTCGCCGCGGCCGCCGCCGTCGCCGCGCCGGAGGCGGCGGCGCTCCCAGCGTCTGCACCACGAGCACGCTCTCGCCCGGCTCGCCGCCGTTGCGGCGGGCCAGGTAGCGGCCGTCGGTCAGCGGCAGCGGGCCGGCGAAGTCGAGCTGGGCGAATCCGAATAGCTTGGCCAGAAGCCGGGATTCTCCCGGTTGGGCGGGTTCTTAGTCTTCGCCCGCCCCGCCGCCGGTTCCCTTGCCGCCCCGCCTGCGGTCCGGCACCGAGAAGCGCGAGGGCTTGATCGGGACTTCCGGGTTTTCGATCTGCCCGAGCCGCTGGATCAGCCGCTGCCACTGGTCCGGTTTCAGCAGCGCCGAGAACTGCGCGTCGAGCGGGCCGCCTTCGAGCGGGTGGTAGCCGACGTGGACGTGGTCGTAGTGGTCGGGCATGGCGAAGCTGGTTTCGCCGGGCAGGTCCTCGAGCGAGATCACCTGGTGAGGGTGCATCGTGCCCTGCAGTGCCAGCACGTCGCGGATCAGTTCGTCGGTCTTGGTTCCCGGGCCCTGGTGCCCCGCCACCGGCACGCCGTCGATGACGGCGATGTCGACCGCGTCGCCGCTGCTGTGCTCGGAGACGTTGCCGGAGGTGGTTAGCAGGCTGTGGCCGCACTTGAGGGCGCTGATCCCCAGTTCGAAGCCTTTCGAGCGCAGGTACTCGAGCATCGCCAGGACGCGGCGGTCGATCTGCCCGGTGGCGATGTCTTCGCGGCCGCAGGGGTAGATCGTGAGGCCGCTGTCGGCCAGCACCCGCTTCTGCAGCGCCTCCTTGGAGAGGAGCAGGACGCCGGCGCCGCTGAGGCGCGAGGTGAAGGGGTTCTTGCCCTTGGCCCGGTAGATCGCCGTCGCCTCGAGCAGCTTCCAGCCGTCGAGGATCGGCTTCGGGTCGATCCTCGGGGCGCCCTTGCCGGCCGGCCGGATCGAGAAGTTGATGTGGGGGTCGACGCCTTCGCCGCCGCCGGCGACCCGGGCCAGCACGGTGCCGGCGATCACCTTCGAGCCGATCCGCAGCGAGCCGTCGGTGGAGGCCGGCCGGGCGACGTCGCCGCCGCCGCTCTCGGCCCGCCCTTCCCCGCCGGTGCGGCCGGGCAGCGCCCGCAGCCGTGGCCGCAGGTCCTGGCTTTCGACCGGGAGCCGTTGCTCCTTGCCGCTCGGCATCACCAGCGTGCGATGGTCGCGGACGATCCGCCCCAGCTCGGCGTAGGTGTAGCGGTTGCCGTAGGTGTCTTCGAGAACCACGAACTTTCCCAGCCGCGGCGAGCCGCCGAGCTTGCGGATGACGCCGTCGTTGACCGCGACCACCGGCGCCCCGCGGTGGGAGAAGATGTTGATGCCGCGGCGGGTCGGCGAGGAGGAGATCACTTCGGCGGCGTTGCCGGAGACTCGCCTGTCGGTGGTCGAGCTCTTCAGCGCCGCGCGGGCGGAGATGTCGTCGGCGTAGCGGGCGTTGGCGGCGATCGGGAAGTGGGCGCCCTCGGTCAGCCCGGTCAGCGAGCCGACCAGGTCGGAGGGCAGCTTGCCGTAGGCGCGGGCGTAGAGCAGCACCTCCTGCGCGTACCAGTCGGCGTGGTTGTAGGCGAGGATCGCGTTGTAGAGGTCGTGGGTGCCGCCGGCGACCTTGAGGTAGTGGGCGGCGGCGCAGATCGCGTCGACCGGGTTGTAGGGGTCCTTGCGCCCGTCCCCGTTGGCGTCGAGCCCGTAGGTTTCCCAGCTCGAGGGCAGGAACTGCATCCAGCCGACGGCGCCGGCGCTGGAGACGTTGAGGTTGGTGCCGAAGCCGGTCTCGATTTTGTTGATCGCCGCCAGCACCTCCCAGGGGATTCCGTATTCGGTCCCGCAGGCCTGATAGATCGGCAGCAGGAAGGGCGGGATCTCGAAGGAGTCGATGACGAAGTTGGGAACCCCGATCGGCGCCGGCCCGAAGGGGGCGATCGTCGTCGTCGGGTTGGCCGTGGTCGGAGCGCCGCCGGAGGAGAACCGCGAGCCGCCGTCGGAGCTTTCGGCCAGCGGCTGGTCGCCGCCGCCGGTCGCGCTCGGGGCGCTGAGGCCGCCGCCGGAGCCGCCGCCGCTGGAGTCGCCGAGGCTTTCGTTGCGGGTGACGCCGCCGTGGACGTCGCCGCCGGCACTCGAGTTGCCGTCGATTGTGCTGCCGTGCTCGAACCCGCCCGCCTTCGCAGTCTTGTCCGCGCTCGCTTCGGGGGACGCCGCCGCGCCCGCTGCGCCGCCTTCGCCCGGGGCCGGTGCCTCGCTGGTGTCGGTGGGATCGGCGCAGTCGGGGTCGGCGAGGTCGACCAGGCCGTCGCCGTCGTCGTCGAGCCCGTTGGCGCAGGCCGACGCCTGCAATGACGGGACCGCGGTCGTGTTCGTCGCGGCGGGCGCGACCGGAGCGCTTTTGGCCAGCGGGTCCGCGCCGGCCATTCCGACGCCAAGCGCCGACAGCGCCAGGAAGCTGGCGAGTACGACGATCGGTGCGATCTTGGCTCTCATCCCAGTGCGCCTCGGTGCCCGCGGCCACGGATCGCGGAAACTGCGTCCGCACCCTCCCCGCGCGATAGGCGAGCCCACGCTACTCGCTTGCCCAGGGGGGCGCAACGACTCCTGCCGCCTCCCAACAAGTCCTTAATCAACGTCGACGTCATGCCTGCATCCGGCAGCGTTTCAGGCGAGCCGGATGCGCTCGTTAAGCTGCTGTCAATGAATCGCGAAAGGCGGGCGACGTGAGCTTCGACGATGACCGGCAGGACGGGCTGCGCGACGAGCAGGACGGGCTGCGCGCGCGCAGCGAGCAGGCGATCGGCGAGCTGGCCCAGGCGCTGATCGACAACCCGACGCTCCACAACGCGATCTCGGCCGCGTTCGGCGCCCGCGAGAAGGCGATCGAGGCCCAGCAGGCGGCGATGGGCGCGCTCAACCTCTCCTCCGCCACCGACCTGGAACGCCTGGAGCGGCGGCTGCGCTCGTTCTCGCAGCGGCTCGAGGAGGTCGAGGAGCAGATCGACGACCTCAGCCGGGAGGTCGGCGCGATCCGGCGCGAGGCGGCCAAGAAAACCGCCAAAAAAGCGAAAAGCTAACCCTCGACTCTAGGGTTAGAATTGGTCTGAGAGGGTGGCCACCGCGGCCGCCCCCGCGAGCTTCGCGGCGGCTTCGAGCTCGCCGTCGTCCGCCTGGTCCCCGGCGGCGCTCTCGGCGACGAGGAGGACGGCGGCGAGCTCGAAGCCGAGCCCCTCGGCGGCGGCGAGGAGCGCCGCGGTCTGCATGTCCGCCGCGTCGACCCGCTCGGCGTAGGGCGCCGCGGCGGCGCCGCGGCGGTGGAGGACGTCGAGGCTGGCGACGATGGCCGGGTGCGTCGCCTGCCCCAGCTTCCGCCGCAGTCCCGCGGTCAGGGCCGGGTCGGGAAGGATCGCCGCCCCGGCTCCGCCGCCGCCCCAGGCGTGCGCCTCGAGTACGGTCAACAGGTCCCCCGGCGCCGGCCCCGGGGCGATCGCGACGCAGGTCCCGACCCGGACCGCCCGCCGCACCCCCAGCTCGGCCAGGTCGGCGAGGACGAGCGCGGCGCTGGGGCCGCCCATCCCGGTCGCCTGGATCGAGAGCTCGCGGCCGCCGTCCGTCCGTCCCGTGTACCCCCAAAGCCCGCGAGCGTGGTTGCTCATCTTCGGCTCCTCCAGCAGCGCCTGGGCCAGCATCAGCGCCCGGCCGGGGTCGCCGACCAGCACCGCGTCGGCGGCGATCGGGGCGGTCGGGCGCAGGCGGGCGGGCATCGGAGCGCCGAGCCTAGCCTCTAGCCACTTGGCTAGGCTCGGCGGCATGGCGGACGAGCGCATCTCATTGAGCGAGGCGGCGCGCCGATCGGGAGTCCCCGCCAGCACCCTCAAACGCTGGGCGGAGGAGAAGATCGTTCCGGTCCGGCGCGGCCGCTGGACCGCGACCGCCGCCGCCCAGGCGCGGGTGGTGGCGCGGATGCGGGAGCGCGGCCACTCGCTGGAGGAGCTGAAGAGCGCCGGTCGCGAGGGGCGGCTGGCCTTCGGCTTCGCCGAAGAGCTCTTCTCGGAGGCCGAGGAGGAGCGGGTCCCGGTCGCCGAGATGGCGCGCGAGACCGGGCTCGAACCGGAGCTGATCGAGCGCATCCTCGTCATCCTCGGCACCCCGAAGGGGCGCCAGCGCGATCTCGGCCCCGGCGACGTCGCGGCGCTGCGTCACTGCGCCCGCGTGCTCGCCGCCGGCTTCCCGCTGGTCGCCTTCCTGCAGCTGGTCCGCGTCTACGTGCAGTCGCTGCGCCGCATTGCCGACGCCGAGGTCCGCCTCTTTCACCTCTACGTCCACGAACCGATGATTCGCGACGCCGTGCCGGAGCTGGAGATGGCCGAGGAGATGGGGGAGCTGGCGGCCGACATCCTGCCGCTGGCGGCGCCGCTGACCGAGTACCTGCACAGCCGCTATCTGCGCTTCTTCCTCGAGCAGGACGTGGTCGGACACATGGAGTCGGAGCTTGGGTCCGACACGGTGGAAATCGAACTCGGCCAGGTCACCCTGACGCTCTGCTTCATCGACCTCACCGGCTTCACCCGCTACACCGAGGAGGAGGGGGACATCGAGGCCCTCGACGTGGTCGAGCGCTTCGTCGAGACGGTCGAGTCGACGCTGCCGCCGGAGGCGACGATCGTGAAGACGATCGGCGACGAGGTGATGGTGGTCTCGCCCGACGCGGCCTCGCTGACCGAGTGGGCGGTCGGGTTCCTGGCCCGCTTCCCGCAGCGCCCGCAGCCGCGGGTCGGCATCCACTGCGGCGAGGCTGTCTACCGTGACGGCGACTACTTCGGCAGTCAGGTCAACCTCGCCCACCGCGTCGTCAACCGCGCCCTGGCCGGCGAGGTGCTGGTCACCGACCGGGTCGCCGAGGCGATCGAGGGGCGGCAGGGGCTCGGCCTGGAGCCGATCGGCCAGGTCAGCCTCAAGGGGTTCCCGGTTCCCACCGACCTCTTCCTCGTCCGCGGCGCCGGCTGAGCGCCCGCTCCTACACTCCGGTCCATGGACGCCGCCCCGACCGTGGACGCCGACGCGATGCTCGACCGGGTGCTCGCCGAGGGCCTGCTCGCGCCGGACGCCCCGGTCGTGGCGATGATCTCCGGCGGGCGGGACTCGGTCTGCATGCTCGACCTCGCGGTCGGCGCCGCCGGGGCCGGTGCGGTGACGGCACTGCACCTCAACTACGGCCTGCGCGAGGGCTCCGACGCGGACGAGTGCCACTGCGCGGAGTTGTGCGAGCGGCTCGGGGTGCGGCTGGAGGTCGAGCGGCCGCGGCGGCCGGAGGGTCCCGGCAACCTCCAGGCCTGGGCGCGCGACGCCCGCTACGCCGCGGCGGCGGCGCTGGCCGAGTCGGGCGGGGCGACGGTCGTCACCGGCCACACCGCCGACGATCAGGTCGAGACCATCCTCTACCGGCTCGCCTCCTCGCCCAGCCGCCGTGCCCTGCTGGGGATGAGGCCGCGCGACGGCCGCCTGGCCCGGCCCCTGCTCGGCTTCACCCGGGCCGAGACGACCGCCTACTGCGAGGAGCGGGGGCTGCGCTGGCGCGACGACCCCTCGAACGACGGCGACGCCTACGCGCGCAACCGCGTCCGCCACGGGCTGTTGCCGGAGCTGGCGAAGATCCACCCCGCCGCGGCCGCGAACGTGCTGCGCACGGCGGCGCTGCTGCGAGACGAGGCCGAGGTCCTCGACGCGCTGGTCGACGCCGAGCTGGGCGGAAGCGCGAACGCCGCGCGCGACACGCTCTCGATCGAGCGCTTCGCGGAGCTTCCTCCGGCCTTGCGGCGCCTCGTCCTCCAGCGCCTCGCCGACGCCGCCGCTGGCCGCCCGCTTCCCGGAGCCGCCCGCTTCGCCGACCAGGTAGCCGCCCTGCGCCGCACCGGCACCGCAATGCTCGACCTGGGAGGCGGCATCCGCGCCGTGGTCGAAGGAGGCATCCTGCGCGCCGAGCAGGGCCGATCCCAGTAGGGGTGGAACGTCTTGTACTTTTTTGGCGCTGCGGCCCGGGCGACAGCCAGCGGCAATCCTCAAAAAAGTTAAGTGAAACCCCTACTGGGATCGGCCCTACACTCCCCCGCGTGAGCGACCCAGCGATCGGCGAGACCCTCGTCGCCCAGGAGGATCTTCAGCGCCGGGTCGCGGAGTTGGGCCGCGAGGTCAGCCGCGACTACGACGGGCGCGAGCTGGTCATGGTCGGCGTCCTCAAGGGCGCCGTGCTCTTCCTCGCCGACCTGATGCGCAGCATCGACGTCCCCTGCGAGATCGACTTCATGGCGGTCTCCAGCTACGGTTCCCAGACCGACTCCTCCGGCGTCGTCCGCATCCTCAAGGACCTCGACGCCTCGATCGAGGGCCGCCACGTGCTGATCGTCGAGGACATCATCGACTCCGGCCTCACCCTGCACTACCTGATGCGGAACCTGCGGGCGCGCAACCCCGCCTCGCTGGAGGTCTGCGCGCTGCTGACCAAGCCCGAGCGCCTCCGCGTCGACCTCTCGCCCCGCTATGTCGGCTTCGAGATCCCCAACCGGTTCGCGATCGGCTACGGCCTCGACCACGCCCAGCGCTACCGAAATCTCGATTACGTCGCCGCTCTCGCCGAGTAGGGCGGGCAAAACCCCCTGGTACGCTGATTTCACCCGTGAGGCGTTTTTTCAAAAGCGCGGCGTTCCCGATCCTGCTGGTGGTCATCCTGGCCTTCCTCGCGCAGCACTGGATCAGCGGCGGCTCGGGCACGGAAGCGCCCTCCTACAACCGTCTGGTCAATCCCCAGAACGGGCTGATCGTCAGCGGCAAGATCGAAGAGGTCTCGCTCAACACCAAGGACAACACGCTCGACGTCAAGAAGACGAACGGCGAAAGCTTCTCCACGGGCTACCCGCCCAACACCGAGCAGAGCCTCCTCAACACGCTCGACAGCACGCCCGGCGTGAAGACGACGGTTCACGGGTCCGGCAGCAGCGGGCTGCTCTCGCTGCTCACCTTCATCCTCCCCTTCGTCCTCTTCCTCGGCTTCTGGATCTTCCTCATGAACCAGATGCAGGGCGGCGGCTCGCGGGTGATGAACTTCGGCAAATCGAAAGCGAAGCGGATGTCCGTGGACGCGCCGAAAATCACCTTCCGCGACGTCGCCGGGGTGGACGAGGCGGTGCAGGAGCTGGAGGAGATCAAGGAATTCCTCGAGAACCCGAAGAAGTTCCAGGCGCTGGGAGCCCGGATCCCCAAGGGCGTCCTCCTCTACGGACCGCCCGGCACCGGCAAGACGCTGCTGGCCCGCGCCGTCGCCGGTGAGGCCGGCGTCCCCTTCTTCTCGATCTCCGGCTCGGACTTCGTCGAGATGTTCGTCGGCGTCGGCGCCAGCCGCGTCCGCGACCTCTTCGAGCAGGCCAAGCAGAACTCCCCCTGCATCATCTTCATGGACGAGATCGACGCCGTCGGCCGCCACCGCGGCGCCGGCATGGGCGGCGGCCACGACGAGCGCGAGCAGACGCTGAACCAGCTGCTGGTCGAGATGGACGGCTTCGAGATGAAGGACAACATCATCCTCATCGCCGCCACCAACCGGCCCGACATCCTCGACCCGGCGCTGCTGCGGCCGGGCCGCTTCGACCGCCAGGTCGTCGTCGACCGCCCCGACCGCAAGGGCCGCAAGCACATCCTCGAGGTCCACACCCGCGGCAAGCCGCTGGGCCGCGAAATCGACCTCGACACGCTCGCCGGCCAGACCCCCGGCTTCACCGGCGCCGACCTCGCCAACCTGATCAACGAGGCGGCGCTTTTGACCGCCCGCACCGGCAACCGCGAGATCAGCATGAAGGAGCTCGAGGAGGGGATCATGCGGGTGATCGCCGGGCCCGAGAAGAAGACCCGGGTGATGAGCGAGAAGGAGCGCCTGATCACCGCCTACCACGAGCTCGGCCACGCGATCGTCGGCCACCTGCTGCCCAACTGCGACCCGGTCCACAAGATCTCGATCATCAGCCGCGGCCAGGCGCTCGGCTACACGATCAGCCTGCCGACCGAGGACAAGTTCCTCACCACCCGCGCCGAGCTGACCGACACGATGGCGATGACGCTGGGCGGCCGCGCCGCCGAGGAGATCGTCTTCGGCGAGATCACCACCGGCGCCTCCAACGACCTCGAAAAGGTGACCGAGACGGCGAAGCAGATGGTGATGCGGTTCGGCATGTCCGAGCGACTCGGCCCGCGCGTCTTCGGCCACGATCGCGGCCAGCCCTTCCTCGGCCGCGAATTCAGCGCCGAACCCGACTACTCCGACGAGATCGCCCGCGAGATCGACGACGAGATACGCCGCATCGTCGAGGGCGCCCACCAGACCGCGAAGGGGCTGCTGGGCGAGCGGCGCGAGGAGCTCGACCAGATCTCGAAGCTGCTGCTGGAGCGGGAGACGATCGACGCCGACCAGTTCGCGGCGCTGCTGGAGGGGAAGTCGCCGGACGAGGTCTTCGCCGACGACGAGGAGCCGGCGAAGCCGGCCCCGCCGCCGCCCGAGCCGGAACGCCCGCAGCGCGAAGGGGCGCGACCCA
The DNA here is from genome assembly GCA_963714045.1 of uncultured Actinomycetes bacterium. Classification (GTDB taxonomy): domain Bacteria; phylum Actinomycetota; class Thermoleophilia; order Solirubrobacterales; family 70-9; genus VAYN01. The sequence goes on along the minus strand of OY970225.1, from coordinate 2,416,390 downwards.
ACCCGCGGCCCCGCCCAGGTTTTGCCGGCGGCGACGCCAGCTGACCCGACCCATGAAGCTGATGGGCGTCGTCAACGTGACGCCCGACTCGTTTTCGGACGGGGGGTTGTACCTCGATCCTGAGCGAGCTGTCGCGCACGGCGAGGAGCTGGCGCAGGCTGGGGCGGAGATCCTCGACGTCGGTGGCGAATCGACTCGGCCGGGGGCGGAGGAGGTGGCGGTCGAGGAGGAGCTGCGGCGGGTCGGGCCGGTGGTCGCGGCGCTGGCCGGGGGGGAGGCGACGATCTCGATCGACAGCTCGAAGGCGGCTGTCGCCGCGGCGGCGCTGGACGCCGGCGCCACGATCGTCAACGACGTGACGGCGCTGCGCGGCGACCCCGCGATGGCGGCGCTGTGCGCCGAGCGCGGCGCCACGGTGGTGCTGATGCACATGGCCGGCAGTCCCCGCACGATGCAGGACGAACCGCGTTACGACGACGTCGTCGCGGACGTCAAGGCCTTTCTCGCCGAGCGGGTCGAGACGGCGACGGCGGCCGGGATCGCGGAGGAGCGGATCTGGCTCGACCCGGGCGTCGGCTTCGGCAAGACCGCCGAGCACAACCTCGAGCTGCTGCGCCGCCTCGGCGAGCTGCGCGAGCTGGGGCGGCCGCTGGTCGTCGGCGCCTCGCGCAAGAGCTTCATCGGCGGGGTCGACGGCTCCGGCGCCGGAGAGCGGCTCGGCGGCACGATCGCCTCCTCGGTGCTGGCCGCCGCCGAGGGCGCCGAGGTGCTGCGCGTCCACGACGTCGCCGAGGTCGGCCAGGCGATGGCCGTCGCCGCCGCGATCCTCGGCAAGCCGGACGCGGTCCTCGGGTAGTTTCCCGGCATGGAGGCAGAGGGACCACACGGCAACGGCATCGAATCGAGCGCCGAAGTCGAGCTGCGCGGCCTCTCCATCTACACCCACCACGGCGTCAGCGAGGCCGAGCAGGAGGTCGGGCAGCGGCTCGAGTTCGACGTCTCCTTCGACGTGCCCGACTGCGACGCGGTTTTGACGGACCGCCTCGAGGACACGGTCGACTACGCCCAGGTCTGCGACATCGTCGCCCTCGCCGCGACCGAGCGCAGCTACCGCACCCTGGAGCGCCTGGCCCAGGTCGTCGGCGAGCGCCTGATGGAGCGCTACGGCTGCGACTCGGTCCGCGTCCGCGCCGCCAAGCCCGAGCCGCCGCTGCCGCTGGCGATCCAGGAGATCGCCGTCGAGGTGACCCAGGAACGAGCGGTCGACGGCGACGAGGAACCCGGCGAACCCGAGTAGCCCAGCGCCGGCGCTGGGAGGATCGCTCAGGGACCAGCATCGTGGGGCGTCGGCCGGATCGGGCGGCGCGCTCCGGGTGGGGTCGCAAGGCGACGCTCGAAGCCGTTGACCAGATCAAAGAGGTCGCGGGCCTCCCAGGAGCGACCCCGTGTTCGTCCCGGTCTTTCGGGCTGGAGCACCCCGGTTCGCTCGAGTTTGCCTAGCGCCCGGCCGGCGGCCACGTCCGATACCCCGGCAATGCGCATGACCGCTGCCACGTCGACGATCGGGTGGGCGGGGAGAGAGGCGATCAGCTTGCGGGCGGTGGAATCGCCACGCGGATTGCCAGCACGCTTCAGCCACTCGTCTTGGAGTCGCGCGACCTGGTTGGCAAAGTTCTCGGCCTCCTGTGCCGCGGTGCGGGTTGCCTGTGCGAACACCGCGCAGCACGCCGTGTCTCTCCCCTCGCGGTAGTCGGTCAGCCCCTGCTCGTACCCCCTCACGTCGGTAGCCAGTACGAGGCTGATAGGCGGGACGTAGCGCGGCGCCAGACTGCGCCGACGGAGGATCGCGTGGATCAGGCATCGGCCGACGCGGCCATTGCCATCGGGAAAGGGGTGGATCGTCTCGAACTGAGCATGGGCAACAGCCGCCTGGGCCACCGCGGGAAGGTCGTCGCGGCTCATGAACCCACAGAGATCCTCCAGCAAGCGCGGGACCTCCTCCGGTGGAGGAGGGATGAAGTCGGCGTTGCGGGGCGTGTCCGCTTCCCCCGATCCAGTTCTGGGTGGTGCGGACCGTGCCGGCGATCGCCTCGTCGCGAGTGCCTCGAAACAGCGTCTCGTGAATCGTGACGATGTCCTCAGGCGAGAGCTCGTGGACACCGGCGCCGATCTCGATCGCCTTCTCCATCGCATCGATGTTGCCGATCACCGAGCGGGCGTTGACATCGTTGCTCTGGGACTCGAAAGCAGCCTTGGCGAGGCGTCGGTGGGAGAGCGTCAGGCCCTCGATCCGCGAGGAGGCGAGGGACTCCGCGCGCAACAGCTGCCGCGCCAGCGCCTCCAGGCCATCCAGTTGCGGGGGATCTCGGTTGAGAAGGGCGACCTCGCGCTCTGCCTCGCCGATGACCTCCGCGACGTCGCCGGGAAACGCGATCTCGAATTCCGCGATCGGATCCGGGATGTAGGCCTGGTAGCCAAAGGCTCCGCGAGAGCGGCGACCGCCATAGCGGCCGAAATCGGCGCTCCAAATCCGCTTTTCGAGTCTTCCTCTGGGCGTCATAAGGTTTGGCTGTACCGGTATTAACCGAACTTTATATATGAAAAGTTCGGTAAACACAAGAGTTCCGAACTGGGACCACCGGGAATTGCATGGAGGCGCATAGATTCCACTTATCGAGCGGATCGGGTACCTCGGGCTTGGCTCCAACGTCGGCGACTCGGCGGCGCACCTGCGGGCGGCGGTCGAGCTGCTGGCGGCACGCGGGGTCGAGGTCGAGGCGGTCTCCTCCGTCTACGTGACCGAGCCGGTCGGCGAGGTGCTCGACCAGCCCGACTTCCTCAACGCCGCCGTTCGCATCCGCACCGAGCTCGAGCCCGAGGCGCTGCTCGACGCCTGCAAGGCGGTCGAGGCCGAGCGCGGCCGCGTCCTCGACGCGCCCCGCCACAGCCCCCGCCCGCTAGACGTCGACGTGCTGTTGCTCGGCGACCTCGAGCTGCGGAGCGAGCGCCTCACCCTGCCGCACCCCGAGGTGAGCAGCCGCCGCTTCGTCCTCGCGCCGCTGCTGGAGCTCGACCCCGGCCTCGCCCTCCCCGACGGCACCTCCCTCGCCGGCGCCCTGGCGGCGCTAGGCGGCGGGCAGAGAGTGCAGCGGCTCTAGCCAGGCGGGCGGGAGGATCGGCGGAGTCTTGCCGGGGTAGTCGGGGACGACGCGCATCGCGAGCTGGCCCGCCGGGCGGTTCTCGATCGCCGGGCGCAGGTCGTCCAGCGTCATCGCCAGCCCCAGGCTGGGGGCGATCTGGAAGTCGGCGGCGTTGAGTTGCTCTCCGTTGAGGACGCCGGCGGAGATCCAGGCGTCGATCCTGTCGAGCATCGTCGGCAGCGCCGCCAGGCCGCGGCGCACGTGGTCGTCGTCGGCCTCGTTGAAGCGGGCGGAGAGGGCGACGATCGGAGCGGCGGTCTTCATCGCAAGGGAGAGCGGAACCCCCAGCTTGGCGCCATCGGAGTAGCTGCGCAGCGGCTCCTTGTCGTGCTTGATCGCCCACCAGAGGATCTGCCGCATCGGCGGCTGCAACTCCTCGTCGCCGAAGCGCTCGGCCTCCTCGACGGCGACACGCTTCTCGGCGTCGGCGGGGAAGAGCGGCGGCTCGGGGCGCAGCCGGTCCAGCTCGCGGGCGATCTGCCGTGAGCCCTGCACCTTGGCGCCGTCGATCTTCAGCGCCGGCACGGTGATGCCGGGGAAGCCGACCGCCCGCAGGACTCCCTTGGAGATCACCGGCAGCAGGTCGGTGCGCTTGTAGGCGACGCCCTTGTGCTCGAGCATCAGCTGCGCGGCGACGCTCGGATGCGAGGCCGGGATGACGTAGAGGCGCGCGTCCACGACGCGATCCTATGCGCAAGGGGCGCCGCTCGCCCGCTCGGCTGCCGATCCGGCGATAATCGCCGGGTGCTACTCGCGGTAGACGTCGGCAACACCCAGACCCACCTCGGCGCCTTCGACGGCGAGCGCCTGGTCGAGCACTGGCGCTTCCAGACCCGCTCGGGGGCGACCGGGGACGAGCTGGCCGAGCGCATCGCCGGCCTCTTCTCGCTCTGCGGGATGTCCTTCGGCGACGTCGACGCGGTCTGCGTCTCCTCGGTGGTGCCGCCGCTCGGCAGCCAGTTCGAGCAGCTGGCGGGACGCTACCTGGACGCCGACTGCCTGACCATCGGCCCCGGGGTCAAGACCGGGATGCCGATCCGGATCGAGAACCCGCTCGAGGTCGGCGCCGACCGCCTCGTCAACGCGATCGCCGCCTACGAGCGCTTCGGCGAGGCCTGCGTCTCCGTCGATTTCGGCACCGGGATCAACATCGACGCCGTCTCCGCCGACGGCGAGTACCTCGGCGGCGCCATCGGCCCCGGCCTCGCCCCCTCGCTCAGCGCCCTGATCGACCGCGCCGCCCGCATCGCCCGGATCGACCTCGAAGAGCCGCGGGAGGCGATCGGCCGCTCGACCCGAGCGGCGATCCACTCCGGCTTCATCTTCGGCTTCGCCGGGCTGATCGACGGCATCGTCCGCCGGATCGAAGAGGAACTGCCGAACCCGCGGCTGCTCGCCACCGGCGGTTACGCCGCGAGCGTCGTCCCCTTCACCGAGACGATCGATGAGGTCGACGACCTGCTTACCCTGAAGGGGTTGCGCCTCATCCATGACCGGAATCAGACATGAGCTGACGGACCCCTTCGAGATCGGCGGCGTGCCGATCTCCAACCGGGTCCTGCTCGCCCCCCTGGCGGGGATCGGCAACTGGTTCGTGCGGCTGCAGGCGAAACGCCACGGCGCCGGGCTGGCGGTCTCGGAGATGGTCTCCAGCTTCGCCCTGCACTACCGCAACGAGCGCACCATGCGCGAGCTGATGCGGATCCACCCCGACGAGCATCCCGTCTCGGTCCAGCTCTTCGGCCACGACCCCGAGGTGATGCGCTCCGGCGCCGCGATCGCCGCCGCGGCCGGCGCCGACCTGATCGACATCAACATGGGCTGCCCGGTGCCCAAGGTCCGCCGCACCGGCGCCGGCGCCCAGCTCCTGCGCGACCCCGAGCTGGCCCTGGCCCTGGCCCGCGGCGCCGCCGCGGGCGGGGGAGGGGTGCCGGTGACGGTGAAGCTGCGCTCCGGGATCGAGGCCGGCGACCGCTCCGGCTTCGAGCTCGCGGTCAGGCTCGCCGAGGAGGCCGGCGTCGCCGCGATCGCCTTCCACCCGCGGGTGGCGACCAAGGGTCACAAGGGAACGCCGGACTACGCGCTGACCCGGGAACTGGTCGAGCGCGTCGAGGTGCCGGTGATCGTCTCCGGCGGCCTCTCGACCGCGGCCGCCGCCCGCCGTGCCCACGAGGAGTCCGGCGCCGCCGCGGTGATGATCGCCCGCGGCTCGCTCGGCAACCCCTGGCTGTTCGAGGAGCTGACCGGCCGCCGCCGGGAGCCGCCGGGCCGCGAGGAGGTGGTGGCCGAGCTGCTCTGGGTCGTCGACCGCGCCGAGGAGCACCTCGGGCGCGAGCGCGCCGAGCGCTACCTGCGCAAGTTCTACCCCTGGTACGTGGAGCGCCTGGAGGCCCCCGTGGAGGTGGTCGAGGAGCTCCAGCGCAGCGCCGACCTCGCTCGCGCGAGGGTCCTGATCGCCGCTCTGGCACAGCCCGTGCCCTCACTTTCCTGAGCAAAAAATCGGCCTCGCTATATTTCCGCGCTCCCTGCAACCAAAGCGAGGTAGCGCAAGTGAGTCGTCAGGCGGTCATCACCCCAGAGGGTCTCGAGAAGTTGAAAGAGGAAATCGAGCACCTCTCGACGACCAAACGCCGCGAGGTCGCGGCGCGGATCAAGGAGGCGCGCGAATTCGGCGACATCTCCGAGAACGCCGAATACGACGACGCCAAGAACGAACAGGCGCTGCTCGAGGGGCGGATCGCCCAGCTCGAGGAGCGGCTGCGCCGCGCCACCGTGATCGACGAGAAGGCGCTGGGCACCGACGAGGTCGGCTTCGGCTCGATCGTCCACGTCAAAGACCAGAAGACCGGCGACTCGCAGAAGTTCCAGATCGTCGGCTCGACCGAGGCGAACCCGGCCGAGCACAAGCTCTCCAACGAGTCGCCGATCGGCAAGGCCCTGGTCGGCCGCGGGCGCAACGACATCGTCACCGTCGAGGTGCCCCGCGGCCCGAAGAAGAAACTCAAAATCACGAAAATCGAGAAAGCCTGAGAGCACGAGAAAGCACTCTCAGACCGTGACTGAACAACCAGAACTCTCCGACGTACTGCGCGACAGGCGGGAGAAGCTGGAGCGGATTCGGGAAGCCGGGATCGAGCCGTTTCCGCATGAGTTTTCCGGGCGCGAGGACATCGCTGAGGTGCGCGCCGCCCACGAGGGGCTGGCGGCGGGGATGGAGACCGAGTCGCGCCACCGGGTCGCCGGCCGCATCGTCGCCCGCCGCGGCCACGGCAGGGCCTGTTTCCTCGACCTCCGCGACGGCAGCGGCCAGATCCAGCTGCACGCCCGCGAGGACCTGCTCGGTGAGGAGGCCTTCGCGCTGCTGGTCGAGCTCGACCTCGGCGACATCGTCGGCGCCGAGGGAACGGCGATGGCGACCCAACGCGGCGGCGAGCTCTCGCTGGCCGTCGACCACTGGCGCCTGCTGGCCAAGAGCCTGCGGCCGCCGCCCGACAAGTTCCACGGCCTCGAGGACACCGAGACCCGCTTCCGCCGCCGCGAGCTCGACCTGATCGCCAACGAGGAGAGCCGCCGCATCTTCGGGGTGCGGGCCCGCACCGTCAGCGAGGTGCGCCGCTGGCTCGACGAACACGGCTTCGCCGAGGTCGAGACGCCGGTCCTGCAGCCGCTCTACGGCGGCGCCCTGGCGCGGCCCTTCACCACCCACCACAACGCCCTCGACCGCGACCTCTACCTGCGGATCGCCACCGAGCTGTACCTGAAGCGGCTGGTCGTCGGCGGCATCGACCGCGTCTACGAGCTGGGCAAGGACTTCCGCAACGAGGGCGTCTCCCACAAGCACAACCCCGAGTTCACGATGCTGGAGTGGTACGAGGCCTACGCCGACTACGAGAAGACCGCCCACGACCTCGAGCTGCTGGTCTCCGAGGTGGTCGAGCGGGTGCTCGGCACGACCAGGGTCAGGCGCGGCGAGGCCGAGATCGAGTTCGCCCCGCCCTGGCGGCGGCTCACCCTGCGCGAGGCGATCCTCGAGCGGGCCGGCGTCGACGTCGCCGAGCACCCGACCCGCGAGGCGCTGGCGGCGGCGATGGGGACCGAGCCCGACCCGAAGGAGGGCTGGGGCAAGCTGGTCGACGGCCTGCTCTCGCGCGAGGTCGAGCCGGGCCTGGTCCAGCCCACCTTCGTCTTCGACTACCCGGTCGAGCTCTCGCCCTTCGCCAAGGCCCACCGCTCCGAGCCGGGCCTGGTCGAGCGCTGGGAGGCCTTCGTCGGCGGGGTCGAGATCGCCAACTCCTTCAGCGAGCTCAACGACCCCGACGAGCAGCGACGTCGCTTCGAGCAGCAGGCGGAGGAGCTGCGGCGCGGCGACGAGGAGGCCCAGCCCTACGACGAGGCCTTCGTCGAGGCGCTCGAACAGGGAATGCCCCCGACCGGCGGCGTCGGCCTCGGCATCGACCGCCTGGTGATGATGCTGACCGGAGCCGCCAGCCTGCGCGAAGTGCTGCTGTTCCCGGCGATGAGGGACTGAAAGCCCGCAGTTAGCGGGCCCCGGACGCGACAAAGGCCGGCCGGGCGCTCTCGGTAGAGTAAGGAGCACATGGACGCCTGCCGATACCGAACGGGCGTCTGCCGGTACTAACCCGGGTCAACCGGGTTCGACCAAGAAGAGGATTCTTTTGTTCGAGCGATTCACCGAGCGAGCTCGCCAAGTAGTCGTCCTGGCCCAGGAGGAGGCGCGCACGCTCAAGCACAACTACATCGGCACCGAGCACATCCTGCTCGGTCTGCTGCGCGAGGAGGAGGGCCTGGCCGCCCGCGTCCTCGAGTCCCTCGACATCACCGTCGAACGGGTGCGCTCGCAGGTCGTGCGGATCGTCGGCTCGGGCGAGGAGGTCACCTCCGGCCAGATCCCGTTCACGCCGCGCGCCAAGAAGGTGCTGGAGCTGGCGCTGCGCGAGGCGCTCTCGCTCGGCCACAACTACATCGGCACCGAGCACATCCTGCTCGGCCTGGTGCGTGAGAACGAGGGCGTCGCCGCCCGCATCCTGCTCGACTTCGACGCCGACTCCGACAAGATCCGCAACGAGGTGATCCGGATGCTGTCCGGCCCCGGCGGGCGCCGCCAGGGCGGCGGCGGGGGTGGCTCCGGCGAGGGCAAGAAGTCCTCGAAACTGCTCGACCAGTTCGGTCGCAACCTCACCCGCCTCGCCGAGGAGGGCAAGCTCGACCCGGTGATCGGCCGCGAGACCGAGATCGAGCGGATCATGCAGATCCTCTCCCGCCGCACCAAGAACAACCCGGTGCTGCTGGGCGAGCCCGGCGTCGGCAAGACCGCCGTGGTCGAGGGCCTGGCGGCCCGGATCAACAGCGGCGAGGTGCCGGAGCTGCTGAAGAACAAGCAGATCTACACGCTCGACCTGGCCGCCCTGGTCGCCGGCTCCAAGTACCGCGGCGAGTTCGAGGAGCGCCTCAAGAAGGTGATGAAAGAGATCACCCAGCGCGGCGACATCATCCTCTTCATCGACGAGCTCCACAACCTGGTCGGCGCCGGCGCCGCCGAGGGGGCGATCGACGCTGCCTCGATCCTGAAGCCGGCCCTGGCCCGCGGCGAGCTGCAGACGATCGGCGCGACGACGCTCGACGAGTACCGCAAGTACCTCGAGCGCGACTCGGCGCTGGAGCGCCGCTTCGCCCAGATCAAGGTCGACCAGCCCTCGCCCGAGGACACGGTGAAGATCCTCGAGGGCCTGCGCGAGCGCTACGAACAGCACCACCGGGTGACGATCGACGACGAGGCCCTGGCCGCCGCCGCCGAGCTCGCCGACCGCTACATCTCCGACCGCTTCCTGCCCGACAAGGCGATCGACCTGATCGACGAGGCCGGCTCGCGGATGCGGATCAAGTCGATGAGCACGCCGCCTGTCTACCGCGACCTCGAGGAGGAAATCGAGACGACGCGGCGCGAGAAGGAGGCGGCGATCGAGGCCCAGGAGTTCGAAAAGGCCGCCAACCTGCGCGACACCGAGCGCCAGCTGACGACGAAGAAACGCCAGCTCGAAGACGAGTGGGCCGAGGGCGAGAACGGCGAGCGGCCGGTGGTCGGGGAAGAGGAGATCGCCGACATCGTCTCGATGTGGACCGGGATCCCGGTCTTCAAACTGACCGAGGCCGAGACCAAGAAGCTGATCCGCATGGAGGAGGAACTGCACAAGCGGGTGATCGGCCAGGAGGTCGCGATCACCGCCGTCTCCAAGGCGATCCGCCGCTCTCGGGCGGGGATCAAGGACCCCAAGCGCCCGGCCGGCTCCTTCATCTTCCTCGGCCCCTCCGGGGTCGGCAAGACCGAGCTCGCCCGCACCCTCGCCGACTTCCTCTTCGGCGACGAGGAGGCGATGGTCCGGATCGACATGTCCGAGTACATGGAGAAGCACTCGGTGAGCCGCCTGGTCGGCTCGCCGCCGGGCTACATCGGCTACGACGAGGGCGGCCAGCTGACCGAGGCGGTGCGGCGCAAGCCCTACAGCGTGCTGCTGCTCGACGAGATCGAGAAGGCGCACCCGGACGTCTTCAACATCCTCCTGCAGATCCTCGAGGACGGGCGGCTGACCGACGCCCAGGGCCGCACGGTTGACTTCCGCAACGCGATCGTGATCATGACCTCGAACATCGGCGCCGCGGAGATCTCCAAGAACACCTCGATCGGGTTCACCGTCTCCGACGAGACCGGCATGTCCTACGACGACATGAAGAACCGGATCATGAGCGACCTGAAGAAAGTCTTCCGGCCCGAGTTCCTCAACCGGATCGACGAGGTGATCGTCTTCCACAAGCTGGCCAAGGAGGAGGTCAAGGAGATCATCGACCTGATGATCGCCCGCGTCCGCGTCCAGGTCGCCGAGCACGAACTGCAGCTGGAGCTGACCGACGAGGCCAAGGATCTGCTGGTGGAGAAGGGCTGGGACCCGTCGATGGGCGCCCGGCCGCTGCGCCGCGCGATCCAGCGCTACATCGAGGACCCGCTCGCCGACGAAGTCCTGCGCCAGGGCGAGATGACCCCCGGCTCGACTGTGATGGTCGCTCGCGACCCCGCCGGCGACGAGGAGGACAAGCCGCTGAGCCTGACGATCATCGCCCCGAAGAAGCCGAAGCGCAAGCCGCCGGTGGAGCCGCCCCCGGAGCCGGAGCCGGAGGCGGTGGGGGTCGGCGCCAAGAAGGGCGGCGACGAGCACGCATCGGGCGACGAGGACGACTCGGCGCACGACGACGACCGGTCCTGAGCGAGCCGATCGGTTGACCGAGCCCGGCCGCACCGCGATCGGCGCCTGGAGCGGCGGGCGGTTCCTGCGCTTCGGCGAGGCGATTGAGGAGGAGCGGCTGGCGGCGCTGCTGCGGCCCGGCGGCGGCATCGGGACGGTGCTTAGCGCCGACGCCTACGGCCAGGGCGAGGCCGACCGCCTGCTCGGCCGCGCCCTCGAGGGAGTCGCCCGCGAGGACTACAGCCTGATCGGCGCCGTCGGCCACGACTTCTACGAGGGCGAGCGCGACGGGCCGAAGGGCTTCCCGCGCTTCACCGATCCGCGTCTGCGGACCCCGGATCGCTATGCCGGCTACCTGCGGATGGCGACCGAGGCCAGCCTGGAGCGGATCGGCGCCTCCTCCTTCGACCTGCTGCTGCTGCACAACCCCGACCGCACCGGCTACTCCAGCGAGGTCGTCTGGGACGGGATGGCGGCGCTGCGCGAGGCCGGGCTGGCGGCGCGGATCGGCGTCGCTCCGGGGCCGGCCAACGGCTTCACCCTCGACCTGATCGCCTGCCTGGAGCGCTTCGGCGACCGGATCGACTGGGCGATGATCATCCTCAACCCGCTCGAGCCCTGGCCCGGCGAGCTCTGCCTCGACGCCGCCGAGCGCCACGAGGTCCGGGTGCTGACCCGCGTCGTCGACTACGGCGGCCTCTTCTGGGGCGACCTGCGGCCGGGGATGGAGCTGGCCAAGGGCGACCACCGCGCCTTTCGCCCGGACGGCTGGATCGAGGCCGGGCTGGAGAAGCTGGAGCGGTTGCTGCCGATCGCCGAACGGGCACGGCTGACGCCGATCCAGCTCGCCTGTCAGTGGAACCTCGCCCACCCGGCGGTCGAGTGCGTCGTCCCGACCCTGATCCAGGAGATCGGCGAGGAGGCCTGTCCGATCGAGGCCAAGCGGGTGGAACTCGCCAACCTGCCCGAGCAGCGCCTCAGCGACGACGACGTCGCCGCGATCCGCGCGATCGGCGACAACACCGGCTGCATGGCCCTGAAGGGCGCCAGCCCGGCCTTCGATGGCGAAGAGCAACCGGACCGCTGGGCCCTGAACGAGGACCTCCTCGCCACCGGCGCGCGCTGGGGCATCGACCCCAACCGCGACCTCGTCGCCACCCACTGACACCGGCGCATCTCTCGGCGGAGGTGCTCCCAGAGACCCCCACCCGGCCCCCGGCACAGCGGGCGCTCGGCATCTGGGCGGCGGTGTCCGCGATCACGCTGGCGATCGGCCCGCTCGCAGTAACCGCCGTTTCCACCTCTGAGGGCGGGCCGCATTCCAGAGCCGCTTTTGGCATCCTGTGGAAGTGCCTTCTTTGTCAGGGGATGAGCTTCACGAGCTATCGGAACGTCAGGATCCTCGGCTGCTGAGAGCGCTCGACGTGGTCGCCCCCGGGGGCGCGCTGCGCGAGGGAATCGACAACATCGTCCACTCGCGGACCGGCGGCCTGCTCGTCGTCGGCGACCTCGACGACATCTCCCATCTGCTCTCCGGCGGGATCAGGCTCGACGTCGACTACACGCCGGCGATGCTCTACCAGGTGGCGAAGATGGACGGCGCCATCGTCCTCAACCGCGAGGCGACGACGATCGCCTGGGCCAACGTGCAGCTGATGCCGGACCCGACGATCCTCTCCTCGGAGACCGGCACCCGCCACCGCACCGCCGAGCGCGTCTCCAAACAGACCGATGCCCTGGTCGTGGCGATCTCGCAGCGCCGCGACGTCGTCTCCCTCTACGTCGAAGGGACCAAGTACATCCTCCAGGACATCCCCGCGGTGCTGGCCAAGGCCAACCAGGGCCTGGCGACGCTGGAGAAGTACCGCGAGCGGCTCGACCAGGTCTCGGGCCGCCTCACCGTGCTCGAGTTCGAGGGCGGCAGCGTCCTCCACGATGCCCTCGCCGTCCTCCAGCGGGCCGAGCTGGTGACGCGGATGGCGGTCGAGGTCGAGCGCTACATCGTCGAGCTCGGCACCGAGGGCCGGCTGATCGAGATGCAGCTGGAGGAGACGATGGTCGGCGTCGCCGCCGACAAGACGGCGCTGATCCGCGACTACTCGGTCGAGGACACCGAGGGCAGCCTCGCCGCGACGCTGCAGGCGCTCAGCCGCATGCCCCACCAGGACGTGCTCGACTTCGGCCGCCTCGCCGAGCTGCTCGGCTACGACCGCAAGCTCAACACCCTCGACTTCCCGGTGGCCTCGCGCGGCTACCGCGCGCTGGGCCGGGTCCCGCGCATCCCCAAGCTTGTCGTCCAGAAGATCATCCACGAGCTGGGCGGGTTGGAGGAGGTCCTCGCGGCCTCCGACGCCGACCTCGCCGCCGTCGACGGAGTCGGCCCCACCCGGGCCAAGGACATCCGCGAGGGCCTGCGCCGGCTCCAGGAGGTCGATCTGGTCGACCGGTACTTGCAGAGCTAGATGACTGAACCGATTTCACCCAGCCGACGGCGATGATCGCCGTCGAAGACGAAAGGAGCCACCGATTCCCGAGCTAGAAGAGGCCGTCGAGGCAGTCTTCGAGGAGGACGTCGTTTACGTCTGCGACTTCGAGGAGGGCGACAAGGTCGTCTACCCCCACCACGGGGCTGGCCTGGTGCTGAAGAAAGAGACCCGTGAGCTGATGGGGAGCGAGCGTGAATACCTCACGATCAAGATCCTCCACAACGAACTGACGGTGATGGTTCCCTGCGAAAACGCGGGAGTGGCCGGTTTGCGCCGCGTCATCGACGAGGAGGAAATCAAGAAGGTCACAGCCGTCCTCACCGACGACGTGTCGGAGATGCCGAAGAACTGGAACCGGCGTTTCAAGTACAACCGCGAGAAGATCAAGACCGGCGACGTCTTCGAGTTGGCCGAGGTCGTCCGCAACCTGGCCCTGCGCGAGATGGAGAAGGGCCTCTCGACCGGCGAGAAGCAGATGTACACACGGGCCAAGAAGATCCTCGCGTCGGAGTTCATGTACGCGCTCGACAAGGACGAGGAGGGCGCGGAGGAATACCTCGACGGGCTGCTGGAGGATCGCTTCGCCGCGACCGCCTAGAGCGCCTGCCGTAACCGCAGTCATCGCGGCCGCCGGCTCCGGGGAGCGTCTCGGAGCCGGTGGCCCGAAGGCCTTCGTCCCGCTCGCGGGGAGGCCGATGGTCGAGTGGTCGATCGAGGCCTTCCGCGCCTGTGAGCCGGTGCGCTCGATCGTCGTCGCCGCCCCGCCGGGCCACGTCCACGACCTCGGCGGCCACGACCTCGGCGTCGTCGCCGGCGGCGCCACCCGGGCCCAGTCGGTGGCCAACGCGCTGGAGGCGGTCGGCACCGAGCTCGTCGCCGTCCACGACGCCGCCCGCCCGCTCCTCGCTCCCGACCTCGTCGAAGCCCTTCTCGCCGCCCTCGACGCGGCCCCCGAGGCCGCCGGCGTCATCCCCGCCGCCCCCGTCGCCGACACGATCAAGCGGGCCTCTGGATCGAGTCCTGCCTTTCCGTCGTATGGCAACGGAAAGGTAGGACTCGTCGTCGAGCAGACCCTGGATCGGAGCGCGCTGTGGGCGGCGCAGACGCCGCAGGTCTTCCACGCCGAGGCGCTGCGCGCGGCGCTCGCGGTCGACGAGGAGGCGCGCGACGCGGCCACGGACGAGGCGATGCTGGTCGAGGCCGCGGGGGGGACGGTCCTGATTCACCCGTCCTCGCCGTGGAACCTCAAGGTGACGACGCCGTTCGATCTCAGGGTCGCCGAGCTGCTCCTCGCCGAGCGCTGATATGGACGCCCATTTGTCAAGTCGCCAACCACCAAGGGCCCGCTGAGAGCGGGCCTTCTTCTTGGCCCAGGAGGCGGCGGTCGGCCTGGTGCGCGACGCGCGGTCAGGCTGATATGCGCGGGTTGGCTACCGCAGGACCGGGTTTCGTCTCAGCGCCCGCTGTCTAGGATCGAGCGTCGCCGCAGAACGGCTGCTCATAGCGCTATCGCGGATGCGCTGCGCGAAGGGCCGAGCCCGCCGCCTCCTGGGCCAAGCAGTGCTTGGTGGGCTCAGTCGGCTGTCGAGACCGCCCAGCAGAAGCCGGCCAGCTCCCGTGCGATGGCGACCGCGCAGAGGGTGCGGCGCTTGCCGCGCTCTGAGTCCAGCCGCACCCAGCTGCGGTGCAGACGTTGTTGCGCCTTCCATGAGATCGCGCAGACGGCCTGCGGCTGTCCCTCCTGGCGGCGGCGTAGCGCCGTGCCTTTGCGCGGCGCCCGGCGGTAGTGCCAGGCCGCCTCGACGAGGAGGCGCCGGGCATGGCGGGACCCGGACTTGGTGATCGAGCCCTGGCGGCGGCGCTCCCCGCTGCTGTCCTCGGAGGGAACGAGGCCGAGGTAGCTCATCAGCTGCGCTGGCCGGGCGAAGCGCTCGAAGTCGCCGACCTCCGCGCAGAGGCCCAGAGCGCTGAGGGTGTCGATGCCGCGCAGACAGCGCAGGCGGGCGACGCTCTGCTCCCAAGGGGAGCCTTCGACCAGAGAGCTCATCTGGGACTCGAGATCGGCGCGCCGCACCAGCAGGGCATCGATCGATCCGATCCCGTCGAGCAGGACGGACTGGGCCACCGGCTCGGGGAGCTCGACCCTCCCCAGCCAGTCGAGGTGGCGCTGGGTCCAGTTGTTGCCATCGAAGCGCAGGTCGTGGCGCAGCAAGAGCTTGCCGACGCGGTGGCGGGCCCGCATCAGGTCGCCGCGGATGTCCTCGCGGGCTCGCACCAGGTCGCGCATCGCCTCTTCGGCGGGGGTCGGCACCCGCACCGGGTGCAGCCCGCCGATCATCAGCAACCGCACCAGCCGCTCGGCGTCGCGACGATCGGTCTTGACCCGGTCCTGAGCGGGACGCTCGATCTTGCCCGGGGCGGCCACCGTGCACTCGATGCCCCTCGCCGCCAGTGCTCGGGCCAGCCCGAAGCCGGTCGGGCCGGCCTCATAGGCGACCCGGACCGGCGCCGGCAGCCCGGCGCAGAACTCCGCAACCTGCTCGGTCGCACCGCCCATCCGCTGCACCACCAACTCGCCGGAGCCAGAGTCGGCTATCGCCGCCACCACCTTCGCCGCATGAACATCGAGACCCACCCACGTCCTAACCTGCGCCATGTCGGCACCCCCATGATTGCGGTCCTCGCCGTGGCCGTTTCCTCGGCGATAAACCCGCGCATCTCATGCGCGGGTGCCGACCTTTACGCGCGGTTCGGATCGAGCCGGCGCTCAGGTGGGCCGGCCATAGGGTCTAGTTCTTCCTGGGGCCGGGTGGAGCGGTGGAGAGGCCTGCCGCCGCGCGCGCCCCGTCGGCGTGGTGACGGCTGCGCCGCCGCTCGTAGAGGCGGCGCTCGACGAAGAGGGTGCCGAGCCCGGCGAGGGTGATCGCCGTTAGGTTGACGGCCAGCTGCGCAATGGCCCCGCGCCATTCGGACCAGTCGCCGACCGCCGCGGCGACGCCGATGTTGGCCGCGGCGGGGATCGTCGTGACCGAGATCAGGACGCCGATCAGCGCCCCGGACTTAGCCGAGGTGAGCGAGAGGATCCCCGCCACCCCGGCGAAGACGGCGACGATGAAGGAGAAGGCGTCGGGCCTGGTGATGAACTGGGTCAGCGGATGCGGGGCGCCGCTGAAGCCGGCGTCGAGCAGGCCGGTGGCGCGGGCGGCCAGGGTGAAGAGAAAGGCGGCGGTTATGCCGACCGGGAAGCCGATCGCGAGCGCGGCCAGCGAGCGGCGGGCGACGTCGAGGCGGCCGTCGACGAGGGCCACGCAGAGGCCCGCCAGCGGCCCGAACTCCGGCCCCACGACCATCGCCCCGACGATCAGGATCGGCGAGCCGAGGAAGATGCCGACCGAGGCGATCAGACAGGCCAGTGCCATGAAGATGAGGAAGTTGCCGCCGAGCTCGGTGCTCTCCGAGGTGCGCGCTTCGACCTCCTCCCAGACGACGGCGTCCGAGGGCGCGCCCCGGGCCGCCCGCTCGGCCCGGTCGGCCGCCTCGGAGAGCTGCGAGTCGATCTGCTCGAGGGAGATCGAGCCGTCGCGGGGGATGCCCAGCTCCTTCAGGTCGGCGATGATCACGCTGGTTTCCTCGCGGGCGATGTCGCAGAGGACGACGTCGCCCGCCGGCTTGCGGGCGGCGCCCGGCAGGAAGACGAGGTTGCAGGCGGTCTCGGAGGCGTCGAGCAGCTCCACGACCTTCGCCGAGCGGTCGGCCGGGGCGACGATCCGCAGGTGGATCATGACCGCCAGCGTAGCCGCGCCGTCCCGCGGAGCCGCCCGACCGGCCCGTGTGGCCCCCATCTCGTAATCTCGGGTGGAATGCTGACCGACTACCACCTGCACCTGCGCCCGGACGAGGAGGGCACCGCGGCCGAGCGCTACTTCACCGCCGAGAACGTCGAGCGCTACCTCGCGGCGGCCGCGGCGGCCGGGGTCGAGGAGCTAGGCGTCTCCGAGCACATCTACCGCTTCCGCCAGGCGCTCGACCTCTGGCGCCACCCGCTCTGGGAGAGCAACGGGCGCGACGACCTCGACGCCTACTGCGAGTTCGTCCGCGGCACGCCGCTGAAGCTCGGCCTCGAGTGCGACTTCGTCCCCGGCGCCGAGGGCCGCACCGCGGCGATGCTGGAGGCGCGCGACTTCGACTACGTCGTCGGCTCGGTCCACTTCATCGGCGACGACGCCGTCGACCATCCCGGCTGGGACGTCTGGGAGGGCAGCGGCGACCCCGACGAGGTCTGGAGTCGCTACTTCGAGGCGCTGGCCGAGTGCGCCCGCTCCGGCCTCTTCGACATCCTCGCCCACCCGGACCTGGTCAAGGTCTGGGGCGGCGCCCGGCCACTGCCCGAGCGCGACCCCCGCGGCTTCTACGAGCCCGCCGTCGCGGCGATCGCCGCGAGCGGAATCGCGGTCGAGGTCTCCACCGCCGGCCTGCGAAAGCCGGTCGGCGAGCTCTACCCCGCCCGCGGCTTCGCCGAGATGTGCGTCGAGGCGGGGGTTCCGTTCGCGCTCTCCTCCGACGCCCACCTGCCCGAGCAGGTCGGCTACGCCTACGACCGCGCCCTCGACTTCCTCGAGAGCCTCGGGGTGGGGGAGATCTGCGTCTTCGAGCGCCGCCGCCGCCGCCTCGCCCCGCTCCCCAGCCGGGTCGGCTGATGGTCGGGGTCGGCTACGACAGCCACCGCTTCGCCGCGGGGCGCCGGCTGGTCCTCGGCGGGGTCGAGATCGACCACCCGCGCGGCCTCGCGGGGCACTCCGACGCCGACGTCCTCACCCATGCCGTGATCGACGCCGTCCTCGGCGCCGCGGGCGCCGGCGACATCGGCACGATGTTCCCCGATGACGACGAGCGCTGGCGGGGAGCCGACTCGATCGACCTGCTGCGGACGGCGGTCGGGACGATCGCCGGCGCGATCGTCAATCTCGACGCGACGGTGATCTGCGAGGAGCCCCGGCTCGGCCCCTTCAGGGCGGAGATGGAGCGCACGCTCGCCGCCGCGACCTCGGCCCGGGTCAGCGTCAAGGCGACCAGCAACGAGGGCATGGGCTGGATCGGGCGGGGTGAGGGAATCGCCTGCATAGCGGTGGCTTCGGTCGAGAGCTAATAGGCTTGGCGGCCTGATGGGCAAGCTCAACTCGATCGCGGCAGCCGTGCGCCGGACCGCCTCGGACAAAGCGTTCGAGATCAGGGTGCTGCACGAGGCCGGCATCCTCGGGCTGCACCGTCCCGACGAGTCGGTCAAGGTCGTCTCCGCCTTCCTGCGCTGGGGCGCCTCCCCGGCCCTCGGCATCACCACCGCGGCGATCCACTACCCGCACGAGATCGCGCTGATAGACGAGCGCGGCTCGCTCAGCTTCGAGCGCCTCAACCGCCGCTCCAACGCCCTCGCCGACTCCTTCGCGGAGATGGGGATCGGCTACGGCGACGGGGTCGGGATCATGTGCCGCAACCACCGCGGCTTCGTCGAGGCGACCCTCGCCGCCGCCAAGCTCGGCGCCAGCGCGCTCTACCTCAACACGATGTTCGCCGGCCCGCAGCTGACCGAGGTGACGCGCCGTGAGGGGCCGAAGGCGCTGGTCCACGACGCCGAGTTCGCCGGCCTGCTGGAGGGCGTCGACGATTCGGTCGCCCGCGTCGTCGCCTGGGCGGACGAGGGCGAGGAGCCCGGCGCGGTGACGCTGGAGCAGCTGATCGCCGCCGGCTCGGAGGCCGACCGCACCCCGCCGCCCGACAAGCCGCGCTTCGTCATCCTCACCTCCGGCACCACCGGCACGCCGAAGGGCGCCCAGCGCTCCAGCCCGGACGGGCTGCTGGCGATCGCGGCGCTGATCGACAAGATCCCCTTCCGCAGCCGCGAGACGATGATGATCGCGGCGCCGCTCTTCCACTCCTGGGGCTTCTTCCACTTCATCATGAGCCTGCCGACCGCCTCGACGATGGTGCTGCGGCGCCGCTTCGACCCCGAGGAGACCCTGCGGGCGGCGCAGGAGAGCCGCGCCCAGGTGCTGGCGGCGGTGCCGGTGATGATCCAGCGGATCCTCGACCTGCCCGACGAGACGCTCGCCTCCTACGACCTCTCCTCGCTGCGGATCGCCTCGCTCTCGGGCTCGGCCCTGCCGGGGGAGCTGGCGATCGAGTGGATGGACCGCTTCGGCGACAACGTCTACAACCTCTACGGCTCGACCGAGGTCGCCTACGCGACGGTCGCCACCCCGGAGGACCTGCGCGCCGCGCCCGGGACCGCCGGCCGCCCGCCGCGGGGGACCACGGTGAGGATCGTCGACGAGGCGGGCCGCGAGGTGCCCCAGGGGGAGGTCGGGCGGATCTTCGTCGGCAACGAGATGTCCTTCGAGGGCTACACCGGCGGCGGCGGCAAGGAGGTGATCGACGGCCTGCTCTGCAGCGGCGACGTCGGCCACATCGACTCCGGCGGGCGCCTCTTCATCGACGGGCGCGACGACGAGATGATCGTCTCCGGCGGCGAGAACGTCTTCCCGCGCGAGGTCGAGGACCTGCTCGCCGACCACGAGGCGGTGGTCGAGGCGGCGGTGATCGGGGTCGATGACGCCGAGTTCGGGCAGCGACTGAAGGCGTTCGTCGTGGTCAGGGCCGGGGCCGAGATCGACGACGAAGGCCTCAGGGCCCATGTCAAGGCCAACCTGGCCGCCTACAAGGCGCCGCGCGAGGTCGAGTTCCTCGACGAGCTGCCCCGCAACGCCACCGGCAAGGTCCTCAAGCGCGACCTGCATGCGCGCGAGGCCCAGTCCGCCTGAGTCCGCTCCGCCGACGGTTCCGCTGCCGCAAATTGCGGCTAATCCGACCGCGACGTGTGTGAGTCGCCTCCGGCGCCCATAGTAGGTTGCGCAGGATGAGCGATCCGGCGAGGCAGCTGCGGGCCGTCGGCGAGGCGACCGAGACGATGCAGGGCATCGCCGGCCAGGCGTTGGAGTGGGTCCGCGTCAGCGAGGAGCGCGTGGCCGCGGCCGAGGCGCGGGCCGAGCGGGTCGGCGTCGAGCTGAAGGAGCGGGCGATGGGGACGCTGCGCGGCGTCGCCGCCGAGGCGCGCGAGCGGATCGGTGGCGAGCGCGAGGCGCGGCGCCAAGCCGAGTCAAGGGTCGCCGGCGCCGAGGCGGCGCGCGACCACGCCGAGAAGGCATACGAGGAGCAGCAGAAGCGCGCCCAGATCGACCGCGAAGCGATGGCCGTCCACATCGCCGAGATCCGCGCGGATACCGACCGGACCGTCGCCGAGGCGTCCCGGGACATCGGGCAGGAGGTGGAGCGCCGGTTGGCCGAGGCGCGGGTGGAGATCGAGGCCGAGGCCGACCGTCGCGTCGCCGCCGCCGAGCAGCGCGCCGCCGACGCCGAGGCCGCCGCGGCCGAGTCCCATGAGACCGCCGTGCGGCTGGAGACCGAGATCGAGCGGCGGGTGATGGAGGGCACCGAGGACGTCCGCCGTGAAGCCGAGGAGAGTGTCCGCAAGCTGGTCGAGAAGGTCGAGCACGAGGCCGAGGAGGCGGCCCGGGCGCGGGCCGAGGACCAGCTCCGGCTCGAGTCCGACCGGATCCGGATCCAGGCCGAGCGCCGCGAGGAGCGGGTCCGCGAGGCGACCGAGGACGAGATCAAGGCCAGCGCCAAGCGCGCCAGGCGCGAGGCCCAGGCGGCAGCGCAGGAGACGGCGCCGACCTGGCTGCGCGACGAGTCGACCGCTTCGACGGCCGGCTACCGGACCTTCTAGTCTCGGCCTCGCGATGCGCGAGGTGCGGATCAGGGACACGCTCAGCGGCGAGCCGCGGGCACTAGACCCCTCCGGGGAGGTGGGGATCTACGCCTGCGGGCCGACCGTCTACAGCCGTATCCACATCGGCAACGCGCGGCCCTTCGTCGTCTTCTCGCTGTTCGCCGGGTTCCTGCGCTCGGAGGGCTACCGGACGAAGCTGGTCATCAACGTCACCGACGTCAACGACAAGATCTACGCCGCCGCGGCGGCGGCCGGGGAGCCCTCGGGCGAGCTCGCGGCGCGGATGACCCGCGCCTACTTCGAGGACACCGACCGGCTCGGGCTGGGCCGTCCCGATGCCGAGCCGCTGGCGACCGAGACGATCGCCGGCATCGTCGCCCTGATCGGCGACCTGGTGGCCTCCGGACACGCCTACGAGTCCGGCGGCGACGTCTACTTCCGGGTCCGCGGCTTCGACGGCTACGGCAAGCTCTCAAACCGCCGCCCGGAGGACATGGACCAGGGCGAGGAGGCGGGCTCGGCCTCGCTGAAGGAGGACGCGCTCGACTTCGCGCTCTGGAAGGGCCACAAGCCCGGCGAGGACACGCAGTGGGACTCGCCCTGGGGCCCGGGGCGGCCCGGCTGGCACATCGAGTGCTCGGCGATGGCGGAGGCCGAGCTGGGGGCCTCGTTCGCGATCCACGGCGGCGGCTCCGACCTCGTCTTCCCCCACCACGAGAACGAGATTGCCCAGTCCGAGGCGGCCGGGCGCCCTTTCGCCCGGATCTGGATGCACAACGGGATGATCGAGGCCGACGCGGAGAAGATGTCGAAGTCGGAGGGCAACATCTTCCAACTCTCGGAGGCGCTCGACCGCTACGGGCGCGAGGCGGTCGTCGCCTACCTGATCTCCGGGCATTACCGGCAGCCGCTTGCGTTCGGGGAGGAGCAGATGGAGCAGGCGGTGGCTCAGGTCGAGCGGCTGCGGAACTTCTTCAGAGAGCATCCGGTTGACGACTCAGGTGGTGGGAGGGCGCCGGAGGAGGGGTCGTCGGAGCAACAGCGGGGAGGCTCCGACGACCCCTCCTCCGGCGCCCGTCACGAGCCTGGGTCTCGTCTCGAGGCATTCCGCGAGGCGCTGGCCGATGACTTCAACACGCCGCGGGCTCTGGCGGAGGTGTTTGGGCTCGTCGGGGAGGCGAACCGCGGGGAGGTGTCCGGGGCTCCGGAAGCGGTGCTGGCGATGCTCGAGATGCTCGGGCTCGATTCGCTTGCGGCGGAGAAGGTCCACGAGGGCGCCGCGGAGTTGAAATCGCAGCTTGTTATTGAGGCCCATGGTGAAGTGCTGAAGCCCCAGGACGTACTGCTGGCAGAACGCGAGGATGCGCGCGCCGCGAAGGACTTCGGCCGGGCCGATGAAATCCGCGACAAGCTCGCCGAGCTGGGGTGGGAAGTGCGGGACTCGGCCGACGGGCCCCGCCTGGTTCCCAAGGCCTGATGGCGAGCCAGATCATCTACGGCAAGCAACCGGTCGCCGAGGCGGAAGGGGGGAGGCGTCGGGTGCGGCGGGCTTGGCGGGTGCCGGAGACCTCGGGGGAGGAGCTGGAGCGATTGTGTGGGTCGCCTGACCACCAGGGGGTTGTCGCCGAGGTCGACCCGTATCCGTATGCGGACCCCCGCGGGTTGCTGCGCGGCGAGGAGGCGCTGCTCGTCGCGCTCGACCAGGTGCAGGACCCGCGCAACCTCGGCGCCGTCTGCCGCTCTGCCGAGTTCGCCGGCGCCGCCGGCGTCGTCGTCCCCGAGCGCCGCGCCGCCGCCGTCACCGCCGCCACCTGCAAGGCCTCCGCCGGCGCCGTCGAGCACCTCGAGGTCGCCCACGTCCGCAACCTCGCCGACTGGCTCGGCGAGGCCAAGGCCGCCGGCTTCTGGATCTGGGGCGCCGACGCCGAGGCGAGATCTCCCGCCTGGGACGTCGATCTCAAAGGCCCCACGGTCCTGGTCCTCGGTGGCGAGGGCAAGGGCCTGCGCCCCCGCGTCGCCGCCGCTTGCGACGGCCTCATATCTCTCCCCCAGCGTGGCAGGGTGAACTCGCTGAACGTCTCCGCAGCCGCAACCGCCCTCCTTTTCGAGGCGATGCGCCAGCGCAATTCGGCCTGAGCCGAGGCTTCTAACAAATGCAACGGCGGTTGCATTTATTTCCGCCGGGGGTTGACAGAACTCCGCGCGCACGTAAACTAGCGGCGCAACAAGGGTGAACCTCAGCTTGAGTGTGAGGCAGAGGTCGTCCGTCGATAAGAGGCGCCCCGGGGGAGGTAAGTGGCGCCACGACCCTTCAGCAAGGAGAAGGATCTGTGGCTCTATCTACGCCCGCACGTCAAGCTAACCCTCAGGTTGAGCTTGATGATCACTACCTCGTCGCCCTCGCCAAGGACGGCAGGACCGACGCCTACGACACGATCATCCGCCGCTACCGCGGCTTCGTCCGCCTCAAGGCCTCCTCGTACTTCCTGCTCGGCGGCGAGTCCGACGACCTGATCCAGGAGGGCCTGCTCGGCCTCTACAAGGCGATCCGCGACTACCGCACCGATCGCGAGTCGAGCTTCCGCAACTTCGCCGAGCTCTGCATCACCCGCCAGATCATCACCGCGGTGAAGACGGCGACCCGCAACAAGCACACGCCGCTCAACCAGTACGTCTCCTTCAGCCAGACCCCGGCTGCCGCCGGCGACTCCGACACCACCCTGGACGAGATCCTGCCCGGCCCCAGCGTCCACGACCCGGTCAACCAGGTGATCGCCTCCGAAGAGCTGTCCAGCCTCGTCGCCTGCCTCTCCGGCGTCTCCGGCGTCCTCTCCGACCTCGAGAGCCGCGTCCTCTCGCTGTACCTCGACGGCCACTCCTACGAGGCGGTCGCCGAGCGGCTCGAGTGCGACACCAAGACCGTCGACAACGCCCTGCAACGGGTCAAGCGCAAGGTGGGATCGCACCTTGCGTCCCGGAACGTAGCCGCCTGAGGCGCCGGCCTCAGGGCAGGTCGGACAGGACGTAGTCCAACAGTTCGCGGCCGTGGTCGGAGGCGACGGCGACGTCGTCGGCCTTGACTCGGACCCGGTGCAGGGACTGCATGCGCAGCACGTCGCCGTCGGTGCGGTGGTTGGGGAAGACGCCTGCGTAGGAGACGCCGAGGCGCTCCAGGTGGTCGGCGACCAGCGCCGTCGCCGGCCGCTCCAGCGGCAGGTCGACGTAGACCGCGTCGAGGCCGGCGCGGTGGAAGAGGTGGTGGCGCTCGGCCCCGATCGCCGCCTCCAGGTCGGCTCCGGGCGACTGGACGCTCAGCAGCGCCAGGTTGTGGTCGCGGTCGACCTCGACCTGGAGCTCGGTCCGGCTCGGCAGCACGGCCCCGGCCGGGGGCTCCGCCAGCGTGCCCCGCAGCCCGCAGAGCGCCAGCGTGCGGCCGACGATCCCGTGGTGGCGCTCGGGAGCGTAGACCCGCCGCTCGTGCCCGTCGTTCAGCTTCGCGTAGAAGAGCGCCGCCGACTGGCGCCCGCGCGCCGCCCCCGCGGCCGCGTCGTTGGACACCGACGCCGGGATCCAGCCGAGCAGGAAGCCGGTCTCGTGCGCCCCCAACTCGACGTTCGCCCGCTGGCTATAGGGGTGGGCGGCGGTCGCCTCGCTGAACATCCCCGCCAGCCCCTGCTCCCGCGCCCAGTCGATCAGGAAGCGCTTGGTCCGGGTGAAGAGGTGCTGGCCGCGGGCGGCCGGCATCGTCACCGCCTGCCCGGAGTGCCCGACCGCGTCCCCCGCCGCCGCCAGGCTCATCCCCTCGTGGCAGAGCAGCTCCCCGGCGGCCGACTCGGCCACGCAGGAGACGTAGGTCCCGCCGGCGAGCCGCGCCGCGACCTCGTCGCGGTCGTAGACCCAGCGGACGTCGTAGCTGTCCCCGTAGGCGGCCTCGATCGCCTCGCAGAGCACGCCCGCCTCCTCGGGCCGAAGGAATCTGAAGCTCGCGTCCACGCCGCTATATTCGACGCTCTGCCCGCCTAGCTCAATTGGTAGAGCACTTCCCTTGTAAGGAAGAGCGTCTCGGTTCAAGTCCGAGGGCGGGCTTGGCGGTCGCCCCGCCCTATGAGTCGCCACCGAGCAGGCGGGACTTCTCGGCGGCGAACTCCTCGTCGGTGAGGACGCCCTTCTCGCGTAGGGAGGCCAGGCGCTCCAGGCGCTGCAGCCGCGCGTCCTCCTCGTTTTCCGGCAGCACCGCCGTCGGCGCCTCGCTCCCGGCGCCAGGCGCCGCGCCGCCCGCACCCGTGGCCGACTCGCCACCGCCCTGCCGGGGCAGCCGCAGTTTCGAGGCGCGCTCGCCCAGGTTGGCGCCTTTGAAGGCGCTGACGACGCGGTCACGGGTGCGGCTGTAGGCGTCGCCGTAGCTGGCATCCGGGTACTCCTCCTCGGTCTGTCTGCGCAGCTCGTGGATTCCGAAGGCGGCCATCCCTGCGATCGCCAGGGTGGTGAGGAAGGTCCGCAGGCCCTGGGTCGGCCCGGAGAGGAAGTAGAGGCAGACGACGATCGCCAGGCCGGTGTAGACGTAGGCGGCGTGGTCACGCAGGATCGGCGCGATCGCGCGGCGGCTGGTCCGCGCCGAGCCGGTCGGCGAGCCGAGCCAGCCGGCGACCGAGAACAGCAGGCCGATGAGGATCACCGTGGTGGCGATGCTGTTCATCAGCGAGGTCGCGATCGACCAGGTCGCTTCGCCCGCGGGCTTGGCGCTTTCGGTCACGACCAGCTGGTCGACGACGATCCCGCCGACGATGTGGCGGAAGACGATCACCGCGAAGCCGGCGGCGATCAGGCCGATGCCGCTGAACAGCACCGTCACCCAGCGGCTGTCGCGCGAGAGGTAGATCGCGGCGGCGAAGGCGGCGAAGGTCAGCAGCGACAGCACCAGCGCCAGCCCCTTGATCGCGGTCGCGACGTTCTGCGCGGTCTTCAACTGGTCGGAGCGGAGGATCCGGATCTGGCCCGCGTCCGGCGGCAGCTTTTCCGCCAGCTGCTGGCCGATCCCGACCTGGCCGGCGAGGTTGGTGAGGAGGCTGCCGAGATTGAGGCTGACTTCCCCTTCCGCGGTCGAGACCGCTTCCCCCTTGTCTTCCAGGACCGAGACGAGCTGTTCGTGGGCGGAGCGGTTGGCGTCCTCCCAGAGCGACTGCGCGGTCGAGGTTTCCAGCACCTTTTCGGCGCCGCTGCCGGCCACCTGGCGCAGCCCGCCGGCGGCCGGCCCGGCCAGCTGCTTGGTTTCACCGGGCAGGATCGCCTTCAGTTCGGCTTCGACGTCGACGTTTTCGTAGAGCTGGTCGACCAGGTATTCGCTGAGCGCCGAGCGGATCGTTTCGTTCTGCAGCAGCTTGTCGCTGGTGGAGACCCAGTCGTTGGTGTTGAGCGCCTGGCGCTCGATCCAGATCGCGAAGACGCTGAGGAAGGCGAGCACCGATCCGAGCACGACCAGCCCTTTGACCGTGCGTCTGCGCCAGCGACTCATCGGGCGATGGTATACGTGAAGCGATGAAGCTCGAGGGAATCCACCACATCACCGCGATCGCCGAGGACGCCCAGCGCAACGTCGACTTCTACGCGGGGGTGCTGGGCCTGCGGCTGGTCAAGAAGACCGTCAACCAGGACAACCCGACCGTCTACCACCTCTTCTTCGCCGACGAGGGAGGGGACCCGGGCTCCGATCTGACCTTCTTCGAGTACCCGGGCGTGGCCCCGGGGAGGGCGGGCGCCGGGATGGTTCACCGCGTCGTCTGGCGCGTCGCCTCCGAGGACTCGCTCGCCTTCTGGGCGGAGCGGCTTGCCGCCAACGGGGTCGAGTCCGAGCGCGACGGCGCCGGCCTGCTCTTCTCCGACCCGGAGGGGCTCGACCACGAGCTGCTCGTCGTCGACGTCCCCGACGCGCCCCTTGTCGCCGACCATCCCGAGGTTCCGGCCGAGCTGGCGCTGCAGGGCTTCCACGCCGTGCGCGCCTACAGCGCCGCCCCCGACGCCAGCGCCCGCCTGCTCGAGGCGCTCGAGTTCGAGCGGGTCGGCGTCGCCTGGGAAGCGCGCGGCGAGGTGCGCGGCGGCCGCTACCTCTTCGACCGGCCGCCGGCGGAGCCCGGCGTGCAGGGGGCCGGCAGCGTCCACCACGTCGCCTGGGCCTCGCTGCCCGACGAGCACATGGAGTGGCGCCGGCGGGCGCTCTCGGCCGGCGCCCGGCCGACGCCGGAGATCGACCGTTTCTACTTCCGCTCGATCTACTTCCGCGAGCCCAGCGGCGTCCTCTTCGAGATCGCGACCATGGGTCCGGGCTTCACCGTCGACGAGCCGCTGGAGCACCTCGGCGAGAAGCTCTCGCTGCCGCCCGACTACGAGCACCTGCGGGCCGAGGTCGAGCCGAAGCTGCGCCCCGTCGTCAACCCGCGCGGTGCTTAACGGCCAGCTTCAACCGCGGCTCCGGAACTTGGATGAAGTCCAGCGCCACGCCGCGATCGTCGGCAATCTCAACCAGCTTCATCTCTCCGTAGTCGCTGACGACCGCACCGGTAGTTCCAGCAGGCCATTTGCCGATCGCCTCACGGAAAGAAACGACATCGTGTTCGACGATGAGATGCCCCACGGTTGCCATCGTGCCTCCAGTCTAGCTCTCGATATATGCGCTGACCAAGCGTGGCGCTGCGCAGGCGTTGAGCAACTCCCAGGCAGTAGTCACGGCGACCACGCGCTCGCTACGGCTTCCCAGGCCGTGGATGGGGATCGGGACCTCGCACATATGGCCGTAGGGGGCGTTATCCCGCACAGCACTGATCGCGATGTTGAGGATCCCCGTTTCGATTGCGCTGGTCAGGTAACCGATGTCTTCGATCGTGATCCCGAGAATCAGCGCGAAGCCTCGTGCCTTAGGCCCACCAACTATGTGCGTCGTGTTCAGCGAGTAGTCGGCCAGCTTCTCCCACACGCCGTCAACTTCCGCGGCTCGCGGCAGTGTCTCCCCAGCCTTCGGTGGCCAGCTCGCGGGCGCCATGCCACACCCAAGCTGCCAGCCGCCCTCGATTCGCCCCCCTGGGGCGGTGAGATTTCCTGGTGAGGGGGGATTTCATCTGGAGGGACGCCGGCCGCACGGTCGTCTTCCAGTCCGATGGCGTCGCCGAGGCGCCGCGGCTGCTGCGCGAGCACGGCTTCGCCCCGTTCGAGCTGCTGAGCACGCCGCGGGCGCTCGCCGCCGCCTCCGAGCTTGCCGCCGCCGCGACCGCGGTGCACGAGGTCGGCCCGGGCCAGGTCCCGGGCCTGGCCGCGGCGCTGCTGGGCGCGTTTGAAGATGGCCCGCGGCCGCTGGTGGCGCTCGGCGGCGGCCGCGCGATCGACGTCGCCAAGGCCCTCGCCTCGGTCACGGGGGCCCGGGTCGCGGCGATCCCGACGACGATGTCGGGAGCTGAGATGACCGGCATCCACCGGCTTCCGGCCGGGGCCGAGTCGCGGGTCGTCGCGATGACCCGCCCGGCCCTGGTCGTCGCCGACCCCGTCGCGATGACCAGCCTGCCCGAGCAGCGGCTGCGATTCAGCTCGATGAACGCCCTCGCCCACGGCGCCGACTCGCTCTACACCCCGTTCTCCAACCCGGTCTCGGAGATGACAGCCCTGCGCGGCGCCACGCTGATCGCTACCTCGCTGGACCAGCCGCGGGAGCGGCGCGACATCTCCCGGCTCGCCCTCGGCTCGGTCCTCTGCGGCTACGCGATCGACTCCGGCATGTTCGGACTCCACCACGTCGTCTGCCAGACCCTGGTCCGCGTCTGCGGCAGCCCTCACGCCGAGACCAACGCCGCGATCCTCCCCCGCGCGGCGGCCTTCCTCGCCCCTCGCGCGCCGGCCAAATTCGCCGCCCTCGCCAAGGCGATCGACACCGACCCGCCCGGCCTCGAACCCCGCCTCCTCGAACTCGGCGGCAACCCCCCCGGCCTGGCCGCCGCCGGAGCCGACCACTCCCGTCTCGACGACGCGATCGAAGCCATCCTCCAACGCCCCGAACTCGCCTTCGTCCCAAATCCATCTCCTACAAAGAAGGATCTGGCGGAGTTAATAGAGAGCGCCTGGTAGCGGAGGCGACGCCTCCGCCCCCACACCCCCCCGGTAACTCCGCCCCCTCGTCCGTGTAGCGCTACGCGTGACCCCCGACCGCCTGGCCCGCTACCACGCCTACACCCGCAGGCACAGCGTCAACTGGCCCCTCTACCTGCTGGCGAGGGTGTTCATGACGCCGTTCTTCCTCGTCTACTTCCGCTACGCGCGGACCGGCCGCGAGCACGCCCGGATCAAGGGCGGGATGATCGTCGCCGCCAACCACCGCAGCTTCCTCGACCCCTTCGCGATCGGCGGCTGCCTGCCCTGGCGGCGGCCGATGAACTACGTCGCCAAGGTGGAGCTGTTCGAGCGCCGCTGGCAGGGCTGGATCCTCTCCCGGCTCGGCGCCTTCCCGATCCGCCGTGGCGAGTCCGACGAGGAGTCGGTGGAGACGGCGCGCCGGATCGTCGAGCGCGGCGGCGCCGTCTGCATCTTCCCCGAGGGCACGCGGATCCGGCGCGGGACGCTGCGCGCCCCCAGGCGCGGCGTCGGCCGCCTGGCGCTGCAGACCGGCGCGCCGGTGATCCCGACCGCCGTGCTCGGCACCGAAGACGTCCGCCGCGGCTGGCGGATCCGGCCGCGCAAGGTGAAGGTGCGGCTGGGCCGGGCGATGACCTTCCCGCGGGCGGAGCAGCCCTCCCAGGCCCTGGCGGAAACCGTAACGGCGCGGATCTGGCCCAACGTGCAGCTGCAGTGGGAAGACCTCGGCGGGCTGCCGCCGATGCGCCGCGCCGCCGTGATCGGCGCCGGCAGCTGGGGGACGGCGGTGGCGGTGCTGCTGGCCCGCGGCGGCCTCGAGGTCCAGCTCGGCGCCCGCACCCCCGAGCGGGTGGTGGAGCTGGCTGCGGCGGGGGAGAACCGGCGCTACCTGCCGGGGGTGCCGCTGCCGGACTCGATCGACGTCCGCCCGGCTTCGGCGATCGAGCTGGCCGGCCTCGACCTGATCTGCCTGGCGATCCCCTCGAAGTCGCTGCCGCAGGCGGTCGGGGCGATCGCCGACCGGGTCAGCGGCCGCTCCTCGGTGCTGCTGCTGACCAAGGGGTTGATCGCGCCACGGGGGCAGCTGCCGGCCGAGTACGTCGGCGAAAGGGTGCGCGCCCGGGCGATCGCCTGTCTCGGTGGCCCGGCCCACGCCCGCGAGGCCGTCTCCGGCTCCGCCGCGCTGGTGCTCGGCTCCGCCGACCTCGACCTGCGCGCCCAGCTCGGCGAGGTCTTCGACCGCGCCGGCCTGGTCTGCGAGCGCTCCGGCGACGTCGCCGGGGTGGAGATGGCCGGCGCCGCCAAGAACGCCGCCGCGCTGGCCGCGGCCGCCGCCGAGCCGCACGGCCTCAACGCCGCCGGCATCGCCGTCGCCGAGATCTGGCAGGAGTGCATCGAGTACGCGCTCGGGCGCGGGGCCGAGCTGGAGACCTTCTCCGGGCTGGCCGGCGTCGGCGACCTGACCGCGACGATGATGGCCCCGGCCGGGCGCAACCGCCGTGCCGGCGAGCTGCTCGGCGCCGGCACCCCGGCGGCCGAGATCCCGAAGCTGATCGGCCAGGCCTCCGAGGGCCTCGACACGGCGCCGTTGCTGGCTCAGGCGGTGGCCGCCTCGGGCGGGCCGGCGGAGGCGCTGAACGGCCTCGCCGCGCTGATCCGCGGCGAGATCGGGGCGGAGGAGTGGATCGCCGGGCTGCGCCGGGCCGAGCGTTCCAGGCGGGCCGCCTGATGCGGGCGTTCCCACGGCGTCTAGGATCTGGCGGTGAGCGGCCCCAGGGAGAACGTCGAGCCCGGCGACCTCGGGCCGGCGGCGAAGGCGGAGCTGGACCGCGCCTTCTCGGACTTCTACCGGGCTCACCTGCGCGACGTCTACTCCTACGCCTACTACAAGGTGGGCAACCACCACGACGCCGAGGACCTCACCGAGCAGGCCTTCCTGCAGGCCTACCGGCACTTCGACCGGGCCCGTCGCGAGTCCGACGGGCGGCCGCTGCGGCCATGGGTGATCCGGATCGCCCACAACCTCGCCTCCAACTACTACCGCGACCGCTCGCGGCGGCCGCAGACGCCGCTCGACAGCACCGAGCCGATCGCCGCCCGCCACGACACCGTGGCGATCGCCGAGGGCCGCGAGGAGCTGCGGCAGGTGATGGCCAACCTCGAGCACCTCTCCGACGACCGCCGCGAGGCGCTGATCATGCGCTTCGCGCTCGGCATGGACAACCGCGAGATCGCCCGCGCCCTCGGCCGCTCCGACGGGGCGACGAAGGTGCTGATCCACCGCGCGATCAAGCAGCTGCAGGAGGAGATGGGCGATGAGCGAGACGGGTAGCGCCCGCGGCGCCGGCAGCTGGGACGTCGAGCGGCTGCTGGCCGACGCCCTGCGCCCGATCGAGCCGCCGGAGCGGCTCTCGGGCCGGCTCGAGGACACCCTCTCCGCGGTCACCCAGGCCGCCGCCGAGGAGCTGTCGGACTGGGCCGAGGAGCTCTCCGAGAGCGAGCTGCGCGCCCTGCGCGACCCCCGCAACTGGGTGCGCCCGGTGGTCGCCGTCGGCGCCGGCGGCGCCGCGACCGGCGCCCTGGTCCTGCTCGAGCTGCGCCGCCGCAGCCGCCAGAGGGGCGAGAGCGGCCTGCGCGCCCTCGGCGGCAGCCTCCGCTCCCGGCTCTAACGAACTCGAAGACTTAACGGGGTCAGAGCCCCGTTAAGTCTTCGAGCTCGGCGGTAGGCTGCCCGTCCCGATGGCCGAGACCTGTTACCGCCACCCCGACCGCGAGACCCGCGTCTCCTGCTCCTCCTGCGGCCGGCCGATCTGCCCCGATTGCATGACCCCGACCCCGGTCGGCATGCGCTGCCCGGAGTGCATGCGCCAGCGCACGAAGGTGGTGCGCAACCCGACCGGCACTCCCGGTCAGTTCAGCGCCTTCCCGGCGACGATGGTCCTGATCGCGATCAACCTGATCGTCTACCTGGTCGAGATCGCGCAGGGGGCCGGCGGCCTGGGCGAACAGAGCACGAAGACGATCTACGATTTCGGCGGGCTCTTCGGGCCGTCGGTCGCCGAAGGCGAGTGGTATCGGCTGGTGGCCAGCGGCTTCGTCCACGTCAGCCCGCTCCACATCGGCTTCAACATGCTGCTTCTCTACTTCCTCGGGCGGCTGTTGGAGCCCGCGTTGGGGACTCCGCGCTTCGTCGCGCTCTATTTCGCTTCGCTGCTGGCCGGTTCGTTCGGGGCGATGCTGCTCGACCCCAACGCCGTCAGCGCCGGTGCCTCGGGCGCGATCTTCGGCCTCGCCGGCGCCACCTTCGTGGTTGCCCGCGGCCGCGGCATGGACGCGATCGCGGGCGAGATCGGATTCCTCATCGTCTTCAACCTGATCTTCAGCTTCGCTGCGGCGGGCATCAGCGTCGGCGCCCACCTCGGCGGGCTGGCGGGAGGAGTGATCTGCGCCCTGGCGATCGTCGCCGGAGAGCGGGGGACGTTCGGCCGCAATCGGCTACCGGTCGAGTTCGCCGCGATGCTCGTGGTCGCCGCCGTCTCGGTGCTCGGCGCCCTCGCGGTCGCCTGACGCCCGCCGGCCCGCGGTCGCCGCCCGGCTCAGTTACCGGACGCGGGTCGCGAGACCGGCGCCTTGAGAGCCGAGAAGGCGATGCCGCCCGGGGGGTCGATCAGGTCCGGGTGGAGCAGGTGCCCGAGCAGCTCGACCCCGTCGACCAGGCGCGGGCCGGGGCTGGAGAAGGCGGCGTCGGCGTCGACGGCGAACGCCCGCTCGGCGCCGAGCGAGGCGATCCGCTCCCAGTGCTCCATCGCCTGCGCGTGGGCGTCCTCGGCGGAGCCGTCGGGCATCGCGATCACGACCTCGGGCCTGAGGCTCTCCAGCTCGCCCCAGCCGACGTCGGGCGGGTTCAGGCCGGGGTCGCCGGCGACGTCGATGCCGCCGGCGATCGAGATCATCTCCGGGATCCAGTAGCCGCCGACCCGGGGCGGGTCGAGTCGCTCGAGGGCGATCACCCGCGGGCTGGCGGCGCCGGAGACCGCCGCTCGCACCGTCGCCAGCCGGCCCTCGAGCTCCCCCCGCAGCTCGCGCGCGTGCGCTTCCAGGCCCGTCGCCTCGCCCAGGCGAACGATCTCTTCCAGCATCTCGCTGAGCGTCGCGACTCGCATTATTCGCTCAATATCGCATTTATCGAAAAACTTGCGGGGGTGGCCAGCTATATTGCGTTCGCCGAATGGCCGAGGACGTCCCAGCCCGAAGTACCGGGCCGCATAGCCGATGAGACTTCCTGTGTCAACCCCCCGTGGGTTGAAGACGCCTGAGGTTGCCGTGTTTAGCAGGGTCGTAAGGCACTTCGTCCTGCCAGCAGCGCCAAAGAACGCGCAGCCAGGCGCGGCCGAGCACCCGGATCGCATGAGGGTGGTCGAGACCTCGAGCGCGGGCGCCCAAGTAGACGCTGCGAGCCCATGGGTGGTGGTGCCTGGTGGAGTCGGCCAGGCAAGACACTGCGTCTCTGAGCCGCTTATCGCAGGCCCAGCGAAAACCGGCAACCTTGCGCTTCCCCGACTCTCGCGCCACCGGCGCCATCCCGGCGTCGGCGGCAAGCACCTCGGCGCTGGGGTAGCGGGAGCGGTCATCGCCGATCTCGGCGACCAGCCTCGCCGCCGTGATCACCGACTTCGGGTCTTTGAACAACGGCAGGAAGACCTCGCCATCAGAATGGGAGCGCACGGCGTGGGCGATCTGCGAAGTGAGATCGCGGATCTGAGCGACGATCGGCCGAAGCGCTGCGACCAGACCGAGCACCGCCCCTCGCCGAGCCTCGGCCTCCAGAGCCCCGGCGCGGCCCTCCGGGGCCGCGCGCAGCCGCTCGAGGAGCTCAGCAGGCGAGCGGCGGCGGCAGTAGCCGTTGCGGGCCAGGAAGCCAGCGAGCCGCTTCTCCCCGAGCCCTCGCGCATCAGCGGGCGCCGGGTAGCGCTCCAAGAAGGCGAGTGCGATCGCCGAGTCGACGTCGGCGAAGATTCGCGCTGCACCGGGCCAGAAGGCATCCAGCTGGGCGCGCAGCTCATTGGCAAGCCGCACCCTGGCCCCGACCAGATCCTCGCGTGTGCGGGTCAGCGCCCGCAGCGCCTTGGTCTCATCGGAGTCGGGCGCAAGCGCCCGGTGGCGATGGGAGTCGGTGCGCGCCAGCTCGGCCAGCACGAAGGCGTCAAAGCCGTCGGACTTGCCGCCGGAGGCCTCATAGCGAGGACGAGTCGCTTTCAGCTTGTTGGGGTGAATCGGCAAGACGGTGAAGCCCGCCTCCAAGAGGCGATCGACCAAGAGCCCGTCGGGACGCTCGATCGCCACCCGCACGACGCCGAGGGTCCGCATCCGGGAGATCAACTCCCTGAGGCCCGTCTCCTCATGGGTGTGCATCTCGCCCTCCAGCGTCACTCCGTTCCCGTCGACCACGCAAAGCGCATGCTCCTCGCTGGCCCAGTCGATGCCGGCGAACGTCTCCATCTCCTACCTCCTCGGATCGCTTTCAATTGCGCCGGCCGGGAGGTACCGTTGCGGATGCTCATAGTTGGGCGCTTCGGGGCGCCACTTCCTGTGGCCGCTTCAGGTGCCTC
The DNA here is from genome assembly GCA_963714045.1 of uncultured Actinomycetes bacterium. Lineage (GTDB taxonomy): Bacteria > Actinomycetota > Thermoleophilia > Solirubrobacterales > 70-9 > VAYN01. Next base: position 2,381,947 of record OY970225.1, on the reverse strand, counting down.
CGACCGCCGGGAGACGCTGGTCTCATCGTGGCCCTCTACGGGGCAAGCGCTGACGGCGTTCTCCCGACGGCGGTCGGCTTCTCTCTGTGCTTCCTGGGATTCTTCGGCGGCCTCCCTTCGGTCGGCCTCTCCATCTAAATCTCAAGAAGAACGGAGTGAGCTTCCCCTATGAGCGTTCTCCTGCTCGTCCTCCTGCTGGCGTTGATTGCCGTCAACGGCTTCTTCGTCGCCGCCGAGTTCGCGCTCGTGCGCAGCCGCCGCGGCAAGATCGAACAACTCGCCGCCGAAGGCGAAGCTGGGGCCGAGGCCGTGGTCGAGCAGCTCGACAAGATCGACGAATCGCTCTCCGCCTGTCAGGTCGGGATCACGATGGCCTCGATCGGCATCGGCTTCCTCGGCGAGCCGGCGCTGTCGAAGCTGATCGAGCCGGTCTTCGGCGGCCTCTCGCACGAGGTCGCCGCCGGGATCTCGCTGGCGATCGCCTTCGCCCTCGTCACCGCGGTCCACATCAGCGTCGGCGAGCAGGTGCCGAAGATGCTGGCGATCGCCAACGCCGAGCGCACGGCGCGCCGGGTCTCGCGGCCGCTGAACTGGTTCCGCGTCGCCACGGCGCCGGTGACGATGGGGCTGAGCGCCGTCTCCAACGCGATCGTGCGGCTCTTCGGCGTCAACCCCACCGACCTCGAAGAGCACCACACCGCCGAGGACCTGAAGCAGATCATCGACAGCTCGCGGCTCGGCGGCCACCTCGACCCCGGCGAGGCGGGGATGCTCGGCGGCGTCTTCCACCTGCACGAGCAGGAGGCGCGCGAGGTGATGACGCCGATCCCGGCCGTGATCACGGTCGACTCCGCGGAGACGGTCGAGGCGGCGTTGCGGCGCTGCGTCACCTCCGGCCACACCCGCCTGGTCGTGATCGAAGACGGCAACGCCGACCGGGTGAAGGGCATCGTCCACAACAACAGCCTCGCCCGGCTCTACATGAGCGAGGGCCCGGAGGCGGCGATCGACAGCGTCGTCCGCGACGCCCTGATCGTCCCCGAGACGCGCCCCCTCGACGACCTCCTGCACGACCTGCAGGTGCAGCGCACGTCGCTCTCGGTGGTCGTCGACGAGTACGGCCGCACGGTCGGGATCGTCACCGTCGAGGACATCCTCGAGGAGGTGGTGGGGGAGATCGAGGACGAGACCGACCCCCGCGCGGCGGCGCTGCGGCAGCTGACCAACGGCGACTGGTTCGTGCGCGGCCACGTCTCGCTCGGCGACCTCGCCGACGCCGGGATCGAGTTGCCGGTCGACAGCGACGCCTACAACTCGGTTGGCGGCTACGTCTTCGGCGAGCTCGGGCGCCTGCCCAGGCGTGGCGACGCGATCACCTCCAACGGCTACACGATCAGGGTCGAGGCGGTCCGCGAGAACCGCATCGAGGCGGTCCGGATCAGCGGTTCCGTCCGTCCCGGCGCCTAGCTTCTCCGGGCAACCCGCGTTCCACCGAGACGTTGGAGGTACCGCATGTGGGTTGTCCGCCTGACCGACAAGCAGCTTGAGGTTCTGAGGGCGCTGCTGCGCTCCGAGGAACATCTGGGCCCGGCGCTGAGGGGCTCGGTCGAGGCTCTCGACCTGGCCCGCTGGGACGAGCTCCCGGAGGCCGAGCTCCCCTGGGAGGAGATCGAGACCATCGCCCGCCACCAGGGCGCGTCCGAAGCCGACGTGATCTGGGATATCTCTGGAAAGAAGAAGACCGCGCAGGCCGACTAGCTGCGGCTTGGGGGTGAGTCTGGTGGGACTCGCCAAGCCTCCCCGCTGTTCGCGCAGGCGAGTCCCACCCGACTCACCGCAACCTAGTCGTAACTGTAGAAGCCGGCGCCGGACTTCCGCCCCAGCTTCTCTTCGCCGATCATCTCGACGATCAGGCCCGGCGGCTTGTGGGCGGCCTCGCCGGAGTCGGCGAAGAGGGCGTCGCCGATCGCCTCGGCGACGTCGAGGCCGACGAAGTCGAGCAGGGCCAGCGGGCCCATCGGGTGGCCGGCGCCAAGCTTCATGCAGGTGTCCACCTCGCCGGCCTCCATGCCGGTCCGCTCGATCATCCGCACGGCGTCGAAGAGGTAGGGGAAGAGCAGGCGGTTGACGACGAAGCCGGCCTGGTCGGGAACCTCGACCGCGGTCTTGCCCAGCGCCGCGCACCAGGCCAGGGCCTTCTCGCGGGCGCCGGCGGCGCCGTCGGGGAAGCAGACCTCGACCAGCTTCATCCGCGGCACCGGGTTGAAGACGTGGAGGCCGAAGAGCCTGTCGGCTCCGGCCGCCTCGGCGATCGCCGCGATGCTGAGCGAGGAGGTGGTCGTCGCCAGGTCCGCGCCGGAGCAGGCTCCGGCGATGGTCGAGAGCAGCTCGCCCTTGGGCCCGACTTCCTCGATGATCGCCTCGACGATGACGTCGCAGTCCGCCAGGTCCTTGGGGTCGGTGGTGACCCGCAGCCGCGAGGGCTCCGCCCCCTCGATCTTGGCGCAGGCGGCGACCACTTTCTCCTCCGCGCGCCAGGCCGAGGCCTCGCTGCGAGCCAGCAGGATGGTGTCTGCTGTGGTGGTCGAGACGGCGGCGAGGCCGGTGGCGATTGCCCCGCTCCCCGCGATCCCCGGACTCTCGTAACCCTGATTTGAGCTCATGGGCGGGGTTCCTATCAATCAACCCCGGCTTCATGCGGCGCGGCCCAAAATCTTGGCTGACTGACCAGTCAATCGGCTATCGTCAAGCGAGACTTCGACTCGAGAGGAACGGAGATTCGGATGGCAAGCAACGGGAATGGAAAGTTCGGCGGTCGCGAGGTCGTGATCGTCGAGGCGGTGCGGACGCCGATCGGGCGAGGGCATCCCGAGAAGGGCTATTACAAGGACCTCCATCCCTCCAACCTGCTGGCCAAGGTCTACGGCGAGCTGTTCGAGCGCACCGGGGTCGACCCGACCGAGACCGGCGATGTCATCGCCGGCTGCGCCCAGCAGTTCGGCGAGCAGGGGGTCAATATCGGCCGCAACGCCTGGCTCGAGGCCGGGCTGCCGGTCGAGACGCCGGCGACGACGATCGACCGCCAGTGCGGCTCCGCCCAGCAGGCGGTCAACTTCGCTGCGGCGCTGATCGCCACCGGCGTCCACGACGTCGCCGTCGGCTCCGGGGTCGAGCACATGGGCCACATCTCCTTCGCCGACGGCTACGAGGTGATGAAGGAGCACGGCTCGCCCTTCTCGCCGGCACTGCTGGAGCGCTACGACCTGATCCCGCAGGGCCTCTCGGCCGAGATGATCGCCGAGCGGTGGGAGATCCCCCGCTCCGAGCTCGACGAGATCGGCCTGCGCTCCCAGCAACTCGCCGCCAAGGCGACCGAGGAGGGCCGCTTCGAGCGCGAGATCGTGTCGATGGCGGTCAACGGCGACACCTACGTCACCGACCAGGGCCTGCGCGAGACGACCCTGGAGGGCCTGGCGAACCTGAAGCCGGCCTTCAAGGAGGACGGCAGGATCACCGCCGGCAACTCCTCCCAGGTCTCCGACGGCGCCGCCGCGGTGCTGCTGATGGCGCGCGAGAAGGCCGAGGCGCTGGGGCTGGAGCCGCGGGCGCGGATCTTCGACCAGACCACGGTCGGCGTCGACCCGGTGATCATGCTGACCGGCCCGATCCCCGCCACCCGCAAGCTGCTGGAGCGCAACGGGATGGCGATGGACGACATCGACTTGGTCGAGATCAACGAGGCCTTCGCCTCGGTGCTCGGCGCCTGGCGCCGCGAGCTCGACCCCGACATGGACCGGGTCAACGTCAACGGCGGCGCGATCGCCCTCGGCCACCCGCTCGGCTCCACCGGCGCCCGCCTGATCACCACCCTGTTGCACGAGATGGAGCGCACCGACAAGGAGATGGGCCTGGTGACGATGTGCTGCGGCGGCGGCCTCGGCACGGGGACTCTGATCCAGAGGGTCTAGGCTGCGCCTCGATGGACCTGACGCTGTCGCCATCGGAGGAGGAGTTCCGCGACGAGGTTCGCACCTGGCTGGAGCAGAACCACCCGGGGCCCGAGCCCGAGGCCGGGCTCGACGAGGTGATGGCCTTCCGCCGCGAGTGGCAGCTGAAGCTGCACGCGGCCGGCTGGGCCGGGATCTCTTGGCCGAAGGAGTACGGGGGCCGTGGCGCGACGATGATCGAGCAGGCGATCTTCGTCGGCGAGGCGGCGCGCCAGGAGGCGCCCAGCCCCGCCAACGTGCTCGGCCTGGCGATGGGCGGCCCGGTGGTGATCGCCCACGGCACCGACGAGCAGAAGCAGCGCTACCTGGAGCCGATCCTGACCGGCGAGGAGATCTGGTGCCAGGGCTTCTCCGAGCCCGAGTCCGGCTCCGACCTCGCCTCGCTGAAGACCCGCGCGGTCAAGGACGGCGACGAATGGGTGGTGACCGGGCAGAAGGTCTGGACCACGTTCGCCCAGTACGCGAAGTGGTGCATGCTGGTCGCCCGCACCGACCCCGACGCGCCCAAGCACCAGGGCCTCACCTACTTCCTGATGGACATGGAGCAGGAGGGGGTCGAGGCCAAGCCGCTGGTGCAGATCACCGGCGAGGGCGAGTTCAACGAGGTCTTCATGGAGGAGGCGCGGGTCCCCGAGGCCAACGTCGTCGGCGGGGTCGGCAACGGCTGGTCGGTGGCGATCACGACGCTGATGAACGAGCGCGCCGGGCTGGCGTTCGGGGCGATCGCCCAGATCCAGAACGCGCTCGGCCGGCTGGCGAAGCTGGCGACCGAGGTCCGCGTCAACGGCGGCTCGGCGGCCGACGACAGCTACTACCGCCAGCGGATCGCCCAGCTCCACATCGAGGCCGAGACGATGCGGCTCAACGCCTACCGCGGCCTGACCAAGACGATGCAGTCGGGCATCCCCGGGCCGGAGGGCTCGCTCGGCAAGTGGCAGTGGGCCGACATCAACCAGGGCCTGACCGAGCTGGCGCTGGAGATCGAGGGCGCCTACGCGCCGCTCGCCCGCGGCGCCGCCAATGCGATCGACAACGGCGCCTGGCAGTACGGCTTCCTGCGCTCCCGCGCCAACTCGATCGAGGGTGGGACGACCGACATCCTCAAGAACATCATCGCCGAGCGCGTGCTCGGCCTGCCGAGGCTCAGATGACGACGGGCGGAATTTGAGATGTACTTCGACCTGACCGACGAGCAGCAGGCGATCAAGTCGACCGCCCACGACTTCCTCGCCTCGCGCTTCAAATCGGAGCGGCTGCGGGAGATCGCGGCCAGCGAGGACGGCACTGACGCCGCGGGCTGGGCCGAGATGGCCGAGCTCGGCTGGGCCGGGCTGGCGCTGCCGGAGGAGTGGGGAGGGCAGGGACTGGGGATCGTCGAGCTCGCGGTGCTGTTCGAGGAGATGGGCTACGCGCTCGCTCCCTCGCCGCTCCTCTCCAACACCGTCGCCGGCCTGGCGCTGAGCCTCTGCGGCTCCGACGACCAGCGCGAGCGTTACCTGCGGCCGCTCGCCAGCGGGGAGCGGCGCGGCACCCCGGCGCTCTGGGACGCCGGCTCGCCGGCGACGGTGGGCGACTTCACGATGGAGGCGAAGGCCGACGGCGACGGCGTCGTCCTCGACGGCGAGAAGACGTTGGCCATGGACGCGGCCTCCGTCGACTTCTTCCTCGTCGCCACCAGCGACGGCCGCCGCCACCTGGTCGAGCGCGGCGCCGACGGCGTCACCGTGACCCCGGAGGCCGGGATCGACCCCACCCGCCGCTTCTCCTCGGTCCGCTTCGACGGCGTCCGCGTCGCCGCCGCCGACACCCTGCCGGGCGAGGGGCCCGACTACCTGCCTGTCTTCCACCGCGTCTGCGTCGCTCTCGCCGCCGAGTCGACCGGGATCGCCCAGCGGACGATGGAGATGGCCGTCTCCTACGCCAAAGACCGCCAGCAGTTCGGGCGGCCGATCGGCGCCTACCAGGCGGTCTCCCACCGCTGCGCGCAGATGCTGCTGGAGACCGAGAACGCCCGCTCCGCCGTCTACGGCGCCGCCTGGGCGGCCGACGCCGAGCCGGAGTCGCTGTCGCTGGCGGCCTCGATGGCCGCGGCATACGCCTCCGACGCCGGCTGGCGCGTGCCCGACGCCTCGATCCAGGTCCACGGTGGCATCGGCTTCACCTGGGAGCACGACCTCCACTTCTTCCTCAAGCGCGGCCGCTCCAACGCGGCGATCTTCGGCGACTCCAAGTGGCACCGCGAGCAGGTCGCGGACGCCGTCCTTTGAGCGCGCTCGACCGCATCTCCGTCGCCGCGATCGGCACCTCGGTCGCCGAGCTCGAGGCGGAGGCGCTGCGGGCCGAGGCCGCTGGCGTCGAGTGCGTCTGGGCGCCGGAGCTGTTCCGCAGCGCCGCCACCCAGGCCGCCTACCTGGCGGCGAAGACGACGACGATCGACGTCGCCACCGGGATCGTCTGGGCCTTCACCCGCAGCCCCTTCATCCACGCGGTCACCGCGCTCGACATCGACGAGATGTCCGGCGGCCGCTTCCGGCTTGGGATGGGCGCCGGAGTCAAACGCCTCAACGAGACCTGGCACAACGCCGCCTACGGCAAGCCGGCGCCGCACCTGCGCGAGGCGATCGAGGCGACGCGGCTGATCATGCGCCAGGCCGGCGCCGGCGAGCCGATCCGCTACCAGGGCTCCTACTACGACATCGACATCAGGGGCTGGGTCCGGCCGCACCCGGCGCCGCGCCAGGCGGTGCCGATCTACACCGCCGCCGTGCAGGCGGGGATGGCGCGGATGGCGGGCGACGTCGCCGATGGGTTGATCGGCCACCCGATCCAGAGCCTGCGCTGGATCGACGAGGTCGTCGTCGACGCCTTCGAGACGGGCCTGCGCCGCTCCGGCCGCGAGCGCTCCGACTTCGACTACCTGCCGACCGTCTGCTGCGCGATCGACGACGACGAGGGGCGGGCGATCGAGATGGCCCGCCGCACGATCTCCTTCTACGCCACGGTCAAGACCTACATGCCGCTCTGGGAGCTGCACGGCTTCGCCGAGTGCGCCGTCGCCGCCGGCGAGGCCTTCCGCCGCGGCGACCTCGCGGCCGTCCCCGCCGCGATCTCCGACGAGATGGTCGAGGCCTACTGCGCCGCCGGCCCGCTCGACAAGGTCCGCGCCCGCGTCGAGGCGACCGCCGAGCGCGCCGACGGCCTCTTCCTCACCCCGCCCACCTACTTCATCTCCCCCGAGGAGCTGAGCGAGTTCCAGAACCGCATCATCGACGCCTTCGGCCCCGCCGCGAGTTAGGCGGGGAGGGTGGTGACGAAGCGCTCGAAGGCGGCGACGTCGGTCACGGCGGGGCCGTGGCCGGGGAGGATCAGGCTGGGATTGAGGTCGGCGAGCTTGTGGATCGAGTGGCGGTTCTCGGCCGGGTCGTAGGTGAAGATCTCCGGCGGCTCGGCGAGCAGCGGGCGGCCGGTGGCGTAGCTCATGTTGCGGATCACGTCGCCGCAGATCGCCACCCGGTCGTGCTCGCGGAAGAAGATCACCTCGCCGCGGGCGTGCCCGGGCGCGTGGACGACGCGGAAGCCGGCGACCTCGTCGCCCTCGTTGAGCACGCGGTCCACCTTGTAAGGCGGCCCCTGCCAGATCGCCCGGATCACCCGGTTGACGGGATGGCTCGCCGCCGCCTCCTGCATCGGCCGCGTGCCTTCCATCGCCTCGACGTCGTCGGCGTGACAGGCCAGCGGCACCCCGCGCGCCTCGCAGACGTCCTTGGCGACCCCCTGGTGGTCGGGGTGGGCGTGGGTCAGCGCCAGCATCGAGATCTCCCGCCCCTCCAGCTCGGCGAAGATCCGCCTGCGGTCCCAGCGCCGGCCGGCGTCGATCAGGACGTCCTCCGCCAGGTAGACGTTGATGCTGGGGGCCGGGAACTCCTTCAGGCGCCAGACGCCCGGGGCGAGGTACTTCAATGCGAGATCCCCAGCGTCCCGCGGGGGTCGCCGCTGTGCTCGGCGAGGTCTTCGAGCGCGGCGATTTTGCGCTCCCCTTCGAGCCGGGCGGGGTGCTCGGGCGGCAGCGGCTCGATCAGGCGGCGGATGCGGTTGCGGACCTGCAGCGCGAAGTGCGGGGTGGAGGCGCCGGCGAGGGCGCGGATGTCCTCTACGCTGACTTCCTGCGCCCGGGTCAGCAGCTCGGGGTTCTCGGACTCGCTCATTCGCCGCCGCCGATCTTGGCCAGCTCGGCCAGTTCGTTTACCTGCGCCTGCTGGTTCACGTCGATCGCCTCCTGGTCGCCGATCACCCACACGTGGTTGTAGAAGGCGCGGGTCGGGTTGTTCGTGTAGCCGGGCTTCACGTCGAGGAAGTATTCACGCAACGGCGCCGGCAGGGTCGTGGCGCTGTCGCTGAGCAGCAGCGGGCCCCAGGTGCCGGAGGCCGAGAGCGGCGCCGCCGCGGCGGCGTCCAGGGGCGAGTCGTCGCGGGCGAGGACGAAGCCGTGGCCGGGGTCGTTGACGTCCCAGCCGAAGCCGCCGTCGCCGTAGCGGGCGAAGGCGATCGCGTTGGCGACCGGGTCCTCGCCGGAGACGCGATGGACCTTGGGGTCGATCTTGGCGATTTCGCGGACCGCGGTGGAGGGGATCGCCGAGGAGGGGCCGAGCACGTAGACGGGGACCTCGGGGTGGCGTTTCAGCGCGGCGGCGGTCGGCCGCGGCAGCTTCCCGCCTTCGGCGAAGAGGACCGGATCGCCGGAGCGCGCCGCCCAGGCCGCGGCCGGCATCGCGAAGCCGGGGCTCGCGGCGGGGGCGATCAGGACGTGGGCGGGAGCGGAGCCGAAGAGGCGGTCGCGCAGGGCGGCGATGGCGGCCGCGGTCGTGGCGGGGCTGCCGGCTTTGACCGTGGTCGTCCTGTCACCGTCCGGCCTCGCCACGTCGCCGATCGCGAAGGCGCTGGCACCGCCGGTCGAGCTGTCCCCCTGGGGATCGAGCGCCGCCAGCGCTTCGGCGGTCGGGTCGGGAAGGCCGTCGGGGCTGGAGAACAGAACCGGGGCGCGGACCGGCGCCGACATCAGGGCCGCGGCGGCGATCGCCCCCGCCCAGTCGTCTTCGCCGACCAAGGTCACGGCCGCCGGTCGCTGCGCCGGAGTGGTCGACGGGAAGACGGCGAGGGCCACGGCGGCCGCGTTGGAGGCCGGGTCGGAGCCCCCGACCCGGGTCGTGTTGCCGGTGGCGAACGAGGGATAGCCGAGCTGGTCGGCGGTCTGCGTTGTCGGCGCCTCCGCCGCGTTGCCTCCTCCGGTCGACACCGGAGCGGGGGCGGGGCCTGCTGAGCCCAGGTCGCTCTTCGAACTGCCACTGCCGCCGAGCACCGCGGCCACGATGAAGACGATCGCGACGACCACCAACGCGATCACTCCCTTAAGCGCTCCCGGAACCGGCTTTCGCCGCTTCTGCCGAGGACGAGAGCGCTTCTCCTTCGCGGGCTTCGCCGTCGTCTTCGGGAGCTCTGGGCTCCGGCTCCGCCGGGGGAGGGGCCGCCGCATCCGGTACCGGCACGTCGGCGTTGATCGGTCGCTCGGCGTTCACCGCGGGAACGCTACATGGGGGTCCCGGCTGGCCGTTCGGATAAAGTGCGGGGCGACTGGCTGACTGACCAGTCAATCGGTCCACGGCGAGGAAGGAACGAATGGATTTCGCACTCAACGACGAGCAGCGCGAGTACAAGGAGAAGTGCCGGACTTTCGCCCGCGAGGTGATCCGCCCCGCGGCCCGCAAGCACGACGAAGAGGAGAGCATCCCCTGGGAGGTCATCAAGGAGGCCCGCAAGCAGGGCTTCGGCGGCCTCGAGGGCATCCAGCGCTCCGCCTCGGACTCCGAGGGGCAGATGCAGGTGATCTCCGCCGAAGAGTTCCACTGGGGCTGCGCCGGCATCGCGCTCGCCATCTCCGGCTCCGGCCTCGCCGCCGCCGGCATCGCCTCCTCCGGCACTCCCGAGCAGATCGCCCGCTGGGTCCCCGAGTGCTTCGGCAGCGAGGACGAGATCAAGCTCGGCGCCTACGCCGTGACCGAGCCGCAGGCCGGCTCCGATGTCAAGAGCCTCAAGACCACCGCCAGGCGCGACGGCGACGAGTGGGTCCTCAACGGGACCAAGGTCTTCATCACCAACGGCGGCATCGCCGACGTCCACGTCGTCGTCGCCACCGTCGACCCCGAGCTCGGCACCCGCGGCCAGGCCTCCTTCGTCGTCGCCAAGGACACCCCCGGCCTCTCCCAGGGCAAGAAGGAGACCAAGCTCGGGATCCGCGCCTCCCACACGGCTGAGGTCGTGCTCGACGAGTGCCGGATCCCGGTCGAGAACCTGCTCGGCGGCGAGGAGAAGCTGGAGCGCAAGCTGCAGCGAGGTCGTGAAGGCAAAAAATCCCGCGGCGCCGACGCGCTGGCGACCTTCGAGGTGACCCGGCCGCTGGTCGGCGCCTCCGCGCTCGGCATCGCCCAGGCGGCCTACGAGTGGACTCTGGAGTACCTCGACGGTCAGTCCGAGGGCGGCACGCCGCTGCTGCAGACGCAGCGCGTCCAGCAGACGCTGGCCGACGTCGCGACCGAGATCGAAGCGGCCCGCCTACTGGTCCAGCGCGCCGCCTGGATGGGCCGCAACGGCGTGCCGATGACCGGCGGCCAGGGCTCGATGTCCAAGCTCAAGGCCGGCGACGTGACGATGTGGGCGACGACGACCCTGATGGACCTGGTCGGCCCCTACGCCTGGAGCACCGAGTGCCCGCTGGAGAAGTTCTTCCGCGATGCCAAGATCTACCAGCTGTTCGAGGGCACGGCGGAGATCCAGCGCATGGTCATCTCCCGCATGCAGGCCCGCGACTACGCCGAGCGCCTCGGCTACGGCGCCGAAGTAGCGGCGGAGGCGATGGCAAAGTCCGAGAAGGAGGCTGTTCCGGCGTAGTCACAGAGCCGTCGGGAGTCCCCTCCCAGGCCGCTTCGCGGGAGTTCCTGGGAGGGGACTCCCGACGGCTCTAAGCTCAGCGCGTGCACATGCACGGACATTCCCACTCGCTTGATGCCAGGCGGACGGACAGCAGGCGGCGGATGTGGATTGCGCTGGCGATCAACGTCATGTTGCTGTTGGCCGAGGCCGTCGGCGGCGTCCTCACCGGCTCGCTGGCTGTCCTCGCCGACGCCGGGCACCTGCTCTCCGACGTCGGCTCGATCGTCCTGGCGCTGGTCGCGGCCCGGCTCGCCTTGCTGCCGGCGGCCGGCCGGCGCACCTTCGGCTACCAGCGCTCCGAGGTGCTGGCGGCGCTGGTCAACGGCCTGCTCCTGGTCGCGGTCGGTATCGGCGTCGCCTGGGCGGCGATCGGCCGCCTCTCCGACCCGCCGGCGATCGACGGCGCCGGCGTCCTCGCCCTCGGCGCCCTCGGCCTCGCCGGCAACCTCGCCGCCACCCTCGTCCTCGCCCGTGGCCAGCGCCAGGACATCAACCTCGAGGGCGTTCTCCGCCACAGCGCCGCCGACGCCCTCGGCTCGCTCGGCGTCATCATCGCCGGCGGCTTCGTCCTGCTCGGCGGCTCGGACGTCGTCGACCCGATCGTCGGCCTGCTGATCTCCGTCCTCGTCCTCGCCTCCTCCTGGCGGCTGATCAAGGAGCCCTTCGACGTGCTGATGGAGGCCGCCCCCGCCGGCCTCGACGTCGAGGGAATCGGCGCGGCGATCTGCGGGGAGGAGGGGGTGCGCTCCGTCCATGACCTCCACGTCTGGACCGTCACCGCCGGCTTCGGCGCCCTCGCCGCCCACGTCGTCGTCACCCGCGACCGCGACCGCGACCTGATCCGCCGCCGCCTCGAGCTGACCCTGGTCGAGCGCTTCGGCATCGAGCACACCACTCTCCAAATGGAGGAGGAGGCTTCGCCCGATCTCCTGCGGGTCGAGAACGCGCCGGGGCGTTAGGAGAGTCGGGGGAGGGGTTCTGCGGACACTCCCCTCTTTTGTCCGCAGAACCCCTCCCCCGACTCTCCTCAGGCCAGACCCGCCCGCAACCCCAATTGCAGGCTCTTTGGGGTGGCCGAGCCGACATAAACGCTTGGCTAGCCTCGGCACGATGCGCAGGAAACGCCCTCTCGCGGTGGCGCTGGCGGCTGCCGCCGCGGTGCTGTGCATGCTGCTCGCCGCCGCCCCGGCGCCGGCCCAGGGCCTCCAGTCCAAGCTCGAAGCCAAGCAGTCGAAGCTGGAAGAGGTCCGTGAAAAGAAGGGTGTGCTGACGACGACGATCTCCCACTACGGGGACCGGATCAAGCGGCTGACCCACGAGGTCGCCGGCATCCGCACCCGTGAGGCGGCGGTCCGCACGAGGCTCGCCGCCAAGCAGGCCGAACTGGACAGGGCCGTGGCCGAGCTCGACGTCGCCAAGGGGCGGCTGCAACGGCTGCGCTCCCACCTCAGGCGCGCCCTGCTCGCCCTCCGCGACCGCCTGGTGGCGATGTATGAGACTGGTAGCCCGGACGTGATCGGCGTCATCGTCGGCTCCTACGGCGTCGACGACCTCGCCGCCCGGGCCGAATACCTCGACCGCCTGCACGGCATGGACGAGGCCGTGGTCGGCCGCGTGCGCGAACTGCGCGACCGGGTCCGGCGGGTCGTCGGGCGCCTGCGGGGCGCCAAGGACCGGATCGAAGCCGCCCGCGACGCGATCGCCTCCGAAGAGCGGGCGCTCGCCGGCGCCCGCACCGCCCTGCGGAGCCGCCAACGGGCGCTCCTCGGCGCCCGCGCCAAGCGCGAAGCGGCGCTGAAGCGGATCGGCGAACACGAGGAAGAGCTGGACGGCTCGGTCGCCGCGATCCAGGGCAAGATCGCCGCCCGGCTCTCCGCCACCGGCTCGGCGCCGCTGCCGGCGGGGCCGATCCAGGGCGGCAGCGGCGGCCTGATCTGGCCGGTCGACGGGCCCGTCGTCTCCCCCTTCGGCCCGCGCGACATCAACGGCAGCTACGAGTACCACCCGGGGATCGACATCGCCGTGCCCGAAGGCACCCCGATCCGCGCCGCCGCCGACGGAACCGTCATCTTCACCGAGCCCGAGGCGAGCAGCGGCGGCTACGGCAACTACACCTGCATCGACCACGGCGGCGGGCTCTCCACCTGCTACGCCCACCAGAGCTCCTTCGCGGTCGCCGCCGGCCAGTCAGTCTCCCAGGGCGCCATCATCGGCTACAGCGGCTGCACCGGCTACTGCCTCGGCCCGCACGTCCACTTCGAGGTGCGGATAAACGGCGCCGTCACGGATCCCATGGGCTACCTTTAGGTAGCCGCGATGATTCGCCAGGCGCACACCTATCTGGTGGGCGCGATGTCGGGAGCGACGCTGATCGCGATCGCCATCGCCGTCTTCGTCGTGCTCGTCTCCGCCCAGGTCTTCAGGGACTGGCCGATCGCCGGGCTCGGCGGCGGCGGCGGGGACGCCGCCGTCTCCCAGGGCCGTCCCGCCGGCGGTGACGCCGCGGCCGCGGGGGCCGGCGCCGCTCCCGTCTCCGTCCCCGCCGCCGGCGCCGCGAGCACGAACCGCGCGGGCCGCGGCCCCGGCGGCAACGGCGGCGCCACCGCCGGCGGGGGCGACGGCATCGCCGCCTCCGGCGGCCAGGGCACGGCCGGGCAGGGCGGCGGCGGGAGCGGCTCCGGTGGGAATTCCGGTGGCAACGCCGGCTCGGGCGGCCAGGGGGGCTCCGGCAACGCCGGCTCGCCCCAGGGCCCGGGCGCTTCGAGCCCCGGCAGCGGCTCCTCGGGCTCCGACGGCTCAGGCGGCGGCAGCTCCGGTGGTGGGAGCGGCGGCGCGAGCTCGCCCTCCGGCACGGTCGCCGGAACCGTCGACGAAGCCGTCAAAGGCGTCGACGAAGCGGCCCTGGGCGGGGCGCTGCACGAAAGCGGCGTCACCGGCGTCACCGAAGACGTCGTCAACGGCGCCGCCGGCCCCGAATCCCCGGTCGGCAAAGTCGTCGACGAAACCGTCGGCGCGGTCGGCGGCCTGCTGCCCGGCAACCACTGAGCGGGCTTCCCGCCGGTGACGGGGAGCTAACCGTCACAATGCCGGTCCGATGATGGCGGAGCGAGAACAGGCGCGGTCGGTCGCGAGCGGCGACCCGATAGAGGGCTCGGCGGTCTACCCGGCCGCCAGCCGGGTCGACGAGCGCGGCCACCTCGAGGTCGCCGGCTGCGACGTGGTCGAGCTGGCGGCCGAGCTGGGCACCCCCGCCTACATATATGCCGAGGACGACATGCGCGCCCGCGCCCGCGCCTACCGCGAGGCCTTCGAGCGCCGCGGCGCCGACTTCGAGGTCCTCTTCGCCAGCAAGTCGCTGCCCTGCACCGCCGCCTACCGGCTCTTCGCCGAGGAGGGGCTCTCGGTCGACGTCGCCTCCGGCGGCGAGCTGCACATGGCGCTGCGCGCCGGCTTCGACCCCGGCCGCATCCACATGCACGGCAACAACAAGACCGACGAGGAGATCCTCTTCGCCGCCCGCTCCGGCATCCGCCACCTGATCCTCGACTCCTTCGACGAGATCGAACGCTGCGAGCGGCTGCTCGACTCCCCCCAGCGGGTGCTGATCCGGGTGACGCCGGGGATCAAGCCCTCGACTCACGACTACATCACCACCGGCCAGCTCGACTCCAAGTTCGGCTTCGGGATCGAGGACGGGCTGGCGGCGCGGGCGATCGAGCGGGTGCTGGCTTCCGACAAGCTCGACCTGGTCGGCCTGCACGCCCACATCGGCTCCCAGATCTTCGAGTTGGAGCCCTACACGCTGGCGATCCGCGCGCTCGGTGAGTTGGCGGGCGATTGGTGCCGCGTGGTCAACGTCGGCGGCGGCCTCGGCGTCGCCTACACGGCCGAGGACGAGCCGCCTTCGATCGACGCCTATGTCGACGTCAAGGTCCGCGGCGTCGCCGAGGTCTTCGGCGCGGGGGTCCGGATCCTGGTCGAGCCGGGCCGCTCGCTGGTCGCCAACGCCGGCCTCACCGCCTACCGGGTCGGCACCGTCAAGGAGATCCCCGGCGTCCGCACCTACGTCGCCGTCGACGGCGGCATGTCGGACAACATGCGGCCGATGCTCTACGGCTCCCGCTACGAGGCGCTGGTCGCCGACCGCGCCGCGGCCGCGCCCGACACCCTGGTGACGGTCGCCGGCATGCACTGCGAGTCCGGCGACATCCTCGTCCGCGACGCGATGCTGGCCAAGCCCGCCGTCGGCGACGTCCTGGTGACCCCCGCGACCGGCGCCTACGGCCACGCGATGGCCAGCAACTACAACGGCGTGCCGCGGCCGCCGGTCGTCTTCTGCCGCGAGGGCGAGGCCCGGGTCGTGGTCCGCCGCGAGACCTACGACGACCTCACCTCCCGCGATGTCTGAGGCGCGCGCCGATGCCTGAGGGCTCGAAACCCGTCCGCATCGGGCTGCTGGGGCGCGGCACGGTCGGCGCCGCCTTCGCCGAGCTGCTCGCCGAGCGGGCCGGCGCGGTCGAGGCCGCGACCGGGCGCCGGCCGGAGATCGCCGGCGTGCTGACCCGCTCCGAGGGCGACTTCGGGGCGATCCTCGAGCGCTCCGACCTCGTCGTCGAGCTGATCGGTGGGACCGACCCCGCCCGCGACTTCGTCCTCGACGCGATGCGCGCCGGACGCCCCGTCGTCACCGCCAACAAGCAGCTGCTCGCCACCCACGGCGACGAGCTCTTCGGCGTCGCCCGCGAGGCCGGCGTGCAGCTGCGCTTCGAGGCCGCCGTCGCCGGTGTGATCCCGATCGTCCGCTCGATCCAGGAGAGCTTCGGCGTCACCGAGATCTCGAAGGTCTTCGGGATCGTCAACGGCACCACCAACTTCATCCTCAGCGAGATGGCGGCGACCGGCGCCGGCTACGACGAGGTGCTGGCGCGGGCGCAGCAGCTCGGCTACGCCGAGGCCGATCCCTCAGACGACGTCGGCGGCGCCGACGCGGCGGCGAAGATGGCGATCCTCGCCCGCCTCGCCTTCCACACCCCGGTCACCCTGTCGGAGGTCTCCTGCGAGGGGATCGAGGCGATCCAGCCCGACGACCTCGCCTACGCCAAGGAGCTCGGACTCTCGCTGAAGCTGCTCGGCGCCGCCGAGCGCCGCGACGGCGGCATCAGCGTCCGCGTCTTTCCCTGCTTCCTCTACCCGGGCCACCCGCTGGCGCCGATCGAGGGACCGTTCAACGCGGTCATGGTCGAGGCGCCGGCGATCGCCGAGGTGACGATGTCGGGACCGGGGGCGGGGGGGGTGCAGACCGCCTCGGCGGTGCTCGGAGACGTCGTCTCAGTCCTCGCCGGCGACGCGCCGGTGCACGAGACCCGCGAGCAGCTGCCGATCGTCGCCGACGTCACCTCCTCCTTCTACCTCTACCTCGAGGTCGCCGACGAGCCGGGCGTGCTGGCCCGGATCGCGATGGTTCTCGGTGACCACGACGTCTCGGTCAAGAGCGTCGTCCAGCGCGGCGCCGGCGATGACGCCCGCCTGGTGATGGTCGTCCACGAGTGCCTGGAGTCGCGCTTCGCGGCGGCGGTGGCGGCGCTCGGGGAGCTCGACGACCTGCGCGCGGCGCCGCGCTCCATCCACGTCATCGAGGAGGAGTTCTAGTTGGCGCCGCCGCTGATCGAGCGTTACCGCGAGCGGCTCTCGCTCGAGCCCGGCGACCCGGTGGTGACGCTGAACGAGGGCTCGACGCCGCTGATCGAGGCGCCGCGGCTCTCCGAGCGACTCGGCGTCCGCGCCTACTTCAAGTTCGAGGGGGCCAACCCGACCGGCTCCTTCAAGGACCGGGGGATGACGGTGGCGGTGTCGCGGGCGAAGGGGCGCGGGGCGGAGGCGGTGATCTGCGCCTCGACCGGCAACACCGCCGCCAGCGCCGCCGCCTACGCCGCCCGGGCGGGCCTGCGCGGGGTGGTGATCGTGCCGGAGGGCAAGATCGCGATCGGCAAGCTGGCGCAGGCGCTGATGCACGGGGCTCGCGTGGTCGCCCTGCAGGGCAACTTCGACGACGCCCTGGCGATCGTCCGCGAGCTCGCTCAAAAGCACCCGGTCGAGCTCGTCAACTCGGTCAACCCGCACCGGATCGAAGGCCAGAAGACGGCGGCCTTCGAGGTGGTCGAGGAGCTCGGCGGCGCCCCCGGCGCGCTGGCGATCCCGGTCGGCAACGCCGGCAACGTCACCGCCTACTGGCGCGGCTTCCAGGAGCTGGAGACCGCGCCCGTCCTCTACGGCTTCCAGGCCGAGGGCGCCGCGCCGCTCGTCACCGGATCCCCCGTCGCCAACCCCGAGACCGTCGCCTCCGCGATCCGGATCGGCAACCCCGCTCGCTGGGAGGAGGCGATGGCCGCCTTCACCGGCTCGCGTGGCCGCGTCGCCGCCGTCTCCGACGAGCGGATCCTCGACGCCTACCGCTGGCTCGCCGCCGCCGAAGGCGTCTTCTGCGAGCCCGCCTCCGCCGCCTCGGTCGCCGGCCTGCTCGCCCACGGCCTCCCCGTCGCCGAGGGCGCCGCCCCCCCGAGTCTGTCGTCTGCGTCCTCACCGGCCATGGCCTCAAGGACCCCGACACCGCCCTCGGCAAAGCCCCCGCCGTGATCAACTGCGACAACGACCTCAGCGCCGTCGAGCGAGCCGTCTTCGATTGACCGCCCGCCACCGACTCGTTCGCGTTCCCGCCTCCTCGGCCAACCTCGGGCCCGGCTATGACGCGATGGCGGCGGCGGTCTCGCTGCACCTGGAGCTGGAGGTGGAGGAGACGGGGGAGTTCTCGCTCGACCCGGGTGGGCTCGAGGTCTCGACCGGGCGCGACAACCTCGTCGTCCGCGCCTTCGAGAGCCTGCGTCCGGCCGACGGCATCGCCTTCCGCCTGCGCAGCGAGATCCCGCTGGCGCGCGGGCTCGGCTCCAGCGCCGCGGCGATCGTCGCCGGCCTGCACGCCGCCGACCACCTCTTCGAGCTGGCGCTCACGAAGGAGGAGATGCTGGCGCGGGCGACCGAGCTGGAGGGACACCCCGACAACGTCGCCGCGGCGATCCACGGCGGCTTCGTCGTCTGCGGCGCCGGGCCCGACGGCGCCCCGCTCGCCGCCCGCTTCGACCCGCCCGAGGGCCTGGAGGGAATCGCCGTGATCCCCCCTGAGGAGGTCTCGACCGCGCGCGCCCGCGAGGCGATCCCGGCCGAGATCCCCCTCGCCGACGCCCTCGCCAACGTCTCCGCGGCGGCGCTGCTCGTGCTCGGCCTGCGCAGCGCCGACCTCGACCTCGTCTCCCGCGGCCTCGCCGACGCCATCCACCAGCCGCGTCGCCGCGGCCTCTATCCGCGCTCGATGGAGATCGTCGATGCGGCGGCCGAGCTGGGCGCCCTCGGCGCGACGATCTCCGGCGCCGGCCCCACCGTCCTCGTCTGGACCACCTGGCAGGACGCCGGCAACGTCGCCGCCGCGCTGGAGGAGCGCTGCGCCGGCTGGGCCGAGGTCCGCCGCCTCCCCTTCGCCCCCCTCGGCGCCGACGTCCCCGAGCTCTGAGAAAACCGCACGGCGGGGAGTGTTCGGGGCTACCATCGCCGCATGCCGAAAAAGCTGAATCTGAAATGGATCGCGGCGCTCGCAGCCGCAGCCGCGCTGCTCGGGCTTCCCGCCGTCGCCCAGGCAACGCTCGTCTACGTCAAGAACCCATCCCATCCGGTCGTGTGGGCGGCGGCTGACAACGGGTCGGGAGCGCACCGCCTTCTCGCCGGCTCGAACCCGCGGGTCTCGCCCGACGGCCAGATCGTCGCCCTGCTGCACCAGGGGCAGGGGAGCAAGGCCCAGCCGGAACTGGTTCTCGCGCCCGCCGACGGCAGCGCCCCGCCCGCTGTGCTGGCGAAGGGCTGGCGCGACCCCTTCGTCTTCGCCTGGTCGCCGGACTCGAAGTCGGTCGTCGCCGTGCTCGGCCCCGAAGTCGGCAGGCAGCGGCTGGTCCTGATCGACACCGTGACCGGCGCCCAGCGGACGATCGCGCGCGGCTTCTTCGACGGCGTCAGCTTCGCGCCCGGAGGCGGAGCGCTCGTCTACGGCAGGGCGGCGAGCGAAAGCTTCCCGCCCCGCAGCGACGTCTACCGGTATGACGTCCGCCTCCCGGGCATGCCCAACGCGCAGGCTTCGCAACTGAATCACCGCCTGACCACCGACCGGCGCTCCGGCTACCCGCTCTGGAGCCCCAACGGCGGGATCGTCTTCGTCAAGCAGCTCGGCGCCAAGAAGCGGCGCTACGTCCCCAAGAACGAGCTGTTCACGATGAATCTCGCGGGCGAAAGGGTGCGGCAGCTCACCCACTCGCAGGTCAGCCCGCTTGCCCAGGGCCTCTTCCCGACCGCCTGGTCGGCCAACGGCCGCCGCCTGCTCACCCAGTTCGAGGGCCAGGACCTCAGCTACGCGGTCACCGTCAACGCCCGCACCGGCGCCCAGCGCCCGCTGGTCGAAGCGACCGAGCAGGGCGTCCTCGGCGCCGCGCTCTCCGCCAACGGCCAATTCGTGCTCGGCGCCACCGGCGGCTTCGAACCGGGCCCCCGCCACAACGTCGTCCGCATCCCCTGGGGCGGCGGCCGCCAGCGCATCCTCGCCCGCAACGCCTCCGAACCCGACTGGAGCCGCTGAGCGGAGTGCGTTCGTCTTTTGTCCCGCATAGGGATACAAAAGACGAACGCGCCCGAATCGAGTGCTGGGTCCGCCTATAATCCCCCCGACTCGTCAACCCGTCGCGCGCCCGCTCGGAGAAGGCGTGGAAACCGGGAGGTCAACTTGTCTGTACCCCAGTCCCGTGAGAATCGCGGCGCGGGCGGTCCCGTCCGCTACTCGCCAGAGCGCGCCTACCGGCCGCTCGTCTCGCCCCCCAGCGTCGAGGACAAGGACGCCTGCGCGATCTATGCCTCGGTGCGCAAGGACGCGACTCCCAGCCACGCGCCGATCGCGCTGGCGATCCCGGCCCTGCAGAAGATGCTCCACCGCGCCGGCAACGTCGACGGCGAGGGCGACGGCTGCGGGCTGCTGCTCGACCTGCCGCGGAAGATCTGGGCCGAGGAGGTCCGCGCCGGTGGCCATGACCCCTCGCTGACCCTCGACGACGCCTTCGCCGTCGCCCACATCTTCATCGAGCGCTCGCAGGACCGCGAGGGGATCCAGCACGACGCTCGCGAGCTGCTCAACCAGGGCGGCTTCCGCGTCCTCGCCGAGCGGATCGGCGTCGTCGACTCGCCCGCCCTCGGCCCGACCGCCCGCGAGGAGGAGCCGCACTTCTGGCAGATCGCCGGCCTGGTGCCGGACGCCGGCCGCCGCGACCGCATCCTCTTCGACCTGCTGATCGAGCTCGAGCGCAAGCTCGACGTCCACGTCCCCTCCTTCTCCGCCACCACCTGCGTCTACAAGGTGATGGGCGCGCCGAAGGTGCTCGGCGAGTACTACCCGGACCTGCGCGACGAGCGCTTCGAGACGATCGGCTGCTTCGGCCACAACCGCTACTCGACCAACACCTGGCCCTCGTTCAAGCGCGTCCAGCCGTTCTCTGTCCTCGGCCACAACGGCGAGATCAACACGATCGAGCAGCTGCGCCAGGAGGCGCGGATGCTGAACGTGCCGATCCAGCCCGGCTCCTCGGACTCCCAGGACCTCAACCGCGCGATCGACACCCTGGTCAGCCGCGAGGGCCTCAGCCTCGCCGAGGCGATGGAGATGGTGGTGCCGCCGATCGTCGAGGAGGTCCGCGCCCTGCCGGCGGACCTGCACCGCTTCTACATGTACCTGCGCCAGGCGATGGGGCCGTTCGCCCAGGGCCCGGTGGCGCTGATCGCCCGCCACGCCGACGAGTGCGTCTTCTCCGCCGACGCCCTCGGCCTGCGGCCGCTCTGGCAGGTGGAGACCGAGGACGACTACGTCTTCAGCTCCGAGCCCGGCGTCGTCTCCGTCCACTCGATGGTCTCCGAGCCGAAGCCGCTGGCGCCGGGGGAGAAGGCGCTGGTGCTGATCGACCGGGAGCGCAAGCGCGCCGCCCTGCACGCCCACGACGCGATGCTGCGGATCGTCCGCGACAGCTGGCTGGCGCGCAACGGCGCCGAGGCCGCCGCCGGCTACGACCGCGCCCTGGAGACCGGCGGGCCGCTGGAGGGCGAGGACGTCCCCGGCTACTCCGACGCCGGCCCCGAGGAGCCGGTCAAGGTCGCCGACCGCGTTCTCGCCGGCTTCGGCTGGCAGCGCGACGACGTCAAACTGGTCCAGCAGATGGCCTCCAACGGGGCCGAGCCGATCGGCTCACTCGGCTACGACGGGCCGCTGGCCGCGCTCTCGCCCGAGCGCCAGAATCTCGCCGACTACTTCAAGGAGACGGTCGCCGTCGTCACCAACCCGGCGATCGACCGCGAGCGCGAGGTCGAGCACTTCTCGACCCGGGCCCTGTTCGGCCGCCGCCCCTCGATCGCCGCCGCCGGCGAGGACACCGGCACGGTCGAAACCTCGTTCCCGGTGATCCTCGGCGGCCACCACGGCCTGGCGCCGCTCTCCGACAGGACCTACCGCCGCATCGCCCGCGAGCACCGCACCTACCTGCTCGAGGACCTCTGGGAGGAGTTCCGCGGCCGCGCCGCCGCGGTCGACATCTCCCTGCTGGAGTCCGAGACGACCCAGGGCGCGATCGAGCGGATCAAGCAGGAAGCCGTGAAGAAGGTCCGCGACGGGGCCGAGCTGGTGATCCTCACCGACCGCACCGTCTACGACGGCGAGCGCCGCTACCTCGACCCGCACCTGGCGACCTCGGCGGTCGACATGGCGCTGAAGCAGTTCCGGGTCGAGCCGGGCGAGGAGAACCTGCGACGCCGTTGCGGGCTGGTCCTGCGCTCGGCCGCGATCCGCAACGTCCACGACACGATGCTGGCGCTGGGGCTCGGCGCCAACGGCGTCTGCCCGTACACGATGGTCGAGGTGATCTGCGTCGAGGACTACGAGACCGACGTCGGCAACCTCTGCGCCGCCCTGACCAAGGGGATCGAGAAAGTGATCTCGACGATCGGCATCCACGAGGTGCGCGGCTACGCGCGCCAGTTCTCCTCGATCGGGGTCAAGCCGGAGCTGGCGGAGATCTTCCAGACCGAGGCCTTCGCCGCCTCGACGGCGGGCGGCACCGGTTTCGCCGACCTCGACGAGGACTCCAACGCCCGCGCCCGGGCGCTGAGCGGCGACGACGAGGCGGCGAAACCGGCGAAGACGTTCCGCTTCTACCCCAAGGTCTACAAGGCCGCGATCGCCACCGCCAACGGCTCCGGCAGCTACGAGGAGTACTCGGAGAAGGTCCGCGAGCTCGAGCGCCAGAGCCCGATCTCGATGCGCCACATCATGGGCCTGAAGGGCGACCGCGACCCGGTCGACCCGGCCGGCGTCGACGCCGGCGTCGGCCACCACGACTACCCGATCGTGATCTCCTCGATGAGCTTCGGCTCCCAGTCCGAGCCGGCCTTCCGCGCCTACGCGGAGGCGGCCAAGGCGACCAACATCCTCTGCGTCAACGGTGAGGGCGGCGAGATCCGCGACATGTACGGGCACTACCGCAAGTGGCGCGGCCAGCAGGTCGCCTCGGGGCGCTTCGGCGTCTCGGCGGAGATGCTCAACTCCTCCTACCTGGCCGAGATCAAGATCGGCCAGGGCGCCAAGCCCGGCGAGGGCGGCCACCTGCCCGGCAAGAAGGTCTCCGAGAAGGTCGCCGCCGCCCGTAACGCGGCGCCCGGCACCGACCTGATCTCCCCCTCCAACAACCACGACCTCTACTCGATCGAGGACCTGGCCGAGTTGATCGACGAGCTGAAGACCGTCAACCCCGACGTGCGGGTCTCGGTCAAGGTGCCGGTGGTGCCGAACATCGGCACGATCGGGCTCGGGATCGCCAAGGCCGGCGCCGACATCATCACCCTCTCGGGCTTCGAGGGCGGCACCGGCGCCGCCCGCCAGCACGCGCTGCGCCACGTCGGCCTGCCCTCGGACATCGGCACCCGCGCCGTCCACCGCGCCCTGATGGAGGCCGGGCTGCGCAACCGGGTCGAGATCTGGGCCGACGGCGGCTACCGCACCGGTCACGACATCGTCAAATTGCACTGCCTCGGCGCCAACCGGGTCGGCTTCGGCACCCTGGCGATGGTCAGCCTCGGCTGCACGATCTGCCGCGGCTGCCAGCTCGACACCTGCCACGTCGGCATCGCCACCCAGATCGAGACCGTCGAGCAGGCGGAGCAGCACGGGCTGAAGAAGTTCACCCCGCAGGAGGTCGACCGCGCCGCCGAGAGCTGCGCCCGCTTCTTCTCCTCGATGGGGGAGGAGGTCAAGCGGGTGGTCGCCTCGCTCGGCTACGAGCGCGCCCAGGACCTGGTCGGCCGCTACGACCTGCTCGAGCAGGTGGCCGCCCACGACAGCGTCGACCTGGCGCCGCTGATCACCCCGCTGGAGGAGTTCCTCGACCTCGAGCCGCTCGACCTGCCGGTGGCGGCGGAGCTGGAGGAGGCGCGGGCCGAGGCCGGCCTCGTCGTCGCCCGGCCGATCCGGATGGAGGAGAAGCAGGCCTCCCACCAGATCGGTGCCCTGGCCGGCGACATCTGCCCGGGCCGCACGATCCGCAGCGAGTTCCCGCGCGCCACCGACGCCAACGACCGCGTGCTCGGGACCGAGCTCTCGGGGGCGATCGCCCGCTCGCGGATCTTCGACGACGGGCCGGAGTCAGGCGACGACGTGCTCGCCAGCCTCGAGTTCAACGGCGGCTCGGTCGCCGGCCAGGGGCTCGGCGCCTTCAACGCCTACGGGGTCTCGATCCGGATCGAGGGCGGCGCCCAGGACGGCGTCGGCAAGACCATGCTGGGCGGCTCGATCGCGATCCTCAAGGGCAGGGGCGCCAAGGGCAGGCGGCTCAACGGCTCGGTCGGAAAGTCCTTCGCCTACGGCGCCCAGCGCGGCCGCCTCTACGTCCAGGGCTCGGCCGACTCGCGCTTCTGCATCCGCCTCTCCGGCGCCGACGTCGTCCTCGCCGGCGAGCCCGAGTCCGACATCGACGACGGCCGCGGCTGCGTCGTCGACCGCGCCAACGCCAAGGGCTTCGCCTTCGAGTACATGACCTCGGGCCGCGCCCTCGTCCTCGGCGACCTCGGCCCCTGGGCCTGCGCCGGCATGACCGGCGGCCGCGTCTACGTCCGCCACAACGCCTTCGGCATCGACCGCGACGCGATCGTCCGCCGCCTCGGCGAGGGCGCCAAAGTCCAGCTCAAGGACCTCGACGCCGAGGGCCTGCTCGACATCGACGACCTGATGACCCACTACGCCGAGGAACTGCGCGCGAGCGGCCAGGACGAGGAGGCCGACCGCATGCTCCACCTCGCCGCCGACGCCACCAGCAACTTCCTGATGATCGTCCCCCACAAGGTCCAGGCGGACCCCAGCATCTCGACCGAGTAGGAGGGCGCCGGCGTCCGGCCGGCTACCGCCCGGCCTACTGCTGCCGCGTCAGCATGTCCGCGATCGCCCGCACCTCCTGCAGGAGGCCGTCGAGCATGCGCTCGGTGTCGCTGTGGATGCGGCACTCGGCGGCCTCGCGGTCGGCCTCGACCTGGTCGATGCGCCGCTCGAGGGCGCTGGTGCGCTCGTCGATCCCGCGGACCGACCGTTCCAGCTTCTTCTCGCTCTTGCGGACCCGCTTCTTGACGTAGAGGCGGGTTTCCTCGCGGACGCTGTCGAGTTCGCGGCGCAGCTCGTCGTCGATCGGACCTCCCTGCTCCTCCAGCATCTCTTCGACCCCGAGGCGGACGCGCTCGATCTCGGTGTGCAGCTCGGCGCGGGCGCGGTCGGCGGCGGCGGAGATCGCCGGCACGCCGGGCGGCGGCGGCGGGTCGGCCGGGTTGGGAGCGGCGTTCACTGCGGCAATGCTAGGGAAGGGGGTGGCCGGAACCCGGTGGCTAGCCAAGCAGGTCGGTGGACGCAGGGAGCGTGGCGTGCTCTGCACGCGAGCGACCGAGGACGCCGAGATGCGCCGGCTAGACCCTATGGCCGGCCCACCTGAGCGCCGGCTCGATCCGAACCGCGCGTAAAGGTCGGCACCCGCGCATGAGATGCGCGGGTTTATCGCCGAGGAAACGGCCACGGCGAGGACCGCAATCATGGGGGTGCCGACATGGCGCAGGTTAGGACGTGGGTGGGTCTCGATGTTCATGCGGCGAAGGTGGTGGCGGCGATAGCCGACTCTGGCTCCGGCGAGTTGGTGGTGCAGCGGATGGGCGGTGCGACCGAGCAGGTGGCGGAGTTCTGCGCCGGGCTGCCGGCGCCGGTCCGGGTCGCCTATGAGGCCGGCCCGACCGGCTTCGGGCTGGCCCGGGCACTGGCGGCGAGGGGCATCGAGTGCACGGTGGCCGCCCCGGGCAAGATCGAGCGTCCCGCTCAGGACCGGGTCAAGACCGACCGCCGCGACGCCGAGCGGCTGGTGCGGTTGCTGATGATCGGCGGCCTGCACCCGGTCCGTGTTCCGACCCCCGGCCGAAGAGGCGATGCGCGACCTGGTGCGAGCCCGCGAGGACATCCGCGGCGACCTGATGCGGGCCCGCCACCGCGTCGGCAAGCTCTTGCTGCGCCACGACCTGCGCTTCGATGGCAACAACTGGACCCAGCGCCACCTCGACTGGCTGGGGAGGGTCGAGCTCCCCGAGCCGGTGGCCCAGTCCGTCCTGCTCGACGGGATCGGATCGATCGAGGCCCTGCTGGTGCGGCGCGCCGATCTCGAGTCCCAGATGAGCTCTCTGGTCGAAGGCTCCCCTTGGGAGCAGAGCGTCGCCCGCCTGCGCTGTCTGCGCGGCATCGACACCCTCAGCGCTCTGGGCCTCTGCGCGGAGGTCGGCGACTTCGAGCGCTTCGCCCGGCCAGCGCAGCTGATGAGCTACCTCGGCCTCGTTCCCTCCGAGGACAGCAGCGGGGAGCGCCGCCGCCAGGAGGGACAGCCGCAGGCCGTCTGCGCGATCTCATGGAAGGCGCAACAACGTCTGCACCGCAGCTGGGTGCGGCTGGACTCAGAGCGCGGCAAGCGCCGCACCCTCTGCGCGGTCGCCATCGCACGGGAGCTGGCCGGCTTCTGCTGGGCGGTCTCGACAGCCGACTGAGCCCACCAAGCACTGCTTGGCCCAGGAGGCGGCGGGCTCGGCCCTTCGCGCAGCGCATCCGCGATAGCGCTATGAGCAGCCGTTCTGCGGCGACGCTCGATCCTAGACAGCGGGCGCTGAGACGAAACCCGGTCCTGCGGTAGCCAACCCGCGCATATCAGCCTGACCGCGCGTCGCGCACCAGGCCGACCGCCGCCTCCTGGGCCAAGAAGAAGGCCCGCTCTCAGCGGGCCCTTGGTGGTTGGCGACTTGACAAATGGGCGTCCATATCAGCGCTTCAGAACGTAGAGGCGGTAGCGGCCGATCGCCAGCTCGTCGCCGTCGCGCAGCGGTCCCCACTCGACCGTCTCGCCGTTGACGAAGACGCCGTTGAGGCTGCGGTCGTCGAGGACGCGCAGATCCTGGCCGGGCTCGGCGACGATCAGGGCGTGGCGGCGGGAGACGCTGGGGTCGTCGAGGCGGAGGTCGGCGGCGACGCTGCGGCCGATCCGGGTCCAGCCGCGCTCGATCGGGAAGGAGCGGACCTCGCCGTCGTCGTCCCGCATCGCCAGGCAGTGGCCGGATCCGGTCTGTTGCTCACGCGCCTCCCGCATCCAGCTCGGCGGCGCCGGGGCGCCGGCGGCGGCGAATTCGCTGGTCGGCGGGCCGTGGTCCTGGTGCGCCGTGAAGATCGAGTCGCGGCGGAACTGGGAGCCGCCGCAGTCGGGGCAGTCGGGAAGCTCGTCGGTCTCCTCCATCGAGAGCTGGGAGCCGCAGATCAGGCAGAAGAACGTGCCCTCACCGGGAGTCGTGCCGGTGGAGTAGCGGTCGTCGAGCGGGGCGCTGCTGACGCTGTCGAAGATGGGGGGAACCTCCTTCCGTGCGTCCTGCAACGATCCTAGCGCGTCGCCGCGGGTCGCACCGAATTTTTAGGATGCGGCCGCGGCGGGCGGGGCGACGAATAGACTCGCGCCGCGATGGGCCCGATCAGCGCCGAAGTCGAGATCGATGTCCCGCGCCAGCGGGTCTTCGAGGCACTCGGCGACCTCGCCAACCGCCCCGCCTTCACCGACCGCTTCCTCGCCGGCTTCCACCTGACCCGGATCGAGTCCGCCGGGGTCGGGGCGGGGGCGCGGTTCCGGGTCGAGGCGCCGCTGCGCTCGATCTGGATGGACACGACGATCGTCGCGCTGGAGGGGACCCACCGGATCGTCGAGCGCGGCCGGGGCGGCCGCGTCAACCGCATCGGCGCCAACACGGTCTGGGAGCTGACCGAGGGCCCCGGCTCGCTGACGACGGTGCGGATGTCCCACTGGACCGAGCCCTCCAACCCGCTCGACCGCGGCCTGGAGATCCTCACCGCGGCCTCGATCTGGCAGCAGCGCTGCTGGCGCGAGGCGCTGCGGCGCCTGCGGGACGGGCTTGAGGCCGGTACCCTGGCCGGCGATCGGATCGCCGTCGCCGGGGGCAACAGGTACGCGACCGGCATCCCTTAGCACGCGGGTCCCTAATAGACTCTCGCCGCCGATGTCCCCGAATCGCAGACTTCTCGCGCCGCTGCTCGCCGCCCTGGCCCTCGCCGCCCTCCTCGTCGGCGTCTCCGCCTGCGGCTACTCGAGCGACTCCAAGAGCGTCAAAGAGGGCGAACCGATGAAGCTCGGCGACCTGCGGTTCAACGTCACCTTCTCGCGCTACCTCAACCCGGCCGACAACGAGGACGCCGCCTACCTGGTCGGCCAGCCGCCCCCGCCCGACGGCTCCACCTACTTCGGCATCTTCTTCGAAGTCCAGAACGAAAGCGAAGAACCGCAGAAGCTGCCCTCGACGTTGAGGATCACCGATGCCACCCACCGGGTCTACGCCGTGATCCCAAGCGAAAGCCTCTACGCGCTGCCGCTCGGCGGCGAAGTCGAATCGCAGGAACAGATCCCGGTGCTCGACTCGACCCCGCAACAGGGGCCGATCGAGGGCTCGCTGGCGCTCTTCCTGCTGCCCGCGGAAGCCTCCGACAACCGCCCGCTGACGCTGCACATCCCCGGCGCCGACGGCGAAGACGGCACGGTCACGCTCGACCTATAGGCCGGTCGAGAGGACCTGGGCCGCGGCCGGCGCGGCGACCTCCCCGCCGGCGGCTTCGGCTTCGATCAGCAGCACGCCGACCGCCAGCCTGGCCTTCTCGGCTGGGGCGAAGGCGGCGAACCAGGCGTCCTTGATCTGGACCGGGTTTTCGGAGTTCTCCTGGCCCGGCTTGGGGCCGAGCTCGGCGGTGCCGGTCTTGCCCGCGACCTGCGCCTGCGGGATCGCCCCGGCGGTGCCGGTCCCTTCGGTGACGACGCCGGTCATCAGTTCGGTCATCTCCCCGGCCAGCTTCTTCGACATCACCCGTGCCGGCTCGGCGTGGGGCCGCAGCTTCGCGTTGAGGACGACCGAGGTCGGCTCGCGGACGCCGCCGTTGCCGATCGCCTGGGCCACGCTCGCCATCTCCAGCGGCGTCGCCAGCACTTCTCCCTGGCCGATCGCCGAGACGCCGAGGTCGATTTCTTCGCCGATCTCGGCCGGGATCGTCGATTCCGGCAGTTCGGCTTCGCGCACGAACCGCGGCGCGTAGAGGGTGGGGGGCGAGTTGAAGCCGAAGCTTTCGGCGGTGCCCACCAGCTCGTCGTTGCCGATCTTCGGTCCCAGCGGGGCGAAGTCGGCGTTGCAGGACTCGGCGAAGGCCTGGCGGAAGGTGCCGCCGCAGTACTCGCCGTTGGCGTTGTTGAGGAAGCGGCCGCCGACGTTGACGCCGTTGACGACTTCGAATTCGTCGTCGAGCGAGACGACCCCCTTCTTCAGGGCGGCGACGGAGGTGACCATCTTGAAGGTGGAGCCGGGGGGCTGGGGGGCGGAGAAGGCCTGGCCGGCGAGGGCGCGGACGTCGCCGTTGCGGGCGTCGAGCACGGCGATGCCGCCGGCGCGGCCGGCGAGGGCGGAGACGGCCGATTCCTGCAGGGCTGGGTCGATCGTCGTCTTCACCGGCGCCCCGGGGCGGGGCTTCGACTGGGCGAGGACCCGGACCGAGGAGCCGGATTCGTCGAGGGCGAGCAGCGACCCTCCCGGCTTGCCGGCGAGGCGGGCGTTGAAGGCGCGCTCGAGGCCGCTGATGCCGACCGGCGTGTCGGGGGCGAAGCCCTGGCGGGCGAGCCGCGTCATGTCCTCTTCGCCGGCGGCGCCGACTTCGCCGGTGACGTCGATCGCGGCCCTGCCGAGCGGGTGTTCGCGTTCTTCCGCCGCGCCCTCGGCCAGCGGCGTCCCGTCGGCGGCGAGGATCGGCGCCCGCGGCGCCAGCTCGATCTGGCTTTCGAGGTGCTCGCCGGGCCGCAGCCCGGGGAAGACGAGGCTCGGGTCCCAGTCGATGCCGCCGTCGGAGTAGGGCAGCTCGAGCTCGTCTTCGAGCTGCCCGAAGGCGACGGTGGCGACGGCCACCGGCACCGGCACGACACTCCTCCCGTCGCGCGAGGCCGGGTTGTGCGGCGACCCCGGGTCGAGCGAGCGCAGCGTCGCCACCTGCTCGGCTTCGCGATAGGCGACGACGAAGTCGTTGA
Source organism: uncultured Actinomycetes bacterium (assembly GCA_963714045.1). Taxonomy (GTDB): domain Bacteria; phylum Actinomycetota; class Thermoleophilia; order Solirubrobacterales; family 70-9; genus VAYN01. The sequence goes on along the minus strand of OY970225.1, from coordinate 2,352,213 downwards.
GGTTGACCGCGGCCTGCGAGGCCGGGTTCAGCTCCCTGTACATGGCGGCGAATTCGCCGGCCGCCCAGGCCGCGGCGAAGCGGCTGGCGGCGTCCTGGGCGGCCGGCGAGCCCGGGGCGCCGGCCGAGGCGCCGAGGACGAAGGCCACGACCGCGATCGCCGCGAGGGGGAGCATGCGGGTGACCAGGCGCCGACGCCGCTCGACCTCGGGTGACATCTGGCTCACCGGGTGAAAGGTAATAGAGCGATCCGCCGCATGCTTCTATTCAGTGGTGACCGTTCTTGACTGGGCCATCGTCGCCTTCACCATCGCCCTGGGGATGTGGGGCTACCGGCAGGGGCTGATCGTCGGCGCGATGACGCTCGTCGGCTTCGGCCTGGGGGCGCTCGCCGGCAGCAGGCTCGGGCCGCTGATCCTCGCCAAGGGCTCCGAGTCACCCTACGCGCCGCTCTGCGCGGCCCTGGGGGCGCTGTTGGCCGGGGCCCTGGTCGCGGTCGCGGTCGAGAGCTTCGCGCTGGGGCTGCGGGCGAAGGTGATCCGCAGGCAGGCCCTGCACTTGGCCGACGGCGCCGGCGGCGCGGCTCTGATCGCCTCGGTCGCGCTCGGCCTCGCCTGGGTCTTCGGCTCGGTCGCCCTGCACGCGCCGGGAACCGCCCGCCTGCGCGCCGACGTGCAGGAGTCGGTGATCCTGCGCAGCCTCAACGAGGTGCTGCCGCCCTCCGGCCCCGTCCTCAACGCCCTCGACCGGGTCGACCCGGCGCCCTCGGTGACCGGCCCGGCGGCCCCGGTCGCCCGCCCCGACGAGGCGATCGCCACCGACCCCGACGTGCTCGGCGCCGGGCGCGCGGTCGTGCGCGTGCTCGGCACCGCCTGCGGGCTCGGGGTCGAGGGCTCGGGCTGGGCGGTGCGGCCTGGCCTTATCGTCACCAACGCCCACGTGCTGGCCGGCTCCGACGACACCACGGTGACGACCCAGGGTGGGGTGGAGTTGGACGCGACCCCCGTCTATTACGAGCCGGCGGACGACCTGGCGCTGCTGCGGGTCGGGGCCGCCCTGCCCACTCTGCCGATCGCCGAGCGGCGCGAGCCGGGCGCCGACGCCGCCGTCCTCGGCTATCCCGAGAACGGCCCCTACTCGGTGACGCCGGCGCGCCTCGGCGACACCCGGCCGACGATCAGCGAGGACTCCTACGGCAACGGGCCGGTCGACCGCACGATCGTCGCCCTGCGCGGCTCGGTGCGCAGCGGCAACTCGGGCGGGCCGCTGGTCGACGACCGGGGACGGGCCGTCGGCACCGTCTTCGCCGCCACCACCTCCGGCACCCCCGGCGGCTTCGCCATCCCTTCCGAGGACATCCGCACCGCCCTAACCCAGGCCGGGCCGCCCGTCTCAACCGGGCCCTGCACGAAGTGAGCGCCGGGAGGGCCGGGAGGGGCGGGGCCCCCTCCCCAGACACTCAACATCGAGCCATAGCGAGATGTGTCTGGGGAGGGGGCCCCGCCCCTCCCGGCCCATCGCTTACGTTCAGTAAGCTCGATCCTCGTGGAACCGGTCACCTCGACCCAGGTCCCCGCCGGCGCTCCCGGCGCGGTCTGCCCGCACTTCCATGCCGCGATCGAGCTGATCGGCAAGCGCTGGACGGGGGCGATCGTCTGCGCCCTGATCGAGCGGCCGCTGCGCTTCGGCGAGCTCGGCAAGGCGATCCCGGGCCTCTCCGACCGCCTGCTCTCCCAGCGCCTGCGCGAGCTGGAGGAGGAAGGGCTGGTGGGGCGGGAGGTCGAAGCCGGCACCCCGGTGCGGGTGACCTACTCGCTGACCGCGATCGGCGAGGCGCTGGGCCCGGCGATCGGCGAGCTGCGGATCTGGGCCAAGCACTGGAAGCGCGCCGGGTGAGCCTTCCCGGGCCGTTCCCGGTGGGGCGCTATGCCCGCCGGCTGCAGGAGGAGATGCGCAAGCGGGCGCGGGTGCAGCTGATCGGCGAGGTGACCGGGGTCGGTCGCAGCAAGGTCCAGGCCTACTTCGAGCTGCGCGACGGCGAGGGCGCGGTCCCCTGCGCGATCTGGCTCGACGACCTGGAGAAGGCCGGGCTGCCCGAGGGGGCGCTGCGCGACGGCGCCGAACTGGTGATCGCCGGCGGCCCCGACTACTACCCCGGCGGCGGCCAGGCCTCGCCCAGCTTCAGCTTTCGCGCCACCCACGTGCGCCTGGCCGGGGAGGGGGACCTGCTGGCGCGGCTGCAGGCGCTGCGCAAGCAGCTGCGGGCCGAGGGGCTGTTCGAGTTGCAGGGGCAGCTGGCGCGGCCGCTGCTGCCGAGGACGATCGGGGTGGTGACGGCGGAGTCGGGCGCGGCGCGGCGCGACCTGCTGGCGGGCCTGCGGCGCCGCGGCTGGGGCGGGACCGTGGTCTGGGCCTTCGCGCCGGTGCAGGACCGCCACGCGGCGCCGGCGATCGCAGCGGCGATCCAGGGACTGGCCGCGCGGCCCGAGGTCGAGGCGATCGTCGTCACCCGCGGCGGCGGCAGCATCGCCGACCTCTGGGCCTTCTGCGACGAGACCCTCTGCCGCACGGTGGCGATGCTGCGGGTGCCGGTCGTCAGCGCGATCGGCCACGAGCGCGACTCGACCCTGCTCGACGATGTCGCCGCCGTCGCCTGCTCGACTCCCACCCACGCCGCCGAGGCGGCGGTGCCGCTGGACTGCGCCGCCGCCGGCCGCGACCTCGAGCGCGCCGCCGGCTCGCTGCGGCGGGCGGGGGAGGGGGCGATCGGCGTCCGGGCGCGGCACCTGGCGGCGCTGGCGCGGGGGCCGGCGCGGGCGCTGCGGCGCGAGCGCGGCGCCCTCAACCAGAAGACCCGCGAGATCCGCGCCGCCTCCGAGCGCGGGGTGGCCGAGCGCCTCGCCTACCAGCGGCGCCTCGCCCTCGTGGTGCTGGCGCGGGCCCACCGCCGGGTGGCCGGACCGGAGATGGAGCGCCGGCGCGAGGCGCTGCGGCGCGCCGAGGTGGCCCTGCGCGCCCACGAGCCCGAGCGCACCCTGGAACGCGGCTACGCGCTGGCGGAGACCGCCGACGGCGAGCCCGTCACCAGCGCCGCGGCGGCGCGCGCCGCGGAGGAGATTAGTCTGCGCTTTGCCGACGGCCGGGTCGATCTGGAACCCGCCCGCGGCGGACGCGGAAGCGAGAGAGCGAGATAACCGGTGATCATGAGCGCGAACGAGCGAGAGCAGAGCACGCGGGCGGAAATTGACTCTTACGAGGTCGCCGTCGAGCGCCTGGAGGAGATCATCGACCGACTCGACTCCGGCCAGGCCGGCCTGCGCGAGACGCTCGACCTCTGCAAGGAGGGCCGCGAGCTGGTCAACTACTGCGCCGCCGAGCTGGAGGCCGTCGGCGAGGGGCTGAAGGAGCTGAAGCTGGACGAGCTGGCGGCCAAGCTCGAGGTCTCGTCCGAGTCCTAGCCCCAGGGAGGCGGAGGTGGGGTTCGCTTAACTTTTTTGTGGGGCGGATGTGGCCGTCCGAGGTTGGCTGCCGCAAAAAAGTACAAGACGCTCACCCCACCTCCGCCTCCCTGGGGCCCGAGCACAGGCGGCCCAGGGCCGGGCAGTTGCGGCATAGGGTCCAGTCGCGCTGCTCGGGTGGAGCTGGGGGGAACTCGCCGCGGGCGATGCGGGCGATGGTTGCCTCCAGGCGTTCGCGGCCGGTGTCCATCTCGGCCGGGCCGAGGCGGAAGACGGCCGGCTCTTCGGGGCGCTCGAGGAAGACGTAGGCGACCTCGACCTCCGGCGCGCCCAGCGACTCGGCCGCCGCCAGGGCGTAGATCGTCCGCTGGGTCTCATAGCGGGCGGCGTGCTCGCCGGGGCCTGAGCCATCGAGCCGGTCGGTCTTGTAGTCGACGACCAGCGGTGGCTCCTCTCCCCGTTCCACCAGCAGGTCGATCGAACCGCGCAGGACGGCGCCCCCGACCCCGAGCAGCAAAGGCACCTCGGCCCGAGTCCGAGTCGCTTCGGCAGCAATCCGCTCCCGCAGCGGCGACCCGATCCATTGGCGGACAAGATCGAGCAACTCGGCTTGCCGTGGGGACGGGGACTCCCTCTCCAGACACTCAACATCGAGCCTTTGGCGAGATGTGTCTGGCGAGGGAGTCCCCGTCCCCATCCCAGCCGCCTTTGCATGACGATGAACCAGCTCCCTGCTCGGCTCCGCCCACCCGTTCGCCTGGCTCCACTCCAGCAGCGCATGCACCGCGGCGCCCCGAGCGCTGCGCTCCTCGCGGGCCGAGGACGTCGCGTCCCCCTCAACGCGCTCGGCGAGGCCCAGGACGCGCTCCATGTAGAAGCGGTAGGGGCACTCCTCGTAGGCGGAGATCGCGGTGTAGGAGAGGGGGCGGCCGGGGACGACCGGCGGCCGGCGTTCGACCAGCGGCGGCGGGCCCGCGCCGAGCGGGCGCTCGGCGGCGCCGTCGCGCCGGGTCGCCCGCAGCTCGGCGGCGCGCTCGGGCGAGGGAAGGTTGACGCGGACCGCGATCTCCGAGGCGCCGAAGGCGGCGTCGAGGCCGGGGCGCGGCTCGGGCGATGGCACGGCGACGGCGGAGGCGGCGTCGCGCGGCACCCCGAGCGCCTCGACCAGGCGCTCGACGACCGGGGTCCCCGGCTGTGCGGTCTTCCCCGGCTCGGGCTTGACGACGCCGCTGAGGATCAGCCGCTCGCGCGCCCGGGTGGCGGCGACGTGGAACAGCCGCAGGCCCTCCTCGGAGTCTCGCTCGCTGGACTCCTCGCAGAGCTCGGCGTAGTCGTAGAGGTTGATTGAGCCGCTGCCGAGCCGGCGCAGCCGTAACCCCACCCGCGGCGGCTGCTCGCGGCCGAGGGCCAGCAGCGGCGCCCGCGCTCCGGCCAGCAGGCTGCGCGAGAGGTCGGGGACGGCGACGACGTCGAACTCCAGGCCCTTGGCGTTGTGGACGGTCATGATCCGCACCCCGTCGTGGCCCTCGGCGGCGGTCGCGGCCTGGGCCTCGGCGTCGCTCTCGGCGCGGGAGGCGAGGAAGTCGAGCAGGCCGCGCAGGTCGCGTCCCTCGCGCGCCTCGAACTCGGCCGCGAGCCGCATCAGCTTGCGGACGTTGGCGAAGCGCGCCTCGCCGGCGGGGCGCATCAGCACCGCCAGGTCGTAGCCGGTCTCGGTGCTCGCCGCCTCGATCAGGGCGGCGAGCGGGAGCCGCGGGCGGCGCTCCCGCAGTCCTCCCAGCGTCGCCGCGAAGTCGCGCAGGAGCTCGATCTCGGCCGCTGGGATCTGCTCCAGCCGCTCCGGCTCGGCCAGCTCCGCCTCACCGGCGCCGACCGCGCGCTCCAGCGCCGGCCAGACGTGGCGCCGCTTGCCGGCCGCCGCCCGCAGCAGCCAGAGCGTGTCCGGGGCGGCGCCGCAGGCGGGCGAGGCGAGGGCGCCGAACAGCGCCTGGTCGTCGAGCGGGTTGGCGATCGTCGCCAGCAGCGCGCAGACGTCGGCGACCTGCTGCTGGGACCAGTAGCCGCGGCCGCCGACGACGTAGGGGCGCAGGCCGGCGCGCTCCAGCGAGTCCTCGTAGGCGTCGAGGTGGGTGAAGGCGCGCAGCAGCACCACCATCGCGCCGCGCTCGACGCCGCCGTCGGCCAGCACGCGCAGGTGCTCGGCGACGGCACGAGCCTCGGCCAGGCAGTTGAGCGGGGTGCGCCCGTCGATCGCCGGCTCCAGCTCGATCCCCTCGGCGTCCCAGCCGTCGCGCCCGCTCAGCAGCAGCTCGACCGCCGGCCCCTGGCCCGCTGGAGCCTCGTCGGCCGGCGGCGCGCCCACCCGCAACGGGCGGTAGGACTCGCCGAAGAGGGCGGCGCCGAAGAGGTTGACGGCGGCGATCAGCTGCGGCCGCGAGCGGAAGTTGCCGCTCAGCTCCATCAGCTCGGCGTCGGCGCGCTGCTCGACCAGGTCGCGCTGGCGGCGGAAGACCTCGAGGTCGGCATGACGGAAGCCATAGATCGACTGCAGCTCGTCGCCGACCGCGACCAGCTCGCTGCCCGGCCCCCGCAGTGCCTCGATCAGCCGCAGCTGCAGCCGGTTGGTGTCCTGGAACTCGTCGACCAGCAGGTGGCTGAAACGGGTCCGGTAGGCCTCGCCGATCTCGGCCCGCTCCAGCAGCCGCGCGGCGAGGATCTGCAGATCCTCGAAGTCGATCCCGGCGCGGCGCTCCTTGGCCGCCTCGAAGCGGCAGGAGAACAGCTCCAGCAGCTCGGCCAGGTGGCGGTAGGCCTCGCCTCCCTCGCCGGCCTCGGCGCTGCGGGCGATCGCGGCGTCGACCGCCTCCCGGTAGGGCGCGAGCGCCTTCGCCCTGCTGTCCGTGCGCAGCCCCCAGAGCAGGTCGAGGTCCGGCTCCGCAACGCCCTCCTCGCCGGCCAGATCGCCGAGCGTCTCCAGCGCCCGCTCGACCGGCTCCCGTTTGGGGTCGGCCGGCTTCAGCTCCTCCAGCGCCTCGGTGGCGGCCTTGACGACCCGCCGCAGCGCCGCCGCCGGGTCCGGCGCCGGCGCCTCCGGCAGGCGCGGCTCCGGCTCTCCCCGGCTCCGCAGCTCCGCGTGCGCGCCCACCACGACCCCCCGCAACCCGTCGACGTCGAACGCCGCCACCAGCTCCTCCCGCGACCCCTCGGCCGGGCCGGCGGCGAGGAAGTCGCGCAGGGCCTCGTCGAAGGCTTCGCGGGCGGCGCGGGTCGCCTCGGGGGCGTCGAGGACGCGGAAGCCGGGGTCGACCCCGGCCGCCACCGGGTGCCCGGCCAGCAGCCGGTTGCAGAAGCCGTGGATCGTCGTCACCCAGGCCCCGCCGATCCCGCCCGCCAGCTCGCCCGCCCGCCCCGACCCGCCCTCCGCGCGCCGCGCCAGCTCGGCCCGGATCCGCTGGCGCAGCTCCGCCGCCGCCCGGTCGGTGAAGGTGAAGGCGAGGATCGCGTCGGGGGAGACCCCCTCGTCGCAGACGAGGCGGCAGTAGCGCTCGACCATCACCCCCGTCTTGCCGCTGCCGGCGCCGGCCTCGAGCAGGACGTCGCGGCCGCCGACCTCGATCGCCGCGGCCTGCTCAGGGGTGGGAGCGCGCTCCCTCACCGCTCCTCCACGCCCTCGTCCTCCTCGAGCTGAGGGGCGCGGTCGCGGCGGCAGATCGGGGCGAAGTCGCAGAACGTGGGGCAGACGTCGTGGCCGCGCAGGCCGGGGCGGGGGCCGGGGTCGCGGCGGATCTCGCCGGCGCGCATGCGGGCGACGATCTCGCCGGCGCGGCGGCGCGAGTCGGCCAGCAGCTCCTCCAGCCCCTCGGCGTCGACCACGTCGCGGTCATAGAGCCCGTAGCCGCCGAGGTCCGCCGCCGCCCCCTCGGCCACGACTCCGCGCGGGCGCCGCCCCGAGGTCCCGCGCAGCGGGTGGTAGAGGCCGCCGACCGGCTCGCCCCCCCAATGCTCGGCGACCGCCAGCAGGTAGAGCGGCAGCTGCAGCTTCGCCTGCTCCTCGAACTTCTGCCGCGGGGTCACCGAGCCGGAGAGCTTGTAGTCGATGACCAGGGCGCGGCCGTCGGCGGCGCGGTCGACCCGGTCGATCGCCCCGTGCAGGCCCCAGCCGTCCAGCTCCAGCGCCGGCCGCTCGCTCTCCTCCTGCGCGCCGAAGGCAGCCTCCAGCAGCCAGGGCTCGAAGCCGCCGGTCTCACGCCCGGCCTCCTCGGCGAGGAAGCGCTCCAGCAGCCGCTCGACCCGCCGTGCCATCGCCCGCTCGGCCGGGTGCGAGCCGAGCTCGCGCTCGGCGGCGACCGCGGCGACGATCTCCCTCCCCCGCGCGGTCCAGGCCGCGAGGGAGCCGGGGCGGGGGAGGCACTCGCCGCCGGGGCGCTCCTTATATAGACGCTCGAGGGACTCGTGCATGAGCCCGCCCTGGACCAGCGGCTCCGGCACCGGGTCGAGCGGCTGCGGGTCGAGCTCGTGGCCGACGAACCAGCGGTAGGAGCACTGGTCGAAGCCCTCCAGGGTGGTGCCGCCGTAGGCGGGGACGGCGGCCAGGGAGGCGATCGCCGCCGGGTTGCTCAGCGGCCCCGGCGCCCGCGAGGCGGTCTCGGCCGTCCGTGCCCGCGCGATCCTCCCCGCGATCCGCTCCCTCCGCGCTCCGTCCACCCCGACCGCCGCCAGCAGAGCCCCGGCGTCGGCGCCCGGGCCGTGGACGGCGAGCGCCCGCGCCAGCTCGTCCTCCGAGGGCGCCTCGGCGAGGGGAGGGACGACCCGCGCCAGGTCGCGCCCGCGCGTGATCCCCTCCTCGACCGGGTCTGGCGCCGAGCCGTCGGGGGCGGGCGCCAGCAGCGCCCGCACCTCGTCGAGCAGCGGCGAGCGGGACTCGGCGCCGCCGTTCTCGTCGCTGTCGCGGTGGGAGAGGAAGAGGCGGCGGCGCGGCAGCGAGAGGCAGACGCCGAACAGGTAGCGCTCCTCGGCCTCGCTGTCGCGCCGCGGCTCGAGCCCGAGCGAGGCGCGCTGGGCTTCGGAGAGGAAGGGGTCGCCGCCGCGGTCGCGGCGCGGGAACTCGCCGTCCTGCAGCGAGCCGACGAAGACGTGGTCGAAGCGCCCGGCGCGCAGCCGGTAGGGGCTGGCGATCCGCACCCGTCCCTCGACCGGCCCGCTCCAGACCCGGAACTCGAGCCCGGCGACCGCCGCCGCCAGCTCCGCCGGCCCCGGCGCCAAGCCGCCCAGCTCGGCCAGCTCGCCGAGGGCCGCGGCGATCGCCCCGGCCGCCCGCAGCTCCAGCCCGTCCCCGGGGCCGAGCGCCGGCCCGTCGCCCTCGCCGCGCAGCGGCCGCGAGGCCATCGTCGCCGCCAGCCGCCCGACCGCGCCCGCCAGCGCCGCCCGCGAGCGCGCCGCCGCCTCACGCAGCGCCAGCAGGTCCCGCGGCGGTTCGCCCTCCTCGCCCTGCCACAGTCTCAGCGCCGCCTCCACGTCCTCGACCCGGCCGCGGCGCAGGGCGCGCTCCAGCCAGTCGACCCGTCCCGGGGAGAAGCCCGAGGGGCCGCGCAGGTAGCGCAGCAGGTCGTCCGCCCGTCGGGTGCCGAACTCGGCCTCCAGCAGCGCCACCAGGGCGCCGCCGACCGCGGTCCCGGCCACCGGCAGCTCGGTCTCCAGCGCGGTCGCGATCCCGTTCGCCTCCAGCGCCGCGGCGATCGCCGGCCCGCGCCGCGCCGGGTCGCGCAGGGCGACCGCGATCCCGGCCGCCTCGGCCCCCGCGGCCACCAGCTTCGAGGCCTCGGCGGCGATCGCCTCCGCCTCGCCCCGCTCGCCCGCCGAGCGCAGCAGGAGCAGGCTCTCGTCCGGCTCGCGCGGCTCGGCGCCGGCGACGCCGAAGCCGCGGGCGAGGTGGAAGAGCAGCGGGCTCTCGGTGTTCGCCGGGTTCGCCTCGGCGAGCGTCTCCTCGGCCGCCCCGATCCGCTCGCGCAGCTCGCCGAGCAGCCGCGCCCGCGCCGCCAGCGCCGCGTTGCCGGCCTCGAACGGCAACGCCACGGTCACCTCGGTCAGCGCCGCCAGCGCCTCCACCAGCTCGAACTGGTTGGGAGTGAGGTCGTCGAGCCCGTAGAGGAAGACGGGGCGAGCGCCCCAGAAGGAGCCGTCGCGGCGCAGCAGCTCGATCGCCTCGCGGGCGATCCCGTGGGAGTCGACCCGTCCCGTCCGCTCGCGGGCCTCGGCGTAGCCGGCGAAGAGGGCGGCGACGTCGCCGAGGTAGGCCGAGCCCTCCAGCGTCGCCGCGCCGGCCTCGACCGCGCCCGGCCCGGCCCCCGCCGCCTGCAGCTCGTCGAGCAGCCGCCCGAAGGCGCGGGCGAAGCCCGGTCGGGAGGCGGAGCGCCGCAGCGGGCCCAGCCGCGGCAGGCGCTCCCCGACCGCCACCTCGATCGCCCGCAGCCGCTGCGCGGGGGAGAGCTCGGCCCCGGGCGGCGCCCCGCCCGCGGTCGCCACCGTGCGGAAGAGCGCGCCGAAGGTCATCGCCGTCCCGCCCAGGGCGGCGCCCTCCTCGCAGAGCTCGCGCTCGAAGGCGAAGACGTCGTCGACGTTGGGCACGACCAGGATCGGGTCCCGGTCGAGCGCCGCGGCGAAGCGGCGCCGGACCAGGCCCGCCCGACCCGAGTTCGGGGGCCCGTGGATCAGCTTCAGTGGCATATCGGCAGGCGACCCAGCATAGGTTCGCCTCCGGCGGGCTCCCGGCGGCGCGGGCGCGGGTGGGAAGCCGCAAATCGGGGATTTCGGGACCCCGTTTTGCCGTCTACCGACCTCTCTAGATTGCGAACCAGCCCATGTCCCTCTGTTTCGTAGACCCAGCCGACGCCGTCCGCGCCATCGCCGACTCGGTCGGCCGCGAGGCCCGCCGCCAGCTGCTGGGCGAGGCCGTCCGCGCCTGGGTCGACGAGATCCCCGACACCGAGCTCGAGGTCCACTACGCCAAGGCGATAGCCGAGCTCGACGAGCACGACCTCTCGATGCTCGCCGCCTGGCACGGCTCGCTCGAGGTCGGCCACCCGGTCCCCAACCGCGACTTCCTGATGGGAGCCTTCGGCTCGCTCGGCGAGAACCGCCGCGAGGCCCTCAAGCTCGCCGCCGGCTTCCGCGGCGAGGAGGCGGTCGACGCCGGCGTCACCGAGGAAGACGCCCTCGAGCTCGTCCTCAGCCTCCTCGCCCCACCGCGCCTGATGGCGCTGGCGGTGGAGGCCGTCGACCTCTACGTCTGGGATCGCGCCGGCTCAGACAACTAGGACGGCCCGGATCTCCGGGATCGCCTGCTCGTTGTCCTGAAAGTGGACCGTGTTCATGCCCACGGCGCGGGCGCCGTCGCAGTTGTGGGCGAGGTCGTCGATGAAGAGGCAGGCGGCGGGGGGGAGGCCGAGCCGCTCCACGGTCATCTCGTAGATCCGCGCTTCCGGCTTGCGGACGCCGACGAAGCCGGAGTCGACGACGGTCTCGAAGATCTCGTCGACCGGCAGCATCGAGCGCCACAGCGGCTCCCACTCGCGGACGTTGTTGGTCAGCATCGCCATCCGCCTGCCGCTCGCCTTCAGCTCCCGCATCAGCTCGATCATCGGCGGGTTGGGGTGGAGCGCCTCGAAGTAGGTCTCGCGGAAGCGGTGCAGCTCCGGGCGGTGGCCGAGCAGCGGCTCCAGGCCGTCGCCCAGCCGGGCCAGGAAGTCGACCTCGGCGATCTCGCCCTTCTCCAGCGCGTAGAGAGGGTTCTCGCCGTCCTCCTCGGCGATCGCCCGCATCGCCCTTCCGAGGTTCTCCGGCGAGATCCCGATCTTGTCCTGGACCGCCATGAAGGAGGTCAGCAGCGGCGTCGTCAGCACGCCGCCGAAGTCGGAGACGATCGCCTCGATCTCAGGCATCGGGCCGCGCCACCTCGTAGGTGCCCAGGCCCTCGCGCCCCTCGACCGACCAGCGGAAGAAGGCGATCGTGGCGTTGAGGCCACGGCGCCGCACCGAGGTCGAGCTGATCAGCGTCCCGGCGCCGCGCAGCGGCAGGCCGTCCTCGCCGTCGGGCCACAGCTCCAGGCTGGCGCGCCGCTGCACGCCATTCTCGCCGTACTCGGTCGAGATCAGCGCCTCCTCGAAGACGACCGGGGCGGCGTCGGGGTCGCAGAGCACCGCCGCGACCTCCTCCTCGCCGTGCTCGCGGGCACCGGCCGGCAGCGCCGAGGTGAGCGCCAGCAGCCCCCCGTCGGTGAAGACGACGCCGATCGACCGCCGCAGGATCTGCCCCGATTCGCTCATCGGCGCGGAGCCTATTGATTGGTCGGGCGCGAGTCCCGGTTACCATGGGCCGATGCCCGACGAGCAGCCAGCCGCGCCAGAGCAGCCCTCCGAAGTCCTCACCGAGGAGGACGTCTACGAGGCGCTCGAGGAGGTCATCGACCCCGAGCTCGGCCTCGACTTCGTCTCCCTCGGCCTCGTCTACGACGTCGAGATCGAGCGGGAGGACGTCTACGTCACCTTCACTCTGACCACCCCCGCCTGCCCGATCGGCCCCCAGGTCTCCGAGCAGATGAAGGAGTTCGTCGGCGACCTCCCCGGCGTCTCCGCCGTCCACCCGAAGATGGTCTTCGACCCCGCCTGGTCCCCCGAGATGATGACCGACGACGCCAAGTTCGCCCTCGGCTTCTGAGCTTGATTATCGCCCCACCGCGCTGGGCTGCGTCAATGAGCTATGGCAGCGGCCTCGAGGTCGGGGCTGACGAGCTGCATGACGTCGAGCCGCCCGGATCCGAATCTGGGAAGATCGCAAGCTCCTTCGTTACCGGCAGACATCCGTGTGCAGCAACGGCAAAAGCGCCGATCACGATGAAGCTGACCTCTGCGTCCTCCAGAGCCGCCAGGAGTGGCTCGCCATCGAGTGGCAAGCTCTCGGTCAACTGCGTTTCGCCCGAGCCCGCCTGCGGGCCGCAAGCCTGCCCAGCTCGTGGCTCAGGACCATCGCCTGTTCCACGCGCTGCCCGGGTGTCAGCTCGCGGTATTCGCGCCGCGCGATCGCCCGCTCCACCCTCCCGTCGGGCGTCCAGTTGCCGATCCGCTTGGCCGAGCTCACGCCCAAACGGTACAACGGACCGCGGTTGGCATGGGCCGCCCGCGCCCGCGAGCGCGGCGTCCCACTCTCCAGCTCCCTCCCTCGCTCCGCGCTACGACCCGAGGTCGGCCCCGAGACCGGGATCGACGCCGCCCTCGCGACCATCCTCAGCCTCGAGCGGGAGGAGTAGCGCACACCGCACCCGCGCCGTCGCTCGCGAGCGACGGCCAGTGCACGGAGCCCTCGGCCGGGTCGACGATCAGCACCTCATCGACCCCGTGGACACGGCCGAAGCGTAGCGCCCCCCCCGGGAGTGCCGGTCCCATCCCCGTTCCCGGGTTTTTACGTGCTGTGGGACGGAAAAACCCGGGAACGGCGCCCAGGCCGCCGGCGCGGCTCAGGGGGCCGGGCGCAGGTGGCGGACCGTGTCGCGCAGGATGGCGATCACCACCCGCCGTTCGTGCGCGATCTCGTAGTGGCTGAAGCGCAGGGCGGTCAGGCCGCTCGCGGTGTGCCTCTGATCGCGCCGCAGGTCGCGCGCCTGGGTGAGCGCCAGGCGGTGGTAGCGCAGGCTGTCGGTCTCGACCACCAGCCCCAGCTCGGGGAAGTAGAAGTCGACCATGTAACCGTTGATCCTCTGTTTGGTCTCCGGCACGGGCAGCCCCGCGGCCTTCGCAACCCGGCCGAAGAAGATCTCCAGGTCGGAGTCCGAGAGCCGGAAGGTGTCGCGGTCCAGCAGCGCGCGCAGCGGCCGCACCCCCGGCTGGCCCCGCCGCTCCTCCAGCGCGGCGCGCAGCCGCTCCGGGTCGATCAGGTCGTACTTGTTGGCCTCGCCGATCAGCCGTTCCAGACTCCGCGTTCCCCAGTCGTGCGCGCTCGAGCCCCGCCGCACCCCCGGTGGCAGCAGCGCGCAGGCCCGGTCCATCAGCGTGCGCACCAGCCCGGTCACCGGGATGTCGTTGCGTTCGACGATGTCCTCCGCCGGCAGCGACGGGCGGCTCCGCACCCGGACATCCGCCCGCTCGCCGTCGAAGCGCCCCCGCACGCTGACGTCGGTCCACCCCTGGCGCTCCTCCCCGATCCCCCACAGCGCCGCCGCGCTGACGTGGCTCAGCGCCGCCCCCGGCCCGCACACCAGCACCGCCGCCATCCAGCGTCCCTCCCGGGTCGATTCCGGCCGCCCCACCAGGTAGACCCCGGCGCCGACCCGGTGCAGTCGCCCCCGCGCCAGCCGGTGTTCGATCGCCGAGCGGCTGAGCCCCAGCTCCAGCAGCTGCCTCCGGGTCAGCACCCCGTGCTGCCGCTTGACCAGCGCCCACGCGCCTTCGCTCCTCCCATCCATCCCCCACCCAAGCCCCCAGCGTCCCGAATGCTCCCCCGGACCGGTCGCCCCCGTCCCCGGGTTTTTACGTGCTCTGGGACGGAAAAAGCCGGGAACGGGGGAGAGGGGTGGGGGAGCGTCGAGCTCCGCTACAAAGTCCATATGACATAATCGACCACAGATGACACCAAAGACATCACAGCACCCGAGCGAGAAGCCCCCCGCCAGCCTCAGCACGGCCGAGGCCAAGCGCCGCTTCTCCGAGCTCCTCGACCGGGTCGGCGAGGGTGAGCGCTTCCTCGTCTCCCGCCGCGGCCGGCCGGCGGTCGCCCTCGTGCCGCCCGAGCCCGAGCTGTTCGAGCGCCGTGAGCCCCCGCGCGGCCTCGCGACCCTCGCCGGCGCGCTCGCCGAGTGGGACGAGCTCGACGACGACGTCGCCGCGATCTACGCCGCGCGGCGGGGCAGCACCGACCGCCCCGTCCCTGATCTCGACTGAGCCCCGGCATGTACTGCTTCGACACCGACGTGCTCAGCGCGACGATGCGCCGCGAGCCCGACCTGGCGCTGATCCGCCGCCTCGCCGAGCTGCCGCCCCCCGAGCAGTTCACCACCGCGATCACGCTCGGCGAGCTGCTCTACGGCGCCGAGCGGCGTGGCAGCGACCGCCTGCGCAAGACCGTGCGCGAACTGATCGCCGGCGCGCTCACGATCCTCCCCTTCGACCAGGCGGCCGCCGAGGCCTACGGCCCGCTGCGCGCCCAGCTCGAGTCGAGCGGCGAACCCCTCGACGAGCCCGACCTGCGCATCGCCTCGATCGCCCTATCCCGTGACCTCACCCTCATCACCGCCAACCTCCGCCACTTCGACCGCGTCTCCGACCTGCGCCTGGAGAACTGGCTCGCCTGAACGCGGTCTAACATCACGCCGGGGGGTCGGCCAGCGACCCCACCGCCGCTCGCAGGCGGGATGGATCGACAGCGGGGAACCGGAACAACTCCGCCTCGATGCCCGCGAAGAGCCGCCGCAGCCTTTCCGGCTCGACCAGGCCCGAGTCGACCATGCTCGCCACGTCCGCGAGGTCCAGCTCGAAGCCGCGCTGTAGCTTCGAGAGCGTTTGGGAATAGGGATCGAAGTCGAAGACCTCCAGGTTTCCCTCCCGAAAGCGGAAGCGCGAGCGCTCCCGCCAGCCCTCCAGCGGCGGCAGGAAGTCCAGCGGCGAGGCAAGCTCGATGCTGACGCCAAGCTTCTCCTTGAGATCGGCGATGCGTCGCAACGCGGCGTCGGAGTCCGGCTCGAAACGGACGTCGATGTCGACGGTCGTGGAGCGCCAGCCCTCGAGCACGGCGGTCGCGCCCCCGGTCAGGTACATCCGGGTCCCCGCTGCCACCGCCCGCCCCAGCTCCCGGGCGACTTTGCGGATGCGCTCGACGTCAGCCGCGTCGCGCAAGCTCAGCCGCCTCCGCGAAGCTGGCGACGCGGGCGAGGATGGCGTTGTAGCGCGCGTGGGCGCCGCCGCCGAGATCCTCGCTCAACGCCCGGTAGAGCCGATGCGCGGCCGGCACCTCCCCCTGCGCGCTCGGAGCCTCCAGGCCTATCGACCGCAATCGCCCCGCCGCCGCCTGCACCGCGCACGCGTTGACGCTCTCGCGCCCGCGCTTGAGGTCCTCGATCCCCCCCAGCACGATCTCCGCCCCCGGCAGCCTCTCCAGCTCCTCGTCTGACATCGCCCGATCATCCCAGACGCGCGATCCGGTATCAGTATCGGCCCCCGATTCGCCCCCCGCCCCGAACTCCGCGACCGCCCAGGGTGGGGGAGGCCAAGCAGCCGCCCCGCCTCTGCACCCCGGATCCCGCACTCGCGGGATCCTCCTCAGGCGCTGCGGACCAGTTCGGCCAGGACCTCGCCGACGCTCTCGAAGTCGCCGGGCTAGAGGCAGTCCTGTGGCCCAGCGTGTGCGGCTGGCGAGCGCCGGACCGAGCCTCGCAAGGACGCAGGCCGCGGCGCTTGGTGGTGCCAAGCGCAAGGCCGAGGACGCCGCGAGGCGAAGTGTGTGCGGTGCCGCCAGATGTGCGCGGGGGGCCACAGGACTGCCTCTCCAGGGTAGGGGTCTGGCCAGGGGTCCTTGCTCACCGTTCAGCAGCTGGTGGCAACCGCCAGCGCCCGGCAGACCTCGTTCATCCGCTCCGCCCCGAGCTCAGTCATCACCTCGGTCAGCCAGTGCCGCGGAACGCCCGTCGTGGGCATCGCGACCACATCGCGCAAACGCCCGATCACGTCATCGCGAGTGAGGATCAGAACCGGCCGCGACTTTTCGTGGGGCGGCTCGTACCACCAGACCTCACCGCGCCTCATGCTCAGCGGTACTTCTCCCAGGAGAAGCCGGCCTTCTCCTCCTCTTCGGTCATGTGGCGGAGCACTCCAAGCGATGCCCGCGCGCTGAATCGATCCAGATCGCCCCAGTCGTCGATATGGCGCTCGCCTTCGACTGCGGCTTGCAGCCGCTCGTACTCGGCCTTGAGCTCAGGCTCCGAGAGCCGGTCGAGCAGCCTCTCCACTTTCTCGCGCAGCGTCACCCCAGGAAGGGTACCGGCGGCTGAATGTCTTGCGGTCGGGATCACCTACACCCCCAAGACGCCCACCACCCCCGTTTCGCCCCCCGCCCCGAACTTCCGCGACCGCCCAGGGTGGGGGAGGGGTACCGCCTTCTCCGAGCAAGAGCCCCGCCCCTCCGCACCCCCCACGGTCCCCCAACGCAAACGACCCGCCGAAGCGGGCCGTTTGCAAAAGAAGCTGCGACCTCGCAGCCCGGCCGGTGGGCCGATCCTGCGCTCAGCGTCAGCAGCGCCCCTGACTAGGGACTCAAACGCTACAGGGGAGGGACGAGATACGCTCGCCGCTCATGGCAAAGCCCAAGCGCAAGAGCCAGCAGTTCCCATCGCTCAAGGCCAAGCGTCTGCTCACGATCTTGGAACGCAAGCCCCTCAACTACACGGTCGCTCGACAGAAGGGCTCTCATCGCCGCATGACCGCGCCCGGCAGGCCTCCGGTGACCATTGCGTTTCACGACAAGGAGACCGTGTCGAGCGGTGCCGTGGGAAAGATCCTGACCAGGGACGCCGGACTTGCCGAGGACGAGGCCCGGCAGCTACTCTAAGCTCACGCCCATGGACACGATCCGCGTCATCTACCACCACGAAGACGACGGCTGGTGGGCCGAGTCGCCCGATGTCGAGCGCTGGACCGCAGCCGCCGACAGCTACGCCGATCTCGTCAAGCTCGTCGAAGAGGGGGTTCGTTTCGCCCTCGAGCGAGATGACGTCGAGGTCGAGCACTACGTGCCCGTCGGCGAGCAGGTCGCGGCGTAACGCCACCACCTCCCCTCAGTACGTCCTCCTGCGCCGCGAGCGAAGCCGCAGCATTCGTGCTGTCCGCCGCCGCCCAGGCGCGTGCGGAGGGTTACGAGACAGCCTCTTGGGGGGCGTCGCCGCTCTCGCAGCACGCGCAGCCTACAGCCCCCGCACACCACCAACACTTCTTCCGCCTCGCCGAACATCGAGGCTACAGGGGGTGCCCGTACCCTGATCGCCGTTTCCGCCTCCTCAGCCCCCGCTGGCGTCCAGGTCTTCGAGGTCGACGAGGTCGCGCGGCCGGCCGGCAGCGAGCTTCATCGAGCGAAGATCCTCACGCGAGCAGACGGCGACCGTGACGCCCAGCACCTCGGCCTCGCTGGCCCGCGACCGCAGCTCCTCATAGGCGGGCACCCCCTCCAGTCCCTGGACGACGTCGAGTCTTCCCAGGTCGGTCTCGATCGCCACCTGCTCGCCGGTTGCGAGCAGGGCCGCGATCGAGGGTGGGCTGCCGAGGAGCGCTTCCCCCCTCTGCACATGGCCCCCGGCCGCCACCGCCACCTCGGCGACGCGCTTCAGGTTCTCGGGGTCGGGCGCGACGACGATGTCGATGTCCTTCGTCGCGCGCACGACCCCCCGAGCCCCGAGCGCGAGGCCGCCGATCACCACGAACCGAGCCCCCGCCTCCACCAAGCGCCGCAGAATCTCGTCGAAGGCCGGTGCGCTCATCGCCGCGGTGCGGCTGCCGCCATCTTGATCAGCGCGTGGCTGAGCGCGATCGTCTCCGCCAGGTTGACGCTTGTCGGCCGCCGCGCGTCTTCGCGCAGGCGCGTCACTCGAACGGCCTCCATCGCGGTGGCGTTCGAAGCAGGCGCACTGCGTTTGTCCGAGCCCATCGCAACATGGTATTCCCCTCGCCACTCACCTCTGTCTCGCCGCGCTGGCCGATCTGCGCCGCCAACATCCTCCCGTAGCGGTACGATGTTCCCATGCCAACTATCACCTGGAGAGTCAAGGAGCTGGCGACGCAGCGCGGCTGGGGTGCGCGGCGGCTCGCCGCAGAGTCCGGCTTGGACCAGAAGACGGTGCGCAATATCCTCGCCGGCCGCGCGACGCGGGTCGACCTGAGCACGATTGAGCGGCTCTCGCGCGCGCTGGGTGTGGGGCCGGGGTCGCTGTGGAGTCTCGGAGCCGACCTCGCCGCGGCCTGGGAGAAGACGGCGGGATCGGCGGGCGCAGCAGCGCCGGGTGAGCTGGAAGAGGTCCTCGCGGGGCGTTGGCCGGAGCAGGCCGATCCCGCCTTGGAGCGGGCGCTGCGCTCGCCTTGAGTCGCTGCTATTTCGACACGAACTTCCTCTACGCCCACCTGAGGGCGAAGCGGGGCGCGACCGTCGGGCCGGTCGAGGCGTGGCGGGCTCGGGCGCTCGGCGAGATGGAGGACGGCGGCGGCGTGATCAGCGCCCTCGTCTTCGACGAGCTCGCCTACAGGCTCGCCCTTGCCTGGCTGCGCGACGATGGCCACAGCGACCCTCTCTCGGCCTTTCGTGCCGACGCCGGCAAGGCGATGCGCGCGACCCGGCGCCGCCTCACGGCGGCGTGGCGTGCGGTCGATGCCCTTCCTCTCGAGCTACAGCCAACCGGCCAGGCGGTGGTCGAAGGCGCCAAGTCCCTGATGGCACAGCCCGGGCTTGCGCCCCGCGACGCCTTCCACGCAGCCCATGCGCTCCACGCCGGCTGCGAGTTCATTGTCAGCTCGGACCCCGGCTTCGATCGGGCCCCCGGCTTGCGGCGCCTGGCGCCCGAGTAGCCCTGCCTCCTCGCTTCTCCTCGCGCTTTCGAGCACCGGGTTCGCCGTCCTCGACGAGTGCCTGGCGCCAGCGGTGTGGAAGGCACGAGACCTGCAGCTAGACGCCTTTACGCTAAAGTAAAGCCAATGCCACGCATCTCCAGCAAGCATCAGGTGACCTTGCCCGTCGAGAGCCTGGAGGTTGCGGGCCTGCGTCCCGGCGATGAGGTCGTCATCGAAGCCGAGGGAGAGGACCGCATCGTCGTCCACCGGGCGGCCCCCGATCTCACCCACGCCCTGGGGGTCTTCGACGGCCTCTATGGGCCCGGCTACCTCGACCGCTTGCGCTCCGAAGAGCGCGCCTGACGGACGGCGTGAGCCCCTGCGTGCTCGACACCGACGTGGTGATCGCCGCGCTCGACCGAACTGACGCCCACCACAAGGCTGCGGCCCGCGCCTTCGAGCGCTGGAGCGCCGAGGGCATGGAGCTGCTGCTCTGCACCGTCAACTACGCCGAGGCCCTGGTGCGCCCGGCGGGGAACGAGCGTGACCTGCGCGTCGCCGTCGACGCGATCTCTGCGCTCGGCATCCGCCTGCGCCCGCCCGATGCGACCGTGGCGCGCAACGCCGCGCGCCGCCGCGCGCTCGGCATCAGTCTCGCCGACGGCTTCGCTCTCGCAACCGCTGAGCACGCCAGCGCCGACCTGGCCTCCTTCGACAAGCGAGTTCGCCGCGCTCTGCGACCCGCCCGTCTGCGCCTCGCTCCGGCGCTGCGGTAGCTCAAGGCGAGATCAGCTCCACGCCCGGCAGATAGGTCGATACCCGTTTCGGATCGCGGGTCAGCAGCGGCCGGCCGGTCACCGCGGCGTGCGCGCCGGCAAGGGCTGGCTCGCCTTCCGCCGCTACCGGACCCGTAACGACGGCCACTACGACCTCGAATACCACTTCCGCCGCACCACCAAGCCGACCCGCTATGAAATGCGCGCCCAGGTCCGCGAAACCACCGGCTACCCCTACGAGCAGGGCGACTCCGATCCGCTGACGCTACGCGTGGTGCCGGGTCGGGCGAAGGCAGCGGCCGGGAAGCCCGCCAGGGCAAAGCATCGCTGCGCCAAGGGCCACCCCGTCAAGCGCCGCGGCAAGGTCCGCTGCGCCAAGCCCAAGCACAGAGGCCAGAGCCACGA
Source organism: uncultured Actinomycetes bacterium (assembly GCA_963714045.1). Classification (GTDB taxonomy): domain Bacteria; phylum Actinomycetota; class Thermoleophilia; order Solirubrobacterales; family 70-9; genus VAYN01. Next base: position 2,332,005 of record OY970225.1, on the reverse strand, counting down.
GGCGGCCCCAGAGCGCCGCCCGAGGGCGTGATGCCCTAAGAAACGCTTCCCCGTGGCACCACCCACCGCACAGCTTGCCCCGTCAGCTTCGCGATCCGCTCGAAGTCTTTGTCGTAGTGAAGGACCGTGAGCCCGGCCCGCTCCGCGCAGGCCGCGACCAGGAGGTCGGGCAGGGAAACGCCCCGATGCTGGGAACGCTCGGCGAGCATCGCCTGAACCTCCAGCGCCCGGCGCACCGCCGCCTCGGATACCTCCACCCGCGCCATCGCGCCCAGGGAGTCGGCGACCATCCGATAGTTGGCGGGGCTGCTGGCGCTGAAGAGAACCTCCAGCTCGACGATCCCGCAGGTGGCGACCTCGGACTGCAGCAGAAGCGGGTTGAGCGCTTCGCGAACCGCGGCCTGGGTCTCGAGGCGAGCGATCGCGCTCTTGTCGGCGAGAAAGCTCGTCACGAAGGCTCAGCGCCAGGCGTCGCGCATGACCTCGGGATCGTTCAGCTCGAGGATACCAGGGGTGGACAGCAGCTCCACCAGCTTTTCACGCCCTCGCCTTTTCACGATCTCGTCAAGCGCCGCATCGACGGTGTCGGTCAGCGTCCTGGTGCCGAGGATCGCCTTGGCGGCGTCGACCTTGGCCGGGTCGATCGCAAATGACGTCTTGTGCCTCGTAGCAGCGTTCATGCCTCCAGTATAGCGACCTGTGCCTTTCCAGATAGCAGGCCGCCCGGCATTTTGCTGTCCTTCGCCTTCCACGAAGCGCGGCGTCCGGCGCGATCCCCAGCCCCTGGCCTCCCTGGCCTCCCTGCTTGAGGCACTTCCCGCCTGAGTTGCGCCGAAGCCCGCGAGGAGCTGCTCGCCGCAGCGCCCGGGCGCCACGACTTGCCTGGGTCAAGCGCCCCTCGGCACACCCACCCGAGAGCCCGGCGCCCACGCCCTCAGTCCCCGAGACGAGGCAGCGCCGGCTCCCATGGACGAGCCCCTGCGCCAAGGGACGCCACCAGGTCAAGCGCCGCGGCAGGGTCCGCTGCGTCAAGCCCAAGCACAGGGACCCGAGCCACGAGGCGGCCTCCACGCGCCGCCCGGGCGCGTGATGCGTGCGCTCGGGTAGTGGGGCTAACCGCGCCTGAGACAATCCATCCAGTCACGCTGGAAGACTCGAAGCGTGCCCAGACGACCGCGTAACTGGGATGAATCCGCAGGCATTGACCCGGAGAGCAAAGAGCGGGTCCGCGTCTGCGATCTGGTCGGACGGGGCGAAGAGATCCTCGGCGTGCGTCACAATGCAGAGCGTGCCAAGCGCTGGAACGCTTGGTGGAAAGAGTTGACCGATGACCAACGAAGCCAATACACGAGAGCCCGTGGGCGCCGACCCCGCAGCCGCGGCTAAGGCCGAGGCACTCGTCGCCGAGGCCGACGAGCTGCTCACCGACGCGTTCGCGCCCGGACACTGGCCGCAGGCCGAGGCCTGCGAGCGCTTCCTCTCCCAGGGCAAGCTTGACCGCGTGGTTGCGCTCTACGGTCAGGCGATGCGCCTCGACCCGGGCGAGCCCGCCTACCCCTGGAACCTCGCCTCGGCGATGAACCGCCTGGGCCTCAACGATCTCGCGCTGGGGTTCATGACCCGGGCCATCCATCTGGCGGCTGAGAGGGGAGAGCGCGAGTGGTCGGGCCCCGACGCCCAGCTCGCGCTTGCCGAGGTTGCCATCGACGCCGGCGAGTACGATCTCGCCCTCACCGCGCTCGCCCATGCCCGTGCAGAGGACGATCCCGGCAAGCGCCGCGATCAGATCGCCGACCTGCTCGGCGAGGTCCGCAGCGTCCAGCGCGACCCCCAGCCCCAGGCCTCCCTGGCCTCCCTGCTCGAGGCACTTCCCGCCTGAGTTGCGCCGAAGCCCGCGAGGAGCTGCTCGCCGCAGCGCCCGGGCGCCATGACTTGCCTGGGTCAAGCGCCCCTGGGCACACCCCACCCAGGCCGACCTACTCGCCCCAAGGCGTCGGGAGGCAGGCCGTCAAGGGCTCAGCTCGACCCCTCGCGGGTTGACGGCCTGCTTCCCGACGCGCACAATCTGCAGCGGTCGGCGCCACGCTCCTTGCCAACCACCCGAGAGCCCGGGCCCACGCCCTCAGTTCCCGAGACGGAGGTAACGCCGGCTCCCATGGACGAGCCAAACGCGGCTGGGACGCCGAGCGACCTGACTTGCGCGTGCCATCGCCCGTCCCCGTTCGCAACCCGGCATCCTCCTTCGGTCTCAGTTCACCTCGTGCCCTGCGCCAAGGGACGCCACCAGGTCAAGCGCCGCGGCAAGGTCCGCTGCGTCAAGCCCAGGCACAGGGGCGCGAAGAGGCCTGATGCAGGTTAGGCGCGTGTCGCGGGCCGAGCTGGGCGCTGCCTACAGGGAAGTGGATCACCGGCTCATCGCCTCGGCGCCGGCGGCCATCATCAGATCTCGATGTTGCGCCGTGCCTCCAAGGCCGACTCATCTAGGCCGGCAGCTCGCTCGGGTCCTTCTCGACCGGCCCAAGTGAGACAACGTCGTCGTCGAAGACCGCGTTGATCTCGATGTGGCCGCCCAGGGCGTCGACGTAGTCGGCAAGCGTGCTCAGGTAGAGGTTGTCGCTGCGCTCGATCCGCGAGACGTTCGCCTGGGTCATCCCGAGCAGATCAGCAAGTTGCGCCTGCGTCTGCCCGCGCTGCTTGCGCAGTTCGTTCAGTCGGACGGCCGCGACGATCGCTCGCTTGCGAGCGTCGATCTCTTCCGCGGCGCCCGGCCGCTTACGAACCTCTGCGCTTAGGTCGCTGAATGCTTTTGCTTTGGCCATGTCCTTCACCCTCCGTCGTGGTCTGAAGATGCGCGTCATAGATTCGATCCGCCTGCGGGATCACCCGCTTGTAAAAGCGCTTCGTCTTCCCCGCCTTGTCTCCCCCTATGAGCAGGATCGCTACCCGCCTGGGATCGAAGGCAAAGAAGATGCGCATCGTCTGCGTGACTCGCAACTCCTTCATGTTGGAGTGCTTCGAGCCCTCTACCGAATCGACCAAAGGCCGGCCGGTGCTCGGCCCCAGCTCCTGCAAGGCCTCCACTGAGGCGACCACCTTGCGTTGCTCGGAGTCGGTCAGCGTCTCCCACCAGCCATCGAACTCGACGGTTCTCCCGGCACTCCAACTCATCCCGAGATTATAATGCTCACATTGTACATGTCAAGCATTGTGCGACCTGCCCTCCCAAGCTACCCCTACGAGCAGGGCAAGGACCGAGTTCGCCCGCCGTGCCGAGCGGGCCGAGGCCCTGCGTTCCGAGCGCGAGGCGACCCGCGCCGAGGCAGGCGACCCCGAGGCCCTGGCCGAGATCGGGCTGTGGGAGGCGACGCTGGATGACGGAATCGACTGAGACGACCTCTCGACCGCGCCGCGGGGAGATCTGGCTTGCCTCGCTCGGCGCTGCCCGCCGCGGCGGGCCCGGCAAGAGCCGCCCGGTGATCGTCGTCTCCGTCGACGACCTGCTCGCCGGCGCCGACCACGAGCTGGTCGTCGTCGTCCCGCTCTCCAGCTCACTCCCGCGCTCGTCCCTGCGACCCCAGGTCGGCCGCAAGGCCGACCTCGAGGCGGACTCCGCAGCGATCCCGCGCGCGGTTCGCGGCGTCGCCCGCCGCCGCCTCCTGCGCCGCCTTGGCGAGGTGCCCACCGTGACCCTGGCCGAGGTCGACGCCGCCCTCACGACCATCCTCGGCCTCGACCTCAACGGAGCCCCCGCATGACCCGCGCCGCTTCAGTCCTCGCGGTGCAGCCGCCGGTGCGCGATCTCCAGCTTGCCGAGGCCGCGCTCAGCACTCGGTTGCGGCGTCGAGCGCCACGCAGACTTCGACCATCTCCTCCAGCCGCCGCTCCAAGTTCTGATCCAGCAGCGAGTCGTGGTGGGCGATCCGGTTGCGCCACAGGTGCAGGTTGGTGAGCGGCTCTCGTCCCTCTCAGGACTCCGGCTCGGGGTCGGGTTCCGGCTCTACGAGCTCAGCGTCAGCCCACGCCTTGATCTTCTCGACCACGGACAGGATCTCTTGCCTGTCGAGGCCCGCCTCGGGAAGATCGTCGTAGCGGAACTCGGCCGCCAAGGGCCGAAAGCGCGTCAGTCGTCCCGGTGCAGCCGCTGGTCCGCGACTTCGTACACGCTCGGTCGCCACGGCTTCTTTCGGCTCGATCGCATTCTTCTCTGCCTCGGTTGCATGGCTGAGGTCGTTGCTGAGCCAGGCCTCCTCCACCCGCATCGCGAAACGCGGCACGCTTCCACTGGCGGCCATCGACTACCCCTCGCCGTCGGGGGGCTGCATGTGGGGACTGTGCTCGGCCAGGAACGCCTCGAATGCCTCTGGGGCCATCGGCCTGGTTCCCAGCCGCTTTCTGACCTCGGAGATCGTCGGCTCGGGACCCTCGTCCTCGATCACCACGATCCGCGCCTTCGGAACCTGGGGCTCGCTCAGCGCGTCCACGTCTCGATGCAGATCCTCACGCGTCGCCACTCCGACATCGTAGCGGCCCTCACTAGACCCTATGGCCGGCCCACCTGAGCGCCGGCTCGATCCGAACCGCGCGTAAAGGTCGGCACCCGCGCATGAGATGCGCGGGTTTATCGCCGAGGAAACGGCCACGGCGAGGACCGCAATCATGGGGGTGCCGACATGGCGCAGGTTAGGACGTGGGTGGGTCTCGATGTTCATGCGGCGAAGGTGGTGGCGGCGATAGCCGACTCTGGCTCCGGCGAGTTGGTGGTGCAGCGGATGGGCGGTGCGACCGAGCAGGTTGCGGAGTTCTGCGCCGGGCTGCCGGCGCCGGTCCGGGTCGCCTATGAGGCCGGCCCGACCGGCTTCGGGCTGGCCCGAGCACTGGCGGCGAGGGGCATCGAGTGCACGGTGGCCGCCCCGGGCAAGATCGAGCGTCCCGCTCAGGACCGGGTCAAGACCGATCGTCGCGACGCCGAGCGGCTGGTGCGGTTGCTGATGATCGGCGGGCTGCACCCGGTGCGGGTGCCGACCCCCGCCGAAGAGGCGATGCGCGACCTGGTGCGAGCCCGCGAGGACATCCGCGGCGACCTGATGCGGGCCCGCCACCGCGTCGGCAAGCTCTTGCTGCGCCACGACCTGCGCTTCGATGGCAACAACTGGACCCAGCGCCACCTCGACTGGCTGGGGAGGGTCGAGCTCCCCGAGCCGGTGGCCCAGTCCGTCCTGCTCGACGGGATCGGATCGATCGATGCCCTGCTGGTGCGGCGCGCCGATCTCGAGTCCCAGATGAGCTCTCTGGTCGAAGGCTCCCCTTGGGAGCAGAGCGTCGCCCGCCTGCGCTGTCTGCGCGGCATCGACACCCTCAGCGCTCTGGGCCTCTGCGCGGAGGTCGGCGACTTCGAGCGCTTCGCCCGGCCAGCGCAGCTGATGAGCTACCTCGGCCTCGTTCCCTCCGAGGACAGCAGCGGGGAGCGCCGCCGCCAGGGCTCGATCACCAAGTCCGGGTCCCGCCATGCCCGGCGCCTCCTCGTCGAGGCGGCCTGGCACTACCGCCGGGCGCCGCGCAAAGGCACGGCGCTACGCCGCCGCCAGGAGGGACAGCCGCAGGCCGTCTGCGCGATCTCATGGAAGGCGCAACAACGTCTGCACCGCAGCTGGGTGCGGCTGGACTCAGAGCGCGGCAAGCGCCGCACCCTCTGCGCGGTCGCCATCGCACGGGAGCTGGCCGGCTTCTGCTGGGCGGTCTCGACAGCCGACTGAGCCCACCAAGCACTGCTTGGCCCAGGAGGCGGCGGGCTCGGCCCTTCGCGCAGCGCATCCGCGATAGCGCTATGAGCAGCCGTTCTGCGGCGACGCTCGATCCTAGACAGCGGGCGCTGAGACGAAACCCGGTCCTGCGGTAGCCAACCCGCGCATATCAGCCTGACCGCGCGTCGCGCACCAGGCCGACCGCCGCCTCCTGGGCCAAGAAGAAGGCCCGCTCTCAGCGGGCCCTTGGTGGTTGGCGACTTGACAAATGGGCGTCCATATCAGCGGTTTTGCGATCCCTCAGCGCCATAACACCCCAAGACGTACGCCAACTCCGATTCGCCCCCCCACTCGGCACGGAACGCTACGAGCCGGTGCCGACAAGGACTCGTCCCTGCGTCAGGGCGTCATGGAGCATCGTCCCTGGAAGCTCGCCCCACTCCCGCACGTGCTCCTCGCTCACGACGATCACGTCCGCCGGTCGGGCGCATCCTGGAAGCCGCCGGCAAGGTCAGGCCAAAGGCCGGTCAGCTTCTTGGTGATCAGGAAGCGCCAGAAGCCGAAGCTGAGCTCGCTGATCGTCTGGCCCTCGCTCGCACGCTTGCCTTTCTGCCTGACCCGATCGCGAGCGGCGGCGATGTCGTCTCGCGCCCTCTCGCTCAGCTCCCGACCGGGATCTTCGAGCCAGGAGCCGGACTTACCGAGCGCAGCGTGCCGCTCGCCGAGCTGCGTGGCGAGTGTGTTCCTCAGAGCCACCTCGAGATGGCCGATCGGCTCCCAGAACGCCGCGGTGATCGCCGCGTTCCAACGGTAGAGCCGCACCGCAGCTTCGAAGTCATCTTCGCTGCGCGCGAGGTAGGTGCTGAGTCGCTCGCTGCTGAACAACTCTTCGAGTCGCTGGCGCGAAATCGCAGTGTCAGGTTTACCTGGCATAAGTCGGTGCGGAGCGCTACCCTAGAGGGGAAGACCCCGGAACGGTCCCTGTGCAGCTTCCCTCGGGAAGCAGGCCAAACCGCCGGGGTTTCGTCTTACTCTGGGCTTGCCACCTGCCTTTCACTGCCGGTGCGTGACCCGAGGAGACCAATGAGGACGCCGAGCTGTGCCGTGCCAGGGGCGTCAGGGGCCGTCGGGCGGACGGACGGGACCGTGCTCGGCCTCGAACTCCGCCAGCGTCGCGGGCTCGTGGCCCAGCCTGGCGAGGATCGCCTCCGCGGAGGTCTCCGGCGCCAGCACGACGCGCCCTCCGGCCAGCTTCCTCTCGAGCACATAGCGCCCACGAAGCCCGCCGCTGAGGGTGACATGAACCTCTTCAGCCATGTGTTGCATCGTAGCGGCGATGCCCGCTGGTTTCGCGTCGCAGCGCCATACCCCCAGGACGCCCACCACCCCCGATTCGCCCCCCAGGCCCGAACTTCCGCGACCGCCCAGGGTCGGACCGGCCAAGCAACCGCCCCGCCCCCAATCGGATCCAGCGATGACCCGCCCGGCCCCAGGCTCAGGCAGCTTCGCGGCTTATGACTCAGCAGCCGCTCGCCGTAGCCAGCGCCCGGCAGACCGCGTGCATCTTCTCCGGCCCGAGCACCGCGATGCGATGGGTGAGCGAATCCTTGACAGCTGCGAAGGTTTCGTCGAGGACGAGGGCCGAGGGCTCTTTCATCCCGTCCTCTTCGTCGATCCAGACGTGCGTGGGGATGCGTCGCGCTCCCTCGGTCGTCGACGGCACGACGAGGACGCGGTTCAACCTCTCGATCGCCTCGTCTCGAAATAGGACCAGGACCGGTCGCGCCTTGCGATTGGGTCGCTCGTACAGCCAGACCTCTCCTCGCGCAGGAGTCACGCCTTGGAGGCTCGCCGCGCCGCCTCGTCCTCGCGAGCATCCATCTCGGCGAGCAGCTCGTCGCCCTCTTCCTCGAGCAGCGCTTCCAAATCTGGATCGACTCCGCCGTGCACCACGCGCAGCGCGGCGATGGCCTGTGCCTCGCTCCAACCCGGAGCCTCTTTGAGGACTTGCTCCTTCGCGGTCACCCCAGAAAGCGTAGCGCCGGCGGCTGAATGTCTTCCGGTTGCGTCCATCACCACCTCTAAGACGTTGGGGACCAACGTTTCGCCCCCTCGCCCCGAACTTCCGCAACCGCCCAGGGTCGGACCGGCCAAGCAACCGCCCCGCTCCCGACCGGAGCCCCCGCATGACCCGCGTCGCTTCAGTCCTCGGCGATCCGAAAGACCTGGCCGAGCGGCCCTCAGCCGCGCGGCTCAGAGTCCGTCCTGGTCCTCGACATCCTCGTCGGTTTGCACCTCGGCTAGCAGCCCTTCGCACCAGGCGACGGCCTCGCTGGCGATCTCCAGCGCCCGCTCCCGATCCAACTCCTCCAGCGGCTCGTCGTCGTACCGGAATTCGGCCGCCCACGGCGTCAACCATCCCGCCTCGGCAACGTTGGCGGGTGGCTCTATGGAATGCTCTTCAGCCAGTTCCACCAGGAAGTCGATGTCGTGCGATTTCGAGAAGTCGATGCCCTCCAGGGTGAAGACGGACTTCACCGCCTTCTCGACCGCTTGCTGCGCGTGCTATGCCGACCTCGTTTTTATGCCGACCTGACAACGCAATGACGCTCTGGAGGCGGTTATCGCCCCAATAGGGTCGACATAACCTCGCGACCTGAGCGATCCGGAAAAGCTCCTCCTTCCATCAATCCAAGGAGGAGCGTTCATGACCGATCCATCAGGGGTCCGGGCGACCGGACCGTCTACACCATCAGCGGCCGAGTCGATCGACGAGCTGCTGCACCGCTTCCGGCGATACCTGGTCCATGAGCGGGGGCTCCGAGACAAGGGGGCCAGTGACTATGCGCGAGCGGTGCGGCCATTCCTGGAAGGTCGGCTCTTGCAGGGGGTTCTCGACCTCGAGCGGCTGAGTGCCGCCGAGGTCACCGCGTTCGTGGTCGCGAGCTGCCCACGCCTTTCGCCGGGGTCGGTGAAGCTGACGATGACCGCGCTGCGCTCACTGCTCGGTTTCCTGCATCTGGAGGGCACCATCGAGCGGCCATTGGCGGCTGCGGTGCCGTCGATTGCCTCCTGGCGCATGGCCGAGCTGCCGAAGAGGCTCGAGCCCTCCCAGGTGCGCAGCCTCCTGGCCTCCTGTGACCTCAGCACGGTGGCGGGGCGTCGCGACTTCGCGATTCTGACCACGCTCGTCCGGCTGGGCTTGCGAGCCGGCGAGCTCGCCGCCCTTCGCTTCGAGGACATCGACTGGAGAGCGGGCGAGATCGTCGTGCGCGGCAAGGGCCGTCGTGAGGAGCGGCTGCCGTTGCCGGCCGACGTTGGCGAGACGATTGCCGCCTACCTGGGAAGCGGTCGGCCCGAGGATGCGCGAGGCCGCAGCGTTTTCGTGACTATCAATGCCCCCCACCGCGCAATGGGCAGCGGCGCCGTCTCCGCGGTGGTGGCGCGTGCGGCCTCTCGCTGCGGACTCGCTCCCGTTCGTGCCCACCGGCTTCGACATACCGCGGCAAGCGAGGCGCTGCGCGGTGGGGCTTCGCTGACGGAAGTCGGACAGCTCCTGCGCCACCGGCGCGTGATGACCACGGCCATCTACGCCAAGGTTGACCGCAAGGCATTGCGCAGGGTCGCCCGCCCCTGGCCTGAGGTTGCTCGATGAGCCCGCTGCGAGCGGCGCTCAGCGACTACCTGACGGTGCGCCGCACCCTCGGCTACAAGCTGGAGCGGGCCGAGAAGTTGCTCGACCAGTTCGTCTCCTACCTCGAAGAGCGCGACATGACGACGATCACCGTCGAGCACGCGCTCACCTGGGTGATGCTGCCCGCTGGCGGCGCGGCCTGGCGTGCGCTGCGGATGTCGGTGGTGCGCGGCTTCGCCACCCACCTGCAGACGATCGATCCCGCCTGCGAGGTGCCGGCGGCGGAACTCCTGCCGAGTCCCCGGCATCGAGCTACGCCCTTCCTCTATTCCGAGGAGCAGATCGCTGCGCTGATCGAAGCCGCCGGGACGTTGCGTGGAACGCACCCGGCCGCCACCTACCGGACGCTGATCGGCTTGCTCGCAGTCACCGGGATGCGCATCGGAGAGGCGCTGGCGCTGGATCGCGGAGATATCGACCCGAAGGAGGGCGCGATCCTCGTGCGAGAGACGAAGTTCGCCAAGTCGCGCGAGCTGGCGCTGCACGTGAGCACCATCGAGGCAGTGCTGCGCTACCTGGGCCGCCCGGATCGTCCACGAGCGGCAGTGGGTACCGCTGCGGTGTTCGTTTCCGCCCGCGGCGCTCGGCTGGGCTATCGCTCGGCGAGCGGCGCCTTCGCCCGGCTGGTGGACCGTGCCGGGATCGAGCGGCGCTCGGCCTCGTGCCGGCCGCGACTGCACGACCTGCGCCACAGCTTCGCGGTGCGCACGATCCTCGACGCCTATCGCGACGGGGGCGAACCGCAGGAGCGCCTGGCGCTGCTCTCCACCTATCTCGGGCACACCGATCCCGCCCACACGTACTGGTATCTCTCGACCTCCCCGGAGCTGATGGGACTGGCCGCCGGGCGCCTCGAGCGTTACCTCGGTGCTCGCTCATGAGTGCCCTCGCACCGACGCTTCAGTTGTTCTTCACCGAGCGGCTGATGCGCCAACGTCAGGCAAGTCCACATACCCTCGCCGCCTACCGCGACACAATGCGTCTGCTGTTGGGCTTCGCAGCGCAGCGGCTGGGCAAGGAGCCCTCTGGGCTGGAGATCGACGACCTCGACGCGCCGCTGATCGGCGCCTTCCTCGACCATCTCGAGCGCGAGCGGGGCAACGGGGCTCGCACCCGCAACGCCCGGCTGGCGGCGATCCGCTCCTTGTTTCGCTACGCGGCTCTGCGCCACCCTGAGCATGCGGCTGTGATCGAGCGCGTACTGGCGATCCCGTCAAAGCGCTTCCAGCGGAACCTGGTCACGTTCCTTGTCGAGGAGGAGGTCGAGGCGCTGCTCGCCGCTCCAGACTGCTCGACCTGGACGGGTCGGCGCGACCGGGCGATGCTCATGCTCGCGGCACAGACAGGGCTGCGGGCCTCGGAGTTGACGGGCCTGCGTTGCAGCGACGTGCACCTCGGCACCGGCGCACACGTCAGCTGCCTGGGGAAGGGCCGAAAGCAGCGGATCACGCCGCTCACCGCGGCGACGGCGTCCGTCCTTCGGGTCTGGCTGGCCGAGCGAGGCGATCAGGCGGAGGCGCCGCTGTTCCCGACCCGCTCCGGCCGCTCACTCAGCCGCGACGGCCTCGAGCGCCGACTCACCAAGCATGCAGAGAGCGCCGGGCGGGACCGCACGTCGTTGCGGGAGAAGCGGGTCACGCCTCACGTGCTGCGGCACACCGCGGCGATGCGATTGCTGCGGGCCGGCGTCGATACCTCGGTCATCGCACTCTGGCTCGGGCACGAGCAGATCGAGACCACGCAGATCTACCTGCACGCCGACCTCACGATCAAGGAACGGGCACTGGCGAGAACCACGCCACCGGACGCAAAGCCCGGTCGCTACCGGCCCCCGGACCCCGTACTCGCCTTTCTCCAGTCGCTGTGATTATGCGGACCTTGACTGCGCGCCCTCCACCGCGGCGACGGCTTCACTGGATTAGGTCGGCATAAAAACGAGGTCGGCATAGCACCGCTTATGCGGACATCCGCATAACGCGTGGAAGCCGACCGCCGCTTCGTCGATTTCCGGGTCCGGGGCGATCATTCGCCCGACCTTCAAGTCTCCCGCCGCGCGGCGGCACAACACCCGCGCGATCTCGAGCTGCTCAGCGCTCGGTGGTGATGACTCGGCCATCTCGCAGCGCGTGGTAGACCATCGTTCCCGGTACCTTCGCCCGCCGCTCCGCGACCCGCTCGTCGAGCACGATCAGGTCGACCGGCAGGCGGAGGCCGGCGAGCGCGCGGCGCAGGCGGGTCCACTCCCTGTGGCGGTCCTCGACCTCCGGCTCGATCACGAGAAAGTCGACGTCGCTGTCCGACTGCGCCTCGCCCCGCGCGTGAGAGCCGAACAGGATCACCTTCGCGGAGCTGCCCGCCGCCTCGGCCAGCGCTTCGCCGGCACGTTGGATCAGTGCGGGAGAGGCCATGACGACAAGGTACCTGACACACCGCGCGGAATCGACGATTGCACCGCCTCCGCCTCGCACCCCATCGCCTTCAGCCCCCAACCGCAACCGCCCAAGGTCGGACCGGCCAAGCAACCGCCCCGCTCCCGACCGGAGCCCCCGCGTGACCCGCGCCGCTTCAGTCCTCGCACCGCAGCCGCCGGTGCGCGACCTGGTACACGCTTTCCGCATGCGAGCCCTTCGGATGGTGTCGCACCCCAAAGGCCTAAATGCCGAGGCCGCCTTGCGGCGGCCTCGCTCCCTGTCGACGAAACGACAGGGGAGTTACCACAGAATTATAGGGCGCTGCTGCCCGATTTCAAGGCCGGCTGTCAGCTCACCAGCTGCCGGGCTTGACCAGCTTGGCGCCCTTGGGAGAGATCACCTGCTCGGCGAACTGCCACTCCTCCACGTCGTGGGCGGAGAGCCGGATGAAGCGCGCGTTGGGCGGCAGTGGGTCCGGCGAGAGCGCCGCGCTGCGGTGCTTGCTGCCCAGCACCGGGTTCACCACCGTCACCGCCAGGCCCAGCTCCTCGCGCACGATCTGGATCGGCAGCTTCAGGTCGCCGTCGTTGGAGATCACCGCGGCGGACTCATAGCGCCGGTTGAAGCCGTCAACCAGGAGCCGAGCGGCAAGGTTGACGTCGGTTCCCTTCTCCTCGTAGGTCCTGACCGTCCGTTTGAGCCGCTCACCCGGCGTCGGGTCCACCAGCTCGCCCCGCACCTGCTTCGGGATGTAGCGACCGAGGAAGATCTCGATGGTTGGGCGCTCGCTCCCGATCCAACGACTCCAGCGGCTCGTCGTCGTACCGGAATTCGGCCGCCCACGGCGTCAGCCATCCCGTCGCGGAAACCTCAAGCGCGAGGCTCGGAGTCCAGCGCTCGTACCACGGTGCGTGTCACCTCGATCCAGCCGGGCAGCGCCGGATCGATGTAGCCCGCGAGGGCCAGCAGATCCACGCAAGCGAACGGCCCGCCGAAGCGGGCCGTTCGCAAAACCTGGGAAAGTCCGGTGAAAACCGTCGCTCCCGGTATCGCAATGCGCATTATAGCGCCCCCGGAGGGAATCGAACCCTCTCTTCCCCAGTTGCGATACCGGGAGCCGGCGTCCACCGGCGGGGGCTACCGCCGCTGGTGCGGCCCGGGAAGCCTACTTTCCCTTCACGCCGCCCCGCGAAGTGTGTCCGCCGCCGCCAGACGTGCGTGGGGGGCTGTGAGACAGCCTCCAAGTCGGTGCAGGGCGCTACCCTATGCGGGAAGACCCCGGAACGGTCCCTGTGCAGCCTCCCTCGGGAGGCAGGCCAAACCGCCGGGGTTTCGTTTTGGGCGCTCGCCCTCCGCTCCAATAGCTCGGCAGCCTCCGAGCCGCAGACTTCAAATCCGGCTGTGTCCGCTGGCGCTCTTGGCCAAGCAGATCAAGGACGCAGGGAGGACGGCGCCGGAACGCTACGAGCCGGTGCCGACAAGGACTCGTCCCTGCGTCAGGGCATCGTGGAGCAGCGTCCCTGGAAGCTCACCCCACTCACGCACGTGCTCCTCGCTCACGACGATCACGTCCGCCGGCACCCCCAGCTCGCCGACCAGCTTCCCCAGTCGCACCGTCTCGCCGAAGCGATCCGTCAGCGTCGGCTCGATCACGAGGAAGTCGACGTCGCTGTCCGGCTGCGCCTCATCCCGCGCATGGGAGCCGAACAGGATCACCCTCGCGGAGCTGCCCGCCGCCTCGGCCAGCGCTTCGCCAGCACGTTGGATCAGTGCGGGGGAGGCCATGACGACAAGGTACCTGACACACCGCGCGGAATCGACGACCGCACCGAGTTCGCTTCACCAGGGCCCGTGCCCGGCGGCGCGTTCTTCCTCGTCCAGGCGCCCCAGCACGGCGCGCCGCGAGGTCTTGTGGACCTCCTCGAGGTCGGCCCAACCGTCGGGCTCGAACTGCGGCGTGCGCTCGTACGACTCGACGACCTGCTTGTCGATCTCGCGCTCACGCAGCAGCCGCGCGTACTCGGCTTGCCCAGCGTCTTGCGCACCTCGCGCAGCACCTCGGGGCAGACCACGATCTCAAAGCCGCTCGCCTGCAGGGCTCGGATGAGAAGGGCGGGCGGAGCGCCGGATCGCACTCCCGCGATTCCCGACACCAACGTGTTGGGTCGATGACGAGTTGCTTCAACCCGCGGCTCGTCGCTCGGCCGCTCGCTCCTGCCGCACTTCGCGCACCGCTTTCACCGCTTCGCGTTCGATCTCCTCGGGATCGACATCGGCGAAGCGCTCTCCGATCCGCTCGATCGGCGGCGCTAGCGGGCAAACCCGGCGAGCATTGCGACCCGCATCACGTCTGGGCTCGCGTCGGCGTCGATCTCGCCGGCATCCCAGCGCCGCAGGAACTCTTGCCCGCCGATTCCCAGGTACTTGCGAGCCTGTTCGTCAAGCAACTCTCGACCAGCCTCTTGGTCCAGCTCGCGAACCTCGATCTCGGTGTTCGTTCTGGTCGCGGCCATTGTTCCTCAACGATACCCGATGCGCCTGGCGGCTCGTGCCACCAAGAGGCTGTCTCGCAACTCAGTGTGCGCGACTGGCGAGCGCGACGACCAGGACTGTGGTGTCGAAGATCAGCGCGATGGCCGCGGCTCGAACTCGTCGCCCCCGCCGCTTCGCTTCGGCCTCAGCTACGCGGCGGGGGCGCTACCGACGCTCTTACCTGGGGAATTCCTGTTCCTCGATCTGGGGAGTATCTGGTTCCCTGGGCCAGCGGAGGGATCCCCCTCCGCTGGCCGGTCAATCCCCTCGTCGACGCGCTTGCGAACGGTCACGCGAGTCCGTGCTTGCGCTTGACCTCCGCGAGCGGGATCGTCGGCTTGCCGGCCGCCAGCTCGTCGCGGGCCTCCTCCTCGGCTGAGATCTCCTCGTCCCTCGTGCACCCGCTCGGGCGCGAGCACGGTGATCTCTTCGGTCAGCTGACCCTTCGGAACAGTTCGCAGGTTGTCCAGGCTGATCGCGCACTCGCGCGGCATCCCGTCCTCGGAGCCGAGCAGCACCTCGGTCTCTATGCCCCAGATGTGCTTGCTCACCGTCGCGACGACGACGTTGTCGAGGGAGGGGATTGCCTCGTCGCGAGTGAGGACGCACACCGGGTGCTCACCCTCCTGCTCCGTCGCGAGCCAGAAGATGCCGCCGCGGACGAGGTTCACCAGTGTTCTTCGCGAATCAGGTCCCGGGCGTTGGCCCTCGCCCAGCGCGCTTCGCGCTCCCCGACCTGCTCGGGCGAGAGCTTCGACTCGTGCTCGAACCACGCCTCGAGCTTGCTCTGCGCCTCGACGACGCGCAGCACGGCGGTGGCGGTGGTCTCACTCCAGCCCGGCGCCTCCTTCAGCACTTGCTCCTTAGCGGTCACGGACCGAATCCTACCGAGCCGCCCAAGCCGCGCCGCGGTCACCGATGCGACAAGCTCGCATCGGCTCGACCCCGAGCGCAGCGAGCGGGTTGACGGCGGGCGCGGCCCACAATCTCACCAGGTCTGCCGGGCCGGGCGGAGCCCGCCCTGCAGACCTACATGCCGCTGTTGCGGTAAGCGCCCCGCACCTCACCTCCGCCCCGCGGACGACCGCGACGGCCCCGAGCACCGGAGCCCCTGCACCAGAGCCGCCTCCGAGCCACCGCCGCTGCCTCCGGGAGCATGCCGCGCCCTTGACGGGTTGCTCGCCGGCAGCTACGGTCTCACAGCCGACCGCAACTCCCCCGTTACCGAGGGGTTACGATCGGCGAAGCACCACCGCCCACAGAGCGGGCGGGCTGCGAACGCAGGGGAATGGCCGCCACGGGAAGCGGCCCGCACAGGGAAAGGGAGAGAGCAATCGCACCGAGACGGGACACCACCGCCGCCCTTCAGGATCGCGCCAGCGAGCGAACGACCTGCCGAAAGAGGAAGCCGATGAGAGCGACCCGCACGACCCTCCTGCTCGCCGCCGCCCTGGCGCTCTGCGCCCTCGCCGCCGCCCCGGCGGGTGCGGCCGAAGCGCCAAGCCCCTGGTGGCAGCTGCTCAGCGGTTCGCGCCCGACCAACCTGCAGCCCGCCCCCGACCAGAGCGAGATCCAGAAAGTGAGCACCGCGAAGGGCAATGTGGAAGGCGAAGAAATCCTCGTCGCCCCGATCAAGGCGGGCGGGGAGACGATCGGCTGCCTGGGGGTGGGCGAATTCTTTGGCCAAAGCGCCGACCAGCACTGCAAGACCGCCACCGGAGGGCTCTTCGAAGCCACCGAGACCAAGGCCGAATTCCTGGCAGTGCTCGAAGCCGCCTACGGCGGCGTGGTCGAAGTCAGCGGCCCCGAAGCGGTGGGCGAAGGCACCTTCACGGTAACCACCCCCGGGCGCTGGGTGCCGGCGCTCGAGGCGGAGTCCTACTCCCTGGGCCCGTTCCCCCTCGGCTCGGCCTCCTCAGAAGTCACCAGCGAAGGCTCGGGCCGCCTCGTGATCACCCTGACCAACCTCGGCAACGCCGCCACCGACGGGTCTGCGGTCCACATCCACGACGCCCTGCCCTCCGGCGCCCAGGCCTATGACGTGACCGCCTTCGTCGGCGCCAACGTCGAAACCGAACCGCTTCACTGCGAGCTGCCCTCCACCGAAGAGCTCGAATGCTCCTTCGAAGGCGAACTGCCCCCCTATGAAGCGATCGAAGTCGAAGTCCTGGTCGCGCTCAAAGCCGGCGCCGGCGCCAAAGCGGGCACGGTCACCGTCAGCGGCGGCGCCGCCCCCCCCGTGCACAGAACCCAGCCACTGAACATCAGCGCCGAACCGGTCCCCTTCGGCCTCGAATACTTCTCGATGCGAGCCGAAGCGCAGGGGGGCGACAACGTCGGCGCCGACGGCGCCGAAGAAGCCAGGGCCGCCGGCTCCCACCCCTTCCAGCTGACCACCACGATCGTCGCCAACTCCGGCCCCCAGAGCGGCTCGGGCCGCGTCCCGGGCTCGACCGGCGCCTCGATCGCCCAGCCCGCCCTGCCGCGCAACCTGCGCTTCACCCTGCCCACCGGTTTCATCGCCAACGTCACCGCGGTCAAGACCTGCGAGATGGCCACCTTCTTGCACCAGACCCCGCAGCTGACCAACGAATGCCCCGCCGACTCCGCGATCGGCGCCTCCTCGGTAACCTTCATCGAACGGGGCGTCGTCGGCTTCGCCCGCATCGCGGTGCCGGTCTTCAACCTCGTCCCCGGCCGCGGCGAGCCGGCCCGCTTCGGTCTGATGGTCGGCGGCGACCCGGTCCTGATCGACACCTCGATCGACCCCGATGACTCCTACCGCGCCAGCGCCGAAGTGCGCAACATCACCCAGGTCGTGCAGTTCCTCGCCTCGACCACGACCCTGTGGGGCAACCCCGGGGCGGCCGCCCACGACGGCTCGCGCGGCTGGAAGTGCGTCTATCACCGCAGCGGCGTCGAAGAACTCCCCGGCGAATGCAAGGACCCGACACCCTCCGAACGCGACGCAACCCCCTTCCTGCGCCTGCCCGTCTCCTGCGCCTCGTCGCTCCCCTACGACGCCGCCTTCGAGCCCTGGAACGTGCCCGTCGGCTCGCTGATCGTCTCCGGGCACTCCGAGAGCCCCTCCCCGGCGGCCTGCAACCAGGTCCCCTTCGACCCGACGGTCTCAAACGCCGTGACCTCCAAGCTCGCCTCCAACCCCTCGGGCCTCGACATCGGCATCGAGATGCCAAACGACGGCCTCACCAACCCCAAAGAAGACGCGATCTCTGAAGCCCAGTTCAAGCGCACCGAAGTGATCCTCCCCAAGGGGGTGACGATCAACCCCTCCCAGGCCGAAGGGCTCGCCACCTGTTCTGAAGCCGACTACAACCGCGAGCGCTACGATTCCGCCCCCGGCGTTGGCTGCCCGCAGGCCTCCAAGATCGGCTCTGTCCAGATCTCCACGCCGCTGCTCAAAGAGGAACTCAGCGGCGCCGTCTACGTCTCCACTCCCTATGAGAATCCGGGTGGCGGCCTGATCGGCCTCTACCTGGTCGCCAAGATCCCCGACCGCGGCATCCTCGTCAAACAGTCGATCGAGGTGCGCCCCGATCCCCAGACCGGCCAGCTCGTATCGATTGCCGACGACGTCCCCCAGCTGCCCCTCTCCTCGTTCAAGTTCCACTTCCGCGAAGGCGGCCGCAGCCCGCTGATCACCCCACCGGGCTGCGGGACCTTCCACACCGTCGCCCGCTTCACCCCCTGGTCTGCCGCCGATCCCGACAACCCCGCCCCCTCCGAAGTCGTCGAAAGGACAGAAGCGAACTTCACGATCGACCACGGCGTCGACGGCGGCCCTTGCCCCTCCGGGCCCGCCCCTTTCCACCCCGGCTTCGAAGCGGGCACCCTCAACAACCAGGCCGGGAGCTACTCGCCCTTCGTCATGCACCTGACCCGACAGGACGGCGAACAGGACATGGGGAAGTTCAGCTTCGTCCTGCCCCCGGGCGTCGTCGGCAAGCTCGCCGGCATCCCCTACTGCCCCGAGGCCGGCATCGCCCGGGCGCAGTCCCGCCAGGGCCCCCACGGGGGAGCCGAAGAGCGCAGCGACCCCTCCTGCCCGGCCGCCAGCCAGATCGGCACCACCGTCGCCGGCGCCGGGGTCGGCAACCAGCTCACCTACGTCAAGGGCAAGCTCTACCTCGCCGGCCCCTGGCATGGCGACCCGCTGAGCGTGGTCGCGGTCACCCCCGCGGTCGCCGGCCCCTTCGACGCCGGCACCGTGGTCGTGCGCGAGGCGCTGCGCCTCAACCCCGTCACCGCCCGCGCCGAAGTCGACGGCGCCGCCTCGGATCCGATCCCCCACATCCTCAAGGGCATCCCGCTGAACCTGCGCGACCTGCGCGTCTATGCGGACAAGCCGGACTTCACCCTCAACGCCACCTCCTGCGAACCGTTCGCCGCGCAATCGACGATCTGGGGCGACGGCACCGCGCTGGAACCGCTGGGGCAGACCCCTGTCGAGCTCTCCAGCCGCTACCAGGCCGCCGGCTGCGCCAGCCTCGGCTTCAAGCCAAAGCTCGCGATCAAGCTCAAGGGTGGCACCAAGCGCGGTGCCCACCCGGCGCTGAAGGCGGTGGTCACCCCGCGTCCCGGCGACGCCAACTTCTCCCGCGCCGTGGTCCGCCTGCCGCACTCGGCCTTCCTCGACCAGGCCCACATCCGCACGATCTGCACCCGCGTGCAGTTCGCCGCCGGGGCCGGCAACGGCACCCAGTGCCCGGCGGGTTCGGTT
Source organism: uncultured Actinomycetes bacterium (assembly GCA_963714045.1). Classification (GTDB taxonomy): domain Bacteria; phylum Actinomycetota; class Thermoleophilia; order Solirubrobacterales; family 70-9; genus VAYN01. Next base: position 2,312,886 of record OY970225.1, on the reverse strand, counting down.
TACGGCCACGCCAAGGCCTGGACACCGCTGCTCGACCAACCGCTCGAAGGCCCGGTCTTCCTGCGCTCCTCCTCCCACAACCTGCCCGACATGGTCCTCGCCCTGCACGGGATCGTCGACATCGACCTGGCGAGCCGCATCGACTCCGTCCACGGCGGCATCCGCTCCACCTTCGAAAGCATCCCCGACGCCCCGGTCTCGCGCTTCATCCTCGAAATGCGGGGCGGCAAGAAGGGCCTGATCGTCAACTCCACCAACCTCTGCAAGGGCAAGAACCGCGCCAACGCCAAGATCGTCGGCCAAAACGGCAGGCGCAGCGAAACCAAGCCGGTGGTGCGGGCGCAGTGCGGGAAGCGCCATAGCAAGAGCCACAAGCGCCACCACGAGCGCGGGAGCCACCGATGACGCCTCGCGTTGAGTCCTTTCCCCAACTCTCAGGACGCCCGGCGACCTCTGCGCCTCCAAGCAGAAGGCCCGCCCCATCACAAGCGCCGGAGCCGTCGATGACGCCCGCCCGCATACATTCAATTCCAACCTCTCAGGCGTCCACGGGCGGCTGCGGGCCACCGTGGGAAGCGCCCCCGACGGCCCCGGTCTCCCGCGCGGTGGTGAAGATGGGCGGCGGCCAGAAGGGCCTGTTCGTCAACTCCCGCAACCTCTGTGTCAAGGCGAAGCGAAACAGGGCGCGGGTAAACGCCAAGGGCCAGAACGGGCGCCGGGCGCTGCTCAAGCCGCGGATGCGGGCCCAGTGCGGCAAGGCCAAGCGCAAGGCGAAAGGCAAGCGGGCGCGGGTCAGCCGGGCGCTGGTGGCTGCGGCGGCAAGGGGTAGGCGATGAGAGGTCTGAGCGAGCGGCCCGGGCGCCCGGCTCCCCGTACCCCTGCCGACCGCCCCGCGGCCGCTCGCTTCGCTGCTTCGCCCCCCATCCCCGGAGCCCCCGCATGACCCCCCGCCGCCGCGTGCCCCGCATCGCCCCTCTCGCCCTGCTCGCGCTCTGCGCCCTCGCCTCGCTCGCCGCCCCCGCCCAGGCCGCGCCGACCACGATCGCCGAATGGGGGCACGGGGCGGGCAGGGTCAACAGCCCCTACGGCGTCGCCGTCGAGCACGCCAGCGGCGACTTCTACGTTGCTGAGGCAGCCAACTTCCGTGTCTCCAAGTTCGACGCCGAAGGCCACTTCCTGTTGGCCTGGGGCTACGGCGTCGCCGACGGCAAGAGCGAAGAGCTGCAGGTCTGTGGACCGGCCGTCGAAACCAGGCGCTGCTTTGCGACCAACTCCGCCGGGCACGGCGGCAACCCCGACAACAACCTCCGCGCCGAATCCGTCGCCGTCGACAACGACCCCGCCAGTCCGTCCTACCGCGATGTCTACGTCGGCGATTCCCACCGCGTCTCCAAGTTCACTCCCTCTGGCCAGCTGATCTTCATGGTCGGTCGCAACGTCAACAAGACCAAGCGCGAAGAAGCGGGGGCCACGCAGGCGGAAAAGGACCTCTGCACGGCCGCCAGCGGCGACACCTGCCGCAGCGGCGACAGCGGCAGCGGCGAAAACGAGTTCAGCGGCGCCGTACTGCCGCTCGCGGTCGGCTCCTCGGGGGTCGTCTGGGTCGGCGACAAGGACCGCCTCGTCTCCTTTGACTCCGCCGGCGTCCCCGGCGCGCAGATCGCCCTGTCGGGCGCCGCCGGCGACACGACGTCGCTCGCGCTCGACTCATCCGGTGACTTCTACCTCAAGAGCGACTTGCTGTCGGGCATCCGCAGACTCCACCCCGACGGCACGCCCTATCCAGCCCCTTACCCGCTCGACGAAGCGGGGAGCGCCCGAACCGTCGCGCTCGACGAAGCCGGCAACGTCTTCGTCGGCGACGGGGCCTTCGGCACGACCTACGTCTTCAAGGTCTATGACCCGGCGGGCGAGTTGGTCTCCCGGTTCGGCGCCGGTCAGGTGATCGGCACCCCGGGAGGCGGCGGCAGCAATTCGGGGTCCAACGCGATCGCGGTCGGGCAGGGCGCCGGAGAGCTCTACGTGGCCAGTTCAAGGCGGGCCGCGGACCACTACGAAGACCCTGAAAAAGAAGCCGCCGAAAAGGCCGAAGTCGCCGTGCAGGCCTTCCCGCTCCCCCAACCCGGCCCGCTCCCCGACAACCAGGGAGCCACCGAAATCCTGCCGAGTAGCGCCACCCTGAAGGCCACGCTCAACCCCGAGGGCCACCCCACCCACTACAGCTTCCAGTACGGCGCCGACGAAACCTACGGCCAGCAAACGCCCGAAGGGTCCCTCCCCGCGAGCTTTGAAAACTCGGAGATCGAAGCCCCCCTCACCGGCCTCATCCCGGACACGACCTACCACTTCCGGGTGGTGGCGAGCGACGAAGGCGACTCCCAGTGTCCCGAAACGGCAGAAGAATGCACCGTCCACGGTCCCGACACGACCTTCACCACCCGCACCGCGGTGGGGATCGAAGCCCAGTGGGCGACCGACATCGCCGCCCACGACGCCACCCTGCACGCCGAGCTCGACCCGCTCGGCGCCGAGAAAGCCAGCTGGCGGGTCCAGTACGGCACGAGCGTGGGCTATGGCTCACAGAGCGAAGAATTCGAACTGCCGCCGACCTTCGGCTCCCTCCCGGTCGCGGTCGCGTTGAGCGGCCTGGCGCCCGCCACGACCTACCACTACCGCTTCCTCGCCAAAGGCGAACAGGACGGAGCTACCTACACCGTCCCCGGCCCCGACCGCACCTTCACCACCCAGCTCGCCGGACTCGGCTTCGCCCTGCCCGACGGCCGCGCCTGGGAGATGGTCTCCCCGCCCGACAAGCACGGCGGGCGGATCGCCGCCCCCGAAGCCCCCCAGGGCGGCCAGGTGCAGGCGGCGGAGAACGGCGAAGCGCTCGCCTACCTCTCCTACGGCTCCCTGGAAGCCAACCCCCAGGGCAGCCGCCTGATCGAACAGTCCTCCGAGCTCTCGCGGCGCGGAGCGGGGGGAGCCTGGAGCACCGCCGACCTGACCGCGCCGCACACCGCGACCACGCCGTTCACCTCCGGCTCGGGCCTGGAATACAAACTGTTCAGCACGAACCTCGAGCGCGCCCTGTTGGAGCCGCGCGATTGCACGGCGCTCTCCCCACTGGCCACCGAACGCACCCCCTACCTGCGCGAGAACACCACGCCGCCCACCTACACTCCGCTGGTGAGCGCCGCAAACGTGGAAGCGGGCGCTCCGCCGTTTGGGGGCAATTGCCTCGAACACGTTTTCGGTGCGGTAGGCGTAGTGAGCGCCACTCCCGACCTGAATCACATCGTGCTCGGCTCCTCAGTTCCGCTGCTCGAAGGCGGCGGTCCGTATGCGTGGGTGGCAGGAGCGATTCAGCGGCTCAATTTCAAGCCCGCCGACGAAGGTGGAGAAGCATTTATGGCCGCACTCGGCTCGGGCGGATCCTCGACGCGAGGCGCCGTTTCCGAGGACGGCTCACGCTACTTTCTCACTGGGATCGCCGACGGAGGCCTGTATGTGCGTAACGCTGTTCGCCGCCAGACGACTCGCCTGGACAGGGTTCTGGAAGGCGCCTTCGGCACCGGCAAAGTCGAACCGCTCTTTCAGGGGGCGAGCGCCGACGGCTCGGTCGCCCTGTTCACCGACCCCCAGAACCTGACCGCCGACGCAAACGAAGAAGGCGCCGACCTCTACCGCTGGGTGGCCGAGGGGGCTGGCGGCTGTGAAGCAGCGGGTGGCTGTCTGGAGGACCTCAGCGCCGGGGTCGCGAACTTCGGCGAAAACGCCGAAGTGCAGGGCCTGCTGCCCGGCATCGCCGAAGACGGCTCCAGCGCCTATCTCGTCGCCCGCGGCGTGCTGGCCACCAACGAAGGCGCGGCCCTCGATCCGGCGACGGGAGAGCGCGAGCATGCGGCTCCCGGTCAGCTCAACCTCTATGTGTGGCGGGAAGGGCAGGGGATGCGCTTCGTCGCGACGCTGGCGGAAGCGGACACACCCGATTGGGGTGGGCCGGTCGACTCGAACGGCGTGTTCTACGCCTACAAGCTCACCGCGACCGCCTCCCCTTCGGGCCGCTACCTGGCCTTCATGTCGAAGCTCCCCCTGACCGGCTATGACAACCGCGACGCAGCCGGCGGCGAACGGGCCCAGGAGGTCTTCCGCTACGACTCCCAGACCGACGATCTGACCTGCGTCTCCTGCGACCCCTCCGGCGCCCGCCCGCACGCCCTCGTGCCGGGCCCCGACGCGGGGCAGCTCTCCGAAGAGTTCGACCCCAACCAGCTGTGGAGGGGAGTGGCGGTGGCGGCCGTGGTGCCCGAGGCGATGAAGACCACCGCCGGAGGAGTCTCCCTCTACCGCCCCCGCTTCATCCAAGACGACGGCCGCGTCTTCTTCAACGCCGCCGACTCCCTGGTCGCGGCGGACTCCAACGGCGACGGCGACGTCTATGAGTACGAGCCCACCGGGGTGGGCAGCTGCAGCCCCTCCTCGGGCGACGCCGGCACCGCCACCGTCCCCGGCGGCTGCGTGTCCTTGATCTCCTCGGGCACCGCCGAGGGCACCTCGGCCTTCATCGACGCCTCCGAAGGGGCCAGGGACGTCTTCTTCTACTCCCCCGCCCAGCTCTCGGTAAGCGATACCGACAACGAGCTCGACGTCTATGACGCCCGCGAAGCAGGCGAGCCGGCAAGGCTCGAACCGATCGCCGAATGCCAGGGCGAAGCCTGCCAGCCCCCGGCCAGCCCTCCCGCGACCCAGACCCCGGCCTCGTCGGCCTTCCGCGGCCCGGGCAACCAGCCCGGCCCGAGCCGCTGCACGCGAAGCGCCCGCCGCGCGCAGAAGCTCTCGCGCCGCGCCCGCCTCGCCCGCCGCCACGCCCGCCGCCTGGCCCACAACCCGGCAAAGCGCAAGGCGGCCCGCCGCCTCAACAGCCGCTCGCAGCGCCTCGCCCACCGCGCCAGGGGGATGAGCAAGCGCGCCAAGCGCTGCCGGCGCGCCGAGCGCAGAAGGAACAGCCGATGAAACCGATCCGAGCGACCCTCGTCCTCGCCGCCGCCCTGGCGCTCTGCGCCCTGGCCGCCGCCCCGGCCGCGTCGGCCGAAGCGCCAAGCCCCTGGTGGCAGCTGCTCAGCGGTTCGCGCCCGACCAACCTGCAGCCCGCCCCCGACCAGAGCGAGATCCAGAAAGTGAGCACCGCGAAGGGCAATGTGGAAGGCGAAGAAATCCTCGTCGCCCCGATCAAGGCGGGCGGGGAGACGATCGGCTGCCTGGGGGTGGGCGAATTCTTTGGCCAAAGCGCCGACCAGCACTGCAAGACCGCCACCGGAGGGCTCTTCGAAGCCACCGAGACCAAGGCCGAATTCCTGGCAGTGCTCGAAGCCGCCTACGGCGGCGTGGTCGAAGTCAGCGGCCCCGAAGCGGTGGGCGAAGGCACCTTCACGGTAACCACCCCCGGGCGCTGGGTGCCGGCGCTCGAGGCGGAGTCCTACTCCCTGGGCCCGTTCCCCCTCGGCTCGGCCTCCTCAGAAGTCACCAGCGAAGGCTCGGGCCGCCTCGTGATCACCCTGACCAACCTCGGCAACGCCGCCACCGACGGGTCTGCGGTCCACATCCACGACGCCCTGCCCTCCGGCGCCCAGGCCTATGACGTGACCGCCTTCGTCGGCGCCAACGTCGAAACCGAACCGCTTCACTGCGAGCTGCCCTCCACCGAAGAGCTCGAATGCTCCTTCGAAGGCGAACTGCCCCCCTATGAAGCGATCGAAGTCGAAGTCCTGGTCGCGCTCAAAGCCGGCGCCGGCGCCAAAGCGGGCACGGTCACCGTCAGCGGCGGCGCCGCCCCCCCCGTGCACAGAACCCAGCCACTGAACATCAGCGCCGAACCGGTCCCCTTCGGCCTCGAATACTTCTCGATGCGAGCCGAAGCGCAGGGGGGCGACAACGTCGGCGCCGACGGCGCCGAAGAAGCCAGGGCCGCCGGCTCCCACCCCTTCCAGCTGACCACCACGATCGTCGCCAACTCCGGCCCCCAGAGCGGCTCGGGCCGCGTCCCGGGCTCGACCGGCGCCTCGATCGCCCAGCCCGCCCTGCCGCGCAACCTGCGCTTCACCCTGCCCACCGGTTTCATCGCCAACGTCACCGCGGTCAAGACCTGCGAGATGGCCACCTTCTTGCACCAGACCCCGCAGCTGACCAACGAATGCCCCGCCGACTCCGCGATCGGCGCCTCCTCGGTAACCTTCATCGAACGGGGCGTCGTCGGCTTCGCCCGCATCGCGGTGCCGGTCTTCAACCTCGTCCCCGGCCGCGGCGAGCCGGCCCGCTTCGGTCTGATGGTCGGCGGCGACCCGGTCCTGATCGACACCTCGATCGACCCCGATGACTCCTACCGCGCCAGCGCCGAAGTGCGCAACATCACCCAGGTCGTGCAGTTCCTCGCCTCGACCACGACCCTGTGGGGCAACCCCGGGGCGGCCGCCCACGACGGCTCGCGCGGCTGGAAGTGCGTCTATCACCGCAGCGGCGTCGAAGAACTCCCCGGCGAATGCAAGGACCCGACACCCTCCGAACGCGACGCAACCCCCTTCCTGCGCCTGCCCGTCTCCTGCGCCTCGTCGCTCCCCTACGACGCCGCCTTCGAGCCCTGGAACGTGCCCGTCGGCTCGCTGATCGTCTCCGGGCACTCCGAGAGCCCCTCCCCGGCGGCCTGCAACCAGGTCCCCTTCGACCCGACGGTCTCAAACGCCGTGACCTCCAAGCTCGCCTCCAACCCCTCGGGCCTCGACATCGGCATCGAGATGCCAAACGACGGCCTCACCAACCCCAAAGAAGACGCGATCTCTGAAGCCCAGTTCAAGCGCACCGAAGTGATCCTCCCCAAGGGGGTGACGATCAACCCCTCCCAGGCCGAAGGGCTCGCCACCTGTTCTGAAGCCGACTACAACCGCGAGCGCTACGATTCCGCCCCCGGCGTTGGCTGCCCGCAGGCCTCCAAGATCGGCTCTGTCCAGATCTCCACGCCGCTGCTCAAAGAGGAACTCAGCGGCGCCGTCTACGTCTCCACTCCCTATGAGAATCCGGGTGGCGGCCTGATCGGCCTCTACCTGGTCGCCAAGATCCCCGACCGCGGCATCCTCGTCAAACAGTCGATCGAGGTGCGCCCCGATCCCCAGACCGGCCAGCTCGTATCGATTGCCGACGACGTCCCCCAGCTGCCCCTCTCCTCGTTCAAGTTCCACTTCCGCGAAGGCGGCCGCAGCCCGCTGATCACCCCACCGGGCTGCGGGACCTTCCACACCGTCGCCCGCTTCACCCCCTGGTCTGCCGCCGATCCCGACAACCCCGCCCCCTCCGAAGTCGTCGAAAGGACAGAAGCGAACTTCACGATCGACCACGGCGTCGACGGCGGCCCTTGCCCCTCCGGGCCCGCCCCTTTCCACCCCGGCTTCGAAGCGGGCACCCTCAACAACCAGGCCGGGAGCTACTCGCCCTTCGTCATGCACCTGACCCGACAGGACGGCGAACAGGACATGGGGAAGTTCAGCTTCGTCCTGCCCCCGGGCGTCGTCGGCAAGCTCGCCGGCATCCCCTACTGCCCCGAGGCCGGCATCGCCCGGGCGCAGTCCCGCCAGGGCCCCCACGGGGGAGCCGAAGAGCGCAGCGACCCCTCCTGCCCGGCCGCCAGCCAGATCGGCACGACCGTCGGCGGCGCCGGGGTCGGCAACCAGCTCACCTACGTCAAGGGCAAGCTCTACCTCGCCGGCCCCTGGCATGGCGACCCGCTGAGCGTGGTCGCGGTCACCCCCGCGGTCGCCGGCCCCTTCGACGCCGGCACCGTGGTCGTGCGCGAGGCGCTGCGCCTCAACCCGATCACCGCCCGCGCGGAAGTCGACGGCGCCGCCTCAGACCCGATCCCCCACATCCTCAAGGGCATCCCGCTGAACCTGCGCGACCTGCGGGTCTACGCCGACAAGCCGGACTTCACCCTCAACGCCACCTCCTGCGAACCGTTCGCCGCGCAATCGACGATCTGGGGCGACGGCACCGCGCTGGAACCGCTGGGGCAGACCCCTGTCGAGCTCTCCAGCCGCTACCAGGCCGCCGGCTGCGCCAGCCTCGGCTTCAAGCCAAAGCTCGCGATCAAGCTCAAGGGTGGCACCAAGCGCGGTGCCCACCCGGCGCTGAAGGCGGTGGTCACCCCGCGTCCCGGCGACGCCAACTTCTCCCGCGCCGTGGTCCGCCTGCCGCACTCGGCCTTCCTCGACCAGGCCCACATCCGCACGATCTGCACCCGCGTGCAGTTCGCCGCCGGGGCCGGCAACGGCACCCAGTGCCCGGCGGGTTCGGTTTACGGCCACGCCAAGGCCTGGACACCGCTGCTCGACCAACCGCTCGAAGGCCCGGTCTTCCTGCGCTCCTCCTCCCACAACCTGCCCGACATGGTCCTCGCCCTGCACGGGATCGTCGACATCGACCTGGCGAGCCGCATCGACTCCGTCCACGGCGGCATCCGCTCCACCTTCGAAAGCATCCCCGACGCCCCGGTCTCGCGCTTCATCCTCGAAATGCGGGGCGGCAAGAAGGGCCTGATCGTCAACTCCACCAACCTCTGCAAGGGCAAGAACCGCGCCAACGCCAAGATCGTCGGCCAAAACGGCAGGCGCAGCGAAACCAAGCCGGTGGTGCGGGCGCAGTGCGGGAAGCGCCATAGCAAGAGCCACAAGCGCCACCACGAGCGCGGGAGCCACCGATGACGCCTCGCGTTGAGTCCTTTCCCCAACTCTCAGGACGCCCGGCGACCTCTGCGCCTCCAAGCAGAAGGCCCGCCCCATCACAAGCGCCGGAGCCGTCGATGACGCCCGCCCGCATACATTCAATTCCAACCTCTCAGGCGTCCACGGGCGGCTGCGGGCCACCGTGGGAAGCGCCCCCGACGGCCCCGGTCTCCCGCGCGGTGGTGAAGATGGGCGGCGGCCAGAAGGGCCTGTTCGTCAACTCCCGCAACCTCTGTGTCAAGGCGAAGCGAAACAGGGCGCGGGTAAACGCCAAGGGCCAGAACGGGCGCCGGGCGCTGCTCAAGCCGCGGATGCGGGCCCAGTGCGGCAAGGCCAAGCGCAAGGCGAAAGGCAAGCGGGCGCGGGTCAGCCGGGCGCTGGTGGCTGCGGCGGCAAGCGGTAGGCGATGAGAGGTCTGAGCGAGCGGCCCGGGCGCCCGGCTCCCCGTACCCCTGCCGACCGCCCCGCGGCCGCTCGCTTCGCTGCTTCGCCCCCCATCCCCGGAGCCCCCGCATGACCCCCCGCCGCTGCGTGCCCCGCATCGCCCCTCTCGCCCTGCTCGCGCTCTGCGCCCTCGCCTCGCTCGCCGCCCCCGCCCAGGCCGCTCCGCGCACGATCGCCGAATGGGGCCATGGGGCGGGAAAGGTAAACAACCCCTACGGCGTCGCCGTCGAGCACGCCAGCGGCGACTTCTACGTTGCTGAGGCAGCCAACTTCCGTGTCTCCAAGTTCGACGCCGAAGGCCACTTCCTGTTGGCCTGGGGCTACGGCGTCGCCGACGGCAAGAGCGAAGAGCTGCAGGTCTGTGGACCGGCCGTCGAAACCAGGCGCTGCTTTGCGACCAACTCCGCCGGGCACGGCGGCAACCCCGACAACAACCTCCGCGCCGAATCCGTCGCCGTCGACAACGACCCCGCCAGTCCGTCCTACCGCGATGTCTACGTCGGCGATTCCCACCGCGTCTCCAAGTTCACTCCCTCTGGCCAGCTGATCTTCATGGTCGGTCGCAACGTCAACAAGACCAAGCGCGAAGAAGCGGGGGCCACGCAGGCGGAAAAGGACCTCTGCACGGCCGCCAGCGGCGACACCTGCCGCAGCGGCGACAGCGGCAGCGGCGAAAACGAGTTCAGCGGCGCCGTACTGCCGCTCGCGGTCGGCTCTTCGGGGACGGTCTGGGTCGGCGACAAGGACCGCCTCGTCTCCTTCGATTCAGACGGCGCCCCCGGCGCGCAGATCGCCCTGTCGGGCGCCGCCGGCGACACGACGTCGCTCGCGCTCGACTCATCCGGTGACTTCTACCTCAAGAGCGACTTGCTGTCGGGCATCCGCAGACTCCACCCCGACGGCACGCCCTATCCAGCCCCTTACCCGCTCGACGAAGCGGGGAGCGCCCGAACCGTCGCGCTCGACGAAGCCGGCAACGTCTTCGTCGGCGACGGGGCCTTCGGCACGACCTACGTCTTCAAGGTCTATGACCCGGCGGGCGAGTTGGTCTCCCGGTTCGGCGCCGGTCAGGTGATCGGCACCCCGGGGGGTGGAGGCAGCAATTCGGGGTCGAACGCGATCGCGGTCGGGCAGGGCGCCGGGCAGCTCTACGTGGCCAGCTCGCGCGGCGCGATCGACAGCGCGACTACGGCCGAAAAGGCCGAAGTCGCCGTGCAGGCCTTCCCCATCCCCGACCCCGGCCCCCTCCCAGACAACCAGGAGGCCACCGACATCCTGCCGACCACCGCCACTCTGAAGGCCACGCTCAACCCCGAGGGCCACCCCACCCACTACAGCTTCCAGTACGGCGCCGACAAAACCTACGGCCAGCAAACGCCCGAAGGGTCCCTCCCCGCGAGCTTTGAAAACTCGGAGATCGAAGCCCTGCTGAACGGCCTCATCCCGGACACGACCTACCACTTCCGAGTGGTGGCGAGCGACGAAGGCGACTCCCGGTGTCCCGAAACGGCAGAAGAATGCACCGTCTACGGTCCCGACACGACCTTCACCACCCTCCCCGCGGTGGGGATCGAAGCCCAGTGGGCGACCGACATCGCCGCCCACGACGCCACCCTGCACGCCGAGCTCGACCCGCTCGGCGCCGAAGACGCCAGCTGGTGGGTGCAGTACGGCACGAGCGTGGGCTATGGCTCACAGAGCGAAGAATTCGAACTGCCGCCGACCTTCGGCTCCCTCCCGGTCGCCGTCGCGTTGAGCGGTCTGGTGCCCGCCACGACCTACCACTACCGCTTCCTCGCCAAAGGCGAACAGGACGGAGCTACCTACACCGTCCCCGGTCCCGACCGCACCTTCACCACCCAGCTCGCCGGACTCGGCTTCGCCCTGCCCGACGGCCGCGCCTGGGAGATGGTCTCCCCGCCCGACAAGCACGGCGGGCGGATCGCCGCCCCCGAAGCCCCCCAGGGCGGCCAGGTGCAGGCGGCGGAGAACGGCGAAGCGCTCGCCTACCTCTCCTACGGCTCCCTGGAAGCCAATCCCCAGGGCAGCCGCCTGATCGAGCAGTCCTCCCAGCTCTCCCGGCGAGCTCCAGGCGGAACCTGGGGCACGACCGACCTGACCGCGCCGCACACCGCGACGACCCCCTTTACCTCCGGCTCGGGCCTCGAATACAAACTCTTCAGCACGAACCTCGAACGGGCGCTGATGGAACCGCGCGACTGCACGCCGCTCTCGCCCCTGGCCACCGAACGGACGCCGTATCTGCGGACGGACTCCGAGCCGCCCGGCTACGAGCCGCTGGTGAGCGCCGCGGATGTCGAAGCAGGTACGCCGCCCTATGGGGGCAACTGCGCCGAAGAGGTCCAGGGCGCGGTGGAAGCGAAGGGCGCCACCCCGGACCTGAGCCACATCGTGCTCAACTCGAGGGTGCCGCTGCTCGAAGGGGCGCCGGTGGGCAGCCTCTACGAGTGGTCACCGGGAGCGCTCGAGCCGCTCAGCGTGATCCGCAAGGAAGGCGGCGAAGACGAAGTCGTCCAGGCGGAACTCGGCTCGGGCAAGGCCTCGGTGCGGGGCGCGGTCTCCGCAGACGGCTCGCGCGCCTTCTGGAGCAAGGGCGGTGTCGCGCCCTTCGCGGGCCTCTACCTCCGCGACACCACCCGCGACGAAACGATCCGCCTCGACGTCGAACAGCCCGGCGCCTTCGGCACCGGCAAAGTCGCCCCGCTGTTCCAGGCCGCCAGCGCCGACGGCTCGGTCGCCTTCTTCACCGACACCCAGAACCTGACCGAAGACGCAAACGAAGAAGGCGCCGACCTCTACCGCTGGCGGCAAGAGGGGACCGGGGGATGCGAAGCGCCCGGCGGCTGCCTGGAGGACCTCAGCGCCGGGGTCGCGAACTTCGGCGAAAACGCCGAAGTGCAGGGCCTGCTGCCCGGCATCGCCGAAGACGGCTCCAGCGCCTATCTCGTCGCCCGCGGCGTGCTGGCCACCAACGAAGGCGCGGCGATCGATCCGGCGACGGGAGAGCGCGAGCATGCGGCTCCCGGTCAGCTCAACCTCTATGTGTGGCGGGAAGGGCAGGGGATGCGCTTCGTCGCGACGCTGGCGGAAGCGGACACACCCGATTGGGGTGGGCCGGTCGACTCGAACGGCGTGTTCTACGCCTACAAGCTCACCGCGACCGCCTCCCCTTCGGGCCGCTACCTGGCCTTCATGTCGAAGCTCCCCCTGACCGGCTATGACAACCGCGACGCAGCCGGCGGCGAACGGGCCCAGGAGGTCTTCCGCTACGACTCCCAGACCGACGATCTGACCTGCGTCTCCTGCGACCCCTCCGGCGCCCGACCGCACGCCCTCGTGCCGGGCCCCGACGCGGGGCAGCTCTCCGAAGAGTTCGACCCCAACCAGCTGTGGAGGGGAGTGGCGGTGGCGGCCGTGGTGCCCGAGGCGATGAAGACCACCGCCGGCACGATCTCCCTCTACCGCCCCCGCTTCATCCAAGACGACGGCCGCGTCTTCTTCAACGCCGCCGACTCCCTGGTCGCGGCGGACTCCAACGGCGACGGCGACGTCTATGAGTACGAGCCCACCGGGGTGGGCACCTGCAGCCCCTCCTCCGGCGACGCCGGCACCGCCACCGTCCCCGGCGGCTGCGTGTCCTTGATCTCCTCGGGCACCGCCGAGGGCACCGCGGCCTTCCTCGACGCCTCCGAAGGGGCCAGGGACGTCTTCTTCTACTCCCCCGCCCAGCTCTCGGTCACCGACACCGACAACGAGCTCGACGTCTATGACGCCCGCGAAGCAGGCGAGCCGGCAAGGCTCGAACCGATCGCCGAATGCCAGGGCGAAGCCTGCCAGCCCCCGGCCACGCCTCCGCAGACCCAGACCCCGGCCTCATCGGCCTTCCGCGGCCCCGGCAACGTGAAGCAGAAGAACACCGCCCCCTCCCGCTGCGCCAAGCCCGCCCGCCGCGCCAGAAGCCTCTCCCACCGCGCCCGCAAGCTGCGCCGCGGCGCAAGGCGCGCCCAAGGCCCCAAGGGCGCCCGCCTGCGCCGCCGCGCCGCCCACTACGCCAAGGCGGCAAAGCGCCAGAGCCGCCAGGCAAAGCACTGCCGCAAGGCCGGCAAGGCCAAGCCAAAGCGCGCCCATGCCCGCCACACCCGCAGGGGGCGCCGATGAGACCCATGAACGCAGCCCCGGCCCCATCGCTGATTCCTCAGCCGCCCATGCCCACCGCCAGCCCCCACCCCACCGAAGCGCCCCGCGCCCTGTTGTAGGCGGTGAGGGTTGCCAAAGCCGCCCCGGTGTGGTTTGCTGAGGACCATCGTCCAGGGGGGACGGCAGGGATGAGGGAGAACTTGAAGCAGACGAGCAGCTTGCCTGAATCCGCCGACGGCTCCGCCGTCGCGGCCCCGAGTGCCCTCCTGGTGCTCCTCGTCGCGGCGCTTGCGGCCCTGCTCGCCGCCCCCGCCCAGGCCGCTCCGACCACGATCGCCGAATGGGGCCATGGGGCGGGAAAGGTAAACAACCCCTACGGTGTCGCCGTCGAGCACGCCAGCGGCGACTTCTACGTTGCTGAGAGCAGCAACTTCCGCGTCTCCAAGTTCGACTCCGCAGGCGACTTCCAGCTGGCCTGGGGCTACGGCGTCGCCGACGGGGTGAGCGAAGAGCTGCAGGTCTGCGGCCCCGCCACCGAAGCGAGGCGCTGCTTTGCGACCAACTTCGCCCGGGGCGGCAACCCCGACAACAACCTCCGCGCCGAATCCGTCGCCGTCGACAACGACCCCGCCAGTCCGTCCTACCGCGATGTCTACGTCGGCGATTCCCACCGCGTCTCCAAGTTCACTCCCTCTGGCCAGCCGATCTTCATGGTCGGCCGCAACGTCAACAAGACCAAGCGCGAAGAAGCGGGGGCCACGCAGGCGGAAAAGGACCTCTGCACGGCCGCCAGCGGCGACACCTGCCGCAGCGGCGACAGCGGCAGCGGCGAAAACGAGTTCAGCGGCGCCGTGCTGCCGCTCGCGGTCGGCTCTTCGGGGACGGTCTGGGTCGGCGACAAGGACCGCCTCGTCTCCTTCGATTCAGACGGCGCCCCCGGCGCGCAGATCGCCCTGTCGGGCGCCGCCGGCGACACGACGTCGCTCGCGCTCGACTCATCCGGTGACTTCTACCTCAAGAGCGACTCGCTGGCCGGCATCCGCAAACTCCACCCCGACGGCACGCCCTATGCATCCCCTTACCCGCTCGACGAAGCGGGCAACGCCCGCACCGTCGCCCTCGACGAAGCCGGCAACGTCTTCGTCGGCGACGGGGCCTTCGGCACGACCTACGTCTTCAAGGTCTATGACCCGGCGGGCGAGTTGGTCTCCCGGTTCGGCGCCGGTCAGGTGATCGGCACCCCGGGAGGCGGCGGCAGCAATTCGGGGTCGAACGCGATCGCGGTCGGGCAGGGCGCCGGGCAGCTCTACGTGGCCAGCTCGCGCGGCGCCATCGACAGCGCGACTACGGCCGCAAAGGCCGAAGTCGCCGTGCAGGCCTTCCCCATCCCCGACCCCGGCCCCCTCCCAGACAACCAGGAGGCCACCGACATCCTGCCGACCACCGCCACCCTGAAGGCCACGCTCAACCCCGAGGGCCACCCCACCCACTACAGCTTCCAGTACGGCGCCGACAAAACCTACGGCCAGCAAACGCCCGAAGGGTCCCTCCCCGCGAGCTTTGAAAACTCGGAGATCGAAGCCCTGCTGAACGGCCTCATCCCGGACACGACCTACCACTTCCGAGTGGTGGCGAGCGACGAAGGCGACTCCCGGTGTCCCGAAACGGCAGAAGAATGCACCGTCTACGGTCCCGACACGACCTTCACTACCCGCACCGCGGTGGGGATCGAAGCCCAGTGGGCGACCGACATCGCCGCCCACGACGCCACCCTGCACGCCGAGCTCGACCCGCTCGGCGCCGAAGACGCCAGCTGGCGGGTCCAGTACGGCACGAGCGTGGGCTATGGCTCACAGAGCGAAGAATTCGAACTGCCGCCGACCTTCGGCTCCCTCCCGGTCGCGGTCGCGTTGAGCGGCCTGGCGCCCGCCACGACCTACCACTACCGCTTCCTCGCCAAAGGCGAACAGGACGGAGCTACCTACACCGTCCCCGGCCCCGACCGCACCTTCACCACCCAGCTCGCCGGCCTCGGCTTCACCCTGCCCGACAACCGCGCCTGGGAGATGGTCTCCCCGGCCGACAAGCACGGGGGCAGGATCGCCGCCCCCGAAGCCCCCCAGGGAGGCCATGTGCAGGGCGCCGCGAACGGCGAAGCGCTCGCCTACCTCTCCTACGGCTCCCTGGAAGCCAACCCCCAGGGCAGCCGCCTGATCGAACAGTCCTCCGAGCTCTCGCGGCGCGGAGCGGGGGGAGCCTGGAGCACCGCCGACCTGACCGCGCCGCACACCGCGACCACGCCGTTCACCTCCGGCTCGGGCCTGGAATACAAACTGTTCAGCACGAACCTCGAGCGCGCCCTTATGGAACCGCGCGACTGCACGCCGCTGTCCCCGCAGGCAAGCGAACGGACGCCGTATCTGCGCGAGAACAGCTCGCCCCCGACCTACACGCCGCTGGTCACCGCGGCAAACGTGGGAGAAGGGACGCCGCCGTTCGGGGGCAACTGCCTCGAACATGTCGGCGGCGCGGTGGGCGTGCTGGGCGCCACCCCCGACATGAGTCACATCGTGCTCGGGTCCTCGGTTCCGCTGCTCGAAGGGGCGCCGGTGGGCAGCCTCTACGAGTGGTCACCGGGAGCGCTCGAGCCGCTCAGCGTGATCCGCAAGGAAGGCGGCGAAGACGAAGTCGTCCAGGCGGAACTCGCCTCGGGCAAAGCCTCGGTGCGGGGCGCGATCTCCGAAGACGGCTCGCGCGCCTTTTGGAGCAAGGGAGGTGTCGCGCCCTTCGCGGGCCTGTATGTCCGCGACACCACCCGCGACGAGACCCTCCGCCTCGACGAAGTGCAGGAAGGCGGCTTCGGCACCGGCAAAGTCGAACCGCTCTTCCAGGGAGCGAGCGCCGACGGCTCGGTCGCCCTGTTCACCGACACCCAGAACCTGACCGAAGACGCAAACGAAGAAGGCGCCGACCTCTACCGCTGGCGGCAAGAGGGGACCGGGGGATGCGAAGCGCCCGGCGGCTGCCTGGAGGACCTGAGCGCCGGGGTCGCGAACTTCGGCGAAAGCGCCGAAGTGCAGGGTCTGCTGCCCGGCATCGCCGAAGACGGCTCCAGCGCCTATCTCGTCGCCCGCGGCGTGCTGGCCACCAACGAAGGCGCGGCGATCGATCCGGCGACGGGAGAGCGCGAGCATGCGGCTCCTGGGCAGCCCAATCTCTACGTGTGGAGAGAAGGGGAGGGGGTGCGCTTCGTCGCGACGCTGGCGGGGGAAGACGAGCATGGCTGGGGTGGGACGAGTGGCGCAAATTTCCGCGCCTACAACCTGACCGCCACCGCCTCCCCCTCGGGCCGCTACCTGGCCTTCATGTCGAAGCTCCCCCTGACCGGCTACGACAACCGCGACGCGACCAGCGGCGAACGAGCCCAGGAGGTCTTCCGCTACGACTCGGTGACCGACGAGCTGACCTGCGTCTCCTGCAACTCTTCCGGCCGGCGCCCGCAATCCCTCGTGCCGGGCCCCGAAGCCGGGGAGCTCTCCGAAGAGTTCGACCCCAACCAGCTGTGGGGCGGGGTGCCGGTGGCCGCGGTCGTGCCCGAGGCGATGAAGCTCACCGCCGGCAGCGTCTCCCTCTACCGCCCCCGCTATATCCACAACGACGGCCGCGTCTTCTTCAACGCCGCCGACTCCCTGGTGGCGGCGGACTCAAACGGCGACGGCGACGTCTATGAGTACGAGCCGACCGGGGTGGGCAGCTGCAGCGCCGCCTCGGGGGACGCCGGCACCGCGACCGTCCCCGGCGGCTGTGTCTCCTTGATCTCCTCGGGCACCGCCGAGGGGACCTCGGCCTTCCTCGACGCCTCCGAAGGGGCCAGGGACGTCTTCTTCTACTCCCCCGCGCAGCTCTCGGTAACCGACACCGACCGCGAGCTCGACATCTACGACGCCCGCGAAGCAGGCGAGCCCGCCCGCCTCGAACCGATCGCCGAATGCCAGGGCGAAGCCTGCCAGCCCCCGGCCAGCCCTCCCGCGGTCCAGACCCCCGCCTCGGCTTCCTTCCACGGCCCAGGCAACCTCAGGGAAAAGAGCGCCCCGGCCTCGCGCTGCGCCAAGCCCGCCCGCCGCGCCAGAAGCCTCTCCCACCGCGCCCGCAAGCTGCGCCGCGGCGCAAGGCGCGCCCAAGGCCCCAAGGGCGCCCGCCTGCGCCGCCGCGCCGCCCACTACGCCAAGCGGGCAAAGGGCCAGAGCCGCCAGGCAAAGCACTGCCGCAAGGCCGGCAAGGCCAAGCCAAAGCGCGCCCATGCCCGCCACACCCGCAGGGGGCGCCGATGAGACCCATGAACCCAGCCCCGGCCCCATCGCTGATTCCTCAGCCGCCCATGCCCACCGCCAGCCCCCACCGCACCGAAGCGCCCCGCGCCCTGTTGTAGGCGGTGAGGGTTGCCAAAGCCGCCCCGGTGTGGTTTGCTGAGGACCGTCGTCCAGGGGGGACGGCAGGGATGAGGGAGAACTTGAAGCAGACGAGCAGCTTGCCTGAATCCGCCGACGGCTCCGCCGTCGCGGTCCCGAGCGCCGCCGTGCCCCGCGCCGCCCACCTCCTCGCCCTCGCCCTCGCGGCGGCGCTGGCGCTTGCCTTGCT
Source organism: uncultured Actinomycetes bacterium (assembly GCA_963714045.1). GTDB lineage: Bacteria > Actinomycetota > Thermoleophilia > Solirubrobacterales > 70-9 > VAYN01. Next base: position 2,294,881 of record OY970225.1, on the reverse strand, counting down.
CGCAGTCGCCCCCGCCTCCGCCGCGCCGCCGCGGACGGTGGCGGGGTCCGGTGCCGGCGCGGGCAAGGTCGAAAACCCCACGGGCGTCGCCGTCGACCAATCCAGCGGCGATCTCTACGTCGCCGACCGCAGCAACTTCCGCATCGATCGCTTCGACTCCGAAGGACACTTCCTACTCGCCTGGGGCTGGGGAGTGGCCGACGGCAAAAGCCAGGAACTGCAGGTCTGCGGCCCGGCCGCCGAACCGCCGACCAAGCGCTGCTTCGCGTCGAGGTTGACCTCGGGCCTCGGCGCGATCGCCCCCGGCGCGGTCACGGTCGACCAGTCCAGCGGCAACGTCTACGTCGCCGACGCCAACAATCACCGCGTGACCAAGTTCGGCCCCGACGGCGAGCTGCGCTTCCTGCTCGGCGCCGACGTGACCTTCAGCGGTCCCGGCGACACGGGCGCCGACGAGACCCAGGCGGTCACAGTCAAAGCCACCGGCGGCACCTTCACCCTCTCGCTTCGCCGGCCGGTTCCGCTCGACGCGATCGCGCCCAAAGAGACGACCGCCGCGATCCCCTACGACGCCCCCGCCGCCACGGTGCAGGCGGCGCTGGAAGCGCTGCCGGGCGTCGAAGTGGGCGAGCTCTCGGTCAGCGGCGGCCCCGGCGATGCCACCGGCTCTTCCCCTTACGAAGTCCACTTCACCGGCGGCGCCTACGCGCACAACTTCATCACCCAGATGGGCGCCTCCGCCGCCGCCCTGGCCGGGACCGCCGCCGTCGCCGTCACGGCCCCCGGCGGCGGACCGGAGGTCTGCGAACCGAGCCGCGGCGACGTCTGTAAGGAAGCCGCGGGCGGCGGGACCCTCCCGGGCGCCTTCATCAACCCCAGCTCGCTGGCGATGGACGCCACCGGCAAGCTCTGGGTCGGCGACAGGCAGGCCGACCGGGTGCAGCGCTTCGATCCAGACGGCGCCTTCGTGGAAGAGGTCGCCCTGGCGGGCCTCGCGAGCGTCTCCGACCTCGCCCTGGCGCCCTCGGGAGACATCTACGCGGTCAAGGAAGGCCTCTCAGGAGGAACGGAAGAAGGAGCGCACAGGTTCGACTCCAGCGGCGCCTTCCTTGAGGAAGTGGGCGTGGTCCCCCACGATCCCGTCGTCTACTGGAAGGCGATCGCGCTCGACGCCGAAGGGAACCTCTACTCCGCCGATCGCCCGGCGCCCGCAGCGCCGGCGACGATCCGCCGCTTCGACGCCGCGGGCGAACAGACCTCCCAGTTCGGCGCCGGGCAGCCGGCGGGCGGCAGCGGCCCCGCGCGGATCGCCCTCGACGAAGGTTCCGCAGAACGTCCCTCAATCCTCTACGTCGCCGCCGGGGGCGGGCCTGACAGCGCCGTGCAGGCCTTCGCGATCCCGGCACCCGGCCCCCTGCCCGACAACCAGGAAGCCAAAGAAGTCCTCCCGACCACCGCCACCCTGAAGGCCACCCTCAACCCCGAGGGCCACGCGACCGCCTACCACTTCGAATACGACACAGCCCCCTACGAAGGGGAAGCGCAGCACGGCACCGAAGCGCCGTCTGGCGCCCTCCCCGCGAGCTTCGAAGAAGCAGGGATCGAAGCCCCACTGAGCGGCCTCGTCCCGAACACCACCTACCACTTCCGCGTGGTCGCGACCGACGAAGGCGACTCCCAGTGCCCCGAAACGGGAGAAGAATGCACCGTCTACGGCCCCGACACCACCTTCACCACCCGCACCGCGGTGGGGATCGAAGCCCAGTGGGCGAGCGATATCGCCGCCCGCAGCGCCACCCTGCACGCCGACCTTGACCCGCTCGGCGCCGAAGACGCCACCTGGTGGGTGCAGTACGGCGCCAGCGCGGGCTACGGCTTCGAAAGCGCGAGCTTCGAGCTGCCGCCGACCTTCGGCCCCCTCCCGGTCGCCGTCGCATTGAGCGGCCTGGAGCCCGCCGCCACCTACCACTACCGCTTCCTCGCCAAAGGCGAACAGGACGGAGCGACCTACACCACATACGGCCCCGACCGCACCTTCACCACCCAGCTCGCCGGCCTCGGCTTCACCCTGCCCGATGACCGCGCCTGGGAGATGGTCTCCCCGCCCGACAAGCACGGCGGGCGGATCGCCGCCCCCGAAGCCCCCCAGGGCGGCCAGGTGCAGGCCGCCTCAAACGGCGAAGCCCTCGCCTACCTCTCCTACGGCTCCCTGGAAGCAAACCCCCAGGGCAACCGCCTGATCGAGCAGTCCTCCCAGCTCTCCCGCCGCGGACCGGAGGGCGCCTGGGGCACGACCGACATCACCGTCCCGCACACGGCGACCGTGCCCTTCACTGCGGGCTCCGGCATCGAATACAAACTCTTCAGCACCAACCTCGAAAGCGCCCTGATGGAACCGCGCGACTGCACGCCGCTCTCCCCGCAGGCGACCGAACGCACCCCCTACCTGCGCGAGAACAGCCCCCCCGTCACCTATACGCCGCTGGTGACCGCGGCCCCCGAGCCCTTCGGCGGCAGCTGCGCCAGTGTCCTTGGCCTGGTGAGCGTGCAGGGCGCCACCCCTGATCTGAGCCACATCGTGCTCGGCTCCTCGGTGCCGCTCCTTGCCGGCGGTGGCCCGTATGAGTGGGTAGCAGGGGAGCTACGCCGCCTCAACTTCAAGCCTGAGGACGAAGGCGGGGGGGTGCTCAGCGCTGGACTAGGCTCGGGTGAAGCCTCGATGCGGGGTGCGGTCTCCGAGGATGGCTTGCGGTACTTTCTCACCGGGGTCGCCGAGGGAGGACTTTACGTCCGCGACACGGGCCGCAACGAAACCCTCCGCCTCGACCAAGAACAGCCCGGCGCCTTTGGCACCGGCGAAGTCGAACCGCTGTTCCAGGGAGCGAGCGCCGTCGGCTCGGTCGCCTTCTTCACTGACACCCAGAACCTGACTTCCGACGCCAACGAAGAAGGCGCCGACCTGTACCGCTGGCGGGAAGAGGGGACCGGGGGATGCGAAGCGCCCGGCGGCTGCCTGGATGATCTGACCGCCGGAGTCGCCGGCTTCGGCGAAAGCGCCGAAGTGCAGGGCCTTCTGCCCGGCGTCGGCGCGGACGGCGCGACGGCCTACCTCGTCGCCCGGGGCGTGCTCGACGAAGAGCCCAACGGCGAGGGGGAGAGCGCGGCCCCCGGGCAGCCCAACCTGTATGTGTGGCGGGAAGGGGAGGGGATGCGCTTCGTGGCGACGCTGGCAGAAGCAGACCAACGCGACTGGGGGGCCACCGAGACCTCTAAGCTCAAGGCCTTCAATCTGAGCGCCGCCCCCTCCCCCAACGGCCGCTACCTGGCCTTCATGTCGAAGCGCCCGCTGACCGGCTATGACAACCGCGACGCAACCAGCGGCGAGCGCGCCCAGGAGGTCTTCCGCTACGACTCCCAGACCAACGATCTGACCTGCGTCTCCTGCGACCCCACCGGCGCCCGCCCGCACGCGCTCATCCCGGGGGCCGAAGCGGGAGAAGCTCTCCGAAGAGTTCGATCCCAACCAGCTCTGGAGCGGGGTGGAGGTGGCGGCCGTGGTGCCCGAGGCGATGAAGACCACCTTGGGCGGCTTCTCCCTCTACCGCCCCCGCTACATCCAAGACGACGGCCGCGTCTTCTTCAACGCCGCCGACTCCCTGGTCGCCGCCGACTCAAACGGCGACGGCGACGTCTATGAGTACGAGCCCACCGGGGTGGGCAGCTGCAGCCCCTCCTCCGGTGACGCCGGCACCGCCACGGTCCCCGGCGGCTGCGTGTCCTTGATCTCCTCGGGCACCGCCGAGGGCACCTCGGCCTTCATCGACGCCTCCGAAGGAGCCAGGGACGTCTTCTTCTACTCCCCCGCCCAGCTCTCGGTAAGCGACGAAGACACCGAGATGGACGTCTATGACGCCCGCGAAGCAGGCGAGCCCGCCCGCCTCGAACCGCTGGCCGAATGCCAGGGCGAAGCCTGCCAGCCCCCGGCCACGCCTCCCGCGGCCCAGACCCCCGCCTCGGCCTCCTTCCACGGCCCGGGCAACCTCAGGGAAAAGAGCGCCCCGGCCTCGCGCTGCGCCAAGCCCGCCCGCCGCGCCAGAAGGCTCTCCCACCGCGCCCGCAAGCTGCGCCGCGGCGCAAGGCGCGCCCAAGGCCCCAAGGGCGCCCGCCTGCACCGCCGCGCCGCCCACTACGCCAAGGCGGCAAAGCGCCAGAGCAGCCGGTCGAGGCGCTGCCGCCGGGCGTCGCGCCACAAGTAGGCCAAGCGCGCCTCCAGCTCCGAGTGGCGGATAATCCGCCCCCAAAGTGGCGGAAATCCCGCCACGCAATGCTAATCTTCGATCTCATGTCCGAGCTCAATCCCTTCGACTTCTCCAAGCCGGCCTCCGTGGAGGAGCTGATCGACCGCGAGCGCGATCTGGAGATGTTGACCCGCTTGGCGGAGGCGAACAGCAACAGCCGCCTCACGGCTCCGCGCCGCTACGGCAAGACGACGCTGCTCAAGCGGGTGCGGGCGGAGGCGGAGGTGCGCGGGATGAATACCGTCTACGTCAACCTCTACGGACTGCTCTCGGTGGGCGAGGCCGCCGATCGCATCGAAGACGCCTACCGCAAGAGCCTGCACGGCGCGGTGCGGAACCTGGCGGTGGGAATCATCCGCACCTTCCAGCCCAGCGCGAAGATTCCGAAGACCGGCGTCAGCATCGAGCCACAGGTCGAGCCCGCGATCGGTCGCCGCCTCAGCTGGCTGCTCGACATCCCGCTCAAGCTCATGGCGAAGATGAGCTCAACTCGATCTGGGACGGGTTGGCCGACTCCGAGAGGCGGGTGCTGGCCGCGATCGCGGCGGGCCGCGGACCGATGAGCAAAGACGTCCTGGATGAGCTGGGGCTGGCGCGCTCGACCGCCAGGGACGCGCGGGACCGGCTGCTCGAGGAGGGCTACCTGTGGGACGAGGACGAGGGCCTCGAGATCGTCGACCCCCTCCTCTCGCTCTGGACGGCCAACGGCCGTCAGGGTCTGACCGACGCCTCGATGGATTTCTGAAGCAGAACTCGCTAGCCCCGCACAGCCACGCCGGCTCCACCTCGGGCTCCGTAGCTCGTCCAGCAGCCAGTGGGCTTTCTCGCGCGCCGGGCTACCTTCCCTCGCCGCGCGAGACGAAGTAGGTGCGCTCGCGCCAAGTGTCCGGATCGGCGCGCTCGTCGAACAGGCCCTGGAGCGCGTGCAGGATCGTCCCGAACTCGCCGTGGTCGATCCCGACCACGATCGCCAGGCCGGCGTGGGGCCGCATCGCCTCCGCCCAGCGCCGGGCGATCTCGGGGAAGTCCTTGACGTCGAAGGTCACCATCACGCGCTGCTCGCCCGCGGCGAGCGCCAGCAGCTCCTCGTCCTCCCATCCGTCCAGCCCCCGCTCCTCGTCGACCGCCCGGACGTCGTGCCCGGCGTCGCGCAACGGCGCGGCGGTCCGCGGCCCCGAGACGTGAGCGTCCAGCAGCAGCCGCAAGCCCGGCTACTTCTTGGCGGGCGGGTAGGCCTCGACGAACGGGTATTCGGAGCGCAGCTGGGTCAGCGGGCGGCGCTGAAGGGCGATCGCCTCGTCGATCTCGTCGGGAAAGCGCTCGTAGTAGGCGAGCGCCAGGCGGAGCTGCCGCTCGCTCAGGTTTCCCTCGGCGGCCATCGCCTCGACCGAGCCGAGGTCGCGGTGGGCGTCGACCACCTGCCAGACGTCGAAGGCGGTGCCGATCACCCAGGCCCGCCGCTCGAAATCGTCGCCGCGGAAGGCGATGCCGGGGAAGATCCGCGTGCGCAGCGCCTCCTCGGCCAGCGCCTCGACCACGGCCCCTTTGCTGCGACGCGTGCGCCGCGCCTCGGCGGCGATCAGCTTCTCGGTAGCGGGGGAGATGCGAATGCTGAACGGTTGGGACTTGGCGACCACGCAGGCAGCGTAGCAAGGCCACTACGTTGTAGTCCGCCCGCGACGCCGCCCCCGCCGACCCCCCCTGGATCTACAAGCTCCTAGCCCGCTACAAGGCCGGTGGCTATGGCGCCCTGGAGCGCCGCTCCAGCAGCGAGCGGACGATCTCCACGCTGATCGTCGGCGAGGCAGCCATGCCTCATATGCAGCGACTGATCCCCCGCTTGACTCCGGTAAGCTCAGAGCGGCAAGCGGTTCAAGAGCGAGCCACTGCCGCCGCGGCTCGGGCGGCAAGAGTAGGTAGGCGCGCCGGCGCGCGTGCCCCGCACCGCAACTACCAGCTTCGCCGGCGTTATTGGAGAGGGCGCCCACAAAACAGCGCCGCCGCCGTTTCCGGTTGGATCTGCGACACGCAGGTCGACCGAGGGGCCGAGGAGAGCGATGAAGGCGATTTTCAAGTCGGGTTGGAAGGGGGCGCTGTCCGCCGTCGCGGCGGCGCTGGCGCTCGCCTGCCTCGCCGCCAGCGCCCACGCCGCTCCCGCCGGCCCCCCACTGACCTCGGCCCCCGAGGCGATCGACGTCGCAGCGGGCGCCGCCACCCTGAAGGCCACCGTCAACCCCGAAGGGGCGGAGACCACCTATCGCTTCCAGTACGTGACCGAGGCCGGCTATGAAGCAGACAGAGAAGCCGGCGGCGAGGGCTTCGAAGGGCCGGACGCCCTCAGCACCCCCGACCAGACCCTGCCCGAAGCCGGCTACGAAGCAGCGGACGTGAGCGCAAGCGTCAAAACGCTGACCCCCGCGACGACCTACCGCTTCCGCGTCGTGGCCGAAAGCGAAGACGGAGTCGACGCCGCAGAGGCCACCTTCGCCACCCGCCTCGCCATCGGCATCGAAGCTCAGTGGGTGAGCGAAGTCGCCGCCCGCTCGGCGACCATCAACGCCAAGCTGAATCCGCTCGGCGCCGGGGCCACCTGGTGGCTTGAGTACGGTCCCTCCCCGTGCAGCCTCGGCGGCTGCGCCAGAGCGCTCGAAGGCGGCCTGCCCGGCGTCTCCGAAGAGCTCACCCTGCCGATCGCCCTCACCGGCCTTGACCCCGCCACCGCCTACCACTACCGCTTCGTCGCCACCGATGTCCGCGAAGTCTATGAAGGCGGCGAAACGGTCAAAAGGTCCTTCACCGTCTACGGGGAAGACCAGACGTTCGCCACCCAGACCGCCTCCCTCGGCGACGCCCTGCCCGATGACCGCGCCTGGGAGATGGTCTCCCCGCCAGACAAGCACAGCGGGCGGGTCGGCCCCTACGAAGGCGCCCCGGGAGGCCGGGCGCAGGCCGCCGCCGGCGGCGAAGCTCTCGCCTACCCCTCCTACGGCTCGCTGCAGGCCGCCCTCGAAGCCGGCCAGCCGAGCGGGCAGCTCTCCGAGCTGGCGCGGCGCGGCCCGGGAGGCGTCTGGGGCACCCACGACATCACCCCGCCGCACACCACGGCCTCACTGTTCGGAGCGGGTGCGGGCAGCGAATACAAGCTGTTCAGTACCGACCTCCAAAGCGCCCTGCTGGAGCCACGCGACTGCACGGCGCTGTCCCCGCAGACGACCGAACGCACTCCCTACCTGCGCGCCGACACCGACCCCCCCGCCTACACCCCGCTCCTCAGCGCCGCCGACCTGCCCGCGGGGACGCCTCCCTTCGGCGGCCAGTGCGGCGAGCCCGAAGGCCCGGTCAGCGTGGCGGGCGCCAGCCCCGACCTCGGCCACGTCGTGCTGCGCTCCGAAGTGCCGCTGGCCGAAGGGGCGGCTCCCGGCGCCCTGTATGAGCGCTCGGCGGGCAGCCTCGCGCCGCTCAGCGTCCTGCCCGAAGGTGGGGGCGCGGTCGAGGCCGAGCTCGGCTCGGGCGTCGCCTCGCTGCGCGGCGCGGTCTCCGAAGACGGCTCGCGCGTCTTTTGGACCGCCGCCGCGGGGGGCCTGTACGTGCGCGACGCCGCGCGCGAACAAACCGTCCGCCTCGACGAAGAGCAGGAAGGCTCCCTCGGCGCCGGCGAGGTCGCGCCGCTCTTTCAGGGCGCCTCCGCCGAGGGCTCTGTCGCCTTCTTCACCGACACCCAGATGCTCACCCCCGACGCCAACGAAGCCGGCGCCGACCTCTACCGCTGGGCGGCCCCGGGAAGCGGCGGCTGCGAAGAAGCCGGCGGCTGCCTGGAAGACCTCACCGCGGAAGTCCACAACCTCGGCGAAAGCGCCGAAGTGCTGGGCCTGCTGCCCGGCTTCGATGCCCAAGAGGGCTCCAGCGCCTTCTTCCTCGCCCGCGGGGTGCTCGCGACCAACGAAGGCCCGGCGCTCGACCCCGAAACGGGCGAGAGCGAGCAGGCAGCCCCCGGCCGGCCGAACCTCTACCTCTGGCGCGAGGAGGAGGGCGTGCGCTTCCTCGCGACGCTCGCAGAGGCAGACGAACGCGACTGGGGCGAGAGTCCCGGCTCCCTCCACGCCGCCTGGGCGCTCAGCGCCGCCGCCTCCCCCGACGGCCGCTACCTCGCCTTCATGTCGAAGCTGCCGCTGAGCGGCTATGACAATCGCGCGGCGCGAAGCGGCGAACGGGTCCCCGAGGTCTTCCGCTACGACGCGCGCGAAGACGAGCTCGCCTGCGTCTCCTGCAACCCCTGGGGCGCCCGCCCATTGGTGCTGACGCCTAGCCCCGGAGCCGGTGGGCTCTCCGAAGTGCTCGACCCCAACCGCCTCTGGAGCGGGGTGGCGGTGGCGGCGAGTGTGCCCGAGGCCGCCAAATCCACCGCCGCCGGCGCCTCCCTCTACCGCCCCCGCTACATCCACAACGACGGCCGCCTCTTCTTCAACGCCGCCGACTCTCTCGTCCCCGCCGACTCCAACGGCGACGGCGACGTCTATGAGTACGAGCCCACGGGAGTGGGCAGCTGCAGCGCCGCGGCCGGCGACGCCCGCACCACGACGCTCCCCGGCGGCTGCGTCTCGCTGATCTCCGCCGGCGCCGAAGGCGCCGCCGCCTTCCTCGACGCCTCCGAAGGTGGCCGAGACGTCTTCTTCTACTCCCCCGCCCGCCTCTCGGTCACCGACGAAGACAGAGCGCTCGACGTCTATGACGCCCGCGAAGGAGGCATCGCGGCAAGGCGCGAACCCGCGGCCGAATGCCGGGGCGAAGCCTGCCGGCCCCCGGCGCCCGAGACCCGCCACCGCGCCTCCGAAGCCCTCCGCGGTCCCGGCGGCGCCACGGAAAGGAGCATCGGCGGGAGCCGTTGCCGCCGCCTCGCCCGCCGCGCCGAGGGTCTCTCGCGCCACGCCCGCGGGCTGCGCCGCCGCGCCCGGCGCATTGCCCGCCGCCGCGCCGGGCGCGCAGCGCCCCGCCGCCTGCGCCGCCGCGCCGCCCGCCTCGCCGGGGCCGCCAGCCGCCGCAGCCGCCAGGCCAGGCGCTGCCAGCGCCGCCTGCGTGGGAAGAAGAAGGGCGGGCGAGCCCACGCCTCGGTGATCGGCGGCTCCCAGGCTCCCCCAGGCTCCTTCCCCTACATGGCCCTGGTGCGCTTCGAGCACGGATCGCAGTCATACCCGTGCTCGGGCACGCTCGTCTCGAGCGACGTCGTCCTCACCGCCGCCCACTGCGTGATGGATCTCTCCTCGGGGACCCTGCGAGGCCCGGCGGGCTTCTCCGTCCTGACCCGCGAGGGCGGGCGCTCCCGCGGCAGGGTCTCCCGGGTCAGCCGCGTCGCGATCGACCCCGCCCTGTTGTGGCTGGTCCCCAGCGAGACCCCCGTGCGCGCGGACGCGGCGCTCCTGCGGCTCTCGGCGCCCGTCTCGGCGCCGCCCGTGCGCCTTGCCCGCGAGGTCCCGGCGGCGGGGACGCCGGTCCTCATGGTCGGCTGGGGGCGCACCGCGCCGGGCGGCGAGCTGCCGAAGGCGCCTCATAGCGGCAAAGCCCTCCTCGGCGACCCTGCCTACTGCTCCTCGCAGTTCGACGGCTTTGACTCCTCGGCCCTGCTGTGCGCCGTCGATCCCGCTCACCGCTACTCGACCTGCGACGGCGACAGCGGCGGCCCCCTGCTGGCGGCTGCTCGCGGCGGCGGACGGCCGGTCGAGGTCGGAATCACCTCCTTCGGCGAAGCCGGATGCTCGACCGAGGCCCCCCAGTTCTACACCCGCGCCGACTACATCGCCCCCTGGGTCTCCCGCAAGATCGCCGCCTGGGCGCCGCGGGCGGCGAGCCTTCGGCGTGCGGCTTCCCGCCCCGCCGTCGCCCCGCGGCGCCGCGCCGGCGCAACCGGGAACCGGGCGCACCGCAACTCCCCGGTCCCAAGGGGTTCTGGGAGTTGACGGAAAAGGCACGCACCGGCTACAGTCACACACACCGCCGGGGAGGCGGGATCGCAAAGGGTCCGCACGGGCCCGCGCGGAAGAGGCCAGGGAGAAGAGGGGGAGTCGTTGAAGCGGGAGATCGAGTCGTTCGCCGGCCACGCGGGCCCGGCCAAGCGCCGCGCCGCCCTTCTGGCGCCCCTCGCCCCGCTCGCCCTCTGGGTGGCCCTGCTCGCGCCGACCGCCTCCGCCGCCCCGATCACGATCGCCGGCTGGGGCCACGGCGCGGGTAGGGTGAACGGGCCGCAGGGCGTCGCTGTCGACGAGTCTACGGGCGACTTTTACGTCGCCGAGCGCAACAACGACCGCATCGACCGCTTCGACTCCGAAGGAAACTTCCTGCTCGCCTGGGGGGCGGGGGTGGCCGACGGCGAAAGCCCCGCGCTTCAGGTGTGTGGCCCCGCCGCCGAACCACCGACGAAGCGCTGTTTCGCAGCTCTCGTTAGCTCTTCATCCGGTGAGGAAGTCGTGCCCCAGTCGGTCGTCGTCGACAATGACGTGGCGAGCCCTTCCTACCACGACGTCTACGTCGCTGAACTGAATCCCCACCGTGTCTCCAAGTTCACCCCCTCGGGCGCGCTCATCTTCCGCTTCGGCTCCGACATCGCCTTTTCGGGCCCCGGCAACACCGGTGCCGACGAGACCCAGACGCTCACGGTCAAAGCGACCGCGGGCGCTTTGACGCTGGGGCTCAAGTCCCCGGCCCCGTTCGGCCAAAGCTCAGCGACCCAGACCACCGCCTCGATCCCCTTCGATGCCTCCCACGAAGAAGTTCAGGCGGCGCTGGAAGCGCTGCCCAACGTCGAAGCGGGCGACCTCTCCGTCAGCGGCGGCCCCGGGGACGCCGGCGGCTCCGCCCCCTATGAAGTCCACTTCTCAGGCGGTCCCTACGCCGGCAACTACGTCGCCCCGCTAAAAGCCGGCTCGGGCGCCCTGACCGGCTCACTAACGGTCTCAACCAGCATCCCCGGCGGCGGGCCGGAGGTCTGCGAACCCTCCCGTGGCGATGTCTGCAAGGCCGCCGAGGGCTCCGGCGTCATCCCGGGCGAACTCAACCTGCCCAACGCGCCTGCCTTCGACGGCGAAGGCAGGCTCTGGGTGAACGACAACGGGAAGCGAGTCCAGCGCTTCGACGCTGACGGTGCCTTCCTCGAAGAAGTGCCGCTGCCGGCCGGGACCCGTGCCGAAGCTCTGGCGATCGACCCGACCGGCGGCGACCTCTACGTGCTCGGGCCGCAGGGCCACGACGAGAGGCAGCGGCTCAGGGTTCCCGGCAACCTCCAATTCCAGGAACACGGCGAATTCACTCTCGGCTTCGAAGGCGAGACGACCGCGCCGATCACGTCGGTCGTCGACGGGGCAGTGACCACCGAAGCCGGCGCCGAAGCGATCCAGGCCGCGCTGGAAGCGCTGAGCACCGTGGGCTCGGGCAATGTCGAAGTGGAGGTGTATGGCGGCCAAACCTTCCGCATCACCTTCGTCCGCGGTCTCGGCGGCCGCGATGTCCCCCAGCTCGGCGCCTCGACGATCGTCGGCAGCCCGCCGGTCACGGTAGAAACGAATCCGCAGGGCGCCCCCGGCTCGGTGCTGCGGCTCGACCCCTCCGGCGCCCTCCTGGAAACCCTCGACGACGACCTCGGCGACTTGCCAGAAGCGCTCGCAACCGACGCCGCCGGCAACCTCTACGTCGGCGACGCCGGCGTCCCCTACCACCTGCTGCGCTACGACTCCACGGGCGCCCTGAATAGCGTCTTCGCCGCCGGGCAGGTGCTCGGCTCTCCGTCCGGCAACGCGCTCGCCGTCGACGAAGGCTCCGAATCGCGCCCCCCTGCCATCTACACCGCCAGCTCAAACAGCGCCGAAAGCTTCGACCCGCAAGTGGCAGTGCAGCGCTTCGACCTGCCCGCCCCGGGCCCGCTGCCGAGCGCGCCGCGCGCCGAGGACATCCTGCCCACCTCCGCCACGCTCGCCGCGACGCTCAACCCCGAGGGGGCGGAAACCCACTACCGCTTCCAGTACCTCACCCAAGAAGCCTACGAAGAAGACAGGGAAGCGGGGGGCGACGGCTTCGAAGGCGCGGGTGTCGTGAATACCACCGAAGAGGTCCTGCCGGGCGCCGGATACGAAGAAGAAGCGGTGAGCGCGAAAATCGAAGGCCTGATCCCCGCAACCGCCTACCGCTTCCGCATCACGGCCGAAAACGAAGACGGCGAAGCCGAAGCGCAGGGGGCCTTCACCACCCGCACCGCGGTGGGGATCGAAGCGCAGTGGGCGAGCGAGCTCTCCGCCCGCGACGCGACCCTCAACGCGAGGCTCGACCCGCTGGGCGCCGAAGACGCCACCTGGTGGGTCCAGTACGGGGCAGGGGGGGCGCTCGACCATAAAACCGCAAGCTTCGCCCTGCCGCCGACCTTCGGCGAAGTCCCCGTCACCGTCGCTCTGCGCGGCCTTGCGCCCGCCACCACCTACCACTACCGCTTCGTCGCCAAAGGCGAACAGGACGGAGCGACCTACACCACCTACGGAGACGAACAGGGCTTCACCACCCAGCCCGCCGGCGTTGGCCTCTCGCTGCCTGACGGGCGCGCCTGGGAGATGGTCTCCCCGCCCGACAAGCACGGCGGGCGGATCACCACCTTCGACCAGATCCAGGGCGGCCCGCTGCAGGCGGCGGCCGACGGGGAAGCGCTCGCCTACCTCTCCTACGGCTCCCTGGAAGCCGCGCCGCAGGGCAACCGGCTGATCGAACAGTCCTCCCAGCTGGCGCGGCGCGGCCCGGGAGGCGTCTGGAGCAGCGAGGACATCACCCCGCCGCACAGCGCCTCGGCGGGGCTCAAGACCGCCTCGGGCCTCGAGTACAAGCTGTTCAGCACCGACCTCGAGCGGGGCCTGCTCGACCCGCACGCCCCGGTGCAGATCTCCCCCTACGCCACCGAAGCGACCCCGTACCTGCGCGAGAACTCCGCCCCCCCCGCATACACCCCGCTGGCGGTCGGCTGCCCGCCCGCAGGCGAGCCCTGCCCGGCGGCGGTGCGCGAACACGAAGACGTGGCGGCGGGGACGGCGTTCGGCGGCGAGCTGAAGGCGCAGGGCGCGAGCCCTGACCTGAGCCACGTGGTGCTCATCTCCTTCGCGGCCCTGGAAGCAGGCGATGCCCCGCAGAGCCTCTACGAGTGGAGCGGGGGGAGCTGCAGAGCGCTGAGCGTGCCGCCGGGGAGTGAAAGCGCGGTCGCCGCCGAGCTCGGGGCGGGGGAGTTCTCGACGCGCGGCGCGGTCTCCGGGGACGGCTCGCGGATCTTCTGGAGCGCGGCATCGGGCGCCCTCTACATGAGCGACTCCGCGCGCGGTGAAACCGTCCAGCTCGACGAAGTGCGCGGTGGCTTTGGCACCGGAAAAGCAAACCCGCTCTTTCAGGCCGCGAGCGCCGACGGCTCGCTCGCCTTCTTCACCGACACGCAGAACCTGACCGAAGACGCCAACGAAGAAGGCGCCGACCTCTACCGCTGGCGGGCGCAGGGCACGCACGGCTGCGAAGCGCCGGGCGGTTGCCTCGCCGACCTGACCGCAGAAGTTGCCAACTTCGGCGAATTCGCCGAAGTGCAGAGGGTGCTGCCGGGCATCGCGAGGGACGGCTCGCGCGCCTACTTCGTCGCCCGGGGCGTGCTCGACACCCGGTCCAACTCCCAGGGGCAGAGCGCCGCCCCCGGACAGCCCAACCTCTACACCTGGAGCGAAGGAGGGGGGACGCGATTCGTCGCTACGCTCTCCACCGAAGACGGCACCGACTGGGCGGCCCCCTGGTCGCTGACCGCCCAGGCCTCGCCCTCGGGCCGCTACCTGGCCTTCATGTCGAAGCTGCCGCTGAGCGGCTATGACAATCGTGACGCCCAAAGCGGCGAGCGGGCACAGGAGGTCTTCCGCTACGACTCCGCCACCGACGAGCTCGCCTGCGTCTCCTGCGAGCCGACCGGCGCACGCCCGCGGGCGCGGGTGCCGGGCCCGGGAAGCGGGCTGCCCGAAGAGCTCGACCCCCAGCACCTGTGGTGGGGGGAGCCGGTGGCGGCGCTCCTGCCGGAGGCCTCGAAGCTCGAAGCAGGGACTGGAGGTGGAGCGTTCATCTCCGCCCACGCCCCCCGCTACATGGACGACGACGGCCGCGTCTTCTTCAACGCGGTCGGCTCGCTGGTCCCCGCCGACTCCAACGGCACGGGCGACGTCTATGAGTACGAGCCGGCCGGGACTGGCACCTGCACCGGCTCCTCGGGCGACGCCGGCACCGCCGTGGTCCCCGGCGGCTGCGTCTCTTTGATCTCCGGGGGAACGCCCGGGGGCGCCTCGGCCTTCCTCGACGCCTCCGAAGAAGGCACGGACGTCTTCTTCTACTCCCCCGCCCGGCTCTCGGCCATAGACGTCGACGACGAGCTCGACATCTACGACGCCCGCGTGAACGGCGAGCCGGCCAAGCTCGAACCGTCAGCCGAATGCCAGGGCGAAGCCTGCCAACCCCCGGCCACCCCACCCCCATACACGCGGGGCGCCACCGCGACCCACCACGGCCCCGGCAACGTGAAGCAGAAGAGCAGCGCCGCCTCGCGCTGCGCCGCCCCCGCCCGCAAGGCCAAGCGCCTCTCTCACCGCGCCAAGCGGGCCCGCCGCCACGCCAAGCAGATGGCCCACAACCCCGCCAAGCGCCGCGCGGCCCACCGCCTGGGCCGCAAGGCCGCCCGCCTCGCCCACCGCGCCAGGGGGATGAGCAAGCGCGCCAAGCGCTGCCGTCGCGCCGAGCGCAGAAGGAGAACCCGATGAGCGCGATCCGCACCACGACCCTCCTGCTCGCCGCCGCCCTGGCGCTCTGCGCCCTGGCCGCCGCCCCGGCCGCGTCGGCCCAAGCGCCAAGCCCCTGGTGGCAGCTGCTCAGCGGTTCGCGCCCGACCAACCTGCAGCCCGCCCCCGATCAGAGCGAGGTCCAGGAAGTCAAGACGGGACTCGATGCCGGGGGCGAAATCCTCGTCGCCCCGATCAAGGCGGGCGGGGAGACGATCGGCTGCCTGGGGGCGGGCGAATTCCTTGGCCAAAGCGCCGACCAGCACTGCAAGACCGCCACCGGAGGGCTCTTCGAAGCCACCGAGACCAAGGCCGAATTCCTGGCAGTGCTCGAAGCCGCCTACGGCGGCGTGGTCGAAGTCAGCGGCCCCGAAGCGCTGGGCGAAGGCGCCTTCACGGTAACCACCCCCGGGCGCTGGGTGCCGGCGCTCGAGGCGGAGTCCTACTCCCTGGGCCCGTTCCCCCTCGGCTCGGCCTCCTCAGAAGTCATCAGCGAAGGCTCGGGCCTGCTGACGATCACCCTGACCAACCTCGGCAACGCCGAAGCCGACGCCACCGGGGACACGCTTCAGATCCACGACTCACTGCCCCCCGGCGCCCAGGCCTACGAAGCGCGGGCGATCGCCGGCGGCACCGGCGAAGCGGGTCCGGTCGACTGCACGATCGACGAAGTCGAAGAAACCTCCGAGCTCGAATGCTCCTTCGAAGGCAAGCTACCGCCCTATGAAGCGATCGAAGTCGAGGTGCCGGTTGCGCTCAAAGAAGGCGCGGGCAAAGAAGCGGGCACGGTCTCGGTCTCCGGCGCCGGCGCCGGCGCGGTGAGCCGCTCCCAGGCGCTCCACATCAGCGCCGACCCGGTCCCCTTCGGCCTCGAATACTTCTCGATGCGAACCGAAGAAGAAGGCGGAATCGGCGTGAGCGCCGACGGCGCCCCGGAAGCCTCCGCCGCGGGCTCCCAGCCCTTCCAGCTGACGACGACGATCGTCGCCAACTCGGGCCGCCAGATCGGCTCAAACCACGTCGCGGGCTCTGACGTCGCCCGCGTCGAGCAGCCCGCCCTGCCGCGCAACCTGCGCTTCACCCTGCCTGCGGGCCTGGTCGGCAACGTGACCAGGGTCGAAACCTGCGAGATGGCCGCCTTCCTGCACCAGGTCCCGGGCATCCTGATCAACGAATGCCCGGCCGGGGCCGCGATCGGCGCCTCCTCGGTCACCTTCATCGAAGGCGAAAACGTCGGCTTCAGGCGGATCGCCGTGCCGGTCTTCAACCTCGTCCCCGGGCGCGGGGAGCCGGCCCGCTTCGGCCTGATGGTCGGCGGGGACCCGGTGGTGATCGACACCTCCGTCGACCCCGGAGACTCCTACCGGATCAGCGCCGAAGTGCGCAACATCACCCAGATCGCCCAGTTCCTCGCCTCGACCACGACCCTCTGGGGGGACCCCGGAGCGGCGAGCCACGACGCCTCGCGCGGCTGGAAGTGCGTCTACCACTACTTCGGCTCCGAAGAGATCCCCGGCGCCTGCGAACCGCCGGGCCCCGCCGAACGCCGCCAGACCCCCTTCCTGCGCCTGCCGGTCTCCTGCGCGGCCCCGCTCCCCTTCCTCGCCGCCTTCGAACCCTGGAACGTGCCGCCGGGCGCCGAAGTCATCCACGCCGCAGACGAATCGCCGCCGCCCGGCGCCTGCAACCGGGTCCCCCTGGACCCCGCGATATCGGACGCGCTCACCTCCAAGCTCGCCTCCAACCCCTCGGGCCTTGACTTCGAGCTGCGCCTGCCCAACCAGTGGCCCTCCGAAGCCGACCCCGAATCCAGGGTCGAAGGCCAGCCGAAGAAGGTCGAAGTCGCCTTCCCCGAGGGCCTGACGATCAACCCCTCCCAGGCCGAAGGGCTCGCCACCTGCTCTGAAGCCGACTACGCCCGCGAGCGCTATGACTCGGGGCCGGGGGAGGGCTGTCCGGAAGCCTCGAAGATCGGCTCGGTGCGGATCTCCACGCCGCTGCTGGGCGAAGAGCCCAGCGGCGCGCTCTACGTCGCCACGCCCTACGAGAACGCGACCCACAGCCTGATCGGCCTCTACCTGATCGCCAGGGTCCCCGACCGCGGCGTCTTGGTCAAACAGCCGATCGAGGTGAGGCCCGACCCGGCAACCGGGCGGCTCGTGGGGATCTCCGACGACATCCCCCAGCTCCCCTTCTCCTCCTTCAAGCTGCACTTCCGCGAAGGCGGCCGCAGCCCGCTGATCACCCCGCCGGGCTGCGGCACGTTCACCACCACGGCCCGCTTCACGCCCTGGTCTGCGCAGGACCCCGACAACCCTGCCCCCTCTGAGGTGGTCGAGCGCACCGCCACCTTCACGATCGACCATGGCGTCGACGGCGGCGCCTGCCCGCAGGGCCACGCCCCCTTTAACCCGGGCTTCGAAGCGAGCGCCGAAAACGACCAGGCCGGCGCCTACTCGCCCTTCCAGATGCGGATCACCCGCTCCGACGGCGAACAGGACATTGGCAAGCTCTCCGCGGTCCTGCCCCCCGGCGTCCTCGGCCGCCTCGCCGGCATCCCCTATTGCTCCGAGGCCGCCGTCGCCCGGGCCCAATCGCGGCAGGGCGCCCACGGAGGACAGGAAGAGCTGAACGACCCCTCCTGCCCGGCGGCCTCCCAGATCGGCACCACCGTCGCCGGCGCCGGGGTCGGCAACCAGCTCACCTACGTCAAGGGCAAGCTCTACCTCGCCGGCCCCTGGCATGGCGACCCGCTGAGCGTGGTCGCGGTCACCCCCGCGGTCGCCGGCCCCTTCGACGCCGGCACCGTGGTCGTGCGCGAGGCGCTGCGCCTCAACCCCGTCACCGCCCGCGCCGAAGTCGACGGCGCCGCCTCGGATCCGATCCCCCACATCCTCAAGGGCATCCCGCTGAACCTGCGCGACCTGCGCGTCTATGCGGACAAGCCGGACTTCACCCTCAACGCCACCTCCTGCGAACCGTTCGCCGCGCAATCGACGATCTGGGGCGACGGCACCGCGCTGGAACCGCTGGGGCAGACCCCTGTCGAGCTCTCCAGCCGCTACCAGGCCGCCGGCTGCGCCAGCCTCGGCTTCAAGCCAAAGCTCGCGATCAAGCTCAAGGGTGGCACCAAGCGCGGTGCCCACCCGGCGCTGAAGGCGGTGGTCACCCCGCGTCCCGGCGACGCCAACTTCTCCCGCGCCGTGGTCCGCCTGCCGCACTCGGCCTTCCTCGACCAGGCCCACATCCGCACGATCTGCACCCGCGTGCAGTTCGCCGCCGGGGCCGGCAACGGCACCCAGTGCCCGGCGGGTTCGGTCTACGGCCACGCCAAGGCCTGGACACCGCTGCTCGACCAACCGCTCGAAGGCCCGGTCTTCCTGCGCTCCTCCTCCCACAACCTGCCCGACATGGTCCTCGCCCTGCACGGGATCGTCGACATCGACCTGGCGAGCCGCATCGACTCCGTCCACGGCGGCATCCGCTCCACCTTCGAAAGCATCCCCGACGCCCCGGTCTCGCGCTTCATCCTCGAAATGCGGGGCGGCAAGAAGGGCCTGATCGTCAACTCCACCAACCTCTGCAAGGGCAAGAACCGCGCCAACGCCAAGATCGTCGGCCAAAACGGCAGGCGCAGCGAAACCAAGCCGGTGGTGCGGGCGCAGTGCGGGAAGCGCCATAGCAAGAGCCACAAGCGCCACCACGAGCGCGGGAGCCACCGATGACGCCTCGCGTTGAGTCCTTTCCCCAACTCTCAGGACGCCCGGCGACCTCTGCGCCTCCAAGCAGAAGGCCCGCCCCATCACAAGCGCCGGAGCCGTCGATGACGCCCGCCCGCATACATTCAATTCCAACCTCTCAGGCGTCCACGGGCGGCTGCGGGCCACCGTGGGAAGCGCCCCCGACGGCCCCGGTCTCCCGCGCGGTGGTGAAGATGGGCGGCGGCCAGAAGGGCCTGTTCGTCAACTCCCGCAACCTCTGTGTCAAGGCGAAGCGAAACAGGGCGCGGGTAAACGCCAAGGGTCAGAACGGGCGCCGGGCGCTGCTCAAGCCGCGGATGCGGGCCCAGTGCGGCAAGGCCAAGCGCAAGGCGAAAGGCAAGCGGGCGCGGGTCAGCCGGGCGCTGGTGGCTGCGGCGGCAAGCGGTAGGCGATGAGAGGTCTGAGCGAGCGGTCCGGGCGCCCGGCTTCCCGTACCCCTGCCGACCGCCCCGCGGCCGCTCGCTTCGCTGCTTCGCCCCCCATCCCCGGAGCCCCCGCATGACCCCCCGCCGCTGCGTGCCCCGCATCGCCCCTCTCGCCCTGCTCGCGCTCTGCGCCCTCGCCTCGCTCACCGCCCCCGCCCAGGCCGCTCCGACCACGATCGCCGAATGGGGCCATGGCGCGGGTAGGGTCAACAACCCATATGGCGTCGCCGTCGAGCACGCCAGCGGCGACCTCTACGTCGCCGAGGCCGCGAACTTCCGTGTCTCCAAGTTCGACTCCGCAGGCGACTTCCAGCTGGCCTGGGGATACGGCGTCGCCGACGGGGTGAGCGAAGAGCTGCAGGTCTGCGGCCCCGCCACCGAAGCGAGGCGCTGCTTTGCGACCAACTTCGTCCAGGGCGGCAACCCCGACAACAACCTGCGGGCCGAATCGGTCGCCGTGGACAACGACCCCGCCAGCCCCTCCTACCGCGACGTCTACGTCAGCGATTCCCACCGCGTCTCCAGGTTCACCCCCTCCGGCGACCTCGTCTTCATGGTCGGCCGCAACGTCAACAAGACCAAGCGCGAAGAAGCGGGGGCCACGCAGGCGGAAAAGGACCTCTGCACGGCCGCCAGCGGCGACACCTGCCGCAGCGGCGACAGCGGCAGCGGCGCCAACGAGTTCAGCGGCGCCGTGCTGCCGCTCGCGGTCGGCTCCTCGGGGGTCGTCTGGGTCGGCGACAAGGACCGCCTCGTCTCCTTCGATTCAGACGGCGCCCCCGGCGCGCAGATCGCCCTGTCGGGCGCCGCCGGCGACACGACGTCGCTCGCGCTCGACTCATCCGCATCCGGCGACTTCTACCTCAAGAGCGACTTGCTGTCGGGCATCCGCAGACTCCACCCCGACGGCACGCCCTATCCGGCCCCCTACCCGCTCGACGCAGCCGGCAGCGCCCGCACCGTCGCCCTCGACGAAGCCGGCAACGTCTTCGTCGGCGACGGGGCCTTCGGCACGACCTACGTCTTCAAGGTCTATGACCCGGCGGGCGAGTTGGTCTCCCGGTTCGGCGCCGGTCAGGTGATCGGCACCCCGGGGGGTGGAGGCAGCAATTCGGGGTCGAACGCGATCGCGGTCGGGCGGGGCGCCGGAGAAGCTCTACGTGGCCAGTTCAAGGCGGGCCGCGGACCACTACGAAGACCCTGAAAAAGAAGCCGCCGAAAAGGCCGAAGTCGCCGTGCAGGCCTTCCCGCTCCCCGACCCAGGCCCCCTCCCAGACAACCAGGGAGCCACCGAAATCCTGCCGAGTAGCGCCACCCTGAAGGCCACGCTCAACCCCGAGGGCCACCCCACCCACTACAGCTTCCAGTACGGCGCCGACGCCTCCTACGGCCAGGAAACCTCCGAAGAAACCCTCCCCGCGAGCTTTGAAGAAGCAGATATCGAAGCCCTGTTGAGCGGCCTCACTCCGGACACGACCTACCACTTCCGGGTGGTGGCGAGCGACGAAGGCGACTCCCGGTGTCCCGAAACGGCAGAAGAATGCACCGTCCACGGCCCCGACACGATCTTCACCACCCTCCCCGCGGTGGGGATCGAAGCCCAGTGGGCGACCGACATCGCCGCCCGCAGCGCCACCCTGCACGCCGAGCTGGACCCGCTGGGCGCCGAAGACGCCAGCTGGTGGGTGCAGTACGGCACCAGTTCGAGCTACGGCTTCGAAAGCGCGAGCTTCGAACTGCCGCCGACCTTCGGCTCCCTCCCGGCCGCGGTCGCGTTGAGCGGCCTGGCGCCCGCCACGACCTACCACTACCGCTTCCTCGCCAAAGGCGAACAGGACGGAGCTACCTACACCGTCCCCGGCCCCGACCGGACTTTCACCACCCAGCTCGCCGGCCTCGGCTTCACCATGCCCGACAACCGCGCCTGGGAGATGGTCTCCCCGGCCGACAAGCACGGGGGCAGGATCGCCGCCCCCGAAGCCCCCCAGGGAGGCCATGTGCAGGGCGCCGCGAACGGCGAAGCGCTCGCCTACCTCTCCTACGGCTCGCTGGAAGCCAACCCCCAGGGCAGCCGCCTGATCGAACAGTCCTCCCAACTCTCCCGCCGCGGGGCGGGCGGACACTGGGGCACCACCGACCTCACCGTCCCGCACACCGCCACCACCCCCTACACGTCAGGCGCGGGCCTCGAATACAAACTCTTCAGCACGAACCTCGAACGGGCGCTGATGGAACCGCGCGACTGCACGCCGCTCTCGCCACTGGCCACCGAACGGACGCCGTATCTGCGGACGGACTCCGAGCCGCCCGGCTACGAGCCGCTGGTGAGCGCCGCGGATGTCGAAGCAGGTACGCCGCCCTATGGGGGCAACTGCGCCGAAGAGGTCCAGGGCGCGGTGGAAGCGAAGGGCGCCACCCCGGACCTGAGCCACATCGTGCTCAACTCGAGGGTGCCGCTGCTCGAAGGGGCGCCGGTGGGCAGCCTCTACGAGTGGTCACCGGGAGCGCTCGAGCCGCTCAGCGTGATCCGCGGGAAAGGCGGGGAAGAAGAAGTCGTCCAGGCCGAACTCGGCTCGGGCAAAGCCTCGGTGCAGGGCGCGATCTCCGAAGACGGCTCGCGTTTCTTCTGGAGCAAGGGCGGTGTCGCGCCCTTCGCGGGCCTCTACCTCCGCGACACCACCCGCGACGAAACGATCCGCCTCGACGTCGAACAGCCCGGCGCCTTCGGCACCGGCAAAGTCGCCCCGCTGTTCCAGGCCGCCAGCGCCGACGGCTCGGTCGCCTTCTTCACCGACACCCAGAACCTGACCGAAGACGCAAACGAAGAAGGCGCCGACCTCTACCGCTGGCGGCAAGAGGGGACCGGGGGATGCGAAGCGCCCGGCGGCTGCCTGGAGGACCTGAGCGCCGGGGTCGCGAACTTCGGCGAAAGCGCCGAAGTGCAGGGTCTGCTGCCCGGCATCGCCGAAGACGGCTCCAGCGCCTATCTCGTCGCCCGCGGCGTGCTGGCCACCAACGAAGGCGCGGCGATCGATCCGGCGACGGGAGAGCGCGAGCATGCGGCTCCTGGGCAGCCCAATCTCTACGTGTGGAGAGAAGGGGAGGGGGTGCGCTTCGTCGCGACGCTGGCGGGGGAAGACGAGCATGGCTGGGGTGGGACGAGTGGCGCAAATTTCCGCGCCTACAACCTGACCGCCACCGCCTCCCCTTCGGGCCGCTACCTGGCCTTCATGTCGAAGCTCCCCCTGACCGGCTACGACAACCGGGACGCAGCCGGCGGCGAACCCGCCCAGGAGGTCTTCCGCTACGACTCGGTGACCGACGAGCTGACCTGCGTCTCCTGCGACCCCTCCGGCGCCCGACCCCACGCCCTCGTCCCCGGCCCCGACGCCGGGCAGCTCTCCGAAGAGTTCGACCCCAACCAGCTGTGGAGGGGAGTGCCGGTGGCTGCCGTGGTTCCCGAGGCGACCAAGGTCGACGCCGGCACGATCTCCCTCTACCGCCCCCGCTTCATCCAAGACGACGGCCGCGTCTTCTTCAACGCCGCCGACTCCCTGGTCGCGGCGGACTCAAACGGCGACGGCGACGTGTATGAGTACGAGCCCACGGGAGTGGGCAGCTGCAGCCCCTCCTCCGGCGACGCCGGCACCGCGACTGTCCCCGGCGGCTGCGTGTCCTTGATCTCCTCGGGCACCGCCGAGGGCACCTCGGCCTTCATCGACGCCTCCGAAGGAGCCAGGGACGTCTTCTTCTACTCCCCCGCGCAGCTCTCGGTAACCGACACCGACCGCGAGCTCGACATCTACGACGCCCGCGAAGCAGGCGAACCGGCAAGGCTCGAACCGATCGCCGAATGCCAGGGCGAAGCCTGCCAGCCCCCGGCCAGCCCTCCCGCGACCCAGACCCCGGCCTCATCGGCCTTCCGCGGCCCGGGCAACGTGAAGCAGAAGAACACCGCCCCCTCCCGCTGCGCCAAGCCCGCTCGCCGCGCCAGAAGGCTCTCCCACCGCGCCCGCAAGCTGCGCCGCGGCGCAAGGCGCGCCCAAGGCCCCAAGGGCGCCCGCCTGCGCCGCCGCGCCGCCCACTACGCCAAGGCGGCAAAGCGCCAGAGCCGCCAGGCAAAGCACTGCCGCAAGGCCGGCAAGGCCAAGCCAAAGCGCGCCCATGCCCGCCACACCCGCAGGGGGCGCCGATGAGACCGATGAACCCAGCCCCCGGCCCCATCGCTGATTCCTCAGCCGCCCATGCCCACCGCCAGCCCCCACCGCACCGAAGCGCCCCGCGCCCTGTTGTAGGCGGTGAGGGTTGCCAAAGCCGCCCCGGTGTGGTTTGCTGAGGACCATCGTCCAGGGGGGACGGCAGGGATGAGGGAGAACTTGAAGCAGACGAGCAGCTTGCCTGAATCCGCCGACGGCTCCGCCGTCGCGGCCCCGAGTGCCCTCCTGGTGCTCCTCGTCGCGGCGCTTGCGGCCCTGCTCGCCGCCCCCGCCCAGGCCGCTCCGACCACGATCGCCGAATGGGGCCATGGGGCGGGAAAGGTAAACAACCCCTACGGTGTCGCCGTCGAGCACGCCAGCGGCGACTTCTACGTTGCTGAGAGCAGCAACTTCCGCGTCTCCAAGTTCGACTCCGCAGGCGACTTCCAGCTGGCCTGGGGCTACGGCGTCGCCGACGGGGTGAGCGAAGAGCTGCAGGTCTGCGGCCCCGCCACCGAAGCGAGGCGCTGCTTTGCGACCAACTTCGCCCGGGGCGGCAACCCCGACAACAACCTCCGCGCCGAATCCGTCGCCGTCGACAACGACCCCGCCAGTCCGTCCTACCGCGATGTCTACGTCGGCGATTCCCACCGCGTCTCCAAGTTCACTCCCTCTGGCCAGCCGATCTTCATGGTCGGCCGCAACGTCAACAAGACCAAGCGCGAAGAAGCGGGGGCCACGCAGGCGGAAAAGGACCTCTGCACGGCCGCCAGCGGCGACACCTGCCGCAGCGGCGACAGCGGCAGCGGCGAAAACGAGTTCAGCGGCGCCGTGCTGCCGCTCGCGGTCGGCTCTTCGGGGACGGTCTGGGTCGGCGACAAGGACCGCCTCGTCTCCTTCGATTCAGACGGCGCCCCCGGCGCGCAGATCGCCCTGTCGGGCGCCGCCGGCGACACGACGTCGCTCGCGCTCGACTCATCCGGTGACTTCTACCTCAAGAGCGACTCGCTGGCCGGCATCCGCAAACTCCACCCCGACGGCACGCCCTATGCATCCCCTTACCCGCTCGACGAAGCGGGCAACGCCCGCACCGTCGCCCTCGACGAAGCCGGCAACGTCTTCGTCGGCGACGGGGCCTTCGGCACGACCTACGTCTTCAAGGTCTATGACCCGGCGGGCGAGTTGGTCTCCCGGTTCGGCGCCGGTCAGGTGATCGGCACCCCGGGAGGCGGCGGCAGCAATTCGGGGTCGAACGCGATCGCGGTCGGGCAGGGCGCCGGGCAGCTCTACGTGGCCAGCTCGCGCGGCGCCATCGACAGCGCGACTACGGCCGCAAAGGCCGAAGTCGCCGTGCAGGCCTTCCCCATCCCCGACCCCGGCCCCCTCCCAGACAACCAGGAGGCCACCGACATCCTGCCGACCACCGCCACCCTGAAGGCCACGCTCAACCCCGAGGGCCACCCCACCCACTACAGCTTCCAGTACGGCGCCGACAAAACCTACGGCCAGCAAACGCCCGAAGGGTCCCTCCCCGCGAGCTTTGAAAACTCGGAGATCGAAGCCCTGCTGAACGGCCTCATCCCGGACACGACCTACCACTTCCGAGTGGTGGCGAGCGACGAAGGCGACTCCCGGTGTCCCGAAACGGCAGAAGAATGCACCGTCTACGGTCCCGACACGACCTTCACTACCCGCACCGCGGTGGGGATCGAAGCCCAGTGGGCGACCGACATCGCCGCCCACGACGCCACCCTGCACGCCGAGCTCGACCCGCTCGGCGCCGAAGACGCCAGCTGGCGGGTCCAGTACGGCACGAGCGTGGGCTATGGCTCACAGAGCGAAGAATTCGAACTGCCGCCGACCTTCGGCTCCCTCCCGGTCGCGGTCGCGTTGAGCGGCCTGGCGCCCGCCACGACCTACCACTACCGCTTCCTCGCCAAAGGCGAACAGGACGGAGCTACCTACACCGTCCCCGGCCCCGACCGCACCTTCACCACCCAGCTCGCCGGCCTCGGCTTCACCCTGCCCGACAACCGCGCCTGGGAGATGGTCTCCCCGGCCGACAAGCACGGGGGCAGGATCGCCGCCCCCGAAGCCCCCCAGGGAGGCCATGTGCAGGGCGCCGCGAACGGCGAAGCGCTCGCCTACCTCTCCTACGGCTCCCTGGAAGCCAACCCCCAGGGCAGCCGCCTGATCGAACAGTCCTCCGAGCTCTCGCGGCGCGGAGCGGGGGGAGCCTGGAGCACCGCCGACCTGACCGCGCCGCACACCGCGACCACGCCGTTCACCTCCGGCTCGGGCCTGGAATACAAACTGTTCAGCACGAACCTCGAGCGCGCCCTTATGGAACCGCGCGACTGCACGCCGCTGTCCCCGCAGGCAAGCGAACGGACGCCGTATCTGCGCGAGAACAGCTCGCCCCCGACCTACACGCCGCTGGTCACCGCGGCAAACGTGGGAGAAGGGACGCCGCCGTTCGGGGGCAACTGCCTCGAACATGTCGGCGGCGCGGTGGGCGTGCTGGGCGCCACCCCCGACATGAGTCACATCGTGCTCGGGTCCTCGGTTCCGCTGCTCGAAGGCGCCGCCAACTACAGCCTCTACGAGTGGACTGGGGGAGTGCTTGAGCCTCTCAGCGTTCCGCCGGGAGGCGAACAGGCCATTCAGGCCGAACTCGGCTCGGGCAGAGCATCGGTGCAGGGCGCGATCTCCGAAGACGGCTCGCGTTTCTTTTGGACCGCTGTCGGCTCCGGCGGAAGCGGCCTCTACCTCCGCGACACCGCCCACGGGGAAACGACCCGCCTCGACGAAGAACAGCCCGGTGCCTTCGGCACCGGCGCGGTCGCCCCGCTCTTCCAGGCTGCGAGCACCGACGGCTCGGT
This sequence comes from uncultured Actinomycetes bacterium, assembly GCA_963714045.1. Lineage (GTDB taxonomy): Bacteria > Actinomycetota > Thermoleophilia > Solirubrobacterales > 70-9 > VAYN01. The sequence goes on along the minus strand of OY970225.1, from coordinate 2,268,505 downwards.
CGCCCTGTTCACCGACACCCAGAACCTGACCGAAGACGCAAACGAAGAAGGCGCCGACCTCTACCGCTGGGTGGCCGAGGGGGCTGGCGGCTGTGAAGCAGCGGGTGGCTGTCTGGAGGACCTCAGCGCCGGGGTCGCGAACTTCGGCGAAAGCGCCGAAGTGCAGGGTCTGCTGCCCGGCATCGCCGAAGACGGCTCCAGCGCCTATCTCGTCGCCCGCGGCGTGCTGGCCACCAACGAAGGCGCGGCCCTCGATCCGGCGACGGGAGAGCGCGAGCATGCGGCTCCCGGTCAGCTCAACCTCTATGTGTGGCGGGAAGGGCAGGGGATGCGCTTCGTCGCGACGCTGGCGGAAGCGGACACACCCGATTGGGGTGGGCCGGTCGACTCGAACGGCGTGTTCTACGCCTACAAGCTCACCGCGACCGCCTCCCCTTCGGGCCGCTACCTGGCCTTCATGTCGAAGCTCCCCCTGACCGGCTATGACAACCGCGACGCAGCCGGCGGCGAACGGGCCCAGGAGGTCTTCCGCTACGACTCCCAGACCGACGATCTGACCTGCGTCTCCTGCGACCCCTCCGGCGCCCGACCGCACGCCCTCGTGCCGGGCCCCGACGCGGGGCAGCTCTCCGAAGAGTTCGACCCCAACCAGCTGTGGGGCGGGGTGGAGGTGGCGGCCGTCGTGCCCGAGGCGATGAAGCCCACCGCCGGAGGCAACTCCCTCTACCGCCCCCGCTTCATCCAAGACGACGGCCGCGTCTTCTTCAACGCCGCCGACTCCCTGGTGGCGGCGGACTCAAACGGCGACGGCGACGTCTATGAGTACGAGCCCACCGGGGTGGGCAGCTGCAGCCCCTCCTCCGGTGACGCCGGCACCGCCACGCTCCCCGGCGGCTGCGTGTCCTTGATCTCCTCGGGCACCGCCGAGGGCACCTCGGCCTTCATCGACGCCTCCGAAGGAGCAAGAGACGTCTTCTTCTACTCCCCCGCCCAGCTCTCGGTAACCGACACCGACAACGAGCTCGACGTCTATGACGCCCGCGAAGCAGGCGAGCCCGCCCGCCTCGAACCGATCGCCGAATGCCAGGGCGAAGCCTGCCAGCCCCCGGCCAGCCCTCCCGCGGTCCAGACCCCCGCCTCGGCCTCCTTCCGCGGCCCCGGCAACGTGAAGCAGAAGAGCACCGCCCCCTCGCGCTGCGCCAAGCCCGCCCGCAGGGCCAAGCGCCTCTCCCACCGCGCCCGCAAGCTGCGCCGCGGCGCAAGGCGCGCCCAAGGCCCCAAGGGCGCCCGCCTGCGCCGCCGCGCCGCCCACTACGCCAAGGCGGCAAAGCGCCAGAGCCGCCAGGCAAAGCACTGCCGCCGCGCCGCGAGGAGAAGTAGATGAGCGCCGGAAGGCCCGCCGAGCGGCCGGCCTCAGCGCTCGGCGGCGGCCAGGGCGCAGGCGGGAGGACGGCGCTTGGTGGGCCGAGTCGCCCGACGTCGACCGGTGGTACGCGGCCGGCGACACCTACGCCGAGGTCGCAGGGCTCGCCGAGGAGGAAATCCCCTTCGCGCTTGAGCGAGAGGATGTCGACCTGGAGTACTTCGTGCCCGCCGGCGAGCCCCTCGCCGCTTAGCTCTTCACGCTCAAATTCCCCAACTCTCAGGCGTCCCCGACCTGAACCCACGCGGCGCTCTTGGCGAGCGCCGCGGCAAGCGATGCGCGGACGCAGCCGGCGTGGCGCAGCAGCGCTATCCGCCGCTGGGGCGCTGGGCGAGGAGCCCCGCTATGCCCGACGTCGACTCGAGCCAGGATTCGGCAACCGGGTCGATGAAGCCGGCAATGCGCAACATGTCTCGATGCCTCGCGTCGACCGCTTCTTGGAGGATCGAGTCGTGGTGGGCGAGCCGGTTACCTCGAGACGCTGCGCCGGCGCTCTATTACGAGCCGACCGGTTCGAGTTCGTCCTCGACCGCCTCGAACTCGTCTCGCTGATCGACGTCATCGGGGAAGATCGCGATCCGGTAGACGTGCCTGCCCCCGGGGGCGAGCGCCCCCCGGTACTCGAGCACGAGCGCCGGTACCCGGCTCTCTCCCAGCGCGTAGAGGGCCCGCTCGCCCACGCGCATCCTGCGCCGCCGCCTCTGCGCCGGGCGCTTGGTCACTGTGTTCTCCGAGCTTGCTCTGCGCCTCGATGACGCGCAGCACGGCGGTGGCGGTGGCCTCGCTCCACCGAGGCGCCTCCTTCCTCCCCACTCCGTCCGAGCGCTGGTCGACCTTCAACGCTTCCCAGGAGCGGCGAGGGAAGGCGGCAGAAGGAGTGCGATCGAAAGGCTCGACGATCACGGAGCGACAGTTTTGTGCGATCGGGCACAGAAGACACCGCAACCAAACCGCCCCCGCCCGTGTTCTACCGGGTGCGCATCTTGACGGCTGCGCAGACGTTATGCTTGACTACGACTGTCGGCTAGGGAGCCTGGCAGGGGAGAGAACTTGAACAACACCGTGCCCAAAAGCAAAAGCGCCTCCGGACGAATGGATCTGGTCCGGAGGGACCCGTCGCGCGTGTCCCGATTGGGCCTCGCGACTGGACCAATGGATCAGATCCACCTGTTCGAACGAAAGGACCATGTCTGATGTCACATCGTCGGAAACTCCTCCGCAGCCGGCCCTCGGGGCCGCGTCTGCTCCTACTTGCCGCCACCGTCGCGGCATTCCTGCTCGTCCCCGCTGCTTCGGCCCTCGCCGACGTCACGGCGGAAATCAGTTTCGCCGGCGAAGGCGCAGGTTGGGTCGAAGGCGAAGCCGGGGCAGAAGGTGGCGAACCGCATCTCGAATGCCACTGGAACGGGACTGAAATCGACGTCGGCATGCCTGCGGCGGGCGAATGCAAAACGACCGCGAAAAACGTCGGTATCGGCGAAGGCGGCATCTTCGTGTACCAGGAAGCCGACTCGGGTTCCGCATTCGTCAATCCCAATGGCTGGACGGTTGAAGAAGGCGCTGATGTCTCGGGTTGCAACCCCGCTGGTTGCGGCGTGGTCCAGTTCGCGCCATCTCCGGCCGGGATCAAGATCAAGGCCGAGTTCGAACCCGTCCCGGGATTCGACCTCGCGATCAACCCCGTCGGCTCCGGCGCCGGGCAGGTCAACTGCCAGGTAGTCGGTGGAGGACTCGACGAACCCTGCGAACCGCAATACGAAGCCGGCACCGAACTCGAACTGATCGCCGAAGAAGGCGAAGGCTCGAGCTTTGTCGGCTTCGAAAACGGCACGCATGACGCGGAAGCCTGCACGACCTCACCCTGCGTTTTCACGCTCGAAGAAGAATCGGAACTCGATGCCAACTTCGAACTCGAAACCCGCGAACTGACGGTCACTGAAACCGGCCCCGGCTCGCTCGACGTCAAATGCGAAGAAGGCTCGGGCTTCGTCACCTGCGCCAAGCCGCTGACCGAACTCGACTACGGGACCGAAGTCAAGGTCACGGCCGAACCGAATCTGGGTGCTGAGACCACCGAATTCAAAGGCACGAGCTCAGCCTCCGGCTGCGAAGCCCAAGGCTCCCCGTGCACCTTCACGATCACCGAAGACAGCTCGGTGACGGCTGAATTCGGCCTCATTCCGCCGCAGCCGCTGACGATCGAATTCGGTGGCACCGGCTCGGGCACGGTCCAGTGCAACAGTGGCTCGGGCCCCGAAGCCTGCGCCCCCGAATACCCCGAAGGGACGACGGTCACCGTCATCGACACCCCGGCTGGCGGCTCGCACTTCGTCGCCTGGGAAGGCGAATGCGACAACGTCACCGGCACCGAATGCGAAGTGACGATGACCGGCCCGAAGACGATCGAAGCGGTCAACGACGAAACCACCACTTCGCCGCTGACCGTCTACGTCACCGGCAACGGCTCGGTATCCGCAGACTCGGGCACGATCAACGGCTGCACCGAAGCCGGCGGCCCGTCCTGCGAAGGCCCGTACGAAGGCACGGTCACCCTGACCGAGACCCCGACTCCGGCCTCCGGCTACGTCTTCGCCGGCTGGATCGGCTGCAAACACAAGAGCGCGACCGAATGCGAAGTCACGGTCAACGCCGAAAAGGAAGTCTATGCCGTCTTCCTCAAGGAAGGCACCGAAGGGACGGAAGGCCAGCCCGGCAAGAACATCGTCATCGGTGTCGCCACCGCCCTCGAATGCCCCGAAGGCGGCGTAACCGTTGAAGTCGAAGGAAAACCGCTCACCAAGCAGGCAATCTGCAACGGTGAAAACGGCACCAACGGTGAAAACGGCACCAACGGTGAAAACGGTGCCCAGGGTCCCGTCGGCCCCGCCGGGGCTCCCGGCCCTGCCGGCCCGCAGGGTGCCCAGGGCCCGCAGGGCAAGCAGGGTAAGCAGGGCAAGACCGGCAAGGTGAAGGTCACCTGCAAGGTCAAGGGCTCCAAGAAGGTGAAGTGCACGGTCAAGTACGTGCACAGCAACAACAAGAAGCACCACAAGCGCAGCCACCTGCGCTGGCGCCTGATGCAGGGCGGCCACGCCGTCAGCCACGGCGCTTCCAGTGCCGCCCGCTTGCAGCGCGTGCTCAACCACGCGCCCACGGGTCGCTACGTCCTCCACATCAAGGGCCAGGGGGCGCAGCGGATCGCTGTCCACTAAGTAAGAGTTGATTCGGCAAAGCGGCCCTGGCTCCGGAGGTTGGAGTCAGGGCCGCTTTGCTGTGTATCGCTTGGAAGCTCGAGCGGTCTCACTGCCGCTCTGAACGGCGGTCTATAAACTAAGCTATACCGTAGTAAACCATGCTACGGTATACGCACCATGCCCTTCTTCAACCGGGTCGAAGAGCTCACCGCGCTCGGTGAGCGCCTGCACTCGGCGCGCGCCGAGTACTTTGTTCTCTACGGCCGGCGGCGGGTCGGCAAGAGCAGGCTTCTGCTGCGTCTCGGCGAGGACTGTCGGCAGTTCTACTTCGAGGCGACCTCTGGCAGCAGTACCGACCAGCTGGAGGACATCTCGGCCGAGCTGGCGCGGTTCACCGGCAGCAGGGTCTACGAGGAGCAGGCGCTGACCGGCTGGCGCGCGGTATTCGCCGCCCTCGGCGAGCTGCTCGCGGCCGGGCAGACGATGATCGTCCTCGACGAGTTCCAGTTCCTCGCTCGTCAGGAGCCCGAGATCGGCTCGCTGCTGAACCGCTTCATCGACGAGCACGCCGGCAATCCGGACCTGCTCCTCTGTATCTCCGGCTCCGACGTCAGCTTCTTCGAGCGCGACGTGGTCGGCTACGGCGCGACGACCTACGGGCGCCGCACCGGCTCGCTGCGACTGCGACCGTTTCCCTTCGCCGAGATTGGGCCGTTCGTCGAGGGCTGGAGCGTCGAGGACAGGATCAGGGCCTGGGCGGTCTTCGGCGGTGTCCCCTACTACCTGAAGGAGATCGACGCCGGCGCCGGCCTGGCGGACGCGATCCGCCGCGCGATCCTTTACCCGGACGGCCTGCTGCGCGAGGAGCCGCGCTTCCTGCTCGCACAGGAGAGCCGCCTGCGCGACACCGACACCTATATGTCCTGCCTGCGGGCGATCGCCGGCGGCGCCACGCGGCTCAACGAGATCGCGCAGCGGATCGGGCGCAGCCGCTCGGAGGAGGCGCGGCCCTTCCTCGAGACGCTCGAGCAGATGGGGCTGGTCGAGCGCCGCTACCCGGTGACCCGGGCGTCGAAGAAGAAGGTCCACTACGCGATCACCGACCCGTTCCTGCGCTTCTGGTTCCGCTTCGTCGCCCCGCGCGAAAGCCGCCTGCAGACGCGCGCCGACGCCGATCGCTACCTCGACGAGGCGGTGCTGCCGCAGCTCGACAAGTTCGTCTCCGAGGATGCCTTCGAGCAGGTCTGCCAGGGCTGGCTGCTGCGCCACCTCAACGGGGCGGCCGAGGTCGGGCGCTGGTGGGGCCCGATCCGCCGTCGTGAGAAAGGGGCTCCGCGCAGCAGGATGTACGAGGCCGATGCGGTTGCGATCGGCGTCGGCGGGGAGGTCCTCGCCCTCGGCTCGTGCAAGTGGGCCGATCGCGGCAACGCCGACCATCAGCACCCGACCGCGGAGCTGGACAAGCTGGAGAAGATCCGCGAGGAGCAGGAAGTGCCCGGGGCGCACCTCTACTTCTTCGATCGCCTCGACTTCTCCCCCCGCCTGCGCGAGCTCGAGGCCGAGCGCGAGGATGTCCACCTCGTCCTCGCCGCCGACCTTGGCTGACACCTCCGCTTGGACTATCTTCTCTTTGCGATACGATGTTCTCAATGGCACAGATTGCGTGGAGAGTCGAGAAGCTGGCCGCGAGGCGTGGGTGGGGCACCCGGCGCCTCGCCGAGGAGGCTGGGCTCGACCAGAAGACGGCACGCAACATCCTCGCCGGCCGCGCCACACGGGTCGACCTCAACACGATCGCCCGGCTCTCCCGCGCGCTTGAGGTGGGCCCCGGGGCGCTCTGGGACATCGGACCCGACCCGCTCACCGCTTGGGAGAGGACGGCTGGCTCGGCAGGCGAAGCAGCTCCCGGCGAGTTCGACGAGGTGCTCGCGGGCGACACCGGCGAGCGCACTGACCCGGCCCTGGAGCGCGCCGTCCGCTCGCCTTGAGCCGCTGCTACCTCGACACGAACTTCATCTACGTGCACCTGCGATCGGGGCGAGATGCAGCGCCGCAGCGGATCGAGTCCTGGCGGGCGCATGTGCTGGCGCAGCTCCAAGACGGCGACGGCGTGATCAGCGCTCTCGTCCTCGACGAGCTCGCCTACCGCCTGCTCCTCGCCTGGCTGCGCGACGACGGCGACGCCGATCCCCTCTCCACCTACCGCGCCGATCCCCGCGTGGCGATGCAGGCGGTGCGCTCTCGCCTGACGGCGACCTGGCGCGCGGTCGACTCCCTCGCCCTTGAGCTCCAGCCGACGGACTACATGGTGGTGGAGAGAGCGAAGACCCTCATGGCCCGTGCCGCCCTCGCGCCCCGCGACGCCTTCCACGCTGCTCACGCCCTTGAGGCCGACTGCGACCTCATCGTCAGCTCCGACCCCGGATTCGAGCACGTCGCCGGACTGCAGCTGCTCGCACCCTGAAATCCCGAAGTTCTGCCTCGTGCGAACCGATTCGAACAGGGCCTTGGCCCCCGCCTCTCACCGCTTTACTTCCCTCGCCCAAACCTGGACGAATCTCCGATCTCGCGCCTCCGCCAGGCACGAATCACGCCTGCGCCACCACCCCACAGCCCATACCAAATACTTCGTACTCGAGGCCGCGGTCCCTTGACTTCCCCATCCCCGCCCGCATAAAGTCCTGGGTCTCGCGGCTGGCGGAGGGCATTCCAAGTCCGTCTTGGATCGTTATCCGGTTCTTCGCGGGGGAAAAGGGAAAGGGCCTCGGGAAAGGCCCGCTTAAGGAGAGCTTTGTCAACACCCGCTTCATCAAGGCAAAGGACCGCACCGGCCACCGCCGGCTGCGGCCCCGCGCCCAAGGCTCCAACCACCTCACTCACAGCACCCGCCGCGGCCTCTCGGGTCCGCGTCGGCCTAGTAGTGGATGCACAGTCAAGTCAGCGACCGACCGGGTCCGGACCGTGGCGTCACGCTCGCACCTCGCGGGTCGACGCCTCCGTCTCGTCCCGGTCGGCCGCTGAAGATCCAAAAAATCAACTAGCAGTTCCTGTGCCCTCTCCTCGAACCCGCGTGCGCCGCTGGCGAGCGCCGGGTCAAGCGATGCGAGGACGCAGGGAGGCCCACGTAGCAGCGCTACATGGGCCGACCGAGGACAAAGCAGCGCGCCGACCCGCCGCCGCCAGCGGTGTGCGGGGGGTCGGGGAGCGGGCACATAAAAAAGGGAGATAGAAAGTGAAACGCAAAGCAAAGTCAAGCGGCTCAGGAGGCCGCCTGCGGCTGGGCCTGCTCTTGGCCGCCGTCTCGGCATTCCTCCTCGTCCCCGCTGCCTCGGCGTTTGCCAATGTCACGGCGGAAATCAGTTTCGCGGGCGAAGGCGCGGGCTGGGTCGAAGGCGAAGCCGGGGCAGAAGGTGGCGAACCGGAAGTCAAATGCCACTGGAACGGGACTGAAATCGACGTCGGCATGGAAGGCAGCGAAGTAAAAGCCGGCGTCTGCAAAACGGCCGCTCTACCACTCCTAGGCGAAGGCGGCATCTTCGTGTTCCAGGAAGCTGACTCGGGCTCCGAATTTGGCGGTTGGACGGTTATGGAAGGCGTCGATGTTTCCGGTTGCAGCCCGGCTGGTTGCGGTGTTGCCCAGTTCGCGCCATCTCCGGCCGGGATCAAAATCAAAGCGACGTTCAACCTCAAATCCGAACCCCTCAACCTCACGGTCTCGGGTGCAGCGGGCGGCGAACTAGAATGTTCGATCAGCGGTGCCCCCAAAAGTTCCTGCCCGACCGAAGCGCCGGTAGGCAAGAACGTCAAGGTGTACCCCACCGGTACGGGTGTCGAACTGGACGAATGGACCACGGGTCCCTGTGAATCGACCAACGACAACCCGTGTGAATTCACGATGCCCGAAGCAGAAGTCAGCGCCAACGCCGCATTCCAGGTCGCGTCGGAGGAACTGACGGTCAACAACCTGGGTTCGGAAGGCACCGTCGAATGCAACATCGAAGGCGGCGGCGCCGCACCGTGCGCACCGACCTACACTCTCCTCTACGGAGAAACGGTTGAAGTCACGGCCGAAGCGGCATTCGAACACAAACTGGCCAGCCTCACCGGCCCAGGCTGCTCGCTCGCCAGCGAAACCGAAGGCAGCTGCTCCTTCACGATCGGAGCAGACAGCACGGTGACCGCTGAATTCGAACCCGCGGGCACGAAAGACGAAGCGGAAGTCAACACGGTCAACGGCGAAGTGCCGATCAAGACGGCTCTGGAATCGAGTTGCCCAAGCGTCTATCTGGGTGAATTCGCAGCCGGCGTCACCCACAACTACCACAACACCTGCACCGTGAAGCTGACCAGCACGGGCGTCGAAACCGAGCTGACGGCCGCGGATGAAACCGGGGAAGCGCCAACCGGACATCTCGTGCAGGACTATGTAGACAAAAACAGCAACGCTCACCACTACTTCCTGCCGAGTGCGTTGGAAGTGGCGGCCACCGATTCGGAAGGTAAAGCGACGGGTGGGGTCGGTTCGACTCTGACGGGGCTTGATCCAAACCCGGTCACCCTGCTGGCGTTCAGCGAACCGATCGCCAAAGATCAGACGACGCTGGAATTCAACCAGCCGATCGGCAATCACGACGGGCTGCACACGGGTCCGTACAGCAAGACGATCACGCTGACCCTGGAACAGACCACTCCGTAGGTCCAACCAGGTTCCGCATAACCCGTCTGGGAAACGCCGCCCCCGCAACCTTCTCGGTTGCGGGGGCGGTTTCCTTTCTGCTCCCAACATGGGCGGCAGCCGTCCGGCAATTAACCTGAGCTGCTCGCTCCATAACTTATGTGCTGATAAGCTTCAGCAGCGATGAACGGCTTCCTCAACCGCAGCGAGGAGCTCGCGATGCTCGAGCGCCGCTGGGCGAGCGGGGAGAGTCAGATCTTCCTGCTCTGGGGGCGGCGGCGGGTCGGCAAGACCGAGCTGCTGCTCGAGTTCGGTCAGGACAAGCGGGCCCTCTTCTTCGAGGCGACCAGCGGCACTCGCGCCGACCACCTCGGCGACTTCTCCGAGCGGCTGGCCGAGGTCAGCGGTCGCGGCGCCGGCCTCCTCGCCCCCGACTGGCGCGCGGCGCTCGACGCGGTCGCCGAGTGGGCTGAGGCCGAGGGCCCGGTCCTACTGGTGCTGGACGAGTTCCAGCACATCGCCCGCGAGAGCCCGGACGTCGGTACCACGATCAACGTCTGGTGGCGCGAGCGCGGCTCCTCGGCACCGGTGTTCGCGGTCCTCTCCGGCAGCGAGGTCGGCTTCTTCGAGCGCGAGGTCGTCGGCTACTCGGCGGCGACCTATGGCCGGCGGGCCGGCCAGCTGCGCCTCGAGCCGTTCAGGCCGCGAGACGTGGGCCTCTTTCTGCCGAGCTGGAGCGCCGAGGACCGCATCCGCGCCTACGGCGTCTTCGGCAACATGCCCTACTACCTCGCGCATGTGCGCGAGCAGGCCGGCCTCGCCGACAACATCCTCGAGCTGATCCTGGCGCGCGACGGGCTGCTGCACGAGGAGGCGCGGCTGCTGCTCGACGTCGAGCTGCCCGACGCGAGCGCCTACTTCTCGGTGCTGCGGGCGATCGCCGCCGGGCAGACACGGGTCAGCCAGATCGACAGCCGCACAGGCATCGGCGACAGCTCCCGGGTAAGCCAGATGCTCGACCAGCTCCAGCGGCTCTGGCTGGTGCGCAAGGAGCTGCCGGTGACGGTGCGCAACCCGGAGCGCTCGCGCCAGAGCTTCTACCGCATCACCGACCCCTACCTGCGCTTCTGGTTCCGCTTCGTGCTGCCGGCCCAGGGGCGCCTGGCCGACCCCGAGGGCGCCAGGCGCCACCTCGAGGGCCGGGTGCTGCCCCAGCTCGACGAGTTCGTCGCCTCGCCGGCCTACGAGGAGGTCTGCCAGGAATGGCTGCTCAGGGAGACCGATGCCGCCGCGGTGGGCTGGTGGTGGGGAAAGGTCCGCGAGCTCCGCGCCGCGGGCCTGCGCGACAGCGACCGCGAGCTCGACGCCGTCGCGGTCGACGACGACGGCGCGGCGATTGCCGTCGCCTCCTGCAAGTGGACGGACGGGCCGATGCCGGCGAGCGAGCTGCGCAAGCTCGAAGCCCTGGCGGCGCACCTGCGTCCCGACCAGCGCCCGGCGCTCTTCCTCTTCTCCCGCTCGGGCTTCGAGGACCCGCTGGCGGCCGCGGCCAATCGCGACTCCGGCATCCGCCTGGTGAGCGCCGGGCAGATGTGAGGACGGCTGAATGTGCCCGACCCCCTCCCCGTTGTCGACGGCCTGCTCGCCGCGACGGCGAAGGTTGTCGGTCTCACCCTCGCAACCGGCAACACCGCCGACGTCGAGCGAACCGGCGTCGATCTCGTCAACCCCTTCAGTCGTTCATCCAGCTGATCAAGGAGCACGAACGGCTGCACACCGGCATCTACCCCAGGGTGATCACCCTGACCCTGAAACAGACCCACGTCTAGTCCAACCGGGATCTGCATGATCCGTTCCAGAAACACCGCCGCCGCCGCGCCCGCTCTGGTCGCGGCGGCGGCTTTTCTTTAGCCTGCCGGCGGCTCGGGGCGCCCGCGGACACATCTGTAGGTAGGTGGGCCACCGGGGTGATGTCGATCCCGCGATGCGGGCCCTTCGGCCGGCGAGAGCGTCGCTGCCGTCTTTCCCCGGTGACGACGCCCATGGGAATCTCCCCACTGGCGGACGCCCAACCTCCCCATGGGCGGCCATTGAGATGATCTGGCCCGGCCCGCGAAGTCACCGAGGATCCTGGCGACTTCGCCCAGCGCGACGCGATCGCCCGCGCCGTCCGCGACTTCATCGGCGCCGGCCTCCTGCACCGCCACGGCGACTTCGCGATCCCGACCCGCGCCGCGCTCTGCTTCGACCGCCTGGCCCTCGGTTGACCCGGTTGCCGAGCGCGAACAAACTGTCTCGAATTTCGTATTACAATTACATCCGTGGAAATCCATCCGTCGGCACGCAAGCACGGCATCGCCGACGCGGAGATCGAACATGCGGTGGAGAACCCGATGAGCATCGACGAGCGAGACGACGACACCCGCCTGTACCTGGGACCGGCCCGCGATGCGGAACTGCTTGAGGTCGTCACGATCGTCCGCGAGGACGGCTCGGAGTTGGCGATCCACGCGATGCGAATGCGGCCGAAGTACCTGCCCCTGCTGGGAGGAGAATGAGGATGGCCAAGAAGAAGACCTACGGCAAGACGAAGAGCGCCGCTCCGATCGACGAGGAGCTGGTGGAGAAGCTGGCGAACGAGGCGGAGGCGGGCTACGACGTCGACGAGACGCTGCGCCGCCGCCGCGGCCGTCCCACGATCGGCTCGGGCCCGGCCGGGGTGGAGTCGGTCCGCCTCGACCCAGAGCTGCGCTCAGCGCTGGCGCGCCGTGCCGAGCGCGACCACGAGGCGAGGGCCTCGGTGATCCGCAAGGCGCTGCGCCAGTACCTGAAGGCCAGCTGACCCGCGCGCTCGCCGAAGGCTCCCGAGAGCCCGGCCCAGCGCGATGCCGTGCAGCACGCCGCCTAGCTTTCTCCCGTTTCAGCTTCGCACCGGACCACTCCCGCGCAGTGCGCGCGGGTGCGGGGCATGGCGAACCGGCCACACCGCGAGGCCGTCCGAGTGGCCGTCCTCGGTCCCCGCTGGCGTACCATTGGCTCCAATGCCTTCCTTCCCGCACAGAACGCTGATGGAGCCTGGCCACGAGGTCGAGTGGGCGAGGCTGGGCGCCGAGAAGCGCCGCGCGCTCACGCCCCCGCCCGACACCCCCATCGGCGAGCTGCTGCGCCGCGGCCAGAATCTTTCGGCCCAGGCCGCCGACCTCTTGAGAGCGGTGGAGCGGGGCGGTGGCTCTACCCGAGCCTAAGCTCGACGAGGCCGTCGCCGCGCTCGTCGCCGAGGGCGCGAGGTTCGTCGTCATCGGGGGCTTCGCGGTGATCGCCAACCGCTTCGTGCGTGCGACCGAAGACGTCGACTTTCTCGTTCCTGACGACGACAGCAATGACCTGCACGTCCTCGCCGCCCTGCGCAAGCTGGATGGCGTCCGGTTTCGCGACGGAGAACCATTGCTCGACGAGCACCTGCTCGGGCAGGCGCATCTGCGTGCCGCCACCCGTGCCGGAGTTGTCGACGTCATGCGCGGTGGCCTCCCCCCGCTCGATTTCGACACGGTCGCCGACGAAGCAATGAACCTCGACGAGACAGACCCCGATCGCCACTCCGACATCGACCTGATCGTGATCGCCCAAGGCGGCAAGGCCCGCCACGACGCAACCGTGTATGACGTCGCCTACGGCGTGGCTCTCGAGGAGGGAGACAATCCTGCCTCCTACTCGATTTTCGTCCACGGTCCCGACTGGCTGCGCGGGCGGCGAGCGATCGAATCCTTCTTCATTCAGGAGGTCGACCGCGACAAGATCGTCCTTGCGGGCAGTGATCTGGAGGGCGAGGAGTACCGGTGAGCCGAAGCCCTCTTGTCGCTCCCCGGCGACTCAGCAGACGACGAATCGGACACCACAGCTTGAAGCCGCCGTTGCCGCAGCCGACTTTCCCCCACCCATCGCCCGGCAAACCCCGGCAGCGCCGCCACACGCGCGCCTGAGAATCACCGCTCCCGACCTTTCCCCACACAGAGCCCGGGTAAAGCCGCCTGCGCCGCCCAAAGCCCTCCGACCTCCGCAACGCCTCCCCGGCTGCCCACCACACCCGCACGAGGGTGGGCCACCAGGGGACAAGAGAAATATCGCGCCAGCGGCCGCGGGGCCGCCTATCCTCTTCGATATGCCCACGCAGCTGGAGAACCGCCTCGCCGCCGCCACCCTCTCCGAGGCGGAGCGCCGCATCGTCGAGCGCCTCGTCGCCCGCCTGCGCGAGGAGCTGGGCGACGACTTGCGCGCCGTTTGGCTCTACGGCTCCCGCGCTCGTGGCGAGACTCCTCATCCGGAGTCCGACGTCGACCTGCTGGCGATCGCCGACGGCGGCGACCGGCGCTACGGCGCCGCGGTGAACAAGCTGCGCTTCGAGGTCGTCGAAGCGGAAGGTGCCAATCCCTTCTACTTCTCCGTCAAGGTCGAGGATCTCGACTGGCTGCGCCGCCGCCGCGAGATCGAATCCTTCTTCATCCAGGAGGTCGACCGCGACAAGATCGTCCTCGCCGGGAGCGAGCTGTGAGTCCGCGCTCGCAGGAGTTCATGGACATGGCGCGCGAGCGCCTCTCGGATGCGCAGAAGATCTTCGACGTGGCGCACCCCGCACTCATCGTCAGCGCCGCCTATTACGCGATGCTCTACGCCGCGCGGGCCGCTCTCTCCGAGCGCGACTCCTACGCCAAGACCCACGGTGGGACGTGGACCCTGTTCAGCGAGCGCTTCGTCGCAACCGGCGCCTTCGATCGGGAGCTGTATGGCTTTGCCGGCCGCGCCCAGGAAGCCCGCCAGGAAGGCGATTACCAGGCCAAGCCCCTCACGCCGGAGCTGGCCCGCGAACTGCTGGACGCCGCCGAGCGCTTCCTCGCCGCCATCGAAGCCCTCCTGGCTCCGCCCAACGACTCAACAGACGACGAATCCGACACCACAGACACCACAGCTTGAAGCCGCTGTTGCCGCTGCCGACTTTTCCCCCGCCCCAGCCACGCAAAACCCGACAGCGCTCCCGACCTCGCACCTGCACTCAACCGCTCCCGACCTTTCCCCACCCAGACTGAGAAGGGCAAGGTCGGCCGCTACTCGGTGGTGCTGCTGGCCCGCGTGGAAGGGGCATCCGCAACACCTTCGAGCCCGTCCCCGACGCCCCGGTGCAAAGTCGTGGTCAGCTTCCAGGGCGGCAAGAAGAAGTAGCCCCCCGCCAGGCGACAGCCCTGAGAACCCGGGGGAGACCCCCGAGCAGGCCCTCATCCCAAGCCTGAGGCCTGCTCGGAAAATTTTGGGCTGCGAACAGAGCTGCGAATCCAATTCGCCCCTCCCCCAAAGCGATTCCCCATCCCAGAGCCATCCCCATAGCAAGAAGCACAAGAAGAACAAGCGCCACCACAAGCGCGCCGGCAAGCACAAGGGCAAGGGCGGCAAGAAGCACTGATCCGCGCCGCGCCGCGCCCCGGCCCGGGCGGCCACCCCGCCCGGGCCGTCGCTGCAAACGCTGCCGGGGTGAGCGCTGATGCCGCGCTCTCGCCGACGACTGGTGCTCCGTCGGCTCTCCTCGACGCCCAGGTTTCGCTTGAGGGGCAGATCCGAATGCCCGTTGTCGGCGGTGGGGACAATGCGGTAGCTTCTGTGGCATGAGAACTACCATTGATCGTGCCGGGCGGGTTGTCATCCCCAAGCAGCTGCGCTCCGCCCTGCGCCTCAGCGGCGGAGAGGAGGTCGATGTGGAGCTGGCCGGCGAGCGGATTGAGTTGACCCCCGCTCCCCGGCCCACTCACCTGCGCCGTGGCTTCCACGACGTCCTCACTTCCGATCTGGAGGTGGCGCCCCACGGGCCAGAGGAGGTCCGCGAGGCGCTTGAGCGGGCGCGGCGGTGATCGCGCCCGACACCTCGGTGCTCGTCGCCGGCTTCGTCTCCAGCCATCGCTTCCATCGCGACGTCCTGCCCTCCCTGGCGGAGGTTAGGGAGCACGGCAACCTGATCGCTCACACGATCGCCGAGACCTACTCGGTGTTGACCGCGACGGGCGGCGTCTACCGGGCCGAGTCCGCCGCGGTGCTCGCCTACCTCGACCAGTTCCTCGACGGCGAGCCGATCCCGACCCCTCCGGCTGCCTACCGGCGGGCGCTCGACCTGCTTGTCGCCGCCAACCGCACCGGCGGCGCCGTCTACGATGCCCTGATCGGGCTTGCCATCGGCGACGCCGGCGGCGCCCTTCTCAGCCTCGATGCTCGCGCCCAGCCGGTCTACGAACTCTGCGGAGCTGACGTCCGCATCCTCGCCGACATCGGCGGCTGAGCATCCGCCAGTTCGCGTTCAGGGCTTATGCGGACATCCGCCCAGCATGCCGACAAGAAACCGAAAGAAGAAGGGCGGCGGCAAGAAGAAGCACTGATCCGCGCCGCGGCTTCGGGCGCTGCGCGCCGCCCTGTCTGCGCGTGGCGGTCAAACCAAGGGTTGATGACCGACGTGCTCGACAGGAAGACGCCCTCGCCGACATCGAGCAGGCCGTCGCGATCGCCGAGCGCGAAGATGCCGCTGGGAGTGGGGAGGAGGAAGCCTCGTGACGACGACTCTCGTCAGGGTCTGGCACGAGCCCGCGCCCGTCCGTGACGGCTTCGCCCGGCTCGCCCCCTTTGACGCCGCGCTCTGGGCGAGTCGCCTTCTGGTCGACCGCGAGCGCGCCAATCGCCACCAGAGCGCGGAGCTGGCGGCGATCACCGCCGCCGTGGAGTCTCGCAGCCGCGCGCTGGGAGCCGTCACGCTGGTCCTCACCGGCTCCACCGCCAGGGGTCGGCGCACCGAGGTCAGCGATCTCGACTACCACGTGATCGGCGCTCGTCCCCGGGTCGATGACCTGCCCGCCGAGATCGACCTCTACTGCGACGAGCCGGCTCCCGTTTGAGAACCGCGGAATCGCAGACCGCTCACCGGAACTGCCGTGTCAATAACTTATGTGCTGATAAGCCTCAGCACAGATGAACGGCTTCCTCAACCGCCGCGAGGAGCCGCGAGGGTGTCGCTGCGCGGGGTCACGCAAACCTCCCCAGATCCGATCACCACAGGAGTTCTCCAGATCTTCGAACTTCAGCGGTCGTCGAACCTGACGATCGGCAGGTCCGTCCAGCTGACCAGCTCTCCCTGGCTCCGCGATTGCGATTCCTCGCCGCCGTAGACGACCATGCGTCCCGCCACCCGCCAGCGCTCGTCCCCGCGCGCGGCGATCCGCTCCGCGAAGGCTCCGAACGCGGCGAAGTGCTCGCTCGACGGCGTACGCCCGGCTTTCGCCTCGATCAGCGTCAGCTCGGTGCCCCGCTCGACGACCAGGTCGATCTCGAGCCGGTCGCGCTCGCGAAAGAAGGAGAGCTGAGGTCGCCGCCCGCGGTGCCGGTGCCACTTGACGACCTCCGAGACCAGCCAGCCCTCGAACATCGCTCCGCGCAAGGGATGCGTCACGAGCTGCTCGGGCGCGTCGATCCCGAGCAGGCTCGCCGCGAGGCCGGGGTCGTAGAAGTACAGCTTCGGGCGCTTGACCAGGCGCTTGCCGAGGTTGGCGTGGAACGGCGGCAGGCGGAAGACGATGAAGCTCGCCTCCAGCGTCGAGAGCCAGCGCCGGGCGGTGGGCTGGGAGACGCCGCAGTCGGCGGCGAGCGAGGCGAGGTTCAAGAGCTGCCCCACCCGTCCCGCGCAGAGCCGAAGGAATGTATGGAAGGTCTCGAGGTCGCCGACGGCGAGCAGGTTGCGCACGTCGCGCTCGAGATAGGTCGCGGTGTAGTCGGCCAGCCACTCCGCGGCCGGGAGGCCGCGATCGTGGATGCGCGGGTAGCCGCCGCGGAAGATCACGCTGTCGAGGTTGTCGTCCGGGCCGCCGAAGCGACGGATCTCCGCCAGATCGAGCGGCAGCAGCTCGAGCAGCGCCGTCCTCCCGGCGAGGGACTGGCTGACGCCCTCGATCAGCGGGAGGTTCTGGGATCCCGTGAGGAGGAAGCGACCGGGGGAGGGGTCCTCGTCGACCATGCCCTGCATGTAGGAGAGCAGCTCCGGAGCCCGCTGCCCGTCATCGTGACCACCGGATAGCGCTCCGCGGCCCGCTCGAGCTGCTCCTGGAGCGTGCGCCGGATCATCGACTGGACAATATCAACATTCAATATTGATTCAGCCGCCTGGCGGCGACCATCGACTTACCCCAGGAACGTCCGCCACTTTGATCGCGTTCCCGACCTGGCCACCCACCTCCGCGCACCGCCGCCGGCCCAGTGTCAAGCACGTGTGTTAACGTATTCGTTATGACCGTCCCGAAAGCGCCCGCCCCACCCCTTCTCGGGCAGATCCTCCGCGATGCCCGCCACCGCGCCGGTGTCTCCCAGCGTCGCCTGGCGATCCGCACCGGGATCGCGGCGCCCGCGATCAGCCGCATCGAGAACGGCCACGAGTCGCCGTCCTTCGAGCGCTTCGCCGCCCTGCTCGAGGCGCTCGGCTTCGAGCCCAGCGTCGAGTTGCGCCAGCTCTCCGGCAGCCGCGCCGACCCCACCCACCTCGCCGCCGAGGCGCAGCTGACGCCCGCCCAGCGCCTGCAGGGCCTGTTCGAGTGGATGCGCTTCGGCGATCGGCTCGCCCGCGCCGAGCTGCGCCCGCTGGCCCCGCGCGAGGGCTGATCGGCGTGCTCGAGGACCTGCCCTCCGAGCTCGACCGCGGCCCGCTGGACCCGGCGCGGATCTTCGAGGCCCTGCAGCGCCATGAGGTCGAGTACCTGACGATCGGCGGCGTCGCGGTCAACGCCCACGGCCACCTCCGCAACACCCGCGACGTCGACATCCTGGTCGAGTGGACGCCGCAGAACATGGCGCGCCTCGCCGCCGCCCTCGAAGCTCTCGACGCCAAGCTCGCGGGCGTCGACGCCGATCTCCTGGATGTCGACCCCCGCGATCCCGACGACCTCTACAACGGCGGCAACTTTACCCTGCGCACCGCCGCCGGCGGCCTCGACCTCTTCGACCCCGCCGAGATCCCCGGCGGCCGCCCCTACGAGGAGATGCGCCCCCGCGCCATGGAAGCGGTCGTGCAGGGCGTCCGCATCCGTGCCGTCGGCCTCGACGATCTGATCCGCCTCAAGCGCTCCGCCGGCCGCGACCGTGACTTCGAGGACGTAGCCACCTTGCTCGCGGCCGCCGGCCACAAGGGCAAGGGCAGTGCGAAACGCCCCCCGACCGGCTCGGCCCCCGACGGCCCCCACCACGCTTGACTGTTGACGGGGTTGACGCTACTTTTTATGCCAGATGGCAGCGAAACCAGCCCTTCTAGATCGAACCGTCGAGGAGTTCCGGCGCACGCTTACCGAGATCGGTGGACAGCCGAGTTCGGCCGATGATGCCGAGGCGCTCGGCCGCCGTGCGGCGATGGTCGTCCTTGCCGGTGGGGCCTGGGAACGTGCGCTCGGGGAGCTGCTGACCAGCGCCGAAGCTCGCATCCTGCTTGGCGGGATCAGCCGTGAGGCACTGCGCAAGCGCGTTCTCAGCGGCTCGGTGATCGCCTTGCGCGACGACGCCGACCTGATCCGCTATCCGCGCTGGCAGTTCGATGCCGCGAACAGCGCTCCCTTCGGAGCGATCAAGAAGCTCAATGAGATCTTCGGCGAAGCGGGGCTTGATCCCTGGGCAATTGCCGCGTTTGCCACCGCCCCCCAGCCCGAGCTGGGTGACCGGGCACCCATCGATGCCTTCGCCGACGCGGACATCGAGCCCTTGATTCTCTCGGCCCACCGCACCGTGGCCGACCTGAAGCGTTGAGCCCACGCGGCCTGCCCGTTCCTCCGGACGACCTGCCCGAGCTTCCCAGCACGAAGCTCGGGACGAAATCGCTGTGGCGAATCCATGCCGCCGATGTCGCGCCCTGGTTCTTCGACGTCGGCCCGGATGGCAGGTTCAACCTCGCCGAGTCAGGCACCTGCTACCTCGCAGAGGAGCCGATTGGCGCCTTCGTCGAGAAGTTCGGGCGCCTGCTGCGCCCGGGCGGGGTGATCCCAGAGCCGCTGGTCGATGCGCAGCGGCTATCCAGGCTGCGCCCGCCCAAAGCAGAGGTCGTTGACTTGACCGACCCAACCGTCCTCGGACTCGTCGGCCTCACCGCCGAGATCCACTCAACCTCCGACTACGACCTGACCCAGGGCTGGGCACTCGCCCTCCGAGACGCCGGCTATGACGGCATCCGCTACAAGGCCCGCCACGACCCGCGCGGCCAGTTGGTCTCCATCGCCCTCTTCGGCTCGGGCAAACCGCCGCGAAGCGCCGCGGAGACGACGGCCGTCCCGGTCGACCTGATCCATGAGGCATCCACCACTTTCGCGATCACCGTCCTCCCCCGCCGCCACTCCAGACGGGGGTGAGCTCACTCACCAAGCGGACTACGCGCCGCCCCCGCACCACCGCTCGCACATTCGTCCGCGCTGAATCCGCTGCATGCGAGCGTGTACTCTATAAAGATCGCGCCAATCTTGAAGTGGGCCAGCTGGCGATGTGGCGAGCGAGGCAAACCGGTTGGCGAAGCACGAAGCAGGAAGGCCAACCGGTGGTGAAGCAGGGAGACCAACCAAAGCAAAAGCCGAGGGAGCGCATGAAGAGCCTCGGGATCATTGTCGCCGCCGCTGCCTTGTTCGCCGCCGCCGCTCTCACTCTCCTCGCCCCGGCGTGGGCTGCCGAAGCGCCCGACACTACCCCCCCCACGGGCGCCGTCGGCGGCGTCCGCAGCCCCGCCTCCGGCACGCTCGAACTTCGCCTCTACGCCTCCGACGAAGGCGCCGGCCTCGCCAACGCCGAAGCCACCCTCGACGGGCAGAGCGCCTTCGTCCGCCTCGGCTCCGGCGCTTGTCCCGAACACCCCACCCCCGGCGGGTCCGAACCGCCGCCCGGCTCCTGCCCCGAATCTGTCTCCGCCGTCCCGCTCTCGCTCGACACCACGGCGACCTCCGACGGCACTCACCAATTGCGCGTGCGGGTCACCGACGCCGCCGCCAACACCGCGACCCTCGTCGACGAAGCGATCGTCGTCCGCAACGCCCCGCGGACCGGCGAAGGCACGATCGCCACGGTCACGGTCGGGATCAGCAGCGGCGGCGAAGAAAGCCACCCCGGCAACGGCAAAGGCGCCGAAAACGGCAAAGGGAGCGAAAACGGCAAAGGCAAAGGCGAAGGGCTCGCCCTGAAGCGCAAGCGCTGCCGCGCCCCGCACCTCACCATGCGCCTCGCCAAAAGGCCCCTCTGGCACACCCGCCCCCGCCACGTGCCCGTGCTGTGGTACGGGCACCGCTACCCCTATGCGGGGAAGCTCACCTGCCGCAGTGCCTCCGGCAAGCGCTTCCTCGCCCCCAGGGGCACCCCCGTCGACGTCTACTTCCGCGTCTGGCACCTCTCCTTCAAGCACTACCACGGCCCGGTCAAGTTCTCGCATGTGCGCCGGGTCAAGGTCGGCAAGAAGGGACGCCTGAAGCTCAAGCTCGGCTTCCGCTCCGGCCGCACGGTCCTCTTCCGCTACCACGGCCCGCTCAAGGAACTGGCCAAAGCCAAGCTTCGCCTAGCGATCCCTCCGCGCACCCGCAAGCCCCCGTGGGGGCCGCGCTGAGACTAGACGTCCGCGCGAGTCCGGCCGAGCGCCGCAGCGCGGCGAGGGAACGCAGAGGGTCTCTCTAGACTCGTGCCCCCTGTGGCGCCAAAGCGCGACATCAAGCAGTTTCGCCAGGCCTGCAAGGAGCTGGGCTTCACCGATGAGGAGCGCTACGCGGCACGCGATGCGCTGCACGCTGAGAAGGAAGCCGGAGGTCCACGCGATCACATGACCTATGTGAGATCTGTTGGCATGGCTGCGACAATGGAGGCAGGCCAATGGCGATTAGCGTTGCCCTCGACACCTCTCCGATCACGATTCTGCGCTCGCTGCGCGGGAAGATCGTCGATGCCCGGATCGCTTACCCGGGGGTGCTCCACGTCGAAATCCGCGACGAGACGGGGGAGTTGTGGCGCTTTGCGACCCAGGACGCCGAGTTCGAGCCGGCCGACCCGACTCGCCTGGTCGGCCAGAGGCTGGAGGAGGCCAGGCTCGACCCGATCACGGCCGCGCTTCGCTGTCGCCTCTCCGACGGCTCCCAGCTCCTCGTCACCC
This sequence comes from uncultured Actinomycetes bacterium, assembly GCA_963714045.1. Taxonomy (GTDB): domain Bacteria; phylum Actinomycetota; class Thermoleophilia; order Solirubrobacterales; family 70-9; genus VAYN01. The sequence goes on along the minus strand of OY970225.1, from coordinate 2,247,044 downwards.
CCGCCGCCGAGGAGGCCGCCGACGATCCGCCCAACTGGGAGCTGATCACCCCCGGCCATCTCACGCTCGAATTCGGGCCGGGCTTGCGTTGGCAGATCGGCCGCTCCGACGGCCTCGTGTCCGGCGGCTGAGCGCCGGGGGCTGCGATCCTCTGGTGCGTGATGGCAATGCTGTTAGCATCAAGCATCATGGCCAGGACGACGCTCAACCTCGACCCGTCGGTGATGCGCGAGCTGCGCCGCCGCAGCGCGCGCGAGCGCAAGTCGATCGGCGAGCTCGCCTCCCAGCTGCTGGCGCGTGAGCTGCGCGAAGAGCCCGCGCCCAGGCCACGGCCCTTCGCCTGGCTCAGCCGCGACCTCGGCAGGCCGGCGGTCGACCTCGAGGACAAGGAGGCCTTGGCCGCCTTGCTCGAACGTTGAGCGCCACCGTCGACGCCAACGTCCTCGTCTATGCCTCCAACGAGGCCGAGCCGGTACACGAGACCGCCAGGGCGCTGGTGGAGCGCCTGGCGGCGGGGCCGGACATTGTCTACCTCTTCTGGCCGGCGATCATGGGCTACCTGCGGATCGTCACCCATCCCGCCTTGCTTCCCCGGCCGCTCGCTCCCAAGGACGCTATCGCCAACATCAGCGCCCTGATCGCCGTCCCCCACGTGCGCACGCCCGGCGAGCAGGACGGGTTCTGGGAGCTGTACCTCGCGACGCGGGGCGAGGCCGATCGCGGCAACGACGTGCCCGACGGCCATCTCGCCGCGCTGATGCGCCAGCACGGCGTCGGCAAGATCTACACCCGCGACCGCGACTTTCGCCGCTTCGACGGCATCGCGGTCGAGGATCCGTTCGCCGGTGGAGAGGGCGAGGTGCGGATCCGCCGTGGCGCCGTGTCCTTCGAGAGCGCCTTCGGCTCGCTCACCGGCTCCTACCCGCCGGGCTACCTCGAGCGACTCGACGCCGAGGACGAGGAGCGTTGAGGCTCGTACTCGACGCCGACGTCCTGATCGGCGCGCTCGACGGCTCCGATTCCCATCACTCCCAAGCTCGCGAGCTCTTCACCGGCTGGCGCGACCAGCAGGCGACGCCGCTTATCAGCGTCGTCAACCTCTCCGAGGTGCTGGTCGCCCCGGCCTCCGATCGGGAGCGACTGAGCGCGGCCCGCGAGGCGATCGCGGCGCTGGGCGTGGCGTTCCATCGGCCGGGCGAGGCGATCGCCGTCCGCGCCGGGGGGCTGCGCGCCCGCCACCCGATCAGCCTTCCCGACGCATACTGCCTGGCCACCGCCGCGCATGCCGGTTGGGCCGTGGCGTCCTTCGACCGCAAGGTGCTGCGCGCAGCCGAGGCGGAGAAGGTGCCGATCACGCCGACGGCCGGCCGTTGATATGGAGCGCCGTTTGTCATCGGACCCGAGAACACTTCGACGGCATCGCGGTGACCACAGATGACACCAAAGACATCACAGCGCTCGGGCGAGAAGCCCCCCGCCAGTGTCGGCACCGCCGAGGCCTACGGCCCGCTGCGCGCCCAGCTCGAGGCGAGGGGGGAGCCGCTCGACGAGCCCGACCTGCGCATCGCCTCGATCGCCCTCGACCGCGACCTCACCCTCGTCACCGCCAACCTCCGCCACTTCAACCGCGTCCCCGACCTGCGTGTAGAGAACTGGCTGTGATCGTGCGCAGCATAACGGACACACAAGCCGCTATTATGGACACACAATGCGGCTGATCCAGATCGCCAGTGAAGTCGGAGTGCACGAGCGCACCCTGCGACGGGCGGTGAACGAGGGCGCGCTTCGCGCTCGCCGCCCCTCGCCGCGAACGCTCGAGATGTCAGTCGGCGAGAGTCTCTACACGCGCCGCCGCTGGCCGCTGCTGGCGAAGCTGCGCGGCGCTCTGCGCACCGAACGCAACACTCGCTTCGCGCTGCTCTTCGGCTCGGCGGCGCGGGGGGAGGACACCGAGCGCAGCGATGTCGACGTGATCGTCTCCTTGCGCGATCCGAGCTTCTCGCGCCTCTCGGATCTCCGGCTGAAGCTCGAGGCGGCTGTCGGGCGATCGGTCGACGTGGTCCTCTTGGAGGAGACCGAAGAGGATCCGACCTTCCTCGCGATGGCGCTGAAGGACGGCCGGGTGCTCATCGACCGCGAGGGGACATGGCCCGAGCTGCGCCGACGCGAGCCCGAGCTGCGCCGACGCGGCGGCAGGCTCGATGCCGCGCGCACGAGGGAAGCGCTCGCCCGCGCCGACCGTTTCCTGGCGGCGCACGGGTGAGCGACGAACAGCTGCGCAAGGCGGCGGGCAAGCGGCTTCAGCGCCGGATCGTCGCTCGCATCGACGACTTCCCGCGCCAGCATACGGCGCTGGAGTCGGCGATGGCCGCCTTCGGTGACGGGTTCGACCTTGCGCGGTTCAAGCGCGCCTTCGAGACCAGCGACGACATAGACGCCTACAACGACGTCCAGGCGGTCGAACGCGCCGCCGGTCGGGTGCAGGGATACGTCGCCGACATGGCGATGGACGGGGTTCGGCTCGCCGGTCTGCCCAGCGATCCCACCGGCGGCGAGGGTTTCCGTGCGACGCACGCGTTCGACGCTCTGCGCAACGCGAAGCTGATCGACGCGGGCCTCTGCCGGCGGCTGGCGAGGGCGCAGAAAGGTCGCTCGCAGATCGAGCACGAGTACCCCGGCCTGCGCGCCGGGCGGGTGCATGACGCGGCAACCCTCATCCGCGAGACCTCGCTGGAGTTCTTCACCCGGTTCCGACCCTGGATCGAGCCCCATCTCGGTGCGCGCTGAGAGTCCCTCCCACCGCAACTCCGTCGCCCCCCCGGGTTATTCCGGTTGCGCGATGAACGGACCAGCCACCAAGGTGCGCCGCCGGCGAAGCGGAAGCAGGCTCCGATGAGCGCCTCGTCGCGAGCGCGCCGGTCCGCGCTCGCCTTGGCGGCGGCGGTGCTCGCCGCGGCGCTTGCGCTTGCGCTCCTCGCCCGCGCCCAGGCGAGCCCGACCCCCGGCGGCACCGTGCCCAGCACGCTCGCGCTCTCGCTCGGCGAACCGACTCCCTTCACCAACGCCGGCCCCCGCGACGTCTACACGGCGACGATCCGCGTCGCGGTGACCGCCACCGATACGCCGACGCAGCTCAGCCTCGCCGACGGCGAAGTCACCTCGGGCCCGCGCCTCGGGCATCTCGTCGGCGGCGCCTCGATCCTCCCCGCGCCGCTGGAAGCGACCGCGGACGCCGGCCCCTTCCGCTCGCTCGACGCACCGGTCCCCGCGACGCTGCGGAGCTGGAGCGAACCGCTCTCCGGCGCCCCGGCGAAGATCCGCCTGCGCCAGGAAACCCCCAGCGCCCGCGCCCTGCGCAGCCACGGTAAGCTTCTGCTGGTAACGCTCACGGCGGGAGGGCCGTGAGCGAGCGCAACTTTTGGCTTGGTCAGGGTTCAAGCCGCTGGGAAGGGTTATGAGAGAGAGGATGCGACCATGAGACTGTTCAGCGCCCCGCGGCTGGCGATCGCCGCGATCTGCCTGCTCCTCGCCGGCCTCGGCGTCGCCCAGGCGCTCGCCGCGCAGGGCGGCCTCTCGGTCACCCCCGGCATCTTCGAAGCGGCGGCCCGCCCGGGCTCGGTGGGAGCGCTGAAGATCGCCAACACGACCGCCAAGCCGATGAAGGTCCGCCTCGCCGTGCGCCCCTGGCTACAGGCGCGCAATGGCTCGGTCACCCCCAACGGCCGCAAGGTGCTCGGCGCGCTGCGGCCAAACCACAAGGGCTTCTGGCTCGCCCCCGGGGCGACCAAGGCGCTCGGCCTGAGCCTCGCCTCCCGCCCCAGTGGCGGCTCTCTCTACGGCGCGGTCGAAGTCACCGGCGCACCGAAGTACGGCGGCGGCAAGGGGGTCAAGGTCGCCTACCGCCTCGTCACCTCGCTGCGCCTCTTCCCGCCCGCCTCCGCAAGGCGCTACAGCGCCCGCGCCGTGCACCTCTTCGAGCACGGCAGCGCCAAGCACGGCGCCCTCTTCCTCGCGGTCAAGAACGCCGGCAACACGATCGACCCGATCGGCGGCCGGGTGCGGATCAGCGGCCACAACCACACGCTGAGCGGCATCGTCGCCCCGGTGACGATCCTCCCCGGCGCGACCGTCAATCTGCGCCTGACCCGCCTGCGCGGCACGCTGCCGCCGGGGCGCTACCGGGTCGGGGTGCAGCTCACCCAGGCCGGCCACAAGGCCGGGGGGCTGCGCCAAGGAGTGCGGCTGCACTGAGTTGCCCTCGGCGCTCCGACTTGGCCAACTTGGCCAGCCATGTGGTACGGTCTTTCCGTGACCCACACCTTCAGCATCGGCGAGGCCAAGACCAACCTGTCCAAGCTCGTCGCCCTCGCCGAGCAGGGCGAGAGGGTTGAGTTGCGCCGCGGTCGCCAGCCGGTCGCCCGGCTGGTTCCCCTGCCCAGGCCGGGCGCCGCACGGCGCAAGCCCGGCGCGCTGGCCGGACGCATCCGCCTGACTGAGGACTTCGACGCCTGGCCGGATGACGTCGCCCGCGCGCTCGGGGTCGAGGACTGAGGCTCCTTCTCGACACCCACGCCGCCCTCTGGTGGCTCGCCGACGATCCGAGCCTCTCGGAGACCGCGCGCGAGGCGATCGCCGGCGCCGAGGAGCCGCTGTTCAGCGCCGGCACGCTCTTCGAGGTCTCGATCAAGGCCTCCCTCGGCAAGCTGGAGGCCGCCGAGGAGTGGGCGGAGGAGCTGCTCGCCGAGGGCTTTTCGCTGCTGCCGATCTCGGCCATCCATGCCGCTGCGTATCGCGGTCTTCCCTACGTGGAGGTGAGTGGCAAGCCGCACCGCGACCCCTTCGACCGCCTTCTCGTTGCTCAGGCGATGACCGAGGGCGTGCCGATCGTCACCCGCGATCCCGCCATCGCCGCCCACGGAGTGCCGACGCTGTGGTGATCGGGCGGCCCAGCGCTACGAGCCTGCGAGGCGCATGAGCCCCGGCGGCGCATACGACATCCGCTGAGGCTTTCGCGGTCCGGACCGCGAAAGCCGGCTTGCAGATCCTCGATAGCGGGGGGGATCTTCGTCCAGAAGGCCGGCCGGTCCTGGCCGGCGCCCGCCCGCCGTCCGATGCGTCCGTGTGCATCGACTCCGGACAGTGCGTTTCGCCGTCGCCCTCGCGCTGGGCGCGCTCGCGCTCACGGCCCTTGCCCCAGCGAGCCCCGCCGCGACGCGCGAGCCGCTGCGCGACGCGCTCGCCGCGACGCGCCACTCCGACCGCGCCCAGGACTCCGCGATCCGCCCCGACGCCACCGCGCTGCGCTCGATGATCCGCCAGAGCGCCCTGCGCTACGCCTCGGCCGCGAACGAATTCCAGATCTCCTCCGACGCCTACGGTCCCGCCGAAGTCGAAGCGGTCGCCGCGGTCCTGCGCTCGCTCGACCACGGCCCGGAGATGGCCGAGCTCAGCGTCTTCGTCGCCACCCCCGAGGAGCTCGGCGAAGCCTGCGGCGCCGAAGTGCTCGCCTGCTACTTCCCCTCCGAAGACGAAATGGTCGTCTCCGGGGTGGACCAGCCGGTCGAGGGGGTGCCGCGCGACTTCGCGATCGCCCACGAGTACGGCCACCACATCGCCAACACCCGCCCGGGCGCGGCGCTGCCGGCGATCGAGGCCGGCACCCCGCGCTGGGCGACCTACGAGCGGGTCTGCCAGCTCGCCCGCCGCGGCCGCCTCTTCCCCGGCAACCAGGGCGCCCACTACTGGCAGGACCCCGAGGAGGCCTTTGCCCAGTCCTACGCCCGCCTCAACCGGCCCGGCGATCGCGTCAGCTGGCAGTACACGTCGCTGCTGCGCCCGACCGCGACCGCGCTGGAGAAGATCCACGCCGACGTCGCCCATCCTCTGACCGGCCCGGTGGAATCGAGTTGGCGCGGCAGTCTCGCCGGCCCTCCCGCGGCTCCGCCCCCCGCGGCGAACGCCCGCCCGGACGCGTTCGGGGTCGCTGCCGCCCAAGCCGTGGACGGCCCACCCTCGGTCTCCTCGCGCCTGATCCACACGCCGCTCGACGGCCCGGTCTCCATATCTCTGCAGGCGCCGGAGGGCGCCGGCCTGGTCGCGACCCTGCGCGACCCGACCGACGATCGCGCGCTGGCCCGTGCCGCCACCGACCCCAGCGGCGCCGCCTCTCTCTCCTACTCCAACTGCGGCCACGCCGCCCTCCGCCTCGAAGTCCGCGCCACCTCCGGCCCGGCCGATTTCCAGGCAGCGATCGCAAGACCCTGAATCGCCTCGAGCTCGCTGTGAGAGAGGGCGGTTCGCGGGTGTGCTGTTATGCTGTTACAACCATGATGGTACGGACCCAGATCGCCCTCGACGCCGAGGATCATCGCCGCGCCAAACGGCGTGCCGCCGAGCTGAACGTCTCCCTCGCCGAGTACGTGCGCCGCGCCGTCCGCCACGACCTCGGCGGCGAGGAGCGGCCAAAGGCCGACATCAGCGAGATCTTCGGGATCGGCAGTTCCGGCGGCTCGAACATCGCCAAGCACAAGGACAGATACGTCGGCGAAGCCGTTGAGGCGGAGTACCTGCGAAAGACCGGTCGAGCGAAGCGGGCCTAGAGAGCCGCTGGTTGACCGCGTTCGTCGATACATCGGCCTTCTATGCGGCTCTCGACGACGACGATGTCGACAGCCCACGCGCGCGGGCTCTGCTCGGCAGCGGCGAGCAGCTCCTCACGACCGATCACGCGTTGGTCGAGTGCTGGCTGCTGCTCCAGCGTCGCCTCGGGGCTCACGTCGCGGATCGATTCTGGAAGTCGATCCGCGCCGGCGCCGCGGTCGTCGAGCACGTCACCCCCGCCGACCTCGACGCCGCCTGGCGGATCGGCGAGGCCTTCGCCGACCAGGGCTTCTCGCTCGTCGACCGCACCAGCTTTGCCGTGATGGAGCGCCTCGGCGTCCACCGTGCCGTCGCCTTCGACGACGACTTCGCCGTCTACCGCTTCGGACCCAGGCTCGAGCGCGCCTTCGAGGTCCTGCGCTGATCGCGGCCGAGCCCGCTCCCGCTCGCTTCTCCTCCTTCCAGTCACCCTCTCCGAGGGCGACGAGAACGCCGCCGACTTCCTCGCCGCGGTCGAGGCGATGCCAGCTGCTGAGCGACCTGTGCGTGTCCTCCTGACGGCGCCAGGACCAAGTGCGGCACACCCTCCCATACCTCATCGAGGCGATCGAGGCCGGAGCGCCGCCGGCGCTCCTTCAGCGCCTCAAGCTCGGGCGTTGCCGGATCGAGCACGAGCGTGGACATGACGCTAAGGGTACGGCGGATCGGCTCGGTGCTCGCGGCAGCCACCGGGCCGATCGCGAGTGCCGGTCGGGGAGCCGTAGAATGGAAGTCGTGAGGCAGGGACTGAAGACGGTGCTTGCCGCCGTGCTGCTCGCCGTCGGATTGTCGGCCTGCGGCGGCGGCTCCTCGTCGACCGGCGGATCGGAAACCGCGGCGCAGGGGGGTAACGGCCACGGCACGACAACCTCCGCCGCCAACGGCGGGGGGAAGCACGGCCAGCGTGCGGGCGAAGGCGGTTCCGCGGAACCGCGGGCCGGCTCGCGCGGCGAAGAAGCCGCCGAATTCACCCCCAAGCCCCACCACGACTCCGGCGGCGGCTCCGCCCAGTTCGAAGTCAAGGGCGGCGACAACAGCGTCCAGGAATTCGGCGCCGAGGCGAGCGAATCCGAACTGCAGGCCGCCGCCACCGCCCTGCACGGCTTCCTCGACGCCCGCGCCGAGCGCAACTGGGCCGCCGCCTGCGCCTACCTGAGCAAGGCCACCAAGCAGGGCTTCGCCCAGCTCGGCGCCGGCGGCTCCGGCGCGGCGGGCCGGGGCTGCGCCGCGATTCTCGGCGCGCTCTCAGGCAGGGTCCCGACCTCGACCCTGCGCGAAGCTGCCGCCGCCGACGTCGGCAGCCTGCGCCGCCAAGGCGACCGGGGCTTCCTGATCTTCCGAGGGGCGCCCAAGGGCACGATCTACGCGATCTCGGTGGCCCGCGAAGGCGACGCCTGGAAGGTCGCCTCGCTCTCCGGCGTGCCGCTCTCATGAGTCGCCACCCGGCCCTCGTCTAGCCTCCGACGCGCCTGCCGCCAACGGGCCGCCTATGCTCCTGAGTGTGCCCGCGCAGCTCCACAACGCCCCGGCCAGCGCGACTCTCTCCGAGGCGGAGCGCCGCACCGTGCAGCGCTTCGTCGCCGCGCTCGCAAGTGAGCTGGGCGACGATCTGCGCGCCGTCTGGCTCTACGGCTCCCGCGCCCGCGGCGAGCGCACCCATCCCGACTCCGACGTCGACCTGCTGGTCATCGCCGCAGGCGACGTCGAACGCAACCAGCGCTTGGCGCTGGAGCTAAGCGAGGCGGCGGCACTCGCCGAGGGCCAGAGCCCCTTCGCCTACTCGGTCCATGTCTATGACCCGCAGTGGCTGCGTGGCCGCCGCGAGATCGAATCCTTCTTCATCGGCGAGGTCGACCGCGACAAGATCGTGTTGGCCGGAAACGCGCTGGAGGGAGACGAGCCCCGGTGAGCCCTCGCTCGAGCGAGTTCATGGAGGAGGCCCGCGATCGTCTCGCGGTCGCGCGGGTGATCGTCAAATCAGGCCACCCTGGCTCTGTCGCCAGCGCCGCCTACTACGCGATGCTGAACGCCGCCCGCGCCGCCCTCTCCGAGCGCGGCGAGCACGCCAAAACCCACAGCGGCACCTGGACGCTGTTCAGCGCGACCTTCGTCGCGACCGGCGAATTCGACCAGGGCCTCAGCGCCCTCGCCCGCCAGGCGAAGGAGGCCCGTGAAAAGGGCGACTACGAGGCCACGCCGCCAACCGCTCAAGAAGCTGCCGAGTTCGTCGATGGCGCCGCCGAGTTCATCGCTGCCGTAGAGCACATGCTCGCCGTCTAGCACCACCGTCGCCGAGTGGCCCGCCGCCTGCGCCGCCTGCGCGCCGGCGCCTGGCCCCGGCCATGTTCCGGCCATCGCCCTCGGTTGCGCGTTGGTCCTGTGTTTCTGTGGTACTGTGATCCTATGAAAAACCTCACCGTCTCCGTCCCGGACGACATCTACCGGCTCGCCCGGGTTCGGGCCGCGGAAAGCGACAGCTCGGTCAGCGCCCTCGTCGCCGACTACCTGCGCTCGCTTGGCGATCGGGACGCCGAGTTCGCCCGGCTCGAGGCGCAGCAGAAGCGGATCCAGGCGAAGATCAAGGGGTTCAGTGCGCGGCACAACATCGATCGCGACGCACTCCATGAACGTTCGGTTCGTTGACACCAACGTCCTGATCTACTCGATATCGAACGATCCGGCAGAGCGGGCCAAGGCCGAGCGCGCCAACGAGATCCTCGCGACGAGGGATCTTGGACTCTCGGCCCAGGTGCTTCAGGAGTTCTACGTGCAGGCGACGCGCGAGAGGCGCCCCGGTCGACTGACGCATGAGCGGGCGGCGGGCCTGGCCGAGTCGTTCCGGCGCTTCCCCGTGGCGCCGCTGACGGCCGGCCTCGTGAGCTCCGCGATGGCGACCTGCGAGCGCTTCCAGATCTCCTACTGGGACGCCGCGATCCTCGAGGCGGCCCGCTCGCTCGGCTGCGAAGTTGTCCTCTCCGAGGACCTCGGCGACGGCCAGGACTACGACGGGGTGCGGGTCGAGAATCCGTTTCGGTGAAGCGCCTACCATTCGTTCTGCGATGGCCTCCCCGTTCACATCCGGCTCCGACTGGCTCGCCGCGCACCCGCCGCCGGCCGACCGGCTGACCCAGACGCTCGCCGGCGTCGCCCGCCGCGCGCTCGCCGGTGAGGACTTCCGCTACGCCGCGCGCGAGTTTCTCGACGAGTTCGCCCTCCGCAGCGATGAGAGAGCGCGCGCGGAGGCGATCGCCGACCGCCCCGAGCCCACCGGCGACCCTCGCTACGACGCCTACCTCGGCGCCCTGGCCGAGCACCTCGCCGCGGTCCATGGCTTGGACCGGCCGGCCTGGTCGGTGGAGCCGGCCCGCTTCCTGCGCCGCTTCTGGTTCCTCAGCGACGTGCCTGGCTTGCGGGCGACCGCGATCGCCCAGGCCCCCGCGGCCTTTCGCCGCCGCGGCGTCTTCGTCCCTGAGCGCTCGCTGCACCGGATCTGATGGACCGCGACGAGATCCTCGCCGCGCTGACGGCGCTCGCCGCCGAGTTGGATCGGTGCGGGCTCAGCGCCGAGATGTACGTGGTCGGCGGCGCCGCGATCGCGCTCGCCTTCGACGAGCGGCGCTCGACTCGCGACGTCGACGCCGTGTTCGAGCCCAAGAGCCGCGTCTATGAGGCGGCCGCGGCGGTCGGCGAGGCGCGCGACCTGCCGGTGGGCTGGCTCAACGACGCCGTCAAGGGCTTCCTCGAGGGCCCGGACCCGGCGGCCGCTCCCGTCCTCGACCTGCCGGGCCTGCGCTGTCTCGCCGCCTCGCCCGAGGTTCTGCTCGCGCTCAAGGTGCTGGCCCACCGCGTCGGCGAGGACGAGGACGACCTGCGCCTGCTCGCCGCCCTCCTCGACCTCGAGCGGGCCGAGGAGGTCCTCGCCGTCGCCGAGCGCACCTTCGGCGACCGGCTCGACCCCGCCGCTCGTTTCTTCGTCGAAGAGCTGTTCGCGTAGTACTCGCCACATATGATGTGAAGCGCTCGATGAGGCGCCCGCCGCTGACCCTCCGTCACCCTCGCGCCACCCTCGGGCTGGCGCTGGCCGCTGTCGTCGCCCTCGGCGTCCTCGGCCTCGGCGTCGAGGGCAGGCTGCGGCCCACCTCGCTGGGCGTGCCGGGCACCGAGTCGGCCCGGGCGGGGAAGCTGCTGCGCGCCCACTTCGGCGACTCGGCCCCCTTCGCGATCCTCCTCCGCGGCCCCGCCGCCGCCCTCGACCGCCAGGGCCCGGGGCTGATCCGGACCCTGCGCAGGGACCCCAGGGTGACGACGCTCTCCCCCTGGGACCGCGGCCACCTCGCCCGCCTGCGGCCGAACCCCCGCAAGGCCCTGGTTCTAGTCGACTTCCACGACTCGGCCGAGCGGGCGGTCAAGGACACGGTCCCCTACCTCGACCGCACCCTCGAAGCGAGGATCCACCCTCCCGTCAGCGCCACCCAGACCGGCTTCGCCACCCTCTCGCGGGCGATCCAGGACGAATCGGTGCGCTCGACCGAGATCGCCGAGCTGATCGCGATCCCCTTCCTGCTGATCGTCCTGCTGCTCGTCTTCCGCTCGCCGCTCGCCGCGGCGATCCCGCTCGCCTTCGGCGCGGTGGCGGTGACCGGCGCCCGCGGCCTGCTCTCCCTCGCCGCCTCCCACCTGGCGATCGACGGCTTCGCCCTCACCGTCTGCTCGATGATGGGCCTCGCCCTCGGCGTCGATTACGCCCTGCTGATGGTCTCCCGCTTCCGCGAGGAGCTGGCGGCGGGGGCCGAGCCGCTGGCCGCCGCCTGGCGCACCCGCCGCACCGCCGGTCGCACCACCGCCTTCGCCGGCTCGACCCTGGTCCTGGCGATGGCGGTGACCCTCTGGGTGATGCCCGGCTCCCTCTTCCTCTCCCTCGCCGGCGCCGCGATCCTGGTCACCGCGCTGAGCGTCGCGATCGCCACCCTGATCGCGCCGCCGCTGCTCTACCTGCTCGGCCACCACCTCGACCGCTGGCAGCTCAGCGCCAACGGGAGCGGCAGGCGGCTGATGGCGCTCGTCGGCGCCGCGCTGGCCCGGCCCCGCCTCGCCGCCGTCGCGATCGGCGGCGCCCTGCTCCTGCTCGCCGCGCCGGCGCTGGCGCTGAAGACCGGGCCGCCGAGCGCCTCCCAGCTGCCCGCCTCGAACTCGGCCCGCCGCGACGCCGAGACCGTCGACCGCGCGATCGGCGCCGGCTGGGACGCCCCCTTCGTCCTCGTCGCCGCCAGCGAGCGCGGGCCGATCACCGACTCCCGCTACCTCGCCGCCCTCTCCCGCTCGCAGCGCCAGATCGCCGCCGACCCGGCCGTGCAGGCGGTGGTCGGGCCCGGGCAGGTCTCGCGCAAGGTGGCGCCGCTGCGCCGCAGCGGCAACGACCTGCTGGCGGGGAGGGGGGAGGCGAGCCCGGCGAAGCTCGGCCGCCTGGGCCGCAAGCTCGGGCGGGCGGCGGGCGGAGTCGGGCGCATGCGCAGCGGGCTCGCCGCCGCCGCCGCGGGCGCCGGCCTGCTCGCCGGCGGCTCGGTGCGGGCGGGGGAAGGGGCACAGCAGATCTCGGGCGGCCTCGAACGGGCCGCCTCCGGCGCCAGCAAGGCGGTCGAAGCCCTGGGCCGCCTCGACGAAGGCTCGGGGAAGCTGGCCGAAGGCCAGCGCACCGCGGCGCTCGCCTCGCGCTCGGTCTCCCAGGAACTGGGCGACCTGCTGCCGGTCCTGCGCCGCGGCGGGCTCGCCCGCGCCAGGAGCCTGCGGACGGCGCTGAAGCGCTCGGCGGCGAGCGACCCGAGCCTGGCGCCCGAGGTCCGCGAATCCGAACGCCTGGTCGAAGCGCTCGCCCTCTCCCGCAACCAGGCCAAGCGCGCCCACGCGAACGCGACCCGCCTCCACGCGGGGCAGGCCAATCTCGCCGCAGGCGGCGCCAAGCTGCACAGCGGCGCCGGGCGGCTGGCCGATGCGGCGCAGTCCCTTCCCAGCGGCCTGACGCGGCTCGGCGCCGGGGCCTCGGAACTCGTCGGCGGCCTCACCCGGCTCAGTGGCGGCGCCGGCGCCCTGCAGAGCCACCTCACCCGGGGCTTCCACGTCTCGCGGCCGTTGCAGGGCGGCCTCGCCCGCGCCGGGGTGAGGGTCACCGCCTCGGCCTCGCACCTGCGGCGCCAGGTGGGGAGCCTGCGCCGCTCCTCGCCGGGGATCTTCGACTCGGGCTACTTCGTCCTCTCCTCCCTGGCGGGGGCGCCGCGGCCGCAGCGCGAGCGCGCGGGGAGGGTGATCGACCTGCGCCACGGCGGCCAGGCCGCCCAGATGCTGGTCATCCCCCGCTACACCTTCGACACCCCCGGCTCCGAAGCGCTGAACGGGCGGCTCAAGGGCGACGCCTCCTCCCTCGCCGACTCCTCGGGCCTGACGACGGGGGTCACCGGCGGCCCCGCCCAGCTCGCCGACTACAGCGACGCGATCGCCTCGCGTATCCCGCTGGTGGTCGCGGCGATCACGCTCGTCACCTTCCTCGTGCTGCTGTTCGTGCTGCGCGCCCTGCCGCTGGCGGCGATCGCGGTCGGGTTGAACCTCGCCACCGTCGCCGTCGCCTTCGGCGTCCTCACCCTGCTCTTCGACGTGCCGGCCGGCTGGCCGCTGGGCGGCCACAGCTACGTCGACGCGATCGGCGCCGCCGGGATCTTCGGCATCGTCTTCGGCCTCTCGATCGACTACGCGGTCTTCCTGCTCTCCCGCATGCGCGAGAGCCACGAGGCGGGGGCGAGCAACGAGGAGGCGATCGCCTTCGGCCTGGAGCGCACCGCGGGGGTGATCACCGGCGCGGCGGCGATCATGGTCGCCGTCTTCGCGGCCTTCGCGGCGGCGCCGATCGCGACCGTCAGCCAGCTCGGGGTCGGCCTCACCGTCGCCGTCGTCCTCGATGCCACCGTGGTGCGGATCGTGCTGCTGCCGGCGCTGATGCTGATCGCCGGCGAGCGGGTCTGGTGGCTGCCGCGAGCAGTTGACAGAATTCTTCCCAAGATAGGTCTTCACGCCGCCTAAATGTGTTCTTCGGGATATGAGGGATGATGGGAACGAGTCCGAACGGGAAGGCGAGACAGGGGAGGCTGTGAGATGAAGGGGACGCGGGCGAAGAGGCTGGGGTCGGCGCTGGCCGCTGTGGCGGTGCTGGCGGCGACGGCGATACCGCTCGCCGGCGCCGCCGAAGTCAGCCGCGAGGAATACACCGCCAAGGTCGAGCCGATCTGCAAGGCCAACGTGCTCGCCAGCAAGCGCATCACCAAGGGCACCAGAGCGAAAGTGAAGGCGGGCAAGCTGAAGCCGGCCTCCAAGGACTTCTTCCGCGCGGCGACGGCCTTCGCCAAGATGATTCGCAAGCTCGAAGCGGTCCCACAACCTACGGCAGACGAAGCAAAGCTCGCCAGGTGGCTCGGTTATCTCAATGCCGAGAAGGGTCTGATCAAAAAGGTCGGCAAGGCGCTTGCCTCGGGCAATAAGCACAAGGCCTCCTCTTATTCGGTCGACCAGAACGAAACCTCCAGGCACGCCAACCGCGAAGCGCTCGGCTTCGACTTCAACTACTGCGAATCGAGGTCTTTCTGAGCTCGCGGGGTGCCCGAGCGCTGATATCGGTGGCGGCGCTGCTGCTCTGCGCCGCCATCCCCGCCCGCGCGGAGGTGCGCCAGGAGGGCGACCTGGTCGTCTCCTTCGAGGGCGGCCTCTCGCCGACCACGCTGCCCCGCCACACCCTTGCGCCGGTCGCGGTGCGGGTCGGCGGCAACGTCAAGAGCGCCGCCGGCAACGAAGACGCGTTGCCGCAGCTGCGCAAGATCTCGGTGGCGATCAACCGCCAGGGCCGCCTCTTCGACCGCGGCCTGCCGGTCTGCCAGGTCAAGACGATCCAACCCGCCGCCGAAGCCGCGGCCCGGAAGCTCTGCGGCGGCGCCCTGGTCGGCTCGGGCCACGTCGCCGTGCAGGTGCGCCTACCCGGCCAGCAGCCCTTCACGGTCAAGGCGAGGCTGCTCGCCTTCAACGGCCCGCGCCAGGACGGCCACAAGCTGATCTTCGCCCAGGCCTACGCCGACAGCCCTCCCGGCTCCTTCATCCTCACCTTCCGAGTCGGCAAGCGGAGCGGCGTCTTCGGCACCGTGCTCACCACCACCCTGCCCAAATCCGCCCTGACCTGGGCCTACCTGACCCACTTCGACATGACCCTGCACCGCACCTACACCTACCGCGGCGCCCGCCGCTCCTACGTCTCCGCCGCCTGCGAAGCCCCGGCCGGCTTCCCGGTCGCCACCTTCCCCTTCGCCCGGACCACCTACGGCTTCGCCGGCGGTCGCCTGCTCACGATCTCGGTCGCCCGCAGCTGCACGGCGCGGGGATGAGCCAAGAGACTTCGCCGCCATCCCCGACGCCCCCCTCTCCAAGGTCGTCCTCTCGATGCATGGGGGCAAGAAGGGCCCGCTCGAAAACTCCACCAACATCTGCCGCGGCACCCACAAGGCCACCGCCAAGTTCACCGCCCACAACGGCAAGGCCTACCCGACAGCGCCGCCCCGTCCCGGGGCGGCGCCTGCCATCGCCCGCGGAGTGTCTCCGCTTGCCTTGGCCGTCGATCGCCGGGCGAGCATCACATGCTAATGTATGCTCATGCTTGAGCATCGCCTCCAGGTGCTGATCGACGACGAGCGCCATGCTCGCCTCGCCGAGGCGGCTCGGGAGCGGGGGGTTTCCGTCGCCACCGTGGTGCGCGAGGCGATCGACCGGGGGCTCAGGCCCGCCGCCGGCCGTCGCGAGGCGGCCGGCCGCCGGCTCCTCGACGCCCCCGACATGGAGGCCCCCGACGTCGCCGAGCTGAAGGCAGAGCTCGACGCGCTGCGCGGCCGGCGAGCGTGATCGTGCTCGACACGACGGTCCTCGTCTACGCGAAGGGCGCCGAGCACCCGCTGCGCGGGCCCTGCCGCGACCTGGTCGCGGCGATCGCCGCCGGCGAGGTCGTGGCGACGACCACGGCTGAGGCGATCCAGGAGTTCGTCCACGTCAGGGCGCGCCGTCGCGAGCGCTCCGACGCCGCGGCGCTGGGCCGCGACTACGCCGAGCTGCTCTCCCCGCTGCTCCCCGTCGCGCGCGAGCACCTCGAGCGGGGGCTTGCCCTGTTCGAGCGCTCCAAGCGCCTTGGCGCCTTCGACGCGGTGCTGGCCGCCGCCGCGCTCGACGCCGGTGCCACGGCTCTGGTTTCCGCCGACGGCGGCTTCGCCGAGCTCGCCGGCCTCTCGCACGTGGCGCCCGACGCCCCCGGCGTCGCCTCCCTGCTCGGATAGGCGTCGAGATCATTGACAGCCGCGCCCGAGGGACCCGCAGCCCCGCCCTGCGGCCAGTCGATCCGCTCGGTTGAGCGGAGCAGGGACAGCACCGTTTTGATGCTATGATGCCTAGACTGTGCGCACCACTGTCACCCTCGATCCGGACGTCGCCGCCAGGTTGAAGCAGGCGGCGCGCGATCGCGGCACCTCCTTCAAGGAGGTGCTGAACAGCAGCGTGCGGCGCGGCCTGGAGTGCGCCGAGGCGAAGCCGCGGTCGTACCGAGTCCGCACTCGCGATCTGGGGGTGAGGCCGGGCGTGAATCTGGACAGGGCGCTTCAGCTGGCGGGGGAACTCGAAGACGCCGAGACGATTCGCAAGCTCCACCTGCGTAAGTGAAGCTGCCCGACGTCAATCTGCTCGTCTACGCGATCGACGAGGGCTCTCCCCGGCACCAGCCCGCCCAGATCTGGCTCGAGCAGGCCCTTTCGGGGACTGAGGAGGTTGGTTTTGCCTGGGCGGTCCTGCTCGGGTTCGTTCGGATCTCGACCAACTCGGCGGCACTGGAGCGCGCTCTCTCGGCCGGGGAGGCGCTCGAGTACGTGGACGAGTGGCTCGGTCAGCCCGTCGCCACGGTCGTTCATCCCGGCCCGGAGCACGCGGCGGTCCTCCGCCGCCTCCTCGAGCCCCTGGGCACGGCGGGCAACCTGACCAGCGACGCCCACCTCGCCGCGCTGGCGATCGAGCACGGCGCCGAGCTCTGCTCCGCCGACACCGACTTCGCCCGCTTTGCAGGCCTCCGCTGGACCGACCCTCTCGCCTGAGCCTCAGCTCAGTGTCGCCGCCCGTCCCCATTCGCCGCCTACCGCCTCCCCGCCGGCCCCTACAAGGGCGCCCCGCTCAGCATGGCGATCATCACCCCGGCGATCGCCGGCCCCTTCGACCTCGGTACCGTCGTCGTCCGCAGCGCCCTGTTCGTCGACGAAACCACCGCCCAGATCACCTCTACATGTCAGCCCGGCACTGAGCAACAGCAAGTGCAACAAGAAGTCGAAGAAGAAGAAGTAGCCGCCCGCCAGGCGACAGCCCTGAGAACACAACGGCCCGGGGGAGACCCCGGGCCGTTGTGCGTTTCGGTCTCGACCAACGTCCCAGCCACGCCCGACCCGGCGGCGAACACCCCCCGAGCAGGCCCTCATCCCAAGCCTGAGGGCCTGCTCGGAAAATTTTGGGCTGCGAACAGCCCTACGAATCAAATTCGCAGCCCCCCAAAAGCAATTCCCCATCCCAGAGCCATCTCCATAGCAAATGCCCCGCCCCCCTGACCCGCCCGACCTGCAGTGTTCGCCCTCCGACCTACAAGCGCCAGTCGCACCGCCTCGGCACGTCTCACCGCTGAGCCCCCCCGACAGCGCCGCCCCGTCCCGGGGCGGCGGCGGCTGCCCGGAGGCTCGTGCTGGCAGATTCCCGCTTCTCTCAGGTTAGGCTTGCGTCCCAGCCCAGATGCCCGAGACCGACTACCGATACCTCCTCGCAGAAGACGCCGAGCTCGTCGTCGAGTTGATCACCGAGAAGGGCAAGGTCGGCCGCTACTCGGTGGTGCTGCTGGCCCGCGTGGAAGGGGAGTGGCGGACCGTCCGCGTCTACGACAACCACCTGGGCGTCCCCCACATGCACCGCTACACCCGCGCCGGGGTCAAGCAGGACGGTGAGAAGACCGGGGAGGCTTCGCCGAGCGACGGGTATAACATTGCCTTGGAGCAAGTCAGGACGGGCTTTCAGGAGATGATTGACGGATGGCATCGGAGCTAACGACACAGAGCAGCGTCGATCCCGCGGATCTGACCTTCGAACGGTTCAGAGCCGCGCTGGAGGGAAATGGCCGCTACCCGAAGGGAGCGGTCTTCGTCGACGCCGAGGCTTCCTTCGCAGGCTCCGCCCTCGTTCGTAACGCACGCGAAGGCCTGCCCGTCGTTCTCGTCTATCCCGACGGGGTAGAGAAGATCATCGAGCCCTCCTCGCCCGCATCCCAGGCATCCGGCCCCATTACGAGCGCGCGGCGGCTGCTGACGAAGCTGAGGGCCTGAACGCCCTGCCGCACTCCGAGTTCCTCGACCAGGCCCACATCCGCACGATCTGCACCCGGGTCCAGTTCGCCGCCGGCGCCGGCAACGGCGAAAAGTGCCCCAAGGGGAGCAACAGCAAGTGCGGCAAGAAGTCGCACAAGAAGAAGTAGCCGCCCGCCAGGCGACAGCCCTGAGAACACAACGGCCCGGGGAACCCCCCGGGCCGTCGCTCTGTCCAGATACCGTGATCTCCAATGTCAAAGACCCAGATCGACAAGGCGGGGGAGAGCCTGCGCACCTGGGCTCAGGAGTTGGGTACGAACCGGAACGCGGAGCTGCAGCAAGAGGACGACAGAGTTGCCGGGGAGGAGGGCGGCGATGAGACTCACTCCTCCGGCAGGTTCTCCAGGTCCGCCCGGTCCTGGGCGCGGCTCTGCGCCTCCTTCATCGCCCGCAGGCGGTGAAGCGAGCAGACCTTCATGGGAATGCCGAGCAGCTCGCTCTGCACCGCGTCCTCGGCGAGCTGCGAGTAGCTGGGCACTCCCCGTGCCCGCTGCACCACGTCAAGTTCGCCGAACCGGGTCATCGCGGTCACATTGCCACCGCGCCGGATCACCCCGGCGTCAGCGGCCGGGTCGAACGGCCTGTCGTCGACCGTCGGCAGGGTGGATTCCAGATCGGCGAGGGCTTTTGTGAGACGCCGCAGGTTCTCCGGGTCGGGGTCGGGAACGAGGTCGAGATCCTCGGTGCCGCGGACGTACCCGTGCGCCCCCACCGCGACGCCGCCGATCACGACAAAGCCGATGCTCGCCTCATGCAGCGCCTCCAGCAGCGCGCGCAGGTCGAACTCGCTCAACGTCCCGCGGCAGCCGCGCCCTTGATCGCGCTCATCTGCCTACAGAGCGCGTGGACTCGCGCCAGTCGCTCGCTCATCGGCGCTCGGCGGTCCGCTGCCAGCCGCAACTCCCGCGCCCGTCTCAGCGCGCCGACCTCGCCAGTGAGCGCTTTCGCCTCCATCGACGGCAGTCTAACGGCCATATCCCGGCGCGATCTTCCCTCGCCCACGCGAAGCTCGACTTTGCCACCGCGACGCCGATCTCCACGACCCTGACCCGGAGCTGCAAGGCGCGGCGGTGAGTCACCCTGCCGCACTCCGAGTTCCTCGCCCAGAACCACATCCGCACCGTCTGCACCCGCGTGCAGTTCGCCGCCGGCGGGGGCGGGGGCGAACAGTGCCCCAAGGGCTCCGTCTACGGCCACGTCAGCGCCACCACCCCCATCCTCGACTACACCCTGCCGGGTGGAAAATTTTTGGGCTATGAACGAGGCTGCGAATCTAATTCGCACCTCCCCCAAAGCGATTCCCCATTCCAGAGCCATCTCCATAGCAAATGCCCCGCCCCCCTGACCCGCCCGACCTGCGGTGTTCGCCCCCCGACCGTCAAGTTCACCGCCCAAAACAACAAGGCCTACGAATTCAACCCGGCCCTGAAGGCCAAGTGCCCGAAGCACAAGAAGGGCAAGAAGCACAAGCGTCACGCGCGCTGACGCGCCTCGCCCGCTCCGGCGGCGTGTGCCCGGAGCGTAAAGGCGCATCAAGATGCTAGTCTTGGTGCATGCGGACGACGATCGACTTGGCCGACGATGTGGCCGCCGCGGTCGAAAAGGCCCGCCGCGAGCGCGGCCTCGGCCTCAGCGAGGCGGTCAACGACCTCGTCCGCGCCGGTCTCCTTCCGCGCGAGCCGCGCCCGCCGTTCCGCCAGAAGACGTACAGCATGGGCCCGGCGCGCGTCGACTATACGAATGTCGCCGAGGCGATCGAGGAGATCGAGGGGCCGCTGGCCGGCTGATGCTGCTCGACGCGAACCTCCTGCTCTACGCGGTCCACAGGGAGTCCAGGAACCACGAGCGCGCGCACCCGTGGTTGACTGAGCAGCTTGGCGGCACACGCCGGGTCGGCCTGCCCTGGCAGAGCCTCGGCGGCTTTCTGCGCATTGCCACCAACCCCCGCGCGCTGCCGGACCCGCTGCGGCCCGCCGCCGCCTGGCAGCAGATCACAGAGTGGCTCGCCGCCCCGGCGGCCTGGGTGCCGGCGCCAGGTCCCGGCTACGCCGAGCTGCTCGGCGAGCTGATCGTCCGCCACGAGATCGCCGGCAAGCTCGTCCCCGACGCGATGCTCGCCGCGCTCGCCCTCGAGCACGGCCTCACCGTCTGCTCCGCCGACACCGATTTCGCCCGCTTCACCGAGGTCCGCTGGGAGAACCCGCTTGCCGGATAGCCACCGGGTCGCCTGCGCTCCTCCGAACACCCCCTGCCCGACCTGGTCCTGATCTTGGCCCTGCACGGCCTGATCGACTTCGACGCGGTGGGCCGCATCGACCAGAACCAGGGCGCCGGAAGCCGGCAAGAAGGGCCTCCTCGTCAACTCGACGAACATCTGCGCCAAGCACTACCGCGCCAGCGCGAAGATGACGGCCCACAACAACGCAAAGAGCGCGACAGCCCTGCGAATCCAATTCGCAGCCCCTCCCAAGCGATCCCCCCTCCATCTCCACCCCTAACCCGCCCGACCTGCGGTGTTCGCCCTCCGACCGTCAAGTTCACCGCCACAGGCTCGTCGCGATCGAGGTCTGGGACGCGAGCACCCGTCTTCCCGCCACCACCCCCGCCCAGATCAAGGCTAAGCAAGCACCTGTGTATGATACACAAATGCTTGTAAAGCCACGCGAGCTGGTCGACCGCGACCGGGAGTGGTCGGCGCTCGAGCGGTTCGTCGAGCGCCGCCAGCGCCTGGGGGTGGTCTACGGCCCGCGCCGGATCGGCAAGTCGTTCCTGCTCGACGCGGTCTGCGAGGCGGCGGAAGGTCGCCGCTACCAGGCGATCGCCGGGGTCGGCGCCACCCAGCTCGCCGACTTCGGGCGCGAGCTGGGCAGCTGGCTCGGCGCCGGGCCGCTGCGCCTCGACGGCTGGGCCGATGCGCTCGACCGCCTGGCGCGCCTCGACGCTCCGTTCGTCGTCCTCGACGAGCTGCCCTACCTGACCGAGGTCACGCCGGAGCTTCCGAGCGTCCTACAGCGCTATGTGGACGGCGCCGCGGGTCCGTCGCTGATCCTGGCCGGAAGCGCGCTGTCGGCGATGAGCGACCTCGTGCAGGCGCGGGCGCCGCTGTACGGGCGCGCAGGGGCGGTTGTCGTCCCCGCCCCCCTCGCCGGGCCGGATCTCGCCGCTCTCTGGCAGACGCGCGACCCGCTCAGTGCCCTCTGGGTCGACGCCGCCCTGGGCGGGCGGCCCGGCTACCGGCCGCTGGTAGCGCCGCCCGGCCGCCGGCGGGAGAAGTGGATGGTCGAGGAGGTGCTGGCGCCCGGCTCCCCGCTGCTGGACGTGGCCGAAGCCGACCTGGCGGACGTTCCCGATCCGTCGGCGCTGCGCGGCGTCTACCGGGCGATTCTCGCCGCGATTGCCGCCGGCGAGCGCACGTTCGGCGCGATCTCCCGGGTCGCCGGGCTGCCCTCGGGCGCGCTCAGCCGGCCGCTCGCGGCCCTGGCGCGAGCCGGGCTGCTCGAGCGCGTCCCCGACCCCCTGCGCGCGCGCCGCGACCGCTACGAGCTCGCCGACCCCCATCTGCGCCTCTGGCTGGCGCTGATCGCCCCCAACCGCTCGCGGCTCCAGGCCGGCGGGGCCGGGGAGGTGTGGGCGCGGGTGGGGGAGACGAGCTGGCCCTCCCAGGTGCTCGGCCCCCGCTGGGAGGCCGTCGCCCGCGCCCACCTCGCCAGCGGCGGCGAGCAGCGCCTCGGTCCGCTCGACGCGGTCGGGGTGACGACGGTCTCCGATCGAGTCGGCCGCCGCAGCCACGAGGTCGACTTGGTGGCCGTGCGCGCCGGCCGGGTGGTCGCGCTCGGCGAGGCGAAGCTGCGAGCGCTCGGGCCGGCCGATCTCGACCGCCTGCTGCGGATCAGGGACCTGCTCGGCGCCCCGGAGGCGTCGATCGTGCTCGCTTCGGCGACCGGCGTCGAGGCCGAGCTGAGCAATCGCCCGGACCTGATCGCAATCGAGCCGGCGGACATCTACGGCATGGCCTGAGTTCTCCGCACGCGCTGCCCCGGCGCGAGAAGCCCTCGAGCCGCGACGCCTACTCGAAGAGTCGATCGATGCCGATCAGCGCCACGTCCTCCTCGGCAGCTCTCCGCTCCAGCGGCTGGGAGAAGCCACGGGCGAAGATCGCGAGCTTCGCGCCGCCTGCTCGGGGCAGCGAGTCGCGCTGCTCGAGTAACCGCGCCCGCGCCGCCGTCATCTCGGTGTGTGTCGCCAGTCACTCGCCACAGGCGACGTCGATCGCGTTGGCGAGCGACCCTCTTCCCCCTTATCGGCGTCCTCGATCAAGCGCGCCATGGTGAGGCGCCGCAGCAGCCGCCGCGCGATCGCCCTGGTCGGCGGGATCAGGAAGAAGATCCCGACGATGTCGGAGAGGAAGCCGGGGGTCAGCAGCAGGGTGCCGCCGACCACGATCAGGGCGCCGTCGGCGACCTCCTTGCCGGGGAAGCGCCGCTGGGCGAGCGCCTCGTTGAAGTGGCGCCAGGCGCCCCGCCCCTGGTGGCGCAGCAGCAGCGAGCCGAGCAGGGCGTCGGCGAGCAGCAGCGCCAGCGTCGGCCAGACGCCGATCCACTCGCCGACCCTGATGATCACGAACAGCTCCGCGATCGGGACGACGATGAAGAGGACGACCAGCAGGGCCATCAGGCCGCCGCGGCGGCGGCGCCGGCCGCCTGCTCCAGCTCGGCCAGCGACTCGCCGATCCCGTCGGAGATCGCCTCCACGTCCTCCATCGAGTCGTAGTCGGCAAGCAGGCCGAAGCCGACGTGCCCGTTGTAGCTCATGATCGCCACCGCGAGGGCGTGGTCCTGCGGCAGGAAGGCGACCGGGAAGACCTCCTCCAGTTCCCGCCCCAGCACGTAGAGGGGGATCTGCGGCCCCGGCACGTTGGTGACGATCAGGTTGAAGAGCCGGGTGGAGAAGTTGATCCGCGAGGCCTGGGCCAGCAGGGTCGGCGGCGCGAAGTCGTTGAAGCGGGAGATCACTTCCGCCCCGAGCGCCTGTTTGGAGCGCTTCAACCCCGCCATCTCCTCGCTGATCGTCCGCAGCCGCCGCACCGGGTCCTCGACGTAGACCGGCAGCGGCCCGCGCATCAGCGCGATCCGGTTGCCGAGGTCGCCGCGCTCGTCCTCGCCGCGGATCGAGACCGGCACCAGCGCCCGCAGCTCCAGGCCCTCGGTGCGGATGCCGCGGCGGTGCAGCCAGTTGCGCAGGGAGCCGGTGACCACCGCCAGGACGACGTCGTTGACGGTGCCGCCGAGCGCGTCCTTGATCCGTTTGAAGGCAGCCAGCTCCGAGCGCACCCAGAGGTAGCGCCGATGCGGCCCGATGTGCTGGTTCAGCGGCACGTCCGGGGCCGGGTCGGCGAAGGCGCTGACGATCTCGCTCAACCCCTCCAGCGCCTCGACCGCCCGGCGCGCCGTCGTCTCCGGGTGGCGCACCGCCTCGACCGCCCGCTCGGCCAGCTTCACCGGCGCCGCCATCACGTCGCTGACCCCGCGCGCGACCAGCTCGGTCGTCCCCGGCTCCGGCCGTGGCACCCAGTCCTCCTCGACCGCCGCCAGCGCCGGCGCCGGCTCGAGGTCGAACAGCACGGTGCCGATGTCGACGCCGGAGATGCCGTCGACCATCGCGTGGTGGGTCTTGGTCAGGATCGCGAAGCGGTCGCGCTCCAGCCCCTGCGCCAGCCACAGCTCCCAGAGCGGCTTGGAGCGGTCGAGCTGCTGCGAGAAGACGCGCCCGGCGAGCCGCTTCAGCTGCTCCTCGCCGCCCGGCTCGGGCAGCGCGGTGTGGCGGATGTGGTAGGTCAGGTTGAAGTTGACGTCGTCCGCCCATAGCGGCCGTCCGGCCTCCAGCGGCGGCACCACCAGCTTCTGGCGGAAGCGCGGCACCTGGCTCAGGCGCCCCCGCACGTGCTCGACCAGGTCGACGTATTTCGGCGGCGGCCCCTCGAAGATGAGGATCGCGCCGACGTGCATGTGGCTGGTCGAGCTCTCGTTGGTCAGGAACGAGGCGTCGACCGCGGTCAGCCGGTCGAGATGGCGTCCATCGGTGCTCATCTGCCAACGGTACCCTTTCGTCGATGGCTCCCGCGACCGCTTCCGCCCCCCGCAAGGTCCTGCTCGCCGCCCCGCGCGGCTACTGCGCCGGCGTCGACCGCGCCGTGCAGACGGTCGAGCGGGCGCTGGAGCGCTACGGCGCGCCGGTCTACGTGCGCAAGGAGATCGTCCACAACAAGCACGTGGTCGAGAAGCTGGCGGAGCGCGGGGCGATCTTCGTCGAGCAGGAGACCGAGGTGCCGGAGGGCGAGATGGTCGTCTTCTCCGCCCACGGGGTCGCCCCCGCGGTCCACGACAACGCCGCCGCCCGCGGCCTGCGCACGATCGACGCCACCTGCCCGCTGGTGACGAAGGTCCACGTCTCCGCCCGCCGCTTTGCCGCCGCGGGCTACACGATCGTGATGATCGGCCACGACGGGCACGAGGAGGTCGAAGGGACGACCGGCGAGGCCCCCGGCAGCATCGTCCTGATCGAAACCGTCGAGGAGGTCGCCTCGCTCGAGGTGCCCGATCCCGGCAAGGTCGCCTTCATCACCCAGACGACGCTCTCGGTCGACGAGACGTCGGAGGTGATCGCCGCTCTGCGGGCCAAGTTCCCGGCCATAGTCAGCTCCAAGTCAGACGACATCTGCTACGCGACGACCAACCGTCAGATCGCGGTCAAGCAGCTGGCCCGCGAGTGCGACCTGGTTCTGGTGATCGGCTCGACCAACTCCTCCAACTCCAACCGCCTGGTCGAGGTCGCGCGCGAGCATGGCGCCGCCTCCCACCTGATCGACAACCACGCCCAGGTCGAGGAGGCCTGGCTGGAGGGAGTCGAGACCGTCGGCATCACCTCCGGCGCCAGCGCCCCCGAGGAGCTGGTCGAGCGCCTGGTCGGCTTCTTCCGCGAGCGCGGCGCCGACGACGTCTCCGAGCTGCGCACCGTCCACGAGGACGTCCGCTTCATGCTCCCGAAGGAGATCCGCGAGGAGCTCGCGGCCCGTTGATGCCCGCGGCGAAGCTGACGGACCAGATGTGGAGGCCCGGGGTGGGGCGGAGGGTGACGGTGTGCGCCTCGTGGCGGGCGTGCTCGACCAAGGCGTGGAGGGCCGGGCCCGTCACTTGGATCGGGTCGTGGGCCGAGCCGTCCAGCTCGACCGCGATCTCGCCTGAGCCCTCGACCGTCGCGTAGGCGCCGCCGGCCTCGTAGTCGAGCGCCAGCTCCTCGCCGTCCTCGCCCGCCGTCCAGGGCCGCTCCCAGGAGCCGCCGGGGAAGAGCTCGGGGGTGGGGGGCATGACCCGGGCGCCGGGGGCGTCGGTCGGGCGCAGCGGCGCCATCGGCTCGGGCAGCTCGCGCAGGGCGTCGATCTCGCGCAGCTCCTCCTGGATCGCGGTCTCGGTCGCCAGATACTCGCCCTCGCCGAAGTGGACCCAGGAGAGCGCGCCGCCGAGGCTCCAGAGGAAGAGGCTGGGCCAACCCTCGCAGCCGTAGGCGGCCCAGAGCTCGTGCTCGGCGTCGATCGCGACCGGGAAGTCGACGCCTAGGCCGGCTAGGCCCGCGGCGACGGCGGCCTCCTCGGCGCCGAACGGAAACCGCGGCGCCTGGACGCCGATCACGCTCAGCCCCGCCTCGCGGTAACGGCGCGACCACTCGCTCACATAGGGCAGCGTGCGCACGCTGTTGAGCTGGGCGAAGTCGAGGAAGTGGACCAGGGCGGGGCCGCTGGCGGTAAGCGACGGCATCGACTCCGGCTCCGATCCCACCCAGGTCAAGCCCTCCGGCAGGTCGGGGGCGGCGATGTTGTCGCGTCCGGGGCGCATGCGCGGACGTTATCCTGGGCCGCCGTGACCGAGCTCGGTGCCTTCCTGCTCCCCGTCATCCCGCTGCTCGGGCTGCTCGTCTTCCTCCTGCTCGGTCGCTACCCCGGATGCGACGCGGTCGTCCGTCTCTCGGAGCGGATCGCCTCCCGCCCGCGCCCCAAGGCGGCGACGCCCACCCGCCCGCGCCTGCCCAAGGCGCCCCCTGTGTTCGCGCCCGGTGGCGGCCTCCTGATCGCCCTCGGGCACGTCCAGCGCCCGCCCCCGCTCGCCGCGTAGGCCCAGAACACGCGGTCAACCGGCGCCCGGAGCCCTCCGCGCGCCCAAGCGAAGGAGCGAGTGCATGAATGCGAAAGCCACGCGTGCCCTGATCGGAGTCGCCGTGATCGTCGTCGCGGCCGTCCTCCTGGTCGTCCTCAAGGACAACGGCGGGGAAAGCGAGAAGACCGATGGCGGCAAGCTGCAGACGATCGTCGTCAAGAACGCCAAGCCGGTCGGCGGGATTCGCCGGCTCACCTACAACAAGGGTGAACAGATCCTCTTCAAGGTGGACTCCGACGTCAGCGACGAGATCCACATGCACGGCTACGACATCATGAAGGACGTCAAGGCCGGCGGCTCGGTCAGCTTCGACTTCCCGGCGACGATCGAAGGCGTCTTCGAGGCCGAGCTGGAGGGCCGCAAAGAGCAGATCCTCGAATTGACGGTCAACCCGTGAGCCTGCTCCACGCCCTGCCGTTCGCGCACGCGCTGGTCGCGCGCAAAGACCTGCCTATCCCGGCCTGGCTCTTCGCCTGGGGGGCGTCGATCGTCCTGATCGCCTCCTTCTTCGCGCTCTCCGCCGCCTGGCGCAAGCCGCGTTTCGAGCGGGAGCGTTGGCGTCCGCTCGGAGCGGGGCTCTCCCGCGCCCTGCTCAGCCCCCCCGTCCAGGCCCTCTGCGGCCTGGTCGGGGTGTTCCTGCTCGGCGTCGCGATCTACGCCGGCCTGCGCGGCACCGAAGCGCCGGATCGCAACTTCGCCCTCACCTTCCTCTTCGTCACCGCCTGGCTCGGCTTCCCGTTCTTCTCGGCGCTGCTGGGGGACGTCTTCCGGCCGGTCAACCCCTGGCGGGCGCTCGGCCGGGTCGCCGGAGCGGGCTTCCGCGCGATCGCCGGCCAGCGCCCGGCGCACCTCGCCTACCCGGAGGCGCTGGGCCGCTGGCCCGCGGCGATCGGGCTGCTCGCCGTCGTCTGGCTGGAGGTCGTCTACGGCGCCAGCGGTGGCGTCGCCGTCGGCCTCGACCCCAACGCGGCCGCCATCGCCGCCCTCCTCTACAGCGCCTACACGCTGGCGATGATGGCGGTCTTCGGGGTCGAGGAGTGGTGCCGCAGCGGTGAGGTCTTCTCGGTCTACTTCGGGATGTTCTCCCAGCTCGGCTGGTTCGGGGTCGAGGACGGGAGGCTCGGCCGACGCCGCCCGCTCGCGGCGGCGACCCACTGGGCGACGCTGCCGGGCTCCGTCGCCGTGGTGATCGCCTCGATCGCCTCGACCAGCTTCGACGGCGCTCAGGAGGGCGCCTTCAAGGCGGCGATCGAAAGCACCTTCAACCGCCTCGTCGACGCCGGCGTCGGCCTCACCACCTCGCTGCGCCTCACCGACACGATCTTCATGGTGGCCTGCTTCGCCGGCGTCGGCCTCGTCTACCTGCTCGGCGTGCGCGGGATGCGGACCGTGCGCGGGGCGCCCCCACTGCGAACCCTGCGCGCCGGCTTTGCCCACACCCTGATCCCGATCGCGCTCGCATACCTCATCGCCCACTACTTCAGCCTCTTCGTCTTCCAGGAGCAGGCCCAGTTCACCTATCTGCTCTCCGACCCGCTCGGCACCGCGAGCACCGACCTCTTCGGCACCGCCTCCGGCGGCGTCGACTTCAACCTGCTCAGCGCCGGCGCGATCTGGTACGTCCAGGTTGGCGCCCTCGTCGCCGGCCACGTCCTCGGCCTCACCCTCGCCCACGATCGCGCTCTCGCTTACTGGCCCGACTACCGCGACGCCACCCGCTCCCAGTACTGGATGCTGGCGGTGATGGTCGCCTTCACCTGCTTCGGCCTCTACCTGCTCTCGGTGGCCAACGCATGACCCTGCCGATGGCCCACATCGGCCACTACCTCTGGGTCCTCTACCTGCTGCCGGTCCTATTCGTCGTGATCGGCATCGTCAAGACCACGATCTCGGAGAAGCGCAGGAAGGAGGACGACTAGAGGCTTGATGTGGGTTATCCACGCACACGGATGACGCCCCATGCCGTCGCTGGATCACCACCCTCGGTCTCGCGGGTAGGAACCCCTACCCGCTTCGTCCGTGTGCGGCGCCCAGCTCGGCCTGTGTCGCCCCCGCGCACGCGCCTAACCCACATCAAGCCTCTAGAGGATCTCGGCGAGGCGCTTCTCCAGCGCGGCCGAGACCTCGTCCCGCACCGGGCCCTCGGCCAGCCGTTCGACCAGCGACTCGAGGAAGCCTTCGACGATCAGCGATTTCGCCGCCGCCGGGTCGAGCCCGCGCGAGGTCAGGTAGAAGAGCTGGTCGCGGTCGATCTGGGCGATCGCGGCGGCGTGGG
This sequence comes from uncultured Actinomycetes bacterium, assembly GCA_963714045.1. Taxonomy (GTDB): domain Bacteria; phylum Actinomycetota; class Thermoleophilia; order Solirubrobacterales; family 70-9; genus VAYN01. Next base: position 2,218,464 of record OY970225.1, on the reverse strand, counting down.
TGCAGCGGACGTCGTCGGCGAGGATCTCCAGGCCCGGGATCGCGTCGGCGTGGGCCTCGGTCGAGAGCAGCAGGTTGCGGCTCTCCTGGAAGGCGTCGGTCTGCTGGGCGCCCGGGTCGACCTTGATCATCCCGCGCCAGACCGCGGTCGCGCCGGCGGCGAGGACGCCGCGGAAGGCGAGGTCGGAGTTGGTGTTCGGCGCCGCATGCTCCTGGATCGTGTCGAAGTCCAGGTGCTGCCCGGGCCCGCCGGCGTAGCCGCCGGTGACGCGGGCCTCGGAGCCGGGGCCGGCGAGCTTGGTCTCCATCCGCACCTTGCCGCGGGCCGAGCCGAAGCCGAGGGCGGCCCAGTCGAGGCGCCCGTCGCGCTGCACCTGCGCCCTCTGGCTGGAGAAGATCCAGGCCCGCTCAGAGATGTCCTGGGTGTTGACGTAGCGCAGTGTCGCCGCCTGGCCGACGCTCAGCTCGACCACCGAGTTGAGCAGCCCGTCGACCTCGTCGCCGGGCGAGGACCAGTGCTCCCAGACCTCCGCTTCGGCGCCCTCCTCGAGCACGATCAGGGTGCGCCAGCCGACCGCGGCGCCGTCGCGGTCGAGCGGGACCTCGACCCGGATCGGCTCGGCGACCGCGACCCCGCGCGGCACGTGGACCAGCACCCCGTCGCGCCAGCCCGCCTCGTTGCGGGCGACGAAGGGGTCCTCGGCCGGGACCAGCGAGCCCAGGTGCTCGCGCAGCAGCTCGGCGTGGGAGGAGAGGGCCTCGGCCAGCGGCAGCACCGTCGCCCCCTCGGCGCCGACGATCTCCGCCTCGGCGCCCGCCGCCTCGTAGGCGTCGAGCTCCAACCCCGCGAGGTCGGTGAATTCCCAGCCCTTCGACCTGTGGTCGGGGAGGGGGAGGCTCTCCGCGAGAGAGGCGCCGCGCCGGCGCCTCTCGTCCAACCAGGCCGGCTCGGTCGCGACCTCAGCCAATGGAGCCCTCCATCTGCAGCTCAATGAGGCGATTCAGCTCGACCGCGTACTCCATCGGCAGCTCTTTGGTGACCGGCTCGATGAAGCCGTTGACGATCATCTTCGAGGCCTCCTCCTCGTCGAGGCCGCGGCTCTGCAGGTAGAAGAGCTGCTCGTCGCCGATCTTGGAGACGGTCGCCTCGTGGCCGACGTCGGCGTCGTTCTCGTCGATCCGGATCGTCGGGTAGGTGTCCGAGCGCGAGTCCTCGTCGAGGAGCAGCGCGTCGCAGACGACCTTGGAGCGCGATTCGCTGGCCCCGTCGGCGACTTCGAGCAGACCCCGGTAGGTGGCCCGGCCGCCGTCCTTGGAGATCGACTTGGAGAAGATCGAGGAGGAGGTGCGCGGCGCGGCGTGGATGATCTTGCCACCGGCGTCCTGGTGCTGGCCCTCGCCGGCGAAGGCGATCGAGAGGATCTCGCCGTGGGCTTCGGGCCCGAGCAGGTAGATCGACGGGTACTTCATCGTCAGCTTCGAGCCAAGGTTGCAATCGACCCACTCCATCGTCGCCTTCTCGTGCGCGACGGCGCGCTTGGTGACCAGGTTGAAGACGTTCTGCGACCAGTTCTGGACCGTCGTGTAGCGGACCCGGGAGCTCTCCTTGGCGACGATCTCGACCACCGCGGAGTGCAGAGAGTCGCTGGAGTAGACGGGCGCCGTGCAGCCCTCGATGTAGTGGACGTCGGCGCCCTCCTCGCAGATGATCAGGGTCCGCTCGAACTGGCCCATGTTCTCGGTGTTGATCCGGAAGTAGGCCTGCAGCGGCATCTCGACCTTGACCCCGGCCGGCACGTAAACGAAGGAGCCACCCGACCAGACGGCCGAGTTCAGCGCCGCCAGTTTGTTGTCGTTGGGCGGGATGATCGTCGCCCAGTGCTCGCGGACCAGGTCCTCGTGCTCGCGCAGCGCCGTGTCCATGTCGGTGAAGATCACGCCCTGGGCCTCGAGCTTCTCGTTGACCTGGTGGTAGACAACCTCGGACTCGTACTGGGCACCGACCCCGGAGAGGAATTTGCGCTCCGCCTCGGGGATGCCGAGCCGGTCGAAGGTGTTTTTGATGTCCTCCGGGACCTCGCTCCAGTCGCGGCTGTTCTTCTCCGAGGCGCGGACGAAGTAGTGGATGTCGTCGAAGTCGATCTGGTCGAGGTCGCCACCCCATTTCGGGGTCGGGCGCGAGTAGAAGTGCTCCAGCGCCTTGAGCCGGAAGTCGCGCATCCACCGCGGCTCGTCCTTGTACTCGGAGATCGATTCGACGACCTCGCGGGAGAGCCCCTTCGGCGCCTTGTAGGCGTAGCCGGTCTCGGAATCGTGGAAGCCGAACTTCTCCTTGTAGTCGGCGTTGATGCCGGCCAGCTCTCTTTTCTCTGCGACTACCTCGGGCGTTGCCATGTCAGGAGACCTCCAGGGTGATGGTGTCGTCCTCGACGGCTATCGGGAACGTTTGCACCGGGCGGAAAGCCGGAAGCGTCTTCGGCCTGCCGGTGCTCAGGTCGAAGAGGGAGCCGTGACGTGGGCACTCGACGGTACAGCTCGCCGGGTCGAACTCGCCCTCGGCCAGTGGCCCGTCGTCGTGGGAGCAGCGATCCTCGATCGCGTACAGCGCCCCCTCGCAGTTGAAGACCCCGATCTTGCGCCCGTCGTGCTCGACCAGGCGCATCGCGCCCGGGGCCAGCTCGGCCGCGGGGCATACGGGGATCTTGTGGGTGGTTGTGCTGTCCGTCACGTTATTCCTAGTGCCTCAGTCGGATTTTAGCGGCCGGGCCCGGCGGGCAGCGGCTCCTAACAAAGAGTTGACTCCCGACCTTCCCCAGGTGAGAGGATCGAGGAAACCTTCGAGGAGAGGATCGACGATGAGCGAGAGGACGAGCTACACGCCGGGAACCCCGAACTGGGTAGACCTCGGCACCCCCGACCCCGACGCCGCGGCGGAGTTCTACGGCCCGCTGTTCGGCTGGACCTTCGACGAGGGCGAAAACCCGGAGGCGACCGGCGGCTACCGCACGGCGATGCTGCGCGACCGGGCGGTCGGCGGGGTGATGAAGCTGATGCAGGAGGGGCAGCCGCCCGCCTGGTCGACCTACGTCTCGGTCGAGGACGCCGACGCGACGATGACCGCCGCGAACGCCAACGGCGGCACCACGGTGGTCGAGCCGATGGACGTGCTCGACATCGGCCGGATGGCGTACTTCAGCGATCCGACCGGGGCGGTCTGCGGCATCTGGCAGCCGCGCTCCTTCCTCGGCGCCGGCCTCGTCAACGAGCCCGGCGCCTTCGCCTGGAACGAGCTCGGCACCCGCGACCCCGAGGTGGCCAAGGCCTTCTACGGCGCCGTCTTCGGCTGGTCCACCGTCGAGCACGACATGGGCGAGATGGGGATCTACACCGAGTGGAAGCTGGGCGAGGACCCGATCGGCGGCATGATGGACATCGGCGGCCGCATGCCCGACGCGGTTCCCGCCCACTGGCTCGTCTACTTCGCGGTCGAGGACACCGACGCGGCCGTGGAGCAGGTCAAGGGCTCCGGCGGCGAGGTCCGCTTCGGCCCGATCGACATCCCGGCCGGCCGCTTCGCCGTCGCTGCCGACCCGTTCGGTGCCGTCTTCGCCGTGATCCAGCAGCCGGAGGGGATGTAGCGGCTCACCCGCAGCGGTGCTCGTTGCCTACAGCGCCGCCGCTTCGTTCGGGTCGCCGGCCTCGCCCTCGTCCTCCCATTCGGCGGGCTGGCCGAGGCTGGCGCTCTTGACGATCTTCAGGCCCAGCATCGCGCACTTCATCCGCGTCGCCGAGATCTCGATTCCGAGCAGCTCGAGGACCAACTCCTTCGGCAGCTTCAGCAGCTCCTGGCGCGACTTGCCGAGGAGCTCGTCGGTCAGCAGCGAGGTGGCCGCGGTCGAGATCGCGCAGCCCTTCCCCTCGAAGGCGACCTCGGCGACCCGGTCCTCGGCGTCGAGCCGGATCGTCACCCGCTGCTCGTCGCCGCAGAACGGGTTGGTGTCCTCGAACTCGAGGTCGGGATCGTCGAGATGGCCGAAGTTGTGCGGCCGCTTGTAGTGCTCGAGGATCTGGTCGCGGTAGAGCTCGTCCATCAGAGACCGAACACCCTACGCGCGTCTTCGAGTCCGTCGAGAAGGCGGTCGATCTCCTCGGGCGTGGTGTAGACGCCGAAGCTGGCGCGGGCGGTGGCGGCGACGCCGAGGCGGTCCATCAGGACCTGGGCGCAGTGGTGCCCGGCGCGCACGGCGACGCCGTGGCGGTCGAGGATCTCGGAGACGTCGTGGGCGTGGATGCCCTCGATCTCGAAGGAGACCGGGCCGACTCGCTGTGGGCCGCGCGGCGGGCCGAAGACCCGCAGCCCGGGAACGGCGGCAAGCGTCTCCAGCGCGTGGTCGGTGATCTGGCGCTCGTGCGCGCGGACCGCCTCCATCCCGATCCCGTCGAGCCAGCGCAGCGCCGCGGCCATCCCGATCGCCTGGGCGATCGCCGGCGTCCCCGCCTCGAAGCGGGCCGGTGGGTCGGCGTAGGTGGTTCCCTCGCGGGTCACCTTGCGGATCATCGAGCCGCCACCGAGGAAGGGCGGCATCGCCCGCAGCAACTCGAGCCGGCCCCAGAGGGCTCCGATCCCGGTCGGGCCGTAGAGCTTGTGGCCGGTCAGCGCGTAGAAGTCGACCCCGAGCGCCGCCACGTCAACCGGCAGCTTCGGCGCCGCCTGGGCGCCGTCGGCGAGCACCAGCGCGCCCGCCGCGTGGGCCAGCCGGGAGATCTCCGCCAGCGGGTTCTCGGTTCCGAGCACGTTGGAGACGTGGGCGACGGCGACCAGCTTCGGGCCGCGCTCCAGCAGCGCCGCGAAGGCGTCCATGTCGAGCAGGCCCTCGTCGTCGATCGGCGCCCAGTCGATCTCCGCCCCGACCCGCTCCGCCAGCTGCTGCCAGGGGACGATGTTGGAGTGGTGCTCCATCTCGGTCAGGAGGATGCGGTCGCCGGCACCGAGGTTGGCGTCGCCCCAGGCCCGCGCCACCAGGTTGATCGCCTCGGTCGCGTTGCGGACGAAGACGACCTCGCGGCGATCGGCGGCGCCGAGGTGGTCGGCGACCGTGGCCCGCGCCCCCTCGTAGGCTTCGGTCGCCTCGGCCGAGAGGGTGTGGGAGCCGCGGTGGACGTTGGAGTGGTGGCGGCGCTCGTAGCGGTCGACCGCCTGGATCGAGGCCAGCACCCGCTGGGCGCTGGCGCCGCTGTCGAGGTAGGCGACCGGCTGTCCGTGGACCTCGCGCTCCAGCGCCGGGAAGGCCGCGCGGACCTTCTCGATGGAGAACGGCGCCGCGGTCGGGCTCTTGGCGCTCACCGGCTCCATCGCGAAGAGGTCAGGCGGCGGCGCCTGCCTCGACCTCCTCCTTGATCCAGCCGTAGCCCTTCTCCTCCAGCACGCCGACCAGCTCCGGCCCGCCTTCTTTGACGATCCGCCCCTGGTACATGACGTGGACCGCGTCGGGCTTGACCATGTGCAGGATCCGCTGGTAGTGAGTGATGATCAGGACGCCCATGTCCGGCCCGGCGAACTGGTTGACCCCCTCGGCGACGGTCCGCAGGGCGTCGATGTCGAGGCCCGAGTCGGTCTCGTCGAGGACCGCGATCTCCGGCCGCAGCAGCGCCAGCTGCAGCAGCTCCATCCGCTTCTTCTCGCCGCCGGAGAAGCCGTCGTTGAGGTAGCGGCTGGAGAAGTCTTTGGGGATGTTCGCCAGCGCCATCGCCTCCTGCGCGGTCTTGGCGAAGTCCTTGATCTTGATCTGCTCCTCGCCGCGCGCCTCGCGCTGGGCGTTGATGATCATCCGCAGGTACTTGCTGACCGAGACGCCCGGGATCGCGACCGGGTACTGGAAGGCCATGAAGAGGCCGGCCTGGGAGCGCGCGTCGGGGTCGGCCTCGGTGATGTCCTCGCCCTTGAAGGCGATGGTGCCCTCGGTCACCTCGAGCGCCGGGTGGCCCATGATCGCGTTGGCGAGCGTCGACTTGCCGGAGCCGTTGGGCCCCATCAGCGCGTGGACCTTGCCCTTCTCGACGTCGAGGTCGAGGCCGCGGAGGATCTCCTTGTCCTCGGCCTTCACGTGCAGGTTGCGTATCTCCAGCTCTGCCAATTTCGCTCCGTTTCTGGGTGTTTCGAGGTTGGTGGGGGTCAGGCGGCGCTGCCGAGCGCGGCCGGGCGACGGCGCTCGCCGGGGGTCGAGAACTCGACCAGCTCGGCCAGGGTGGTGCCCGCCAGGGCCTTGGTCACGCCGCCCTGCACGCGCGTCCACAGCAGCTTCGTCGAGCAGGCGCGGTCGCCGTCGTCCTCGTGTGAGCAGAGCACTTTGCCCTCGGGCGCCTCGTGAAAGCACTCCATCGGGGCGATCTGCCCTTCCAGCGCCTCGACCACCGCGTCCATCGTGATCTCCGTCGCCGGCTTCGCCAGCCGGTAGCCGCCGTGGGCGCCGCGGGTCGAGGTGACGAGGCCCGCCTTGCGCAGTTTCGCGACCAGGTGCTCGAGGTAGGAGAGCGGCAGCCGCTCCGCTTCGGCGACGGTGTTGAGGGAGATCGGCGTCGAGCCGGGCTGGCGGCCCAGCTCGACCATCAGCCGCACCCCGTACTCGGCTTTGGTCGAGAACAGCATCGACTAAATCCTACTGAACCGGTCGGTTATGGACCGCGGCGGTCGGGCGACCCGGTTCGATGGCCGGACGGCTACGGCATAATCGAGGGGGCAACCGACGAAGGGCTCAACCCGCGATGACCACCACCAAGCAGTCGACTTTCGGCGCCACCCTGCGGACGACGATCCTGATGGCCTCCCTCTCGGGGCTGCTGGTCGCGATCGGCTGGCTTGTCAGCGGCGGCAACCCCAGCACCACGCTGCTCTTCCTCGGGCTGGCGCTGGCGATCAACTTCTTTTCCTACTTCTTCAGCGACAAGATGGCGCTGGCGATGAGCGGCGCCAAGCCGGTCGAGGAATCGGAAAACCCGCGCCTCTACCAGATCGTCCGCGAACTGACGACCCGCGCCGACCTGCCGATGCCGCGCCTCTACATGATCCCCCAGGACCAGCCCAACGCCTTCGCCACCGGGCGCAACCCGAAGCACTCCGCGGTCGCGGTCACCCGCGGGATCGTCAACCTGCTCTCCGAGGACGAGCTGCGCGGGGTGCTGTCCCACGAGCTCACCCACATCCGCAACCGCGACATCCTGATCCAGTCGGTCGCCTCCAGTATCGGCGCCGCGATCACCTACATCGCCTACATGCTGCTCTGGTTCGGCGACGACGACAACTCGCCGCTGGGCTTCATCGCCCAGTTCGCGATGTTCCTCCTGGCTCCGCTCGCCGCCTCGATCATCCAGCTGGCGATCTCGCGCCAGCGCGAGTACGCGGCCGACGCCGGCGGCGCCGAAATCTGCGGCAACCCGGAGTCCCTCGCCAGCGCCCTGCTGCGGCTCGAGCAGGGGGCGGCACAGATGCCGATGCAGGTCAACCAGGCCGCCGAGCCGCTCTTCATCGTCGCGCCCTTCAAGGGCAAGGGCATCGCCGGCCTCTTCTCGACCCACCCCCCGATCGAGGAGCGGGTCAAGAGGCTGCGCCAGATGCGCCCCAGCCTCGGCTAGGCGCCTCGCTATACTTTTTGAAGTAATGCTGATCCGGATTTAGGAGATTTGCGATGGCAACCGGCGTAGGAACCCAGACGATCGAGGAGATCGAGCCGTTCGAGGCCGCGGAGGAGGTCGCGGGCGGCGACGTCGTCCTGATCGACACCCGCGAGCCGCACGAGTACCAGGAGGCGCACCTCGAGAACGGCAAGCTGGTGCCGCCCGGCCTGCTCGGCGAGGAGATCGCCGCCGCCGCGCCCGACCGCTCGGCGCGGACGATCCTCTACTGCCGCTCCGGCAACCGCTCGGCAATCGCCGCCGCGCAGATGCAGGCGATGGGCTACGAGGACGTCGCCTCGATGGCGGGGGGGATCCTCGCCTGGCAGGAGCAGGGGCTGCCCGTGGTCGCCGCCCAGGGCATGACCGCCGAGCAGCGCGAGCGCTACTCGCGCCACACGCTGCTGCCCGAGGTCGGGGTCGACGGCCAGCTGAAGCTGCTGAACGCGAAGGTGCTGCTGCTCGGCGCCGGCGGGCTCGGCGCTCCGACCGCGCTCTACCTCGCGGCCGCCGGCATCGGCACCCTGGGCCTGGTCGACGACGACGTCGTCGACGCCTCTAACCTGCAGCGCCAGGTGATCCACAACACCGAGCGGATCGGGATGCCGAAGACCGAATCGGCGCGCCTCTTCATCGAAGCGCTGAACCCCGACGTCGACGTGGTCGAGCACCGCTTGCGCCTCGACGCCGGGAACATCCTCGACATCATTGGCGACTACGACATCGTCGTCGACGGGGCCGACAACTTCCCCACCCGCTACCTGCTCAACGACGCCTCGGTGCGGCTGCGCAAGCCGGTCGTCTCCGCCTCGATCCTCAGCTTCGACGGGCAGATCTCGACCTTTGTCCCCTTCGAGGGACCCTGCTACCGCTGCCTCTACCCGACTCCGCCGCCGGCCGAGCTGGCGCCGAGCTGCTCCGCCAACGGCGTCCTCGGCGTGATGGCCGGGACGATGGGGACGCTGCAGGCCAACGAGGCGATCAAGCTGGTGCTGGGCGTCGGCGACCCGCTGGTCGGCCGCCTGCTCCTCTACGAGGCGCTCGGCACGAGGTTCACGGAGCTCAAGGTCCGCCGCGACCCCGACTGCCCCATTTGTGGCGGCGAGAACGCGCCCGCCAGATTGGCCGAGTCGGAGATGGGCAAGTTCCCCGATTACGACGCCTTCTGCGCCGGTTAGCCGATAGGTTTCCCGCCTGATGGCGACCGTGAGGATCCCACCCGTGCTGCGGCCGAAGACCGGCGGGCAGTCCGAGGTCGAGGCCGCGGGGGGGAACGTCGGCGAGGTGCTGCGGGCGCTCACCGCCGCGCACCCCGACACCGGCGAGCAGCTCTTCGGCGCCGACGGCGACCTCAACCGCTACGTCAACGTCTACCTCAACGACGAGGACGTGCGGGTGCTGAACGGCCTCGACACCGCGGTGTCGGAGGGAGACACCGTCGTCATCCTCCCAGCCATGGCGGGCGGCTGAGCCAAGCCGCCCCATGGGCGATCCGCCCATGGCTATACTTTTTGAAGTGACGGGAGAGCTGCTCAACCGGCCGTGCGGGGGGCGCTTCGGCGACATCGTCGAGTCGATCGGCAACACGCCGCTGGTCGAGCTGCCGCGGCTCTCGCCCAAGCCCGAGGTCCGCATCTATGCCAAGCTCGAGGGCCGCAACCCGACCGGCTCGGTCAAGGACCGGGTCGCCAGGGCGATGATCGAGGCGGCCGAGGCCGAGGGCGCGATCGAGCCGGGGCAGACGATCCTCGAGCCGACCTCCGGCAACACCGGCATCTCGCTGGCGATGATCTGCCGCCACAAGGGCTACCCGCTGAAGGTGGTGATGCCCGACAACGTCACCGAGGAGCGCACCCAGCTGCTGCGGATGTACGGGGCGGAGATCGTCTACTCCGAGGGTCCCAAAGGCTCCAACGGCGCCGTCGAGCTGGCGCTCGAGATGGCTCAGGACCCGAGCTACTACATGCCTTACCAGTACGGCAACGAGGCCAACCCGCTCGCCCACTACAACGGCACCGCGGTCGAGATCCTCGACGAGCTCGACGAGGTGACCGCCTTCGTCGGCGGCCTCGGCACCGGCGGCACCCTGATGGGCAACGGCCGCCGCCTCAAGGAGGTCGACCCCGAGACCCTGATCGTCGCCGCCGAGCCGATGCAGGGGGAGCTGGTCCAGGGGCTGCGCTCCCTCGACGACGGCTTCATCCCGCCGATCATCGACCTCTCGATCCTCGACCGCAAGATCATGGTCTCCAACCGCGACGCGATCGTCTGGACCAAGCGCCTGCTCGACGAGGAGGGCGTCTTCGCCGGCGTCTCCTCCGGCGCGATCGCCGCGATCGCCGCCCGCATCGCCGGCGAGCTCGACGGCGGCAACGTCGTCTTCCTGATCCCCGACGACGGCTGGAAGTACCTCTCCTCGGGCGTCTACACGAAGCCGATCGAGGAGCTGGAGAACGTCGACACCACCGTCTGGTGGTAGGCCTCGGCCTCCTCTCGCGGATGCGGATCTCCCAGAGCCTCGTCGACGAGATGGTCGCGCACGCGCGCGAGGACCTGCCGAACGAGTGCTGCGGGATGGTCGGGGGGCGGGACGGGGAGGCGACCGAGGTGATCCGGGTCGTCAACTCCGCGGCCAGCCCGCTGCGCTACGAGATGGACCCACAGGGGCAGTACGACGCCCTCAAGGCGATCGAAGACGGCGGAAACGAGCTGCTGGCGATCTACCACTCGCACACCAAGAGCGCCGCCCACCCCTCCCAGACCGACGTCAACCAGGCGGTCGCCTGGCCCGAACAGGTCTACGTGATCGTCTCCCTCGCCGACCCCGACGCACCCGACGTCAAGGCCTTCGACCTCAAGGACCTGAAGATCGCCGATGTCCCGCTCGACGTCCACTAGCCACAAGCGCGGCTCCCATCGCCACGGCGCCCACGGCGGCGGTGGATCCCATGGCGACGGCGGCGATGGTGGGGGCGGGGGCGGCGGCAAGCTGGTCAAGGTCGCCTTCGCCCGCAACCAGGCCGAAGCGGAAATGATCCAGGGGCTGCTCGGCGAGTCGGGCATCCCCAGCGTCCTCAAGCGCGCCCGCGGCTTCGACGCCCCCGAGTTCATGGCCGCGGGGCCGCACGACGTGCTGGTCGACTCCGATCAGGCGCAGAAGGCCAAGGCTCTGCTCGCCGACACTCTCACCGAGAGCGAAGCCGACGAGGAGGCCGAGCTCCGCGACGAAGCACGGTTGCGCCGCGGCGGCCCGGCGACCGAAACCTCGCCGGCGCGGCTGGCGCTCTGGATCGGCGCCGCCTTCCTCGCCGCCGTTGTCCTCGTCTGGGCGCTCTACCAGCTCAGCTGACGCCGCTGGGGCGGGCCATGGCGCGGAGGTGGTCGCGCCAGGCGCCCTCGATGTCGCGGAAGCGGGCGTCGAAGGCGTCTTCCAAGGTCGGCGCCGCCCCGCCCGGCTTGAGCTCGCGGACCAGGCGCTCGCAGGCCTCGGGGCCGCGCTCCTCCTCGAGCAGGTCGAAGATCGTGCCGCCGAGGATCACCGCGTCGCGGCGCGAGGGCGGGAAGGAGGGCCGGGCGCTCTCGCGCAGACGGCGGATCACGGCGGCGCGGTAGAGGCCGACCTGGCGGGCGAAGTACTGGGCGCCACCCTCGACCAGCCAGGCCCAGCGCAGGTAGCGGCCGAAGCGGTGCGGGGTCCAGGAGGGGGGGAGGTCGGTGTTGTTGGCGGCGACCACCAGCTGCGCGTAGAGGCGCTCGGCGGTGCCCAGCAGCGCCTCCTTGGAATCCTCGCCGGCGGCGCGGCGCTCCATGTGGGAGTCGTTGAGGACGTGCAGCTCGGTCGCCATCGCCCAGCCGGCGAGGTAGCGGCGTCCCGCCGGCGCCGCCGACCAGCGGGCGGCGGGGAGGAAGGGGTGGGCCATCGTCAGCCAGGCCGGGTTGGTGTGGACGACCACGGTGACCTCGCCCGGCACCCGCTCGAAGCGGTCTTCCAGTCGCAGCCGCAGGTCCTCCATCCGGTCCAGCGTCCGCTCGGCGTAGGCCGAGTCATCGGTGTCGTGACGGGCGGTGAAGCTAAGCGACTCCGTCTCAACCCAACTCATGCTTGCAGGCTAGTGCCTGCGGTCAGACGAGGGCAGGTTCCGCCGCGCCACAGACCTCTCGGATCTCTTGGCGAGCGCGGTCGAACTCTTCGTCGGCCATTACCGGCGTGCCCTCGAAGGGCAGGTCGCGGTCGATCTCGACCCAGGAGCGGCAGCCGTGGTACTCGTCGCGGACCCGCACCGTGACCGGGCGGGGGATGCGGTGGACCCGCAGCAGCAGGATGTGGAGCGGGTGACGGCGCTTCCAGGCGAGGCGCTTTTCGGCGTAGTCGGGAGTCCAGATGTAGTACGGCGAGAGGCTGTCGAGCGTGCGGCGATCGTTGATCGTGACGTGGTCGGTCACTTCCGCCCAGGCGCGCAGCCGGACCCGGTCGGGCTGCGGGATGCCGCCGTCCTGGAGCAGCGCCTGCGGCGGCGGCTCCTCGTCGGGCCAGACGCCCTCCTCGAGGGCCCGGCTCAGCTCCGGGTGGTGGGACTCGCGCACCAGGTCGTTACGCTGGTGGTCGAAGGTCGGGTAGAGGAAGAAGCGCTCGTGCTCGAGCTCGAAGTGCTTGTTCTCCTCGCGGATGCCGCCCTTGCGCAATGTGAGCAGCTGCTCACCCTCCGCAAGAGCGCGGACCGTTACTGCCCATTCCTTGAAAGCGATCGGCATGTGGAATCAGTACCTACGAAGAGATGAATATGGGGGCTGGGCCGCGCCTCCGGGCCCGATCAAAGGCCGTTCTGCCTGCCCGAGGCCGCGGATTCTAGACGAGCATCGCCAAATCGCAAAATTAAAGATCCTTAATCGACTCCGCCGCCGCCCGGAGTCTCGATTCTGAGCCGGTCTCCCGGCCTCAGGTCGCCCTCCGCCTTGCCCTCGAGCGGGACGCCGTTGAGCAGGTTCAGGCCCGTCTTCCCGTCGCCGCCGCCGCGCCCCCGCGGCGGGTGCCGCCGGCGCTCGCCGATCAGGGTGAAGCGCATCGCGGCCAGCGCTTCGATCTCACGCGCGATCCCGTCGCCGCCCCGGCGCCGGCCCTCGCCGCCGCTGCCGCGGCGGACCGAGAGCTCGCGCACCCGCAGCGGGAACTCGGCCTCCAGCGCCTCGACCGGGGTGTTGAGGGTGTTCGACATCGCCACGTGGATCGCGCTGGGGCCGTCGGCGTCGGGGCATGCTCCCTGGCCGCCGCCGAGCGTCTCGTAGTAGGTGAAGTCGTCGTTGGCCAGGGTCAGGTTGTTCATCGTCCCCTGGCCCTGGGCCGGCACCGGGCGGGCACCGCCGAGAGCGGCGATCACCAGGTCGGCGACGCGGCTGGAGGTCTCGACGTTGCCGGCGGCCACCGCGGCGGGTAAGCGGGCGTTGAGCAGGCAGCCGGCGGGCGCGACGACCTCGATCGGGCGGTGGGCGCCGGCCGAGGGTGGGGTGTCGGGGTCGGTGAGGACGCGCACCGCGAAGAACGCCGCCGATTTGGTCACCGAGAGCGGGCAGTTGAGGTTGCCCCCGACCTGGGCGTCGGTGCCGCCGAAGTCGAGCCGCAGGCGCTCTCCGTCGATCGTCGCCACGACCCGCAGCGCCGCGTCGCGGCGGCGGCCGTCGCGGTCGTCCTCGAGCACGTCCTCGGCGGCGTAGGCGCCGTCGGGGAGGGAGGCGAGGGCGGCCCGGGTGCGGCGCTCGGCATAGGCGAGGATCTCCTCCATCCCGGCTCGCAGCTCGGCGGCGCCGTGGCGGGCGGCGAGCTCGGCGAGCCGGGTCTCGCCGATCCGGTTGGCGGCCTGCTGGGCGCGCAGGTCGGCGAGGCGCTGCCGTGGCGAGCGCATCAGGGCGGCGAGCCGCCGCAGCTCGGCGTCGCCGGCCCGGGTCGGGGGGATCACCACCCCCTCCTCCTCCAGGGTGGTGGAGAAGGCCGGCATCCCGCCCGGCGTCGGGCCGCCGATGTCGGCGTGGTGGGCGCGGCTGGCGGCGAAGCCGAGCAGCTCGCCGTCGACGAACACGGGCGAGATCAGGGTCACGTCGGGCAGGTGGGTGCCGCCCCGGTAGGGATCGTTGAGGATCCAGGCGACGCCGGGACGCTGCTCCTCGCCGAGCACCGCCGCGACCGCGTCCGGCATCGAGCCGAGGTGGACGGGGATGTGCTCGGCCTGCATCACCAGCTCCCCCGCGGCGTCGAAGAGGGCGGTGGAGCAGTCGTGGCGCTCCTTGATGTTGGCCGAGTAGGCGGAGCGGATCAGCGCCGCGCCCATCTCCTCACAGGCCGCGCGCAGGCCGCCGACCAGGACCTGGAGGGCGATCGGGTCGAGCCCGCTCATCGCGCGGTTCCCCGCGCGACGATGGTGCCGGCGGCGTCGACCTCGGCCGCCCAGCCCGGCGGCAGGACCAGGGTCGCCTCCGGCAGCTCGAAGACAACCGGGCCCTCGGCGCGGGCGCCGGCCGCCGGCTCGCCGCGCAGGACCGGGGTCTCGACCCACTCCGCGCCGAAGCGCACCGGCCGCGAGCTCTGCTCCAGGCGGCCGCCGGGCGCCGCCGCCGGGCGCGGCTCCGGCCCCGGCACGACCATCGCCAGACGGATGTCGACCAGGACCACCTCGCCCTCGGGGTCGCGGTGGCCGTAGCGCTCCTCGTGGATGCGCGCGAAGCGCTCGCCGAGCTCGGCGGGGTCGGGGTCGACCGGGCCCGGGACCGGCAGCTCGAAGGCCTGGCCGGCGTAGCGCATCTCGTAGACCAGCTCCGGCCGCGCCTCCGCCAGGCCGGCGCCGGTGGCGGCGATCAGGTCGGCGACCTCGGCCGCGACCCGCTCGGCGCTGAGCTCGTCCCCGCTCAGCATCACCGTGAGGGCGGTGTCGCGCCGGCGCTCGGAGGCGCAGAGCCCGAGCGCCGAGAGGACGCCGCTGGCGCGCGGGCAGAGGATCGTCTCGATCCCGAGCTCGGCGGCGATCGCCGCCGCGTGCATCGGGCCGGCGCCGCCGAACGGCAGCAGGGCGAAGCGGCGGGGGTCGATCCCGCGCTCGACGGTGACGACCCGCAGCGCCCGCACCATCTCCTGGTTGGCGACGCGGACGACCCCCGCCGCGGCCTGCAGCGGCTCGAGGCCGAGGGACCGCGCCAGGGTCGCCACCGCGGCTTCGCCCGCCGCGGCGTCGAGCGCGACGCCGCCCGCCAGGCGGGAGTCGGCGGCGAGGTGGCCGAGCAGGAGGTTGGCGTCGGTCACGGTCGGCTCGGCGCCGCCGCGCCCGTAGCAGGCGGGCCCCGGCTCGGCCCCGGCCGAGCGCGGACCCACCCGCAGCGCCCCGCCGGGGTCGCGCCAGCCGATCGAGCCGCCGCCGGCGCCGACGGTGTGGACGTCGACCATCGGCAGCTGGATCGGGCGGCCGCCGATCCGGCGCGAGTCGGTGCGGCGCACCTCGCCGGCTTCGATCACGCAGACGTCGCAGGAGGTCCCGCCCATGTCGAAGCCGAGGGCGTTGCCATCGCCGCTGGCGCGGGCCAGCAGGCCGGCGCCGACCGCCCCGCCCGCGGGCCCGGAGAGGACGCTCCAGGCGCCCGCCCGGGCGGCCTCCTCGGCCGGCGCGACGCCGCCGGAGGAGCGCATCACCTGCGGCCGCGGCAGCCCCGCCGCCACGGCCGTCTCGCCGAGCCGGCTCAGATAGCGCCCGAGCAGCGGGCTCAGGTAGGCGTCGATCGCGGTCGTCGAGCAGCGTTCGTACTCGCGGAAGCGCGGCAGCACCTCGTGCGAGGCGGAGACGTGGACGCCGGGCAGTCGCTCGCGCAGGTGCTCGGCGATCCGCCGCTCGTGGGAGGGGTCAAGGTAGGAGAAGAGCAGGCAGACGGCGACCGACTCGGCGCCGCTCTCGCGCACCAGCTCCGCCAGCCGTTCCGGCTCGCCCTCGCCGAGGGGGGAGACGACGCCGTCCGGCCCGACCCGCTCGTCCGCCTCGAAGCGCAGGCCGGGCTCGACCAGCGGCGCCGGCTTGGGCGCGCAGAGGCGGTATAGGTGGGGGCGGTCCTGGCGGCCGATCTCGAGCAGGTCGGCGAAGCCGCGGGTCGCGATCAGGGCGGTCCGCGCCCCGCGTTCCTCCAGCAGCGCGTTGGTCCCGACCGTCATCCCGTGGGAGAAGGCTTCGACCTCGGCGGCCGCGGCGCCGGCCCGCTCCAGCACCGCGCCGACCGCCCCCATCACCCCCGCCGACTCGTCCCCCGGCGTGGTCGGCAGCTTGGCGGCGTGGATCTCGCCGCCGTCGATAAGGACGGCGTCGGTGAAGGTCCCGCCGACATCGACTCCCAGCAGCATGGTTGGACGCTACTCACCCGACCGCGGTCATTTCCACTCTTCGCGGCGCACCGTGCCGTCGGCGGCGAGGACGAGGTGGATCCCGTCGAGGGCCGGGTCGGCCTCCGGGCAGTCGGTCCGCAGGTGGCCGCCGCGCGACTCGCGCCGGCCCAGGGCGGAGGTCGCGATCGCGCTCGCCAGCGGGTAGGGGTCGGAGACCAGCGCCGCCAGGTCGTCGGGGCTGCGCTGCGGCCCGGCCCGGCGCCAGACGGCCTCCCGGGTCTCCTGCGTAGGCGGGTCAAAGCGCCAGGCCGGAAGCGGTTGCCGCTCTGTCGCGGCGGTCTCTTCGACCGCGGCCACCCCGGCGCGGCCGCCGAAGACGAAGCACTCGCTGAGCGAGTTCGAGGCGAGCCGGTTGGCGCCGTGGAGGCCGGTGCAGGAGCACTCGCCGACGGCGTAGAGGCCCGGCAGCGAGGAGCGGCCGTCGAGGTCGACGGCGATCCCTCCCATCGTGTAATGGGCCGCCGGGGCGACGGGCACGGGCTCCGCCCGCGGGTCGAGGCCCGCCTCGGCGAGCGAGGCGAAGACGTTGGGGAAGCGCGCCGGGTCGATCTCGCGCAGGTCGAGCTTGACGTCCGTCGCGCCGTCGGCCCGCATGCGGTCGAGGATCGCGGCGGTGACGGCGTCGCGCGGCGCCAGCTCGTCGGTGAAGCGCTCGCCGCGGGCGTCGAGCAGCTTCGCTCCCTCGCCGCGGACCGCCTCCGTCACCAGGGCTCCGTCGAAGGGAGACCCCGGCAGGGCGAGGGCGGTCGGGTGGAACTGGCAGAGCTCGAGGTCGGCGAGGTCGGCCCCGGCGGCGGCGGCCAGGACCGGGCCGGCGCCGATCGCCCCGCGCGGGTTGGTGGTGCGGCTCCAAAGCGCCGCCGCGCCGCCGGTGGCCAGCACGGTCGCCGCCGCGCCGAGCGGGCCGGCATCGGTGAGGACCCCGTGGCAGCGCTCGCCGTCGCTCCAAAGCGCCGACGCCGAGGTCCTCTCCCGCACCTCGATCCGGTCCTCGGCGGCGACCATCGCCGCCAGCTTCGAGGTCACCTCGTGGCCGGTCTGGCTGCCGCCGGAGTGGACTATGCGCCGGCTCGCGTGCCCTCCCTCCAGCCCCAGCGCCAGGCGGCCTTCGTGGTCGAGGTCGAAGACGACGCCGCGCGCCAGCAGGTCGCGGACCGTCGCCGGCGCCTCCTCGACCAGCGCCTGGACGGCGGACGGGCGACAGAGGCCGCGGCCGGCGGCGATCGTGTCGGCGGCGTGGCGCGCGGGCGAGTCGCCCGGCTCCAGCGCCGCCGCCAGCCCGCCCTGCGCCCAGAAGCTGGCGCTCTGGGAGAGCGGGGTGCGGGAGACGAGGCAGACGCTGCCGCCCTGCTCCGCCGCCCGCAGGGCGGTCCACAGGCCGGCGGCGCCGCCGCCGACGACGGCGACGTCGAACTCCGCGCCTGCGGCTATCGCCGCTCAGCCTCTCGACGGATCGAGTCCAGCTGCTCGCGTAGCCAGGCGGCGGCGCCCTCGCGCGCCCGCGCCTTCTCGTCGGCGACGGCGCTCTCGGCCTCGGCGGCGCGCCGCTCGGCCTGCTCGACCCGCTTCTCCGCCGCCTCGGCCTCGGTCTCGATCTCGTCCAGGCGCCGCTGGGCGGCGGCGATCGCCTCCTCCTTCGCCTCGCGCTCGCGCAGCAGGTCCGCCTCCAGCGCCTCGATCTCGGCGACGGCGCGCCGCTCGGCCGCGCCGGCGACGTCGGCCGCCGCCCTCAGCCTGCGTTCGGCCTCCTCGACCTGGGCGCTGAGGCTCTCGCCGCTGGGTGGCTCGCCGCTCACGGGCTCAATCTATTACGGGGTGGCGGCGATGTCGCGGTAGGCCTCGATCGCGCGCTCGGCCATCCTCGCCGCCGAGAGCGAGGCGGCCCTTGCCGCCCCGGCCACCCGCGGGTCGGGGGAGTCGAGGTGGCGGCGCGCGGCGGCGCTCCAGGCGGCGGCGTCGAACTCGTCGCAGAGGCAGCCGGCGATGCCGCCCAGGGCGTAGGGGGCGACGCCGACCGGGGTCGAGAGGACCGGCACCCCGCAGGCCAGCGCCTCGACCGCGGCCATCCCGAATCCCTCGTAGTCGGAGGTGACGAGGACGGCGCTGGCGGCGTTGAGCCAGAGCGGCATCCGCTCCGGCTCGATCGAGCCGCCGCTGAGCAGCTCGGCGCCGCAGGCGGCGGCCACCTCGGCGGCGCGGTCGTGGCGCTTCTCGGGCCGGGCGGGGTCGGCGGGGAAGAAGAGGTAGCGCCCGCCGGGGTCGAGGCCGAGCGCCGCCCGCGCCCGCGCCCGGGGGACCGGCCCGAAGCGGCCGAGGTCGGGGCCGCAGGGCAGCACCGCCGAGCCGGGCACGGGGGGGAGGCCAGGCCGCCCGTCCTCGGGCGCGAACAGCGCCCGCGAGACGGCGGCGACGAGGTCGACGCGCCAGGCGAGGCGGCGCGAGAGCGGGCCGACGACGCCGTGGCGGACGTCGGTGCCGTGGAAGGTGACGATCAGCGGCCTGGCCCCGGCCAGCCGCGCGCACCATCCCGGCAGCCCGTAGTGGGCGTGGACGAGGTCGAAGCGCTCGCGCCGCAGCAGCGAGCGCAGCCGCCGGGTGGCGGGGACGTACTCGCCGCGGCCGGGGGGGAAGCTGAAGACGTCGACGTCGATCCCCCGCCGGCGCACCTCGTCGACCTGGTCGCGGACCCAGCGCCCGCGCTGCGGCGCCGAGTCGTCGGGCTCGAAGTTGGTGACGACCAGGACGCGCACCCGGGTCAGGGTATCCGCGGCGGCGTCGGAAGTTCGCGTTTCGGCTCGATCGCGTCGCCAACTTGTCGCATTCGGGTCTGGATCGGTGCGTCTTCGGCCCCGAGCATCGGCCTCCAACCACGAGAGGAGGCTTCGATGATCTACGCGCTGATGGGGTACCTGCACGCCGCGGTCGAGCGGCGGGTGCGCCGCATACAAACGCTCGCCGCGGGCGAGACGGGCCAGGGGACGGTCGAGTACGTCGGCCTGATCCTGCTGGTCTCGCTGCTGATGGTCGGGATGGTCGCGGCGATGAAAGGCTTCAACGGCAAACAGGGAACCGAGCTCGCCGACGTGATCGTCAACAAGATCAAGGAGGCGGTGGACAAGGTCACGTTCAAATAGGAGAAGGGCGCGCCGCGAGCGTTCCATGCGTGAAACACTCGCGGCGTGCCAGCTTCCCGCAGCTACGACCGCGCCGCCGCCGACATCCGGCCGGTGACGATCGACCCGGGTTTCGTCGAAAGCGCCGACGGCTCGGCGCTGATCTCGATCGGCAGGACGAGGGTGATCTGCACCGCCTCGGTCAGCGACTCGGTGCCGCGCTGGATGAACGGGCGCGGCAAGGGCTGGGTCACCGCCGAGTACGCGATGCTGCCGGCCTCGACCGGGGACCGCAAGCAGCGCGACATCTCGAAGGGCCGCCAGGACGGCCGTGGGGTCGAGATCCAGCGCCTGATCGGCCGCTCGCTGCGGGTGGTGGTCGACTTCAAGGCGATGGGCGAACGCAGCGTCTACGTCGACTGCGACGTGCTCGAAGCCGACGGCGGCACCCGCTGCGCGGCGATCACCGGCGGCTACGTGGCGCTGCGCCAGGCCTTCCAGAAGCTGATCGACAAGAAGGCCCTGGAGGCGATGCCGCTGAACGGCTCCGTCGCCGCGGTCAGCGTCGGCATGGTCGGCGGCCGGGCGCTGTGCGACCTCGACTACGGCGAGGACTCCAACGCCGAGGTCGACGCCAACGTTGTCATGACCGGCGACGGCGGCCTGGTCGAGGTGCAGGCGACGGCCGAGCGCACGCCGCTCTCCCGGGCCTCGCTCGACGAGCTGCTGGCCCTCGCGGAGGGCGGCATCGCCCGCCTGCGGGAGGTGCAGGAGCGGGCAGCTTGATCCTCGCCAGCGGCAACCGCCACAAGCTCGAGGAGATGGCCGAGCTGCTGCCGGGGGTGGACCTGCGGCCCCTGCCGCCCGGGTTCGAGATGCCGCCCGAGGACGGCGACAGCTTCGAGGCCAACGCGTTGATCAAGGCCCGGGCCGCGCGCCGGGCCATGGGGGAGGTCGTCGTCGCCGACGACTCCGGCATCGAGGCCGCCGACCTCGGCGGCGCGCCCGGGATCCACTCCGCCCGCTACGCGGGCGAGGGGGCCAGCGACGAGGTCAACCTCGACAAGCTGCTGCGCGAAGTCGATGCGGCCGCCGGCGATCGCCGCGCCGCCTACGTCTGCGCGCTGGCCCTGATCGACGAGTCCGGGGCCGAGCACGTCTTCGAAGCCCGCTGCGAGGGGCGCCTGCTCGCCGAACGCCGCGGCGACGGCGGCTTCGGCTACGACCCCGCCTTCGTCCCCGACGACACCGGCGCCGCCGACCAGCGCACCTACGCCGAGCTGAGCGCCGCCGAGAAGCACGCGATCAGCCATCGCGGCCGCGCCGCGCGGATGCTTGCCGAGCACCTCGGCCTGGCGGCGGAGGGGCGCCCGTGATCGAGACCAAACGGGGGGCCGCCGGCCTCTCGATCGCCTCCAACGCGCTGCTGATCGCGCTCAAGCTCGCCGCCGGGGCGATCACCGGCTCGATCGCGATCGTCACCGAGGCGGTCCACTCGCTGATCGACCTGGTCGCCTCCGTCGTCGCCTACGTATCCGTGCGCAAAGCCGACGAGCCGGCCGACGCCGAGCATCCCTACGGCCACGAGAAGGTCGAGAGCCTGGCGGCGACGATCGAGGGGATGCTGATCCTGCTGGGCGCCGGGGTCATCGTCTACGAGGCGACCCGCCAGCTCGTCACCGGCGCCGCGGTCGAGCGCCTCGGCGTCGGCATCGCCGTGATGGCCTTCTCGGTCTTCGCCAACCTCGGCGTCTCGGCCGTGCTCTCGCGCCAGGCGAAGGCGCACGAATCGCCGGCGCTGGAGAGCGACGCCGCCCACCTGCGCACCGACGCCCTCACCTCCGCCGGCGTCCTCTTCGGCCTCGCCCTGGTCCAGGTCACCGGCAACGCCGCCTTCGACCCGATCACGGCGCTGGTGGTGGCGACGGCGATCGTCTGGGCCGGGATCAGGATCATCCGGCGCTCCTCCGGCGTCCTCGTCGACGAAACGCTGCCCGAGGCCGAGCTGGACCGGATCGAGGCGGCGATCGCCGCCGCCCGCGCGCCGGAGGTCGCCGGCTACCACAAGCTGCGCGCCCGCCGGGCCGGCAGCCGCCGCCACATCGACCTCCACGTCCAGTACCGCTCCGGCACCAGCCTCGAGCTCGCCCACGAGCTGGCGCACCGGATGCGCGACTCGATCGAGGCCGAGATCCCGAACTCCGAGGTGCTGATCCACGTCGAGCCCGAGACCTCCCTGCGCGAATCGGACGACGGCCCGTTTAGAGCCGGTTGAAAAGCCGAAGAGCGAGCATCACGATCTGATTCTCTGCGAGCGGCGCCGATATGGCGGCGTGCCGCCGCCCCCGGACGCGAAGCGGAGGAGGCGGCGGTTTAGGGAGGGGGCAGGAGGTTCACCGCGGCGGCCAGGCCGATGGCGATCAGGGTGATCGTGTAGCCGGTGTAGCCGCTGAGGGCGAAGAGGACCGCGGCGATCGCGCAGACCGCGACGACGACGATCCATGAGGCGCGGGCAAGGGACACGGTCGGTATTTTCACCTAGATGGCTAACTTCGTGGGCACGTGTGACTGGGGGCGGGCGTGGCCAAGCAGATCAAGGACGCAGGGCGCAGCCTTTGGCGGTGCCAAAGGCAAGCCCGAGGACGCAGAGATGCGCAGCGCCACGCGCGTCATCCAGGTGCGCGTGGTCGCGGAGTTAGCCGTCTAAATGCCCGACGTTGCCCCCACCGAGGTCGCTCCAGGCGACGCAGCGGGCGCGGCGCTGGCCTTCCTGACGGAGATGTCTCCCGACCTGCGGGAGGCGGCGATCCTCGACTCCAGCGGCGCCGTGCTCGCCGCCGCGGCCGATCCCCAGCGCTGGCGCGAGGACGCGGCGGCCCTGTTCGAGGTCGCCGACCGGGCGGGGGGCGAGCCGGTGGAGCAGATCCACATCGCCACCGAGCAGGGCGAGGTCTTCGCCCTGCGCCACGCCGGCCTCGCCGCCGTCGCCGTCACCGAGCGCTTCGCCCTCGCCTCGCTGATGTTCTTCGACATGCGCTCCGTCCTCCGCGACCTCGCTCGGGGGGAGGAGGGCGCGTGACCCCATCCAAGCCGCACCGGGTGCTGCTCGACCGGGTCTCCGGCTACGCCGACGAGGCGGCCGCCTACATGCGCCGCCGCCGCGTCTCCCGCAAGCCCTTCGCCCGCCTCTACTACCCGAACGGCCGCAGCGCCGAGCGCGCCGGAGACTCCGCCGCCGGCGCCGAGCTCTTCGTCGCCGCCGGGCGCCTGATCGAGGTCGCGGGGAGGAAGCCGAAGCCGTGAGCGCGGAGCGACCGAGTGTCCATATCTGATTCTCCAGGAGGGAGCGGAGTGCGAACAGGTGTTGAGGGCGAGCTGATCGACCCCGCCGTCGCCGAGCGGGTGCTGGCGCGGGCGCTCGCCAACGGCGGCCGCTTCGCCGAGGTCTTCGCCGAACGCCGGCACGGGTTCTCGATGTCGATCGACGAGTCGCGGATCGAGGCCGTCCAGTCCGGCGCCGAGGAGGGCGCCGGAGTGCGCGTCGTCGAGGGCGGCACCACCTACTTCGCCCACGTCGACGGCCTCGACCCGGCCGACCTCGAGCGCGCCGCCGAGGAGGCCGCGGCGGCGCTGCGGGGCGAGCGCCGAGCGCCGCGGGCGCTGGCGGCGGTGGCGAGCGAGCCGCTACCGATCGAGCTCAGTCCCGAGGACGTCCCGGCCGAGCGCAAGGCGGCGCTGCTGCGCGAGCTCGACGAGCGCGCCCGCGGCCTCGGCGGCGAGATCGCCCAGTTCACCTCCTCCTACGCGGAGGCGCGCCGCCAGGTCGCGGTCGCCAACTCCGACGGGCTGCTGAGCGGCGACGATCGCACGCGGACGCGGATCGGCGCCCAGGCGGTCGCCCGCCGCGGCGACGCGGTCGAGACCGGAGCCGAGACGCTCGGCGCCCACCGCGGCTTCGAGCTGCTCGAAGACGACCCGGGCCTGATTGCCGAGCAGGCCGCCCGCAAGGCGCAGACCCTGCTCGACGCCGGGCCGGCGCCCTCGGGCTCGATGCCGGTGGTTGTCGGCGGCGGCTTCGGCGGCGTCCTCTTCCACGAGATGACCGGCCACGGCCTCGAGGCCGACCACGTCCAGAAGGGCGCCAGCGTATACGCCGGCAAGCTCGGCGAGCAGGTCGCCCAGCCCCTCCTCGACGCCTACGACGACGGCCGCCTGCCGCACGAGTGGGGCAGCGACGCGATCGACGACGAGGGGGCGCCGACCCAGAAGACCAGGGTGATCGAGGAGGGCCGCCTCACCGCCTACCTCTACGACCACCTGACCGCGGAGCGCGACGGCGTCGCCTCGACCGGCAACGGCCGCCGCGAGAGCTTCCGCCAGCTGCCGATCCCGCGCATGACCAACACCTACATCGCCCCCGGCGACGCCACCCCGGAGGCGATGATCGCCGAGGTCCAGAAGGGCTTCTACGCGGTCTCCTTCGCCGGTGGGCAGGTGGACCCGGCGACCGGCGACTTCGTTTTCGGCGTCTCCGAGGGCTACCTGATCGAGGGCGGGAAGGTGACCCGGCCCTGCCGCGGCGCCACCCTGATCGGCAACTGCCTGGAGGCGCTGATGGCAATCGACGCGGTCGGCGACGACTTCTTCATGAAGACCGGGATCTGCGGCAAGGGCGGCCAGAAAGTTCCGGTCGGCACCGGCCAGGGGCACGTCCGCGTGGGGGCGATGACGGTCGGCGGGACCGAATTTTGAGCGAGCTGGGCGAGGCCGCGGGGCGGGCGGTCGAGGCCGCCCTGGCTGCCGGGGCCGGCGAGGCCGAGGCCTACGCCTCGCGCGAGGGCGGGCGCGAGGTGCGGGTCCACGGCGGCGAGGTCGAGAGCCTGACCGCGGCCACGCAGAGCGGCATCGGCATCCGCGCCTGGCTCGGCAGCAGGGTCGGCTACGCCTACGGGACCGATCTCTCCGAGGCGGGCGTGGCGGCGCTCGCGGCCGGCGCCGCCGGGGCGGCGGCGGTCGCCGACGAGGATGAGTTCGCAGCGCCGCCGCAGCCGGCCCCGGTCGAGCCGTTGGCGGGGCTGAGCGATCCCTCGGTCGGCTCCTGGACGACCGCGCAGGTCGCGGAGCTGGCGCTGGCGGTGGAGCGGGCAGCGCTCGCCGCCGACCGGCGCGTCGCCGCCGTCGAGCAGGCGGTCTACGCCGATTCCGCCGAGCGGGTGGCGATCGCCTCCTCGGCCGGGATCGCCGGCGAGTACGAGTCCTCCAGCTGCTACGCCTACCTGCAGGCCCTGGCCGAGGGGGACGGGGGCCGGGAGACGGGACTCGGCTTCGGCCTCGCCCGCGGGCCCGGCGGCCTCGACCCCGAGGCGATCGGGAACGAGGGCGCCGAGCGTGCCACCGCGATGATCGGCGCCTCCAAGCCCGCCTCGCGCTTCTGCCCGGTCGTCCTCGACTCGACCGTCGCCGCCAGCTTCGCCGGCCTTATCGGCGGCGCCCTCGGCGCCGGCGCCGTGCAGCGGGGCCGCTCCCCCTTCGCCGCTCTCCTCGGCGAGGCGCTGGCCAGCGAGGCGCTCGTCCTGCACGACGACGGCCGCGACCCGGAGGGCTCCGCCTCGGCGCCCTTCGACGGCGAGGGCGTGCCGCGGCGGCGCACGGCGCTGATCGAGGGGGGCCGCCTGCGCGCCTTCCTCTACGACACCTACACCGCCAATCGCGAGGGCGGCGCCTCGACCGGCAGCGCCGCCCGTCACGGCTATCGCTCCCAGCCCACGGTCGCCGCCTCCAACCTCGTCGTCGCCCCCGGGGCGCACTCCTTCGCGCAGCTGCTGGCGGAGGCCGGGGAGGGCGTCCTCGTCACCGATGTCGCCGGCCTGCACTCGGGGGTCAACCCGGTCACCGGCGTCTTCTCGGTCGGCGCCTCGGGCCGGGCGATCTGCGGCGGGGCGCTGGCCGAGCCGTTGCGCGAGTTCACGATCGCCGGCGATCTGGTCTCGATGCTGGGGGCGGTCAGGGCCGCCGGCGCGGAGCCGCGCTGGGTGCCGTTCGGGGGCTCGATCAGCACTCCGCCGCTGCTGATCGAGGAGATCTCGGTCAGCGGTTCGTGACGCCAAGAGCCTCTAAAGCCGTGCCTGGCCACGGTTACGCCGAGCCCGCTGTTAGATTGCGCCGATCTTCAACCCCGAGGAGGACTTCCGACGTGACCAAGGCTGAGTTTCTGGACCAACTTGCCGGCGATGACCGGCTCGGCAGCAAGAAGGCTGCCGGCGATGCCCTCGACGCTGTGCTCGAGGCAATCACCGACACGCTGAGCGGCGGTGGCGAGGTCAGCTTCACCGGCTTCGGCAAATTCCACGTCGCCGAGCGTGGGCCCCGCCAGGGCGTCAACCCGCGCACCGGCGAGCGCATCACGATTCCGGGCGGCAAGGTCCCCCGCTTCTCCGCCGGCTCGGCCCTGAAGGCCAAGGTCAAGGGCGGCTGACTTTCTGACGACGTTCGCGGATCGGCTGGCGGCGCTCGTGGACGAGCGTCGCAGCCAGATCTGCCTCGGCCTCGACCCCGACCCGGCCAAGCTCGTCGGGTCGGGGGAGACGGCCGCCGAGGAGGCGCCGGCCGCCGAGCTGGCCGCCGCCGCGGTCCTCACCCACTGCCGCACCTTGATCGACCGCGCCGGCCCGGCCTGCGTGGCGGTCAAGCCCCAGCTCGCCTGCTTCGAGCGCCTCGGCGCGCCCGGCTGGGCGGCGCTGGCGCAGGTCTGCCACGCTGCCCACGAAGCCGGCCTGCTGGCGATCGCCGACGGCAAGCGCGGCGACGTTCCGGTCACCGCTGCCGCCTACGCCCAGTCGCTGGCCGGCGAGACGCCGACCCCGTGGGGGGCCGTGCCGGGGCTCGGGGCCGATGCCTTCACCGCCAACCCGCTGTTGGGCCTCGACGCCCTGGAGCCGCTGGTCGCCGCGGCGCAGAGCGCCGGCGCCGGCGTCTTCGCCCTGGTCCGCACCAGCAACCCGGGGGCCGCCGACGTCCAGGACCTGCCGGCGCCCGAGCGGCCGCTGCACGAGCGCCTCGCGGCGATGGTCGACGGCCTCTCCGAGCGGCTGCTGGGAGAGAGCGGGCTGAGCGGGATGGGGGCCGTCGTCGGCGCCACCGAGCCCGAGCACATCGCCCGCATGCGAGAGCTGATGCCGCGCTCGATCTTCCTGATCCCGGGGGTCGGCGCCCAGGGTGGGAGGCCCGAGCTGCTCGGCGCCGCCTTCTCGGCCGGCCGGGCATCCGCCCTGGTCGCGGCGTCGCGCGGGATCGCCGCCGATTCCGATCCGGCCGCCGCCGCCGAGCGCCTGCGGGCGACGGTTTGGGACGTTTCGACCGCCTGAGAGCGCCTGAAGCGGCTATACGATCACCGGTCCCGAATCGATCTCGACCAGTCGCAATGGAAAAACGCACCAGCGCCTTCGCCCGGATCCTCGCCGCAATCGCCCTGGCCGGCGCGGTGGTGATCGTCATCGTCGCGATCTTCGAGCTCGAGCGGCGGCTCGGGCTCCTCGGGCAAGTCGGGCCGGAGCAGCCATCCCACCCACAGGCGCCATGTCACCAAGGCCAGCAGGTACGTGGTCAAGAGCGGCGACACCCTGGTCGCGATCGCCCACAAGACCGGGATCCCTGTCGCCCACATCATCGACCTCAACCCCGAAGTCGATCCCCAGATCCTGATCGCCGGCGAGACGCTGAAGCTGCGATGAGCCGCCGCCTCAGCGTCGCTCTGACGCTGCTGGCTTCGACGCTCTGCCTCCTCGCCATCGGTGGTGAGGAGGCAGCGGCGAGCGCCGGCGCCGGCGGGGGAAAGGGACCGCCGCGGGTCGAGGCCCGTTCCTGGGCCCTGATCGACGCCGGCAGCGGCGCGGTGCTCACCTCCCACGCGGCCGCCCGCCGCCTGCCGATCGCCAGCACGACCAAGCTGATGACGGCCTGGGTGGTCCTGCACGAGCTGCCGCTCGATCGGATCGTGCGGGCCGCTCCCTACCACCCGATCTACGGCGAGTCGCTGCTGGGCCTGCGGGTGGGGCAGCGGATCAGCGTCCGCGACCTCCTCTACGGATTGATCCTGCGCAGCGGCAACGACGCCGCCCACACCCTCGCCATCGCCGCCGCCGGCTCGCAGCGGCGCTTCGTGGCCCAGATGAACCGCCGCGCCGCCGCCCTCGGCCTCGCCGACACCCACTATGCGAACCCGATCGGCCTCGACCAGCGCGGCAACTACTCCAGCGCCGCCGACCTGGCGACCCTGACCCGGCGGCTGCTGCGGATCTCCGCTTTCGCCAGGATTGCCGACTCCCGCGGCGCCGTCCTGCGCAGCGTCCGGCCGCGGCGCCGGATCGCGACCATCAACGAGCTGCTGCGGGACGCGCCCTGGGTCACCGGGGTCAAGACCGGCCATACCTTCGACGCCGGCTACGTCCTCGTCGGCTCCGGCCGCCGCAGGGGGGTCGAGCTGATCTCGGTCGCGGTCGGTGCCCCGAGCGACGAAGACCGCTACAGCGACAACCTCGAACTGCTCGAGTACGGCTTCCGCCGCGAGCGCCGCCGCCTGCTCCTCGACCTGCCGCGGCCCCTCGGACGCCTGGCCGCCAGCCGCGGAGGCGCCCTCGACGACGGGCGCGCCTTCCTCAGCGGGCACCTGGCCCCCGTCGCCCCGGCGATGTTCGTGATACTGATTGGCGGGGTATTGCTCTACCGCCGTCTGTCCCGCCGAAACGACCAGGGGGAGCGAAGCCGGGTGAACGTCAAGTGATCCTCACCGTGACGCTGAACGCGGCGATCGACCGCACCGTCGCGGTGCCGAACTTCCGCCTCGGGCGCCGCCACCGCGCGGTCGAGAGCCGCACCGTCGCCGGCGGCAAGGGCATCAACGTCGCCCGCGCCCTGGGCCTGCTCGGCCGTCCGGTGATCGCTGCCGGCTTCGTCGGCGGCCCGACCGGGATGCGGGTGCTGGAAAGCCTGCGGGAAGAGTCGGTGCTCACCGACTTCACCAGGATCGCGGCCGAGACCCGGATCAACCTCGCCGTCATCGACCCGACCTCGGGCGAGCAGACCGAGATCAACGAGCGCGGCCCGGCGGTCAGCCCGGAGGAGACGAAGAGGCTCTTCGAGCGGATCGGCTACCTGGCCGCCGGCGCCAGGATCTGCGTCCTGGCGGGCTCGCTGCCGCCCGGCGCCGGCGACGACCTCTACGCCCGCCTGATCGCCGACCTCGGCCGCCGCGGCGTCCCGGTCGTGCTCGACGCCGAGGGCGAGGCGATGCTGGCCGGCGTCCGCGCCGGCGCCTCGATGGTCACCCCGAACGAGCGCGAGGCCGAGGAGCTGGTCGGCCAGGAGTTCGACGGCGACGACGACCTCGCCACCGGGCTGAACGAGCTGGTCCGGCTCGGCGCCGCCGAGGCGGCGATCACGCGGCCGGAGGGCTGCGTGGCGGCGGTCGGGGAGGGCGCCGAGCGGCGCCTGCTCGAAGTCCACACCGAGCCGCTGGAGCCGGTCTCCACGGTCGGCTCCGGAGACGCCTTCCTGGCCGGCTACGTGGCCGGCCGCTACGAGGGCCGCTCGCCCGAGGACTGCCTCGCCTACGGCGTCGCCTGCGGCGCCGAGTCGACCCAGCACTTCGGCGCCGGCACCGTCGACCGCAACCAGGTCGAGCGCCTGCTGGGCGAGGTCGCCGTGCACGATCTGGAGGTCCCGGCGGAAGTGTAGGCTGGCTGTTCAACGCCAGCCCTGGAGGAATCACTTGGAAATCGAAATCGGCCGCGGCAAGAAGGGGCGGCGCGCATACGGATTCGACGACATCGCCATCGTCCCGTCGCGTCGTACCCGCGATCCCGACGACATCGACATCAGCTGGACCCTCGGTCCATACCGCTTCGAGCTGCCGCTGGTCGCCTCGGCGATGGACGGGGTGGTCAGCCCCGACACCGCCGTCCTGGTCAACGAGCTCGGCGGCCTGGGGGTGCTCAACCTGGAGGGGATCTGGGCCCGCTTCGAGGACGCCGAGGAGCGGCTGGAGCAGATCGCCGCCGCCCCCAAGCACGTGGCGACGCGGCTGATGCAGGAGATCTACACCGAGCCCGTCAAGTCGGAGCTGATCGGCAGGCGGGTGGCCGAAATCAAGGAGCGCGGCGCCGTCGCCTGCGCCTCGCTGACCCCGCAGAAGGTGCGCGAGCACTACGAGGTGGCGGTCGAGGCCGGCCTCGACATCCTCGTCATCCAGGGCACCGTGATCTCGGCCGAACACGTCTCGACCACGGTCGAGCCGCTGAACCTGAAGGAGTTCATCGCCGAGGTGCCGGTGCCGACCGTGGTCGGCGGCTGCGCCTCCTACTCGACCGGGCTGCACCTGATGCGAACCGGCGCCGTCGGCGTCCTCGTCGGCGTCGGCCCCGGCGCCGCCTGCACCACCCGCGGCGTGCTCGGGATTGGCGTGCCGCAGGCGACCGCGATCGCCGACGTGGCCGCCGCCCGCTCCCAGCACATGCTGGAGACCGGCGAGTACGTCAACGTGATCGCCGACGGCGGCATGCGCACCGGCGGCGACGTCTCCAAGGCGATCGCCTGCGGGGCCGACTCGGTGATGGTCGGCTCGCCGCTGGCCCGCGCCAAGGAGGCCCCGGGCCGCGGCTTCCACTGGGGGATGGCGACCTTCCATCCCTCGCTGCCGCGCGGCACCCGCGTCTCGACCAAGCAGGACGGGACGATGGAGGAGATCCTGCTCGGGCCGGCGCAGGAGAACGACGGCACCTTCAACCTGATGGGGGCGCTGAAAACCTCGATGGCCACCTGCGGCTACGAGGACATCCGCTCCTTCCAGCGGGCCGAGGTGATGGTCGCCCCGGCGCTGATGAGCGAGGGCAAGAAGCTGCAGAACGAGCAGTCGGTCGGCATGGGGTCCAACGGCCGCGCGGCCGTGTCTGCCGGGGTCGCCGTATCGGATGATTGAGGAGGTCCTCGTCCTCGACTTCGGGGGGCAGTACTCGCAGCTCATAGCTCGCCGCATCCGCGAATGCGGGGTGTTTGCCGAATTGCTGCCGGCGACCGTATCTTTGGAGAAGATTCGGGAGCGGAAGCCGAAGGCGTTGATCCTCTCCGGTGGCCCGGCCTCGGTCTACGAGCCGGGGGCGCCGCCGTTCCCGACCCAGCTGCTCGACCTCGAGATCCCGATGCTGGGGATCTGTTACGGGATGCAGGCGATGGTGCTGGCGCTCGGCGGCCGGGTCGAGTCGGCCGAGACGGGAGAGTTCGGCCGCACCGACCTGGTCCTGCGCGACGACGGCGGCCGCCTGCTCGGCGGCCTGCCGCGGGAGCAGAGCTGCTGGATGAGCCACCGCGACGCCGTCTTCGAGGCCCCCGAGGGCTTCACCGCCCTCGCCTCCAGCCCCGGCTCGCCGGTCGCCGCCTGCGAGCTTCCCGACCGCGGCCTCTATGGGATCCAGTTCCACCCCGAGGTCGTCCACACCCCCTACGGGACCGAGATCCTCACCCGCTTCCTGCGCGACGTCGCCGGCTGCGAGCAGCAGTGGTCGCCGCAGTCGGTGATCGCCGAGCAGGTGGAGAAGATCCAGGCCCAGGTCGGCGACGGGCGCGTCATCTGCGGGCTCTCCGGCGGCGTCGACTCCTCGGTCGCGGCGCTGCTCGTCCACCGGGCGGTGGGGGAGAGGCTGACCTGCGTCTTCGTTGACCACGGCCTGATGCGGCTGAACGAGGCCGAGCAGGTGGTCGAGGCCTTCCGCCAGTTCGGCATCCCGCTCGTCCACGTCGACGCCGAAGAGCGTTTCCTCGCCAAGCTGGCCGGGGAGGACGACCCCGAGCGCAAGCGCAAGATCATCGGCGAGGAGTTCATCCGCGTCTTCGAGGAGGAGGCGGAGAAGCTCGACGACGTCGGCTTCCTCGTCCAGGGCACCCTCTACTCGGACGTGATCGAGTCCGGCGGCTCCGACCACGCGGCGACGATCAAGTCCCACCACAACGTCGGCGGCCTGCCGGAGGAGTTCGACTTCGAGCTGGTCGAGCCGCTGCGGATGCTGTTCAAGGACGAGGTCCGCGCCGTCGGCGCCGAGCTCGGCATGCCCGAGCGGATGGTCTGGCGCCAGCCCTTCCCGGGGCCGGGGCTGGGGATCCGCATCGTCGGCGGCGAGGTCAACCGCGAGCGGCTCGACATCCTCCGCGCCGCCGACGCGATCCTGCAGGAGGAGATCCGCGCCGCCGAGCTCTACCGCCAGCTCTGGCAGTCCTTCTGCGTGCTGCCGGTGGTGCGCTCGGTCGGTGTTCAGGGCGACGGCCGCACCTACGCCTACCCGATCGTGATCCGCGCCGTCACCTCCGACGACGCGATGACCGCCGACTGGGCCCGCCTCCCCTACGACCTGCTGGAGCGCGTCTCCAACCGGATCATCAACGAGATCCGCGACGTCAACCGCGTCGCCCTCGATATCTCCTCGAAGCCCCCGGCGACGATCGAGTGGGAGTAGCCGCGGGGCCTCTCTGGCTGGCCACGAACCAGGCCGCGCCGAGGACCGTAAGCAGGCAGGCGACGTAGAAGTTGAGCCGCAGGCCGAAGACGTGATGGGCGGGGTCCACCCGCAGCGACTCCTCGAAGATGCGGAAGGCCGAGTAGCCGGTGACGTAGAGGGCGAAGAGGCCAGGCGGCCGGATGCGCCGGTGGTGCCCGAGCCAGACGAGGAAGGCGGCGAGCGCCAGGTTCCAGATCAGCTCGTAGAG
The DNA here is from genome assembly GCA_963714045.1 of uncultured Actinomycetes bacterium. GTDB lineage: Bacteria > Actinomycetota > Thermoleophilia > Solirubrobacterales > 70-9 > VAYN01. Next base: position 2,186,527 of record OY970225.1, on the reverse strand, counting down.
GAAGGTCGGGTGGAAGCTGGCGAAGCTCTCGTAGCCGGTCGGCCGGTGGGCGGGTGAGATCCGCAGCGCCCAGGGTAGGCCGCTGGGGCCACCGAAGAGCTCCTGGTTGAAGTAGTTGCCGATGCGGCCGACCGCCTGGCCGACCAGCAACGCCGGCGCTGCCGCGTCCATGAACGGCGCCGGCGAGACGCCGGCCCGCCGCAGGCGCCAGAGCCCGACCGCGCTTCCCAGGGCGATGCCGCCCCAGATCCCCAGGCCACCGTCCCAGATCGCCAGCGGCCCCCACCAATGCGGGGGGACGAGGTTGGAGCTGGTCAGGTCGAAGTAGAGGCGGCCGCCGATGAGCCCGGCCGGAAACGCCCACAGGGTGACGTCGTAGACCAGCTGCCGCGTCCCCCCCTGGGCCTCCCAGCGACGGACCACGATCAGCACCCCGAGCGCCAGCGCGGCCACGTAGGCCAATCCGTAGGCATGGACTTCGAAGGGGCCGAGGTCGAAGCCGCTCGTCGAGGGGCTGGGAATCGAGGCGGTCACCGGCCGCAGGGTAATGCCGTAGTTAAAGAGAACAAGTCTCAATATCGTGTAGGCTGGCTCGATCTTCCGCTCCCTTGCCCATCTCTCGGTGCCCCTCCTCGCCGTCGCCATCCTCGTTGCCGGGTGTGGAGGCGGCGACTCGGTCACGGGCGGATCGTCGGGCAAGCTGGGGGTCGTCGCGGCCGAGGACTTCTGGGGCAGCATCGCCGAGCAGTTGGGCGGCGAGGAGGTCGAAGTGACGAGCATCGTCACCAACCCGGCGGCCGATCCCCACGACTACGAACCGACCAGCGACGACGCTCGCACGATGGCGACCGCGCAGATGACGATCGTCAACGGCATCGGCTACGACGAATGGGCCTCCAGGCTGATCGCCGCCAACCCGGTGCCCGGCCGGGTCGAGCTCACGGTCGGCGACGTCCTGGGCCTCAAGGACGGCGACAACCCTCACCAGTGGTATTCGCCGAGCTCGGTCCACGCTGTCATCGACGAGATCACCGCCGACTACATGCAGGCGGACCCCGGCAACGACGCCTACTTCGCCCGGCGGCGGAAAGCCTTCGAAACCGAAGGGTTGGCCGAGTACGACAAGCTGATCGCGAAGATCGGGTCGGCCTACCGGGGAGTTCCGGTGGGGGCCTCGGAGAGCATCTTCGAACCGCTGGCGCCCTCGCTCGGCCTGAACCTGATCACACCGAAGGGCTTCATGGACAGCATCGCCGAGGGCACCGAACCGACTCCCTCCGAGAAGGCGGCCGTCGACGGACAGATCGCCCACAGGCGGATCGGGGTCTGGGTCTACAACAGCCAGAACGCGACCCCGGACGTGCAGCGCCTCAACGAGGCCGCCAGGGCGAGGGGGATCCCGGTCGCCACCGTGACCGAGACGCCGACCCCCGAAGGCGCCAGCTTTCAGTTCTGGATGAGCCGCGAGCTCGAGGGTCTGCGGGCGGCGCTCGCCAAGGCTGGAGCGGGGTGAGCGCGACCGACGCGATCAGGCTCGAGCGGGCGAGCGTCAGCCGCGGCGGGCGCCCGGTCTGGTCGGGGGTGGAGCTGACGATCCGCCAGGGCGAGTTCGTAGCCGTGCTCGGGCCCAACGGGGCCGGCAAGTCGACCCTGCTCGACGTCGTCCTCGGACTGCTGCCGCTGAGCGAGGGCCGCGCCGGCGTGCTCGGCGCCTCGCCTGGAGCCGCGAGGGCCGAAGTCGGCTACCTGCCGCAGCGGCGCAGCTTCGAGGCCGACACGCGGATTCGCGGTGAGGACATAGTCCGCCTTGGCCTCGACGGCGCCCGCTGGGGCCTGCCACTGCCCGCCGCGCTGAGCCCCTCGAGTCGCAGGAGGGCCAGCCGGGTCGAGGAGATGATCGAGCTGGTTGGCGCGAGCGCCTACGCCTCACGCCCGATCGGCTCCCTCTCCGGCGGCGAGCAGCAGCGGCTGCTGATCGCCCAGGCGCTGGTGCGACGCCCGCGCCTGCTGCTGCTCGACGAGCCGCTGGACAGCCTCGACCTCAGCAACCAGGGCGCCGTCGCCGCGCTCGTGCAGCGAATCTGCGAGAGCGAGGGGGTGACGGTCCTGCTGGTCGCACACGACGTCAACCCGATCCTCGGCTACCTCGACCGGGTCGTCTACTTCGCCGGTGGGCGTGGGATCGCGGGGATGCCGCGGGAAGTCATCTCAGGCCCTGTTCTGAGCGGCCTCTACGGCGTCCCGATCGAGGTGCTCGAAGCCTCCGACGGCCGCCTGGTCGTCGTCGGAACTCCCGAGCCGCCCGCTCACCATCACCCCCGCCATGGCCATGAGCACTGAGATCGCCGCCCTCTCCTGGGATCCGGTCGGCGACTTCGAACAGCTGACCGCCTATCCCTTCATGGTGCAGGCGCTGGAGGCCGGCGCGATCGTTGCCGTGATGGCCGGGGCGATCGGCTGGTTCATGGTTCTGCGACGCCAGGCGTTCGCGGGCCACACTCTCTCGGTGATCGCCTTTCCCGGCGCCGCCGGCGCGATCCTCGCGGGCCTGCCGGTTGCGCTCGGCTACTTTGGCGCCTGTGGGCTCGGGGCGCTGGCGCTGTCGCTGGTCGGTCGTCCCGGACGCGGAGGCCTCAGCAGCGAGTCCGCCGCGATCGGCACCGTCCAGGCCTTCGGCCTTGGCCTCGGATTCCTCTTCGTCAGCCTCTACGGCGGCCAGCTCAGCGGCCTCCAGTCGCTGCTCTTCGGCACCTTCCTCGGTATCACCGCCGGCCAGGTGCGGACGCTGTTCTGGATCGCCGTCGCGGCGCTCGCCGTCCTCGCCGTTCTCGGTAGGCCGCTGCTGTTCGCCTCGGTGGACGAAGCGGTCGCCCGCGCCGCGGGTGTGCCGACCGGCCTGCTTGCCCTCGCCTTTCTGTTGCTGCTCGGGATGGCGGTGGCGGCGACCGCCGAGATCACCGGCGCCCTGCTCGTCTTCGCGTTGCTGGTGACGCCGGCGGCCATGGCACAGCGAATCACGGCCCGGCCCGGCCCCGGGCTGGCCCTCTCCGTGGCGCTGGCGCTCGCGGTCACCTGGATCGGGCTTGGGGTTTCCTACTTCTCGCCTTACCCGGTCGGCTTCTGGGTGACGACGCTTTCCTTCGGGCTCTATGTCACCGTCGGAGCAGTTGGGTCTCTGCGGACGAGCCGGCGGCCTCGAGAGATCTAGGCGACCGCCCGATGCTCGCCCACGAGTTCATGCGCAACGCCTTTCTCGCCGGCACCTTCATCGCCCTGGCCTGCGGATCGATCGGCTACTTCGTCGTCCTGCGCAGTCAGGTCTTCGCCGGCGATGCGCTCAGCCACGTCGCCTTCACCGGGGCGCTCGCCGCGGCGGCGGCCGGGGTCGACATCCGGGTCGGTCTCTTCGCGGCGACGATCCTCGTCGCGATCGGGATGGGCGCGCTGGGAGATCGAGCCCGGCCGGACGACGTCACGATCGGCTCCGTCTTCGCCTGGGTCTTGGGACTCGGCGCGCTCTTCCTCTCGATCTTCGTCAACGGCGCCAGCGGCGCCGACGGCACCGCGGCGGTCCGCGTCCTCTTCGGCTCGATCCTCGGCCTCTCCGCCGCCGACGCGCGCCTCGCCGCCCTGATCGCGATCGCGGCGCTGCTCGCACTGCTGGCGATCTCTCGGCCACTGCTGTTCAGCTCGATCGACCCCGACGTGGCGCGCGGCCTAGGCCTGCCGGTGCGAGCGCTGGGCCTCGGCTTCTTCGTCCTCCTGGCCGTGGTCGGGGCGGAGGCGACGCAGGCGGTCGGGGCGCTGTTGCTGCTCGGGTTGCTCGCCGCGCCGGGAGGGGCGGCGCGGCTGCTGACGGATCGTCCCTGGCGAGGCCTGCCGATCTCGGCCGCCGTGGCGGTGTCGTCGATGTGGCTCGGCCTCGCCATCAGCTACAGAATTCCCTCACTGCCGACCGGCACGGCGACGATCGGCGTTGCCACGGCTGTCTTCGTCGGCGCGGCACTCATAGCCCGGCTACGCGATCGCCGCGCCGCGGCGGCATCGAGCCGGGGCAGCCTCGACGAGGCCGGATTTGCGGAGGCGGCCTGATGGGGGTCTCTAGGATCGAGGGCATGGCCACGGATACCCGCCGCGCGCACTGGGCCGAACACGCCGTCGAGGCCCTGCGGGCTTCCAGCCATCGCCGCGGAGGCGCCCGCGCCGCCGTGGTCGAGGCGCTGTCCCGCCACGACTGCGCCGTCACCGCCCTGGAGCTGGACGACGAGTTGCGCCGCCGCGAGCCGCCGGTCGGGCGCGCCAGCATCTACAGGGCGCTGGAGCAGCTCGAGGAGCTGGGCCTGGTGAGGCGGGTCGAGGTCTGCCGTGGCACCGCCGGCTATGAGCGAATCGAGCCCGACGGCCAGCATCACCATCATGCGATCTGCCGCGACTGCGGTCGTGTGGTCCCCTTCGAGGATCCCAGCCTCGAGCGTGCCATCGGCAAACTCTCCAAGAGCATCAGCTTCGACGTCACCGAGCACGATGTCGTTCTCAGGGGCCGCTGCGAGCGCTGCTCGCAATAGAGGATCAGCTGTAGCGGTCCCACTTTTCGAGGTAGGGGAGCGGGTCGAACGGGCTGCCCCCTTCGTACCAGCCCGGAGCCCCCCAGATCTCGAAGTGGAGATGGCAGCCGACCGCATCGCCGGTGTCGCCGACGACCCCGATCGGCTGACCGGTGCGGACGGTGTCGCCGCTGTGCAGCGGCGACGGTTCCGCCAGGTGCGCGTACATGAAGTCGTTCGGCGTGCCCCTGCCGTCGATGACGACGTAGTTGCCGGCGTTGCCCTCGTAGCCGGCGTACTGGACGGTGCCGCCGCGGGCGGCGACGAGCGGCGTTCCGCAGGCGGCCATCACGTCCTGGCCCTGGTGGGTGTGGCCCGAGCGGGGCGCTCCGAAGCGGCCGGCGCCGAGGTCGAATTCGTGGGCGCCGAGGATCGGGAAGGCATAGCCGTAGAGCGCGAAGCCGGCGGCGACGGTCGCCGAGGAGGTGGCGCGCCGGGCGGCGGCGTTGCTCCCCTGGGGCACGACCCTGAAGGCGTAGCGGCCGTTGCGGGCCGGCCGGCCTTCGGAGGTCGTGCCGTCCCAGCGCACCGAGACCGGGGCTTCCGGGGCGACGTCGTTGCGGAAGAAGCTGCGGACCACCGCTCCGGCTGAGTCGATGACGTTCACCTGTAGGTCGTTTTGGGGCTGGGAACTGGCGATCGTGAAGCCGAAGCGGGGGTAGCGATAGCCGAAGAAGAAGCTCTTGCGGGGGGTGGCCCGGGCCCTCAGCAGGGTGACGGCGCCCGCGCTCGGCGCCGGGTCCGGGGCGCCGGTCGGACTGCCCTTCGGCGTCGGCGCGGCGGCGGGCGTGCCCGCGCCGCCGGTGGCGATCGCGGCCGTGGCGGTCCCGGCGCAGGCGCCGAGCAGCGCGACGATCGCCGCGATGACGGATATTCCACCGGCCAAGCCAGGCCGGGCGCTGCGGTCGAACCGCGTCAAACTGGCCCTCTCTTTCGTCCGCCTACGGAGTTAGCTGTCGGGCTCGCGCTGAAAGAGATGCGCTACGGACCGTTTTTCGTCCGATTCGCCCCGGAGACCTGCTTCGATCTCTTCGGTTCCTCCGCCCCCGCCCGGATGCCCGGACGGGATTCGGCATTGCTGGCGCGGCAGTATAGACAGCGGGATGGCTATGATCCCCCGGCCGCGCAGGGTCTCCGCGCGGTTTTTGCACGATGAAGACCTTTGTCGCCACAGCCGCCAACCGCCAGCGTGACTGGTACGTCGTCGACGCCGAGGGCCAGACCCTGGGGCGCCTGGCGACCCAGATCGCCAATGCCCTGCGCGGCAAGCGCAAGCCCGAGTACACCCCGCACGTGGATACCGGTGACTTCGTCGTCGTCGTCAACGCGGAGAAGATCCGGGTCACCGGCGACAAGCTGGCGCAGAAGACCTACTGGCGCCACAGCGGCTACCCGGGCGGGATCAAGTCGCGGACGCTGGGGGAGATGCTCGACCGCCGACCGGAGGAAGTGATCCGCAAGGCCGTCAAGGGCATGCTCCCGCGCAACCGCCTGGCCCGCCAGCAGCTGACCAAGCTCAAGGTCTACGCCGGCCCTGAGCACCCGCACGCGGCGCAGCAGCCGAAACCGATGGAGACCGAGAGATAGAGATGACGGACGAGCAGAACAACGAGACTTCAGAGCAGTCCGAGGCCGTCGAGGAGGCTCCGGTGGAGGAGCCCGCCCCCACGCCACCCGCGGACGAGACGCCTGAGGAGCCGGTCGTCGAGGAGCTTGAGCCGGTCGAGAAGAAGAAGGATGTGATCCCCGGTGCCGACCTGGAGCCGATCTCGGTCGAGCCGGAGGCGCGGGAGCTGAGCGCCGAAGAGCGCGCCCGCCTCGAAGCCGAAGAAGAAGAGAAGGCCCACCGCGAAGCCGCCCTGGCCGATGCCGGCGAGCCCGACGCCGAGGCCGCCAGCCGCGCCCCGGCGAAGATGGAGAGCGACGCCCGCTTCCTTGCCACCGGCAAACGCAAGCGTTCGATCGCCCGCGTCACCCTGCTGCCCGGCGACGGCAAGATCGAGGTCAACAAGCGCAGCCTCGAGGAGTTCTTCCCGCGGCCCCTGCACCAGACGATGGCCCGCCAGCCCCTCGTGGTCTCCGGCTACGAGGGCAACGTCGACGTCCGCGTCCGCGTCCACGGTGGCGGCATCAGCGGCCAGGCCGGCGCCGTCCGCCACGGGATCGCCCGGGCGCTGACCGAGATCGACCCCGAGCTGCGCGGCGACCTCAAGCGGCGTGGCTTCCTGACTCGCGACGCGCGGGTCAAGGAGCGCCGCAAGGCGGGCTTCAAGAAGGCCCGCAAGAAGCCGCAATTCAGCAAGCGCTGACGGGTCCGGGTGACGGTGGAGCGCAAGCTCTTCGGAACCGACGGGGTCCGGGGAGAGGTTGGCACGTTCCTCAGCGCCGAGCTGGCGACGGCGCTGGGCAGGGCGGCCACGGCCTCGCTGGAGGCCGGGCGGCCGCAGGTGCTGATCGTCCGCGACACCCGCGAGTCGGGGCCGATGCTGGAGGCGGCGCTGGCGGCCGGGATCGCCGCCGCCGGCGGCGACGCTCTTCTCGGCGGCGTGCTGCCGACGCCGGCCGCGGCGGTCCTCGTCAAACGGCTGGGGCTGGACCTCGCCGCCGTCGTCTCCGCCTCCCACAATCCCTACCGCGACAACGGCATCAAGTTCTTCTCCGCCCAGGGGACGAAGCTGGGCGACGAGCTGGAGGCACGGATCGAGTCCCTCCTCGACGACCGCGGTCGTCATTTCAACCGCATACCGGGTGAAATGACGACCGCGCCCCCTGAGCCGGGGCGGGTGCGCGAGCTCAACGGCGGCCTCGAGGACTACCTGCGGGAGCTGGAGGCGGCGTTCCCGCTGGACCTCTCCGGCCGGCGGGTCGTCCTCGACTGCGCCAACGGCGCCACCCACCGCGCCGCGCCGGCGATCTTCGAGCGCCTCGGCGCCGAGGTCGAGACGATCGGCGCCGAGCCCGACGGGCGCAACATCAACGCCGGCTGCGGCTCCACCCACCTCGGGCCACTCTCCGAGCGGGTCGCCGCCTCCGAGGCCGAGATCGGCTTCGGCTTCGACGGCGACGGCGACCGGATGCTGGCGGTCGACGGCGAGGGCCGCGTCCACGACGGCGACGAACTGATCGCGCTGGCGGCGCGGGGCCTGGCGGCGCGGGGCGAGCTCAACGGCGGCGTCGTCGTCACCGTGATGAGCAACTTCGGCTTCCACCGGGCGATGGAGGAGGCGGGGATCGAGGTCGCCGTCACCCAGGTCGGCGACCGCTACGTGCTCGACGAGATGAGCCGCCGCGGCTGGTCGCTGGGTGGCGAGCAGTCGGGCCACATCATCGCCTCCGACTTCGCCGCCACCGGTGACGGCATCGCCGCGGCGCTGATGACGATGCGCGAGCTCGCCGGCGCCCCGCTCGCCGGCGCCGCGCCGATGGAGAAGCTGCCGCAGACGCTGGTCAACGTCGAGGTCGCCGACCGCGAGGCGGTCGGCGGCGCCACCGCCGTCTGGGAGGCGGTCGAGCGCGAGGCCGAGGGCCTCGAGGGCCGCGGCCGCGTCCTCCTGCGCCCCTCCGGCACCGAGCCCCTGGTCCGGGTGATGGTCGAGGCGCCCACAGCCGCCGAGGCCGACGAGGTCTGCAACCGCCTCGTCGCCAGGGTCCGGCAGGAGCTGGCCTGAGAAGCCGGCCCTCTACCCTTACTCGCCTTCATGTGCGGAATCGTCGGATACGTGGGCGGTCGGCCCTGCGAGGAGCTGCTCCTCTCGGGGCTGGAAAAGCTCGAATACCGCGGCTATGACTCGGCCGGGCTCTCGGTGATCGAGGACGGCGAGGTCGACAGCGTCCACGCGGTCGGCAACCTCGCCAACCTGCGCGCCGCCGTCGACGAGCGCGCCGCGGGCGGCGCCGGCGCCCTGCCGCCGTCCAACACCGGCATCGCCCACACCCGCTGGGCCACCCACGGGCGCGTCACCGAGGAGAACGCCCACCCGCACGACGACAGCTCCGGCAAGGTCCACATCGTCCTCAACGGGATCGTCGAGAACCACACCGAGCTGCGCCGGCGGCTGCAGGGCGAAGGCGAGAAGTTCACCTCCGAGACCGACGCCGAGGTGGTCGCCCACCTGATCGCCCGCCACTACGACGGCGACCTCGCCACCGCGGTCCGCGCCGCCTACGCCGAGCTGCGCGGCCATTACGCCTTCGTCGCCATGCACGCCGACGAGCCCCAGCGCCTCCTCGGCGCCCGCAAGGAGTGCCCGCTGGTCGCCGGCGCCGGCAAGGGGGAGACCTTCCTCGCCTCGGCGATCCCCGCCTTCCTCGCCGACACCCGCATCGCGGTGCCGATCGAAAACGGCGAGATCGTCGAAATCGAAGCCGGTGGCGTCCGTATCACCGACACCGAGGGCACGCCGGTGCAGCGCGCCTCCGAAGAGGTGACCTGGGACGCCGACGCGGCCGAGAAGGGCGGCTATGAGACCTTCATGCTGAAGGAGATCCACGAACAGGCCGACGCCGTCGCCGAGACCGTCGCCGACCGCCTGCCCGGCGAGGGCGGCGTCGACCTCTCCGACGTCGCCCTCGACGACGAGTACCTGCGCGGCCTGCGCCGGATCGTGATCGTCGCCTGCGGCACCTCCTACCACGCCGGCCTGATCGGCCGCTACGCGATCGAGGAGTGGGCGCGGGTGCCGGTCGAGATGGACATAGCTTCCGAGTACCGCTACCGCAACCCGGTCGTCGGGCCGGGCGACCTGGTGATCGGCATCACCCAGTCCGGCGAGACCGCGGACACGCTGGCGGCGATGGGGCTGGCCCGCGAGGCAGGCGCCACCGTGCTGACGGTGACCAACATCATGGGCAGCCAGGCGACCCGCGACGCCGACGCCGTCCTCTACACCCGCGCCGGCCTCGAGATCGGGGTCGCCGCGACCAAGACCTTCCTCGCCCAGGTGGCGGCGATGTACCTGTTCGGCCTGCGGCTGGCGGAGCTGCGCGGCTCGCTGGCGCCCGAGCGGATCGCCGAGCTGGTGGCGGCGCTGAAGGCGCTGCCGTCGAAGATCGAAGAGACGCTGGCGGCGGTCGAGGAGCCGGTGCGCGCCGCCGCCGCCGCGCACAGCTCCCAGGAGTTCTTCCTCTACCTCGGCCGCCACATCGGCCTGCCCGTCTGCCTCGAGGGGGCGCTGAAGCTGAAGGAGGTCTCCTACATCCCCACCGACGCCTACGCGGCGGGGGAGATGAAGCACGGCCCGATCGCCCTGCTCGACGAGTCGACGCCGGTCGTCTGCGTCGCCACCGACAGCCCGGTACTGGAGAAGGTCCTCTCCAACGTCGAAGAGGTTCGCGCCCGCGGCGCCCAGACGATCGCGATCGCCACCGCCGGCGACGGGCGCGCCGCCGAGGTGGCCGACGAGACCATCGAGGTGGCGGCGACCGATTGGATCCTGCAGCCGATCGTCGCGATCCTGCCGTTGCAGCTGCTGGCCTACGACATCGCCCGCGCCCGCGGCCTCAACGTCGACCAGCCGCGCAACCTGGCGAAGACCGTCACGGTCGAGTGAGGGCGCCGGGGGCGCGGGCGTTAGGATGCGCGTCCGCATGAAGGCCCGTCTCGCCCCCCCGGTCGCCGCCGCGACCGTCGCTCTCATCGCCGCCGCGATCGCGATTCTCGCCATCGCCGGCTGCGGCGGCGGCTCGGGCTCCGGCTCGGGCCCGGCCTCCCTCGCGCCCCCGGGGTCGCCGCTCTTCGTCGAAGCCGCGGTGCGGCCCGAAGGCGAGCTGAAGTCGAACGTCGAATCCCTGGCCAAGAGCATCGGCGGCGTCGACGACCTCGGCGCCCTGATCGTCCGCGAACTCGAAAGCTCCGCCAACTCCTCGGGCGAAGGATTCGACTACGAAAAGGAAGTCGAGCCGTGGCTGGGCGAAAAGGGCGGCCTCTTCTTCCAGAGATACGACGGGAACGACTTCAAGGGCTATGGCGTCGCGGTCCAGAGCACCGACACCGAAGCCACCCGGGACTTCATCGACAAGCAGGCCAAGTCGAGCGACGAAGCGGTCGAAGACGGCTCCTACGAAGGCGTCGATTTCAAATCCCAGGAAGACGGGACCACGGTCGGCGTGATCGGCGACTTCATCGCCATCGCCGAAGACGAGAAGACCTTCAAGGCCATGGTCGACGCCTCCGGCGGCGAATCGCTGGCCAGCGAAGGCCGCTACTCCAGCGCCGTCGACGCCGCCGCCAGCGGCAGCTTCGCCGACGTCTTCGTCGACGTCGGCGGCCTGATCCGGCAGGCCGGCGGCTCGATCGACCCCGAAGCGAAGCAGTTCCTCGACAGCGCCGGGATCGACCCCGCCGAAGCGACCGCGGTCGCCAGCCTCGTCCCCGGCTCCGACCAGGTCGAGATCGACGTCAGCAGCGACCTCGGCGGAGAAAACCCGCCGAGCGGCGACGCCTCGAGCCTGCTCGGCTCGCTTCCCGCCAGCTCCTTCGCCGCCTTCGCCTCGGCCGACTTCGGCAAGCGCTTCGGCGAAGCGATCGACCGGATCGACGCCAACGGCATCCCCGGCCAGGTGCCGCCGCACAAGCTCAAGAGCAGCCTGAAGGAAGCCGGCATCGACCTGGAAAGGATCGCGGCCTCGGTCGGCGACCTCGGCGTCTTCGCCGAAGGCCACAGCGAAAGCAGCCTCGGGGGCGCGGCGGTCCTGACCACGAAGGGCTCGAAGGAAGCGACCAACACGGTCGCCAACGTCGGCCTGCTGTTGCGCGCCAGCGGCGCCCCCGGCGTCACCGCGATCTCCGGCAAGGCGAGCGGCTTCTCGATCCACAGCGCCGAACTCGGCTCCAAGCCGCTGGTGATCGCCGCCGAGGGCGAGCGGATCGCGATCGCCTACGGCCTCCCCGCCGCGACGAAGGCGCTGGCGACCGGCTCCGGCGAAACGCTTGCCGACAGCGCCGCCTACAAGGAAGCCGTCAGCGCTCTCGGCGACACGCCGATCAGCGGCTTCGTCGACGGACCGGCGGCGCTGAAGCTCGCCTCCGCCCTGGTGCCCCCGGGCGAAGAAGGGTTCCGCAAGGCCAAGCGCTACCTGAACGAGATCGACTACCTGGCAATCGGCGCCGGCTCCTCCGGCGAGCTGGCGACGGCGAAGCTGATCGCCGGCATCGGCAAGTAGCAGCGGGCGCGTGGGCGGCGTCGGCATCGACCTGCTCGAGATCGACCGCCTGGAGCGCGCCCTGGAGCGCCACCCCCGCCTCGCCGAGCGCGTCTTCACCGCGGCCGAGCGCGAGTACGCGGCGGCCCGGACCCGCCCCGGTCGCCATCTGGCCGCCCGCTTCGCCGCCAAGGAGGCGGTGGTCAAGGCACTCGGCATGCGCGGCGGCCTCGGCCTCGGGGACATCGAGGTCGTCGCCGGCGAGCCGCCGACGGTGCGGCTCAGGGGACGAGCGGCCGAGGCCGCGGGAGACCAGAGGGTCGAGATCTCCCTCACGCACTCCCGCGACAACGCCGCCGCTGTCGCCGTCGTCCAGTAGCGCGGTAGTCATTTCATCCGGATAGCGGTGGAAATGACTACCGCGACCCTTAGGCTGCGGTTGATGGAGGGCTGGCTCGAGCCGTTGCATGACGCCGCCGGGATGCGGGCGATCGACCGCTGGGCGATCGAGGAGCAGGGGGTGTCGGCGGCGGAGCTGATGGAGGCGGCGGGCACGGCGCTGGCGGAGGCGGTGGCCGGGCTGGCGCCGCAGGGGCCGGTGCGGATCGTCTGCGGGAAGGGGAACAACGGGGGGGACGGGCAGGTCGCTGCCCGCGTGCTCGCCGGGATGGGGTTCGAGGTCGAGGCCGTCGATCTCTGGTCCGGCGAGGTGCCGGGCGACCTCGACGGCTGGCTCGCCGGGTCGGGCGCGGTGGTCGACGCGATCTTCGGGACCGGGTTCGAGGGGGCGCCACGGGAGCCGGCGGCGAGCGCGATCGAGGCGATCGACCGCTGCGGGGCGCCGGTTATCGCCTGCGACATCGCCTCGGGGGTCGACGCCTCCAGCGGCGAGGTCGCGGGGGTCGCGGTCGAGGCGGACCTGACGGTGAGCTTCGATGGGGCCAAGCTGGGGCAGCGGATCGCGCCGGGCAAGTGGCACACCGGGGAGCTGCGGGTGGCGCCGATCGGGATCCCGGCCGGGGCGCCGGTCGAGCCCGCGGCGGGGACGATCGACCCGGCGGTCCTCGCCCTGGCCCCGCATCGCGGCCCGCGCTCGACCAAGTTCAGCTCCGGCCAGGTGGCGATCGCCGGCGGCTCGCGCGGCCTCACCGGGGCGGTGCGGATGTCCTCGCTGGCGGCGATCAGGGCCGGGGCCGGCTACGCCACGGTCGCCATTCCAGCCGAGCTCGAGCCGGTCTTCGAAGCGGGCGAGCCGGAGGTGATGTCGGTCGGCTGCCCGGGTGGCGACGGCTGCCTCGCCCCGGCCTCGGCGAAGGCGGTACTGCGGACCTTCGAGCGCGCCGCGGCGGGGGTCCTCGGGCCGGGAATGGGACGCGACCCCGGCTCGGTCGAGCTCGCCCGCGAGGTCGTCGCGGCGATCGAGGCGCCGCTGGTGATCGACGCCGACGGCCTCAACGCCTTCGCCGGGGAGCTGGGGCGGATCGCCGCCCGCGGCGCCCCCACGATCCTCACCCCCCATGCCGGCGAGCTCGGCCGGCTGCTCGAGCGCGACTCCGGGCAGATCGCCGCCCACCGGCTCGCCGCGGCCCGCGAGGCCGCCAGGGCGGCGGGGGCCGTGGTCGTGCTGAAGGGCGACGACACCATCGTCAGCGACGGCGAGCGGGTCGCGGTCAACGCCATCTCCGCTCCCGCGCTGGCCACCGCCGGCAGCGGCGACGTCCTCTCGGGGATGACCGCGGCGCTCCTCGCCCTCGGCCTGGAGCCCTTCGCCGCCGCCTGCGCCGCGGTCCTCGCCCACGCCCGCGCCGGCCGCGACGCCGCCGCCCGCATCGGCGCCGCCGAGTCGGTCATCGCCACCGACGTGATCGCCTCGATCCCGGCGGGCCTGCGCCCCGCCGAGCCGGTCGAATAATCTCGCTGGATGGAGCGGGCGGTCGCACGGATCGACTTTGAGGCGATCCGCGCGAACTGCGCCCGGCTGAAGTCGGAGCTGCGCGAGGAGGCGGAGCTCTGCGCGGTGGTCAAGGCCGACGGCTATGGCCACGGCGCCGACGGCTGCGCCAACGCGGCGCTCGCCGGAGGGGCGACGCGGCTGGCGGTGGCGACGGCGGCCGAGGCCGAACAGATCGGCCGCCGCCTCCAGCACATCCCCCTGCTGACGATGGGGGCGTTGACGGAGGAGGAGGTCGACGTCGTCCTCTCCGCCGGCTCGGAGGTGGCGGTCTGGCGCGAGGGCTTCCGGGCGCTGCTCGCCGACCGCGCCCGCGCCCAGGGGCGCCCGGCCCGCGTCCACGTCAAGCACGACAGCGGCATGGGGCGGCTCGGCAACCCCGACCCCGAGGAGGTGCTGGGGCTGGCGCGGGCCTGCGCCGCCGACCCGAGTCTCGAGCTGGCCGGCGTCTGGACCCACTTCGCCACCGCCGACGAACCCGATTCCCCCTTCTTCGACGAGCAGCTCGACCGCTTCGAGGCGGTCGCCGCCGCGGTCAGGGCCGAGTTCCCCAGCGCGATCGCCCACGCCGCCAACAGCGCCGCGGTCTTCCGCGACCGGCGCTGCCACTTCGACATGGCCCGCTGCGGCATCGCCGTCTACGGGCTCGACCCCTTCCAGGGCGACCCGGCCGAGCGTGGCCTGGCGCCGGCGCTCTCGCTGCGTTCCTACGTCGCCGACGTCAAGCGCTTCGCCGCCGGCGCCAGCGCCGGTTACGGGCAGCGCTGGCGGGCGCCGGAGGAGACCTGGGTCGGAGTGGTGCCGCTCGGCTACGGCGACGGCGTTCGCCGCGGGCTCGGCGACAACGCCGAGGTGCTGGTGCGCGGGCGCCGCAGGCCCCTGGTCGGCACGGTCTCGATGGACAACGTGACGATCGACCTCGGCCCCGAGACCGAGGTCGAGCCGGGCGAGGAGGCGGTGCTGATCGGCGCTCAGGGAGAGGACGCGATCCGCGCCGAGGAGGTCGCCGCCCGCCTCGACACGATCAACTACGAGGTCACCTGCGGCATCTCCGCCCGTGTGCCCCGCCGCTCCGCATGATCGACCGCCTCGACGACTCGCCGCTGATCGCCGCGGCGCGGCGGGCGCTGGGCGACGCCGAGGGCGCCTGGATCGTCGGCGGCGCCGTCCGCGACGCTGCCCTCGGGCAGGAGGTCGATGACCTCGACCTCGCGGTCGCCGGCGACCCCGAGCCGGTCGCCCGCGCGATCGGGCGCGAGCTCGGCGAGCATGCCTTCGAGCTCTCGGCCGAGTTCGGGACCTGGCGGGTCGCGGCCCCCGGCGGCCGCGGACAGGTCGACGTAACGGCCCTGCGGGGGGCCGGAATCGACGCCGACCTGGCCGAGCGCGACTTCACGATCGGCGCCGTCGCCGTGCCGCTGGCCGGCGGCGAGCCGGTCGATCCCCTCGGCGGCCTCGCCGACCTCGAAGGCCGCCTGCTGCGCGCGGTCGGCGAGGGCAGCTTCGCCGCGGATCCGCTGCGCCTGCTGCGCGCCCCCCGCCTCGCCGCCGAGCTGAGCCTGGAGATCGATCCCGGCACGGCGGCGCTGGCGCGGGCGTCCGCGTTGCGCGCCGCCGACCCCGCCGGCGAGCGCCAGCTGGCCGAGCTGCGCCAGCTGCTCGGCGGCCCCGACCCGCTGCGCGGCCTCGCCCTGCTCGACGAGCTGGAGCTGACCGCGGTCGTCCTGCCGGAGCTGGAGGGCCTGCGCGGGGTGGGGCAGGGGGCCAACCATCACCTCGACGTCCATGGGCACACGCTCGCCGTGCTCGAGCACACGCTGGAGGTCGAGGAGGACCTCGACCGCTTCGCCGGCGAGCGCGCCCCGGAGGTGGCCACGCTGCTGGCGGAGCCGCTCGCCGACGAGATGAGCCGCGGCACCGCGCTGCGCTTCGGCGCCCTCCTCCACGACATCGGCAAGCCCGACACCCGGGCGGAGCACGAGGGCTTCGTCGGCTTCCGCGGCCATGACCAGGTGGGGGCGGAGATCGTCGGCGGCATCTGCGAGCGTCTCCGCGCCAGCCGCCGCCTCACCCGCCACCTCCAGGGGCTGACCCTGCACCACCTGCGGCTCGGCTTCCTCATCCCCGAGGCGCCGCTGCCGCCGCGCCGCGTCCACGCCTACCTGCGGGCGACCGAGCCGGTGTCCGCCGACGTCACCCTGCTCACCGTCGCCGACCGGCTCTCGGCCCGCGGCGCCGGGCCGCTGGCGCGCCCGGAGATGGTCGAGGCCCACCTCACCCTGGCCCGCCAGATGCTCGCCGCCGCCCTCGACTGGCGCCGCGACGGCCCGCCGGCGCCGCTGCTGCGCGGCGACGAGCTGGCGAACGAGCTGGGAATCGAGCAGGGGCCGCGGCTGGGCGAGCTGCTGGCGGAGCTGGAGGCGGCGCAGTACGCGGGCGAGGCGACGACCCGCGCGGAGGCGGTCGAAATCGCCCGAGCGGCGCTCGGCTGAGTCTGCGCCAGGCATGAGTCAGGTACGCTCTCGCCCGCATGGCCAAAGAGGAAAAGATCGAAATGGAGGGGGAGATCACCGAGGCTCTCCCCAACACCATGTTCCGGGTCAAACTGGACAACGGCCACGACGTGCTCGGCCACATCTCCGGCAAGATGCGCCGCCACTACATCCGCATCCTGCCCGGCGACCGCGTCAAGATCGAGCTCTCGCCCTACGACCTCGACAGGGGTCGCATCACCTACCGCTACAAATAGGCGTCTGGCGGCGTCCTCGGTCGCTCGCCTTCGGGTCACGCACTGGAGTGCGCTCCCCTCGTCTCCCTCCCTGCGTCCTTGCCAGTCGCCTATTTGAAGCGGTAGGTCATACCGCGGTTCGTTTCATCTCGCGCAGGGCGAGGGAGCCGAGTAGGAGCAGGAGGCCGGCCAGGGCGAGTAGCCCCGGCCAGGTTTCGGCCCAGGTGACGCCGCCGACGAAGCCCTGCCGCGCCGCTTCGACCACCTGCGTCACCGGGTTGACGCGGGCGACGTCCTGGAGCCAGCCCTGCAGCAGCGCCAGCGGCGCGTAGGCGGTGGTGGTGAGGATCAGCGCCATCATCCCCGCCTGCATCAGCGGCGCCGCCGACTGGCTCTTGAAGCGCAGCGCCAGGAAGGAGCCCCAGCAGGCGGCGACGGCGGCCATCGCCGCGACCATGAAGTAGGTGACGAGCAGGCCGTCGACCCCCGGCCAGCCGGCGCCGAGCGCCAGCGCGATCGAGAGCACGAAGGTCGCCGGGATCAGCGCGCGGGCGCTGGCCGCCAGCACCGCGCCGGAGAGCAGCACCCAGCGCGGGGTGGGGGAGACGAGCAGGCGGTCGAGCCAACCCTGCTCGATGTCGCGGGCGAGGTTGACCCCGGCCGCCGCGCCGGTGAAGCCGGCCCCCTGCAGCATGCTGATCGGGACGATGAAGCTCTCGTAGCTGCCGGTGCTGAAGCCGCGCAGCTGGGTCAGGGCGCCGAAGACCCCGTTCAGCCCGAGGAAGAAGATCGTCGGCGCCAGCACCCCGGGGATCGCCGCCCCCGGCACCCGCAGCAGCTCGTTCTTGGCCCGCGCCATCAGGGCGCCGATCGCCGCCAGGTTGGCGCGCCAGGCGGGGGCTTTCAGCGCCGCCTCCATCAGCCCACCCGCAGCCGGTGGCGCAGCGCCCGGGCGCTGAGGAGGAGCCCGGCGACGACGATGCCGAGGATCGCCAGCACGGCGTCGAGCGTGTCGGAGGCGTCTATGCCGGAGATCATCGGCTCGCGGATCCCTTCGACGACGAAGCTGAGCGGGTTGTATTGGGCGATCGTCTTCGCCGGCTCGATCATCAGTTCCTGGGGGAAGAAGGCGGAGGAGAGGAAGAGGACGACGAGGACCAGCGGGAAGAGGCCCTGGACAACGCTGGCGCTGCCGGTCCGCAGCGCGATAGCGGCGCCGATGCCGCCCACCGCCAGCGCGCAGGCGGTGACCAGCGCGACCGCCAACAGCGCCCCGGCGACGCCGCCTTCGATCGTCGCCCCGAAGACCAGCCCGATCGCCAGGAACCAGAGCGCGGCGAAGAGCCCCAGCGCCGCCGTCCCCGCCAGCCGCCCGAGGACGATCGCGAAGCGCGGGATCGGGGCCGAGAAGAGGCGGTCGGTAAAGCCCATCTCGATGTCGACCGCCAGCGCGATGCCGCCGCTGTTGCCGGCCAGCATCAGCGACTGCATCATCGCCCCGGCGAGCATGAACTGGAGGAAGCTCTGGACCGGCGGGAAGCCCGGCAGTTCGATCGCGCCGCCGGCGCCGCCGGTCTGGACCGCCAGCAGCAGCGTCGGGAAGACGACGATCGGCGCGATCAGCTGCGGGCGGCGGAAGGTCTGGCGGATCGAGCGCATGCCCAATGCCCGCACAACGCGAAGGTTCGTGCGAAATGCTGAGCCGAGCGAGCGAGCATCCATATCTGATTCCTTTGCGAACGAGCGAGGCGAAGCCATTTGTTCAGGGCGCCTTCTCGGCGTTCTCCTCGCTCTCCTCCTCGAGGTGGTAGCCGGTCTTCTCGACGAAGACGTCGTCGAGAGTCGGCCGCACCAGCTCCAGCGACTCGACCGCGATGCCGGCCTCGTCCAGCGCCCGCACCACGCGGGGGATGTCGGCGGCGCCGTTCTCGACCTCGACCAGCACCCTCCTGCCGTCCTTGGGCGGCAGCAGCCTTCCGACCGGCGCCAGGATCGCCTCGGCCTCGGCGACCGAGCCCCGCGCCAGCTGCAGCTGGATGTGGGGATGGCCGACCTCGGCCTTCAAGGACTCCGGCGTTCCTTCGGCGACGATCCTGCCGCTGTCGATGATGCCGACGTGGTCGGCGAGCTGGTCGGCCTCCTCCAGGTACTGGGTGGTGAGGAAGACCGTGGTCCCGCCCTCGTTCAGCATCCGCACCTCCTCCCAGATCGTCTTGCGACTGACCGGGTCGAGGCCGGTGGTCGGCTCGTCGAGGAAGAGCACGCGCGGCTCGTGGACCAGCGCCGCGGCGAGGTCGAGCCGGCGCTGCATGCCGCCGGAGTAGCCGCCGACACGGCGGTCGGCGGCGTCGGCGAGGTCGACCCGCTCCAGCAGGTCGTCGGCCCGGCGGCGGCCCTCGACGGGGGGGATTCCCTGCAGCGTCGCCTGCAGCCGGATCAGCTCGCGCCCGGTCATCAGCGGGTCGAGCGCGGCTTCCTGCAGGGCTACCCCGATCGAGGCGCGCACGGCCCGCGCCTCCCTGACGACGTCGTGGCCGGCGACGGTGGCGCGGCCGCCGGTCGGCAGCAGCAGCGTCGTCAGCATCCGCACGGTGGTCGTCTTGCCGGCGCCGTTGGGGCCGAGGAAGCCGTAGATCTCACCCGCCTCGACGGCGATGTCGATCCCCCGCACCGCCAGCACCTCGCCGAAGGCGCGCTCCAGTCCCTCGACCTCGATCGCCGGCATCGACGGGCAACCCTACAGAGCGCGGATGGCCGGGATCGTGCAAGCCGGAGGCCGCGCCGGCATTCCCCCGCCCCGAAAGGCAGAATCCGGGCGCAACCGGGGTCGAGGCCCCGTGTTTGCCTAAGTCCATGCCCTCGATCGAGAAGACAAGCCGCCGCAGCCGCGCCTGGGCGCTCGCGGCCGCCGCCTGCCTGCTCGCGGCCCTGGTCGCGGCGCTCGCCCCGGGTGCCGCCGACTCGGCGCCGCTGCGCGTCGTCGTGCTCGGCAAGACCTCCGAAACCCCGCCAGCCTCCTGCCCGGGCAAGATCGTCAACAACGTCGAGATCACCCCCTGCCGGGTGGAGGGCCACGTGACCGGCTTCCAGGCGGTCGCCGGCGGCGTTGCCCGCCCCTACGAGGCCCCGTTCGAAGGCAAGATCGTCGCCTGGTCGATCACCCTGGCCAAGCCCTCGACCAAGGAAACGCCGACCACCGCCGACGAGGTCGGCTTCTTCGACGAATTCCTCGGCAAGCCCTCCGAGGCGCGGATCGGCGTCCTGCGCCCGGTCGAAGGCGCGAAGCCGCCGCGGTACACGCTGGTGCGGCAGAGCCCGCTCGAGGTGCTCAACCCCTACTTCGGAGGCACCCCCGTCTTCGCCCTCGAACACCCGCTGACCGTGCTCAAGG
Organism: uncultured Actinomycetes bacterium; assembly: GCA_963714045.1. GTDB lineage: Bacteria > Actinomycetota > Thermoleophilia > Solirubrobacterales > 70-9 > VAYN01. The sequence goes on along the minus strand of OY970225.1, from coordinate 2,166,713 downwards.
GACAGATCGTCGCCCTGACGGTCCCCACCTGGGCGCCGATGTTCGCCTTCAACGTCGAAGCGAACAACACCTGGCGCGGCAGCCGCCTGCCCGAACACTGCTCCTCCAAGGAAGACATCCAGGGCGGCCACCCCCAGCAGGGAGTCGGCAAGACCAAGGCCTACGGCTGCTACTACAGCAACGCGCGCCTGCTTTACACGGCGACGCTGGTCAAGAAGCCTTAGAGGGCTTCCTGCCTTAGTCCGCAGTACGGGCAGTCGCTGACGTCCAGCCCGATCAGCTGGTCGCAGCGGCGGCAGGCGCGCAGGTTCGCCGGGGTGCGCGGCAGCGACGAGGCGGAGGGGGCGAGAGGGAGGACCATCGCCACCGGCTCCATCTCCTCGCCGGTCTCGCGGTCGAGGTAGACGGCGCCGGGCTCGGCGTGGGCGAGCGCCTCGCGGCCCGAGGCCGGGGCGCGCATCCTGTAGAGCTGCTTCGAGTTCACGGCCGCGAACACTAATAGCTTGGGCGGCACATGCGCGTCCTCTTGTTCCACGGCTACATGCTGCGCGGCACCGGCAGCAACATCTACAACGTCAACCTGGCCCGGGCGCTGGCCCGGCTGGGCCACGAGGTCCATCTCCTCTGCCAGGACCGCGAGGTCCGGATCGAGGGGGTCGAGATCCACAACCCGGACATCGGCGGCCTGCTGCCGGTCTACGTCAAGGACCCCTACGAGGGCTTCGAGGTCAAGAGCTTTCCAGAGCTCACCGACCCCGAGCTCGACCGGTACCTGGACGCCAACGTCGCCGCCGTGCGCGAGGTGGCCGCCGCGACGGGCGGATTCGACGCCGCCCTCGCCAATCACCTCGTCATGGGCCCGGCGATCCTCGCCCGTGCCGACGTCGCCCCCTTCGCCGCCAAGGTCCACGGCTCGGCCCTGGAGTACACCGTCAAGCCGAACCCGCGCTTCCTCCCATACGCCCGCGAAGGCCTGGAAGCCGCCTCCGGCGTCCTCGTCGGCTCCGGCCACACCGCCGAGTCGCTCTGGGCCTCTCTCCCCGAAGTCCCTTCTCTCGAAGCCAAGACCCGCCTCGGCCCCCCGGGCGTCGACGTCTCCGAGTTTCGCCCCGGCGGAGAGCGAGCACCCCTGGTGGCGTTCGTGGGGAAGCTGATCGTCTCGAAGGGGGTCGACCTGTTGATAGCCGCGTGGCCTTTGGTGAGGGCCGCGCATCCGCGGGCGCGGCTGCGGATCGCGGGCTACGGGGAGTACGAGGACGGGTTGCGGAGATTGCTGGCGGCCCTGGACCGAGGCGATCTCGAGGATGCGCGCGAGGTCGCCCGGCTCGGCCGGGCGCTGGAGGGCGGTTCCGCGGAACCGCTGTCGATTCTCTCGGCGTTCCTGGCGAAACCGCCCGCCGGCTACCTGGAGGCAGCGGCGGGCATGGCCGGCTCGGTCGAGCTCGTCGGGCGGTTGGAGCACGACGAGGTGGCGGAGCTGTTGCCCCGGGCCGAGGCGCTGGTGATGCCAAGCACGTTTCCGGAGGCGTTCGGGATGGTCGCGGTCGAGGCCGCCGCCTGCGGGGCGCTGCCGGTCTCGGCCGGGCACTCGGGGATGCTCGAGGTCTCCCGGCAGCTGGCCGCGGCGCTGCCCACCGAGGTCGGCCGCCTCACCTCGTTCCCGGTCGCGACCGGCGCCGTCGAGGCGATCGCCGACCGGCTCGACCACTGGCTCTCGCTGCCGAAGCCGCGGCGGCAGGAGGCCCGCGGGGCGTTGGTCGAGACTGTCGCGCGCCTGTGGAGCTGGGAGGGAGTCGCCCGCGGAGTCCTCGCCGCCGCGGCGGGAGAGCTGGCGGAGCTGCCCCGCCCCGCTTAGCTAGTGCGAAGCGTCACCTGGGCCGGAAAACCTCCGGCCGCCGCTTCAATAGAATGCCCGCCGCCTCATGTACGGCCGCCTCCCGATAGTGAAGATGCTCGCCGCCACGGTCGCGATGACCGCGGCCATCTCCGCGGTGATGCTCTCGATCGACTGGAACGGCCAGGAGGCCTCGACCGCGGCGCCGAAGATCGACGACCTGCTCAACGTGATGATCGTCCTCTCGGCCTTCGTCTTCTCGCTGGTCGTCGTGATGCTCTTCTACGCGCTGTGGAAATTCAAAGCCAAGCCGGGCGACGAATCCGACGGCGAGCCGATCCACGGCAACACCCGGCTCGAGGTCGCCTGGACGCTGATCCCGACGATCATCGTCCTCTTCGGCGGCGGCTACAGCTGGTCGGTCCTCAACGCGATCGAAGAACCGGCCAAGAACGCGATGACGGTCGACGTCTTCTCCCAGCAGTACGCTTGGAGCTTCGGCTACCCGGGCAAGGGCATGGCCTTCTCGCAGGGGGAGCTGCACGTGCCGGTCGATCGCCAGATCCAGTTCAAGATGCACTCCCAGGACGTGATCCACTCCTTCTGGGTGCCGGAGTGGCGGATCAAGAAAGACAACGTGCCCGGGATCACGACGACGGCGATCGTCACCCCGGACAAGGTCGGCACCTACCAGCTGATCTGCACCGAGCTCTGCGGCTTCGGCCACGCCTCGATGCGGGCCAAGGTGGTCGTCGAGCCGCCCTCGAAGTTCCGCGAATGGGTCGCCGGGCTGAAGGAGAAAGTCCCCCCGCCCCTGATGGAGTCGATCAAGCAGGACACGGAGACCAACCCGGTGCCGCTGGGCGCGGGCGGGGCATAATGGAGGAGAACTGATGGTGGCTGCGATCAAGCGACCGGGATGGCTTCGAGGCGCGCTCGGCGCGCTCGCCTTCGCCGCATTCGGCTTCGGCCTGGTGATCGCCCTGCGCGCGATCTCCGGCCTGCCGCTCTACCAGACCGAACAGACCGGCTACCCGCACGTGGTCGTGCCGCTGATCCTCGCCCCGCTGGGCTTCCTCGCCGGCTTCGGCTGCTTCGACTACTGGCTGCGCTGGGCCGCCGGCATGCCGACGATCCCCGAGGACCACTCCCAGCACGGCGCCAAGAGCTGGCGCGACTACTTCCGCTTCAACACCGATCACAAGGTGATCGGCATCCAGTACATCTGCACCACCTTCTTCTTCTTCTTCGTGGGTGGCCTGATGGCGATGCTGATCCGAGCCGAGCTGGCGCAGCCGGGCACCCAGATCGTCGACGCCGCCACCTACAACAGCCTCTTCTCCACCCACGCGGTGCTGATGATCTTCGTCTTCGTGATCCCGGTATTCGCCGGCATCGCCAACTACGTGCTGCCGCTGATGATCGGGGCGCCGGACATGGCCTTCCCGCGCCTCAACGCGCTCAGCTTCTGGATGCTGCCGCTGGCCGGGCTGCTCTTCATCGGCAGCTTCCTCGCTCCGGGGGGCGCCTTCGACGCCGGCTGGACCGGCTACGCGCCGCTCTCCACCGGGGCGCCGCTGGGCCAGTCGTTCTTCAACCTCGGCGTCCAGTTCGCCGGCGCCTCCTCGATCGCCACCGCGCTCAACTTCCTGGTCACGATCATCACCATGCGGGCGCCGGGGATGACCTTCTGGCGGATGCCGCTGCTGGTCTGGGCCAACCTCTCGACCTCGCTGCTGGTCGTCGCCGCGACGCCGTTCATCGCAGGCGCCCAGTTCATGGTCCTCTTCGACCGCATCCTCCACACCAACTTCTTCGACTTCGCGGCCGGCGGCGACGTGATCAGCTACCAGCACATCTTCTGGTTCTACTCGCACCCAGCCGTCTACATCATGATGCTGCCCGGCTTCGGGATCATCAGCGAGGTCATCTCCACCCATGCCCGCAAGCCGATCTTCGGCTACCGGCTGATGGCGCTGGCGCTGCTCGGGATCGTCGTCCTCAGCTACTCGGTCTGGGCCCACCACATGTTCGTCGCCGGCATGTTCAGCTGGCTGCGGGTGCCGATGATGCTGACCACCCTGCTGATCGCGGTGCCGACCGGGATCAAGATCTTCTCCTGGCTGGGGACGCTCTATTTCGGCAAGATCCACACCTACTCGACCGCGATGCTGTTCGCGCTCGCCTTCATCGTCACCTTCACGATCGGCGGCATCAGCGGCGTCATGCTGGGCATGGTGCCGCTCGACATCCACGTCTCCGACACCTACTTCATCGTCGCCCACATCCACTTCGTCCTCTTCGGCGGCTCCGTCTTCACGATCTTCGCCGGGATCTACCACTGGTTCCCGAAGATGACCGGGCGCATGTACGACGAGAAGCTGGGCCGGGTCCACTTCTGGGGCACGCTGGTCGGCACCTGGGGCACCTTCATCCCGATGCACTGGATCGGGATGGACGGCATGCCCCGGCGCGTCGCCGACTACGCCAGCCAGTTCGGCAACTGGAACCTGCTGATCAGCTGCTTCGCCTTCATGCTCGGGGCGATCCAGCTCGTCTTCCTCTACAACATGATCGTCAGCTGGCGCTTCGGCCCCCGCGCCGAAGCCAACCCCTGGCGCGCCAACTCGATCGAGTGGCAGGTCTCCTCGCCGCCGCCGATCTTCAACTTCGACGAGATCCCGCGCGTGGTCGGGGGGCCGTATGAGTACGGGGTGCCGGGCGCCCGGCACGCGATCATGGCCGGCGAAGGCGCGGAGGTGCCGGCGGCCGAGCCGAGCGTGGTGGGCACGACGTGAGCGCCCCGGACAAGGGCCGGCCGCTGCTGGTCTTTCTCAACGAGGTCGCCGGCGGCCGCAAGCTGCTGCAGGCCGTGCGCGAGCGCCAGGGCGAGGTCTCCGGCGTGGTCGTCGCGGCGCCGCAGAACCAGCCCGCGGTCGGCCAGCTGATCGACTCCGGCGAGCTGCGCGACGCCGCCCGCGCCCGGGTCGAGGTGACGATGTCGGTCCTCGCCGAGTTCGGCATCGACTCGGTCGGCGAGGTGATGGACCCCGAGCCCTCGCTGGCGCTCGACGACGCGGTCCGCGCCCACGAGCCGGGCGAGGTGCTGCTGTCCTGCCTCTACGACACCCGCTTCGGCCTCACCCGCAAAGACCTGGTCGAGTGGGCGCGGGCGAAGGTCGAACCGGAGACGAAGCTGACCCACATCCCGGTCCGGATCGAAGACGACGCGATCCGCTGGGACCTGATCCACACCCTCGTCGTCGCCACCAAGACCGTGGCGACCCCCGACCTCGTCGCCCGCCTGAAAGAGCGCGCCGCCGCGCAACCCCACCGCTACACGATCGTCTGCCCGCGGGCCGAGGACGTCAGCGAGGGCGAGATCGTCCGCGACCTCGCCGCGACGCTGGCCGAGCTCTACAGGGCCGACGTCGACGCCACCGGCCAGCCGATGAGCCCGGACCCCTTCCAGGCCGTCAAGAACGCGATCGAGCACTACCGGATCGACGAGGTGCTGATCTCGACCTTCGCCGGCGAGGGCTCGCGCTGGCTCGAGGAGGATCTGATCGGGCGAGTCCGCGAGATCACCGAGAAGCAGGTCGAGCACATCGAGGTCGGCCGGCCGGCCGCGGCCGTCGCCGCCGCCGTGGCCGAGGGGGGAGAGGCCTAAGTGGAGAGCGCGACCGTAGCCCTCGGGCACGACCACGCCGACGAGCACCACGGCCCGCCCGAGGCCAACCAGAGCTCGCGGATCGACAAACAGACGCTCGGGATCCTGCTCTTCATCGTCTCCGAGGTGATGCTGTTCGGCGCCTTCTTCGCCTCCTACTTCTTCCTCCGCGTCGTCGTCGCCCCGTCGAGCTGGCCGCCGGAACCCTACGAACTGCCGGTCGCGGTAGCTGGCGCCAACACGGCGATTCTGGTCTCCTCCAGCTTCACGATCCACTACGCCCTGGAGTCGATCCGGCGCGGCAACAGGCAGGGGCTGAAACTCGGCCTCGTCCTGACCTGGATGCTGGGCGCGACCTTCCTCTTCATCCAGATCAACGAGTACGCCCACATCGGCTTCAGCGCCCGCGACCTCGCCTTCGGCTCGATCTTCTACGGCCTCACCGGCCTCCACGGCGCCCACGTCTTCGTCGGCCTGATGCTGCTCAGCTTCGCCACGATCCGCGCCTTCCGCGGCCACTTCGGCCCCAAGGCGGAGGACCATCTCGGCGTCGAGGTGCCCGGCATCTACTGGCACTTCGTCGACGTGATGTGGATCATCGTCTACGTCTCGGTCTACATCCTCTGAAAATCTCCGAGGCAGCGGTCTTCCGCTGGGTCGTGATCGTCGCGGTCGCGGGCGCCTCGATCGTCGCCCTGACGCTGCTGACGCGCCCGCTCGTGGGCGCGATCTGGGCTTTGATCCTGGTCTGTGCGGCGGCCTGGCACGGCTACCGCTGGGTTGCGCGCAAGCGGCGCGAGGGTTGACACGAAGCTTTTACGTTTCGCAGACAATACATGGCATTCGACCGGCTAGTCTGCCACCATGGACACCGTGAGAGAGAGTTGGACCGACGAGCGGTTGGACGAGTTCGGCAAGCGGATCGACGAACGCTTCGATCGCGTCGACCAGCGGTTCGACGAAGTCGATCGTAGGTTCGAACAGGTCGATCAGCGGTTCGATCAAGTCGACAAGCGATTCGAACAAGTAGACAAACGGTTCGAACAGGTCGACCAGCGGTTCGACCGGTTGGAGACGAAGCTCCTGCACGTCGATTCTCGGCTGGACTCGATCGGGCGGACGATGGTGATCTCGGCGATCGCGATGTCGTCGACGATGATCGCCGGTTTTGGCACGCTGGTCGCGGTCATGCTGACCAAGCTCTGATCCCCCTGCGTTTGGAGAGCTCCAGCGCGGCTAGCGTCAGCGCGATCGGGACGGTCGCCGGCAGCTCGTCGACGGCGAAGAAGAGGAGGTCGAAGCTAAGGGCGAGCGCCGCGGCGAGGGCGGCGCCGGCCAGCTGCAGGCGCCGGTCGCGGGCCAGCAGGGCGCCGAGGGTGGCGGCGATGAAGAGGTCGCCGAATCCCATCAGCGCCGAGCCGAACGAGGCGAGCTGCAGGCGCGGCAGGCCGCCGGGCGAGACGGTGTTGATGACAGCGTTGGGGCCCTGCAGAAGGTCGGCGACGACGAGCAGGGTGTCGACCGTCGCCATCGCGTAGATCCCCAGCTTCAGCCAGCGACCGGGGACGACGCCGGCGAGCAGCCAACCGAGGCTGACGCAGGCCAGGGCGGAGAGCGCCAGGGCCGCGGTCTGGCCGCTCAGCGACCCCCGCGCCGCCCAGGCGATCGCGAAGAGCGGGATCGCCAGCAGGGCCAGCGGCGGCCGGCCGCCGCGGACGATCGCCGCCAGCGCCAGCGCCGCCAGCGGAGGCACGGCCACCAGCGCCAGATAGGTGAGGAGGTGCGCGGTCGCGGAGTCGAGGGCGACCGCGGCGATCACGACGGCTATCGACAGCGGCGGGACGAGTGCCCACCAGCGGTTGCGAAGGCCGGCGAGCAGCTGCGTCGCCAATGGGCCCCGGGGCGCCGCGACCAGCGCCGCCTGCACGAGGCTGAGGACGCCGATCGAGAGCCAGAACGGAAGCAAGCGCTAGAGGTCGCCGGTCGTCGCGCCCGCCGCCGATTGCCCGACCGTCTGTCTGGCCGAGGGGGCGGATTCGCCCCGCGGCTCCAGCCGCCCGGCCGCCGCGACCGTCCACAGCATCGCCAGCCAGTTGCCGGTGGCGATCGCGACGTGCACCCAGACGATCTCCCCCGGCAGCTTCAGATACCACTGGAAGCCCCCCACGACCCCCTGCAGCGCAAGCAGGCCCAGGACCACCGTCAGCGGCTTCACGGCCCTCCTGTCGCCTCCAGGGCGCCTCAGGAGGAGCCAGACCCCGATCGCCGCGAGCCCGTAGACGGTGGCGATCGCCGCGTGGCGCTGGACGACCCATTCGAGCGTCTTGGCGCCCTCGAAGGTGAAGCGGTGGACGAGCTGGCCGGCGTGGGCGCCGGCGTGGGGCCCGGAGGCGGTGGCGATCGTCCCGGCCAGGATCGTCAGCTGGCCGAGCGGGATCAGCGCCCGCACCGCCCAGACCCCGAGCCGGTCGCCCGAGCGCCGCCGCTCCCACGGTTCGTAGCGCGAGCACCAGGCCAGCGCGAAGGCCGCGTCGAGCAGCATCATCGAGAGGATGAAGTGGGACATCACCAGGCCCGGCGCCAGGTGGTACTTGACGACCAGGGCGCCGAGGATCGCCTGGCCGATCACCCCCAGCGGCAGCAGGGCGCCGAACAGGGCCAGGTGCCAGCGGTAGGGCCGGCGGAAGAACGCCAGCACGCTGGCCGCGATCACCGCCAAGCCGACGAAACCGGTCAGCAGCCGGTTGCCATACTCGATCACCGCGTGGGATTCGAGCGGCGGGGTCGTCCCCCCGTAGCATTTGGGCCAGTCCGGGCAGCCGAGCCCGGACCCCGTCAGCCGCACCCCGGCCCCGGTGAGGACGATCAGCGCCAGGGCTCCCAGGGCGACAGCGGTCACCTGCGCGTAGCGGGCGGGAGAGATCTCGAAGCGGTCTGTCAGGCGATCCCGCATCGTCGCGAACATCATCGCAGCGGCCGCGTGGCCGCCATTCAGTTGTGGGGCCCGCCTACGTCGTGTTCCTCGCCGCCGGGGCCCTCGGGCTTCGCGCCCCCTTCGCCTCCGGCGGGCGTGTTTTCGATCAGGTACCGGACGAGCTGTTCGAGTTCCTTCTTGGAGATCAGCTGGCCATAGTTCTGGGGCATCACGTTCGCCGGGTAGCCTTCCGCGATCTCGGCGTTCGGGTCGACGATCATTTCTTCGATCCCCGCCGCGTCGTCGTCAGGGGCGAGGTATTCGTTGAGGTTGGGGCCGGTGACGCCACCGGAACCGGCGGCGGCCAGGGTGTGGCAGCCGCCGCAGCCGTTGTTGGCGAAGACCTGGGCGCCGGGGCCGCCGGGGACGGTGGGGGGCGCCGCGCCGGGCACGCCCGCGTACATGCCGACGTAGGCGGCGACGTCCTCGAGGTCTTGGCCGGTGACGACGTCGCGGGGCATCGAGACCGCGGCATCGCCGTTGCTGGGGCGGGGAAACTCGACCTGCGCCTTGACGATCCCTTCGATCGTGTCGCCGTTCTCGCCGGCTTCGCGGGCGGAGGCGAACGCGTCGTCGAGGTTGGGGCCGATCTGGGCCGTGGTCCCCGCCTGGGCGAGGGTGTGGCAGACGCCGCACTTCTGCACGAAGAGGACGCGCCCGCGGGTCGTGTCGGCGCTCGTCGTCCCACAGCCCGACGCGGCCACGACGACGCCCGCCAGGGCGGCGAGGACGAGCAGCGGACGGATGAGTTGCGAGGGGCTGTGCATGGGGCCGGCGGCGGGCCGGAGTCTATATGTCGGGGCCGCCTGAAAGCGTCCTGTCAGGCGCGGCGATTGGGGTGGCAACTATCAAATCGCGACACGTAGCCAGATCGGCAGCGACCATGAGCGCAGCCTCACGATTCGCTAAGGAGCTACTCCTGCCAGATCGCCTCGACGCGCTCCGCGATGACGCTGAGTTTCTTGCCGGTCGGCACGTCGAAGGTGACGAACCTGTCGTCGGCTCTGATTGCCTCGTTGACCCGGATTCCTAAGTCTTTCGGCTCCCCGTCGATGTGATGGATGTCCGAGTCCGAGCCGGGGCCGATGCCGCTCCGCACCTTGACCATCGTTTTCTTCTTCTCCGCCATCGCTGCCTCCCGTCGAGATTGCCCTGTTCGATCCTACGACGGCCGATTGGGCACGGGTGTCCGAAGTCGCTATCCCCGTGGGCGCGGTAAATGCCCTGCACGGGCAGGAAAGGACGCAAAATGGGCAAAACCGATGCCGTGAACCCGGTCGGCTACCTCGAAACGGGCGTGATCCAATGCGCCGACAATCTCGCCGCGCTTGGGCAGATGCCCGATGAGTGTGTGGATCTCGTCTACCTCGATCCGCCGTTCTTTTCTAACCGGAAATACGAGGTCATCTGGGGGGATGAGGCCGAGGTCCGATCTTTCGAGGATCGGTGGGAGGGCGGGATCAACGTCTATCTCGACTGGATGGAGGCTCGCCTTCGCCACCTTCACCGGGTCTTGCGCCCGACAGGGTCGCTCTACCTGCATTGCGATCAGGCAGCTGGCCATTATCTGAAGGTGGCGCTTGACCGCATTTTTGGACAGCGGCACTTCCGGAGCGAGATCATCTGGCGCAGGACAGGCTCCAACAGCGCATCACAGCGCTTCGGGCCGATCCACCAGACGATCTTCTATTACCGCAAGTCCTCGGATACGCCGTACTACCCCGTCTTCAGTCCCTACACCCGCGATTACGTAGAGGGGCAGTTCCGCTATACCGATGACCGAGGGAGATATCGCCCGGTCCTGCTCACCGGACCGGGCCAACGCAATGGCGATAGCGCCAAGCCCTGGCGGCACTACAACCCCACGCAAGGGGGTCGCCATTGGCAGCCGGCGAGCTACGTCTACGACAAATACCAGGAGCTGACGGGAGACGATCTCGGCAAGTACCCGCTCGTCGAGCGCCTAGAGAAGCTCGATGAAGTCGATCTCATCCACTGGCCGCAACGCGATAACGGAGTGCCCAATTACAAGTACTACCTCGATGACGCGCCAGGCGTGGCCCTTCAAGACATCTGGGCCTACCAGCCGGGCACGCAGGGGGTGATCTACGGGGAGCCGAACGACGCAATTGACCAGGATGTCCAGTGGCTCTCATCGCAGGACGCCGAGAGAGTCGGCTATCCAACGCAAAAGCCCGAGGGAGTCCTAAGCCGGATTATCCAATCGAGCACCAAAGAGGGCGAGATCGTGCTCGATCCTTTTTGCGGGTGCGGAACGACAATCGCTACCGCCGAGAAGTTGGGGCGCCAATGGATCGGGATCGACGTGAGCACCCAGGCAATCGAAATCATGAAACTCCGGCTGGGGAAGCTTGGAGCTACGCCGAAAATAATCGGGGTTCCGACCACCGTTGCCGACCTCCGAAAGCTTGGCCCGTTTGAGTTCCAGCACTGGATCGTTCAGCGCGTTATGGGCACGCAGTCGCCACGCAAAGTCGCGGATATGGGAATCGATGGATATTCATTTCTGGAGAACGCGCCCATCCAGGTAAAACAGTCTGAGAAAGTTGGCCGTCCGGAGATAGACCAGTTCGAGACGGCCGTAGAGCGGGCGGGCAATGACAAGGGCTATGTCGTCGCGTTCAGCTTCACGAAAGGCGCTCATGAGGAGGTTGCCCGCGCAAGGCGTGAGAACGGCATAGAGCTTGTTCTCGTCATGGTCGCGGACGTAGTCCGGGTTGGGGCACTCATCGACTCCGCAGACGAGGAAGGGCGGACGCCTGATCTGTCCCTGATCGCCCCGGACCTCATGGGGCTGTTTGCCGCGCTCCAAAGGTCGGTGCAAGAGAGGCCGTTTTATCCCCCGCCCAGAAAAGACGCCAAGCCGTCGGCCAAGGATCTCATTGCCAGCGTTCGACGGAGCAAGCCCAAACAGCTCGACCTGGCCACCGAGGAGATCCCGTCCAGCGCTTGACACACGTACGTGCATCTGCTTTACTTAGATGCATGGCGGCAAGGCAACGCAACTCCCTCTCACCGGCTCCATCGAGCGAGTCGCAGATGACTTACACGCGGTTCATGGAGCTATTCCCGAGCCACGATGCCTGCCTCGACTATCTCAAGGAGCGGTTCCACCCGGACGGCTCCGACTGCCCCAAGTGCGGCAAGAAGACCAAGTTCCACCGGATCAAGAGCCGCGCCGCCTATAGCTGCCAGTACTGCGGACATCAGGTCTATCCGACTGCCGGAACGATCTTCCATAAGAGCACGACGAACCTCCAAATGTGGTTCTGGGCCATCTTCCTAATGTCCTCGACTCGCTGCGGCATCAGCGCCAAGCAGTTGGAGCGCGAGATCGGCGTCAGCTACCCGACCGCGCATCGGATGTTCAAGCAGATCCGGACGCTGCTCTCCGAGGACGACGACTCTCCGTTGCTCAGCGGCGACGTGGAGGCCGACGAGACATTCAGCGGAGGCAAGCCTCGTGCCCACAACCGCAACCGCCAGGAAGCGGCTCTCCGCAAGTACAAGGTCAAGTCCCCGATCTTCGGCATGGCCGAGCGCGGCGGTCGAGTCCGGGCCTGGGTGGTCGAGGACCGAAAGAAGCCGACGCTCCACGGGATGATTCGTGAATACGTCCTACCGGAATCGATGATCTTCACGGACGAGTACTTCCCTTACATCGGCATCGAGCGCCACTTCCAGGGCCACAAGCGCATCCGGCATCGCGAGGGCGTCTACGTCGAAGGCACGACCCATACGAACACGATTGAGGGCTTCTTCGGCCTGCTCAAGAACGGCATCCGGGGCGTCTACCACGCGGTCAGCCGCGAGTATCTCCAGAGCTACCTGGACGAGTATGCCTTCCGCTACAACGCCCGCGACGCCGAGCGGCCGATGTTCTGGCTCATTCTCGACCGCGTCCGGAAGGCAGACCTAGCTTCTTCCTAGCTTGGTCCGAGGTCGCCTTCTCCAGGTCGCGCAGGAAGTCGTCGTCGGAATGCTTCGGGTCAAGCTTCTCGACCACGTCCTCGCCCGGGGGCGTCGGCTTTGTCTTTTCGGGTCGCTCTCGTTCAGGCATGCCGAATCAGGCTTCCTATCGTAGCCATCAGCTAAAGTCGACTTGACATTGTCAAGCGGAGGGTGCGGGATTCGAACCCGCAATGCCTGCAAGCATCCCCGGTCCTAAGTCGGGGCGAGTTCACCTAATACTCAGGCCCTCCGATGGGGTGCCCGGGGCGGAGAGGGATCAGCTCTCCGCCCCGGGGCTTCTGATCCGGGTTGGACCGCTGGTGTGGACCCAGCGCCCGGCTCATTCCTGCGCCTCCTGCTCGGAGACGAGAAGATTGTCTAAGGCAGCTTCCATATCGGGGTCGCCGTAGCCCTTCGGCGCGTAGAGCCCTTTTTTCGGTTTGATGAGCCGCCCGTGCTTTGCTGCGGCGTAGAGGGCCGCGTTGATCGCATTGGTGCTGGTTACTGGCACCCCATCCTCACGCAGGATCTCCGCGACCCGCGGCGGTGTCATCGGACGCCCCTCGTTTTCGACCACCTGCACCACGGCGTCCTGCATGGGGGCACCCTTGTGACCCACCGCTCCGCCTTTCGCCTTGCCCTTGGTCTCCACTCCTGCGAGGACTTCGAGGCGCTTCACCAACAGCGCCCAGTTATCGAAATCGCGCTCAGCTTCTTTCACAGTCCGGCGCTTGGCATCGAGCATCGTCCGAGCATGGGGCAACTTGGTCCTTATGTCCTCAGGGTCGGCCAAATTGATCTTGAGTTGTGGGGCGTCTGCCATTGCGCTAGAGAATCTAGCAGGCTCGCCCGATGGTGCCCTAGGTTCACCGCTAGACATGCCCCTAACCCGGGGAGGAATCCCCTACCTGTTCTGAATTGATAGTTGCCATTGGGGTAGTCTTGAGTCGATCCGCACTATCTCCGAAGGCTGGTGAGAGGAGGACGCAGATGCAGGTGAGGGACGGGATGTCGGAGGTGTCGCTGACCGTCGGCCCCTCGCACACGCTGCGCGAGGCCGCCGCGAAGATGGTCGAGAAGGGAACCGGGGCGGCCCTGGTCAGCGACGCCGAGTCGCCGACCCCGGGAATCGTCACCGAGCGCGACCTGCTGATCTCGGTCGGCGCCGGCGAGGATCCCGACATCGAGCTGGTCGGCGACCACATGAGCGAGCGCGTGATCGCCGCGGCGCCGGACTGGAGCCTCGAGCGCGCCGCCGCCGAGATGTCGCGCCGCGGCGTCCGCCACCTGGTCGTCTTCGACGGCCCGGAGCTGATCGGGGTCCTCTCGATGCGCGACATCGTCCGCGTCTGGACTTCGGACGGCGCCACCTCGGGGATGACCCCGGGCTAGGGCTTTGGGGGAGTGGTGATGGTTTCGACCGGCAAAGCCGCGCCGCGGGCCTTCTGGCGGCGGGGAAGGCGGAAGTAGTCGCGGACGGCGCCGCGGACGAGGCTGCGGAGGGCGCCGAGGACGAGGATCGCGCCGACGATCGCATAGACGACCGGGGGGAAGACGAAGCCGGCGGCGTAGATGCCGCAGACGAGGCCGAGCGCGCCGAGGGCGAAGAAGGCCGGCGCCCAGGAGGGCTTCGGCGCGTGGACCATCTCGCCGGGCTCAGGGACGTGTCGGTGCTCGCTCATCTCTGGCTACTGGGCGATGTAGAGGAAGGCGGCGACGAAGGAGAGCGCGAAGATCGCCGCGGCGAACCCGCCGGCAACCAGCCCGGCCCTCATGTTCCTGCGTGCGGTCTCGCGGTCCACGGCTGGATTTCTATCAGGGACGCCGGCTCAGACGTTGGCGGCGATCGCGATCGAGAGGAAGAGCAGGGCCAGGTAGGCGAGCGAGAAGAGGTAGGTGCGCAGGGCCCAGCGGCGGTCCTTGGTGCGCAGCAGCCTGGTCGCGAAGTAGATGAAGCCGGCGCCGAGCAGCATCGAGGGGATCAGGTAGGCGATGCCGAGGCCGCCGGCGCAGAACGGAAGCTGCGTGACCGCGTAGAGGAGGACGGTGTAGAGGAGGATCTGGCGGCGGGTCTCGTCCTCGCCACGCACCACCGGCAGCATCGGGATGCCGGCCTTCGCGTACTCGTCCTTCATCAGCAGCGAGAGCGCCCAGAAGTGCGGCGGCGTCCAGAAGAAGACGATCGCGAAGAGGTAGAAGGCCATGCCGCTGAGCCCCCCCGTCACCGCCGCCCAGGCGACCAGCGGCGGGACCGCGCCGGCGGCGCCACCGATGACGATGTTCTGCGGCGTCGTGCGCTTGAGCCAGAGCGTGTAGACGAAGACGTAGCCGAGCAGGCCGGATAGCGAGAGCGCCGCCGCCAGCGGGTTGACGGTGAGCGCCAGCAGCGCGAACGAAGCGCAGCCGAGCAGCGTCCCGAAGGCGATCGCGGCGCCGGCGGAGATCCTGCCGGAGGCGACCGGGCGCTCGGCGGTGCGGGCCATCGTGCGGTCGATGTCGCGGTCGACGGCGTGGTTGATGGCGCCGGCGCCGCCGGCTGAGAGGGCGCCGCCGAGGCAGGTGAGGAAGATCAGGCCGGGCGAGGGGTCGCCGGCGGCGTACATCGTCGTCACCGTCGTGAACAGCAGCAGCGACTGCACCTTCGGCTTGGTCAGCGTCAGGTAGTCGCGGAACGTCGTCGCCGCGGCGGAGCGCGGGGCGGCGAGGGCCGTCGGGGTTGGCGCGGTCTGGGCGCCGGCGTCCATGCCGCTCAGGCTACCGGCTGGGACTCGCGAGCGGGAGTCTCGGCGCGGCCGCTGCGGTGGGCGATCGCATCGCGGATGTCGCGCATCGGCCGGGCGCTGCGGACGTCGGGAAGCACGTCGAAGTTGTGCGGCTCCGGCGGCGAGAGCGCGAACCACTCGAGCGACTCGCCGCCCCACGGGTCGTGGCCCGCCTCGGGCCCGCTGACCCGGCTGAGGATCGCGTTGACGATCGTCATCAGGATTCCCGCGGCCAGGACAAGGGTGCCGATCGAGGCGATCAGGTTGTAGGCGTTGACGCCGGTGCCGTCGAAGAACTTGTAGGCGTCGATCACCTGGCCCTGCTCGGCGCCGGCGAAGAAGAGCGGCACGAAGGCGAGCAGGAGGCCGGCGCCCATCGTCCAGAAGGAGATGCGGGCGAGGCTCTCGCCCATCGTGCGGCCGGTCATCTTCGGGAACCAGTGGTGGAGGGCGGCGAAGCCGCCGAAGACGGCGCCGCCGACCAGGGCGAAGTGAGTCGCCGCGGTGGCGTCGGTCGTGTTCTTGAGCTGCCAGGCGGCGGCGACCATCGACTGCTCGATCTCGGCCGCGAGGCCGATCGAGATCGCCGAGAGCGCGCCGACGGCGAACAGCAGCGGCGCCCGCATCCGCAGCGCGCCGCCGATCATCGTCGCGATCAGGTTGAAGAAGACAAGGCCGATCGGGACGATCAGCGCCAGCGACATCAGCATCGCGAAGTACATCCAGCCGAGGCCGATCGGCGCCGTCAGCATGTTCTGCATCCAGGCCAGCGTGCCGAGCACGGCGATCGCCGCCAGCGAGCCCATGACGACGCCGCGGTTGACGAGCGGCCGGCCGGAGAAGGCGGCGACGATTTCGGCGATCGCGCCGAAGGCGAAGATCAGGATCAGCATGTAGGCGCCGGAGAAGAAGATCCAGCTCAGGTGCTGCCAGAGCAGCGGCGCGCCGCCGGAGCCGTCGGCGAAGAAGACGCCGTCGTAATTGCGGTCGATCATCAGCATCGTCAGCGCCGCGAGGAGAATCGGGCCGATCGTCAGCAGCAGCCAGCAGCAGACGGCGGCGGCCCAGGAGAAGACCGGCAGTCGCCGCCAGGCCATCCCGGGGGCGCGCATGTTGCGCAGCGTGGTCAGGAGGTCGATCGCGATGAGGACGAAGCCGAGGGTTGCCAGGCCGGTTGCCGTCGCCCAGGCGTCGACGCCGTTGTTGGAGAGGAAGGCGAGCTCACTGAGCGGCGCCAGCGGGTTGACGCCGGCCTCCGAGGGGGTGAAGAGGAAGCCCGCGTAGAGCACCGCCGCGCCGCCGACCCAGAGCGCTACACCGATCTGGCCGAGGCGGGGCAGGGCGGTGCCGCGAGCGCCGATCTGAAGCGGCGCCACGTAGTAGAAGAGCCCGAGGGCGAGCGGGATCGCGAAGAGGAAGACGGCGGTGGCGCCGTAGTAGGAGAGCATCCGGTTGAAGGTCACCGGCGAGAGGAAGGTGTTCTCGGGGATCGCGAGCTGCAGCCGCATCAGCAGCAGCTCGACCAGGGCCATGAAGAGGAAGCCGAGCGAGCCGCAGAGGAGGATGCGGCCGAGGTCCTTGTGGTCGGCGCTGGTCGCAAGCTCGACCCAGCGCGGGCGCCGCCTGTTCGGGAAGCCGTCGACCACCAGCTCGGGGCGGGGATTCTCGCTCATGGCACTTCTCCGTTTTCGATCAGGCCGACGACCCGTTCCTGGGCCGTTTCGATTTCCGCTTTCTGGCTCTTGACGAACTCTTCGTAGGCCCGCGGCGAGACGACTTCGACCGCGGTCCGCATCGCCCCGTAGGCCTGGCCGGAGAGCGTCGCCGACTGGCCGTCGTACTCGCCTTCTTCGTCGGCGATGAAGACGACCTTGCCGACCTTGCCCGGGACCGCGTCGCGCTTGCCGGCGAGGTCGGGGACGTCCCAGGTGTGGACGACGTCGGTGGAGAGCAGTTCCAGCTTCACCGCGGTGTCGACCGGGACGACGAGCTTGTAGTAGGAGAAGGCGCCGTTGGGGTAGTCGTAGCGCCACAGCCACTGCTGGCCGGTCGCCTTGATCGTCAGCGGCCCGGTCTTGGCCGCGGCAAGCCCGGCGGGGCCGGTGGCGGGGGTGTCCCGCGCCCTGCCGGTGAAGACGATGCTGACGACGAAGATCGCGGCGGCGAAGACGGTGAGGACGGCGCCGACCCGGAACTGCCCCCGGCGGCCGCCGCTCGCCGGCCGCGCCTCGGCGCCCCGCTCGGCGCGGAACCTGCGCACGGCGTAGATCAGCGCGACGTTGATCGCGACGACGACAATCGCCGCGGCGGCGAAGCCGATCCAAAGCAGGGTGTCGATCTGGTCAGTGCCAGGGGAGTGCGGCGCCAAAGCGCGGCCATTCTAATCACGTGGAAGACGTCCAATGCGGCGCGCCGTCGCTCCCGCCTCCGGCGCCTACCTATACTCGCCGACCCTATGCAGAGGCGCCGCCGGCCATCACCCGCGCTTCGACTTGCGGTGCGGGCCGGAGCGGCCGGCGCCCTCGGCGCCGCGATCGCCGTCCCGCTGCTGCGCCGGCGTCTGCGGATACCGGCCCCGGTGACGGTCGCGGCCTGCGCCGGCGGGCCGCTCGCCATCGCCGTCCTCCACCCGCGCTCCAAGAAGCGCGACGTGGCGCTCTACGCGATGCAGATGTGGGCCTTCATCATGGTCCATGAGATCCCCTTCGACGATCCGCAGCGCCTCCGCGCCCGCCTCCGCAGCCGCTACCCGATCGTCGCCGACCGCGCGCTGGGCGCCGGCAGGCTGCCCAACACCCGCCTTCAGCAGGCCCTGGCGCGGCTGCCGCGAGTCGGCCTCCTCGACCGTGTCCTCACCTGGACGCACTGGCTCTGGTTCTTCGAGCCCTATCTGGCGCTGGCCCTGATCCTCCTCCGCCACAACGAGCGCTTCCCGCGCGCCGCCCGCCAGATGGCCGCCGTCTTCGACCTCGGCTGCGCCGTCTACTTCGCGCTGCCGACGGCGCCCCCGTGGTGGTCCTCCGAGGAGGGCCTTACCGGCGAAGAGGTGCGGCGGATCATGGTCGAGGTGGGGGAGGAGACCTGGGGCTCGGCCTGGCCGAAGATGTACGACACGCTCGGCGGCAACCCCTGGGCGGCGATGCCCTCGCTGCACTTCGCCACCTCGCTGATGGCGGCGTTCTCCCTCGCCGAGGGCGGCAAGCTCGAGGGCGCGATCGGCTGGGGCTACGCCGGCACGCTCGGCTTCGCCCTCGTCTACCTCGGCGAGCACTACGTCACGGATCTGCTCGCCGGGGCGGCGCTGGTCGTGCTCGTCAGGCGCGGCGAGCCGTTGGCCGAGCCGCTCGTGCACGGCGTCACCGGCGGCCTGCGCCGGTTGGAGCGCCTCGCGAGCGGGTAGCGTCCACGGGGTGTCTGGAGAGGATTCGGCGAACGGCAACGGGACCGTCGAACTGCCGCTCTTCACCACCCGGCGGCTGGTGCAGACGGTCCTCCTCGTGCTGCTGCTGCTGGGCTGCATCTACTTCCTCTTCCCGAAGCTGGTCGGGCTCGGCGACGCGCTGAGCAGGCTCGGCGACGCCGATCCGATCTGGATCGCCGTCGCGATCGGCTTCAACGTCCTCGCCTACGCCACCTACATCGCCCTCTTCAAGGCGGTGGTCGGGGGGGACGCGCTGCGGCTGCGCTGGAGCGAGACCTACGAGATCAACATGGCGGGGGTGGCGGCGACGCTGCTGTTCTCGGCCGGCGGCGCCGGCGGCATCGCCGTCACCTACTGGGCGCTGCGCAAGGCGGGGATGGCGCGGCGCGACGTCGCCAGGCGGATGGTCGCCTTCATCACCCTCCACTACGCCTTCTACCCGATCGCCCTGATCGTCTTCGGGATCCTGCTGCGGACCGGGGTCCTGCACGGCAAGGGGTCGGTCGAGTTGACGATCGTCCCGGCCGGGGTGGCCGGGCTGCTGCTGGTGGCCGGCGTCCTGATCGCCCTGATCCCGCCCGACCTCGAGCGCAGGCTCGCCCCCTACGCCCACGGCGAACGCGCGAAGTCGTTCCTGAGCAGCGCCGCCAAGGTGCCGGCGACGGTGGGGGAGGGGTTCCGCTTCGCGCTCGGGCTCTTCGCCCACCCCTCGCGCGGGGGGCTCGCGGTGCTCGGCGCCGCCGGCTTCTGGGCCGCCAGCATCGGCGTGCTCTGGGCCTCCTTCCACGCCTTCGGCGTCCACGTGCCGCTGGCGGTTGTGGTCCAGGGGTTCTTCCTCGGCATGGTCGCCAACCTCGTCCCGCTGGCGCCGGCGGGGGTGGGGGCGGTCGACGCCGGCATGATCGGCGCCTTCGTCCTCTTCGGCATCCCCGAGGAGACGGTCTTCCCGGCGATCCTAATCTTCCGCCTGGTCGCCTTCTGGATGCCGATCCCGCCGGGCATAGTCGCCTTCTTCCAGCTCCGCAAGACGGTTCAGCGCTGGGAGGATGAGGGCCTGCCGATCGAGCGCGGCGGCAGCGCCGAATCCGACCTCGAGCCGGCCGTGGGCGGATTTGCTCCCGGCGGCCCTGGGGGTTACTATAAAAAGTAAAGTATTAGACTTCCAGGCGGCGAGAAATGGCTGATTCGAAGAAAAAAGTCGAGAACGTGATCATCATCGGCGGCGGGCCGGCCGGCTACACCGCCGCGCTATACACGGCGCGGGCCAACCTCGAGCCGCTCGTCTTCGAGGGATTCCAGTGGGGCGGGCAGCTGCAGAACACGACCGACGTCGAGAACTACCCGGGCTACCCCGAGGGGATCATGGGCCCGGAGATGATGGGCCAGTTCCGCGCCCAGGCCGAGCGCTTCGGGACCCGCTTCGTCACCGACGACGTCGACCGGGTCGAGCTCTCCGACGGCGGCGTGCAGAAGGTCTTCTTCGGCGACGAGGAGCACCGCGCCAAGACCGTGATCCTTGCGATGGGGGCGGAGCCGAAACGGCTCGGCATCCCCGGCGAGATGGAGCTCGGCGGCCGCGGCGTCTCCACCTGCGGGGTCTGCGACGGCGCCTTCTTCAAAGGCCACGACGTGATCGTGATCGGCGGCGGCGACTCGGCGATGGAGGACGCGATCTTCATCTCCAAGTACGCCGAGCGGCTGACGATCGTCAACCGCCGCGACGAGTTCCGCGCCTCGAAGATCATGTTCGACCGCGCCCGCGAGCAGGAGAACATCGAGCTCAAGACCCCGTTCATCCCGGAGGAGTTCCTCGCCGGCGAGGACGGCAAGCTGGAGAAGATCCGCCTGCGCCACGCCGAGACCGGCGAGCAGGGGGAGATCGCCGCCACCGGCGCCTTCGTCGCGATCGGCCACATCCCCAAGTCGGAGATCGTCGCCGGTCTCCTCGACACCGACGAGGACGGCTACATCGTCACCGAGGCGGGCTCGACCCGGACCAACCTGGCCGGCGTCCTCGCGGTCGGCGACGTCGTCGACCACACCTACCGCCAGGCGGTCACCGCCGCCGGCACCGGCTGCATGGGCGCCCTCGACGCCGAGCGCTACCTGCGCGACAGCCCGCCCCCGGTCGAGGCCCACTGGTTCCACGGCGGCGAGCCGGTCGAGATCGCCCCGACCGGCCCCTGACCGTGGCGGCGGCCGAGCCGGGCGAGGACTGGAGCTGGTGCTACCCGGACGAGCTGATGTTCCGGCTGGCGCGCTGACGGGCCCGCGGCGCCGGATGCCTAATCCGGCGTGACGATCGCGAAGCCCGGGTCGGGCTCGTCGAGCAGGCCGAGCAGCTCGCCAAGCTTCATCCCGTCGCCCTCGACCCGCAGGCGCCCGCTCCCGGCCAGCTCGGCCAGGTCCGCGGTTTTGCTGAGCAGCTCGTTCAGCGCCCGCCGTTCGATGGTCAGGGTTGCGTCGGCCTCGCGGTGGTCGCAGCCGGCGCGGTGGTTGAGGACCCCGTTCTCCAGCTCGAGCAGGTGCCGCTCGTCCGGGTCGGTGACCCTCCAGTCGATCGTCAGCCGTTTGTCCCAGGCGCGGGGGCCGTCGAGCCGGATCGCCATCGCGTCGAGGATCTGCTCGACCGACAGCTGGGCGAGCACGTCCGGCGCGGCCGCGTCCGTGGGCGTGCCGGAGATGCCCTCTCGCAGCTCCTGGGCGCCCATCAGGAAGAAGTTGCGCCAGGTCGCGTTCTCGGCTCCGTAGCCGAGCTGCTCCAGCGCGTCCGCCTGCAGCTCTCTCGCCTCGCCGTTTTCGGGCTCGGCGAAGACGACGTGGTTGACGACCTCGGCGACCCAGCGGTAGTCGCCCGCCTCGAACGATTTCCGGGCCTGCGCCAGCACGGTCTCGGCGCCGCCCATGAACTCGACGTAGCGGCGCGCCGACTCGACCGGCGGGTGCTCCCAGAGGTGGGCGGGGTTGCCGTCGAACCAGCCCATGTAGCGCTGGTAGACCGCCTTCACGTTGTGGCTGACCGAGCCGTAGTAGCCGCGGCAGTGCCACGCCGCCACCAGGCTCGGCGGCAGCTCGATCGCCTCGGCGATCTCGCGGCCGGTCAGGCCCTTGTTGATCAGGCGCAGGGTCTGGTCGTGCAGGTAGGCGTAGAGGTCGCGCTGCTTCTTCAGGTAGTCGACGATCCGCTCGCTGCCCCAGCGCGGCCAGTGGTGGCCGGCGAAGAGCACGTCGGAGTCCTCGCCGAAGAGCTCGATCGACTCGTCCAGGTAGTGCGCCCAGATGTGCGGGTCGCGGACCAGGGCCCCGCGCAGGGTGAGCGTGTTGTGCATGGTGTGGGTCGCGTTCTCGGCGATGCAGAGCACCCGCTGGTCGGGAAAGTGGAAGTTCATCTCCGACGGCGCCTCGGTGCCCGGGGTCAGCTGGAAGACCATCCGCACGCCGTCGACCTCCTCCTCCTGCCCGGTCTCGGTGACGTCGAGGTTGGGTGGGATCAGCGTCACCGTGCCGAGCGAGGTCGTCTGCCCGAGGCCGGCGCCGACCTGGCCGTCGGGGCCGCGCCCAAGCCGGGCCCCGTACATGTAGGCGGCCCGCCTGCCCATCGCGGTGCCGGCGAAGACGTTCTCGCTGATCGCGTGATGGAGGAAGCCGGCAGGGGCGAGGACGGGGATGCCGCGCTCCTCCACCTCCTCGGCGGAGAGGATCCCCTTCGCACCGCCGAAGTGGTCGATGTGACTGTGGGTGTAGATCAGGCCGGTGACCGGACGCTCGCCACGGTGCTTGCGATAGAGCGCCAGAGCGGCGGCGGCCGTCTCGGCGGAGATCAGCGGGTCGATCACGACGATCCCCTCCTCGCCCTCGACCACGTGCATGTTCGAGAGGTCGAAGCCGCGCAGCTGGTAGAAGCCCGGCGCGATCTCGAATAGGCCGGCGATCCGGTTTAGCCTGCTCTGTCGCCAGAGGCTCGGGTGGGCCGTGTCCGGGCATTCCTCCTCGAGGAAGTCGTAGGACTCCATGTCCCAGACGGTGTGGCCGCCGTCGCGCTCGACCGTTGGCGGCTCGAAGGCGGCAATCAGGCCGCGGCGCGCGTCCTCGAAGTCCTCCTGGTCCTCGACGGGGAGGGAGGCAAGCGCCTCGCGGTTGCGGGCCGCGGTGCGACCGCTCGCCGGTTTGCGGGCAGCGCTCACCGCCCCAAGAGTCCCTCGGCCGGCCGGTATGCCTCGCCGTGCTCTCGGCGAAGCTCCAGGAGCACCTCGACCGCGCGCTCGGCGCCGATCAGCTCGGTCAGCTCCAGCGGGCCGCGCGGCCAGTTGAGGCCGAGGCGCAGCGCCGTGTCCATGTCCTCGGGCGCGGCGACGTCCTCTTCCAGGGCGAAGGCGGCCTCGTTGGCGATCTGGGCGAAGAGGCGGGGGAGGATCTCGGGCCCGGCCGGGTCGATCCGCGCCAGCTCGCCGGGGTCGAGCGTCGGCGCCGCGATGCCCAGCTCCGGGTCGGGGTACCGCTCGATCCCCTCGCCGTAGGCGTAGTAGCCCTCGCCGCTCTTGCGGCCGAGCTTGCCCTCGGCGACCAGGCGCTCCTGGATCGGGCTCGGGCGCCAGCGCTCCGGCTCGCCTCCCTGCTCGTAAAAGGAGCGGGCGATGGTGAGGTTGACGTCGAGGCCGATCAGGTCGATCAGCTCGAACGGGCCCATGCGGAAGCCGCCGCCGAGGCGGACGACGCGGTCGATCGTCGCCGCGTCGGCGACGCCGTCGCCGAGCATCCGCAGCGACTCAAGCGCGAACGGGCGGGCGAGCCGGTTGGCGAGGAAGCCGGGGGTGTCGCGGGCGCGGATCGGCGTCTTCCCCATCGCCAGCGCGACCTTGGTCGCCACCTCCAGCGCCGCCTCGGAGGAGCGCTCCGCGGCCACCACCTCGACCAGCTTCATCAGCGCCGGCGGGTTGAAGAAATGCATGCCGACGACCCGCTCCGGGCCCGGGACGCCGGCGGCGATCTCCGAGACCCGCAGCGAGGAGGTGTTGGTGGCGAGGACCGTCGTCGGGCCGCAGGCCGCGGCGGCCGCGGCGAACAGCTCGCGCTTCAGCCCCAGATCCTCCGGCGCCGCCTCGACCACCAGCTCGCAGCCGGCCAGGTCGGCCAGGTCGGCGACCGCCCTCGCCCGCCCCCCCGCCGCCCCGGCGTCGGCCTCGCTCCAGCGCCCGCGCGCCGCGCCCTTCGCCAGCGCTTCGCGCAGCCGCTCGGCGCCTTTCTCCGCCGCGCCCTCGAAGGCGTCGTAGAGCAGGGTCTCGTAGCCGCCCAGCGCCGCGACCTGGGCGATGCCGCTGCCCATCGTCCCGGCGCCGAGGACGCCGACCCGCTCCACGGTCATCTCCCCTTGAAGTCGGGCTCGCGCTTCTCGACGAAGGCCCGCATGCCCTCGACCCGGTCCTCGGTCGCCATCGCCTGCTCGAACAGCGCCCGCTCTCGCTCGAGGCCATCGGAGAGCAGGCTCTCCTCGGCTGCCAGCACCGCCTGCTTGGCAAGGCGGGTGGCGATCGGCGGCAGGGTCGCGACCGTGCGCGCCAGCTCGATCGCCTCGGTCAGCCAGAGGCCCTTGCCGACTACCAGATTGACCAGGCCCCACCTGGCAGCCGTCTTGGCGTCGAAGAGCCGGCCGGTCAGCACGTACTCCATCGTTCGCTGCTTGCCGATCGCCCGCGCCAGGCGCTGGGTGCCGCCACCTCCCGGGATGATCCCCAGCGTCACCTCGGGCTGGCCGAAGCGCGCCTTCTCGTCGGCGACGATCATGTCGCAGGCCAGCGCCAACTCGCAGCCGCCGCCGAGCGCGTAGCCGGCGACCGCGGCGATCAGCGGCGTCTCGGTCGCCGCCAGCCCCCGCCAGAAGGCCATCCCGGCCGGGTCTGGCGCGGCTTCGAGCGGTCGCTCGGCCATTGCCCGGACGTCGGCGCCGGCGGCGAAGACCTTCTCGGAGCCGGCGATGACGACGCTGCGGACCTCCGGGTCGGCGTCGAGCCGCCGCAGCTCCTCGGTCAGGCGCTCCCGCATCTCCGCCGAGAGGGCGTTGCGCGCCTGCGGCCGGTTGAGGCGGAGCAGGGCGACGTTGGCGTCGTCGACCGTCGTCTCGACGATCTCGGCCAAGGGCCCTAGCTCTCCTCGAAGGGCAGCATCGCGTTGATCCCCGTCGCCGCCCGGCCGATGATCAGCTTCTGGATCTGCGAGGTGCCCTCGTAGAGGGTGGTGACGCGGGCGTCGCGCAGGTAGCGCTCGACTGGGTAGTCGTCGACGTAGCCGGCGCCGCCGTGGACCTGGATCGCCAGGTTGGCGCATTCGACCGCCGACTCGGTCGCGTAGAGCTTCGCCACCGAGGTCTCCATCGTGTTCGGCTTGCCTTCGTCCTTGAGCACGCCGGCGCGGTAGACCAGCATCCGGCTGGCGTCGCGCTTGAGGATCATGTCGGCGATCATCTCCTGGACCAGCTGGAAGCGGGCCAGCGGCACCCCGAACTGCTTGCGCTCCTTGGCGTAGGCGACCGAGGCGTCGACGCAGCCGTCGCAGATGCCGACGCAGCCGGCGGCGACGCTGTAGCGGCCGTTGTCGAGGGCGCTCATCGCGACCTTGAAGCCGTCGCCGATCTCCCCCAACATGGCCTCCTCGCCGACCTCGACCGAGTCGAGCGAGATCTCGCCGGTGTCGGAGGAGCGCAGCCCGAGCTTGCCGTGGATCTCCTGCGTGGTGAAGCCCTCGCTGTCGGTCGGGACCAGGAAGCAGGCGAGCCCGCGGTGCTTCTTCTCAGGGTCGGTCTGGGCGAAGATCAGCGCCACCTCGGAGAAGTTGGCGAGGGAGATCCACATCTTCTGGCCGCTGATCGACCAGCCGCCGTCGGTCCTGGTCGCGCGGGTGCGCAGGTTGGCGGCGTCGGAGCCGGTGTCGGGCTCGGTCAGCCCGAAGCAGCCGAGCGCCTCGCCCGAGCAGAGCCGCGGCAGCCACTTCTGCTTCTGCTCCTCGCTGCCCCACTTCTCGATCGAGCCGGCGACCAGCGAGGTCTGGACCGAGACGACGGTGCGGGCGGAGGAGTCGGCGCGGCCGACCTGCTCGACGATCAGGCCGTAGCCGATGTAGTCGAGGCCGCGGCCGCCGTAGGCCTCGGCGACGGGCGCGCCGAGGTAGCCGACCTCGCCGAGCTTGCTCGCCAGCTCGCGGTCGAAGCGGGCGGCGCGGTCGTTCTCCTTGACCCGCGGGACGATCTCCCTGTCGGCGAATTCGCGCGCCGCTTCGGAGATCAGTCGCTGCTCGTCGCTGAGCTGAAAGTTCATTGCTAACTCACCCCTGTCTCGTTCGTGGTCATCGCAGTTCTCGCAGCTCGCTGCCCAGGGTCTCGGCGAAGGCCTGTTGGGCCTCCTGGGTGCGGGGGCCGGGGGCGGCCGGGAGGGGGGCGCCGTCGATCGAGGCGACGGCCTGGATCTCCCGCGTTGTCGAGGCGAGGAAGGCCTCGTGGCAGGCGCGCAGGTCGTCGACGTGCCAGCTGCCCTCTTCGACGTGCAGCGCCCTGATCAGACGGTCGCGGGTGATCGACTCCAGCACTCCGTCGTCGAGTGCCGGCGTGCGCAGCTCGCCTTCGGGGGAGACCCAGAAGATCGCCGAGGTCGGCGGCTCTAGCACCGTGCCGTCGGGCCGCACCAGCACCGCCTCGTCGGCGCCGCGCCCTTTGGCCAGGCGGCTGGCCTGCATGTTGGCGGCGTAGGAGAGCGACTTGACCCCGTTGAGGATCACCGTCGGGCAGTAGGTGACGGTGGCCAGGCTCAGCGACTCGGCGTGGTCGGGGATCGGCTCGGTGGCGGCGATCCGCCGGCCGCCGCGGGTGACGATCAGCCGCAGCTGCCCGTCGACGTCGCCGGCCTCGGCCAGCAGCGCCTCGATCTCCCGCTCCAGCGCGCCGCGGTCGAACTCGAGCTCGATCGCGGCGGCCGAGCGGCCGAGCCGGTCGAGGTGGTCGACCAGCGCGAACGGCTTCCCCTCGTAGAGGCGGATCACCTCGAAGGCGCCGTCTCCCCGGTAGAGGCCGTCGTCGCGCATCGGCACCGTCGCCTCGGCGGTCGGGCTCACCCCCCCGTCGACGCTCGCCAACTCTGTAAAGCCCGGAGTCACCGCCGGCGAGGCTATCTCAGAGCGCTTCGAAGATCGTCGCCAGGCCCTGGCCGACGCCGACGCACATGGTGGCGACGCCGAACTTGGCGCCGCGGCGCCGGAGCTCGCGGACGAGGGTGGTGGAGAGGCGGGCGCCGGAGCAGCCGAGTGGGTGGCCGAGGGCGATCGCGCCGCCGTTGACGTTGAGGCGCTCCTCCTCGACGCCGAGCTCGCGGGCGCTGGCGAGGACCTGGGAGGCGAAGGCCTCGTTGAGCTCGACCAGGTCGATCTGCTCGAGGCTGAGGCCGGCGGCGGCGAGGGCGCGGGGCACGGCCTCGACCGGGCCGATCCCCATGTGGGCGGGGTCGACGCCGGCGACGCCGAAGGAGACGACCCGGGCCAGCGGCTCGGCTCCGAGCGCGGCAGCGCCCCGCTCGGAGCCGATCAGCAGGCAGGCGGCGCCGTCGTTGAGGGTCGAGGCGTTGCCGGCGGTGACGGTGCCGCCCTCGCGGAAGACCGGGCGCAGCTTCGCCAGCTTCTCGGCGGAGGCGTCGGGGCGGGGCCCCTCGTCGGCCTCGACCAGGACCGTCTCGCGGCCCTGCGGGGCCTCGATCGGGACGATCTCCTCGGCCAGCAGGCCCGCCTCGGCGGCGGCGACGGCGCGCCGGTGGCTGCGCAGGGCGAGGGCGTCCTGGTCCTCGCGGCTCACCCCGTAGCGCTCGGCGACGTTCTCGCCGGTCTCGCCCATCGACTCGGTGGAGACCCCGAGCTCGGCCATCCGCGGGTTGACCATGCGCCAGCCGAGGGTCGTGTCGTGCATCGTCCGCGGGCCTCGCGGCAGCGCCCGCTCGGGCTTCTCGACCACCCAGGGCGCGCGGCTCATCGACTCGACGCCGCCGGCCAGGTAGAGGTCGCCCTCGCCGAGCTTCACCGCTCGCGCCGCGCAGTTGATCGCCTCCAGACCCGAGGCGCAGAGGCGGTTGACGGTGGCGCCGGGGACGCTCCGCGGCAGGCCGGCCAGCAGTGCCGCCATCCGCGCCACGTCGCGGTTGTCCTCGCCCGACTGGTTGGCGGCGCCGAAGTAGACGTCGGCGATCCGCTCGGGGTCGGCGCCGCTGCGCTCGACCAGCGCCTGGATCGTGTGGGCGGCGAGGTCGTCGGGGCGGACCCCGGAGAGGGCGCCGCGGTAGGACCCCATCGGGGTGCGGATCGCGTCCAGCACGTAGGCCTCGGGCATCGGGGGGAACCGTATCCTGGTCGGGTGCTGTTAATCCTGGGGACCCTGGCGGTGCTCGCGTTCATGATCGGCGTGCTGGTGCTCGTCGGCCACTTCTACCCCGGCAGCAGCGCCGACCTGGTCGACTGGAAGCCGACCCGCACGCCCGAGGTCGAGGCGCAGAACGAGATCGATGACGTCCGCCAGATGCTGGAGGCGCAGAACGAGATGCGCCGGCGCCGCGGCGCCCCCGAACTGACCGAGGCCGAGCTGCGGGAGAAGGTCGCCGAAGACGAGCGTCTGCGCGGCCCCTTCGAAGCGAGCTAGGCGGGCGGATGGCGCGGGCGCTGATCGTCGGCTGCGGCTGCCGCGGCAGGGAGCTGGGGGAGCGGTTGCTGGCCGAGGGCTGGGCGGTGCGGGGGACCAGCCGCCGCGAGGAGGGGCTGGCGGCGATCGAGGCAGCCGGGATCGAGCCGGCGCTGGCCGATCCCGACCGGGTCGGGACGGTGCTGGAGCTGGTCGGCGACGTCGCCGTCGTCTACCTGCTGCTCGGCTCGGCCGCGGGGGGCCCCGAGGCGCTCGCGGCGCTCCACGGGCCGCGGCTGGAGCGGCTGCTGGAACGGCTGGTCGACACGCCGGTGCGCGGCGTCGTCTACGAGGCGGCCGGCAGCGTCGACGCGGAGGTGCTCGCGGCCGGGGCGGAGATCGTCCGCGCCGCCGGGCGCACCTGGCGGATCCCGGTCGAGGTCGTCGGCCGGGAAACCGAAATGTCTAAACTCCGATGGGAATTCAGGTAAAAGTTGAAGGCAATGATGCGAGAGGAGCGGTTCGATGGCGTTGCAGCTCGGTGACATAGCACCAGATTTCGAGGCGGACACGACCGAGGGCCGGATCAAGTTCCACGACTGGATCGGTGATTCGTGGGCGATCCTGTTCTCCCACCCGAAAGACTTCACACCTGTTTGCACGACCGAGCTCGGCTACATGGCGAGCATCGAGCCCGAGTTCGCGAAGCGAGGCGTGAAGATCATCGGCCTCTCGGTCGACCCGCTCGACAAGCACGAGGAGTGGGTGGACGACATCGAGGCGACCCAGGGTGCGAGGCCGAAGTACCCGATCATCAGCGACGCCGACTTCGAGGTTGCGAAGGCCTACGGGATGCTGGCGGCCGATGTCTCCGGCGACGCCGCCGACCGCACTCCGGTCGACAACCAGACCGTGCGCAACGTCTTCGTCATCGGACCCGACAAGAAAGTCAAGCTGATCCTCGTCTACCCGATGTCGACAGGGCGCAACTTCGACGAGGTCCTGCGCGTGATCGACTCGCTGCAGCTGACCGCTCAGCACAAAGTCGCGACCCCGGCCCAGTGGCAGCAGGGCGACGACGTGATCATCGCCGGCTCGGTCTCCAACGACCAGGCGAAGGAGATCTACCCGGATGGCTGGGAGGAGCCGCGGCCCTACATCCGCATCGTCCCCCAACCGTCTGAGACCCCGTAACCGGCGCCTCAGACCCGTTCTAGGAAGTCTCCCAAGATCCGGGCGGTGGCTCCCCAGATCAGCTGGCCCTCGACCTCGTAGGTGGGGGTGTGGATGGGGACGCCGCGGCGAACGAGGCGGCGCATCGCGTAGCCCTCGCGGAGGACGTCGAGGGAGAGGGTGAGGACGGTCTCCACCTCGTCCGGGTTGGGCGCGAGGTCCAGCTCGGTGGGGTGGGGGATGCGGCCGACGAAGGGGTGGATGCGGTAGCTGGTGACGAAGGTGCGGGTCGTGGGCAGCGCCTCGCCGAGCTCGACCGCGGCCTGGTCGAGGCCGATCTCCTCCTCGGCCTCGCGCAGGGCGGTGGCGCCGAGGTCGGCGTCGCCGGGGTCCCTGCGACCGCCCGGGAACGAGATCTCCCCCGCGTGGCGGCGCAGGTCCGCCCGGCGCTCGGTGAAGATCAGCCCGGGCTCGCCGGGCCAGCCGTAGAGCGGCAGCAGCACGGCCGCGTCGACCTCGTCCCTCAAATGATCACTTGCACGGTGCCGCCGTCCACGGACCAGGCGGCGCCGGCCACGTAGGAGGCGCGCTCGGAGCAGAGGAAGACGATCGCGGCGGCGATCTCGGCGGGGTCGGCGAGGCGGCCGATCGGGCGCTTGGCGCCGGCCTCGGCCAGCGCCGCCTCGCGGCTGGCGGCGCCGGACATCGCGTGAGACTGGTCGAGCAGGCCGCCAGGCTCCATCCACATCTCCGATTCGGCCGGGCCGGGACAGATCGCGTTGACGAGGACGCCGCTGCTGGCGTAGCGGTCGGCGAATAGGCGCGAGAGCGAGAGCTCGGCCGCCTTCGCCACCGAGTACTCCGGCATCGCCGCCGAGGGGCGCTTGCCGGCGGTCGAGCAGACGTTGACGACGCGGCCCCAGCCGCGCTTGGCCATCGCCGGGGCGGCGGCGCGCATCGCCCGCAGCGGCGCCATCACGCTGAGCTCGTACTGGGCGCGCCAGTCCTCGTCGGGAACGTCGTCGAGGTCGCGCCAGGCGGCGGCGCCGGCGTTGTTGACGAGAACGTCGAGGCTGCCGAAGTCCCGTGTGGCGGCGGCGAGCATCCGCTCGCCGGCGTCGGCGACGGTGACGTCGAGGGCGAGGGCGGCCGCCCGGCCGCCCGCCGGGGCGCCGGCGCTGGCGGCCTCTTCCCGCACCTCCGCCAGGCGCCGCTCGTCGCGACCGACCAGCAGCACGCCGGCGCCCTCGGCGCAGAGCCCCAGCGCCGTCTCACGGCCGATGCCGCGGCTGGCGCCGGTGACGACGCAGGCGCGCCCGGCCAGGCCGAGGTCCACCGGACCGGCTAGCCCTTGCCGCGGCCCTCGAACAGGGCCGGGTCGTCGACGTCGGCGAAGCGGGCCATCGCGTAGGCGAGGTCGGAGGCGCGGTTGACGAAGTGGATCACGGTCTCGCCGCCGAGCTCACCCGCCTCGGCGAGGGCGGTGATGTGGCGCTCGGCGCGGCGGATCGTCGTGCGGGCGACGTCGAGCTGGGCCGAGAGCAGGTTGCCGCCGGGGATGACGAACTTGGGCGGCAGGTCGACCGCGGCCATGTAGCGGTCGATCAGGCGCTCCAGCTCGGCGACCATCGCCTCGGTGGTGCGGCTGATCCCGTCTTCGAGCCGCCCAGCCGCCTCCGGCGCGGTCGCCAGCTCGGCGCCGGCGACGAAGAGGTCGTCCTGGAGGCGGAGGATGTCGGCGGCCAGCTCGGCCTCGCCGGGGCCGCAGAGGGCGCGGGCGAGGCCCAGCTCCGAGCAGGCCTCGTCGAGCGAGCCGTAGGCCTCGGTGCGGCCGTGATGCTTGGGGACGCGGCCCCCGTACCAGAGCGAGGTGCTCCCGTCGTCGCCCTTCTTGGTGTAGATCTTGACCACGGCCCGATCCTACGCGGCGGCGCTCAGCGGACCGGGTTGAAGGCGATGCCGGTCATCACCTTGGGGAAGAAGTAGGTCGACTTCGGCGGCATGTTCTCGTCGGTGGCGGCGACGGCGCGGACCTGCTCGATCGGCACCGGGCGCTGGATCAAGGCCACGTCGAAGGCGCCGCTCTCGACCTGGGCGAGCGCGTCGGGGACGCTCTTCGCGTACTCGAGCCCGCGGCGGGCGTCGATGTCCTCGTCGCTCATTCCTGCCAGCCCCTTCAGCACCAGCGTCTCGAGGATCGCCGAGTCGAGGCGGCGATAGGCCTCCGGCTTGCCCTGCAGCCGGCGGTCTAGCTCGGCGGTGTCCTTCAGCCGCAGGCGGAATCCCTGCTTGTGGAAGCCGTCGTAGAGGCCGAAGACGCCGACACCCTTCTCGCCGGCGGGGTCGAGATCGTCGACGCCGACCTCGGTGGCCTCGAAGAGCTCGCGCAGGCCGGCGCCGAGGCGGCGCTGGCGCTCGGGGTCGGCGGCGAAGCCGGAGAGCAGGCGGTGGGTGGGGAAGACGGTGAGGCCGGGGTCGTCGAGGCCGGTCAGCGCCATCAGGGTGTAGGAGTGCGGGCCCTCGCCGCCGACCTCGTCGCGGAAGGCGCGGGCGGTCTCGTAGCGGTGGTGGCCGTCGGCGATCAGCAGCTCGGCGCCGGCGAGGCGCTCGGCGACGGCGGCGTGGACGGCCGGGTCGGTTACCCGCCAGACGCGGTTGACGGTGCCGGTTTCGTCCGTCGCCTCACCCCAGGGCTCGGCCGCGAGCGCCGGCTCGACCAGCGGCCAGGCGTTCTCGCTGCTGAGCGAGAAGATCGGCGAGAGGTTGAAGCCGGTCGCCCGGGTCAGATCGAGCCGGTCCTGCAGCGGGCCGGGGTGGGTGCGCTCGTGCGGGCGAATGCCGCTCCCGTAGTCCTCCACCCGCACCCGGGCGAGGATCGCGTGGCGGCTGTGGGTGGAGCCGTCGGGGGCGGTGTAGTCCTGGGTCAGCGCCCAGATCGAGGGCTCCTCGTCCGCCACCAGCGCCCCCTCGGCGCGCCAGGCGTCGATCGTCCGCGCCGCCTCCTCGTAGGGGTTCCCGGCGGGGTTGCTGGCCGGGTCGGCGGGGTCGAACGGCTTCGGCAGGTCGATCGCGACCGCGTTGTGGGGAGAGCGCTCCAGCAGCCGCGCCCGCCCGGCGGCGTCGATCACGTCATAGGGCGGCGCCGCCACGGCGTCCAGCGACCCGACCTTGCCGAGGTCGTAGTGCAGCGCCCTGAACGCCCGAGCATCCGCCATGTCCCCACTCTAAACTGGCCCGGTCGGGGCGTGGCGCAGCCTGGTAGCGCGCGGCCTTTGGGTGGCCGAGGTCCCCGGTTCGAATCCGGGCGCCCCGATATTTGTAGCACGATTTGTGCTACGCTCCCTTCTGTATGGCCCGTTCTCTTCATGTGCGTCTGGATGACGGTTCTGCCGCCGCGCTGAGTGTTGTGCGAGGGAGCGTGGCAAGCGATTCCGAGGCTGTTCGCACCGCCCTCCGAGAGGCGGCGGCAAGACGTCGGGCACGCTCGTCCATCGCTGACGAGGTGGAGCGACTGGTCGTGGACGAGGCAGACCGAGCCGAGATGCGGGCGATCCGCGAGCAGATGGCCGATCTCGCGCCCGAATCGCCCGCCTGAAGCATGGTCCGCGGTGAGATATTTCGCCTGCCTTCGCCTCGAGGCGCACGCGGACACGAGCAACGGGGCACTCGCTACGCGGTTGTGGTCCAGGCCGACGAGTTCATGGCGCTGAGCACGACGCTCGTCTCACCAACCTCGACAAGCGCCCGCCCGGCGACGTTTCGCCCGACGATCCAGCTTGACGGCCAGGAAACGCGAGTCATCGTCGAGCAGACCACCGTTGTCGACCCAGAGCGTCTCGGGAAATCCGCCGGACGCCTCGACGCCGATGAGCTACGAGCCGTAGACGATGCACTTGCCTTGGTATTGGGACTCTGACCCGCCGGGCAGGTCGGCCTTCCGCTCGCTGGCCCGGAAGGCCGACCTTCCCCTATCTCAGGCGGTCTTCAAGATCGAGATCATCGGAGCCGTCTGCTTTATGGCAGCGATCTTCATCGAGCTCACCCCCTTCCCCGTTGAATTCCTTCATCGAGTACGACCACTAAAACAGGCTTCAACGATCCAATCGGTTTTGGTAAAAGTAGCCTCAAACGGTCAAGAATTGACCTACGATGCTTTTGCTCTGCTCATTTGGAACAGGAGGACGAATGGCATCAGTGAAGAAATCCCGTGCACTCGACTCCACGTTGGGTGCCATCGTCGCCCACCCATTGCGTAGCCGGTGCCTGACGATCCTCACGGAACGAACGGCTAGCCCCAACGAACTCGCAACGGAGTTGGGCGAGGAGGTAGGCAACGTCTCCTACCACGTCAAGCAATTGTTGAAAATGGAAGCGATCGAGCTTGTCCGGGAACGCCCCGTTCGCGGTGCCGTCGAGCACTTCTATCGCGCCGCCAAACGGCCGATGCTCACCGACGAGGAAGCCGCGGCGCTCTCTCTCGAGGAGCGACTCTTGATTGCACGTCAAGTCCTCCAGCTCATGACCGCCGACGCCGCGACCGCTTTAGAGGCGACCACCCTTTGCCGGCGAACCGACAGCCATCTCAGCCGGCTCCCAATCTTGGTCGATGAGACGGGCTGGCGGGAATTGGGCGAGATCTATGCAGACGCCTTGCAGAAGACACTCGACGTTCAGGCCTCCAGCGCCGAACGGATGACTGGCAATGCAGGGTCCGCTGGTATTCCCGCCACCGTCGTGACGATGTTCTTCGAGATGCCGGAGCGCGGCTGACGGCCGCGATCCGCCTTGCGGACGTTTGTTCGGTGGGGTTCCGGGCGATTGTGCCGATAGGGACGAAGATGAACGAGGGAGATCACATCGCGCACCGCGTCGAGCGGGCCGTCTTCGAAACCGACCGGCAGCTGATCGTCGGCGACGTCACCCTGCCGCCGGAGGGCTACCAGAGCCGCTTCTCCGACTCGCTCAACCGTCGCGACGTCGACTTCCTCTCGCTGACCAACGTCGAGATCACCTCGCTGCTGGACGGCAAGGTCAGCGAGCGGCCGTTCGTCGTCATCTCCAAGCAACAGGTCAGGCTCGCCTACCCGTTCGGCGCGTAGCGCCCCCGCGTTACCCTGTTCTCATGCCCCACGCGGTGCTCGGCACCCCGATCAAGCCGCCGTTCCCCCAGGGGATCGAGGTCGCCTACTTCGCGCTCGGCTGCTTCTGGGGGGCGGAGCGCCTGTTCTGGGGGCTCGACGGCGTCTACACGACGGCGGTCGGCTACCAGAACGGGACCACTCCGAACCCGACCTACGACGAGGTCTGCTCGGGGCGGACCGGGCACGCCGAGGCGGTGCTGGTCGCCTTCGACCCCGCGAAGATCTCCTACGCCGACCTGCTCAAGGTCTTCTTCGAGGAGCACGACCCGACCCAGGGGATGCGCCAGGGCAACGACGTCGGCACCCAGTACCGCTCGGGGATCTACTTCGCGAACGACGCCCAGAAGGCGACGGCGGAGATGGCACGGGACGCCTACGACGCCTCGCTGCGGGCCGCCGGCCACGAGCCGATAACTACCGAGGTCGAGCCGGCCGGGCCCTTCTATTACGCCGAGGAGTACCACCAGCAGTACCTGCACAAGGTCCCCAACGGCTACTGCGGCCTGGCCGGTACCGGCGTCTCCTGCCGCATCCCCACGGCCGCGTCCTGACCGCGGCGGTGCGCCGCGGGCGCGGCGAATAGCATCACGCGCCCGTGGCACCCTCCTTCGGCTCCTACATAGGCGGCTGCCTCGCCGTGATCGGCATCGTCGCGGCGCTCGGCCTCGGCGGCTACTGGCTGCGGCGCTGGATCGTGCCGGAGTTCTCCGGCGCGCTGGCGCGGCTCGCCGACGCCACGATCGCGGTCGCGCTGCTGGTGATCTCGCTGGAGACCCTCGGCACGCTCAGCCTCCTGCGGCTGGGCTGGATCGTTGTCTTCTGCATCGCGGTCGGGCTCGGCGCGGCGCTGCTGGGCTGGCGCCAGGCGCCGCGAGACGGGCAGGAGGTGCCGGCGCCGAAGGTGCAGACGATCGCCCTGCTGATCGCCCTCGGCGTCGCCTCCTTCACCGTCGCCGAGTGGACCTTCCCCTCCCAACTCAGCCTCGACCAGGGGATGTTCGGCGGCGACACCACCTGGTACCACATGCCCTTCGCAGCGCGGATCGCCCAGGAACACTCGACGATCCACCTCCACTTCACCGACCCGCTGCGGCTGGCGGCCTGGTTCTACCCGCAGAGCAGCGAGCTGATCCACGGCGCCGCGATCGTCCTCTTCAAGAGCGACTGGCTCTCGCCGCTGATCAACCTCTTCTGGCTGGCGATAGCGCTGCTCGCCGCATGGTGCGTCGGGCGCCCCTACAAGGTCGGCCCCGCGACGCTGGTCGCCGCGGCGATCGTGCTCGATTCGGGGGTGATGATCGAGACCCAGCCGGGGGAGGGGCGCAACGACATCATGGGCCTGGCCTTCCTGATCGCCTTCGCCGCCTTCCTGATCAACGGGCACCAGCGCCGCGCCCCCGCGGCCGGCGCGGTCCAGGACGCGCCCGAGCGCGACGCGCCGCTGCTCGACCGGGGGCCGCTGGTGATGGCGGGGATCGCCGCCGGGCTCGCCGCCTCGGTCAAGTTCACCTTCCTCGTGCCCGTGGTCGCGATCACCATCGGGGTCGTCCTCTTCAGCGGCAGGGGACGGCGCTGGACGACCGCCTGGGTGATGGCTCTGCCGACGATCGTGGTCGGCGGCTACTGGTACCTGCGCGCGGCGATCAAGACCGGTGGCAACCCGATCCCGATCACCAAGTTCGGGCCGCTCAACCTGCCGACTCCCGACCAGATGCCGCTCGACCCGCGGCCGCGCTTCGCGGTGGCCCACTACCTGACCGAACCGACGATCTACCGCGCCTGGTTCTTTCCCCAGCTCGACAACGCCTTCGGCCCGCTCTGGCCGCTGATCCTGATCGCCGCCGTCGCCGCCGCGGTCTTCATCGCGGTGCGCTCGCGCAACCGGATCCTGCGGGTGATCGCCGTCGCCGCCCTCGCCACCGCGGTCGTCTACGTCTTCACGCCGTTGACCGCGGCCGGGCAGGAGGGCTCGCCGACGGGGTTCTTCACCAACACCCGCTACCTGGTGCCGGGGCTGGTGCTGGCGATGGCGCTGCTGCCGATCGCGCGGCCGCTGCGGGCGCCCGACCGGCGTGCCTGGCAGACGCTGCTCTTCCTTGCCGCGGTCTACGCGATCACGGTGCTGACGACGCCGCGCTGGTACCCGGGCTTCATCGTCGGAACGGTCTTCCTCACCCTGGCCCTGGTCTGGGCCCCCGCCGGCCTGGCGCTGCTGCGCTCGCGCGGCCAGGTCAGCCGGGCGCTGGTGGTGGGAGCCGGCGCCGCGGTGCTGCTTCTGGCCGTGGTCCTGGGGCGGGCGCAGCAGGTCCAGTACGCCGACCACCACTACACGCGCTCGACGCTCTTCCTGCAGGAAGGGGGGCCGCAGAAGGCCTACGACTTCGCCCGCCTGCAGCAGAACAAGCGGATCGGGATCGCCGGCTCCAGCGAGATCATCTTCGGCCAGTACGGCTTCTACGGCGGCCATCTCAACAACTACGTCCAGTACATCGGCGTGCCGGGGCCGCACGGCGCCTACCGCCTGGCGACCAGCTGCCGCCAGTTCAAGCGCCGGATCAACGCCGGCGACTACGACTACCTGATCCTCAGCCAGTACACCGAGGACGTCGGCCCCTACAACGCCGAAGTGCCCAACCCGTTCCAGTTCCCGATCTACGCCTGGGTC
This sequence comes from uncultured Actinomycetes bacterium, assembly GCA_963714045.1. Taxonomy (GTDB): domain Bacteria; phylum Actinomycetota; class Thermoleophilia; order Solirubrobacterales; family 70-9; genus VAYN01. The sequence continues at coordinate 2,129,461 of OY970225.1, read as the reverse complement.
AAGAACGACCCGGCGCTGAAGCTGGTCGTGGCCGAGCCGAAGATCGTCCCCGAGCCCGACTACGTCTTCAAGGTCGACGGCAAGCTCGACCCGGCCAGCTGCAAGTAACCGCCCCGCCGATGGCGGGTGGCTCAGGCGGGGGTGAGGGCGTGCTCGCGGAGCAGTTCGGCGGCGCGCTCGGGCTGCTCCCACCAGAACATGTGGCCGACACCCTCGAGGGTGTCGAGGCGGGCGCCGGGGATTAGCGAGGCGACGAGCGGGCCGTTGGGGTAGCCGAGCACGCGGTCGACTGTGCCGTGGACGACGAGGGTCGGGACCGCGAGGCCGGGCAGCCGGGCGCTGGTGTCGTGGGCGGCGATCGCCTGGACCTGGAAGCCGATCGTCTCCCGTGGCGCCGGCAGCGCTTCGGCCATCTCGACGAACTCGGCGAAGCGGCTCTCGTCCTCGCGAAAGCCGGGGGAGAGGTTGAGCTCGTACATAGCCCGGAAGACTCGCTGGGGGTCACCCGAGGCCATCGCCTCGACCAGCCCCTGGAAGTCGGCGGGGTCCATCAGCTGCGAGCCGGGGCCGCCGCAGTAGGTGCAGCCGAGGGTCAGCGAGCGCAGGCGGCCGGGGTGGGCGAGCGCCAGCTCCTGGGCGATCATCCCGCCCATCGAGATGCCGAGCACGTGAGCGCTCTCGATCTCCAGCGCGTCCAGCAGCGCGGCCGTGTCGGCGGCCATCTCGGCGATCGAGAAGGCCTCGGTGACCGGCCGCGACAGACCCATACCGCGGTTGTCGAAGGAGACCACGTCGAAGCTCTGCTCCAGCAGCGAGGCGAACGGCCGTCCCCAGGACATGTGGTTGGCGCTCATGCCCTGGATCAGCAGCAGCGGCTCGCCCTCGCCGGCGCGCTCGTAGTTCAGCTCGGTCCCCGGCAGCTCCACTTTCGGCACGGCGCGATGCTACGCGATCCCTACTGCCGGGGCCTCGGGGATAGGCCCTAACCTTGGACGAAACCCGCCCCCGTAGCTCAGTGGACAGAGCGCCGGACTTCTAATCCGATGGTCGCTGGTTCGAATCCAGCCGGGGGCGCTCCCCCTCGCGCCTCAGTAGCCCGGCGGGTGGCGGACGACGAAGCCGGCGGCGGAGGCGGGGGCGAGGTGCCAGCGGGGGCCGGTGCCCTGTTCGTCTCCGACCGTGTCCCAGCGCAGGCCGGCGATCTCGGCGAAGGTGTGGCCGCCGTTGGCGTAGACGGTGATCCACCTGCCGGGGCCGGGGGCGCCCCAGCCCTCGAGCTCGCTGGAGGTGAGCGGGCGCGGGATCAGGCCGCCGCCGAAGAGGGCGAAGCTGACGGCGCCGGAGCAGTCGTAGGAGTTGGAGTAGAAGGAGGCGTGGCCGCCGCCCCAGACGTAGGGGCGGCCGACGATCGTGTTGGCGTTGGCGATGACGCCCTGGACCGCTTCGGGGGCGTCGGGTGGCGCCAGGGCGATGCCGGTGAGCAGGATCGAGGTCGAGCCGTCGCCGCCGGCCCGGGTGTGGGCGAAGATCTTCTTGCCGGCGGCGACGCTGTGGCGGGGGAGCGTGGTGCCGTTGGAGCCGGCCGAGGCAGGCGGCATCTTCGCGGGGTCGGTGGGGGCCGCCGGCGCGGGCGGTGGGGAGGGGGCGGGCGCGGCTTCGGCCCGTGCGTCGATCCTGCTCCGCGCTTCCATCAGGACCAGCCCGTCGCCGAGCGCGCCGAGCGCCTCGTCGGCGGGGGTGGTCGAGGCGATCGCGGACAGGACCGTGTTGCCGAGAGTCCCGAGGCCGCCGTCCGCGCCGGCTCCGCTGCCGGCGGCCGAGCCACTGAGCGGCAGCGCCAGCAGCGCCACTGCGCAGATCAGCGTTCCCAGGGCTCGGGGCACGACGGAAACCTTAGCCCCCGCCGTCCCTGCGGTTGTTACGTGTTCTGGTACAGCGGCCCGTCGCCGCCCTCGGGCGGGGTGAGGCGGCCGCCCTTGGCGGTGATCGCGCCGCACTGGACGCAGTTCGTGTAGTTGACGATGACGTCGACGTCGCCGCTCTCCGGCGCGTCCTCGGGGATCTCGTAGACCCCGGCCGGGCACATCCAGGCCCAGGTCTCGGCGATCTCCCGCGGCACCCGCTTCTGCACCCGGATGTGGTTGGGGGCGTCGTCGCGGGTGACGTTGCCGCTGATGAAGACGCTGGAGAGCTTGTCGAAGGTGTACCTGCCGTCCGGCGCCGGATAGTTGTCCTTGGTCCTGCCGACGAACATCGGCTGGGCGTCGTTGCGGCCGATCTTCCAGCGCCCGCCGGGGAACCTCCCCTTGGTCGCGATCATCAGGTTGACCAGCGGGCCGCCTCTGAGCAGGCCCTTCTGGAAGGGCTGGCGGGTGTTGCGCTGTTCGTAGAGCTCCTTGCCGATCGCCGAGTCGGCGACCGCCTGCTCATAGGCGGAGAAGTCGTTGCTGCCGGCCTTCAGCCCGGCGTAGATCTGCTCGGCGGCCAGCATCCCCGATGCGATCGCGTAGTGGACGCCCTTCAGCGCCGCCAGGTTCATCATCCCGGCCCCGTCGCCGACCAGCACCGTCCCTGGCGCGGACAGTTTCGGCATCCCCCAGTAGCCGCTGGCGGGAATCGCCTTGGCGCCCCAGCCGACCCGCTCGCCGCCCTCGAGGACGTCGCGGACCAGCGGGTGGGTCTTGAACTGCTGCAGCAGGTCGTGGGCGGAGGTGGTGGCGTCGGCGTAGTCGAGGTCGAGGACGAAGCCGATCGAGACCAGGTCCTCGCCGGTCTTCTCGTCCTTCATCGGGTAGAGCCAGGAGCCGCCGATCTGGTGGTGCTTGGCGGAAACCTTCAGCGGCCAGCCGGCGACGGTGTGGATCACGCGGTCCAGCGGCTTGCTCACCTTCCAGACCTCTTTGACGCCGAGCTCCCAGGTCCGCGGCTCGCGGCCCTCGTCGAGGCCGAACTCGCCGATCGCGGCCTCGGTCAGATGGCCCCAGCAGCCCTCGGCCAGCACCGTCGCCCTGGCGGCGATGTCGGTTCCGGGCTCGAAGTTGCCGAGCTCCTCGCCGTCCCTGCCGCGGCCCTTGTCGCCGGAGCGCACGCCGACGACGGCGCCGTCGTCGACGATCAGCCGGGTCGCCGCGGTCTCGGTCAGCAGGTAGGCGCCGGCCTCCTCGGCCTGGGCCTGCATGTAGCGGCAGAGGGCGGAGACCGAGATCACCTCGTTGCCGTGGTTGCGCTGCGGCGGCGGCGGCGGGATGCGGAGCTTGCGCCTGCCGTTGGGGAGGACGTAGATCGCCTCCTTCTTCACCTCGCCGAAGGCGAAGCCCTGCCGGCGCCACTGCTCGCGGCTGAGGTCGGGGAAGAGCTCCTGCAGCGGGCCCGGGCGCATCACCGCGCCGGAGAGGTTGTGGCCGCCGCAGGTCTTCGCCTTCTCGATCACCGCGACCGGGACCTCGCCGAGGCGCTCCGTCGTCTCCGGGTCGTCGGCCAGCAGCTGCAACAGGCGGTTGGCGCAGGCGAGGCCGGCGGTGCCGCCGCCGACGATCGCGACGCCGATCTCGATCCGCTCGTCCTCGCCGTCGAGGGAGCGCTTGACGAACTCGGTGCCGGTGTCGACGGGAGGCGGGAAGTCGGCCGGGGAGACCTTGCCGCTGCTGGAAGCCATGTGACAGCCTTTCGTGTCGATTGACTCGTCAGTCAATCGTACAACTCGGGTGTACCGAGGCGCGCCTGGGCGACTTTTCTCGGCGCATAGCCGAATAACTCGCCCCGCGCTCGGTCTAAAGTTCCAGGCCGATGGCGGAACTGCTCTTCTACGCGATCCCGGCGTTCGTGCTGCTGCTGGCGGTGGAGCTCTGGTCCTTCCGGCTCGCCGCCGACGAGGATCTGGTCGGCTACGAGGCGCGCGACACGCGCACGAGCCTGGCGATGGGCGGCGGCAACGTCGCCATCAACGCCATCTGGAAGCTGGTCGTGGTCGTTGTCTACGCCGGTCTCTACGAGCTGACGCCGCTGCGGATGCCGGCCGGCGAGTGGTGGACCTACGTCCTGCTCTTCTTCGCCGACGACCTCGCCTACTACTGGTTCCACCGCATCCACCACGAGGTGCGCGTCTTCTGGGCCAGCCACGTCGTCCACCACTCCTCCCAGCACTACAACCTCTCGACCGCGCTGCGGCAGACCTGGACGCCGATGACGGCGCTGCCGTTCTGGGCCGGGCTGGCGCTGCTCGGCTTCGCGCCCTGGATGATCCTCACCCAGCAGGCGGTCAGCCTGATCTACCAGTTCTGGATCCACACCGAGCGGATCGGACGGCTCTGGCGCCCGTTTGAGTTCGTCTTCAACACGCCCTCCCACCACCGGGTCCACCACGGCTCCAACGAGATCTACCTCGACCGCAACTACGGCGGCATCCTGATCGTCTGGGACCGGTTGTTCGGCACCTTTCAGGGGGAAACCGAGCGGCCCCGGTACGGGCTGACGCAGAACCTGCGCAGCTTCAGGCCGACGCGGGTGGCGTTCCACGAGTTCGCGGCGATCGCCCGCGACGTGCGGGCCGCCGCCAGCTGGCGGCACCGGCTCGGCTACGTGTTCCGCGGCCCGGGCTGGTCGCCGGACGGCAGCGGGGGCGGGACCCGGGGCTGAGGATCCGGCGATGGCACCGTGGAAGCTGCCTCTGGTCGTCGCCGCGCTCGTGGTTCCGATCGTCGCCGGCTTCCTCCTCGCCGGGCCGGGGCTCGGCGTGGCGGTGGGGGCTCTGGCCGTGGTGGCGCTGCTGGCGGTCGCCGCGCGGCAGCGCCCGCGGGGGCCGATCGGCCTCGAGGCGGCGGGGGACGGGCGGCGTCACGTCCTGATCGTCGCCGCCGCTGCGGTCGAGGACCCCGGCGATGTCGAGCTGATCGTGCGCGCGGCGCGGATCGAGGGCGATGCCGAGGTGCGGGTGCTCGTACCGGCCCGGATCGGCTTCCTCGATCGCTGGGCCTCCGACGTGGAGTCCGCCCGGCACGGCGCCCAGGAGCGGCTCGTCGCCACGGTGGCCGCGCTGGCCAAGGCGGGGATCGCGGCGGAAGCGCGGGTGGGCGACGAGGACGTCGTGCAGGCGACTGAAGACCAGCTGCGGAGCTTTCCGGCGACCGAGGTGCTGCTGGTGGGAGGCGGCTCGGAGGACGGCGTCGACGAGGCGGCTGAGGAGCTGCGCTCCCGGCTGCGGGCCGACTTCCGCCAGGTGCGGCTGGGCCGGCGCGATCAGGCTTGAGTGCGGTCTTCGCGCACAGTCAGTTTGCCGATCTCCAGCTCCTCGACCTCGAGCTTGCCGACGGCAAGCTTGCCGATTGCGGCACGGCCGATCGCCAGGCGGCCGATGCTGAGCCGACCGATCGCGAAGCCGCCGACCGCCGCGGCTCCCACCGCCAGCGCTCCGATCGCCGCCGCCCCGCGCGCCTGGGCGCCGGTCAGGGTGCCGGGTCGGATCTCCGGGCGGAAGAGGGCGATGCCACGCAGCTTGGCCACGCGCCAACCGTAGCGCGCGCTGTGCGAGTCGGTGCCGCGCGCGGACGTTCCGTACGTTGTAGGGCTTGGCCGTGGCAATCGCCATCTCAGTCCGCGATCTGCGCAAGTCCTTCGGCGAGTTCGAAGCGGTGCGCGGCGTCAGCTTCGAGGTCGAGGCCGGCGAGGTCTTCGGCTTTCTCGGCCCCAACGGCGCCGGCAAGACGACGACCATCAACATGCTCTGCACGCTGGCCAAGCCGAGCGCCGGGGCCGCCTCCGTCGCCGGCTTCGACGTGGTCACGGCGCGCGACGACGTCCGCCGCCACATCGGCCTCGTCTTCCAGGACCCGACCCTCGACGGCTACCTCACCGCCGAGCAGAACCTGCGCCTGCATGCCGAGCTCTACGGAGTGGAGAAGGGGCTGGTGGTGCCGCGAATGCGGCAGGTGCTGGAGATGGTCGGGCTGTGGGAACGGCGCGGCGCCCAGGTTCTGACCTTCTCGGGCGGAATGCGCCGGCGGCTGGAGATCGCCCGTGGCCTGATGCACTCGCCGCGGGTGCTGTTCCTCGACGAGCCGACGATCGGGCTCGACCCGCAGACCCGCAACTCGATCTGGGGCTACATCCGCCAGTTGCAGGAGAGCGAGGAGATCACGATCTTCATGACCACCCACTACATGGACGAGGCCGAGTTCTGCGGGCGGATCGCGATCATGGACCACGGCGAGATCGTCGCCCTCGACACGCCCGAGGCGCTGAAGGAGCAGGTCGGCGCCGACCGGATCCGGATCGAGACCGACGACGACGGGGCCGCGATCGAGGCGATCGAAGCGCGCTTCGGGCTCGAGGCCGTGATCTCCGAGGGCGCGGTCACCTTCGCGGTCCCCGACGGCGAGGAGTTCGTGCCGCGGCTGTTCGCCGAGTTGGGGGTGCCGATCCGCTCGGTCAGCCTCTCGCGGCCGACCCTCGACGACGTCTTCATGTCCCACACCGGGACGACGATCCGCGACGCCGAAGGGTCCGGCAGCAAGGTCGACCAGCGGATCGCGATGCAGATGATGTCCGGGGGGCGCCGGTGAGCACGGCGGTCGCCCAGCCCGAGGCCGAGGTGATCCGCGTCCGCGTCCCCGCGCGCAGCTGGCGCGGGGAGCTGCGCGCGGTCAGGATCGTCTGGCGCCGGGAGCTGATCCGCTTCTCCAAGGACCGGGTCCGGATCGTCACCTCGCTGGTGCAGCCGCTGCTCTTCCTCTTCGTGCTCGGGGCCGGCCTGCAGCAGCTCTCCGCGGCCAGCACCCACGGGCTCGACCTGAAGACCTTCATCTACCCCGGGGTGCTCTGCATGTCGGTGATGTTCACGGCGATGTTCTCCGCCGCCTCGATCGTCTGGGACCGCGAGTACGGGTTCATGCGCGAGATGATGGTGGCGCCGATCCGCCGCAGCTCGATCGTCGTCGGCAAGTGCTTCGGCGGCGCCACCGTCGCCGGCTTCCAGGGGGTGATCATGATCGCCCTCGCCCCGACCGTCGGCGTCCCCTACAGCCTCACCCTGATCCTCGGGGTCTTCGCGCTGCAGTTGCTGCTGGCCTTCAGCATCACCGCCTTCGGCGTCATGGTCGCCGCCCGGATCACCCAGATCCAGTCCTTCATGGGGGTGATGCAGCTGGTGATCATGCCGATGTTCTTCATCTCCGGGGCGCTCTTCCCGGTCGCCGGCCTGCCCGGCTGGCTGGCCGTGCTGAACCGCCTCGATCCCCTGACCTACGCGGTTGAGCCGATGCGCACCCTCGTCTTCGCCCACCTCGATCTCACAGGCGCGGCCGAAGCGGCCCTCAACCCGGGGATCACCTGGTTCGGCTGGGCGGTCCCGGTGGGGCTGGAGATCTTCACCGTCTTCGCGCTGGGGATGACGATGCTGGCGATCGCGATCTGGGAGTTCAACGCGGGGGAGTAGCGCCACCCCGGTCGCTGGGCGCGCTGCCTAGACTGAGTCGCCGATGAGGATCCGCAGCCATATGGGCGTCAGCGTCGACGGCTTCGTCTCGACGCCGGACGGCTGGCCCGTGCTGCTCTCGATGCCCGAGTTCGCCGGCGCCGAGTCCTACGGCCTCCCCGAGCTCCTCGCCGACTGCGGCGCGGTGGTGATGGGGCGGACGACCTTCGAGCCGGCGCTCGGCGCGCCGAACTGGCCCTGGCCCGGTCTCGAGGTCTTCGTCCTCACCTCGAGCCCTCTTCCCGACGAGGCGCCGGACGGAATCGTCAGCGACAGCGATCCGGGGGCACTGCTGGAGAAGATGCGCGCCGCCGACTTCGAGGGGGACGTCCACCTGGTCGGGGGGCCGAAGACGATCCAGGCCTTCCACTCGATCGGCGCCCTCGACGAGCTCGGCGCCGTGCTCCTGCCACTCGTCGTCGGGTCGGGCCTGCCGCTCTCCTCCTCCGGCATCGAGATGCTGCGACTGAAGCTCGAGTCCCAGCGCGCCTTCTCCGACGGCGCCGTCGAGCTGCGCTACCTGCCCCTGGTCTGAGCGGCGGATGAGCGCGGACGGCCGTCCCACCCTGCTGGCGATCCAGCACGTGCCCTGGGAGGGGCCGCACCGCATCCTCGACGTCTGCGGCGACCTCGCCGTGCGCACCGTCAGGCCGCTCGCGGGCCAGCCGCTGCCCGCCCACGACGAGGTCGCCGGCGCCGTTGTCATGGGCGGGCCGATGAACGTCGACGAGGTCGGCCGCTTCCCGGGGCTGGCCGCCGAGCGCGAGTGGCTGGCCGAGGCGACGCGGCGGCAGCTGCCGCTGCTCGGCATCTGCCTGGGGGCGCAGCTCCTGGCCCGCGCGCTGGGGGCCGAGGTGAGGCCGGGGGAGGGGAAGGAGATCGGCTTCGCACCGGTGGAGGTGAGCGACCCGGCCGATCCCGTCCTCGGCGGCCTCGCCCCAAGTGCCGAAGTCCTGCACTGGCACGGCGACGTCTTCGACCTGCCCGAAGGCGCCCGGCCCCTGGCCTCCTCCGCCCGGACCGAGCACCAGGCCTTCCGCGTCGGCAACGCCTGGGGAGTGCTCTTCCACCCCGAGGCCGACCTCGCCCTGGTCGAGGCCTGGCTGGCGGTCCCGGAGATGATCGACGAGGCCCGCGCGGCGCTCGGCGACGCAGGCGCGGCCGCGTTGCCGGGCCGGGCGAGCGAGGCCGAGCCGGCACTGGTCGAGCGCACGACGCCCGGCCTCGAGGCCTTCGCAGCCCTGGTCGCGTCCCGCCGCCCCGCCTGAGGACCCCGCCGGTCGCCACCCATCACGCTAGATTGGACCCAGCGCGGTGGGCGTAGCTCAGTTGGTAGAGCTCCTGGTTGTGGTCCAGGCGGTCGCCGGTTCGAATCCGGTCGTCCACCCTTAAAGAAGCCCCGCTCAAAGCCACTTTTCACCTTCGGTGAAGGTGGTCGTTTGGAAGCGGGGGTACTACAGAGGGTACTGGCGGGGCCGCGTGCGAGACCGCAAGGCGGGCGGCCTCAAAACCGCTTTCCAGTGCGGGTTTGCGTCCACTCGCTCTGGGACAATTCGACCCATGGCGATTGGCCTCAACCCACGGCGCAAGTTACGCCCTCGCGTCCCTCCGGCGGCTGCGGGTCCGGGTGGCGGCGTTGGCCCGAAGCCGAGCTCGAAGCCGAAGGATTTGCTGGGCTGGGTCCAGCCGTCCTGGGGAACGTACGATCCTGCGACCGATGCGCAACGCCGCGCGTCTCAGCGCGGTTTGGAAGACACCGAAGCCGACATCAAGTCGAGCGTCACTACGCCCATACCGACCTCAACGAGGCGCTGCGCACGATCAAGACCAACTCCTCGCGGAAAAGTTCTGACATCACGCGCGAAGCCGAACGCGGCAACCGCAAGCTCGGCTACCAGGAACAGGACGTCCGCACCCAGGCCGGTCGCTCGAGCTCGGACCTTCAGACAAGGTCCGATCGGGCGCTGGCGGACTTCCACACGCAGCTTGCCACCATCGCGCGGAAGTTCGGCGACCTGGGGAAACGTCCGGGCGAAGCGGCCAACGCGGCGGGCGTGAACGACGCAGGAACCCAGGCGGCCTCCGCAGCGGCCCGCCAGCGCAACCAGACCTTCGCCCCTCCAGCTCGGCCGGGCCGATCCGCTCGAGCGCACCGGAAGGCGGTGGCGTCGGAGGCGACCTCGCCGAACAGGGCGGGCTGGTCGCGAAGCGCGGCCTGATCGCAGAGGTGCTCGCCGCCCTGGGCCAGGGTGACGATCAGGTTGCGCAGGATCTCCCAGTCGTCATGGGCGGATCGCCGCCGGCGGGTCGGTGCAAGAGCTTTCCCCAGCGCCTCGGTCAGGCCGAGGCGGTCGCAGAGGTTGGTGAGCAAAAGCGCGCCGGCCTGCGAGCAGAATCACTCGCCGTCCGCTGTGACCTCTACCGTTTCGGGCCGTCCGTTTCGATTCACCTTCAAGGTGAAGCCTCCTGAGTTGGGAAATGGGTGTTGACAACCACATTTTCCCCGCTCAGGAGGCGGAAAAGCGACGCTCAGGCTTGCTCAAGCGGTGGCGCTTGGTGCACGATCTGGGTTAGGCGGTGCCTACAATTGCCGGGCGCTAGGCCGTTGCTTATGACAATGTTCGATGGAAGAATTTGAGTCGCCGAGCCGTCTCATCAAAAGCGGCAACTGTCAGGAACGGGGATCGGGTGAGCCAATCGCAAATAGAGAGTTCGGTGAGTTGCGCGTGAACGGTGGTGCGAGTAGGAATCGCGGCCGCAGACGGCTCTTCGCCATCCACGCCGCGATGGTTGTCCCCCTCGTCGCCATGCTCCTCGGTGCGAGCCCCGCTGCGGCGGAATCCTCGCTGTCGTGGTCGGCCCCTGCGCCCGTCGATCCGGCGTTCTTCGCGCAAGGCGTTTCATGCCCGTCAGCGTCGTTCTGTGTGGCTGTCGATGACGGCGGTGGAGGCGGGAACGTGCGCATCTATAACGGCACCTCGTGGGGTGCGCCGTCCACCATCGACAGTGGTGGCGTCCTGGCGTCCGTATCGTGCCCGTCGGCATCCTTCTGTGCCGCCGTGGACTTCCAGGGGAATGCCTTCACGTTCAACGGCAGCTCTTGGAGCGCACCCACGAGCATCGATCCCGGTCACGAACTCTCCTCGATTTCGTGCGCATCATCCACCTTCTGCGCGGCGGTTGACTACAACGGGAATGCGGTGACGCTCAGCGGCAGCTCCTGGGGTGCACCGGTGAGCAGCGGCACCAGCTTCCTATATTCGGTCTCCTGCCCGTTGGAAACCTTCTGCATGGCGGTCGGTTACGAAGGCGTCGTCTACAACGGCACTACGTGGAGCGCGCCCGAAAGCATCGGTACCGCTTCCTTCATATCCGTGTCCTGCTACTCGACATCGTTTTGCGTCGCTGTGGGCTCTCTTGAAACAGAAGCCACGGCGGAAGGCGTTGCTGCGGAATTCAACGGCAGCACGTGGAGCGCCCTGGGCACGATCGGAGCCGGGCACTATCCGTCTTCGGTCTCCTGCCCCTCGGAAACTTTCTGCGTTGCGGTCGGCTACGAAGGCAACGCCCTCACCTACAACGGCAGCTCGCTGGGCACTCCTGAAAGCATCGACGGCAGCGGCTTCCTCTCTTCGGTGTCATGCGCATCGGAATCCTTCTGCGCCGCAGTGGACGGCGCAGGTCTCGCGCTGACGTACAACGGCGCATCGTGGAGCGAACCCCCGACGGTGCTGGGAGGCGGATCCGATCGTGCCTCGTGCGGGTCGGAGTCGTTCTGCGCCGCCGTCGACGGAACCGGCAACGCCCTCACCTACAACGGCAGCACGTGGAGCGCGCCCGCGAGCATCGACGGCACCCGACGGCTCAGCTCGGTGTCATGTGCATCGACATCATTCTGCGCCGCCGTCGACGATGCAGGCAACGCCCTCACCTACAGCGGCAGCTTGTGGAGCGAACCCACGGGCATCGACGGCAGCTCAGGGATCTCCTCCGTGTCCTGTCCGTCATCGTCATTCTGCGCCGCCGTCGACGATGCAGGCAACGCCCTCACCTACAGCGGCAGCTTGTGGAGCGAACCCACGGGCATCGATAGTGGGAACTTCCTCTCCTCCGTGTCCTGTCCGTCAGCGTCGTTCTGCGCCGCCGTCGACGAACAAGGGAACGCCTTCACCTACAACGGCAGCACATGGAGCGGGACTGAAAGCATCGGCAGCGGCGTCGTCTTCACGGCAGTGTCCTGCCCGTCGCTGTCCTTCTGTGTAGCGGTGGGGGGCAACGGCCTTGGCAACGCCCTCACCTACAACGGCAGCACGTGGAGCGTGCCGTCCGTCGTCGAAGGCACGAACTACCTCTCCTCGGTGTCATGCCCAACTACGTCGTTCTGCGTCGCGGGGGACCTGAGCGGCAACGTCTTCACCTACGACGGCAGCACGTGGAGCGGGCCGTCCAACATCGACGGCACGAATTACTTCAACTCGGTCTCCTGCCCGTCGTCATCCTTCTGCCTGGCCATGGACGGCAACGGGAACGCGCTGTTGGGCACATCTGCGATTTCAGCCACCAGCGCGCCATCGAATACGAGTGCGCCGGCGATATCGGGCAGCGCGCAGGTCGGCCAGACGCTGACCTGCTCGCCGGGCTCCTGGTCGGGCAGCCCATCGCCGTCGCTCAGCTACCAGTGGCAGCGCGACGGCGCCGAAATCGCGAGCGCGAACGCTTCCACCTATGTCGTCCAGGCCGCCGACCAAGGCCACACGCTGACCTGCAGGGTGACCGCCACCAACGGCGCCGGCCAGGCGAGCGCGACCAGCGCCGGCGTGTCCGTTCCCGCGGCCCCACCCGTCGTCGCTCCGGAATTTGGGCACACGGTCAACGTCGAACCGGTCCACGGCAAGGTCCTGATTAGGCGGCCCGGTTCGAAGAAGCTCACGCCCCTGAGCAAAGGCGGCCAGATTCCCGTCGGCTCGATCATCGACGCAACGCACGGCCGCATCCGCATCACCTCGGCGAAGGACAAGAGCGGGGCAACTGAGACCGCCGACTTCTACGCTGGGGAGTTCAAGCTGCTCCAGCCCAAGCATGGCAAGCCGATCACCGAGCTTGTCCTGTTCGGTTTCAACCCGGCCGTCTGTCATAGGGCCCACGCCGGGTCGGCTCGCCTCTTCCGCAGCCGCAACCGCAGCCGCAACCGCAACCGCCTCTGGGGCACGGGACATGGCAACTACGTGACCAAGGGCCGCGACGGCTCGGCCACCGTGCGCGGCACGGAATGGCTCACCCAGGACAGTTGCGCTGGAACGTTGATCGAGTCGAAGCGCGACACAGTGGTCGTCCGCGACTTCACCCGCCACCGCAAGGTGGTCCTGCACACCGGCCAGCACTACCTGGCGCCGTCGCGCTGATGAAAGCGCGGCTGCGGCGGCGGCGGGCCGTCGCCCTGGTCGCGGTGGCGCTCGGCTCGGCGGTGATCGGGTTGCTTGCCTACGGCGCTCACCTGCTGCGCAGACAGGAGCTGAGCACGGTCGACGCCCGCTTCTCGATCCGCGGGCCCCAGGCGGTGCCTCGCGACCTGGCGATCGTGCAGATCGACGCCAGGACCTTCGACCAGCTCGGTCGTCAGTGGCCGTTTCCGCGTCACCTCCACGGACGGCTGATCGACCGGCTGCGCCGCGACGGCGCCAGGGTGATCGCCTACGACGTGCAGTTTACCGAGCCGACCGTGCCCCGAGAGGACAACGCCCTGATCAGGGCGGTGGCCAGGACCCGCGGACGGGTCGTTCTCTCGACTACCGAGGTCAATGCCCAAGGCCACACCGGCATCTTCGGCGGCGACCGGGTTCTGCGGCGGATCGGCGCCCGCGCAGGGAGCACGATCGTCCAGCCCGATCCCGACGGGGTGCTGCGCAGGGTCCCGTTCTCGTTCAACGGGCTGAGGGGCTTCGCCGTGGCGACGGTCGAAGCCGCCACCGGCCAGCAGGTCTCGCCCGTCCCGCTGGCGGGAGGCCATTCCGCCTGGATCGACTATCGGGGCCCCCCGGGCACGATCCCGGCCCACTCCTTCTCCCGTGTGCTGCGGGGGCTGGTGCCGGCCCGCGCCTTCCGAGGCAAGGTCGTCGTCGTCGGCGCCGAGGCTTCCTCGCTGCAGGACAACCACACGACGCCGACCTCGGGGAACTCGGTGATGTCCGGCCCGGAGGTCGAGGCGAATGCGATCTGGACCGTGCAGCACGGCTTCCCGCTCCGCTCGACGCCGGCCGGTCTCGATGTCGTGCTGATCCTGCTGATGGCGGCCGCACCGCCCCTCGCCAACTGGCGCCTCAGATCCCCGATGGCGCTGGTCATGGCGGTCGCCCTCGGAGCTCTCTATGCGGAGATCGCCCAACTTGCCTTCGATGCCGGCCACATCATGCCGGTCGTCTACCCGCTCGGTGCGCTTGCCCTCTCAGCGGTCGGGGCCTTGGCGGTGACGACGCTGATCACCGCGTTCGAGCGCCAGTGGGTACATGACACGTTCTCGCGCTTTGTGCCCGAAGCCGTCGTCGACGATGTCCTTACCGCCACCGACGAGGACCATCGCCTCGGCGGCGTTCGCCGCGAGTGCACCATCCTCTTCAGCGACCTGCGCGGCTTCACCTCCTTTTCGGAGTCCCGTCAGCCGGAAGAAGTGGTCGCGTGCCTCAATCACTACATGACCGAGATGAGCGAGGCGATCATGGACCACGGTGGCACCATCGTCACCTACATGGGCGACGGGATCATGGCGATGTTCGGCGCTCCGATCGAGCAGCCCGACCATGCAGATCGTGCTCTCACGGCAAGCTGCGAGATGCTCGTCGAGCGGTTGCCTCGCTTCAACGCGTGGATGCGCGAGCAGGGGTTCGGCGAGGGCTTTCAGATCGGCATCGGCCTGAACAGCGGCGAGATCATGGCGGGTCAGGTCGGATCTGAGCGGCGGATGGAGTACACGGCGATCGGCGACACCGTGAACACGGCGGCCCGTCTCGAGGGGATGACGAAAGGGACGCCATACTCCGTATTCGTCGCCGAGTCGACCAAGGACCTGCTGCGCGCCGGCGGAGACGGCCTGACCTACGTCGACGAGCTGCCGGTGCGCGGGCGTGAGGCGACAATCAGGATTTGGGCCATCTCTTCCGAGTCAGAGACGCAGGGCGGCGAGGTGAGGTGAGCGATTTCCCCTCGGTCTCCGCGAGGCTACCTCGACCCGTGGTGTCGGTGCGCGCTTACGTGACCTGGGAGCGGATGGACCGCATCGCTACTCGCTGGCTGCCGCCGGTCCGCATCCTGCATCCCTGGCCCGAGGCGCCCTCGCCGCCAATACCCGAGGCAGGAGTCCCAGTGCGTCAGACGCGCACGCTGGGATCTGCGCGGGGGGCTGCCCGAAGGCCTGCATGGACTGAGTCCCGAACGGCTGAAGGGCAGTCCCTACCGCGACCGATTCACCCAACAAGGTGTGATTCGACCCGCCTCAGCAGTAAGTGTGTTGGTGCGGTTCCGCGGAAGCGGGTGTGATGTTCCTCGGGGAGGATCGAGCGCTTGAGATGACCGTTGCGCAGCGCTCGCGGGCATGCCGAGATCGCCGCAGGCGGTGGGGTGGAAGCGATCGAGGGTGAGCTGGCGGCGCCGGGGCGCTATGGCGCCGAGCCCAGCGGCAGCTCGTCGCAGCCGGGTGAAGGCCGCCGCCAGCGCCTACGCCCAGGGCCAACGCCTCGGCAGGCGAAGCAGCACCCGCCGTCCCGAGCGGGCGATCCGAGCGGCGACGTGGAGCACTCGCTGGCGCAGCCGCTTGGGCTCGGCGAGGGAGAGCTCGCCCTCCAACAGCAACGCCCTTGCCCAGGCGAGCAGGTCCTGTGCGATCAGGGAGAGCTCGAGCCAGGCGCGGTTGGCGTCGAAGTCGTGGAAGGGCAGGTTCTCCATCCCGGTCTGCTTGCCGGCCCGGATGCGGTCCTCGACCCTGGCCCGGCGGCGGTGGCGCAGCTCAAGGGCGGCGATCTCGGCTCCCTCGGTGTCGGTGAGAAAGGCGGTGAAGCGGTGCCCCTCCTCGTCGCTGAAGCGCAGCTGGGAGCCGGGGTGGGCTCGCTCGCGACGCACGATCAGCCTCGTGCCTCGGGCCAGGCGGAGAGGTCGACCTTCCCGGTCAGCTCCGCCACCCAGGCTCCCTCCCGAAGGGCCCCACCGGGCTCGATCGCCGCCTGCTATGCCGACTCCGGCAGCCCGAGGATCGCCGCCCTGGCGGCGGGACCCAGTTCATAGCCAACCGAGAAGCCGACCTTGGCCTCGCGGCAATCGGCGGTGAAGGCGTGGGTGGCCCCGGCCCCGTCGACGCAGACGAGGACCTCGCGCTTCGGATCGCCGGCCCCGGGGATCTGCTCCAAGGCGCTCTGCAGGAGGGCGAAGTGATCGGCCGCCGTGTACTCCCTGCGCTTCCTTGCCATCGCAACTCCTCCGTCTCATTTGAATGTCGTGAGTGTTGCGATGAGGGGCTGAGGAGACAGCCCCGGAAGTTGCCGGCTGCCTCCTCCTTTTCGGAATGGGCGCTGAGCAGGGTGGCGTCGATGTCGATGATCAGCTCGGTGGGCTCCTCACCGGCCTTCCAGGCCGCCCGGCGGGCCTTTGCCCTGGCCTCTCGGATCCGCTCCAGCCGGGGGCTCGTCCATCGACTTGATCACCGGTGGGCGGTGGTCTCAGAGGCAACCGCCCCAAACAGCGCCTCCTGGCCGCGCAGCACTCCGAGGTCGCTGACGCAGTCCCCGCCGTCGGCGATCGAGACGATGAGGTCGCGCAGGACGACTCCGGGGTCGTGGGCGGAGCGGCGCTCGCGGGGCGGTGCCATCGCCTCGGTGAGAGCTGCGGTCAGCCCGATCCTGTCGGCCAGCTCGCTGAGTAAAGAGGCCCCGGCGTGAGAGACCAATCCCTCGCCGTCCGCCGTGACATCTACTTTTGCGCCGAGCGTTTTCGCTTTCACCTTCTGGGTGTCCTCCTGGTTCTGAGAGTGGATTTCGTAAACCGCATTCTCATGGGCCGGGAGAACGTTCCCAGGGGGTTTCCCCAGGTGCTTATCGGGGCTTCGAGGCTAGGAACCGCATCAACAAGCGGAAGGCCGACGCTCACGAGCCCGGATTCGCCAACTGTCGAAGTCGGGCTTGACTTTCCAACGAATTGCGTAGAGGCTTGCCGCTTTGGCGAATCCGACTGTCGATCCGGCATCCGATTCGTACAGCCAAATACGATGCATAATCAAGTATTAAATATGGAGGCGCACGAATGAGCGAAACTCGCCACGCTGCTTCCTGCCGATGGATGCCTCAGTACCCGACATCGTGAGATTAGCCAGTTGTCAAGACGCAACTGGCAATGGCGCCAGTAGAAGCCTGACACCGGACTCGTCTTGCCTTCAGCCATTGCCAGTACAGTGCGTAAAGAGATGCTTGTCGGGCTCGCGGATCACTGCGTCTGTGTCTTCGTCAGCTGAGAGGTAAATTGAAAACCTGGATCACACTCAGCGTGGTTGCCCTAATCCCGATGCTTCTGCGAACGCCGAAGGCGCTATCACCTTTGAGGGTGAGTCGGCAAGACTCTTCGCGTTTCGCGGGACTGTTTCGCCGCTACGCGATCCATACGTTCACTGGCTTCGCGAGTGACGCCGTGAAGCGCAGCGACAGCTACACAGCGGGAAAGATCTCATCGACCATGGGGTCAGACGGCCATCCCGCATATGTCGGGGGCTCAATCCAGACTCAGGTTGTCGTAACGGACCGATTCTTCCTTGCAGACAGCCGGGGAAATACTCAGGCGTTCGAGGGGAGCGGCTTCAACGCACGGGTGGGGAACGGCCACGTTGTCTCACTCGCCTGGGTGACTCATGGCATGAGGAAGTCCGGCCCTTACTTCCTGATTTACAACCATGCGACCGGTGAGACCTTCTTTAACGACAAAGCAATTACAAAGCGCTTAACGTTGCCCTTTCCGACGCTATACATTGCGCTCTTGGGCTTGCTGATTCTGCCCCTTCCTGTCCTGATCATTTTCGGACTGATCGAGCGCTGGCAGAGGTTCAGGTTCGAGCGAGCTGGCGTCAGACCCCTGCTCAAGGCTCTGGATGGCCAAGCAACAACATTGGAAGCGCAACAGGGATCAGAAGAGAGAGAGCGGTCAGTCGCTTCGGTCGCGCCACGACCTTTGGAGGCTGCGGCCAAACCCTCAAGAGTGCAGGCAGACCCAGCAACATCTTTGAGGGAACTTGCGGACTTGAGAGACTCCGGTGCGATATCAGAGGCTGAGTTCGCCACCGCTAAAGCCAAGATCTTAAGGCAACAATGGTAGCCACCGATCACTCAAGGAATGTAGGCGTCGCTCGATGAAGACCTTGACTGCTGTGGTGGTTGCGATCTCGTTCCTTGTGTTGGCGTTTGCTTTTCCCCAGCCAGCCCCCGCCGCCGCCTCACCGGCGATCTCCGCCCCGCCCGACCAGCTGGTCGGCGAGGGCGACGGCTACGTCGACCTCGCGGTGCGCCTCTCGGCGCCGAGCGCGAGCCCGGTCACGGTCAAATACAGGACCGTCCAGGACAGCGCCGGCGCCTACGACTTCGCCTACGTCGAAGGCACCCTCACCTTCGCCCCCGGCGAGACGACCAAGGTGGTGCGGGTCGACATCGAAGAGGACGGCTTCGAAGAGGGCCTGGAGTCCTTCAGCCTCGAATTGAAAGAAGCCCAGAACGCGACGATCTCGCGGGCGAGCTCCCGGATCGGGATCGTCGACAACGACAAGGTGGTCGCCACCCCCAAGCTCTTCGTCCGCGACGCCACCGTCGACGAGAAGGACGGCACGGCACTGGTCTCGGTGCTGCTCGGCGGCCCCGCCGGGGAAGCCTCGGGCAGCACGGTGACCGTCGACTACGCGACCGCCAACGGCACCGCCACCGCCGGCGCCGACTACACCGCCGTCTCGGGCACCCTCACCTTCGCCCCCGGTGAGACCGCGAAGACGATCGCGGTGCCGATCGCCGACGACGCCACCGCCGAGCCGGCGGAGAACTTCACGCTCAACCTCACCTCCCCCTCCAACGCGACGATCTCCGACGCCACCGGCGTGGTCACGATCGGCGCCAGCGACGCCCCCGCCGCCGCCTCACCGGCGATCTCCGCCCCGCCCGACCAGCTGGTCGGCGAGGGCGACGGCTACGTCGACCTCGCGGTGCGCCTCTCGGCGCCGAGCGCGAGCCCGGTCACGGTCAAATACAGGACCGTCCAGGACAGCGCCGGCGCCTACGACTTCGCCTACGTCGAAGGCACCCTCACCTTCGCCCCCGGCGAGACGACCAAGGTGGTGCGGGTCGACATCGAAGAGGACGGCTTCGAAGAGGGCCTGGAGTCCTTCAGCCTCGAATTGAAAGAAGCCCAGAACGCGACGATCTCGCGGGCGAGCTCCCGGATCGGGATCGTCGACAACGACAAGGTGGTCGCCACCCCCAAGCTCTTCGTCCGCGACGCCACCGTCGACGAGAAGGACGGCACGGCACTGGTCTCGGTGCTGCTCGGCGGCCCCGCCGGGGAAGCCTCGGGCAGCACGGTGACCGTCGACTACGCGACCGCCAACGGCACCGCCACCGCCGGCGCCGACTACACCGCCGTCTCGGGCACCCTCACCTTCGCCCCCGGTGAGACCGCGAAGACGATCGCGGTGCCGATCGCCGACGACGCCACCGCCGAGCCGGCGGAGAACTTCACGCTCAACCTCACCTCCCCCTCCAACGCGACGATCTCCGACGCCACCGGCGTGGTCACGATCGGCGCCAGCGACGCCCCCGCCGCCGCCTCACCGGCGATCTCCGCCCCGCCCGACCAGCTGGTCGGCGAGGGCGACGGCTACGTCGACCTCGCGGTGCGCCTCTCGGCGCCGAGCGCGAGCCCGGTCACGGTCAAATACAGGACCGTCCAGGACAGCGCCGGCGCCTACGACTTCGCCTACGTCGAAGGCACCCTCACCTTCGCCCCCGGCGAGACGACCAAGGTGGTGCGGGTCGACATCGAAGAGGACGGCTTCGAAGAGGGCCTGGAGTCCTTCAGCCTCGAATTGAAAGAAGCCCAGAACGCGACGATCTCGCGGGCGAGCTCCCGGATCGGGATCGTCGACAACGACAAGGTGGTCGCCACCCCCAAGCTCTTCGTCCGCGACGCCACCGTCGACGAGAAGGACGGCACGGCACTGGTCTCGGTGCTGCTCGGCGGCCCCGCCGGGGAAGCCTCGGGCAGCACGGTGACCGTCGACTACGCGACCGCCAACGGCACCGCCACCGCCGGCGCCGACTACACCGCCGTCTCGGGCACCCTCACCTTCGCCCCCGGTGAGACCGCGAAGACGATCGCGGTGCCGATCGCCGACGACGCCACCGCCGAGCCGGCGGAGAACTTCACGCTCAACCTCACCTCCCCCTCCAACGCGACGATCTCCGACGCCACCGGCGTGGTCACGATCGGCGCCAGCGACGCCCCCGCCGCCGCCTCACCGGCGATCTCCGCCCCGCCCGACCAGCTGGTCGGCGAGGGCGACGGCTACGTCGACCTCGCGGTGCGCCTCTCGGCGCCGAGCGCGAGCCCGGTCACGGTCAAATACAGGACCGTCCAGGACAGCGCCGGCGCCTACGACTTCGCCTACGTCGAAGGCACCCTCACCTTCGCCCCCGGCGAGACGACCAAGGTGGTGCGGGTCGACATCGAAGAGGACGGCTTCGAAGAGGGCCTGGAGTCCTTCAGCCTCGAATTGAAAGAAGCCCAGAACGCGACGATCTCGCGGGCGAGCTCCCGGATCGGGATCGTCGACAACGACAAGGTGGTCGCCACCCCCAAGCTCTTCGTCCGCGACGCCACCGTCGACGAGAAGGACGGCACGGCACTGGTCTCGGTGCTGCTCGGCGGCCCCGCCGGGGAAGCCTCGGGCAGCACGGTGACCGTCGACTACGCGACCGCCAACGGCACCGCCACCGCCGGCGCCGACTACACCGCCGTCTCGGGCACCCTCACCTTCGCCCCCGGTGAGACCGCGAAGACGATCGCGGTGCCGATCGCCGACGACGCCACCGCCGAGCCGGCGGAGAACTTCACGCTCAACCTCACCTCCCCCTCCAACGCGACGATCTCCGACGCCACCGGCGTGGTCACGATCGGCGCCAGCGACGCCCCCGCCGCCGCCTCACCGGCGATCTCCGCCCCGCCCGACCAGCTGGTCGGCGAGGGCGACGGCTACGTCGACCTCGCGGTGCGCCTCTCGGCGCCGAGCGCGAGCCCGGTCACGGTCAAATACAGGACCGTCCAGGACAGCGCCGGCGCCTACGACTTCGCCTACGTCGAAGGCACCCTCACCTTCGCCCCCGGCGAGACGACCAAGGTGGTGCGGGTCGACATCGAAGAGGACGGCTTCGAAGAGGGCCTGGAGTCCTTCAGCCTCGAATTGAAAGAAGCCCAGAACGCGACGATCTCGCGGGCGAGCGCGAAAGTGACGATCGTCGACTCGGGCATGACGCTCGACAGCATCGCGGTGACGCCAGCAACGCCATCGCTAATGGCCGGATCCAATCAGCAGCTCACTGCGACCGGCAATTTCTCGGACTCCGAGACGCTGGACATGACGTCGGCAGTGACGTGGTCTTCGAGCAACGAAGCGGTGGCGACGATCGACGCCGGCGGGCTCGCCCACGGAGTCGCAGAAGGCACGAGCACGATCACCGCCACGCTCGGATCAGCAAGTGGCGAAGCGCTGCTGACGGTGACAGAGAGCCCGAAATCCAACCAGACGATCTCCTTCGCGCCCCTCGCCAACAAGACTCTTGGCGACCCCGACTTCGCCGTCGGCGCCACCGCCAGCTCCGGCCTCCCGGTCAGCTTCGCCGCCAGCGGCAGCTGCACCGTGAGCGGCGCCACCGTGCACCTCACCGGCCCCGGCGGCTGCACGATCACCGCCTCCCAGCCCGGCGACTCGACCCACAACCCCGCCCCGGACGTCGAACGGAGCTTCTCGATCGCGAGCGCCAAATCCAACCAGACGATCTCCTTCGCGCCCCTCGCCAACAAGACTCTTGGCGACCCCGACTTCGCCGTCGGCGCCACCGCCAGCTCCGGCCTCCCGGTCAGCTTCGCCGCCAGCGGCAGCTGCACCGTGAGCGGCGCCACCGTGCACCTCACCGGCCCCGGCGGCTGCACGATCACCGCCTCCCAGCCCGGCGACTCGACCCACAACCCCGCCCCGGACGTCGAACGGAGCTTCTCGATCGCGAGCGCCAAATCCAACCAGACGATCTCCTTCGCGCCCCTCGCCAACAAGACTCTTGGCGACCCCGACTTCGCCGTCGGCGCCACCGCCAGCTCCGGCCTCCCGGTCAGCTTCGCCGCCAGCGGCAGCTGCACCGTGAGCGGCGCCACCGTGCACCTCACCGGCCCCGGCGGCTGCACGATCACCGCCTCCCAGCCCGGCGACTCGACCCACAACCCCGCCCCGGACGTCGAACGGAGCTTCTCGATCGCGAGGCGGCAAGCGTGCATTGTCCCTAACGTGGTCGACCTGCCACTTAAGGCTGCCAAGTCGAGGATCGAGCGCCGACATTGCCATATCGGCAAAGTGAGGCGGATCTTCTCGCGCAAGCGCCGCAAGCGCCAGAAGGGAATCGTCGTTGCTCAGAGCCGCGCGCCGGGGAGATCGGTACCAGCGAACTCGAAGATCAACCTCGTGGTTCGTCGAGGTAGTAGGCGGTAGGCAGCTGTATCACCCGCAGATGCAGGACCTGCGGAGACTGGTCCGGCAACGGGCGTCGGGCCTCCCGCCGTGGTGCCATATGCCCGCCGATCAAGCTTGAGGCACGCGTTCCCGAGAGAGAAGGCGCGACCTGTTCGCGCAACGTCGCGATCTCCCCACTCCGCCCGACGCCTGCGCTGAGTGGCGCCGCCGAGGGGTGCGCCGAGGCTGTGGCGTAACAGCAGAACGCCAGGATGCTGTCGCAGCTGACGCCGCGACCCACCACACACGCGCCCTGCGGGCGCGGGAAACCACCCCGGGGGTTGGGGTTGGGGTGTCTGACTGACGTCAGACCTCGTGCAGCTCACCACTGCGACTCAGACCCATGACGCAGACCTGAAGCCCTGCCCGAATCCACCTGCATCTCGGCCCCCTCCAGCAGCGAGCTGCACGAGCCTCGGAGAGACCTACAAGCCTGGTCTCTCCGGGCCGCTTCGCAGTCAAGTAGGCGGTAGTGGTGTACCGGTATGAAAGTAGGCCCCGGAGCCGCAGCCAAGGCGTCCGGCGCCTCTTCTAGCGTCGGGCTCCCGGGTTTGGGGCTCCGGGAGAAACGTAGGCCGGGCAGGCCGAAGTAGTTATGGGCTGCGAGCCCGCTGGTGTATCTGGCCGCCCCTTTGCGACTTACCCGGGTGCGCTGCGAGCGCGAATCCGTAGGTGTCGTTTTTGCCCGCCTCGTCTCCCACGCAATCCACGGAGAAGGAGGCAAGATGAGATCGATCGGCATGGACGTGCACCGCGACTTCTGCGAGGTGGCGATCTCCGACGGCGGCAAGGCTCGCTCGGCGGGCCGCATCGCGACCGACCCAGAGGAGCTGGAGCTCTTTGCCCAGAGCCTCGGGCACGAGGACCGGGTGGTGTTGGAGGCGACCGGAAACGCGCTGGCGATCGCGCGGATCATCCGCCCTCACGTGGCGGAGGTCGTGATCGTTCACTCCGCCCAGGTGCGGGTGATCAGCCACGCCAAGGTGAAGTCCGACAAGCTCGACGTCGGGCGGCTGGCCGAGCTCCTGGCGGCCAACCTCGTCCCCGAGGTCTGGATCCCCGACGAGCCGACCCGGGCGCTGCGGCGGCGAATCTCTCTGCGTCGCAGCCTGGTGCGCCAGAACACGCGGCTAAAGAACGAGACCCACGCGATCCTGCACCGCAACCTGATCCGCGTGATTCCCGTGACTGACCTCTTCGGCAAGCGGGACCGGGCCTGGCTCGCCGATCTCGAGCTGCAGGTCGACGAGCGCGAGACGCTTGACGCCTGCCTGCGCCAGCTCGACTTCGGCGCCTCCGAGCTCAAGCGGGCGGAGACGGAGATCGCCAAAGCGGCCGTCGCCTCGGAGGAGATCCGCCGCTTGATGACGATTCCCGGGGGCGACGTGATTGCCGCGGCGACCCTGATGGCGGCGATCGGCGACATCGCGCGGTTCCCGAGTTCACGTCTTCTGGTCGGCTACCTCGGCCTGCATCCGCGCTCGCGCCAGTCGGGCGCGAAGGCCCCCAGCATGGCGGCACCTCCAAGGAGGGTTCGCGCGCCGCTCGTCACGTCCTCGGTCAGGCGGCCTGGTCGGCAGCCCGCACCCCGGGCCCGTCGCACGGCTTCGCAGTGAGGGTGGCGATGCGCCGGGGCAAGCAGGTGCCAACGATCGCGGTCGCCCGTAAGCTCTGTGTGATCGCCTGGCATCTGCTGAGACCTGATTGGGCGAATGAGGCACGCCGCTGCGAATCTACCTGCTGAACCTATGAGGCCTGGTCGTGGAGTCGCCGATGGGCGATGTCATAGACGGAAGGCGTGTTGGAGTCGCGGGGGTGATGGCGGATGCCGAAGGCGAGGTAGCGGAGGGCGACGCCCTCGTCGTCGCGGATGAAGCGGAGGACCATGCCGAACTTTCCGTTCGGCGGTGGCAGGTAGACCTTGAAGCAGGCAGGGAGCTTCGTGCCGTCGCGGTGTTCGGAGTCGCAGCGGCGCAGGGCTTTGATCTCTGCGCCATCGCGCTCGAACTTGCTTCGAGCCTCGCGCAGGGCCTTGGCACCGGCACGACCGCTTCGCATCGTGTCCTCGGCGAAGGCACCCTCGCTGAAGAGGACGCGGGCATGACCCCGCCGGATGGACAAGGTCTACCCCTCGCCGTCTGCGGGCAGGAACGGCCCGTGCTCTGCCTCTAGGGCCGCGATCTCCTCCTCGGTGGCATCGCGCTCGTCCTTGCCGAGCATCGCCTTCCAGGAGGTGTCGCGGGTGATCACGAACTCGTTGACGTTGCGCTCCTCGGTAATGATGAACTCACCCTCCAGAGCGCCACTGACCTTGATGTGCGCGGGTTGCTCCATCGCTCGAAATCATGGCAAACCCAGCGGCCGGGATCATTGGATCTCACCCCTTTTGAGGGCGACCTCTCAGCGTGAGCACTCCAGCGGACACCGCGAAGATCACGGCGCCGATCACGTAAAGCGGCCAGGCCTCAATCACGACACAACTATAATGTTGTGTCGTGATCCCACCTTCAAGGAGAAACCCGGGAACCGGCCTAGCGTGATCACCAACGAGCGCCAATACCGCATCTCAAGCGCGGAGCTACGTCGCTTCGAGGACGCGATCGAGGCTCAGCGGAAGAGCACACCCGGCAAGGGTGTCGATCCCCGCGTCCACAAGGCGATGGGAGCCTCGCTGCAAAGCGAGGCGGAAGAGCTTCGCAGACAGATCCAGCGCTACGAGGACCTGCGTGACGGCCGCGTCGATCATCGCGAGATCGAGGGACTGCGCGATCTCCCGACGGCCTTGATCGAGGCACGGATCGCCGCCGGCCTGACCCAGAAGGCCCTGGCAGCACGGCTTGGCCTATCCGAGCAGCAGGTCCAGCGCTGGGAGGCCTCCCTTTACTCGGGCGTGGGGGTCGAGCGCCTTCAGGAGATCGTCGACGCACTCGGCATGGGGGTCCGGGAGACGGTCAGCTACGCGGTTTCGGCCTGAGTCGAGGATGGGCCTTGAGCCCAACCAGCGCGCTGAGCTGCGCCTGCGCGAGGGCTACCCGGCGGAACGTCCCGGCGGATGGCGAATAGACGCCCGGCGGATGGCGAATACCGTCGACTCCCTGATGCGCGGAGATTGACGGCGATTTCGTCGGGGTTATTCGGGCTTTCGGGGGGAGGTTTCCGACCGATGCCGCTGATCGGATGGGGGAGTGACCAAGGGACGGAAGAAGCCGCGACCGAAGCGCGCGCGAAAGATCGTCGCGAGAGGAACCCCAGCGCGTTGGGAAGTCGCGTGGCATCCAAAGGCGCTCGACGAGAGGAACGCGATTGAGGACGTCGCTGAGCGCGTTGCAATCGCGCACGTCATCGAGAAGCTGGAAGTTGACGGCCCGGCCCTTCGAAGCCCCCATCAGAGCGGCGTCATGGGCGAGCAGGGGTCGGGCCTGCGAGAGCTCCGGCCTCGGCGAGGAAGAAGCCGGTGGCGGCCGATCTATCGCCGGGCAGGGGAAGGGCTGTTTGCGATTCTTGCCATTGGCCCGGAGGCGGAGATCGACAAGGCCGGTTACGCAAGAGCCGTGCGTCTGGCGAAGCAGAGGCTCAAGCGGCTGGAAAAAGCCAAGGAGAAGGAGTAGCCTGGATTGGCAATTACAACCTTGTTATCGAAGATTTCGAGGGTCGAGCATGGCTGACAAACTCATATCTAGTGACGACGTTCTCGCGGAGGACCTGCGCGATCCCGAGTTCCGCGCGGAGTGGGAGCGGACGGCCCTGGCGCGGTGGCTTGCCGTCGAGGTTGCCCATTACCGGGCCGAGCACGGTCTCTCTCAGCGACAACTAGCAGAGCGGCTCGGAGTCCATCAGTCCGACGTCGCCCGCATGGAGACCGGCGAGCACACGCCGAGCCTGGAGCGCCTGGTCAGGGTTGCCGGCGGCCTGGACATCGAGCTGATGATCGACATCCGACCGGAAAAGAAGGAGGCCCGGTTGCCGAAGAAGCGAGCGCTCGACGCGGGGTCATTCGCCGTGGGTGGCTGCGAGGTCGTTCTCGCCACCGCATAGTGCCCCGTCGATAGGGCTACGTCGAGGATGTCGCTTATGGCACGGCTTGATGCTGGAGAGTCAAGAGAGCGGACTTGGATTCGCCGCCGCAGGATTACAGAGCCGACGCCGCGTATCTGAGCGAACACGCGAGCAGCTCGGCACCAGTGTCGCTGAGCGACAGCCGCTCTCGTTTGGGCTCGTCGGAGAGCGCGCCGAGGGCGAGCATCGTATGGTGGAACGGCGCGAGTGCGTGCTCGACGCCTCGCTCCTCCAGTGGGCCGCCTTCGGTTCGCCAGTCTTCCCGCACAGCGTCGTGGATGATCTCGGTGAGCGCGTCACGGGTGAGCTCCCGCTCTACGAGCAGTACGGCGCTTGCGAGCTCGGCGACCTCGCGTTGGAATGGATCGCTGGTGTAGAGATGGGGCGCGACGGCCTCGATCAGCGATTCGGGTTCTCGCAGGACCGCCTTCGCTCGGGCGGTCAGCAGCAGGCGCCGCTTGCGTTTTCGCAGCAGCCCGGCTTCGCGGGCGAGGGTGTGCAGCGCCTCCAGGAGAACCAGTTCCGCCTCCTGGTGCGGTGGACCGAACAGCTCGGCGTCCCACCAGTGGGGGAACCTCTCGGCGGCTTCGCGCACGATCGCTCGCGCGAGCGCTCCGGTCTGGGTCAGCTGCAAACCATCCTCCCGTCCGCGGTCGAGCAACCACAGGAGCGGCTCGAAGGCGGAAGCGATCTCGCTCTCCGGCGGGGCGTGTGGCGGAGCCTCGAGGTTACGAGACGCGCGATCCAGCAGCGCTCGCCTTCCGTTGCCTCGCCCTGGCCATCCCTCGCCGGGGCGGTGTGACGTCGGCTCCCATCCCGAACGGGCGCGCACCGTCTCGACCAGTTCCCGCGCCCCCTGGTTGTCGCCGGGATTCAGCCACAACAGCGTCGTGAAAACTGTCTCGGCCTCTGCGAAGCGGCCCAGGCGCCAGAGGCAGAGGCCATAGCCGTGCAGGCAGCGCATGAACGGCCGGTTGTCGATCCAGCCCCAGGGCAGGACGCCGTCGAATCCCGCCGGCAAGCTGCGCTCGCCGATCGCGACGCCGGCTTCGTAATGGGGCAGCGCGAGCGACGCGCAGTAGTCGTGGGCGAAGGCGCCGAGGTGCGCGTAGGCGTCGAGGCAGCGAGGCTCCGCGCCGAGCAGGTCGACGAGCAGGCTGTTCGCGCGGTCCCGTTCGGCTCGCCCGTGCAGTTCGGTCGCTTCGAGGATCGGATCCTCGAACGGGTTCGGCCCGATGCCCGGCACCAGCTGCTCCTGCTCCCAGGCCTCGCGCGGGCCGGCGGCGAAAATCGGCCGCAGGTACGGCTCCAGCGGTTCGTCGGGCTCGCCCCAGTACTCCTCCCCGGGATCCCAGAGTCCCCTGTGCTCGAGACGGAGCGGTGCCTCGATGCCGGCGGCGCGTTCTTGCGCCTCCGCGGTCAGCAACGACGTGAAGAACGGGTATCGCCAGGCATAGTCGCTCACCTCGCTGACGATAACCGGGAGAGGCCGAGCGGGAGCGGGCACCAAACGGGCACCAAAGCGAGTACAACTCAGGACAGGTACGACCAAGGAGAAGGGGTTCGACAGGCGTCAGCGCAGCCACAGCCGGCCCATTCCGGCGAGTTATGGTCCAGGCGGTCGCCGGTTCGAATCCGGTCGTCCACCCTGTTTGGCTGCTGTAGACTTCTTATCTACATGGCTGCCGCAGATACCACCACGATTCGGGTTCCGACTGAGACCCGCGATCGTCTGAATGCTTTGGCCACTCGTCGCGGCGAGCCCGCCGGCGAGGTGGTGGCGAAGCTGGTCAGCGCAGCCGACGAGGATGCGATGCTGGCTGAGTTTGCCGCAGGGTTCGAAGAGCTCGCCAGCGATCCAAAAGCGCTCGCCGCCTATCGCGCCGAGAGTGAAGAGATCGAGTCCGGCTTCGAGGAGCCGGCCCCGGAGTGGTAGAGACAAAGCCCCAACAGGGTGAGGTCTACTGGACCGACCCCGATCCGACGCGAGGCAGGGAGCAGGCGAAGTCTCGCCCCTTCGTGATCGTCTCAGTTGACCAGCTGAATCAGACGAGTCTCGGCCTCTCCCTCGCCGTGCCCCTCACGCGAACCAACTTCGGCAACGCCCTCCACCTGGCAATTCCAGCTTCGGAGGGCGGTCTCAAAGAGGACGGGTTCGCCATGCCCGAGCAGTTGCGCGCGATCTCGCATGAGCGCTTGAGCCGGCGGCTTGGCCGCCTGCGCCCGAAGACAGTCGAGGAGCTGCTCAAGCGCTGCCGGGTCCTTTTGCGCTGAGGCGCGGCGGTCGTGGGAAGAAGGCGCTCGTACGGGCGACGTAGTCCGCGTAGCCCTCGCGCCTCCGGCTCAGCGAGCGCTCGAGCAGGGCGACGCCGCTGACGCGGATCAGGAGGACGGACATGACCGCAGGGCCCACGACCGTCCACCAGGTGCTGCCGGCGGCCAGGGCGACCAGCCAGATCCCCCACCAGACGCAGAAGTCGCCGAAGTAGTTGGGGTGGCGCGTGTAGCGCCAGAGGCCTCGGTCCATGACCTTGCCGCGATTCGCCGGGTCGGCCTTGAACCGCGAGAGCTGCCAGTCGCCCACGGCCTCGAAGGTCAGTCCGACCGCCCACACCGCGGTTCCGACCCAGTCGAGCACGTCGAGGCCGGCCGGCGTGGGGTCGGCCATCGCCACCTGGACCGGGAGGGAGACGACCCAGATCAGCGCGCCCTGCAGCCAGAAGACGGCGAACAGGCTGCGCAGCGGCCAGGCGTCGCCGTGGCGGCGGCGCATCTCCGCGTAGCGGTAGTCCTCGCCCTTGCCGAGGTTGCGGTGGGCGAGGTGGGCGGTGAGGCGCAGGCCCCAGGCCGTCACCAGCAGGGCGAGGAGCAGGGCGCGGTCCTGGCTGCCGTCCGCGAGCGTGTAGGCGATCCACGCTACGAAGACGAATCCGGTGCCCCAGAAGACGTCGACGATCGAGGCGTCCCGCAGCACCAGGCTCACCGCCCAGAGCGCCGTGGAGAGTGCGAGCAGGAGACCCCCCTCGATCGCCAGCAGGCCCGCTGTGCTCACGTCGCCGTCCCTGCGAGGTCGTCTGCGTGGCCCTGTCGCTCGACCCAGTCGTCGACGTCCTGCCAGAGGTCGTAGATCCAGTCTGTGCGCGCCGGGCCCGCCGCGGGTACCGCGGAGCGCGGCACCCGCGTGATCTGGACTCGGACCGTGAGCCCGACGAGGCCACCGCGCCAGATGTCGGATACCAGGCGCAGGCCGTCGAACCCATGGTGCGCAACGACGAGGACGTCCGCTGCGGGGGCGCCGTCGAGCAGCGCTCCGACGCCGCCCAGCCGCGGCGGCAGCAGGTGGCGCAGGCGCTCGGCCCGCGCCGCCAGTCGTGAGTCGCGCTCGGCGATGCGGGCGATCGCCCGGGCGCGCCGCTGCGGCGTGAAGCGAGTTCCCTCGGGGAAGATCAGCACGCCCTCGTCCCGCCCCAGGCCGCGGGCGAGCGCGCCCACCCGCTCCCGCTCCTCGGTTGCGCCCGTGCCGCGGCGCACGAAGTAGTTCGGCAGGCGCCGCCCGGCCACGTCGAGGCAGGGGTCCGCGAGCAGCTCGCGCTTCAGCACGTAGCGCAGGCGGATCCCGTGCGGACGCGCGATCAGGTTGGCCGGCAGCAGGTTGTCGACGATGCTCGCGTGGCGGATCAGCACGATCACGGGGCCCGGAGCGACCTCCTCGTCGCCCGCCACCTGCAGCCGCAGGCCGAACAGAGCGCGCACCGCGCCGAAGAGGGCCGCGGCCCAGAGCTGCTGCAGGCGCAGGGTGGCCCTGCGCAGCCAGGCGTCGCGGCGGCCGCCCAGGCTGGCGACCCACACCGCCGCCAGTGCCGCCAGCCCCGCCACCTCGGCGGCGAGGTAGACCCAGAGGAAGAGCGCGAGCCGTGTCGCGGTGGGCGGAATCCGGGACACCGCCCAGCGCCCGAGGTCGATCGTTAGGCCGACGACCAGCAGCGCCGGCAGCAGGGCGGTGGTCAGCAACAGGCCCAGTACGAGCGGGGGGATCGAACGCAGCCGACGCAGGAGCGTTTCGGACCGAGTCTCATCGACACCACCCCGTTGCACACCCATCATTCTGGCACCGCTCCGCAGAGTGGTGGTAACTGCCCTCAGCGCTCGGTCGCGCCGGGTTCCTGTAACCAGGTCGTAAAGCTCTTGTTTGGCGGGAACGTGTCCAGAAGCGCGGTGAGCGCCTCGGCCAGGCGAGTGAACTCTCGGTTAGGGAACCGAGTGGGGTGGACGATGATCAGGCCGTGGTGCTCTTTGTCGGTTGCCGCGTATTCGCGGATGATCGCTTCGAAGTCGGCTCGGTTGTAGGTGACGAAGGCGCGACCTTGCTGCTGGGCGACCTCGAAGAGATCGGGGTCGCTGAGTCCACGCAGGCTCGGGTCGGCGGTGGCGGCGATCGCGTCGTAACCCTGTCCTCGTAGACGCTCCGCGACTTTGCCACTGATCTGCTCGTCGAGCAGCAGCTTCACGCCAGGGCGGCCTGCTCGCGGCGCCAGGCCGCTTCAGCCGCGTCGGCCTCCTCGACGTTGCGTCTGATGCGCTCGTCGATCTCATCCGGATAGGCGCCGTAGTAGTGGACGGCGGTCCGCACCTGGGACTCCGTGAGGCCGAGCAGCTCCGCAGCCGCGACAATCGCCGCCTCTCCACGCTCCTCGGTGTCCTTGAGCGTTGCGATCGCCTCCCAGATATCCGGTCCGCCTGCAAGAGCGGCCCGGCGCCCGGTCGGCCCGCCCCGGAAGACGATGCCGGGGTGCTCGTCCATGCGCGTGCCCTCGTCGACGTAGCGCTCGGCGAGGCGGGACTTGTTGGTGCCGGCGAGTTTGCTGCGACGCTGGAGGCGCTCAACAACTCCGGTGCTCCAACGGGCCGAGAAGGTCTGCGTTCCTCGAGGCATTGTATGACAGCGTACTACAGATCGGTGGTGCCTCATAGGAGGCAATCGGGGACAAATCGGCGCCTTGGTTAGCGAGGGCCGACTCCAGGCTCTATTCCTTGATCATTAGGTTTGAGGGGCCGATGGCCCTCATAGACCGTCCGCCGGGTCCGCTCCTCCGCATCGCCTTGCGGGCGCCCACCTGGCTCTACCGTGCGCGACTCGGTTGGTTGATGGGGAATCGTTTTCTTTACATCGTTCATTTGGGCCGCAGGACCGGCAAGGCGCGTCACACGGTGGTCGAGGTTGTCCACTTCGATCGCGATGCGCCGGAGGTGGCGGTCATCGCCGGTTGGGGTCCGAGCACACAGTGGTACCGGAACCTGGAGGCCACACCCGCCGAGGAGGTGAGGGTTGGATGGCGTCGCTGGCGCCACCCCGTGCAGCGCTTTCTCGATGAGTCGGAGAGAGCGGCGCTTCTCGCCTCCTACGTGCGCGAGCACCCGCTGGCCGCGAGGGAGCTCGGGCGGGCGTTTGGCACTCCCAGCTTCGACGAGGGCGAGGTCGCCGCGCTAGCCGAGCGGACCCGAGCCGTTGCCTTCCGGCCATCCGCCGGCCCTGTTTGAACTGTGCAAAGACGAAATCGAGGAGGAGCGCCCGGCTCCACCTACAGGAGCTGTACGGCGGCTGGCCGATGATCCTCTCCGGGCTGAAGACGTTGCTGGAGAACGGCGAGCTGCTGATGACCCCCGGCTCGCTGCGCTGCTCCGGCGAAGCGGCCCCGTGAGCCCGGCGCCTATGGGGCCAGGCGCGAGCGACGCCATCCATCGGCGTCGGCCATGTAGTACAGCCGGTCGTGGAGGCGGTCGGCTCCCTCGGCCCAGAGCTCGATTGCGTCCGGGGTGAGGCGGACCGCGCCCCAGTCGGGAGGGCAGGGGACGGGGCGCTCGGCCAGCTCGGCCCGCAGCGCTTCGAGTCTGGTGCGCAGCGGCTCGAGGTCGTCGATCGTTTCGCCCTGCCGTGAGACGTGGGCCTGGAGCTGGTGGCCGCGCGGGCGGGCCGCGAACAGCTCCTCGGCCAGCTCGCGCCCGGCGACCTCGGCCCGTCCCTCAACCCGCGCCTGGCGGCCGAGGGTCGGCCAGTGGAACACCGCCGCCACCCGCGGATTGGCGCGCAGCTCCTCCGCCTTGCGGGTCCAGAGCCCGGTGGTGAAGACCAGCGCTCCGGCTTCCAGGCGCTTTAGCGAGACCACGCGAACGGAGGGCCGCCCGTCGCCGCCCACCGTCCCAAGCGTCATCGCCGCCGGCGCCGGAGCCTCGGCCTCGCGCGCCTCCTCGATCCAGCCGGCAAGCGTCTGCAGCGGGTCGCTCATCTTTGGATTATTATCAGCATTCGAGTGGGAGTTCCAATCTGAATGGCCGCAAAGCGAAAAAGGGAGACCCGGGCCGAGAAGCAGGCCCGCACCCGGGCCGAGCTGATCGCGACCGCCGCCGAGGTCTTTGCCCGCCGCGGCTACAACGGGGCCTCGGTGGAGGAGATCGCCGAGCAGGCCGGCTACTCCCACGGCGCCGTCTACTCCAACTTCGAGGGCAAGGCCGACCTTTTCCTCGCCGTCTTCGAGGAGTACATGGCCGAGCGTGCGCGCGAGCTGGCCGAGACCCAGGTGGCGCTCCCCGACGACGCGCCTCTGGAGGCGCGCGCTCGCGCCCTGGCCGACCAGTGGATGGACCGGCTGGCGCGGGACCGCGCGTCCGTGGTCCTGCACATGGAGTTCATCGCCCACGCCAGCCGCGACCCCGAGCTGGCCGGCCGCTTCGGCTCGCGCTCGGCGGCGCTGCGCGAGGCCGTCGCCCACTACATCGCCGGCTACCAGGAGAAGGCCGGGGAGGAGTTCGCGCTGCCTCCCGACGAGCTTGCTCTGGTGCTGCGGGCGCTCGGCATCGGCCTCGCCGTCGAAGCGCTGGTCAGTCCCGACGCGGTGCGCGAGGACCTCTACGGCGACTTCGTCGAGCTGCTGGTCGAGATGTCGCGCCAAGGCGGTTCCGCGGAACCGCCTCGCCGGGGCCGGCGGGGAGCGAAGTCGTGAAGCCCCCGGCCTACGACCGCATGGGCATCGACTACAGCCAGGTTCGCCGCGCCGACCCGCGCTTCGAGGCCGCGATCTGGGGTGCGCTCGGTGACGCGCGGAGCGTCCTCAACATCGGCGCTGGGGCCGGCTCCTACGAGCCGGGGGATCGCGAGGTGATCGCGGTCGAGCCCTCGCCGGTGATGATCGCCCAGCGCCCGCCGGAGGCGGCGCCCGCGATCCAGGGCGTCGCCGAGGCCATCCCGCTGGAGGACGGGAGCGTCGACGCGACGATGGGCGTCTTCACGATGCAGCACTGGGACGACGTCGACCGGGGGCTGGCCGAGGTGCTCCGGGTGACCCGCGACCGGGTCGTCCTCCTCACCCTCGACCTCGACGTGACCGCGGAGATGTGGCTCTGCCGCGACTACCTGCCGGAGATCGTCGAGCACGATCGCGAGACGTTTCCGACGATCGAGCGGCTCGAAGCCGTCCTTCCCAACCTCCAAGTCGAGACGATTCCGGTACCGAGCGACTGCACGGACGGCTTCTGCGTCGCGCTCTGGAGCCGGCCGGAGGCCCACCTCGACCCGGACGTGCGCCGCTCGTCGTCGATCTGGCACCTACTGCCTGACTCGGCGGTCGACCGTGGCTTGGCCCGACTCCGCCACGACCTCGAGGGCGGCGAGTGGGACCGCCGCTACGGTCAGCTCCGCACACAGCCCGCGCTGGACGTGGGCCTCCGCCTCGTCACGGCTTACGGCGTCGAGGTTCCGGCTCGGCCGTAGTCGTCGGTGAGGCGCACCACATCCTCGAGCTCGGGTGTGGAGACCTCGACCACGACAGCGTCCTCGAGCGCCTCGATCGTGTGCACCTGCCCGGGCTCGTTGCGCCAGACGGCGCCGGCCACAAGCTCGGTCTCCACCAGCGAGTCGGCGCTCGGCCCCCGGCTCAGCAGCAGGCGCCCGGAAAGCAGGTAGGACGTCTCGTCCTTCTCCTCGTGGTACTGAACCGAGAGGCACTGCCCGGCCCGGACGTGAAGCAACTTGCCGGCGTAGCGGTCGGTCAGCGCGAACCACAGCTCGTGCCCCCAGGGCTTGTCCACCCGACGCGGCAGTTCCTCGCCTTGCATGCGCATCAGTCTGCCCGATCGAGTGCGTACACGCCGCGCGCCGCACGTTGCAGAACCGATCCCAAGAAGTCACGCTCTGCGTGCCATGCGTTGCATCTATTTGTCTACAGTGGCAACATGGAGGCGATGAGGCAGAGTTGGACCGACGATCGGCTGGACGACTTCCGCGGCGAAGTCAACAGGCGCTTCGACGAGATGGACCGGCGCTTCGAAGGGGTCGACAAACGCTTCGACCGCGTCGACCAGCGCTTCGACGACCTCAGCCGGCAGATGAACGCCCGCTTCGATTCTTTCCAGCGGGCCATGTTCCAGGCCGCCATCGCACTCGTCACCGCCATCCTCACCGTCGCCGCTGCGATCATCGCCACCCAGCTCTGAACCGGTCTCCGTCCTCACTCCATTCCCGCGCTCCAGCTGATCGGCTCGGATATCGTCAGCGCGGCAAGTTCAATGAGGGGAGGGGGAGTCGATGCTTTCGTGGCTGGCCGGCAAGATGATCGCCCGCAACATGAAGTCGATGCGCGCCGGGGACCCGGGGCCGACGCTGGCGATGGACGCCGACGACATCAGGTTCACCTTTCCCGGCGAGAGCTCCTTCGCGCCGGGAGCGAGCGACAAGCGGGAGTTGGAGCGCTGGCTCGACCGGTTCGCCGAGATCGGGCTGCAGATCTATCCCGACGAGGTGGTCCTCAAGGGGTTCCCCTGGCGCCAGACGATCTGCGTCCGCGGCCACATCCACCTCGACGACCCCGCGGAGGGGCGCGTCTACGACAACCGCTACGTGATCTGGGGCCGGATCGCCTGGGGGAAGCTGCGCGAGTACGAGGTCTACGAGGACACCGAAAAGAGCCGCAGGCTCGACGAGTACCTGGCGCGCGTCGGGAAGGCGTAGATCGTTCCCGGACGGCTGATTTGAGCGCGCAACGGACGATCGACGTGTTGAGGGTCGCGGCGCTGCGGGGCGCCGGGCTCGACCTGCGCCGCGTCCGCGAGGAGCCGACGCCGGCCGGCGCGCCGCGGCAGGCGTTCTTCCGCCTCGGCGCGACCATCCTCGAGGTCGTGCAGGAGCCGGCGGAGGCGATCGAGCGGGCCGGAGCCGACCGGCCCGCCTTCTTCTGGGGCCTCGCCTTTCTCGCCCCCGACCTCGACGCGACCGTCGCCGGGCTCGGCGAGCGCGCCGGCGAGATCCGCCCTGCCATCCAGCCCGGCCGCCGCATCGCCACCCTGCGCCGCTCCGCCGGCCTCTCCCTGCCGGTCGCCCTGATCACCCCCACCCCGCCGCCGGAGCCCGGCGGCTGAGTCAGCCCACCTGCCCGGTCGGGCGGATCAGGATCTCGTTGAGGCAGACGTGCGCGGGGCGGGTGACCGCGTAGGCGATCACGTCGGCGACGTCCTCCGCCTCGAGTATCCGGACGTCGGCGAAGCGCTCCCTCACCCGCTCCCTCACCTCGTCGCGGAGGTGGTCGGTGAGCTCGGTGGCGACGGCGCCGGGCTCGACGATGGTCGACCTCACCCCGCGGCCGGCGAACTCCTGGCGGAAGGACTCGCTGAAGGCGCCGACCCCGTGCTTGGTCAGGTTGTAGACGCCGGAGCCGGCGCGGGCGACGCGGCCGGCGACGGAGCTTATGTTGACGACGTCGGCGCAGCCCCGCCCCGAGTCCTCGGCCGCCGCGAGCAGGTGCGGCAGGGCGGCGTGGGTGGTGTGGATCAGGCCCTTGAGGTTGAGGTCGATCATCCGGTCCCATTCCTCGGTGGGCGCGTTCTCGATCGGCCCCAGCAGCATCACGCCGGCGTTGTTGACGACGATGTCGAGCCGGCCCAGCTCGTCGACGGTGCGGTCGACCGTCGCGATCGCCTGTCCCTGGTCGGCGATGTCGGACTGGATCGCCAGGGCGGCGTGGCCCTCGCCGCCGAGCTCGGCGGCGAGCCGCTCCAGCCGCTCCAGGCGGCGGGCCGCCAGCGCCACCTTGGCCCCCTGGGCTGCCAGCGCCCGTGCGGTCGCCTCGCCGATGCCGCTGCTGGCGCCGGTGACGAGCGCCACGGTTCCGTCGAGTGCGGTGGGCATCTTCGAAAGGTACTAAAGGGTTTTCGAGTTTGAGCCGAATTAACGAGGAATGTCCTCCACTGCAGTGCCCCGCGTCCTGTCCAGCCGTCTGGCGATAGCTCTGGCGGCGGTGGCGGTCGCGGCCCTCGCCGCTCCGGCGGCATCGCCTGCCGCGCCCGCTCCCGCGGTCCTCACGCTGAAGACGGTCAGGGTTGGCGCCCCGGGGAACCCCTCGGTCGGGATCGTCCCCTTCAAGGACGCCGTCTACCGCTCCTGCGAAGAAGCCGCCGGGATCAAGCCTCCCTGCCAGGAAGTCGGCGGGGTCGGGTACCGCTACGGCATCGGCCAGCTCGAGGTCACGGTCGCCCAGTGGGTGGCGTTCCTGAACACGGTCGACCCGGCGGGCCGCAACCGGCACCGCCTCTACAGCGCCGACGAGAGTGGCTCGGCCTGGCCCAGGTTCGGGCAGATCGACTTCTCCGTCACCGCCCCTCCCGGCCGCCACTACTCGCTCGCCTTCCCGGAATGGGCCGACAAGCCCTACGGCTTCGCCAACTTCCTCCGCGCCGCCCGCTTCGACAACTCGCTCTACAACGGCCGCCTGCTCGCCAAGAGGGTCAGCAGCGAAGGCGGCTTCCGCTACGTCACCTACCGGGTGCGGCTCTCCCGGCGCACCGGGAGCGGGATGTACGACATGAGCAGGCGGGCGATGACGCGCTCGCGCAGGTCCGGCTTCGTGATCCCCAGCCAGAACGAGTGGATCAAGGCGGCCTACTACGACCCCAGCGGCGGTGGCAGGTACTCCTACTGGAAGTACCCGACCAACCCCGGCGTGTTCGAAGCCGAAGACGAAGCGGCGAGCGCTCCCAAGCAGGCGACGCTCGACCCCACGACCGGCGACGTCACCAACGCCTCGACACAGCCGCTCGCGACCTTCCACACCCCCGAAGCGCCGGCCCCGAGCTGGTGCCCGGCGGCAGCCGGCGCCGAAGCCTGCGCCACCGTCAATCCCTTCGGACTCGACCCGACCGCCTACGCCAAGGCCTATCAGGGCAGTCTCGGCACGGTCGGCCAGGCGCTGAGCGCCTCGCCCTGGGGCACCCTCGACCAGGGCGGGAACGCGGTCGAGTGGACCGACACGATCACGCCGCCGCCATCCGGGCGAAGCGGCGCCCACGGCCGGGTCTGGCGGCGCCTGCACGGCGGTATCGCCAACGCCCCCGTCTACCAGCTCTGGCTCTCCGCGGTCGGCCTGCAGCCGCAGGACAACACCTTCTTCACCGCCACCTATCCCTGGCTCGGCATCCGCATCGGCGTGCTCGGCAACCTCAGGCCGGCCAAGCGCTGAGGTGACGCCTACGGGGGGAGTACGCTCACCCCGTATGCGCCGCACCTCCGGAACGCTTCACCTGGCAGCGAGGGCGGTCGTGGCGCTGACCGCGCTGGCGGCGCCGGCGGGCGCGCTTGCCGCGCCGGCTCCCGGCACGCTGGCCCAGCTGCACGGATCGGCCGGGTGCCTGGTCGACCGCTCCGCCCCTTCGGGCTCCTGTGGGGTCGCGCGGGCGCTGAAGGGGCCGGGCCCGTTCATGGGCTCGCGCGCGGTCGCGATCAGCCCGGACGGCCGCAACGTCTACGTCGCCTCCTCGCGAAGCGACGCGATCGCGATCTTCCGCCGCAGCGCCCGCAGCGGCAGGCTGAGCCAGCCGAAGGGGGCGAAGGGATGCGTCGCCGTCAAAGGCGCCGGCGGCTGCGCGAGGGCGGTCGGGCTCGACGGGCCGAACTCGGTCGCGGTCAGCGCCGACGGCCGCAACGTCTACGCGACCTCGCGGGGCAGCAACACCGTCAGCGTCTTCCGCCGCAATCCGTCCACCGGCGCGCTCGCCCAGCTCCCCGCCGGCGCCGGCTGCATCTCGGGCCTGCCGGTTCCCAACTGCGCCAACGGCCGGGCGCTCCTCGCCCCCGACGTCGTCGTCGCCAGCCGCGACGGCCGCAACGTCTACGTCGGCTCCTTCTTCGGCGACGCGGTCGCCGTGTTCGACCGCGACCGGGCAAGCGGCGCGCTCACCCAGCCGGAAGGCTCGGTGGGCTGCATCGCCGCGGCGACTAGCGGCTGCGCCTCCGGCCTCGCCCTCGGGGCCCCGGAGGGGATGGCGATTAGCGGCAACGGCGCCAGCCTCTACGTCGCCACGGCCGTCTCCAACGCGCTCGTCGTGCTCGCCCGCGATCCCGCCACCGGCGCCCTCGCCCAGGCGGGCGACGGCAGCGGCTGCATCGTCGACAGCCCGCTCGCCGGCTGCGCCACCGGGGTGCAGCTGAGCGGCGCCAACGCGGTCGCGATCAGCCCCGGCAACAGGGACGTCTACGTCACCTCGCTGTTCAGCAACAGCGTCACCTCCTTCAGCCGCTCGGCCTCGACCGGGACGCTGGCGCAGAAGGAAGGCACCGCCGGCTGCCTGGTCTGGCTGCGCGCCGTCGGCTGCTCGTTCGGGCAGGCGATGAGCGCGCCCGAGGGACTCGTCGTCTCCCCCGACGGGGCGAACGTCTACGTCGCCGCCTTCGCCACCGGCGCGATCGACGTGCTCGAACGCAACGCCAGGTCCGGCCAAGTGGTCCAGATGGCGGGACGCGCCGGCTGCCTCGCGCCGAAGTCGGTCCCCGGCTGCACCCGCGCCCAGGCGCTGCGCGGCGTCAGCTCGATCGCGCTCAGTCCCGACGGCCGCTTCGCCTACTCCACCTCCTTCGCCAGCAATGCAGTCGACGTCTTCCGGAGGCATAGATAGATGAGTGAGTCGGACGAGCGCAGGGACGGCCTGACCCGCAAGCAGCTGCTCGGCACCGGGGCGACGGCCGCCTCGGCGCTGCTGCTCTCCCAGGGGGCCGGGGTCGAGCGGGCGCTGGCCGCCGCCAAGGGCAGGCGGGGCGACGTCGCCGGGATGAACATCATCCTCTTCCTCACCGACCAGGAACGGGCAATCCAGCACTTCCCGAAGAACTGGCTGCGGCAGAACCTGCCGGGGATGCGGCGGCTGCGGCGCCACGGCCTCAGCTTCGAACGCGCCTTCACCAACGCCTGCATGTGCTCGCCGGCGCGCTCGACCCTGATGAGCGGCTACTTCCCCGCCCAGCACGGGGTCAAGTACACGCTCGAGGAAGACATGCCGGCCGAAAAGGGCTACCCGCAGGTCGAACTGCCGGTCGAACTGAAGAACCTCGCGACGGTGATGAAGGCGGCCGGCTACAACGTCGTCTACAAGGGCAAGTGGCACTGCTCGAAGCCGGCGACGCCCGAACACGCCGTCCCGGCCGACCTCGAAAAGTACGGCTTCTCGCGCTGGAACCCGCCTGACGCCGGCGCCAACCAGACCGTCCCCGAGGCCGGGGGCGGCTTCGTCGACAACGACGGGCGCTTCGTCGACTCGACCGGGGAAGGGGTGGACGAAGGGGTGCTGGAGTACCTGAGCTCCAACGCCGCGAAGGACCAGCCGTTCTTCATGGTGATCTCGCTGGTCAACCCGCATGACGTCCTCTTCTACCCGAGCAAGACCTTCACCGAAGCCGGCTACGACGAATCCTGGCTGGAGGGGAGCATCCGGCCGCCGCGGACCGGCAAGGAAGACCTCTCGACCAAGCCCACGGTCCAGGAAGAATTCCTCAAGATCTTCAACCTCACCGGGAAGCCGGAAAACGAGCAGCAGGTCCGCAACTACCTGAACTACTACGGCAACCTGATGCGCTCCTCCGACAGCTACCTGGTCAACGTCCTCGACAAGCTCGAAGAGACCGGGCTGTTCGACGACACGCTGATCGTCCGCACCGCCGACCACGGTGAGATGGGGCTCGCCCACGGCGGCCTACGGCAGAAGAACTTCAACTTCTACGAGGAGTCGACGCGGGTGCCGCTCGTCTACTCGAATCCGAAGCTCTACCCGAAGGCCGCCCAGACCGACGCCCTGGTCTCCCACGTCGACTTCCTGCCGACGCTGGCGAGCCTGGCGGCGGCGCCGCAGAGCGCCCGCGCCGACTGGCAGGGGGTCGACTACTCCCGGCTCGTGCTCCACCCCAAGAGCGCCAAGCCGGTCCAGGACTACATCGTCTTCACCTACGACGACTTCCAGTCCGGCCAGAACACGCCGCCCTACCCGAAACCACCGAACCACATCACCAGCATCCGCGAAGGGCGTTGGAAGCTGGCCAAATACCACGACGTCCCGCAGCAGAAACGGAAAAAGAAGCCGCCGCAGTGGGAGATGTACGACCTGAAGACGGACCCGTACGAGGAAACCAACCTCGCCCACAAGGGCTACGAACGCACGGAAGCGCAGGAGAGGCAGTTCCAGCGCCTCAAACGCAAGCTGGCCCGGGTCGAAAATACCCGCTTGCAGCCGCTCTAAGCACCTCGGTTGGCTTCCCTTACATTTGGATGCATGGGCGAGTTTCGCTACGAGGGGCACAGGATCGAGTACGACTCCTACGGCGAGGGGGAGCGGGTGCTCGTGCTCGTGCACGGGCTGCTGATGAACCGGCGCATGTTCGAGCGGCTGGGACCGGAGCTGGCGGATCGCGGCAACCGGGTGGTCTGCGTCGACATGCTCGGGCACGGGCGTTCGGACCGGCCCGAGGACCTGCGGCTCTACTCGATGCCGCTCTTCGCCCGCCAGGTGGCGGCGCTGCTCGACCACCTCGAGCAGCCCAGCGCGGTTGTCGGCGGCACCTCGCTGGGGGCGAACGTCGCCCTGGAGCTGGCCACGCGGGAACCGGAGCGGGTCCGTGGCCTCTTCGTCGAGATGCCGGTGCTCGACAACGCCCTGCCGGGGGTGGCAGCCACCTTCGCGCCGGTCCTGCTCGGGCTGCGGGTGGGCCGGCCGGTCTTCGAGGCCGTCTCCCTCCTCACCTCGGCGATCCCCCGTAGCACCCACCTGCTCGACATCGGCCTCGACTGGGTCCGCCAGCGCCCCGGCCCCTCGGGCGCGGTGCTGGAGGGGCTGCTGCTGGGGGAGACGGCGCCGCACCGCGAGGAGCGGCTGAAGATCGCGCAGCCGGCGTTGATAGTCGGCCACGGGCGCGACCCGCTGCACCCGTTCAGCGACTCCGGGATGCTCGCCGAAGAGTTGAGGGGAGCCCGCCTGATCGAGGCCAACTCGATTCTCGAGTGGCGCCTCAGGCCCGACCGCCTCGACGCCGAGCTGGCCGCCTTCCTCGACGAGGTCTGGGCGGATTCCGACCGGTAGCGGCGCAACCCTGGGGCCGGTGACGAGTTAATCTGCCAAAGCAATGCCCAATCCCCGGCAATAGATAGCCGGAGAGCGGGGGACCCACGTTTTCGGGGCGAGCCCACCCATGGGTGGGGGCGCAGGCTCCTTCAGCGCCAGCCCGTCAGCTAACCCCGTCGGCCGACGAAGGAGGTTTGATGTCGAACGCCCACGAGGCGGCCTTTCGTGCCGCTCTCAGCACCACTCTGGCCGTCTTTGCCACGGCCCTGATCGCCGCGCTCCCGGAGGCGCGGGCGTGGGCCGAGCCGCCCGGCGGCATCTCCGCCCACGCTTCCAAGCCCCTCCCGGACCCGGCCGCAGCGGCCGGGCGGGCGCTGCTGATCGGGGGTCGGGCGATCCCGCCACGGGACGCCCCCAGCCCCGTGCGCAAGGTGATCGCGGCAGCCAACCGGATCCGCACCAAGCCCTACGTCTGGGGTGGTGGCCACGCTCGCTGGTGGGACCGCGGCTACGACTGCTCCGGCTCGGTCAGCTACGCCCTCCACGGCGGCGCCCTGATCTCCAGCCCGCTGCCCTCCGGACCGATGACCCACTGGGGCAGTTCCGGCCCTGGCCGCTGGATCACCGTCTACGCCAACGCCGGTCACGCCTACGCCGTGATCGCCGGCCTGCGCTGGGACACCTCCGGCGACAGCCGCGGCACCGGCCCCCGCTGGCACGCCGACATGGCCAGCGCCCGCGGCTACGTCGCCCGCCACCCGGAGGGCTACTGAGAACAGCGGAGCGGCTTCGTAGCATGCGGGCGAGATGCCCGAACCAGTCAAGCGTAACCAGCGCTACATGCCCGGGCTGGACGGGTTGCGCGCGATCGCCGTCCTCGCCGTCATCGCCTTCCACCTGGGGTTCGGGTGGGCGCCGGGCGGGCTGCTCGGGGTCGGCATCTTCTTCACCCTCAGCGGCTACCTAATCACCGACATCCTGCTCTCGCAGCTGGCCCGGCACGGCCACATCCGCCTCCCCAGGTTCTGGCTCGCCCGCGCCCGGCGGCTGCTGCCGGCGCTGTTCGGGATGCTGGTGATCGTCGTCGCCTGGGTGACGATCTTCGGCCCCGCCCAACCGCGGCAGTTCCGCGACGCGGTCCTCGCCTCGGCGCTCTACGTCAGCAACTGGCAGCTGATCTTCGCCGATGTCTCCTACTTCGCCCGCTTCGCCCCGCCCGGACCGCTCAACCACCTCTGGTCGCTGGCGATCGAGGAGCAGTTCTACATCGTCTGGCCGTTCATGCTGCTGCTCGGCGTCAAGCTGGTGCGGGAGACACCGCTGCCCTCGGGCGTGCGCCCGCGGCTCGCCATCGTCACCCTGGCGCTGGCGATCGCCTCGGCGATCCTGATGGCGGCTCTCTACCACCCGAGCCTCGACCCCTCGCGGGTCTACTACGGGACCGATACCCGCGCCTCGGAGCTGCTCTTCGGGGCGGCGCTGGCGATGGTCTGGCCGAGCCGCAAGCTGAGCCCGCGGATCGGCGCCGGCGCCCGCAACACGCTCGACGGCCTCGGCATCCTCGGCCTGGCGGCGATCGGGCTGATGATCTGGCAGTCGAACCAGTACTCCTCGTTCCTCTATCGCGGCGGTTTCGTGCTGCTCTCGATCGCCACCGTGCTGGTCGTCGCGGCGCTGGCGCACCCGGCCTGCCGGCTCGGCCCGGTCCTCGGCTGGAGGCCGCTGCGCTGGGTCGGCGTGCGCTCCTACGGCATCTACCTCTGGCACTTCCCGGTCATCGTCCTCACCACCCCCGGCGGCGTTGCCAACGGCGCCGAACCGCTGCGCGAGCTGCTCCAGGTGGCGGCGATCTTCGCCGCCGCGACGCTCTCCTGGCGCTACGTCGAGGAGCCGGTCCGCCACGGCGCCCTCGGCCGCCTCTGGCGGCGGTGGCGCTCGGGCGAGTGGCGGCCGGCGAGCCTCACGCGGGAGGGCTGGGCCCTGGTCGGCGTCTCACTGCTGGTGCTGGCCGCCGCCTGCGCCGGCATGGCCGGCGTCAACTCGGTCCCGGCCGAAGGCAAAGATGCCAGGGTGGCGGAAGCGACCGCCGCCGGGACGACGAAGCCGCCGCCGCTGACCGCCGCCCAGGCGGCCTCCTCGAAGCGCTCTTCCTGCAAGGCCGTCGTCCACATCGGCGACTCCACCTCGGAGGGCCTCACCTCGCCCGAATACCTGCCGCTGGCGAGCCAGCGGATCGAAGCCCAGTACGCCGACG
This sequence comes from uncultured Actinomycetes bacterium, assembly GCA_963714045.1. Taxonomy (GTDB): domain Bacteria; phylum Actinomycetota; class Thermoleophilia; order Solirubrobacterales; family 70-9; genus VAYN01. Next base: position 2,085,535 of record OY970225.1, on the reverse strand, counting down.
TCGGCGTCACCGAACAGCATTTCGAGATCTCCGGCGCCCGCTCGATCGAAGAGCGCTTCGAGGGCGAACCGAACGCGCAGGAAGTCGCCGAAGCCTGGAAGAACGAAGGCTTCAAGGGCTGCTGGGTGCTGGCGCTCGGTACCAACGAGGCGGCCAACGTCGCCGTCGGCTCGGCGGTCGGCGAGCGCGAACGGATCGACAAGATGATGGCGATCGCCGGCGGCGAACCGGTGCTCTGGGTCAACGTCCGCTCGCTGGTCCCGAAGGGCGAACCCTACTCGGAGGAAAACATGAAGAAGTGGGACGAAGAACTGGTTGCCGCCTGCGCCGCCTATCCCAACATGCGCGTCTACAACTGGGCCAAGGACGTCAAAGACGAATGGTTCATCGATGACGGCATCCACTTCACCTCGCCCGGCTACGCCGCCCGCGCCGCGCTGATCGCCCACGCCCTCGCCCACGCCTTCCCCGCCAAGGGCGAGACCGAAGGCGGCTCCCACTGCCTCGTCAGCTGAGCCGCTCGGCGCCCTCGATCTCGAGCGGCGCCAGCTCGTCGGCGGGCTCGAAGCCGAGGACGCGGCCGTAGAAGCAGAGCTCGGCTTCGAGGCAGCGGACCTCTGTCTCGGCGCGGCGGAAGCCGTGGCCCTCCCCGGCGAAGGAGAGGTAGGCGTGGGGGACGCCGCCCCGATTCAGCGCCGCCACCATCGTCTCCGCCTGGCTCGGCGGCACGACCTCGTCCTCCAGTCCCTGGAAGAGGATCAGCGGCGCCCGCAGACGCTCGACGAAGTGGATCGGCGAGCGCTCCCGGTAGAGGTCGGCGCGCTCCGGATAGGGCCCGATCAGCCCGTCGAGGTAGCGGGACTCGAACTTGTGGGTGTCGGCGGCGAGGGTCTCGGCGTCGGCGACGCCGTAGTAGCTGGCGCCGGCGGCGAACTCGTCGTGGAAGACGAGCGCGCAGAGGGTCGCGTAGCCGCCGGCGGAGCCGCCGCGGATCGCCAGCCGCTCGTCGTCGACCTCGCCGCCGTCGGCGAGGTGGCGGGTGGCGGCGATGCAGTCGTCGGTGTCGAGGACGCCCCAGCCGCCGCGCAGCCGCTGCCGGTAGGGGCGGCCGTAGCCGCTGCTGCCGCGGTAGTTGACGTCGACGACGCCGATGCCGCGGCTGGTCCAGAAGAGGAACTCGCGGTCGAGGGCGGGGGTGGCGTGGGAGGTGGGCCCGCCGTGGCTCTGCACGATCAGCGGCGGCAGTTCGCCTGCCGGGGACTCGAAGTCCGGATTGGCCGGCGGGTAGTAGAAGCCGTGGGCGGTCTCGCCGCCGCTGGTCGGGAACTCGATCGCGCGGGGGATCGAGACGTAGCCGTCGCCGACCGGGTCCCCGCCGCCGCCGCGAACCTCCTCGGGCTCTCCGCCGCGCGGGTCGAACAGGACGACGGCGGTCTCCCGGGCCGGGCTGGCGGCGGCGAAGGCGACCGCCGTCCCGCGGCTCGACAGCGAGGGGAAGCCGAACGAGGTGTAGGGGAGCTCGAGGTCGCGCGGGCGCTCGGCGCCGGGCTCCAGCCCGAAGAGCCGTTCCTCGCCACGCTCGCAGCGGATGCAGGCGACCGAGCCGTCGTCGAGGAAGGCGTAGGTCGAGCCGCCGAAGAGCCACTGCGGGTGACCCAGCTCGGCCTCCTCGTCGGTCAGCTGCTCCACCCCCTCGCCCTCGTCGCGGTAGAGGTTCCACCAGCCGCCGCGGTCGGAGACGAAGTGCAGCCGGCCCGCGGGGTCCCACTCTGGCTGGAAGACCGACTCGTCCGGGCCGCCGGCGACGAGAGTGGCGTCGCCGACATCCTCGAGTGGCGCCAGCCACAGCTCGGTCCCGTCCCAGGGCATGTTCGGGTGGTCCCAGCAGGTCCAGGCGAGCCAGGCGCCGTCGGGGCTGGGGCGGGGGAAGGAGTAGAAGTCGCGACCGGAGGCGAGCACGGCCGGCTGGGCGCCGGAGCCGTCGAGCGCGACGGCGACGATCTGGTTCTCGACCTCGGCGGCGCCGGCGCCGGGAGGGTGGGTCTCCCGCACGCAGATCAGGGCGCCCCCGTCCGGCGTCACCCGGCCGTCTGCGTAGCGCAGAGACGCGCCGGGCGCCGGCTCCGGCACGATCGCGACCGGCTCCTCGCCGAGCCGCTGGCGGTAGAGCCGTTGGTCGGCGAAGTTGCTGAAGAGGACGGTGTCCTCGCCGGCGAGCGTCCAGGCGCCGCCGCCGTACTCGTGGACGCGCGTGCGCACGTTGAACCCGGCCGGCGTCACCTCTTCGGGCTCGCCACCGGGCGGCCGCCGCATCAGCAGCACCCGACCGCCCTCCGCGGGCCGTCCCTCCGCCCACCAGACGGCGCCGTCGCCGGCGATCGCCGGCGCCGCCAGTCGCCGCCCCGCCCGGGCCACGGTCGCGGCATCGATCGGCGAGCGCCAGGAGCCGTGGGGAGCGACGGTGGGCACGCGAGCAGTCTAGGCTGGCCGGCCTCATGACCAACACTTACGAAGTCCCTCAAGAGTCCCGTGACCTTCGCGACATGGTGCGCCGGCTGGCGCAGGAGAAGATCGCTCCGCGCGCCGGCGAGATCGACCGCGAAGGCAAGTACCCGTGGGACGTGCGCAAGCTGCTCGCCGAGCACGACATCCTCGGCCTGCCCTTCTCCGAGCGCCACGGCGGCACCGGCACCGGGACGCTGGTCCTGCAGATGGCGGTCGAGGAGATCGCCAGGGCCTGCGCCTCCTCGGCCCTGATCCTGATGATCCAGGAGCTCGGCACGCTGCCGATCCAGCTCTTCGGCTCCGAGGAGCTGAAGGAGCGCTTCCTGCCCAACTGCGCCAGCGGCAAGTGGTCGCCGGCCTTCGCCCTCTCCGAGCCCGAGGCGGGAAGCGACCCGGCCTCGATGCGGACCACCGCCGTTCGCGACGGCGACGAGTGGGTGATCAACGGCCAGAAGAACTGGATCACCAACGCCTCGATCGCCGACTTCTACGTCGTCTTCGCCGTCACCGACCGCGATAACAAGCGGATGAGCGCCTTCGTCATCGAGAAAGAGCGCGAGGGATTCGACCCCGGCAAGCTCGAGCACAAGCTCGGGATCAAGGGCTCGCCGACCGGCTCGCCCTCGTTCACCGACGTCCGCGTCCCGCACGAGAACATGGTCGGAGCCGAGGGCAAGGGCCTCAGCGTCGCCCTCGGCACGCTCGAGCGCACCCGCCTCGGGGCTGCCGCCCAGGCGGTCGGGATCGCCCAGGGGGCGACCGACTACGCCAACGAGTACTCGAAGGAGCGGGTCGCCTTCGGCAAGCCGATCAACGCTCTGCAGGGGATCCAGTTCAAGCTCGCCGACATGGAGACCGGCACCGCCGCCGCCCGCGAGCTGCTCTACAAAGCCTGCTCGATGGCCGACCTGGCCGAGCGCCCGGCCGACCTCGGCAAGTGGACCTCGATGGCGAAGCTGTTCGCCTCCGACAACGCGATGAAGGTCACGGTCGAGGCGATCCAGGTGCTGGGCGGCTACGGCTACGTCAACGAGTACCCGGTCGAGCGCATGCTCCGCGACGCCAAGATCACCCAGATCTACGAGGGAACGAACGAGATCCAGCGCGTCGTCATCGCCCGCGCGATGGGCTCCTGAGCGCCGCGCCCCCGTTAGGGGCGAGCGCCCCGCTCAGCTCTCGACTTCGCGGTAGTGGTCGCGCCAGATCGCGCGGTGAACGCCGAGGTGCCTGGGCAGCTTCTTCAACCCCGGGATGAACGGGATGCAGATGAAGGCGAGGCTGAGGATGCCCATCAGGGCGAAGACCAGGGCGTCGGCGTTGGGCGATTCCTTGAACGGTTCGATCTGGTACCAGAAGGTGTAGAGCCAGAGCCACACCTGGCCCGGGTAGCTGCCGGTCTCGTTCATCATTCCCCACTGGGTGCCGAGCAGGTGCTGCCCTTCGGCTCGCTCCTCGAAATAGCCGCCGCCGGAGAGGAAGAGCAGCGGCTTGGTGTAGTTGGTCTCGTAGAAGCGGTGGTTGCCGGCGACCAGCGCCCCGTCGAGCCCGCCGCTCTGGGCCAGCGCCAGCAGCGCCGCCATCATCGGCGCCACTGGCCCGTAGCGGCCGGGCGGCAGGACCGGGACGCCGCGGACGATGCGGGCGTCGGGGAGCGCTTCTTCGTAGGCGGCCGCCCAGGCTTCCTGCAGCTGCGGGGGTGCGGCTTCGTAGGCGGCGAGCGCCAGCTTCAGCCGCGCGTCGGCCGGGATCTCCTTCAGCGGTTCGATCACGTAGTTCTGGGCGGTGTCGATCGGGATCTTCACCCCGGCCGCTTCCTGCAGGGAGATCGGGCCGATCTTCTGGGCCGAGCCGGAGGTGCTGTTGTAGGGCGGGCCGTATTCGGCGATCTCGCTGGTCCCGTTCAGCTCGGTCGTCGCGGTGGCGAGGAAGTCGCCGGGGTCGGCCTGCGACCAGCTCTGGATCGTCGTCGGCGAGTCGTCGGGGGAGGAGAAGAGGATGGTTAGCAGGATCGCCAGCGCGGCGATGACGCCGAGGGCGACGACGAACTCCTTGACCAGGTCGTAGCGGACGAACGGACCCGGCCAGGGGGCGGAGTCGTCGGGAGTGGAGGGCGATGCGCCGGGGCTTCTCACAGCGCCTCGCCCCCGGTCGGCGTGGTGGCGGGCGGGGGTGCCGACACGGCCTTCGAAGTTCGTGCCGGGTACGGCGGCACAACGCCGTGCCGGCGCACCAGCAGCACGTGCCCGACCACCAGCGCGACGACGACAACCGGCAGCAGGATCACGTGGAACGTGTACATCTGGCCGAAGTCGACGACGTTGAAGAAGGAGCCGATGCCGACCGAGTTGAGGCCGTCCTTGCCCTCGCTGGCGATCCACTGCGAGTCGAAGTTCTGCTGGGAGAGGTAGCCGGTGAAGGCGGCGCCGATCGCGACCAGGAAGGTGACGGCCCCGGTCACCCAGGTCCGGCCCCGCCCACCGCGCCAGGCGCCCATGAAGAATTTCCCCCAGAGGTGGACGACCATGACGAAGAAGAACAGCTCGACGCTCCAGAGGTGGATGCTGTTGAAGAACCGCCCGATTTCGGTCACGTGCCACCATTCCGGGCCCTTCAGGCCGAGGATCATCCCGGAGAGGACGACGACGACCAGGGCCGCGATCGTCGCGACGCCGAAGACGTAGATCCAGGACGAGACGTAGGAGGGCTGGCGGTCGGGGAGGAGCTTCTCCGGCGGCAGCGCCGCGACCGCGCGCTCGCGCACCCAGGTCGTCCACATCCCGCGCTCCTCCGGGGAGGTGCCCTCCCGCCCACCGTCACTCACGGTTCGCGCCGCCGCTTCGGGAAGGGCAGCAGGATCGCCGCGATGAAGACGGCGATCATCAGCAGGATCACCGCCACGTTCGCCACCGACATCTGGAAGAAGTGCCAGTGCAGGTATTCCGCGGGGTGGCTCAGGTCGAATATCGCTCCCAGGACCACGCGCTAACGCTATTTCTGGCGCCCCCTCTTGCAAACAGTAGTTTCTACGGAGTTCTCGACCCCGGGATGGCGCGCTCAGTCCTCGCTGTCGACGGCGATCTCCCTCAGCCTGTGCGTGTCGACGTCGTAGACGAAGCCGCGCACGGCGTCGCGGTGGGGGAGGAAGGCGGAGCGGCGGACGCGCAGGATCGACTGGCGCACATCGGCCTCGACATCGCCGAAGGACTCGATCGCGAAGGCGGGCGCGACGCCGCTCGCCTCCAACAGCTCCTCGCGGAAGCCGTCGTCGGTCAGCTTCTGCATGCCGCAGTCGGTGTGGTGGATCAGCATCACCTCTCGCGTCCCCAGCCGGCGCTGCGACACCGCCAGCGAGCGGATCGTGTCGTCGGTGACGACGCCGCCGGCGTTGCGCAGGACGTGCGCCTCGCCGTCCCCCAGTCCGAGCGCCGCGAAGACGTCGAGCCGCGAGTCCATGCAGGTGACGATCGCCAGATGCCGGCTCGGCTGCACGTCGAGGTGGCGGTCCGGCAGCGACTCGGCGAAGGCGCGGTTGTTGGCGAGGAGCTCGTCGATCGTGTCCATCGCGGCGGCTACTCGTCGCGGGGGGTGATGCGGAATATCGAGACGACCTCGGCCTGGTGCGCCTCGGGGTGGGCGACGTAGGCGCTGGGGCCGCCCCCGAACCAGCCGGCGGCTTCGTTGCTGCCGACGAAGATCCCGGGGTGGTGCCTGCCGTCCGCGTCCTGGACCCAGACCTTGTCCCCCTCCCTGAACCCGTGCTCGATCGCCTCGCTCACGGCTCCGAGTCTATTGGCAGCCGGCGCTAGCAGGGGCCCATTCGCGAGAGCCGCAGGCGGTAGGCCCGCATCGAGCTGTGCTTCCAGTCGCCGTGGGTCTGGTGGCGCAGGCTCGGCACCAGCTCGCGGTGGTAGGGGGAGCTGAGGCTCTCGTTGTGGCCGATCACGTCGGGCAGGGCGATATGGAATTTGCAGCGCAGCCACTGGGTCAGCCGCAGGGAGGCGCGGAGTTGGTGGGGGTTGTCGAGGACGTCGGAGTCGGCGTAGCCGGCGTGCTCGATCCCGATCGCCGTCCAGTTGAGGCCGACCGTGTGGCGGCAGCGGGTGCGCAGGTTGACCAGCTTGAAGATCCGGCCGGAGGGGGAGACGACGAAGTGGGAGCAGACGTTGGGCAACTCGTGCAGCTCGACGTCCGGGACGTCGGGCGCGAAGGTGTTGTAGACGGCGGCGGCGCTGCTCGTCTCGGCCATGTGCTCGACGATCACCCGCGGGTGGCGCAGCCGCCAGGTGTGTTCGCCATAGTGGCGCGCGGAGTAGGCGGCCATCTCGCGCTTGCGTTTGGGCCCGAAGGGGATCGGGTGGTTGACGATCGGCGGCCGGGAGACGCTCGCCGTCGCGCCCGGGGATGCCGGCCCGGAAGCCGCCGAGGAGCCGATCGACCCGGCGGTGAGAACGCAGAGGAGCGCCAGGAAGCCGGCGGCGCTCGCGGCTCGAAGGGCGGGCCTCATAACCCGGGATGCTACGCCGCGGGCCCGCGGGCTACGGGGTGAGCCCCACCTTCACCACGCCCTCGCGCTGGTTGCCGAAGAGCTCGTAGGCCTCCTCGATCCGGTCGAGCGGGAAGCGGTGGGTGATCAGTGGCTCGAGGTCGAGGCGGCCGTGGCGGACCATCTCCATCAACGTCCGCATCCGCTCCTTGCCGCCGGGGCACAGCGTGGTGAGGATCTTCTTGTCACCGATCCCGTAGACGAAGGACTCCAGAGGCACCTCGAGCTTGCCGCCGTAGACGCCGAGGCTGGAGACGATTCCGCCCGGCCGGGTCGCGTCGAGGCAGGCCTGGAAGGTCTCCTGGGTGCCGAGCGCCTCGATCGCGACGTCGACGCCGCGGCCGCCGGTCAGCCGCTTGATCGCGGCGATCGGGTCTTCCTGGCTGAAGTCGATCGTCTCGTCGGCGCCCATCTTGCGGGAGAGCTCGAGCCGCCCCTCGATGCGGTCGACGCCGATCACCAGCGAGGCGCCCATCAGACGCGCCCCCGCGGTCGCGCAGAGCCCGATCGGGCCCTGGGCGAAGATGGCGACGGTCTGGCCGATCCGCACGTTCGCGGTCTCGGCGGCGGAGATCCCGGTCGAGGCGATGTCGGTCAGAAGCACGCACTGCTCGTCGGAGAGATCGTCGGGGATCTTCGCCATGTTGGCCTGCGCGTAGGGGACGCGGAAGTACTCGGCCTGGACGCCGTCGATCGCGTTGCCGAGCCGCCAGGCGCCGATCATCTGCCACTCGTCCTCGTAGCCCGAGCACTGCGCCTCGCTGCGGCTCTGGCAGTAGAAGCAGGTGCCGCAGGGGGTGATCGCGCCGACCAGGACGCGGTCGCCGACCTCGTAGCCGGAGACCGCCTCGCCGAGCTGGTGGATCGTACCGACCGGCTCGTGGCCGACGATCCGGCCCTGCTCGACCGGGTACTCCTCGCGCCAGATGTGGACATCGGTGCCGCAGATCGTCGTCAGCGAGATCTTCACGATCGCGTCGGTGGGCCCGCAGGCCGGCAGCGGCTTTTCCTCCAGCACGATCCGCTCGTGGCCCTCGAACACCGCCGCCCTCATCGTCTCGGTCATCGCAACCCTCCACTCGTCTCGCGGTAGCCCTTGCCAAGACCGTAGGCAGCGCCGTGGCAGGGGTCATCGGTACTAGCTACGGACTCGTGGCCGCTGTTACCCGCTTGGCCATGCGCTGCCCAGGCCGTACGCTTGCCCCTTGGCAAGGCCGACGCTCGTGCAGATTCCACCGCAGCCGCTGAGCCGCTTCGAGCCCCTGCTCGGAGAGGGCTTCGCGGCGATCGAAAGAGTCGCGGAGCGGGCGCGGCGGGAGTTCGCCGGCCGGGCGATCTGGCACGTCAGCTCGACCGCCCGCGGCGGTGGGGTGGCGGAGATGCTGCGGGCGCTGCTGCCCTACGTGCGCGGCGCCGGCATCGACACCCGCTGGGCGGTCCTCCACGAGGAGCACGAGTTCTTCGTCCTCACCAAGCGCCTCCACAACAACCTGCACGGGGACCCCGGCGACGGCGGCCCGCTCGGCCCGGCCGAGCGCCGGCTCTACGAGGAGGCGCTGGCGGCGAGCGTCGCCGAGCTCTCCGCCCCGCCCCGGGCCGGGGACGTCGCCTACCTGCACGACCCGCAGACGGCGGGGCTGATCCCGGCGACGAAGGCGGCCGGGGTGAAGACGATCTGGCGCTGCCACATCGGCGTCGACGAACCCAACGACCTCGTCCGCCGCGCCTGGGACTTCCTCCGCCCCTACGTCGGCGCCGCCGACGCCTGCGTCTTCTCCCGCCGCGAGTACTTCTGGGAGGGCCTCGACGAGGCCCGCTCCTGGGTGATGCCGCCCTCGCTCGACCCCTTCTGCCCGAAGAACGAGGAGCTGGGGATCGGCACGGTGGAGTCGATCCTGGCCGAGATCGGGCTGACCGGGGAGCCGACCGACGGCGCCCCGACCTTCAGCCGCGGCGACGGCAGCCCCGGCCGGGTCGAACACGCCGCCGAGATCCTCCAGGAGGAGCCGCTGCCGCTCGGCGCCAAGCTGGTCGCGCAGGTCTCGCGCTGGGACCGTCTCAAGGACCACTACGGCCTGCTGCGCTGCTTCGCCGAGCATGTCGCCGACCCGGTGGCGCACCTGGTCCTCGCCGGGCCGGCCGAGGACTCGGTTGCCGACGACCCGGAGGGCGCCGATGTCTACACCGAGCTGGCCGCGGCCTGGCGGCAGCTGCCGGAGGACCGCCGCCGCCGCGTCCACGTCGTCACCCTGCCGATGGTGGACCTGGAGGAGAACGGGGCGATGGTCAACGCGATCCAGCGCCGCGCCGACGTGCTCGTGCAGAAGAGCATCGCCGAGGGCTTCGGGATGACGGTCGCCGAGGGGATGTGGAAGGAGCGCGCGGTCGTCGCCAGCCGCGTCGGCGGCATCCAGGACCAGATCGTCGACGGTGAGTCCGGCGTCCTGATCGACGACCCGCGCGACCTCGCGGCCTTCGGGGCGGCGATCGGGGAACTGCTGGCGGACCCCGCCCGGGCCGGCCTGCTCGGCGACGCCGCCCGCCGCCGGGTGATCGACCGCTTCCTCGGGGTCGACCGCCTGCGCGAGTACGTCGAGCTGGTCTCTAGCCTCGTGCCGAGTCCAGCAGGACCCTCCGCTCCGCCGCCGCGATAAGCCGCCGGGCGCGGTCGACGGCGTCGATGTTGACCGAGATCGCGTCGATCCCGGCCCGCACGAGGACGTCGGCGTACTCGGGGTAGACCGAGGGGGCCTGGCCGCAGATCGAGGTCTGCAGGCCGAGCTCGCGCGCCCGCCGCAGCAGCTGGGAGATGTACTCGGTGACGGCGGCGTCGCGCTCGTCGAAGACCTCGGCGACGAGCTCGGAGTCGCGGTCGGCGCCGAGCACCAGCTGGGTCAGGTCGTTGGAGCCGATCGAGATGCCGGCGATACCCAGCTCGGCGTAGCGCTCGAGGTGGAAGAGGACCGAGGGCACCTCGGCCATCACCCAGAGCTCGAAGCCACGGCGGGAGAGCAGTCCGGCGGCTTCGAGCTGGGTGCGGCACGCGATCACTTCGCGTGGGGTTCGGACGAAGGGCAGCATCACGTGGAAGTTGGAGTGGCCCGCGTCCCAGACCCGCTCGATCGCCTCCAGCTCGAGGCCGAGCAGCTCCGGCTCGCGCATGTAGCGCAGGGCGCCGCGGTAGCCGATCATCGGGTTGGCCTCCTCGGGCTCGAAGCGCTCGCCGCCCTCGAGGCCGCGGAACTCGTTGGTGCGGAAGTCGATCGTCCGGTAGGTGATCGGCCGCGGCGCGAAGGCGGTCGCGAAGGCGGTCAGCGACTCGGCCATCTTGGCGACGAAGCGCTCGCCGCGGCCCTGCTCCATCAGCAGCCGCGGGTGGACCCCCTCTAGCGCCTCGACCACCATCAGCTCCGCCCGCAGCAGGCCGACGCCGTCGACGTCGAGGCTCGCGACCCGCTCCAGCTGGGAGGGCTCGGAGAGGTTGACCAGCACCTTGGTCGCAGTCACCGGCGGGGCCGCGCCCGCGCCCGCGCCCGACGCCGTCGCGGCCGGCGCCTCGACGACGCTGTCTCCCTCGGTGACGATGCCCTCGCCGGCGTCGACGGTGACGACCTCGCCGTCGCGCAGGACCTTGGTCGCCTCGGCGGTGCCGACGACGCAGGGGATGCCGAGCTCGCGGGAGACGATCGCGGCGTGGCAGGTCATGCCGCCGGAGTCGGTGACGATCGCCGCCGCCTTGCGCATCAGCGGCACCCAGTCCGGGGCGGTCATGTGGGCGACCAGGACCTCGCCGGCGGAGAACTTGCCGGCGTCCTCGAGCGTCGCCACGACCCGGGCCGGCCCGGCGGCCGATCCCGGCGCGGCGCCGAGGCCGCGGACCAGCTCGACGCCGCGCTTGGCCTCGGGCTCGGCCAGGGCGGCGCCGCCGGAGGCGGTCACCGGCCGCGACTGCAGCATCCAGATCTCGCCCTCGTCGTCGACCGCCCACTCGGTGTCCTGGGGCGAGCCGTAGTGGGCCTCGATCCTCATCCCCAGCGCGGCCAGGTGGCCGACCTCCTCGTCGCTCAGCACCGGCTGCTCGGCTTCGTGCTCGTCGAGCTCGCGGGTCACGGTGCCGCCGCCGGGGACCGACTCGATCGTCAGCTCCTTGCGCCGCACTTCGCGCTTGACGATCGCCAGGCGCTCCTTGCCGACGATGTAGCGGTCGGGGGAGACCGAGCCCGAGACGACCGACTCGCCGAGGCCGAAGGCACCCTCGATGACCAGCCGGTCGGTGGCTCCGGAGGCGGGGTCGATCGTGAACATTACCCCGGCCCGGGTCGAGGCGATCTGGCGCTGGACGACGACGGCGATGTCCATGTCCGCCTGTCCGAAGCCGCGCTTGGCGCGATAGTAGACGGTGCGGGCGCCGAAGAGGGAGGACCAGCAGCTCAGCACCGCGCCGACGACCGCGTCGGCGCCGATCACGTTGAGCAGGGTCTCGTTCATGCCGGCGAAGGAGGCGGACTCGGTGTCCTCGGCGGTCGCCGAAGAGCGCACGGCGACGGGGGTGTCGGCGCGGCCGCCGGTGAGGCCGGCGTAGGCCTCGCGGATCGCCGCGGTCAGCCAGTCGGGGACCGGCTCGGACTCGACCATCTCCCGCACCTCCGAGGCGGCCGCCTCGAGGCTGTCGGTGTCCTCGACGTCGACCGCGGAGAGCCGCTCCTCGATCCGCTCCCGCAGCCCGCCGCCGTCGCAGAAGGCGGCGTAGGCGGGGGCGCCGACGACGAAGCCGTGGGGGACCGGGAAGCCGGCCGCGGTCAGCTCGCCCAGGTTCGCGCCCTTGCCTCCGGCGAAGTCGACGTCGGCGTGGGAGAGGCGGTCGAAGTCGCGGACGGCGTCGAGCTGGGCGAGGGTCTCGGATTGCATGCCCTCGCAACCTACGCGCGCCGCGAGCGGCTGCCATCCGCACAGGTCACGGCTCTGCCCTGCGGCGAATTACTGACGGGCGGTGCTCAACGGTCCAGCAGCTCGTGGAAGCGGAGCGCGGCCCGGGTCGGGATCACGAACTTCTGCTTGTCGTGGAGCAGCCCCGCGCCGGTGAGGTCGCGTACCGCCCGTTCGACCGCATCGCGCTCGGAGAAGCTCGGGGACTCGCCGGCGACCTCGCGGACCAGTTCCGGCAGCGTCACCTGGGCCGGGTGGAAGTTCAGCACCCACTGCAGGACGGCGGACTCGGTGGCGGTGTCTTCGGTCGCCGGCGTTCTGTGGTCGATATGGCGCATCGGCTCTTCCTGGCCGCTAAGTCCCGGGGTCGCCCGAACTCTCCCCTGCGGAGCCGTAGTTCTTCTGGTCGAGGTTCGTCATCCCGGCCGCGCAATATAGAGCAACCGAAATGTTATGTCTGTAGGGCTTCTGTCTACGGAAAGATCCCGTGCAGCCGTGCCCCCTCAGGCGTCCTCGCGGACGCCGCCCATCTCGCTGAAGACGGCGGTGACGCCGCCGTCCTCGCGCAGCTCGTCGGCGATCACGTGCGAGACCGCGTTGATCAGCGCCAGGTGGGTGAAGGCCTGGGGGAAGTTGCCGAGGTGGCGGCCGGAGCCCGCCTCCAGCTCCTCGGCGAAGAGGTCGAGCCAGCCGGCCGCCTCCAGCAGCCGCTCGCAGAGCTTGCGCGCCCGCTCGCGCTCGCCGATCTCCGAGAGCGCCGAAACCAGCCAGAAGGAGCAGATCAGGAAGGTTCCCTCCTCGCCGCTGAGCCCGTCGTCGGTCTCCTCGACCCGGTAGCGGAGGACCAGCCCCTGCTCGGTGAGGTCGTCGGCGATGGCGTCGACGGTGGCGCGGATCCGCGGGTCGTCGGGAGGGAGGAAACGCAGCAGCGGGATCAGCAGCAGCGAGGCGTCGAGGGCGTCGGTGTCGTAGTGCTGGCGGAAGATCCCGTCGCGGACGCCGCGGTCGAGGATCTCGGCCTTGATCTCGCCCGCCTTCGCCTCCCACTCGCCGGCGACCGCCTCGAAGCCGAGCTCGTGGGCGAGGCGGGCGCCGCGGTCGACCGCGACCCAGATCATCAGCTTCGAGGAGACATAGTGCTGGGGCTGCCCGCGCGACTCCCAGATCCCCTGGTCGGGATGCGGCCAGGCCTCGATCGCCGCTTCCACCTGGTAGCGGATCAGCTCGCGGTCGGCCTGGGTGCCGGTCCCCCGCAGCGCTTTCTCGTGCAGGTATATGGAGTCGAGCAGGGAGCCCCAGACGTCGTTCTGGCGCTGGTCGTAGGCGCCGTTGCCGACCCGCACCGGCCGGGCGCCGCCGTAGCCGGAGAGGTGGTCGAGGGTCCGCTCGGTCAGCTCCTTCTCGCCGCCGATCCCGTACATGATCTGGAGGTCCGGCTTGTCCCTACAGACGCCGACGATGAAGCGCATGAAGTCGCGCGCCTCCTGGTCGAAGCCGAGCGTGTGCATCGCCCAGAGGCTGAAGGTCGAGTCGCGGATCCAGCTGAAGCGGTAGTCCCAGTTGCGCTCGCCGCCGGGGGTCTCCGGCAGCGAGGTGGTCGGGGCCGCCACGATCGCCCCGGTCGGGGTGTAGGTGAGGCCCTTGAGGACGAGCGCCGAGCGCTGCAGGTGGATCCGCCAGGGATGGTCGGGGAACCTGCCGTCGCGCAGCCAGTCGCGCCAGAACTCTTCGGTCGAGTCGAGCCGCTCCAGCGCCTCGGGGGCGCTGCGCGGCCCGCCCAGGCGCTCGTTGCCCCAGGTGACGGCGCAGAAGCCGCTCTCGTCCTCGCGCAGCCTCGCCGTGCCGCGCACGGCGCCATCCTCGATCCGCAGCTCCATGTCGCTGGTCAGCCGCAGCTCGGTACCGTCGCCGGCACGGGCGATCGCCTCGCCCAGCTCACCGCCGCTCCAGCTCGCCGCCTCCAGCCCGTAGCCGAAGCGCGGCAGGCACTCCATCTCCATCTCGACCTCGCCGTCGATGCAGGTCATCGTCCGCATCAGCGAGCGGTCGGACTCGTGTTCGGTGTCGGGGCGGGCTCCCTTGCCGTCAGCGCTCGCCCACTCGGCGATCGTCAGCGCGTCGTGGACCACCGCCCAGCCGGTGTCGGTGACCCAGGTCGTCTCGATCACCAGCGTCCCCGGCTCGTAGCGGCGCCCGATCGGCACGACGACGCCCCGCGGCTTCAGCTTGAAGTGGCCGGCGCCGCGGTCGAGCAGCGCCGCGAAGGCGCTCGGCGAGTCGAAGCGGGGGATGCAGAGCCACTCGACCGAGCCGTCGTAGGAGACCAGGGCGGCGGTGTGGCAATCGGAGAGGAAGCCGTAGCTGCCGATCGGGGGAAAGCGGTCTCTGTCGGCGGCCATCGTCCGTCGCCAAGCTACCAGCGCCTCCGGGTGGGGATGGAGGCGGCCGACCGTCGCTACGCTGATTCCATGACCCTGCCGTTCGCGCACGTGGCCGGCGTCTTCGCCCCGCTGGAGCTGGCGCCGCTGCTGGCGGCGGCGGGCCTCTACGCGAAGCGGGCCTCGACCCTGTCGGCGAAGGGGCGGCCGGTGCCGCTCTGGCGCCAGGCCTGCTTCGCCGCCGGCCTGCTGACGATCGTCGTCGCCCTGGCGTCCCCGATCAGCGACGTCGCCGAGGATCTGGTGATCGCCCACATGGTCGAGCACCTGCTGCTGGGCGACATTGCCACCCTGCTGCTGGTCCTGGGCCTGACCGGGCCGCTGCTGCAGCCGATCCTGGCGATCCCCGTCTTCGACCGGCTGCGGATCCTCGCCCACCCCCTGGTCGCCTTCCCGCTCTGGGCGCTCAACTTCTACTTCTGGCACATCCCGGCGCTCTACGACGCCGCCTACGGCGGCGCCCCGGTCCACGCGCTCGAGCACATGACCTTCATCTTCTTCGGCTGCCTAATGTGGATGCCCGTCTTCGGCCCGCTGCCGACCCCGCGCTGGTTCACGGCGGGCTGGAAGGTCGGCTACGTGATCGGGGTCCGTTTTGTCGGCGCGATTCTCGGCAACGTGCTGATGTGGTCGGGCACGGTCCTGTACACGGTCTACGCGCCGGGCGAGCGCCATTGGGGGCTCTCGCCGATCGCCGACCAGAGCACCGCCGGGGTGATCATGATGGTCGAGGGGACGTTCCTCGCCCTCGGCCTGCTCGCCTGGGTCTTCTTCGAGGCGGCGCGCGAGGGGATCGAGAAGCAGCGCCTGCTCGACCTGGCGCACGAGCGCGGGGTGGAACTGGACGCCGAGCGCGCCCAGCGCGCGGTCGCCGCCGGGCACGGGGCGCGGCTGGAGCAGCAGATCCTCGCCGGCGCGGTAAGGGCGGCGGCCGCGGGAGCGGGGGAGACCGGTGTCGCCGCTCGCTAGGGCGCGGGCCTGGCTGGTGACCGGCCCGGTCGGCCGCGGCGTCTCCTTCGCGATCGATTTCGGGGTCGCGCTGCGGACCCTTCTCGCCCGTCGCTAGGGTCTCGCGTTCGATGGAGACCTCGCTCACAGAGCTGCCCGACTCGCGCGTCAGCGTCGAAGTCGAAGTCCCGGCCAAGGACGTCGACCGCGCCGCGGCGCGCGCCGCGCGGGCGCTGGCCAGGGAGATGCGGATGCCGGGCTTCCGCCAGGGCAAGGCGCCGCCGTCGCTGGTGATCCAGCGGCTCGGCTTCGCCCCGGTGCTGGAGGAGGCGATCCGCGAGGCGCTGCCGGAGTGGTACGAACGGGCGCTGCTCGAAACCCGGATCGCCACGATCGGCGACCCCAGCATCGAGATGGTCGCGACCCCCGACGGCGAGGGCGAGCCGCTGGCCTTCAAGTTCGAGGTCGGCGTGCGGCCGCGGGCGACGCTCGGCGAGTACAGGGGCCTCGAGGTCGGCCGCAAGCAGGAGGAGGTGCCCGACGAGGTCGTCGAGACCGAGATCGAGCGCGTCCGCGAGGGCTTCGCCCGGCTGGAGCCGGTCGAGCGCGAGGCCGCCGAGGGCGACTCGCTGCTGATCGACTTCGAGGGGCTGATCGACGGCGCCGCCTTCGAGGGCGGCAAGGCCGAGGACTACCTGCTGGCGCTCGGCTCCGGGTCGCTGATCGAGGGCTTCGAGGAGCAGCTCGCCGGCGCCAGGCCGGGCGAGGAGCGCCAGGTCGAGGTCAGCTTCCCCGACGACTACCAGGCCGAGCAGCTGGCCGGCAAGGACGCCGTCTTCAAGGTCGAGGTGAAAGAGGTGCGGGAGAAGATCCTGCCCGAGCTCGACGACGACTTCGCCGCCGACGCCTCCGAGTTCGAGACGCTGGAGGAGCTGCGGGCCGACATCCGCGAGAAGGTCGGCGAGGCGCTGAACAGCCGCGCCGAGGAAGACTTCCGCATCGCCGCGGTCGACGCCGCCGTCGAAGCGGCGACCGTCGACGTCCCGGCCGACCTGGTGACGGCGCGGGCGACCGAACGCTGGGAGCGGATGGAACGGCAGCTCGCCCAGCGCGGCATGGACCCCAACGCCTTCCTGCAAATGCAGGGCAAAACCCGCGAGGAGCTGATCGAGGAGTCGAAGCCCGACGCCGAGCGGGAGCTGAAGCGCGAGGCGGTCGTCACCGCGATCGCCGAGGCGGAGGGGATCGAGGTCGGCGACGAGGAGCTGGTCGAGGCGCTCGAGCACAGCGCCGAGCACGAACGGACGACGCCCGAGAAGCTGCTCGCGCGGCTGCGCGAGAACGGCCGCGACGCCATGGTCGTCGAGGACATCAGGGCGCGCAAGGCGATCGAGCTGGTGGCGGAGTCGGCGCTGCCGATCCCGCTCGAGCAGGCCGAGGCCCGGGAGCAGATCTGGACGCCGGAGAAGGAGCGCGAGGCCGCCGGCGAGCTCTGGACGCCTGACTCCGACTGAGCACGGCCCAGGCACGCCTGGCCCCTTCTATAGAGTGCGGGCCGTGAGTCCTCTGGTCCCGATGGTGGTCGAGCAGACCTCGCGCGGCGAGCGCGCCTTCGACATCTACTCGCGCCTGCTCAGCGAGCGGATCATCTTCCTCGGCACCCCGGTCACCGACGACATCGCCAACCTGATCGTGGCCCAGCTCCTGCACCTGGAGTCCGAGGACCCCGACAAGGACGTCAGCATCTACATCAACTCGCCCGGCGGCTCCGTCTACGCCGGCCTGGCGATCTACGACACGATGCAGTTCATCAAGCCCGACGTGCAGACGATCTGCTCCGGGGTCGCGATGAGCATGGGCGCGCTGCTGCTCAGCGGCGGCGCCGCCGGCAAGCGGATGGCGTTGCCGAACTCGAAGATCCTGATCCACCAGGTCTCGGCCGGGTTCCAGGGACAGGCGACCGACATCGAGATCCACGCCAAAGAGATCATCGACGTCCGCCGCCGCCTCGACGAGATCATCGCCCACCACACCGGCCAGCCCTTCGAGAAGGTCACCAAGGACACCGACCGCGATTACTTCATGAGCGCGGAGGAGGCGAAGGAGTACAACATCGTCGACCGCGTCATCGAGCATCACTGATGGTGGTGGGCCCCGATCCCGATAGGGGTTTCGCTTAACTTTTTCGTGGGTCGGCTGCGGCCGTCCGAGTTCGTGCGCCGCCGAAAAAGTACAAGACGCTCAACCCCTATCGGGATCGGGGCTCTCGTGGCCGTGGTGGTGCTCGTTGGCGCGATCGATGCTGCGGCTGAGGTGGGTCGGGACGGGGGGACGCCGTGGTACGGGCACGTATTTCCGGTTCAGGGGCCGCATGGCACGCGCGGCTATATAGGGGAATTCGGGGCGCCGCGGAGTGGGGGGCGGACGCATGAGGGGTTCGACGTCGTCGCCGCCTGCGGCACGCCCCTGGTCGCCGTCCGCAACGGCCGGGTGCTGCGCAGGGGCTATGACCCCGTCCTCTACGGCAACTACCTGCTGATCCACGGCGAAGGCGAGGGACGCAGTTACTTCTACGCCCACATGCCCCGCCCGGCCCTGGTCCACAGGGGCGAGCGGGTCTGGGAGGGGGAGAGGGTCGGCGCCGTCGGCGAGACCGGCAACGCGATCAGCGTCGGCTGCCACCTCCACTTCGAGATCCACGTCCACGGCGTCCCGGTCGACCCCGCCCCCGCCCTGCGCCGCTGGGATCGCTACAGCTGAAGCTCCAGCTCGTACTCGATCCACTCGCTGCGTTCGGCGCCGGTGCTGTCGTAGAGGCGCTGGGCGGTGAGGTTGCCCGGGGCGGTCGCCCACTCGAGGTGGGCGGCGCCGCGCTCGCGGGCGACGGCGGCGCTGGCCTCGATCAGGGCGCGGCCGACGCCGCGGCCGCGGGCGGCCTCGCTCACGTAGAGGTCGTTCATCAGCACTGTCTCGGCCGGGATCAGCGAGGTGAAGGTCCAGTAGAGGCAGGCGTAGCCGACCAGCTCGCCGCCGGCCCGGGCGCCGAGCAGCATCCCGTCCTCGCTGGGGGCGATGAAGCGGGAGAAGAAGGCGCGGTTGCGCTCTTCGTCGATGTCGGCGACCTCGTAGAAGCGCTGGTAGGCGGCGATCAGCGGCAGCAGCCGTTCGAGCTCCGCGGTGTCGATCGGGGAGATCTCGACCTCCGCCGGCACGCCCCAACCGTAGCGCGCAAGCTGGCGCCCGCGTGCAGGGACCGCGGGCGCCCCGGAGTAAACGACGGGACCGACAAGGCCGGGTTGCCTCCCCCTCTAAGCTTTTGGGGCGCGACGCCGGTAGGCAGCTACCGCCCCGCAAGGAGGGGATTCCGCTGGCACGTCCCACAGACTCGAACGAGCAGCTCCTCTGCAGCTTCTGCGGCAAGTCGCAGCGCCAGGTCAAGAAGCTGATCGCCGGCCCCGGCGTCTACATCTGCGACGAGTGCATCGACCTCTGCAACGAGATCATCGACGAGGAGCTGACGACGGCGCCGGCCTTCGAGCTGGAGAACCTGCCGAAGCCGCGCGAGATCCACGACGTCCTGCAGGAGTACGTGGTCGGCCAGGAGGCCGCCAAGCGCTCGCTCTCCGTCGCCGTCTACAACCACTACAAGCGGGTCCAGATCGCCCAGTCCGAAGAGACCGAGGTCGAGCTGCAGAAGTCGAACATCATGATGCTGGGCCCGACCGGCTGCGGCAAGACGCTGCTCGCCCAGACCCTGGCCCGCATCCTCAACGTCCCCTTCGCGATCGCCGACGCGACGGCGCTGACCGAGGCCGGCTATGTCGGCGAGGACGTCGAGAACATCCTCCTGAAGCTGATCCAGGCCGCCGACTACGACGTCAAGAAGGCCGAGACGGGGATCATCTACATCGACGAGATCGACAAGATCGCGCGCAAAGCCGACAACCCGTCGATCACCCGCGACGTCTCCGGCGAAGGCGTCCAGCAGGCGCTGCTGAAGATCCTCGAGGGGACCACCGCCTCGGTGCCGCCGCAGGGTGGGCGCAAGCACCCCCACCAGGAGTTCCTGACGATCGACACCACCAACATCCTCTTCATCTGCGGCGGCTCCTTCGCCGAGCTCGACAAGGTGATCGAGCGGCGGGTGGGCGACCGCGGCGTCGGCTTCGGCGCCGAGATCTCCTCGCGCGAGCGCAAGGACGCCGGCGAGTGGTTCGAGCAGGTGCTGCCCGAGGACCTGATCGAATACGGCCTGATCCCCGAGTTCATCGGCCGGCTGCCGGTGATCACCGCGATCCACCAGCTCAGCCGCGACGACCTGACCACGATCCTGACCGAGCCCAAGCACGCGCTGACGCGCCAGTTCCAGCGCTTCTTCGAGTTCGACGACATCGAGCTGGTCTTCGCCGAGGACAGCCTCGAGGCGATCGCCGACAAGGCGCTGGAACGGGAGACCGGCGCCCGCGGCCTGCGCTCGATCCTCGAGGAGACCCTGCTCGACGTCCAGTTCGAGCTGCCCTCCCGCCGCGACGTCACCAAGTGCGTGGTGACCAGGGAGACGATCGCCCAGGGCCGCCGTCCGACGCTGGTCACCGAGGCCGCCCACCAGGACATCGGCGCGGCGGACGAGGGTCTCGGCGAAGAAACCGCGTAGCCTGGAGAGGGTGCCGGTGGGGGTGTCCCGGAGCACCTCCGCCGAGTGGGTCGGATTTGGCTGACGCCTCAAGCGTCGCTGGCTCGGCTCCATGCTGAGTACCGGGACACCCCCACCGGCACCCTCTCCTGCCGAGCCGCTTATCTAGACTCGCCGCGTGGACGCGGCGCAGCGGCAGAGGCTTGAGGCGACGACCCGGTACGACCCCGGAGAGGTAGAGGGGCGGGTCTTTGCGGAGTGGATGGAGGGGGGGTATTTCCACCCCGAGGCGGAGGGGACGGCGGCGGAGAACTTCTCGGTGGCGATTCCGCCGCCGAACGTGACCGGGGTGCTGCACATGGGGCACGCGCTGAACGGCTCGATGCAGGACGCGCTGGTGCGGATGAACCGGATGCGGGGCCGCAACGCGCTCTGGGTCCTCGGCACCGACCACGCCGGCATCGCCACCCAGTCGGTGGTCGAGAAGGCGCTGGCCAAGGAGGGAACGTCGCGCCGGGAGATCGGCCGCGAGGCCTTCGTCGAGCGGGTCTGGGAGTGGAAAGAGGAGTACGGCTCGCGGATCGTCGAGCAGTACAAGCGGCTCGGCGCCTCCTGCGACTACGAGCGCGAGCGCTTCACCCTCGACGAGGGCTACGTCAGGGCCGTCTACCGCGTCTTCAAGCAGCTCTACGACAAGGGCTACATCTACCGCGACAACTACATGGTCAACTGGGACCCGGGCTCGCACTCGGCGATCTCCGACCTCGAGGTTGAGAACCGCGAGGTCACCGACACGCTCTACTCGATCGACTACCCGGTCGAGGGCTCCGACCGCGTCCTCACCGTGGCGACGGTGCGCCCGGAGACGATGCTGGCCGACACCGCGGTCGCGGTCAATCCCGGCGACGAGCGCTACGGCGACCTCGTCGGCAAGCACTGTGTCTTGCCGCTGGTCGGCCGCCTGCTGCCGATAATCGCCGACGAGCACGTCGACCCCGAGTTCGGCACCGGGGCGCTGAAGATCACCCCCGGCCACGATCCCAACGACTTCGAGATCGGCCGCCGGCACGGGCTCGAGGAGATCGGCGTGATCGGCCCCGACGGGCGGATGACCGATGAGGCGTGCGAGTTCGCCGGGCTTAGCGCCGCCGAGGCGCAGAGGGCGGTCGTCGAGGCGCTGCGGGGCGAGGGCCGCCTCCGCGCCGAGGAGCCATACGTCCACTCGGTCCCCTTCTCCCACCGCTCCGGCGAGCGGATCGAGCCGCTGATCTCGCTGCAGTGGTTCTGCCGCATGGACGAGTTGGCGAAGCCGGCGATCGCGGTGGTCGAACGCGACGAGGTGCGGATAACGCCGGCCCAGTGGAAGCGCGTCTACCTCGACTGGATGCGGGAGATCCGCCCCTGGTGCATCTCGCGCCAGCTCTGGTGGGGGCACCGGATCCCGGTCTGGTACTGCGACGCCTGCGAAGAGACCTTCGTCGCCGAGACCGAGCCCGAGCGCTGCGGCGCCTGCGACGGCGAGCTGCGCCAGGAGGAGGATGTGCTCGACACCTGGTTCAGCTCGGCGATCTGGCCCTTCGCCACGCTCGGCTGGCCCGACGACACCCCTGAGCTGCGCGCCTTCTACCCGAACAGCTTCCTCACCACCGCGCGCGAGATCCTCTTCCTCTGGGTGGCGCGGATGATCATGACCGGGCTCGAGTTCGCCGGCGACGTCCCCTTCCGCGACGTCTACGTCCACTCGGTGATCCAGGCCCGCGACGGGCGGCGGATGTCGAAGAGCCTCGGCACCGGGATCGACCCGCTGCAGGAGATCGACGTCCACGGCGCCGACGCCCTGCGCTTCGGCCTGCTGGCGATGTCCTCGACCCAGGACGTGCGCTTCTCCGACGCCAAGGTCGAGCAGGGGCGCGACCTCGCCAACAAGCTCTGGAACGCGAGCCGGCTGATCCTGCTCAACTGCGCCGAGGTCGAGCCCGGGCCGCGACCGCTCCACGTCGAGGACCGCTGGATCCTCTCGCGGCTGGAGAGGACGATCGCCTCGGTCACCGCCAAGCTCGAGGCCTACGACTTCGCCCACGCGGTCCAGGAGGCCTACTCGTTCTTCTGGCGCGACCTCTGCGACTGGTACCTGGAGATCGTCAAGCCGCGCCTCTACGAGGGCGAGGCGGAGGTCTCGGCGACCCTGCTCTACGCGCTGGAGCGGGTGCTCGCCCTGCTGCACCCGACGATGCCCTTCGTGACCGAGGAGATCTGGAGCTTTCACCCGGCCCGCCGGGGCCACCTCGCCGTGCACCCGTTCCCGGTCGCCGAGGAGTCGCTCTTCGACGAGGCCGCCGAGGCCGACGTCGAGGGCGGGATCGGCCTCACCCAGCGCCTGCGCGCCTGGCGCGACCTGGTCGAGGTGCCCGCCGGGGCGATGCTGGTGGCGCTGATCGATGGGGTCGAGCCGCCGGAGTTCGTCGGTCGCCTCTCCCGTTTCGAGTTCGACGGAGTCGGCGCCGACCCCGTCGCCTCGATCGGCCCGGTCCGGATCCTCCCCTCCGAGCAGCTCGGCGCCGAGGCGGTCGCGGCGCGGCTGCGCAAGCGCCGCGAGGAGCTGCGAGCCGAGGTCGAGCGCGGCGAGCGCAAACTCGGCAACGAGGGCTTCGTCGCCAAGGCGCCGGCCGAGGTGGTCGAGGAGGAGCGCGGCAAGCTCGAGCGCTACCGGGCCGAACTCGCCGAGCTGGGTTGAACCCCGACGCCTACCTCGACTCGCTGGAGCCGATCGGCTGGCGACTCGGCCTCGAGCGGATGCGCAGGCTGACGACGGCGCTGGGGATGCCCCAGCATCGCTTCGCCTCGATCCACGTCGTCGGCACCAACGGCAAGTCCTCGGTGGCGCGGATGACGGCGGCGCTGCTGGAGGCCCACGGGGTCGGCGCCGGGGCCTGCCTCTCTCCCCACACCACCCGCTGGTCGGAGCGGACGCTGATCCACGGCGAGGAGGTCGGGGCGGCGGCGTGGGCGGCGGCGGTGGAGACCGTCGCCGCGGCGGCCGAGGGCGTGGACCGGACGCTGGAGGACGGCGACGCGGTAACCCAGTTCGAGGCGGCGACGGCGGCGACCTTCGTCGCCCTCGCTTCGGCGCGGGTCGAGGCCGCGGCGATCGAGGCCGGCCTCGGCGGGCGGCTCGACGCGACCAACACGATCCCCTCGCGGGTGACCGTGCTGACCTCGATCGGCCTCGACCACACCGAGTGGCTGGGGGAGACCGAGCTCGAGATCGCCGCCGAGAAGCTGGCGGTGCTGCGCGACCACTCGACGCTGGTGCTGGGGCGGGTATCGCCCGAGGTCGAGGCGCTGGCCGAGCGCGCCGCCGCCGAGCATGGCGCCCGGCTGCTCCGCGCCCCCGAGGACCCCGGGCCGCAGCTGCGATTGCTGGCGGCGGGCGGCTTTCAGCGCCGCAACTTCGCCCTGGCGATGGCGGCCGCCGGGGCGTTCCTCGGCGAGCTCGACCCCGAGCGGGTCGCGAAGGTCGCCGCGACCGTGCCGGTCCCCGGCCGCCTCGAGCGGATCGCCGCGCATCCGCCGACCTTCGTCGACGCCGCCCACAACCCCGACGGCGCCGCCGCCCTGGCCGAGGCGCTGCCGGGCGCCACCGGTGGCCGCCGCGTCGTCGCCTGCCTGGCAATCCTCGCCGACAAGGACGCCGAGGCGATGCTGCGGGCGCTCGCCCCGGCCCTCGACCGCGCCGTCTGCACCGAGCTCCCCGCCGGTGGGCCGATAAGTCCACCAGGGCAGGACATATCGGCCCGTCGGCCGGTGATTGCGGCGGGGGAGCTGGCGGCGGTCTGCCGGCGGGTGGGGCTGGCGGCGGAGGCGGAGCCGCACTTCGGGGCGGCGCTACGGCGCGGGGTTGAGCTCGCCTCGGAGGAGCCGGAGGGGGCGCTGCTGATCGCCGGCTCCCACTACGGGATCGCCCCGGCGCGGGCCGCGCTCGGCGCCGATCCCGGCTCCGAGGAGGGCCGGGAATCGCGATGACTGTGCGAGGATTCGGGCATGGATCGAGGCACCGGCTCCCAGCTGCTCGGAATGATGGGCCTGGTCGCCGCGGTCGTCGCGATCGTGATCCTGGTCTTCTTCGGAGTCGGCTATCTGTTCGGGCGCCTCTTCCTCTGACGGTCGTGATCGCCCAGTGGCGCCCGACAGGGTTCACGGCCGGCGCGGCGAAGTAGACTGCCCGCTCCCTTCCCGGGGCGCCAACCCATGTCACTAGCGATCTTCGGCATCACCAACAGCGGCCTCAACCTGGTCGCGACCCTCTTCGTCCTGATGCTGGTCGTTCTCTGGCTGGCGCTGATCGTCTACACCTACCTCGACGCCCGCCGCCGCGTCTCCGACCCGTTCCTGGTCGCCTGCGCCACCGTCGCCTCCTTCTTCCCCTACATCGGCACCGCCGTCTACGCGATCGTACGGCCGCCGGAGTACCTCGAGGACGCCCACGAGCGCGAGCTGGAGATCAAGGCGGCGGAGCTGCGGGTGCGCCAGCTGAAAGAGCAGACCTGCCCCAACTGCGAGTACCCGGTGGAGAAGAACTTCCTCCGCTGCCCCAACTGCCAGCGCCGCCTCAAGGACCCCTGCCCGACCTGCTCCAAGCCCGTCGACCCGCGCTGGGGCCTCTGCCCCTACTGCGAGACGACGCTCGGCGGCGGTGAGAAACGGCGCCCGCAGAAGCGCGAGCGACGGTCCGAGCGCGCCGTCGCGCGTGAGGCGCCCCCCAAACGGCGCAAAAAAGCGCCCGCCGCGAAGAGGGACTCCGAGGACGCCCCGAGGCCCGAGCCGCCCGCCCCCAAACCAGAGCAAAGGAGCCCCAGCCGTGAGCCGGACCCTGATCCTCGTCAAGCCTGACGCCTTCGAGCGCGCCCTGACCGGCGAGGCGATCGCCCGCTTCGAGCGCAAGGGGCTGCGGATCGCCGCCCTGAAGTCGATGCGCGCCGACGAGGCGATCGCCAACCGGCACTACGCCGAGCACGCGGAGAAGCCGTTCTTCGGCGAGCTGGTCTCCTTCATCACCGGCGGCACGCTGGTGGCGATGGTGCTCGAGGGGGCCGAAGCGGTCCCCGCGGCCCGGCAGCTGATCGGGGCGACGAATCCGGTCGAGGCCGCTCCCGGCTCGATCCGCGGCGACTTCGCCCTCGAGGTGACCTTCAACATGGTCCACGGCTCCGACTCCGACGAGTCGGCCGAGCGCGAGATCGGCATCTGGTTCCCCGAGCTGTCCTAGCGTCGAGCTCGCCGCAGCGGCGGGAGATCCTGGAGAAGCTCGGCGTCGAGTTCGAGGTGGTCGTGCCCGGGGTCGAGGAGCTGACCGGAGGGGACCCGGAGGTCGAGGTACTGGAGAACGCGCGGCTGAAGGTTCGCGCGCTGGCTGCTGGCGACGATTCGTTGGTGATCGCCTGCGACACCGATGTCGTTCTCGAGGGGAAGGCGCTTGGGAAGCCCGCCGATGCGGTCGAGGCGCGGGAGTATCTCGATCGCTTGTCCGGGAGGACCCACGAAGTGCTCAGTGGGCTGGTTGTTCTCGTCGATGGGGAGGAGCGGTCCGGGCTGGAGCGGACCTCTGTCGTCTTCAAGGAGCTCTCCGAGGATGAGAAGGAGCGCTACGTGGCGTTCGGCGAGTGGCGCGGGCGCTCCGGCGGGTACGCGATCCAGACGCTGGGGTCGACGCTGGTGGAGCGGGTCGAGGGCAGCGTCTCCAACGTGGTCGGGCTGCCGGTGGGGCTGCTCTTCGAGCTGGCGCCCGGGCTTTTCCAGCTGGCCTGATCAGCCGCGCAGGGAGAGCGCCTCCTCGAGGTGGTCGAGCAGGAGCTGGGCGATCTCAGGGTCGAAATGAGTGCCCTTGCCCTTGCGGATCACCTCGGCCGCTTCAGTCACGCTCATCGCCGGTCGGTAGGAGCGGTCGCTGAGCAGGGCGTCGAAGACGTCGGCGACGGCGACGATCCGGCCCTCGACCGGGATCTCCCCGTCGGCGAGCCCGCGCGGATAGCCGCCGCCGTCGTAGTGCTCGTGATGGGTGAGGGCGACCCGCGCCGCCATCTGCAGCAGGTTGCTGTCGGAGCCGGAGAGGATTTCGTGACCGACGGTGGTGTGGCGCTCCATCTCGGTTCGCTCCGCCGCCGTCAGGGGCCCGGGCTTGCGCAGGATCTCGTCCGGGGTGGCGATCTTGCCGACGTCGTGCATCGGCGCCGCCGCTCGCAACAGCAGCGCCTGCTCGCCGTCGAGGCCGAGCTGGGAGCCGAGGAAGGCGGCGATCGTCGCCATCCGGTTGACGTGGACGCCGGTCTCGGCGTCGTGCATCTCGATCGCCCGCGCCAGCCGTTCGACGGTTTCCTGGCGCGAGGAGCGCAACTCCTCGATCGCCCGCTCCTGGGCCGCCGCCAGCGCCACCCTCAGCTCTTCGGCCTGGCGTTTGGCGGTGATGTCGGTGGAGATGCCGGAGACGCCGACGATCTCCCCGGCGTCGTCGACGTAGGGGAACTTGACGGTGAGGAAGGCCCGCTCTTCGCTGCCGACCCACATCGTGTTTTCGGTTTCGAAGGGCTCCCCCCCTTCGAGAATGCGGAGGTCGGTTTCGTGGGCGATCCGCTCCGACTCCGCCGGCATGATCGCCTCGTCTCCGAGCCCGATCAGCTCGCCGGGCTCCAGCCCCGCCATCTCGTGGGTGGCCCGGTTGGCGATCACGTAGCGGCCCTCGCGGTCCTTGATGTAGATCGGCACCGGGGCCCGGTCCATCAGCGTCTGGATCCGCTCCTCGAGCGTCTTGCCGTGCGCCCGCTGGGCGATTTCCAGCTCGCGCCGCTTCAGCGAGGTCAGCGCCGTGATCAGCAGCTGGCCGGGCCAGAACGGCTTCACCAGATAGCCGTGCGCCCCCAGCTCGAACGCCCGCTCCGCCACCGCCGGGTCGTCGATGCCGGAGACGAGCACGATCGCGGTGTCGGGGTGGTCGCGGACGATCTCCTCGATCAGGACGAGGCCGGACTCGCCCGGCATCTGGATGTCGCAGAGGGCCAGCTCGTAGGTGCCGTCGGCGAGCTTCGCGCGGGCCTCCTCGACACCGCTGGCGAAGTCGCACTCGTAACGGTCTCCGAGGGCGCGCTCGACCAGGCGCAGCACCTCCGGGCGATCGTCGGTGGCGAGGATGCGTTGGCGCTTCGGCTCAGCCGGCATCGGGGTCGTCCCCGGGGCCGGGGTCCTCGGCGAGGAGCCGACCGACGGTGCGCAGCAGCTCCCTCGAGCTGAACGGCTTCTCGAGGAAGGCGCTGCCGCCGTTGCCGAGCGCCGCCGGCGCCAGCACCTCGTGGCTGTAGCCGGACATGTAGATGACCCGCATCCCCGGCCGCAGCGACCTGATCCGTCTGACCAGCTCGGTGCCGAGCATCTCCGGCATGATCACGTCGGTCAGCAGCAGGCCGATCTCCCGGTCGTGGTCCTCGCAGACGCGAACGGCGCCTTGGCCACTGTCCGTGCCGATCACCGAGTAACCGCCCTTGGCGAGGATCCGTTCCGCCATGCGGCGGACCTCGGGCTCGTCCTCGACCACCAGCACCACCTCACCGTGGCCGCCGGCCGGCCGCGCCGCCTCGGTGCTTTCCTCGGTTGGCCCGGCGGCGGCGGGGAAGTGGACCTTGATCGTGGTGCCCATGCCGGGCTCGGAGTAGACGTCGATCCGCCCGCCGGCGCCGGTGACGATGCCGTAGACCGTCGCCAGGCCGAGGCCGGTGCCGTCGTCCTTGGTGGTGAAGAAGGGCTCGAAGACCCGCTCCACCGTCTGCGAGTCCATCCCCTCGCCGGTGTCGCTGACCTTGAGCTGGACGTAGGCGCCGGGCTCGGTGTCGGGGTGCATGTACGCGTACTCCTCGTCGAGTTCGGCTTCTTCGACCTCGATCAGCAGGCGCCCCCCCTCGGGCATCGCGTCGCGGGCGTTGACCGCGAGGTTGACCAGCACCTGCTCGAGCTGGCCGGGGTCGATCTCGACCGGCATCCGCTCCGGGCCGAAGTGCGTCTCCAGCTCGACCCGCTCGCCCAGCGCCCCGCGCAGCAGGTTCTCGAGGTTGGCGATCACCTCGCGTAGGTAGAGGATCTCGGGCTTGGCGACCTCGCGGCGGCTGAAGATCAGCAGCTGGCGGGTCAGCGCCGCCGCCCGCTCGGCGGCCCGGCGGATCTCCTCGACGTCCTGTCGGGCCGGCGAGGAGGCATCGAGCTCGCCGGCGACGAACTCGGCGTAGTTCATGATCACGCCGAGGATGTTGTTGAAGTCGTGGGCGATCCCGCCCGCGAGTTGGCCGACGCTCTCCAGCCGCCGCGCCCGATCGAGCTGTTGCTGCAGCGCCCTCTCACGCTCGCTCTCGGTCCGGTCGCCGATGTCGCGGATCGCCGCGGTGGCGATCGTCTCGCCCCCGAGTTCGATGCTGGAGAGGCTGATCTCCACCGGGACCTCGGTCCCGTCACGGCGCTTGGCGAAGAGCTCGATCCCGGCCCCCATCGGGCGGGTCCGCGGCTCCTCGAAGTAGGCGGCGCGGTGGCCGGGGTGGCTCTCCCGGTAGCGCGGCGGGACCAGCATCTCGACGGTCTGGCCGACCAGGTCGCGCCGGGGGTACCCGAACATCTTCTCCGCCTGGCCGTTGACGAGGACGATCCGGCCGTCCCGGCCGACCCCGACGATCGCGTCGGGCACGAACTCCAGGAACTGCTCGAAGGCCGAGTCAGTTACGCCGGATCTGGCGATGTCGGATTCGCGTGGCACTGGCTGGTTGCAAATCCTTTCGAATGCGCAAGTAATTCTTGATGATAGAGCGCACAACGGAAAATGGGGTTTGAGCGGTTCGATGCAGCGGAACCAGCCGGCTCGACACGTCTGGGATGATCTGCCCTCTGGAATTCCGCAAAATCCACATATGGGCATATTCAGCTACCTGACACGACTCGGCGGCCGCGACATGGCCGTCGACCTCGGGACCGCGAACACCCTCGTCTACGTCCGGGGGCGCGGGATCGTGCTCTCCGAGCCCTCCGTGGTCGCGATCGACTCTCGCAACGGCCAGGTCCACGCGGTCGGGGCCGAGGCGAAGCGGATGCTCGGCCGCACGCCGGGGACGATCACCGCGATCCGGCCGCTGAAGGACGGCGTCATCGCCGACTTCGACGTCACCGAGCAGATGCTGCGCCACTTCATCCACTCGGTCCACTCCAACCGCTTCGCCCATCCGCGGGTCGTCGTCTGCGTCCCCTCCGGGGTGACCGGGGTGGAGAAGCGGGCGGTCGAGGAGGCCTGCCTCTCGGCCGGCGCCCGCAAGGCCTACCTGATCGAGGAGCCGATGGCGGCGGCGATCGGCGCCGGCCTGCCGGTCGCCGAGCCGACCGGGTCGATGATCGTCGACATCGGTGGTGGCACCACCGAGGTGGCGGTGATCTCGCTCGGCGGGATCGTCGTCTCGCAGTCGATCCGGATCGGCGGCGACGAGCTCGACGACGCCATCGTCAACCACTGCAAGCGGGTCTACAAGCTTGCGATCGGCGCCCAGACCGCGGAGGAGGTGAAGCTCGAGGCGGGCTCGGCCTCGAAGCTGCCCGAGGAGGTGCGGGCCGAGATCCGCGGCCGCGACCTCGTCTCCGGCCTGCCGAAAACGATCACCCTCGGCTCCGAGGAGATCCGCGAAGCGCTCGACGAGACCGTCGGCCACATCGTCGAGGCGGTCAAGGAGACGCTCGATCGCACGCCGCCGGAGCTGGCGGGTGACATCATGGACCGGGGCATCACCCTCGCCGGCGGCGGCGCCCTCTTGCAAGGACTGGAGCAGCGCCTGCGCGACGAGTGCCAGATGCCCTGTCAACTGGCAGAGTCGCCGTTGACGTGCGTGGCGGTCGGCTCGGGCATCTCGCTCGAGGAGTTCGAGGCGATCCACCGCGCCGGCAAGAACCACTCGGGGGCGCGGCAGCGTGTTTAGCCGGCGCTCATGTCAAGCAACGAACTTAGGCCTTCCACGTGTATCGAAAGCAAGTACGCCGCCGTAGGGCGGTGCTCGCCCTCCTGATCGTCGGCTCCTTCGTGCTGCTGACGGTCACCTATGGCCAGGGGTCGAACGGGGTCCAGCGCGGCGTCAGCGCGATCTTCAGCCCGATCCAGTCGGTCGCCGACCGGGCGCTGAAGCCCGCCCGCGACCTCGTCAACTGGTTCGACTCGACCTTCGACGCCCGCGGCCGCAACAGCCGCCTTCAATCCGAACTCGAAACCGCGCGCAGGCAGGCGGTCGGGGCCAAGGCGGCGCTGGCCGAAAACGCGCAGCTCAGCAAGCTGCTCGGGCTCGACCGCGGCGGAGCGATCCCATCCGGCTACAAGCCGGTTACTGGAAGGGTGATCGCCCGTTCCCCGACCGTCTGGTTCTCCGACGTCACGATCGACGCCGGTAGCGGCGACGGCGTCCGCGTCGACGACCCGGTCGTCAACGGCGACGGCCTCATCGGCACCGTCTCCGCCGTCAGCGGCGGCTCGGCCCAGGTGACGCTGATCGCCGACCACTCCAGCGCCGTCTCCGCCAAGGTCGTGCCGGTCGCGGTGCAGGGCGTGGTCAGGCCCGAAGTCGGCGACCCCGGCGACCTCATCCTCGACTTCATCGACTCGACCAAGCACGTCCACAAGGGCCAGATGGTGGTCACGGCCGGCTGGCGCGGGCAGGGGATCGAGTCGCGCTTCCCGCCCAACATCCCGATCGGCGAAATCGTCAAGGCCTCGATCGTCGAGCAGGAGGCCCAGCAGCAGGTTCACGTGCGGCCCTACGCCGACCTCCGCGACCTCGACCTGGTCCAGGTCCTGACCGGGGGCTCGCGGGGATGATCCTCACCCCGAAGATCCTCGCCCGCCTGGTCGCGATCGTCGTGCTCGGCGTGATCCTGCAGCTCTCCTTCTTCTCCCGGGTCGCGGTCTTCCACACCAGCCCCGACGTGCTGCCGGCGCTGGTCGTCTCGCTGGGCCTGCTCGGCGGCACCATGACCGGCGCCGTCGCCGGCTTCTCGGTCGGCTTCCTGCTCGACTGCCTGCTGGTCGAGCCGCTCGGCGGCGGCTCCCTGGTCCTGCTCGCGACCGGCTACACGGCGGGGCTCTTCCGCGAGCGCTTCGAGATCCACAGCCGTCTGGTGCCGCCCCTGCTCTGCATGGGCCTGACCGTGTTCGCCGAGCTCGGCTTCGGCGCGGTCGAGCTGATGCTCGGCGGCGACGCGACCGTCAGCCCCCTGGTCGTCCGCGACATCCTGATCAAGGGCGTCTTCGCCTTCTTCCTCGGCTGGCCGATCTACCTCGGGCTGCGGCGGGCGCTGCGCCCGGCGCTGGTCGAGGAGCCCGCGGTCCGGCGCCCCCGGCGCCCGACGGTGCTGGGGGCCTAAGGCGTGTACCTGCGCTCTAACGAAGGCCCCGGAGCCGGCAACCGGCTGGCGCTGCGGATCGCGGTCGTCAGCGGCGTCGCCGTCGCCCTCTTCGCGGTGCTGTTCTTCCGCCTCTGGGACCTGCAGGTCCTCTCCGGGGCCCGCTACCTGGCGGAGGCGAAGAACAACCGCACCCGCGAGTTCAAGGTGATCGCCCCGCGCGGCAGCATCCTCGACCGCGCCGGCAACGTGCTGGTCGACAACCGCACCAGCCTGGCGCTGCAGCTGAACACGCAGAAACTGCCCGAAGACCCGGCCGAGGAAAGGGCGGAGCTGACCCGGCTCGGCCACCTCGCCCACATGTCGCTGCGCAAGGTGCGGCGGACGATCCGCGAACAGGAAGAAGTCGCGGCCGGAGCACCGGTGACGCTGCGGCACGACGTCGGCTACGACCTCGTCTACTACCTGGAAGAGAACCAGCGCCGCTTTCCCGGCGTCGCCGTGCAGCGTGTCTTCGTCCGCGGCTACCCGGACGGCAGCCGCGCCGCACACGTGCTCGGCAGCGTCGGCGAGGTCTCCGAAGAAGAGTTGAAGGAACCTCCCTACAAGGGGCTGGAACCGGGCGACGAGGTCGGCAAGGGCGGCGTCGAGTACACCTACGATCGCTACCTGCGCGGGCAGCCGGGGCTGACCAAGATCCAGGTCAACGCGCTCGGCCAGCCGACCCCCGGCGGCCAGCTCGTCTCCCAGCCACCGACCCCCGGCGACAACCTGAAGCTGACGATCGACCCCGAAGTGCAGGCGGCCGGCGAAAGCGCGCTGGGCGCTCGGGGGCTGCCGGGCGGCTTCATCACCATGAACGTCGCCAACGGCCAGATCCTCGGCCTCGGCTCCTTCCCGACCTTCGACCCCTCGGTCTTCACCCACCCGTTGACGCAGGCCCAGGTCAACGCGCTGATCCGCGACCCGGTGGCGGCGCCGCTCACCGACCGCGCCACCGAAGGCCTCTACCCGACCGGCTCGACCTTCAAGATCATGACCGCGCTGGCGGCGCTGGAAGGGGGCGTGATCAGCCCCTCGACGACGATCGTCGACAACGGCGAACTGACCGTCGGCGGCCAGAGCTTCCACAACGCCGGGGAAGCCGCCTACGGAGCCCTGACGCTCGTCCCGGCCCTGCAGGTCTCCTCCGATGTCTTCTTCTACGACCTCGGCCTGAAAATGTGGAACACCGGAGAACTGCAGCGCTGGGCCCACAAGATGGGGATCGGCAGGGCGACCGGCCTCGACCTCCCCGGCAGCACCGAAGGGCTGCTGCCGACGCGGCAATGGCGCGACCGGCTCTACAGCGAAGGGGAAACCGAACGCCCCTGGTCGGCCGGCGACAACATCCAGCTGGCGACCGGCCAGGGCGACCTGCAGACCAACCCGCTGCAGATGGCGATCGCCTACGCGGCGCTGGGCAACGGGGGCAAGATCGTCACCCCGCACGTGGGCCTCGAAGTGGAGGACGCGGCGGGCCGGGTGCTGAAGGAATTCGACCCGCCGATCCGGCGCGAATTCCACATCGACCCCAGCTACCGCAGCGCGATCCTGGAAGGCCTGCACGAGGCGGCCCAGGCGCCCGGCGGCACCTCCTACGACCATTTCGGCGGCTTTCCGATCCCGGTCGCGGGCAAGACCGGCACGGCGGAACGCCCGGGCCATGCCGACCAGTCCTGGTACGCGATCCTCGCTCCGTATCCCAACCCGCGTATCGTCACCGTCGTGACGATCGAGGAAGGCGGCTTCGGCGACGAATCCGCCGCCCCCGCCGCTCTGCAGATCCTCGAAGCCTATTTCAGCAAGCACGCGACCGGGGTCGCCGGCGCTGGGGTCGGAACCGAATGATGTACGCAACCCGCACTCGACAAGCCCGCCCCGAGCCGTTCGCGGTCCGCATCGGCCTCGCCGAGCGCCTCGGCCTCGCCAACATGGACTGGCCGCTGGCCTTCAGCGCGGTGGCGCTGGTCGCCTTCAGCGTCTTCACCCTCGGCCAGGCGACCACCCACGACGTCCCCGGCAGCCCCCATTACTACGTCGACCGACAGGCGATCTACGGCCTGCTCGGCCTGGTCGGGATGCTCTTGCTGACCCGCATCGACTACTCGCGATTCCGCGAGCTCCGGGTCGGCATCTACACTTTCCTCTGCGTAAGTGTTTCCCTCGTCTTCGTCTTCGGCTTCGCCGCCCGCGGCTCGCGGCGTGCTTTCGAACTCCCTTTTTTCAGTTTCCAGCCATCTGAGCTCGGCAAGCTCCTGCTCGTGCTTGCGCTCGCCGGGTTCGTCATCGATGGCGCCAGACGGGGCTCCGAGAGGCAGCGCACGGTGCGCTATCTCTGCCTCGGCCTGGCACCGGCTGCGCTCGTCTTCCTGCAGCCCGACCTCGGCACCTCGATGGTGTTCGTGGTCGCGACCCTCGCCGTCATGTACTTCGGAGGCGTCCGCTGGACGCACTTCGCCGTGATCGGCGCTGTCCTCGTCGCCCTGGTCGCGCTGGTCCTGGTCGCGGCCCCCGCGGTTGGGGTGCCCGTGCTCAAGGGCTACCAGGCGGAAAGGCTCACGTCTTTCGCCAACCCAAGCGCGGACCCGGCCGGCGCGGGCTACCAGCAGAACCAATCAGTGGTCGCCATCGGCTCCGGTCAGAAGACCGGCCGCGGCGACCGTGCCACACAGACGCGGCTCGACTTCGTGCCCGAGCGGCACACCGACTTCATCTTCGCGGTGATCGGTGAGCGCTACGGGTTCATGGGCGCCGCGTTCGTCCTATCCCTTTACGCCCTGCTCTTCTGGCGGGCGCTGCGGATCGTGACGCTCTCGAAGAACTCCTACGGAACCCTGGTCGCGGGCGGCATCGCCGTCTCGCTGCTGTTCCAGGTCTTCGTCAACGTGGGGATGAACCTCGGCATCATGCCGATCACGGGCATCCCCCTGCCACTGATGAGCTACGGGGGATCCTCCGTGCTCGCCACATTCCTGGCGATTGGAGTGCTTCAGAGCATCAACGTGCAAGCGCGTCTCGGTCAGAGGGGAAGGTTCGCCTGGTGATGCCCCCGAAAGGGGCCCCGGCGGTGCGTACCCAACCGAACTGAGACAAGCAAGATGAAAAAAACGATCCTGGTCTCCGCCGAGCGCGGAGAGACCCGCGTGGCCGTCCTCGAGTCGAAGACGAAAGGCGGCAAACGCGACGTCGCGGAGCTCTACATCGAGCGCCGCGGCCGGCGATCCATCGTCGGCAACATCTACAAGGGGAAGGTCGACAACGTCCTTCCCGGCATGGAGGCCGCCTTCGTCGACATCGGCCTCGAGCGCAACGGCTTCCTCCACGTCGACGAGATTGTCCTGCCGGGGGGAGAGCAGGCCCCGAAGCGCGGGCGCGGCTCCGGTCGCCGGATCAACGAGCTGATCAAGCCCGGGCAGGAGATACTCGTCCAAGTGGTCAAGGACCCGCTGAAGACGAAGGGCGCGCGGCTCTCGATGAACGTCTCGATCGCCGGCCGCTACCTCGTCTTCGCGCCGCAGGGCTCGGGGGTCGGCGTCAGCCGCCGTCTCACCGACTCCGAGCGCGACCGCCTGCGCAAGATGGTCGACCGCACCTACAAGGGGCCGGGCGGGCTGATCGTCCGCACCGCCGCCCACGGGGCGAAGAAATCCGACTTCGTGCGGGAGATCGGCTACCTGCAGCGGCTCAACGAGGTGCTGGCGCGGCGGACCGAGGAAACGAAGGCGCCGGCCCTGGTATTCCAGGAGGCCGACCTCTCGGTGCGCGTCCTGCGCGACATCTTCCTCAGTGAGTTCGAGAAGGCGATCATCGACTCCGAGAAGCAGTTCGAGCGGGTGACCGGCTTCTTCCAGCGCACCGCGCCGGAGCTGGTCTCCGGGGTCGAGCTCTACGAGGGGCAGAAGCCGCTGCTGGAGAAATGGAAAATCGACGAGGAGATCGAGTCGACCCTGAACCGCCGCGTCGACCTGCCCTCCGGCGGCTACCTGATCATCGACTACACCGAGGCGCTGACGGTTATCGACGTCAACAGCGGCAGCTTCACCGGCCGCGGGAAGGGCGGCCTCGAGGAGACGATCACCAAGGTCAACACCGAGGCGGCCGAGGAGGCCGTGCGGCAGCTGCGGCTGCGCGACATCGGCGGCATCATCGTCATCGACTTCATCGACATGGCCAGGGCCAGCAACCGCGACAAGGTCCTGAAGACGATGCGCAAAGCGCTCGACGCCGACAAGTCGAAGAGCTACGTGGTCGAGGTCTCGCCGCTGGGCCTGGTCGAGATGACGCGACAGAACGTCACCGACGGCGTGCGCGAGATCCTCACCGCCCCCTGCCCGACCTGCGCCGGCGAGGGCGTCGTCCTCTCGGCCGAGACGGTGGCGCTGGAGGGACTGCGCCAGATGCGCGACATCGTCGCCGAGCACGGCGACGCCGAGGCCTTCCTGATCCGGGTCAACCCGAAGGTGGCGGCAGAGCTGACCGGTTCCGACAGCGGCCTCGCCGAGTTCGAGCAGGAGACCGGCAAGCGCTTCCACTTCGAGGGAGGCGACGCGCTGGCGATCGACACCTTCGACATGGTCGAGAAGGGGACGCGAGAGGAGATCGAGGAGCGGGCGCTGCCGTTCAAGGTCGGCGAGGAGGTGCTGGTCAAGATCGACGAGCCGCACATGTACAACGCCGACGACGCCGTCGCCCGGATCGACTCCTACATCGTCAGCGTCACCGGCGGCGGCCGCTTCGTCGGCCAGCGCAGGCTGGTGCGGATCGAGGAGGTCGAGCGCTCGGCGGCGACCGCCTCGCTGCTGGGCTCCGACTCCCCGAACGGGGCGGGGCCCGCCGGGGAGGACGGCTCCGAGCTAGACTCCGGCGCCGCTCCGCGCAAACGCAGTCGCGGCCGCAGGGGCGGTCGGGGGCGTTCGGGCGCCAAACAAGGCAGCAAGGAAGACGATTGAGCATGTATGCGGTAGTCGAAACCGGCGGCAAGCAGTACAAAGTCGAGCAGGGCACGTCCCTGCTCGTCGATCGCCTCGATGCCAAGGAGGGCGACAAGGTCGCCCTGCGCGCGGTGATGTTCCGCGACACCGACGTCGTCGCGGCGCCGAAGGAGCTGGAGAAGGTCAAGGTCGAGGCGAAGGTCGCCGAGCACCTGCGCGGGCCGAAGATCAAGGTCTTCAAATACAAGGCGAAGAAGGGCTACCGCCGCCGCGCCGGCCACCGCTCCGAGCTGACCAAGCTCGAGGTGATCTCGCTGAAACTGCAGAAAGCGGCAGCCAAAAAACCGGCCGCGGAGAAAAAGCCCGCGGCCGCCAAAAAACCGGCCGCCAAAAAACCCGCTGCGAAGAAGGAGGAGACCGATGGCTCATAAGAAAGGGCTGGGCTCCAGCCGCAACGGGCGCGAATCGAACCCGAAGATGCTGGGCGTCAAGGTCTTCGCCGGCGAGCAGGTCAGCGGCGGCGAGATCATCGTCCGCCAGCGCGGCACCCGCTTCTGGCCCGGCGAGGGCACCGGCCTCGGCCGCGACCACACGATCTTCGCAACCCGGGCCGGGCGGGTCGACTTCAAGCCGTCGCGGCGCGGGCGCACCATCTCGGTTCTGGCTGACTGACAGACCTTGAGGTGGAGAGGGGCCGAGTCCCCCTCCCCCGGAGACCGTCGCGCAGCTGGATCGGCTGCGGGGGTTCGGGGCGTTCGCGCTTGAGCCTCCGGGGGAGGGGGACTCGGCCCCTTCTACGATCTAGCTGTGTACGACAGGGCGAAAATCTGGGTTGAGGGCGGGGCCGGGGGGAATGGCTGCGTCAGCTTTCGGCGGGAGGCTCATGTGCCGCGGGGTGGGCCCGATGGCGGCGATGGGGGGCATGGGGGGGATGTGGTGCTCGTCTGCGATCTCTCGAAGCGGGATCTGGGGGCGCTGAAAGGGAACAGGCACTTTCGGGGGGAGCGGGGGAGTCATGGTGAAGGGTCGAACCGGCATGGAGGGCGGGGGGAGGAGCGGGTGATTCCGGTGCCCGCCGGGACGCAGGCGACGACTGTGGACGGGAGCGCCGTGGACCTGGTCGAGGCAGGGCAGCGGGCCGTGGTCGCTCACGGTGGGCGTGGGGGGCACGGGAACAAGCGGTTCGCCACCTCGACCCGGCAGGCGCCGCGCTTCGCCGAGAGGGGGACGAAGGGGGAGGCGGACTGGATCGAGCTGCGGCTGAAGCTGCTGGCCGACGTGGGGCTGGTGGGGCTGCCGAACGCGGGGAAGTCCTCGCTGCTGGGGCGGCTGACGCGGGCGGCGCCGAAGGTCGCCGACTACCCGTTCACGACGCTCTCACCGGTGTTGGGGACGGTCGAGGGCGATGACCGCCAGGCGGTCGTAGCCGACATCCCGGGGCTGATCGAAGGGGCCGCCGAGGGGGCGGGGCTCGGGCATGAGTTTCTCGCCCACGTCGAGCGCTGCTCGATGCTGGTCCACCTCGTCGACCTGGCGCCGATCGACGGCGAGCCGGAGTCCGACTACGAGACCGTGCGGGCCGAGCTGGCCGCGCACGGGGCGGGGCTGGAGCGACTGCCGGAGTTGGTGGTACTGAGCAAGCGCGACCTGCTGGAGAGCGAGAAGGTCGAGGCGGCGGTGGCCGAGTGGGCGGAACGTCTGGGGGAACGGGTGCTCGGCGTGCTCGCCGTCTCCTCGGCGACCGGCGAGGGGCTGGACGAGCTGCGCCGCCGGATCCTCGCGGCGCTGCCGGAGCTGCAGCCCGCCATCGTGCCGACCGCCGGCGAGCCCGCCGGCGAATTCGAGGCCGAGCACCGCGTCTACCGCCCCGCCGGCGAGGGCGGTTACCGGGTCGAGCGCGAGGGGGACGGCGCCTTCAGGATCGCCGGCCGCGGCGTCGAGCTGCTGTTCGAGCGCCACGACACGAAAAACGAGGAGGCGCTCGCCTACCTCGAGCAGCGCCTCGGCGAGATCGGCGTCATCGCCGCCCTGGCCAAGGCCGGCTTCCAGCCCGGCGACGACGTCCGCATCGGCGAGCACGAGTTCGAGCTGCACATATAGGCGCCACCTAGACTGCGCCGCATGACCCTGGTCGTCAAGCTTGGTTCCTCGATCGTCGCCGCCGACGACGGCGAGCTGCGGGCGGACGTGCTCGACTCGGTCTGCGCGCAGGTGAGCGCGCTCGAGCAGGGGGGGAGCGGGTCGTGATGGTCACCTCGGGCGCGATCGCGCGGGGGATGCGCCTGATGGGCCTGCCGGTGCGGCCGCGGGCGATGGACGAGCTGCAGGGGGCTTCCGCCGTCGGCCAGGGCGACCTCTTCCGGGCCTACGAGAGCAGGCTGGCGGGGCACGGGACGAAGGCCGCGCAGGTGCTGCTGACCGCCGCCGACATCGCCGCCCGCACCAACTACCTCAACGCCCGCCGGACGCTGATGCGGCTGGTCGAGTGGGGGGTGGTGCCGGTGGTCAACGAGAACGACACCACCGCGACCGACGAGATCAGCTTCGGCGACAACGACTTCCTCGCTGCCCAGGTCGCCCTCCTTCTCGATGCCCGCCTGCTGGTCCTGCTGACGAACATCGACGGCCTGATGAGCGCCGACCCGCACCTCGACCCGGCGGCCGAGCTGATCGGCGAGGTCGACGACTTTGCCGCGCTCGCCGACATGGAGATCGGCGACCGTACCTCGGCCTTCGGCTCGGGCGGCATGCGCAGCAAGGTGGCGGCGGCGGAGATGGCGAGCGAGGCCGGGATCCCGGCGGTGATCTGCAACGGGACCGGCGCCGGGACGCTGAAGGCGGCGGCCGGGGAAGAGGCGGTCGGAACGCGCTTCCCGGCCCAGGACGGCAAGGCGTCGAGCTTCAAGCTCTGGCTCAAGTACGCGAAGCCGGCACGGGGGAAGATCTTCGTCGACGACGGGGCAGCCCGCGTGCTGCGTGAGCAGGGCTCCAGCCTGCTGCCCGTCGGCATCCTCGCGGTCGAGGGCGACTTCGAGGCCGGCGACGCGGTTGAGGTCAACTGCGACGCTGAGCCGATCGGCAAGGGCATCAGTGACTTCTCTTCCCGCGAGCTCTCCCAGGTGATCGGGATGAAGACGGACGCGGTCCGCGACCTGTTGCCCCACGCGGCGGACGAGGTCATCCATCGCGATCGCTTCGTCCTGTTGTAGGGAGCCGGGTGGCCCTCCCCCGGAGGCTCAAGCGGCGAGGCCTCGAATCGCCACATACGACCCAGCTGCGCGACGGTCTCCGGGGGAGGGCCACCCGGCTCCCAGCTACCCTTCTCGAATGGCGATGACTGCGACGTCTGTTGTCGAGAGTTGTACGGCGGCCAAGCGGGCTGCCCGAGTTTTGGCGAGCGCTTCCACCGGGGCCAAGGACGCGGCACTGGAGGCGACCGCGCGGCTGCTGGAGGAGCGCAGCGCCGAGGTTCTCGAGGCGAACGCCGACGAGCGCGCCGACGAGCGCGCCGCCGGGCTGAGCGCGGCGTTGAGGGACCGGCTGGCGCTGACCGCGGACCGGGTGGCGGCGATGGCCGCGGGGGTGCGGGTGGTGGCCGGGCTCGACGACCCCGTCGGCGAGGAGCTCGAACGCAAAACATTGGTCAGCGGCCTGGACCTGCGCAAGGTCCGGGTGCCGCTCGGCGTCGTCGCGGTGGTCTACGAGGCCCGTCCGAACGTGACGATCGACTGCGCGGCGCTGACGATCAAGAGCGGCAACGCGATCGTGCTGCGGGGGTCCAGCTACGCGGAGCGCTCGAACGGGGCGCTGGCGGCGATCGTCCGCGAGGCGCTCGGCGAGGCCGGGCTGCCGGAGGACGCGGTGGCGCTGCTGGATGGCGGCGGCCGCCAGGGACTGGCCGAGCTGGCGACCCAGGAGGGCCTGGTCGACCTGCTGATCCCGCGCGGCGGCGAAGGGCTGAAGGCGGCGCTGAAGGACGTCGCGACCGTGCCGGTGATGTACGCGGCGGCGGGCAACTGCCACGTCTACGTGCACGGCGAAGCCGATCTCGAGATGGCGCGGCGGATCGCCGTCAACGCCAAGGTGCAGCGGCCCGGCGTCTGCAACGCGGCCGAGACGCTGCTGGTCGACGCCGCGATCGCCGCCCGCTTCGTGCCGGCGGTCCTTGCCGACCTGCGCGAGGCCGGGGTCGAGCTGGTCGGCGACGAGCGCGTTCGCTCCTTCGCCGGCGAGGTCGAGATCGGGCCCGCCACCGAACAGGACTGGGACACCGAGTACCTGGGACTGAAGATGGCGGTCGCCGTCGTCGACTCGGTCGCGGACGCGGTCGAGCACGTCAACGCCCACGGCACCGGGCACTCGGAGGCGATCATCACCGCTTCGGAGGAGGCCGCCGAGGAGTTCGCCGCGGGGGTCGACGCGGCCGCCGTCTACATCAACGCCTCGACCCGCTTCACCGACGGCTTCGAGTACGGGATGGGGGCCGAGATCGGCAACTCGACCCAGAAGCTGCACGCCCGCGGGCCGATCGGGATGCGCGAGCTGACGACCTTCAAGTACGTGGCGCGCGGCGACGGCCAGGTGCGTGAGTAGCGCGGCGGCGGCGGGGGTCGGGGTGCTGGGGTCGGCTTTCAACCCCCCGCACCTCGGGCACCTGGCGCTGGCCCAGGAGGCGCTCTGGCAGCTCGGCCTCAGCGAGGTGATCCTCGTCCCCACCGGCGACGCGCCCCACAAGCGGATCGTCGATGACCCGGGCCGGGAGTTGCGGCTGGCGATGACCCGGCTCGCCGCCGCCGACGACCCGCGCTTCTCCGTCTCCACGCTCGAGGTCGACCGCGAGGGGCCGTCCTACACGTATGAGACCTTGGAACTGCTTGCGGAAGAACGAGGCGACACGGAGTTGGTGTTCGTGATGGGGGCGGACGCCGCCCTGCACCTGGAGAGCTGGCGTCGGCCCGAGCGGGTGGTCGAGCTGGCGCGGCTGGCGGTGGCGCGGCGCTCCGGCGTCTCCGAGGCCGAGGTCGCGGCGGTGCTGCGCAGCCTCGGCGCCGGCGGGCGGGCGACGCTGCTGGAGATGCCCCAGTTCGGTGTCTCCTCCTCGGCCGTGCGCGAGCGGGCGGCCGCGGGCCGGCCGTTGCGCTATCTGGTGCCGGAGCCGGTGGCGCGGTTCGTCGAGGAGAAGGGGCTCTACTCGTGAGCGCCCCGCGCTCAGAGCCGCTGGCTCGCCGCCTGGCCGAGCTGGCCGACTCCAAAAAGGGCGAGGACGTCGTCGTCCTCGACATGCGCGAGCTCGTCTCCTACACCGACTTCCTGGTGATCTGCACCGCCCGCAACGAGCGCCAGGCGGCGGCGATCATCGACGAGGTGAGGGTGCGGGTCAAGGGAGAGATGGCGGTGCTGCCGGGCGGCGTCGACAGTGGCGGCGAAGCCGGCTGGACGATCCTCGACTACCTCGACTGCGTCCTCCACGTCTTCACCGCGGAGGCGCGGGACCGCTACCAGCTCGAGGACCTCTGGCGCGAGGCGCCGCGCCTGGAGCTGGACCTCGGCGCCTCCGAAACGCCCTCGGCCGCGAGCGCCTGAGGGCGACGGCGGCGCCCGCCCGGGCGCTCGGCGCGTATGTGACGCATTACCGTCCGAGGCCTTCCCTACGGTGCTGCGCATGGTCAGCTTCAAGAGGGCGCTGTTCGGCTACAGCCGGCGACAGGTCGACGTCTCTCTGGCGCAGCGCGACGCCCGCGCCTGGGCCCTGGAGCGCGACGCCGCCGAGGCGCTCGAACGCGAGCGGGGGGCGGCCGAGGCGGCTGCCCGGGCCGAGCAGGAGCTGGCCTCTCTTTCGGGGATGGTGATCGAGCGCGAGCGCGAGATCCGCGGGCTCGCCGAGCGCCTGCGCGAGGCCAACGAGCGCCATGACCGCAGCATCGTCTCGCTCGACGCGGTCTCGGCCCGGCTGGAGGAGATCCAGTCGCAGGCGCGCGGGCAGGCGACGCGGATCCGGATGAAGGCGCTGCGCGAGGCGGTCGAGGTGAGCCGCCGGGTGCAGGCGCTGAACGAGGCCCAAGACGGCGACGGCGCCGGGGCGTCCGCGCCGGCGGCGAGCGGGAGCCGGGTCGGAGACCTCGCGGACGGCATCTTCGAGGGCCTGGTCAAGCTTGAGATCGGCCCCCTCGGCGACTTCTCCCAGCTGGTCGGCTTCGAGGACGCGGTCGGTCGTCTCGGCGCCTCCGAGATCTCGGTCGAGCGCTTCTCCGAGGGCCGCGCGACGCTCTCGATGCGGCTCGAGGAGCCGGTCGAGCTCCTGCGCGAACTGGAGGAGCTCTCCACCCTCGACTTCAAGGTCCGCCACATCGCCCCGGACAACCTGATCCTCGACGTCGACGAGGACCCGGGCGAGCAGCGCGCCGCGTAGCATCCGTAAAGAGATGTATTGTCTGCGAACACATGTTCGTAGACAATCCCAACCACAAGGGCAACGTCGCCGAGTTGGCAATCGCCACCGAAGCGGCGAAACTAGGACTCTCGGTCCTCAAGCCGCTGACCGAGCACGAGCGCTACGACCTCGTGCTCGGAGTCGCCGGGACATTGCTCCGTGTGCAGTGCAAGTGGGCGCGTAGCGATGGAGATGTGGTTCGCATAGGAGCGCGAACGTCGTATCACTCGCCGACGCAGGGCTACGTCAGGTCGTCGTATGACGGATCGCAGATAGACGTTTTGGCGGCGTACTGCGGGGAGTTGGAAAGGTGCTATCTCCTACCGATGGGCTTGGTCGCGGGGCAAGGCACCGTGCATCTGAGGTTGACCAAGACTAAGAACAATCAGCGCGCGGCGCTAAACTGGGCGGCCGATTACGAGTTCCGAGGGGCTATAGCTCAGCTGGAAGAGCGCCTGACCGGCAGTCAGGAGGCCGTGGGTTCGAGTCCCACTAGCTCCATTATCCCTGTGGTCAATCCGGTCGCTGGCGTGCTGTCCACTCCAGATTACTTTGCCGATCTGAAGCAGACGGTCGGTATGGATGAGTTTGATTCCAAGCTCGGCCAGTACGTTCGGTTGGCTGAGTCCGGCAAAGAGATCCACGTAACCCGCTGGGGCAAGCCGGTTGCCCGCCTCTGCCCCCCAAGCCTCAATCGGCCGCCGGTCGCTGCCGATGACTGAGGCGATGAGTGCGGTCAATCAGCACGTGTTCTCGCATGGGATGCGGGATACGCGGGAGACCTTCGAGGTCTGGAACGAGCGGCCCTGGGCGGTTCTGCGGGGCTGGCTGGCGCTGAGCGTGGCGATCGCGCTGGCG
Organism: uncultured Actinomycetes bacterium; assembly: GCA_963714045.1. Classification (GTDB taxonomy): domain Bacteria; phylum Actinomycetota; class Thermoleophilia; order Solirubrobacterales; family 70-9; genus VAYN01. The sequence continues at coordinate 2,041,884 of OY970225.1, read as the reverse complement.
CTGCTGACCGCGACCTGGTTCGTCGCCGGGCTGCTGACGCCGGACCTGACGCCGATCCGCCTGCCGGGCTTGACCGAACCGTCGGAACCCGGCGACCTGCTGCCGATCCTCTGGCGCAACTCGCTGGTGCTGGCCCTGCACGGAACGGCCTGCGTGGCCGGCTTCATCGCCGGCGCCTCGATGCCGATCGCCGCCGCCCAGCGCCGCGGCTTCTCACGCTGGCTCCACGTCAAGGCGGGCGAGCTGGCGATCCTCTTCGTCTGCGCCGTCACCCTCTTCTCGCTCTGCACCCAGGCCCTCTACCTCGGCTTCCAGGGCTCGACCCTGGCCTTCCAGCTCCACATCACCCGGCTCGAGCTGGTCCTCAGCGTCCTCCCGCACGCGATCCCCGAGCTCACCGCCCTCTTCCTCCCGCTCGCCGCCTGGCTGATCGCCAGCCGCCGTGGCGAGTGGAACCAGCTCCTCGCCGCCACCTTCATCACCGTCGCCCTCGCCATCCCGACCCTGATCGCCGCCGCCACGATCGAGGTCTACGTCTGGCCCCACATCCTCGAAGCGCTCTCGCCGGTCGACCCGACCCACCTCACCCATTTCTGGGTCGCCTCGTAAGATCGCCGCTCCATGAGCGTGAGAGGTTACGAGCCGAAGGCGATAGAGGAGAAGTGGCAGCGGGTCTGGGCCGAGGAGAAGACCTGGGAGGTCGCGAACCCCGGTCAGCCCGGCTTCGACGACTCGAAGCCGAAGTCCTACGTCCTGGAGATGCTCCCGTATCCGTCGGGAGAGCCCCACGTCGGCCACCTCAAGTGCTACGCGGTCGGCGACGCGATCGCCCACTTCCGCCGCCGCCACGGCTTCGAGGTGATCCACCCGATGGGCTACGACTCCTTCGGCCTGCCCGCCGAGAACAACGCGATCAAAACCGGCGAGCCGCCGCGGGTCGCGACCGAGCGCTCGATCGCCTCCTTCCGTCGCCAGTTCCGCGAGTGGGGGATCTCGATCGACTGGTCGCGCGAGCTCGGCACCCACACCCCCGAGTACTACCGCTGGACCCAGTGGATCTTCCTGCGCCTGTTCGAGCAGGGCCTCGCCTACCGCACCGAGGCGCCGGTGCAATGGTGCCCCAAGGACGCCACCGTGCTCGCCAACGAGCAGGTCGTCGACGGCCGCTGCGAGCGCTGCGGCACGCAGGTGGTGCAGCGCAACCTCGAGCAGTGGTTCTTCCGCATCACCGACTACGCCGACCGCCTGCTCGCCGACTTCGAGGCGCTCGAGTCCTGGCCCGAGCACGTGATCACGATGCAGCGCAACTGGATCGGCCGCTCCGAGGGGGCCGAGGCCGTCTTCCGCTGCGAGGAGCTCGACCTCGACTTCCCGGTCTTTACCACCCGCCCCGACACCCTCTTCGGCGCCACCTTCTTCGTCCTCGCTCCCGAGCACCCGGACCTGGAGCGGCTGGTCGCCGGCACGCCCGCCGAGGGGGACGTCCGCGAGTACGTCAACCGCGTCGCCCGCGAGTCGGCCGAGGAGCGCGGCGCCGAGGACCGCGACAAGACGGGGGTGCCGCTGGGCCGAAACGTCGTCAACCCGGTCAACGGCGAGGAGATCCCGATGTTCGTCGCCGACTACGTGCTGATGGAGTACGGGACCGGCGCGATCATGGCCGTGCCCGGCCACGACTCCCGCGACTACGAATTCGCCCAGGCCTTCGAGCTGCCGGTCCAGCGGGTGATCGAGGGCGAGGATCCCGAGGCCTCGCGCGACGCCCGCGGCCTGCCATATCCCGGCGACGGCCAGATGGCGAACTCCGGCCGCTTCGACGGCAGGGACAACCGCGAGGCCTACGAGGAGATCGTTGAGTGGCTCGCCGCCGAGGGCCGCGGCCGCCCCTCCGTCAACTACCGCCTGCGCGACTGGCTGGTCTCGCGCCAGCGCTACTGGGGGGCGCCGATCCCGGTCGTCTACTGCGAGGAGTGCGGCGAGGACGGCGTCCCGGCGATCGTCCCCGTCCCCGACGAGCAGCTGCCGGTCGAGCTGCCGGAGATCGAGGACTACGCGCCGCAGGGCAGGAGCCCGCTGGCTGCCGCCGAGGACTGGGTCGCGACCACCTGCCCCCGCTGCGGCGGCCCCGCCCGGCGCGAGACCGACACGATGGACACCTTCGTCGACTCCTCCTGGTACTTCGTCCGCTATCTCGACTCCCGCAACCGCGAGGCCGCCTGGGACCGTGCCGCGGCCGATCACTGGCTCCCCGTCGACCAGTACATCGGCGGCGTCGAGCACGCGATCCTGCACCTGATGTACGCGCGCTTCCTCATCAAGGCGCTTGCCGACCTCGGCCACCTCGGCGTCCAGGAGCCGTTCGCCAACCTCTTCGCGCAGGGGATGATCACCCGCGACGGGGCGAAGATGTCGAAGTCGCGGGGCAACACCGTCAGCCCCGCCGATTACGTCGAGCGCTACGGCGCCGACACCGCCCGCACCTACGTCTGCTTCATGGGGCCGCCCGAGCGCGGCGGCGACTGGTCCGACGAGGGGGTAGAGGGCGTCAACCGCTTCCTCTCGCGGCTCTGGCGGCTCTGCGAGGAGGCCGAGCAGCGGACGGGGGCCGGCGAGCCCGGCGGCGAGCCGGAGGAAGAGGCCCGCGAGCTGCTCGCCAAGGCCCACTGGGCGATCGACAAGGCGACCCACGACTTCCAACGCGGCTTCCAGTTCAACACCGCGATCTCGGCGGTGATGGAGCTGGTCAACGACACCTACCGGCTCAAGGACGGCCTCTACGCCGACCCCGAGGGCGCCGCCGCCGTGCGCTTCGCGGCCGCCACCGCCGCCTCGCTGATCTTCCCCTTCGCCCCGCACCTCGGCAGCGAGGTGTTCGAGCGGCTGACGGGCGAGCGGGTCTGGGAGCGGCCCTGGCCCGAGGCCGACCCGAGCCTGCTGGCCAGCGACACCGTCACCCTCGTCGTCCAGGTCAACGGCAAGCTGCGCGACCGGATCGAGGCCGCCGCCGGGGCCCCGCGCGAGGAGCTGCTGCGCCTCGCCCGCGAGAGCGAGAAGGTCGCCCGCCACCTCGACGGGAAGGACGTCGTCAAGGAGGTCGTCGTCCCCGGCAAGCTGGTCAACTTCGTCGTCCGTTGAGGCCGGTCGCGGTCCATGACCTCTCTATCTGGTAGAAAGCGCGCCGATGCTCGTCAGGCGCCTTGAGGACGCACCAGTTGAGGAGTGGCACCGGCTGCGCGCCCACGTCCTCATGGACGCGGGCGAACTCGGCTCCCGCAACCTCTCCGTCACCTGGCTCTCCGTTCCGGCCGGGGTCGAGCAGGCCCTGCGCTCCCACGAAGAGTCCGAGCAGGCCTACGTGGTCGTCCGCGGCACCGGCACGATGTCGGTGGCCGGGGACACGCAGCGGGTCGGGGAGGGCGACCTGATCCTGGTCCCGCCGGCGACCGACCATGCGCTCGCCAACGACGGCGAGGCCGAGCTGTGCTGCGTCTCGATCCAGTCGCCGCCCGTGGCCGCCGCCGAGCTGTACAGCGACCAGCTCGCCGAGGTGGCCGGTTACGACGACGACGACGAGATTTAGCTGAGTCGTTCGTTTTTGCGCGCCATCCGCGCGCCGCGCTGGCCGAAGCTTCCGGGCGATGCCCGAGCTGAGCAGATCCCAGGTCGTCGTCTACGGCGCCGTCGCCGTCGCCCTGCTGCTGGTCGGGGCGCGGGCGATCCGCGGCGAGGGCGGCAGCGGGCAGAGCTACACCGCCGCTTCCAGCGGCGGGTCGTCAGGTTCGAGCGGCGGCGAATCGTCCTCCTCTGGCGGCGGCTTCACCCTCAGCGGCCAGGCGGGCGACCTGGTCGTCGACGTCACCGGCGCGGTCGCCAGGCCCGGCGTCTACCGGCTGCCGGCCGGCAGCCGGGTCAACGACGCCGTGCAGCGGGCCGGCGGCGCCGATCCCAAGGCCGAGCTGGAAGCGGTCAACCTCGCCGCCCGGCTCGCCGACGGCCAGCAGGTGGTGGTGCCCGAGCGCGCTCCGGGCGGGGGCGTCGCCGCGACCGCCTCCAGCGAAGAAGACGGTCCGATCAGCCTCGGCACCGCGACCGTCGAGCAGCTCGACACGATCGACGGCATCGGGCCGGTGACGGCGCAGGACATCATCGACTTCCGCGACGAACACGGCGGCCTCTCCTCGATCGACCAGCTCGACCAGGTGTCGGGGATCGGGCCGGCGACGATGGAGTCGCTGCGGGCGCGGCTGCAGCCGTAGGGGCCGGTGCGCTCCCCGCGCCCGCCGCTGCCGGTCCTGGTCGGGATCGCCCTCCTGGTCGTCGTCGCCCTGCTCCGCAGCGCCGAGATCCGGCAGCGGGCGGAGGAGGGCCTGGGACGGGGCATGCCCGCCCGCGAGGCCGAGCTGGCCCGCGGCTTCGTGCTCGGCGAGGACGAAAACATCGACGCCGGGACCAAGGAAGACTTCCGCCGCTCCGGCCTCAGTCATCTGCTCGCCGTCTCCGGCGAGAACGTGACCCTGCTGGCGCTGCTGGCGATGCCGCTGCTGGGAGCGCTCGGCATCCCCCTGCGTGAGCGCCTCGTCTGGGTGCTGGGCCTGATCGCCGTCTACGTGCCCCTGGCCGGCGCCGGCCCCTCGATCCAGCGCGCCGCGGTGATGGGCGCCGCCGGCGTGCTGGCGACGCTGGCGGGACGGCGGGCGTCGCGGCTGTACGCGCTGGGACTGGCGCTCGGGGTGACCCTGGCGGTCGATCCGGCGGTCGCCTCCGACATCGGCTGGCAGCTCAGCTTCGCCGCCGTGGCCGGGATCTTCGTCCTCGCCCCGCCGCTGCGCGGGGCGATCGCGGCCCGGGTCGGCTCGGGCGGCTGGCGCGGCGCCCTGGCCGAGGGAGCCGCGGTGACGATCGCCGCCACCCTCGCCACGGCGCCGTTGATCGCCTTCCACTTCGAAACGCTCTCTACCACGACCCTGGCCGCCAACCTGGCGGCGATGCCGGCGGTGGCGCCGGCGATGTGGCTGGGGATGGCGAGCGCCGCCGCCTCCCAGGTCCCCGGCCTGCCGGTCGAGCCGCTGAACCACCTCAACGCCCTCCTGCTCGGCTACATCGCCCAGGTCGCCTCCTGGTGCGCGCGGCCGGGCTGGGCCGAGCTCCACGTCCGCCTCGGCGGCGCCGGCCTCATCGGCTCCTACCTGGGCCTGGCGGCGGCCGTCGTGCTGGTCTTCCGGCTCGCCCGCCGCCGCCGGCTGACGGCGGTACGGAGGCGAGCGAGCGCGCCCCCTGCGGCCTCGCCCCGCGGTCGTGGCGCCCGGCCGGTCCGGCTGGCGCTGGCCGTGCTCGCCGCCCTGGCCGGGCTGGCGACGCTGATTGGCCCCGGGTCGGGCCCCACCGCCGCCCCGCCGCCGCCCGGCCTGCGGGTCGAGGTGCTCGACATCGGCCAGGGCGACGCGATCCTGCTGCAGCCGGCTGGGGCCCCGGCGGTGCTGGTCGACGGCGGGCCGCCGGGCGACGGTCTCGAAGCCAAGCTGGAGGATGCCGGGGTCGGGCGCCTCGGCGCCGCCGTCGCCACCCACGACCAGTCCGACCACATCGGCGGCATCGAAGAACTGCTCGGCCGCTTCCCCGTCGCCCGGCTCGTCTACGCGCGGCTGGGGCACGGGCCGCTCGATGAGGCCCGCGCGGCCGGCGCCGCCACCGTCCACGCCGCCGCCGGCAGCGAGCTGCGCTCGGGCGCCCTGCGCCTGGAAGTCCTCTGGCCCCCGCCCGAACTGCTGTCCGAGGCGGCGCCGGGGACCGACCCAAACCAGCTCGCCCTGGTCATCCTCGCCCGCTGGCACGACTTCTCGATGCTGCTCACCGCCGACGCCGAGGCGGAGGCCGTCCCCCTCGACCCGGGGCCGGTGGACGTGCTCAAGGTCGCCCACCACGGCAGCGACGACGCCGGCCTGGCGACGCTGCTCGACCGTACGCGGCCGCGGCTGGCGGTGATCTCCGTCGGCGCCCACAACTCCTACGGGCACCCGACGCCAGGCACCCTCGCGACCCTCGCCGCCCACGGCATCCGCACCATGCGCACGGACGAGGACGGCACCGTGACCATCGACGTCGAGCGCGGTTCGATCGCGGTGGAGAGCGGTGCCTGAGGCGCCGCCCCGGCGTCACCTAGACTCGCCGGCGTGGCCGAGGAGATGCGAGCTCTGTACCTGATCGCCGGCACCGACGGGGCGAAGATCGACGCCACCCGGGGCCGGCTGCGGGTCCGCGCCGAGCGCGAGGCCGGGGCCGACGCGCTGGAGGTGTTCGAGCCCGGCGAGGGGCGGGGGATGCCCGACCACGAGGCGCTGCTGGCGGCGATCCCGGCGATGTCTCTGATGGACTCGCGCCGCTACCTGCTCGCCGACGGGGTCGAGCGCTGGCGCGACCGCCAGCTCGAGGCCGTCGCCGCCGCGCTCGGCGAGCTGCCGCCCGACCTCACCCTGGTCCTGATCTCCCGCGCCAAGGCGCCGGCGAAGCTGACGCAGGCGGTGCGGGCGGCGAAGGGCGAGATCCACGAGTTCGAGACGCCAAATGCGCGCCAGATGCCGCGCCTGCTCGTCGCCGACGCCCAGCGGCTCGGCTTCCGGCTCGACCCCGCCGCCGCCCGCCTTCTCGTCGACCGCATGGGCGCCAACCCGGTGCGGCTGCGCCAGGAGCTGGAGCGGCTGGCGCTGTGGGCGGGGGAGGGGGGCGCGGTCGACATCGCCGACCTCGAGGCGATGGTCGCCGACACCTCCGAGGCCGTCGTCTGGGCGCTGGCCGATGCTCTCGAGGCGCGCGATCCGGCCGGGGCGCTGAGGATCGCCGAGCGCCTGCTGGCGCAGGGCGAGAACGTCACCGGGCTGATCTACGCTCTCGCCTCGCGCCTGCGCCGGGGCAGGGGCGAGCGGCGGCGAGACGCGACTATCGCCCTCGCCGAGCTGGAGCGCTGGTGCCGCGGTGGCGCCGACTACGGCGATCCGCTGGCCTTCACCCTGGCCCTGCGCGCGATGGCCGCCTGATTACTTCGCGGCGGAGGTGGCGATGCGGGCTGCTTTGGACTTCTTGCGCGAGCCGGTGTTGAGGTGCATCGCGCCCTTCTGCACGGCCTTGTCGATCTTCGAGACGAGATCGCGCTGCTCGGCCTCGATCGCGCTCGCGTCGCCGCCCTCAACCGCGCTTTCGAGGCGGCGGAAGTGGGTCTTCACCGTGCTGGTGAGCAGCCGGTTCTCCGCGCGCTCGCGCTCGCTGCGTAGGATCCGCTTCTTCTGTGAGGCTATGTTGGCCATGAGTCAGGTGCCTGAGCTGACGCCGTGCCGGCTCCGGGCGGCCGCCGACTATAGCGACTGAGACCAGCTTGGAGACCCCCAGGGCACCCGACACACCCGAGCGCGACGAGCGGGCGGCGGTGGACGCCGACGCCGCCCTGCGCGGGGCGGAGGCGTTCGACCCCGGCGAGGACTTCGCCGGCGAGCCCGCCCCAGGCCGCCAGGCCGGCCGCATCGCCCGCTCGACCGCCTTCTTCTCGATCGCCACCGCGGCCTCGCGGGTGGCGGGCCTCGGCCGCGAAGTCGTCGCCGCCGGTTATTACGGCATCAGCGGTCCGATGTCGGCCTTCACGATCGCCTTCCAGGTCCCGAACCTGATCCGGGCGCTGTTCGCCGACGCCGCCCTGCAGCCGGCCTTCGTCCCCGTCTTCACCGAACTGATCGGCAAGAAGCACTACCGCGAGGCCTTCCGGCTGGCCTCGACCCTGCTGCTGCTGGTGACGATGGTGCTGGGCGCGATCACGGCGCTGTTCGTGCTCCTGGCGCCGGTCGTGATGCCGCTCTTCGCCCCCGGCTTCGAAGGCGAGATCCTCGACCTCACCGTCACCCTCTCGCAGGTCCTCTTCCCGATCCTGATCATGCTCGGGGTCAGCGGCGTGGTCGTCGGCATCCTCAACAGCTACGACCGCTTCGGCGCCTTCGCGATCTCGCCGCTGTTCTGGAACCTGACGATCATCCTCGTCCTGGTCCTGCTGGAGCCGCGGTTCCACGGCCAGAACAGGATCTACGCCTACGCGATCGCGATCCTCGTCGGCACCCTGGTCCAGCTGCTGATCCCCGCTTGGGACCTGCGCAACACGCCGTTCCATTTCACGCTCAGCTTCGACTGGCGCCATCCCGGCGTGCGGCGAGTCCTGCTGCTGATGTTGCCGGTGACGATCAGCCTCGGCCTGATCAACTTCAACCTGCTGATCAACAGCTTCTTCGCCAGCTTTGTCTCCGAACAGGCGCCGGCGGCGATCGACAAAGCCTTCCGCATCTACCAGCTGCCCCAGGGGATCTTCTCGGTGGCGATCGCGACGGTCCTCTTCCCGACCCTGGCCCGCTTCGCCAACGCGGGGGAGATCGACAACCTGCGGGCGACGATGGCCAACGGCATGCGCCAGATCCTCTTCGTCCTGATCCCGGCCGCCGCCGCCATCCTCGCCCTGTCCGACCCGATCATCCGGCTCGTCTACCAGCGCGGCGCCTTCAACGCGGCGGAGACGACCGTGGTCGCGACGGCGCTCTTCTGGTTCGCCTTCTCGCTGCCGACCAACGGCCTCTACCTGCTGCAGACGCGCACCTTCTTCAGCTTGCAGCGGCCCTGGCAGGCGACCTCCCTGGCCGCGATCGACCTCGTCGTCTCGGCCCTCGCCGCGCTCGCCCTCTACGCGCCGTTCGGGGTCGGCGGAATCGTCGCCGGCACCGGCATCGGCACCACCACCGCCGTCGTCGCCCAGGCGCTGATCCTGCGCCGCGAGTTCGGCGGCCTCGAGCTCGACCGCCTGCTCTCCACCGCGGCCCGGATAACGATCGCCTCCGTCGCCCTGGCGGCGGTCGGCTGGCTCGTCTGGGACCTGCTCGACGCCGCCCTCGGCCGCGGCCTTCTCGCCCAGGTCGTCTCCCTCGGGGCCGGTCTGGGAGCCGGCGGCCTCGTCTACCTCGCCGCCGCCAAGCTGCTCCGGGTCGCCGAGCTGGAGCAGATCGTGCGCCTGCTGCGGCGTGGCCGCTAGATGCTCGGCCCGGGCCGCTACCTGCTGGGAGCCGCCGAGATCCTCCTCCTCGGCGGTTTCGCCTGGCTGGGAGGGGCGGCGCTGCGCAGGTGGCTGCTGCCGAGGTTCGGCGGGGCACCGGCGGCGCTGGCAACGACTGTTATCTCGCTGGCGCTGCTGATCTGGTGCGCCGAGCTGCTGGGCTCGTTCAGCGCCTTCGACCCGGTGCCATATCTGACCCTCGTCGCGATGGTCGGGATCGGGCTGTGGAGGTTCATCTCGCGGCGGGAGAGGGACGGGAGGCCCTCCCCAGACACTCAACAGCGAGCCATAAGCGAGCTGTGTCTGGGGAGGGCCTCCCGTCCCTCTCCTCCCACGCTGATCGCACTCCCGATCGCCGTTCTCGCCGCGATCCACTTCGCCGCAGGCGTGAAGGCCCGCCTCTCGACCGGCATGACCGGCTTCGACTCCACCTGGTACCACGGCCCCTTCGCCGCTGGCTTCTTCCAGAGTGCCAACACCTGGAACCTGCACTTCATCGCGCCGCAGTTCCTCGCCTGGTTCTACCCGGCGAACGGGGAAATCTTCCACGCGGTGGGGATGCTGGCGTTCGGCCGGGACGTGCTCTCGCCGCTGCTGAACCTCGGCTGGTTCGCGGGGTGCCTGGTCGCCTGCTGGTGCATCGGGCGGCCGTACCGGGTTGCGCCATGGTCCCTCGCGCTGGGCGCCGTCGCGCTCAGCGTGCCCGCTCTCGCCGATCAGGCCGGCGAGGCGCGCAACGACATCGTCGCCATCTTCTTCCTGCTGGCGGCGGTGGCGATCGCGCTGAACGGGTGGGCGGGGAAGAGGGACGGAGCCACTCGCCGCGGTCTGCCGCTCGGCGCTCTGGCGGTCGTCGGCCTCTCGGCGGGTCTCGCTGCCGGAACCAAGTTGAACTTCCTGCTGCCGGGTGCGGTGCTGGTCGCCGGCCTGGCCGTCGTCGCGCCCCGGGGGGGACGCTGGCGGGCGCTCTGGGTCTCGGCCCTGGCCGCGCTGGCCGGTGGCGGCTACTGGTACCTGCGGAACCTCGTCCACGCCGGCAGCCCGCTGCCCTGGATCCACCACCTCGGGCCGATCTCGCTGCCGGCCCCCCAGCAGGCGCTCGGGGGCCGCGAAGCGCACAGCGTCCTCGGCTACCTCACCGACGGCGCGGTCTGGTCCGGCTGGTTCCTGCCCGGCCTCCACCACGGCCTCTGGGTCGTCTGGCCGCTGCTCGGAGCAGCCGCCCTCGCCGGCCTGATCCTCTGCCTCGATCCCGGTATCGGGAGATCGCGCTCTCTCTGGCGCGGGGATCCGGTGCGTCCTCTCGCCGCCCTCGTCGGCCTCGCCACGGCCCTGGCCTGGCTTCTCGCCCCGACCTCGGCCTCCGGCCCCGACGGCATCCCCCGCGGCTTCGAGTCCGGCCTGCGCTACCTCGTGCCGGCGCTCGTCCTCGGCCTCGCCCTGCTCCCCGCGACGCCGCTCCTGCGCGGCATCTTCGCCCGCCTGAGCAGGTTGCGGCAGTCCTTTGTGACGCATAGGGGTACAAAGGACTGCCGCAACCATCGGGGGTGGCTTTTGGGAGCTGGCGCCGCCCTGATCCTGCTGGGGGTCGCGATCGGCTATCCCGTTCAGCGTCACTACCTGCAGAGCCGCTACGCGGACCCGGTCTTCACCACGCCCGGTCTCGACGCCGCCTTCGCTTGGGCCGGCGACGTCGTCGGCGCCCGCATCGCCACCACCAGCACCCGCCAGTACCCGCTCTTCGGCACCGATCTCTCCAACCACGTCCAGTTCGTTGGCGAGGAAGCCGCCCACGGGGGCTTCGAAGCCCCGCTCACCTGCCCCGCCTGGCGCCGCGCCCTCGACGAAGGCCGCTACGACTACGTGGTCGCCACCCGCGACCGCCTCGAACCCGGCAAGCCCCCCTACCCGCCCCAGGCCCGCTGGACCGAAGGCCCCGACGCCAAAGTGATCCTCCGCAAGCCCCCGACGATCGTTTTTCAACTAAAGGAAAGCCTGGATCCATCGGCGTGCAGGTGATCCCGCCTCTGCCGGTGGGTGGCATCAGCCGAGGGGCCGAGAACGTAAACCTCGCCCGCAGGCCCCTCGGCTGATGACAGGCCCCGCCGGCCCGGCGCGCTCGCCATACTCCGCACGCCGATGGACCGCATCCGCAACTTCTCGATCATCGCCCACATCGACCACGGCAAGTCGACCCTGGCCGACCGCATCCTCGAGGTCACCGGCGCGGTCGACCCGAAGAAGATGCAGGCCCAGATGCTCGACTCGATGGACCTCGAGCGCGAGCGCGGGATCACGATCAAGGCCCAGGCCGTCCGGGTCGAGTACACCGCCGCCGACGGGCAGGCCTACCACCTGCAGCTGATCGACACTCCCGGCCACGTCGACTTCTCCTACGAGGTCTCCCGCAGCCTCGCCGCCTGCGAGGGGGCGCTGCTGGTCGTCGACGCCGCCCAGGGGGTCGAGGCGCAGACCGTCGCCAACACCTACCTGGCGATCGAGAACGGGCTGGAGCTGATCCCGGTCATCAACAAGGTCGACCTGCCCGGCGCCGAGCCGGACCGGGTCGCGCAGGAGATCGCCGACCTGCTCGGCGGCGACCCGGAGGAAGCGCTGCGGATATCGGCCAAGACCGGGGTGGGGGTGCCGGAGGTGCTGGAGGCGATCGTCGCCCGCATCCCGGCGCCGAAGGGCGAGCCCGAGGCGCCGACCCGAGCCCTGATCTTCGACTCCGAGTTCGACCAGTACCGCGGCGTCATCGCCTACGTGCGGATGGTCGACGGGCGCTTCCGCAAGCACGAGCGGATCCTGGCGATGCAGAACGGGACCGAGGCCGACATCGACGACATCGGCTTCTTCCGGCCGGCGATGACCGGGGTGGAGGGGATGGAGGCGGGCGACGTCGGCTACCTGATCACCGGCATCAAGGACGTCGCCAAGCTGCGCGTCGGCGACACGCTCACCTCGCGGGAGCGACCCGCGAGCGAGCCCCTGGAGGGCTACCGCGAGGTGCGGCCGATGGTTTTCTGCGGCCTTTTTCCGATTGACACCGACCGCTTCGAAGACCTTCGCGACGCGCTCGAGAAGCTGGCCCTCAACGACGCCGCCCTGTCCTGGGAGCCGGAGACCTCCGAGGCGCTAGGCTTCGGCTTCCGCTGCGGCTTCCTCGGCCTCCTCCACATGGAGATCGTGCGCGAGCGGCTGGAGCGCGAGTACGGGCTCGACCTGCTGGCGACGACGCCGAACGTGCGCTACGAGGTGCACCTCGCCAACCGGGAGAGCAAGGAGGTGCACAGCCCCACCGACCTCCCGGACCCCGGGGTGATCGAGACGATCGAAGAGCCCTACATCCGTGCCACGATCATCGCTCCCAAAGAGCAGGTGGGCGCGGTGATGGAGCTCTGCCAGACCCGCCGCGGCACCCACGTCGACATGCACTACCTCAGCCCCGAGCGGGTGCAGATCCGCTACGACATGCCACTGGCGGAGATCGTCCTCGACTTCTTCGACCTCCTGAAGTCCTCGACCCGCGGCTACGCCTCGCTCGACTACGAGCCGATCGGCAACCGCGCCTCCGACCTGGTCAAGGTCGACATCCTGCTGGCCGGCGACAAGGTCGACGCGCTCTCGATCATCGTCCACCGCGAATTCGCCTACGATCAGGGCAAGCGCCTGGTCGGGCGGCTGCGCAAGACGATCCCGCGCCAACTCTTCGACGTCCCGGTGCAGGCCGCGATCGGCTCCAACATCCTTGCTCGCGAGACCGTCAAGGCGCTGCGCAAGGACGTCACCGCGAAGCTCTACGGCGGCGACGTCACCCGCAAGAACAAGCTGCTGAAGAAGCAGAAAGCGGGGAAGAAGAGGATGAAGTCGGTGGGCCGGGTGGAAGTGCCGCAGGAGGCGTTCCTGGCCGTTTTGGAGATAGACGAGTGAATCCCTAGAATGCCGCGACCATGACGCTAAAAACTGATGCGGTAGGCAAGGAATGGCCCGGGACGACCTACCAGGTCGGCCGGGAGAAGATCAAGGAGTACGCGAACGCGCTGGGGATCGACAACCCCGTCCACTTCGACGTCGAGGCGGCCCGCGCGGCCGGCTTCCGCGACGTGGTGGCGCCGCCGATGTTCGCCGTCGTCTACAGCGGCCCGGCGATGGGCCCGGTCATGTTCGACCCCGAGGTGGGGATGAACTTCGCGGCGATGGTGCACGGCGGCCAGGAGTTCGAGTGGGGCGAGCCGGCCTGCTCCGGCGACGAGATCACGACCACGCCGAAGTGCCTCGAGATCTACGAGAAAGACGGCAAGGGCTTCTACGTCTTCGAGTCCGTCTCCGTCAACCAGAACGGCGAGCGGGTCGTGCGCGCCGTCTGGACCAACATCGTCAGGGGGGTCTGAGATGGCTGACTTCAAAGTGGGCGACCAGGTTCCGGAGCTGCGGGTCACGCCGGACAAGTTCCTGCCGCACCGCTACGCCGGCGCCTCCGGCGACTTCAACCCGATCCACATCGACGACGAGTTCGCCAAGGCCGTCGGGCTGCCGCGGAACATCCTCCACGGCCTCTACTCGATGGGCCTCGTCGCCCGCGCCAACGCCGCCCTCGCCGGTGGCGACCCGCGGGCGCTGAAGCGGCTCTCGGTCCAGTTCCGCGGGATGGGCATGCCGGAGCAGGAGATCGTCGTCTCCGGCACCGTCAAGTCGGTGGACGGCGACCGGATCGTGGTCGACACGGTCGCCAACCAGGGCGAGACCGAGATCATCAAGAACGCCGAAGCGGAAGTCGAGTTGTAGGAGCGCCGGGTGACCCCTCCCAAACGCTCGGCGGGAGCCTCGCTTGAGTGTTTGGGAGGGGTCACCCGGCGCTCCTCCTAGACTTCGGGGCATGCTTTCTTCGCGCCAAGAGCTGATTTTGCGGCTGGTCGTCGATGCGTATCTCGTCTCGGCGAAGCCGGTGCCTTCGAAAGAGGTGGCCGAGCGGCCCGAGGTCGAGTGGGGGCCCTCGACGGTTCGGGCGGAGCTGGCGCTGCTCGAGGCCGAGGGTTACCTCACCCACCCGCATACGTCGGCGGGGCGGATCCCCACGGATTCGGGCTACCGGCGCTACGTTGACCTGCTGCTGGCTTCGGGGGCGCTGCCGGCCGAGACCCGGGTCGGGCTGGAGCTCTCGCGGCTGCGCCGCGAGGTCGACGAGGCGATGCGGGAGACGACCGCGGCCCTGGCCCAGGTCACCGACCTGATGGCCCTGGCCACCGCGCCGCCCCTCGGCGAGACCCTCTACACCCATGGCGCCGCCCGGCTCCTCTCCGAGCAGCACTTCGCCGACCTGCCGCGGGTCGACCGGCTGCTGGGCGCCCTCGAAGGCCGCGCCGACGTGCTCGACATGCTGCGCTCCGCGCTCGCGGAGCGCTCGGTCTTCCTCTGGATCGGCGACGAGAACCCGCAGCCGGAGCTGCGCTCGGTCAGCGTCGTCGGCGCCAACTACGGCCTCGGCCAGCGCAACCTCGGCTCGGTCGGCGTGGTCGGGCCGCTGCGGATGGACTACGCGACCGCGATCGCCTCGGTCCGCGGCGCCGCTCGCGAGCTCTCGCGCTACTTCGAGACCGTGTACGACGGCTGAGCGAGCGATGCCGCGCGACTACTACGACGTGCTCGGCGTCGGCCGGGAGGCGAGCGAGGCCGAGATCAAGAAGGCCTTCCGCGGCCTCGCCCGCGAACTGCACCCCGACGTCAACGACCACGACCCCGAGGCGGAGGAGAAGTTCAAGGCCGCGGCCGAGGCCTACGAGGTCCTCTCCGACGCCGAGCGCCGCCGCACCTACGACGCCCACGGGCACGAGGGTCTGCGTTCCGGCGGCTTCGACCCGCGCTCCTCCTTCGGCTCGATCGACGACATCTTCCAGGCCTTCTTCGGCGGCGAGGCTTTCGGCTTCGGCACCGGGGGCGGGCGCGCGGCAGGCGGCGACATCCTGGTCTCGGTCGCGATCGACCTCGACGAGGTCGCCGCCGGGGCGCGGCGCGAGATCTCCTTCGACGCCGTCGGCGCCTGCGAGCACTGCCACGGCAACGGCGCCGAGCCGGGGACGCCGATCTCCACCTGCGAGCGCTGCGACGGCGCCGGTCAGCTGCGCCAGGTCTCCCGCACGCCGTTCGGGCAGATGGTCCGGGGGGTCGCCTGCGACGCCTGCGGCGGCGCCGGCAAAATCCCCGAGACGCCCTGCGCCGAGTGCGCCGGCAGCGGCCGCACCCGCGGGCAGCGGACGCAGGCGGTCGAGATCCCGGCCGGGATCGAGGACGGGCAGCGGCTGCGGGTCGCCGGCGCCGGCCATGCCGGCGATCCGGGCACCCCGCCCGGCGACCTCTACGTCGAGGTCGAGGTCGCCGAGGACGAGCGCTTCCAGCGCGACGGGACCGACCTCCTCAGCGTCGTCTCGATTCCCGCCACCGAGGCGATGCTCGGCACCGCCGTCACCGTGCCGACGCTGGAGGGCGAGCGCGAGATCGAGGTCGCGGCGGGGACCCAGCCGGGCCACGAAGAGGTCCTGCGCGGGGCCGGGCTGCCGCGGCTGGGCGGCCGCCGCCGCGGCAACCAGCGGGTGATCCTCGACGTCGTCGTCCCCACCAACCTCAGCGAGGAGCAGCGCGAGACGGTCGAGCGCCTCGACGAGTCGCTGGAGGAGGACAACCTCGGCCCGCGCCATGACGCGGGCCTCTTCAGCCGCGTCCGCCGCGCCTTTCAGTGATCCGCCTCGCCGTCAGGTGCGCGCCTGAGCAGGCGGAGCTGGTGCTGGCCGAGCTGACGGTGCTGGCGCCCAACGGGGTCGAGGAGGAGCGCGGGCCGGGCTACGTCGAGTACGCGATCTACGGCGGCGAGGGCGAGCTGCCGGAGCTGGGCGGGGTCGACGCCGCGATCGGCGGCGGGCGGGTCGAGGTCACGGCGACCGAGGTCCCCGACGACTGGGCCGACCGCTGGCGCGACTTCCACAAGCCGCTGCTGGTCGGCGGCCGGCTCTGGCTGCGTCCCTCCTGGGAGCCGCCGCGGCCCGGCGCGATCGACGTCGTCGTCGACCCCGGCCAGGCCTTCGGCACCGGCGCTCACCCGACCACCCGGCTCTGCCTCGAGTACCTGCTCGAGCTGGGGGCCGCCGGCGAGGCCCACGGCCCACTCACCGACCTCGGCACCGGTTCCGGCGTCCTCGCCATCGCCGCCGCGAAGCTCGGCTGGGCCCCGATCGACGCCTACGACCACGAGCCCCCGGCCCTGGAAGCGGCCGCCGCCAACGCCACCGCCAACGGCGTCGAACTACAACTCGAACGCATCAACCTCCGCGAGCGCCTCCCAACGCTGGCACCCACGGTCGTAGCCAACATGACCGCCCCGATTCTCCGTGCAGTAGCTGTTCAGCTCGCGAGCAACTCGGAGGGTGAGGGCAGGGGTCTCCCGAGCCTCCCCGCTGTTGCTCGGGAGACCCCTGCCCTCACCCTCCAAACCCTCGTCTGCTCGGGGCTCCTGCCAGGTGAGTTAGACGAGGCGGTGGCGTTTTTCGGGGAGGCGGGATTGGTCGCGGTCGACCGCCGTCGCGAGGGCGACTGGGCTGCGTTGCTGTTCCGTCGCGGATGAGATGTAGGGTTTCCGCCGATGCTCGCGACGATCACCGGTTTCAGTATCGGCTTGTTCATCCATGTGCTCGCGGTCGTGCTCGCCTTCGGCCCGACCTTCGGCTACGGGATCTTCATCGGCGTCGCCGAAAAAACCGCGCCGCGCAGCATCCCGGCGGTGCTGCGGGGGATCCAGCAGACCGACCGCTTCCTGGTCCAGCCCGGCCTGATCGTCGTCCTGCTGGCCGGCATCTACATGCTGGCCGACCACCACATCGGCGCCGGCGAATCCTGGGTCAGCGTCGGCTTCGTGGCGATCGTCGTCCTCTTCGGCATGGCGCACGGGTTCTTCCGGCCCAACGTGGCGAAGGCCCTGGAGCTCTCCGAGCGCGACCTCGCCGCCGGCGACACGCTCGGCGCCGAGTACGGGGCGGTCTCCAAGAAGCTCGAGAACGGCGGCAAAATCGCCGGCCTGATCGTCGCGATCACGATCTTCTTCATGGTCGTCCAGCCCTGACGGCCCTGCCTCCCGCGCCGCCCGAGCTCGACCCCTCGCTGCCGGTGGCGATGTTCGACTCCGGGGTCGGCGGCCTCACCGTGCTGCACGAGTGCCTGGTCTCGCTGCCGGAGGAGGACTTCGTCTACCTCGGCGACACGGCGATGTTCCCCTACGGGAGCCGCGACCCCGGCGCCCTGCGCGAGCGGATCGCGCGGATCGCCGAGCTGCTGCTCGGCCGCGGCGCCAAGCTGCTGGTGATCGCCTGCAACACCGCCACCTCGATCGGCGAGGACGTCGCCCGCGCGGCCGGCGCCCGGAGCGGGGTGGAGGTGGTCCCCGTGGTCGAGCCGCAGGCGGAGATCGCGGCGGCGATCACCGACAGCGGCAGGGTCGGCGTGCTGGCGACGCCGAACACGGTCGAGAGCGGCGCCTACCGCCGCGCCCTCGAAGCCGAGGGACGGGCGCTGGAGGTGACCGAGGTCGAGGCGCCGAAGCTGGCGCCGTTCATCCAGCAGGGCTCGCCCTTCGACGACGACGTGATGGCGATGGCGCGCGCCTACTGCGCGCCGCTCAAGCGGGCCGAGGTCGACACCCTGATCCTCGGCTGCACCCACTACCCGCTGGTGGCGCCGATGCTGCAGCGCATCCTCGGCCGCGACGTGCGCCTGGTCAGCGGCGGCCACGCGGTCGCCGCCGCCGTCCAGCGCGCGCTCGATCGTGCCGGCCTCGCCCGTGGCCGCGATGGCGAGGGCGACTACCGCTTCCTCTGCACCGGCGACACCGGCTCCTTCCGCGAGCTCGGCACCCGCTTCCTGCAGATGCCGCTGGGCGAGGTCGAGCGGGTCGAGATCGACGGCGCCGACTACCCTTAACGCATGAGCGTTCTCGAGCAGGTGCAGAGCGACGTGCGGACGGCGATGAAGGCGCGCGACCGCGAGCGCGCGGCGGCGCTGCGGATGGTCGTCGACGTGCTCCAGCAGGACGCGAAGCTGGGCAAGGGCGACGAGGTCGCGGTGCTGCAGCGGGAGCGCAAGAAGCGGGTCGAGGCGGCCGAGGCCTACGAGGGCGCCGGCCGCGCCGAGCAGGCCGCCGCCGAGCGCTTCGAGGCCGAGCTGATCGAGGGCTACCTGCCGCAGCAGCTCTCCAACGAGGAGCTGGCGGCGCTGGTCGACGCCGCGGTGGCGGAGACCGGGGCGAGCGAGCAGAGGCAGATGGGCCAGGTGATGTCGGCGCTGATGCCCAAGGTGGGTGGCCGGGCCGACGGCAAGCGGGTCAGCGCGGCGGTGCGGGCGAAGCTGGGTGCCTGAGCTTGGCCCGTAGGCAGCTGACGCTGGACAACACCGTCGCCGCCGAGCTTGCCGGCTCGGAGGACACCGTCCTGCGGGAGCTGCGCGGGAGGCTCGAGTGCGATCTGCACCTGCGCGGCAACGTCCTCACCTTGGACGGCGACTCCGGCGACGTCGAGCAGGGGGCGACGATCGTCGACGAGCTGGTCGAGCTGATCGAGCAGGGGCACGACGTCGCCCCGGGCACGATCGAGGCGGTGACCGGCGCCCTCGACGCCGAAGCGAGCCCGGCCGAGATCCTCGACGACGTCGTCTGGCGCCACCGCAACACCAAGGTGGCGCCGAAGACGCTGAACCAGAAGCGCTACGTCGACTCGATCCGCCGCCACACGATCACCTTCGGGATCGGCCCCGCCGGCACCGGCAAGACCTTCCTCGCGGTGGCGATGGCGGCCGCGGCGCTGACCGAGCGCAAGGTGCAGCGGATCATCCTCACCCGCCCCGCGGTCGAGGCGGGCGAGCGGCTCGGCTTCCTGCCCGGCGACATCCAGGCCAAGGTCGACCCCTACCTACGGCCGCTCTTCGACGCCCTCTACGACATGATCGACCCCGACCGCGTCAACGGCTACTTCGAGCGCGACGTGATCGAGGTGGCGCCGCTGGCATTCATGAGGGGTAGAACGCTTAATGATTCTTTTGTCATCCTCGACGAGGCGCAGAACACCAGCCCCGAGCAGATGAAGATGTTCCTCACCAGGCTCGGCTTCAACTCGCGCATGGTCGTCACCGGCGACGTCACCCAGATCGACCTGCCCAAGGACCAGCGCTCCGGCCTGATCGCCGTCCGCGACATCCTCGACGAGGTCCAGGACATCTCCTTCATCGAGTTCGGCGGCGAAGACGTCGTCCGCCACAAGCTCGTCCAGCGCATCGTCGCCGCCTACGACACGCACGGCAGCCGCGAGCGGGCGGCGGGCAACGAACACGGGCCGACATCGGGCTCTTGACGCTGGAGCTCGCCGACGTTCCCTCGGAGCTGCGCGCGGCGGTCGCGGCGGCCCTGGCGGCGGCGGGGGTCGAGGACGGCCACCTGGCGCTGGAGCTGGTCGACGCGAGCCGCATCCGCGAGCTCAACCGCGAGCACCGCGGCAGGGACGCGCCCACCGACGTGCTCGCCTTCCCGCTCGACGGCGCCGGCCCCACCGCCGGCCCGCGCGAGCTCGGCGACGTCGTCATCTGCCCCGAGCACTGCTCCGACCTGACCGAGGCCGCCGTCCACGGCACCCTCCACCTCTGCGGCTACGACCACGAGACCGACGACGGCGAGATGCTCCAGCTTCAAGCCCAGATTCTCGCCTCGCTGCCCCCGGACGCGGAGGCTCGGTCGGGAGATCTCCGGTTGTGATGAGCCCGACCGAGCCGGAGCAGAGGAGGCAGCGAGCTGGTTTCGTGGGTTTGGCCGGGCGGCCCAACGTCGGCAAGTCGACGCTGGTCAACGCGATCGTCGGCTCCCACGTGGCGATCGTCTCGATGCGCCCGCAGACGACCCGCCGGGCGATCCGCGGCGTCGCCACCGACCTCGACTCCGGCCGCCAGCTGGTCCTCGTCGACCTGCCCGGCGTGCAGCGCCCCCGCGACGTGCTGACCGAGCGCATGCAGCAGCGGGTCGAGCGCGAGCTCGCCGACTCCGACGTCGCCCTGGTCGTGATCAACGGCGAGGAGGGCGTCGGCCCCGGCGACCGCTTCATCGTCCGCGCCCTGCTCGAGGCCGGCGCCAGGCTGCCGGTCGTCTGCGCCGTCAACAAGGCCGACCGGCTCGGGCCCAACGAGCTGGTGCCGGTGCTGGCGGCGGCCGCCGAGCTGGAGGGGGTCGACGAGGTCTTCCCGATCAGCGCCCGCAGCGGCGAGGGCCTGGAGGCGCTGGTCGCGCGGCTGGGGGAGCTGGTCCCGGAGGGGCCCTACATGTACCCGCCGGAGGACCACAGCGACCAGTCGAGCGAGCTGCTGCTGGCCGAGCTGATCCGCGAGCAGGTGCTGAACCGCACCCGCCAGGAGATCCCGCACTCGGTCGAGGTCGCGGTCAAGGAGGTGGCGCCGCGTGAGGACGGCCTGATCGTCGTCGCGGCCGAGATCTGGGCCGAGACCGAGTCCCAGAAGGGGATCCTGATCGGCAGGGGCGGCGCCAAGATCGGCGAGATCGGCGCCGCGGCGCGGCGCTCGCTGGAGCGCGAGCTGGGCGCCCGGGTCCACCTCGACCTCAGCGTCCGCGTCCGCCGCCACTGGCGCCGCGACGAGGACCTGCTGGACCGGCTGGGAATCGAGTAGCCGCCCGGCCACTACGATTGGACCGATGTTCGGGGAAATCGAATTCGACCAGCGCGGGCTGGCGCCCTGCGTCGTCCAGGACTTCGCCACCGGCGAGGTGCTGATGCTCGCCTACGTCAGCGCCGAATCGCTGGAGATGACGCTGGAGACCGGCGACCTCCACCTCCACAGCCGCTCCCGCGACGAACTCTGGAAGAAAGGCGAAAGCTCGGGCAGCTTCATGCGCCTGCGCCAGCTCCGCTACGACTGCGACGGCGACGCCCTGGTGGCGATGGTCGACCCGGCCGGCCCGGCCTGCCACACCGGCCAGCGCAGCTGCTTCTACCGCGAGGTGCTGGGCTCGGCCTCGAGCCGCAAGGACGCGCCCCCGGCCCCCGGCGAGCCCCACCCGGTCAGCCACGAAGCGCTGCCGGAGCTGGAGCGGACGCTGCGCAGCCGCGCCGTCGAGCGGCCCGACGGCAGCTACACCGTCAAGCTCCTCGATGACCACGACCTGATCGGCGCCAAGGTCGAGGAGGAGGCCGAGGAGGTCATCCGCGCCGCCCGCGAGGAGTCCGAGGAGCGCGTCGCCGAAGAGGCGGCCGACCTGCTGTACCACCTCAGCGTGCTGCTGCTCTCGCGCGGGGTCTCGCAGTCGGCCGTGATGGAAGTGCTGAATGACCGCAGTGGCCAGTGAGTTGAGGCTCGAGCCGAGCCTGGAGCGGGTGCGGGAGCTGGCCCGCGAGGGCAACGTGGTGCCGCTGCGCGCCAGCTTCGTCGACGACTGCGAGACGCCGGTCTCCGCCTTCCTCAAGCTGCGCGCCGGCGAGCCGGAGGGGGCGCCGTGCTTCCTGCTGGAGTCCGCCGAGCAGGGCCAGGTCGGGCGCTACTCCTTCGTCGGCCTGCGCCCGCGGGCGCTGCTGCGCTGGAGCGACGGCACCCTCTCGGAGTGGAGCGGGGAGGAGGCCGCCGCCGGCGAGGGCCCCGGCCGCAGCGAGCCGGCGCCCGACCCCTACGCCGCCCTCGCCGCCCGCCTCGCCGACTTCCGCCCGGCCCCGGTCGAGGGCCTGCCGCCCTTCGCCGGCGGCGCCGTCGGCTTCTTCGGCTACGACCTGGTGCGCACGGTGGAGCCGCTCGGCCCGCCCAACCCCGACCCGCTCGGCCTGCCCGACATGGCGCTGATGGTCACCGACGCGATGGTGGCCTTCGACCACCTGCGCCACGAGCTGACGATCCTCGCCTGCGCCTTCATCGAGGACGAGGGGGGCGTCGACGCCGCCTACGAGCGCGCCGCCGCGACGATCGCCGAGATGCGCGAGCGTCTGCGCGGCGCCGTGCCGGCCCCGGCCGGCCCCTCGCTCGCCGAGCCGCCCGAGTTCGTCTCCAACATGGAGCGGGAGGAGTTCGAAGCGGCTGTCGAGCGGATCGTGGAGTACGTCCACGCCGGCGACGCCTTCCAGGTGGTGCCCTCCCAGCGCTTCTCCGCCCCGGCCCCGGTCGAGGCCTTCTCGGTCTATCGCGGCCTGCGGGCGGTCAACCCGTCGCCCTACATGTACTTCCTCGAGTTCGGCGACTTCCAGATCGCCGGCGCCTCGCCGGAGCCGCTGGTCAAGGTCAGCGGCGGCCGGGTCGAGACGCGGCCGATCGCCGGCACCTCGCCGCGCGGGCGCAGCGAGGACGAGGATCGCCGCCTCGCCGAGCGACTGATCAACGACCCCAAGGAGCGGGCCGAGCACGTGATGCTGGTCGACCTCGGCCGCAACGACCTCGGCCGAGTCTGCGAGTACGGGTCGGTCAAGGTGGACGAGCTGATGGTCGTCGAGACCTACTCCCACGTCCTCCACATCGTCAGCCAGGTCTCCGGGAAGCTGCGCGAGGGGGTGAGCGCGATGGACGTGCTGCGCTCGGCGCTGCCCGCCGGCACCCTCTCCGGGGCGCCGAAGGTGCGGGCGATGCAGATCATCGACGAGCTCGAGCCGGTCAAGCGCTGCTCCTACGGCGGCGCGATCGGCTACCTCTCCTGGGACGGCGACCTCGACACCGCGATCCACATCCGCACCGTCGTCGTCAAGGACGGGCAGATGCACGTGCAGGCCGGCGGCGGCACCGTCGCCGACGCCGAGCCGGCCTACGAGTACAACGAGTCGGTGAACAAGGCGCGGGCGGTCTTCCGCGCCGTCGAGGTCGCCTGCGAACAACCCGACTGGAAATGACAATTCCGCCAATCTGCTCTGCTCCCGGGCGGGGCCAAAGAATCAGATATGGATGGCCCCACCCTCCCGCGTCCGCGATTGGCGGTCGAGCATGAGGGTTCTCGTCATCGACAACTACGACTCCTTCACCTACAACCTGGTCCAGTACCTGGGTGAGCTGGGGGCGGAGGTCGAGGTCGTCCGCAACGACAAGGCGACCGTCGCCGAGCTGCTGGAGCGCGGCCCCGACCGGCTCGTCGTCTCGCCCGGCCCCTGCACCCCGGCCGAGGCCGGCATCTCCGGCGCCGCGATCCGCGCCTTCGCCGAGGCGGGCACCCCCGTGCTCGGCGTCTGCCTCGGGCACCAGGCGATGGTCGAGGCCTTCGGCGGCCGCGTCGTCCAGGGCGAGCCGGTCCACGGCAAGGACGCCGAGGTGGAGCACGACGGCAGGACGATCTTCGCCGGGCTGCCGAACCCGCTGGTCGCCGGTCGCTACCACTCGCTCGTCGCCGATCCCGATCTCCCCGACGAGCTCGAGCTGAGCGCCTCCCTCGGCGACGTCGTGATGGGCGCCCGCCACCGCGAGCTGCCGGCCGAGGGCGTCCAGTTCCACCCCGAGTCCGTTCTCACTCCGCAGGGCAAGAGCCTCCTCGCCAACTTCCTCGGAGGCGGCTGATGCCCAACGACGTCGTCAGCCGGGCGATCGACGCGGTCTGTGCCGGCGACCACCTCACCGCCGACCACGCCTCGGCGGTGCTGGCCGAGATCATGGAGGGGCGCGCCGACCCGGTCCAGACCGGCGCCTTCCTGATCGCCCTGCGGGCCAAGGGGGAGACGGTGCCCGAGCTGGTCGGCCTGGCGCGGACGATGCGCTCGCTCGCCACCCCCGTCCCCAGCGCCCGCACCGACCTCGTCGACACCGCCGGCACCGGCGGCGGCCCCTCGACCTTCAACGTCTCCACCGCGGCGGCCCTGGTCGCGGCCGGCGCCGGCTGCGCGGTCGCCAAGCACGGCAACCGCTCCAACACCAGCCGCTGCGGCTCCGCCGACCTGCTGGAGGCGTTCGGCGTCGACATCGAGCTCGAGCCCGAGCGGGTCGGGCGCTGCATCGACGAGGTCGGCTTCGGCTTCATGTTCGCCCCCCGCCACCACGCGGCGATGGCCCACGTGATCCCCGCCCGCAGGGCGCTCGGCGTGCGCACGATCTTCAACTTCCTCGGCCCGCTGACCAACCCCGCCGGGGCCAACCGGCAGCTGCTCGGCGTCGCCGACCGCCACTACCAGGAGACGATCGCCGAGGCCCTGGTCGGTCTCGGCAGTGTCAGGGCGCTGGTCGTCTCCGCCGAGGACGGGCTCGACGAGCTCTCGATCGCCTCCCGCACGCGGGTGATCGAGGTCGCCGACGGCGGCACCTCGGAGTGGTTCGCCGAGCCGGGCCAGTTCGGGATCGCCCCGGCGCCGCTGGAGGCCGTGGCCGGCGGCTCCCCGGCGGAGAACGCCGCCACCGTGCGCGCCGTGCTGGCCGGAGAGCTGGGCCCGCCCCGCGACCTGACCCTGCTCAACGCCGCCGCCGCGATCTACGTCGCCGGCCTCGCCCCCGACCTCGAGCAGGGCGCCGCCAGGGCCGCCGAGGCGATCGACTCCGGTGCCGCCGCCGCGGTGCTGGAGCGCCTGATCGCGGCAACGACCTCCCAGGGCGACTGATTCCCAACCGGATTCGTCGCCGACCATCTAGGCTCTGACAGTCAAGTGGGAATGATCGAGCAGCTGATCGACGGTGCCCGGAGGGGAGTGGACGCGCGCCGGCGCGACCTGCCCCAGGCCGACCTCGAGTCGCGGCTTTCCGGCCGCGGCGAGGACCGCCCCTTCAACGAGGCGCTGGTGCGCCCGGGGCTCTCGCTGATCGCCGAGTTCAAGCGGCGCTCCCCCAGCGCCGGAGAGATCTCGGCCACGGCCACCGTCGCCGGGCAGGTTGGGGCCTATGAGCGCGGCGGCGCCGCCGCGCTCTCGGTGCTGACCGACGAGCCCCACTTCGGCGGCTCGCTCGAGGATCTGCGCGCGGCCCGTGCCGCCTGCGGGCTGCCGATCATCCGCAAGGACTTCATCGTCGACCCCTACCAGCTCTACGAGGCGGCGGTCAACGGCGCCGACGCGGTGCTACTGATCGTCCGCGCCCTCGACGACCGCGACCTGCGCTCGCTCTACGACGAGGCCCGCGCGATCGACCTCGACTGTCTCGTCGAGGTCCATGACGCGGAGGAGCTGGAGCGGGCGCTGGAGGCCGACGCCGAGGTGCTCGGGATCAACAACCGCAACCTCGACCAGGGGACGGTCGACCTGGCGACGACCTTCGAGCTGATGCCGGACGTGCCGGCGGGCAAGACCGTGGTCGCCGAGAGCGGCATCTCCGGCCGGGCCGAGCTGGCGGAGCTGGAGCGGGTCGGCGTCGACGCGGTGCTGATCGGCGGCGCTCTGATGGCGGCCGCCGACCCCGAGGCGAAAACGCGCGAGCTGACCGGCGCCGACGAAGGCACCCGCGAGCACCTCTTCCAGCCGCCCTCGCGCCCGCCGGACGGGCGAATTTAGAATCTCTTTCGAGGGCCTTTAGAGAGCGATCAGCGCCGAGGCCGATCATCGCCGCCATGAACAAGCCACGGCGAGTCCTCCGCAGCCCATTCTTCTCCGCCCTGCTCGGTGGCGCCGTCGTCGCCGCCTTCGGCTGGATCGCCATCGCGGCCGGCTGGATCCAGTCCGAAGGCGGCTCGACGACCACCGTGGCGGCGCCGCTGACGGCGCCCGTCGACAGCAGGTCCAGCGACAACGGCGGCAACGTTGTCAACCAGATCTACAAGAGCGACGGGGAAGGCGTCGCCTTCATCGAATCCGAAGTCCCCGCCCGGGAATCGCAGTCGCTCTCGCCCTTCGGCGAACCGGAATCCGAAGGCGGCGGCACCGCCACCGGCTCCGGCTTCGTGATCGACTCCCAGGGCCACCTGCTGACCAACAACCACGTGGTCGAAGGGGCGGACCGCATCCAGGTCAAACTCGGCTCCTCCGACAAGACCTACACGGCGAAGGTCGTCGGCGCCGACCCGGCGACCGACCTGGCGCTGCTCGACGTCGAAGCGCCCGCCGACCAGCTGCACCCGCTGACGCTCGGGCGCTCCTCGGCGATGGAAGTCGGCGACCCGGTGGTCGCGATCGGCAACCCCTTCGGCCTCGACCGCACCGTCACCAGCGGCATCGTCTCGGCGCTGCAGCGCCAGATCCAGGCCCCCAACGGCTTCTCGATCTCGAACGTTATCCAGACCGACGCGGCGATCAACCCCGGCAACTCGGGTGGGCCGCTGATCGACTCCGCCGGCGAGGTGATCGGCATCAACTCCCAGATCGAGACCGGCGGCGGCTCCAACGGCAACGTAGGCATCGGCTTCGCGATCCCGATCGACACCGCCCGGGCCGAGATCCACCAGCTCGAGACCAAGGGCGAAGTCGAGCACGCCTTCCTCGGCATCAGCGGCGGCACGATCACCTCCGGGCTGGCGCGCGCGCTCAACCTGCCGGTCTCCGAAGGGGTGATCGTCCAGTCGGTCGTCAAGGGCGGCCCCGCCGACAAGGCCGGGATCGAAGGCGGCAACACCTCGGCGACGATCGAAGGAGCCGAAGTCAGCCTTGGCGGCGACATCATCACCGAGGTGAACGGCAAGAAGGTCACGGGGATGGACGAAGTGGTCGAAATCGTCAACGCGGCAAAGCCGGGGGAATCGCTCGAACTGACGATCCTGCGCGGCGGACGGACCAAGACGGCGACCGTCACCCTCGGCACCCGCCCGGCGTCGGCCGAATCGCAGTCCGAATAGCCCCCTCCCGTAATCTGGGGGCGTGAGAGTCAAGTTCTGCGGAATCACCAATCTCGACGATGCGGCGGAGGCTGTGCGGCTTGGAGCCTGGGCCGTTGGATTGATTCACTTCGACGGGAGTCCGAGGTGCGTGGAGCCGGCTGTGGCGGCTGAGATCGGGGCGGCGTTTCGACGCAAGTGCGAGGTGGTGGGGGTTTTCGTGAATCCCACGCTGGAGGAAGTCGGCAGGGCGGTCGAGGACGCGGGGCTGACGATGGTGCAGCTGAACGGGGCGGAGGGGGCCCAGTTCTGCGGCGAGGTGGCGCGGCGGACGGGAGTGAAGGTGATCAAGGCAATCCACGTCGCCAGCGCCGCCGACATCCACGCCGCCGAGGCCTACCGCACCGACTTCCACCTCTTCGACCGCCGCGGCAAGGGCCTCTGGGGAGGCACCGGGGAGAGCTTCGACTGGGAGCTGCTGCGCGGCCACCGCTCCGACGTGCCGGACATCCTGGCCGGCGGCCTGAGGCCGGAGAACGTCGCCCGTGCGGTCGCGGTGACGCAGCCCTACGCGGTCGACGTCGCCAGCGGCGTCGAGGCCGAGCCCGGCCGCAAGGACCACGCGGCGATGGCGGCGTTCTTTGAGGCCGCGCAGGGAACGGTGAACGCTTGATGGTCTGCCCGCCCGCGGCGGACGCGGAAGCGAGTGAGCGAGATAGCCGGTGACGATGAGCGCGAACGAGCAAGAGCAGAGCACGCGGGCGGATATTTATTTTGGGCCCTATGGGGGCCGGTACGTTCCGGAGACGCTGATCGCGGCGCTCGACGAGCTGACCGCGGCCTGGGCCGAGGCGCGCGAGGACGCCGAGTTCATGGCGCGGATGGAGCTGCTGCGGCGCGACTTCATCGGCCGCCCGACCCCGCTCTACCGGGCCGAGCGCCTCTCCGAGCGGGTCGGCTCCAGCGTCTACCTGAAGCGCGAGGACCTCGCCCACACCGGCGCCCACAAGATCAACAACGCGCTCGGCCAGGCGCTGCTGGCGCAGCGGATGGGCAAGCCGCGGGTGATCGCCGAGACCGGCGCCGGCCAGCACGGCGTCGCCACCGCCACCGCCTGCGCCCTGCTCGGCCTGCGGTGCGTCGTCTACATGGGGACCGAGGACATCCGCCGCCAGGCGCCCAACGTCGAGCGGATGCGGCTGCTGGGGGCCGAGGTAGCTCCGGTCGAGGCCGGCGCCCGCACCCTCAAGGAGGCGGTCAGCGCCGCGATCCGCGACTGGGTCGCCAACGTCGAGACGACCCACTACGTGATCGGCTCGGCGGTCGGCCCGGCGCCCTACCCGGCCCTGGTCCGCGACCTGCAGCGGGTGATCGGCGAGGAGGCGCGCGAGCAGGCGCTGGCGGCCGAGGGCGCGCTGCCCGCCCGTGTCATCGCCTGCGTCGGCGGCGGCTCCAACGCGATCGGCATCTTCACCCCCTTCCTCGCCGACGCCGAGGTGGCGCTGATCGGCGTCGAGGCCGCCGGCGAGGGTCTCGACACGCTCCGCCACGGCGCCTCGCTTGGGGCCGGGAGCACCGGCGTCCTGCACGGCTCGCTCTCCTCGGTGCTCGCCGACGAGGAGGGGCAGATCCTCGAGGCCCACTCGGTCTCGGCTGGGCTCGACTACCCGGGCGTCGGCCCCGAGCACGCCCACCTGCGCGACAGCGGCCGCGCCCGCTACGAGGCCGTCACCGACCGCCAGGCGCTGGCCGCCTTCGGCGAGCTGGCGCGGCTGGAGGGCATCATCCCGGCCCTGGAGTCCTCCCACGCGATCGCCTGGCTGCTGGAGAACCCGGGGGCGGCCGGATTCGACGTCCTCTGCCTCTCTGGCCGTGGCGACAAGGACCTCGCTGAGGTCTCTGAGAGGGGAGCCGGGAGATGACTCGTCGGAGCAACAGCGGGGAGGCTCCGTCGAGTCATCTCCCGGCTCCCCCCACGGGAGCTTCCGAGGGGAAGATAGCTGCGGCTTTTGCGGCCGCCAAGGACGAAGGTCGGGCGGCTTTGATGCCTTACATGATGGCCGGATATCCGGATCGGGAGGCTTCGCTTGCGGTGGCCGAGGCTTATGTGGATTCCGGGGCGGATCTGATCGAGCTGGGGGTGCCGTTCTCGGATCCGCTGGCGGATGGGCCGACGATTCATGCGGCCGCGACCGCGGCGCTGGAGGCCGGCGCCACCTTGGCGACCGCGCTGGAGGTCTGTCGCTCGGTCTCCCAGCGGGTGCCGGTGGTGCTGATGGTCTACTCGAACATGGTTCTCGCCCACGGCGGCGCCGGCGAGTTCGCCCGCCTCGCGGTCGCCGCCGGCGCCGCCGGGGCGATCGTGCCGGACCTGCCGCTGGGCGAGGCCGAGGACGTGCGTGACGGCTTCGCCGCCGCGGGTCTGGCGCTGGTGCCGCTGGTGGCGCCGACGACGCCACCCGGGCGGCGGGCGCGGATCTGCGCCGCCGCCCGCGGCTTCGTCTACGTCGTCTCCACCGTGGGGACGACCGGTGAGCGGTCCGAGGTGCCGCCGGAGCTCGCCGAGCTCGTCGCCGCGACCAAGGCGGATGCCGCCACGCCGGTCGCCGTCGGCTTCGGCATCGGCACGCCCGAGCAGGCGGCCGAGGTGGGGCGGATCGCCGACGGCGTCATCATCGGCAGCCGCCTGGTCCGCGCCGCCGCCGAGGGCGGCTCGCCGCGGGGCGCCGCCGACGCGGTCGCCGGCTTCCTCAGCGAGACGCGCGTCGCCCTCGCCGGATAGAATTCGGGCCGATGGGAATCGTCGTCAGTCTCTTCCTCGCGCTCGCCGCGATGACCACCGTTTACGCCTGGCTGGGCCAGGGCGGCGGCGTCGCCGGCCTGGTCTTCTTCGGGGTGCTGTTGATCGGCGCCGCCGTGCGGGTATTTCAGCCGCGCTAGGCGGCGCATCTCGGCGTCCTCGGTCGCTCGTGTGCAGAGCACACGGCGCTCCCTGCGTCCCCCGACCTGCTTGGTTAGCCGGCCCGGATGGCAATGACCTCGAGGTACTCCGCCTCGAGCACCAGCGCCCGCTCGCCAGCGGTGTTGGCCTCGGCGAGGAAGGCGCGCAGGTCGGCCTCCAGGGCCGCCTCGCCCTCGGCGCCGACCCGCTCGAAGGCCATCTTGATCGGGCCGAAGTAGGTGCGGAAGAAGTCGAGGTAGTGGTCGGCGGAGCGGAACGCCTGCCGCGAGACGCGCCGCTCGATCCGCAGCTCGGAGACCTCGTCGCCGAACAGTTCGCGCAACCGCTCCTCGGTTCCCCAGAGCAGCGGCGGGTTGAGGCCGGGAGGGGGCGGGGCGTGCTTGGCGATGGTCATGAACATCGCGCCGACACCGCCGTCGGGAGTCCAGTTCGCCATCCCGATCCGCCCGCCCGGCCTGACGACCCGCAGCAGCTCTGCCGCGGTGCGCTCCTGGTCCGGCGCGAACATCGCCCCGAAGATCGACATCGCGACATCGAAGCTGCCGTCCTCGAAGGGAAGCCCCTGGGCGTCACCCTCGACGAACTCGATCTCCAGCCGCTCCGCCGCGGCGCGCTCGCGGCCGCGCTCGAGCAGGGCCGGGACGAAGTCGCAGCCGACCGTGTTCCCCCAGGCGTGCCGTGCCGCTGCGATCGCGCCGTTGCCGCTGCCGCAGGCGACGTCGAGGACGCGCTCGCCGGGGACGATGTCGAGCGCCTCCGCCAGGTCCTCGGCGACGCCGACGATCAGGACCGCGACCATCGCGAAGTCGCCCTCGGACCAGACTTTCTGCTGGATCTCGGTGACGGCGCCGAGGTCGGGTGGCTCGGTCATCGCCAGCAGCCTCTCAGCTGAAGAAACGTTTGGCAATCTCGAGGATCTCGAGGTCTACCCGCTTGACCCGGATCGCCTCCCCCAGCGGGATGCCGACCATCTCGGTTCCGTGGATCGCCGCCATCTTGCCGAACTCCCCGGCCTTGGCCAGCTCGTAGGCGTGGGCGCCGTAGCGGGTGGCGAGGATGCGGTCGGTCGAGGTCGGGGTGCCGCCGCGCTGGACGTGTCCGAGCACGGTGACCCTGGTCTCGTATCCGGTCCGCGACTCGAGCTCGGTCGCCAGCGCCGCGCCGATCCCGCCGAGCCGCGGGTAGCCGTACTCGTCGCTGTCCTCGATCGGCTGGATCAGCCGTTCCTCGCCGCTGGCAAAGGCCAGCTTGGCGCCCTCGGCGACGACGATGATCGAGAAGTCCTTGCCGCGGTCATGGCGGCGCAGGACCCCCTGCGCGACCTCCTCGACCGTGGTCGTCGCCTCCGGGATGACGATGCCGTCGGCGCCGCCGGCCAGCCCCGCGTAGGCGGCGATCCAGCCGGTGTTGCGCCCCATCACCTCGACCACCATGATCCGGTCGTGGGACTGGGCGGTGGTGTGGAGGCGGTCGATCGCGTCGGTGACGATCTGCACCGCGGTGTCGAAGCCGAAGGTGAAGTCGGTGCCGCCGACATCGTTGTCGATCGTCTTCGGCACCCCGACCAGGGGCAGGCCGTGGTCGGCGTGGAGCTGGTGGGTGATCTCCATCGTGTGCTCGCCGCCGATCGCCACCACCGCGTCGAGCCCCTGCTCGGCGAAGGCCTGCCGCACGCTCTCGACCGCGCCTTCGCGGATCGGCTCGAAGCTGGAGGTGCTGAGGATCGTACCGCCGAGATGGAGGATGCCGGAGACCGTGCGCATGTCGAGTGGCACGTAGTCGTCCTCGGCGAGGCCGCGGTAGCCGCGTCGGATCCCGACCGCCTCGTCGCCGCGCGCCATCGCCGAGCGGGCGACGGCGCGGATCGCCGCGTTCAGCCCCGGGCAGTCGCCGCCTGCGGTCAGCACTCCGATTCGCATAGCGCGCGAGTCTATGGGTCGATCCCCAGACCCTATGATCGCCGCCCGTGCGCCGCGTCTCAGCAATCCTCATCGCCTGCGCGCTCGGCGCTTTCGGGGCGGGTTGCGGGGAAGGCGGAGGCGTCTCCGCCGGGGCGACGGTCTCTGCCTATGTCGTGGCGCCGCTGTGCGGGGGGGCGAAGCGGGAGCTGACCCGCGCCGGGGGCCAGGCGGGCGACATCCGCGTCCGCGCGGTATGCCTCGCGAACGCACGGAGTGGCGACAGGCTGAGCCTCGCCCAGATCGGCGCCAATGTCCGCCGCGCCACCGAGGACTCGACCGCAGTCGCCTACCTGGAGCCCCCCGACCCCGCCGCCAAACGCTTCTCCGACCCGATCCTCGAATCCGCTGGTATTCCCCGGATCGCCTCCAACTCGGGCGCCGCCGCGATGGCGCGCCTGCTGCGCGCGATTCGCGAAACGGGCGGCTCAGGCTCGCTTCGCGAGGCGGTCCACTCGCAGCAGGTCCCGTAACGCCTCGTCCAGGTCCGGGTGCCGGAACTCGTAGCCGAGGTCGAGCGCCCGCCGCGGCACGACCCGCTGCCCACCCCGCAGGACCGCCCCGAACTCGCCGCCGAATTTGAGGTCGAGGACGAAACCGGGCACGGGAACGACCGCCGGCCGGCCCAGGGCGCGGCCGAGCGCCTTGGCGAAGTCGCGGTTGGTGGCGGGGTTGGGCGCGGTTGCGTTGAGTGCCCCGTCGACGGCATCCCCGTCCAGCGCCCAGAGGATCAGCCCGACCTCGTCCTCGGCGTGGATCCAGGAGAGGTACTGGCCGCCGCCGGCCAGCGGGCCGCCGAGACCGAGCTTGAACGGCGGCAGCAGCTCGGCGAGCATGCCGCCCCTGGGATCGAGGACCTGGCCGGTGCGGAGGATCGCCAGCCGCACCCCCGTCCCCTCGACCTCGCGGGCGGCCTTCTCCCACTCCCGCGCCACCTCGGAGTCGAAGCTCTCGTCGCCGGCGCCGGCCGACTCGTCGACGATCGCCTCGCCACGGTCGCCGTAGTAGCCGACCGCCGACTGGTTGACCAGGACCGAGGGCCGGCTCTGGAGCCCGGCGATCGTCCCGACCAGGTTGTGGGTGCCGGTGCGGCGGGTCTCCATGATCTTTCGCTTCGCCTCGCCGGTCCAGCGCTGGTCGATCCTCTCGCCGAGCAGGTTGACGACCCCGTCGACGCCGTCGAAGGCCGCCGCGGGCGGGCGTTCGAGCGTCGGCTCCCAGGCTTGCCAGACGACCGCGGGGTTGGCGCGCCGCGCCTTGGCCGGATCGCGACTGAGGCCGACCACCTCGTCGCCGCGGTCGAGCAGGGCGTCACACAGCGCTGCGCCGATCAGGCCGCTGGCTCCGGTGACGAGCACCTTCACGACGTCCGCGCCCCGCCCCTCATCGGTCCTCGACCGTGGCGAAGGTGCCGGTCTCCTCGTTGAGGCGGGCGATGCCGTCGCGCTTTGCCTCCTCGACCACCGCTTCGGCCACCTTCGGCGCGACTTCGCGGTTGAAGACGCTGGGGATGATGTAGTCCTCGGCGAGGTCGGCCTCGGACACCGCCATCGCGATTCCCTGCGCGGCGGCGAGCTTCATCTCCTCGGTGATGCTGGGCGCGCCCGCGTCGAGGGCGCCACGGAAGATGCCGGGGAAGGCGAGCACGTTGTTGATCTGGTTCGGGTAGTCGGAGCGGCCCGTGGCCATGATCCGCACGTAGGGCGCGGCGTCCTCGGGCATCACCTCGGGAGTCGGATTGGCCATCGCGAAGACGATCGCGTCATCGTTCATCTTGCCCAGCGACTTCGCCTCGATGATCCCGGGGCCGGAGAGGCCGACGAAGATGTCCATGCCCTCGATCGCCTCGTCGGGCGTGCCGCTCACCTTCTCCGGGTTCGAGTTCTCCGCGTACCAGCGCTTGGCCTCGTTCATCGCGCCCGACCGATAGTCCTCGCGCTCGGTCGAGAGCGCCCCCTGGCGGTCGCAGCCGACGATCTGGGTAATCCCGGAGGCGAGCATCATCTTCGTCACCGCCACCCCGGCGGCGCCGAGGCCGACGACCAGCACCCGCAGCTGCTCTATCGGTTTGCCGGTGATCTTCAGCGCGTTGAACAGCGCCGCCATCGTCACCACCGCGGTGCCGTGCTGGTCGTCGTGGAAGACGGGGATGTCGAGCGAGGCCTTCAGCCGGTCCTCGATCTCGAAGCAGCGCGGAGCCGAGATGTCCTCGAGGTTGACCCCGCCGAAGGTCGGCGCCATCAATTCCACCGCCTTGACGATCTCGTCGGCGTCCTGGGTGTCGAGGCAGATCGGGAAGGCGTCGACGTCGGCGAACTCTTTGAACAGCATGCACTTGCCCTCCATCACCGGCATCGCCGCCTCGGGGCCGATGTTGCCGAGACCGAGCACGGCGCTGCCGTCGGAGACCACCGCCACCGTGTTCTTCTTGATCGTGTACTCGAAGGCCTTGGCGCGATCGTGGTGGATGTCCATGCAGACGCGGGCGACGCCCGGCGTGTAGGCCATCGAGAGGTCGTCGCGGGTCTTCACCGGGTACTTGTTGTGCATGTCGATCTTGCCGCCACGGTGCATCTGCATCGTGCGGTCGACGTAGTCGAGCACCCGGGCGCCGCGGGTAGAGCCGATCGCCCGCAGTATCCGCTCCCAGTGCTCGCGGTCGGCGGCGTCGATCGTGAACTCCCGCACCCGTTTGCCCTCAGGTCCCGCGCCGGGGACCAGATCCACTCCCTGCAGCTGCCCGCCCGCCTCGGCGATCGCCGCCGTCAATTTGCCCAGCGGCTCCTGCCGCGCATCCAGCTCGACGCGGATCGTGACGCTGTACTGAGCACTGACGGCCATCGCGGCTATCGAATCAGATTCGAGGTCTCGGCCCGGGCTCGACCGCGACGTCGCCCCACGTCGCCGCGGGGGGAGAGCCCGAGGTGCTGGTCGACTTTGTTTCGCTGTGCGAGATAAACTCGACCAGCCCGATCTGGAGATCGCACGGATCGCGGCGCGGCAGCATGGAGTGGTTACGCACCGACAGCTTCTCGAAGCGGGTCTGAGCCGAGCGGCCGTCTCGAGGAGGAATGCTTGTGGTCGGCTGCACCGCCTCCATCAGGGCGTGTACGCAGTCGGTTACCTGAGCACGTCGCGGGAAAGTAGATGGATGGCCGCGGTTCTCGCCTGCGGAGACGGAGCTGTCTTGAGCCATATGGGCGCCGCGGCGCTCTGGGGGCTGCTGCGCCCGGTCGATGGTCCGGTCGACGTTTCGACCTCCGCGCGGAGCGGGCGGGGCCGGCGGGCCGGCATCCGCCTTCACCGCTGCACGACTTTGACAAGTGGAACGAGCACCGAGCGCCTCCACATCCCCGTGACCACGCCGTCCCGCACGATCGAAGACCTGCGGGGCGAGGTGCCCCCGCACCTCGTCCGGCGCGCCACCCGCCAGGCCGAACTGGCGAAGTACCGCCTTGGGCCGAGAATCAAAGGCGATCGGACGCGCAGTGATCTGGAGCGGGACTTTCTGAGGCTCTGTCGCCGCCACGGGATTCCCGTCCCGGAGGTCAATGTGAAGGTGGGGCGCTGGACGGTCGACTTCCTCTGGCGAGAGCAGAGGATCGCGGTCGAGACCGACTTCTACGACTACCACCGCGGTCGGGTCGCGTTCCAGGACGATCGTGCGCGGGAGCTCGAGCTGCGGCGGCACGGCTTCGCCGTTCATCGCTTCAGCGAAGAGCAGGTGAACGAGCGGCCGGGGGAAGTCGTGGCCGACCTGCGGGAAGCCCTCGGGCTCGCCTCGTAGAGTGGCGGCGATGGCCGCGGACGCACCGGAGCTCTTCCTGATCGACGGCAACTCGCTCGCCTACCGGGCCTTCTTCGCGCTACCCGAGTCGATCGGGACCAGCGACGGGCGGCCGACCAACGCGATCTACGGCCTCGCCTCGATGCTGGTCAAAGTCATCGACGAGCACCACCCGCAGGGCGTGGTCGTCGCCTGGGATGCGGGGATGTCGGGCCGCGAGGTCACCTACGACCTCTACAAGGCCCAGCGCAAACCGCGCCCCGACCTGCTGCGCGAGCAGTGGCCGCACCTGATGCCGCTGGTCGAGGCCTTCGGCTACACCAACGTCAAGGTCGACGGCTACGAGGCCGACGACGTGATCGCCTCGCTCGTCCGCCAGGCGCGCGAGCAGGGGATCGAGGTGATGGTCGTGACCGGCGACCGCGACGCCTACCAGCTGGTCGACGAGGGCGTGCGGGTGATGAGTACCTCGCGCGGGATCACCGAGACCAAGATCTACGACCGCGCCGCGGTCGAGGAGCGCTACGGGGTGCCGCCGGAGCTGATCACCGACCTGATGGGGCTGCGCGGCGACACCTCCGACAACATCCCCGGCGTCCCCGGGATCGGCGAGAAAACCGCGACCCAGCTGCTGCAGCGGTTCGGCTCGCTGGAGAACGTGCTGGCCAGCGTCGAGGAGATCTCCGGCGCCAAACGCAAGCAGAACCTGACCGAGCACGCCGAGGACGCGCGGATGTCGAAGCAGCTGGCGACCCTGCAATACGAGATCGAGACCGGGGTCGACCTAGCGGCGGCGATGTCGAGCGAACCCGACCGCGGCGCCCTGCGCGAGTTCATGCGCGAGTTCGAGCTGCGGGCGGTGATGGAGCGACTGGAAGAGGCGTTGCCGGAGGGCGAGGCCGTTCCCGGGCGGGCCGTCGAGCAGGAGCTGGAGGTCGAGGTCGAGGAGGGCGTCGCCGGCGACCTCGGCCCGGGGCCGGCGGCGCTGGGGATCTCGGGTGAGCGCTGGGCCGCCGCCGAAGGCGAGCGGATCCTCGCCGGCTCCTCGACGCTCGACGAGCTGGCGGCGGCGCTCGCCGGGCGCTCCTTCCTCGCCCATGACGCCAAGTCGCTCGGGGGCGGGCGCCACGGGTTGCTGGCGGCCGCCACCCGCGAGGGCGTCGAGCTGGAGCTCGACCACGACACGATGATCGCCGCCTACCTGCTGGAGCCGCAGCGCCGCACCTACGAGCTGACCGAGCTGGCCGCGGACGCCGGGATCGGTCTCGCCGAGGGCGCCACCGCGGCCGCGGACGAGGACGACGGCCAGCTCGCGCTCGGGGAGGAGGTCGAGGCCGGCCTCGACCCGCCCGAGGAAGCGCGCCTCGTCGCCGCCCTCGCCGGGGTCCAGCGACCCCGCATCGAGCAGCTGGGGCTGGAGGCGCTGCTGCGCGAGATCGAGCTGCCGCTGGTCCACGTGCTGGCGGCGATGGAGCGCGAGGGCCTGAAGCTCGACGCCGAGCGCCTGGCCGAGGTCGGCGCCGGCTTCGGCGAGCGCATCGCCACCCTCGAGAAGGAGATCTTCGAGCTGGCCGGGGAGGAGTTCACAATCGGCTCGCCGCAGCAGGTCGGCCGCGTCCTCTTCGAGGAGCTGGGGCTTACCCGCAAGCGCCGCGGCAAAACCGGCTTCTCGACCGACGCCCGCGTCCTCGCCCAGATCCGCGAGGAGCACCCGATCGTCGAGAAGATCGAGCACTGGCGCGAGCTGACCAAGCTGAAGAACACCTATCTCGACTCGCTGCCCGACCTGATCGATCCCGAGACCGGCCGCGTCCACACCACCTTCAACCAGGCGGCGACCACCACCGGCCGCCTCTCCAGCACCAACCCGAACCTGCAGAACATCCCGATCCGGACCGAGATCGGCCGCCCGGTCCGCGCCTGCTTCGTCGCCGAGCCCGGCGCCAGGCTGCTCTCCGCCGACTACAGCCAGGTCGAGCTGCGGGTGCTCGCCCACGTCGCCGACGAGACCGTCCTCAAAGACGTCTTCCGCGCCGGCGAAGACGTCCACGCGGCCACCGCCGCCGAGGTCTTCGAGATCGACCGCGACGAGGTCGACGTCGGCCAGCGCTCGAAGGCGAAGATGGTCAACTTCGGGATCGTCTACGGCCTCACCGGCTTCGGCCTCGCCGACCGCCTCAACATCCCCCGCAAGGAGGGCGAGGAATTCGTCGCCCGCTACCTGGAGCGCTTCCCGGCGGTCCGCGCCTTCCGCGAGCAGATCGTCGAGCGCGCCCAGGAGGAGGGCTTCGTGACGACCCTGATGGGCCGCCGCCGCCAGATCCCCGAGCTGCGCTCCGGCAACCCCAACACCCGCCGCCTCGGCGAGCGGCTCGCCGTCAACACCGTGATCCAGGGCACCGCCGCCGACATCATCAAGGTGGCGATGGTGCGCTGCCGCCGGGCGCTGGCTGAGGCCGGGGGGGAGACTCGCCTGGTCCTGCAGATCCACGACGAGCTGCTGTTCGAGGGCCCGCCGGAGGAGATGGACGGCGCGTCCGAGCTGGTGCGCCGCGAGATGTGCGCCGCCTACCGGCTCGACCCGCCGCTCGAGGTCGACATCGGCGTCGGCGAGGATTGGCTGGACGCGAAGTGAGGAGCTGAATGGACCGGGGACTGGCCGTGATCCTGACCGCCGCCGCGGGTGGGCTGATCGCCCTGCAGGCGCCGCTCAACGCCGGGCTCGGCAAGGCGACCGGCGGGCTGCCGGCGGCGCTGGTCTCCTTCGCGGTCGGCTCGGTCGCGCTCGCGGCGATCGTCGTCCTCAGCGGCCAGGGGGGCGGGATCGGCTCGACCTTCGACGTCAGCTGGTACTACCTGCTCGGCGGCCTGCTCGGCGCCGTCTACGTCACCAACGCCCTGATCGCGGTCTCGGTGATCGGCGCCGGGGGCGTCGCGGCGGCGACGGTCACCGGCCAGCTCGTCGCCTCGGTCGTGATCGACCGCCTAGGCCTGTTCGGCCTCGACCAGGTCCCGCTCAGCCCCGAGCGCCTGCTCGGCGTCGGCCTGCTGCTGGCCGGGACGGTGCTGATCGTCCGCTGAGCCGGCGAAGCCGGGTGGGGCGATGTTGAGGTAGTGCTCGAAGGACCAGTCGACGAAGCGCTTGCTCGCCATCAGCCGGATCGCCGGCCCGAGCAGGCGCGGCGGCACCCGCGGAATCAGCTTCTGCACCCGCAGCATCCAGCGGAACTTCCGCTCGTGCGAGTCGTTGAACTCGGCGTAGGACGCGGCCGCCCGCTCGCGGCTCTGGCGCCCCTCGACGACACCGCGTAGCTCGCGCCCGAGGGCGATCCCGAAGTAGAGCGCGGTCCTGATCCCCTCGGCGCTGAGCGGCAGGCAGTGCCCGGCCGAGTCGCCGGCGAAGAAGACGCCGCCCTCGGTCGCCCGGCGCAGCTTGTGGGGGATCCAGTTGCCCTGGTACTCGTTCGGCTCCCTGCCGAGGTCTTCGGTCAGCTGCACGGTGGTGTCCTTGACGTGGAAGCGGGGGTCGAAGGAGCCGATTCCGATCCGCAGCTCGTCGCGGGCGGGGAACGACCAGCCGTAGCCGGCGGGCACGTAGCGGCGGTCGATCCAGATCGCGAGGTCGTCGGATTCGCCGGCCGGGTGCACCTCGAGCCCGCGCGATAGCGGCGCGTCGGGCGGCTGGTAGCCGTCGCCGGACCCCAGTATGCGTCGCCAGCCGAGCGCGTCGACGACCAGCGGGGCGGAGATGACGCCGCGGTCGGTGTCGACCGCGATCGCGCCGCCGCCGTTGGCGCCCGCCGCCCGCCCGTTCACCTTGGCGGTCTCGAAGGTCGCGTCGCAGTCGCGCCAGAGCAGCTGGCAGAGCTCGCGGTAGTCGAAGGTCGAGAAGGTCCAGGGGAGCCGGTAGCGGCCGTCGCCGTGGGGGGTGTTGATGACGAGCGTGTCGAAGCGCTGTCGCTCGCAGCCCATCAGGTCAAGCCGGCGCAGCCACTCGGTGGGGATGCCACAGGCGGAGGTCTGGCGCTCGCCGATCTCGTAGCGGTCGACGACCATCACGTCGGCGCCGGAGCCGGCGAGCTCGCGCGCGATCGCCAGCCCGGCGAAGCTCGCCCCGCAGATCAGCACGTCGTGCGTTCCGTCCAACGGAGTCCGCTCGTCCCCGCGCTTGGTCGCTCGAACCGGCATGACGGCCAAGGGTATCTGCCGCCACCCCCCGGACGCGGGAACGAATCCCTGTCCATCTCTGATTCATCCAGGGATTCGTGGGAGCAGAGGAGGGTGGCGAATGTTTCTGCCATTATTCGCCGCCGTGTCCGCGACCGACCTGTTGACCGCCCCTGCGCCCGCCGCCACCCCCGTCGAGGGCTCCAACGGCCTGCTGCTGCAGATCGACGGCAAGATCGTTCCCAACTACGCGGCGACGATGGTCTCCTTCGACGAGGGCGACGTCGTCAACGGCAGGGTCGTCCGCATCGACAAGGACGAGGTCCTAGTCGACATCGGCTACAAGGCCGAGGGTGTCATCCCCTCCAACGAGCTCTCGATCCGCAAGTCGGTCGACCCGGCCGAAGAGGTCGAGCTGGGCGAGGAGATCGACGCCCTAGTCCTCACCAAGGAGGACGCCGAGGGCCGCCTGATCCTCTCCAAGAAGCGGGCCCGCTTCGAGAAGGCCTGGCGCAAGATCGAGATCGCCGCCGATTCCGGTGAACCGGTCGAAGGCAACGTCATCGAGGTCGTCAAGGGCGGCCTCATCCTCGACCTCGGGGTGCGCGGCTTCCTGCCCGCTTCGCTGGTCGATATCCGCCGCGTCCACAACCTCGACGAGTTCATGGGGCAGACGCTCGAGTGCAAAGTGATCGAGCTCAACCGCAGCCGCAACAACGTCGTGCTCTCGCGCCGCGCCGTCCTCGAGGAGGAGCGCAAGGAGGTCCGCGAGCAGATCCTCGGCCGGCTCGAGCCGGGCCAGGTGGTCGAGGGCAAGATCTCCAACATCGTCGACTTCGGCGCCTTCGTCGACCTCGAGGGAATCGACGGCCTGATCCACATCTCCGAGCTCTCCTGGAGCCACGTCAACCACCCCTCCGAAGTCGTCGCGATCGGCGACACGGTGCGGATCAAAGTCCTCGACATCGACCGCGACCGCCAGCGCATCTCGCTCGGCCTCAAGCAGACGCAGGAGGATCCGTGGCAGCGGGTCATCAGCACCCACCGCTCCGGCGACGTGCTCGAGGGCCAGGTGACCAAGGTTGTCGCCTTCGGCGCCTTCGTCGAAATCCTCCCCGGGGTCGAGGGCCTGGTCCACATCTCCGAGCTCGCCGACCACCACGTCGAGAACCCCAGCGAAGTGGTCGAGCCGGGCACCAAATTGAACGTGAAGATCCTCGAGATCGACGAAGAGCGGCGGCGGCTGTCGCTGAGCATCAAGCGGGTCGAGGGGCAGAACATGCCGATGCAGGGGCTGGGCGAGCAGCTCGAGGCGGCTGCGGCGGACGACGAGGGACCAGACGCGGCGACCGCGGGTCCTGTCGGGGAGGACGACTCCTCGTCCTCGCAAGCTGCGGGCGAGGAGCCATCCTCCCCGCTACCCGCGGACGAGGCGGTTGAGCCCGAGGCGCCGGCCGAGCCGGTTGCCGAGGAGGCTTCGGCCGCGGACGCCCCCGCGGTCGAGGAGCCTGTTGCTGAGGAGGCAGAGGCTCCCGAGGCCGCTGCTGACCCTGAGGCGCCCGCCGACTCCTAGACGGCGATGCCGCTGACGGTCGGGCTCACCGGCGGTATCGCGGCCGGGAAGTCGGAGGCGCTGGCGGCTTTCTCGCGGCTGGGCGCGGCGACCCTCTCCAGCGACGCCGTCGTCCATGAGCTGCTCGACTCCGAGCCGCTGCTTGGCCGTCTGGTGGAGCGCTGGGGGCCGGAGGTGGCCCCGCGGGGCAGGGTCGACCGTGGCCGCGTCGGCGAGGTCGTCTTCGCCGACCCCGAGCAGCTGGCCTGGCTCGAGCGGCAGGTCCACCCCCTGGTCGGCGAGCGGATCGGCGCCTGGCTGGCGGCCCTGCCCGCCGGCACCGAGCTCGCCGTGATCGAGGTGCCGCTCCTCTTCGAGTCCGAGATGGAGGGGGCCTTCGACACCACGGTCGCGATCGTCACCGCCGACGAGGTGCGGCGGCAGCGCGCCGCGGCCCGCGGCCACGCTCTCGTCGACGAGCGCGAGGCGCGCCAGCTCGCCCAGCACGAGAAGGCCGCCCGGGCCGAGCACACGATCGCCAACGACGGCTCCGTCGAGGACCTGGAGCGCTCGCTGTCCGCCCTGATCGAGAGCCTGCGGGGATGAGCCGCAGCTCTCGGCGCCGTCGCCGCTGGCTTTCCCTGGGGGCCGGGGCGGCAGTGGTCGGGCTCGTCGCCGGGGTGCTGGTGGCGAGCGGGCAGTTCGACCGGGCGCTGCAGGAGCTCACCCTGCCCCTGCACCACGAGGACGTGATCCGCCAGCAGGCGGCCGAAAAGGAAGTCGACGCGGCGCTGATCGCCGCCGTCATCTACTCGGAGTCGAAGTTCCGGGACCAGACCTCGAGCGCCGGGGCGCGGGGGCTGATGCAGATCACCCCCGAAGCGGCGAACGAAATCGAGCGCCTCAGCGGCGGCACCTCGTTCAAGGTCGACGACCTCTCCGACCCGGAAATCAATATCCGCTACGGCAGCTTCCTCCTGCGCGAACTGCTCGACCGCTTCGGCGGCGACGAGGTGGCGGCGCTAGCCGCCTACAACGCGGGCCCCGCCAACGCCGAGAAGTGGGGTGGCAGCGACCTCACCCTCGCGGGCATCCCCTTCCCCGAAACGCGCGCCTACGTCGAAGAGGTGCTCGACAAGCGCCGGGCCTACCGCGAAAAGTACGCGAAGGAGCTGGGATACCGGTGAGCGGCGGCGCCCCCAGGCCGCGGGTCGCGGCGCTCTCGCTGGCGGTCGGGCTGGTGCTGGCCGACTCCTCGGTGGTGGTGCTGGCGCTGCCGCAGATCTACCGCGACCTCGACACCAGCGTCGCCGGCGTCACCTGGGTGCTGGTCTCCTTCAACCTGGTGATGGCCCTGGCCGCGGTGCCGGCGGCACTGCTGGCCCGCCGGGTCGGGCCGGGACGGGCGGCGGCGGTGGGGCTGGCGGTCTTCGCCGGCGCCGGCCTCGCCTGCGGGCTCTCCGACAACCTCTCGACCCTGATCCTCGCCCGCTGCGTCCAGGCGCTGGGCGGTGCCGCCGCGGTCACCGCGGCGCTGGAGCTGCTGCCGGCGACGGTCGGCTCCGAGCGCCGGGCGGCAGCGGTCTGGGCCGGTGCCGGGGCGACCGGGGCAGCGCTCGGCCCGGCCGTCGGCGGCATCCTCACCGAGCTCGTCTCCTGGCAGTCGATCTTCCTGATCCAGGTGCCGGTGGCGCTGGCCGCCGCGGTGCCGATCCTGGCCGTCGCCAGGCACGAGGCGGCGACCGGGATCCTGCGGAGGGAGCTGCGCCGCACCGGCCGTCCGCACCTCTGGGCCAACCTGGCGCTGGCGATGGTCTCGGCGGCGATCGCCGCCGCCCTCTTCCTGCTGGTGCTCTTGCTGATCGAAGGCTGGCGGCTGAGCCCGATCGGCGCCGCGATCGTCGTCACCGCGATGCCGCTGGCGGCCATCCTCGGCAGCCGCCTCGGCCCGTTCGTCCCCAGCGCCCGGGCGCGGGCGGCGGCCGGCGCGATTCTCGTATCCGGCGGCCTCGCCGGCCTCGCCCTCCTGCCCAAGGCCGAGGTGGCGCTGACCCTGCCGCCGCAGGTCCTGGTCGGCATCGGGCTCTCGCTGGTGCTCTCGGCGCTGACCGAGACCGCCCTCGGCGGCCGCGCCCCGCAGGCGATCCACGGCGGCTGGACGATCTCCGCCCGCCACGCCGGGGTGGTGATCGGCCTGCTGGCCCTGACCCCGATCTTCACCGCCGACATCGCCCAGCAGCGCGAAGACGCGATCGACGCCGGCACCGCGGTCATCCTCGACTCCCGCGTCAACCCGCTGCTCAAGATCGCCCTCGCGCGGAAGATCGAGGACCGCCTGGAAGGGGAGAGGGGGAAGGTGCCGACGATCGGCCCGGCCTTCGAGCCGCTCCCCTCGGACCCGGTCGACCGGAGCGCGGTCGTAGGCCTGCGCGGCGAACTCCAGGACCAGCTCGACCGCGGCGCCACCCACGCCTTCAGCCCCTCCTTCCTCCTAGGCGCCCTCCTGGCCCTGATCGCCCTCTTCCCCATCGCCCTCAGCCGAAGGGTCGACCTATGAGGCCGGTGGGCCGAAATGTCAACCCAGGGTGGACAAATCGGCCCACCGGCCCGGGGGTGGGGGGATGAAGGGGCGGGTGCTGGTGGGGGCTTCGGTCGTGGCGGCGCTGGCGCTGGTCGGCGTCTACCTGGCCGCGGGCGGCTCCTCCTACGCGCCGGAGAAGACGCAGGATCCCTGCGTGCACCGGGCCTGGACCGATCCGCG
Source organism: uncultured Actinomycetes bacterium (assembly GCA_963714045.1). Taxonomy (GTDB): domain Bacteria; phylum Actinomycetota; class Thermoleophilia; order Solirubrobacterales; family 70-9; genus VAYN01. The sequence goes on along the minus strand of OY970225.1, from coordinate 1,997,911 downwards.
CGGCCTGGGGGAAATCGCCAACCAGTTCACGAGCTCGGCCCTCGACGGCGCCGCCTGCCAGCTCGGGGTGACGCGGGAGACGCTGGCGCGGGCGCTGGCGACACCGCAGGCGCGCGAACGCTTCAGCCGGCGCTACGGGATCGACGACGCCAAGCTGGCGCGGGCGATCCGCGCCGGCCTGCTGCGGGCGATCGCCGACGCCGAAGACGCCGGCGCCCTCAGCCCGTTCCTGGCCGGCCCGCTGCGGGCGACGGTCGAGGAAATCCCCCTCGACCGGGCGATCGAACTGGTCAGGAACGCCCGCTCGCTGCTCGGCAACCTGCGGACCTTCCTCGGCCCCGCCGGCAACCTGCTCGAAGAATTCCTGCCCTGAGGATCAGCCGCGGGTCGCGCGCCAGACCCAGAGCATCGCCAGCGGCTGCAGCGGCAGCCGCGCCCACAGCGCCCAGCGCGGGATCCGCTTCAGGTCGAGCCCGCGCACCTGCTCGGGGTTGACCGCCATGTGGACGTTGGCGGGGAAGACCGCGAGCAGCAGCGCCAGCAGCCACCAGCGTCCCAGCCGCCGCGTCGCCGGGTGCAGGACCGCCGCTCCGCCGGCGATCTCGGCGACGCCGCTTACGGCGACCGCCTCCCTCTTCATCGACTCGATGGCGGGCGGCACGATCGCCTCGAAGCTGCGCGGGACGACGAAGTGCATCGTCCCGGTGAAGGCGAAGAACCCGGCCAGGGCTGCGCGCGAGCGGCTCATCGGCAGCGCAGTCTAGGCGTCCAGCTAAGGTCAGGGTGTGCCCGAGTTCGAGCTCAACCCGGCCTACACGCCGACCGCCGACCAGCCGGGGGCGATCGCCGGGCTGGCCGAGGGGATCGAGGCCGGCGAGCGCTTCCAGACCCTGCTCGGCGCCACCGGCACCGGCAAGACCTTCACGATGGCGGCGACGATCGCCGCGGTCCAGCGCCCGGCGCTGGTCATCGCCCACAACAAGACCCTGGCGGCCCAGCTCTGCAACGAGTTCCGCGAGTTCTTCCCCGACAACGCGGTCGAGTACTTCGTCTCCTACTACGACTACTACCAACCCGAGGCCTACGTCCCGGCCCAGGACCTCTACATCGAGAAGGACTCCTCGATCAACGACGAGATCGACCGGCTGCGCCACGCGGCGACGGCGGCCCTGTTCGCCCGCCGCGACGTGATCATCGTCGCCTCGGTCTCCTGCATCTACGGGATCGGCTCGCCCCAGGTCTACAACGAAAAAATGCAGCTGTTCAAGGTTGGGGAGACGATCGACCGCGACGAGGTGCTGCGCAAGCTGGTGAAGATGCAGTACCAGCGCAACGACTCGGTCCTGGGGCGCGGCTCCTTCCGGGTCCGCGGCGAGGTGCTGGAGATCATGCCCTCCTACGCCGAGTCGGCCTACCGGATCGCCCTCTTCGGCGACGAGATCGAGGGAATCCAGCACTTCGACCCGTTGACCGGCGAGGTGCTGGACACGATCGACCACGTCTCGGTCTGGCCCGCCTCCCACTACGTGACCCGGGACGAGACCGTCGAGCGCGCGGTCGAGGAGATCCGCGCCGAACTGGAAGCGCGCACCGCCGAGCTCGAGGCCGAGGGCAAGCAGCTGGAGGCGCACCGGCTGCGCCAGCGCACCGCCTACGACATCGAGATGATCAGGGAGGTCGGCTTCACCTCCGGGATCGAGAACTACTCGCGCATCCTCGACGGCCGCCCCCAGGGCAGCCCGCCGCACACCCTGATCGACTACTTCCCCGACGACTTCGTCGTCTTCGTCGACGAGTCCCACCAGACGGTGCCGCAGATCGGCGGCATGTACGAGGGGGACAGGTCGCGCAAGCAGACGCTGATCGACTACGGCTTCCGCCTGCCCTCGGCGATCGACAACCGGCCACTGAAGTTCGACGAGTTCCTCGAGCGGGTGCCGCGGCTGGTGATGGTCTCGGCCACCCCGGGGCCGTTCGAGCGGGCCGAGTCGACCCGGATCGTCGAGCAGATCGTCCGCCCGACCGGGATCGTCGACCCCGCGATCGAGGTGCGGGAGACGAGGAACCAGATCGACGACCTGATGAACGAGGTGCGGGAGGTCGCCAAATCCGGTGACCGCGTCCTCGTCACCACCCTGACCAAGAAGATGGCCGAGGACCTGACCGCCTACCTGCTCGAGTACGGGATCAAGGTCCGCTACCTGCACTCCGAGGTCGACACTCTGGAACGGATCCAGATCGTCCGCGACCTGCGGCTGGGCGAGTACGACGTCCTCGTCGGCGTCAACCTCCTGCGCGAGGGGCTCGACCTGCCCGAGGTTTCGCTGGTTGCGATCCTCGACGCCGACAAGGAGGGCTTCCTGCGCGGCGAGACCAGCCTCGTGCAGACGATCGGCCGCGCCGCCCGCAACGTCAACGGGCGGGTGCTTATGTACGCCGACCGCGAGACCGACGCGATGCGGGCGGCGATGAGCGAGACCGACCGCCGCCGGGCGATCCAGCTCGCCTACAACGAGGAGCACGGGATCACCCCGGAGACGGTCCGCAAGGGGATCTCTGAGATGTCCGAGTTCCTGGCGATGGAGGACCGGGCGCCGGCCAAGCGCCGCCGCGCCCGCGGCGGCGACTTCGAGAGCCCGGAGGAGCTGGAGCGCACGATCGTCGCCCTCGAGGAGGAGATGCTGGCAGCGGCCGACGACCTCCGCTTCGAGGAGGCGGGCCGGATCCGCGACGAGCTCAAGGAGCTGCGCCGCGACCTCGACGGGATGACCGCGCGATGACGGTCTGCGAGGAGGTCGCCGGCTGGGCGACCGCGCTGCGGGTCGACGACCTGCTGGCGAGCGTGCGCGAGCGGGCCGAGCTGCAGGCGCTGAGCATCGCCGCGGGCCGGGCCGCGGGGGAGGCAGCCGCGGCGCCGTTCGCGGGCGCCGCGCCGGACGGCCCGGTGGGGGAGGTCTACCGCTCGGCCGTCTCCTCGATCGCCCACGACTGGGACGACTATCTCTTCATGGGCCACACCGGTCACTCGGCGGTGCCCGCGGCCGCGGCGTTCGCTTCCGACCCCGAGCGGGCGCTGCTGGCCCGGGTCGCCGCCAACGAGGTCGCCGGCCGCCTCGGCGCGGCCCTCTTCTTCGGCCCCCACAACGGCCAGTTCTGGGCCTCGATCCACTGCGCCTCGGCTGCCGTCGCCGCCTCGCTCGGCCTCGGCCTCGACGCCGAGCGCACCGCGCACGCCCTGGCGATCGCCCTCTACCAGCCGCCTTACGGGATGTGGCCCGGCTTCATGGGCCCGCGGACCAAGCTGCTCACCGCCGCCGAGCCGGCCGCTCTGGGAGCGCGCGCCGCCCTGCTCGCGGCCGGCGGCGTCACCGGCGCGCTCGACGTGATCGAGCACCCGCGCGGCGTCCTCGCCAGCCTCTCCTTCGCCCCGCAGCCGGCGATGCTCGGCGCCCTCGGTCGCGTCTGGCTGACCGACACCCTCGCCTACAAGCGGCTGCCGGGCTGCGCCTACCTTCAGTCGGTCGGCGAGGCCGCGCTCGCCGCGCGGGTCGAGCCGGAGGAGATCGCCGCCGTCGACGTCGAGGCCGGCTGGCTCACCTGCGAGATGGAGGAGCTCGGCGCCGGTCCCGACCTCTCGGCGGTGCGGGTCAACTTCTCCGCGACGCTGACCGCGGCGATCGCCCTGATCGCCGGCAGGCTGACCCCGGCCGAGATGGCGCCGGACTGGCTGGCCGAGCACGAGCCCGAGATCCGTGCCCTCGCCGCCCGCATCCGCGTCGTCCATGATCCGGCGTTGACCGGGCGGACGCTGCGCGGCTCGATCGAGGCCGGCGCCTCGCCCACCCTTGGCCTCTCCGACCTGCTGCGCATTCGCCGTCGCCTCGGCGACACGGGCATGGACGGCGCCAACCCGGCTCCCGCCGTGCTGGGAGCGCTGCGCGCCGATCGCGGTCTGCGCCGCGCCGCGGCGCGCTCTCTTCGCGAACGCCTGAGGGGCGGCTCGGGCGACGGTGGCATCGACGGCCTCGACACCGCAGCACTGCGCGTCACCTTCCCCAGCCGCCTGCGCATCCGCCTGCGTGACGGCTCGACCAGGGTGGTCGAGGGGAGCGAGCCCGGCTCCTGCGGGCGCCCGCTCGCCGAGCAGCACGCCGTCGTCGAGGAGCGCCTCGCGGTCGCCGGGGTCGCTGTCGGCTGAGCTCAGGCCAGCAGCTTCGCCGCCTTGGCGCTGTCGGTGAAGAACTCGCCGCGCACTGTCTTGCCGTTCTCGTACTTGAGCAGGTGGACGAAGGGCGCCTCGAAGCTGCCCTTGTCGTTGGCCGCGCGCTGGGTGCCGCGGACGACCACGTAGTCGCCGGCGTCGATGAACTCCTCCGGGTCGACGCTGAACGAGGTCCAGTAGTTGGGGATCTGGGCGAAGTTCCCGATGATCGCCTCGCGACCCTTCACCTCGCCGCCGAGCGGCAACTCGTCCGAGGTGACCCAGACGGCGTCCTCGGCAAAGTCCTCCTGCAGGGCGGCCAGGTCGCCGCGCCCGAAGGCGTCGTAGGCGGACCGGGCGGTGTCGAGATTGGACATGTCTCTCTCCTTTGGGTGAAACTGCGTTTCCCCCGCCCGCCAACTCACCGTACGCCCGATGCCCGCCGATCGCAACCCCGGGGCGGGAACGTCTGTTCGCCTGCGTAGAATCGGTCGGCAGTGGCCGCCTCAGACCGCATCGTCATCTCGGGCGCCCGGGAGCACAACCTCAAGGACGTCGACGTCGAGCTGCCCCGGGACGCGCTGATCGTGATCACCGGGCTCTCGGGCTCGGGCAAGTCGAGCCTCGCCTTCGACACGATCTACGCCGAGGGACAGCGGCGCTACGTCGAGTCGCTCTCCGCCTACGCGCGCCAGTTCCTCGGTCTGATGGAGAAGCCCGACGTGGACTCGATCGAGGGGCTCTCGCCGGCGATCTCGATCGATCAGAAGACGACCTCGCGCAACCCGCGCTCGACGGTCGGGACCGTGACCGAGATCTACGACTACCTGCGCCTGCTCTGGGCCCGGATCGGCACCCCGCACTGCCCCGAGTGCGGCGAGGAGATCAGCGGCCAGACCCAGGAGCAGATCGTCGACCGGCTGATGACCCTCGAGGAGGGCACCAGGTTCATGGTGATGGCGCCGGTCGTGCGCGGGCGCAAAGGCGAGTACGGCAAGTTGCTTGAGCAGATGCGGCTCGAGGGTTACTCGCGGGCCAAGGTCGACGGCGAGCTGCGCCGGCTCGACGAGGAGATCGCCCTCGACAAGAAGTACAAACACGATGTCTCGGTCGTCGTCGACCGGCTGGCGATGAAGTCCGATCTGCGCCGCCGCCTCTCGGAGTCGGTCGAGGCCGCCGCCGGCCTCGCCGCCGGGCTGATAGAAGTCGAGATCGTCGGCAGGGAGGACGAGCCACTGCTCTTCTCCGAGCAGTTCGCCTGTCTGAACTGCGGCACCTCGATCCCGGAGCTGGAGCCGCGGATCTTCTCCTTCAACTCCCCCCACGGCGCCTGCGAGCGCTGCCACGGTCTCGGCTTCCAGCGCGTGATCGATCCCGAGCTGGTCGTCCCCGACCCGACGCTGTCGTTGGCCGAGGGCGCCCTGCAGCCATGGAACCGCGGCGTCACCGCCTACTGGCGGCGACTGATCGCCGCGGTCGCCGAGGAGTACGGGGTCGAGATCGAGAAGCCCTGGTCGAAGCTGAAGAAAACCGAGCGGGAGATCTTCCTCTACGGCACCGGCGGCGATCGCCACCAGGTCACCTACACCAACCGCTTCGGCCGCCGCCGCTCCTACAAGGTCCGCTTTGAGGGGATCGTCAACCAGCTGCAGCGCCGCTACGAGGAGACCGACTCCGAGGTCAACCGCGAGCGGATCGAGGGCTACATGGCCGAGCAGCCGTGCCCGCAGTGTGGGGGGGCGCGCCTGCGGCCGGAGAGCCTCGCGGTCAAGGTCGGTGACATCAGCATCGCCGAGTACAGCGCCCTCTCGGCGCGGGCGGCGGCCGAATGGATCGAGGAGCTGGAGATGACGCCGACCGAGCAGGCGATCGCCCGCCTGATCGTGCGCGAGATCACCGAACGGCTCGCCTTCCTTGACAACGTCGGCATCGGCTACCTCTCGCTGTCGCGCTCGGCCCGCTCGCTCTCCGGCGGCGAGGCGCAGCGGATCCGCCTCGCGACCCAGATCGGCTCCAGCCTGGTCGGCGTGATGTACGTGCTCGACGAGCCCTCGATCGGCCTCCACCAGCGCGACAACGAGAAGCTGATCGGGACCCTCGACCGCCTCCGCGACCTCGGCAACACCGTGATCGTGGTCGAGCACGACGAGGGGACGATGATGGCCGCCGACCACCTCGTCGACCTCGGCCCCGGCGCCGGCGAGCACGGCGGCCACATCGTCGCCGCCGGGACCCCGGCCAAGGTCGCCCGCAACCCGGCCTCGCTGACCGGCCAGTACCTCTCCGGCAAGCGCCGGATCGAGGTGCCCGCGGAGCGCCGAGCGCCGCGCGGGGCGCTGCGCGTCCGCGGCGCCCGCGAACACAACCTCAAGGGCGTCGACGTGGCGATCCCGCTCGGCGTCTTCTGCTGCGTCACCGGCGTCTCGGGCTCGGGCAAGTCGACCCTGGTCAACGAGACCCTGCACCACGCGGTCGCCAACCGCCTGCACCAGGCGAAGCTGCGGCCCGGCGCCCACGACGGCATCGACGGCCTCAGCCAGATCGACAAGATCATCAACATCGACCAGTCGCCGATCGGCCGCACCCCGCGCTCCAACCCGGCCACCTACACCGGCGTCTTCGACCACATCCGGGCGCTCTTCACCCAGACCCAGGAGGCGCGGGCGCGCGGCTACAAGCCGGGCCGTTTCAGCTTCAACGTCAAGGGCGGGCGCTGCGAGGTCTGCAAGGGCGACGGCCAGATCAAGATCGAGATGCACTTCCTGCCCGACGTCTACGTCCCCTGCGAGCAGTGTCACGGCCACCGCTACAACCGCGAGACGCTCGAGGTCCGCTTCAAGGGCAAGAGCATCGCCGACGTGCTCGAGATGTCGGTCGAGGAGGCGGTCTCCTTCTTCGAGAACGTGCCGAAGATCGCCCGCCGCCTTCGCACCCTGCACGACGTCGGCCTCGACTACATCCGCCTCGGCCAGCCGGCGACGACGCTCTCAGGAGGGGAGGCGCAGCGGATCAAGCTCGCCACCGAGCTCTCCAAAGTCGCCACCGGCGACACCCTCTACATCCTCGACGAGCCGACCACCGGGCTGCACTTCGCCGACGTCCAGCGCCTGCTCGACGTCCTCGGCCGCCTGGTCGACGCCGGCAACACGGTGGTCGTGATCGAGCACAACCTCGACGTGATCAAGACCGCCGACCGGCTGATCGACCTCGGCCCCGAGGGCGGCGAAGAGGGGGGAGAGGTGGTCGCCACCGGCACCCCCGAGGAGGTCGCCGCGGTCAAGGGCTCCTACACCGGCCGCTTCCTCTCAGGCCTCCTCGAGCTACCGCGCAAACAGCAGCGACGCGCCAATCGCGCCGCCTAGGTCGCCGAGCGCGACGACCCGCACCGCCGGCGGCCGTTCGTCGACGAACAGGTGCTTGCCCATCTCCTTGGTCAGCGGCTCCATGTAGCGCTCGCCGAAGCGGACCCCGAGGCCCCCGCCGATGATCACCGCCTCCGGGTCGAGCAGGTTTACGGCCGAGGCGATGCCGGTTCCCAGCGCCTCGATCGCGCGGTGGATCAGATCCTCGGCGAGGTGGTCGTTGGCGTCGATCGCCCGCTCCCAGATGCCGCTGGTGAGGCGGTCGCGTTCGTGCTTGCGCATCAGCTTGAAGAGGTCGGTCTTGACGCCCTCCTCGTGCTGGCGCCGCGCCTCGGCCTCCATCGCCGCGCGGCCGGCGTAGGCCTCCATGCAGCCCTTGCGCCCGCAGGGGCACTTGGCGCCGCCGCGCTTGACGACCATGTGGCCGATCTCCCCGGCGGCGCCGCGCCCCAGCCAGGGCTTGCCGTCGAGGACGAGGCCGCCGCCGACGCCGGTTCCCCAGAAGACGCCGATCAGGCTCTGGAACTCGCGCCCGGCGCCGAGGTGGAACTCGGCCTCGGTCGCGACCTGGACGTCGTTGCCGACCCGGACCGCGGTTCCCAGGGCGTCCTTCAGCGTCTCGCCCAGCGGGAAGCTCCCGTCCCAGCCGGGAAGGTTCCGCGCCCCGGAGACGACACCGGTCCCCTCATCGACGTCGCCGGGGGAGCCGACCCCGACCCCCTCGAGCGCGCTGGTCTCGACGCCGGCTTCCGCCGCCGCTTCGCGCAGCGCCGCGGCCATCGCCGCGGCGACGTCCCCGGGCCCGCCGCCGGTCGGGGTCGGGCCCCGCGACTCGCCCAGCACCTTGCCGGTCGAGTCGACGATCGCCGTCTGGATCTTGGTGCCGCCGAGGTCGATGCCGCCGCGCAGATTTTCCACGCCCGCAGTCTACGCTGGGCGGGTGAGCGAGAGCGAGGGGCAGCGAGGGTGGCGGGTCTGGTGGGCGAAGCGGCGCTGGTATGAGCGCAATCGCCGCTGGTTGCGGCGCCGGCGGATCGACCGCCACGCGGCCCGCGGCGGCTTCTTCGTCCGCCACCCGGTCGAGGGCGAGCTGCTGGAGGCGCTCGACGAGGGACGGCTGACGATCGGCGAGGGGACGCTGCTGGAGCCGGGATGCTGGCTGACGCTGGGGCCGGGGGCGCGGATCGAGATCGGCGCCGGCTGCTTCCTCAACCGCAACGTGATGATCGCCGCCCACGAGCGGGTCTCGATCGGCGACCACACGATGCTCGCCAACGGCTGCTTCGTCGGCGACGCCGACCACCGCTACGACGATCCAGACAGGCCGATCACCGAACAGGGGTTCAGCTCGAAGGGCCCGGTCGAGATCGGCGCCAACTGCTGGTTCGGCGTCAACTGCGTCGTCACCAGCGGGGTCGAGGTCGGCGAGCGCTGCGTGGTCGGCTCCAACTCCGTCGTCACCCACGACCTGCCGCCGGCGACGATCGCCGCCGGGGCGCCGGCCCGCGTGATCCGCGCGATCGAGTTCCGCGGCTGACGGACTCGGCCCGGGTCCGTGCAAATGTCACGGAAGCGTTACCGAACCTGCCTATAATCCAAGCCAATGGCCGTGACCCCGAAGGGCATGGACCGGATGAATCTGAACCTCGGCATCGCCAACTTCCCCCGCACCGACGGCGCCCGTGTGCTGCGCGCCAAGGCTGCGTTGCGCGCGGAGCTGGAGGAGCCGCGGCGCCGCGGGCAGACGATCGGGCTGGTGCCGACGATGGGCTCCCTGCACGAGGGGCATCTCTCGCTGCTGCGCGCCGCCCGCGCCGAGTGCGACGTGGTCGTGATGAGCCTCTTCGTCAACCCGGCCCAGTTCGGCGCCGGCGAGGACCTCGACCGCTACCCGCGCGACGAGGAGCGCGACCTGCGGCTGGCCGGCGAGGCCGGGGTCGACTACGTCTACGCGCCCGCGGTCGCCGAGGTCTATCCCGAGGGCTTCGCCACCGGCGTCGAGGTCGGCGGCAACCTGACCGCGGTCCTCGACGGCGACCCCGCCCGCCGCGGCGCCGGGCACTTCCGCGGCGTCGCCACCGTCGTCGCCAAGCTCTTCAACTCGGTGGGCCCCGACGTCGCCTACTTCGGCCAGAAGGACGCCCAGCAGGCGGCGGTGATCCGCCGCATGGCCCGCGACCTCGACTTCGGGGTGCGGATCGATGTGCTGCCGACGGTGCGCGAGGCCGACGGGCTGGCGATGAGCTCCCGCAACGCCTACCTCGACCCGCGCGCCCGCGAGCAGGCCGCGGCGCTCTCGCGGGCGCTGCGCGCCGCCGAGGAGGCGGCTGCCGCGGGGAACCTCGAGGCCGCCCTCGAGGCCGCCGCCGCCGAGCTGCGAGCTGCCGGGGTCGAGCCCGAGTACCTCGAGGCGCGGGACGCCGACGACCTCACCCCCGTCGCCGAGCTCGGCGAGGGGCCGGTGCTGGTCGCGGTTGCCGCCGAGATCGGCGGCGCCCGCCTGATCGACAACCTTCTGATCGAGCCCTGAGACCTTGAAGACCGCAATCCGCAACAGCTGACACGGAGGCAATCACCCGATGCAGAGGCAGATGCTCAAGTCCAAGATCCACCGCGCCACCGTCACCGACTGCGACGTCGACTACATCGGCAGCATCACGGTCGACACCGAGCTGATGGCCCAGGCCGACCTGATCGCCAACGAGCAGGTCCACGTCTGGGACATCGACAACGGGTCCCGCTTCGTCACCTACGTGATCGACGGCGAGCCCGGCTCGGGCACGATGCAGGTCAACGGCGCCGCCGCCCATCTGGTCGCGCCCGGCCACAAGATCATCGTCGCCTCCTTCGGCGCCTACGACGAGAGCGACCTCGAGCGCTACGACCCCGTCGTCGTCCACGTCGACGAGGACAACCGCTCCGTCGCCGTCGACAGCCACCCCGAGGTGCTGCTCTCATGAGCTCCGGCGGGCGTTCCCACACCGCTCCGCCTCCCGAGGGCCGCAAGCCTGTGAGCCTGCCGCGCCTGGCCGAGATGAAGGCCGCCGGCGAACCGATCGTGATGGTCACCGCCTACGACTATCCCTCGGCGACCGTGGCCGAGGCGGCCGGCGTCGACATCGTCCTGGTCGGCGACTCGGCGGCGATGGTCGTGCTCGGCTACCCCGGCACCGAGCCGGTCTCGATGGAGGAGATGATCGTCCTCGGCAAGGCCGTGCGCCGCGGCCTGAGGACGCCGCTGATGGTCGGCGACATGCCGATGGGCAGCTACGAGTCGAGCAACGAGCTGGCCGTGCGCAACGCCCAGCGGCTGGTCAAGGAGACCGGCTGCCAGGTCGTCAAGCTCGAGGCCGGCGGCGTCGCCGTCGAGCGGGCGCGGGCGATCGTCCGCTCCGGCATCCCGGTGATGGGGCACGTCGGCCTCACCCCGCAGACCGCCACCGCCCTCGGCGGCTACAAGGCCCAGGGCAAGACCGCCAGCGACGCGATCAAGCTCTGCGAGGACGCCCTGGCGCTGCAGTCGGTCGGCTGCTTCGCGATCGTCTTCGAGGCGGTCCCCGCCGCGATCGCCGAAGCGATCGTCGCCAAGCTGGAGATCCCGACGATCGGCATCGGCGCCGGCCCGGCCACCTCCGGCCAGGTGCTCGTCTTCCACGACCTGCTCGGAATCACCACCGGCCACATGGCCAAGTTCGTCAAGCGCTACGCCAGCATCCATGAGGAGATGGTCGAGGCCGTCGCCCGCTACGGCGAGGAGGTCCGCTCCCGCCACTTCCCCGAACCCGACCACGTCTACAGCGTCGAGCCCGCCGAGCTCGACGAGTTCCGCCGCTACCTCGACCAGGAGAGCCTGACCTCCCAGAAGGCCTGGGACTGGGAGCCGCTGCCCTGAGTCCGCGCGTTCGCGTCGTACGATGGCGCTGTGCCGATCTATGAGTTCGAGTGCGAGGGGTGCGGGGCTCGCTTCGAGGAGTTGGTGGCGGCCGAGGCCGGTGCGGTGGCTTGTCCCGAGTGCGGGTCGGCGCGGACGCGGCGGCTGATGTCGAGCGTCTCGCCGCCGGGGCGGCAGCCGCGTGGGGCGGCGGTGCGCTCCGAGGAATCGCGGCGGGGGGAGCGCGAAGCGGTGCGTCAGGACCGCGTCGCCGAGTCGCGCAAGAAGCGCGCGGCGGGCGAAAATCCCCACCCGCCGAAGAGGAGGAGCCCGAAATGAGCGCCGGCGCCGAGCAGCGCCGCGAGCAGCTCGTGGCGCTCTACAAGCAGGTCCAGGACTGCGTCAAGTGCCCCCTGCACGAGACCCGCACCAAGGCGGTCTTCGGGGCCGGCAACGCCGACGCCGAGCTGATGTTCGTCGGCGAGGCGCCCGGCGCCGAAGAGGATCGCCAGGGGCTGCCCTTCGTCGGCCGCGCCGGCCAGCTCCTCAACCAGCTGCTGGAGGAGATCGGGCTCGCCCGCGAGGACGTCTTCATCGCCAACGTGCTCAAGTCACGGCCGCCCGGCAACCGCGACCCGCTGCCGGCGGAGATCGCCGCCTGCGAGCCTTACCTGTTCGAGCAGGTGCGGCTGATCGAGCCCAGGGTCGTCTGCACCCTCGGCAACTTCGCCACCAAGCTGCTCAGCGGCAGCCAGGTCGGGATCACCAGGGTGCGCGGCACGCCGCAGGTGCACGTGCTCGGCGGCCGCACCGTCTTCCTGCTGCCGCTGCTGCACCCGGCGGCGGCGCTGCGGACGCCGGCGATGAAGGAGACGCTGCGCGGCGACTTCGCCACCATCCCCGCCCTGCTCGCCGGCCCCCCGCCGGCGCCGGCCCCGAGCGCCGCCGAGATCGCCGCCGAGGAGGCAGCGATCGAGGAGCCGTCGCCCCCGCCGCCGGCCGACCAGCTCGACATGTTCGGTTGACGTCCGCCGTGGAGAAGCTCAGCAGCCCTTCGGCGGCCGCGACCGAAGCGCTCGGGGCGCGCGTCGCCACGCGCCTGGGGCCGGGCGACGTGGTCGTCGTCAGCGGCGAGGTCGGCGCCGGCAAGACGACGCTGATCCGCGGCGCCTGCCGCGCCCTCGGCGTCGAGGGCCCCGTCACCTCGCCCACCTTCACGATCGGCCAGCGCTACCACGGCGGCCGCCTGCCGGTCTCCCACCTCGACCTCTACCGGCTGGAGAGCCTCGAGGACGAGGAGCCTGCTCTGCTCGACGACTACCTCGGCCCCGATGCCGTCGCCTTCGTCGAGTGGCCGGCGGTGGGCGTGGAGCGGCTCGGCCGCCCGGCGCTGGAGATCCGCCTCGCCCATGCCGGCGGCGACAGCCGCGCCATCGAGATCGACTGGTAGCCGCACCGACCGGCCCGGCGCCGTGTTCGGGGAACAGCGAAGGCAACTTGTAGCATCGGCCCAGAACTCGATCCAGGAAGGGAAGGACCCAATGAAGGGACTGAAAGCGCTGTCGGCGGTGTTTGCCGTGACCGGGCTGCTGGTCGCCGCGGCGCCCGCCACGGCCGGGGCGGCGGCGTACAAGCACTACGTCGGCTGCGGGGTCTCCCGCAACGCCACCCCCTCGCACGTCTGTCCGAAGGGGAGCAGGAAGGGCGCCTTCTTCAAAAGCCTCAAGGGCGACGTCTACTACAGCGTCTGCGTCAGATTCCCGAAGGGCAAGGTGATCTGCACTCACGAAAAGCAGAAAGCGACCCAGCGGACGCTCTACGTGAACAAGATCACCTCGACCACCCCCGGCAAGCACCGGGTGACCTGGTTCGTCAAGGGCAAGAAGGTCGGCTCCTTCGTCTTCAGGGTCAAGGACTAGAAGCGGGCTGCGCTGGTCGTCGTCGGCTTCGATACCGCGACCGCCGACACCGCCGCCTGCGCCTGGCGCGACGGCGAGGCTCTGCACGAGTCGCTGCTGGGCCCCGCCTGCGACGGGGGGCCCCGGCACGCGACCGCGCTGCTCGGGGAGGTCGAGCGCTGCGCCGCCGCCGCGGGGGGCTGGGAGCGGGTGGGCCTGCTCGCGGTCGGCCTCGGCCCCGGCTCGTTCACCGGGCTGAGGATCGCCGTCGCCACCGCGCGCGGGCTGGGCACCAGCCTCGGGCTGCCCGTCGGCGGCGTCTGCACCCTGGACGCGATCGGGCGGGGGATGGGGGAGGCGGGCGCCGGCGGCGATCGGCTCGCCGTCCTCGACGCCCGCCGCGACGAGGTCTTCGCGGCGCTCTACGCGGCGAGCGGCGAGCGGATCTGGGAGCCGCTGGTCTGCCGGCCCGAGGAGCTGGGGGAGCGGGTCGCGGCGCTGGGGGCGCCGCCGCCGGCCGCCGGCTCGGGGGCGGTACGATTCCGCCACGAGTTGGCCCGGCACGGCGTCCAGATCGCGGACGACGCCGACCCCGTCCACCGGGTCGCCGCACGGCATGTCTGCGCCGTGGCGGCGGCGTCGGAGGCCGGTGGCCCGCTCGCCCCGATCTATCTCAGACCTCCCGACGCGGAGCGGTGGCGTGAGCGAGATTCTTTCCAGAGAGCCGAGTGACCTGACCCATGACGTCGAAGTGCGCCGGCTCGCCTACAGCGACCTGCCGGCCGTGATCGCGATCGAGCGACGCTCCTTCCCGACCCCGTGGTCGCTGGCGATGTTCGTGCTGGAGCTCTCGAAGCCGTCGGGGATCTGCCTCGCGGCGAGCGCCGGCGACGAGCTGCTCGGCTACGTCGTCTGCTCCCGCTACGACCAGGTCTGGCACCTGATGAACATCGCGGTGAGCCCCGAGCACCGCCGCGCCGGGGTCGCCGGGCGGCTGCTGACGCGGCTCTTCGAGGAGGCGCGCGGGGTGCTGCCGTTCACGCTCGAGGTCCGCGTCTCCAACCACCAGGCGATCGGGATGTACGAGAGGTTCGGCTTCCGCTCCGCCGGCGTCCGCCCCCGCTACTACCACGACAACGGCGAGGACGCCCTGATCATGTGGCTCGATTGATCCTCGCGATCGAGACCTCCTGCGACGACACCTGCGCGGCCGTCCTCGACGGCCCGCGGATCCGCTCGAACCTGATCTCCTCCCAGGCGGCCGCCCACGCCCGCTTCGGCGGCGTCGTCCCCGAGGTCGCCTCCCGCCACCACCTCGAGCTGGCGGCGCCGCTGGTCGAGGCCGCGCTCGAGCAGGCCGGGGTGACGCTGGAGGACATCGACGCCGTCGCCGCCACCGCCGGGCCCGGCCTGATCGGCGCCCTGCTGGTCGGGATCAGCACCGCCAAGGCGATCGCCGCGCCACGGCGGCTGCCGCTGATCCCGGTCGACCATCTGCAGGGGCACGTCGCCGCCAACTTCCTCGAGCCCGACCCGCTCGAGCCGCCCTTCCTCTGCCTCATCGCCAGCGGTGGCCACACGCTGCTGGCGGGGGTCGCCGACCACGCCGGCCACGAGGTTCTCGGCCAGACCCTCGACGACGCCGCCGGCGAGGCCTTCGACAAGTCGGCGCGGCTGCTCGGGCTCGGCTACCCCGGCGGGCCGGCGCTGGAGAGGCTCGCCGCCGAGGGCGACCCGGAGGCCTTCGAGATGCCGGTGGCGATGGCCCGCGACCCCAGCCTCAACTTCAGCTTCAGCGGCCTCAAGACGGCGCTGGTCTACCGCTGCCGAGAGCTGGGCGAGGAGGGGGTCGCCGAGCGCCGCGCCGACCTCGCCGCCAGCTTCCAGGCGGCCGTGGTCGGCCAGCTGATCGTGAGGCTGGGGCGGGCGCTGAAGAAGGGCGGCTGGGAGGCCGTGGCGCTGGGCGGCGGGGTCGCCGCCAACGGGTCCCTGCGGGAGGCGGTGGCGCGCCTCTGCGAGGAGCGCGGCGCGCGCCTGAAGCTGGTCCCGCGCGAGCTCTGCACCGACAACGCCGCGATGATCGGCTCCGCCGCCCGCTTCGCCCCGGCCCTCGCCTATCCCGACTACCTCGACTACGACGCCTTCGCCAGCGGCGAAACCCCCGCCGCCGCGACATGACCGACGTCGTTGTCTACTCGCGGCCGGGCTGCCACCTCTGCGAGGAGGCGATCGCGGCGATCGTCGCCCTGCACGGGGAGGGCTATCGCTTCGGCCTGCACGAGGTCGACATCGAGAGCGATGAGCTGCTGCTGCGGCGCCATCTGGAGCGGATCCCGGTGGTCGAGGTCGACGGCGTCGTCGTCTCCGAGCTGGTCCTGGACGAAGCGGGGGTTCGGGCCAGGCTCGATACTGTGGGGGCATGGTCGAGGTGATTGACGAGATCGCGGCTTCCGCCGCCTTTCCGGTCGAAGGCGAGCGCCTCTCGCTCGGCGTCGCCGCGCGCCTCTCGCGCTACCTGCAGGTGCTGACCCAGGCCCGCAAGATGGGCCGCGACACGATCTCCTCCCAGGAACTCTCGGAGTACACGCACATCAACCCGACCCAGATCCGCCGCGACCTCTCCGGGTTCGGCAAGTTCGGCAAGCGCGGCGTCGGCTACAACGTCGACTCGCTGGTCGCGGAGATTCGCAAGATCCTCCGCACCTCGGGCCAGCACAACATCGCCCTCTTCGGCGCCGGCAACCTCGGCCAGGCGATCGCCAGCTCGGCGATCTTCGCCGACCACGGCTTCCAGGTGAAGGCGGTCTTCGACTCCGACCCGGCGGTCGTCGGCGGCCAGATCGGGGAGCTGCGGGTGCGCGACCTCGGCGACCTGCGCGCGGTCGTCGCCGAGGAGGAGATCGTCGTCGGCGTCCTCGCCGTCCCCGCCGCCGCCGCCCAGGAGGTCGCCGACCGCCTCGTCAAGGCCGGCGTCAAGATCATCTTCAACTACTCCGAGCAGCTGCTGCAGGTGCCGCCGGAGGTGACGGTCCACACGTCCAGCCCCGCGGTCGACCTGCTCTACGCGCTCTACTTCTACCTGGCTTAACTCTTGTCCCTCGACCTCGACCTCGTCCGCGAGCGATTCGAGTCCTCCACCGACTTCACGATCGGGCTCGAGGAGGAGTTCGCGATCCTCGACCCGGCCACGCTGGAGCTGGAGCACCGCTTCGAGGACGTCTACGCCGCCTGCCAGGAGGACGATCTCCTGGCCGAGTCGGCCGCCGGCGAGCTGATCGCCAGCGAGGTGGAGATCCGCTCCGGGCGCTCCGAGAGCTTCGCCGAGGCGATGGCGAAGCAGCAGCAGCGCCGCTCGCGGCTGTTCGAGCTGGTCGCCGGCATGGGCCTGGCCCTGGGCGCGATGGGCACCCATCCCTGGGCGAGCTACCTCGACCAGCGGATCATCGACACCCCCCACTACAACCGCCTCCGCCACGAACTGGGCTGGGTGGCGCAGCGCAACAACACCTGGAGCATGCACGTCCACATGGGCGTGCGCGGGGCCGACCGGGCGATCGCCGTTTGCGACCGGATGCGGGAGCTGCTGCCGCTGCTGCTCGCGGCCTCCGCCAACTCGCCCTTCCTCGACCGCCGCGACACCGGCCTGCACACCGTCCGCACCGAGATCTTCACCCGCACCTTCCCGCGCTGCGGCGTGCCCTCGCCATTCGGCGACTGGGACAGCTACGCGCGCTTCGTCGAGATGCTGGAGCGGGCGGGCTCGATCGTCGAGTCGACCCAGCTCTGGTGGAGCGTGCGGCCGCATCACCACTTCGGCACCGTCGAGGTGCGGATCTGCGACGCCCAGACCCGCGGCGAGGAGTCCTTCGCCCTGGCCGGGCTGATCGCCGCCTGCATCGCCCAGGCGGCGATCGACTACGACGAGCACGGCTACAACGGGGCGGGGGCGCCGCTCGCCGACCGTGAGATCGAGGAGAACCTCTGGCGGGCGATCCGCCACGGCCTCAGCGGCAGGATGATCGACTTCCGACGCGGGGTGGAGGTGGAGGCCCGGGAGATGCTCGACTCGGTGCTGGCCTGGGCTGCCCCGGCCCGCTCCCGGCTCGGCATCGACCCCCGGCTGCCGGGCCGCAACGGCGCCCAGCGGGCACGCGAGGCGCTCGACGCGGGGGTCTCGATCGAGGATGTCTACCGCGACACGGTGGCCGAGACCAGGCACACCTACGCCGGCGCGAAGCAGCCCGCCGAGCCGGCTTGACGCGGTCGCGGGGCGGCGACGCCGCCTCCGTCTATAGACTCCCGCGCCGCTAAATCCACCGGAGGAACGAAACTTGACCAGCTTCTTGACCGATTACGGGGTAGTCGTCGCGCTCGTATGCGCGGGCGCCGCCGTCGTCTACGGACTCATCGTCACCCAGCGCCTGCTTGCCAAGTCCCCTGGCAACGACCGCATGAGGGAAATCTCAGGGGCCGTGCAGGAGGGCGCGCAGGCCTACCTGAACCGCCAGTACACGATCATCGCCGCGGTCGCGGTGCCGCTCGCTGTCGTGCTCTGGCTGCTGCAGGACTACAAGACCGCGATCGGCTTCGTGATCGGCGCCACCCTCTCCGGCGCGACCGGCTTCATCGGGATGAACGTCTCGGTGCGGGCCAACTCGCGCGTCGCCGAGGCGGCCCGCGGCGGCGTGCCGCCGGCGCTCGACGTCGCCTTCAAAGGCGGCTCGGTCACCGGCCTCCTGGTCGTCGGCCTGGCGCTGCTCGGCGTCGCCGGCTACTACGGCATCCTGATCGTCACCGGCAGCACCGACAAGGAGGCCGTCGACGCGCTGATCGGCCTCGGCTTCGGCGGCTCGCTGATCTCCGTCTTCGCCCGGCTTGGCGGCGGCATCTTCACCAAGGCCGCCGACGTCGGCGCCGACCTGGTCGGCAAGGTCGAGGCCGGGATCCCCGAGGACGACCCCCGCAACCCGGCTGTGATCGCCGACAACGTCGGCGACAACGTCGGCGACTGCGCCGGCATGGCCGCCGACCTGTTCGAGACCTACGCGGTCACCTCGGTCGCCGTGATGCTGCTCGGCGTCCTCACCTTCACCTCCGACTACGCCCGCGAGGTCGCGATCTACCCGCTGGTGCTCGGCGGCATCGCGATCATCGCCTCGATCGTCGGGGCGCTCTGCGTGCGGACCAAGACCGACAGGGTCGAGGGCGCGCTCTACACCGGCCTGCTGATCTCCGGGATCCTTTCGATCGCCGCCTTCTACCCGATCACCGACTGGCTGATGAGCGAACCGCTGCGGCTCGGCTTCGCCAGCACCGCCGCCCAGGCCGTCAGCGTCACCGACCTCTGGCTCTGCGCCGTGATCGGCGTCGCCGTCACCGCGCTGCTGTTCGGGATCACCGAATTTTATACGGCGACCCGGTTCCGGCCGGTGAAGACGATCGCCCAGGCTTCCGAGACCGGGCACGCGACGAATATCATCCAGGGGCTCGCCCAGGGCTTCCAGTCGACCGCGGCGCCGGCGCTGGTGATCGCCTTCGCGATCCTCGGCGCCAACGAGCTCGCCGGCATCTACGGCATCGGCATCGCCGTCGTCGCCCAGCTCTCGCTCTGCGGCCTGATCGTCGCCCTCGACGCCTTCGGGCCGATCACCGACAACGCCGGCGGCATCGCCGAGATGGCGGACCTGCCGGAGGACGTGCGCAACGTCACCGACCCGCTCGACGCGGTTGGCAACACGACCAAGGCGGTGACCAAGGGCTACGCGATCGGCTCCGCCGCTCTGGCGGCGCTGGTGCTGTTCGCGGCCTTCCGCAGCGAATTGGCCGACGAAGCGCCGGCCGGCTACGACCTCAACGGCCTCTTCCACCTGACCAGCCCCGACGTGCTTATCGGGCTGATCATCGGCGGCATGATGGTCTACCTCTTCGCCGCGCTGGCGATCGAGGCGGTCGGCCGAGCCGGCGGCCAGGTGGTCGAACAGGTGCGCGAGCAGTTCCGCGAGCACCCGGGGATCATGGAGGGCACCGAAAAACCCGAGTACGGGCATACGGTCAGCATCGTCACCCTGGCGGCGCAGAAGGAGATGATCCTGCCGGCGCTGATCCCGATCGTCGTGCCGGTGATCGTCGGCCTGCTCAGCGTCGACGCGCTCGGCGGCCTGCTGATCGGCGTCATCGTCGTCGGCCTCTTCATGGCGATCTCGATGACCGCCGGCGGCGGCGCCTGGGACAACGCCAAGAAGCTGATCGAGGACGGCGCCCACGGCGGCAAAGGCTCACCGGCCCACGAAGCCTCGGTGACCGGGGACACGGTCGGCGATCCCTACAAGGACACGGCCGGGCCGGCGATCAATCCGATGATCAAGGTGGCGAACATCGTCGCCATCCTGATCATCCCGATCGTCCACTTCTAAGCAGCGGTGCGGGGGAGCGGGCCGTGTGCCCCTCCCCCGAAGACCGTCGCGCAGCTGGAGCGTGCTCCCGGGGTGCGGGCGTTTGCGCTTGAGCCTTCGGGGGAGGGGCACACGGCCCGCTTCGCTCGAGGCGTTCGGTGAACGATCGGGATGATCAGCACCGGCTCGTTCGCCTGGGGGAACGAGCCTTCGGCTATGCGGCGTCGCGAGTTGCCGGTGAGGGTAGGGCGGCGATCAGCTCAGGAGGGAGGCGGCGGCTGGCCTCCCAGATCTCGAAGCCCATCAGGCGGTCGTCGTCGGGGTTGCGGTCGATCAGACCCCAGTCGTGCTCCTCGCTGACGGCCGAGCCCGGCTCGAAGACGATCAGGGCGATGTCGACCTCTGGGTCGTAATGAGCGCGCATGGCCAACCGAGGGTAGCGCCGTGTGTCTGGCCGCGCTACAGAGCCCATGAGCTGACAATTCTCGCTGCGCCTGTGTCGCTGCCGTGCGGGTGGTCATAGATGACCACGAGCTTCTTTCCGTGAGTCGTGACGTCGACGACTCGCCATTGCGCCCGACCTCGATTGATCGCTCTTTCGCCGTGGTGTCGCTCGATCATCAGCTCGATCTCGTGCCTGGACATCTCACGTTCGCGGATTCGCATCTCGGCGTGCTCGGTCCATACGAAGCGCTCCACGTTCGGGGACCGGCGACAGCTTGACGACCGTGGTGGAGGGCACTCGGCCTTAAGTTGAGGGAGCCTGCATTTTCTCCCCCCTCTGGACGATTTGCGGCATAGTCGCCTTCGGGGGAGGGCACACGGCCCGCTCCGCTCGGGGGCGTTCGGTTGGGACGATCAGCACCGGCTCGTCCGCCTGGGGGCAGCCTCCCTCTCGGCGCCAGAGGCGGCTAGGGTCGGGTCCATGCAGATCCGTCGTGCTGAAACGAGTGATGTCGGAGCCATGGGCGAGTTAGTCGAGCGCGCGTATGAGATCTACGTTGAGCGCATCGGACGCCGACCGGCGCCGATGGATGACGACTACGCCGAGAGGGTGCGGCGAGGTTGCGCGTTTGTCGCCGACGAGAGTGGACTGCTCGGGCTGGTCGTCCTGATCCCCAAGCAGGACCACGTTCTCGTCGAGAACGTCGCTGTCGATCCAGGTCGTCAGGGTGAGGGAATCGGTCGAGAGCTGCTTGCTTTCGCTGAGAGCTACGCGATCAAGATGGGGGTCGACGAATTGCGCCTGTACACGAATGCGGCGATGACGGAGAACGTCGCTCTCTATCCCCACCTCGGATACCTGGAGGTCGCCCGCCGCAGCGACAGAGGTTTCGAGCGTGTCTTCTTCTTAAAGAAGATCGATCCCAGCTAGGGTCGCTCGCGGTGATCGATGAGCTGATCAACTTGGCCGACTTCGAGCGGGTTGCCGCGGGGCGGCTTGAGGCGGGGGTGCTGGGGTACTTCGCCGGGGGCGCCGGGGATGAGCTGACCTTGCGGGAGAACGTCGAGGCCTGGGGGCGCTGGCGGCTGCGGCCGCAGGTGCTTGCGGGGCTGGGGGAGTGGGAGACCGGGGCGGAGGTCTTGGGCGCCGAGACTTCGATGCCGGTGCTGGTCGCGCCGGTGGCCTACCAGGGGCTGGTCGATCCGGAGGGGGAGGTGGCGATGGCACGGGCCGCCGCGGCGGCGGGGACGGTGATGTGCCTCTCGACGCTGGCGACGCGGCGGCCGAGTGAGGTTGCGGCGGCGGCGCCGGAGGGGCGGCGCTGGTTCCAGCTCTACTGCTTCAGGGACTCGGGGGTGACCGACGCGCTGGTGGCGGAGGCGGTCGAGTCGGGCTTCGAGGCGATCGTCGTCACCGTCGACGCTCCGCGGGGCGGCAACCGCGAGCGCGACCGCCGCACCAGCTTCGAGATCCCTGCGGGGCTCGGAGTGCCCAGCGTCGCCGCGGCGATGGGGGTCGAGCGCGCGGTGACGATCGAGGAGACCTTCGCGCTGATGAACCCGGCGCTGGGCTGGTCCGACCTCGAAGTGCTCGCCGGCGAGTGCGATTTGCCCGTCCTGGTCAAGGGCGTCCTCACCCCCGAGGACGCGGAGCTGGCGGTCGGGCACGGCGCCGCCGGGGTGGTCGTCTCCAACCACGGCGGCCGTCAGCTCGACCGTTCGCTCGCCACCGCCGACGCCCTGCCGGAGATCGCCGAGACGGTCGACGGCCGGGCGACGGTCCTGGTCGACGGCGGCATACGTCGAGGCATCGACGTCGCCACCGCGCTCGCCCTCGGCGCTGACGCCGTCCTGGTCGGGCGACCTGCCCTCTGGGGCCTCGCCGCCGCCGGCGAGGAGGGCGCCCGGCGGGTCCTGGAGCTGCTCCGCGACGAGCTCGAGCTGGCCCTGGTGCTCTGCGGCTGCTCCTCTCCCGCGGAGCTGACCCGGGCCCACCTGCGGAAGGCACCGGCGGCGTCCGTATATTCGGTCTGAGCGACCGGTTCCGCCAGCTCCCAGATGGCCCAGCGCATACCCAGAGACGAATCGCTGAGCCGCGTCCACGGCGTCGGTGCGCTGTTCTCGGCGGCCTACGGCAACGTCGGCTCCTCGATCTACTACGCGCTCGGCGTCACCGCCGCCTTCGCCCTCGGCCTGACCCCGGTCGCCTTCGTCGTCTCCGGGCTGATCTTCGCCGCCACCGCCGCCACCTACGCGGAGGCGACGGTGATGTACCCGGAGGCGGGCGGCTCCTCCAGCTTCGCCCGCCACGCCTTCAACGAGCTGGTCAGCTTCGTCGCCGCCTGGGGGCAGATGCTCAACTACACGATCACGGTCGCGATCTCGGCCTTCTTCGTGCCCCACTACCTGGCCGTCTTCTGGCCCTGGCTGGGGCATGGGCCCGGCGACATCGTCGGCGGCGCGGCGCTGATCGTCGGCCTCGCCCTGATCAACATCCGCGGCACCGAGGAGTCGGCGAAACTGAACCTGATCCTCGCCATCGCCGACCTCGCCACCCAGGTGGTGCTGGTCGGGATCGGCATCGTCCTCGTCCTCAGCCCCCAGGTCCTGGTCGACAACGTCCACCTCGGCGTCGCCCCCACCTGGAGCGACTTCGCCCTGGGGATCGCGGTCGGGATGATCGCCTACACCGGCATCGAGACAATCTCCAACATGGCCGAGGAGGCCAAGGACGCCGCCCGCACGATTCCGCGCAGCGTCGGCTTCACCGTCGTCGCCGTGCTCGGCCTCTACCTGCTGATCCCGATCGTGGCGCTCTCGGCGATGCCGGTCACCCGCGACGCCGCCGGCCACTACGCCACCGCCCTCGGCAGCACCTTCGCCGATGACCCGATCCTCGGCATCGTCGAGAACCTCGGGCTCTCCTCGGTCCCGACCGAAATCCTCCGCTACTACGTCGGCGTGCTGGCGGCGGTGATTCTGCTCATAGCCACCAACGCCGGGTTGATCGGCGTCTCCCGCCTCACCTACTCGATGGGCCAGCACCGCCAGCTCCCGGAGGGGCTGCGCCAGGTCCACCCCAAGTACCGAACCCCCTACATCGCGATCCTGATCTTCGCCGCGGTCGCGATCGTCACCCTGCTGCCGGGGCAGACCAAGTTCCTGGCGACGATGTACTCGTTCGGGGCGATGCTCTCGTTCACGATCGCCCACGTCGCGGTGATCCAGCTCCGCCGCAAGCAGGGTGACGTCGAGCGCGCCTGGAAGCCGCCGCTGAACATCCGCGCCTTCGGCTTCGATCTCCCTCCCACCGCGGTGCTCGGCGGCCTCGGCACCTTCGGCGCCTGGATCGTGGTGATGGCGCTGAACCCCCGCACGCTCGTCGTCGGCGTCGGCTGGATGGCCTTCGGGATCGCCGTCTACGTCCTCTACCGCCGCAACCAGAAGCTGCCGCTGACGGAGACCGTCAAGGTCGTGCTGCCGGAGCCGCTGGGTGTCGAGGAGGTCGAGTACCGCAGCGTCCTGGTCGGCTTCGAGGACGGCCAGCCGTTCTCGGAGGAGGTGGTCGCCACCGCGGTCAAGCTCGCCTCCAAGCGCCGCCGCGGCATCCACATCCACGCGATGCTGACCGTCCCCACCAACCTGCCGCTGGACGCCGAGATGGAGGAGTCCGAAGCCGAGGCGCAGCGCAAGATCGAGGAGGCGAAGCTGATCGGCGGCCAGCGCGTCACCGGCCACGTCGCCCGCGTCCGGCCCGGCCAGGCCGGCTACTCGCTCTCCGAGGAGGCGGCGCTGATCGAGGCGGCGGCGATCGTGATCGGCCTGCGCTACCGCGCCGGCGTGCCGCTCTACGGCAAGACCCTGCAGACGGTCCTCGGCGAGCGCCCCTGCCGCGTCATCGTCGTCTCCGACCCCACCGACAACCCGGTCGCCGTCCCGACCAGGGCGCTGGCCGAGGCGCCGCGATGATCTACAGGCGGGCGGTGCGGGGATTCTCGGCGACGTTCGTGCTGATCGGCCTGGTCGTGCTGGCGGTGACCCTGGCCAACGGCGGCGGGCCGGCCTCGGTCGGGGTGCTGATGGGGGTGGCGTTCGTCGCGGTGGGCGCGGGGCGGCTCTGGGTCGCCTCGCGGATGGAGCGATGAGCGAGCCCGCGGGCACGGCGCCGAAGCCGCCGCGACGGCGCGACCCGCTGCTGAAGCGCGGCCTCGGCGTCCCCTACCTGTTCGCCGCCGCCTACTCGGCGGTCGGCTTCTCGATCTACTTCGCGCTCGGGGTCGTCGCCGACCGCGGCCTCGGGCTGACGCCGCTGATCTTCCTCGCCTCCGGCCTGCTCTTCGGCCTGACCACGCTCAGCTACGTCGAGGGCGGGGCGATGTTCCGCGAGCGCGGCGGCTCCTCGACCTTCGCCCGCCACGCCTTCAACGAGCTCGTCGCCTTCATCGCCGGCTGGGCGATCCTGATCGACTACCTGATCGTGATCGCCCTGGCGGCGATCTCGGTCCCGCACTACCTGGAGCCGATCGTCGGCGACTTCGCCAGGCCAGGCTGGGAGATCGGTATCGCCGCGGTGGTGATCGCCGCCGCCTGCGTGCTCAACATCCTCAACGTCACCGGGCGCGAGCGCGGCCGCTCGCTGGCGCTACTGGCCCTCGCCGACCTTGGCCTGCAGCTGGCGGTGATCGTCGTCGGCGCCCTCGTCGTCCTCCATCCCGACCGGCTGACGGCGCAGCTGGACCTCTTCACCCATCCGAACTTCCGGGGCATCGTCTACGCCGCCGTGGTCGCGATGCTCGCCTACGCCGGGATCGAGGCCGCCTCCGACCTGGCGCCGGACATCGACGTCGACCGCCGCGACCTCAGGCGGATCGCCTCGCTGGGGGCGATCGCGGTGCCGCTCGTCTACGCCGGCATGGCGGCGATCGCGCTGATGGCGGTGCCGGTCGTGGCCGGGCCGCACGGGCCCGAGACCGCGCTCGGCAACCAGTTCGTCGAGGAGCCGGTGCTGGGGGTGGTCTCCGCCTTCCACCCCCACTGGGTCGCCGAATCGATGCGCTGGATGGTGGCGCTGATCGCCGCCCCGGTCCTCTTCTGGGCCGCCAACACCTCGATGCTCGGGGTCTCCCGCCACATCTACACGCTGGCGATCAACCGCCAGATCCCCAGCTGGCTGGGCAAGCTGGAGAAGCGCCGGGCGACGCCCTACGTGGCGATCGCGATCAGCGGCGTGATCGCCCTCGGCCTGGTGATCCCGACCGACGTCAAGCTGCTGGCCGGCATCTACGCCTTCGGCGCCACCCTGGCGATCACGATCGCCCACCTCTCGATCATCCGCCTGCGGGTTCGCGACCCCGAGCGCCCGCGGCCGTTCCGCATCCCCCTCGGGATCCCCTGGCGCGGCGCCGAGCTGCCGCTGCCGGCGATCGTCGCCGCCCTCCTCAGCGGCCTCGCCTTCATCAGCGTCCTCGTCTACCACGACATCGCCCGCCTGGTCGGCGGCGGCTGGATGGTCTTCGGCCTCCTCTTCTACGTCGTCTACCGCAAGGTCTTCGAGGGGACGACGCTGACCAGGCGGGTCTCGGTCCCCGAGCGGGCGCTGACCAAGCAGGTGCCGGAGGTCGAGTTCCGCAACATCCTGGTGCCGGTCTTCGGCACCGAGCTCGACGACGACATTGTCGCCACCGCCGGTCGTCTCGCGGCCGCCGAGCAGGAGCAGTCCGGCAGCGCCGAGGAGGACGCCCGGCTCGCCGTCGTCTACGTGATCGAAGTGCCGCTGACGCTGCCGCTGGACGCACCGCTGCCGCCCGAGCGCGAGGCCGAGGCGCGGCGGGCGCTGGAGCGGGCGCGCGAGGTCGGCGAGGAGTACGAGGACGTCGAGGTCAGCACCGAGGTGATCCGCGCCCGCAAGGTCGGCGCCGGCATCCTCGAGGCGGCGCGGCGCGGTGGCGCCGAGGCGATCGTGATCGGCGGCGAGCCGCCGACGCGGATCCGCGGCGGGGCGATGATCGGCGGCATCGGCGCCGCCAGGCCGGAGGAGATCGGCGCCGCCACCGAGTACGTGCTCAAGAAAGCCCCCTGCCGGGTCCTGCTGACGGCGCCACCCGAAGCATCGCCGCAGCCGGACCCCGAGCCCGCTCCCTCGGACTAGTATCCGGCCCATGTTCATTCTGATCGTCGGCTGCGGCCGGGTCGGCTCTTCGGTCGCCCGGGCGATGCTTCGCGAGGGGCACGAGGTCTCGTGCCTCGACGAGGACCCCGAGTCCCACGCCCGGCTCGAGGTCGGGCTGGAGAAGAGCTGGGAGGATCTCGGCGGCCAGTTCACGGTCGGCGCCGGCCTCGAGAGCGAGGCCCTCCTCGCCGCCGGGATCGAGCGTGCCGACGCCTTCATCGCCTCCACCGACGGCGACAACACCAACATCGTGATCGCCCAGATTGCCCAGAAACGTTACGAGGTGCCGACCGTGATCGCGCGGGTGCTCGACCCGCTGCGGGCCGAGTGGTACCAGCGCCAGGGCCTGCACACGGTCTGCCCGACCAGCGTCGCGATCGACATGCTCGAGGGGGCGGTCCGCAAGGGCGCCGAGGGCGGCCCACCGGACGGCGCGGCGGAAGCCGCCTAGACCTAGAGAGGGACGGGAGCGGATGTACATCATCGTCGTCGGAGCGGGCAAGGTCGGCTGGAACCTGGCTCGCGAGCTGCTCGAGAAGGACCACGAGGTGACGCTGATCGAGAGCAACCGCCGCCGCTACCTCACCGTCGAGCAGGAGCTCGAGCACAACGTCTCCTACGGCGACGCCTCCGAGCTGTGGGTGCTGGAGCGGGCCGGGATCCAGCGCGCCGACATGGTGATCGCGGTCACCGGCGACGACGAGGACAACATGCTGATCTGCCAGGTGGCGCGGGAGAAGTACCTGGTCGACCAGATCATCGCCAGGGTCAACAACCCCCGCAACCGCCAGCACTTCGACCTGCTCGGCATCAGGCCCTCGGTCTCGGCGACCGACCTGATCCTGCGCCTGCTTGAGCACGAGGTGCCGGAGTACGGGCTGGTCCACCTGCTCGACCTGCAGGAGGAGCAGCTGGAGATCATCGAGATGCTGCTCGGCAAGGACTCGGCCGTGACCGGGCGCCGGGTCGGCGACCTGCAGATGCCCGACGGCAGCCTGCTGATCTCGGTCCTGCGCGCCGGCAAGGGCTTCGTCCCCAGCGCCGACACCGTGCTGGAGGAAGGCGACGAGATCCTGGCGGTGCTGGACCCCGGCAAGGAGGACGACCTGAAGGCGCTCTTCGGGCCCGAGGGAAACAGCGGCAACGGTGCCTGACCGCGAGGTCGGCTTCCTGCTCGTCGGCGGCGGCATGGCCTCCGCCCACTGCGCCGCCGAGCTGCGCCGGCGGGGGGCCGACGGATCGGTCCTCCTGGTCGGCCGCGAGCCGGAGCCGCCCTACGAACGGCCGCCGATCTCCAAGGAGTACCTGCGCGGCGAGGCCGAGCGCGCCGACGCCTACGTCAACCCGGTCTCGTGGTATGAGGAGAACGGCGTCGAGCTGCTGATCGGGCGCAACGTCATGTCGCTGGACGCCGGCGCGCGCACGGCGAAGATCCAGGGCGGGGAGGAGGTCTCCTTCGGCCGGGCGCTGATCGCCACCGGGGCGATGGTCAACATCCTCCGCGTCGAGGGGGCCGAGAACGAGGGCATCCACTACCTGCGCGCCTTCGGCAACTCAGACGCGATCCGGGCCGACGCCGAGGCGGCCGAGCACGTGGTCCTGATCGGCGGCAGCTACATCGGCTGCGAGGTGGCCGCCTCGCTGACCGCGCGGGGGACGAGGTGCTCGATCGTGGCGATGGAGGACGTCGCCCTCTCTCGAACCTTCGGCGCCGACGCCGGGCGCTGGTTCCAGGCGCAGCTCGAATCGCGCGGCGTCTCCTTCCACGGCGGCGAGGAGCTGCGCGCCTTCGAGGGCGACGGCCGGGTCGGGGCGGTCGTCACCGAGAGCGGCCTCAGCATCGAGTGCGACGCGGTCGTCGTCGGCGCCGGTGTGCGCCCGGACGCGATGCTCGCCCAGCGGGCCGGGATCGAGGCCGGCGAGGGCGGCATCGCCTGCGACTCGAAGCTGCGGACCTCCGCCGAGGGCGTCTACGCCGCCGGCGACTGCTGCTCGTATGAGAGCGTCGTCCACGGCCGCCGCATCCACGTCGAGCACTGGGACGTGGCGATGCAGCAGGGCATCCACGCCGCCGGCAACATGCTCGGCGACGAGCGCGACTACGAGGTCGTCCCCTATTTCTTCAGCGACCTCGCCGACTGGGCGAGCCTCGAGTACGTCGGCCCGGCCTCCGGGTGGGACGAGGCGCTCTGGCGCGGCGACCCCGACGGCGGCGAGTTCTCGGTCTGGTACCTGAAGGACGGCCGCGTCGCCGGCGCTCTCAGCGTCGGCCGCCCCGAAGACCTCGCCGAGGCCCGGCGCCTGCTCGCCGACGGCGTCGACGTCTCAGCCGCCCGCGAGGCGATCGCCGACGCCGGTTTCGACCTCGCGTCGATCGCTTGATCGGGAGCTGCGGAGCAGGGACTCGAACCCCGATTTCGCGGTCCAGAGCCGCGCGAATTACCATTATTCGACTCCGCAAAGGTGTTCGGCGATCCAGAATAACTCAGTCGGTCTTGTGGATCGCCCGCCCATAGCGTCCGGCGGAATACGAACATAAGTTCGCCGATGGCAGACATCGATAGCGAAGGGAGAGATCCTGCGTGCGTCCGCGCGGCGGGAGCTGGTCGCTCGCCTGCGGGCTGAAGGGTTGAGCTACAACGCGATTAGCCGCCACCTCGGCATCTCCAAGGCAACAGTCGCCTATCACGCACGGCGTCTTGGAGTTCCAGCTGACGACCGATGTGGGCGGCGCTATGACTGGAAGCAGGTCCAGGAGGCGGTGAACGACGGAATGTCGGTAAGGGAATGTAGAGAGCGTTTCGGCTTTGCCCAGGCGACCTGGACGAAGGCCGTGAGGCGAGGAGCAATCGCCCCTCGTGAGTGGGTTATTCCGATCGAGGAGCTTCTGGTTGCTGGGAGACGACGAGGGCGGTCTCATGTGAAGGCACGGCTCATCAACGAAGGACTGAAGGAGAATCGTTGCGAGATCTGCGGGATCTCAGAGTGGCTGGGGAAGCCGTTGAGCATGGAGCTTCATCACGTCAACGGGATCGGCGACGACAACCGGCTGGAGAATCTTCAGCTGCTGTGCGGCAACTGTCATTCTCAAACCGACAATTGGGGCGGTCGGGGAATTCGGCGTGTCCAGTCGCTTTGCTAGCGTCGGCTCAATGAGACCTTTCTGGGCTCTGGCGATCGCGGTGCCGCTGACCGCGCTGGCTTTCGCCGGCTGCGGGGGCGGCGGCGGCTCGACCGCCTCGACGGCGGCGAGCACCGAAACGGCGCCGGCGCTGAGCAAGGCGGATTTGATCTCCCAGGGGGATGCGATCTGCGCCGAGGTCAACTCGGCGGTCGGCTCGCTCTCCAGCTCGGAAACCGAAGCCCCGCAGCGGAGCACCCAGGTTGCGGCCCTCTACATCGGCATGGTCGAAAGCATCAAGCGCCTCGGCGCGCCGGAAGACGTTGCCGGCTACCCCGAATTCCTCGCCGCCGCCGAAGGGCTCTCGAAGGCCGAGGGCGAAGCCAAGCTGGCCGCTGAACGCGAAGACACCGCCGCCCTCGACGAAGCGGCGACGAGGACCGCGCCGGCGCTCGAAGAATTCCAGAGCGCCGCCGGCGAATACGGCTTCGAAAAGTGCGGGGAAGGCCCCCACGCCCCGACCCCGTCGGGTACGTCCGCGGGCGAAGCCCCCGCCGAAGAAGGCGGCGTGGAAGCCGCTCCCGAAGTCGCCCCGGAAGCGGAAGTCGAAGAAGCCGCGCCGGAAGAAGTCGCGCCTGAAACCGGCGGCGCCGGCGGCGGCGTCGCCGAAGAAGCGGCGCCCGCGGGCGGCGGCGGTACCAGTGGCGGCAGCTCCGGCGGCGTCGGCCCCGGTTGAACGCGCCGGTTCAGGCGGCTGAGTTCTCTGTCCAGGCGCCGTAGAGGCGCGAGTAGGGGCCGCCGGCTTCGATCAGTTCCTCATGCGTGCCAGCCTCGGCGATCCGCCCTCCTTCGAGGACGACGATCTTGCCGGCGCGGCGGATCGTCGAGAGTCGGTGGGCGATGACGATCGCGGTGCGGCCCGCCAGTAGGCGCTCGAGGCCCTTCTCGATCGTCTTCTCGGTGCGGACGTCGACGTTGGAGGTGGCCTCGTCGAGGATCAGGATCCGCGGCTCGGCCAGCAGGGCGCGGGCGAAGGCGACGAGCTGGCGCTGTCCGGCCGAGAGTTGGATGCCGCGCTCTCCCACCTCGGTCTCGATCCCGTCCGGCAGAGCGGCGACGAACTCGGTGGCGCCGACGGTGGCGACCGCCGCCTCGATCTCCTCCAGGCTCGCCTCCGGCCGCCCGAAGGCGATGTTCTCGCGGATGCTGCCGGAAAAGAGGAACCCCTCCTGGGGGACGATTCCGAGCTGGCGCCGCAGCGCCCGCTGCCGCACGCCCCGCAGGTCGTGGCCGTCGACCAGCACCCGCCCCTGCTGCGGATCGTAGAAGCGGGCGACGAGCTTGGCGAAGGTCGACTT
Organism: uncultured Actinomycetes bacterium; assembly: GCA_963714045.1. Classification (GTDB taxonomy): domain Bacteria; phylum Actinomycetota; class Thermoleophilia; order Solirubrobacterales; family 70-9; genus VAYN01. The sequence goes on along the minus strand of OY970225.1, from coordinate 1,967,095 downwards.
GCCGGCCCCGGTCGCGCCGACCAGCGCCAGCGTCTGCCCCGGCGGGACATGCAGGTCTACGTCCCTGAGCGCCCAGGAGCCATCATCCCTCTCGTAGGAGAACCAGACGCCGTCGAGCTCGATCTCGCCGCGCAGCGTTCCCGGGTCGATCGCGTCGGGGGCGTCGACCATGTCGGGCTCGGTGTCCAGCAGGTCGAAGATCTTGTCCAGCGCCGCCATCCCCTGCTGGTAGGTGGTGTAGAGCTGGGAGAGCTGCTGGATCGGTTCGAAGAAGGTGGCCAGGTAGCCGACGAAGGCGACGATGACGCCGATCTGGATCGCCCCGTCGATCGCCTGCGTACCGCCGTAGACGAGGATCGCCGCGGTCGCCAGCGCCGCCAGCAGTTCGACCGCCGGGAAGTAGGAGGCGTTGAGGTAGACCGTCTTCATGTTGATCGCCCGGTTGGCCTCGTTGAGCTCGGTCATCGCGTCGACGTGGCGCGGCTCCTGGCCGAAGCTGCGCACCACCCGCACCCCGCTCAGCGTCTCCTGCAGGTAGCCGGTGATCGCCGCGATCCGCTCCCTGGTCATCCGGTAGGTGCCCTGGGAGACGATCCGGAAGACGACGCTGGCGATCAGCAGCAGCGGGAAGGTGAGGAAGGTGACCAGCGCCAGCCGCACGTCGAGGACGAGCAGGATCACGACCACGCCGACCAGGGTCAGGGTGCTGGAGAACATCGTCACGACGCCGTCGGTGACGAGCTGGTTGAGCGCCTCGATGTCGTTGGTCATGCGCGAGATCAGGACGCCGGGGCTGCGGCGGGTGAAGAAGCCGATCGACATCGACTGCAGGTGGGCGAAGACGCGCTGGCGCAGATCCTGCAGCACCCGCGTCCCGACCCAGCCGACCATGTAGGTCTGCAGGTAGGTGGCGGCGGCATAGACGACGGCGACGGCGACGAAAGCGGCGACGATCAGGTCCAGCGCCGAGACGTCGCCGGTCTGGATCCCGGAGTCGATCGCCTTCCCGGCCAGGTAGGGAGGCGCCAGCCCGGCGCCGGTCGCCGCCAGCATCCCGGCGAACATCAGCGCCACCCGGCCGCGGTAGGGCCGCAGCTGCCCGACCAGCCAGCGCAGCTTGCGCCCGCGCTGGTCCTCGCCGCGAATGAGGCGCCAGAGCGCAGCGAAGAGGCGGCCGATGTCGCCGAAGCGACTCACAGCCGCGCCATCTCCTCGCGCTGCTCGAGGTCGCGCTGGAGGAAGACGGTGTCGGCGAGCCCGTGCTCGGCGATCTCGCGGTAGAAGCCGCAGCCCGCCATCAGCTCCTCGTGGCTGCCGCGGTCGACGATCCGGCCCCCGTCCATGACGACGATCTCGTCGGCCAGGGAGACGGTCGAGAGGCGGTGGGCGATGATGAAGGTGGTGCGGCCGGCCATCGCCTCGCGCAGCCCTGTTTTGATCGCCGCCTCGGTGGTCGCGTCGACCGAGGAGGTGGCGTCGTCGAGGATCAGGACCCGCGGGTCGGCCAGCAGGGCGCGGGCGATCGCCACCCGCTGGCGCTGCCCGCCCGAGAGGGTCAGCCCACGCTCGCCGACCCGGGTCTCGTAGCCGCCGGGCAGCTCGCGGATGAAGCCGTCGGCCTGGGCCCGGCGCGCCGCCGCTTCGATCTCCTCCATCGTCGCCTCCGGGCTGGCGTAGGCGATGTTCTCGGCGACGCTGGCGGTGAAGAGGAAGCTGTCGTCGGCGACGAAGGCGATCTCCGAGCGCAGCGAGGGGACGTCGACTTCGCGCACGTCGGCCCCGTCGACCAGGACCGCCCCCTCGCTCGGGTCATAGAGGCGCGCGATCAGCGCCACCAGGCTGGTCTTGCCCGAGCCCGAGGGGCCGACCAGGGCCACCGTGCGTCCGGCCTCGACCCGGAGGTCGATCCCCTCCAGCGCCGCTGTGGAGTTTGTCCTTGTCCTGGCAAGGTCAAAGTCCACAGCGGCGTCGCCGGCCGGCCTGCCGCCGTCGTAGCGCAGCGTCACCCCGCGCAGCTCGACCTCGCCGCCGCCGGCCGGCAGCGGAGGCGCCCCCGGCGCGCTCTCGATCCGCGGCTCGCGGTCGAGGATTTCGAATAGGCGGTTGCCGGAGGCGATCGCCCGCTGGGCCATCCCCATCGAGACCCCGAGCATCCGCATCGGCCCTGCCAGGATCAGCAGGTAGCTGTAGAAGGCGACGAAGCCGCCGAGGCTGAGGCTGCCGGAGATCACCTCGCGGCCGCCGATCAGCAGCACCAGGGCGATGCCGAGCTGGGGCAGCAGCCCGATCAGCGGCGAGAAGAAGGCCTGCAGACGGGTCGAGTAGATGCTCTGCTCGAAGACGCGGGAGACGGCGCGGGAGAAGCGGCGCAGCTGGTGCTCCTCGCGGGCGAAGGCCTTGACGATGCGGATCCCGGAGACGTTCTCCTCCGCCTCCGCGGTCAGCTCGGCGATCCGCTGCTGGACCTCCTGCAGGGCCGGCCGGGAGACGCGGTTGTAGCGGGAGGCGGTGAAGACGATCAGCGGTGCCGGCGCCAGCGCGATCAGCGCCAGGACCGGATTGATCGCCAGCATCACGACGCTGGCGAGGACGATCGTCAGCAGGCTCTGGGTGATGAAGATCAGCCCGTAGCCGAGGAAGAAGCGGATCGACTGCAGGTCGACGGTCGCCCGCGACATCAGCTGGCCGGTCTGCTGGGAGTCGAAGAAGCCCAGCTCCAGCCGTTGCAGGTGCGCGTAGAACGTCTGGCGCAGGTCGAATTCGACCGCCAGGGAGACCTTGCCGGCGACCAGGCGGCGGACCACGGTCAGCCCCAGGCGCAGGATCGCCGCGCCGAAGATCGCCAGTGCCAGCGGCAGCAGGTTGGCCTTGTCGCCGTCCTTGATCGCGTTGACGGCGTGGCCGGTCAGCAGCGGGATCAGCACCGTCATCCCGATCGCCGCCCAGGCGAAGACCATCGAGCCCCAGAGTTGGGGGCGGTAGGGGCGCAGGAAGCCCATCAGGCGGCGATAGGTCCGCATCGCCTCACTATACAAAGTGAAGTATTGGATCTGCCGCCGTTCGCGGCGGACCGGGGTTCCGCCTATTCCAGCCGGGCGGCGGCCTTGGCGCTGGACACTTTGCCGTTCTCGCACGGCCCCGGGCCGTGGCCGGGCCGGGGCAGGATTTGGAAGTTGGTGACGGCGTGGACGAGCGTGGTCGCGCCGCTGTTCTGGGCCAGGTTGAGGATCAGGCGGTAGAAGCCGGGCCGCAGGTCGTGGTAGTAGATCTCCGGCCGCGTCCCCGGCGAGTAGCTGCCGGCGCTGCCGATCCGCTCCGCCAGCACGCCGTTGGGCCCCGAGTAGCGCGGGTAGTCGAAGGAGGCGCCGACGAGGCGTCCGTTGCCGATCGGGCTGTCGATTGCGTGCTGCAGTTTGACCGGGTCGACGCAGTCGGGGACGCGGTTGAGGCTGAAGCGGAGGCTGCCCTTGCCTAGCTGCGGTTCGCGGCCGAACTGGCGCGGGGCGAGGCGGAAGTTTTCGACGATCGCCTTGACGACGACGGCGTGGCTGGTCTGGCGGGCGCCGTTGCGGGGGGAGATGATCTCCACGTTGGGCTGTCCCGGCACCACATCCGCACTCGCCTGCGATTGTTTGGAGTCTGAGCGCCCGCCGAAGGCCAGCGCCAGCGCCAGCAGCACGGCGGCGACGGCGGTGGCCACGATTGGGAATCTTCCCCGCATAGGAGCGGAACACTACGCGCAACCACACCGACACCCCCTCCGGCCGATCGGCCGATTTCAGGAGAAATAGGACCGTTTTCGGCCGGCCGGCGGCTGTGCTGGCGTGCTTGGCGCTGGCGGTGTGGGTTTCGCCGGCGCGGGGCGCCGACCTCGCCGCCCACGTCAACCCCCTCGCCGGCACCCGGCCCGGCCCCGGGACCTTCGGCGGTGGCCACAACTTCCCCGGCGCGACTCTGCCCTTCGGGATGGTCCAGCTGGGCCCCGACACGACCCCGTCGGCGCCCCACTCGGGCGGCTACGACCACCGCGACGACCACGTCTCCGGCTTCAGCCTCACCCACCTCAGCGGCGCCGGCTGCTCCCTCTACGGCGACTTCCCGTTGCTGCCGAGCACCGAACCGATCGAATCCTCCCCGGCCGCGCCCGGGGGCGGCCTCGACGGCAGGTTCCAGCCCGGTTTCTCCCATGCCGGGGAGGAAGCCAGCCCGGGTTTCTACGGGGTCCGGCTCAACCCCGTCCGCGGCGCCGGCATCGACGTCGCCCTGACGGCGACGACGCGAACCGGGATGGCGCGCTTCGAGTTCCCACCCAACCCGCACGCCAGCGTCCTGATCGACGCCGGCGGCAGCGCCCAGCCCGACGACCTCGCCGCCGTCGCCGTCGACCCCGGGCGCCGCGAAATCTCCGGTACCGCCTCCAGCGGCCTCTTCTGCGGCCAGCGCCCCCGTTACCGGGTCTACTTCGCGGCGGTCTTCGATCGCCGCTTCGACGCCTACGGGACCTGGAAGGAAGGCTCGCTCGAGCCCGGCGGGCTGGCGGCGGAAGACACCCGGGCGCCCGCCGCCAACCCCCGCACCACCGCCCAGGCCGGCGCCTATGCCAGCTTCGATACCCGCGGGAACCGGACCGTCACCGCCCGGGTCGGCATCTCCTTCGTCAGCGTCGAGGGCGCCCGCGCCAACCTCGCCGCCGAAAGCGGCGACGCCGGCTTCGGCGAGATCGCCTCCCGCGCCCGCCGTCGCTGGAACCAGGCGCTGGGGAGGGTCCGCGTCAGCGGCGGGCCCAGGCCGCTCCTCGACACCTTCTACACGGCGCTCTACCACGCCTTCCTCTCGCCGCGGACCTTCAGCGACGTCGGCGGCGCCTATCCCGGCATGGACGGGCAGGTCCACCGGGCCCGCGGCCGCATCCAGTACGCCGACTTCTCCGGCTGGGACGTCTATCGCAGCGAGGTGCCGCTGCTCTCGCTGCTGGCGCCCGAACGGGCGAGCGAGATGATGCGCTCGCTGCTGGCCGACGCCGAACAGAGCGGCTGCCTGCCGCGCTGGCCCTACGCCAACGGCCAGAGCATGACGATGGTCGGCGACTCGGCCGACCCGATGCTCGCCTCGGCCGCGGCCTTCGGCGCCGGTGCCTTCGACCGCCGCGCCGCCCTGGAGGCGATGGTCAGGGGAGCGACCGAATCCTGCCGCAGCGCCAACGGCGAATACCTGGAGCGCCAGGGCCTCGACGCTTATCTGGCATTTGGGTGGATCCCCTTCAATCTCGACGTTGACACTCGCAACGCCAACTCGATCTACGGCAGTCCCGACGCCGTCTGGGGCTCGGCGGCGACGACGCTCGAGTACGCGGTCGACGACTTCGCGATCGCCCAGCTCGCCGCCCGCTCGCTCCACGACCGCTCCACCTACAGCGCCTTCATGCGCCGCTCCGCCAACTGGCGGCGCCTCTTCGACCCCGCCAGCGGCATGATCGAGCCGCGCTACGCCGACGGCAGCTTCCCGGTTCCCTACGACAACCTCACCGGCGGCGGCTTCGTCGAGGGCGACTCCGCCCAGTACACCTGGATGGTCCCGCAGGACCCCGGCGGCCTGGTCCGGGAGATGGGAGGGCCGGCACCGGCCGCCGCCCGCCTCGACCGTTTCCTGCGGGTGCTGAACGGCGGGCCGGGGGGGACCCACACCGACCACGCCCTGCTCGGCAACGAGCCGACCCTGCAGACCCCCTGGCTCTACGACTGGATGCGGCGGCCCTACCGCACCCAGGCCGCGGTCCGCCGCGCCCTGCTCACCCTCTACGACACCTCCCCCGACGGCTATCCCGGCAACGACGACCTCGGCACGCTCTCGGCCTGGTACGTGTTCGGGGCGCTGGGCCTCTACCCGGAGGTGCCGGGAACCGGCGTGCTGGCGCTCGGCAGCCCCCTGTTCGGGCGGGCGGAAATCCGCCTCCCGCACCATCGCCGGGCGCTGATCCTCGCCAGCGCGCGCGAGGTGACGACGACCGGCCACGGCAAGAGCCGCCGCCGCCATATCCGCGCGCTCAGCCCCGCGGTCGCTCCCTACATCCAGTCGGCCCGGCTCGACGGCCGCGCCTACGGCCAGCCCTGGACCACCTACTGCGCGCTGGCTCGCGGCGCCACCCTCACGTTCCAGCTCGGCCGACGTCCCGACCGCCGCTGGGGTGCCGCCCCCGGGGCTGCGCCGCCATCGTTCGGCCCCGGGCGGCGGATGCCGAAGGACGCCTGTGCTCCCTGAGCGACGCTCGGCCCTGCTCTGGGCCCTGGCCGGGATCACCGCCCTCGGCATCGCCGTCCGCTTCGCCAGCCTCGGCCTGCAGAGCTACCACCACGACGAGGTGATCACCGCGATGCGGGTGATCCCGGGCAGCTTCAAGGACATGCTGCACCGGGTCAGGACGAGCGAGTCCAACCCGCCCCTCTACTACGCGCTGGCCTGGGGATGGGCGAAGGCCTTCGGGACCGGCGAGTTCGGCCTGCGCTCGCTCTCGGCCCTGTTTGGCGCCGCGACGGTCCCGCTCGGCTACCTGATCGGCCGCCAACTCGCCAGCCGCCGCGCCGGCCTGATCCTGGCCGCGCTCCTCGCCGTCAACCCGATGCTGATCTGGTACTCGCAGGAGGCCCGCTCCTACGCGCTGCTGGTCTTCTTCGGCGCCCTCTCGCTGCTCTTCTTCGCGCGGGCGCTGGACACCCGCCGCGGCCGCGACCTGGCGCTCTGGGCGCTGGCCTCGGCGCTGGCGCTCTGCAGCCACTACTTCGCCGTCTTCGCGGTCGCGATCGAGGCGGCCTGGCTGCTGGTGGCGCTGCGCGGTCGCTGGCGCCTGGTCATGCCGGCGCTCGCCGGCGTCGGGGCGATCGGCCTGGCGCTGCTGCCGCTGGCCAACTCCCAGACCAACCCGACCCACATCGACTGGATCGAAAACAGCCCGCTCTCCACCCGCGTCTGGGAGGCCGCCGTCAGCTTCCTCGTCGGCGAAACCGGCCACGTGATCGCCGAGGCGCCGCGGGAGCGCTACGCGCTGGTCCCGATCGTCCTCGTCGTCTCGGCCCTGGCCCTGGTCGCGCTGCGCGGAAGCGGCCGGGAGCGACGGGGGGCGGGGCTCGGCCTCGTGCTGGGCCTGGGCTTCGTCGGGGCGACGGCGATCGCGGCCCTGGCCGGCAAGGACTACGTGGTCGAGCGCAACCTGCTGCCGGCCCTGGTCCCGCTGCTGGCGGCGGTGGCGATCGGCTTCGCCGCCGCCGGCGCCCGCCGGCTCGGGCTGCTGTTCGCGGTCGCCCTCTGCGCCTACTGGCTCGCCTTCGACATCCACGTCACCCAGACGCCGAACCTGCAGCGGCCCGACTTCCGCACCGTCACCGACGCGCTCGGCCCGCCGCGGGCCGGCCGGCGGGCGATAGTCACCTGGAAGCTCGCTGCCGACCCGGTCCGCTACTACCTCCACGACCAGGCGCTGCGCATGTACAGCGGGGAGGAACGGGTGGGGGAGGTGGACGTCCTCCGCAAGCCGCTGGCGACCGGCAAGCCGGTTAACCTGCCACCCTCGTTCCACCAGGTGGCGCGAGTTCGCGCCGACCGGCTCACCCTGATCCGCTACGTCTCCAAACGCCCCGTGCGAATCCAGTTCGACACCCTGCGCGACCTGCCGACCGGTTTCGGCGAGGACGCCGTGCTGATCGACGGGCCGCGCTCGAGGCCCCCGGTCGAGGCGCTGGCTCCCGGCCGGAAAGCGAAGCCATGAGCGCCGCTGAATTCGCCGACCGCATCGGGGCCGCCGCCCGCCGCCCGGCGAGCTGGTGGCAGCTGCTTAAGTTCGGGATCGTCGGCGGCTCCGGCTACCTGATCAACCTCGCAGTCTTCGCCCTGCTCACCGGCAACCTCGGCGTCCACCACACGATCGCCGCGGTCGGCGCCTTCTGCGTCGCCGTCACCAGCAACTTCCTCTGGAACCGCTACTGGACCTTCGGCCCCGGCGACGGGCCGGCCGGCTTCCAGGCCGCCCGCTTCTTCATCGTCAGCATCGCCGCCCTCGTCCTCAACCTGGTTGTGCTGGAGGTGCTGGTGGCGGGAGGGGGAGTCGGGGAACTGACCGCGCAGGCGATCGCCGTCGCAGTGGCGATGCCCTTCAATTTTCTGGGCAACAAGCTTTGGACATTTGCCTGACGGGTCCCCGCAGCCCGTCAGTAGCCTTCATAAGGGGATGACCACGCCGAAGCCCAGCTACGACGCCGAGCGGATCGAGCGCGCCCGGCAGGAGGTCTGGGAGAACAGAGGCGACTTCGAGGCGCCGCGGCCGGCGGATGGACAGGCCCGCGTCTACGTCAAGCCGTCGAGCCCGTTCACCTCGGGCAACCTGCACATGGGCCACGTCCGCGACTACTCGATCGGCGACGCCTACGCACGCTTCCGCCGCGCCCGCGGCGACGCGGTCCTGCTCGGCTTCGGCTTCGACGCCTTCGGACTGCCGGCCGAGCTGGCGGCGATCGAGCGCCGAGAGCCGCCCGCCGAGTGGGTCGCCGAGTGCGGTGAGCGCATGCTCGGCCAGATGAAGCGACTCGGCTTCTCCTTCGACTACGACCGCGTCTTCTACAGCTCCGACGAGGGCCAGTACCGCTGGTCGCAGTGGCTCTTCCTGACCCTGCTGGAGGCGGGCCTGATCTACCGCGACGACGCCACCGTCGACTGGTGCGACACCTGCCGGACGACGCTGGCCTCGATCCAGGTCGAGGACGGGCGCTGCTGGCGCTGCCACAACGAGGTGCGGCTGATCCGCCGCCCGACCTGGTTCCTGCGGATCACCCCCTACCTGGAGGAGAACGACCGCAACACCGAGCGGCTCGAGACCGGCGGCAACTGGGATGACCTCTCGCTTGCCACCCAGCGCTACATCCTCGGCCGCAGCGATGGCGCCGAGCTCGACCTCGAGGGCCCCGGCGGCCGCGCCCTCACCGTCTTCAGCCCCCACCCTGGGGCACTCTCGCTGGCTCGCTTCGTCCTGATCTCACCGCGCCATCCCGAGGTCGAGGCCTGGGCCGGCGGTGTCGGCGTCCGCGAGGAGCTGGAGCGGATGCGCTCCGGCGGCTGGGAGCGCAGCGCCCGCGACGCCCGCTCGGTGCCGATCGTCGACAGCGGCGAGTCGATCACCGGCCCGGCCGGGGAGGAGCTGCCGGTCTTCGTCTCTCCCCTGGTCGACGCTCGCTACGGGCCGACCGCCGCCCTCGGCATCCCCGCCGTCGATGAGGCCGACGCCGAGCTCGGCGCCCGGATGGAGCGCGTGTCCGACCTCGACGAGGCGGCGGAGGCCGCGCCCGTTCCCGGCGCCCGCGAGGCCAAGCGCTACCGCGCCAACGACTTCTCGATCTCGCGCCAGCGCTCCTGGGGGACGCCGATCCCGGTCGTCCACTGCGATGCCTGCGGGGCGGTGCCGGTCCCGGTGGAGGACCTGCCGGTTGTGCTGCCGCGCGACATCGCCCCCACCGGCGAGGGCAACCCGCTGGCCGAGCGCCCCGACTTCGTCGACGTCGCCTGCCCCGGCTGCGGCGCCCCCGCCAAGCGCGAGACCGACACCCTCGACTGTCACTTCGACGCGCTCTGGCTCTGGGTCCCGGCCGCGGTGCCGCCCGCGGATCGAGACGAGCAGATGTTCACCCACCCCGACCTGCGGCAGTGGCTGCCGGCCGAGCGCCTGGTCGCCGGCGGCGACAGCGGCGGCTTCGTCTTCGACCAGCGCATCGTTACCAAGGCGCTGCGCGACATCGGCCCCTTCGACTTCCTCGCCGAGGGCGAGCCCTTCGCCGGCTGCCTCTTCCACGAGATGGTGATCGCCGAGGGGCGCAAGATGAGCAAGCACCTCGGCAACGTCGTCAACCCCGACGAGCTGGTCGAGCAATACGGCGCTGACACGGTGCGGCTGGCGGTCCTCTACGCGGCGGGCCCGGCGAAGACGCTGAACTGGAGCGACGGGGCGCTGCGCTTCGCCAACCGCTTCCTGCGCAACCTCTGGACCTACTCGCAGGACCGCTTCGCGGCGCTGGAGGGCATCCCGCACGACGAGGAGGCCGCCGCCGAGACCGAGTTCATGCGCGACCGCCTCGTCAAATGGTGCGAGAACGGCCTGGCCCGGATCGGCGACGACGTCGAGCAGCTGCAGATGCACAAGGCGGTCCGCAACATCACCCGCCTCTTCGAGCGGATCCAGGACTTCGAGAAGCGGGTCGTCAAGCGCCGTGGTCAGCTCGACCGCGCCGACGCCGAGGCGCAGATCGACGCCCTCGTCCTGCTGGCCCGGGTTCTGGCGCCCTTCGCGCCGCACACGGCGGAGGAACTGCTGCTCGACTCCGGCTGCGATGAGGGGGAGCTGGCGCCGGTCAGCTGGCCCGAGTCGGCCGCTTCACCGCGAAGCGCCGCTTCGACGGCTCCCAGCTGATCCCGTCGCAGAGCGCGGCCGGAGTCGTCTCCAGCGCCCCTGCCAGCTTGACCATCGTCGCCAGGCGCGGTTCGCGCCCGGCCCGCTCCAGCAGGGAGATCTCGGTCCGGTGCAGCTCGCAGCGACGGCCCAGCTCTTCCTGGGAGATGCCCACCTTGGCGCGGGCTTGGCGGAGGTTTGCGGCGAAGCGCTCCTGGGGGCTCATTGACGGGAGACTTCCGGGGGGTGAACTTCGGGGGTGAAGGCGGCAACTCTACAGACAGAAAGGCACTCGCTTGTGGGGGGGCGGGTGGTTCGCTACCTTTTCGGTCATGAGCGACGCGGTAGATCCGCATCCGGGGGGGCTCGGGGGGGCGCGCACCAGTTCGTGCGCCACCGAGCTCGTCTGCCGCGACTGCGGTTACCGCACCCCTCTGACCGACTCCGCCTTCAAGTGCCCGGCCTGCGGCGAGGGCCTCGACATCGACTACGACTACGAGCGCGCCCGCTCGCTGATCGCCGCCCGCGACCTCGGCGAGCGCCCGCAGAACATCTGGCGCTTCGAGGAGCTGCTGCCGATCGTCTCCGCGCCGGCCCAGGCGAGGGTGGGCCAGTTCGCCGGCCACACCCCGCTGATTCGGGCCGACCGGCTCGGCGCCGAGCTCGGCCTCAAGAACCTCTACCTGAAGGACGACTCGACCAACCGGCCGACCCTCTCCTACAAGGACCGGGTCGTCAGCATGGCGATCGCGCGCCTGCTGGAGTTGGGCAAGGACGAGGTCGGCTGCGTCTCGACCGGCAACGTCGGCACCGCCGTGGCGGCGCTCGCGGCCAAGGCCGGCGCCACCGCCTACATCTTCTATCCGGGCAACATGGAGAAGGGCAAGGCCAAGGCCTGTCGCGCGCTCGGGGCCCAGGTCTGCCAGCTCGACGGCAACTACGACCAGGCCAACCGCGCCTGCCGCGAGCTCTCGCTGGCCAGCGGCATCGAGTTCGCCAACATCACCCTGCGCCCGTTCTACGCCGAGGGGGCGAAGACGGTGGCCTTCGAGGTGGTGGAGGAGCTGGGCTGGGCCGCGCCCGACCACTTCGTCATCCCCGCCGCCGGCGGGACCCTTTCCTCACGCGTGCACAAGGGGCTGAACGAGTTGGAGACGGTGGGCCTGGCGACGACCGGCGGCTGCAAGATCAACATCGCCCAGGCGGGCGGCTGCGGGCCGATCGCGGCGGCGATCCTCCAGGGCGGCGAGATCGAACCGCAGACCCCACACACCGCGGCGCACTCGCTGGCGATCGGCGCCCCCGGCGACGGCGGCCTCGTGGTCGACGCGGTGCGCTCCCGGGGCGGCTCGGCGGCGACCGCGACCGACGAGGAGATCTTCGGCGCGATCGACCTGCTGGGGGCGACCGAGGGCATCCTCACCGAGCCCGCCGGCGGCACTACGATCGCCGCCACGGCGCGGCTCGCCGCCGAGGGCCGGATCGGCCCCGAGGAGACCGTCGTCGCCGTGATCAGCGGCAATGGCCTCAAGACCCTGCACGAGCATCCCGACAAGCCGTGGCCGGAAATGGTCGCCTGCGACGTCGAGACGATGGGCGAGATGCTCGCCGGCTTCCGCCAGACGGCCGCCGCCGCGCTGCATTGAGCGAGCCCCCTCACGTCGACGGAGTGACCCATCGCCAGGTGCGGGCGCGCGGGATCGACTTCCACGTCGCCGAAGCGGGCTCGGGCGAGGACGTCGTCCTCTGCCTGCACGGCTGGCCCCAGCACTGGTACGAGTGGCGCCACCTGATGCCGGCGCTGGCCGACCGCCACCGCGTGCTGGCACTCGACCTGCGCGGCTTCGGCTGGTCCGATGCCCCCCGCGACGGCTACGAGAAGGAGGAGATGGCGACCGACGTGCTCGCCGTCCTCGACGAGCTCGGCCTCGAGCGGGTGAAGCTGGTCGGCCACGACTGGGGCGGCTGGATCGGCTTCCTGCTCTGCCTGCGGGCGCCGGCGCGCTTCGAGCGCTTCCTCGCCCTCAACATCCTGCTGCCCTGGACCCGCGCGCGGGCGATGGCGCCGCATCTCTGGCGCATCTGGTACCAGTGGCTGATCCTCTCGCCGGGGCTCGGCTACCGCCTGCATCGCGGCGGCCGGTTCGTGCCCAAGGTGTTGGTCGGAGGCTCGACCAGGCGGGAGGCCTGGGACGAGGAGGCGTTGCGCGCTTTCGCCGACAACCTCGCCGAGCCGGCGCGGGCGCGGGCGGGGGTGCAGATGTACCGGGTCTTCAACCTGCGCGAGGTGCGGCCGATCATGCGCGGCCGCTACGCGGAGCAGCGAATGACGGTGCCGACCCGGCTCGTCTTCGGCGTCGACGACTTCGTCCTGCGTCCCTCGATGTTGGCCGGCTACGAGCGCCACGCCGACGCGATGGAGGTCGAGCTGGTCCCTGGCTGCGGCCATTTCATCGCCGACGAGCGCCCCGACCTCGTCGCCGCCCGCGCCCGCGACTTCTTCGCCCCGGCCGAACTCGAAGGATTAGTGGGGTCAGAGCAACAGTAACCCTTCGAGTTCGTTCGGCCTAGGAGCGGATCCGCGCCTCCTCGAGGTCGAGGTCGCGCTCGATCTGGCGCATCGTCCCCTGCGGCAGGCGGCCGGTTCCGCGCAGGGCGAGCAGGGCCTCGCGCTCGATCCCGATCAGCTCGCGGCGCAGGCCGCCGTAGTCGGCGATCCGCTGCTGGCGCGCCGCCGTGTCCGGATCCTCGCCGCCCAGCACCGCCTGGCACATGCGGAAGCGGGCTCGGTAGAGGTCGCGCAGGCGGGTCAGCTGCGACTCCGAGGCGCGCTCCTCGTCCTCGATCTCGTCGATCCGGTCGAGCGCGGCCTGCGCCGCCTCCATCCGCGCCACCGCCTCCTCGTCGCTCCAGCGCCGCGGTTCCTCCAGCCCCAGCTTGTGGATCACGAACGGCAGCGAGAGCCCCTGGCCGACCAGGGTGACCAGGATCAGGGCGAAGCTGAGGAAGACGATCTGGGGGCGGCCGGCGACGTCGAGCGGGATCGCCAGGGCGGCGGCGAGGGAGACGGCGCCGCGCATCCCGCTCCAGCCGACGGCGAAGCGCTGCCCGGCGCTGTCGCCGGCGTCGGAGCCCATCGCGAAGACGAAGGCGAGGCGGGCGCCGATCGAGGCGACGGCGATCGCCGCGGCCGGCGCCAGCAGCTCGCGGACGCCGGAGGAGGACTGTCCGAGCGCGTCGACGATCGTCGGCAGCTGCAGCCCGAGCAGGACGAACAGCGTGATCTCAAGGGCGAAGACGGAGACGCGCCAGAAGGCGATCGCGCCGAGGCGGGTGTCGGCGTCGAGGCTGCGCGGCGAGCGGTAGCCGGCGTAGAGGCCGGCGACGACGGCGGCGAGGATGCCGGAGACGTGCAGCGCCTCGGCGCCGATGTAGGCGCTATAGGCGGTGAGGACAGTGAGGACGATGACCAGGCCGGCGTCGTTCTGGCGGCGGACGACGAGGTCGGAGAGGGCGCCGACGGCGAGCCCGGCGATGACCCCGCCGGCGGCGATGGCAACGAACTCCAGGGCCGCGCCGCCGGCGCTGAAGGCGCTGCCGGTGGCGACGCCGACGGCGATCCGGTAGAGCACCAGGGCGGTGCCGTCGTTGATCATCGACTCGCCTTCGACCAGCAGGCGGACCCGCTCGGGGGCGCCGAGGCGGCGGAAGATCGAGGTCGCGGCGACGGCGTCGGTGGGAGCCAGCACGGCGCCGAGCACGGCGGCTCCGGCCCAGCCCAGGCCGGGGACGAGCGCGTGGGCGACGAGCGCGACCACGCCGGCGGTGAGGAACACCAGCCCGATCGAGAGCAGCGCCAGCGGCCGCGTCAACGCCCGCAGCTCGTGCGGGGAGGTGCGCCAGCCGGCGGCGTAGACCAGCGGCGGCAGGAAGACGAGGAAGACGACGTCGGGGTCGAGTTCGATCGCCTTGACGCCGGGCAGGAGGGCGATCGCCAGCCCGCCGAGCACCAGCACGATCGGCGCCGGCACCTTGCCGAACTCCGCCACCCGCACCAGCAGGGCGGCGGCGATCAGCAGGACCAGGACGTACTCGACGTTTGCCACCGCCACATAACATCAGCCGCGTGGACGAGAGGCTGACTCCTCCCCTCGACGAGAGCGACCACATCCGTGGCGAGCTCGGGAGGCCGCTGGAGCTGGTGATGTTCGGCGACTTCCAGTGCCCCTACTGCCTCGGCGCCCAGTCGGTGCTGCGCCGGGTCCACGACCGCCTCGGCGACCGTCTCGCCTTCGCCTTCCGCCACCTGCCGATCCCCGAGCGCCACCCGCTGGCGGCGCAGGCCAGCGAGGCCGCTGCCGCCCAGGGCGACTTCTGGGGGTACCACGACGCTCTCTTTCAGGCCCAGCCCAAGCTCTCCCGCGAGACCATGCTCGAGGTCGCCCGCGACCTCGGCCTCGACACCGACCGCATGGCCGCCGAGCTCGACTCCGGCGCCCACCGCGAGCGGGTCGAGCGGGACCTGCGCTCCGCGGCGGCGAGTGGCGCCACCGGCACCCCCAGCTTCTTCGTCAACGGCGCCCGCCACTACGGCGCCTACGACGCCTCGTCCCTGGTTGAGGCGCTCTCAGGCGCCGATTAGCTCGATGCGGTATCCGTCCGGATCGCGGAGGAAGCAGATGCGGTGGCCCTCGGTGCGCCCGCCGGGCCGGTAGGGCGGCTTCTCGGGCTCGATGCCCGCGGCGGCGAGCCGGTCGAGGGTGCCGTCGAGGTCGTCGACCGCGATCGCGATGTGGTTGTACCCGGTGCCGAGGTCGTAGGAGTCGACGCCGTGGTTGTAGGTCAGCTCCAGCCGCGGGTCTTCTCCCGGCAGCCCCATGAAGACGTTGATCGCCTCCTCGCCGATCGGCATCCGCCCCGCCTCCTCGAAGCCGAGCTTCTCGTAGAAGGCAACCGACCGATCGATGTCCCCGATTCGGTAGCAGGTGTGGAGAAAGGTGGCGATGGGCTCAGCCTAGCCCAGGCTGGGTGTAAGTTCGCTGCGATGGGGTCCGGCTCGGGAGGGGCGATCGAGATCGAGGGGCGGCGGTTCGCCTGGCACGCGACCGGGCGGGGGCCGGCGCTGCTGCTGGTCAACGGCTACGCCTCGACCGGCGCCGACTGGGATCCGGTCTTCCTGATGGGGCTGGCGCGGAGGTTCGAGGTGATCTGTCCCGACAACCGCGGCTTCGGCGGTTCCGAGCTGGGGGAGGGCGAGCTGACGGTGGATGGGATGGCCGTCGACCTCGAGGCGTTGCTCGACGCCCTGGAGATCGAGCGCGCCCCGCTGGTCGGCTGGTCGCTGGGCGGCTTCGTCGCGCAGCGCCTGGCGGCGCGCGCGCCCGAGCGGGTCGCCTCGATGGCCCTGCTCGCCACCGACCCCGGCGCCCCCGACGCCGTGCCCGCCTCGGCCGAGGCCTGGGCCCGCCTCGTCGACCACTCCGGCACGCCCCGCGCCCAGGCCACGCGCCTGATCTCGCTGCTCTTCCCGCCCGGAGTCGCCGAGGACATCGACCGCCAGTTCGGCGAGATCGTCGCCGCGGCCCGCGAGCAGCTCTCGCCCGAGGCCCTGCGGGCCCAGGAGGCCGCGATGGAAGCCTGGCACCGCGACGAGCAGCCCTCTCAGGGCGGCGTGCCGCGCCAGGTCGACGCAGAGCCCCCGCCGACCCTGATGCTCCACGGCGCCCTCGACGAGGTCATCCCACCCGCGAACGCCACCCCCCTCGCCGCCCGCTGGCCCGGCGCCCAGGTCGAGCGCTTCGAGTCCTGCGGCCACGCCCTGATGGCGCAGGAATCCCAACGCACCGTAGACCTGATCATCGACCACCTGACCCCTGGGCCGCAGTGAACTGGTTCAGGACGATTCCGAACCGAGCAGCCGCTCCACGACCAGCACGTCCCTCCACGACCCCTCGAGCCGCCCGTGCCGACGATGCACGCCTACCGGGGAGAAGCCGCATCGCTCGCAGAGCCGGATGCTCGCGGCGTTGTCGGTGAAGAGCTTGCCGAGCATCTTGTGGAAGCCATTGCGCTTGGCTTCGGCCGCGAGCGCTTCGGCCAGAGCCGTGCCGACGCCTCGTCCCCGCGCCTCGGTGGCGACGTAGACGCTGCACTCGCCGATCCCCGAATAACAGGGGCGGTCGCTGTAGGAGGCGAGGCTCACCCAGCCGATCACCTCGCCATCGGCTTCGGCGACAAGAAACGGAAACCGCTCAGCCCCGATCCGCCCGTCGAAGTCCCCGGCGATGCGAGGCTCGGTCTCGAAAGTCGACCCGCGCTCCGCGAGCGCCGCGTTGTAGATCGCGCACACCCGCTCGGCGTCCGCACCGTCCGCCGCCCGCACGAGAAGGCTCTCGGCAACTTCAGCCATGGATGGTGACGTTATCTACACTGCGCCCATGGCAATCGACCAGACGCAGCTGGGGAAACAGATCACGGCCCTGATGGAGGAGATCGAAAACGATCCGGAAATCCCCGCCGAGGGTCACATCAATCGAGTCGTCGTCATCGTCGAGGTGGTGGGCAAAGACGGAGACGAGCAATCGTTCAGCCTCCGCGTCAACTCCAGCGCCAGCCCACATGTGTCGATCGGATTCCTCGAGGTCGCCAAGGCGATCCAGTTCAAAATGATGGGCCTCGGCTAGCGAGCACGAAGCTAAAGGGGAGTGACCTATTTTTAGTCCGTTTGGACTATATTTAGGTCAGAGGATCGACACGATGGATGTCTCGAAACCCTTCACGGCTCTCTCATCCGGCGTCGACGCCGACGTGCTCGTCGTCCTGGCCGGCTCCACGAAGCCACGCAGCGGCCGTGAGTTGGCCCGTAACGCCGGTCGCTCCAATACCGGCGTTCAGCACGTCCTCGATCGGCTGGTCGACCACGGCCTCGTCACTCGGCAGGAGGCCGGGCGCACGTTCCTCTACTCGTTGAACCGCGATCACCTGCTCGCCCCAGTGGTTGAGCAGATGGCCGATGCGCGGGAGGAGTTGGTCCGGCGGCTTCGGGATGCGATCGGCGACTGGGGGATTCCGCCGGTTCACGCCTCGCTCTTCGGCAGCACCGCCCGCGGCGACGGAGACGCCCGCAGCGACATTGACGTGTTGGTCGTGCGGCCTGCCGACGTCGACCCTGACGACGCCGACTGGCGCGGTCAGATCGACGGGCTCGCCGATCTGGTGCGCCGCTGGACCGGCAACCACGCCGGCATCGCCGAGGTCCCGGAGGATGAGCTTCCCCGGCTTCGCAAGGATCGACCGCCGGTGGTGGAGGAGATCCGCGAGGACGCCGTCGACCTAGCCGGAGAGTCCACGCGAAAACTGCTCACACGGCTGTGATGGCGCAACGGCAGGGGCGTACTCAGACTTGCGGTAAGGCTCAGGCCCGCCAGCGCCTCGCCCACGCTCGCAGCCATCTCGAGGCCGCGGAGCTGGCCGCGGACGTGAACGACCCGGACCTGGAGTACGGCAGCGTGGCGGCTTCGGTTGCAATCCTCGCCGGCATCGCAGCCTCCGACGCCGCCTGTTGCCATGAATTTGGAAAGCGATCACGCACTGACGATCACCACGATGCCGAGGCCTTGCTGGAGGAGATAACACCCGGTGGAAAACGAGCGGCCAGCCAGCTTCGCCAGCTGATTGACATCAAGGACACCGCCCGCTACGGGCTCGTCAGCGTGACCGCTCCGCAGCTCAAACGATCGTTGCGCCAAGCTCAACACCTCGTCGAGTTCGCCGGAGAGGTCCTACGCCGTCCGCGGGCACAGTAGGGGCTCGATAGGGCGTTGATTCCGGCTCCTCGCGGTCGATCGCCGATTTGAGCCTTCGCCGCCTCGCTTTCGCCCACCGGGCTGGCGGATACAGTCGGCTGGTGAGCGGCCGGGCAGGCAAAGCGGGCGGGCGGGGGAGGGGGTCTGCCAAACCTGCGGCGACTCGTGCCCCGCGCCAGGTCAGTCACCGCTGGCGCGACTACCAGACTGCTTCGGGGCGCCGGCCGATCAAGGAATTCCTCGACGGCCTCGATGACGAGGATCTGGCGTCGGTAGTCGCCGCGATGAAGGAAGTGCGCAAGCAGGGCTTGCAGGCCGCCCGCCATTTGGACGGAGAGATCTACGAGGTCCGTGCCGATGGCAAGGGCGTCATCTACCGCGTTCTCTTCGCGCCTCAGAGCAGACACAAGCAGGTCTTCCTCTCGCTCGAGGCAGTGAAGAAGAAGACCCAGAAGACTCCGCTCCAGACCATTCGCCTTGCCAAACGGCGCCTGCTCGACTGGCAGCGACGCGGTAAATAGCTATCTTGTATTTGAGATATCGGACTTAAGATGCTACTTTCGACATAACGAAAGGAGATGCCAAATGGCAGGCCGAGACTTTCTCGATGAAGTAGTCGACGAGCGCACCGCTCGCAATCCCGAGTTCCCCGCACTGGTTGAAGCGGCCGAGCGTCGTCGCCAGCTCCTCTCGGCGCTGGCCGATCGCCGCCGCCGGGCTGAGCATTCCCAGACCGCGGTCGCGGCGGCGATGCGCAGCTCGCAGTCGAGCATCGCCCGCCTTGAGACCTCCGCCACCGATGCTCGCCTCTCGACCCTCGACCGCTACGCCCACGCGCTCGGCTACCGGGTCGAGTACAGCCTCGTTCCCGAGGGTCCCACTCCAGCGGGCTCTCCCCTCGCTCGGCCGGCGGCCTCCTAGCCGCAGCCGAGCCCCCGTCATGGATCCCCATCTGCGGGCCCAGCTCGAAGCCTGCGAGGCGATCGGCTCCTTTCTCGGCGAGCGCGACTACATCGCCGATACATACCTCGCCCAGATCGTCGTCGCCACCATGGCCCGGGCCACCGACACCTTTGCCTCGATCACGAGGCTCGTCGCCGACGTCTCACCGGTGCAGGGAACGATGCTCTGTCGCTCCCTCTTTGAGGACATGGTCGTCATGCACTGGCTCGTCCTCCACGACGATGACCCCGGCTTCCTGATCGACCGCTATCTCGACCACCTCGACGCGATGCGTCTCAACGAGGCAACCTTGAGAGAGCTCCACGGACGCACGGTCGACCCTGACGATGTCGCCGATCTGGCCGGGCGCGAGGAGGAGCTGCGCGAGAAGTTCGGCAAATACGCCGAGGCAAACTGGTGGGGCGTGCGCCGCGACGGCTCGAAGATCGGGTTGCCCGGCCTCGTCGACGAATTGGAGCCGGCCGAGCGCTTTCATCCCCGCTTTCGCGGCGAGAAGCCGATCCTCAGGGAAATGTTCGACAAAGCCCAGAAGTGGAACAACCAGCAGCTCCACCACACCCCGGCCGGCGTGCCGATCAGGCTCAACCGCGACGAGGAGCGCCGGCCCACCCAGGTTGCGCTGCCAGATCCGATCACCGTCCTCGGTCAGGCCTACTGGGTCTATGGCCAGTTCGGCTACCTAGACCCTATGGCCGGCCCACCTGAGCGCCGGCTCGATCCGAACCGCGCGTAAAGGTCGGCACCCGCGCATGAGATGCGCGGGTTTATCGCCGAGGAAACGGCCACGGCGAGGACCGCAATCATGGGGGTGCCGACATGGCGCAGGTTAGGACGTGGGTGGGTCTCGATGTTCATGCGGCGAAGGTGGTGGCGGCGATAGCCGACTCTGGCTCCGGCGAGTTGGTGGTGCAGCGGATGGGCGGTGCGACCGAGCAGGTTGCGGAGTTCTGCGCCGGGCTGCCGGCGCCGGTCCGGGTCGCCTATGAGGCCGGCCCGACCGGCTTCGGGCTGGCGCGAGCACTGGCGGCGAGGGGCATCGAGTGCACGGTGGCCGCCCCGGGCAAGATCGAGCGTCCCGCTCAGGACCGGGTCAAGACCGATCGTCGCGACGCCGAGCGGCTGGTGCGGTTGCTGATGATCGGCGGGCTGCACCCGGTGCGGGTGCCGACCCCCGCCGAAGAGGCGATGCGCGACCTGGTGCGAGCCCGCGAGGACATCCGCGGCGACCTGATGCGGGCCCGCCACCGCGTCGGCAAGCTCCTGCTGCGCCACGACCTGCGCTTCGATGGCAACAACTGGACCCAGCGCCACCTCGACTGGCTGGGGAGGGTCGAGCTCCCCGAGCCGGTGGCCCAGTCCGTCCTGCTCGACGGGATCGGATCGATCGATGCCCTGCTGGTGCGGCGCGCCGATCTCGAGTCCCAGATGAGCTCTCTGGTCGAAGGCTCCCCTTGGGAGCAGAGCGTCGCCCGCCTGCGCTGTCTGCGCGGCATCGACACCCTCAGCGCTCTGGGCCTCTGCGCGGAGGTCGGCGACTTCGAGCGCTTCGCCCGGCCAGCGCAGCTGATGAGCTACCTCGGCCTCGTTCCCTCCGAGGACAGCAGCGGGGAGCGCCGCCGCCAGGGCTCGATCACCAAGTCCGGGTCCCGCCATGCCCGGCGCCTCCTCGTCGAGGCGGCCTGGCACTACCGCCGGGCGCCGCGCAAAGGCACGGCGCTACGCCGCCGCCAGGAGGGACAGCCGCAGGCCGTCTGCGCGATCTCATGGAAGGCGCAACAACGTCTGCACCGCAGCTGGGTGCGGCTGGACTCAGAGCGCGGCAAGCGCCGCACCCTCTGCGCGGTCGCCATCGCACGGGAGCTGGCCGGCTTCTGCTGGGCGGTCTCGACAGCCGACTGAGCCCACCAAGCACTGCTTGGCCCAGGAGGCGGCGGGCTCGGCCCTTCGCGCAGCGCATCCGCGATAGCGCTATGAGCAGCCGTTCTGCGGCGACGCTCGATCCTAGACAGCGGGCGCTGAGACGAAACCCGGTCCTGCGGTAGCCAACCCGCGCATATCAGCCTGACCGCGCGTCGCGCACCAGGCCGACCGCCGCCTCCTGGGCCAAGAAGAAGGCCCGCTCTCAGCGGGCCCTTGGTGGTTGGCGACTTGACAAATGGGCGTCCATATCAGTGCTGGTCGACGTCGCTCCCAGCGAGGACTGGCGGGCCTTCTCGGATTTGTTCCTCCATGGCATCTACAACGTCTTCGCCCCGGTGGCCGCGGCTCTCGGCGACCCGGACTGAGCCACTCGCCGATCGGTCTGCTCACGGCCCGAATTCCGGCTCCTCTCTGACCCATCCCTGACCTCCACCGCTGGCTTTCCCGGCCGCAGCCTGACACCGGCGTCGACCCTTGCAAGCCCCTGAAAGGCTCCAGCTGCGCTGGCCCCTCGACTTCGCTCGGGGTTCCGGGCTCTGTGGACAGGCTGAGGACGGAAATGCGAACAACAAGCGGCGGCTTTCCCAGCGGGACGCCGAAAACGATGGTGACCAAGCAGTGCCGGAGGAGGGACTCGAACCCCCGACACGCGGATTATGATGGGCGTCTTGTCTCTCCAGTTGGCTTTGTAGAGCCGAATTTCGTCCAGTTCGTTGTGTCCCAAAGGGCACGTTTTTGCCTAGTTGGGGACACATTTCGGGACACATTTTTCGGTCCGGAGAGCAGCCTACGGTGGAGGCATGAGTTCCTCCTCGATCGTCTTCCGCGAAGCCCCGATCAGCGGCCACGTCTTCCGTCGGAAGCGGAAGTCGGGCGACCGCTGGATGGCGAAGTGGCGCGACGGGGAGGGCCAGCATCAGGCCGTCCTCGGCAAGGCGTGGACGAAGCGGGGGAGGCCGGCGGCGGGCTACCTGACCAAGCAGGGCGCCCAGCGCGAGCTCGACGCGATCCTCGCCGACGCTCGGCGCCACACGATCACCAGCCAGCCACGGCTCGCCAGCACGGTCACCTTCGCCGAGGCCGCGCGCGAGTGGCTGCGCTACGTCGAGCACGACCGCAAGCGGCGGCCGTCGACGATCGCCGATTACCGCTGGATCGTGGAGCGGCGGCTGCTGCCGGACTTCGGCGAGCTGGCGCTTGAGACGGTAACGACGCAGCGGATCGACAACTGGCGGGTCGAGCTGGTCGCGGCCGGAGGGATCGCCGATGGCGAGGGCCTCTCGGCTCGGACGATCAACAAGTACCTCGGGGTGATGCACAGCATCCTCAAGCGAGCGCAGCGCACCTACGGGCTCGCGGCGAACGCCGCCGCCTGGGCCGAGCGCCAGCCGGTGACCCGCTCCGGCGACTTCGACGTGCTCTCGGCAGCGGAGGTGGAGGCGCTGGCGCGGGCGGCGCGCGAGGGTCGTCACCGCAAGCCGCCCAAGCACCCGACCGGCTTCGAGTGGCGGGCGAGGCTGCGCGAGCAGGACCAGCAGGACGCGACGATCTTCCTCACCGCTGCCTACGCCGGCCTGCGCCTCGGCGAGTTGCGCAGCCTGCGCTGGCGCGACCTCGATTTCGGCAAGCGCCTGATCCACGTCCGCCACTCCTACGTGATGCGCAACGAGGACGCGCCGAAGTCGGGCCGGGTCCGCAGCGTCCCGATGATCGACCAGGTGGCCGCTGCGCTCGACCAGCTCAGCCGCCGTAACGGCTGGACCGGCGAAGAGGATCTCGTCTTCGTCAATCCGAGCGGCGAGCACATCGAGGACAGCGCCCTGCGCCGCCGCTTCTACGCGGCTCTCAAAGCAGCCGGCCTCAAGCACATCCGCTTCCACGACCTCCGCCACAGCTTCGGGACCCTCGCCGTCCAGGTCTTCCCGCTCACCGACGTCAAGGCGTACATGGGCCACGCCGACATCGCGACGACGATGATCTACGTCCACCACGTCCCCCAGGTGGACGCAGCCGAAAAGCTCTCAACGGCCTTGCGCGAAGCCTCGACGGGTCCGCCTGTGCCATCGGCTCGGCCGGCGGCCTGATGAACGACTGCCCCCACGTTGCGTGCATTGACCTAGATGTAGGTCAAGTGACCTATATTTAGTCCATCTGATCTAAACTTAGGACACTCGCGATGGATGTCTCGAAACCCTTTACGGCCATATCTTCAAGCGTCGACGCCGACGTGCTCGTCGTGCTGGCAGGTTCCACCAAGCCTCGCAGCGGGCGTGAGCTGGCTCGTCGGGCGGGGCGCTCCAACACGGGCGTCCAGCACGTCCTCGACCGCCTCGTCGAGCACGGCCTGGTCGACCGCGATGACGTGGGCCGGACCTTCCTCTACGAGCTGAACCGCGATCACCTGCTGGCTCCGACCGTCGAGCAGATGGCGGGGGCGCGAACTGAGCTAATCCGCCGGCTTCGCAAGGTGATCGGCGCCTGGGAGCCTGCGCCCGTTCACGCCTCCCTCTTCGGCAGCGCGGCTCGTGGCGACGGCGACACGAGCAGCGACATCGACCTTCTCATCGTCCGGCCCGCCGATCTCGACCCCGAGGACGCGAACTGGCGCGACCAACTCGACGAACTCGCCGACTCGGTGCGCCGCTGGACCGGCAACAACGCCGGCATCGCCGAGGTCTCCGAGGGCGAGCTTCCGCGACTGCGCAAAGATCGTCCGCCCGTCGTGGAAGAGGTCAGCGAGGACGCCATTGATCTCGCCGGCGAAGACACGCGCAAGCTCCTGAGGCGGTTGTGATGGCGCGCAAGCAGCCACGGACCCAGGCGTGCGGGGAACCCCAGGCGCGACAGCGTCTCGGCCACGCTAGGAGCTTCCTCGAGGTCGCCGAGCTGGCCGCGGACGTGAGCGACCCCTCATTGGAGTACGGAAGTGTGGCCGCCTCCGTCGCCATCCTCGCCGGGATCGCAGCCGCCGATGCCGCCTGCTGCAAGGAGCTCGGGAAACGTTCCCGCTCCGACAACCACCACGATGCCGAGCTGTTGCTCGAACAGATCACTCCCGGCGGCAAACGGGCCGCCGGGCAACTGCGCCAGCTGATCGAGATCAAGGACACCGCCCACTACGGGCTCATCGACGTAAGCGCCGCCCAGCTCAAGCGATCCTTGCGCCAGGCCCGCCACCTCGTCGAGTTCGCCGAGGAGATCGTGCGCCGGTAGGACTGGCGGTGCTGGCCGTAACATCCAGACGATGAGCGCGGGAATCAGCCCCATCGGAACGGCCGTGTCCGACGACATTCAGGAGTCCCTCGAGGACCCTGAGTTCCGAGCCGAGCACGAACGACTCGCGCCCTACGACGCACTTGCCCGACTCGTCATCAAACGTCGCGGCGAGTTTGGCCTGACGCAGGCGGAGCTGGCGGCTCGGATCGGCACGACGGCCGCGACAGTTTCTCGGATCGAGAGCGGTCAGCACGCCGTCAGAGATCAGACCCGGCAGATGCTCGTAGATTCTCTCGGCATCGACCATGTGGAAAGGCAGGGATGAGCGACGACTTCCAAGGACTGATCGAGGAGATCGAGGCCGAGGCAAAGGTCGAAGGTCCTACCGCCGAGGCCGAGCTTTGGGACCTGCGGCGCGAGTTCTCCGGCGAGGCCGAGCGCATGGCGACAGCGGATTCGCTCCCCCGCGATCGTTCCTAACGCCGCCGCGCCCTCCGGCCGTAAGAGTTCTCAGCGACCCAGCCACCCAAGTCCGCGCGAGTGAACCGCAGCCCGCGTCCGACCTTCACGTGCGGCAGCCCCCGCGAGCGCACCAGCTCATAGAGCGTGCTGCGCGGCACACGGAGCAGTTTCGCTGCCTCGCGGGCATTGAGTAGTGGCTCGGTGAGTAGATCGGTCTCGGGCATCTCCTGCCCCTGCTGTCCGGCGCGGGTGCTCATTGCATCGGGTACGTCCTGACGGTTTCGTTAAAAGGGGTATCCGGTTAGCTGCCCCTGATCGCATTGGATGGGTCGCCGACGCACTAGCTTTCACGCGAGGCTGTCGCACAAACCATCGGCGACGCGATGTGCGCTGATCTCCGGCCTCTTTAGAAATCGAGCCTCAAGTTCGGGTCGGCCGACACTGATCGACGAGCCAACGGCCGCTTCAGCGCGTCCCGGGTGCGATTGTGCACCGGCGTCGTGGCTCTTCCCCGAAGGGTTTGTGCGACAGCCTCACGCGAAAGCGGAAGTGGGCGGGTAGTGACAGTGCCTTAGGCTCCAGCGCGGTGATGAGCAACCCCTACTGGGCGGCCAGCACGACCTGCCGCGCCTGCGGCGGGCAGTCGGTCGCGGGGTCATACCTATGTGCCCGCTGCCGGCCAATCATGGGCCGCATAGAGACCCGCAAGGATCCCCAGGGGCGCGGGCGGGCCGTTGACAAGCAAGCGCGGCTGGGGGCGATGAAGCGGCAGTTCGACCCGTCGATCGACGGTTACCGCTGCTACTTCACCAACGTGCCACTAGAGCTCGCCGCGGGGACGCGGAGGTCGGCTGAGTGGGCGCACCTCACGGCGGGCGACGAGAGCAGTGTCGTTCTGGCATGCAAGCTTGTTAACCGCATGCAGACGGACCTCACCGAGCCTGAGTTCGAGGCTCTTGTAACGGCGCTCGCCCGACGCTTCGAGGGCGAGCCGTTTGACGAGTCGGCCTTTCCGCCTGACCGCTAGGGCGGGATGAGGAACGCGACCGCGCTGCCGCTATGCGCGAAACGAGAAATGCGCCAGGTTGACAAAATGAGGCTCCGCTGGTCCTGCAGGCGGTTCGGCAAGTTCAGGTGCTGATCCAACCTGCGATTCGTGGCGGCAGAAGGTTGGGATGCTCACGCATGAAGTCAACCAGTTGCTGGCGAGTCAACGCGGTGGCGCCAAGTTCCTTGGGGGGCGCGTCGTAGGCGTCGTGGGTCGAATACACGAATACCTGGGCGTTCTCATCGGCCGCATCTACCAGCTCTCGCACGGGAACCACATTGTTGGCCCCGCTCTTGACGGCGACAACGGCCAAGCGGCCATCACGGTTCCGAAGTGCTGCCTCGTAGAGCGGCGTGTCGTGCATGCGACTCGACGGCAAGAGGAGCCAACCGGCGGCCTGCAGGCAAAGCAGGACGATGTCCTCAACATCGATCGGATCGAGCAACTCGGAGATGATCTCCTCGGGATCGATAGGCGAAGGGGGGCGATCCGAGTTGCTTTCGCGTTCGTAGATCATTTTCGTCACCTTGGCAGCCGCCTCACTTGGGACCTTTCGCAGGGTCTCGCCCGGTCCCGTGAAGTTGCGGACCACCGCTCCAGGCACCTCGTAATCGCGCAGAGGTTTGTCAAGCCAAGCGCAGGGGCGAACGTTGTTGAGGTCCCAGCGATCAGCCTCATCTGAACCGTCGTAGCGCCATCCGCCGTCGATGCGCCCGAGGAAATAGCCGCCGGACCGGTCGGGGGTCCAGATGAGATCACCGTCTTGCACCTCGTTAGCTAGTCGGCCAATAGCCCTGGGGCCAGTGGGGGTCCAACGGGGGATCTCGGCTACCGCTGCCAACACCTCTTCAAGCGGGGCGCCGTCACGAAGCACATCAGGCCGGCCCCAGCCCACGCCGACGACCTTCGCTTGCCGACAATAGGCCTTGGCGGCGTCCCAATTCTCCCAGCCGCCCTTGAGATCTGGGCGCTGGCTGTTGATCTTGACGCGCCAGACGGTCACTTTCTCAACACCTCGCCGCCGATTATCCATCGTTCCATCCTCCACGTCCCTGTTCATCCGGCGTCAGAGCAGCAGCCGCTCCCGCTTCGCGCAACAGGAGCAGCTAACCGGATACCCATTTTCGTTAATGCCCCGGCCAGTTCCGTCCGGATTACGCAAAGCGCCAAGAATCAGAGCCAGCCACGAAGCCAGGAAAGTCAGCAGTCAGCCACTACGAATGCATGCCAGCAAGAACCCACTGAGTAGGCATCCTGCACCAGCCAGGCAGCCCCACGTCCTCCAGGCCGCAGCCCTAACCGCCAACAGCCACCACCCTCACGCCACATCACTTCGTTAAGAGATCGGGGCAAACCGCCCTCTCGCTGGACAGGGGGGGTGATGCTGTCGATCGGAAAGCTCGGGCGCGGCCAGGAGCGCTACTACCTCGACAAGGTCGCCGAAGGCGCCGAGGACTACTACTCCGGCGAGGGCGAGGCGGCCGGGGAGTGGGTTGGCGACGCCGCGCGCGACCTCGGCCTCGAAGGCGAGGTTGGCGAGGACCAACTCACGGCGATGCTGACCGGAAGAAACCCGGTTGATGGCGAGCCCCTGCTCTCGATGAGAGGGGTCCGCGGCGATGGTCCTGTCCCCGGCTTCGACCTCACCTTCTCGGCTCCCAAGTCGGTCTCCCTGCTCTGGGGTCTCGGCGGCCCAGTAGCCGCTCTCGAAGTCCAAGCCGCACACCGCGAAGCAGTCGGCGCAGCCCTCAGCTACATGCAGCGCGAGGCGTGCTGGACCCGGCGCGGAGCCGGAGGCGCGGAGTTCGTCAAAGGCAACGGCTTCCTCGCCGCCGCCTACCGCCACCGCTCCTCGCGCAACGGCGACCCTCAGCTTCATACCCACGTCCTCGTCGCCAACGCGACCCAGGGACCCGACAACCGCTGGACCCGTCTCTACCACCCGGCGATCTATGACCACGCCACCACCGCCTCCTACATCTACGAGGCCCACCTGCGCCACGAGCTGACCCAGCGCCTCGGCGTGCGCTGGCAAGAAGTCCGCAAGGGCATCGCTGAGTTCGAGGGCTTCGCCGACGAGCACCTGCGGGCGTTCTCGACTCGCCGTGCCGAAATACTTAAGGCGGCGGGACCGGATGCATCGGCACGCTCGATGCAGGTCGCCACGCTTGCCACCCGCAAGCCGAAGGAGGCTGACGTCGGCCGGGGCGAGCTGCTTGAGCGCTGGCGCTCTCGTGCCGAGGAGGTCGGCCTTGACCGCGAGACGATCGAGCGGACCTTCGATCCAGAGCTGCGCCTGAGGTTTGGCGCCGCCGAGGCCCGCACGGTCTCTACCTGGCAGGTAGACCGTGCGGTCTCGGCGGCTGCGTCCCATTTCGACCGTCGCGACGCGATCCAGGCGGTTGCGGGGCTGCTTCCCGAGGGAGCACCGGGGGCAGAGATCGAGCATCTGGCTGACGCCTACCTCGCCTCCGAGTCGGTGATCCAGATCGCCGAGTCCGCCAAAGGCCCCCGCTACACCACCCGCCGAATCTGGGAGCTGGAGCGCGAGGTGCTGGCGGCGGTCGAGCGGATGAAGACGCAGGGACCGCCTCCGGCAGGCGAGCTGATTGCGGCCAGGGTGATCCACTCCCGCCCGACCCTGAAGGCAGATCAGCGCGAGATGGTCCGTCGTCTGCTCACCAACCCCGAGGGGGTCGCCGTGGTGATCGGCGAGGCCGGAACCGGCAAGACCTTCGCGGTCGTCGCCGCGGCTGAGGGCTGGGCGCAGGAAGGGATCGAGCTGCGTGCGGCGGCGCCGACCTGGCGGGCGGCCAACGTAATGCGCGACGAGGGGCTGCCGGCAACATCCATCGCCAGCCTGCTCGTCGAGTTGGACCGGGCTGAGTACGAAGGAGAGGGCGGGCTGACGCAGGGCTCGGTGCTGCTGATCGACGAGGCCGGGATGGTGAATTCGGCGACCCTGGCGCGGCTGGTCTCTCACGCCGAGCGCGCAGAGGCGAAGCTCGTTCTCGTCGGCGACCCCGAGCAGCTGGGGGAGATCGAGGCGGGCGGACTGTTCCGCGCGACTGCGGATCGAACCGATCCGATCCGGCTCGGCGAGGTGGTCCGCCACCAGCACGAGCTTGACCGCGAGGCGGCGAAGCGCATTCGCGAGGGCGAGGGCCGCGAGGCGCTGCGCCTCTACCGCTCCTCCGAGCGGGTGAAGATCGCTCCCTGCGCCGAGGCCCGTCGCAAGGCGATGGTCGCCGACTGGCATGAGTCCTTCGATCGCGGCGAGGACGCGGTGATGATCGCCAAGCGAAACGCCGAGGTGGCGAAGCTGAATGAGCTGGCGCGAGAAGTTCGCAAGCAGGCCGGGAAGCTCGGCACGGAGGAGATCGAAGTCGGCGAAGCCCGCTTCGCCGCCGGCGATCAGCTCATCACCCGGGTCAACGACAGAAACC
Organism: uncultured Actinomycetes bacterium; assembly: GCA_963714045.1. Taxonomy (GTDB): domain Bacteria; phylum Actinomycetota; class Thermoleophilia; order Solirubrobacterales; family 70-9; genus VAYN01. The sequence goes on along the minus strand of OY970225.1, from coordinate 1,937,812 downwards.
GCTGACATCCACAACCGCGAGCGCTGGTACGTCGCCGAGGTCGACGCCGAGCAGCGTCGCGTGGTCCTCGAAGGCGTCGATCTGGCGAAGCGGGTGGAGATCGGGGCCGAGTACCTGTCACAGACCAATCCGCACTCCGAGGCTCCCGCGCTCGAACACGCCTACGCTGTCACGACTTACTCGGCGCAGGGAACCACCGTGGATCGCGCCTACGTCATGGCTGATCCCTCGATGGACAAGCAGGAGCTCTACGTCGCCACCTCGCGTAGCCGCGAGGAGACCTATCTCTACGCGACCCCGGAGGTTCAGGCCCACCGCGAGGAGGTTGCGCCCGCCTCTCCTTACCTACGCGAGGGCATCCCACATATTGCCGAAGCAGCCGAGCGCGACCGCGCCCAGCTCGCCGCCCACGACATGGCCCAGATGAAGGCGCTGCAGACCAGCGAGCTGATCGAGCGGCGCGACAGCCTCCGGTCGCAGGTACGTCAGGAGCGAACCAACGAGGACGAGCGGGCAGAGCTGCAGAGACGGATCGAGCAGGTGAGGGAGTTCATCGGCGGCATGGGCGCTCAGCGCGAATGGACCAAAGAGCTACCGCGCAAGCTGCGCCGCTCCGAACGCGAGCGGATCGATCGCACGGAAGCGAGGGCCAAACAGCAGCTCGCCCAGTTGGAGGCGCAGCTTCGACGGATGCCGCCGGTCGAGCACCAGGCCCGTCAAGAGCTGGCGGTTGCCGAGCGGGTCCTCGACGAGCGCCTGCGGGCCGCGGTCCTCGCAGCCCGCCTGTCCCCTCCGGCCTACATCACCAAGGAGCTGGGGGAGAGGCCGCTCGATCGCACAAAGCAGAGAGCGTGGGATCGGGGCGTGGCGGAGATCGAGGGCTACCGCCAACAGCACGGGATCAAGGACCCGAACCGGGCACTCGGGCGAGAGCGCGCGCGAGAGATCGAGCAGCGAGCCACCCTGCGGAGCATTCACGAGGCTCAGCGGGCGCTCGGGTTGGGGCGGCACGCATCCCGTGCACGCGATCTTGGGCGGTCGCTGGGCATCGGCCGCTAGTGTCCCGCGTCTGAAGTTGTTTGACGGGTGGCGCGGGGCAGGATGTCGTCGGCGGTCTTGGTCCAGATGAAGGGCTTGCAGCGGGTGTTGTAGGCGTCGATGAAGGCGCGGATCGTGGCGACGAGGTCAGGGACGCTGTCGAAGGATCCGCGGCGGATCGCCTGGCGGGTGATGATCCCGAAGAACACCTCGACGAGGTTCATCCAGGAGCCCGAGGTCGGGGTGAAGTGCAGTGTGATCCGGGGGTTCTTGGCCAGCCACCGGTTGATGTCGTCGTGCTTGTGGGTGTGGTAATTGTCGAGCACGACGTGCAGCTTGCGTCGCGGATAGGCCTTCGCGACGAGCTTGAGGAAGTCCAGGAACTCGGCCTTGCCGTGGCGGTCATAGCAGCGGTCGGTCACCGCGCCGGTGGCGACCTCCAGGGCGGCGAACAGCGTCGTGGTGCCGTTGCGCTTGTAGTCGTGTGTGGCCTTCTCGGGCAGGCCGGGCCGGACCGGGAGGATTGGCTGGGTGCGGTTCAGCGCCTGGATCTGGGACTTCTCGTCGACGCAGAGCACGATCGCGTTGCGGGGCGGATCGAGGTAGAGGCCGACGACATCGCGGACCTTGGCCTCAAGCTCGGGGTCGGTGGAGAACTTGAACGTACCCTGCCGCCAGGGCTGCACTCGGTAGGCGCGCCAGGCCCGGGCGACGGTCGCGTCTCCGATCCCGAGGTGCCTGCCCAGCGATCTCGAGGACCAGTGCGTGATGGCCAGCTTGGCCGGTGGCGGCTCCAGCGTCGCGGCGATGATCTGCGCGTCGTCGATCATCTTCGGCCGGCCGCTGCGCGGCCGGTCCCCCAGACCGGCGATCCCGTCGGCGGCGAACCGGTCGCGCCACTTGATCACCGTCGGACGCGACACACCCAGACGGCGAGCCGCACCGGACACGCCATCGCCGCCGTCGATGGCGAGCACGATCCCGGCGCGCTCGCGCTGACCCGCGGACACGGTGGAGGACCGCATCCACGACTCGAGCATCCGGCGATCCTCATCGGTGATGACACACGTATTGGAAGGCATGCCACATTGTCTCGTCCGGCCGTCTAAATGTCAACTAACTTATGACGCAGGACACTAGGGCCGCTTGCCCTGGGAGAGCGAGCCGCTGTTCAGCGGACACCTCGGAGCAGGCTTGCTGGTGTCACGTCGAGAGCACGCGCGAGCCGTAGCAGGGTCCGGAACTCCGGCGCTCGCTCGCGGCACTCCAAACGAGAAAGCGCCGTGCGGTGCATCCCGGACGCAAAGGCGACCGCTTCCTGGCTCATACCTGCTTTGCGGCGCGCGCGGCGGAGGTTCTCCGCAAAGCGGGTCAGCGACTCGGTGATATCGGGCTCGGGCGAGGGCAGAGCGACATCGTTTAGCCCTGTAGCCACAAGGACAACCGCCACAACAGCACATCGACATGCCTGCCGCGTTGCAATGCGATACCGTCCCGCAGCAATCGCCGAGGGCAATCTCGCAGAAAGGCGAAGCAATGAGTGGGGGCCGGGACAGTGCTAAACGCTGGGTAGTGCTTGGGGCCTTCTTTGGCTCGCTGCTTTTTGCCGCCCTCGCGCCATCCCTCGCCGATGCCTCCAAGCCTTCGCACCACCACCACAAGCCCTCCGGTAAGCATAAGCACCACCATCACAAGAAGCACCGCCGCACGGTCAAGAGTCGCGGCGGCCCTCTCAGCCTCAAACTCGGAACCCTGGCGATCAGTGCCCCAAAAGGTGCGATCCGCAAAGGCCAGACCCTGACGATCGAAAAGGGCGCCTCCAAGAAGTTCCCCGCGCTCGGCGCCGGCTCAATCGCCGGCGGGCCCTTCACGATCTCGACCAGCCAAGGTGAGCCGGCAAAGCCAGTCAAAGTCATCTTCCACTACAACCCCGCCGGCCTCGCCCAGGGCGGGAGCCCGGTTGTTCTGCATGGCTGGAGCGCCTTTGGCAATTGGGTGCCGGAGGAAAGCGTCGTCAGCTCTTCGACCAAGACGGTGAGCGCCAAGCTCGACAGCTTCAGCCCTCTCGATGTCGTCGAAGACATCACCTGGGCGGCAGGGCTGATCACCGGCAACCGGACCGACCTACCGAGCGGCTGCGGCGCGGCGCCAAGCTGGGTCGACGGCCTTTCCTTTCCCGACGCGCCCAATGACTCGCTGCCTTCCTGCATCGGGTCCGGATCGAACGCAAGCACCCTCTACATCCACATCGTCAACAACCGCGGCTACGCCCAGTTCGTCACGGCCTCCGGGGCCAGCATCGACGTCTCGCACTCCAGCTGGGGCGACTCCTTGGAGAGCACAATCGCAAACGGCCTTGCCGGGCTCAGCACCGGGAACACACCCTCGAGCTTTCTTCTCGCCCCCGGCTCCCAGGTGACGATCGCAATCGACCGGCCACAGACCAGCTTCGGGGAGACCACCGTCACGCTTCACTCCGCCCCCCAGGGCGCCACCGCGGCCGCAGCGATGGGCTGGGCACTGCTCAACAAGCTGAAGGCCGAGCTCGGCAGCGGTGTCGACGCTACCAACTGCGTCATTGGCTACCTCCACAACACGCTGAGCGCCAACCCCAGCGTCTCCTCCGTCGTCGGCCAATTGCATTCCTGCGCGAGCGCCGCGGCTGCGGGACTGAAAGGCAGCGCGAAGACGGCGGCGGAGAAGATTGCTTCGGCCGTCCTCGTCACCGACTTTTTCTACAAGGTGATCGACCTGGCCGCCGACGATCTCTACCCGCCACAGATCAGCTTCTCGATCCCCGGCAAGAACCCGACCAACCCCGATATCCACCTCGGCAATCTGGACTTCGGCACCATCCCCGCGGGACAGCAGACGGTTGAGCATTTGACCGCGAGCGGAGGCGCCGCACCCTATTCCTTCGCAGTCTGGAACGAACCCGCCAACGAGGCCAACGTGCCGAGTTGGGTCAGTGTTGCCTCCGACGGAACGATGACGATCAATCCGCCCTCTGGCACCGACCAAAGCGTTGCCTTCTATGTCTATGTAACCGACGCGAACTTGGAACATTCGCCGTTCGCTCGCGAACAGGTCACGTTTTCAGTGGGCGGGGGAGTGAGTGCAATACCGCTCACCGGCGTGACTGCAATCTCCGCCAGCGGAGGCCACACGTGCGCCTTAATCCTGAGCGGTACTCCGATGTGCTGGGGTTGGGGCTTCTGGGGCCAGCTTGGTGACGGGACCGACACCGGCCCAGAAACCTCCTGTGGCGGGAGTCTTGCCTGCAGCAAGATCCCTGTTGAGGTCAGTGGAATCACGAATGCGAGCGCAATCTCGGCTGGCGAAGAGGGTCACACGTGCGCTGTGCTCACCACTGGCGAAGTTGAGTGCTGGGGGCTAAATCAAACCGGCCAGCTTGGTGACGGGACCGACACGGGCCCGGAACTCTGTAGTGGGAGTATCGCCTGCAGCAAGATCCCTGTTGAGGTCAGCGGAATCACTAATGCGATTTCGGTCTCCGCTGGCTATGACTATACTTGCGCCGTACTTACGACCGAAGAAGTTGAGTGCTGGGGCCTTAATGATTGGGGTCAGCTCGGCAATGGCACTCAGAGCGGGCCTGAAAGTTGCGGAGTTGATGCCTGCAGTACTACCCCTGTCGCCGTCAGCGGGATCACCAATGCAACTGCAATATCTGCAGGCATGAACCACGCCTGCGCGTTGCTCTCGACTGGACAGGTCAACTGCTGGGGCGATCATAGTACCGGCCAGCTCGGTCTTGGCACTCAGAGTGGGCCCGAAACCTGTACTGGAGGTTTTCCCTGCAGTACTACCCCTGTCGCCGTCAGCGGGATCACCAATGCAACTGCAATATCTGCAGGCTCTTATCACACATGCGCGTCTCTTCCCGCGAGTGGAGTTGAGTGCTGGGGTGATAATACTGAGGGTGAGCTTGGTGATGAAGACGGCGACGGCCCAGAAATCTGTATGGGCGGGAATCCTTGCAGCGCAACCCCTGTCGCCGTCAGCGGGATCACCAATGCAACTGCAATATCTGCAGGCTCTTATCACACCTGCGCCGTACTCGTAGCTGGACAAGTCGACTGCTGGGGTGAAAACAGTTCTGGGCAACTCGGGATCGGGAGTGACACTGGACCGGAAACCTGTGACGGAGGTATCTGCAGCACCGCTCCTGTGGCTGTCAGGGAACTCACGAATGCAGTCGCTGTCTCCGCGGGTGGAGGTCACACCTGCGCGGTACTGTCGACCAGCGAAGCCGAGTGCTGGGGCTCCGGTCCGCTCGGCGATGGAACAGTGGGCGAGAGTACGATTCCTGTAGTGGTGATCTCACCCGGCTAAGGCAGAAGCGTAAAAGCGACGCCTGAGGCGGTACTCGCTATCGAGGCAGCCGACTCGCCGCACGTGCTTGGTTCGCCCAGCCTGTGCGTCGCTTGCCCGACTCCATCCTCGTCTTCGCCCTCAGAGACCCAAGCCGCCCGCAGCGGACTGGACTCACGTTGTTTCAAGGACGACGATGGCTACTGTGCCGCCCCGTCTCACTTGCCAGGGACGCGAGGGTCGGTATCCCCAAGCGCTCTTGGGCGCGCTGCTCGCCATCGCTGCCGCCTGAGAAGTGGGAAAGGGCAGGGACGCCTCCGACTTCGAGAACGCCAAGTGTGCACCCGTTTCGATTATCGAGCCGGAAGTGTCGTCTCGTGATCGGTGAGGTGGTTCAAGCGAGACCCGGCCTTTCGCTCTTGTGCCTGAAGGTTCGGGACACATTTGGGACACAAAACGCTGATTGTGTCTGATGTCACGACCAAAAAGCGGCGATGTGCAGGGACTTTTTGATGCCGGAGGAGGGACTCGAACCCCCGACACGCGGATTATGATTCCGCTGCTCTAACCAGCTGAGCTACTCCGGCGGGGACGGGCATGGTAGCGGTGGAGTGGGGGCCGGCGAATGGAGGAATGCGCCGCACCAATCGGTGGCGAGGACTAGGGTTGCGGGTGGTGAGCGCCGCTTTGGATAGGGAATCGTGCCGATGAGACTTCCTGTGTCAACCCCCCGTGGGTTGAAGACGCCTGAGGTTGCCGTGTTTAGCAGGGTCGTAAGGCACTTCGTCCTGCCAGCAGCGCCAAAGAACGCGCAGCCAGGCGCGGCCGAGCACCCGGATCGCATGAGGGTGGTCGAGACCTCGAGCGCGGGCGCCCAAGTAGACGCTGCGAGCCCATGGGTGGTGGTGCCTGGTGGAGTCGGCCAGGCAAGACACTGCGTCTCTGAGCCGCTTATCGCAGGCCCAGCGAAAACCGGCAACCTTGCGCTTCCCCGACTCTCGCGCCACCGGCGCCATCCCGGCGTCGGCGGCAAGCACCTCGGCGCTGGGGTAGCGGGAGCGGTCATCGCCGATCTCGGCGACCAGCCTCGCCGCCGTGATCACCGACTTCGGGTCTTTGAACAACGGCAGGAAGACCTCGCCATCAGAATGGGAGCGCACGGCGTGGGCGATCTGCGAAGTGAGATCGCGGATCTGAGCGACGATCGGCCGAAGCGCTGCGACCAGACCGAGCACCGCCCCTCGCCGAGCCTCGGCCTCCAGAGCCCCGGCGCGGCCCTCCGGGGCCGCGCGCAGCCGCTCGAGGAGCTCAGCAGGCGAGCGGCGGCGGCAGTAGCCGTTGCGGGCCAGGAAGCCAGCGAGCCGCTTCTCCCCGAGCCCTCGCGCATCAGCGGGCGCCGGGTAGCGCTCCAAGAAGGCGAGTGCGATCGCCGAGTCGACGTCGGCGAAGATTCGCGCTGCACCGGGCCAGAAGGCATCCAGCTGGGCGCGCAGCTCATTGGCAAGCCGCACCCTGGCCCCGACCAGATCCTCGCGTGTGCGGGTCAGCGCCCGCAGCGCCTTGGTCTCATCGGAGTCGGGCGCAAGCGCCCGGTGGCGATGGGAGTCGGTGCGCGCCAGCTCGGCCAGCACGAAGGCGTCAAAGCCGTCGGACTTGCCGCCGGAGGCCTCATAGCGAGGACGAGTCGCTTTCAGCTTGTTGGGGTGAATCGGCAAGACGGTGAAGCCCGCCTCCAAGAGGCGATCGACCAAGAGCCCGTCGGGACGCTCGATCGCCACCCGCACGACGCCGAGGGTCCGCATCCGGGAGATCAACTCCCTGAGGCCCGTCTCCTCATGGGTGTGCATCTCGCCCTCCAGCGTCACTCCGTTCCCGTCGACCACGCAAAGCGCATGCTCCTCGCTGGCCCAGTCGATGCCGGCGAACGTCTCCATCTCCTACCTCCTCGGATCGCTTTCAATTGCGCCGGCCGGGAGGTACCGTTGCGGATGCTCATAGTTGGGCGCTTCGGGGCGCCACTTCCTGTGGCCGCTTCAGGTGCCTCCGACCGCCGGGAGACGCTGGTCTCATCGTGGCCCTCTACGGGGCAAGCGCTGACGGCGTTCTCCCGACGGCGGTCGGCTTCTCTCTGTGCTTCCTGGGATTCTTCGGCGGCCTCCCTTCGGTCGGCCTCTCCATCTAAATCTCAAGAAGAACGGAGTGAGCTTCCCCTATGAGCGCCGAGCTGGACAGGGCGGTCCGGACGGTGGTTCGCGAGTGCATGGGCGTCTCTCCCGGGGAGGAGGTGCTGGTGGTCTGCAACCCGGTGACCGAAGAGATCGGGGCGCTGATGCGGATCGAGGCGCAGGGCGATGGGGCCAGCGCGACGCTGGCAGTGATGTCGGAGCGCGAATCGCACGCGGCCGAGCCGCCGGCCGTGGTCGCCGCGGCGATGGCCGAGGCAGACGTGGTGCTGGCACCGACGATCCAGTCGATCTCCCACACCGATGCCCGCCGCAAGGCGAGCGAGGAGGGGGTCCGGATCGGCAGCCTTCCCGGCGTCACCGAAGACATGCTGACGCGGCTGATGACCAGCGACCTCTCCGAGGTCCGCAGCCGCGGCTGGGCCCTGAGCGGGATGCTCAACGGCGGCGCCGAGGCCCGCATCACCTGCCGCCACGGCAGCGACCTGCGGCTCGGCCTCGAGGGCCGGCTCTCGATCGTCGACGCCGGCGAACTCAGCACCCGCGGCGCCTTCGGCAACCTGCCCTGCGGCGAGGCCTTCATCGCCCCGGTCGAGGGGACGGCCGAGGGCACGCTCGTCGTCGACGGCTCGATCGCCGTCGTCGGCCTGCTCGATACGCCGGTCTCGCTGACGGTCCGCGGCGGCCACCTCACCGACACCACCGGCTCCGACGGCGCCACCCTGATGCAACTGCTGAGCGAACACGGTGAGGACGGCACCAACGTCGCCGAGCTCGGCATCGGCACCAACGAAGAGGCGCTGCTGACCGGCAACATCCTCGAGGACGAGAAGATCCTCGGCAGCTGCCACGTCGCCTTCGGCGCCTCGGCGGCGATCGGCGGCACCGTCCAGGTCCCCGTCCACCTCGACTGCGTCGTGCTCGAACCGACGGTGGAAATCGACGGCGAGACGATCGTCAGCGGTGGCGACCTGGTCCTCTAGCCTCCGAGGTATGCCTCGCCTGCTCGCTGTTCCGAATGTTTCGGAGGGACGCGACTCGGCGCGGCTGGCGACCTTGGAGCGCGCCTTCACCCGCGGCGCGACCCTGCTCGACCGCCACTCCGACGCCGACCACGACCGCACCGTCTTCACCCTCGCCAGCCGGCCTGGGCCGCTGACCGAAGCGCTGCTCGCCGGCGCCGAGGAGGCATTGGAGACGATCGAGATGGCGAGCTACCGCGGTGCCCATCCGGCGATCGGCGCCCTCGACGTCTGCCCGCTGGTCTGGCTCGACCCCGCCGACCGCGACGCCGCCCGCACCGAGGCGCTCGCCGTCGCGGCCCAGATCGGCGGCCTCGGCATCCCGGTCTTCTTATATGGGGAGCTGGCGCGCGCGCCGGTGCGGGCCGAGCGCGCCTACTTCCGCAACGGCGGCCTCGCCGAGCTGCGGCCGCGGATGGAGGCGGGGGAGCTGCGCCCCGACTTCGGGCCGGCCCTGCCGCACCCCCGCGCCGGCGCCACCCTCCTCACCGCCCGCCCGCCGCTCGCCGCCTTCAACGTCGAGCTCGACGGCGGCGACGTAGAGATCGCCCGCGCGGTCGCCGCCGGCCTGCGCGAGTCCGGTGGCGGCCTGCCCGGGGTGCGGGCGATCGGGTTGGCGCTCTCCGGCGGTCGCGCCCAGGTCTCGACCAACGTCCACGACCCGCTCGCGGTGCCGCTGGCGAGCGTGGTGGAGAGGGTGCGGGAGCTGGCGGCCCCGCTCGGCGCCCGCCCGCTGGAGGCCGAGCTGGTCGGCCTCGCCCCCGCCGCCGCCCTCGCCGGCTACCCGGCGGACGTGCCGATCCGCGGCTTCGACCCCGAGCGCCACCTGATCGAGCGCCGGCTCGCCGCCGCCCCCGGCGACGGCCCGGCCGCAGCCTGAGCTGCCGCCGATCATCTAGATTCACGCCATGGCCCAGACCAAGAAGAAGCGTCGGCGCAAGCGCCGCGGCACCCAGGGCGGCCGCATCGACACCAAGCCGCGCTCTCGCCCCCGCAGCCGCGCCGAGGCGAAATCCCGCGCCAGCGCCAAACGCAAGCCGGCGCCCAAGGCCGACCTGCCGCCGACCTGGCGCAGCTCGGCCCTCCGCGGCATCGGCGCCGCCGTCATCTTCGCGATCCTCCTGCTGGTGATCTTCAAACGCCCGCCCGCCAGCGCGCTCGTGCTCGGCGCCTCGATGCTCGTCTTCTACATCCCCGCCGGCTACTTCATCGACATGACCCTCTGGCGGCGGCGCGAGCGGACGCGGATGCGCTCGCAGGGGGACTAGGCGGCGGGGGTGAGCCTCGAGGTCGAGATGCTCACCGTCGGCGCGATCGCCGAGAACTGCTTCCTGGTGCGCCGCCAGGGCTCCGACCGCCTCCTGGTCGTCGATCCGGGGGAGGAGGCGGAGAGGATCCTCGCCGCGGTCGAGCAGGCGGGAGGGACGGTCGAGGCGATCCTCCTCACCCACTGCCACTTCGACCACATCGGCGCCGTCGCGCCGGTGGCGGCCGCGACCGGGGCGCCGGTCTACTGCCCGAAGATCGAGGTCCCCCTTCTCGCCGACATCATGCGCTTCGTCCCCTGGGAAGGCTTCGGGCCGTACGAGAGCTACGACGCCGACGAGACCGTCGCCGGCGGCGAGACCCTGGAGCTGGCCGGGCTCGAGCTCGACGTCATCTTCACCCCCGGCCACAGTCCCGGCCACGTCACCTACTCGGTCCGCGGCGAGGACGCGATCTTCTCCGGCGACGTCCTCTTCCAGGGCTCGGTCGGCCGCGTTGACCTGCCCGGCGGCGACGGGCCGACGCTGATGCAGTCGATCGGCACCCTGCTCGACTCCCATCCCGACGAGACCGTCGTCCACCCCGGCCATATGGGGATCACGACGCTGGGGGCCGAGCGCGCCTCCAACCCGTTCCTCGCCTCGCTGGCGTAGGCGGCCGGCGCCGGTCGAATAAGGTCGCCGCGACGATGGCCAGCAAGTACCAGGCGCCCCGTGGGACCTTCGACGTGCTGCCCGAGCAGGCGCGCGGCCGGGCGCGGATCGAGCGCGCCGCGGCGGCGATCTTCGCCCGCGCCGGCTACGAGCCGATCGCGACGCCCGCCTTCGAGGACACCGAGCTGTTCGAGCGCGGCGTCGGCCGCTCCACCGACATCGTCCGCAAGGAGATGTTCAGCTTCGAGGACAAGGGCGGGCGCAGCCTCACCCTGCGGCCGGAGGGCACGGCGCCGATCTGCCGCGCCTACCTCGAGCACGGCATGCACAAGCTGGCGCAGCCGGTGAAGCTCTCCTACCTCGGCCCCTTCTTCCGCCACGAGCGCCCGCAGGCCGGCCGCTATCGCCAGTTCCACCAGCTCGGCGCCGAGTGCATCGGCGCCGACTCGCCGCTGGCCGACGCCGAGGCGATCATGCTGCTCGCCGACCTGCTCGCCGAGCTAGGCGTGCCGGGAGTGCAGCTGCGGCTCGGCAGCCTCGGCTCGCTCGACTCGCGCCGCGCCTACCTGGAGGAGTTGAAGGCCCACCTGCACGCCCATGAGGGGGAGCTCTCCAAGGATGTGCGGGAGCGGATCGACGTCAACCCGCTGCGCGCCTTCGACTCCGACGACGAGGGGACGCGGGCGGTGATGGCGAGCGCGCCGACGATAGTCGGGCGGCTCGAGGGCGCTGACGCCGAGCACTTCGCCGAGGTGCGGGCGCTGCTCGACGCCGCCGGCATCGCCTACGAGGTCGACCCGACCCTGGTCCGCGGCCTCGACTACTACACGCGGACGATCTTCTCCTTCGTCTGCGATGCGCTCGGCGCCCAGTCGGAGGTCGGGGGCGGCGGCCGCTACGACGGGCTGATCGAGCAGCTGGGCGGGCCGGCGACGCCGGCGGTCGGTTGGGCGGCCGGGATCGAGCGGATCCTGCTGGCGCTGGACGAGGAGGAGAAGCCGGTCGGGCGCGACGCCTTCGTCGCGATCGCCGACGAGGGGCAGCGGTCGCGGGCGATGGCGGTCGCGGTCGAGCTGCGCCACGCCGGGCTCTCGGCCGAGGTCGACCTCGCCGGGCGCGGCCTCAAGGGCCAGCTCAAACACGCCAACCGGATCGGTGCCCGCCGCGTCCTCATCCTCGAGGCCGACGGCTCCGCCCAGCTGCGGGACATGGCCAGCGGCGAGCAGCGCGCCGCCGACCCGGCGAAGCTGATCGACGAAATCGGCGAGGACGGATCGTGAGCGAGGCGCCGCCGCTGCGGGCCAACGGGTACCGCGACACCTGGTGCGGGGCGGTGCTCGCCGACCGGGTCGACTCCGAGGCCCGGGTCGCCGGCTGGGTCCATCGCCGCCGCGACCACGGCGGCCTGATCTTCATCGACCTGCGCGACCGCACCGGCATCGTCCAGCTCGTCTTCAACCCCGACACCTCGGGCGAGTCCTTCCAGCTGGCGCACCGGCTGCGGGCCGAGGACGTGCTCAGCGCTGCGGGCGCCGTCGTCCGCCGCTCGGCGGAGACGGTCAACCCGGAGCTGCCGACCGGCGAGTTCGAGCTCAAGGTCACCGACGCCGAGCTGCTCGCCGACGCCGCGACGCCCCCCTTCCAGGTCGAGGGCTTCTCCGGCGAGGTCGGCGAGGACGCCCGCCTGCGCCACCGCTACCTCGACCTGCGCCGCGAGCAGATGCGCGAGGCGCTGATGCTGCGCCACCGGGTCACCGCGGCGATGCGCGAGTTCCTCGACGGCGAGGGCTTCGTCGACATCGAGACGCCGATGCTGGCCCGCTCGACCCCGGAGGGCGCCCGCGACTTCCTCGTCCCCAGCAGCCAGCAGCAGGGCTCCTTCTACGCGCTGCCGCAGTCGCCGCAGCTGTTCAAGCAGCTGCTGATGGTGGCCGGCTTCGAGCGCTACTACCAGGTCGCGCGCTGCTTCCGCGACGAGGCGACTCGGGCCGACCGCCAGGCCGAGTTCACCCAGCTCGACGTCGAGATGTCCTTCGTCGACGGCGAGGACGTGATCGAGGTCAACGAACGGCTGCTGGCCCACGTCTTCGAGCGCGCCGGCGGCCCCGAGATCGAGCTGCCGATGCAGCGCATGTGTTACGACGAGGCGATGGGCCGCTTCGGCACCGACCGGCCCGACCTGCGCTTCGGGCTCGAGCTGGTCGACCTCGGCGACGCCCTGCGCGAGACCGAGTTCAAGGTCTTCCGCTCGGTGTTGGAGGGCGGCGGCTCGATCCGCGGCATCAACGCCGGCCGCCGCGAGCTGCCGCGCTCCGAGCTCGACGGCCTGATCTCCCGCGCCCAGGAGCTCGGCGCCAAGGGCCTGGTCTGGGCCTTCCGCGAGGGCGACGGCTGGCGCTCGCCGACGGCGAAGTTCCTCAGCGAGGCGGAGCTGGCCGACCTCAACCGGCGCCTCGGCGCCGAGGAGGGCGACCTGCTGCTGCTGGTCGCCGACCAGCGCAAGGTGACCGACGCCGTGCTCGGCCAGATGCGGATCGACCTGGCCGAGCGCTTCGGCCTGATCGACCCCGACGAGAACCGCCTGGTCTGGATCGTCGACTGGCCGCTGATGGAGTGGAACGAGGAGGAGGGGCGCTGGGACGCGCTGCACCACCCGTTCACCGCCCCCGCCGGCGAGTTCGACCCGGAGAACCCGGGGGAGGCGCGGGCCGTCGCCTACGACGTGGTCTGGAACGGGCAGGAGCTCGGCGGCGGCTCGATCCGCATCCACGACGCCGAGACTCAGCGGGCCGTGTTCGCCGCCCTCGGGATCGACGCCGAGACGGCCGAGTCGCGCTTCGGCTTCCTGCTCGAGGCGCTGCGCTACGGCGCCCCGCCGCACGGCGGCATCGCCTACGGCGTCGACCGCATCGTCCAGCGCCTCAGCGGCGCCGAGACGATCCGCGACGTGATCGCCTTCCCCAAGACCGCCTCCGGCTTCGACCTCCTCACCGGCGCCCCCGCCCCGGTCGAAAGCACGCAGCTGCGCGACCTCGGTATCGCCGTCCACCAGCGAAAGCTCGCCGGCCACTGAGATGGCGCTTCGGGACTGGCTTCCGCGCCGCTGGCGCCCTGCTCCCGGACCCGGCCAGACGCCGGTCTTCGTCGACGACCCCAGCTTCGACTCCTGGGAGGTGGTGCGCGACTTCGCCGACCTGAGGACGGCGCGGGCCTGGCACCAGTCCCTGGTCGAGGCCGACATCACCGCGGTGCTGACCGCCGACTGGCCGCTCGACCGCTTCGACCGCGGCGACATCGCCCTGCGCGTCCCCGCCGAGCGCTGGAGCGAGGCCGAGCTGCACCTCTCCAACCTCGACTGGGACGACGACTGAAAGCGCCGCGGCGGTGGTACGGTTGAGCCGAGGCTCGAGCCCGTGCGAGAGCCGTCTCACCGTTTGACCCAACACAAACGGCGCGGGAGCCGGGAGTCTCCAGGCCCCTTGGGGTCGGGAGCAGGCACCCACCTTCACTTGAAGGGATCAAAGCCAGAGGCGGCAACGGCGGGCTGGGGCCTCTTTTTGCGCGCCCGTCTTACCCTGTAGCCATGGAGCGGGAGCTCTTCGAGCACTACCTGGGCGACGAGAGCCGGCGCGGGGCGCCAGCCGACGGCGCCTTCACGGGCGCGGCCGGGGGGGCGGCGTGCGGGGACCTTTCGCGGATCTCGCTGGTCGTCGAGGACGAACGGGTCGCCTCGGTCAGCTTCGATGCCGAGGGCTGTGGAGCGACCAGGGCCGCCACCGCCGCCGTCGCCGAGATGGTCGACGGGGCGCCGGTGCTGGAGGCCGCCGCGGTGGACATCGACTCGGTCGACGCCGCGATCGGTGGGCTCACCCCCGCCAAGCGCCACGCCGCCCAGCTCGCCGCCGACGCGCTGCACCGGGCGCTGGCGAGCGCCGCCGCTTCGCCGCGGCGCCTCGCCTCCCCGATCGCTTCGCTGGCTTCCTCGCCGGCGAGCGCCCCCGCCGAGCGGGTTGCGGTCGCGATGTCCGGCGGGGTCGACAGCGCCGTGGCGGCGCTGCTGGAGCGCGAGCGGGGGGCGGAGGTGGTCGGCGTCACCGTCAAGCTCTGGGCAGACCCGGAGACCGACGGCGCCAAGGCCTGCTGCTCGCCGGAGGCCGTGCTCGGCGCCCGCGCCCTCGCCCACTCGCTCGGCATCCCGCACTTCACCCTCGACCTCGAGCAGGAGTTCCGCCGCCGCGTCGTCGGCCGTTTCGTCGACGGCTACGCCGCCGGCAGCACTCCCAACCCCTGCGTCCTCTGCAACGGCGAGGTGCGGATCGCGGCGATGGCCGACCTCGCCGAGCGGCTCGGCGCCGCGCGCCTCATCACCGGCCACTACGCACGCATCGTCGAGGACCGCGACGGGCCGCTGCTGGCCTCGGCCGCCGACGAGGCCAAGGACCAGAGCTACATGCTGGCGGCGCTGCCGCCCGAGCTGCTCGGCCGCCTCTCCTTCCCGCTGACCGAGCTGACCAAGCCGCAGGTGCGGGAGATCGCCGCCCGCCACGGCCTGCCGGTCGCCCGCAAGGCCGAGAGCCAGGACCTCTGCTTCCTCGCCGGCCAGGGCAAGCGTGGCTTCCTGCGCCGCCACGGGGGTCTGCGCGACCGTGACGGCGCTGTGCTCGACCGCGCCGGGCGCATCGTCGGCCGCCACCGCGGCCACCACAACTTCACCGTCGGCCAGCGGCGCGGCATCGGCGTCTCCGCTCCCGAGCCGCTCTACGTCGTCGCCACCGACGCCGCCGCCAACACGGTCACGGTCGGCACCCGCGCCGAGCTCGAGACCCGCCGCGTCCAGGTCCGCGACGCCGTCCTGCACCGCGACGGCGCCCGTGTCGACGCGGTCCGCCTCCGCTACCACTCGCGCGCCCTGCCGGCCTCGATCGGGACCGCCGCGGCCGGCCGCCACGACGCCCTTGAGGTCGAGCTGGGCGAAGAGTTCGTCGGCGCCTCCCCGGGCCAGACGGCGGTGCTGCTGGAGGGCGAGACGATCGTCGGCCACGGCACGATCGCCGCCGCGGCCTGACGAAATATTTAGGCTCCCTCGCATGAAGGCCCAGGAGATCCGCGACACCTACCTCTCCTTCTTCGAGGAGCGCGGCCACAAGGTGGTCCCGTCAGCCTCCCTGGTGCCCGCCGCGCACGACCCCTCGGTGCTGCTCACCACCGCCGGCATGCAGCCCTTCAAGCCCTACTTCCTCGGGCGGGAGAAACCGCCGGCGCCTCGCCTCGCCGACGTGCAGAAATGCTTCCGCACCACCGACATCGAGGAGGTCGGCAACACCGCCCGCCACATGACCTTCTTCGAGATGCTCGGCAATTGGAGCTTCGGCGACTACTTCAAGGCGGAGTCGATCCCCTGGGGCTGGGAGCTCTCGACCGCGGGCTTCGGGATGGACCCGGAGCGGATCTGGGTCACCGTCTTCGGCGGCGACGAGGAACTGGAGCTGGGGCCCGACGAGGAGGCGATCGCACTCTGGGGAGTGATTGGAGTCCCCGACGAGCGCATCGTCCGCCTCGGCCGCGAGGACAACTTCTGGCAGGCCGGGCCGAGCGGGCCGTGCGGCCCCTGCTCGGAGCTCTACCTCGACCGTGGCGAGGAGTTCGGCGCCGCCGGCGAGCGCCCCGGCGACGACAGCGACCGCTTCCTCGAGTTCTGGAACCACGTCTTCATGAGCTACGACCTCGCCGAGGACGGGAGCCTCACCGAGCTGCCGATGCGCAACATCGACACCGGCATGGGCCTGGACCGGATGGCGGCGATCCTCCAGGACGTCCCCTCGGTTTTCGAGACCGACCACGTGCGGCCGCTGGTCGACCTCGCCGAGGAGCTTTCCGGGTGCCGCTACGACGAGGGCGGGGCGGTCACCCGGGCGATGCGGATCGTCGCCGACCACTCGCGCGGCGCCGCCTTCCTGATCGCCGACGGCGTCGTCCCCTCCAACGAGGACCGCGGCTACATCCTGCGGCGGATCATGCGGCGGGCGATCCAGCAGGGCAACGCGCTCGGCCTCGAGTCCCCCTGGCTGGGCCGCTTCGCCGAGCGCACGATCGAGCTGATGGGGGAGGCCTACCCGGAGCTGGCGGCGGAGCGGGAGACGATCGCCCGCTGGGTCGGCGACGAGGAGGAGAGCTTCGGCCGCACCCTGGAGCGCGGCACCGAGCTGCTGGAGCGGCTGGTCGTCGAGGCGAAGGAGTCCGAGACCTCCTGGATCGACGCCGCCGACGCCTTCAAGCTGCACGACACCTACGGCTTCCCCTACGACCTGACCAAGGAGCTGTTGGCCGAAAACGGCCTCTCGGTCGACGACCAGGGCTTCCAGGAGTTGATGGAGGAACAGCGCCAGCGGGCGCGGACGGCGAGCGCCACCGCCCACGGCTCGGAGAACACCCACGAGCGCGTCCTCGCCTTCGCCGAAGGCGCGCCGGCGACCACCTTCGTCGGCTACGAGACCCTGCGCGCCACCACCGGCCTCGCCGCCGTCGAGCCGGTCGACGGTCGCGCCCTGGTCAAGCTCGAGGAGAGCCCCTTCTACGCCGAGGGCGGCGGCCAGGTCGCCGACTCCGGCGTCCTGCGCTGGGCCGGAGAGGAGGCGAAGGTCGTAGACGTCTACCGGGTCGGCGAAGACCAGGCGCTGGAGGTCGAGCCGAGCGGTGGCGCCATTGAGCCCGGCGTGGCGGTCGAAGCCGTCGTGGACAGGGAGACGCGCCACGCGACGATGCGCAACCACACCGCCACCCACCTCCTGCACGCGGCGCTGCGCGAGCGGCTCGGCACCCATGTGCGCCAGGCCGGCTCCGCCGTCCGCCCCGACAAGCTGCGCTTCGACTTCACCCACGGCCAGGGGCTGGGGCCCGAGGAGCTGCGCGCCGTCGAGGACCGCGTCAACGAGTGGATCAAGGCGAGCGCGCCGGTGCGCTGGCTGAACATGGAGCGGGCCGAGGCCGAGCGGCTCGGGGCGATGGCCCTATTCGGCGAGAAATACGGCGAGTGGGTGCGGGTGGTCGAGGTCGACGGCGTCTCCCGCGAGCTCTGCGGCGGCACCCACGTCGCCAACACGGCCGAGGTCGGCATCTTCAGGATCGCCTCGGAGGGCTCGAGCGCCGCCAACGTGCGCCGGATCGAGGCGATCACCGGCCCGGCCGCGATCGACTGGTTCCGCGAGCGCGAGGCCCAGCTGCGCGAGGCTGGCGAGCTGCTCGGCAACCCGCAGGACCCCCTTGGCGGCGCCCGCCGAGCGGCCGAGCGGCTGCGCGAGGCCGGCGCCGGCGAGCAGAGGGCGCAGGCCCAGGCGCTGGGCGAGGAGGCCGAAAGGCTCGCCGCCGCGGCCGAGCAGCTTGGCGCCGCCGGACCCGACGGCGCGCTCGCCCTCGTCCTCGGGCGGGCGACGCCGGCCGACCCCAAGCAGCTGCTCGAGATCGCCAACCGGATCCAGTCCAAGCTCGGCGGCTCCTCCGCCGTCGTCCTCGGCGGCGCCGAGGGGGAGAAGGTCGGCCTTGTCGCGCTCTTCTCCAAGCAGGCGCTCGCCGGCGGCATCTCGGCCGCGGCGACGATCCGCGAGGCCGCGCCCCTGATCGGCGGCGGCGGCGGCGGCCGCGACGACATGGCCCAGGCCGGCGGCCGCGATCCCGCCGGGCTCGACCAGGCCCTCGCCGCCGCGCGCGCCGCGATCGAACGGGAGCTCGCGTAGCCCGTGCGCGTGCTCGCCCTCGACCACGGCACCGCCCGCATCGGTTGCGCGATCTCCGACCCCACCGGCACCCTGGCGACGCCGCTGCCGGTGATCGAGCCGCCGGAGGCGAAGCAGGTCGCCGAGATCGTCGCCGAGCACGGGGTCGAGCGGGTCGTCGTCGGCCTGCCGCTGCACCTCAGCGGCGAGGAGGGGAGCCAGGCGGGCCTGGCCCGCAGCTTCTGCGCCGAACTCGAAGCGGTGCTCTCGGTCCCCGTCGAGACCTACGACGAGCGCCTGACGACGAAGATGGCGGAGATGAGCCGGCGGGCGGGGGCGAGCGCCGCTCCCGACTCGCTGGCGGCCGCGCACCTGCTGGAGGCCTACCTCGCCGGGCGCGCCGCAGTCGAGGAATCCGACGATGGTTGAGGTCGAGGCGGAGCGTCTGCGACGGCGCCAGGAGGCGCGCCGACGGGTCGTGCGCCGCCGCCTGGCCGCGGCGGGGTTTGCCGTCGCCGCGCTAGGCGTCCTCGTCGTCGCCGCGCTCGCCTACCGCCACTTCCACCGCTCCTCGCCTCCCCCACCGCAGCCCGAACACACGGTCACCGTGACGATCCCCGAGGGCTACAGCCGCCCGCAGGCGGCGGCGATCGTCAAGGAAGACGGCCTGCGCGGCAGCTACATGAAGGCGAGTCGCGGGCACGAGGGCTTCCTCTTCCCCGACACCTTCTACCTGCACCGCCACGCGCCCGCCTCCCAGCTCGTCCGGCTGCAGCTCGAAGACTTCAAGCGGCGGATCGCGGGCGTCGACATGAGCTACGCCCGCTCCAAGAACCTGACCACCTACGACGTCCTCACGATCGCCTCGATGGTCGAGCGCGAGGCGGGGATTCCGAGCCAGCGCAAGCTGGTCGCCTCGGTCATCTACAACCGCCTGCACGAAGGGATGCCGCTGGGGATCGACGCGACGATCCGCTTCGCCACCGGCAACTACGAAAGCCCGCTGACCGAATCGGAGCTGGCCGTCGACTCCCCCTACAACACCCGCACCAACGCCGGCCTGCCGCCGGGGCCGATCGACAGCCCCGGCCTGGAATCGATCGAAGCCGCCGCCCACCCGGCGCAGACCGGCTACCTCTTCTACGTCAACAAGCCGAACACGTGCAACGAGCTGGCCTTCGCCAGGACCGAAGCCGAATTCGAAAGCGACGTCGCCAGGTACGACGCGGCCCGCGAAGCCAACGGCGGCAACGAGCCGTCCACCTGCGGGGAATAGATGCCGCGGCTGGCGGTCATCGGTCACCCGGTCGCCCACTCGCGCTCCCCGGCGATGCACAACGCGGCGCTGGCGGCGCTGGGGATGGGGGAGGAGTGGCGCTACGAGGCGATCGACGTCGCCCCCGAGGGGTTCGAGCAGCGGGTCCGGGCGATGGCGGCCGAAGGCTTTGCCGGCGCCAACGTGACCGTGCCCCACAAGCAGGCGGCGCTGGCCCTGGCCGAGGCGCCGAGCGAGGTGGCGCGGGAGATCGGCGCCGCCAACACGCTGGTCTTCGGGGAGGCGATCGGCGCCCACAACACCGACGCCGACGGCTTCCTGGCAGCGCTGCCGGCCTCGCCGCGAGGGAAACGGGCGCTGGTGCTGGGAGCGGGCGGAGCCGCCCGCGCCGTGGTCTGGGCCCTGGCGCGCGAGGGGGCCGAGGTCGAAGTCTGGAACCGCACCCCGGAGCGCGCCGAGCGCCTCTGCGCCGAGCTGGGCGGTGCCCCGATCGCGCACAGCGGAGCCGCCGCCGCGCCCGAGCAGGCCGCGTACGAGCTGATCGTGAACACGACGACCGTCGGCCTGGAGGGCGGGGACCCGTTCACGGAGCTGCCGCTCGCCGCCGACCGCTTCCCGGCGGGCCAGACCGTCGTCGACATGGTCTACGGCGACGCGCCCTCGCAATTGCTGGCCGCGGCCGAGGCCGCCGGGGCAAGCATCGTCGACGGGATCGAGATCCTCGTCCAGCAGGGCGCCCTCTCGCTCCAGATCTGGACCGGCCGCGAGGCCCCGCTCGACGTCATGCGAGCCGCCGCCCGCGCCTGAGCAACGATTGGTGAGTTAGGGGGTCTATAGGCCACCTAACTCACCAATCGTTTGCGCCGATAGCCTTGGCGCGATGACGACGTTCCGATTCATCACCGCGGGGGAGTCGCACGGGCCGGGGCTCGTGGCGATCGTCGAGGGGATGCCGGCCGGGCTCGAGCTCGACCGCGAGGCGCTCGACCGCGACATGGCGCGGCGCCAGCTCGGCCACGGCCGCGGCGGCCGCATGAGGATCGAGACCGACGCCGTCGAGGTCCGCTCCGGCGTCCGCCACGGCCGCACGCTCGGCAGCCCGATCGCCCTCCTCGTCGCCAACCGCGACTACGCCAACTGGGAGGAGCGGATGAACCCCTGGCCGGTGGAGGGGTTCGAGCCCGACGAGGTGCACCTGCCGCGCCCCGGGCACGCCGACCTCGTCGGCGCCCAGAAATACGGCCACGCCGACATCCGCAACGTGCTCGAGCGGGCGAGCGCGCGTGAGACCGCCGCCCGCGTCGCCGCCGGCACGATCGCCCGCGGCTTCCTCACCGCGCTCGGGGTGGAGATACACAGCCACGTCACCCAGATCGCCTCGGTCAGGGCCGCCGAGCGCGACGACCTCACGCCCGCCGACTTCGCCGCCCTCGACGACGACCCGGTCCGCTGCCTCGACCCCGAGGCGAGCAAGGCGATGGTCGCCGAGATCAACCGCCTGCGCAAGGCCAACGAGAGCCTCGGCGGCAGCTTCGAGGTGCTGACCTTCGGCCTGGTGCCGGGGCTCGGCTCCCACATCTCCTGGGAGGACCGGCTCGACGGCCGCCTCGCCGGCGCCGTCGCCTCGATCCAGTCGGTCAAGGGGGTGGCGATCGGCGAAGCCTGGGACGTCGCCGGGCGCCCGGGCTCGGAGGCCCACGACGAGATCTTCTGGTCGGAGGAGCGCGGCTACTTCCGCGAGAGCAACCACGCCGGCGGCCTCGAGGGCGGGATGACCAACGGCCAGCCGCTCAGCGTACGCGCCGCGATCAAGCCGATCTCGACCCTGACCAAGCCGCTGCGTTCGGTCGATACCGAGACCAAGCAGCCGGCGCAGGCGCTGCGCGAGCGCACCGACTCGACCGTCGTCCCCGCCGCCGCCGTCGTCGCCGAGGCGATGGTCGCCCTGACCCTGGCGCGCGCCTACCGCGAGAAGTTCGGCGGCGACCACATCGACGACGTCCTCGCCGCCGTGGCCGCCTACAAGCAGCGCATTGACTTCCGGGGTTGAGCCGGTGAGCCGGCCGGCGATTGTCTTCATTGGGTTCATGGGGGCGGGCAAGAGCACCGCGCTCGCCGCCGCCCGCGAGGCGGGACTGGAGACGACCGAGGTCGACGAGCTGATGGAGCGCGAGCTGGGGCTGTCGATCGCCGCGGCCTTCGAGCGCGACGGCGAGGAGGCCTTCCGCGCCCGCGAGGAGGAGGTCGTCGGCTCGCTGTTGGAGGGTGCCGACGGCGGCGCGATCGCCCTCGGCGGCGGCAGCGTCCTCTCCGAGCGGGTCCGCGCCGCGCTCGGCCGCCACACCGTCGTCCTGCTCGAAGTCGACGCGGCCACCGCCTGGAAGCGGATCGAGGGCACCGAGCGGCCGTTGGCGACCTGCGAAGCCGATGTCGAGCGCCTGCTCGCCGAGCGCCTGCCGCTCTACGGGCAGCTGGCCGACGCGGTGGTGCCGATGGCCGACAAGCTCGTCGTGGCACGGGCCCTGCCGGCGATCCAGGCGCTGGCGGAGATGCCGGCGGGGACGAGGTTGCTGTGGGCGTCGAGCGCGTCGGGGGATTACCCGGTGTTCGTCGGTGGGGATCTGCTCGACACTGACTGGTGGCCGCTCGAGGGAAAACGCTTCTGCGTGACTGACCAAAACGTCGCCAAATACGCTGATTGCCTGGGTCCTCTTGCCGGTCTCATCAGGCTTGACCCCGGAGAGGGTTCGAAGACGCTGCAGCACGTGGAAGAGGTTGTCGAATACTGCGCTGGGCTGGAAATGACTCGCGAAGATCACGTGGTCGCCTTAGGGGGTGGCGTGATCGGAGATCTGGCGGGTTTCTGCGCTCACATCTACCAGCGTGGGGTACCGGTGGTCCAGGTGCCGACGACCCTCGTGGCCCAGGTCGATTCCGCATACGGCGGCAAGACCGGCGTCGATGTCGAGGAGTTGAAGAACTACGCGGGCGCCTACCACTTGCCTGCCGGAGTGCTCGCCGACACGTCGACCCTGGCCACCCTCCCTCCGAGGGATTTGGCCGCTGGCTTCGTCGAGGTGATCAAGACCGGTCTGTTGGCAGGTGGATCGCTTTGGGAGTGGGTGCAGCAGATCGGGACCCTCGACCCCGGCGACCTCGACGAGATCGTTTTCGCCTGTGCTCGCTACAAGTGCGGAATTGTCGCTGCCGACGAGCGCGACGCCGGTCTGCGCCATGTCCTCAATCTCGGCCACACCGTGGGTCATGCGATCGAGGGGGTCTCCAAGTTCTCCTACCTGCACGGGGAAGCGATCGGCCTCGGCCTGCTCGCCGCCCTGCGCCTCTCCGACGCGCCCGAGCTTCGCGACGAGGTCATCGAGATCCTCGTCCGCCACGACCTGCCGACGCAGCTAGACACCAGCGTCGAAGTCGAGCCCGTCTTGAACGCCCTCCAGCGCGACAAGAAGCGCACCGCCGCCGGGGTCGGGTTTGTCCTCCTCTCCGAGCCGGGCCAGCCCCGCACCGGGCAGCTGGTCGACCCGGCTAAGGTCCGAGCGGCCGTGGAGGAGCTCTACCCGTGAACAGCGTCAAGAACCGCGTCGCCGTCCTGCACGGGGTCAACTTCGACGTCCTCGAGCGGCGCGACGCCTCGATCTACGGAGGGCTCTCGCTGGCACAGCTGGAGGCTGAGATCTCCGGCTGGGCGCATGAGCTGGGACTGGAACCGATCTACTTCCAGACCAATGCCGAGGGCGAGTTCTGCGAATACCTGCACCGCTCTGTCGAGCTCGCCGACTCGGTGATCCTCAACGCCGGCGCCTGGACCCACTACAGCCGGGCGATCGCGGACGCGCTGGAGCTGACCCGCCTGCCCGCGGTCGAGGTTCACCTCTCCGACGTCGAGTCCCGCGACGACTGGCGCCGGCTCTCGGTCTTCGACGGCCTCGTCCTCGCCAAGGTCTCGGGCAAGGGGCCCGACGGCTACCGCGAGGCGCTGGAGCTGCTCGCCCGCGAGCTCGCCGACGCCTGATGCGCGGGCGCGGCGACCGCCTCGAGGGGCTTCTGGCGGAGAAGGAGCTGGACCGGTTCCTGGTCACCGACCTGACCAACGTCCGCTACCTGACCGGCTTCACCGGAAGCAACGGCGCCTGCGTCTGCGGCCCCGGCGTCCGCCTCTTCTTCACCGACTTCCGCTACACCGAGCGCGCCGCCGCCGAGATCGAGGGCTGGGAGCCGGTCACGGTCGGCGGCGACTGGCTGGGCGCGATCGCCGAGCGGCTCGAGGGCAGAACCGGCTTCGAGGACGACCAGATGTCGGCGCGGGCGCTGGAGAAGCTGAGGGAGAAGCTTCCCGACGGGGTAGAGGCGGTCCCGGCGGGCGGCATGGTCGAGCGGCTGCGCCGGGTCAAGGACCCCGAGGAGCTGGCGGCGATCGAGGCCGCCTCGGGGCTGGCCGACGAGGTCTGGCTCTGGAGCCTCGAGCGCGGCCTCGCCGGCCGCAGCGAGCGGGAGGTCGCTCGCGCCGCCGAAGCACGGATCCGCGAGCTCGGCGGCGACCCCTCCTTCCCGGCGATCGTCGCCGCCGGCCCCAACGGCGCCCTGCCGCACGCCGAGCCGGGCGAACGGGAGATCGCCCGCGGCGAGCTGGTCGTCTTCGACATGGGAGCGAAGCTCGACGGCTACTGCTCCGACGGCACCCGCACCTACGCCACCGGCGACCCGGGGGATGAGGCGCGCGAGGTCTACGAGGTCGTGCGCGAGGCCCAGCAGGCGGCGCTCGACGCGATCGAAGCGGGCGTCGAAGGCGAAGCGGTCGACGCCGTCGCCCGCAGGGCGATCGAGGCCGCCGGCCACGGCGATCGCTTCGGCCACGGGCTCGGCCACGGCGTCGGCCTCGAGGTCCACGAGGTCCCCCGCCTCTCCCAGCGCTCCGACGACGTCCTCGCCCCGAACGAAGTCGTCACGGTCGAGCCCGGCATCTACCTCCCGGGCCGCCTCGGGGTGAGGATCGAGGACCTGGTCGTTATCACCGAGGGCGGCCACCGCAACCTCAGCACCCTCCCCAAGGCCCTGCAAGAAGTCGACTAAGGCCGGCTCCGAAATGGGTCGATGTTGTAGGGAGTGAACTTGCCCTGGCTCACATCCCGGCCGGTCCCCCGGCGCGCCCGCAACGGGCAGGAGCAGACGCCGGAGTCGCTGGCGGCGATTCGCGAGGACGCGCGGCGGGAACGCCTGCTCGACATGGAGCAGCGCGTCCGCCGCTACCGCACCGCCTGTTTCGCGATCCTCGCCCTCGCCCTGGTCTCGGTCGGCCCCAGCGTCGGCTGGTGGTGGATCGCGCCGCTTGGCGCCGGCTTCCTCGGCTTCGCCGTCGCCGACCGCTTCATGCGCGCCAGCAAGCGGCCCTGGCTCTGGGTCGCGGGCGCCTGGGGTGCGCTGCCGCTGCTGCTGGCCGGCGCCGTTCTCGCCACCGGCGGTCCGATCAGCCCGGCGCTGGTCTGGTTCGCCCTCCCGGCCGTCACCCTCGGCGTCCGCTTCGAGCCCTGGGGGATGGTCGTCGGCACCGCCTACATCCTCGTCCTGCTCCTGCTCAGCACCGTCGCCGTCGACCCGGCTTCGGCGGCCGACCACAGCCAGACGCTGATCGCCGCCGTGGCGCTGATCCTCTGCACGGTGATCCTCTCCGGCGCCCTGGTCGAGTCCGACCGCGCCCACCGCCGCCGCTCCACGCTCGACCCGCTCACCGGCCTCTACAACCGCAACGCCCTCGAGCAGCGCCTGGCCGAGATCGACGGCCAGCCCAGCGACGCGGCGGCGGGTCCCTCGCACGCGCTGCTGCTCTGCGACCTCGACCACTTCAAGCGCGTCAACGACCAGCACGGCCACGCGGCCGGGGACGCGGTCCTGCAGGACGTCGCCTACACGATGCGCGGCGCTCTGCGTGCCGGCGACTCAATCTACCGGGTGGGGGGCGAGGAGATCCTCGTCGTCCTGCCGGGCGCCAGCCGCGAGGATGCGCTCGGGATCGCCGAGCGGCTGCGGCGCGAGGTGCGCGAGCGGCGCCCGGGCGGGGTGGCGGTGACGGTAAGCATCGGCGTCGCCGTCTCCCGGCCGGACCTGGTCGACACCGACGACCTCGTCGCCCGCGCCGACACCGCGCTCTACGCCGCCAAGGCCGGCGGCCGCGACCGCGTGTTCGCCGACAACTGAGCCGTCAGCGGCTGAGGTCGACGTCGGCCGTCAGCCGCGCCGCGAACGCCGCCAGCAGCTCGACCGTCGCCTCGACGTCGCGCAGGTCGACCATCTCGACCGGCGAGTGCATGTAGCGGAGCGGAATCGAGACGAGGCCGGTGGGGATGCCCGCGCGGGAGATCTGCAGCACGTCGGCGTCGGTGCTGGTGCCGCGGCCGCTGGCGCTGATCGAGTGCTCGATCCCCTCCGCCTCGGCGGTCTCGACCAGCAGCTCGAAGACCTTGGGGGAGAGGGTGGAGCCACGGCCGATCGCCGGGCCGGAGCCGAGCGGGTGGCTGCCGATCTCCTTCTCGTCGACCCCCGGCGCGTCGGTCGCGTGGGTTACGTCGACGGCGATCGCGATGTCGGGCCGGATCTCGAAGGCGGCGGTGCGGGCGCCGAACAGCCCGATCTCCTCCTGCACCGCGGCGACCGCGGCGAAGGAGCCGACCATCTCGCCGCGCTCGTGGGCGCGGCGCAGGCTCTCCAGCGCCGTGTAGGCGCCGAGCCGGTTGTCCATCGCCCGCGAGACCAGGCGCTCGCCGGCGACCGGCATCGGCTCGGCCGCGATCACGACCGGGTCGCCGACGCGGATCAGCTTGGCGGCCTCGTCGCGGTCGGCGGCGCCGACGTCGATGTGCAGGCCCTTCAGCTCGACCACCTTCTTGCGCTGATCGGCTTCGAGCAGGTGGATCGGCTTGCGGCCGACGACCCCGAGCACGGGCCCGTCCTTGCCGCGAATCTCGACCCGCTGGCCGACCAGGATCTGCGGGTCCCAGCCGCCGACCGGGGCAAACCAGACAAAGCCCTGCTCGTCGACGTGGGTGACGATCAGGCCGATCTCGTCGATGTGGCCAACGACGGCCAGAAGCGGCGCCGCGTCCCCGACCCGGGCGATCGAGGAGCCGATCCCGTCGGCGCTGACTGCGGCGAAGGAGGCGGCCTGGCGCCAGATGGCGGCGGCCGGGCCCTCGTATCCGGAGGGGGCGCCGGCGCGCAGGAGGTCGTCGAGAAGGGACGGCGCGGGACTCAAGGTTTTGCAGTATGTCGGAATCGAACGTACGTCCGTCGCGAGGCCGAGGCGGGCCCACCCCCGCTCAGGCGTGGGCGCCGCCGACTTCGCGGCGGAGCCGGTCGCGACGCTCGTCGTAGCCGCGGTTCTCGTAGGCGATCATCGCCCAGATCAGCACGTCGACGACCGCCAGGCTGAGCAGCGCCGACACCGCCGTCGCCACCGGCACCAGGAGCAACAGCACGATCGCCAGCCCCAGCCGCTGGCGATTGATCGTGCGCACGTGGCGGTAGCGGAAGCCGACCAGGCCCAGCAGGTAGATCGCGACGCCGCCGAGCAGGGCGAAGGCGGGGACGGCGTCGAGGTGTTCGCCGTGGTGGCCGATCGCGACCTTGAGCCCGAAGGCGACGAGGACGATCCCGGCGACCATCGCCAGGTGGATGTAGGAGTAGGAGTCGCGGGCCAACTCGTTCTGAGCCCGTCCCACCTCGGCTTCGCCCAGGCGCCGGGCCGAGATCAGCGCGACGACGTCGAAGTAGACCCACCACTGCGCGGCCGCCAGCCCCACGCCCAGCACCGCGACGGTTCCGATCCCGAGGTCGAGTGCGCCGGCGGCGCCGACCCCGATCGCGACGATCGACTCGCCGAGGGCGATGATCACGATCAGCCCGTGGCGCTCGGCGAAGTGCCCCGGCACCAGCTTCCAGCCCTCGGCGCCGAAGAAGTACGGCCCGGCCATGTCGAGGAAGAGCGCCAGCGCCCAGAGCGCCCCCTGCGCGAGGCCGCCGAAGAGCGAGGCGGCGGCCAGCAACCCGACCGCGACGAGGGTGCTCGCGGCAAGCCCCAGCACCGAGTGGCGCAGGGCGTCGTCGTCGGGGCTGGCGAGCATGAAGAGGCCGATGTGAGCGACCCGCACCGCCCCGTAGGCGAGGGCGAAGGTGAGCGCCAGCCGGCCGAAGGCCTCGGGCACGCAGAGGGCGACGATCAGCAGCGCCGCCATCGCCCCGAACATGACCAGCCGCACCGCCCCCTCCTCGGGGTCGATGACGCTGGTCAGCCAGGCGTAGCCGACCCAGCTCCACCAGAGGATCCCCAGCACCAGCAGCCCCTGCGCCATCCCCGACCAGGTCGGGTGATGGGACATCAGCGCCGTGCACTGGGTGATCGCGAGGACGAAGACGAGGTCGAAGAACAGCTCCAGCGGCGTCACCCGCTCGCCCTCGCGCCGGGTCGCGGCGAGGCGCGGCGAGCGGGCGGCGAACGGCGTCGGCATCCGCCCCATCCTTGCAACGAATACGGTTCGAGGATGAGCGTCGCGGTGGTGACGGGAGCATCGACGGGGATCGGCAGGGCGACGGCGGTCCGGCTCTCGCGCGAGCCGGGCGCGGAGCTGGTCCTGGTCGCCCGCCGTGAGGAGCTGCTGCGCGAGCTGGCCGAGTCGCTGCCTTGTCGCGCCACCCACGTCGCCGTCGACCTGACTGAGCCCGGTGCGCCCGAGCGGGTCCGCGCCCACCTCGAGGCCGAGCACGGCGGCCGCCTCGACCTGCTCGTCAACAACGCCGGCGCCGCCTGGCGCGGCGGCTTCGCCGAGAGCGGCTACGCCAACGTCCACCGCCACATGGAGCTCAACTTCGACGCCGTCGTCCGCCTCACCGAGGCGCTGCTGCCGCTGCTGCGCGCCGCCGCCCCGAGCGCGATCGTCAACGTCGCCAGCACCGCCGGCCGCGTCTCCCGCGCCCGTACCGGCGCCTACTCGGCGAGCAAGTTCGCCCTGATCGGCTGGACCGACGCCCTCTATGCCGAGGAGCGCCCGCACGGCGTCCACGTCGGCATGGTCCTGCCCGGCTTCGTCGCCACCGAGGGCTTCCCGGCCACCGAGCTGCGCCAGAAAGCGCTGACCCGCTGGATCGTCTCCAAGCCCGAGAAGGTCGCCGAGGCGATCTACGAGGTGGGCCCGGGAGGCCGCCCCGAGCGCTACGTCCCGCGCCCCTACGCCCTCGCCGCGATCATGCGCATCGTCGCCCCGCGCCTGGTCCGCCGCGTCCTCGGCGGCGGCGCGGCCGCCAACCTCACCACCAGCACCGCCGCCGAACAGGGCCCCGGCCCGTCGGCGCTTTAGGATTCGCCGCCGTGATCTCCACCAACGAATTCCACAACGGCGTCCATATCGAGATCGACGGCAAGATCTGGAAGGTGATCGAGTTCCAGCACGTCAAGCCGGGCAAGGGGGGCGCCTTCGTGCGGACCAAGCTGCGGCGGATCGAGGACGGCTCGGTGATCGACAAAACCTTCCGGGCGGGGGAGAAGTTCCGTCCCGTCCGCACCGAATCGAAGAAGATGCAGTACCTGTACGACTCCGGCGACGCGGCGGTCTTCATGGACAGCCGCGACTACGAGCAGATCGAGATCCCCGGCGACGCGCTCGGCGACTCGATGAAGTGGGTGCTGCCGAACTCCGAGGTCGAGATCCTCTTCGTCGACGAGCGGCCGAGCGACGTCCAGGTCGCGGGCGCGATCGAGATGAAGGTGACCCAGACCGACCCCGGCCTCAAGGGCGACACCGCCTCCGGCGGCGGCAACAAGCCGGCGACGCTGGAGTCGGGCGTGGTCGTCCATGTCCCGCTCTTCATCGAGGAGGGCGAGACCGTCCGGGTCGACACCCGCACCGGCGAGTACGTCTCCCGCGCCTGAACCGACCCCGGCGGCGCCTACGATGGGCGGGTGACCGCCTACGACCCCGCCCAGTGGAGCGACCTCTTCGTCGCCACCACCGGCGCCTCTGCGGCACTCGCCGGCCTGCTCTTCGTCGCCGTCTCGATCAACCTCGAGCGCATCCTCAGGTACGAGGGCCTGCCCGAGCGGGCGCTGGAGACGGTCCTGCTGCTGCTCGCCGTGCTGCTCGTCTCCGTGGTCGGCCTGATTCCCGGCCAGAGTCACGTCGCGCTCGGGGCGGAGCTGCTCGCCGTCAGCCTCGTCCTCGGCGGCGTCATCGCCCGTCTGCCGACGACCTACTCGGCCGGCGCCCAGGCGCCGCGTGTCTGGCTCTGGGGTCGCTGGGCGATCAGGGCCGTCGGGATGGCCCCGCTGGCGATCGGCGGCCTGAGCGTGCTGGCCGAGACCGGCGGTGGCCTCTACTGGGTCGTCGCGGGCATCGTCTTCGCGATCGCGGGCGCCGTCGCCAACGCCTGGGTCCTGCTCGTCGAGATCCTGCGTTGAGCCGGCGATCCGGGAGAATGGGCTGATGCGCAGGTCCGACCAACGCCGCGACGCCGTCTTCGCCAGCTACCAGCGCGACGTCACCGGCCGCCCGCTGGAGGAGCTGATCGGCGAGGCGCGGCCGCTCACCCGCGAGCTGGCCGAGGGCGTCGACGCCGAGCGCGAAGAGCTCGACGAGACGATCGCCGCCCACGCCAGGGGCTGGACGGTCGACCGGATCGCGCCGCTGGACCTCAACGTGCTGCGGGTGGCGCTGTATGAGATCGAGCAGGGGGAGGTCCCGTACGAGGTCGCGATCGACGAGGCGGTCGAGATCGCCAAGGAGTACTGCGGCGCCGACGCCCCCAAATTCATCAACGGCATCCTCGGCGCCATCGTCCGCGAGCGGGAGCCGGCCAAATGAGCAGCGGCGGCGGCCGCCTGCGCGAGATCGCCGAGCGCCTGCGCCGGATCGCCACCGAGCTGAGCGGGGACGAGGCGAGCGACGAGCGCGCCGCCGACCTCGCCGCCGAGGCCGCCGACCTCGCCGCCGAGGCGGTCGAGGAGGCGAACCGCCAGGCGCGCGAAGCGAGTCCGGAGTAGGCGCACCGCCGCTCGTGGGCTACCCGGAGGATCTCCATTCCATGGTCGAGGACGCGCTCGGCCGGCTGCGCTTCTCCGCCGCCGAGCCGACCGCCGGCCTCGAGGAGGCGATGCGCTACTCGCTGCTGGCCGGCGGCAAGCGGGTGCGCCCGGTGCTCGCGCTCGCCACCGCCCGTGCTCTCGGCGCCGACCCCGAGCGCTTCCTCCCGGTCGCCTCCGCGATCGAGCTGGTCCACACCTACTCGCTGATCCACGACGACCTGCCGGCGATGGACGACGACGAGCTGCGCCGCGGCCTGCCGACCTCCCACGTCAAGTTCGGCGAGGACGTGGCGATCCTCGCCGGCGACGGGCTCTTCGCCGAGGCGGTCCGGCTCTTCTGCACGCAGCCCGGCGAGCCGGCGCGGGTGCTGGCGGCGATGGGCGAGCTGGCCGGCGCGACCGGCGTCGACGGCATGGTCGGCGGCCAGTACGTCGACGTGATCGGCGCCGAGGACGACGCCGAGGGGCTGCGCGCTCTGCACGCGCTGAAGACCGGCCGCCTGATCGCCGCCAGCGTCGGCGTCGTGCTGATCCTCGAGGGCCTGGGCGAACCTGAGACAATGGCCTACCGCCGTTTTGCCGGTGAGCTGGGAGTCCTCTTCCAGATCGTCGACGACATCCTCGACGTCACCGAGAGCGACGAGCAGCTCGGCAAGCCACATGGAAGCGACGAGCGACATGGCAAACTCACCTACGTCAGCCTCTTCGGGCTCGACCGCGCCCGCGAGCTGGCCGCCGAGTCCCACGCCAAGGCGATCGCGGCCCTGGCCGGGGCGGCCGGCGAGACCGACGACCTGAGGCGCGTGGCCGACTACATCTTCACGAGGAACGAATGAGCGAGAAGCCTCCCACCGAAGGCAACGAGGGCGACAGGGTCGAGCCGCTGCTGCCCGGCATCGACGGCCCCGCCGACCTGCACGGGCTCGACGACGAGCAGCTGCAGCGGGTGGCGCAGGAGATGCGCACCTACGTGATCGACACGATCGGGGAGATCGGCGGCCACTTCGGCGCCAACCTCGGCACCTGCGAGCTCGCCGTCGCCCTGCACAGCCTGCTCGACTCCCCCCGCGACAAGGTGCTCTGGGACGTCGGCCACCAGGCCTACCCGCACAAGGTGCTCACCGGCCGCCGCGAGGCGCTGCCGACGATCCGCCAGTACGGCGGCCTGGCCCCGTTCTGCTCGATCGAGGAGTCCGAGCACGACATCATGGGCGCCGGCCACGCCTCGACCTCGATCGGCTACGCGGTCGGGCTGAAGGAGGCGATGCGCAAGGGCATCGGCGAGGACGGCCGGGTCGCCGCCGTGATCGGCGACGGGGCGCTCACCGGCGGCGTCGCCTACGAGGCGTTGCACGCGGCCGGCGGCCTGCAGACGCCGATCGTGATCGTCCTCAACGACAACGGGATGTCGATCTCGCCCAATGTCGGCGCCCTCTCGCGCTACTTCAACCGGATCCGCCTCAAGCCCCGCCTCTACCACGCCCGCGAGGGGGTCGAGGACCGGCTGACGAAGCTGCCGCTCGGCCTCGGCCGCCGGATCGAGCGCCTCGGCCCGGAGATCAAGTCGGCGATCAAGGCCTACTGGGCTCCCGGCCTCTTCTTCGAGGAGCTCGACCTCGCCTACATGGGCGTGATCGACGGCCACGACGTCCACGCGCTGCGGGAAGCTCTGAGCGAGGCCTTCGAGGCCGAACGCCCCGTCGTCGTCCACATCCACACCGTCAAGGGCAAGGGCTTCGCGCCGGCCGAAGAGGGCGGCCTGGAGTCGATGGAGAAATGGCACGCCGCCAAGCCCAACTCCATCGTCAACGGCGTACCCGCCGCCGCCAAGCCGGTGCCGGTGACGGAAACCGACTCGCCGGACGCGATCGCGCCGGAGATGCTGGAGAAGCCGCCGGCTGCGGGGGCGCCGCCGCAGTACACGCAGGTCTTTGCCGAGGCGATGGTCGCCGAGGGCGAGGCCGACGAGCGGGTGATCGGGATCACCGCGGCGATGGCGGGGGGGACCGGCCTGCAGAAGCTCGCCGACGAGCTCCCCGAGCAGTACTACGACGTCGGCATCGCCGAGCAGAACGCGGTCCTGCTGGCTTCGGGGCTGGCGCTGCAGGGGGCCAAACCGGTCTGCGCGATCTACTCGACCTTCCTCCAGCGCGCCTACGACCAGATCATCCACGACGTCTGCCTGCAGGAGCTGGACGTGACCTTCGCGATGGACCGGGCCGGGTTGGTCGGCGACGATGGCCCGACCCACCACGGCGCCTTCGACGTCTCCTACTTCCGCCCGATCCCCAACGTGGTCGTGATGGCCCCGCGGGACGAGGCGATGCTGGTCCACATGCTGCACACCGCCGTCGCCCACGACGGCCCCGCGGCGCTGCGCTACCCGCGCGGCGCGGGGGAGGGGGTGGAGCTGCCGGCGCAGCCGAAGTCGATTCCGATCGGGACCGGCGAGGTCCTGGCCGAGGGCGGGCGGGTGGCCCTGCTCGGCTACGGCTACGGCGTCGCCGTGGCCCGGGAGGCGGCGGCGATCCTCGCCGGCCACGGGCTCGAGGCGACTGTCGCCGACGGGCGCTTCGCCAAGCCGATCGACGGCGAGCTGACCGAGCGGCTGGCCCGCGAGCACGACCTGCTGGTGACGATCGAGGAGAACGTGCTGCCCGGCGGCTTCGGCTCGGCGGTGCTGGAGCACCTCGAGGACGCCTTCGCCGAGGGCCCGGCGGAGCGGGCGCGGGTGCTCCGCGTCGGCCTCCCGGACCGCTACGTCACCCACGGCAAGCCGGCGCTGCTGCGGGCCGAGGCGGGCCTCAGCGGCGAGTCGGTGGCCGAGCGCGTGCTCGCCGCACTGCCCTCCGTCCAGCCCGCCCTGAGCTGAGTAATTAATTTCGATGATTGATCCAATCGTCGCAATCGAATAGATTGCTGCTCCCTTCGGTGACGGTGGAGCCGCATGGCCGTCAGGCCGCGCTTCTGGGGGTCACCACAGGGAGGAGAGATGCGTATCTCTATATGTGGGCTCGTCGGGGAAACGGGCCACTCGAAACCGGCCGCCAAGCACGGCCGGTTTCGCGTGGCGTTCCCACGTGGCCCCGGAGGGTGCCGACGAAGCCCTTGAGGCAGCGCCCTACACGCTCAGGGCGGGCGTCAGCTCGTCTGCGGCCACGACGCTTGGCGCCGGGATGGTGATCCGCAGCTCGCCCTCCCGTTCCAGCGGCCCCTTGGGGCGGACCAGAGTCAGGCCGACCAGTTCGCCGTTGCTGTCGAAGCGAACCGCGTGTCCCTCTGGCGTCTCGTCGTAATCGACGGCGCGCGAGGGATCGCCGACATGCAGATAGAGCACGTCTGCGTCGGCGTCGTACTCGACGCGATCGAAGGTGATGTCAGCGATCGTCACGCTCATGGCTTCGGATCTCGCGACCCTCACGATCTCGGATCTTCTTCGGCGCGTCCACCGCGCGGCAGCGTACGGGACGCGGTGGCGGATGGCCCGGCTTGGTTGGTCACGTCGCTAGAAGTGGTGTAACTGGCCCGCAGTAGCCGGGGGCGGTTCCGCGGAACCGCCTTGAAGAAGTTCCGGCCACCGCGGGCCCCAGACTCGTCGGTTGACCTGCAAATCGACTGAGGAAGGGAAGCACCACAATGGCCGAGAACCAAAGCAGGCATCCGTCAAGAGGAGAGACCGAGATCCGAAAAGATGCCGAAGGCGAGATCTTCGATTCGCTCGATCCGTTGCCGTAGCACCTTTGTGAGCGTTTCCGTCTGCTCCACGTCGAAGGCGCTGTTGAGGTTCTCCGCTTCCCCATGCAGCCGCACCCACAAGGAGCCATCGAATTTGCGTCCGATGTTGATCACGCCAGGAGATACGGATTCGTGGTGGGCGATGCGATCGCGGACAGACTTCGCGCCCGCGCGCTCGCCGATTAGCTGCTCGACGTTCGCCGCCGCGAGTCGCTTTTGCACCCTCCGGGACGCTGCCGATGGCTTTTTCCCGGCGATGGTCGAGGCCAGCGTTCGGAACCGCTGACCATCGGTCTTGAAGTAGGCGGACGTGGCTCCAGCCAGATACTCCAGCGTTCGACGGCACGCAAATTCCAGCGCCTGGTATTCCGCCAGCAACGGGCGGCTGTAGAGGGCCATCGTTGAGTTCCGCTCCCCGAGAAGGGCGTCCTCGTACTGCGCCGCAATGGCCGTAATTTCACCCTCAAGCTGCTCGATTCGATCTAGGTGATACCGCGTGATCGCAAGGCCCTCGCGGAAGTCCCCAAAGATCCGCTCCTTCATCTCGGCCCCCCAATCCCTTTTGTCCTGTTTGGGCTCCAGGTGCTGCGCCGACCGAGGTTCGGTCTGGAGGTGCTGCCAGATCGAGTCAAGCTTCTCATCCGAGATCGCCGCGCTGCCGGGCTTCGCGAGGTCATTGAAGGCCTCCTTCGCCACCAGGGCTGAGAGCAGCATTTCCTTATGGATCTCGCTCATCTCATCC
Organism: uncultured Actinomycetes bacterium; assembly: GCA_963714045.1. GTDB lineage: Bacteria > Actinomycetota > Thermoleophilia > Solirubrobacterales > 70-9 > VAYN01. The sequence continues at coordinate 1,902,770 of OY970225.1, read as the reverse complement.
ACAGTCGGAGAGCGTCCCAGATTGCTCCGCGAAGGGGCTGACTGGCGCACAGACTGGTGCGCGGGCCGGTTCGGAGCCAATCGCTGAGCGGTTCTACCCCGCGATTGGCTCCACAACAGAAAACGCCCCGCCGGGGAGGCGGGGCACTTCTGGGGTTACTACAGGGAGGAGGGTCATGTGACTGCCCGCATGGCAGAGCGGACTCCCGCTTGCAGAGCCAAATCGAGTCCGGCTGAGCCCGGTTGTAACCGACTATTTCCGTGCCTGACTGTGGCACGACTGTGGCATGGGGGAAGGGGTCGGAGAGAGGGGGTACCCTTGGTCTATGGCGAAGGAGCGAATTGCCGTCGATCCGAACCGGATGCGCGGTCTGCCCTGCATCCGGGACACCCGCATGACCGTGAGCGCCGTGCTGGGCCAACTCGCGGCCGGAGCCAGCATCGATGAGGTGCTGGCGAGCTATCCGTACCTCGAACGCGAGGACATTCTCGCCGCGCTCGAATACGCCGCCGCTGCGGCCCAGGAGCGCGAGCTGGCCGTAGCTGCGCCGGCGTGAAGCTCCTTCTCGACGCCAACCTCTCGCCTGAGATCGCCCGGCTTTTGAAGGAGGCCGGGCACGACGCGATCCACGTCTCGGAGGTCGGCCTACTGAGCGCACCCGATCCCGAGATCATGGAGGCGGCCGTCCAGGAATGGATGCCTATCTGCGCGGTGACGGCTCATGATGGATGGGTCGGCCGGCGCAGCTAACCTCGTCAAGATGCATCTGATTTCGCGAATGAGATCTGTGGTCTTCGAGTCGCGTCGCGTTGATGACGAAGCCGCCGCCGTTGCTGCGGAGCGTATTCGCAGCGGTGCCGCTGATGAGAAGGAAGATGGCGCCGAGGCGCTGGCGAACCTGGGTATCAACCTCCCCCGAGGAATGACGGCCGGCGCGGCTGCGGGATCCCTGTCGTCTTCTGACAACAACGTTTGACTTGTACAACGTCTGTGTTATATTCGCTCGATGAGTTGGAGCGCCGAGAGAACCGCCGAGTTCGATAGTTGGTGGGAAGCTCTGAGCGACTCCGAGCAACGCAAGATAGTCGCCTCAGTTGAGGCTTTGCAGGAGCTGGGGCCAACTACCGGCAGGCCGTTGGTCGACTCGGTAGAGGGCTCCCGGCATTCCAACATGAAGGAGCTGCGAGTCACGCAGACGATGCGCATCTTCTTTGCCTTTGATCCCCGACGAGTAGCGATCCTGCTCATTGGCGGGGACAAGGCGGGGAGGACCAAGCGTTTTTACAAGCGAATGATCCCAGTCGCCGATTCGATTTATTCGAAGCACCTAAAGATGATTCAAGAGAAAGATGATGAGGGACAAGATGGCGAAGACCACGAAACCCTTCAGCGACCTAAGCGAGGAAGTCCGTAGTCGCCCCGGTGCGGCCGACGAGATCGACGTTCGCAAGAACGCGATCATCACGGCTGTCCGGCTCAATGAACTTCGGAAGCAGCGAGGGCAGACGCAGGCGCAGCTTGCCGATCTTCTGGGGATGACCCAGGCGAACGTTTCGCGGATCGAGCGGAGCGAGAATCTCTACCTGAGCACGCTGGCCGACTATGTGGACGCCCTGGGCGGTCACATCGAGATCAACGCGGTCTTTGACGACGACGTTGTGTCGCTTGGACCGGTCGAGAAGGGCCGGAGCGAGCTTCCGGCCTGACAGCGCCTCCATGCGTCGTCGCTGCACGACTGTGGCACCGACTGTGGCACGGAGCCCCTTGCGATGATCCAGAAGCCGCTTTCATAACCAGACGGACCGCCCGTTTTTGGCTTGCTAGAGCCCTCTCCAACAGAAAACGCCCCGCCGGGGAGGCGGGGCGCTTCTGGGGTTACTACAGGGAGGAGAGATATGTATCTCTATATATGTGGATCTGTGGGAGGTGGGTGAGCCCTGTTTGTGCCGTGGGCGCCGTTGTGGGAAGCAACGGGGCCTATGTACGACGCGGGACTCGACCTAAAAGTCTTGGGTTCCGCTTTGCATCGGCACCTCCACTTGAATCCTTGAACAGCGTACGAACATACGTGCGATTTGTGTGTGAGAGCGATCACAGAGATCCTGGCTTTTGGCGCTCGATCTCCGGTTAACAAAGGGTTGCGCACCGCTCTAAGGCTCCGATAAACGGCCATATTTGGGTCCTCGCTGTAGCGTTCCGGGCGTGAAGAAGGCCCGGATAGACGCGGTTTTGGCGGAGCGGGGGCTGTTTCCGTCGCGCACCGCGGCGGCCGGCGCCGTGCGGGCCGGCGAAGTCCGGGTCGGCCGGGACGGGCCGGTGGCGCTGCGCCCGAGCCAGCTGGTCGAGCCGGAGGCGGCGCTGATCGTCGACGAGGGGCCGCGCTACGTTTCCCGCGGCGGCACCAAGCTGGAGAACGCGCTCGACGCGCTCGGGATCGACCTCGGCGACCGCGACTGCCTCGATGTCGGCGCCTCGACCGGCGGCTTCACCGACTGCATGCTGCAACGCGGCGCGGCGCGGGTCGCCGCCGCCGACGTCGCCTACGGCCAGATCGATGCCCGCCTGCGCGAGGATCCCCGGGTGACCGTGATCGAGCGCCTCAACGCCCGCGAGATGCTGCCCTCCGACCTGCCCTTCGCTCCCTCGCTGGCGACCGTCGACGTCTCCTTCATCTCCCTCGCCAAGGTGCTGCCGGCCGTGGCCCGCTGCCTGGCGCCGGGCGGGGAGGTCCTGGCGATGGTCAAGCCGCAGTTCGAGCTGGGCCGGGAGCGGGTCGGGCGCGGCGTCGTCCGCGACGACGGCGACCGCCGCGAGGCGATCCTCGCCATCGCCCACGCCGCCGCCGGCCTCGGCCTGCCGGTGCGCGGCTTTGCCTCCTCCGGCCTGCCCGGCCCCAAGGGCAACCGCGAGACCTTTGTCTGGTGCGGCGGCGACGGGCCCCCGGTGGAGGAGCTCGAGGCCACGCTCCTCGCCGCCGAGGAGGGCCGGTGAAGACCGCCGCGCTGATCACCCACTCGCACCCGCCGGCCGCGACCGAGGCGGTCACGGTCGCCGTCGCGGCCGCCCGCGAGGCGGGCTGGCGCCTCGTCGCCACCGCCGAGGAGCTCGCCAAGCACGGCGCCGCCGCCGAGGGCGTCGAGGTCGTCAGCGGCGATGAGCCGCATCCCGACCTCTGCCTGGTCCTGGGCGGCGACGGCTCGATCCTCCACGCACTGCGCCGCTTCGCCCGCACCGGCGTCCCGGTCTTCGGCGTCAACTTCGGCACCGTCGGTTTCCTCGCCGCGGTCGAGCGCGAGGAGGCCGAGGAGGGGATCCGCCGCGCCCTCGCCGGCGAGATCGAAACGGTCGAGCTGCCGGGGTTGGAGGTGGCGCTGGAGGGCGCCGCCGGGGTTGGCCTCAACGACGTCACCCTGACCCGCCGCCCGCACGACCGCGTCGCCGAGCTCAGCTACCGGATCGCCGGCGAGGAGGTCGGCCACGTCCGCTGCGACGGCCTCGTCGCCGCCACCCCGGCCGGCTCGACCGGCTACAACCTCGCCAACCAGGGCCCGATCTTGGCCTGGGGGGTGAAGGGGTACGCGGTCAGCTACATCTCGCCGCACTCGCTCACCGCGCGCGCCCTGGTCGTCGCCCCCGGCGACGTCCTCCACGTCGGCAACGCCGCCGGCCGCGAGCCGGTCGAAGTCGCCGTCGACGGCGTCCCCCTCGCCGACCTCGCCGCCGGGGCGGCGCTGGAGGTCCGCTTCGCCGAGGCCGTCGGCCGCCTCGCCCAGCTGCCCGGCACCAGCTTCTACCAGCGGATACGAGAGAAGTTCGGCCATTTAGCCGTCTGAGCCGACGCGGCCGGTTGTCTAGGGTGCCGGGCCATGGAGCGCAAGTGGTGGACCCTGGTCCTGATCTCGATCGCGACGTTCATGCTGCTGCTGGACATCACGGTCGTCAACGTCGCCCTGCCGGACATCCAGCGCGAACTCGGCGCCAGCCTCTCCAGCCTGCAGTGGGTCGTCGACGCCTACTCGCTGACCCTCGCCGCCTTCCTGCTCACCGCTGGCTCGCTCGGCGACCGCCTCGGCCGCCGCCGCGTCTTCACGATCGGCTTCGCGATCTTCACCTTCGCCTCGTTCCTCTGCGGGATCGCCGGCGACCCGACCCTGCTCAACCTCGCCCGCGCCCTGCAGGGGGTCGGCGGCGCCGGCATGTTCGCCACCTCGCTGGCGCTGATCGGCCAGGAGTTCCAGGGCAAGGACCGGGCGACGGCGTTCGGGGTCTGGGGGGCGACGATCGGCGGCGCCGTCGCGATCGGCCCGCTGGTCGGCGGGCTGATCACCGAGCACCTCGGCTGGGAGTGGATCTTCTTCGTCAACATCCCGATCGGCCTGGTGGCGATCTTCCTCACCGAGCGCAGGATCGCCAACGTGATCTCGCCCGACCCGGAGCCGATCGACGTGCCCGGCGTGGCCACCTTCTCGCTCGCCCTCTTCCTGCTGATCTTCGGCCTGATCCGGGGCAACCCGGAGGGCTGGGGAAGCCCGCTGATCCTCGCCTGCCTCGGCGGCGCGGTGGCGCTGCTGGCGGCGTTCATCGCGATCGAGGCCCGCAGCGACCACCCCATGCTCGACCTGACGCTGTTCCGCAAACCCGCCTTCAACGGCGTCTCCGCCGTCGCCTTCGGCCTCTCGGCCGGGATGTTCGCGATGTTCCTCTACCTGACCATCTACCTGCAGGGCGTGCAGGACTTCTCGCCGCTGGAAGCCGGCCTGCGCTTCCTGCCGCTGACCGTCCTCTCCTTCGTCGCCTCGCCGATCGCCGGCTCGCTCTCGAACCGGGTCCCGATCCGGGTCCTGCTCGGCCTCGGTCTCACCCTGGTCGGCGTCGGGCTGCTGCTGATGCACGGGATCTCCGCCGACTCCAGCGTCTCGGCGCTGCTGCCCGGCTTCCTGCTCGCCGGCATCGGCATCGGCACCGCCAACCCGGGCATCGGCCAGGCGGCGATCGCCGTCGTGCCGGTCGAGAAAGCCGGTATGGGCTCGGGGATCAACACCACCTTCCGCCAGGTCGGGATCGCCACCGGCGTCGCCTCTCTCGGCGCGATCTTCCAGTCCCGCGTCGACTCGAAGCTGGCCGAGCTGCTGCCGAACGCGCCTGCCGGTCTCGGCGAACTGGTCTCCTCCGGCGGCTCGCGCGCCGTCGCCGGGATCGCGCCGGCCGGGCGGCACGCCGAGTACGTCCACGCCGCCAAGGTCGCCTTCGTCAGCGGCTTCAACGAGATCCTCCTGCTCGCGGCGATCCTCTCCTTCGCCGTCGCCGCCCTCGGCTTCCTCCTGGTTCGGTCGCGCGATTTCGTGCAGCCGACGGACGGCCCCGCGGAGCCCGCCGCCGGCTGAGTCGGTCCGCTCCCGTTGCTACACAGACCCCATGCTGCGCGAGCTCCGCATAGAGAACCTGCTGCTGATCGAGCGGGCTGAGCTGCGGCTGGGGGAGGGGCTCAACGCGATCACCGGCGAGACCGGGGCCGGAAAGACCGTGCTGGCGCACTCGCTCGACCTGCTGATGGGCGGCAAGGCGAAAGGGAACATCGTGCGGCCTGGGGCGGGGGAGGCCTGGGTCGAGGGGGTCTTCGACCTTCCCGCGGGGTTGCTGGGCGAGCCGGAGTTCGCCGAGCTGGCCGAGCGGCTGCCCGAGGGGGCGGATGAGGTGGTGCTGGGACGGCGGGTCTCCGCCGGCGGGCGGACCAGCGCCTTCGTCGCCGGGCGCGCCGCGACCGCCGCCGACCTGAAGCTGCTCGGCGGGCGGCTGCTCGCCTTCTTCGGGCAGCACGAGCACCGCAAGCTGACGATCGCCTCGGCGCAGATGGAGGTGCTCGACGGCTTCGCCGGGGCCGAGCACCTGGAGGCGCGGCGGCTCTACCGCGAGGCGCACCGCGAGGCCGGGCGGCTCGCCGCCGAGCTGGCCGAGCTGCGCGAGGCGGAGGGGTCGCGGGAGCGAGACCTCGACCTCTACCGCTACGAGCTCGGCGAGATCGAGGAGGTCGCGCCCGACCCCGAGGAGCGGGCCGGGATCGCCGGCGAGCGCGAGCGGCTGCGCCACGCCGAGGGCCTGCGCGAGGCGGCGGCCCGGGCTCACGCGGCGCTGGCCGGGGCCGAGGAGGACGGCGGCGGCGCGGCGACGGCGCTGGCCGGGGCCGAATCGCTGCTGCAGGGCGCCGCCGGGCTTGACCCCGGCCTCGACGCGATCGCCGAGCGGGTCGCGGCGCTGGCGGTCGAGCTCGGCGACGTCGGCTCGGAGCTGCGCGACTACGCCGAGGGGCTGGAGTCCGACCCCGGCGCCCTGCTGGCGATCGAGGAGCGGCTGGAGGCGATCGACAGGCTGGAGCGAAAGCACGGCGGCAGCGTCGAGTCGGTGCTGGCGCACGCCGAGCGCTGCCGGGCGGAGATCGCCCGGCTGGAGGGGGCCGAGGTCCGCGGCGCCGAGGCCGAGGCGGCGCTGGCCGAGGCCGAGCAGCACCGCGCCGAGCTGGGCGAGCGGCTCAGCGCCGGGCGCGCCGAGGCGGCCGGGCCGCTGCAGGAGCGGGTCGCCGCCGAGCTGGAGCGGCTCTCGATGGCCGGCGCCACGCTCGAGGTCGTGCTCGAGCCCCACCCCGACGGCCACGGCGCCGGCGGCCGCGAGACGGTCGAGCTGCGGGTCGCTCCCAACCCCGGCATCGAGCCGGCGCCGCTGCGCGAGGCGGCCTCCGGCGGCGAGCTCTCGCGGGTGATGCTGGCGCTGAGCGGGCTCGGCCGGGCCGCCGCCGCGGGCACGCTCGTCTTCGACGAGATCGACGCCGGGATCGGCGGCAACACCGCGCGCGTGGTCGGCGAGCGGCTGAAGGCGCTGGGCGAGGGACGCCAGGTCCTCTGCATCACCCACCTGCCGCAGGTCGCCTCCCTCGCCGACGTCCACTTCCGGCTCGAGAAGGACGTCGCCGGGGAGCAGGCCGTCGCCACGGTCGAGCGGCTCGACGACGAGGGCGTGGTCGAGGAGATCCGCCGCATGCTCGGCGGCGAGCGCTCCGACGAGGCGGCCACTCAGCACGCGCGTGAGTTGCTCGCCGCCGCCTGAGCCCTTGCCGGGCGCCCGTACGTTCGCTTAACCTGGGCGGGTGGCCACCACCAGTCGTCGTCGCCTTCCTGCCCTGCTCGGACGCCGCAACGGGTTGCGGCCGGAGGCGCCGATCGAGGGCACGGCCCGCCTCGGCGAGCGCACCAAGCACCTGGTCAAGCGCCTGCGCCCCGGCGACGTCGCCGTCATCGACCACCTCAACATCGACCGGATCGCCGCCGAGGAGCTGATCGAAGCCGGCGTCGCCGCGGTCCTCAACGCCTCCGAGTCCTCGAACGGGCGTTACCCGAACGCCGGCCCGCTGATGCTGGCGCGGGAGGGGATCCGCCTCATCGACGCCCCCGGCGCCGGCCTCTTCGAGCTGCTGCACGACGGCGAGCGGCTGCGGATCGACGGCGGCACGGTGTCGGTCGGCGAGCGGGAGGTTCTGCGCGGCCGCGTCCTCGGCGCCGCCGAGCTGGAAGGCCAGCTGGAGCGCCAGCGCGAGCGGATCGACGAGGCGCTGGCCGAGTTCGCCGAGAACACCGTCGCCCACGTGCGCCAGGAGACCGACCTGTTGACCGGCAGCGTCGAGTTCCCCAACACCAAGGCCTCCTTCCGCGACCGCCACGTCCTGATCGTCGTCCGCGGCGACCGCCACCGCCGCGACCTGAAGGCGCTGCGCGCCTACATCCGCGACATGCGGCCGCTGATCGTCGCCGTCGACGGCGGCGCCGACGGGGCGCTGGAGGCGGGGCTTAAGCCCGACCTGATCCTCGGCGATATGGACTCCGCCTCCGACCCCGCCCTCTCCTGTGGCGCCGAGCTGGTCGTCCACGCCTACCCGGACGGTCGCGCCCCGGGCTGCGAGCGCCTGGTCGAGGCGGGGCTGGAGCACACGGTCGTCCCCGCCGCCGGGACCAGCGAGGACGTGGCGATGCTGATGGCCTTCGAGAAGGGGGCGGCGCTGATCGTCAGCGTCGGCGCCCACTTCAACCTGATCGAGTTCCTCGACCGCAAGCGCGGCGGCATGTCCTCGACCTTCCTCACGCGGCTGCGGATAGGAGAGCGCCTGGTCGACGCCAAGGGCGTCAGCCGGCTCTACAACCCGAGCTCGACCCTGGCCCCGGCGGGCCTCTTCCTGATCGCCTTCGCGATCCTGCTGACGATCCTCGTCATCACCTCGCCGGCGCTCAACGACGTCTTCCAGCTGGTCTGGCTGAAGATCCGCATCTGGCTCGGCGCGTAGCGGGCGCCGGCGGGCGCCGGGGCGACCATCTAGCCTCCCCCGCTGATGGGTTACAGCGCGCGCTACCACGCCACCTCGCTGATCGCCGTCTTCCTGGCGCTGGCGATCGGGATCCTCGTCGGCGCCGAGTTCGGCGGCGACGCGCTGAGTAGCACCCGCAAGAACCTCGAGCACAGCCTCGTCAACAACCTCCAGGACGCCCGCTCGCGGACCGACGAGCTGAGCGGCCAGCTCGGCCGCTCGAACGAATTCGCCGACCGCGTCTACCCGGTGCTGACCCGCGCAAGGCTGGAGGGCAAGCGGATCGCGATCGTCGCCCTCGGCGGCCTCTCCAGCAGCGAGACGAACACGGTCGAGGAGGCGCTGGGGCCGACCGGGGCGAGGCTGGTCGGGGTCGGCGTGGTGCGCGAGCCGGTCGACCTGGGCGGCCTCGCCGGCGACCTGGCGAAGACGCGCTTCGCCGACCTGCGCCGCAACCCGGAAACGCTGACCGCGCTCGGCGCCGGCCTCGGCCGCCAGCTGGCCCGCGGCGGCACCCTGCCCGAAGTCGTCCGCGGCCATCTCTTCTCGCGCGCCAGCGGCAGCTTCGGCGCCCTCGACGGCGTCATCGTCGTCCGCAACCAGCCGCAGGACATGGGCCCGGTCCAGCGCTCGCAGGCGGCCGCGCTCGAGGGCGGGCTGATGAAGGGGATCACGGCGACGCGGACGCCGGCGGTCGGGATCGAGACCTCGACCGCGGAACCGTCTTCGATCTCCTTCTTCCAGGCCAACGACCTCTCCAGCGTCGACGACATCGAGATGACCGCCGGCCGGCTGGCGCTGGTCTTCTCGCTGCTCGGCGCCGAGGGCAGCTTCGGCCTCAAGGGCAGCGCCGACCGGCTGCTGCCGGACCTGCTGACCCAGGGCCGCTGAGGTGTACTGGGTCGGCTTCCCGCTGGCGATCGCGCTGGCGCTGTGGCTGGTCCCGGCCGGCGCCCGCGGGCTGCGCGAGGCGGGCCTGGTGCGGGAGAACTACCGCGGCGCCGCGCTCGCCTTCCCGCTCGGTGCGGTGCTGGCGACGGCGGCGCTGGTGGCACTGGCCCCGCTCGCCTTCCTCGACGACCGCGCCGACCTCGAACTGCTCGACCCCCAGCTGCGGCGCTGGCTGCCCTACCTGCTCGGGATCGCCTTCCTCGGCTTCCTCGACGACGCGCTCGGCCAGGGGGCGTCGTCGGCCGCCCCGCGGGGCTGGCGCGGGCACTGGGGGGCGCTGCGCGAGGGCAGCCTGTCAACCGGGGCGATCAAGGCGGTCGGGGCGCTGGCGCTGGCCGCCTACGTGGTCTCCGGGCGCGGGCTGGAGTCGTGGCGCTACCTGGCCGACATCGCCCTGCTGATCCTCGCCACCAACCTCGGCAACCTGCTCGACCTGCGGCCGGGGCGGGCCGAGAAGGGGCTGGCCCTGCTCGGCGCCGGGCTCTGCCTCGGGGCCTGGACCCTGGCCCCGATCGAACTGCTGGGGATCTTCGCCGGGCCGGTCCTCATCGGCGCCTGGCTGACCCTGCGCGAGCGAGCGATGCTGGGGGACACCGGCTCCAACCTGATCGGCGCCGTCGCCGGGGTCTGGCTGCTCACGATCCTCGGCGGGGAGGGGCGGCTGATCGCCCTCGCGGCGGTCGCGGCCCTGACGATTTACGGCGAGTTGCGATCTATTTCGGCGACGATCGACTCGGTTCCGCCCCTGCGCTGGCTAGACTCGCTCGGCAGATATGAACAACCGCTTCGACCGAATCCCGCCCGCGAATAATCAGATTTCGACGCGACCGGGATTCGGCCTCGCCCGATGACGAAGTCCGGCGACACGCGGTTCATCTTCGTCACCGGCGGGGTGGTTTCGGCTCTCGGCAAGGGGATCGCCGCCGCCTCGATCGGCCGCCTCCTCGTCTCCCGCGGCTTCCGCGTCCAGCTGCAGAAGTTCGACCCCTACATCAACGTCGACCCGGGGACGATGAGCCCGTTCCAGCACGGCGAGGTCTTCGTCACCGAGGACGGGGCGGAGACCGACCTCGACCTCGGCCACTACGAGCGCTTCACCGACGAGAACACTTCGCGCGCCTCCAACGTCACCGCCGGCGCGGTCTACAACTCGGTGATCAAGCGCGAGCGCCGCGGCGACTACCTCGGCGCCACCGTGCAGGTGATCCCCCATATAACCGACGAGATCAAGAACCGGATCCTGATCGTCGCCGAGTCGCAGGCGGTCGACTTCGTGATCACCGAGATCGGCGGCACCGTCGGCGACATCGAGTCGCTGCCGTTCCTCGAGTCGATCCGCCAGCTGTACACGGACCTGGGGCCGAAACGGAGCATGTTCGTCCACCTCACCCTGGTGCCCTACGTCGGCCACGCCGGCGAGCTGAAGACGAAGCCGACCCAGCACTCGGTCAACGAGCTGCGCCGGATCGGGATCCAGCCCCACGCCCTGGTCTGCCGCTCCGAGGGCCGCCTCGACCGCGAGATCCGCGAGAAGATCGCGCTCTTCGCCAGCCTTCCCGTCGACGCGGTTATCTCCGCCAACGACGTCGACAACATCTACAAGGTGCCGCTGGTCTTCCGCGCCGAGGGCGTCGACGACCTTGTCCTCGACCACTTCGGGATGGAGGCGCCGGCGCCGGACCTGGCCGAGTGGGAGGCGATGGTGCGCCGCGCCGACTCGGCCAGCGGCAAGGTGAGGATCGCCGTCGTCGGCAAGTACGTGCAGCTGGCCGACGCCTACAAGTCGGTGATCGAGGCGATCGGGCACGGCGGCTTCCACCACGGGGTGGAGGTCGAGGTCGAGTTGGTCGACTCCGAGAACCTCGACCCCGAGAAGCTCGAGGGGATGGATGGGATCCTGATCCCCGGCGGCTTCGGCGAGCGCGGCATCGAGGGCAAGATCGAAGCGGCGCGGATCGCCCGCGAGCGTTCGATCCCCTACCTCGGGATCTGCCTCGGGATGCAGATCGCCGTGGTCGAGTTCGCCCGCCGCGTGGTCGGGATGGACGGCGCCAACTCGTCTGAGTTCGACCCGGAGACGCCGTTCCCGGTCGTCGACCTGCTGCCAGAGCAGAAGGAGGTCTCCGACATGGGCGGGACGATGCGGCTCGGCGCCGACCCGGTGAAGCTGCACGAGGGGACGCGGGCCCGCGAGATCTTCGGCGAGGCCGTCATCTACAAGCGCCACCGCCACCGTTACGAGGTCAACAACCAGCTGCGTCGCCGGCTCGAAGACGAGGGACTGGTCTGCGGCGGCACCTCGCCGGACGAGCGCCTGGTCGAGATGGTCGAGCTGCCCGACCACCCCTTCTTCGTCGCCTCCCAGTACCACCCTGAGTTCAACTCCCGGCCCAACCGCCCCGAGCCGCTGTTCCGCGAGTTCGTCGGTGCCGCCGCCCGCCACGCCGGCGAAAAGCCGGCCGACGGCGGCGAGCTCGACTCGGCCGAGGACGCCGAGGAGAGCGACATCGGCATCCGCCGCTCCGCCTGAGCGCCCGCGGCTCGGCCTCCGGCTACGCTTCGCCGGTGGCGCTGAGCTCGCTTCAGGAGAGGTTCGTCCGGCTCTGCGAGATTCGCAGTCCCACCGGGGAGGAGCGCGAGGTGGCGGACAGCGCCGCCGCCGAGCTGCGGGCGCTGGGGCTCGAGGTGAGCGAGGACGATGCCGCCGGCCCGGCCGAAGCGGGCGCCGGCAACCTGCTGGCGCGCCTGCCGGGTCGTTCCGAGGAGTGGGTGATGTTCTGCGCCCACCTCGACACCGTCCCCCACCGGGGGCAGATCGAGGTGGTCGAAGCCGACGGCGTCTTCCGCAGCGCCGGCGAGACGATCCTCGGTGCCGACAACAAGGCGGCGGTCGCCGTCTTCATGGAGCTGGTCGCCCGGCACGCCGCCGAGCCGCCGCCGGTGGGGATCGAGCTGGTGCTGACCGTCGCCGAGGAGCAGGGGCTGCGCGGCGCCAAAGCCTTCGACACTTCCATCCTGCGCTCGTGGCACGGCTTCGTCCTCGACCACGCCGGGCCGGTCGGCGAGGTGGTCGTCGCCACTCCGACCCAGCAGAAGATCCTCGCCGACTTCACCGGGGTCGAGGCCCACGCCGGGATCCGGCCCGAGGACGGCAGCAGCGCGATCGCCGCCGCCGCCGCGGCCGTCTCGCGGATGGAGCTGGGGCGGCTCGACGAGGCGACGACCGCCAACGTCGGCCTGATCGAAGGCGGCACCTCGGGCAACGTCGTCCCCGGCCACTGCTGGCTCCAGGCCGAGGCGCGCAGCCGCGACGCCGGCCGGGCCGCCGAGGTCGCCGGGCAGATCTCCGACGCCTGCGCCTGGGGCGCCGGCGAGCACGGCTGCGACGTCGACGTCCGCCTCGAAGAGCTGTTCCGCGGCTACGAGGTCCCGCCCTCCTCGCCGGCGCTGAAGCTGGCCGAGGCGGGGCTGCGCGGCGCCGGCCTGGAGCCGGTGCGCGCCGCGATCGGCGGCGGCAGCGACGCCAACGTCTTCCGCCTCGACGGATTCGACTGCGTCCTGCTCGCCAACGGCACCGATGCCGTCCACACCGCCGAGGAGCACGTCCCGGCCGCCAGCCTCGAGAAGATGCTCGAGGTCTGCGAGGGGATCGTCGCGGCCGCCGCTAGCGGGGCGGTCGCCGCGCCAGGCGAGGCGGCGGACGCGGGGGAGGTGTGAGCGGCCGCCTCGCGCTGCGCCGCGGCGTCGTCGTCTCCGCCGAGCCGCTGGTCGTCGAGATCGCCGGCGAGCGTCGCCCAGCCTGGGCCGACACCGTCCTGCTGGGGGAGATGCGCGAGGGCGACGAGGTCGTCCTCAACGTCGCCGCCCTCGACCTCGAGCTCGGCTCCGGCGGCTTCGACGTCGTCCACGTAAACCTCACGCGGGGCCTGGGGAGCGGCCGTTCCAGCCACGGCGCGCCGGGCGACGCGGGCGGCGAGCCGCACGTGATCAAGCTCAACTACACCTCCCTCCAGCACCCGGTCGTACCGGTCGAGGAACAGGTCGACCAGGATGAGGAGAGCAAATCGGTGCGCTTTATCCCCGCCATGCGGGAAAAAGGAACACCGATTCAGGGGACGCGAGGCATCCGAGCCCTGATCCTGCCCCTGCACGGGCACCTGGCGCCGGCTGCATGGGCGGCGACGCAGGCTTCGCCCGGGATCCGGGTCGGCTACGTGCAGACGGCGGGCGGGGCGCTGCCGGGGTCGCTCTCGCGCGACGTCGCCGAGCTGCGCGAGCGCGGCCTGCTTTGCGGCCACGTCACCGCCGGTCCCGCCTACGGCGGTGAGCACGAGGCGCTCAGCACCGTCGGCGCCCTCGACGCCGCCGTCAGCCTCGGCTGGGACGCGGTCCTGGTCGGCCCCGGCCCCGGCATCATCGGCTCCGATACGGCCCTCGGGCACGGCGGCATGGCCGCCCTCGACAGCGCTCACGCCGCCCTCAGCCTGCGCCTCCCGACCCTGATCTCCCCGCGCCTGTCCTCCAGCGACCCCCGCGAGCGCCACCGCGGCCTCAGCCACCACACCCGCACCGTCCTCGGCCTCCTCCTCGCCTCCGTAGACGTCGCTGTCCCGGAGGGAGAGGACGAGATCACCGCCGCCCTGAAAGAGGCGGGGGGAGAGCGCCACCATCTCCGCTCTGCATCGATCGACCTCGACGCCTACGCCGCCTCGGGTCTGCCAACGACCACGATGGGCCGTTCGCTCGTCGATGACCCCCTCTTCTTCGCGGCTCCCCTCGCGGCCGGCCACCTCCTGGGCCACCCGTTGCGGCGAAAGGGTTGAACCCAGCCCCAGAGAACCTGCGTTCATGGCGATCGCAGTCAAGCCCGCCGTGCCCTCTGCGCCCGCCTCCCCGGGCGCCGACGCGCGATTCGAGGGCCTCGTCCTCGACTTCCTCTCCTACCTGGAGCTGGAGCGGGGCCTCTCCCGTAACACCCTCAACGCCTACCGCACCGACCTGCTCCAGTACGGCGAATACCTCTCGGCCCACGACCAGGACGCGCTGCATGCGCGCCCGGCCGATGTCGCCGACTTCCTCGCCGTGCTGGCGACGGGGGAGGGCCGGCCGGCCTGCTCGGCCTCGACCATCCACCGCAAGGCCGCCTGTCTGCGCTCCTTCTACAAGCACCTACGCCGCGACGAGCTGATCGGCGACGACCCGACCGCGGCGCTGAGCGCGCCGCGGCGCTCGAAGAAGCTGCCGCAGGTGCTCAACTACGCCGAGGTGCGGAAGCTGCTGGCGGCGCCGCGCGGCAGTGAGCCGACGACGCTGCGCGACCGGGCGCTGCTGGAGGTGATGTACGCGTGCGGGCTGCGGGCCTCGGAGACGATCGGGCTGGAGCCGGCCGACATCGACATGCGCGAGGGCTTCCTGCGCGCCCGCGGCAAGGGCTCGAAGGAGCGGTTGGTGCCGCTGGGCCGCCAGGCGATCGCCGCGATCCGCGGCTACGAACGCGGCGGCCGCCCGAAGCTGGTCGGCGAGCGCCACGAGCCAAAGCTGTTCGTCAACTTCCGCGGCGGCCCGTTGACCCGCCAGGGCCTCTACAAGATCGTCCAGCGCCACGCCCGCGATGCCGGCCTCGGCGGCCGCATGAGCCCGCACACCCTGCGCCACAGCTTCGCCACCCACCTGCTCGCCGGCGGCTGCGACCTGCGCGCCGTGCAGGAGATGCTCGGCCACGCCGACATCGCCACCACGCAGATGTACACGCACCTCTCGGGCGACCGCCTCAAGGAGGTCTACTTCGAGGCCCACCCCCGGGCGACGGAGGGCTGATAGAACCGGCGCGATGCCGGAGCTGCCCGAGGTCGAGACCGTCTGCCGCCAGCTCGAGCCGGAGCTGGAAGGGCGGCGGATCGAGTCGCTGGAGGTGCTGGACGAGCGTTGGTCGCGGCCGGTTCCGGCGGCTGAGCTCGGCGCCGCGGTCAGCGGACGCACGATCGAGGGGCTGGGACGACGCGGCAAGTACCTGCTGCTGGCGCTCGACGGCGCCCAGACGCTGGTCATGCACCTGCGGATGACCGGCAACCTGGTCCTGGTCGAGGGGGAGGACGTGCTCGACCCCTCCGAGGGGCGGCGGCTGTACGAGGCGGAGCGCTCGACCTCGGCCCGCCACCTGCGCGCCCGTTTCCTCCTCGACGAAGGCCGCGAGCTCTGGTTCACCGATCCGCGCCGCTTCGGCGAGGCCTTCCTGATCGACGACTCCCGCCTCGGCGAGCGCTTCGCCAAGCTCGGCGTCGAGCCGCTCTCGCCGGCGTTCACCGCCGAGGCTCTGGGAACGATGGCCGCCGGGCGCACGGCGCCGCTGAAGTCGTTCCTGCTCGACCAGTCCGGGGTCGCCGGGGTCGGCAACATCTACGCCGACGAGGCGCTGCACCGGGCGCGCCTGCACCCGCTCTCTCCCGCCGGCTCGATGAAGCCCGAGCACTACGTGGCGCTGCGCGACGCGGTCGTCGCCGCGCTGGAGGCCGGGATCGACGGCGGCGGCGCCTCGATCGACGACTACCGCGACGGCCGCGGCGAGCGGGGCACGATGCAGGACGAGTTCCTCGTCCACACCCGCGAGGGGCAGCCCTGCCCGTCGTGCGGCGGCGAGATCGTCCGCATCGTCGTCGGCGGCCGCTCCACCTACTTCTGCCCGAGCTGCCAGGTGCGGCTGCGTCGCCGTCCGCGGCGGCGGGCAAAGTAGGAGGGTGCCCGGAAAGACGGTCAAGACCGAGGCGGTCGTGCTGCGCAGCATCCGCTACGGCGAGGCGGACCGCATCCTCCACCTCTACTCGAAGTCGCGGGGGCGGCTGGGCGCGATCGCCAAGGGGGCGCGGAAGCCGAAGTCGCGCTTCGGCGGGCGGCTGGAGCCGTTCTTCCGGCTCGACCTGGTCCTGCACGAAGGCCGCGGCGACCTGATGACGGTGACCAACGTGGCGACCGTCGACGGCTACCCGCGGCTGCGCTCCTCCGGCCCAGCACTGGGTGCCGGCGCCCGCGCCTGCGACGCGGTGCTGCGGCTGCTCGACTCGGCCGAGGCCAACCCGCCCGCCTACAACCTGCTCTGCCGTTACCTGGCGCTGCTCGACGATCCCGCGCAGCCACGCGTCGCCGGGCTGGAGACGGCACTCTCCTTCCGCCTCAAGCTGGCCATGGTCGCCGGGTTCGCTCCGGAGCTGGCCGCCTGCGCCGGCTGCGGCGAGGCCGAGCACCTCACCGGCTTCTCGGGGGCCGCCGGCGGCGTCGTCTGCGCCGGCTGCGAAGCCGGCTCATTCCCGCTCTCCGAGGAAGCCCACCGCTTCATGGCCGAGGCCCTGGCCCAGCCCCTGGCCACCTCACCAGAGGCCGACTCACTGGCCTTACGCCAGGTCGAGCGCGCCGTCGGAGAGACCCTCGAGCACCACGCGCACGTGCAATTGAGAGCGGCTGCGTAGAAGGAGAGGGGAGGGACTCGACGGAGCCTCCCCGCTGTTGCTCCGACGAGTCCCTCCCCTCTCCTTATGATCGACCGGTGTCAGTCACCTCCACCTTCGCTGATCGCATCTCCGCCTGGGAGGAGGAGTTCCTCTCCCCGCACGCGACCCGCTCCTACCCGGCGCGCCGCGCCGTCGAGGAGCCCGACAGCCCGCTGCGGACGCCGTTCCAGCGCGACCGCGACCGCATCGTCCACTCCAAGTCCTTCCGCCGGCTCAAGCACAAGACGCAGGTCTTCGTCGCCCCCGAGGGCGACCATTACCGCACCCGCCTCACCCACACGCTGGAGGCCTGCGGGATCGCTCGCACCGTGGCCCGGGCGCTCGGCCTCAACGAGGACCTGACCGAGGCGATCGGGCTCGGCCACGACCTCGGCCACCCGCCCTTCGGCCACGCCGGCGAGGAGGCGCTCGACGCGGCGCTGCGCGAGCGCTGCGGCGCCGGCTTCAAGCACAACGAGCACTCGCTGCGGGTGGTCGAGGTGCTGGAGCGCGACGGCCAGGGGCTGAACCTGACCGAGCAGGTCCGCGACGGCATCCTCAACCACACCGGCTCCGCCAAGCCGGCGACGCTGGAGGGGAAGATCGTCAAGCTGGTCGACCGCGTCGCCTACATCAACCACGACATCGACGACGCCCTGCGGGCGGGGATCCTGCGCCCCGGCGACCTGCCGGCGGTGGAGATCGAGCTGCTGGGGCCGACCGGATCGCTGCGGATCGACACCCTCGTCCGCGACATAGTCGAGCACTCCGAGGGCGCCGGCGACATCGTCCAGGGGCGGGAGATCGGCGGCGCGATGCTGCGCCTGCGTAAGTTCATGTTCGACCGCGTCTACCTGGGCCCGGACGCCCAGCGTGAGCACGAGCGAGTCGAGGGCGCCATGCGCGGCCTCTTCGACCACTACCTGGAGCACCCGGACGAGCTGCCGCGGTGGGATCCGGGGGCGAGCGAGTGCCAGCGCGTCGCCGACTACATCGCCGGCATGACCGACCGCTTCTGCATCGCCAAGTTCACCGAGCTGACCGTCCCCGAGGAGGCGCGCTTCTGATGGCGCTGATCTCGCCGGAGAGCCTGGAACGGGTGAAGCAGGCGGCGGACATCGTCGAGGTCGTCTCCACCCACACCGACCTGCGCCGCCAGGGCGCCCGCATGGTCGGCCTCTGCCCCTTCCACGAGGAGCGCACGCCGTCGTTCTCGGTCGACCCCCAGGAGAAGCTCTACCACTGCTTCGGCTGCGGGGTCGGCGGCGACGTGATCAAGTTCGTCGAAGAGAAGGACGGGCTGGGGTTCGCCGAGGCGGTGGAGATGCTGGCCGACCGCTACGGGGTCGAGCTGGAGCGCGAGCGGGAGGACCCGCGGGCGGAGGCGCGGCGCCAGCAACGGCGGCGGCTGGAGCAGCTGCTGGAGCGCACCGCCGCCTACTACGCCAGCTACCTCTGGGACTCGCCGGAGGCGGGCAGGGCGCGCGAGTACCTGGCCGGGCGCGGGCTGGGGGAGGAGGTGCTGCGCGGCTTCGGGGTCGGCTACGCGCCCAGCGCCTGGGACAAGATCCTCGTGCGGGGGCAGCAGGCCGGGTTCAGCGTCGAGGAGCTGCACGGGGTGGGGCTGGTCCAGCGGGGCCGGGAGGGGCGGGAGTACGACCGCTTCCGCTCGCGGATCATGTTCCCGATCCGCGACCGCCGCGGCCGCGTCCTTGGCTTCGGCGGGCGGGCGATGCGCTCCGACCAGGGGGCGAAGTACGTCAACACGGCGGAGACCGACTTCTTCCACAAGAGCCAGCTGCTCTATGGGGTGGACCGGGCCAAGGCGGCGATCGCCAAGGCTGCGCGGGCGGTCGTGGTCGAGGGCTACACCGACGTGCTGGCCCTGCACCAGGCCGGCGTCGAGGAGGCGGTGGCGGTGATGGGGACGGCGATCACCGGCGAGCAGGTGGCGGCGCTTTCGGGGATGGTCGAGGAGGTGGTGTTGGCGCTCGACGCCGACTCGGCCGGGCAGGAGGCGATGCTGCGGGCGCAGCGGGTGGCGGCGGGGCGGCGGATGCGGCTGCGGGTGGCGGCGATGCCGGCGGGCGAGGACCCGGCCGAGATGATGGCCGCGCCGGGCGGCGCCGAGCGCTTCCGGGCGCTGGTCGACGCTGCGGTGGAGGTGAACGCCTTCCAGGTCGCGCTGGTGCTCGACCGCACCGACGTCGCCTCGCCGGTCGAGCGCGACCGGGCGCTGGGCGAGGTGGCGCCGGTGCTGGGCGCGATGGGGGAGTCGGCGAGCCGCGACGACCTGGTGCGGCGGGTGGCGGAGCGGCTCGACCTCGAGCCGGCGATGGTGATGGGGCGGGTGGTGGCGGCGCGGCCGGCCAGCGGGGGGGAGGAGCGGCGGCCCGGCTCCGGTGGGGGCGCGGCGGGCGGCGCGCCGGCGCCGGCGCCGCAGCGCTCAGCGCCGCTGACCTCGCGCGAGCGCCGCGAGCGGGCGCTGCTGGCGATGTGCATCGCCCTGCCGGCGGAGGGGAGGGAGTACCTCGCCCGCCTCACCGACGCCCACCTCTCGCCGAGCGGCCTGCGGGCGGCCGCCTGGCTGCGCGAGCACCCGGAGGACCCGGCCTCCAACCTCCCCCACGACGACGCCGAGCTGAGCGGCCTGATCGCCGAGCTGGTGATGCTCGCCCACGACGAGCCGGCCTCCCACGAGTCGATGGAGCTCAACTTCCTCCTGCTCGAGCAGCGCCGCCTCGAGGCCGAGATCGCCGCCGCCGGCGAGCGCGACGACTACGAGCGCCGCGCCGCCCTCAGCCGCGACCGCGCCGCCCTGGTGGAGCAAATAGCCCGCACCCACCGCGTCGACGCAAGCAAGTAGTTCCTCGGAAGTCGAACACACGTTCGCAACTTTCTGTCCGAGGCATTTGGCAGGATTTCCGCATGGACAGGGGGTTCCTGGAAGATTGCCTGGCGAAGGGCCTGTCACTGGAGGCGATCGGCGCGGAGCTCGGCAAGCACCCATCGACTGTGGGCTACTGGCTGAAGAAGCACGGGCTGAATGCGCACAATGCAGTTCGCCACGCACCCAAAGGTGGGTTGGATCGGGAAAAGCTCGAAGCCTTGGTCGGCGCCGGTCTGAGCATCAGGGAGATCGCTGAACGACTCGACCGAAGCGGGTCGACGGTCCGGCATTGGATGAATCGCTACGGCCTTCGCACCCGTGGCCATCGGCGCTCACTGCCTCCCGGCAGCCCGAAGAGGGCTGAGATGATCTGTCGCCGCCATGGAGCCACCGTGTTCGTGCTTGAGGGGCGTGGTTACTACAGGTGCGCCCGCTGCAGATCAGAGGCCGTATCCAAGCGTCGCCGGAAGGTTAAGCAGACGCTTGTGGACGAGGCGGGAGGCAAGTGCGTGCTCTGCGGATATGCGCGATGCCAAGAGGCGCTCCATTTCCATCACGTGGATCCGGAAACCAAGGCGTTTCATCTCGGTCATCAGGGCCAAACGCGTTCGCTGGCCCGGTCAAGGGCAGAGGCGAAGAAATGCGTTCTGCTTTGCGGGAATTGCCATGCCGAGGTTGAGGCGGGACTCGTCGAGTTGCCGATAGAGTCCGGGCAGTCGATGTCAGTCCGGGGTTGCAATTCGGATTAGCACGACGCGTTAATCCGGGGTAGCTCAATTGGAAGCAGCGCTCGGCCGTTAACCGAGAGGTTGTGGGTTCGAGTCCCACCCCCGGAGCTTCGACAGGGCCAGCTGCTCGACCAGTTCGGCGCCGCGTTTGGCGCCGTCGTGCTTCCGGCCCCAGGCGGCGATCTTCTCGGCCTCGGTGGCGAAGGAGCCGTCGCCGAGGATGCGGCGGGCGGCCCAGCGCAGCGGCGCCGGACGGCAGAGGCGCCAGGGGAGGGAGAGGCCGGCCCCGGCCCAGCTCACCCGCATCGCGGTCTCGCTCATGTCGCCGGTGATCGGGCAGACCAGGACCGGGGTGCCGGCGCCGAGGGCGCGGGCGACGGTGCCGTGGCCGCCGTGGGAGACGACCAGCGCGGCGGCCGGCATCAGCTGGCTGTAGCTGAGCCAGTCGACGAGGACGGCGTTGGCCGGCACCTCGATCGGGCGCTGGGGGACGACGCGGTTGGTCGTCGCCACCACCCGCACCGGCTCCCCGGCGAACGCCTTCAGCGCCGTCCGCACCAGGTGGTTCTCGGAGTCGTGGGCGGTGCTCGGCGCGACCAGGACCAGCGGCCGCTCGCCCGGCGGCAGCTCGATCTCCGGGTGCGGCTGCTCGAACGTCATCGGCCCCGTCACCTCCACCCCCGCCGGCCACTGGCGCGGGTACTCGAGCTGCGGATAGGTGGCGACCAGCGCCAGGTCGGGGCTGATGCCGCCATGGAAGCGCTCGACCGGCGCCAGGCCCAGCCGCTGGCGCTGCAGGTTGAGGTCGCGGCGGCCGTGCTCGAGGCCGACGTCGAGCGCCCGCTGTCCCGCCCGCCAGACCGCCCGCCCGACCGGCGTCCGTGCCGGCCGCAGCCCGATCGCGAAGAACGGCAGCCCCGGCTCCACCACCGGGTAGATGTGGGGGATCAGCGTCGCCAGCGGCACCCCGGCGGCCTCGGCCGCCAGCGCCGGCGCCAGGGTGAGGATGTCGCTGACGGCGACGTGCGGGCGCATCTCCTCCAGTAGCGGCAGCAGCGCCCGCGCCGCCTCGGCGGCGTGCTGGCCGTCGGCCGAGCCCGGTTCGGGCGGCGGGAACATCCGGTATTCCTCGGCCGCGGCGAACCCCAGCCCGGCGCCCTCGACCGCCCCCCGCCGCTCCTCCCAGGTCTCGACCACGACCTCGTGTCCACGCCCGGCCAGCGCCCGCCCCAGCGAGATCGCCGGGAAGACATGCCCTGGATCGCCGAAGGCGGCGACCAGGACACGCAGTGAACCACTAGGGCGTATCGAGACCCTCGCCGGGCCGCGTGAACACAATCTCCGGCACGTGGCAGTTCGGCGACGTCCGCAGCAGGAAGCGCACGGCCTCGCCGAGGTCGCTCGGCTGGATCATCGCCTCGGCCGGGACCTGGCCCTTGGCGAACTCGGTCATCGCCGTGTCGACGAAGCCCGGCGCCAGCGCCGTGCACTGGATCCCCGCCCCGCCCGCCTCGCGGTGGGTCGACTGGGTGAAGTTGATCACCGCGGCCTTGGTCGCGGCGTAGATCGAGAGCCAGGCCTGGCCGCCTTTGCCGGCGATCGAGGCGGTGTTGACGATCAGCGCCTTGCCGTGTTCGGCCCCCGCCTCGCGCAGCAGCGGCAGCCCCTCGCGGGTGCCGAGGATCAGCGCCCGCAGGTTGACCGCGAGCTGCATGTCGAGGTGCTTGGTCTGGATCTCCTCCATCGGCGCCCCGATTCCGACCCCGGCGTTGTTGACCAGCGCGTCGAGGCGCCCGTAGGAGGCGCGGTGGGCGGCGAAGACGGCGAGCACGTCGTCCTCGTCGGTCATGTTGGCGGCGACCGCCTCGACCTCGAGGCCCTCCTCGCGCAGCCCCGCCGCCGCCTGCTCCAGCTTCTCCGGCCGGCGGGCGGCGACGGTCAGCGCGTAGCCCTCTTCGCCCAGCGCCCGCGCGATCGCCAGCCCGATCCCGCTCGAGGCTCCCGTCACCAATGCCGCTCGCTCCGCCATCTCTCTCCTCCTGTTTCGACGCCGCCGCGCACCCTATAGCCCGTATCGCCGGGCCGCCGGAGCCACCGCTCCCGGCCGCCGTCTCAATAACATGCCGCCGATGCGCGCCGCTCCACGCCTCGCCCTGGCCCTAGCCTGCACGATCGTCGTCGCCGCCCTGGCGGCCGGCTGCGGCGGCTCCGGCTCGACCGGCTCCACCTCCACCTCGGGAGGGAGCGCCGAAAGCCGCCCCGCCCCGCCCAAGAGCGATTTCCCCACCGCCGCGGGCCAGACGCTGCGCCAGGTGCTGAAAGCGGCCGACGGCCCTTCCGAACTGGTTGTCTCGCCAGCCGGGATGGTCTTCTACAAGGGGGAGAACCGCTACCCCTTCGGCGTCTTCGAACGCGACCGCACCCAGGTGTCCGACGCCGAAGTCGCCCTCTACTTCGCCAAGGTCCCGACTCCCGCCCCCGGCGCGAAGTCAAAGTCGGGGAACAAGGGCCAGGCGGCGAAGGCCGAGGAACAGGCGCTCGACGAGCCCGCGGTGGGCCCCTTCCCGGCCTCGATCGAAACGCTCGCCACCAAGCCCGCCTTCCGCGCCAAGACGACCAGCGAGGACCCCGACGCCGGCAGCGTCGTCTACTCGACCAAGATCGACTTCCCCAGCGACGGCGAGTGGCGGATCGCGGCGCTGGTCAAGGAAGGCGGGGAAGTCAAGGGGACGCTGCTCCCCAGCGCCGTCGTCGGCGAGTTCGGCAAGATCCCGCGGCCCGGCCAGCCGGCGCCGAAGATCCACACGCCGACCCCCGCCGACGTCGGCGGCGACCTCTCGAAGATCACCACCCGGATCCCGCCGGACACCCAGAACCGGGTCGACTACGCCGACGTGCTCGGAAAAGAACCGATTCTGCTCTTGTTCGCGACCCCCCAGTTCTGCCAGAGTCGGGTCTGCGGGCCCGTCGTCGACGTGGCCGAGCAGGTCAAACAGGAACACGAAGACGAGGCGGCCTTCATCCACATGGAGATCTACAACGACAACGACCCGTCCAAGTCCACCCGTCCCCAGGTGCGCGCCTTCCACCTGCCCAGCGAGCCGTGGCTGTTCGCGATCAACCGCCAGGGCAGGATCAGCTCGGTGATCGAGGGCGCCTTCGGGCTCGAAGCGATGACCGCCGCGGTGAAGAAGGCGGTGGCGGAATGAGCAAGGGGAAAGAGAAAGCCGCCAAGGACAAGGAGCCGGCGCCGGAGGAGGTCGCCTCCAAGGAGGAGCTGCGGGCGAGCTTCGCCGAGGAGGCGCGGCGCCGCTGCGACGTGATCGCCGCCGGCCTCGCCACCGAGACGACCGACTTCGAGACGATGCGCGCCGAAGCCCACGCCCTGCGCGGGACCGCCGGCGTCGTCGGCCTGCGCCGCCTCGCCGAGCTGGCCGGGCTGATGGAGTCCGACCTCGCCGAAGCGAAGACGACCGGCGTCATCCGCGGCGGCCGCGCCCACCAGATCGCCGACGCCGCCAAGGCCCTCGCCGAGGGCGCCGCCGCGGCCGCCAAAGGCGAGGAAGAGCCACCCGACGTCGGCCGCTCCCTCGCCCAGCTCTTCAGCGCGTAGGCGGGCCGCCCGTGCCCGCCCGCCCCGTCGAGCTGCCCGTGCGGGTGCGGGAGTGGGAGGGGAGGGGCCACGCCGAGCAGTTCCGCGGCCGCCGCATCCACTGCTTCCACCAGCCCGGGGAGGGCCCGCTGCTGCTTCTCCTGCACGGCTTCCCGACCTGCTCCTACGACTGGCGGGAGCTGATCGCGCTGGAGCCGGGGCGGGCGATCCTCGCCTTCGACTTCCTCGGCTTCGGCCTCTCCGACAAGCCCCGCGAGCACGAGTACACCCTCGCCTGGCAGGCCGACCTGGCCGAAGAGCTGGTGCGCCGCCACGGCGGCGGCCCCGTCTACCTGGTCGCCCATGACATGGGGACCTCGGTGGCGACCGAGCTGCTGGCCCGCGACATCGACGGCCAGCTGGGGATCGAGCTGACCGGCGCCCTCCTCTTCGACGGCAGCGTGATCATCGAGCGGGCCAGCCTCACCCCCGGCCAGAAGATGCTGCGCAGCCGCCTCGGCCCCCTGCTCGCCCGCCTCTCCTCCGGCGCCTTCTTCCGCCAGCAGCTCGGCTCGGTGTTCGGCAGGGAGCACCCGATGAGCGCCGAGGAGGGCGCCGACCAGTGGGCGCTGATGCGACACCACGGCGGCAACCGCATCGCCCACAAGCTGATCGGCTACACCTTCGAACGGGTCACCCACGCCGCCCGCTGGCACGGCGCCGTCCGCGACTGGCCGGGCGCCCTCTCCCTCACCTGGGGCCTGCAGGACCCGGTCGCGACCACCAACGTCCTCGACGGCCTTCGCGACCTCCGCCCCAGTGCCCCCGTCCAAGAGCTCCCCGACCTCGCCCACTACCCCCAGATAGAAGACCCACCGACCTTCCAAACGGCCCTGTCGAACGCCCAGAAACCCCGCTAGGCTCGCTCCCCACCCGGGGCGGTAGCTCAGCTGGTTAGAGCAGCGGACTCATAATCCGTCGGTCGAAGGTTCGAGTCCTTCCCGCCCCATCCACCGGAACCCCGCTCTAGGCGCCATACGCCGCGTCTGGAGCGGGTTTGCGGCCGCCGAGCGGCGGATTACCTTTCCGCCCTGTTCACGCCCATTCCGCGCCGTTCTGCGGCGTCGAGGTCACATCGAGGTCACATCGAGGGGCGTAGGGCTAGCCTGACGAGACACGATGATCCTGCTGGCGCTATTCCTGCTGCTACTGGTCGCCGTCGCGGTTGTCGCCCTGCTGGCGATGATCGCGCTCTACGTGGCCGTCATCGTCGCGGCCGCCGTGGCCTTCCTCGTGCTTGCCCGGCTGCTGGTCGCGGGCGCCGTGGCGCTCGCCAGCATCCGCATCCCGCGCTCGCCTTAGCCGTCTTCCTCCAGCTTCGCCGCGACGAACTCGCAGAGTTGCGCCGAGAGATTCATCTCGATGACGGTCCCGCCGCTGGCGGCGTAGAGGCGCAGGGTCCGGCTGCCGTCCTCCTGCGGCGGCGGCGACACTTCGACGCCGCCGACGATGTGGCGGTTGACGACCGAAAAGACGCTCGGCGCTTCCTGCTGCTCTTGCATTCGTACCCTCCAGGGATAGGCTGCGGCCATGACCGATGCTCCGAAAGCATCCGCCCCGGATGACGAGGCCGTCAAAGCGATGGCGGTCGAGGATGCCTTGGATGCGGCGCAGAAGTTGCGGGACAATTGGGGCAACTTTGGGCATCCGCTGGTGCCGGTGCTAGAGCACCCGGCGTCGAAGTTTCAGGAACGCGCTGCCGCCGCCGCCGATTGGACGCCCGAACAGAGGCGAATCTATTTGGATCGTTTTTGCGCGCGTCTAGGTGACGAGGACGCCATCTGCGTACTAGATTTTTGGACCGCCCGACTCTACGCGGTTGACTGCGCCCTCTGGCCGGAGTATCCGGCGACGTTGGGGCAACTCAACTACACCGGCAAGATGGCTGGCTGGCTCTAGTCTCGGATACGCGGCTGACTCGGATACGCGGCTGACTTGGCCCCACGGTCTGCGCGGCGTGGGGCGCTTCTATGTTCGCGACCGTATCGTGCGGTTTCCTACCCACCCGCACTCCAGCTACGCGGCGCGAAAGCGCCCCAATAGCGCGGGGTTTCGCGGGTTCCCTACCTGCCGGGGAAACCGTAGTGTGGGGTTTCCTCATTTTCACCTGTAAGGGACAATTGAGTGAACCGTATAGGAAACCTACTGTGCTACAATGTCAAACAATGACTTTCGATCTAGACACAGAGCTTAAGCGTAAGGAAATGACCGGCCGCGACTTGGCCCGTTCAGTGAATTGCGAGGAGGCGACCATCTCCAGGTACCGCAACGGCTTGAATATCGCTGCCCACCACAAACGTCCTATTGCGGAAGCGTTGGGGCTAGTAGTGGACGGTCCGGTAGAGAGTACGTTGCAGGTGACGACAGATGCTTAACGGTAAGGCACTTACACAGCGCCTAGACGAATTGGAGATTTTGCCTTCCGAGCTTGCGGCGCTAGTGCGGCGGCCGCTGGATGAAGTCGAGGGCTGGCTACGGTCGAAAACCGCTCTCGGCGGCGAGGCCAGTGTGCTCCTACGCGCCTTGGCGGACGCGGAGGACGCGCAGCGCCGGGTGAGTCAATTGCGTAGGACGTTCACGCAAAATATGGCTGGCGATGGCGCCCGCTATGCACAGCTCCCGGATATTCCCTATGGCACTAGCGACCGCGACCGCGTGACGGGAGGTATGGGAGCGTGAGGGCCAAGCGCGACGGCATGCCGACCGGCGTCAAAGGCGTAATCACGCGCGAGCAGCAAGAAGCCGCGCTCGGCATCGACAAAGCCGCGCCGAAGCCTGCGCCGCTGCCGCCGACGCCCTCGCAAGCGCGCCTGGAAATGTCCGACCAGTGGACCACTGAGGATCTAATCCCGCCCGACTTTGAGCGCAACGTGATTGACGATCCCTCCGCGATCGCCAACGCGCTCGGCTTGCGGCCCGACGATTTCGACGCACCGCTCGGCTCGATGCCGGAGGGAATGCCCATCGCGCAGCCGAGCGTTCGGCCGAAGATCGAGCCGCGCCCGGAGACCGACACCGCGAAGCCCGCACCCGCGCCCTCAGAGAGCGACAAAGCGGAGCTGGCGGCATACTTCCGCGCCCACGCCGCGAAGGTGGCCGAAGTGGCCGCAAGCGCGAAGCAGTCCGGCGACCCCGCCCGCGAAGCGAAAGCGGCCGCCAGCGTGGCGGCTAGCCGCGAGGTTGGCGAAGCGCTGAAGGCACGGGGGATTCTGTAATGCCCGAACTCAGCGCTGAACTCGCCAAGCTCGATGAACTGGTGGGCGAGGCGAACGGTACTTTCCACTCCAAGGCTGTAGAGAACGACGGGACGTTGATCCTGCGCGGACTCGCAGTCGGATGGGGCACTGACCGGCAACTGGAGTCCTTTGACGAACCCTCAACCCGCGCGGCCTTCACTAAGTACCTGGCGACGAACCCCGCCGTTTGTGTGATGCACAACCTGAAGCAGGTGATTGGCAGGCTCACTGGCGGCAAGTTCACTGATAAGGGAATCGAAGTCACCGCCGAGATTCCTAAGCCGCCGCCGGGGTCCGAACTCATTGGCGCGTACCAGCTCGTCAAGGCGGGTGTTTATAAAGCGTTCTCGATTGGGGGCAAATGGAAAAAGCTCCCCGGCCCGGACGGCGCGAAGCTATTTCCAATCGAACTCTTGGAGACCTCCCTGGCTGGCATTCCCGTGCATCCTGAAACTGTGTTTGAGGTTGTTTCTGGTAAGGCGCTGGGACTGAACACCGAATTGGAGCGGCTCGACAAACTGACCACGGGACCGTCGCCGCTCGATGCCGAGCTTTCCCGTCTGGCCAAGGTTTGACCCAATGCTCGGAGAAGAGTCCCGCGAGCGCATCGAAGGCGCCGAGCGCTGCCGTGAGCGGGAGCGGCTTCTTCACCTGGCTTACCCCGAGCCGCTGATCCGGTTCCGCCGGGACGTGGCATGGAACCTGCTCGACCGGCTGCTCGACGGGCCGGAGCCGAAGCCGAGCCGCTGGAGCCTCACGCGCCCGTGGGAGATTCTGGTGTGGCGCTACTGGCAGGTCTGGTCGAGGTTGCAGGCGCAGCGGTCGCGGCTTGACGCGGCTGCGACGCTATAGCGGCGAGCGCGTTGTGTGATGCATTAGGCTTGCGCCCGATAAGGAAATGTGATAATGCGCCGTGTGCTATGCTTCACGGGTGAGGAAGACTGCAAAACCACCCACCCAACTACGCGAGCGCATCCGGGCGCGGCGGCTTCGCCAAGGCCGCAGCCAGGCTGATTTGGCTGCGTCGATTGGCTACACCCGCGAGCACATCGTCAAGTTCGAGACCGGCAACACCATCGGTGCGCCGGAACTCGCATATCGGCTCGCGCGGGAGCTTGACCTGCGGATCACCCTGGAGGATCTTTTCCCTGACGTAGGTGACGCCCCATGATGTGCGAAACCCGGCGGGCGGCCGGGCTTCGTCGGGTCGGGATTGAACTTACAAATCTAAGTCTACACGACTCAGATTTGTGGGGGCGGATATGACGACCGCGACGATTGACCGCGCCACGATGATTAAGCGCGTCGAAAGCCAATTCAGGACCGCCAAACCGAGCCAACCGCCCGAGCATGACGCCTTGGTCGCGGACCTCGTGGGTCACTACGCCGTGTCGCCCGAGGAAGCCGAGGAGATCATCGAGGCGGGCACCCTGGTCCGGCCGCTGGCCGAGCTGCTTGAGGCGCTGGTCGCCTACTTCCGCGACCGCGTCGTGCTGACTGAGGATCAACACCTGGCGGTCGCGCTGTGGGTCGCCGCTACGCACGTAGTAGATGCCGCCGAGACTGCGCCGCTCCTACACGTGCGCTCCCCCGAGAAAGGCTCGGGCAAGACGGTGCTCCAAGACTCTATGGAGCTAGTGGTGCACAAGCCGTGGCGCCTCACTTCGGCATCCACGGCCGCGTTCTTCCGTTACATCGAGGCGGAAGGGCCTACGGTGCTGTGGGACGAGATCGACCAAGTCTTCGCGGGCAAGGTCGAGGACCACGCCGAACTGGTCGGCGCTATCGACTCCGGGATCTACCGTGGCGGAGGCGTCGTGCGGGCGGAAAAAGTCAAGGGCGGATTCGCGGCCGTCAAGTTTGACTGTTTCGGGATGAAGTGCATAGCGGGGATCGGGACCGCAGGCGTTCCCGAGCAGATCCTAGACCGCTCGATCCCCGTCGTGATGAAGCGCAAGACCTCCGCCGAGAAGGTGATGCGGCTGCGCCGTCGTCGTGAGAAGAAGCCCGGTGCGGAGGGACCCACGCTCCAGCGGGAACTTGCCCGGTGGGGCCGGGTCGCGACGGAGAATCTAGAGGCCCGCATAGACGACGAAATCGCGCTCCCGGAGAGTCTCAGTGACCGCCAGCAGAACATCATCGAGATCCTGGTCGCCGTTGCCGACTCCGCGGGCGGCGACTGGGGCGAGCGCGCCCGCGGATCGCTGGAGCGGATTATCACCGAGGCCGCGCCCGACGAGGGCGCGTACGCGCTACCTAAGCGCGCCTTGGCTGACGCCCGCACGGTGTTCGCCAAGAAGGGCAACCCGGAGAAGATGTTCACGGCCGATCTGGTCGCCGGGATGCGCAACGTCGAGGACGCCCCGTGGGGCGACAAACAGGACGGCAAGAAGCCGCTGGACGCCGCCAAGCTGGGCTACTACCTAGGCATCTACGGGATCAAGTCCAAGCCGCAGAGGATCGGTAGTGACAACCTAAGGGGCTACCGGCTCGCCTATTTCGAGGACGCATGGGAGCGGTTCCTGGATAACGGCGACGTAGAGGTTGCCGAGACGCAGGAGGACGACGATGATCTGGACTTCTGAGCGTCGGCCGGGCGAGGGTTGTGGGGATGTGACGGCAGAGTTCCGTCACACGTCACACTGCCGTCACATCGGGAATCGGCGGCCGGGAGCCAAATCTCGGCCCTTTGTGACGTGTGACGGGGGGAGTAGGGGGGAGATCAACGCTGGCAGCAAGCGTCCGCTCGGCGGCGGCCCAATACCGGCGGCCGCTGCTTATCCCCCTATTTTGCCGTCACACCGTCACAAATCGACTCAAAGCCTGTCACAGAGCCAAATCGTGCCGTCACATTTGCCGTCACATCGGCCATTTGTGACGGAACTCTGCGGCGGCGGCCGCCATTCACAGCCCCAACAGCCCTACGACCTAGGAGGTTCCATGTCCCAAACCGCAGCACCCGACGCGCCTGCCCGCCTTGACGGTCCCCATTGGATCATCGACTGCTGCCCGCACTGCGGCGGCGAGCATCGCCACGGAAGCGGCGGCGGCGCTGACCCGCACGAGTTCCTTGGGCATCGCTGGGCGCACTGTTATGTGCCCGGCTCTGAGGTTGGCTATCGCCTCGTGGAGGCGCTCGCATGAGGCCCGCCTACACCCCATCCACCGATCCCTGTCCTGTGCGCTTCGATGCCCTAGTCGTATTCGAAGCAATAGCCGAAATCGCCATCGAAGCGGGCGCCCACCAGAACGCGCTGACTGCTCTGTTGCAGCGCATCGAAGATATGAAGGCCGCCTGATGGCCCTCCAGCCCGCCCAGGAGCAGGAACTCGTGGCCGACGACCCAACCGACGAGGAAATCCTCGCCCGGCGCGCCGCCTCCAACCGCGAGCGGACCGACGAGGAGGCCGGAGAATACGTCGGCTTCGTCGGCTGCGCGAAGGCCGGTCTCCTCGCGGTGCGCGTGCACTCCCGCGCCAAACACGTGATGCGCGTTGCCTGCTCGTGCGGCGAGGTCCACATCACCACGAGTCCGATGATCCGCGAGCGCCGCCCGGAAGACGTTGTGCACTTGATTGAGGAGGGCTTCCCGATGGCGGTTGGCGACGAACCCACCGCCCCGCCCCCGACCCCCAAGCGCACACAGAAGTCAGACGCCGACATCGTCGCCGCGATGCCGCCCGAATGGGCGCTGGCCGCCGACCTCGCAGCCGAGCTGGGCTACGCCTCGCGCAAAAGCTTTCGCAACCGGCTGCGCGAAATGCGGAAGCGGGCCGAGGCGAAGGGCGAGCCGCCGCCTTTTCAGTCCGATTCGTCCACCACTGGCCTGAAGGTGCGGGCTGCATGATTGACGATGGCCCCGCAATCTTCACCCCGGCTGCCCTGGTCGAATACGTAGATCGTCGTCGCCCACTGGCCGAAGTCAGCGCACACTTCGGGATGAAATCCCGTTCGCTCTCTGCGGCGATTCGCCATCTCCGCAGCGACGACCCCCACTTCCCGATCTACCGGCGCCGCAACAAGCGGGGGAGTTTCGTAGGTCTGGACACTAAGTAACTATCCGAAAACCCACCTGGCTCACCTGACCCGGTCCAGGCGCCGCCACCAAAGCAGCGCGCAGGCGAGCTGCACCAGGCCTTCGTAGTTCTCGGACTTCTTGTCGTAGCGGACCAGGATCGCCCGGCACTTCTGCAACCAGGCGATGGTGCGCTCGACCACCCAGCGGCGGGCCGGGTTGCTCTTCAGCCCGAGCTCGTCGAGCTTCTCCTCGCCAATGCGACGAATGTGGGCTTGGTAGCCGGCCTCCGCGCAGACCTCATCGCTGGCTTTGTTGTCGTAGGCCTTGTCGAGACAGAGGTGCTGGGCGACCTTCTCGGGGTCGGGGCGCTCGATCACGACCGCCTCGATCGTCGCCTTGAGCAGTTTGTGGTCGTTGACGTTGGCGGCGGCGACCTCAAGGCCCAAAGGCCCGCCGCCCTGCTCGACCAGGAGATGCTTCTTGGTCCCCATCTTGGCTCTGTCGGTGGGATTGGGGCCTCTCTTATCGCCATCAAAGCGCGACTTCCCCATCACTCCGTCAGCCGCCTGCCATTCCCAGAGGACCGCGCCCAGCTCCTCGCACTCGCCGGCCACGGCTGCCCAGATCTCGACCAGGACGCCGTCGGCGACGAAGCGCTGGAGCCAGCCATGCACGGTGGAGTCGGCCCCGAAGCGCTCGGGCATCTGATTCCACTGGCAGCCCGTGCGCATCCGGAAGACGATTCCGTCGAGCACAAGGCGCAGGTCGGCGCGGGGGCGCCCTGTCCGCGCCGCCGGATAGCGCCGCTCGAGGATCGGCTCGACCCTCTCCCAGAGCTCGTCGGGGAGCTCCCAGATCGTCGGCAGGGATCGTTCAGGGGTAGTGTCGATGACCGGCAAGGCACTCTCCTTTTCCGAGGGTTGTGCCTTGCCGTTTCAGTTCAAGGCGACATAACTCCTGCCCGGCCGGAGAGTTTTCGGATAGTTACTAAGCGCATTGAGCGCGCCCGGCAGGCTTCCGAGCAGGTAGAATCTAACGATGGCTGACAATCTTCTCGACAAGCTCGACCGCGACCCTGGCGGCGCCAGGAAGTACCTGGCCGCCCTCTATTCCTACGGCGCTTCTCACGAGCAGGCCGCACAGAAGCTCGCAGAGAAGTTCGCGCTGCACAAAGTGCCGAGCAAGCGTATTCTGGGCACCTGGCGCCGTACCGATGCGAAGCTGGTCGCTCTCGTTGACGAGCTGGAAGCCGTTCGGCGCGATATGAACCCCAGCGCATCGCCAGCCGACGTGCTGGCGAACATCCCCGCCCCGGTAGATCGCGCCCAGATCGACGCGGACGTGTTCACGGTCATGGATGAATGTCCGAGCTGGGCGCTGCTGCATCATCGCGTCGAGCTTGACGCGGACTTCGATGATGATGATGCGCCGCTGCGCGTCCTGCTGGAGACAGATAGTGCGGCCGAGCTGGAGGCCGCCAGCGCGGCTCTAGTGGGCGATTGGGATATCCACATCGCGATGGGCGCCGAGCCGAATTACAAAGAGCGCGTCGCCGCCGCCCTAGCGGCCGCCTGACCCCGCGTCGCCATCGGCGCTTGCCGCGTTGCCACGTGGCAGTCTGCGCGCCCCTACATCCCTACTTTGTCGACAAACTTAGTAGGAAAGCCAAAATCTGAGGGGCGCCCTGGTCGCATCTGCGCCATCCAAGGTGGAAGCCCGTAGAAGTCCCCGCAATCGCTTAGGAGGCTTCTCAGAGCCTCCAGCGGTGCGGGCGCTCAGAGTCGCCAGCGGCACCGGGTTGTGGGTGCGTAGGGGCGCGACGATCTAGCGCCGGGCACCGGCCGCTTATCGCCTGCGCCCATCGGCATCCTCCTCACAAGAAGACGAGACCTACATCGTCATCGTCTTCGCGGCCCCATCGGCTGACGCCCCCGAACGCGGGCATAAAAAGAGCCCGACTCTCGCCGGGCTCGGGCACTGCCGGATTTGTCTGAGCGGCTAGGGGGCGCCCTGCATCGCGGCGACTACATCGGCAGCCGAGATGTGGTCAAGGTACTCGCTCGTGGTCGCCAAGTTGCGATGGCCGAGCGACCGTTGAATGACGCTGACCCGAATGCCCTCGCGCTCCAGCTCGGCAGCCCTGGAATGGCGCAGCGCGTGAGGGTGGATACGGCCGCCTAGCCCGGCCTTCCGAGCCAGTCGCGGAAGCAGGCGGCGCAGGTGCGACTCGTGCATCTTGCCGCCGGGCTCGCCGTCGCCGCGAGCGTAGATCGCCCCGAATAGGTAGGCGTCGTCTGGCCAGCCCAGCTCGGCTCGCCGCTCGCTCCACTTGCGCAGCGCCACGAGCGCGCCGTTGTCGATCCCCACAACCCGATGTCCCGACTTGCCCTCGCTCGGCACATCGAGCCGACCAGTCTCCAGGTCGATGTCGTCTGGTCGCAGCCAGCAAGCCTCCCCGACTCGCAGGGCGCCGCGCCACATCGTGAGGATCATCGCCCGGTCGCGCAGGGCAGTCGAGCTGTCGCCCTCAATCGCCTCCACCATCGCCCGGACTTCGGGTCCGGCGAGGATCGTCACCTTGCTCGCAGCCATCGTTTCCCTTTCGTAGTATCGAAACTACAGAGAATGAATACTATAGGCCGGTGGGGTTGTCAAGGTGTATCGCTTTCCATGCCTGACGGCTCCCGGCAGCGGCCGCCGATCCGCTCGGCTCCAGGCTCGCCACCCTCCCACGAAAACGAGACACCTCGCTCCCGGCGAGGCCCGGTTGACAGGCGCCTCACGTTGTGGTAATGCCAGAAACTCCGGAAATGTGGGGCGAACCCGAGATAAGGGCGTGGCCTCCAGCTATGCCAATTCCACCCTGGCAGCGAATCAACCGGGGACTGCGGGCTGAGCGAAGGCGGTAGTCGGCCGCAGCCGCATGATTGTGGCGGCCCGCTCAGTGATCCCGCAGCCCCTCGGTAAATTGTGGCGGAGGCCGGGGGACTTGAACCCCATCCGGCGACTAACCGAACTCGCGGATATCAAGCCGTCTGCGAACCTCACGCTTCAACCTCCAATGGCGACGCTAGCGCATAATGGCTTGCGCGGCTAGTTGACAAAGCGCAAGTAGACCCGCTATCTTTGCTTCTGGATATCAAGCCGTTTGGGGGTGACTCCCTCTCGCGATCCAGACCCGCTCCGGCGGGTCTTCGTGATTCTAGGGGCAGAAACCCGGCGCAGCTCCATACCCCAACATCGCTGCGAGGCGGCGCGATTGAGGCCCTGACGGCGCCGGATTGTGGGGTTGAAGACGGCGCCGGGTTGTGGGGTTGAAGTCGGCTGAAGCTGGCCGCGCTTGACTCGCATTAGATGCTGTAGTTGACGATGGATACCGCCGAGCAGACATATCAACGCGGCTGGGACCGCGCGTTCGCGAAGCTGGCCGCCGCCCGCGCGGTCGAGCAGGCGGCCGCGCGTCGGTTGGAGACGGCCGCCGAACGTGGGGCGCGCGAAGCCGTGGAAGCAGAGCGGCGGGACGCGCGCGACCTGCTGACGGTGCGCGAGGCCGCCGCCCGCCTTCACGTCACGGATCGCACCGTTCGCAATCTCATGGCCGACGGCCGGATGCCGACGGTTCTCATTCCCGGCACTACGTCCCGGCGCATCGAGCCGGGCGTCGTGGATGCCCTGATTGAGAAAGGCCGGGAGGTCCGCAAGTGAAGCGCCGTGAGCGTCCCCTAAAGCACGAAAACCCATCCGGCAAGATCGTGTGGCGCGCCCGCTACACGAACGCCGCCGGGAAGCGTAAGAGCGCGGGCACCTTTGCGACCCGCCGGGAGGCGCAGGATGCGATTGACGCGGCCTATGGGCGTGCTGACGACCCCACAACGTTGGGCGCCTACGCCGCCACTTGGCTGGAGAATCATCCCCGCTCAGAGCGCACGAATCGTTGGGCGGCCGGGAAGCTGCGGGCGGTTCTCGATGTCGAGATTGAAGGCGTCCCGCTGCGCGATTGGAAGTTGGCCGACCTGCGCCGTAAGCAGGCGAACGCCCTGGTCGCGTACATGCTAGTCGAGCAGGGGCGCGCGGTCGGTGGAGTCAAGGGTGTGCTGCGCGCCCTGTCGATGCTGGCCGAGGATGCGATTGACGATGAGGCCGCCGAGCTTAATTTCGTCAAGGGTGTGAAGGTCAAGGCGAACGATCCCCGCGCGACGAAACCCGCCCGGCAGCCGACCGTATGGACGGTCGAGCAGCTACGGGAGTTCGCGGCCGCCGGTCGCGCGGAGGTCCGCGCTCAGACGCCGAAAGGCAAGCCCCATAGGCGCAGCGGGAACGCTCTCTACTTCTCTGCGATCAACTACGAACCGATGCTGCTGGCATTCGCTCTCACTGGGCTTCGCATCGGGGAGGTCTTCGCCCTGCGGCGGGCCGCCTTCAAGGGCGACACCCTGGAAGTCACTGGGACCGCGTGGGAAGGCATCGTGACTGAGGGCGACACGGACCAAAAGCGCCACGTTCGCACGGTGCCGGTTCCGCCGACCCTTCGCGCCGCCATCGAAAGCCTGCCGCCCCGGATCGACACGCCCTATCTGTTCCCGGCGCCCGGCGGCGGCGTCTGGCACGACTCCAATTTCCGCCGCGATGTCTGGGAGCCAGCGCAGCGCGCCAGCGGCCTAGCGGTACTGCCGCACGACTGCCGCCATAGCTACGTGTCGAACCTGCGGGCGGCCGGGATCGACCCCGCCGACCTGGCCGCCGTCGCCGGTCACGATGTCGAGACCGCGACCCGCGTCTACACGCATTCGACGGGCCGCTCAGACGCACAGATACGCGGCCTGCTCGGCTAGTCGAGGTCACATTTAGGTCACCGATTGGCGCTTTACCGCTTGGCAGCGCGGAATACCGATGGACTCATAATCCGTCGGTCGAAGGTTCGAGTCCTTCCCGCCCCACTGAGAAAATGGCTCCATAGAGCCGGTCGGGCGCTGCGCGCCCTTGACCGCCGCTTCGCGCGGCGCTGAGTTGCGGGTAGGTTGGGGGAGGGGAGAGGTCGCTCAGGCCGCGGCGAGTTGCCGATCCCGGATCTCGACCCGATAGTCGGCGGGCAGCGGCACGGCCGGCTGATCCTGCTTGACCTCACGGCGACGGCTCAGCAGGTGCTCGAAGAAGGCGAGTGCGCCACCACGAGGCGCGGCGACGATCTCCCGGCCATCGGGATAGACGATTGCGAGCGGCCGGTGCTCGGCGACGGCCTCGGCGAGGATCGAACCGAAGCCCTCCTGGTCGGCGGCGATGAAGGTGGTGCCCTCCGGATAGCGATCGGGGTCGAGGACAGCGTCGATCAGTCGCTCGTTAGCGATCTCGCCTGCCGGGGTGAACTTGCTGCGTTCTAGCTCTTCCATGATTCTGCGATTGCTTCCCACATGACTATCCGGTTTGGTCCGTCCGACGCCTGACCTACGGTCGGCCGGTGACGCGTCCGACCTTTCCCCGCTCGATCGTGGAGTTCCAACGCCGCTTCCCCGACGAGGCAGCGTGCCGCGCCTACCTGTTCGAGTCCCGCTGGCCGGACGGTTACCACTGCCCGCGCTGCGGGTCCGAGGAGGTCGGCGGCGAGCATCGGCGCCATCTCTGGCAATGCAAAGGCTGCGGCTACCAGACCTCGGTCACCGCGGGAACGGTCATGCACAAGACCCGCACCCCACTCACGCTCTGGTTCTGGGCCGCCTACCTCCTCACCACCCATACGCCGGGAATCTCAGCCGTGCAGCTGCAGCGCCAGCTCGGGATCTCCCGCTATGAGACCGCCTGGCTGATCCTGCAGAAGCTGCGCCGGGCGATGGTGGCTCCGGAGCGCAAGCCGCTGCGCGGGGAGGTCGAGGTCGACGAGACCCTCGTGGGCGGCCACCACGAGGGCAGGCGCAGCGGGCGCCAGCGCGACGGCACCAAGACCCTGGTCGGCGTGATCGTCGAGGTTCGTGGCGAGGGCTCGGGTCGGCTGCGCCTGAAGGTGCTCGCCGACGCCGGCCAGAAGACCCTGACCCCCTGGGTGAAGGCGAGCGTCGAGCCGGGCGCGATCGTCCACACCGACGGTTGGGACGGCTACGGCAAGCTCGCCGGCGCGGGCTTCGACCACCGGCCCCTACTGCAGCGGCGCGATCACCCCGACGCCCAGAAGCTCCTGCCGCGCGCCCACCGCGCTGTCTCCAACCTGAAGACCTGGCTGCAGGGCACTCACAGAGGCGTCTCGCCCGAGCACCTGCAGTCCTACCTCGATGAGTTCGTCTTCCGCCACAACCGCCGCCGCACCCCGATGGCCGCTTTCCAGACCCTGCTCGGCCTCGGGGCGCAGCGCGGCCCGACCACCTACCGCCAGATCACTGATCGAGCCGCTGATTCCCTTGCGGAGCAAACCGGATAGTCATGTGCTTCCCAATGATCGATCAGGTAGCGGATGGCCTGTGGCGCGACCTCGTTGACCGCACCCTCGGAAAATCGCTCCGCAGATTGCTTCTCGGAACCAGTGTAGCGGTGCATATCGTGGTTCCTGTGGGCGTTGTCGAGCAGGCGGATCGTCTGCCACTTACCTTCGATCCGTAGCTGGAGCATGACCGCGTAGCGCTCCATTGGGCGACCCTCCAGATCGACCAGGATGCGCGCGTCAGCAGAGAGCTGGCGGGTGAACGGATCGGCCATCATCGAAACGTATCCCCGCGTTCGGCGTTTAGGTTGCGGTCGATACCGAAGAGCTCGAAGGAGAAGGCCATTGCAGATGCCGACCTGCGCGACCTACCGGTCCGGACAAATAGCGGCTGGGCATCGTCACGAACAGAGATAACATTTCCACATGTTCATGACGTTGGGCCGAGAGGGGCGCCTTCGCCGCGGATCGTTTTGTGCCTCCGTGCTGGCGGCGCTCTGCCTTTGCCTGACTCTGGTGTTACCGCCGACCTTGCATGCCGCCGTCCGGCATCGCAGCTCGCAAGACCACAGGGCCCACGCGCTTTCCCATGGTCGCCATAGGTACCGCCTCGCCCGCCATCACAGGCGCCGGCGCCGGCATGCTCGCCATTCCCGTCGACGGCACCGCCGCGCTAACAACGCCCGTCGCCGGCACCGCAATGCCCGCCATCGCAGGCATCGCCATCGTCGGGGAGGACCTGCGATAGGGGGAGTGCCGCGGTTTTCGAGCTCGTCCGGGAGCGTCACGCTTCCAAACCGCCCAATGGTGGAAGGCGAAGTCGAGCCGTACTCCAAATATCCCTCCGAAACACGTCCCTACGCTCTCTGCCCTCCGCCGAGTCGAACTCGCGTCAGCTGCATGGCTGCCGTTATGCCGACAAAACACGGCGAAGCGGTGGTAGGGCCAAGCCTGGAAGGCAGCGGCGTGTCAGGAGGGTTCTCTCCCGCCGATCTCCGCTCCGCATACAACTTGCCGAGCACGGGAGGCGAAGGGCTCACGATTGCGATCACGATCGCCTACGACGACCCCAGCGCCGAATCCAACCTCGCCACCTATCGTAGTCACTACGGGCTGCCGGCCTGTGCTTCCGCCGGCGGCTGCTTCCAGAAGGTCAACCAGAAAGGGGAAGCCGCCAACTATCCGGTGGGCGATTCGGAATGGGCTCTGGAGACCTCTCTGGACCTGGACATGGTCTCAGCGACCTGCCCGCAGTGTCACATCCTGCTGGTGGAGGCCGATAGCAACGAACTGGACGACATGAACCTCGCCGTGCAGGAGGCCAGCGAACTGGGTGCGGACGTGATCAGCAACAGCTGGGCGGCGGAAGAGTTCTCCGGAGAGGTGGGTGAAGACCACTATTTCGACCACCCGGGCGTTCCGACCCTCTTCGCCTCTGGGGACTGGGGATACGGAGTTGAGTACCCGGCGGCCTCGCCGCACGCGATCGCCGTCGGTGGGACCAGCCTCAAGAAAGCCGCCAACGCACGAAGCTGGTCGGAGAGCGCCTGGTCGGGTGCGGGCAGCGGCTGTAGTGAATTCGAGACAAAGCCGTCTTGGCAGAAGGACGCCGGCTGTACGATGCGGACCGTCGCCGACGTATCGGCCGTTGCAAGCCCGTCTACTCCGGTGTCGGTCTACGACAGCTACGGCCAATCGGGCTGGCAGCTCCTCGGCGGAACCAGCGTTGCAACCCCGCTGATGGCCGGGGTTGAGGCCCTTTCGTCGAGCGCATTTCGCGCCGCCGGCCCGAGCGCCTTTTGGCGTGCCGGCAACGGGGACGGCTTCTTCGACCCCACCGACGGCGAAAACGGCCCATGCGCCGTCGAAAGCGAATCCGGCTTCGACGCCACCTATCTCTGTCAGGGGGATGTCGGCTATGACGGACCGACCGGCTGGGGGACCCCGGACGGGCCGATGTCGATGCCCGTCGCGATCACCGAAGGGGTGGCCGTCTCCTCCGCGAGCAAGGCGATCCTGCACGGCTCGGTCGACCCGAACGGCCTCGCGACCGAATATCGCTTCGAATACGGCGAAACCACTTCCTATGGAACGAGCGTGCCGATACCCGACGGAAGCGTCGGCTCGGGATCCGTGTACGTCGAAGTGAGCCAGGCGATCGAAGGCCTCAGTGGCCAAACTCCCTACCACTACCGCATCACCGCCCACAACACCGCCGGAACATTCCACGGCGTCGATCGCACCTTTGGCACGACCAAGCCGACGGCCACCACCGGCGAAGCCGACGAAATCCAAGTCCACTCGGCGACGGTTCACGGCACTGTCAACCCAGAGGGAATCATGACTGCCTACTACTTCGAATACGGCCCCACGACGTCTTACGGTCACAAGGCGCCGGCGAAGGCTGGAGAACTCAGTGGAGGAACCGCGACGGCGCAGGTCAGCGCGGTGCTCATCCCGCTCAGCGGGGGCACGCCCTACCACTACCGCGTCGTCGCAAAGAACGCCGCGGGGACGGTCTATGGGTTGGACAAGACGCTGGTGACGGAACCGTCGAGCTGGGGGGTGGCAGAACTCCCGCAGCCCTCCAATTCAGGCAACGGCGAGAGAGCATTTGGGGTGTCTTGCCTGCAGCCGAACGAATGCGTTGCGGTGGGCGAAAACTGGAGCCTCGACGTGCATGCGAGCGTGACGCTGGCCGAGCGCTGGAACGGCGAATCCTGGTCGCCGATGTCAACGCCCTATCCAGATGGGCTGAACGAAGGCTGGCGGTACGGGAGGTACGCCACACTGCTCGGGGTGTCGTGCACCTCCGCGAGCTCCTGTGTCGCGGTTGGCCGCTACAAGGGCTCCTCGGAAGTTGTCGAACCCCTAGCCGAGGTTTGGGATGGGTCCGAATGGTCGCTCACGGACTTGGCGCATCCGCCGGGGGCAACCTCCGCGGTCTTGGAGGGCGTGTCCTGCACATCGCCCACAAACTGCCTTGCAGCAGGCCATTACGTGAACGGATCAGGTGCCGAAAAGACGCTCATCGAGCGATGGGACGGCATCGAATGGACCATCGAAACGACGCCAGATCCAACCGGCTCAACGGATAGTTGGCTCGCCGGGGTCTCTTGCCCCTCGTCGACCAGCTGTTTCGTGGCTGGCGGCTACGAAATGAGTGGCGGCGCGAAAAACACGCTGGTCGAGCAGTGGTCCGCGAGCACGTGGTCCGTGCGGTCGACGCCAAACCCAGGCAGCAGGTCGGTAGCTGCGCTGAACGACATCTCCTGCCTCTCCTCTTCGGCGTGCACAGCTGTTGGCTATTACCGGGGAAGCACAACTCTGGTCACGCTTGCCGAGCACTGGGACGGCGTCCAGTGGACGGCACAGTCGACCCCCGCTCCGATCAGAGAAGCCAATCACCTGCTGAGCGTCTCCTGCGCAGCGCCAACTGCCTGCACGGCCACGGGCACCTACTACAACCCCGAAGAAACCGATCACGGCTGGCGCTCACTGGTTGAGCGTTGGAGCGGCGGCAGCTGGTCGGTGTTGGAAATCGAAGGCTTTTCCGTTCCGTCCGGATGGTGGCACGAAGAGTCGCTATACGGCGTATCGTGCGCCGAACCGGAAGGCTGCAACGCCGTGGGTGACCGGCTCGCCGCGCCAAGTGGGGGCCTGTCGGCATACCACGCGTTCTCCGCGTACGAGATCACCAGAGGTCCTACCGCAGGCTTCTCGTTTGCCCCCAGCTCTCCGCACAGCGGCGACGCGATCAGCTTCGACGCCTCCTCCACCACCGATCCCGCCCACACGATCGAAAGCTACAGCTGGGACTTCGGCGACGGCGGACACGCCAGCGGCAAAACGCCCTCCCATACCTACAGCCACGCCGGCGAATACACCGTGACGCTCACGGTCACCGACGACGAAGGCGAGACCGGGGAAGTGGCTCACCAAGTCTCCGTCGCCGATGCGCCGCCGCTCGCCTCCTTCACGGTCGGCACCGCCTCCCCGACCGCCACCCAG
This sequence comes from uncultured Actinomycetes bacterium, assembly GCA_963714045.1. Classification (GTDB taxonomy): domain Bacteria; phylum Actinomycetota; class Thermoleophilia; order Solirubrobacterales; family 70-9; genus VAYN01. The sequence continues at coordinate 1,861,050 of OY970225.1, read as the reverse complement.
CCCGTCCCCTTCGACGCCTCCGGCTCCAGCGACCCCGACGGCACGATCACCGGCTACAGCTGGGACTTCGGCGACGGGACGACCGGCAGCGGCGCCAAACCCTCTCACACCTACAGCCACGCCGGCGAATACACCGTGACGCTCACGGTCACCGACGACGAAGGCGAGACCGGGGAAGTGGCTCACCAAGTCTCCGTCGCCGATGCGCCGCCGCTCGCCTCCTTCACGGTCGGCACCGCCTCCCCGACCGCCACCCAGCCCGTCCCCTTCGACGCCTCCGGCTCCAGCGACCCCGACGGCACGATCGAAAGCTACAGCTGGGACTTCGGCGACGGGACGACCGGCAGCGGCGCCAAACCCTCTCACACCTACAGCCACGCCGGCGAATACACCGTGACGCTCACGGTCACCGACGACGAAGGCGAGACCGGGGAAGTGGCTCACCAAGTCTCCGTCGCCGATGCGCCGCCGCTCGCCTCCTTCACGGTCGGCACCGCCTCCCCGACCGCCACCCAGCCCGTCCCCTTCGACGCCTCCGGCTCCAGCGACCCCGACGGCACGATCGAAAGCTACAGCTGGGACTTCGGCGACGGCGGACACGCCAGCGGCAAAACGCCCTCCCATACCTACAGCCACGCTGGCGAATACACCGTGACGCTCACGGTCACCGACGACGAAGGCGAGACCGGGGAAGTGGCTCACCAAGTCTCCGTCGCCGATGCGCCGCCGCTCGCCTCCTTCACGGTCGGCACCGCCTCCCCGACCGCCACCCAGCCCGTCTCCTTCGACGCCTCCGGCTCCAGCGACCCCGACGGCACGATCGAAAGCTACAGCTGGGACTTCGGCGACGGCGGACACGCCAGCGGCAAAACGCCCTCCCATACCTACAGCCACGCCGGCGAATACACCGTGACGCTCACGGTCACCGACGACGAAGGCGAGACCGGGGAAGTGGCTCACCAAGTCTCCGTCGCCGATGCGCCGCCGCTCGCCTCCTTCACGGTCGGCACCGCCTCCCCGACCGCCACCCAGCCCGTCCCCTTCGACGCCTCCGGCTCCAGCGACCCCGACGGCACGATCGAAAGCTACAGCTGGGACTTCGGCGACGGGACGACCGGCAGCGGCGCCAAACCCTCTCACACCTACAGCCACGCCGGCGAATACACCGTGACGCTCACGGTCACCGACGACGAAGGCGAGACCGGGGAAGTGGCTCACCAAGTCTCCGTCGCCGATGCGCCGCCGCTCGCCTCCTTCACGGTCGGCACCGCCTCCCCGACCGCCACCCAGCCCGTCCCCTTCGACGCCTCCGGCTCCAGCGACCCCGACGGCACGATCACCGGCTACAGCTGGGACTTCGGCGACGGGACGACCGGCAGCGGCGCCAAACCCTCTCACACCTACAGCCACGCCGGCGAATACACCGTGACGCTCACGGTCACCGACGACGAAGGCGAGACCGGGGAAGTCTCGCGGTTGGTCAGCGTGGCCCAACCCGCATCAAGCGCCTTTGTGATTCGACGCTCAAAGATTCGCTGCGATAGGAGTATCGTCCTCTCGCTTTACGCGACAAGCCCCGGTGCGTTCAGGGCACGGGCAACGGGAAGCGCCGCGCCACACATCGAGAAGGTGCCCACCCGCGAGGGTGGTCCGGGCAACCGCCCCAGCCTCTGCCGCGTGAGCCGACCTAGCCCTCGGTATGAGAATCATCATCGTACGGCCGGCCAGCGGTGGTGGCATCGTGGGCGGGGAAGCCATCGGCGTCGTGGCTTCCGCTACGGATCCGCGTCTGCGACGGCCGATGCCAGCGGCGGCGCGCACCTCGTGATTCAGCCATCTCGAGCGGCAATGCGCGTCATGCGGAGATATGTACGTTTGCGCGTTCGGGTTGCAGTCACCTTCCTTCCGAGCAGAGGTGCTGTGCGAACCAAGCGCATGATTATCTTCATCGAGCGCCGTCACGCGCGCCGCCTTCGAGCAGGTCAGCAGGTTGGCTGAACTGGTGAGCAGGAAGCGCCCCGACTTGGGTCCCACTGTCAACGGCGCGCTTTGATTGCGAGGAGCAGGGTCGGGTGGAAGCTTTGGGCAGGCGACGTGAGAATCGATTTGGGGAGCACTTTGATCCGGCCGAAGTCGCGATTCTGCAAGGTGCCCTTCTTCTCTACAAGGCAAGGCTCGAGGGCGAGAACTACTCGATGCTGGTGGCCCGGTTGCTCGCCGAGGCAGGCGCGGCTCCAGCGCTCGATCAGGGCTACGTTTCCGGCGGGCGCCAAGACTTGGAGGCCGTCCTCCGCAACCTTGGTACTGGTGACAAGGAGATCGAGGAAACGCGCGGCTGGCCCCTAGCATCTCGACTTTCGTGACCTACGCCGCCACTCGCAGGCGTGACGGTGGGAGGGCCTTGATTTGTCGCGGTGAGGGCGCTCGCTCCGCTCCTTGACGAAATTCCGCCCGGATCAACTCGCGGCGCAGAGCACCGAGCACGTCGAGCATCGAGGGATCGCGCTTTTGGGAGTACCAGGGCGCGATCCGCCGCCGGCGGGCGACATCGGCGGCGGGGTCCGCGTGAAGCGCGTACCAGGCCACCGCCACGCTCTGGCATATGAGGCCGAAGGGCACGGTTCGCTCGACCGCCCGCTGGACCCGGTTGCGGGCCTCGCCCACCCCGACCGTCTGCTTGGCGTCCTGGAAGGCGACCTCGATCGACCAGCGATCGGCGTAGCGGGCGACGATCTCGGTCACTCCCGCCTCGACGTCGGTCGTGACCAAAGCGATCCGGTAGCCCTCGACATCGGCGAGCTCGCGCACGATCACGACCCGGACTGCCCGCGGGCCGAAGACCGAGTGCCACAACCCGGCCACGACGAGCGCGCAGACCTCGCCTCGTCCGGGGACCGAGAGGCGCTGCCACTCGCTCGCCTCGGCTCGCGCGGCGATCTCGGCCGGGGTGCCGAGCCGGCAGCCCTTGACCCTTGGCCGCCCGCGGCGCCCGGTCGGCGGCGGCTTGGGGGCGTGGATGACCGCGTTGGAGCGAAGCCTCGAGGTCAGGGTGATGCGATCCGAGCTCGGCGCCATTGCCTTGCAGGCGAACGCCGAGTCGCCGACGATGTCGATCCCCCGCTGCGGGTAGCGCTCGGCGACCTTGGCGATCAGCTGCGCCGCCAGATCCTGCTGGGAGGGGCGCCTCGGCGGGTCCGGCCTGGCCTCGGTCGGCTTCGGCGTGGGCAGCCACAACCGCAACAGCACCGGCAGGCACCAGGCGCGCTCGCCGAGCGCCGGCACTCTGACCACGAGGCCCACTACGACGAAGCAGTTGCCGAACTTGAAGCCGCGGCCGCCGGGGGCTGCGGATGAGTCGTGGTGCCAGCTCGCCCCGAAGACCTTGCGGCCAGCCCGCCCGAAGACGGTGCCGTCGACCGCGAGCGTGATCGGCGCCCCGGGGTCGGTGAAGCGCTCGATGAGGAAGTCGAGCAAGAGCAGGCCGAGGCGGTCCGGGCACCAGGCCGCGCGGGCGAAGAAGTCGTGGGCGCGGGAGTGGTGCAGGCGTCCGGCCAGCCGCGCCGCCTGCCACATGCCGGTCACCGTGTGCTCCCCGACACGGCCGGTGAACCCCGCCAGCAGCGCCTCGAAGATCTGGAAGGTCGGTGCTGTGAAGACCGGGCGGAGCAGGGACGCGATAGCGCTGAGCGAAGATGGCAGGACGGGCATCGGCGGTGGACCTCCTTGGCGTTGACACCTGAGGGGTTCGCCGTCGGTCGCCCCATTCTTGTCAGCGCGTCATGCCGTCGCCGCCGTCGCCCGGTCTCCTGCAAATCGACTGAAGGTCACGAAAGTCGAGTAGCATACGTCGAGGATCTAATTCAGAAGAAGCTCGACGACGAGCCTTGGTAGTTAAGCTGTTGGCAGCCTGAAAACTTGGTCCCGAAATTGGTCCCCGACTCCACCGAACTCAGCTGAACTTGCTGGACGTAATTCGCTCTACCAGGCCAGATTCGCCTCCATGGACAGCTTCCGGCTCGACTCATAATCCGTCGGTCGCAGGTTCGAGTCCTTCCCGCCCCATCGAGCGACTCGTACAGGGTTGAGCGGGGCAGATACTATGAAGACAATGCACCGCACCTCAACGGCCGGCCTTGCAATCGGCTCCGCTGTCGTAGCAGCCTGCGCAATGATGCTGACGGCCCTGACTGGAATAGGCGCCGGTGGCGCGTACGCATTCCTCTTTGCCGGCGTGTTCGTATTTTGCGTTTTCCTCATCTGGCCCGAGCGAACGCGTCCGTTCCGCAGCGATCGCAGCCACGGAAGCATTCGGCGTCAACCGTGAATGCAGCAGAGCAACGTCGTGAGGAAGGGCACTTCCGCATGAAGCGTCATGGCGCAAGCTTTCAGCCTCGAGTAAGGGCAGCCGAGAAGCAACGTTCTCGGGTTGCCGACGAACGGGCGATCTCCGGCGGCGGCAAGTCGGTTGCTCGGCTGAAGCGCGAGAACGAGGTCTTTGCCCCGCTGGCAGTCGACGCCCGGATCGAACTCGCTGCCTCGCGCTCGCTCGGCTGATAGATGTCGGAGAAGCCGCCTCTCCGGCCGGAAGAGGTGCGGTGCATCCTGCGCGAGCTGGCGCCGTTGTCGAAGGACCGACGGATCGTTTAGACCGCTGCGGTGCGGAGATCTACGACGTCGCAGGGCAGCTCGTCGGCCCGATCGACAATCTCGGGGTCTCCGGTTAGGAGCTGCGCCCCCTCGGCGTCCGCGAGCGCGATGGCAAAGCAATCGGCCAGGGCGATTGGATTCGCTGCCTTGAGGCCCGCGACCGCGCGCATCGCGGAAACGCCGGGCAAGTGCTCGGTGATCTGCGGGCGTAGCTCGGAGAGCACCTCGTCGGCCTCCTGGCGACCGTGGTCACGAATCGTCCGGTAGTGAACCTCGACCAGATTCATCCAGCTCATCGGCGGTCGTTCGCGGTCAAGCGCTTCGGCGACCACGGTGGCCGCCGGCTCGTCGCCGTCGAGCCACGCGAGCACGGCCCATGAATCGAGACAGGACTTCACGGACTATCGGGGTTCGCTGCGGCGGTCCTCTAGAAGCCGCTCGGCCATGCCGCTTCCCGCGAACCTACCTCGTAGGTTCGAGCGTCGATCGGACCGCCGGACAACGATGCCGTCGTCTACCGGCTCAAAGGACACGTCAGCGCCAGGACCCAGACCGACCTGATCGCGCAAGTCCTTGGGAATGACGACCTGCCCTTTTGCTCCCATTTTCTGTGTCATACGATGACAGTATAACGCCGGCCCGGGCTAACGCGGTGTGGCGCTTCAGCGCGCCGTCGCTACCAGGCGGAGCTCTCGTGGTCGGTCCATCGGCTCCGACCCCGCCGACGCTCCGCCTTGACATTGGCGGTCAGCTTGTGCGGCTTGCACAGCAGGCAGCCGTTGCGTTGATGCTTGGGGCGTTTGCGCTTGTGGTGGGCCATTGAGTCAGCTTGACACGGATCGAAGTGCTCGGTCAGGATCATCAACTGGCGACGTAACTTCTATGCTACGCGCAATTGGCGATCATGGCTCCTCGAAGCAAGCCCGACACGACCTACCACGACCGGCGGCTCGCACGACGTCTCAAGGAAGATCCTGAGTTCCGAGCGGAGTTCGAGCGGCAGCGCCGGGAGATTGCACAGATCGACTCCATAGTCCGCCAGCTCGACGAGCTGCGTGAGCAGGCGGGTATGTCAAAGGCCGAGCTGGCTCGTGCTATCGGGAAGGAGCCGTCCAGCATCCGTCGGTTCTTCACCGCCGACATCAACCCCGAGCTGAAGACCGTCGCTGCCGTCGCGGACGCCCTCGGGGCGGAGGTCAAGGTGGTCGCGAGCAAGGGAACTCGCAAGAAGCGCCCTCGGAGTGCCGGAGCCGCTGTCGCGTAGGCGACCGGTCCGGGGCCGCCGCTGTCCGGCGAAGATCGAGGCTCGGTTCCACGCTGTCCTGGAAGCTGTGCTCGACGCGCCGCCGCCGCAGTTCAGCGGTGGCGGCTACTGGGCATGGCGACATGGGCGGGTTCCACGGAATCGTTGCGAAGCCGTTTCCCTATTTTGCGAATTTGCGCGCCACACGTGTCCGGGGACGCCCCTAGAGTTGGCATCGTGAATGCAGCAGAGCAACGTCGCGAGGAAGGGCACTTCCGCAAGGTGGAGGGCGCGATGCTCTACATCGAGGACGCCGCCCGCCGCCTCGACGAAACGGCTAAAGAGCTGAAGAAGGACGGGGCGCCGGAGTACCTCGTCGCGGCCTTGGAGACCGCCGCCGGTGCGGCTCGGGCCGATCACGCGCGGTTGATGAAGTCGGTCTACTGGCGAGCGCCCTCCAGCGACCAGGGCGAGTTGATCGATACCGGCGACGAGCAGCAGCGCCTCGCGTCCTAGCCGCCCCGGATGCCCCTCACTGGTGAGGAGATCAGGGCCAACCTGACGCGGTTCGTCGCGCGCTGGAGCGTGCGGGATGGATACGAGCGCGGCGAGGCCCAGACCTTCCTCACTGAGCTCTTCGATTGCTACGGCAAGCGGCTCTCCGACGTCGCCGAGTTCGAGCGCTTTCAGGCCGGAGGCTTCATCGACCTGATCTGGCCCCGCGTCTGCATCTTCGAGATGAAGTCGGCCAGCGAAGCCGGCCGACTCGCAAAGCATCGCGAGCAAGCGCTCAACTACTGGCGCGAGGCCGCAGACGCGGAGAAGGGGATACCCGCCCCTGATTACGTGGTCCTCTGCGCCTTCAAGCGCTTCGAGGTTTGGGAGCCGGGCAGGTTCCCGAAAGCGCCGCGGGTCAAGTTCGACCTCGACGAGCTGCCTGACCGCTACACGTCTCTGCTCTTCCTGACCGGCGGAGAGCCGGTGTTCAACGCCCGCCAGGAGGGCGTCACGCTCGAAGCTGTCGGCAAGCTGGCCGACCTCTTTCAGCGGATCGAGCAGCGCGGCGAGGGCGATCCGCAGTCCCGTCGGCGCTTCATCCTGCAGGCGGTGTGGTGCATGTTCGCCGAGGACCTGGGTCAGATCCCCGGGCAGGGGTTCACTCGCGTCATCGACGACCTGATCGCCAACCCGCGCCGCTCCAGCGCAGATGACCTCGGGCGGCTGTTCGAGTACCTGGACGATCCGAATCCCGAGCGCCCGACGCACGGGCTCTACGCCGGAGTGCCTTACGCCAACGGATCGCTGTTCGCGGAGCCGAGTCGCATCGACCTGACACCCGAGGAGCTCGCTTTGCTCCGAGAAGTCAGCGCCTCGAATTGGCACGAGGTCCAGCCGTCGATCTTCGGCTCGCTCCTCCAAGGAGTATTCGGGCACGAGAAGCAGTGGCGCCTCGGCGCCCACTACACGCATGATTCGGAGATCCAGAAGATCGTGGTGCCGGCGATCGTCGAGCCGTGGACCGAGCGGATCGAGGCGCTGTCGAGCCACAAGGAGGCGAAACAGGCGCAGGCCGACCTGCTCAACTACGTCGTGCTCGACCCCGCCTGCGGCTCGGGCAACTTCCTCTATGTCGCCTACCGAGAGCTGCGCCGGATCGAGGTGAAGCTGGCCGCCCGCGCGACTGAGTTGGCGCTGGCCGAGGGCCGACCGGCCCAGGAAGGACTCAGCGCCTTCTTCCCACTCCAAAACATGCGCGGCATCGAGATCGAGCAGTTCGGCGTCGACCTGGCGCGGGTGACCCTGTGGATGGGGCACAAGCTGGCGGTTGAGGAGCTCGGCCTCGACGAGAGCACCCTGCCGCTGGCTGATCTCTCGGGAATCCGCCGCGCAGACGCGCTGCGTGCTGAGTGGGGCGAGGCAAACGCGATCATCGGAAACCCTCCTTACCACGGGTCCCAGAACCTGCGCCAGGTTCTCGACGAGGACTACGTGGAGTGGCTCAAGGAGCACTTTCACGCCGGTCTCAAGGATCTTTGCGTCTACTGGTTCCGCCGCGCAGCCGACCAGATGCGACCCGGCGACCGTGCCGGCCTGGTCGGTACGAACTCGATCAGCCAGAACCGCGCACGCGGGGCGAGCCTCAACTACCTCGTCGAGAAAGGGGGCGTGATTACCGACGCCGTCTCGCGTCAGAAGTGGCCGGGAGAGGCGGTGGTCAACGTCAGCATCGTCAACTGGGTGCAGCAGCCGAGCGAGCCGCCGCAGTACTTCGTGCTCGATGGAGAGTCGGTTGAAGGCATCAACACCCGCTTGCGAGAGTCGAAGCTGGCGATCGAGGAGTACGAGCCGCTGCCGGCGAACCTCGGCCGCTCGTTCCAGGGGTCGATCCCGGCCGGGAGCTTCTATTTGGAGCCTGAAGAGGCCGAAGGGATCCTCGCCCGCGACGACGCGAACTACTCCGAGGTCGTGCGGCCCTACCTGATCGGCGACGACATCACCGAGGAGCCTGAGCAGCAACCGCGGCGCTTCATCATCGACTTCGCGTTTATGGCGCTGGAGGAAGCGATGAAATACCCGGCGGCTTTGGAGGTGGTGCGCGAACGAGTCAAACCGGAACGCGATGAAAATCGAGACAAGGGGTTTCGGGAACATTGGTGGCGGTTTGGTCGCCCGCGCGGGGAGATGCGGGAGGTGCTTGAACCCCTGTCCCGCTACATCGCCGGCAATCGAATCGGCAAGCGCTTTCTGTTCTGCTGGGCAGACGCCTCGGTCTGTCCCAGCGACCTGACCATCGTCTTCGCCTTCGACGACGATTATTCGATTGGAATCCTTACGTCCTCGATTCACGGCGCGTGGGCGCGCTCGGAGTCGTCGACGCTCAGGATCGACCTCCGCTACACGCCGACCTCATGCTTCGAGACCTTCCCCTGGCCGCAGCCCGGTCAAGGTGTCCGAGACGAGATCGGCGAGATCGCCAAGCGACTGATCGAAAGACGCCAGGCGATCTGCGTTGAGAACGAGATCGGCCTCACCGACCTCTACAACCAAGTCGACGAGGGCGCTTGGTCGGAGGTCTCAGACCTCCACCGCCAGCTCGACGAGGCCGTTGCCCGTGCCTACGGCTGGAAACCAGGCATCGCCCGCGACCCGCTGGAGATCAAGGCCCGACTTGCAAAGCTCCACGCGAACGTCATCGCCGGTGCCTCCTACGTGCCTTTCCCCGCCCTGGAAGAGCAGTAGCTCTCCAGACGGTTCGGTTGCCAAGTCGGGGTATCGATGTGGCGACGGATAGCGTCTCGGTCCGTGAGCCGAGCTGCCGCCACCTCAAAGTCAGCGCCATCCTTCGAGACGGAGGCGCAGATGCTGCCCGTCCTGCACGACCTGGTGAGAACTCGGTGGACCAAGAGGTCCCCGGCTCACACTTGGCTGCTCCTCGAAGAGCAGCAGCTGCACTCGCGAATCGCCGACCTCGCCGTCGTTCGCCTCAATATCGCGGCGATGCGCGCCCGCGCCAAAGCGGACCTCCTACGCCCGTTGAGCCTCCGGGAGCTGCGGGCGCTCCACGCCCTGCGGCCCGATCGGGGGGCGAGCGCCGAGCTAGTCGCCAGGCAAATGCGGAGCTCGCGGCAACGAGCCACCGAAGTCCTTCGCGACCTGAGCGCCGACGGCTTCATCGTTCGCGAACCAACCGGCACATTTCGTCGCCTCGCCCCGATCGCCTCACTCGCCCAGAGGATCATCACGATCGAGGCAAAGCGCGACGACCCAAGGAGCGCTCTGCGCCAGGCCAGGGCCCATCGCGCCTGGAACGATGAGACTTTTGTCGCCTTTGACGCCGCTTACGCGACCCGCTTCCGACGCATGGACAGGGACTGGCGCCAGCTGGGGATCGGGCTGATCGAGCTGAGGCCCGACTCCTGGCGACTGATCTTCCGCAGCCGTCCTCATCGCCGGGCGAATCGGCTTGAGTCGGCCCTCGTCGGCGAGCGCGCGCTGGCCCGGGTTCTGGGGCTGGCGATCGAGAATCGTCCCGAGCGAAGGCTCCCTCACGGGCACCGCCTCTCCAGCGAGTCCGAGCCGATTGTGCTGGGCGCGAAATCGCGCTGGGTCAAGAGTTTGCGCAAGCGAGCGAGCGCCTAGGACAGCAGGTCGTTCCAGATCGAAAGGTGCGACGCGACCGAGCGGTCGTCTAGCTCCGCGCTGTCTTCGACCTCCTCGGCAAACGCGACCGCCTCCTCAACTCGATCAGACACCACTTCTGCAGGATCGCTATCGGTCAGCTCGGCCCCGAGGCTGGAACACCACCAGAGAAAATGTCTACCGGCGCGCCTAACGTCGAAGCCGGCGCCTGTCTCTGGCAAGTCCCCCTCGCAGTAGGGGCAGTCACACGGTTCGAAGTCATCGACGGCCGCGACGTCCTCCATCTCCTCGGACTGGACGAATCCGAGCATTTGCGGGACGAAATACCAGTGCAGAGGCGGGAAACCTCCGCCTCCGCCCGCGGGCGCGGAGTTCCGCTGCATCGAGCCCTGCATGCCGGCCCCAAAAGATCGGGCTCCGAAGGCGGTCATGAACCACCCGGTCAGCCCGCTTTGCGGGAGCGCCACTGGCCGCTCGTTGGCCTCCAGAGCGACGACGACGTTGCGTAGGCCTTCGAGCGCCGCCGGTTGCTGGTACTGCTTGTAGCCTGGGGGAGGGCTCATGCGCATGCGTAGGTAGATGGGCAGCTCTGGACCCTCGACCAGCTCGTTGACAAAGTCGTTTCGGGCTTCGCCATTGGCAAAGACGCCCTCTGTCGCCTCGACGCCCATCAGCAGTTTCTCCCCGTCGACCAACTCTTCGGCGGCGAGCGCGAAGCCGACGGTCGCCGCAAGCTCGTGCTCGGTCTGGCTCAGGCCGTGAAGGAGCCACGGGGAGATCAGAGCCGTTGCCCCAACTTGGCGCTGGGCTTCTAGCACCTGCTCGACGAAGCGCTCGACGTTCGCCGCCGCATCGCTCTCGGCGAGGTAGGAGAAATCCACGCGGCCGGGGCCGCGTTCATCAAAGGGCCGATCCATTCGCCCGCATTCGGGATCACCGAGCAGGAAGTCGACCGTCGGGTTCCATTTCGGGCCGTACCCTTGCCAGTAGGTCAGCCGCTGGCGAGGAATGTGAATCGTTCCGCCGACCCGCGAATCCGGCTGGGCGGCGGCGAGCTCTTCGAGGAACTCGGTCGTGTCCGCCCCCGCCTCGGTGCCGGGATGAAACTGGAATCCGTGCGCGATGTCGGGCATTAGCGGCCCTCCAGGTCGCGCATCGCCCTCCCCGGGCTCAGGCGCTGATGCGGCTCGGCGGAGAGGATCCTCAAGACGACTTCGGCGACGTCATCAGGCCACTCGCCGTTCTCGCGCGGATCGGCCGGTGGTCCTGTCGCAATCCGCTCGAAGAGCCCCTGAACCGTCTCTGCGCCCTCGACGGCGAAGGGATGCGAGCCCGTCCCCCCCTCGTAGACGACCAGCCCGATCGCAAAGAGGTCGCTGCGGGTACGGGCCGGCCGGCCGCGCAGCTGCTCGGGAGCCATGTAGCGGGGCGTTCCGATCATTTGGCCGAGCACCGTGTGGGAGGACATGTCGAGCACCTTCGCGAGGCCGAAGTCCAGCAGTACAGGATTTCCCCAGTCACGACCCCGAAGGGCAACGTTCGCCGGCTTGATGTCGCGGTGGATGATTCCCAAATCGTGGATCTCCTCGATCCCGGCGAGAAGCCCGGTGAGCATCTCCCGCAGCCGATCACCGGCCGCCAGGCGACCTTCCTCAAGGTTGGCCTCGACCGAGCCGCCATCAATGAACTCGCATTCGAGGTAGTGCAACTTGTTGTCGTTCGCCTCGAAACTGCCCGCCCCGAGGAAGCCGACGACATTCGGGTGATCGACGCCTTCAAGCGAGGCCAGCTCCCTGGCCCAGAGGTAGTCGGGCATCTCAAGCTGGTGGATCACCTTGATCGCTCGCTCGTCGTCACCCCGAACCGCCCGGTAGGTGGTTCCGTAGGTGCCTTTTCCGAGAAACTCGAGCTCATCAAAGGCGCCGAGACCCTCGGTGATGAGCGTTGGCGTGATCTCTACCGTCGCCATGCGAACTCCGTGGCGGCAATCTGATGCGTCGGCATTTGGCCTCCCAGCCGTGAGGAAACAGTAGGAAAACCCTATCGCTCTGCAACCCGGTCGAGTGGTCGAGTAGATGTTCTGGTACTCAAGAAGATGCACCTGGGCCGCGGCTTGATGAGCACTCAGGCTTCGAGACTGGCGTTGGGGTTAGTGGAGGAATCAACGAGGTGATCGCCAAACTTGGTCCCCGACTCCACCGAACTCAGCCGAGCTCCCTGGACGCGATTCGCTTTCTCGCGCCAGATTCGCCCTATAGACAGCTTCCGGCTCGACTCATAATCCGTCGGTGAAGGATCAAGTCCTTCCCGCCCCATCTTCAACCTCTGCATGATTCGAAGTAAGGGGAGCCCGCCGTGCCCGCAAACGGCTGCGGTCACGGTACCGTTGTCGCGTGGACGAGTGGGGAGCGTATTTCCGCTGGCCCTCCCGTGGGGAGGGATGGTCGCCTCTGGCTTGGCTGTTGCTCGCGCCGAAGCTCGTTCTTGCTGCGGTTGCGTGGGTTACTGTCGTCGGCTTGATCCTGGCCGCGATCTTCCTACCCGTAGCCGGCATCGCACTCCTCGCCGAAGTGGTGTTCGGGGGAACCGCTTTCGCCTGGGTCGGCGCGGTCGTTGTCGTCGCAGCCTTTCTCGCGATGCTGGCTTTTGTCGGCGGCAAGCTCGATCTCGGCATGTAGAGGCGCGCGGGCGCCAAATGGCGATCCGAGCACCGCGCTGGCTTCGAGGTTCTTTTCGGGCTTTCGAGGGGCATCGCACGATGACGCCTGGTTCTTAGCGTCTCGCCTCCGAGCGCGGTCCGCCGCCCGGTCTGAGACGGTTGCGGTGTGCTGGGCTATCTGTCGCTTACCGATATGTTCCTTGTCGGCCTCGCGCTCGATATCTGTGGGGCGGTTCTTTTAGCGCGGGGCCTGCTGCTGTCGCCGGAGGCCATCTCGTGGGTTTCCGGCACCTACTGGGGCCTCAACAGGGGAGCGATGTTAGATCGGTGTCAGAACCGCGTTCTTGGGGAGTTTGGCATCGCATATCTGGGAGGCGGATTCATCTTTCAGGCGCTTGGATATGCGCTCGATATCGACGGTGCCCACGCCAAGACCGGCGGCTCCCGGTTGATCGCGGGCCTCACAATGGCCGCCGTCGCGGCGGCCATTGCCGTTACGGCCTACGCGCTCTTGCATGGAGTGCGCGAGCGACGGCTCCTCGGGTCCGTTGAATCCGCAAATGCGGCACGGGAAGCGCACCAAGAGAAACGCAAGAAGCAGGAGCGCGCGGAGCGGGAAGCGGACGCTATTTGACCGTTCCGCCGTCGCTGGTCAATGTGATTGAGGACGGCGCGACGGGCGTCGGCGCCGAAGTCGCCGTTAGGCTGGCAGGATGCGGCGCTTGGTTGTGCCTTTGTTGGTGCTCGGACTACTCGCCGGCTGCGGTGAACAGTCGTCCGTGAAGACCGACCATGCATCCGCTCGCGCAGGTGCCGTCATGGTCAGCCTCTACTGCCTCTACGGCGCACATTCAAAATCTCAGTTCCACGGATGCATCCGGCACGTCAGCGCGAACTATGTCGCGCGCGCACAGACCTCGGCGGCGCGGTTCGCTAGAGCGGAACCGCTCGTCTGTGGCTATGGCTCCGGGCCGTACTGCAGCGTCAAGGAAGCCGTGCGGCTCACCAAGGTAGCGATGACGACGGCACTTCCCCAACCTTGAGATCTAATGGCGGAGATCCAGATCAGCCGGGAGCAGATGCGGACGATCGTCGCGGTGGCGGGGTGAGCACAAGGGCTTGGTCGGACTGACCAGTCCGACCAAGCAGAAGCCCTGGATGCGGCGAACTGCATCGAAGTCGAGCTCTACAATGCAGATGGCGAAGTGACGACTCGATGGTGTTTAACCATGTCGGCCAGAAGCTGTTTGGCGATTGAGTAAAAGATCTCTCGCTCGCAGGCGACTCCGTACTCGCCCCCGCAAAACCGAGGGTTATTACGGAAGACGCCCCAAGGAGGCGGGGGTAGGTTCATCCAGGCTGCGGCCAGAGCATCTGGCCCTAACCGATGGAGGAGGACGTATTCCATGCTCTGGATCGGGTTTGGTGCTGTCGTCTGGATCGTGTTGTTCATCTGGCTCGGCCTTGCGTGTCTGCGTAATGGGCACGGATGGCTGTTCTTCTTCGGGATCTTCTTTCCGGTTCTCTGGATCTTCGGAGCGTTTTCCCGGCCCACGCCGGCTGCCGGGGGCGGCGTCTGACGGCTTCACCGGACTCAGAGTCCGTGCCGCGACCTCGGCCCAGGGCGCTGCTGGTCCTGCTCGCCCTGGTGGCGGCCGTCGGGGTCGTCGTCTCCCTCGCCGCCTGGTGCTTTCTCGAGCTGATCCACCAGATGCAGGTCTTCGTCTTCACCGACCTGCCGCAGGATCTTGGCTACTCCAGCGGTCCCCCGTCCTGGTGGTATCTCCTCGTTCTCGCGATCGCCGGGTTGCTGGTCGCCCTGACGATCACGCGCCTGCCCGGTCACGGCGGCCACGTCGCGGCCGAGGGCCTCAAGGTCGGCGGCGCCCCCACCGAGCCGATAGAGGTGCCGGGGATCGTCCTCGCCGGCCTCGCGACGATCGGGCTGGGGCTGGTGCTGGGTCCGGAGGCGCCGCTGATCGGGCTGGGTGCGGGGCTGGGACTGCTGGCGATCCGAGCAGTCCGGCGCGATACGCCCGCCGAGGCACAGGCGGTGATCGCTGCCTCGGGCAGCTTCGCCGCGATGGCGATGATCTTCAGCTCCCCGATCATCGCCGCCGTCATCCTGATCGAGGCGCTCGGCCTGGATCGGGAGAAACTGCCGAAAGTGCTCGTGCCCGGCCTCCTGGCGGCCGGGATCGGCTCCCTGACGTCGATCGGCATGGGCTCGCTCACGGGACTGAGCACCAGCGCCTACACGCTCGCACCGCTCTCGGTCGCCGAACTCGCGGAGCCGACCGTCGCCGAGTTCGCCTGGACCATCCCCCTCGCCGTCGCGGTGGCGGTGTTGGGATTCGCGATCCTGCGGCTCGGGCTTCAGGTGCATCGCATCGTCACGGCTCGCCCGTTGGTGCTGGTCACCGCCGCGGGCGCGCTCGTCGCCTGCCTTGCGATCGCCTTTCACGAGGTCAGCGGCAAGGGCATCGACCAGGTGCTCTTCTCGGGGCAGGAGGCTCTCCCAGAACTGGTCGCTGAAGCCGGCACCTGGTCGGTGGGGACGCTGCTGCTCCTGCTCGCCTTCAAGGGCCTGGTCTGGAGCGTCTCCCTCGGCAGCTTCCGCGGCGGCCCGACCTTCCCGGCGCTGTTCGTCGGCGCCGCCGCCGGCCTCCTCGCCTCGCACCTGCCGGGGTTCGCCGAGACCGGGGCGATCGGAGTCGGCATGGGGGCGGGGATCGTGTCGGTGCTGAGGCTGCCGCTGGCGGCGGTGGTGCTGTCGACGCTCCTGGTGAGCCAGGGGGGCGCGGGGGCGGGGCCGCTGATCATCGTCGGCGTCGTCGTCGCCTATATGGCGTCGGTGGCCCTGGACAGAGCCTTCGGCGATGCCCCCCGTAGCCAGGGACGCCTCGCATGAGACGTCCTGTGTCAACCCCCCGTCGTCTGAAGGCGAACAAAGTTGCCATGTCGAGCGGGGTCATAGGGGACTTCTTCCCGCCAGCAGCGCCAGAGAACGCGGATCCAAGCGCGCCCCAAGGTGCGGATCGCATGCGGGTGGTCTTGCCCTCTGTCCCGAGCTCGGCGGTAAACCTCTTTGGCCCAGGGATGCCAGTGGCGGGTGGAGTCGGCGAGGGTCGCGACGGCGACCCTCAATCGCTTGTCGCAGGCTCGCCTGAAGGTGGCGACCCGCAGCTTGCCGGACTCCAGGGCGACCGGGCTCATCCCGGCGTCGGCGGCCATCGCCGCCTCGGTCGGGTAGCGGCCCCGGGCATCGCCGAGCTCGGCGATCAGGGTCGCCGGGCAGATCGTCGTCTTGGGGCCGCGGAACAGCGGCGCGAAGATCGCCGCGTCGGGGTGGGCGGCGAGGCGCTCGCGGATCTGCTTGTTGAGGGTGGCGATCCCCTCGACGATCGGCCGAAGGGCAGCGATGAGGCCGAGCACCACCGCCCGCCTGGCCTCGCACTCGGCCGGGCCCGCGGTGCCCTGCGGCGCCGCCTTGATCCGCGCCACCAGCTCGGCCGGATCGGTGCTGCCGCTGTAGGCGCTGCGCGCCAGGAAGGCGGCCATCCGCCCGACACCGAGGCCCTTGGCGTCAGCGGGGCTCGGGTAGCGCTCGATGAAGGCCAGCGAGATCGGGCTGTCGAGCGCGGCGAACAAAAGGGCGCCGGGCCAGAAGGCCTGCAGTTGGGCGCGCAACTGGTTGGCCAGCTCCACGCGAACTCCGACCAGATCCTCGCGGGCGCGGGTCAGCGCCCGCAGCGCCTTGGTCTCTTCGCCATCGGGCACCAGCGCCCGGAAGCGGTGTGCGTCGGTGCGAGCCAGCTCGGCCAGGACATAGGCGTCGAAGCGATCGGACTTGCCGTGGGCGACCGCGAAGCGGGCGCGGGCGGCCTTGACCTGATTGGGATGGATCGCCAGCACCTCGAGGCCGGCAGCCAAGAGCCGCTCGACCAGAATCCCGTCGGGTCGCTCGATCGCCACCCGAACTACGCCGTGCCTCTCGAGCCTGCGCGCCAGCTCGGCGAGCCCACGTTCGTCATGGGTGACGGAGAAGCGCTCATTGACGCGCCCCTCTTTGCTGATGCAGACCTCATGGGCCTCGGCGGCCCAGTCGACGCCCGCGGTTCTCGTTGCTGCCATGCTTCCTCCTCGGTCGATTGCGATCGGCTGATAGCCGGCCATGAGGAGCCGTTGCGCATGCTCATAGGGTGGCGTTCGCTGACGCCACGTCCTGTTGGCGCTTCTGGCGCCTCGCACCGCCGGGAGGCGCTGGTCTCATGCGGGCCGTCTATGCGGCTAGCAAGGCTGGCGCTCTCCCGGCGGGGGTCGGCTCTATGCGTTCCCCGGGGATCTTCGACGGCCTCGCTGCGCTCGGCCTCTCAATCTCAGAAGAACAAGGAGGAGGTTGCCCTATGAGCCAGGTCCTCCTCTTCGCCTGCACCGCCGCCTTCAACCCGACGCTGTTGACGGCGACGACGGTGATGCTCCTGCTGCCGAGCCCCAAGAGGCTCCTGCTCGGCTACCTGCTCGGTGCCTACATGACCAGCATCTCCCTGGGGATGGCGATCGTCTTCGGGCTGGAGGGGTCGGGCGCGGTCAGCACGACCGAAAGCACGCTCAGCCCGGCCGCCGACATCGTGCTCGGGCTGATTCTCATCGTCGTCTCCCTCATCCTGCGCAGCGACGGCCACAGGCGGCGTGCCGAGGAACGCCATGCCAGGAAGGCCGAGCAGCCGCAGAAGACCCCGAAGTGGCAGGCGGCGCTGAGCAAGGGCTCGGCCCGCCAGACCTTCGTCGTCGGCGCCGTGCTCACCCTCCCCGGCGCCTCCTACCTCGCCGGCCTCAACCAGATCCACGACCAGGAACTGAGCACGACGCTGACCGTGCTCTGCATCGTCGGCTTCAACCTGATCATGCTGGCGCTGCTGGAGATCCCGCTGATCGGCTACACGTTTGCCCCGGAGTGGACGCCGCGCGCGGTCGAGCGCTTTCGCCTGGTGCTGAACCGGCACGGCGGGCGAATCCTCTACATCGGCGCCGCCGCGATGGGCCTGGCGCTGCTGGCGCGGGGAGCCATCGAGCTGCTGTGAGCCTCGTCCAAAAAGGCCCTCGAGCTCGTGGGGGCCGCCTCTTTTTTCTACTTTTCCACGCATTCCACTGGTAAAGTAGAAAACATGCCTGAGGCAGAAAAACGCTGGCAGAGGATCCTTGCTTCCGCGGTGGCGGGTGTCGCTGTGGAGCCCGCGGCAAGCGGCGGCGCCGACTTCGTGGTTCGCACTCGGGATGGACGGGTGATCGCGCTGAAAGCGAAGTGGGCCGGCGAGGGCTGGCCGCAGGACGTCCGGCGAGCAGCGGCCGAGGTTTCGGAGCGTTGGCCCGTGGGCCTTGTCCTCCTCGCGCGCCGGTTCTCCCCCGGGGCGCTCGCGTGGCTGCGGGAGCGAGGCGCCAACTGGGCAGATGAGGCCGGCCAGGCGCGCATCCTCGGGCCCGACGGGCTGGTCGTGATCCGCGAGCCCGCAGAGCTGCCCCAGGAGGAGGGCGCGTTTCGCGCCTTCGCGTGGTCGAAGTCGGCGATCGCCGTGGCCGAGGCGATTCTTGCCCGCAAGGACCGCCCGCTGCGCGTAGCCGAGCTTGCCGATGCGAGCGGTTGGTCTGTCGCGCAGGCCGCGAAAGTCCTGAAGTCGTTTGACGATCGGGGCTGGACTGTCAAGCGGGGAACCGCGCGCGGGCGTGGCGCCCATCGGGAGCTCGTCGACGCGGACGGGATGCTCGCCGCATGGTCAGCCGCGATCGCCGATGCGCCGCGGAGGACGCGCATCGCCCATCGTGCGACCCGGGACGTGATGGCGCTGCTGGATAAAGACCTGGCTCCGGCGCTCGACCGCAGCGTTGGTTGGGCCCTCAGCGGATGGGCGGGGCTGGAGCTCGCCGCGCCCTTCGCGACGACGACGCCGAGCCTGCACCTCTACATCGATGACGTGCACTTCGCCGAGCCCCTCGGCAAGGCGATCGAGGAGGCGGGCCTGCGCGAGGTCGAGGACGGCGGTCGAGTGACCTTCTGGGCAGCCGACTCTCGTGTGCTCAATCTCGCCCAGCGGATCGGAGGGACCCCTGTCGTGAGCGCCCCGCGCCTTTTCGCCGATCTCTCCTCATTCGGCGGGCGCGGAGGAGATGCCGCAGACCACGTCAAGGACCAGCTCATCGACCCGCTCCACCCAAGCAGGGGCGGGGAGGAGTCTGACGCCGATGGATGAACGTCGCTCCCGCGAGACCCGCGCCCGCGCCGAGTTGGCGCTGGTGCGCTTCCTGCACGCGCTTGGGGACGAGGACATCTTCATCGTTGTGCTCGGCGGTCTGGTGCCCGAGGTGCTCACAGGTGGCGAGGTTTCCGTGCCGGACCATCTCGGCACCACCGATGTCGATGTTCTCCTCATCACCCACGTCGACCCAGATGCCGATCTCAGCGGCGTGGAGCAGGCGCTGGAGCGCCTGGGGTTCAAGCCGGATCCGAATGAGGATGGCTGGCGCTGGCGAGGCCCGATCGACGGTGTGCCGGTGAAGCTCGAGTTTCTCTGCGACCTGCCCAACTACCGAGAGGGAGAGGTCGTCCGTCCGAGTAGATGCCGAGTGCTCAGCGCTCAGAACCTCCGCGGCACGGGCTACGTCGCCCGCGACTTTTCCTGGAAGGAGTTGAACGGGGGGCTCGTCGATGGCACCAGGGTCACGGTGCGCGTTCGTTTCGCCGCTCTCGAGGGCTATCTGCTCTCCAAGTGCGTCGCCGTGCGCACCCGAGCCGCCACGAAGGACTACTACGACTTCGTTTATGTCCTTCAGCACAATCAAGCAGGAGGCCCGGAGCAAGCCGCGCGTCGCCTGCTTAATGGCGAGCTTGCCGACGCCCTCCCTTCGTTGCGGACGACCTTCCTCGAGGTAAGAGAGCGCTACGTCAAGACCACGGACACCGGTCCGGTTGGGTATGCCGAGCAAGCCTGTGAAGTCGAGCCCGATGCTGATGTCGCGTTGTTGCGGGCTGACGCCGTGGACGTAGTGCATCGATTCTTCGCAGCACTCGATCGATAGGCATTCCGCCCGGACGTCAGCTGTCCGCTGAAACAAACGTCTGCGATCGCTCCTGGCCTTGACTCGCCTCGCTCTCCCCGCGCTAAGGTGATCCGCAAGAGATTTCGACCCGGGGAGACGAGATGAGACGAGTCGCGAAGCTGCTGTTGGGATCGGGAGTGGTCGGGCTCCTCGTCGTGGGGCTGATCGCCGCGCCGGGCGCCTCGGCGACGCCGCAGGCCAGCGCCTCGGGCTGCTCCAGCGCCAAGAACATCGAGGCGATCATCGACGACTCCGGCTCGATGAGCGTCACCGACCCGAACCGCCTCCGGGTGCAGGCGATGAGCCTCCTGATCGACGACCTCTCGCCCAGCACGCAGCTCGGCGCGATCGAGTTCGGCTCCGGGATCGACGCGCCCGGCATCCTCACGATCCCGGCCGCCAACACGGTGTTCCCGCCCGGGGCGGTGGGGGCGAACGCGACCGCCATGCGCAGCGCGCTCGACACGGCGATCCAGGCCGACAACGGCGCCACCGACTACAACTCCGCCTTCGCCAAGTCAGACGCGGACAACCCCGGCGCCGACGCGAGGGTCTTCCTCACCGACGGGGGCCACGACATCGGCACCTACAACGAAGCGCACCTGGTCCACAAGGTGCCGACCTACGTGATCGGCTTCGGCACCGGCATCGCCCCGGGCCCCGACCAGGCGCGGCTGAAGAAAATCGCCTCCGACACCGGCGGCACGTACTTCCCGGTGCAGGACGCGAGCCAGCTGCAGGCGGCGATGAACAGCATCGGCGCCGCGCTCACCTGCCAGACCCCGCCGCGCCAGTTCACCGACACGCTCGGAAAGGGGCAGAGCAAACTGCACAGCGTCACGATCGGCGCCGCGACCAAGACGCTCCAGATAACGCTGACCTGGGCCAGCCCGCTCGACAGATTCAAGCTCTCCGGGCTGAGGCTGATCGGCAAAAACGGCTTCGTCGCCGTCGCCTCGCGCAAACGCCCGCCCGGCAAGCTGAAAGTGACGAAAACGACCAGCACCACCTTCACCATCGTCAGGGTCTCCAAGCTCAGAAAAGGAACCCTCCACTTCAAGGTGAAGGCGGCAAAGATCGCCTCCGGCACTCCCAAAGCGACCCTGACCACCCAGGTGGGCCAGAGCACGCACAGGTAGCAGCTGTCTACCCCTGCTTTCGGAGCGATTGCTCCCGCGCGGCCGCCCGCTCGAAGCTGACGAGGCGGCGGATCAGGGCGTTGTAGGCGGAGTGGGCGCCGTCGCCCTTCTCGCGCGCCAGCAGCAGGTAGAGCTTGTGCTCGGGCGACGCGATTGGCGTCGCGAGCTCGATACCGATGGAGCGGAGGCGAGGCGCGCCGATCGAGACGAGTAGCGCCTCGGCGGATTCGCGCCCGGCTTCGAGATCGCGGGCGCCCTGCTTGACGAGGTCGGCGCCGGGCAGGTCATCTTGGGTGATGCTCAGCATTCTCTGAGAGTAGCGAGGCGTCGTCGACGAAAAATGGGGACGGTGATGCTCAGGCGACGGCGAGTTGCCGGTCCCTGATCTCAACTCGAACGAGGCGCGGCGACGATCTCGCGGCCATCGGGATAGACGATTGCGAGCGGCCGGTGCTCGGCGACGGCCTCGGCGAGGATCGAACCGAAGCCCTCCTGGTCGGCGGCGATGAAGGTGGTGCCCTCGGGATAGCGGTCAGGGTCGAGGACAGCGTCGATCAACCGCTCGTTGGCGATCTCGCCCGCCGGGGTGAACTTGCTGCGCTCTAGCTCTTCCATGATTCCGCGATTGCTTCCCATTGGTCGATCAGGGGGTGGATGGCTAGACGGATCATCGCCGATCGCTGCTGTCGCCAGCTCCTGAAAGGATCGCGGAGCCATGAGCGATTCAGCGGCTGATCTCCATTCGCTCCCGGACGACCTGCCGGTCCCCGTGGACGATGGGGCTGCGGATCATCTTCCGGGTGCCGCCTTGCCCTCCGTCGCCTTGCCGGCGACCGTCGGGGAGCCCGTTGACCTGGCCGCCGCCGCCCGGGGCACGCTCGTCGTCTACGTCTACCCGCGGACCGGCGTTCCCGGGCAGCCGCTGATCGCCGGCTGGGACCGGATCCCGGGGGCGCGAGGCTGCACCCCGCAGAGCTGCGCCTTCCGCGACAGCGCCGATCAACTGGCCGGCCTCGGTGCCACCGTCTACGGGCTGAGCTCCCAGGGCATCGACGAGCAGCGCGAGTTCGCCGCCCGCGAGCACCTCCCGTACCCGCTGCTCAATGACAGCGGCTTCCGCCTCGCCGAGGAGCTGGGGCTGCCGACGTTCGAGGCCGGCGGCGCCCGCCACTACCGCCGCCTCACCTTCATCGCCCGGGCGGGCCGGATCGCGAAGGTCTTCTATCCCGTCTTCCCGCCCCAGGACAACGCCGCCGACGCGATCGCCTGGCTGCGCTACAACTAACTCGTAGATGCGCCCTGAGACCCGCTATGCGCGGAGTGGGAACGTCGGCATCGCCTACCAGGTGGTCGGCGAGGGAGACCTGGACCTCGTCGTCGCCTTCCCGTTCCTCTCCCACCTGGACCTGATCTGGGAGAACCCGCCGCTGGCGGCGTTCCTGCACCGCCTCGCCTCCTTCGCCCGGGTCATCGTCTTCGACCGCCGCGGCGTCGGGCTCTCGGACCCGGTGGACGGCGCGCCGACCCTGGAGGAGCGGATGGACGACGTGCGCGCGGTGATGGATGCCGCCGGCTCCGAGCGCGCCGCCCTGCTGGGGATGTCGGAGGGGGCGACGATGTGCATGCTGTTCGCGGCGACCTATCCCGAGCGCACCGCGGCGCTGGTGCTCTGGGGCGCGATGGCCCGCTCGACCGCCGACGAGGACTATCCGTGGGCGCCGGAGCGCGAGGCGCTGGAAGAGTCCAACGAGGAGCTCGTCTCGCCGATGTGGGGCCAGGGGGCGACGATTGAGATCTTCTCGCCGAGCATGGCCGCCAACCCCGTGGCCCGGGAGTTCCAGGCCCGCTTCGAGCGCCAGGCGGCCAGCCCGATGCGGGTCGCCCAGCTGGTCGAGATGTTCCTCGACACCGACGTCCGCAGCGCCCTGCCGCTGATCCAGGCGCCGACCAAGGTGCTCCACCGCCGCGGCGACCGCGCCGTCAACGTCCGCGCCGCCCGCTGGCTCGCCGGACAGATCGAGGGCAGCAGCTACGTCGAGCTGGAGGGCGAGGACCACTTCCCCTGGGTTGGCGAGAACCGCGAGGAGGCCATGGACGAGATCGAGGAGTTCCTCACCGGCGTGCGCCCCGGGCCGACCGCCGAGCGGGTGCTGGGGACAGTGCTCTTCACCGACATCGTCGACTCCACCCGCCGCGCGGCCGAGCTCGGCGACCGCCACTGGCGCGACCTGCTCGGCGAGCACCAGGGCCTCGTTCGCGCGCAGCTCGAGCTGTTCGGGGGCCGGGAGGTGAAGACGACCGGCGACGGGTTCCTGGCGATCTTCGACGGCCCCACCCGCGCGGTCGAGTGCGCCCGGGCGATCGTCGCCCAGATGCCCCAGCTCGGCCTGCAGGTGCGCGCCGGCCTGCACACGGGCGAGGTCGAGCTGCTCGGCGAGGACATCGGCGGCATCGCGGTCCACGTCGCCGCCCGCATCTCCGCCCTCGCCGACGCCGGCGATGTCCTCGTCTCGCGGACAGTCCGCGACCTCGCCGCCGGCTCCGGCATCGCCTTCGAGCCCCGCGGCAGCCACCGCCTCAAGGGCGTCCCCGACGAGTGGGACGTCTACCGGGTCGCCTCAACCCCGCTCTCCGACGCGGTCGGCGCATGACCGGCGCTCCCGAGCTTGACGAGTTCGAGTCGTTGGTCGCTGACGCGATCGACCGGCTGCCGGACGAGTTCCAGGAGGTGCTGGCGAAGGTCGCGGTGGTGGTCTCCGACCTCGGCGCCGAGCACCACGCCTACGGCATGTACTACGGCGACGGGGTCGCGCGCGAACGCTACGAGGACCGGATCGTCATCTACCGCGACACCCTGGAGCGAGACTTCGGCCACGACCGCGAGCTGCTCGCCCGCCAGGTCGAGCGGACCCTCCGCCACGAGCTCGCCCACCACCTCGGCTGGAACGAGCGGGGAGTGGGAGGCCTGGGACTGTGAGCCCCGGCTCCCGGTAGGGTCGGCTCCATGGAGCGGGTGCTGATTCTGGGAGCGGGGTTCGGCGGGCTGGAGTTGGCGACCTCGCTCTCGGAGGGCCTCGGCGAGGAGGTCGAGGTGACGGTGATCGACAAGGGCGACTCGTTCGTCTTCGGCTTCTCCAAGCTCGACCTGATGTTCGGGGGTAAGGCTGGGGAGGAGGTCCGCCTCCCCTATGAGGATTTCGTCAAGCCCGGGGTGCGACTACTGCGGGAGACGGTCGTCGCGATCGACCCCGAGGCGCGCACCGCCACCACCGACGCCGGCGTCCACGAGGCCGACTTCCTGGTCGTCGCGCTCGGCGCCGACTACGACCTGGCGGCGACGCCGGGGCTGGCCGAGGACGGCAACGAGTTCTACTCCGTGCCCGGCGCCGAACGGGTGGCCGCGGTGCTGGACGAGTTCGCCGGCGGCCGCGTCGTGATCGGCATCTGCGGGGCGCCCTTCAAGTGCCCGCCGGCGCCGAGCGAGGCCGCCCTGCTGCTGCACGACCACCTCTCCACGCGCGGCATTCGCGGCGAGTGCGAGATCGCCATGCTGATGCCGCTGCCGAGCCCGGTCCCGCCCTCGCCGGAGACCTCCGACGCGCTGCTCGCCGCCTTCGCCGAGCGCGACATCGCCTTCCACCCCGGCGCCCGCATCGCCTCGCTGGACCCGGCCCGCAAGGTCACCCTGCTCGAGGACGGCGAGGAGGTCCCCTACGATCTCTTCCTCGGCGTCCCCAAGCACCGCGCCCCCGACGTCGTCCTGGCCAGCGGGATGACGGAGGACGGCTACGTCCCGGTCGACTCCGGGACGCTCGAGACCCGCTTCCCCGGCGTCTACGCCCTCGGCGACGTCGCCACCGTCGGCGTGCCGAAGGCCGGCGTCTTCGCCGAGGGCGCCGCCCGCGTCGTCGCCGCGGCGCTGATCGCCCACATCCGCGAGGCCGGCGAGCCCGGCGCCTACGACGGCCTCGGCTCCTGCTACGTCGAGTTCGGCGCCGGCCGGGTCGGCCGCGTCGACGTCGACTTCCTCTCCGGGCCGAAGCCGACCGGCGCCTTCCAGGCTCCCTCCGCCGCCCTCGCCGCCGAGAAGGCCGAGTTCGGCGCCACCCGCAGCGCCCGCTGGTTCGGCCGCTGAGCGCCGCGCCGGCTCAGCCGCGCCTGTGCTTCTCCTTCAGCTCGCGGCTCCTCGCCTTGGCGTCCTCGTAGGAGGACTCGACCAGCTCCTTGCCGCCGCTCCAGCCGAACACCCAGGAGACGAGGATCACCGCGAAGAGGACGTCCCAGGAGGTGACGATCAGCTGCTGGCCGATCGAGTAGGCGGTGGCGGTCGAGGCGCTGGTCGAGTCGTGCAGCGCCGCCGAGTTCATCGCCTGGGTGACGCCGACGCCGCCGGGGGTCACCGAGACGCTGTTGGAGATCGAGTTGGAGGCGGTCACGGTGGCGACGTTGTGGAAGCTGACCGGGATCCCGTAGGCGCCGAGGAAGACGGCGACGATCGCCAGCCGTGCGGCGTAGCTGCCGAGCACTGGCAGGAAGAGGTCGGTGAGGGTGCGGCGGGGGCTGCGCAGGATCGCGCCGCCGTTGAGGAGCTGCGCCCGCAGCCCCTCCAGCCGCCTCCAGAAGATCCGCGCCAGCAGGGCGAGCAGGACGACCGTGCCGATCGCGATCGCCACCACCAGCGCGGTGTGGTCGGCGAGGAAGCCGAGCTTGATCGAGAACGAGCCGCTGACGGTGAGGAACAGGTACAGGTAGAGCGCCAGGTTGAAGACCGTGAAGGGGATCTTCTCGACGACGAGACCGGAGAAGACCATCGCGAAGCTGGCGCCGGCGATCAGCGCGGTGAACATCAGCAGCATCACCCAGGTGCCGAGGTTCGCCGGCAGGAAGCCGTTCAGCGCCACCGCCACCGCGTAGCAGGCGAGCACCAGCCGGTAGGGGATGCGGGCGTGGGGGAGGGCGGCGCGGAGGATCCCCAACCAGGCCAGCGCCGCCAGCGAGGTCTGCGCGGTCTCCAGCCCGACGCCGGCGACGATCGCCCAGGGCGGGACGTCGCCGACCTTGCGCAGGAGGTCGCGGATCCATTCGCCGGCGGGCACCCCGAGCAGGTCGAGCACGAAGAGGAGGAGGGCGACGCCGCCGATCCAGGCGGCGACTCTCGCCAGGCGGCGGGAGATCGGTTGCGGTCGGTCGGCCACTGGGGCTAGGTTGGCCACCGATGAAGACGTTCCTGCGCGCCGCAGCCCCGATCCTGCTCGCCGCCCTGCTTCTGTCCGCGCCGGCGCTCGGCGCGGGGCCGCGGCTGGCGCGCTGCGACCTCGGCCTGCCCCGCCCCTTCCGCTGCGGCCACGTCACGGCGCCGATCCGCCGCGCCGACCCGGCGCTCGGCACCACCAGGGTCGCCTTCGCGCTGCGGCCCCGCGCCGAGCGCGGCCGGCCCTCGCTCGGCACGATCGTGGCGATCGACGGCGGGCCCGGCTACGCCTCGACCGCCGCCCCCTATGCCCGCTCGCTGGTCGCCGTGCTGGCGCCGCTGCTGCGCCGCCGCGACCTCGTCCTCTTCGACGAGCGCGGCACCGGGCGCTCCGACGTCCTCGACTGCCCGGCGCTGCAGGGCGGTCTGGTCCCCGAAGCGATCGCGGTGGGAGAGTGCGCCAACCGGCTCGGGCCCCGCTACGCCGGCTACACCACCGCCGAAGCGGCCGCCGACCTCGAGCAGGTGCGCCGGGCGCTCGGCCTCGGCCGGATCTTCCTCTACGGCGACTCCTACGGGACCCTGTTCGGCCAGGCCTACGCGGTCCGCCACCCGGGCTCCCTGCAAGGCCTCGTCCTCGATTCCGCCTACCCCGCCGCCGACCCCTACTACCGCACCCTGCTGCCGGCGGGGCGCGACGGCCTGCGCATCGCCTGCCGCCGCTCGCCGGCCTGCTCCGGGCGCCCCGTCGCCCGCCTCTCCCGCGTCGTCCACCGCTTCCACGTCGCCGGGCGCTCGACCGAGGGGCTGATCCGCTTCCTGCTCGAGGCCGGGACCCTGGCGCCGCGCTCCTACCTCAGCCTCGATGAAGGCGACCGCCGCTTCCTCGCCGGCGAGCCGCGGCGGCTGGACCGGCTGATCGCCCCGGGCCCCGCCGGCCACGGCGAGCTCTCCGAATTCTCATACGGCCTCGAGATCGCCGTCGAGTGCAACGACTACCCGCTGCTCTGGGACCCCTACGCGGGGATCGACGAGCGCATCCGCCAGCTCTCGGCCGCGGCGACCCGCCTGCCGAAGGGCTACTTCGCCCCGTTCGGCCGCCGCGAGTACCTGCTCTCCGCGGCCGCCCACCTGACCAGCTGCCTGACCTGGCCGGCGCCGCCGCCCGGGGGGCTGGAGCCGCCGGTCCCCGCCGGCTGGCGCGCCCCGACCTCGTTCCCGACCCTGATCCTCGCCGGCCAGGTCGACGACGTCACCTCGGTCGCCGAGGCCCGCCAGGTGAGGCGGCGCTTCCCGCGCTCCCGCCTCTACGTGACGCCGGATCGCGGCCACGTCTCGAGCCTCTACTTCCCCTTCCGCTCGCCGGCGGTGGGCGCGATCCGGCGCTTCGTCGCCGCTAACTAGGGCGCGTACTTTTCCGCGTACTTCTTCGCTTCTTCGACGCCTCTTTCGGCCTGGGCCTTGCCTTCTTCGATGCCCTTTTCGGCCTTCTTGGTGCCTTCTTCGACTCCCTTGGAGGCGCTGCCCTTTCCTTCTTCGATCTGCTTCTTCGCTTCTTCGAGGCCCTTCTTTGCCTCTTCGCCGCCTTCCTTCACGCCTTCTTCGGCCTTCTTGGCGCCGGCTTCGATTTCCTTCTGCGCGTCGGTGGCGCTTCCGCCGGTGCTGGTGCTGCTGTCGTTGCTGCTGCCGCAGCCCGACCAGACGACGCCGCCGGCGGCGATCGCCACGATGGCGAGTGCCGCGCTCAGCGCGCGGATGCTGGTGCTGCCTGATTGGTCATCTCTCATCTGTTCTCCCCGGGGGTGGGATTCTCGATCCGCACGACTCTACCGCCGGGCCGGCGGCTCGCCGGCGCCTCGGCCCTCGACCCCGAGGCTCAGCGCACGCGGCAATCGCGGGTGAGGGTGGTGTCGATCTTCCTGTCGCCGGCGAAGTAGAAGCTGCCGCGGGCCAGGGAGAAGAGAGCCGTCCCGAACCCCGCCGGCGCGGCGCAGCTGGCGCTGATGAAGCTGTGGCGCCGCCCCCGGAAGGTGTAGTTGCGGCCGATCCTCAGGGCGATTTCGGTGACCGAGCCGAGGCCGCCGGCGAGGGTCGGGATCTTGGCCGACAGGACCGTCCCGAACTGCCCCTTCGCCCGGTGGTAGATCGCCAACGGCAGCACGAAGGTGGCGCGGACGGGGGCGGTTCCGTAGAGATGGAGGAGGAGCGCCGGCCGTCCGTCCTTCTTGCCGTAGAAGACGAGTATCGCGCCGGCGGCGGGGACCGGGGTGAGGCTGGGGAATTCGACGTCGGCGGCGAAATGGCCGCGGCCGACCAGGGCCGGGCCGCAACGCTGCAGCGCGGTTTCGGTGCTCGTCGCCTGCAGCCGCCGGCCCGTGCACGCCGGCAGCCCCGCGGTGGTCAGCCTGCCGTTGCGGTTGAGCTCGATTTCGATCCGCCGCACCGCCGGCGGATGGCTGCCGTCGGTGGTGCCGATCGCGCCCTTGACGTCGATCGTCACCGGGGCCGGGCGGTCGCGAGGCAGGGAGCGGGGGCTGAAGCCGCCGCTGAAGGAGATCCGCAGGTTGCCGCTCTGGCTCAGCTCGCCCTGCGCGGCGCCGGCCCCGAGCAGTGCCATGAGCGCGAGCAGGATCGGGATCGTCAGGCGGCGCGACATCGTCCCCAGTTTAGGGCGAGCGCTACTTGGCGAGCACGCTGGACATCGCCTTCAGGCCGGTGTCCATGCTGCGCCAGAAGTTGCCGCCGTGGAACGGCTCGCCACGGCCGAAGCGCCAGGGAACGGAGAGCCCGAGCATCTTCTTGCCGGCCCGCCAGGCCTTCGAGGAGCCGACCAGGTAGTCGCCGTCGGCGCCGGGCCGCACTTCGGTGGGCCGCGCCGGGTCGCCGGTGAGCCGCAGCGGCACCTGCGCGAAGGTCGCCTTGTCGAACTGCTCCATCACGCACATGCTGACCGGATCGAAGTCGAGCGCCGGCGCCCCGCCCTGCAGCTCGGCGGTGAGGTGAGCGGCGGCGGCGTCGGCCTGGAGGAAGGCGAGGAACGCCTGCTTTACGGGGAAGTCGCCGGCGTCGCCGACCGCGAATATCTCCGGGTGCTCGACCAGCCGGCGGCTCGCCAGGTCGGTGACGAGGAAGCCGCGCTCGTCGGTCTTCAGCCCCTCGAACGCGGTGGCGGCGATGTAGGGCGGAAAGGCGACGAGCAGGTCGTACTCGAGCCGCTCCCCGTTGGCGTAGCCGACCGCGCCCTCCTCGACCCGGTCGACGACCCAGTCGGTGTGCCCCTCGATGCCGCGCCGCTCGAACTCGGCGGCGGCCACCTCGTGCAGGCGCGGCCCGAAGGCCTGGATGTAGCTGTGCTCGAAGGTCGACCAGACGATGTCGGTGTTCTCGCGGGCGCCCTTGCGACGCAGCCAGGTGTCCAGCATCAGCACGATCTCGTACAGCGGCCCGGCGCACTTGTTGTTGGGCGGAACGAGGAAGAGGACGCGCTGAGGCCGGCCGGCGCCGGCGGCGTCGAGCAGCCCCTGGAAGCCGGCCCGCAGGCCCAGCATCTCGACCGGCGTCCACGGCGTCACCGCGTGCTCGGCGAGGCCGGGGACCTCCGCCGCGCGCATCTCGGCGCCGGTGGCGACGACGAGGAAGTCGTATGGGATCTCGCGGCCGTCGACCTCGACCCTGCGCGCCGCGGGGTCGATTCCGCTGGCCCGGCCCTGGACCAGCTCGATCCCCTTGCGGGCGGTGGGCCTGGCCAGCGGCACCTTCAGCTTCTCCGGGTCGAGGCCGAACGGCACGTAGATCGAGTTCGGTTTGAAGAGGAAGTAGTCGCGGTCGGAGACGAGCGTGATCCTCGCCCGCTCGCCGACCTGCATCCGCAGGTCGAAGGCGGCCTCGAGGCCGCCGAAGCCGCCGCCGAGGACGACGACCTCCGCGGCGGCGGATCCGGATCGCGGGGGAGCGTTTCCCATGGGAGCCACCCTGCCAGCCGCGGCCCGGCCTCACATCGGGGACGGCCCGCGTGCACGCTCCGTGGTTTCCCGCAGGCGCCGGGCGGGCAGGCGGGCGAGCCGCCGCTACCCCCGGCCGACCCGGTTGCGACCGGCCTGCTTGGCCCGGTACATCGCCCGGTCCGCCGCCTCGACCAGGGCCGCCGGCCCCAGCGCGTCGGTGGGGTAGCTGCTGACGCCGATCGAGCAGGTGAGGCGCGCGTCCTCTTCGTAGCCGAAGCGGTGGCCCTCGACCGCCGCCCTGATTCGCTCCGCCGCTAGCAGCGCTTCCTCCCGCCCGGTCTCGGGCAGCACGGCGATGAACTCCTCGCCGCCCCAGCGGCCGAGCACGTCCGCGGGTCGCAGCTCGGCGCCGATCGCCGCGGCGAACTCGCGCAGGGCGCGGTCGCCGGTCGCGTGGCCGGCACGGTCGTTGACCTCCTTGAAGCGGTCGATGTCGAGGAAGAGGATCGAGAGGTGGCGCGAGTAGCGCTGGGCGCGGTGGGCCTCGTGCTCGATGATCGTGCCGATCGCCCGCCGGTTGGCGATCTCGGTCAGCGAGTCGAGGCTGGCCAGCTTCGCGAGCTGGTCGTGCGCGCCCTGCAGCTCGCCCTGGAGGCGAAAGGTCTCGCGCTGGGAGAGGAACTGCCGCGCGATGACCAGCCACCCCAGCAAGAGCGCCGCCAGCACCAGGCTGATGTCGGGGAAGAAGGGATTCCCCCACTGGGCGACGAGCAGGCTCAGCCCGCCGACGACGAGCGCGACGAAGGGCATCGGGCTGGGGCGCCTTCCCCGTGCCGCGGCGACCGGCGCCACCACCGCCCCGTCCGGGGCGACGGTGGGCTGGCTCGCGGCGGCGAAGGCGAACAGCACCAGGGCGAGGATCCAGAAGAGGTCGATCGGGTCGCCGCTGGCGTATTCGTCGTGGAGCACCAGGTAGGCGTAGGCGACGTCGGCGACGATGAACAGCAGCAGCCCGGCGGCGACAAGGGCCAGCGTCCGGCGGAAGGCCGGCGGGCTCCAGCTCAGCCACACCGCCGCCAGGCCGGCGACCAGGACGATGTCGCCGACCGGGTAGGCGACCGAGACCAGCGTCTGCAGGAGGCTCTGCCCGCCTTCGGTCAGCGTCGGTTCAAGCGCGAACAGCCAGATGACCATGGCGCCGCCGAGGACCACCGTCGCCATGTCGAGCAGGGCGATCCGCCCCTGCCGGCTCCCGCTCCCCCGCGCCAGCGGCACGCACAGCAGCGCCGCCAGCATGAACGGGTACAGCGCCAGGTAGGAGGGGTCGGCCAGGGAGGGGAAGGGGATCGGGCCGGGGCCGACGTCGTAGACGAAGGTGATCAGGTCACCACCGAGCTGTCCCATCAGGGCGAGCGCCATCAGGCGCCAGAACCAGCGCAGGCGGGAGGAGGGAGGGCAGCGCATGGAGGCGCGCCAGGCGAGGTAGACCGCGGCGGCGTCGATTACGAGGAAGAAGAGGTCGCCGACCGGCGCCCGCGCGTCCGGGGGCCAGCCCGACACCAGCCAGCCCAGGTACACGCAGAGGAACGCCGCGAGGCCGATCGCGACTGGGCGGGGGGCGCTCTTCATCGCGATTGGCCGCATTGTTCCTCGACCCCGATCAGTCGTCGCGTTTTCGCTCGGCCGCGTGGGTCACTCGTTCGGCCCGCTGGCGCACTTCGGCTCCCGCCTCGAGGGTGGCGGCGATCGCCTCGTCGCGGGCGGCCGCGACCCCCTCGCTGGGCTTGCCGCCGACGACGTCGCGGAAGGCTTCCTTGAAGCGGTCGGTGCGGCGGTCGGGCGGGAACCTCTTCTCCGCCTTGGCCTGCTTCTTCGGCCGCCGCTCGCCGTAGCGCCGCCGCGCCCAGGCGGAGCCCGGCTTGCCGATCCGGCAGGCGCCGTAGAGGGCGATCGGGAAGAGGAAGAAGCCGATGATCCCGTGCAGGTTGCGGCCCTTGAGGAAGCAGATCGCGACGACCGAGAAGAGCAGGAAGCCGGAGACGATCACCGCTGCCACCCCTTCCGATTCGCCGCCGAGGTCGAGCGGGTTGACGCCGACCACGACCAGCCCCATCGCCGCCGCCGCGATCACGGTGGCGTCGATCGAGCTGCGGCCCTCCTTGGCCCAGTAGACGTCTTCGAGGTGGACCCAGAGCGCGAACTCGTCGATCGTCAGGCCGGCGCCGACCCCGAAGAAGAAGGCGCAGATCTCGGTCCAGGGGCTGTGCCCGAGGGCGGCGAAGCCGAGGGTGCCGGCGATCATCATCGTCACGATCCCGAAGACCAGGTGGTGGAGGTGGACGCCGCTGTCGCTGACCACGCTGCCCGGCCACCAGGGGACCCTGGGGCTGCGCATCAACCGCGTGCTCATGCGGATGAAGGCGAAGGAGAGGACGAAGCCGACGAGGACGAGGAAGACGCCCTGGCGGCCGTGGGCGACGAGGTGTTCGTCCCAGAACTCGGTGAGGATGGAGGCGAGGATCATGCCGCCACCGCCCGCGGGGCCGGTTCGAGGCCGGCGCCGCCGTCCTTCGCCGCGATCAGGTCGAGGGTGAGCAGGACCGCGGCGACGGCGAAGACCGGGGTGAAGGCGACGTTCGAGAGCGACTCCGCCGCCCAGGTGGCGAAGATCGAGTGGCCGAGCAGGTCGTGGACGAGCCCGGCGACGAAGCCGGTGACGGCGTCGCCGACAAGCTCGACCGGCGCCAGGACGAGGAAGACCAGCCAGAAGTTGCCACGGACCAGGCGCACGCTGCGGGCGAGGGCGCCGCGGACCGAGCGCTTCTCGATCTCCACCACCGGGCCGGAGAGGCCGAGCCAGACGAAGGCGAGCACCCCGGGGACGACGAGCAAGAGCAGGCCGACGAGGACGATCGCGACGTAGGCGATATCGACCAGGATCAGGCTCCTGTAGTCGAGCTGGCGGGCGACGGCGGAGATCGGCGGCGCTTTTTCGTGCTCGGGGTGGGTGAGGGAGACGGCGACGGCGCCGCTGTAGAAGACCTCGCCGAGCAGGCCGGTCACGGTCAGCGCCGCCGCCGCGGCCATCACCGCTGCGACTTTCACGCCGCTGGCGACGTCGAGCGAGTCGACGCTGATTTCGGCGGCGAGCGCGTCGAGTAGCCCCAGCGGGACGAAGACGGCGAACGCGAGCAGCAGCAGCGAGGGCGCCCGCGACAGGTAGGTGCGCCCGATCCGGGCATAGATCGAGCCCAGCCTGCGGACCAGGCCCATCAGCCCCGCCTGCGACCGGACGGGCGCCTGCCGCGGCTCTCCAGCTTCGACTGGCTCGATTCCGAGGCAGGCACCCGTTTGAGGCTGCCCAGCTCGGGGATCAGCAGCTCTTCGGCGCAGCGCCGGTGCCAGTGGTGGTGGTCGGTGCCGCCGAGCCGCCGCACGAACTGGACGACGGTGTGCTCGGCGCCGACGTCGATGTCGCCGTGGCAGCCGGGGCAGTGGTAGAGCTTGCGGGCGATCCCGCGGATCAGCCAGGCCTCGTCGCCCTCTTCGTTCAGCCCGCGGAGGCTCCAGCGGATGCTCGGCTGGCCGTCGAGCTGGCCCACCTCATCGCCTCGACATCCAGGCGAAGCCGGCCGCCATCGCGACGTTGGCGGCGCCGGCGAGCTGCAACCCCAGCTTCGCGCCGGGGCGGCTGACCGCCGGCGAGCGCGCCCAGAGCGCGTCGGTGGCGATCTCGGTGCCGCGCAGCCAGGCCAGCGACTGCCAGTCGGCGGCGCTGCCGCGGCGATCGGCGACCGCGTGGGCGGCGGCGAAGGTGAGCCAGATCGGCCCGCAGCGGCGGAACAGGTGCTTGGCGTCGGGCGAGGGCTCGTCGTGGCCGAGCGCCCTCAGGGTCGCGGCCGGGGCGGCGATCGCGGCGCTCCCCAGGATCAGGTCGAAGGCGATCATGTTGCGGTTGGTGAGGCGCAGCGCCTGTTCGAGAGTCATCGTCACCTCAATCCAACCAGATCGGGGAACGAGTTGAGGCTGGCGGAAGGGAAAGCGTGAGGCCTGGAGAAAAGGACCGCCGTGACCAAGACCGCGACGAAGTCCCCCCAGCTCAAAAGCCTTTCCGACTACATCCAGGAGCGCTTCGAGGAGTTCTCCCGCTCCCAGAAAGACGTCGCCCGCTACATCGTCGACCACCTCGACGAGGCAGCCTTCCTCACCGCCGAGGAGCTGGCCCGGAGAGCGAGCACCTCGTCATCGACGGTGGTGCGCTTCTCCCAGGCCCTCGGCTTCGAGGGCTACCCGGAGCTGCAGCAGGCGGCGATCGAGGAGTACCGCGCGACGATCGCCGGCAACGGCGCCGCCGCCGGTGGCGCCCTCTTCTCCTTCGACCACTCCGAGCTCGAGGGCTCGCTCAGCGCCGACTACGCCAACCTCGAGGAAACCGCGCGCAAGCTGACGCCGGAGCAGGTCGACGCCTCGGTCGCGGCGCTGGCGACGGCGCAGCGCATCGTCATCGTCGGCGTCGACCAGATGGCCTTCTTCGCCAGCTACCTGCGCCACACCCTCAGCCTGCTGGACATTCGCTCGGAGATCGTCGCCAGCACCGGCGGCGAGTCGCTGCAGCGGCTCGGCCGGATCGGCGAGGACACGCTGGTCATCACCCTCTCCGCCGGCCGCGCCCACCCGCTGCTGCTGCGGGCGATGAAGCTCGCCCTGCACCGCGGCGCCCGCACCCTGGCGATCTCCGACGCGACCATGTCGGAGGTGGGGGAGCACGCCGAGCTGACCCTCTACTTCTCTTCCAACAGCCCCTCCTTCGCCCGCTCCAACACGGCGCTGATGGCGCTGGTCCAGGCCCTGGCCCACGGTCTCTACGCCCGCGACGAAGCCGCGCACAAAGACCGCATCCGCGCTTACAAACTGAAGTAAGCCGCTCCCCGTAATATGGGCGCGGTGAGCGAGCGCGCGACTTTCCGGCTGAAAACCGGCCTGGCCGAGATGCTGAAGGGCGGGGTGATCATGGACGTGGTCACTCCCGAGGAGGCGAAGGTCGCCGAGGCGGCGGGGGCCTGCGCGGTGATGGCGCTGGAGCGCGTCCCGGCCGACATCCGCCGCGACGGCGGCGTCGCCCGCATGTCCGACCCGGCGATGATCAAGGGAATCCAGGCCGCGGTGACGATCCCGGTGATGGCGAAGGCGCGGATCGGCCACTTCGCCGAGGCCCAGGTCCTGCAGGCGCTCGAGGTCGACTACATCGACGAGTCCGAGGTCCTGACCCCGGCCGACGAGCGCAACCACATCGACAAGCTCGCCTTCGAGGTTCCCTTCGTCTGCGGCGCCACCAACCTCGGCGAGGCACTGCGGCGGCTCGGCGAGGGGGCGGCGATGATCCGCTCCAAGGGCGAGGCCGGGACCGGCAACGTGGTCGAGGCGGTCCGCCACATGCGCGAGATCACTACGGGGATCAAGCAGCTCGCGCTGCTGCGGCCCGAGGAGCTCGCCGCTGCTGCCAAAGAACTGCCGGCGCCGCTGGAAGTCGTGCAGGAGGTCGCCGCTGCCGGCAAGCTGCCGGTGCCGCTCTTCTGCGCCGGCGGCATCGCCACCCCGGCCGACGCGGCGCTGATGATGCAGCTCGGCGCCGAGGGCAACTTCGTCGGCTCCGGCATCTTCAAGAGCGCCGACCCCGAGCGCCGCGCCCGCGCGATCGTCGAGGCCACCACCCACTTCGCCGACCCCGAGCGGGTCGCCGCCGCCTCGATCGGGCTGGGCGAGGCGATGCCCGGCCTCGAGATCTCCGAGCTGGCCGCCGCCGACGCGCTGCTCCAGAACCGCGGAGCCTGAGATACAAACGGCCGCCTCCTCTGCTCACGCACGGGCGCGCTCATCACATCCGGAAGTCTCGCGCCCGTGCTTCCGCGTCCGGGGGCGGCCGGCATGCTGATCGGAATCCTCGCCATCCAAGGTGGCTTTGAGGCTCATGCGCGCACCCTGCGTCAGCTGGGCGCCGAGGTAACCGAGGTCCGCGCGCCCGCCGACATGGAGGGGCTCGACGGGCTGGTCATCCCCGGCGGCGAGAGCACGACGATCGCCAAGGGCATCGAGTCGGCGGGTCTGGAGCCGGCGCTGCGCGCCCACCATGAGGCCGGGCGCCCGATCCTCGGCACCTGCGCCGGTCTGATCCTCTGCGACGCCGAGCACCTCGGCTTCCTCGACGCGACGGCGAAGCGCAACGCCTTCGGCCGCCAGCTGCAGAGCTTCGAGGCCGACCTCGAGGTCGAGGGGATCGGCGACGAGCCGCTGCGGGCCGTCTTCATCCGCGCCCCCTGGATCGAGCGGCACGGGCCCGGGGTGGAGGCGCTGGCCTCCCACGACGGCCACCCGGTGGCGGTGCGTGAGGGCACGGTGCTCGCCGCCGCCTTCCACCCGGAGCTGACCGACGACCCCCGTTTCCACGCGATCTTCATGGCGATGACGACGAGCGCGCTCGAGCGGCGCGCCCGAGAGGAGGCGGCACGGTGAGGGATCCGAGAACCGAGGGCCTGGCAAAGATCCTGGTCGGCTACTCGACCGCGGTGAAGGAGGGCGAGGTCGTCTCGATCGACGGCGAGAGCGCCGCCGCGCCGCTGCTGCTGGCGGTCTACGAGGAGGTGCTGAAGGCCGGCGCCAACCCGGTTCTCAACGTCGCCCTCGACGGCCAGATCGCCGCCTACTTCAAGCACGCCTCCGACGCCCAGCTGGAATGGATCTCGCCCTTCGCCGAGTGGATGGTCGACAACGCCGACGTGCGGATCGCGATCGGCGCCAGCACCAACACCCGCGAGCTCTCCGGGGTGGCGCCGGAGCGCCAGACCCTGCGCCAGTCGGTCACCGGCGATCTGATGGCGCGGGCGATGAAGCGCAGCGCCGAGGGCGACTTCCGCTGGTGCTACACGCTCTACCCGACCAGCGCCTACGCCTCCGAGGCGGAGATGAGCCTGGTCGACTACGAAGACTTCTACTACGGCGCCTGCCTGGCCGGCGACGGCGACCCGCTCAGCGCCTGGCAGCGCGCATCCGCGGAGACCAAGCGCCTGGCGGAATGGATCGAGGGCCATGAGGAGGTGCGGGTGACGGCGCCCGGGACCGACATCAGGCTCGGCATCGCCGGGCGCAAGTTCATCCCCTGCGACGGCCGCCACAACATGCCCGACGGCGAGTTCTTCACCGGCCCGGTCGAGGACTCGGTCGAGGGCGAGGTCAGCTTCCACCTGCCGGCGGTGATCGGCGGCCGCGAGGTCTCGGGCGTGCGCCTGCGCTTCGAGGCCGGCCTGGTCGTCGACGCGACGGCCGAGCGCGGCGAGGAGTACCTGACGGCGCTGCTCGACACCGACCCCGGGGCCCGCCGCCTCGGCGAGCTCGGGATCGGCACCAACTATGCCATCGACCGCGGCACCCGCGAGGTCCTGCTCGACGAGAAGATCGGCGGCACCGTCCACATGGCGGTCGGCACCAGCTACCCCGAGTCGGGCGGCGAGAACGAGTCCGCCGTCCACACCGACCTGGTCTGCGACCTCCGCCTCGGCGGCAGGCTCGAAGTCGACGGCGTCGTCATGCAGGAAGACGGACGCTTCGTCGTCTGACTACTGGTTCGGGATCGGCGACCCGGCGGCGAGGAAGAACCAGAGGGTGAGGGCCAGGGCGGCGAGCATCACCGAGCCCATCAGCACCGCCTCGACCACCGTCACCGTGCCCTGTGCCCCACCGGTGTCGCGCATGCTCTTCAGCCAGGCCGGCCGGATCGGCTCCAGCCGGTTGGTGCCGGTGATGCGGACGTAGAGGCCGTTGAGGCGGCCGATCAGCCAGGCGACGAAGAGCACCGAGACGATGATCCCGACCGCGACGACGGCGTACGGCCCGCCGCTGGGGAACTGGGTGTGGGAAACCTTGGAGGCGATGTAGACCCAGCTCAGCGGGATCGCGGTCCAGAGCGAGAAGGCGGCCAGCAGCATCGCCAGGAAGACGAGGCCCGCGGCGAGCCCGCGCGCCGGGTTGTGGGTGTGCGTGTCGGCAGCCATCCCCTCTCTCCATAGAATGACAGGCACATGTCGGGTCATTCCAAGTGGTCCTCGATCAAACACAAGAAGGGCGCCGCCGACGCCAAACGCGGCAAGCTCTTCAGCAAGCTGGCGCGGGCGATCACGGTCGCGGCGCGCGACGGCGGGGGGGACCCCGACCACAACCCGACGCTGGCGACCGCGGTGCAGAAGGCCCGCGACGCCTCGATGCCCAAGGACAAGATCCAGAAGGCGATCGACACCGGCACCGGGGCCGGCAGCGACGGCGCCGCGATCGAACGGATCCTCTACGAGGGCTACGGGCCCGGGGGCGTGGCGATCCTGGTCGAGGCCCTGACCGACAACCGCAACCGCGCCGGCGCCGAGATCCGCTTCGCCTTCTCCAGCCACGGCGGCAGCCTCGGCGAGCCGGGCTCGGTCGCCTGGATCTTCGAGAAAAAGGGGGCGATTGTCGTCGACGGCGGCCGCTACGGCGAGGACGACCTGATCGTCGCCATCGACGCCGGCGCCGAGGACGTCCGCGACGACGGCGGGCAGCTGCGGGTGCTCTGCGACCCGGGCGACCTCAGCGCCGTGCGCGAGGCGCTCGAGGCCGGCGGGGTGGAGGTCGAGTCGGCGGGCCTCGTCACCGAGCCGAAGAGCTCGGTCGAGCTCAAGGGCGGCGAGGCCGAGCGGTTGCTGAAGCTGCTCGACGCGCTCGACGAGCAGGATGACGTCGATGAAGTCTTCGCCAATTTCGACATTCCCGAGGACGTCTTGGAGAAGCTGGCGGCGTAGCGATGGGAGGGGTCGGGAGGCCCTCTCCGGACACATCTCGCCGATGGCTCGATGTTGAGTGTCCGGAGAGGGCCTCCCGACCCCTCCGTCGATGCGGGAAGGCATCCGACGTGAGTCAGAGAATCACTACTGATGCAAGTGGTGATGGGGATAGATCCGGGTGCCGCGAATCTTGGTTTTGGGATTGTGCGGGTGGAGGGCAGTCATATGGTTGCCCTCGATGGGGGTGTGGTGGAGACCACGCCTGAGCTGCCGATCGAGCGGCGGTTGGAGCGGATACACCGGGCTCTGGCCGAGCTGATCGCCTGGCACGAGCCGCGGGCGATGGCGATCGAGTCCGTCTACTTCGGCAAGAACGTGCACTCGGCGACGGTCGTCGGCCAGGCCAGCGGGGTCGCGATGCTGGCCGCCGCCCAGCGCGGCATCGCCTGCTTCGCCTACACGCCGCAGGCGATCAAGATGGCCGTCTGCGGCTCCGGCGCCGCCGGCAAGCGCCAGGTGCAGCGGATGGTCGGGACCCTGCTGGGACTGCCCGAGGCGCCGAGCCCCGACCACGCCGCCGACGCCCTCGCGGTGGCGATCTGCCACGGCGGCAGCGCCGGGCACCGCCAGGCGGTCAGCGCCGCTGAGGCACCCGCGGCCGCCACCGCGCCGGAACGGATCGCCGGATGATCGCCGCGGTGCGGGGCGAGGTGATGGTGCGGCGGGCCGACCACGTCGTCATCGACGCCGCCGGCGTCGGCTACCGGCTGGCGGTCTCGGCGGAGACGCTGAAGGCGGTGCCGGCGAGCGGCAGCGAAGCTTTCCTGCACGCCGAGCTGATCTCCCGCGACGACTCGCTCGCGCTCTACGGCTTCTCCTCCGAGGAGGAGCGAGACCTCTTCCGCCAGCTGATATCGGTCAGCGGCATCGGCCCCAAAGTCGCGATCGCGGCGCTCTCCGGCGGCAGCGCCCGCGACCTCCTGCGGGCGATCGCGGCCGGCGACGCCAAACGCTTCCAGGCGGTGCCGGGGATCGGCAAGCGGACCTCGGAGCGGATCATCGTCGAGCTGCGCGAGAAGGTCGCCGGGGCGCTCGAGGAGGAGGTGGCGCTGGCGGTGGCGGAGAGTGGCGACGCCCGCTCGCTCGCCCGCGACGGCCTCGTCAATCTCGGCTACGCCCCGCTGGAGGCCGAGCAGCTGCTCGACGGCATCGACGGCGACGACCCGCAGGAGCTGGTCGCCGCGGCGCTGCGCAAGGCCGGGACCTCGAAGAGCAGGGCCGCATGAGCGACGTGCCGGACATCGGGGCGAATCGCATCCGCACGCCGGGGATCGACGCCGAGCCGATCCCGGTCGACGCCGAGGTTCGCGTGCATGACGCCCGCGCCGACGTCCCCGACGAGGATCTCGACCGCTCGCTGCGGCCACCGACGCTGGCCGACTTCGTCAACCAGGCCCAGGTGACCGAGCAGCTGTCGATCTTCATCGAGGCCGCCCGCGGCCGCGGCGAGCCGCTCGACCACGTCCTCCTCGCCGGCCCGCCCGGCCTCGGCAAGACCTCGCTCGCCCACATCGTCGCCGCCGAGATGGGGGTGCCGATGGTCCAGACCGCCGGCCCGGCGTTGGAGCGCAAGGCCGACGTCGCCTCCTTCCTCACCTCGCTGGAGCCCGGCAGCGTCTTCTTCATCGACGAGATCCACCGCCTCGGCCGCGCCGTCGAGGAGACCCTCTACCCGGCGATGGAGGACGGCGAGCTGCCGGTCGTGCTCGGCCAGGGCGCCGGCGCCCGCACCGTCACGCTGCCGCTGCCGCCCTTCACCCTGGTCGGCGCCACCACCCGCGCCGGCCTGCTGACGACGCCGCTGCGCGACCGCTTCGGCGTCTCCCACCGCCTCGAGCACTACAGCCCCGAGCACCTGGCGACGATCGTCGAGCGCTCCGCCCGCATCCTCGAGGTCGTGATCGACGCCGAGGGGGCGCGGACGATCGCCTCGCGCTCGCGCGGCACCCCGCGCGTCGCCAACCGGCTACTGAAGCGGGTGCGCGACTTCGCCCAGGTCAAGGGCAGCGGCGCGATCGGCGCCGGGGTCGCGACCGGGGCGCTGGAGATGCTCGAGGTCGATGCCGGCGGCCTCGACCGCTCCGACCGCGCCCTGCTCGACACCGTCGCGACCAAGTTCGGCGGCGGCCCGGTCGGCCTCTCGACCCTGGCGATCGCGATCGGCGAGGAGCAGGACACGATCGAGGACGTGCTTGAGCCCTACCTGCTCCAGCAGGGCCTGCTCAAGCGCACCCCGCGCGGTCGCGTCCTCACCCAGCGGGCCTACGACCATCTCGGCCTGGCGGCGCCCGAGGACGCGGCCAGCCTCTTCTAGCCGCGCGCTTGTAGCCTGTCGCGGGATGCCGTTCTTCATCTGTCCGAACTGCGGGCACCGGGAGGTGAGCGGCGAGCGAACCGCCGGCTTCAGCTCGCGCCCGAAGGGCTGCTCCAAATGCGGCTTCGGCTTCGTCTTCGAACTGCTCGACGACTACTACCCGGCCCCGAACGCCGCCTTTTTCGTCTGCGACCGCAAGCAGCGGGTGATCGACGCCGGCAAAGGCAGCTTCGAGCTGACCGGCCTCACCGACGAGGACGTGATCGGCCGCCCCGTGGCTGAAGTCCTCGGACTCGACTGGATCGACCGGGGCGACGGCGACGCGGCTTCCGACACCAACGGCGACGGCGTCACCGACCCGATCGAGACCTCGCTGGAGTGGGGCGTGCGCTCGCTCGGCAAGCGGGTCTCCGTCAACGCCGAGGGCGACCTGCCGGCACAGGCGGTCGCCGACGTCTTCCCCGCCTACGACGACGACGGCGGGCTGCTGCTCGTGCTCACCCCGGAGGGCTAGGGGAGATGGGCAACCGGCGCCGCTACCTCTTCGTCCTGCTCTTCGTGCTGGGCCTGGTGCTGGTCTCGGCGCTGGTCATCGCCAAGAAGCCGACCAAGCTCGGCCTCGACCTGCAGGGGGGGCTGGAGCTCGTTTACCAGGGCCAGCCGACCGGGACGGCGACCTCGGTCAGCGGCGAAGACATCGAAGACTCGATCGGGATCATCGAAAAGCGGACCAACGAGCTCGGCGTCTCCGAGTCGGAAATCGCCCGCCTCGGCACCGACGAGATCACCGTCAGCCTGCCCGGCATCACCGACGCTAACCGGGCCGCCGAACAGGTTGGCAGCACCGCGCAGCTCTACTTCTACGACTGGGAGCCGAACCTGATCGGCCCCGAGAAGGCGATCGGCGGCCAGCCGGGCCAACAGCCGCCGAAAGGCCCGCTGAAGCAGTCCGAAAAGCGCTGGGAAGAAGCGGGGCGCAACGTCAAGAGCGCCGAGAACAAACAGCTGATCTACGCCGGCGCCTACCCGAGCGCCTACCAGGCGGCGCTGCTGGCCGCCGAACAGGAACCGGTCGAAGACTGCGAAAGCTGCTCGGTCGCCAAGCCCCGCTACTACCTCTTCGAGAAGGAAGAGCCGCACAAGCTGCTGGCCGGGCCGGAGCTGAAGCGGAAGGACCTCTACATCAGTCCGACCGGCGAAAAGCGGCCCAAGGACGGGATCGTGGTCGAGGTCCCCGCCGGCACGATCCTGGTCTCCGAACTGCCGTCGGACTCCTCGGGCCGGGTCGACGAAACCGCCCAGCCCGGCTGGTTCGCGATCAAGGACAACCCGGCGCTCTCGGGTACCGACATCACCGAACCGAAGCAGGGTGAAGGCCAGTTCGGCGAGCCCAACGTCACCTTCGGCTTCACCGGCAGCGGTCGCGACGCCTTCCACGAAGTCACCCGCCAGATCGCCCAGCGCGGCCAGGCGCGGGCGATCGGCCCGGTCGCCGGCGAACAGGCGGGGGCCCTCTCCGGGCACTTCGCCGTGATCCTCGACAACGAAGTCCAGACCCGCCCGATCGTCAACTTCGCCGAAAACCCGGACGGGATCGACGGCCGCGAAGGCGCCCAGATCTCCGGCGGCTTCAACAGTCGCCAGGAGGCCCAGGAACTGGCGACGACGCTGCAGATCGGCGCCCTGCCGATCAATCTGAAGCTGATCAGCGAGACCCAGGTCTCGGCGACGCTCGGCAGTCAGGCGCTGCACGAAGGCGTCAAGGCCGGGATCATCGGCCTGGCGCTGGTCGTCCTCTTCCTGCTCCTCTACTACCGCTTCCTCGGCCTGATCGCCTCGATCGCCCTCGGCGCCTACGGGGTGATCTTCTTCGCCCTGATCAAACTGATCCCGATCACCCTGACCCTGCCGGGGATCGCGGGGCTGGTGCTGACGATCGGGGTCGCCGCCGACTCCAACATCGTCATCTTCGAGCGGATCAAGGAGGAGGTGAGGGCCGGGCGGACGATGTCGAGCGCGATCGCCGCCGGTTACAAACGCGGGATCGCGACGATCATCGACGCCAACGTCGTCACCCTGCTCACTGCCTTCATCCTCTTCGTCCTCGCCACCGCCGGGGTCAAGGGCTTCGCCTTCACCCTCGGCATCGGCACCATCGTCTCGCTGCTGACGGCGGTCGTCTTCACCCAGGCGCTGCTGGGCAGCATGAGCCGCTCGCGCCTGCTGCGCTCGCCGGCCGCGCTCGGGGCCTCCGGCACCGGCAGGCGCTGGCACTTCGACTTCATGGGGGCGAGTCGCTGGTTCTTCACGCTGTCCGGGCTGATCCTCCTGGTCGGCGCCCTGGCGCTGGCGACCAAGCAGCTCAACTTCGGC
The DNA here is from genome assembly GCA_963714045.1 of uncultured Actinomycetes bacterium. Classification (GTDB taxonomy): domain Bacteria; phylum Actinomycetota; class Thermoleophilia; order Solirubrobacterales; family 70-9; genus VAYN01. The sequence continues at coordinate 1,817,441 of OY970225.1, read as the reverse complement.
ATCGACTTCGAGTCCGGGACGCGGATCACGGTCGCGCTGGAAAAGCCGACCGACGAGGAAGGCGTGCGGGAAGCCCTCGACGGCGTCGGCGTCAGCGGCGAGGAGATCCAGCAGGTGACCGACCCCAACTTCGGCAAGAACGTCTTCCAGATCCAGTCCCACCAGCTGCGCCCGGGCGAGGTGAGGGGCGCCGAGCAGGCGCTCGCCTCCGAATTCGGGATCGTCAAGAACGGCTTCGACAGCACCAGCGTCGGCCCGACCTTCGGCCAGCAGGTCGCCGACAGCGCCCTCAAGGCGCTGATCTTCTCGCTGCTGGTGATCTGCGGCTACGTGGCGCTGCGCTTCGACCCGAAGTTCGCGGTGCCGGTGCTGATCGCGATCTTCCACGACATCCTGATCACGGCCGGCGTCTACTCGCTGACGGGGAAAGAGGTGAGCAGCGGCACCGTCGCCGCCTTCCTCACCATCCTGGGCTACTCGATCTACGACACGATCATCGTCTTCGACCGAATACGCGAGAACGTGCCGCGGATGCCGCGGGCGGCGTTCTCCCAGATCGTCAACCGCTCGATGAGCGAGGTGCTGACGCGGTCGCTGGCGACCAGCTTCTCGACCCTGCTGGCGGTCACCTCGCTGCTTGTCTTCGGCGGCGCGACCCTGCAGGACTTCGCCTTCGCGATGCTGGTCGGCATCGCCTCCGGCACCTACTCCTCGATCTTCATCGCCTCGCCGGTCCTGACCGCGTGGAAGGAACGCGAGCCGGGCTTCGTCCGGCGCCGCCTGCGGATCGCCGAGGTGGAGGGGAGCGTTCCGGCCTTCGCCGACGATGTCGCGACGGCCGAGCTCGTCGCCGACGAGGAGAGCGAAGCGGCGATCGCTGACGAGGCGGAGCAGGCCGCCGCCGAGCCGCAGGGCAGCGCCGTCGCCACGGCGGAGCGGACTGCGGACGGCAACGGCGCCGACCCCGTCGCCGGCGAAGAGGCCGACACGGCATCGGCCGAGCGGCGCCGGCGCAACGCCGAGCGCAAGGCGCGCCGCCAGCAGCGCCGCAAGCACGGAAGGAAGCGCTGATGGAGGTGGGCGACTGATGGCTCTGCTCGTCTGGTTCACGATGGGGATCGCCCTCTGGCACTTCACCGTCTTCCTGCCCGACCGCTTCTGGCAGGGGATCGTCGGCGCCTTCGTCGGCGCGGTGCTGGGCGCGATCGTCTTCGGCCTGGTCGTCGAGACGATCAGCGGCAAAAGCCTCGGCGACACCGACCTGGTGACGGCGCTGACCGCGGTCCCCGGCGTCGCGATCGGCCTCGGCGTGATCTACGCCCTCGGCGTCAGAGCGGAACGAGCGGAGACTTAGCGGCCGCATTTTGCGCTTTGGCCAGGGGTCGGTTCCCGCCGGGGCGACCCCTAGCGTTGATGGTGTGGCGGAGACCATCAACGCGTATCAAGCCGAGCCTTACGACTACGCCGAGGCGCGGGCGCTTGCGGAGGAGCTCGGGCTCAGCGAGCCGCTGGCGGTGACCCTGGTCCGGCGCGGCTACCGGACCCCGGAGCTGGCGCGGGCCTTCCTCGCCGCCGACGAGTCTCATCCGCCGTCGGCGTTCGACTCGATGACGGCGGTCGTCGAGCAGGTTCGGGCCGCGATCGACGCCGGTAAGCGGATCACCGTCCACGGCGACTTCGACGTCGACGGCGTCTGCGCCACCACGATCATGGTCTCGACCCTGCGCGGCCTCGGGGCAGACTGCGATTGGCTGATCCCCGACCGCATCGGCGACGGCTACGGCCTCAGCCCCTCGAACATCGAAAAGCTCGCGAAACGCGGCACCTCGCTGCTGATCACGGTCGACTGCGGTGTCACTGCGGTCGAGGAGGTGCGGCTGGCACGAGAGCTCGGCATGGGCGTCATCGTCACCGACCACCACCAGGCAGGCGAGGAGCTGCCGGACAGTCCCATCCTGCATCCGGAACTGAGCGACTACCCGTTCCCCTCTCTCTGCGGAACGGCGGTTGCCTGGAAGCTGGCCTGCGCGCTGAGAGAGGCGTCGGGAGTGGGGTCCCCGGACACTCAGCGCGATAGCGCGTCCGGGGACCCCACTCCCGACGCCTCCCCCGGCGACCACCCGAATCTTGACCTCGTGGCGCTGGCGACGGTGGCGGATGTGGTGCCGCTGGTTGGAGAGAACCGGGCGTTGGTCAAGCGCGGTCTGGCGGAGATGCGACGGGGACGCCGCCCGGGTCTGCGGGCGCTGATGGAGGCGGCGAAATGTGAGCCGACGCGGCTGGACGAGAGCGATCTGGCGTTCCGGTTGGCGCCGCGGATCAATGCCGCGGGGCGCTTGTATCGGGCTGACGCGGGGGTGGAGCTGATGCTTACCGAGGACGAGGCCCGGGCGGAGGAGATCGCTATCGAGCTGAGCAAGGCCAACGGCGAGCGGCGGGCCAGGGAGCGGGAGGTGGACACAGCGGCCGAGGCGGCCCGGCGGGAGCTGCCCGAGGGTCTGCGCGAGGCCCCGGGGCTGGTGCTGGCCGGCGAGGGCTGGCACCCCGGCGTGATCGGGATCGTCGCCTCGCGGCTGGTCGAGCGCCACCATCGCCCGGTCGTGGTCGTCTCCCTCGACGGCGAGGGGAATGGGCGCGGCAGCGGCCGCAGCATCCCCGGCTTCGACCTCCACGCCGCGCTGGAGGCCTGCTCGGGGCACCTCGTCAGCTTCGGCGGGCACCGTGCCGCCGCCGGGCTCTCGCTGCGGGTGGAGGACCTCGACGCCTTTCGCGAGGCCTTCGCCGCCCACGCGACCGCGGTCCTCGGGCCCGAGGACCTGCGCCGTACCGAGCGGATCGACGCGATGGTCGGCGGCGTCGGCCTCGGCCTCGAGCTGGCCGAGGAGCTGGGCCGGCTGGCCCCCTTCGGGATGGGTAACCCGGGGGTGCGGCTGATGGTCCCCTCGGCGCGGGTCAGCGACGTGCGCACGATGGGGGAGGGCAAGCACGCCCGCTTCAGCCTCCACAGCGGCTCCCACCGTGCCCTCGGTGTCGCCTTCGGCCGGTCGAGCCTGGGGGTGGAGGATGAGGACCCGGTCGACGCCGCGGTGCGGCTTGAGGTCAACCACTGGAACGGCTCGGTCGAGCCCCGCGTCGTCCTGCGCGAGCTCTACCCGCTGGAGGAGAGCGACGCGGCGAGCCGCCCGCTTCACGTCTGTCGTTGCGGGGAAGACGAGTGGTGGCGGCGCTTCGAAGCGGGGCCCGGGCATCGCCAAGGCGCGGCTGGCGAGCCGGGTGGCACCGGCCGCACGATCGTCCGCGGTGCCGGCTCGGCCACCGTCGCGATCGCCGAGTTGGTCTCCAGCGGCGCCGGCGTGCTCGCCGTCTGCGCCGACGCCTCGCGCCGCGCGGCGCTCGCCGGCGGCGCCACCGGCCTCGCCCGCTTCAACGGCGGCGCCGGGCGGATCGCCTGCTCACGCTGTGGGGAGGAGGCTCTGGACGGCGTCTCCGCGCGCGGAGAAGGAGGCCTCGCGCTGATCGACTACGCGACCCTCGAACGGGGACCGCGCAGCGTCGCCGAGCACTTCGAGCACGTCGTCCTCGTCGATCCGCCGCCGTCCTCATGGGCGGAGGAGCTGGCGACCCGGCCGCGGCGGGGCTGGGCCGAGCCCGGCTCCGCCGTCGAGGTCGAACCCTCACCGGGTTTCCTGCATCCGCTCTGGACCGACGTGGAGCGGGAGCTCTCGCTCGCGGTCCTCGACGAGCAGCTCGCCTCGCGAAACGCCGTCGCGGCCGTCTTCCGTCGCCTGCGCGAAGCGGGGGAGGCCGGCGGCGGCGCCCTGCGTGAGGCGCTCGCGGGAGCCGGTCCCCGCCCGCTCTCGCCCGAGGTCGCCGGCCGCTGCTTCCGCGTCCTCGCCGAGCTGGGCCTCGTTGCGGGCGCCTCCGATCGCGGCGCTGGGACCGTCGGGGTCGTATCCTCAGAGGAGACCGATCTGGAGCGCTCAGCCGCGTTCCGCGCTTACAGAGCAGAGCACTCGGAGGCACAGCGATACCTCGAAAGACCCAAACAGCCGTAGAGCACACCGAGCTCCTCGCCGACCTCTTCGCCGTGGTCGAGGAGTTCGACTCCTCGCCGAGCGCGGACGGCGCCGGCGAGCTCGGCAACGGCAACGGCGCCGCCGGCACCGCCCTCGCGGTGTCGACGATCGACCGCGCCGCGGTGGAGCGCGCCTTCGACTTCGCCTGCGAGCGCCACGCCGACCAGCTGCGCCACTCCGGCGACGAGTTCATCACCCACCCGGTCGGGGTGGCCCAGGTCTGCGCCGGGATGCGGCTCGACACCGAGACCCTCTGCGCGGCGCTCCTGCACGACACCGTCGAGGACACCAGCGCCAGCCTGGAGGAGATCCGCGCCGAGTTCGGCGAGGAGATCGCCCAGCTGGTCGACGGCGTCACCAAGCTGACCGGGATGACCTTCGAGAGCCGCGACGAGCGCCAGGCCGAGAACTACCGCAAGATGATGGTGGCGATGGCCACCGACGTCAGGGTGATCCTGATCAAGCTGGCCGACCGCCTCCACAACATGCGCACGCTCGGTGCCCTGCCGAAGCAGAAGCAGATGGCGAAGTCGCACGAGACGCTGGAGATCTACGCGCCGCTCGCCCACCGGCTCGGTATCCACGCGATCAAGTGGGAGCTGGAGGACCTCTCCTTCCAGACCCTGCACCCGCGCAAGTACGCGGAAATCAAACAGCTGGTCGCCCAGCAGCGCGACGAGCGCGAGAGCTACGTCTCCGACGCCGGCGAGTTCCTCGCCGAGGAGCTGGAGCAGGTCGGGATCGAGGCCCAGATCTCCGGCCGTGCCAAGCACTTCTACTCGATCTACACGAAGATGGCGAAGAAGGGCCGCGAGTTCAACGAGATCTTCGACCTGACGGCGATGCGGGTGATCGTCGGCTCGGTCAAGGACTGCTACGGCGCGATCGGCGTCATCCACTCGCTCTGGAAGCCGCTGCCCGGTCGCTTCAAGGACTTCGTCGCGATGCCCAAGGCCAACATGTACCAGGCCCTGCACACGACCGTGATCGGCCCCGAGGGCAAGCCGCTGGAGATCCAGATCCGGACCGAGGAGATGCACAAGCTGGCCGAGTACGGGATCGCCGCCCACGTCGCCTACAAAGAGGGCGGCGGCGGCGACCCGAAGCGGGAGAAGATGACCTGGCTGCGGCAGCTGGTCGAGGCCGAGGGCGAACAGGACCCGACCGAGTTCCTCGAATCGCTCAAGGTCGACCTCTTCGAGGACGAGGTCTTCGTCTTCACCCCGAAGGGCGAGGTGAAGAGCCTCTCGGCCGGCTCGACGCCGCTCGACTTCGCCTACGCCGTCCACACCGACGTCGGCCACCGCTGCGTCGGCGCCAAGGTCAACGGCAACATCGTGCCGCTGCACTACCAGCTGAAGTCGGGCGACATCGTCGAGGTGCTGACCGCGAAGCAGAAGCGCGGCCCCTCGCTGGACTGGCTGAAGCTGGTGCGCACCAGCCGCGCCCGCAACAAGATCCGTGCCTGGTTCAAAGAGGAGCGTCGCGAGGACGCCGAGCGCGACGGCCGCGAGGGCCTCGAGGAGGCGCTGCGCGCCCGCGGCCTGCCGATGCAGAAGGTGGCCGGCTCGCCGTTGCTCGCCGACGTGATCCGCGAGATGGGCTTCCGCAAAGCGACCGACTTCTACATCGCCCTCGGCCAGGACAAGGTTTCGACCAAGACCGCGGCCAACAAGCTGATGCAGCGGCTCAAGGCCGGCGAGGCGGTCGAGGAGGCCCCCGCCGACCCGGGCCGGGGCCGCGAGGACCGCGCCCGCCGCACCAAGGACGCCTCCAACTACGGGATCACGGTCAAGGGGGTCGACAGCGTCGCCGTGCGGCTCGCCAAGTGCTGCCGGCCGGTGCCGGGCGACGAGATCGCAGGCTACGTCTCGCTCGGCCGCGGGATCACGATCCACCGCGCCGACTGCAAGAACGTGAAGGCGCTGAAAAAGGCGCCCGAGCGCTTCGTCCAGGTCGGCTGGGAGGGCGAAAACAAGGCCTCTTACAAGGTCGAGCTGCAGATCGACGCCTACGACCGCACCCGCCTGCTCGAGGACCTCTCGCGCACCTTCTCGGAGGCCGGGATCAACATCATCGGCGCCGCCTGCACCACCAACCACCCGATGGTGAAGAACAGGTTCGTGGTCGAGGTGGGGGATACCGAGCAGTTGAAGCAGTGCATCTCCCGTCTGCGCAACGTCGAGAGCGTGTTTGACGCCTATCGCATAACTCCGGCGGCCTGAGGGGTGGGAGGCCCTCCCCGGACACCGCTCGCCTACGGCTCGCGGTTGAGTGTCCGGGGAGGGCCTCCCACCCCTCAGTCGGCATGACTCTTACGGTCGCGGTCACCGGGCCGACGGGGGAGGTCGGGAAGGCGTTGATGGGGGAGTTGGAGGGGTGGGGCGAGGTTGGGGAGGTGCGGGGGATGGCGCGCGGGGCGTTCGAGCCGGCGGCGGAGGGGTGGGGGAAGGCCTCCTACCGGCGCGGGGACATCCTCGATCGGGGGGCGCTGGCGGCGCTCTTCGACGGCGTCGACGTCGCCGTCCACCTTGCCTTCGCGATCTTCGGCGGCCGCGAGGAGACGCGCCGGGTCAACCTCGAGGGAAGCCGCAACGTCTTCGAAGCGGCGATCGCCGCCGGCGTCGAGCGCCTGGTCTACGCCTCCTCGGTCGCCGCCTACGGCTTCCATCCCGAGAACCCCCAGCCGCTGACCGAGGACGTCCCGGCCCGCGGCAGCGAGGGCTTCTACTACTCCGCCCAGAAGGCCGAGCTTGAGGCGACCCTGGACGGGCTGCTGAGCGGCAGCGAGGTGGACGCCTACGTGTTCCGCCCCTGCATCGTCGCCGGGCCGCGGGCGCCGATGCTGGTCGAGAAGGTCGTCGAGAGCGCCCGCCTCGGCGACCCGCTGCCGGCTGTGCGCCGCGGCTTCGGCCGGCTGCCGCTGCCGCGGCCCGTCCTGCCCGACCCCGGTGTCCCGATCCAGCTCGTCCACCACGACGACGTCGCCCGGGCGCTGGCCGCGGCGATCGCCGGCAGGGGCGAGCCCGGCGCCTACAACCTCGCCGGCGAGGGAGAGGTCGGCATCGGCGACGTCGCCCGCTCCCTCGGCTGGCACGCGGTGCCGGTTCCCGGCCCGGCGACCGGCCTCGGCGCCGCCCTCGCCCGGCGTCTCACCTTCCTCTCGCCCCAGCTCGAGTGGGCGACGGCGCTGCGGACGCCGGTCGTGATGGACACGCACAAGGCGCGTCGCGAGCTCGGCTGGGAGCCTCGCTTCGACGCCGCCGAGACCCTGACCCAGACCGCGATCTCCGCCCGCGAAGCCGGCCTGCTCGACTGACTGACGCGGTCGGCAAGCGAGCTAGGCGACGATGGTCAGGGCGCCGGGGTCGGCGCGCAGCTCGACCCGGGTGCGGTCGCCGATGTAGTCGCCGTCGACCTGCAGCGGGAAGGGGCGCGGGGCGCCGTCCTTGTCCGCGGAGACCGAGCTCACCGTCGCCTCGGCAACGTCGTCGAAGTGCACGACCTGGCGGTGGCCGGCGGCGGTGCGGCTGCCGCTCAGCAGGCGCGAGATCAGGGTCGGCATGTCGCGCTGGGCCGCCCGCTTGAGGACCCCCAGCGAGAGCGTGCCGTCGTCGATCGCGATCCCCTCGCAGACCCGGATCGGGCGGCTGGCGAAGTAGGTCAGCGGGTCGGAGTTCTGAGCGATCGCGGTGACCCCCTCGACCGACTCGGCCCCGCCGACCTCGACCCGGACGCGGACCGCGTTGAGCAGGTACCTGCGGTAGAAGCCCGAGATCCCGGCCCAGCTGTAGTAGTAGGGCCCCGCCTTCGACTTCAGCTTCGGGTGTTCGTCGACCCGGCGCACCACGGTCGCGTCGATGCCGGCGCCGCAGGCGAAGACGAAGTGGCGCTCGTCGACCTTGCCGAGGTCGATCTTGCGCGGTGCCCAGTCGTCGGCCAGCGCCAGCAGGTGCTCGGTCGCGTCGACGACGTCGTTGGGGATGCCGAGGGTGCGGCAGACGACGTTGGTCGAGCCGCCGGGCAGCATCGAGACCGGCACGTCGGTCCCGGCGAGCCCGTTGGCGACCTCGTTCAGTGTGCCGTCGCCGCCGAAGGCGACGACGACGTCGTAGCCGTGGTCGCGCACCTCGCGCCCGATCTCGGTGGCGTGGTTCTGCGCCTCGGTCGAGACCGCCTCCACCTCGTAGCGCCCCTGCAGCGCGTAGACGACGAGGTTCCGCAACCGGTCCGACACCGTTGTCGCGTACGGGTTGACGATGATCAGCATCCGCTTCTTGTGGCTGCGCCTACCCGGTCGTCTCATAGCGGACCACCGTTCCGTCGTCGGCTTCGCGGACGCGGCCCTCGTTGACCAGGATGTCGGCATGGCCGATCACCTCGGAGAGGGTGAGGAAGGCCTGGGTGACGGCGACGTTGCCCCACAGTGCCTGGGCGAGCTCGTAGCCCGTTCGTGGACGCTCCTCGATCAGGTCGAAGATCTTCTCCTTGCGGCGCTCTGTCTTGGCCAGCCGCTCGTCGATCAGGGCGACGTGGTCGGAGATCGGCTCGCCATGTCCGGGGAGGACGATCTCGGCCGGCATCTCCCGCGTCTCCCTCATCGACTCGATGTAGGTGACGAGCGCCTGGGTCCGCTGCGAAGTGCCGTCGAGCGGCCGCGAGATCAGCGGGTTGGAGGAGATGTGGGGGAGGAGGTGGTCGGCGGCGATCAGGATCCTGCGCTCGGCGTCCCAGAAGATCGTGTCGGAGGGGCTGTGGCCGGGCCGGTGCAGGGCCTGCAGGGTGCGGTCGCGGAAGGGCATCGCCTGGCCGTCCTCGAGCGGCTTCGTCACCGCCACGTGCGAGCCCCAGCCGCGGAAGCTGCGGGAGACGCTGCGCAGCGCCGCCGTCACTTCCTCGGGGATGCCGTTGCGCAGCATCAGCTCGACCGCGAAGCGGTCGTCGGCCTCGGCGTCCTCGTCGAAGTTGGCGAGTCGCTCGGCGGCGATCCCCAGCGCCGCCACCTCGGCGCCGGAGTGCTCGGCGACGATCTCGACCAGGCCGAGGTGGTCGATGTGCTGGTGGGTGACGATCACCAGCTCGAGGTCGTCGATCGAGTGGCCGCGGGCGCCGAGCTGGGCGCCGAGCTCGTCCAGCGCCTTGCCCGAGTTGGGCCCGGTGTCGAGGAGGGTCAGCGGCTCGTCCTCGATCAGGTAGCAGTTGACCCGCCCCACGGCGAAGGGCGTGGGTATCTGCAGGCGGTGGATCCCGGCCAGCGCCGCCTGCTCCAGCGCCTGCTCTGGGGTGAGCGTCATGCCCGGATCGATCCAAGCACCTCGTCGCGCTTGGACTCCATGTCCTCGCGCGATGTCAGCGACTCGAGGTTAAGCCGCAGCAGCGGCTCGGTGTTGGAGGGGCGCACGTTGAAGTGCCAGTCGTCGTAGTCGACCGAGACGCCGTCGAGGCGGGCGATCCTCCCGTCGGAGTAGCGCGCCGCGATCTCCTCGATCTTCGCCGCCGGGTCGGCGACCTCAGAGTTGATCTCGCCGGAGATGAAGTACTTCGAGCGGAACTCCTCCATCAGCTCGCCGAGGCCGCGGCCGTCGAGCGAGAGCAGCTCCAGCATCAGCAGCGCCGGGATCGTGCCCGAGTCGGCGTTCCAGAAGTCGCGGAAGTAGTAGTGGCCGGAGACCTCGCCGCCGAAGGCCGCGCCCTCCTCGCGCATCCGCGCCTTGAAGAAGGCGTGGCCGACGCGGGAGAGGTCCGAGCGCCCGCCCTCGGCCGCGACCAGGTCCGGTACCGCGCGGCTGGAGCGGGGGTCGTAGAGGATCGTTGCGCCGGGGCTCTTGCGCAGCGCCGCCCGCGCCAGCAGGGCGCAGATGAAGTCGCCGTCGCAGAACTCGCCGCTGGCGTCGATAAAGAAGCAGCGGTCGGCGTCGCCGTCCCAGGCGATCCCGAGGTCGGCCCCGCTGGCCGTCACCCGCTCCATGATCATCCGCCGGTTCTCCTCCAGCAGCGGGTTCGGCTCGTGGTCGGGGAACTCGCCGTTCGGCTCGAAGTACATCTCCTCGAGCTCCAGCGGCAGCTGCTCGAGAATCGGCCCGGCCATCGGCCCCGCCATCCCGTTGCCGCCGTCCACGACCACCTTCATCGGCTTCACGTTGGCGGGGTCGATGAAGGAGAGGGCGTGGGCGCGGTACTCCTCCCAGATGTCGACCTCCTCGAAGGAGCCACCCCCGGGGGCGTGGCCGAGGCCGGCCTCGATCTCCTCCCGCACGTCGCCGATGCCGGCGTCGCCGGAGAGGGGGAGGGCCCCCTCGCGGACCAGCTTCACGCCGGTGTAGGCCTTCGGGTTGTGGGAGGCGGTGACCATCGCGCCGCCGTCGAGTTCCCGCGAGCCGACCAGGTGGTAGAGCATCTCGGTCGCGACCATGCCGGCGTCGAGCACGGTCGCGCCCTCGAAGATCAGCCCGTCGCGCAGCTCCGCCGCCATCGCCGGCGCGGTCAGCCGCATGTCGCGGCCGAGCCCGACCCGCAGCTCTCCGGGCTGCTTGCCGCGCAGCCGCGCCAGGACCCGGGCGAAGGCGCGCCCGATCGCGTGCGCGGTGCCCTCGTCCATCTCGGAGCCGTAGAGCCCTCGAATGTCGTAAGCCTTGAAAATGCCGGCGGGGGCCAGCGGCTCCTGCTCGCTCAAAACGCTCCTTTCAGCGCCGCGTAGCTCTGCTCGATCGTCTGCGGCATCACTTTGGTGTCGGCGATCACCGGCATGAAGTTGTTGTCGCCGGCCCAGCGGGGGACGACGTGCATGTGGATGTGGTGCTCGACCCCGGCGCCGGCGATCCGCCCCTGGTTGAAGCCGACGTTGTAGCCGTGCGGCTCGTAGACGCTCTCCAGCCGGCCCATCGCCAGCTGCGCCAGCGCCATCATCTCCGCCAGGGTCTCGGCCGGGATCTCCTGCAGGGCGCCGATGTGCTCGTAGGGGGCCACCATCAGGTGCCCGTTCGTGTACGGGAAGAGGTTGAGGATCACGAAGCAGCGCTCGCCGCGGTGGACGATCAGGTTCGCCTCGTCGTCGCCCGTCGCCGGCTTGGCGCAGAAGATGCACTCCTCCTCGTTGTCCTTGGACGCGTCCTTCACGTAGGCGAGGCGCCAGGGCGCCCAGATGCGGAAATTTGCCACAGGCCCCCAGGCTATAGCCAGCCGCGCCGGCGGAACCAGGCGACCATCCCGAGCAGGATCGCGAACATGCCGCCGATCACGATCCAGAAGGCGGTCACCCCCTGCTCGCCCGGCACGTGCACGTTCATGCCCCAGATGCTGGCGATCAGGGTCAGCGGCAGGACGATGACGCTGATCGAGGTCAGCACCCGCAGGATGTCGTTGACGCGGTGGGAGATCACCGACTCGTTGGTCTCGGCCAGCGCCTCGGCGACCTCCTTGTAGTTCTCGAGCATGTCCCAGATCCGCTCGTGGGCGTCGACGATGTCGTCGAAGTAGATCTCGAGGTCGAGGTCGGTCGCCAGGTAGCGCTGCTTGACCTTCTCGAGGTCGCGCAGCACCGGCCGCTGCGGCCGGATCACCTTGCGGAAGTTGATGATCTCCTGCTTGACGTTGGAGATGTCGCGCACGACCTCATCGGAGCGGCCGTCGAAGATGTCGTCCTCGAGCGCGTCGAGCTTGTTGCCGATCTTGCGTAGCATCGGGAAGCAGTAGTCGAAGCTGTCGTCGACCAACCGGTACATCAGGTAGCCGGAGCCGCGCGAGAAGAGCTGCTCGCGCAGTTCCTCCTTGCCGCGGCAGCGCTCGAACAGGTACTCGACCGGCTGCAGCGGCTGGTTCGGGATCGTCACCATGTAGTCGGGCCCGACGAAGATGTCGAGCTCGCCGGTGCCGAGCCGCCGCGCCGCGCGGTCGAAGACCGGCAGGTGGAGGACGATGAAGAGGTAGTCGTCGTAGACGTCGATCTTCGGCCGCTGGTTGCGCGAGAGCACGTCCTCGAGGTCGAGCGCGTGGAAGTCGAAATGCTCCTCCAGCCAGGCGCGCTCCAGGGCCCCGGGGTGCTCGATGTTGACCCAGCGCAGGCCGGCGGAGTCGATCTGCTCGACGTTGGGCGTCTGGGGCTCAGACGCCGCCGGCGACTCGCCGAGCTCGCCGCGGCGGCCGGGCCGTCGCAGCCTCGGCTTCGGAAGGTTCGGCATCGCTCAGACTCTTCGTCTCGTCGGGCATCGCCCGCGATGGTACCCTTCCTTCCACACATAAGCGCCACATCTAGAGGGGTGGAGGGACTGGCCCAGTGAAGCCCCGGCAACCACCTCGGACCATCGGTTCGGGGAGAGGTGCCAACTCCAGCAGGTTGCGTCGCAAAGGACCTGGAAGATGTGGGGGACGTCCGATCGGACCTCGCCCCACACACGGCGAGGTTTTTCTTTAGAGCGAGAAAGAGGATCGGATGTCAATCGAGAGCCTGAAGTGCAAGGAGTGCGGGACCGCGTACGCGCTGGACGCCAGCTACGTCTGCGAAAACTGCTTCGGACCGCTGGAGGTGGCCTACGACCACTCCGGGCTGGACCCGGTCGAGGTCAAGCGGCGGATCCAGGCCGGCTCACAGGGGATCTGGCGCTACGCCGACTTCCTTCCCTTCGAGGGACGCCCGGGCGACCCGCTGGAGCCGGGGCTGACGCCGCTGCTGCGCGCCGACCGCCTCGCCGAGCGGCTCGGGGTCGAGGCGGAGCTGTGGATCAAGAACGACGCCGCCAACCCGACCCACTCCTTCAAGGACCGGGTCGTCGCGGTCGCCGTCGCCAAGGCTCAGGAGCTCGGCTTCGACACCGTCGCCTGCGCCTCTACCGGCAACCTCGCCAACGCGGTCGCCGCCCACGCCGCTGCCGCCGGCCTCGACTCCTACGTCTTCGTTCCCGCCAACCTCGAGGAACAGAAGCTGCTCGCGACCGGCGTCTACGGGACCAACCTGGTCGGCGTGCGGGGCAACTACGACGACGTCAACCGGCTCTGCACCCAGCTCGCCGAGACCCGCCCCTGGGCCTTCGTCAACGTCAACCTGCGCCCCTACTACGCCGAGGGCTCGAAGACCCTCGCCTACGAGACGGCCGAGCAGCTGGGCTGGGAGCTGCCAGATCGGGTCGTCTGTCCGATCGCCTCCGGCTCGCTCTTCACCAAGCTCGGCCGCGGCTTCCAGGAGTGGCTCGACCTCGGCCTGCTCGAGGGCTCCCAGCCGGTCTTCAACGGCGCCCAGGCCGAGGGCTGCAGCCCTGTCGCCACCGCCTTCGCCGAAGGCTGGGACGTCTGCAAGCCGCAGAAGCCGGAGACGATCGCCAAGAGCCTGGCGATCGGCGACCCGGCCGACGGCCCCTACGCGGTCGAGCAGGCCCGCCGCACCGGCGGCGGCATCGACTCGGTCACCGACGCCGAGATCCGCGAGGGAATCAGGCTGCTCGCCGAGACCACCGGGATCTTCACCGAGACCGCCGGCGGCGTCACCGTCGGGGTGCTGAAGAAGCTGGCCGAGCGCGGCGAGCTCGGCGCCGGCGAGCGCGTCGTCGTCTACATCACCGGCGAGGGGCTGAAGACCCTCGACGCCACCCGCGATACGTTCCAGATGCACGAGATCGACCCCGACCTCGACAGCTTCGAGGCCGAGTTCCGCCAGGAGGTAGCCGTCTAGATGCCAGTCACCGTGAAGATCCCGACCCAGCTGCGCGCCGCCACCGCAGGCCAATCCGAGGTCGAGGTGGCCGGGGCCACCGTCGGCGAGGTGCTCGACGCCGTCTTCGACGCCCACGCCGACCTGCGCGAGCGGATCACCCAGGACGGCGACCTGCGCCGCTTCGTCAACGTCTACGTCTCCGGCGAGGACATCCGCTTCCAGCAGGGCCTGGAGACGGCGATTGCCGACGGCGCCGAGGTCACGATTCTGCCGGCTGTTGCGGGTGGCTGAGGGTCATCCGGCAGGGGTTCCACTTAACTTTTTCGTGGATCGCTTGATTGCTGGCGCCGCAGGCGAGCGGCGGCGAAAAAGTACAAGACGTTCCACCCCTGCCGGATGACCCTCAGACGCCCAACTGTCGTCATCCTCTGCGGAGGGCGGGGAACTCGATTGCGGGAGCGGACGGAGTCGGTGCCGAAGGCGCTGGTCGAGATCGGCGGCCGGCCGATCCTCTGGCACGTGATCCAGATCTACGCCGCGCAGGGGTTCGAGCGCTTCCTGCTCGCGACCGGCTACCTCGGCGAGGCGGTTGAGGAGTTCGCCGCCTCCGAGCGCTGGCCGGCCGGGGTCGAGGTCGAGTGCGTCGACACCGGCCTCGACACGCCGACCGGCGGACGGGTCGCGGCCCTGGCGCCGCTGCTCGACGACCACCCCTTCTGCGTCACCTATGCCGACGGCGTCGCCGACGTCGACCTCGGGGCACAGCTCGAGTTCCACGGCCGCCACGGCGCCCTGGCGACGATGACCGTGGTCCAGCCCGACCTGCAGTGGGGCGTCGCCGAGCTCGACGGTGAGCGCGTCGCCGGCTTCGTCGAGAAGCCGCGCAGCGAGCACTGGATCAACGGCGGCTTCCTCTGCTTCGAGCCGGGCGCGCTCGCCTACCTGGGGGAGGACAGCGTGCTGGAGCGAGAGCCGCTGGAGGCGCTCGCCGCCGCCGGCCAGCTGCGCGCCTTCCGCCACGAGGGCTTCTGGGACTGCATGGACACCTACAAGGATGCGGTGACGCTGAACGACCTCTGGGCGAGCGGCGAGGCTCCCTGGCGGGTCTGGGACGCGGCCGCGGTGGAGGCCCGGTGAGCCGGGCGCTCATCACCGGCGGCCACGGCTTCGTCGCCTCTCACCTGGTGGCGGCGCTGCTGGCGCGCGGCGAGGAGGTGCGGGTGCTCGACCGCCCCGACCCGCGCCTCGCCGACGTCGGCGGGCCGCGCCGCTCCGGCCTCGATCTGCTCGGGCTGCGCGGGCAGGTCGAGCTGGCCGAGGGCGACCTGCGCGATGCCGAGGCGGTCGCCGCCGCGGTGGCCGGCTGCGACTCGGTCTTCCACCTCGCCGCGCAGACGATCGTCGGCGTCGCCCGCTCCTCGCCGCTGGAGACGCTCGAGGTCAACGTGCGCGGCGCCTGGAATGTCTTTGAAGCCTGCCGGGAGCACGGGGCCGAGCGCGTCGTCTTCGCCTCCTCGGACAAGGCCTACGGCGCCAGCTCCGAGCTGCCCTACCGCGAGGACTTCCCCCTCCGCGCCGCCTACCCCTACGACGCCAGTAAGGCGGCGGCGGACATCATCGCCCGCAGCTACGCAAACGCCTACGGCGTGCCGCTGGCGGTGACCCGCTTCGCCAACGTCTACGGCGGCGGCGACCTCAACTTCTCCCGCCTGGTCCCGGAGACTGTCGTCGCCGTGCTCGACGGCCGCCCCCCGGCGATTCGTTCCGACGGCAGCCCCGAACGCGACTTCCTCCACGTTGACGACGCCGTCGCCGCCTACCTGGCGATCGCCGCGGCGCTCGGCGGCGGCGGAGCAGTGGGTGAGGCCTTCAACGCCGGGGGCGAGCGCCCGCACCCGGTGCGCGAGGTGGTCGACCTGATCGCCGCCGCGAGCGGGACCGGCATCGAGCCCGAATACCTGGGCACGGGCACTCCCAGCGGCGAGATCGACCGCCAGTACGTCGACTCGACCAAGCTGCGCGAGCTGACCGGCTGGCGCCCCGGGGTGACGCTGGAGGACGGCCTGGGCCGCGCGCTCGACTGGTACCGCGAGCACCCGGAGGCACGGCCGGCAAAGGTCTCCGTCTAGCCATGTGCGGGCGATTCACGGTCACGGCCAAGGACACGAAGACGATCGCCGACCGCTTCCAGGTCGAGCTGGAGAAGGCGCTGGAGCGGGGCGGCGACGGACTCGGCCGCTTCAACGTCGCCCCGACCCAGGAGATCCTCACCGTGCGCTCATCACCCGACCCCGAGGAGGCGGCGCGGGGCGAGCGCGAGGCGCGGCTGATGCGCTGGGGCCTGGTCCCGCGCTGGGCCAAGGACCTCAAGGTCGGCTACCGGATGATCAACGCCAAAGCCGAGAACCTGACGTCGAGCCGCGCCTACGCGCCGCTGGCCGGCAAGTTCCGCCACCGTTGTCTGATCGTCGCCGACGGCTTCTACGAGTGGATGGTGGCGGAGGACCCCAAGCAGCCGCGCCAGCCCTGGCGCTTCACCGTCGACGGCGGCGAGCCCTTCGCCTTCGCCGGCATCTGCACCCGCAAAGAGTGGGAGGACCCCGAGGACCGCGGCTTCGACGATGGCTGGCTCTACAGCGCCACGATCGTCACCACGACGCCAAACGCTGTGGTCGCCCCGGTCCACGGCCGGATGCCGGCGATCCTCCCCGGCGCCGAGGCGGAGGCGGCCTGGCTGCGGCCCGACCTCAGCCTCGAGGACGCGGTGGCGATGTGCGCGCCGCTGGATGCCGCCCGCATGTCCAGCGCTCCCGCCAACCCGGCGCTGAACAAGGTCGGCAAGGGGATGTCCGAGGGACCGGAGCTGCTCCTCGCCCCGTCCCAGAGTTGACCGGCGTCGCCCGCGCTATTCGGCGATCGGTTCGGAGCGTTCGCTCAGCCCGCCCCGGGTGCGCACGGTCGTCTTGCCGGCGCTGGTGGTGAGGGTGCAGGCGATCCGCGCGGCGGGGATCTTCGTGGTCCGCCAGACCGTGCCGAAGCCGAGTTCGAGAGGCTGTGACGGCGGCCCCGGAGGAAGGAACCATTCCCATCGCTCCCGGCCGACTTCGTAGGTGGGCCATTCGAGCTTGATCCCGGGCTCGCTGGCGAAGCTTTCGCCGCTTCGCCCGATTTCGAAGGCGTCGCCGAATTCGAGCAGGGCGAGGGCGGCCCCGAGCGCGTTGAATTCGACCAGGACGTTTTCCGGCACCCCTTGTTTGATCAGCTCTTCGCTCGAGCGCGGGTAGGTGGCGCGCGACCCCGGCGTCTGCGCGACTTCGGTCCCGCCCGGCGCCCGCATCGAGCAGAGGATCCGGCCGCCGCCCACCGGCGAGCCGGCGTCGATCCCGAGCACGGCCGCGACGCGGTAGAGCTCGTAGCCGCTGATGTTGACGCCGGTAGCGCGGATGCCGGCTTCGCTCAGGCGCATCCGGCCACCGCCGCCCGGCACCGCGACCGCCTTTGAGTCCGGCAGCGGAGTCCTCTGCATCCATTCCAGCTGGGCGGCGGCGCCGCTGGAGCGGTCGGTGGTGAGCAGGGCGGCGGCGAGGCAGGCGAGCAGTCCGACGGCGATGACGATGAGCGCTCCGCGAGGCGGGCGGGTCTCCTGCGGTGGCTCGGTCACGGCCGCGACAGTATTGGAATCGAGGCCGGGCTCGCGAACAGCGGGTGGCCCGCCCGCGGAGGGGAGTACCGTGGAGGAGTGGCAGGCAAGCCCACGCCCTTGCGAGCAAGTCAGGTCGAGACCAAGACGGCCCAGGTTCACGGCCGCTCGGTGACCTACGTGCAGGCCGGCTCGGGCCCGGTGCTGCTGCTGGTCCACGGCATGGCCGGCAACTGCGAGAACTGGCGCGCGGTGGTCGGGCCCCTGGCCCGGACCCACACCGTGATCGCCCCCGACCTGCCCGGCCACGGCGAGTCCGAGCCCGGTGGCGGCGACTACTCGCTCGGCTCGCTGGCCTCGGGCCTGCGCGACCTGCTGCTGGCCCTTGGCCACGATCGCGCCACCCTGGTCGGCCACTCGCTCGGCGGCGGCATCGCGATGCAGTTCACCTACCAGTTTCCGGAGATGGTCGAGCGCCTCGTCCTCGTCTCCAGCGGCGGCCTCGGGCCCGACGTGAGCCTGGTCCTGCGCGCCGCGGCGCTGCCCGGCGCCGACCTCTTCATCGCCGCCACGGCCGCCGCCGGCTCGAAGGTCGGGTCGGCCCTGGGGCGTGGCCTGGGGGCGATCGGCCTGCGCCCCAACGCCGACGTGGGCGAGGTCGCCCGCGGCTACGCCTCGCTCTCGGAGCCGGAGCGCCGCCGCGCCTTCCTCGCCACCCTGCGCTCGGTCGTCGGCACCCGCGGCCAGCGGGTCGCCGCCGGCGACCGCCTCTACCTGGCCGACGCCCTGCCGATCCTGATCGTCTGGGGCTCCCGCGACCCGATCATCCCCGTCAGCCACGCCGAAGACGCCCACGCGACCCTGCCGGGCAGCCGCCTCGAGATCTTCGACGGCGTCGGCCACCTGCCCCAGATCGAGGAACCGGCCCGTTTCGTCGCCACCCTCGAGAGCTTCCTCGCCGAAACCGACCCGGCCAAGTTCGACCGCGACGAGTGGCGATCCCGCTTCAAAACCGCCTGACGGCTTGTCCGCGCAGCGGACGAGTCCTGCGTTTCCCGTGTATGCCAACGGAAAGGCAGGACTCGATCGAAAGGCTACGCGCCCGACAGGATTCGAACCTGTGGCCTCGTCCTCCGGAGGGACGCGCTCTATCCAGCTGAGCTACGGGCGCTTGCGGGCCAGTTTAGTCGGGTACCATCGAGGGGAAGGTCGCGTAGGCTCGCCGCCGTGGACCTTTCGGCGATCTTTCTCGGGACCGGTGGCTCGGTGCCCTCGGCGCGGCGCTCGACGGCGAGCGTGCTGATCTCGCGTGGGGGGGAGCGGTTGCTGTTCGACTGCGGCGAAGGGACGCAGCGCCAGATGCAGCGCTCCCTCGGCCTCACCCAGGTCGACGAGATCTACCTCACCCACTTCCACGCCGACCACGTCCTCGGCCTGCCGGGCCTGCTCAAGACCTACGACCTCACCGACCGCGAGGCGCCGCTGACGATCCACGGCCCGCGGGGCCTGCGCGACCTCTTCGCGGTGCTGAAGCCGATCGTCGGCCGGCTCCAATTCGAGGTCGGGCTGGTCGAGCTGGAGCCCGGCGAGGCGGTCGCCCACGACGGCTACGAGGTCCAGCCCTTCGAAGCCGCCCACAGCACGCGCGCCAACGGCTACGCCCTGGTCGAGGAGGAGCGCCCCGGCCGCTTCGACCTCGAGGCGGCCAAGCGCCTCGGCGTCCCCGAAGGCCCGGCGTTCGCCGCTCTGCAGCGCGGGGAGGAGGTGCGGGGGGCCGACGGGCCGGTAGGTCCCGGCGAGGTGGTCGGCGAGTCACGCCCCGGCCGCACCGTGGTCATCACCGGCGACACCGCGCCCAGCCCATCCACCGTCGCCGCGGCCGCCGACGCCGAGCTGCTGATCCACGATGCCAGCTTCGCCGAAGAGGACGCCCCGCGGGCCGCCGAGACCGGCCACTCGACCGTCACCCAGGCCGCCGCCGTCGCCGCCGAGGCCCACGTGAAGATGCTCGCCCTCGTCCACATCTCCTCCCGCTACCACGTCGGCAAGATGCTCGAAGAGGCCCAGGATGTCTTCGAGCCCACGGTCGCCCCCAAAGACTTCGACGTCATCGAGATCCCCTTCCCCGAGCGAGGTGAGCCGGAGCTCGTCCCCAACGGAGCAAGGGAGCGCGGCGGGTCGGGTGAGGCCTCGTAGGTGCCTGGGAACCGCCGGAGGCGGTTCAATCTGGTGCCCCTTCGGGGCAGGAGCCACTCGCCGGAGCGCAACTGCAAGGCACCTACGAGGCCTCACCCGACCCGCCTCCTGCGCTGCTACGCTGCACACGTCCTTTAACCCGGTCCTGTGAGGCCAGGAAGGAAGCGAAGAGTGGCTGAGAAGGTCGTGTTCGAGCACGACGATTTGGGGCGTACGCTGAGGCGGATCGCGCACGAGATCGTCGAGAAGAACCCCGATGCCGGGGAGTTGGCGCTGGTCGGCATCCATACTCGCGGCGCCCATCTCGCCCGCCGCCTGCACGCCTTTCTCGCCGAGCTGACGGGGACCGAGCTGCCGATCGGCGACCTCGACATCTCCTTCTACCGCGATGACGTGGGCGCCAAGGCACCTGGCACGCAGCCGGTAGTCCACGCGTCGCACATCGACTTCGACCTCGGTGGCCGCACGGTCGTCCTCGTCGACGACGTCCTCTTCACCGGTCGCACGGTCAGGGCAGCGATCGAGGCCCTGTTCGACTACGGGCGGCCACAGCGGGTTCAGCTCGCGGTCCTCTGCGACCGCGGGCACCGCGAGCTGCCCTTCCGGCCCGACTACGTCGGCAAGAGCCTGCCGACCGCGCTCGAGGAGCGCGTCAACGTCCGCCTCGAGGAGACCGACGGGGTCGACGAGATGACGATCTCGGAGCCGAGCGCGGCGGTGACGACGGCGTGAAGCATCTGCTCGCGATCGAGCGGCTCTCCCGCGAGGAGATTGAGGCGATCCTCTACCGCGCCGAGAGCTTCGCCGAGGTCGGCCGTCGCGACATCAAGAAGGTGCCGACCCTGCGTGGCCGCACCGTCGTCACCCTCTTCTACGAGTCGAGCACCCGCACCTCGAGCTCCTTCGAGCTGGCGGCGAAGCGGCTCTCCGCCGACCTCGTCTCGGTCAAGGCGGCCGGCTCCTCGGTCGACAAGGGCGAGTCGCTGAAGGACACCGTCGCCACCCTCTCCGCCTACGACCCGGCGGCGATCGTCATCCGCCACCCCTACGCCGGCGCCGCCCAGATGGTCGCCGAGTGGACCGACGCGGCGGTCGTCAACGCCGGCGACGGCAAGCACGAGCACCCGAGCCAGGCCCTGCTCGACGTCTACACGCTGCGCCGCCGCCTCGGCTCGCTGGAGGGCAAGCGGATCTGGATCGTCGGCGACGTCCTCCACAGCCGCGTCGCCCGCTCCAACCTGATCGCCTTCCAGCGGATGGGCGCCGAGGTCACCGTCTGCGGCCCGCCGACCCTGATTCCGCGCGGGATCGAGGAGCTGGGCTGCGAGGTCTCCCACTCGCTGGAGCGGCTCGGCGAGGCCGAGGTCGTCTACACGCTGCGGATGCAGCAGGAGCGGATGAGCGAGAGCTTCGTCCCCTCTCTGCGTGAGTACGCGACGAACTTCCAGATCGACAGCCGCCGCCTCAACCCGCGCCAGCTGCTGATGCACCCCGGCCCGGTCAACCGCGGCGTCGAGCTCTCCGGCGAGGCGATCGACTCGCCGCAGTCGCTGATCGCCGAGCAGGTGGCGGCCGGCCTGGTCGTGCGGATGGCGATCCTCTACGAGCTGCTGGCCGGCGGCGAGCGCCCGGAGCCCGTCGCCGAGGGCAACGACGCCACCCGTCCCACCCCGATCGGGCAGCCGGCATGAGGATCTCCGAGGCGCTCGACGCCCGCCCGGGAGAGGACGCCGACCTGGTCCTGCGCCGGGCGAGGGTGCTCGACCCGGTCGCCGGCATCAACGGCGTCCACGATGTCGTCGTCCGCGACGGCGAGGTCGCCGAGCTGGCGGCGCCGGGAGAGGGAGCCGCTGAGGGCGCCGAGGTGATCGAGGCCGAGGGCATGCACGCCTTCCCCGCCTTCTTCGACCCCCACGTCCACCTCCGCACCCCCGGCCACGAGCACAAGGAGGACGTCGAGACGGGGACCCGCGCCGCCGCCGCCGGCGGCTACTGCGGGGTCCTGGCGATGGCCAACACCGAGCCGCCGGTCTCGACCGCCGCCGACATCAGCGCCCTGCGCGAGCAGGCCCGGGCCGGGGCCTCGGTCCCGGTCGGCTTCCTCGCCACCGTCACCCGCGGCATGGCCGGCGAGGAGCTGACCGAGATGGTCGAGCTGCGCGAGGCCGGCGCCATCGGCTTCTCCGACGACGGCCTGCCGATCACGAGCGCCCGGGTGATGCGCCGCGCCCTCCAGTACCAGCGCCTCTGCGGCGGCAACATCGCCCTGCACGAGGAGGACCCCGCGCTCTCCGGCGACGGCGTCATGCACGAGGGCCCGGTCTCCGCCGCGCTCGGCCTCGCCGGCGTCCCCTCGGTCTCGGAGTCGACGATGATCGCCCGCGACGCCGCCCTCGCCGCCTACGAGGGCGCTCGCATCCACGTCCAGCACCTCTCGGCGGCCGAGTCGGTCGAGGCCGTCCGCGCCGCCAGGGCGGACGGCGTCCAGATCAGCGCCGAGGCCAGCCCACACCACCTCTGCCTCACCGACGAGGAGGTCCGCAGTCTCGACCCGCGCCGCTTCAAGATGAACCCGCCGCTGCGCCGAGAGTCCGACCGCCAGGCGCTGATCGAGGGCCTGCGGGACGGGACGATCGAGTGCGTCGCCACCGACCACGCCCCCCATCAGGCAGAGGAAAAGGACGTTCCATTCGAGCAGGCGGCGATGGGCGTCACCGGCCTCGAGACCGCCTTCGCGGCGCTGCACACCGAGCTGGTCCTGCCGGGGGCGATCGACCTCGGGCTGCTGGTCGAGCGGATGGCCGGCGGCGCCGCCCCGTTTGGGATCGAGCGGCCGAGCCTGGCGCCGGGCTCGGAGGCCAACGTCGTCCTCTGCGACCTCGGCGCCGAGTGGACGGTGGGGGAGGAGGGCTACGAGAGCCGCTCCCAGAACTCTTGGTGCGCCGGCAAGACCCTGACCGGACGGGTGATGGTCACCGTCGCCGCCGGCCAGGTCGCCTACCGCCTCCGCAGCTTCTCCCTCGGGGTCGCCGCGTGAGACGCCTGGGCGACTTTGTTTCGGTATGCGAGACAAACTCGACCAGCCCGGAGGGGAATTCATGAGCGCCTACTTGCTGCTCGAGGACGGGATGCGTCTCGACGGGCTCGCCTGCGGCCACGAGGCCGCGGTCACCGGCGAGGTCGTCTTCAACACCGCGATGACGGGATACCAGGAGTCGGTCACCGACCCCTCCTACGCCGGCCAGATCATCGTCTTCACCTACCCGCTGATCGGCAACTACGGGGTCTCCGCCGCGGCGATGGAGTCCGACCGCGTCCACGCCCGCGGCGTCGTCATGCGCGACGCCAAGAACCGCGAGGACGTCGCCAGCGCCGAGGGCGGCTGGCTGGACTGGCTCGGCGACTGCGGCGTGCCGGGCATCGAGGGCGTCGACACCCGCGCCCTGGTCCGCCACATCCGCGACCGCGGCGCCATGCGCGGCGGCATCTTCCCCGCCGACACCCCCGAAGCGCAGGCGCGCGAGCGGATCGCCGCCGAGCCCTCGATGGACGGCGCCGACCTCGCCCGCACCGTCACCCCGCCGGAGCCGGTCCGCTTCGACGGCGACGGCCCGCACGTGGTCGGCATCGACACCGGGGTCAAGATGAGCATCGTCCGCCAGCTGCGCGAGCACGGCGCCAGGGTGACGCTGCTGCCCTGCGACAGCAGCGCCGAGCAGGTGCTGGCCGAGGACCCCGACATCGTCTTCCTCGCCAACGGCCCCGGCGACCCGGCGGCGCTCGGCTACGTCGTCGACACCGTCCGCGAGATCGTCGGCAAGCGCCCGCTCTTCGGCATCTGCCTCGGCCACCAGCTGCTCTGCCGCGCGGTCGGCCTGCAGACCTACAAGCTCCCCTTCGGCCACCGCGGCGCCAACCACCCGGTCAAGGACCTGGAGACGGGGCGGATCGAGATCACCTCCCAGAACCACGGCTTCGCCGTCGTCGGGCCCGGAGGCGAGCCGCGGATCGAGGGCGACGAGCCGGTTCGCTGGGAGACCGACTTCGGCGTCGCCGAGCTCTCCCAGCTGAACCTCTACGACCGCACGGTCGAGGGCCTGGTCCTGCGCGACGTCGCCGGCGCCACCGTCCAGTACCACCCCGAGGCCGGCCCCGGCCCGCACGACGCCCGCCACCTCTTCGACCGCTTCCTCGCCCTCGCCGCCTGAGCCGAGCCGATGCCACGCCGCGACGACATCTCGAAGATCATGCTGATCGGCTCCGGCCCGATCGTGATCGGCCAGGCGGCCGAGTTCGACTACTCCGGCGTCCAGGCCTGCAAGGTCCTGCTCGAGGAGGGCTACGAGGTCGTCCTCGTCAACTCCAACCCGGCGACGATCATGACCGACCCCGAGTTCGCCACCGCCACCTACATCGAGCCGCTGCTGAGCGGCCCGGTGACGAAGATCATCGAGAAGGAGCGCCCCGACGCGCTGCTGCCGACGCTGGGCGGCCAGACGGCGCTGAACCTGGCGATGAGCCTGCACGAGGACGGCACCCTGGAGCGCTACGGGGTCGAGCTGATCGGCGCCGACGCCACCGCGATCCGCCGCGCCGAGGACCGCGAGGAGTTCCGCAAGACGATGACCGAGGCGGGGATCCGCATCCCCTGGTCGATCACGGTGGAGAGCCTCGGCGAGGTCGAGGAGGCGCTGGCCGACGGCCGCGTCTCGCTGCCGGCAATCGTCCGGCCCGCCTTCACCATGGGCGGCCAGGGCGGCGGAATCGGCCGCACCGAGACGGAGCTGCGCCAGGTGGTCAGCGAGGGCCTTGCGGCGAGCCCGATCAACCAGGTCCTGGTCGAGGAGTCGGTGATCGGCTGGGGCGAGTTCGAGCTCGAGGTGATGCGCGACCGCAACGACAACGTCGTCATCGTCTGCTCGATCGAGAACGTCGACCCGATGGGCGTCCACACCGGCGACTCGGTCACGGTGGCGCCGGCGCAGACGCTGACCGACCCGCTCTACCAGGACCTGCGCGACCAGGCGATCGCGGTGATCCGGGCGATCGGGGTCGAGACCGGCGGCTCCAACGTCCAGTTCGCGGTCAACCCCGAGGACGGCGAGATCGCCGTGATCGAGATGAACCCCCGCGTCTCGCGCTCCTCGGCGCTGGCCTCGAAGGCGACCGGCTTCCCGATCGCCAAGATGGCGGCGAAGCTGGCGGTCGGCTACGCGCTGGAGGAGATCCCCAACGACATCACCCAAAAGACCATGGCCTGCTTCGAGCCGACGATCGACTACGTCGTCACCAAGGTGCCGCGCTTCGCCTTCGAGAAGTTCCCCGGCTCCGACGGCCGCCTCTCGACCTATATGCAGAGCGTCGGCGAGGCGATGGCGATCGGGCGCACCTTCCGCGAGTCCTTCGCCAAGGCGCTGCGCTCGCGCGAGCTCGACTCCGCCCCGGAGGCGCCCGCGGGCACCGAGGAGCTGCTGGTCGCGATCGAGAGGCCCTGCGCCGAGCGCTTCGACCTGATCCTCGAGGCCTTCCGCCGCGGCATCGGCGTCGAGGCGGTGCACGCGGCCTGCCTGGTCGACCGCTGGTTCCTGCGCGAGCTGGAGGCGCTGGCCCGCGAGGGCGAGGGCAACGAGGGCCTGGCCCGCACCTACAAGGCGGTCGACACCTGCGCCGCCGAGTTCGAGGCGGCGACGCCCTACTACTACTCCGGCCACGAGCGCCCCCGCGCCGACGGCGCTCCCCCCGCCTCCGAGGTGCGCCGCGGGGAGCGCGACTCGGTCGTCATCCTCGGCGCCGGCCCGAACCGGATCGGCCAGGGGATCGAGTTCGACTACTGCTGCGTCCACGCGGCGATGACCGCGCGCGAGCTCGGCCGCGACGCGGTCATGGTCAACTGCAACCCGGAGACCGTCTCCACCGACTACGACACCTCCGACCGCCTCTACTTCGAGCCGCTGACGGCCGAGGACGTGCTCGCCGTCTGCGAGCAGGAGCGGCCCGAGGGGGTGATCCTCCAGTTCGGCGGCCAGACGCCGCTGAAGCTGGCCCGCACCCTCGAAGAGGCCGGTGTGCCGCTGCTGGGCACCTCGGTCGACGCGATCGACCTGGCCGAGGACCGCGGCCAGTTCGGCGCCATGCTGCGCCGACTCGGGATCGAGCACCCCCCCTACGGCACCGCGCTCTCGGCTGGCGAAGCGGTGACGGTCGCCGAGCAGGTCGGCTTCCCGCTGCTGGTTCGGCCCTCGTTCGTGCTTGGCGGCCGGGCGATGGAGATCTGCTACTCGACCGACGACCTCGCGGCCTACCTGAAGCAGCACGTCAAGGCCGACCAGGAGCACCCGCTGCTACTCGACCGCTTCCTCGAGAACGCGATCGAGGTCGACGTCGACGCGCTGGCCGACGGCGAGCGCGTCTGGGTCGCCGGGATCATGCAGCACGTCGAGGAGGCCGGCGTCCACTCCGGCGACTCCGCCTGCGTGATCCCGCCGCTCAGCCTCGGCGAGGAGATGCTGGAGCAGATCCGCGCCACCAGCGAGCGGATCGCCCTGGAGCTCGGCGTCGTCGGTTTGATCAACATCCAGTACGGGGTCGCCGGCGGCGAGCTCTACGTGATCGAGGCCAACCCACGCGCCTCGCGCACCGTGCCCTTCGTCTCCAAGGCGATCGGGGTGCCGCTGGCGAAGATGGCCGCCCGCCTGATGCTGGGCGAGAAGCTGGCCGACCAGGAGCTGCCCGAGGGCCCGCTCGAGCACGTCAGCGTCAAGGAGGCGGTGCTGCCCTTCGCCCGCTTCGCCGGCGCCGACTCGGTGCTGGGTCCGGAGATGAAGAGCACCGGCGAGGTGATGGGCATCGCCGCCGACTTCCCGACCGCCTTCGGCAAGGCGCAGGCGGCAGCCGGGGTGCGACTGCCGCGCGAGGGCTCGGTCTTCATCACCGTCACCGACACCGACAAGCCGGCGGCGACGCAGCTGGCGGCGCGCTTCCACGATCTCGGCTTCGAGGTGATCGCGACCGGCGGCACCGCCCAGGCGATCGAGCGGATGGGAGTCCCGGTGACGCGGATCAACAAGCTGGGCGAGGGGTCCCCACACGTCGTCGATCTGATCGAGGAGCGCCGCTGCGACCTCGTGATCAACACCCCGACCGGCTCCGGCGCCCGCGCCGACGGCTACGAGATCCGCACCGCCGCGGTCCGCCACGGGATTCCCTGCGTGACGACGATGACCGGCGCCACCGCCGCCGCCCGCGCGATCGCCGCCGGCAAGGAGGGCGAGGCCGAGGTCCGCAGCATCCAGGAGATACACAGCCCCCGGGTCGCCCAGCCGCGATGACCGCGCTGTTCGGGAGGCGGCTCTGCGCGGTCGGCGAGAACCGTGCCTCGGGCGGCTACCGGGTCTTCTCGCTGCTCGACCGCGAGGGGCCGCAGCCGCTGCCCGGCCAGTTCTACATGCTGGCCGCGGCCAGCCACTGGGCCGGGGTGGGGGGGAGGCCATTCCTGCCGCGGGCGATCTCGGTCGCCGAGGCCGGCCCGGCGGCGGACGGGGTCCGGCTCGACTTCCTGGTCGAGGGCATCGGCCCCGGCACCGACCGGCTCTGCGAGCTGGAGGAGGGAGAGGGGGTATGGGTGACCGGCCCGCTCGGCAACGCCTTCGCCGAGCCTCGCGAGGTAAGCGACGGCGCCGCCGGCGCAATCCTCGTCGGCGGCGGCATCGGCATCGCCCCCCTCGCCCTGCTGCGACGCCGCTTCGCCGAGCGCAACATCCCCACCCGCGTCCTCCTCGGCTTCCGCGACGAGGCTCACTCGGGCGGCCTCGACGACCTCTTCGCCTGCTGCGAGGTGAGGCTCGCGACCGAGGACGGACATCGCGGGCACCGCGGCTACGTCACCGACCTCCTCGCCACGATGCTCGACGGCGACGACGCCTCCTCCGCCGTCGTCTACTCCTGCGGCCCCCCCGCCATGCTCGACGCCGTCTCCCAGCTCTGCGATTCCCGGGAAACCTCCTACGAGCTCGCCATGGAGTCACCCATGGCCTGCGGTTTCGGCGCCTGCTTCGGCTGCGCGGTTCCGAAGCCCGAGGGCGGCTACCTGCGCCTCTGTGTCGACGGCCCGGTGCTGCGGGGCGATCGGGTTGCCCATGCCTGAGTTCTGCGGCATCGCGCTGTCCCACCCCGTGATCAACGCCTCCGGCACCTACGACGCGATCGCCGCGCGCAAGGTGTTCGGTGACGCCCTGCTGGAAGACTTTCCCTTCTCCGCCTTCGTCTCGAAGACGATCACCCCGGAGCCGCGGGTCGGCAACGCGCCGCAGCGGATCTGGGAGACCCCCGCCGGGATGCTCAACTCGATCGGCCTCCCCAACAAGGGCCTGGACGGATTCCTCGCCGAGGATCTGCCCCGGTTGGCGGAGCTGCCCGTGCCCCTGATCGTCTCGGCGATGGCGACCGACCGCGAGCGGTTCTCAAGGCTGGTCAGGGGGGTGGGGGAGCGGGAGGAGGTCGCCGCGATCGAGCTCAACGTCTCCTGCCCCAACGTCCACTCCGGCCTGATCGTCGGCGAGCAGCCGGCGGAGACCGAGGCGCTGCTGGAGGCGCTGCGGCCGCTGACCGAGAAGCCGCTGATCGTGAAGCTGACACCGAACGTCGCCGACCCGGCCGCGGTCGCCGTGGCGGCGGCGGCGGGTGGGGCGGACGCCATCTCGCTGATCAACACCCTGAAGGGCAGCGCCATCGACCCCGCGACGGGGGAGCCGGCGCTGGCGGCGGGTCACGGCGGCCTCTCCGGGCCCGCGGTGCGGCCGGTGGCACTGCAGCAGGTCCGCGCAGTCACCGCCGCCACCGACCTGCCCACGGTCGGGATGGGTGGCGTCTGCAGCGGCGCCGACGCGGCCGAATTCCTCGCCGCGGGGGCGACTCTGGTGGCGGTCGGGACGGAGAATTTCCGCGATCCCCGGGCGGGCTCCAGGGTCGCCGAGGAGCTGACGCGGGCCCCGTCGACGGGAACGGCGGCGGCCCCGGCACTCAACCTCGACTAGAGGTTTAGGTGAATTTGCCCTGAATTGCCCCCGTTCGACTTGCAGCCCCACGAGCCGCGGCTATACTCGCCGCCCAGATGCCCGCCCCTCCAGTCAAGATCTCCGCCGCGGCCCCGGAAAGGTCGCTTGATCAGAGGATGGAGGCGCTCAAGCGCGCGAACGACATCCGCACCGCGCGGGCCAAGCTGAAGAAGGACCTGAAGGCGAGCCGGGCGAGCATCCAGGCAATCCTGCTCGACCCCCCCGAGTACGTGCTGACCGCGAAGGTCTTCGACATGCTCCTCGCCGTCCCCAAGTACGGGCGCGTGAAGACGAATCGAATACTCAACCAGTGTCGAATCTCGCCTTCCAAGACCATCGGCGGCCTCTCCGAGCGCCAGCGCACCGAGCTCGTAGGTCTTCTGCGCCGTTAGCGCGGCCGCTGCAAACCGGCGCATCCAGCGACCGCAGGGAGCGGTGCGAGCGCGTAGCGCGAGTTCCTCGGTCGGGCGTCTTGCTCACGTACTAGCGTACGCTCGCGGCGCCGCCCTCCCTGCGTCCACCGACCTGCTTGGTTTTCGCGGCCGTGCGTAGTTCATGTCAAAAGTCTTCGTAATCACTGGGCCGTCGGGCGTCGGCAAGGGAACCCTGATCAGGGAGCTGCTGCGGCGCGTTCCCGACCTCGAGCTCTCGGTCTCGGCGACCACCCGCGAGCCGCGCGAGGGGGAGCGGGACGGCCGCGACTACCACTTCCTCTCCACCGAGGAGTTCGAACGGCGGATGCGGGCCGAAGACTTCCTCGAGTACGCGACCTACAGCGGCAACTACTACGGGACCCTGCGCTCGGAGGTCGAGCGGCGGCTCGCCGCCGGGCGCTCGGTGGTGCTCGAGATCGAGGTCCAGGGCGCCCGCCAGGTGCGGGCGGCGATGCGGGAGTCGGTCCAGGTCTTCATCGCCCCGCCGGCGCCGGCCGTGCTGCGCGAACGGCTCGACGCCCGTGGCACCGACGCCCCCGAGGCGATCGACGCCCGGCTCGAGGTCGCGGCGCAGGAGATGGCCGCCCAGGACGAGTTCGCGCACCGCGTCGTCAACGACGATCTCGGGCGGGCGGCGGCCGAGCTGGAGGGGATCGTGCGCACCGAGCTCGGTCTATCACTAGACTCCCCGGCCGAATGATCAAACCACGCGTAGACAAGCTCCTCGAGCACGCCGATTCCCATTACGCCGCCGTCGTCGTCGCGGCCAAGCGCGCGCGTCAGATCAACAGCTACTTCCACAACCTCGGTGAGGGCGGCTTCGGCGAGTACCCGCCGCCGATGGTCGAGGTCAACGCCGAGAGGAACTACCTCTCGATGGCGCTCGAAGAGCTCGCCGAGGGCAAGCTCAAATACGAGTACCGCTCCTAGCGCCCGGCGCTGGAGCCCTCTCACGGGAGGCAGTCGGATGGCCAGAGTCCTGCTTGGTGTGAGTGGCGGGATCGCCGCCTACAAGGCGCTGGAGCTGGCCCGCCTGGCGACGCTCGCCGGCCACGGGGTGCGGGTGGTAATGACGGAGGCCGCGACCAGGTTCGTCGGTCCCGCCTCCTTCGAGGGGATCGTCGGCGCCCCGGTGCTGATCTCCGAGTTCGAGCGCGACCCGATGCGCGGCGCCTTCCCCGGCGAGGGTGAGCCCGCGCACGACCCGATCGGCCACCTCGAGCTGGCGGCCAACTGCGACGCCTTCCTCGTCGCCCCGGCTTCGGCCAACACGGTCGCCAAGCTCGCCGCCGGCATCGCCGACTCGATGCTGACCACCTCCTTCCTCGCCTGCGCCTCTCCGCGCCTGGTGGCGCCGGCGATGAACGACCGCATGTACGCCGACGCGGCGACCCGGGCCAACCTCGCGACCCTGCGCGAGCGCGGGGTGGAGGTGATCGAGCCCGACGAGGGCAGGCTCGCCTCCCGCGGCGAGTTCGGCCGCGGCCGGCTGCCCGCGCCCGAGCGCCTGCTGGCCCGGGTGGAGGCGGTGCTGCCGGCTCCGAACCGGCCCTGGGACGGCCTGCGGATGCTGGTCACCGCCGGCGGCACCCGCGAGCCGATCGACCCGGTGCGCTTCATCGGCAATCGCTCCAGCGGCCGCATGGGCATCGCCCTCGCCGCGGCGGCCGCCCGTCGCGGCGCCGAGGTGACTCTGATCGCCGCCAACGTCGCCCTGCCCGAGCCGGCCGGCGTCCGCCGTCTCGACGTCGAGACGGCGGAGCAGCTGGCCCGCGCGGCCGCCGCCGAGTTTCCGACCGCCCACGTCCTCCTGATGGCCGCCGCCCCCGCCGACTTCCGCCCCGTCGAGGTCGCCCCGGGCAAGCTCGAGCGCAAGGACGACCTCGACCTCCACCTCGAGCCGACCGAGGACATCCTCGCCTCGCTTGCCGCCGGCAAGAGCAAGAGCCAGACCGTCGTCGGCTTCGCCGCCGAACACGGCGCCAACGTCGACCGAGCCCGCGAGAAGCTCGCCCGCAAGAGCGCCGACCTGATGGTCCTCAACGACGTCTCCGACCCCACCATCGGCTTCGAGAGCGAGCAGAACGCCATAACCCTCATCGACCGTGACTCGGATGCGACCGTCCCGATCGCTTCCAAGGACGCGATTGCAGAAGCAATCCTCGACAAGGTCAGCCAACTCCGGAACGACGGGGTCCCGACTCAAACGTGACTCCGGGGGGTGGCACGGGGAGGGGTCCGAGAACGGACGCCCTCGCCCGCCCGCAGGACCCCTCCCCGTGACAGGACCCGCCGGCCAGCCGCGCTTGAGCCGCGAGCTATACTCGCTTCAGCTTTTCATCGTTTCGCAGTTCGAGAAGTGGGCCTGGCCCACTTTTTTTACGCCCGAACCTGGCATTGACCGACTTTCAGCAGAACATTCAGCAGCAGCTTTCCGAACTCGATTCGGAGCTCGACCTGGTCGCCTTGGAGCGTCCAGGCAGCGAGTCGTTGCGCATCTTCATCGACCACCCCGAGGGCATCGACCTGGCCCGCTGCGAAGAGGTCACCAAGCATCTCGGCCACCTGCTGGCCGACTACTCGCTGGAGGTCTCCTCGCCCGGTCCCAAGTACCGCCGCCCCAGCACCCCTTCCGAGACCAAGGAGCCGCTTCAGTGAGCAAGGAGATCGTCGACGCAGTCAAAGCGCTCGAGCAGGAGAAGGGAATCTCCGCCGACAAGCTGATGGACGCCCTCGAGGATGCCCTGCTCTCGGCCTACAGGAAAACCCCCGGCGCCGCCAAATACGCCCGCGTCGACCTCGACCACGAGACCGGCGATTTCCGCGTCTTCGAACTGATCCTGCCGCCGGAGCTGGAGGAGAAGCTTCTCGCCGAGGCCGCCGAGCTGCAGGAGGAGCCCGAGATCGACCCGGAGACGGGGGAGATGCGCGAGCCCGAGGACCCCGAGCTCGACCCGGAGATGATCGCTCCCTACGAGAGCCAGATCACCACCCGCGACGTCACCCCCGAAGACTTCGGCCGGATCGCCGCCCAGACCGCCAAGCAGGTGATCCTGCAGCGGATCCGCGAGGCCGAGCGGCAGATGATGTACGACGAGTACCAGGACCGCGTCGGCGAGCTGATCACCGGCATCATCCAGCAGTCCGACAAGCGCTACACGCTGGTCCAGCTGCGCGAGCGGGTCGAGGCGCTGCTGCCCAAGTCCGAGCAGGTCTACAACGAGCGCTACGACCACGGGATGCGGGTCAAGGCGGTCATCACCGACGTCTCCGACTCGACCAAAGGCCCGGCGATCGTCGTCTCCCGCCGCAGTCCCGAGCTGATCAAGAGCCTATTCGAGCTCGAGGTGCCGGAGATCGCCGACAAGCTGGTGGAGATCGTCGGCGTCGCCCGCGAGCCCGGCTACCGCTCGAAGATCGCCGTCGTCTCCCACGCCGACGGGGTCGATCCGGTCGGCGCCTGCGTCGGCCCGCGCGGCTCGCGGGTGCGGATGGTCGTCTCCGAGCTGCGCGGCGAGAAGATCGACATCATCCCCCACAACGACGAGCCCGCCCGCTTCGTCGCCAAAGCGCTCTCGCCGGCGCGGGTGCGCGAGGTGATCGTCGACGACGAGGAGCGCCAGGCGACGGTGATCGTCCCCGACGACCAGCTCTCGCTGGCGATCGGCCGCGACGGCCAGAACGCCCGCCTCGCCGCCCGCCTGACCGGCTGGCGGGTCGACATCAAGTCCGAGACCGAGTTCGCCTCCGAGGAAACCGAGATCGAGTACGAGGGCGAGGAGCAGTCCGACGGTCGCTGCATGGCGGTCCTCTCCAACGGCCGCCGCTGCCCCAATGCCGCCGTCCCCGGCTCCACCTACTGCGGCCTGCCGTCGCACCAGGCGCTGACCCGCTTCGAGACCAGCCAGGTCGCGGTCCTCGCCGACATCTCCGAGACGGAGCTGGCGATCCTCGCCGACCCCGACGCCGACCAGGGCCAGGTCGACGAGATCGTCGAGCGAGCTTCCGCAAACTTCGTCGAGGAGTCAGCGGAGGAGGAGATCGTCGAGGAGGCCGTGGCCGAGGAGGTCGCGGAGGAGATCGTCGAGAAGGCGGCGGAGGTCGTCGAAGACGAGGAGACTCTCGAAGAGGAGATCGTCGAGAAGGCGATCGCCGAGGACATCGAGGAGGAGGCTGTCGAGCAGGCGGCCGAGGAAGAGGCCGCTGAGGAGGCCGCCGAGGAAGAAGAGGCCGAGCCCGCGGCCGAGGAGGCTGAGCAGGCCTAGTGGCTAAGAAGCGGGTTCACGAGATCGCCAAGGCGCAGGGCGTCAGCAGCAAGGAGCTGTTGGCGGCACTGAAGGCCGCCGGCGTCGAGGCGAAAGCCGCGGCGTCGAGCGTCGAGGAGGGCGATGCGGTGAAGGCGATCGCGGCCGCCAGGGGCGATGGCGGCAAGGCGGCGCCGGCCGCCAAGCCCGCCGCCGCGCCCGCCGCCAAAGCCCAGGCCTCGACCAAACCGGCGCGACCGGCGGGTGGCGCCAAAAAACGCCGTGTCGTGATCGACTCCCAGGCCGCCCGCCGTGACCAGATGGGTGGCCCACCACCGCAGCGCCCGCCCCGCCGCCGTGGCGGCCGCCGCCGCCGGCCCCTGCTCGAGGAGCCGCCGGCGAGCCCGGCCTCGCCGGCCGAGCCCGAGGCGACCAAGGTCAACTCCGGCGCGACCGTGCGCGAGGTCGCCGAGTCGCTCGGCCTGGCCCCGGCCGAGGTGATCAAAAAACTGATGATGATGGGGGAGATGGCGACCCTCACCCAGACCCTGACCGACGAGTCGGTGCGGGCGATCGCCGACGAGTACGACCGCAAGCTGGAGATCGTCACCGCCGCCGAGGAGGAGCCCGAGGAGCCGCAGTTCTCCGACTCCGAAGAGGACCTCGTCGCCCGCCCGCCGGTGGTCACGATCATGGGCCACGTCGACCACGGCAAGACCTCGCTCCTGGACGCGATCCGCGAGACCGAGGTCGCGGCCGGGGAGGCCGGCGGTATCACCCAGCACATCGGCGCCTACCAGGTCCACAAAGGCGAGAAGACGATCACCTTCCTCGACACGCCCGGCCACGCCGCCTTCACCGCGATGCGCGCCCGCGGCGCCAAGGTCACCGACGTCGCCGTGGTGGTGGTCGCCGCCGACGACGGCGTCATGCCCCAGACCAAGGAGGCGATCGACCACGCCCGCGCCGCCGACGTGCCGATGCTGATCGCCGTCAACAAGATCGACAAAGAGGGCGCCAACCCGGAACGGGTCCGCACCGAGCTCGCCCAGGAGGGCATCTCGCCGGAGGAGTGGGGCGGGGACACCGTCTTCTGCGAGGTCTCGGCCAAGACCCACGAGGGGCTCGACAACCTGCTCGACATGATCCTGCTCGTCACCGAGCTCGAGGAGCTCGCCGCCAATCCCGACGCGCCGGCTTCCGGCACCGTGATCGAGTCCCAGCTTGACCCCGGCCGCGGGCCCGTGGTGACCGTCCTGGTCCAGCGCGGCACGCTCAGGGTCGGCGACTCGCTTGTCGCCGGCCCGCAGTGGGGCCGGGTGCGGGCGATGCAGGACTTCACCGGCGAGCGGGTCGAGGCCGCCGACCCGGGGATGCCGGTCGAGGTGCTCGGCTTCGACGGCGTCAGCGACGCCGGCGAGTTCGTGCAGGCAGTCGAGAGCGACCGCCAGGCGCGCCAGCTCGCCCAGGAGCGCGCGAACCGGCTCAAGACCGAGGCCCTGGCCCGCCGCCAGGCTCGCAAGGTCAGCCTCGACGAGGTCTTCGCCCGGGTCCAGGAGGGCGACATCAAGGAGCTCGACATCGTCCTCAAGGCCGACGTCGCCGGCTCGCTCGAG
Source organism: uncultured Actinomycetes bacterium (assembly GCA_963714045.1). Classification (GTDB taxonomy): domain Bacteria; phylum Actinomycetota; class Thermoleophilia; order Solirubrobacterales; family 70-9; genus VAYN01. Next base: position 1,782,539 of record OY970225.1, on the reverse strand, counting down.
GCGCTCCAGGACGAGATCGCCAAGGTCCCGCAGGAGCGCGTCGCGATCAACATCATCCACTCCCAGACCGGCGGCATCAACGAGTCCGACGTGATGCTGGCCTCGGCCTCCGACGCGATCATCATCGGCTTCAACGTGCGGCCTCTGGCCGATGCCCGCCGCGCCGCCGAGCGCGAGGGCGTCGACGTCCGCACCTACTCGGTCATCTACAAAATCACCGAGGATCTGCGCAACGCGATGGAGGGCCTGCTGGAGGCCGTCGAGGTCGAGGAGGCGGTCGGTGAGGCCGAGGTCAAACAGACCTTCAAGGCCTCCAAGGTCGGTCGCATCGCCGGCTGCATCGTCACCGAGGGCAAGGCCAGCCGCACCGCGGGTGTCCGCCTGGTCCGCCAGGGGACGGTCATCTGGACCGGCAAGCTCGGTTCCCTGCGCCGTTTCAAAGACAACGTGCAGGAGGTCGAGGAAGGGCAGGAGTGCGGCATCGTGCTCGAGGGCTACGCTGACGTAAAGGAGGAGGACGTGCTCGAGTTCTTCCAGACCAAGCAGGTCGAGCAGACCCTGGAGTAATAGGATGCCCGGCCCTCGCATGCGTCGCATCAACGAGGTGCTGCGCGAGGTCGTAGGCGCCGCGATCTCCAGCGACCTGAGCGACCCCCGCATTGGCTTCGTCACCGTGACCTCGGTTGAGACCAGCCCCGACCTGCGCACCGCAAAGGTGTACGTCAGCGTGCTCGGAAGCGGCGAGGATCGCGAGGAGACGCTCGCCGGCCTGCGCTCCTCCCACGGCGTGCTGCAGACGCGGATCGCCGTCGAGACGCGGATGAAGCGGACGCCGACGCTGAGCTTCCACTACGACGACACGATCGAGCAGGGGGTGCGGATCTCCCGCCTGTTGGAGGAAGAGCCGGAGCGGGGAGCATGAGCGCGGTCGCGACCTCGGACCTGGAGCGGGTCGTCGCCGAGCTGCGCGCCCGCGACCGCTTCCTGCTGACCGCTCACGAGGGGCCCGACGGCGACGCCCTCGGCTCGCTGCTGGGGATGCATCGCCTGCTGACCCAGCTCGGCAAGGACTCGGTGATGTTCCTCGCCGCCAAGGAGTTCCCGCTGCCGATCGAGTACCGCTTCCTGCCGCTGGAGGAGGTCTTCCACGAGCCGCCGGCCGACATGGCCGACCGCACCGTCGTCTTCCTCGACTGCGGCAACATCGACCGCATGCCGGTCGACTTCCTGACCGAGGGCGGCAACGACCTGATCAACATCGACCATCACCACGACAACACCCGCTTCGGCGACTTCAACCTGGTCGACGTCGGCGCCTCCTGCACGGCCGAGATCGTCTACGACCTCGCCATCCTGCTCGGCGCCGAGATCGGCGCCGAGATGGCCGCGGCGCTCTACGTCGGCCTGATCACCGACACCGGCAAATTCATGTACGAGAACACCAACGCCCACACCCACCGGGTGGCGGCGGCGCTGGTCGAAGCCGGCGTCGACATCGACGACACCTACCGGCGCCTCTACGAGCACGTCCCGATCGAGAAGCTGCGCCTGGTCGCGCGGGCACTCGACGGGATCCAGCGCCTCTGCGGCGACCGCTTGGCGCTCAGCTACATCACCGCCGCCGACTACGCGGAGACGGGTGCCGGCGAGGAGATGACCGAGGGCGTGATCGACCACCTGCGCTCGATCGAGGACACCAAGGTCGCCGCCGTGATCCGCGATCTCGGCAACCGCGGCCGCGCCGCCCGCAAGGTCAGCCTCCGCTCCAGCGAAGGCGACGTCGACGTCTCGGCGATCGCCCGCAAGCACGGGGGAGGGGGGCACAAGCGCGCCGCCGGCTTCTCCACCGACCTCGAGCTCGACGAGCTGGTCGACTTCCTCTGCGGCGAGGTCACCTCCCAGCTGGGGCTCTGAGGCGATGGCCGACGACGATTCCGCGGGGGCGGTGCTGCTCTACGACAAGCCGGCGGGGGTCACCTCGCACGACATCGTCGCCAGGGTCCGCCGCGAGCGCGGTTGCAAGGCCGGTCACGCCGGCACCCTCGACCCGTTCGCGACCGGCCTGCTGCTGATCCTGCTCGGCCGCGCCACGCGCCTGCAGCGCTTCCTGGTCGGTCTGCCGAAGACCTATCTGGCGTGCGCCAGGCTCGGCTGGCGCTCCAGCACCGGCGACCCCGACGGCGAGCTGACCGAGACCGGCGCGGTGCCGGAGTCCCTGGAGCTGCCGATCGGCACTGTCCGCCAGCGGGTGCCGATGACCTCGGCGGTGCGGGTCGGCGGCGAGCGCCTCTACAGGAAGGCGCACCGCGGCGAAACCGTGGAGACGCCCGAGCGCGACGTCGAGGTCCACCGCGCCGAGCTGCTCTCCAGCGGCGACGGGCTCGCCCGCTACGAGATCGAGTGCTCGACCGGGACCTACGTGCGGACTCTCATAGAGACCCTCGGCGACGCCTACTGCGCCGAGCTGCGCCGGACCGCCGTCGGCCCCTTTCGCGTCGAGGACGCCGGCGAGGAGATCGAGGCCGGGCGCGTCGCCGAGCTGGTGCCCGCCGTGGAGGCGGCGCTGCGGTGAGGGCGCGGGGGGCGAGCATCCGGGTCACTTTCCTGCCCGACGCAGAGCCGCGGCCGCGCCACGTCGCCATCGGCACCTTCGACGGGGTACACCTCGGCCACCAGGCGGTGATCGACGACGCCGACACCGTCCTCACCTTCGACCCACACCCGCTGGCGATTCTCCACCCGGCGGCGCTGCCGAAGCTGATCATGCCCTTCACGGTCAAGCGCGACGTGATCGAGGGGCTCGGGGTCGAGGAGCTGGTCGTGATCCCCTTCGACCGGAGCTTCGCCACCCTGCCCGCCGAGGACTTCGTCGAGCAGGTGCTGGTCGAGCGGCTCGGAGCGGAGAAGGTCTCGGTCGGGGAGAACTTCCGCTTCGGCGCCAGGGCCAAGGGCGACCCGGAGATGCTGGCCTCCCGCGGGGAGTTCGAGACCCGCGTCGTGCCGCTGGTCGAGGTCGACGGCGAGACCGTCTCCTCGACCCGGATCAGGGCCCTTGTGGCCGCCGGGGACATGGAAGGCGCGCGGCGCTGCCTCGGCGCCCCCTTCATGGTCGAGGGCGTCGTCATCGAGGGCGACCAACGCGGTCGCGAGCTCGGCTTTCCGACCGCGAACTTCGTCCCCGACGACACCCTCGCGATCCCCGGCCACGGCGTCTACGCGGCCTTCGCCGACGGCGTCCCGGCCGCGGTCAACGTCGGCGTCCGGCCGACCTTCGAGAGCGGCCGCGGGGTCCTGGTCGAGACCCACCTGATCGACCGCGACGACGACCTTTACGGCAGGAGCCTGCGGGTCGCCTTCGTCGCCCGGCTGCGGGGGGAGAAGCGCTTCCCGAGCGCCGAGGAGCTGGTCGCCCAGATGCGGCGCGATGTCGATGACGCCAAGCGCGTCTGTGCTAGCTTCCAGCGGCCGTGACCCCCCGGGTGCACGGCGCTTTTGTGAGATGAGCCTGACCAAGGAAAAGAAGAGCGAGCTGATCGGCAAGTACGGCCGCGCCGACGGCGACACCGGTTCCGCCGAGGTGCAGATCGCCCTCGCCACCGAGCGGATCAACGAACTCACCGAGCACCTGCGCTCGCACAGCAAGGACCACCACTCTCGCCGCGGCCTGCTGATGCTGGTCGGCAAGCGCCGCCGCATGCTGCGCTACCTCGAGCGGACGGACCTTGAGCGCTACCGCGCCCTGGTCGCCGACCTCGGCCTGCGTCGATGATCGCCGCCGGCGAGCCGGCCCCCGACTTCACCCTGCGCGACCCCGACGGCGAGCCCGTCTCCCTGGCCGACTTTCGCGGCGAGAAGGTGCTGCTGGTCTTCTACCCGCTCGACTTCAGCCCGATCTGCTCCGACCAGCTCTCGGTCTACCAGGAGGTCAAGCCGGAGATCGAGGCAAAGGGCGTGAGGATGATCGGCATCAGCGTCGACAGCGGCTTCGCCCACAGGGCCTTCCAGGAGAAGCTCGGCATAGACACGCCGCTGCTCGCCGACTTCGAGCCCAAGGGGGAGGTCGCCCGGGCCTACGGCGCCTACATCGAGCAGACCGGCCACGCCAACCGCTCGCTCGTCCTCGTCGGCGAGGACGGTCTGGTCGAGTGGGTCCACGAGTCGCCGACGCCGCTGGAGATTCCCGGCGCCAACCTGATCTTCGACGCGCTCGCCGCCTAGCCGGGAGCCCGAGATGAGCGCCGGTCCCCTCACCAGCGCTCCGGTGCCGCCGCTCGGCTCCGAGGATCACGTGCGCGGAGAGGGGGAGGGGACGGTCGTCTACGCCGACCTCGGCTGCCCGCGCTGTGCCGCCGCCTGGGCGGAGATCGCCGCTCGGCCGGGCTCAATCGCCTTCCGCCACTTCCCGGTGGCCAGCAAGCACCCGCGCTCGCCGGCGCTGCACGCGGCGGCCGAGGCGGCCGGCGCCCAGGGTGCCTTCTTCGCGATGGTTGACTCCCTCTACGCCGACCGCGGCCACGTCGACGACCCGCATCTGTGGGAGCGGGTGCGGGCGCTGGGGCTCGATCTGGAGCGCTTTGAGCGCGACCGCCGCTCCGCGGCCGCGGCGGCCCGGGTGCGACGCGATTTCGAGTCCGGCATCCGCGCCGGGGTCACCTCGACCCCCGCCGTGTACTCTCTTGCCTGAAAGAGAACGAGAGTTCTGAACAAAAGCGAATGGCCGCCAACCGGGCGGCCGGAGGTAGGACAACTAAATGAGCATGTTTGACGTAAGCCGAGTCTCGGTGGATGTCGGCGACAGCCAGATCTCCTTCGAGACGGGCAAACTCGCGAAGCAGGCGGGTGGCGCGGTCGTGGTCCAGGCCGGCGACACCATGGTCCTCTGCACCGCAACCGTCGGCAGCCTGCGCGACGTGGACTTCCTTCCCCTCACCGTCGACATCGAGGAGCGGATGTACGCCGCGGGCAAAATCCCCGGCTCGTTCTTCCGTCGCGAGGGCAAATCGAGCGAGAAGGCGACGCTGACCGCGCGCATGATCGACCGGCCGATCCGTCCGCTCTTCCCCAAGGGCTGGCACTACGAGACCCAGCTGGTCGCGATCCCGATGTCGGTCGACCAGGTGCACCCCTACGACATCCTCGCGATGAACGGCGCCTCCGCGGCGCTGGCGATCTCCCCGGTTCCCGTCGCCGCCCACGTCGGCGCGGTGCGGATCGGCAAGCTCGAGGGCGACTTCGTCGTCAACCCGCCCGAGGACCGTCACGAGGAGCTGGAGCTCGACCTGATCGTCGCCGGCACCGACGAGGCGATCCTGATGGTCGAGGCCGGCGCCTCCGGCGTCACCGAGCAGGAGATCCTCGACGCGCTCGACATCGCCCACGGCGAGATCAAGAAGCTCGTCGCCGCGATGGAGGAGCTGCAGCAGAAGGCCGGCAAGGAGAAGATCGAGGTCGAGGCGCCCAGCATCGACGAGGGCCTGCTCGACGAGATCCGCTCCTCCCACGGCCAGGCTCTGGTCGACGCGATCGCCACCGAGGGCAAGCTCGAGCGCTACGAGGCGATCGACGCCGTCAAGGACGAGGTGGTCGCCAAGTACGCGCCCTCCTCCGACGACGGCGAGACCGACGAGAAGCGGGTGGCCGAGGTCAAGGCCGCCTTCGGCTCGATCGAGAAGGACACGATCCGCAAGGCGATCGCCGTCGACAAGAAGCGCCCCGACGGCCGCGCCCAGGACGAGATCCGTCCGATCGAGTGCGAGGTCGATGTCTCCCCGCGCGTGCACGGCTCCGCCCTGTTCACCCGCGGCGAGACCCAGATCCTCTCCAACGTGGCGCTGGGCACGACCCGGATGGACATGCGGATCGACACGCTCGGCCTGCAGACCACCAAGCGGTTCTGGCACCACTACAACTTCCCGCCCTTCTCGGTCGGGGAGGCGGGCTTCATGCGCGGCCCGAAGCGGCGTGACATCGGCCACGGCGCGCTCGCCGAGCGGGCCCTGCTGGCGACGGTCCCCGACGAAGAGTCGTTCCCGTACGTGATCCGGGCGGTCTCCGAGACGCTCGAGTCCAACGGCTCCTCCTCGATGGGCTCGGTCTGCGCCTCCTCGATGGCCCTGCAGGCCGCGGGGGTCCCGGTCAGCGCCCCGGTTGCCGGAGTGGCGATGGGCCTGATCAAGGAGGGCGACGACTACATCGTCCTCACCGACATCGCCGGCGTCGAGGATCACCTCGGCGACATGGACTTCAAGGTCGCCGGCACCAAGGACGGGATCACCGCCCTGCAGATGGACATCAAGATCACCGGCGTCACCTTCGAGATCCTCGAGGACGCGCTGGAGCAGGCCAACAAGGGCCGCATGTTCATCCTCGGCAAGATGGCCGAGGCGATCGACGGGCCGCGGGAGAAGCTCTCCCAGCACGCGCCGGCGATCGAGTCGATCAAGATCGACCCGGAGAAGATCGGCGCCGTGATCGGCAAAGGCGGCGAAACGATCCGCGCTCTCTGCGAGGAGTTCGAAGCGGAGATCGACGTCGAGGACGACGGCACGGTGCGGATCTACGCGCCGACCGGCGAACTGGTCGAGGCCTGCGTCGCCCGCATCGACTCGATGACCCGCGAGGCCGAGGTCGGCGACCGCTACAACGCCGCCAAGGTCGTCAAGACGACCACCTTCGGCGCCTTCGTCGAGCTGGTCAAGGGCACCGACGGCCTGCTTCACATCTCCAACGTGAAGCCGGGCGAGCGGGTCGACTCGGTCGACGACGTCCTCAGCTCCGGCGACGTCATCGACGTCACCGTGGTCGAGGTCGACAAGGAGCGCGGCCGGGTCGGCCTGCGCCTCTCCGACGACCCCTCGGTCGCGGGCAAATCGCCGGAGGAGCTGGCCTCGGTCGGCTCGGGCGACGGCGGCAGGCGCAACGGCGGCGACCGCGGTGGGCGCGGCGGCCGCGACCGTGGCCCCCGCCGCGAGCGCGAGCGCCGTAGTTAGTTGAACGCACCCCAGCTAACAGAGCTGGGCTCGGGCGTCCGGGTCGTGACCGAGGAGGTTCCCTCGGTCCGGTCCGTGGCGCTCGGGCTCTGGGTGCGCACCGGCTCGCGCAACGAGACCCCGGCCCAGGCGGGGGTCTCGCACTTCCTCGAGCACCTGCTGTTCAAGGGCACCGAGCGCTACTCGGCGATCGAGATCTCCGAGCGCTTCGACGGGCTCGGCGCCTCGGTCAACGCCGCCACCGGCAAGGAGACCACCCACCTGCACGCCCGCTTCCTCGACGAGCACACCGAGGCGGTCTTCGACCTGCTGGCGGAGATGATGCTGGCGCCGACCTACCCCGAAATCGACTCCGAGCGCCAGGTCGTGCTGGAGGAGATCGCGATGTACGAGGACGAGCCCCAGGATCGCGTCCACGACGTCCTCGCCGAGGCCGTATTCGGCGCCCACCCGCTGGGCCGGCGCGTGCTGGGCGAGGCCGAGGTGATCGCCTCGATCCCGATCCCGGACATCGAGAGCTACCACCACGCCCGCTACACCGGCTCGGAGATCGTCGTCGGCGCCGCCGGCCACCTCGACCACGCCCGCATCGCCGAGCTGGCCGAGCGCCTGGTGACGCCGCCGGCCGGAGGCGAGGAGGCCGCACCGGCGACCGCGCTCGACGGCTCCTCGCGGCTCTGCTTCCATCGCAAGGAGACCGAGCAGTACCACATCTGCTTCGGTGCCCCGGGTCTGCGCCGCGACGACGAGCGCCGCTACCCACTGGCCGTGCTCGACGCGATCTTCGGCGGCTCGACCTCCTCTCGCCTGTTCCGCGAGGTGCGCGAGAAGCGCGGCCTCGCCTACTCGGTCGGCTCCTACAACGAGCAGTACACCGACCAGGGCCTGGTCGCGACCTACGTCGGCACCCGCGAGGACAACGTCGAGGAGGCCTGCGCGATCATCGGCGCCGAGCTGGCCCGGCTGCGCTCCGAGCCGGTCTCAGCCGAGGAGCTGGTGCGGGCAAAGGAGAGCGTCAAGGGCCGCCTCGTCCTCTCCTCGGAGTCGACGGCGGCGCGGATGACGCGGATCTCCCGCGCCACCCTGTTCGGCTTGCCGATCGAAAGCCTGGATGAGATGTTGGCCAAGGTGGACGCGATCGAGGTCGACGACCTGACCGAGCTGGCGGCCGAGCTCTACGGCGCCGAGCGCCTCTCCGCCGCCTGTGTCGGTGCCGACGAGGACCGTTTCCGCAGCGCCCTCGCCCCGGTCAGCGAGAGTCTGGTGGCGGCATGACCGAGGCGCCGATCCGGGTCGCGGTAGCCGGCGCCGCCGGGCGCATGGGCGAGGCGGTCTGCGAGGCGGTCGAGGGAGCCGAGGACATGGTCCTCTCCGGCCGCGCCGACCCGGCGCTCGGGGTCGAGCTGGCCGAGCTGCTGGGCGGGGCCGACGTCGTCGTCGACTTCACCGTTCCCGGCACCGCCCTCGAGAACGTCCGCGCCTGCCTCGAGGCAGGGGTCCACGCCGTCGTCGGCACCACCGGCTTCGACCTCGATGCCGCCCGCGCGGCCGCCGCCAAGTCGGCCGCCGCCAACTGCTTCGTCGCCCCCAACTTCGCGATCGGCGCCGTGCTGCTGATGGAGGTGGCGCAGACGATCGCCCCGCACATGCCCGAGTGCGAGATCGTCGAGCTGCACCACGATCGCAAGCTCGACGCCCCCTCGGGGACCGCAAAGCGGACCCAGGAGCTGATAGACGCCGCCGGCGGCAACGTCCACCAGCCGATCCACTCGGTGCGGCTGCCGGGCCTGGTCGCCCACCAGGAAGTGATCTTCGGCGGCGAGGGCCAGACGCTCTCGCTCCGCCACGACTCGATCGACCGCCGCTCCTTCATGCCGGGCGTGCTGCTCGCCGTGCGCAGAGTGGCGGCGCTGCCCGACCGCTTCACGGTCGGGCTCGAGAAGCTGCTTTTCGATGAGTAGCCCGTCCGACTGGGTACCCTGGCAGCGATGAAGGCGATCGAAGGCGTATTGACGGCGATGGCCACCCCGTTCGACGAGCGGGGGGGAGTCGACGTCGACGCCGCCCGCCGGCTGGCCGCCCACCTGCTGGAGCACGGCTCCCACGGGCTCGTCCTCGCGGGTTCGACCGGTGAGTGTCCGACCCTCACCGACGAGGAGACGATCGTCTTGCTGCGGGCCGTCCGTACTGAGATCGGGGAGGGGCCCCTGCTCGTCGCCGGCACCGGGACCAACGACACTCGCCACTCGCGCGAGCTGACCAAGGCCGCGGCGGAGGCGGGGGCCGACGCCTCCCTGGTCGTCGCCCCCTACTACAACAAGCCCAACAGGGCCGGCCTGCACGCCCATTTCGAGTCGGTGGCGGAGGCGGTCCCTGAGCTGCCGATGATCATGTACAACATCCCCTCGCGGGTGGTCATCAACATGCCTCCTGACCTGCTGGCCGAGCTGGCCGCCGTCGACAACATCGTCGCCGTCAAGCAGGCCAACGACGACGAGCTCGGCCCGATCGAGGGCCTCGAGATCCTCGCCGGCAACGACAACTCCTTCCTTCGCGTGCTCGAGTTCGACGGCGCCGGCGGCATCACCGTCGCCTCGCACGTCGCCGGGCACCATATGCGTGAGATGTGGGACGCGGCCCAGGCGGGCGACATCGCCCGCGCCCGCGAGATCGACGCCGAACTGGTCCCTCTCTACGAGGGGCTCTCGGTGACCACCAACCCGATCCCGATCAAGGCCGCGCTGGAAATGCTCGGGCTTGCCTCGGAGCGGATGCGGCTGCCGCTGGTTCCAGCGGACGCCGAGCAGCGGGCCGCGGTCAGAACCGCGCTGGAGGGCCTTGGCCTTCCGCTCGCCACCAACTAACCAACTTTGCAAGAGAGTGAGTGACTAGTGCCAAGTAAGAAACTTCGCGTGCTGCCCCTGGGCGGTCTCGGCGAGATAGGCAAGAACATGACCGTGATCGAGTACGACGGCAGGATCGTCGTCGTCGACACGGGGCTGATGTTCCCGACCGCGGAGATGCACGGGATCGACCTCGTCCTCCCCGACTTCTCCTACCTGCGCGACCGCGCCGAGGACATCGAGGCGATCGTGCTGACGCACGGCCACGAGGACCACGTCGGCGCCCTGCCGTACGTGCTGCGGGAGATCGGCCAGCCACCGGTGATCTACGGCGGCCTGCTGACGATCGGGATGGTGCGCTCGAAGCTCGACGAGCACAAGCTCTCCGACGCGCCGCTGCAGGAGCTGCCGGCCGGGGAGAAGGTCCAGCGCGGCCCGTTCGGGATCGAGCTGGTCCACCTCGCGCACTCGATCCCCGACATGCGCGCCGTCCTCATCACCACCGAGCTGGGCTCGATGCTGATGACCGGCGACTACAAGTTCGACCAGACCCCGGTCGACGGCCGTCCGGCCGACATCCCGCGCCTGGCCGAGATCGGCCGCGAGGGCCTGTTGCTGCTCTGCGGCGACTCGACCAACGCCGACCGGCCCGGGGTGGCGCCCTCGGAGTCGAGCGTGGGCCCGGCCCTGCTGCAGGAGTTCTCGCACTGCGAGGGGCGGATCGTCGTCACCTCCTTCGCCTCCAACATCCATCGCGTGCAGCAGGTGATCGACGCCGCCGTCCAGCTCGACCGCAAGGTCGCCCTGGTCGGCCGCTCGATGCGCAAGAACTTCAACATCGCCTCCAACCTGGGGATCGCGAAAGCGCCGAAGGGGATCTTCATCCAACCGCGGGAGATCGAGAACTTCCCCGACGAGAAGGTCGTCGTCATCTCCACCGGCAGCCAGGGCGAGCCGCTCTCGGCGCTGCGGCGGATGGCCAACAACGACCACCGCGACGTGCAGCTGCGCTCCGGCGACACGGTTGTCTTCTCGGCGACGCCGGTTCCCGGCAACGAGCGCGCGGTCAACGAGACGATCGACCGCATCTACGAGATCGGCGCCACCGTGATCACCGCCAAGGACGCGCCGATCCATGCCTCCGGCCACGGCTGGCAGGAGGAGATCAAGCTGATGCTGAACCTGACCAAGCCGCGCTACGTGATGCCGGTCCACGGCGACCACAAGCGCCTGCGGCTGCACGCCGAGCTGGCCGAAGCGGTTGGCGTCGAGCCCGCCGACATCTTTCGCGGGCGCAACGGGCTGCCGCTGGAGATCGACGCGAGCGGGGCCCGCTTCGGCGATGACATCCACGCCGGCGTCATGTACGTCGACGGCGTCAACATCGGCGACCCCGACGACGCCGCCCTGCGCGACCGCCGCGAGATCTCCGCCGACGGGATCTTCATCGTCGTGGTCACGGTCTCCAGCGACGACGGCAGCGTCGTCGCCGACCCCGAGGTGATCTTCCGCGGCGTCGCCTTCCTGGAGGAAGCCGATGCCCTGGTCGAGGAGCTGAGCGACCTGGTCGAAGACCAGCTCGAGGACGCCGCCAAGGCCGGCAACCGCGAGCCGCACCTGATCGAGGAAGACCTCCACGACGCGATCGGCAAGTTCGTCTTCCAGCGCCTCAAGCGCCGCCCGATGATCCTGCCGGTAGTGATCGAGGTCTGAGCTTCGCCCACTGCGCGTCCGTCCTTTGTATCGGTATGGGTGACAAAGGACGAACGCGCAGCGAGAGCAAGAAAAAGCCCGCCGGGATGGTGTCTGGGGAGAAATCCCGGCGGGCTGGTGTCTCGTCCGCGGGGAAACCTAGGGCCGGGCTCTAAAGCGTCTCTAAAGGTCCGCTAACCACTCGCTCAGGATTCGCCAGGGGGATGCGGGCGCGGAAGAGGGCGCCGCCCGATTTCGATTCCGCCGCTTCGACCGTGCCGTTGTGGGAGGCGGCGACGGCGTTGACGATCGCCAGGCCGAGGCCGGTGCCGGTGCCGCCGGCGGTGTCGGCCGGGCCTTCGCCGCGGACGAAGCGGTCGAAGACCTGCTCCCGCATCGCGGTGGGGATGCCGGGACCGTCGTCGGCCACCTCGACCACCGCGTCGCCGTCCTGCTCGCGCAAGCTCAGCTCGATGTGTGAGCCGGCGGGAGTGTGGCGGGCGGCGTTGTCGAGCAGGTTGAGGACCATCCGGTGCAACTCGTCGGGGCTGCCTTCGACCCGCAGTGGCCGGTCGTTGTCGACTCTGAGCGCGCGCTCGCCCATCAGCGGTGCCGCCTCGGCCGCCGCGTCGCCGGCGACTTCGGCGAGGTCACAGCGGCGATGCGTGTCGAGGCGGCCGGCGTCGGCGCGGGCCAGCAGCAGCAGGTCGCCGACCAGGCGGCTCATCCGCCGCGAGGAGCGCAGGGCGGAGTCGACCACCTCGCGGTCTTCGGCCTGCCCGGGCGAGCCGAGCGATGCCTGCAGCAGCTCGAGGTTGGCGAGAACGCTGGTCAGCGGCGTGCGCAGCTCGTGCGAGGCGTCGGCGACGAACTCGCGCTGCTTCTGCATCGCCCCCTCGCGCTCGGCCCGGGCGGCGTCGAGCGAGCGCAGCATCTCCTCCAAGGTCAGCGCCAGCTCGCCGACCTCGTCCTCGACCACGGGCTCGGGCATCCGCCGCGAGGGGTCGCGGGTGGCGGCGATCTCCTTCGCGGTCGCGGTCAGCGAGGCGATCGGCCGCATCGCCCTGCCGGCGATCGCGACCCCGGCGAAGCTGGCGAGCAGGGTGCCGCCGAGGATGCCGGCGGCGATCAGCAGCCAGACCCGGTCGATCGTCGAGTCGACGTGGGCGAGGCTGCGCCCGTATTGGACATAGCCGGTGATCACCCGGGCGCCGACGCTGTTCTTGGCCAGGATCGGCTCGGTCGCCACCCGCATCCCCCCGTAGTCGACGATGCCCGGATCCGGCGGGCCCATCGGCGCGGCGCCTTCGTTCTCGGAGATCGGGTGGCGTTCGACGTCGAAGACCCGCGCAGAGGCATCGTCCGGGAGGGTGAAGGCGTCCAGTTGCGGGCCTGCTTCGGCTTTCGGCGGTGAGAGGGCGGAGTAGTTGATCTGGAATTCGCCGGCGAGGATCTGCGCGGCGCTGTGGACCTCGCTGTTGAAGTCGTCGCGGATCCGCTGCGTGGCGATCTGCCCGATCAGGCCGCCGAAGAGCACCAGGATGACCAGGGTGAGGCCGGAGGAGACGGCCGCGAGACGCCAGCGCACCGGCCATGAGCGAGGGTGGGTGAGGCGCCGGGCCCTGGCGCCAGTGCGCTGGGGGCTCATGGCTAGTCCTTCAACACGTAGCCGGCGCCGCGTTTGGTGTGCAGCAGACGCGGCTCGCCGCCGGCCTCGAGCTTGCGCCGCAGGTTGGAGATGAAGACGTCGATCGTGTTCGTCGCGGCCATCGGGTCATAGCCCCAGACCTCGTCGAGCAGGCGCTCGCGGGAGATCACCAGTCGCTGGTTGCGCATCAGGAACTCGAGCAGCTCGAACTCGCGGTTGGTCAGCTCGACCTCGCGCTCGCCGCGGCGCACCTCGCGGGTGTCGGGGTTGAGCTGGAGGTCGCCGACCGCCAGCGAGGCGGCGCCCCGCGGAGGCCGGCGCCGCAGCAGCGCCCGGATCCGCGCCAGCAGCTCCTGGCGCTCGAACGGCTTCACCAGGTAGTCGTCGGCGCCGCTGTCGAGGCCGGCGACGCGGTCGTCGGTCTCGGCCCGGGCGGTCAGCATCAGGATCGGCACGTCGCCCTCCATCCGCAGCCGCCGGCAGACCTCGACCCCGTCGAGGCGGGGGAGGCCGAGGTCGAGCACGACCAGGTCGGGGACGAAGCCGGCGGCGACGTCGAGCGCCTCGACGCCGTCGGCCGAGGTCTTCACCTCGTAGCCCTCGTTGCGCAGCGAGCGGCGCAGGACATCGGCGATGTCCTCGTCGTCCTCGACGACGAGGACGCGGCCACCGGTTTGGTCGGGCTCGGCGATCATCGATGCGATGTTAGCCCGCGATCGCGCCGCTCCCTGCGGGATTTAGGGCGAATTTATCCGCAGGGGTGCGGCCCTGCGCGTCGAACCGGGTCAACATGTTCGTTCGCAAGAAGCGCGCGCCCGCGCGCAAAGCCAAAGCCGGGAAAAAACGAGCCAAAGCGGCCAAGCCGAGGGGCGGGCTGCATCTGCCGGCCGGCCTCGAGCAGCGGCACCTCGACCTGATCGGGCTCTTCCTGGTCGCCTTCGGGGTCTATCTGGTCTTCGTGCTCTTCCTCGGCTGGGAAGGCGGCAAGGTCGGCTACGGGGTGGAAACCGGGCTCGTCTACCTCTTCGGCACGGTCGGCTCGCGGATCTTCACCCTGCTGATGCTGCTGGTCGGCGGGATGCTGCTCACCGGCACCTCGGTGTCGGCCCTGGCGCGCGGGGTCGGGCGGGGGTTGCGCGGGGTCTTCCACGGCGGCGACGCCGCCGCGCGGACGGTCGCGCGGACGCACATGGACTGGCGCGAGCAGCGGCAGGCGCGCTCGGAGGCCGAGACCGTGGCGGGCGCCACCGACGTGATGAGCTCCTACCCCGACACCGACGAGTTCGAGCCCACCGTCCAACTCGCTGACGACGGCTTCGACGATGAGCTTTTCGACGCCGAGGCCTCGCCCGGCATGCCCGGACGCGAAGCGGAGGACATGCCGGTTGACGAGGGCCCCTCCACGGTGGAGCAAGAGCCGCCTGCCCCCGCCACCACCCCCATGGGCAACGCCCGCGGCGTCACCACCTCGGACGAGATCGACTACCGGCCGCCGCCGGCGAAGGCGCTGGAGCGGGGCAAGGGCGACAAGGGCCCCGATCCGCGCGACCAGGAAGTCGTCGGCCGCAAGCTGGTCGAGACCCTCGGCCACTTCGGCGTCGAGGCGAAGATCGTCGGCGTCGTCAGCGGCCCCCACGTCTCCCGCTACGAACTGCGGCTGGCGCCGGGGATCAAGGTGAAGAAAGTCACCGAGCTTGCCAACGACCTGGCCTACGCGCTCGCATCGACCGACATCCGCATCCTGGCGCCGATTCCCGGCAAACAGGCGGTGGGGGTGGAGGTTCCGAATACGCGCCGCCGCATCGTCCGCCTCGGCGACATCTACGCCGGCCGCCCGGAGAAGACCTCGCCGCTGGTCGCCTGGCTGGGCAAGGGCATCGACGGCAACCCGGTCTGGACCGACCTGGCGAAGATGCCGCACGTGCTCGTCGCCGGCACCACCGGCTCCGGCAAGTCCGGCTGCGTCAACGCGATCCTCTCCTCGATCCTGATGCAGGCCTCGCCGAACGAGGTGCGCCTGGTCCTGGTCGACCCCAAGCAGGTCGAGCTCAACCACTACGAGAACGTGCCGCACCTGCTGACGCCGGTGGTCACCTCGCCGCGCCTGGCCGCCAACGTCCTCTCCAACCTGATCGGCGAGATGGAGAGCCGCTACGGGATCATGGGCGAAGCCCGCTGCCGCAACCTCGGCGAGCTCAACCGCGTCCGGGTCAAGGCCGGCGAGGCGCCGCTGCCGCACATCCTCTGCGTGATCGACGAGCTCGCGGACCTGATGATGGTCGCCCCGGCCGAAGTCGAGGACTCGATCATCCGCCTGGCCCAGAAGTCGCGCGCCACCGGGATCCACCTGGTGCTGGCGACGCAGCGCCCCTCCACCGACATCATCACCGGCACGATCAAGGTCAACATCCCGGCCCGGATCGCCTTCGCCGTCTCCTCCCAGACCGACTCCCGGGTGATCCTCGACCAGGGCGGGGCGGAGGCGCTGCTCGGGCAGGGCGACATGCTCTTCCGCGGCGCCGGCACCTCGAAGCTGCAGCGGGTCCAGGGCGCCTTCATCACCGAGGAGGAGATCGCCCGCATCGCCAACCACTGGGCGAAGCAGGGCGAGCCCGAATTCGAGGCCGAGCTGCTGGAGACCCCGGAGGAGGCCGAGGAGGAGGGGCACGAGGGCGACTTCGACCCCGACAGCGACGACCTGCTCGACGAGGCGATCCGGCTGGTGGTCCAGACCGAGACCGCCTCGGTCTCGATGATCCAACGCCGCCTGCGGGTCGGCTACACCCGCGCCGGGCGGCTGATCGACATGCTGGAGCGGCGCGGCGTCATCTCCGGCTACGAGGGCTCGAAACCGCGCCAGGTGCTGATCACCCAGGCCGACCTCAACCGGGTGCTGGCCCCGGCGGGGCAGGCGGCGCCATCCGCCCCCGAGCCGGTCTCCGTCGAGGCCGAGCCGGACGCGTAGGCGACATCTTTCACGCTCCGCTCGCCGCAACGGCCACAATGGGCGCATGGACAACGGCGTCGGCAGGACGCTTCAAGCGGCGCGCAGGCGGCGCCGGGTCGACCTCGCGCAGGTCGAGGCGACGACCAAGATCCGCGTCAGCTACCTGCGGGCGTTGGAGAACGAAGAATGGGACGTCCTGCCCGGGGAGGCCTACGCCCGGGGCTTCATTCGCACCTACGCCAACTACCTCGGCCTCGACGGCGCCCGCCTGGCGGCGGATCGTCGCGGCGAGATCGGCGGCGGGCCCGGGGACGGGGTTCCGCGGGTCGAGCCGGCGCCGATCCTGGCGAACGAGCCCCGGCGCTCCCGGCGGGTGTCGCCGCGGGTTCTCGCGGCCATCGCCGCCGTGGCGCTGGTGGCGGTCCTGGTCGCCGTCGGCCTCTCCCGGGGCGGCGGGTCTCCGGCCACGCCCGCGGACCATCCTCGCCACGGGGGTCATCGGCATGAGGGGAACGCGAGAGGGTCGCCTCGGGCGACGGCGGCTCCGAAGAGCCTCTCCCTGCACCTGGTCGCGACCGCCGAAGTGTGGGTCTGCCTGCTCGACTCCGGCGGCCGGCCGCTCGTCGACGGCCAGGTCCTCGAAGGGGGCGCCGAAGCGGGGCCCTTCCGGTCCGGTAGCTTCACGTTCTCGCTCGGCAACGGCGAGGTCTCGATGACGGTGAACGGACAGCAGGCGAGCATCCCCGCGACTTCCAGCCCGGTCGGCTACGCGATCGGCGCCGGCGGCAAGATGCGCGAGCTCTCCGAAGGCGAACGCCCCACCTGCACGTGAAATCAACCGCCGCCTCCTCTGCTCCCGCAAACCCGGAGAAGAATCAGATATGGATCCGGGTTTGCTCCCGCGTCCGGGGGCGGCGGCCATGATCAGGGCGGGGGTGGTTGTCACCGGGACGGAGGTCCTGACCGGGCGCATCGCCGACTCCAACGGGCCCTGGGTATCCGAACGACTGGCCGAGCTCGGGGTCGAGGTCGCCCACATCCTCGTCGTCGCCGACCGTCCCGACGACCTCGGGGCGGCGCTGCGCTTCATGGCCGCCGAGGGGATGGACCTGATCGTCACCACCGGCGGCCTCGGGCCGACCGCCGATGACCTCACGGCCGAGGTCGTCGCCCGCTTCACCGGCCGCGAGCTGGTGCTCGACGAGGAGGTCGAGGCGAGGATCGCCGAGATCCTGCGCGGCTTCGCCCGCCGCTTCGACTTCGACGAGGAGGCGGTGATGGAGGCCAACCGCAAGCAGGCGATGGTGCCCGAGGGGGCGATCGCGCTCGACCCGGTCGGCACCGCGCCGGGCCTGGTGGTCCCGGCCGGCGAGCGGGTCGTGGTCGTGCTGCCGGGCCCGCCGCGCGAGCTGCGGCCGATGTGGCCGGCGGCGCTGGAGACCGAGCCGGTCCGCGCGGCGCTGGCGCGGGCGACGCCGCTGCACGGCTACACGCTGCGGATGTTCGGCGTGCCCGAGTCGGAGATCGCCAAGAGCCTGCGGGAGATCGAGTCCGGCGGGGTCGAGCTCGGCGCGATCGAGATCACGACCTGCCTGCGGCGCGGGGAGATCGAGATCGACGTGCGCTACCGCGACGAGGCGGCGGCGGTCGCGGCAGCGGTCCGCGAGGGGCTGTCCGAGCGCCACCGGCGCGCCCTCTTCAGCCTCGACGGCGAGACGATCGACTCCCAGGTGGCGAAGCTGCTGGCGGGCCGGCGGCTGGGCCTGGCCGAGTCCTGCAGCGGCGGCCTGCTGGCGGCGCGGATCACCGACCTGCCCGGCGCCTCCGGGTACATGGCCGGCGGCGTCGTCGCCTACTCCAACGAGGCGAAGTCCGAGTTGCTGGGGGTCGACCCGGGCCTGATCGAGGCCAGGGGAGCGGTCTCGCCCAAGGTGGCGGAGGCGATGGCGCTGGGGGCGCTGGAGCGCTTCGGCGCCGACGTCGCCGTCGCGATCACCGGCATCGCCGGGCCCGACGGGGGGACGGAGGAGAAGCCGGTCGGCTACGTCTGCTTCGATGCCCGCCTCGCCGACGGCACGGGCATCGCCCGCGACCCGGTGATCCCCGGCGGCCGCGCCGACATCCGCGAACGCTCCGCCCTGGTCGGCATGCACCTGCTGCGCACCCTCCTCGGCGGCTCCGAGTCGCCGATCTAGGTCGATTTTTCGAAGTCGCGCGGAAGTCTGCTCGAACTTCTTGCGAAAGCGCCTTAACACGTGCGTCTCGACGCCGTAGCGTGGTCCGAGTGAGCAAGCCGGTCGCCGACAGCAAGCCCGTCCGCATGTTCATAGCGCTCGACCTGCCGGAGCTGGTTCGCGAGGACATCGCGGCTTGGAGCGAGGCCGAGCTGACCGACCCGGTCCTGCGGCGGGTCCCACTCGCGTCGCTACACGTGACCCTCGCCTTCCTTGGCGACCGGCGATTGAGCGACGTCGGGCCGATCGCCGAGGTGATCGAACGGGCCGCCGAGCATCCGGTGCTCATGGAGCTGGGGGACCCGGTTGGTCGCCCGGAGCGCGGGAGGCCTCGATTGATTGCGCTGCCGGTGCTGGGTGGGCCGGTCGAGAAGCTAGAGGACACCCTAGGTCGGATTCTGGCCTTCGAGGGTCTCTACAAGCCAGAGAGGCGTCCCTTCTGGCCTCACGTGACGGTAGCCAGGGTCCGCGACGAAGGAGGCGGATCGAGGCGACCGGCGCAGGTGGATATCCCAACTGGTCCTGCACCGACAAAGGGCATCGGCTGGTTCGATGCCGTCCGGATCTCCCTCTACCGTTCTGAACTCCAGCCTTCGGGTGCGCGATACGTCCCGCTGGCCCAAGTCCAGCTACCCGGAACAGGGTGGCAGTGAGGTGATCGAGATGGCAGACAGAAGGACAAACTTGAACGACGTTTCAGCCAAGGAGGCGAAAGCCAAGGACGCGGCGCTGGAAAGCACTGTCAGCGGCATCCGCAAGGAGTTCGGCGAGGGCTCCCTAATGCGGCTTGGCGACAAGGGCACGGTCAAGGCCGAGGCGATCCCGACCGGCGCCCTGGCGCTCGACCTGGCGCTCGGCATCGGCGGCGTCCCGCGCGGGCGGATCGTCGAGATCTTCGGTCCGGAGTCCTCGGGCAAGACGACCCTGGTCAACCACATCATCGCCCAGGCACAGGCGCTGGGCGGGGTCTGTGCCTTTATCGACACCGAGCACGCGATCGACCCCGTCTACTCGCGGGCGATCGGCGTCGACACCGACGAGCTGCTCGTCTCCCAGCCCGACTACGGCGAGCAGGCGCTGCAGATCGCCGACCGCCTGATCGCCTCCGGGGCGGTCGACGTGGTCGCGATCGACTCGGTCGCGGCGCTGACCCCGAAAGCCGAGCTCGACGGCCAGATCGGCGACACCACGGTCGGCCTGCAGGCGCGGCTGATGTCGCAGGCGATGCGCAAACTCGCCGGCAACCTCAACCGCACCAACACCGTCTGCGTCTTCACCAACCAGATCCGCGAAAAGGTCGGCGTCCAGTTCGGCTCGCCGGAGACGCAGCCGGGCGGCCGGGCGCTGAAATTCTACGCCTCGCAGCGACTCGACATCCGCCGCATCGAGACACTCAAAGAAGGGACCGAGGCGGTCGGCAACCGGGTCCGGGTCAAAGTCGTCAAGAACAAGCTCGCCTCGCCCTTCCGCCAGGCCGAATTCGACATCGAGTACGGCGTTGGCATCTCCCGCGAGGGCGGCCTGCTCGACTTCGGCATGGAGCAGGACCTGGTGCAGAAATCCGGCTCCTTCTTCTCCTACGGGGAGACGCGCCTGGGCCAGGGCCGCAACAACGCCAAGCAGTTCCTGGTCGACAACCCGGAGCTGGCCCTGGAGATCGAAACCAAGGTGCGGGCCGCACTCGGCATCGACGGCGAGGCGGCGGCGGAGACGGGTCCCGTCGAGCCCGAGGCCGCGGCCCCCGTGCCGGAGGCGAAGGCGGCGTAGGGCCGTCTTCCGCCAGGCGGCGGGCGCGGCGCTCACTGGATAGGATCACCGCCGCGCATGAGCAACGAAACCCTCTTCTTCATCTGCGGGATCGCGCTCGCCCTCTCGGCGGTGACGGTCAGCCTCGTCGGGTTGAAAGTCAAGAGCTTTCCCGGCAGGGCCTTCCCGCTGGTGATCCTCTGGTTCGCGATCCTGGTCGGCGGTGCCACCACCTTCGCGGTCCTCCACGCCAAGGACGAGGAAAAGGCCAAGGCCGCGGAGCTCGTGCCGGCGGGTAAGGAATTCGAAGAAGAGGGCAACGACAACGCGGCCGGCGCCGCGGCCCCCGGCGGTGGGGAAAAGTCCGCCGGGAAGGCCGAAAGCACGACGGCCAAGGGACCCGGCGGAACCCTGAAGCTCGAAGCCGACCCGACCGAAATCGCCTACGACACGACCGAGCTGAGCAGCAAGCCAGGCAAGGTGACGATCGACTTCACCAACCCCGCCACGCTCGAACACGACGTCGCGATCGAAGGGCCCGAAGGCGAAGAAATCGCCACCTCGCCGCTGATCGGAAAGGGTAAGACCTCGGTCAGCGCCAATCTCGCTCCCGGCACCTACACCTTCTTCTGCACCGTCCCCGGCCACCGCGAAGCCGGCATGGAAGGAACGCTCGTCGTCAAGTAGGCCGGTGGGAGGGTCGGGTGCCCCTTCTCCAGAAGCTCAAGTTCAGACACTCCAGCCCCCTCAGACGATCCAGCTGCGCGACGGCTTCTGGAGAAGGGGCACCCGACCCTCTACCCTGCCCACCGATGACGAAGCGCTTCCACGTCACCACCTTCGGGTGCCAGATGAACGTGCACGACTCCGAGCGGATGCGGGGGATGCTCGCCTCGCTCGGCTACGAGGAGGCCGAGAGCCGCGACGGCGCCGACGTCATCCTCTTCAACACCTGCTCGATCCGCGAGTCCGCCGACAGCCGCTTCATCGCCCACCTCGGCGAGGCGAAGCGGCTCAAGTCCGAACAGCCGGACCGCGTGGTCGGTGTCGGCGGCTGCTGGGCGCAGTCGGTCAAGGACGAGGTCTTCCAGCGCTTCCCCTTCGTCGACGTCGCCTTCGGGCCCGGGCAGATCCACAAGCTGGCCGAGTTCCTCAACTCCGACTCGCTCAGCGCCCAGGGCTACTTCGAGTTCGAGGACTTCTCCGGCCACCTGCCGGCCCGCCGCGAGCGTGAGTTCCAGGGCTGGCTGCAGATCTCTCAGGGCTGCAACTGCGCCTGCTCCTACTGCATCGTCCCCTCGACCCGGGGGCGCGAGGTCAGCCGCGATCCGGCCGAGCTGATCGCCGAGGCCGAGGCGCTCGCGGCCGACGGGGTACGCGAGGTGACGCTGCTGGGGCAGAACGTCAACAGCTACGGGCGCGACTTGCCGGGGGACGCCAGGATCGGCTTCGCCGAGCTGCTGGCGCGGGTCGACGCGGTCGAAGGGATCGAGCGGATCCGCTACACCAGCCCGCACCCGAAGGACATGAAGGAGGACGTGGTCCGCGCCCACGCCGAGCTGCCGGCGCTGTGCGAGCAGATCCACCTGCCGCTGCAGTCGGGCTCCAGCGCCGTGCTGAAGCGGATGCGCCGCACCTACGACCGTCGCCGCTACATGGACCGGGTGGCGCTGATCCGCGAGCACGTCCCCGACTGCGCGATCACCACCGACATCATCGTCGGCTTCCCCGGCGAGACCGAGGCGGACTTCGCCGAGACCCTGGAGGTGGTCGAGGAGGTCGGCTACGACGGCGCCTTCACCTTCGTCTTCTCGCCGCGGCGCGAGACCGAGGCGGCGACGATGGAGGGGCAAGTGCCGCACCCGGTCAAGGTCGAGCGGATGGAGCGGCTGGTCGAGGCGGTGCAGCGGCGCGCAGCCGAGCGGGCGCGGCGGTTCGTCGGGCGGACGATGGAGGTGCTGGTCGAGGGGGCCAGCCGGACCGACGAGGCGCGGCTGCGGGGGCGGACGCGGCATAACAAGGCGGTCAACTTCGACGGGGCCGCCGAGCCCGGTGAGTTCGTGCCTGTGGAGATCGAAAGTGCGACTTCGCAGACTCTGAGCGGGGTGTCGGCACTACCCCTCACTCAACTTTTTCGATGAGCGGAGTCGGCTGTCCGTCGGCCGCTTCGGCGAAAAAGTACAAGCCGTTCGGGGTAGTGCCGACACCCCGCTTCGGGTCGTGACGGTAATCGGGATATTCGGGCCCACGGGGGTCGGGAAGACCGGGGTCGCCATTGCGCTTGCCGAGGAGTTGCGTAGAGATGGGGAGGATCCGGTGGCGGTCAATTGCGACGCGTTGCAGGTGTATGAGGGGTTGGGGGTTTTGACCGGCGCCGCGACGGCGGAGGAGCAGGTTCGTCTCGAGCACCGGCTGCTGGGGTTCGTGCCGGTGACGGCGGACTTCTCGGTGGGGGACTACATGCCGCTCGCCCACGCCGAGATCGATGCGGCGCTGGCGGCGGGGCGGACGCCGATCGTGGTGGGGGGGACGGGGCTCTACCTGCGCGCCGCCGTCGCCGAGCTCTCGCTCGAAGAAGGCACCGCCGGAAGCGGCGGACTCGGAGCTGTGGTCGCCGCTGACGCGGCACCCGACGACGATCTTCGGGCTCGACATGGAGCGGGCGCTGCTCTACGAGCGGATCGACGCCCGCACCGAGGCGATCGTCGCCGGGGGCGCCGCCGAGGAGGCCCGCCGCGCCGACGCCCTCGGCCCCGGCCGCACCGCCCGCAAAGCCCTCGGCTTCGACGAGCTCCTCGCCGGAGACCTGGACACGATGAAGAAGCGCTCCCGCAACTACGCCCGCCGCCAGCTCACCTGGATGCGCAAGATCCCCGACCTGCACCCGATCGACCGCACGGGCCGCGCCGAGGCCGAGGTGGCCGCCGAGATCGTCGCCGCGCTGGCCGAATAGGCTCCCGCTCGTGAAATTCGAGAAGTGGCAGGCGCTCGGTAACGACTACCTCATCCTCGAGGCCGCGACGCTGCCCTGGGAGCTGAATGCGAAGCGGGTCGAGTGGCTCTGCGACCCTCATTTCGGGGTCGGGTCCGACGGCGTCCTGCTGCTGTCGCGCAGCGAGGTTCCGGAGTTCGTCGCGGCGCTGCGGATCTTCAACCCGGACGGGTCGGAGGCGGAGCTGTCGGGGAACGGGGCGCGAGAGGCGATCCTCTACCTGCGCCGCCACGGCTGGACCGACGAGGACGAGTTCGCGATCGGCACCGTCGCCGGGCCGATCCGGCCGACCATCACCGGCGAGCTGAGCTGCTCCGTCGACATGGGGCGCGCCTCGACCGCCTCCAAGGACTTTCCCTCCGGCGGCGAGGACGGGCGCGGCACCCTGAGCGCCGCCGGGCGCGAATGGGATTTCCAGCACGTCTCGATCGGCAACCCGCAGTGCGCGATCGTCGTCGGCGAGGAGCTCGAGGAGCTCGACCTGGGCGAGATCGGGCCGGCGATAGAAGCCCACGAGCTGTTCCCCAACCGCACCAACGTTTCCTTCCTGGCGATCGACGGCAGCCGCGTGCGGGCGCGGATCTTCGAGCGCGGGGTGGGGGAGACTCTCTCCTCCGGCACCGGCGCCAGCGCCGCCGCGGTGACCGCGTTCCTGCGCGGGGCCGCCAGCCCGCTCGTCGTCGAGCTCGAAGGCGGCGAGCTCGAGGTCGAGATCGGCGAGGATCTGGCGGTGCGGCTGAGCGGCTGGGCCGAGCCCGTCTACGCCGGCGAGCTCTCGCCGGAGCTACTGGCCGCCCTCGCCGAGCTGGACGACTGAGCCGGTCGACGCCCCGGCCGATCCTCTAGATTTCCGCGCCCGTGGGGATTGCCGATCCATCCAGCCGCCTGGAGGCGATGCCTCCCTACATGTTCCAGGAGCTGGAGCGGCGCATCGCCGACAAGCGCGCCGCCGGCATCGACGTGATCAGCCTCGGGATCGGCGACCCGGACGAACCGACCTATCCCCATATCGTCAAGGCGATGCAGGAGGCGGTCGCCGACCCGGCCAACCATCGCTACCCCAGCAACCGCGGCCGGGCCGAGTTCCGCCGAGCCTTCGCCGATTTCTACGACCGGCGCTTCGGGGTCGAGATCGACCCCGAGACGGAGGCGATCCCGGCGATCGGCGCCAAGGAGTGCATCTACAACCTCTGCTTCGCCTTTCTCGACCCGGGCGGGGTCGCCCTCGCCTCCGACCCCGGCTACCCGGTCTACACCGGCGGCCCGATCCTCGCCGGCGCCACCCCCGAGCTGCTGCCGCTGGTCCCCGAGCTGGGCTTCGCCCCCGACCTCGGCGCCGTCCCAGCCGACGTCGCCGCCAGGGCGCGGCTGATGTTCCTCAACTACCCGAACAACCCGACCGGCGCGGTCGTCCCCGAGGGCTTCTTCGAGATGGTCGTCTCCTTCGCCCGCGAGCACGAGATCCTCGTCGTCCACGACAACGCCTACTCGGAGACGACCTACGACGGCTACGTGGCGCCGAGCTTCCTCGCCACGCCGGGCGCCAAGGAGGTTGGGGTCGAGGTCTTCTCGCTCTCCAAGGGCTTCAACATGACCGGCTGGCGCTGCGCCGCGATCCTCGGCAACGCCGAGGCGATCCAGACCTACTGGCGGCTCAAGACCAACGTCGACTCAGGCCTCTTCGAGGCGGTGCAAATGGCCGGTGTCGCGGCGCTGGAGGGCCCGCAGGGTCCGCTGCAGAGGATGAACGAGACCTACGCTCGCCGCCGCGACCTGGTCGTCTCGGCCCTGCGCGAGATCGGCGTCGAGGTGGCGGCGCCGAAGGGCACGATCTACGTCTGGGCGCCGGTGCCCGAGGGCCACACCTCGACCTCCTTCTGCGAGCTGGTGCTGGAAGAGGCGGCGGTGGTCGTCTCGCCGGGCTCGATGTACGGGCCCAGCGGCGAGGGCTTCTTCCGCATCGCCCTCACCGCCCCCGACGACCGCATCGAAGAGGCGGTCGAACGAATGCGCGAGCACCTGGCTTAAGCGGCAGCTTCGCGCTCGGCCCGCTTGCGCCAGTAGCGGTCGAGGCCGCGCCACTGGTAGGCGACCGGGACGGCCTGCAGCAGCTCGGCCGCGGTCTCGGGGTCGAGGGCGGCTTCGACGCGCTCGCGGTGACGCTGTTCGTATTCGGCCTCGGTGAGCTCGCGGGCCAGCTGGGCCTCCTCGCGCAGGCGCTCGCGGACGATCGTCAGGTGCTCCGCCGGTTCCTCGACCGGCCCGAAGTGGGTGAGGGCGAGGCGTTGCGGCCGCCAGGACTCGACGATGCCGATCGATTCCTCCCAGGTCTCGACGTCGATGTCCGGCGGCGGCGTCGGCGGGACGACGAGATCGGAGGGCGGAATGCGGACGGCGGCGACGTCGCCGACGAAGGCGGTGCCGCTCTCCTCGTGCAGGTAGCAGACGTGATGGGAGGCGTGGCCGGGGGTGTAGGCGACCCGCATCCCCAGCACCGTCTCGCCGCCGGACAGCGCCCTCACGTTGGCCTCCGGCACCGGCACGATCTCACCCCAGAGCCGCTCCATCTCCTCGCCGTAGAGCCGCTCGGCGCTGGCCAGCAGCTTCGAGGGGTCGACGAGGTGGGGGGCGCCGCGCTCGTGCACGTAGACCTCGAGATCCGGCCAGCGCCGCACCAGCGCCCCGGTCGCGGCGGCGTGGTCGAGGTGGATGTGAGTGAGGACGATCGCCCGCGGCCGCTCGCCGCCGATCGCCTCGATCACGGCCCCGATCGAGGACTCGGGCCCCGGATCCACCAGCGCCCCGTCCACCTCCCAGCAACCGATCACATGCGGCCGCCCAAGATGCATGACATCTATGACCCGCATCTGCGGCACCTTAGGGGAGTCGGGGGAGGGCTCGTCGGAGCCTCCCCGCTGTTGCTCCGACGAGTCCTCCCCTGGCTCCCTCAAGCAACTGGAGAGGGGAAGCGATCGTCCTCTTCAAGTGTCTGCCGCAACCCCTCCTCCAGCCCGCGCGGCGAGTAGCCGAGCTCGCGGCTCGCCTTCTCGTGGCTGGCCCAGAAGGTGACGCCGTCGGCGGAGGAGATCAGCTCGCGCAGGTTCGGCGGCTGTCCCATCAGCTTTCCGACCAGCGGGCCGATCGGGGTCATCGCCTTCATCAGCGGCGTCGGCAGCGCGTGCTTGGGGGCCTTGCGGCCGCTGAGGGTGGCGGCGGTCCCGATTGCCTCGCGCATGGTGGTCACCGGGCCACTGATGACGTAGGCCTCGCCGACCCTGCCCTTGTCGAGGCCGAGCAGGACGCCGGTGGCGATGTCCTCGACGTGGGAGAGGCAGATCCCCAGCTCCGGGAAGGGCAGCAGCGGCAGCCTGCCGGCGAAGAACTGCTCGAGCAGGTCCGCGACCTGCGAGGTGTCTCCGGGCCCGTAGACGCCGCCCGGCTGGACGATGACCGCCGGCAGTCCCTGCTCGGCGACCATCCGCTCGACGAGCCTGTGCGCCTCGAGCTTGGTCTCCTCGTAGTAGGAGGTGAACTCCCGGCCCGGGTGCTCGTAGGACTCGTCGACGACCCTGCTGTGGGTGTTGCCGAAGACGCCGACCGTCGAGACGTAGACGACCTTCGGGACCTTGGCCTCGAGCGCGGCGCTCATCACGTGCTCGGTCCCGGCCACGTTGGCCTCCCACATCGCCGGCCGTTGCTTGACGGGGATTCCGACCTCGTACATCGCCGCCGCGTGGATGACGGCGTCGCAGCCCTCCATGCCGGCGCGGATCGCCGTCCCGTCGCCGAGGTCGCCGGCGGCGAGCTCGCAGCCGAGCGCCGCGACCGCCTTGCCCTTGTCCGGGTTGCGGACCAGGCAGACGACGT
The DNA here is from genome assembly GCA_963714045.1 of uncultured Actinomycetes bacterium. Classification (GTDB taxonomy): domain Bacteria; phylum Actinomycetota; class Thermoleophilia; order Solirubrobacterales; family 70-9; genus VAYN01. Next base: position 1,755,581 of record OY970225.1, on the reverse strand, counting down.
CGTCGCCGCGGGCGCGCAGCTGGCGCACGATCTCGCCGCCGATGAAGCCGGTCCCTCCCGTCACGAAGATCCTCACGGCGCGTAAGCCTAACCGGCCGCGGCGGCCGCTTACAATCAGGCCTGAGTGCATCGTTCGAGAAATGGCCGCGACACGCAGACGCGCAACGGTGCGGGCGGGGCCGGCGTCTCGAACCCGCGGGCACGCCAGCGCGCCCTGGCGATCGGCATCGTCGACGGCCGCGAGCGGGGCGAGCCGCTGGCCGAGCTGAGGGAGCTGCTGCGCACGGCCGGCGTCGCGACCGCCGCCGTCGCCACCCAGCAGCGCCCCCAGCCCGATCCCGACCGCTACTTCGGCCGCGGCCGCCTGGAGGAGCTGAAACGGGAGATCGCCGCCTGCGATGCCAACCTCGTCGCCTGCGACGATGAGCTGGCGCCCCGCCAGGAGCGCAACCTGGAGGCGGCGCTGGGCGTGCCGGTGATCGACCGCACCGCGGTCATCCTCGACATCTTCGCCGACCACGCCCACTCGGCCGAGGGCAAGCTCCAGGTCGAGCTGGCCCAGCTCGAGTACAACATGGCCCGCATGCGGGGGCTCTGGACCCACCTCGAGCGCCTCGGCGCCGGCCGCATCGACGGCGGCATCGGCACCAGGGGCCCGGGGGAGAGCCAGATCGAGACCGACCGTCGCCTCGCCCGTGATCGCATCTCCGCCCTGCGCCGCCGCCTCGCCCGGCTGGAGCGCAACCGCGGCGTGATGCGGGCCCGGCGCGACGCCTCGGCGCTCCCACGCGTGGCCCTCGCCGGCTACACCAACGCCGGCAAGTCGACCCTGCTCAATGCCCTGACCGGGGCCGAGGTCGGGGTGGGGGACAGGCTCTTCCACACCCTCGACCCGACCACCCGCAGCCTCGAGCTCCGCGGCCGCGACTACCTGCTCACCGACACTGTTGGTTTCATCGAGAAGCTGCCGCACCAGCTGGTCGAGGCTTTCAAGGCGACGCTGGAGGAGACCGTGCTCGCCGACCTGATCGTGCACGTGGTCGACGCCTCCGAGCCGGAGCCGCGGCGGCTGGTGGATATGCGGGCGGTGGACGCGGTGCTGGAGGAGATCGGGGCCGGCGAGAAGCCGCGGCTCCTCGTCCTCAACAAGGCCGACCTGCTGGACGAGGACGGGCGGCACCAGGTGACGCTCGCCCACCCCGGCGCGGTGCTGGTCTCGGCCGTCGGCGGTGAAGGCCTCGACCGGCTGCGCGAAGGGATCGAGGCGGCCTTCGAGGAGACGCTGGCCGAGGTCGAACTGCTGGTCCCCTACGCCGAGGGCGGGCGCCTGCACGAGCTGCACGAGGTGGCCGGCGAGTTGGAGCGGACCGAGCGGGCCGACGGGGTCCTGGTCCACGCCAAGGTCCCTGTCGCCGAGCTGCACCGGTTCGACGATCTGGCTGTCGCCTGAGCGTTTGGGGGCCGGGGGAGGACTCGCCGGAGCAACAGCGGGGAGGCTCCGGCGAGTCCTCCCCCGGCCCCTATAGGGTGCGTCGCCGTGGAGTTGCCGGTCGTAAAGCTGAAAGAGGACGCGCTGCTGCCTTCGCGCGCGCATGAGGGGGACGCCGGGCTCGATCTCTATGCCTGCGAGGCCGCTCATATCGGCCCTGGGGAGCGGTGGGGGGTGGGGACCGGAATCGCGGTGGAGATACCGGCCGGTCATGCGGGGCTGGTGCTGCCGCGCTCGGGGCTCGCCCGCGAGCACGGGATCGCGCTGGTCAACAGCCCCGGCCTGATCGACTCCGGCTACCGCGGCGAAGTCCGCGTGCTGCTGCTCAACACCGACCCGGCGGAGACCTTCCGGGTCGAACCGGGCGACCGCATCGCCCAGCTCCTCCTCACTCCGATCGCCTCCGCCGAGCCGGTCGAGGCGACTGCCCTCGCCGACTCCGCCCGCGGCGAAGGCGGCTTCGGCTCCAGCGGCCGCTAACGCCGGCGCGAACGCGGAGGATTACTGTGGCTATAGGAGCAGTAAGCCTCCGCTAAACGCCGGCCGCGGCGCGAGCGCTCGCATGGGCCGCCGCCTCGAAGGCGTCATCGAGCGGCTCGAGGCTGGGGCGCTCGCCGTAGCGGCGCTCCAGCGCGGTCGCGATCAGGTGATCGGCGAGCCAGGCGTTCTTCGGCAGCAGCGGGCCGTGCAGGTAGGTGCCGATCAGGTTGTCGCGGCGGACGCCCTCGAGGCCGTCTCTGCCGTTGTTGCCGAAACCCTCGACGACCCGGCCCAGCGGCTCGGCGCCGGCGCCGAGGTAGGTGCGCCCGCCGTGGTTCTCGAAGCCGGCCAGCAGCCGCGGCCCCGACCCCAGGTCGACCTCGATCGCGACGTTGCCGATCAGCCTCGGCCCCGGCTCGCGCACGGTCTCGAACTCGGCCAGGCCGAGCCCCGGCAGCTTCTCCTCTCCCAGTTGGTAGCTGTGCCCGAGCAGCTGGTAGCCGCCGCAGACGGCGAGCAGGGCGGCGCCGTCGCCGACCGCGGTGGCGAGTGCCTCGCGCTTGCTCGCGACCATGTCGGCGGCGACCATGCGCTGGTCGCGGTCCTGGCCGCCGCCGATGTAGAGGAGGTCGTGGGCGCCGGGGTCGACGGCGTCGCCGGGACCGGCGCCGGCGTGGGCGAAGCCGATGCCGCGCCACTCGCAACGCCGTTGCAGGAAGACGATGTTGCCGCGGTCGGCGTAGATGTTCATCTGCTCCGGGTAGAGGCTGAGGACGCGCAGCTCCATCTCAGCCCGCCATCTCGAGGACGACGACGACGCAGCCGACGTGGATGTCGGTGGGAGGGATCTCGTGGCGCGCCGCCGGGACCAGGCCGGCCGCCGACGCCTCCGCCTCCAGGCGCGCCGCCGGGAAGGTCGCGATCCGGACCTCGTTGCCCTCCTCGTGCAGCGCCCCCGCCGGCGAGACGGTCTGGCGCAGGCGGCGGACGAAGATCTCCTCTGGCCCCACCGCGGCCTCGACCGCGAGGCTGGAGTAGACCCAGCCGTCGACCTCGCGGACGTCGGGCAGCGGCGGCGGCGAGCCGTCGGGCTCGGGCATCCGTTCGAGGATCGCCGCCGCGAACCGGCCTCCCGGACGCAGATGGGAGGAGACGCGGCGCAGGCAGGCTTCGCGGTCGGCGGCGCCGGGCAGCAGCTGCAGCGTCTGCATCGGCGCCAGGGCGAGCCCGACCTGGCTCTCGAGCCCGAAGTCGCGCATGTCGGCGACGACGGTCTCGACCGGCAGCTCCGCGGCGCGGGCGTCGAGCGAGGCGACCAACTCGGGGTCGACATCGAGGCCGACCACCCGGTGCCCGCGCCGGGCCAGGTGCAGGGCGACGCGCCCGGTGCCGCAGCCGAGATCGAGAACCGGCCCGTCCGTCTCCTCCGCCATCTCCTCCCACAGCTTCAGATCGGCGTCGTAGGCCCCGCACTCGACGTCGTGCCAGATCGCGACCTCGCTCATCGCCAGAACTCCTGTGCCAGGCCGCGGTCCGACAGCAGCTTTCGCAGCTCCAGCAGGGCGGTGTAGGTGGGGAGGGCGAAGAGGCGGCCCGGGGCGGCGGCGACGGCGCGGTCGAGCCCGGCCTCGATCTCCGGCACGACCTCGATCGAATCGGCCGGCCAGCCCGCGTACTTCAGCCGCAACGCCATCTCCGGCGCCCTCGTACCGGCGCAGACGACCCGCCGCACGGCCCCCGTCAGCAGCTCGAAGTCGGCGTCCCAGACCCAGGAGACGTCGCGCCCGTCGGCGATCCGGTCGTTGAGGGCGATCCAGAGGTCGACCTCGCCCTCGCCCGCCTCCAGCCGCAGCGTCCGCAGCACCTCGTTGGCGCCGGCCGGGTTCTTGATCAGCAGGATCGAGACCGGCTTGCCGGCGACCGCGATCGTCTCGACCCGGCCGAAGGCGGCTCGCATCTCGCCCAGCGCGGCGGCGATCCGCTCCGGCGCCACTCCCAGGCGGAGCCCGGCGGCCACCGCCGCCAGGGCGTTGTAGACGTTGTAGAGGCCCGGCAGCGGCAGCTCCAGGTGTAGCTCGCCGGCAGGGGTGCGGACCGTCACCCGGGAGCCGTCCATGCCGCGCAGCTCGATCGCCGTCGCGGCGACGTGGGGGCGGGGGCGCCGCGCCCCGCAGTGAGGGCAGGAGTAGTGGCCGAGGTGGCCGACGAAGGCGCGCTCGTAGGCGTAGGGGCGCCCGCAGCGGCGGCAGTGCTTGGCGTCGAAGGCGTGCTGGAGCTCCGGCAGGGCCTGGGAGTCGTCCTCGATGCCGAAGTAGACGACGCCCGGGCGCGGGCGCTCCTCGCCGTCGCGGCCGAGGTCGGCGATCAGCGGGTCGTCGGCGTTGAGGACGAAGGCGGTGCGGCCGGCGCGCGCGGCGACCGTCCTCGCCCACTCGTCCGCCAGCGCCTCCATCTCGCCGTAGCGGTCGAGTTGGTCGCGGAAGAGGTTGCCGAGCACGATCAGGGTCGGGTCGAGCTGCTCGCTCACTCGCGGCAGCCAGGCCTCGTCTACCTCGAACAGGCCCTCGTGGCCGCGCTGCTCGAGCAGCGCCGTCGCCACTCCCCAGGTCATGTTGGAGCCGGCGCGGTTGTGGACCGGGTGGCGGTCCTCGGCGGCGAGCAGGGCGGCGATCATGCCGGCGGTGGTCGTCTTGCCGTTGGTGGCGCTGATCAGGGTGGCGCCGCCGTCGAGGCCGGCGCCGAGGCGGGCGATCGCGTCGGGGGCGAGCCGCAGCAGCACCCGGCCCGGCAGCGTCGTGCCGCCGCCGCGCCCGCTCGCCCGGCTGGCGGCGCCGATCGCCCGCGCCGCGGCGACCTTGGCGCCGAAGAACGGCCGGCGGCTGCGCTTCCGGCTGGCGGCGCCGGCGCTCAAGCCGCGGCGGGGGCCGGCGTCAAGACGCGGAGTGCCCGCGGCAGCACCCGAACCGAGGCCGGCAGGTCGGTCAGGTGCTCGCCGTCCGCATAGACGGGGAAGTCCTTGCTGGCGCTCAATTCGAGATGCGAAGCACGGAAGACGCGCACCTCCTCGCCATCCACGTGGGTTCCCTTGAACACCTTCGGCAGGTTAGCCAGGAAGCGCAGCCTGCCCACCTCGCCGATCGCGATCACGTCGAACAGGCCGTCTTCCAGGTCGGCGCCGGGCGCGATGCGCATGCCGCCGCCGAAGGTGCTGTTGTTGGCCACCGAGACCGAGTAGCCGCTGAGGCGGGTGCGCTCGTCGCCCACCCGGATGGTGAAGCGGGCCGGCTTCCAGCCGACCAGCGTGCGAAGCAGCGAGTAGACGTAGACGAGGTTGCTGCGGATCAGCTTGACCTCGTTCGCGCGCCGGTTGCATTCGGAGTCGAAGCCGACGCTGACGATGCCGAGGAAGCGGCGGCCGTTGGCCTCGCCGACGTCGATCCGGCGGCTGTGGCCGGCGAAGAGGGTCGCGACGGCGCCCTCGGGGTCGTCGGGGATGCCGAGCACCCGGGCGAGGTCGTTGCCGCGCCCGCCGGGGACGATGCCGAGCGGCGTCTCCGAGCCGGCCATCGCGCCGCCGACGGCGCCGATCAGCCCGTCGCCGGACATCACGACAGGCAGCTCGCCCGCTTCTACCGCCAGCAGCGCCTGCTCGACGCCGTGCTCCAGGCTCCTGGTCCGCTGGACCCGGAAGTCGGCGCGGCGGGCGTCGAGCGCCTGCTCGACCGCGGGCAGCAGCTTCAGCGTCTTGCCGCCCGCCGAGGACGGGTTGACCAGCAGCGCCAGCGGCATCCCCTCGATGTCCATGCGGCTCGCAGCCTATTCGGCGGCGCCCGGCGGATCGGCCCCGCGCAGGCGCTCGACAGAGAAGCTGCCGTCGCCGGCGCCGGCGGTCTCGATCGGCTCGAATCCCCGGCGGGCGAGGCACCATCGCCGCAGCCGCGCGCCCGGGCCGCCGCCGCCCGGGCGCCGGGAGCGGGTCAGGATCAGGTGGCCGCCGGGGCGCAGGACCCGGGCGATCTCGGCCAGGGCCGGGCGGCCGTCGCCCTGGACGACGAGGTCGAAGAAGTCGTCCGGGTAGGGCAGGGCGCGCGGCCCTCCCGCCTTGAAGGCGATCCGGCCCTCGGGGTCGAGGCCGATCCGAGCGGTTGCGGCGCGAACTCGCTCGGCGGAGCGGTCGACTCCCCGCACCCGGGCGGCCGGGAACTCGCGGGCGAGGAAGAGGGCGCCGTCCCCGTCGCCGCACTCGACCTCCAGCGCCCGCTCCGGCGCCGGCGCGACGCGCAGAACCGCCGCGGCCAGAGGGATCAGCGAAGGGGTGGCCATGTTTGCTGCGATCGTAAGGCCGGTCTGCGCTCGGGGCCGGCACGACGTCGAGCGGGTCGGCTAGGCTTCCGCGCCGATGGGGGAGAAGGTCGATCAGCGCTGGGTCATCCTCGCCGTCTTCGCGGTGGTTGCCGTAGGCGTCGTCGCCGCTGTTCTTATCTCCCGCGGCGGTGGCAGCAGCGACTCGACAGCGACCACGGCCGGCGCCGCCGGCTGCAAGCAGGTCGAAGCGCCGCCGCCCAAGCAGGTCTCGCTGAAGGCGCCTAAGCAGACCGTCGTGCCGGGCGAAGAACTGACCGCGGTGGTCCGGACCAGCTGCGGCAGCTTCGACATCGCCCTCGACACCAAGCGGGCGCCGAAGACGACCAACTCCTTCGCCTACCTCGCCGAAGAAGGCTTCTACGACGACCTCACCTTCCACCGGATCGTCCCCGAATTCGTGATTCAGGGAGGCGACCCGCAGGGCACCGGCAGCGGCGGACCCGGCTACAAGGTCGTCGAGAAGCCACCCGCCAACCTCGCCTACACCAAGGGCGTCGTCGCGATGGCGAAGACCTCGGCCGAGCCACCGGGAACGTCGGGCAGCCAGTTCTACGTCGTCACCGGCGCCGACGCCGGCCTGCCGCCCGAATACGCGCTCGTGGGCAAGGTCAGCTCCGGCCTCGACGTCGTCGAGCGGATCGGCAAGCTCGGCACGCCCGGTTCCCCCACGGGAAAACCGAAGCAGACGGTCCTGATCGAAAAGATCACGATCGAAAAGGGCTAGCGGCGGCGTTAGGCTGCATCGGTGGCCAAGCTCGACGTAGGCGACCCCGCTCCGGACTTCGCGCTTCCCGGCACCGGCGGCAAGACCTACCGGCTCTCCGACTACCGCGGGCGCAGGGTGATCCTCGCCTTCTACCCGGGAGACTTCACGGCGGTCTGCACGAAGCAGTTCTGTTCCTACCGCGACCAGGGCGACAGGCTCGACGACCTCGGCGCCGAGGTGCTGGGGATCTCGCCGCAGTCGGTCGACTCGCACGAGCGCTTCACCGAGGAGAAGCGGCTCAACGTGCCGCTGCTGGCCGACCAGGACAAGAACGTCGCCCGTGCCTACGGCGTGCTGGCCGGGCGGATGGTGCGGCGGGCGATCTTCGTCCTCGACGAGGAGGGTGTCGTCCGCCATCGCAAGGTGACCCTGGCCGGGCTCACCTACGAGTCGGTCGACGATCTCGAGCGCGCCCTCGCCTCGATCGGCTGATGCCGGCGGGCGGGGCGGCGCCCTTCGTCGCCGGGCCGGCGCCGGCGATCCGCGGCGAGGCAGCCGGGGAGGGACCCCCGTTCGTGCTCTGCCACGGGATCACCGCCACCCGCCGCCAGGTCGTCCACGGCTCGCGGGCGCTGGAGCGCGCCGGCCACCGGGTCGTCGCCTACGACGCCCGCGGGCACGGCCAGTCCGACCCGGCCCCGCCGGGCGAGGGTTATGGATACCCGCGGCTCCTCGGCGACCTCGAGCGGGTCGTCGGCGAGGCGGTGGGGGAGGGGCGCTTCCTCCTCGCCGGGCACTCGATGGGCGCCCACACCGCGGTCGCCTACGCGCTGCGCCATCCCGGCCGGCTGACGGGCCTGGTCATGATCGGGCCGGTCTACGCGGGGGAGATCTCGCCGCGGTCGCTGGAGTACTGGGACGGACTCGCCGCGGCGCTGGCCGGGGGAGGGGTGGAGGGCTTCGTCGGCTACATCGACCGCAACCAGGAGATCGACCCGGCCTGGCGCGACTCGGTCCTCGGCTTCACCCGGGCGCGGATGCTGCTACACCGCCATCCCGAGGCCCTGGTCGACGCCCTGCGCGAGGTCCCGCGCTCGCGCCCCTTCGACTCGATGGAGCGGCTGGAGGGACTCGACATCCCGGCCCTGGTCGTTGCCAGCCACGACGCCGCCGACCCGGGGCACCCCTACGCGACCGCCGCCGCCTACGCCGAGCGTCTGCCGCGGGCGCGGCTGCTGAGCGAGCGGGAGGGGGAGTCGCCTCTGGCCTGGCAGGGCGGCAGGCTCTCGCGCGAGCTTGCCGTCTTCTACGCCGAGGCACTATCTTCAGCCCGATGAGGTTGCCGAGCGAGGGGACGCTGCGCCGGGCGATCGCCTTCGTGGCGGCCCTGGGGATCGGCGTCGCCACCTACATAACGATCGCCGACTCCGGCGGTGGCGCGCCCACCTGCCTGGCCGGCGGTGGCGGCTGCGAGACGGTCGCCAACAGCTCCTACTCGCACATCGCCGGGGTCAACGTCGCCGTCTTCGGGATCGTCGGCTACGTGATCCTCTTGGGGACCGCCTTCTTCGTCAGCGACCTCGCGCGCTTTGCCGGCTTCGCGACCGCCCTCGGCGGCTTCGGCTTCAGCGTCTACCTCACCTACCTGGAGCTGTTCAAGATCGAAGCGATCTGCCAGTGGTGCGTGGGAAGCGCCGTGCTGATGACGATCCTCTTCATACTCAATGCAACTCGTCTGATTGGCTACGCAGGCAGGGAGGAGAGCGGATGAGCAACAAGCGAGAGCGGGAGAAACGCCGCGAACAGCGGCTGGCGGAGGAAGCGAAGGCCGACACCGGCGAGCGCCGCACGCGGCTGCTCCAGTTCGGCGCCGGCGCGGTCTTCCTGGCGATCGTCGCCGTGGTGGTGCTGATCGTCGCCAGCTCGGGCGGCGGTGGCGGTGGCGGTGGCGACGCCAGCAACCTGAAGGAAGTTGGGACCGTCGACAAGCTACTCGAAGGAATTCCCCAGCAAGGCCTGGCCCTGGGAGAGCCAAAGGCGAAGGTTGAACTGATCGAGTACGGGGACCTGCAGTGCCCGGTCTGCAAGGCCTTCTCGGAAGAAGTCCTGCCGCAGGTGATCGACAACAAGGTCAAGGGCGGCGATGCGAAGCTGATCTTCCGCAACTTCACGATCATCGGCGAACAGTCGGCGCCGGCGGGCGCGGCGGCGCTGGCGGCGGGCGCCCAGGGCCGCGGCTGGAACTACGTCGAGCTCTTCTACCGCAACCAGGGCACGGAGAACTCAGGCTACGCCGACGACGAATTCCTCACCTCGCTCGCCAAGGGCGCCGGTGTCAAGGACATCTCCAAGTGGAACACGGAACGCGAAAGTGCGAAGTTCACCGGCGAGGTGACGAAGACGACCGAACAGGCCCAGAGCTTCGGCTTCACCGGGACGCCGTCGTTCGCGATCAAGGGCCCGGGCAGCAACGGCATCGAACTCCTCGGCACGCCCAGCACGCCCGGGGAAATCGAAGAAGCGATCGAAAAGGCGAGCTGATCGCCGTCGAGCGGGTGGGACCGAGCTTCCCACCCGTTTCCCCCATCGGGTTTACATAACCACCATTATCGTGCGTTCAAGGTGGCTGTGCCGCGCACGAGGGGGCTGACGATCGGGGGCGCCTTGGGCAGGCGGTCGCGCTCGACCTCTCCCAGGGTCAGTGGCGAGGCGGCGATCGTGGCGAGGGTGTCGCGGTTGCAGTGGCAGCCGTCGCCGAGGAAGCGCCAGGGCTTTTCGAGCCGGTCCTGCCAGCGGGCGAGGCCGGGGTCATCGGCGCGGACGTGCTCGACGAACAGCAGCTTGCCGCCGGGCTTCAACACCCGCGCCGCCTCGGCCAGGGCCGCCGCCGGGTCCGGGACCGTGCAGAGGACCAGTGTCGCGACCGCGGTGTCGAAGCTCGCGTCCTCGAAGGGCAGCCGTTCGGCCGGGGCTTCGACCACGGAGGCCTGACGACTCGATTCGGCGAGCCGCGCCCGCAGCCGCTTCGCCATGTGCGGGTCGGGCTCGACCAGGACGAGCTCCTCGACCGCGTTGGGGTAGAGATCGAGGTTGACGCCGGTGCCGGCGCCGATCTCGACGACCCTCCCCCCTGCCGCCGCCAGCACCTCGCCGCGCATCCGCCGCAGTCCCGCCTCCTCGGTCGCCTTCAGCCCACGGTCGTACACCGCCGCGAAAAGCCGCCCCCAGGTCGCGTCGTAGATCTTTCCCATCGATTGGTGAGTTAGGGGGTCTATGGCGCGCCTAAGTCACCAATCGATCAGGCCGCGTCCCTCTGGGCGGCCGGCGCCTCCTCGGCGCTCGCTTCGCTGGCCGCGGCGCGCTGCTCGTAGGCATGGCGGACGCCGTGGTCGACCTCGAACATCAGCTTGTGGGTGCCCATGAAGCGGCCGATCGCCTCGGCGGCGCGGCGCGGCAGCAGCCCGGCGACGCGGGTGACGATGCCGTTGTGGCGCGGTACGAAGACGTCGAAGCGGCCGAGCTCGAGCGCATCGACGATCTCGTCGGCGACGTCCTCGGCCTCGACCGGCCTGATCATCCTCTGACTGAGTCCCGCGGTCAGCTCGGTGTTGACCACGGTCGGCATCACGCAGTGGACTTCGATGCCGGTGTCGCGCAGCTCGGCCCGCACCGCCTCGCAGACCCCGACCACCGCGTGCTTGGTCCCCGAGTAGGTGGCGATCCCCGGCAGCGCCGTCTTGCCCGCCTGCGAGGCGATGTTGACGATGTGGCCGCTGCCGCGCGGTCGCAGCCGTTCGATCGCGAGCTGGGTGCCGACGATGACGCCGTAGAGGTTGATGTCGAGCTGGCGGCGGATCGAGTCGTCGGACTCGTCGACCAACGCCGTCACCGGCATGATCCCGGCGTTGTTGACGACGACGTCGACCGGGCCGAGCTGGCGCTCGGTCTCGGCCAGGAATGCCTCGAAGGAGGCGCGGTGGGTGACGTCGAGGCCGAGCGCGATCGTGCCGCCGCCGAGGCTCTCTGCCGTCTGCTCGGCCAGCTCGAGGTCGAGGTCGCCGATGGCGACGCGGCAGCCCTTGCGCACCATTGCCGTCGCGGTCGCCCTGCCGATCCCCCGGGCGCCGCCCGTGATCGCCACGACCTTGCCGCCGAGTGAACGCCGTTCTTTCGCCATCGAGACCTCCTGGTTGTTGGCGGGCCCTAGCTCGCCGGCTTGTAGACGGTGACCACGGCGGCGCCGCCGAGGCCGATGTTGTGCTGGAGCGCCACCTTGGCGCCCTCGACCTGCCGCTTCTCGGCGTCGCCGCGCAGCTGCCAGGTCAGTTCGGAGCACTGCGCCAGCCCGGTCGCGCCGAGCGGGTGGCCCTTGGAGATGAGACCGCCGGAGGGGTTGACGACGACGTCGCCGCCGAAGGTCGTGGCTTCCGCCTCGACCAGCTTGTGCGCCTCGCCCTCGGCCGCGAAGCCGAGCGCTTCGTAGGTGATGAGCTCGTTGGCGCTGAAGCAGTCGTGCAGCTCGCAGACGTCGACCTCGGCGGCGGCCACCTGGGCCTCCTCGTAGGCCTGGTCGGCGGCCAGCTTCGACATGTCGGCACCGACGATCGTCATGCAGTTGGCGTCCTCGGCGAAGGTCGAGGAGAGGTCGGTCACCATCGACTGGCCGGCGATCTCGATCGCCCGATCCCAGAGGTCGTGCTCGTCGACGTAGCGCTCGGAGGCGACGATCGCGCAAGCCGAGCCGTCGGAGGTGGGCGAGCACTGCAGCTTGGTCAGCGGGTCGTGGATCATCCTCGCCGCCTTGATGTCCTCCAGGCTGTACTCGTCCTGGAACTGGGCGTAGGGGTTGTTGACCGAGTGCTTGTGGTTCTTCCAGCCGATCCAGGCGTAGTGGTCGGGGGTCGAGCCGTACTTCTGCATGTGGTCGCGGCCGGCGTTGCCGAACATCTGCGGCGCCGGCGGCGAGGCCTCGGGGTCGCGGATCTCGAACATCCGCATCGCGTGCTTGTCGAGCGCGTTGGTGCGGTCGGTGTACTTGACGCCGAGACTGCCGGGCTCCATCTTCTCGAAGCCAAGCGCCAGGGCGCAGTCGACGAGGCCGCCCTTGACCGCCTGGCGGGCCAGGAACAGCGCCGAGGAGCCGGTCGAGCAGTTGTTGTTGACGTTGACGACCGGGATCCCGGTCAGGCCGAGCTGGTAGAGCGCCCGCTGGCCGTAGGTCGAGTCGCCGTAGCAGTAGCCGGCGTAGGCCTGCTCGACGTCCTCGTAGGGGATGCCGGCGTCGGCGAGCGCCTTCTCCCCCGCCTCCTTGGCCCAGTCGGGGTAGTCGCCCTCCTTGGTGCCGGGCTTCTCGAACTTGGTCATGCCGACACCGATTACGAACGTGCGGTTGCTCAACTCTGGCTCCTCGAGGTCTTTCGCGCCTGCGGCGGCGCGGTTTGGCTGCGTGGCCAGGAATCTACCGGACCGCCCTCCCCTCCCCCGGGTTCGGCCAGACCAGGAAGGCGAGGAAGGCGATCGCGATGCCGAGCGCGGTGCCGAGGGCCCGCTGTCCGGCGGCGTCTAGGGCCGGCTCGCCGAGGGTGTCGCTGAGCAGAACGACGTAGGTGGTGATCGCGGCGGTGAAGAGCGCGTACTGGACGGTGAGCAGGCCGAAGATGAGCGCGGCGGCGAGCGTCAGCGCGACTATGTCGACCAGGTCGTTGCCGGGGAAGGCCACGGCGATCGCGGTGGCGAGGAGAAGCCCGAGCACGGTGCCCAGCGCCCGCAGGACGAGCCGGTGGTCGGTCTCGTCGCGCTCGGGTCGCATCACGAAGAGGATCGTCAGCGGGATCCAGAAGCCGTGGTCCCTCAGGTCGAGGGCGCGGTAGAGGGCGACGCCGGCGGCGAGCGAGAGGCCGAAGCGGACAGCGTGGCGAGCGCTGGCCGAGCGCAGGGTCAGGTTCGAGCGCAGCGCCGCCAGGGCCCGCCGCGTGTTCCAACCGCTCGCTTCGTCCTCGGTGGCGCGGTCGGCGGCGAGCCAGACCAGCAGCGACCAGAGCGCCTGCGCGAGGCCGCCCGCGGTCACGTAGAGCAGGGCCGGCCAGGCGTCGCCGGGCGCCAGGAAGAACCCCTGGGCGATCAGCATCGCCAGCGAGACCGAGAGGCCGGCGATCGCCAGCCGCAGGGAGACAGAGAAGCAGTAGCCGGCGGCGGCCCCGAGCAGGCCCATCGCCAGCACTGCGGTCGGCGCCGACTGGCTGCTGAGGACGCCGAGCGCGGCGGCGATCCCGATCAGCGGCGCCGTCGCCGCCTGCCAGGCCGCGCGCGGGCGCGCGGGCGCGTCGAGGCCCGGGAACCCGGCCAGCAGGGCGCCGGTGGCGATCGCCCCCTTGGTCGGCGAGTCGAGGCCGAGCTCGATCGCCAGGGAGACGCCGATCGGAACCGCGACCAGGGCGCCGCGGCGCAGCGCCGGCCGGGGCTTCGCCGGGCCAATCGCGAACAGGGGCGAGGCCCGCAGCTGCCGCGCCAGCCCGGAGGCGTTGAACAGGCTGCGGGGTGAGGAATCGGGCGGCACCGGGCTGAGGGTAACCTCAGCGTCCGTGGTCACTGCGGTTCTCAGCTCCGATCCCGCCGCTGGAGTGGGCATCCTCGCCGCCCTCGCGGCGGGAGTCGTCTCCTTCCTCTCACCGTGCGTGCTGCCGCTCGTCCCCGGCTACCTTTCGGCGGTGACCGGTGTCTCGGCGGCCGAGCTCGACGACGCCGGCTGGCGCCGCGTGCTGGCCCCCAGCCTGCTCTTCGTCGCCAGCTTCTCGGCGATCTTCATCCTGCTCGGCCTCACCGCGACCGGCCTCGGCTCGACCCTGCAGGACCACAAGGAACTGCTGACCAAGATCTCCGGCGCCCTGATCGTCGCCATGGGCGTCCTCTTCGTCACCTCGCTGTTCTTCACCAGGCTCAACCGCGAGTGGCACGTCGACGGCTTGCTGGAGCGGGCCGGGAAGGGCGGCCCGATCGTCGCCGGGGCGGCCTTCGCGATCGCCTGGACGCCCTGCATCGGCCCCACCCTCGGGGCCATCCTCTCCGCCGCCTCGCTCTCGGGCTCGGCCGCCCGCGGCGCCCTCCTGCTCGCCGTCTACTCGGCCGGCCTGGCGATCCCCTTCCTGCTCACCGCCCTCGCCTTCTCCCGCATGACCACCGCCTTCGCCGTCGTCAAGCGCCACTACCAGGCGATCGTCGCCGCCGGCGGCGCGATCCTGATCGCGATGGGCATCCTGATCTGGACCGGCGAGCTCTTCCAGCTCAACATCGAAGCCCAGAGCTGGCTCTCCAGCCTCGGCCTCGACTTCTGGAACCAGGTATAGCCGTCAGTTGTTGACGGGAGCCACGGTCTCGAGCTTTTTGCCGACCGCCTCTACGACCACCAGGCCGTCGTCCTCCGTGTCGCGCGAGCAGACGATGCGGAAGCGGCCGGTGCCGATCGCGCCGTCGGGGACGACCGGCAGGCCCCGGATCTGCTCCCAGCCGAGTCGCTCGACCTCGAACGGGTTCATCCGCACCTCGGCCGCCGGGAACGAGCAGTTCGCGTTGTGCTGGTCGATCGCCCTGGAGATCGCCTCCAGGTTCTTCGCCTCGGGAGATGCCACGCGACAAGTCTAGGACGAAGGGTGAGCATCTCCGTCCCACCCTCCTCCTACGATCGACGGGTGGCCGGTTCGCGGACGATCGCCCATCTGGACATGGACGCGTTCTACGCGTCGGTCGAGTTGGGGCGGCGGCCGGAGTTGCGGGGGAAGCCGGTGGTGGTCTGCGGGTCGGGGCCGCGGGCGGTGGTGACGACGGCGAGCTATGAGGCGCGACGGCTGGCCGGGATCCACTCGGCGATGCCGGCGGCGGCGGCGCGGCGCAAGCTGCCGGACGCGGTCTACCTGACGCCGGACTTCCCCGCCTACCGGGAGGCCTCGGCGCGGGTGATGGAGGTGCTGCGGCGCAACGTCGAGACGGTCGAGGTGGTCGGGCTCGACGAGGCCTACCTCGACCTGACCGGGATCTTCTCGCCGAAGGCGACGATGCGGCGGATCGCGGCCGAGGTCCGCGCCGACACCGGCCTCACCTGCTCGGTCGGCATCTCCGAGAGCCGGATGCTGGCGAAGATCGTCAGCGAGCTGGGCAAGCCCGCCGGGCTGGTGGTGCTCTCGCGCGAGCAGGCGCTGGAGCGCTTCGCCGCCGACTCGCCGGGCCTCGTGCCGGGGATCGGCCCGAAGACCGTGATCAGGCTGCAGGAGATGGGGATCCGCACCCTGGCCGAGCTGCGGGGACGGGGGCAAGAGGAGCTCGAGGCCGCCTTCGGCCCCCGCTCCGGCGCCTGGCTGCACGCCCGCGGCCGGCTCTGGGACGAGACGCCGATCACGGTCGTCCGCGAGACCAAGTCGCAGTCGGCGGAGACGACCTTCGACGTCGACGTGCGCGACCGCGGCGAGCTCGAGGCCCACCTCGCCGAGCTGGCCGGGGAGCTCTGCCGGCGGCTGCGAAAGCGCGAGCTGGAGGGCCGCACGATCGGGATCAAGGTCCGGCTCGACGACTGGACCAACGTCAGCCGCTCCCACACCATCGAGGAGGCCACCAACGACCCGGCCGTCGTCGCGCCGCTGGCGCTCGACCTGCTGCGCGCCTACGACCCGCCGCGGCCGGTGCGCCTGCTCGGCGTCCGCGTCGCCGGCTTCGAGAGCGGCGAGGTGGCGGGCGAGCCCGAGCCGCAGCTGCAACTGGGCCTGACGGGCTAGCGGCGTGTGCGAACATTGAGGCGTGGGAACCGACCGACTCAGCGGGCTCGATACGTCGTTTCTCCACATGGAGCGCGCCGGCGCCCACATGCACGTCGCCTCGACGATCGTCTTCGAGGGCCCGGCGCCCTCGCACGAGGAATTCCGCGACCACATCGGCTCGCGCCTGCACCTGGTCCCGCGCTTCCGCCAGAAGCTGCGCTTCGTCCCCTTCGACCAGGGCCGCCCGGTCTGGGTCGACGACCCCCACCTCAACCTCGACTACCACGTGCGGCAGACCGCGCTGCCGGCGCCCGGCTCCGAGGAGCAGCTGCGCAACCTGGCGGCGCGGATCTTCTCCCAGCAGCTCGACCGCAGCAAGCCGCTCTGGGAGCTGTGGCTGGTCGAGGGGCTCCACGACGGGCGCTTCGCGATCGTCGGAAAGAGCCACCACGCCCTCGTCGACGGCGTCTCCGGCGTCGACATCACCACCGTCCTCTTCGACCTCGACGCCGAGCCGCAGGGCTCCCACGCCTCCCCCCCGCCCTGGCTGGCCCGGCCCGAACCGACCGACCTGAAGCTGCTCGGCGACGCGGTCCGCGAGCGCCTGACCAGCCCCAAGGAGATCGTCCGCGGGTTCCGCGCCGCCCTCCGTGGCCCGCGCCAGGTCGCCCGCGGCATCGGCGCCACCTCGAAGATCGTCGGCGCCGGCATGGCCGCCCCCAGCAGCGTCTTCAACGTCGAGATCGGCCCGCACCGGCGCTTCGCGATTACCCAGGCCGACCTGGCGGAGCTGAAGCGGGTCAAGGACGCCCACGGCGGCACCGTCAACGACGTCATCCTCTCGATCGTCGCCGGCGGCATCGGCAAGTACCTGCGGGCCCGCGGCCACGACACCGAGGGGCTGGAGCTGCGGGCGATGGTCCCGGTCAGCGTCCGCGCCGACGAGGAGCACGGCGCGCTTGGCAACCGGATCTCGGCGATGATGGCGCCGCTGCCGGTCTGGTGCGAGGATCCGGTCGAGCGGCTCAAGGTGGTCACGGAGGAGATGGGAGACCTGAAGTCCTCCGGCCAGGCGGTCGGGGCCGAGATCCTCACCAAGCTGACCGACTTCGCGCCCTCGACGATCGCCTCCCAGGCCGCCCGCCTGCAGCCGGCGCAGCGCTTCTTCAACCTCGTCGTCACCAACGTGCCGGGGCCGCAGTTCCCGCTCTACGTGCTCGGCCGCAGGATGGAGTCGATCTTCCCGATGGTGCCGCTGGCCCGCCGCCAGGCGCTCTGTGTCGGGATCATGTCCTACGACGGCCATGTCAACTTCGGCCTGATCGGCGACTACGACGCGATGGCCGACCTCGACAGCTTCGCCCTCGACCTCGAGGCGGCGACCGCGGAGACGGTCGCCAGCGCACCGGCGAAGCCGAAGAAGAGCAGGGCCCGCAGCAAAGCCGAAGCGGCCTCCACCTCGGCCAACGGCGCCGTCGCCTCCGAGTCGCGCTCCTAGCTCCCGCCTAGTGGATCAGGGCGCCGCGGATCTGGAACGGGATCCGGTCGGTCAGGTAGCGCCAGTCGAGCCGGCGGGCGTTGAAGCCGCTGGCGCTGGCGTCGGCGTTGACGACGACGGCGGTGATCCGGCTGAAGCGATGCGGGTCGCCGAGGCGGACGTAGAGCCTGCCGCCGCCGCGGCTGTAGTCGAGGCGGGTGACGGTGCGCCCGTGGCGTTCGCTGCCGACGCGCCCGACCAGCGCCAGGCCGCTGGCGGTCCCGCGCGGAGCGGTCACGTGCACGGCGACGCCGCGGCCGCGCGGGGCGTGCACGCGCAGCAGCGCGAAGGTGGTGTGGTTGAGCAGCCGCCTCAGCGGCCGTCCGTCCAGGGGCAGCCGGCCCTGTCGCGGCATGTCCGGGTAGAGCCCGCTCTCGCGGAACCCCTCGCCGGTGCGCCACTCGGCGACGGCGGCGGCGAAGCGGGCGAAGTCGTGGCCGAAATCCGAGCGCCCGGCGGCGCGGATCGCCGATTCGTAGGCGTTGACCGAGAAGCCTCCGGGCCTGGTGTGGATCGCCCGCGCCCAGACCTTGCGGACGATCGAGAGCCCGTAGCGGTGCGCCAGCCACTGGTTCCAGACCGCCGAGCCGTACTCCTTGATCGAGCTCGTCGTCAGCGGCGTTTCCCAGAGCTTGACCCAGCGGCGCACGTAGCGCAGGTAGTCGTTGACCCCGTTGTAGACCTGGTCCTCCATCCAGACCGCGCTGGACTCGGCGGACCAGGGGTCCTGGAAGGCGTCGTAGCCGAACTGGAGGATGTGGTTGTACTCGTGGGCGAGGGTCACCTCGAGGTCGTGGATCGGCTTCGTCTTCGGGTACTCGAAGGCGCTGTAGTCGTTGTCGAGGACCAGGTAGCCGTGCAGGCGCCGCGGGATCCGGTGCTGCTTCGTCGCCTGGCCGCGGTCCGGGGCGGCGTAGCCGAACAGTTCGCCGCCGATCTGGGAGAGGTAGATGTCGGTCTTGCCGTTGCCTCCTCCCTTGCGTCCGTCGCTCCTCGGCTCGCGCCAGCCGAGCTTGCCGTTCTCGACCGCGTGCACGTGTTCGGCAACGGCGAGGACCTCTTCGACGAAGTCGGGCACGCCGTCGCCGTTGGAGTCGGTCAGGTTCGGCGCGTCGATGCCCTCCGCCACCCAGTGCACGCAGAAGTGCCGACTGCACTTGGGCGAGCGCGGCGCCTGCGGCACGGTGTAGGCGTTGCGGTTGGGGTCGGGGTTGCCGGTCGGTCGGCCGCGGGCTTCAGTCGGCCGCGGCTTCGGGGTGATGAACGGCTTCTGGCTCGGCGAGGCGAGGCTGGGGACCCCCGCGGCGAGGCCCGTCGAGGCCGAGGCAGCGGCAGGCGCGGCGGCGAGGAGCAAGAGCACCGTCGCCGAGAAACCGACCAACTGGCGACGGCGGTCCCGCATCCACGACAGCGTAGCGGGCGCCTCGGCCCGCTCCACGGGCTTCGACGACGATACTTGTCCACTGCCCACCGGAGACCGGACACCGACATGCGCATAGCCCTCGCCCAGATCGACCCCACCGTCGGCGACGTCGACGGCAACGCCGCCAAGATCGCCGAGTGGATCGGCCGCGCCGGCGCCGCCGGCGCCGAGCTGACGATCTTCCCGGAGCTCTGCCTGCCCGGCTACCCCGCCGAGGACCTCTACCTGAAGCGGCACTTCGTCGAGGCCAACCGGCGCGCGGTCGAGGAGCTGGCCCGCGAGGTCGCCGGCATGACCGTGCTGGTCGGCTTCGCCGAGCCGGTCGCCGACCGCGGCGACTCCCGCCACGCCCACAACTCGCTCGCCGTCCTCGCCGACGGCGCCGTGCGCGGCGTCTATCGCAAGAACAGGCTGCCCAACTACGCGGTCTTCGACGAGCAGCGCTACTTCGTCCCGGGCACCGAGCCGCTGAGCGTCGAGGCGGGCGGGCAGCGGGTCGGGCTGACGATCTGCGAGGACGTCTGGGCGCCGGGCCCGCCGGCCTCGGCCGAGGCCGAGGGAGGGGCGACGCTGATCGCCAACCCCTCGGGCTCGCCCTACCACCGCGGCAAGGGCCGCGAGCGGGTGGAGATGTTCGCCGAGCGCTCGCGCGCCTACGGCGCCTGGTTCGCCTTCTGCAACCTGGTCGGCGGCCAGGACGAGCTGGTCTTCGACGGCCAGAGCCTGCTCACCGACCCCAACGGCGAGCTGATCGCCCGCGCCGCCCAGTTCGAGGAGGAGCTGCTGGTCTGCGAGGTCCCGGCGGCGGCGCCGGAGCCGCTGGGGGAGCCGCTGGGGGACCTCGACGAGGTCTACGCGGCACTGGTCCTCGGCCTGCGCGACTACGTCGCCAAGAACGGTTTCGGCCACGTCGGTGTCGCCCTCTCCGGCGGCATCGACTCCGCCCTGGTGGCGATGCTCGCGGCCGACGCGGTCGGTCCGGAGCGGCTTAGCTGCGTGGTGATGCCCTCGCCTCATTCCAGCCATGAAACCCAGGCGGACGCCCGGACTATCGCACGCAACCTCGGCTGCGAGCTGCTCGAGATCCCGATCGGGCCGATGATGGACGGCTACGAGAGGGCGCTGGGGGAGCCGGCGGAGCCCGACCTGGCGGCGGAGAACATCCAGGCGCGGATCCGCGGCAACCTGATGATGGCACTCTCCAACCGCCACGGCTGGCTGGTCCTGACGACCGGCAACAAGAGCGAGATGTCGGTCGGCTACGCGACCCTCTACGGCGACATGGCGGGCGGCTTCGCGGTGATCAAGGACGTGCCGAAGACGCTGGTCTACGAGCTCACCCGCCGCCGCGACGAACGCGCCGAGGGTGAGCTGGTGCCGGCCTCGGTGATCGAGCGGGCGCCCTCGGCCGAGCTGCGCCCCGGCCAGCTCGACAGCGACTCCCTCCCCCCCTACGACCTGCTCGACCGCATCCTCGAGGCCTACGTCGAGCGCGACCAGGGCCGCGAGGAGATGATCGAGGCGGGGATGCCGGCGGCGACCGTCGACGAGGTGATACGCCTGGTCGACCGCGCCGAGTACAAGCGTCGCCAGGCGGCTCCGGGAATCCGCATCACCCCGCGCGCCTTCGGCAGGGACCGCCGCCTCCCGATCACCAATAAATTCGGCGGTTAGCTCTTAGGCAACGGCCTTACGGCGATCGTCATCTGCGCCAGAGCGCAGATTTTTCCTTCGTCGTCGAGCACTTCCGCGTCCCAGACCCAGGTGGTGCGGCCGCGGTGGCGGGCCTTCGCCCTGACTTCGGCGCCGCCCACGGTGACCGGGCGGATGAAGCTGACCGAGATCGACTGGCCCATCGCCATCATCCCGTCGCCCATCGTCGCCAGCGCCGTCGCCCGCGAGCAGACGCTCTCGACCAGGCTGGAGATGACGCCGCCGTGGAGCAGCCCGACCGGCTGGCGCAGCTCGTCGCGCAGCTCGATCCGGACCCGGGCGTGGTCGGGATCGTCGTCGAGCCACTCGGTGCCGAGCAGGGCGTCGAAGTGGGAGAGCAGCCCGCGCGGATCGTCGGCCATGGCTGCGAACCCTACCCGGGGCGCGATTAAGCAATAGATTGCGCCGATGCCGCTCAGCGATGACCAGAGGGCGATGCTGCGCACGCTCGCGCAGCGCGAACAGGGCTACGAGGACCTCGCCGCCCTGATGGGCCTCAGCGTCGACGAGGTGCGGGTCAAGGTCAAGGACGCGCTCGAACAGCTGGAGGCCGAAGGCGAGGCGCCGCCACCCCCCGAGGCGCCGGAACAGCCCGTCTTGGAGCCTGAGCCGGAACCTGTGACCCCCCCCAAGGCCGCCGCCAAGCCCGCCAAGCGCCCGGCGCCGCCGCGGCCGAGCATCTCGCTGCCCAAGAGCGGCGCCGCCCGCGCCGCGATCGCCGGGGCGCTCGTCCTGATCGCCCTGGTCATCGTGCTGGCACTCAGCGGCGGCGGCGGCTCCGGCAACGCGACCACGACGGCATCCGGCGAAAGCGCGTCCTCCGGCGAAGAAGCCTCGAGCAACCCCACCGTGAACGGCAAAGAAGTGACCCGGGCGATCCTCAGCCCGGTGGACGGCGGCGGCGCCAAGGGAGTCGCGACCTTCGGGCGGGTCAAGAACTCGCTGGCGCTGCAGATCGAAGCCTCCGGCCTGGCGCCCACCGGCAAGGGCCGCTCCTACACCGTCTGGCTCTACGAGTCGCCGCGGAAGATGCTGCCGCTGGCCGCGACCGCGGTCGGCGGGTCCGGCAAGATCGCCGCCCAGATCCGGGTCCCGACCGAAGTGCTCGGCTACCTGGCCAACGAAACCTTTGACCAGATCGACATCTCCCTCACCTCCGACGCCGCCCTGAAGGCGTCGCTCACCAAGGCTACGAGCGAAAAGAAGGCCCCCCTCTACACCGGCACCGACGTCCTCCGCGGCAAGATCGCCGGCCCCATCGTCGGCGCGGCGAAGAAGTAGCGTCAGCCGAGGAGCTTGCCGGGGTTCATGATCCCGGCGGGGTCCAGCTGCTCCTTGACGGCTCTCAGCACGTCCAGGCCCGTCCTCCCCACCTCCGCCTCCATGTAGGGGGCGTGGTCGCGGCCGACGGCGTGGTGGTGGGTGATCGTGCCGCCCCCGGCGACGATCGCCTCGCAGGCGGCGCGCTTGACGGCGCCCCACTGCTCCAGCTCGGCGCCGTGGCGGCGGCGGGCAATGAAGGTGAAGTAGAGCGAAGCCCCGTCGGCATAGGTGTGGGAGAGATGGCAGAAGACCAGCCCGGGCGTGCCCTGGCCGGCGAGCGAGCCGTGGATCGCCGCCGCGACCGCGTCGTGCAGCTCCCCCAGGCGGCTCCAGGTGTGCGACGTCTCCAGCGTCTCCACCATCGCCCCCATCTCCATCAGCGTGTCGCGCAGGTAGGGGCCCTGGTATCGCCCGTGCTCCCAGGAGCGCCCGGCGGCCTGCCCGAGGTAGGCGGCGCCACCCGCCCGCAGCTCGCGCACGGCCAGCGCCCGCCGCCGCGCCACCGCCTCCTCCTCGCCCTCGAAGCCGACGATCGTCAGGCAACCGCCGCGGCGCCGGCGCAGGCCGAGGTAGCCGTCGAAGAGCCTGCCGGCGGCGCCCCGCGGCCCCGACAACGCCAGCGAGCCCCGCGTCTCCTCCTCGTCGGAGACCCGGACGACGTCGGGCAGGCCAGGGCCCTGGGCCAGCGCGCGGACGATCTCGGCGCCGGCCTCGAAGCTCTCCGCCATCCAGGCCTCGTAGCGGCGGGTCGCCGGGGCGGGGCGCACCCGCACCGTCACCTCGGGGATGACGCCGAGCACGCCCTCGGAGCCGACGATCAGCTCCCGCAGCGCCGGCCCGGCGGCGCTGTGCGGCGTCTCCAGGGTCCGCAGGTCGCCCGCCGGGGCGACGAGGCGGACCGAGCTGACCAGGGCGTCGAAGCGCCCGTAACCGCTCGAGGCCTGCCCGGCGGAGCGAGTCGCGGCGAAGCCGCCGATCGTCGCGTACTCGAAGGACTGCGGGAAGTGGCCGAGGGTGACGCCCTCGCGCCCCAGCGCAGCCTCCGCCTCGGGCCCGCGCAGGCCGGCGCCGAGAGTGGCGGTGAGCGAACGGCGGTCGACGGCGACCCCGCGCAGGGCGCCGAGGTCGAGGCTGATCAGCCGCGGGTGGGAGCCGCGCAACGGCTCGACGCCACCGACGACGCTGGTGCCGCCGCCGAACGGGACCACGGCGATGCCCTCGCTCGCGCAGGCGTCGAGGACGCGCCGCAGCGCCTCGGCGTCAGCCGGCATCGCCACCGCGTCCGGAGCCGCCTCAAGGCTGCCGCCGCGCAGGCGGGCGAGGTCGGCGTAGCCGCCGCCGTGGGCGTGCCGCAGCCGGTCCTCGGCCGAGGTGAAGATCGCCTCGGCACCGACCGCCTCCGTCAACGCCGCCGGCAGCGCCTCCGGCGCCGGCAGCACGAAGTCGCCGAGCCGCGCGGCGAGTGGCCACGCCTCCAGCTCTCCGATCCGCTCGCGCAGCACCCCGAGCGCCTCCGCGTCGAGCTCCGGCACCACCGCGGGGTCCCCCCACCCCCACCACTTCGAGTCCCGCCGCGGCTCTGTCATCGCCTCCCCCTGGTCGACTTTGTTTCGCACAGCGATACAAACTCGCCCAGGCCGCTCACGTCAGAGCCCTCTCGACGCCGTCGAGGGCCTCGTCGAGGATCGCGCCCTGGGCGCGGCGCATCATCGGCGAGCCGAGGCGGGACATCCCTTTCAGCGTCTGCACCGAGCTGAGGTCGACCTGAGTCCCCTCCTCCGCCTCGCGCAGGGCGATCTCGATCCGGGAGCTGCGCAGGTGGCGGGCGAAGGGAGTCCCCTCCAGCTCCTGCTCCCAGACGTAGCGCTCGTTCTCAGCCGAGCTGAGGCAGCGGTAGTCGGCCCGCACCCCTCGCCCCTCGCTCGTCTCCAGCACCTTGGTCCACTGGCTGCGACGGCCGCCGCTGCGTCGCTCGACGTTCTCGACCCGCCCCACCCGCGGCCACCAGCGCGGCAGGCTGTAGGGGTCGGAGACGAGGCTCCAGACCTCTGTTACGGGAGCCGCGACGATACGGCGGCGAGTGATTCGTGGCATCGGCGGGTCCCGGGGCTAGTCGCCCGCCAGGCGACGCAAATCCCGAACCAGCAGCAGATGCTTGAGGTGGCTGACGGTCGCCGCCAGGCTCTCCAGGCTCTGCAGCGCCTCCTTGCGGCGCTCGGGATTGCGCGAGCGCAGCGACGGGCCCAGCAGCGCTTCCAGCAGGTTCGCCTCGCGGTCGGCGGAGGAGCGGAAGACGCGCAGGTTGCGGGCGCCGACCCCGACCCGCGAGAGCTCGTTGGCGGCACGGACGATCTCGCGGTCGGTCTCGTCGTAGACCGTCCTGCCGTCGCGCTGCTCGGGCTGGACGATGCCGAAGTTCTCCAGCTCGGCGATCAGCTCCTCGCGGGCGCCGGTCTCCTCGACCACCTCCTCGAGGGTCAGGTGGGCGCGCGAGGCGTCGACCAGGATCGCCCGTCGCACGGCCCCCCCGGCCGGCCGGCGCTCGCCGTCGACGGCGCCGAGGTCCCCCCCGCTCGCCAGCTCCTGGCGGATCACCCGCAGCGGCAGGAACTCGTCGCGCTGGAGGCGCAGGATCGTTCGCAGGCGCTCGACGTCGGACTGGCTGTAGAGACGGTAGCCGCCCGAGGTGCGGCGCGGGGTGAGCAGCTTCTGGTCCTCCAGGTAGCGGATCTTCGAGATCGAGACGTCGTCGAACTCGCCCTCGAGGATCTTGCAGACGGCGCCGATCGTCAGCGCCTTGCGCGGGCGGCTGGCCGATTCCGGCGAGCGCGCCGGCTGTTCGGAGACGGGCACCTTCATCGCTCCAGGTAGCTGAGCTTGTACTTGCCGACCTGGATCTCGTCGCCGTCGCCGAGCCGGTGCGACTCGATCCGGCGGCGGTTGACGTAGGTGCCGTTGAGCGAGCCGAGGTCGTCGATGTAGAGCCCGTCGCGGCGCCGCACCAGCAGCGCGTGGTTGCGGGAGACGGTGACGTCGTCGAGGAAGACGCCGGCGTCGGGGCTGCGGCCGATGCTGACCCGCTCCTCGTCGATGCTGAAGCTCTCGCCGGCGCGGCCGCCGCCGGTGCGGATCACCAGCGCCGCCCCCGCCGCCTCGACCACCTCGTCGATGTCGACCGGCTGCATGTCGCCGGTGTCGTCGACCGTGTAGGTCATCGTCGTCGGGTCCTCGCCCTCGCCCGACTCCGCCGGCCCGCCCAGGTAGGCGCCGCACTTCTGGCAGTAGTTGGCGCCCTCGGGGTTGGCGAACCCGCACTCGGGACAGTGGACGGCCATGCCGGGTGCTCCCTCCGCGCTAGGCGGCGGGCTCGTCCTCCGGGTTGGGCGCCTTGCCGGCGAGGATCTCGGTCAGCTTGCTGACGTCGTCGCCGGAGATCATCGAGTCGCCGCGCTCGTGCTTGTCGCGCAGGCGATTGACCAGCTCGGCCCTGAGGATGTCGATCTTCCCGTGCAGGACGCGGCGCTTGTAGGAGATCTCGTTCTCCTCCTCGGTGAGCTTGTCGATCAGGTCCTTCAGCTCCTTGTCGCTGAGGGAGCCCAGATCGGGAAAGGTGTCCTCCATCTCACTCCTTAATCGGGGGAGGCGCGGGCGCCTCCGTTTGCGCGGTGACCGATTATAGGTCGAGCCCCGCCGAAGGTTCAACTGCAGGTTGAAGGTTAGCGGGGATTGGCTCTCAGCTTGCAGGGCGGGCGACGCGGACGGCGCGCAGGCCGGCGCGGGCGTAGAGCACGGTGGCGAGGATCGCCAGCGCCAGGCCGACGATCAGCAGCGCCGACGGCACCCAGCCGGCGAAGACCATCGCGAAGAAGATCCCACCCATGATCGGGAAGACCGAGATCCGCCCCGGCCAGTTGACCTCGATGTCGACCCCGTGCCGCAGCCCGTACTGGGCGAGCCCGAGCATCGCCAGCTCGCGCAGGGCGAGCAGGGCCAGGGCCCAGCGTGGCAGCAGTTCGAAGTGCCAGCAGACGACGGCTCCGGAGAGGATCGTGAGGCGGTCGACGAGGGGGTCGAGCAGCGCCCCCATGCGGCTGTACTGGCCGGTGACGCGGGCGAGGAAGCCGTCGAGGTAGTCGCCGGCGGCGATCAGCCAGAAGACCGTCGCGGCGGCGGCGCTGCGCCCGTCGCCCGATTCGAAGGCGAGCCAGAGGAAGAGCGGCAGCGCCGCCAGCCGCGCGTAGCCGACGAGGTTGGGGATCGTCCAGGGGTTGAGCGGCTCCCCCCGGCGGGTCCGCCGCGGTTTGGGGCCGGAGCGGTCGAGCCCGAAGAGGCGGCGCACGCGGCCGCGGCCGAACGGCGCGCTACTGGGCATCGATGCCCTGGAGGAGGGCCAGCGCACCCGCGGCGGCGTCCCCCACGGGCAGCTCGTGCTCGGCGCCGGAGGCGCGCTCGGAGGCCTCGACGACGCCGTTGGCAAGGCCGCGGCGCCCGGCGACGATCCGCAGCGGGCAGCCGAGCAGCTCGGCGTCGGTCAGCTTCTCCCCCGGCCCGGCGTCGCGATCGTCGTAGAGAACCTCGGCGCCGGCCTCGCGCAGCGCATCGTAGATGTCGTCGGCCGCCTCGCGCTCGGGCTCGCCGGCCTTGGCGAGGGAGACGAGGTGGACCTGCCAGGGGGCGAGCGCCGGCGGCCAGACGATCCCTCGCTCGTCGGCGCGCTGCTCGATCGCGGCGGCGACGATCCGTGCCGGGCCGATCCCGTAGCTGCCCATCACGATCGGCCTCTTGACCCCGCTCTCGTCGAGGAAGGTGGCGCCCAGCGGCTCCGAGTAACGGCTGCCGAGCTTGAAGATGTTGGCGACCTCGATCGCCGGCTCGATCGCGATCTCGCTGCCGCCGGGTGCGGTGTCGCCGGCCTCGACCGTGCGCACATCCATCTCGTAGGCCTCGAAGTCGCGGGCGGGGTCGACTCCGCGCAGGTGCGCACCGGCCTCGTTGGCGCCGCAGACGTAGGAGTCGCCGACGATCGCCGCGTCCTTGATCATCGGCAGCTTGGCGCCGACCGGGCCGATGTAGCCGACCGGGCCGAGGTCGGCCTCGATCTCCTCCGGCCGAGCCTGGCGAAAGTCGGTGCCCATCCCGTTGCGCAGCTTGATCTCGTTGAGCCGGTGGTCGCCACGCAGCAGCACGAGCACCAGGCCGCGGCCCTCGACGACGATCGGCATCGCCTTGATCAGGGCGCCGGCCGGCAGGCCCAGCGAGCCGGAGACCTCTGCGACCGTCGTCAGGCCAGGCGTCTCGACCCGCTCGGGCGCGGGCAGCGGGGCCGGCAGCTCCACGGGTTGCGGTTCGGCCGAGGCGACCTCGACGTTGGCGGCGTAGCCGGGCGCCAGCGCCACCTCGTTCTCGCCGGCCGGGCAGGGCGCCATGTACTCGTCGGCGCCGGAGCCGCCCATCATCCCGACGTCGGCCTCGCAGCGGTACCAGCGCACCCCGCAACGGTCGAGGATGCGCTCGTAGGCGCCGGCCTGAGCCTCGTAGGAGCGCGCCAGGCCCTCCTCGTCGCGGTCGAAGGAGTAAGCGTCCTTCATCGTGAACTCGCGGGTGCGCAGCAGCCCGGCTCGCGGCCGCGGCTCGTCGCGCTCCTTGGTCTGGATCTGGAACAGCATCAGCGGCAGGTCGCGATAGGAGCGGACCTCGCGGGCCACGTGGTAGGTGATCGCCTCCTCGTGCGTCATCGCCAGCACCATCGGCGACCCCTTGCGATCGTCGAGCTTGAACAGCTCGTCGATCGCGTAGCGCCCCGTCTTCTCCCAGTTCTCGGCGGGCTGCAGAACCGGCATCAGCATCTCCTGGCACCCGATCCCCTCCATCTCCTCGCGGACGATCGCCTCCACCCTCCGCTCCACCCGCCACCCGGCGGGCAGATACGTCCAGAGACCGGCGCCGAGCTGGCGTATCAACCCGGCCCGCACCATCAACTTGTGCGACACGGCCTCCGCATCGGCTGGCGGATCCTTCAGCGTGGGCAGGAACGCCTGGGAGAGTCGAGTCACTGGGGAAACCTATCCGCGGTCAGGCTCGGGTGAAGCGGCGGCCCGCGGTCGGCGACGCCTCCTCGTCGAGCAGCACCTTGTCCGACTCGCCTCGCTCGACCGCTTCCTTCTCCATCTGCGCGATCTTCTCCGGGGTCAGTTCGCCGGCGTTTTCCTCCTCGATCCTGGCCAGCCACTGGGCGCCCTCCTGGGCCTCGGCCTCGTCGATCTCGACCCCGCCGCGGTCCAACGACTTGTCGATCTCCTCGAACAGGGTGTCGACCAGGGTCTCCTGCGGAACCTTCCGCAGCGGCTTGCCGTGGGCGAAGATCAGGCCCTCGTTCTTGGCCCCGGCGATCCCGAAGTCGGCGTGGCTGGCCTCGCCGATCCCGTTCACCGCGCAGCCCAGCACCGCCACCTCGACCGGCTCCGCGTAGCTCTCCAGCCGCCGCTCGATTTCGGCCACGACCGAGTCCATGTCGAACTGGAGGCGGCCGCAGGTCGGGCAGGCGATCAGGACCGGGCCGCGCTCGCGCAGCTGCAGCGCCTTGAGGATCTCCCAGGCGACCTTGACCTCCTCCTCGGCGTGGAAGGTGGAGAGGCTGATCCGGATCGTGTCGCCGACGCCGTCGGCGAGAAGCGTCCCCAGCCCGACCGCCGATTTCAGCGAGCCCGCCCATTTCGTCCCCGCCTCGGTGATCCCGAGGTGCAGCGGGTAGGGCACCTTCTCGGCCAGCAACCGGTTGGCGGCGATCGTGTTCGGCACGTTGGTCGACTTGATCGAGACCTTGAAGTTGGTGAAGTCGAGGCCCTCCATCAGCTCGGTGAACTCGACCGCGGCGGCGACCAGCGCCTCGACCGGCGCGGTGCGCTCGAGCTCGTGCAGGTGCTTGGGCAGCGAGCCCGAGTTGACTCCGATCCGCATCGGCACGCCGGCCGCGTTCGCCTTCGCCGCCACCTCGGCGACCTTCTCGCGGCCGCCGATGTTGCCGGGGTTGAGGCGGATGCAGTGGGCACCGGCGTCGATCGCCTTCAGCGCCAGGGTGTGGTTGAAGTGGATGTCGGCGATGACCGGGATCGGCGACTCCTTGACGATCGTCCTCAGCGCCTCGACATCCTGCTCGCGCGGCACCGCGCAGCGGACGATGTCGGCGCCGGCGTCGGCGACCTTGCGGATCTGCTCCATCGTCGCCGCCAGGTTGGCGGTCTCGGTCTTCGTCATCGTCTGCACTGCGACCGGGGCGCCGCCGCCGACCGGCACGCCCCCGACGAATATCTGGCGCTTGGAAGCCATCTGAGGACAGGGTATCCCGGCAGCCCGGCGGGCCGCCGGTTAGCGGACCTTGAACCCTTCGCCGGTGATGCGGCCGATGTCGTTGGAGAGGCCGATGAAGAAGAGCATCGCCACCAGGGCGATGCCGACCACGGTGGCCCGCTCCATCACCCGCAGCGAGACCGGCCTGCCGCGGCGCAGTTTCTCGACCAGCGCCCAGAAGATGTGGCCGCCGTCGAGCGGCAGGATCGGCAGCAGGTTGACGAGGCCGAGCGAGAGGCTGACGAAGGCCAGCAGCAGCAGCGAGCGTTCGAGGCTGTGTTCACCCGAGTCGATCGTTTCGTGGGCGACGTCCGAGACGCCGACGACCCCCGAGACCTGCTTGCGCTGCTCGGATTCGAACAGATGGGTGAAGACGTGGAAGGTGCCGCTCGCGACCGACCAGATCGCCCCGGTGGCGCGGTCGACGGCTTCCCCGGCGGTGAGGTCGACCGCCCTGCTGCCGAAACCGAAGCCGACCAGGGTCTGCCCCGCGGCCGCGTCGTACCTGGGCCTGACCGAGAGGACGACCGTCTTGCCACCGCGGTCGACCGTGAGCTTCACCGGCGTCGCCGCGAGACATCCGCTCGCCTGCTTCCCGGGGCATTCGTGCGAGCCGATTTCGGCGCGGAACCTGGCCACCCGATCTTCGACGCCGAGCCTTGCGTAGCGGCTGCCGTCGATGGCGACGATCCTGTCGCCGGGCTTCAGCAGCCCCGCTGCGGGCGACTTCGCGACCACCATGGCGACCGACTGGGTCCCCTCTTCGGCGTTGACGAAGTACAGGACGCCAAAGAGGATCGCGAAGGCGAGGGCGATGTTCACCGCCGGCCCCGCGGCGACCACGACGATCCGCTTCCAGACCGGCTGGCGGTAGTAGCAGCGGGCCTCGTGCTCCGGGGGGACGTCCTCCTCCGGGTTCATGCCGGTGATCTTCACGTAGCCGCCGAGCGGGATCGATTTGATCCCGTACTCGGTCTCGCCGCGCCTGAACGACCAGATCGTCGGCCCGAAGAAGAGGAAGAAGCGCTCGACCCGCATCCCGGTCGCCTTGGCGGCGAGGAAATGCCCGCCCTCGTGGAGGACGATCAGCAGCGAGAAGCCGAGGAAGACCCAGAGCCAGCTCATGCTGGAGTCAACCCACGAACCCGGTCTTCGCTGCGTCGGCGGGCCTCGGCGTCGGCGTCGAAGAGGTCGTCGAAGTGGCCCACCGGCCGCGGTGGCATCTCCTCCAGCACCCGCTCGATCACGGCGGCGATGCCGGTGAAGGGAATCCGCCCGTCGAGGAAGGCGGCGACGGCGACCTCGTCGGCGGCGTTGAGCACGCAGGGCGCCGTCCCCCCCGCGCGGCCGGCCTCGAGCGCCAGACGCAGGCAGGCGAAGGTGCCGGCGTCGGGCGCCTCGAAGGTCAGCGCCCCGGCGGCGGCGAGGTCGAGCCGCGGCACCTCGACATCGGCCCGCTCTGGGTAGTGCAGAGCGTAGGAGATCGGCACCCGCATGTCGGGATGGCCGAGGTGGGCCAGCGAGGAGCCGTCGTTGAGCTCGATCAGAGAGTGGACCAGCGACTGCGGGTGGACGACGACGTCGATCCGCTCGTAGGGGACGCCGAAGAGGTGGTGGGCCTCGATCGCCTCGAAGCCCTTGTTCATCAGCGTCGCCGAGTCGATCGTGATCCTCCCCCCCATCCGCCAGGTCGGGTGGGCGAGCGCGTCATCGACGCTGACCCCAGCGAGGTCCTCGCGGCCGCGGAAGGGCCCGCCGGAAGCCGTCAGGACGAGCCTCTCCACCGTGCCGGGCGCCTCGCGTCCGATCAGTTGGTGCAGCGCCGAGTGCTCGGAGTCGACCGGCAGCAGCCGGGCCCCGGTCGCCTCGGCCAGCGCCATCACCAGCTCGCCGCCGACGACCAGGCTCTCCTTGTTGGCGAGGGCGACGTCGATTCCCTCGCCGAGCGCGACCACGGTCGACCCCAGCCCGGCGGCGCCGACGATGCCGTTGAGGACGAGGTCGGCGCCGCAGGAGGCGATCAGCTCCCGCACCCCCTCCTCCCCGGACAGCACGCTCCCGCTCCAGGCGTCCCGCGCCCGTGCCGCCGCGCCGGGGTCGGCCAGGGCGATCGCCGGGACCCCGTGCTCGCGCGCCTGCTCGACCGTCAGCTCCCAGCCGGCGCCGGCCGCCAGCCCGACCGCCCGCAGCTCCTCGGAGCGCCCGATCACGTCCAGCGCCTGCGTCCCGATCGACCCCGTCGACCCCAGTATCAAGACCTTCTTCATCGACTCAGAGGGTAGAGGGAGGCCTCAGTAGACCAGCGCCACCGAGAGGTAGTAGCCGACGACGACGGTGAAGAAGACGGCGTCGAGGCGGTCGAGGATGCCGCCGTGGGGGCCGAAGAGGGTGCCGGTGTCCTTGGTGCCGAGGTCGCGCTTAAGCATCGACTCGAAGAGGTCGCCGACCGGGGCGACCGCCGCCACCGCGGCGCCGATGATCAGCGCGTCGGCCCCGGAGAGCCAGTCCTGGTAGAGGCCGGCGAACCAGAAGCCCATGGTCCCGATCACGAAGCCGCCGAGGAGCCCCTCGATCGTCTTGTTGGGACTGATGCTGGGGGCGATCCTGTGGCTGCCGAACATGCGGCCGGTGGCGTAAGCGGCGGTGTCGGCGACGAAGGTCCCGACCAGGACGTCGACCAGCAGGCCGGCGCCGTGCCTGGGGAGGTCGCGCAGCAGCACGGCATGGACCAGCGGGATCCCGATCCAGAGGATCCCCAGCAGGGTGACGCCGAGGGAGACGGTGGCCCCGTCGTGGTGGCGGGAATCGGCGCCGAAGGCGAACAACAGCGGGAACGAGGCGGCGAGGATCATCAGCACGTTGAAGGCGGTGCCGAAGTGGGCGGCGAGGATCAGCGCGGCGACGGTGGCGTAGGCGGGGATCGCCAGCGGTCGCGACTTCCCGGTCATCGCCAGGTACTCACGCAGGCAGAGGGCGCCGATGGCGATCATCGCCGCCGCGAAGACGATGCCGCCGGCGACGACGATCGCGATCGTCGCGGCGATCCACGGCAGCGCCACCAGCACCCGCTTGGCGGTCTCGCCGCGCAGACCGCGCTTGCGCGGCGGCTTGCGCGGCGGCTTCGGAGGAGGCGGCGGATCGTCCTCGAACATCTCGTCGTCGAAGAGGTCTGTCCTCACGATCGCGCCCCGAAGCGGCGCTGGCGCGTCTCGTACTCGCCCAGGGACTCCTCGAACGCCGCGCGGTCGAAGTCCGGCCAGAGCTCGTCGCGGAAGACCAGCTCCGAGTAGGCGCACTGCCAGAGCAGGTAGTTGGAGATGCGCCGCTCGCCGCTGGTTCGTATCAGTAGGTCTGGATCGTGCATCTCGGGCGCGTAGAGGTGGCGTCGGAACTCCTCCTCGGAGCCCCCCTGGAAGCTTCGCGCCGCGTCGACGATCTCCGCCCTGCCGCCGTAGTTGAAGGCGACGAAGAGGTCGATCCGGTCATTGGCAGCGGTCGTCTCCTCCGCCCAGGCCATCCGCTCCAGCAACTCGGGGTCAACCCCCTCGCGGCGGCCGATGAACCGCATCCGCACTCCTTCCTGGGCCAGCTCCGGGGTTTCCGAGGCGATCCGCTCGCCAAACATCTCCATCAGGCCCCGGACCTCCTCCGGCGAACGGCTCCAGTTCTCGGTCGAGAAGGAGAAGACGGTCAGCTCCTCGACCCCGAGCTCCGCCGCGTCGCGCAGCCGCGCCTTGACCACGTCGGCGCCGGCGCGGTGCCCCTCGATCACGGGCAGGCCGCGCTGTTGCGCCCAGCGGCCGTTGCCGTCGGTGATGATCGCTACGTGCCTGGGCGCGGTCACGGCTGGCGCTCGATCCGCCGGAGAGGCGAGTTCACCGCCTCAAACCGCGAGGATCTCCTCTTCCTTGCCCTGCAGGAGCGCGTCGATCTCGGCGATCGCGTCGTCGGTCTGCTTCTGCAGCGCCGCCTCGGCGCGGCGCTCGTCGTCCTCGCCCGCTTCGCCCTCCTTCTTCAGCTCGCGGAGATCGTGCATGATGTCGCGGCGGACGTTGCGGATCGCGACCCGGCCCTCCTCGGCGACGCCGTGCACCACCTTGACCATCTCGCGCCGGCGCTCCTCGGTCAGCTCGGGGATCTGGAGGCGGATCAGGTTGCCGTCGTTGCTCGGCGTCAGGCCGACGTCGGACTCCTGGATCGCTTTCTCGATCCCGCCCAGGGCGCCCTTGTCGAAGGGGGTGACGGTGAGCAGGCGGGCGTCGGTGGTGGCGACGTTGGCGAGCTGCTTCAGCGGCGTCGGGCTGCCGTAGTAGTCGACGACGATGCGGTCGAGCAGGTGTGGCGAGGCGCGGCCGGTGCGGACCGTGGCCAGTTCGCCACGGCTGGACTCGACCGACTTGGCCATCCGCCCCTTGGCGTCCTCCAGCAGTTCGTCGATCAGCTCCACGGGTTCCCGTCCTCGCTCATTGGGCGGGCCCGTTGGAGACCAGGGTGCCCACCTTCTCGCCGGAGACGATCCTATCTAT
Source organism: uncultured Actinomycetes bacterium (assembly GCA_963714045.1). Lineage (GTDB taxonomy): Bacteria > Actinomycetota > Thermoleophilia > Solirubrobacterales > 70-9 > VAYN01. The sequence goes on along the minus strand of OY970225.1, from coordinate 1,721,928 downwards.
GTTCTTCTCGTCGCCCATGTTGAAGACATAGATCGGCAGGTCGTTGTCCATGCAGAGCGAGAGCGCCGTCGAATCCATCACCCTGAGGCCGCGCTCGATCGCCTCGCGGTGGGTGATCGCGGGGATGAACTCGGCCTCGGGATGGGTCGCGGGGTCGGCGTCGTAGACCCCCTCCACCCCGTTCTTGGCCATCAGGATCGCCTCGGCGTGGATCTCCAGCGCCCGCAGGGCGGCGGCGGTGTCGGTGGTGAAGAACGGGTTGCCGGTGCCGGCGGCGAAGATCACCACCCGGCCCTTCTCGAGGTGGCGCATGGCGCGGCGACGGATGTAGGGCTCGGCGACCTCCTTGACGTCGATCGCCGACATCACCCGCGTGTGCTGTCCGAGGCGCTCCAGCGCGTCCTGCAGCGTCAGCGCGTTGAGGACCGTGGCCAGCATCCCCATGTAGTCGCCGGTGGCGCGGTCCATGCCGCTCGCCGCCCCGTCGAGGCCGCGGTAGATGTTGCCGGCGCCGACCACGATCGCCACCTCGACGCCGCGCTCGCGCAGCGCCGCGACCTGCCTGGCGATGCGGTCGACCTCGGCGCCGTCGGTGCCGAAGTCGAGGCTGCCCATCAGGGCCTCACCGGAAAGCTTCAGCAATATGCGGCTGAACTTGGGTTCGGTAGACATAAATTTCGGCTCCGCTCGCGGAGAGTCAGATCGTGACGCTCGTTCCGCTCCGCCTCAAGCGCCGACGCGGAAGTAGGCGAGGCGGGCGACGCGGACGTTCTCACCCGTTTTCGCCGCCAGCTCCTGACGCAGCTCCTCGATCGTCTTGCCCTCGTGCTTCTCGGCGTTGACGTGGGTCTGGTCGAGCAGCGCGACTTCGCTCGCCCACTTGGCCAGCTGGCCCTCGACGATCTTCTCGACGACGTCGTCGGGCTTGCCTTCTTCGCGCGCCTTCTCTTCGAAGACCCGCTTTTCGGCCTCGCGCTCCTGCTCGGGGATTTCCTCGGTGGTGACGAACTGGGGCGCGGTCGCCGCCGCGTGCAGCGCCACCTGGTAGGCGAAGACCTTGAACTCCTCGTTGCGCGCGACGAAGTCGGTCTCGCACTGGACTTCGACCATCGCCCCGACCTTGTCGTTGGCGTGGATGTAGGAGGCGACGACGCCCTCGTCGGTGCCGCGGCCTTCGCGCTTGGCGGCGGAGGCCTGCCCCTTGACCCGCAGCAGCTCGACCGCGCGCTCGACGTCGCCGTCGGCCTCGACCAGCGCCGATTTCGCATCCATCATCGCCGCCCCGGTCCGATCCCGAAGCGCCTTCACGTCCGCAGCCGTGACCCCGCTCATTTCGAATCTCCCTCTTTCTCAGCAGGCCCGGGTGAAGTGGCCTTGGACTCAGGCGCTTCTGCCGCGGGTGGCGCCGGTGAAGGGGGGGCCGAGGACGACCCCGCCCGCAGCGCCCCCCCTTCACCCGCGACAGGACCCGCGGCCCGGAGCTCCTCAGCTTTTGCCGCCTCCTCCGCCTCGACCCGCGCCTTCTCTTCCTCCTCGCGCTTCTTGCGCTCTTCCTCGTCCTTTTTGCGGCGCGCCATTTCCTCGGCGATCCGCTTCTCCTCCTGCACCCGCCAGGCGCTGGAGCCCTCCTCGACGGCGCCGCCGATCGTGCCGATGATCAGCTCGCAGGAGCGGATCGCGTCGTCGTTGCCGGGAATCACGTAGTCGACCGGCGTCGGGTCGCAGTTGGTGTCGACCAGGCCGATGATCGGGATCCGCAGGCGGGCCGCCTCGTTGACCGCGATCTCCTCGGTTTTGAGGTCGGCGACGAAGACCGCGTCGGGCAGCCGGTCCATGTCGCGGACGCCGCCGAGGTTGAACTCGAGCTTGGCGAGTTCGGCCTCCATCCCCATCCGCTCCTTGGTCGGCAGGAGGTCGAGTTTGCCCTCCTCTTTGAGGCCGTTGAGCTCGTGCAGGCGGGCGATCCGGGTCGACATCGTGTTGAAGTTGGTCAGCAGGCCGCCCAGCCAACGCTTGTTGACGTAGGGCATCTGGCAGCGGTCGGCCCACTCCTGGACGACGTCGCGGGCCTGCTTCTTGGTGCCGACGAAGAGCACCGTGCCGCCGCCGCTGGCGAGCTCGCCGGCGAAGCGGCGGGCGTTCTCCAGCAGCGCCTCGGTCTGCAGCAGGTCGATGATGTGGATCCCGTCCAGCTCGCCGAAGATGAAGCGGCGCATGTTCGGGTTCCAGCGGCGCGTCTGGTGGCCGAAGTGGACTCCGGCCTGGAGCAGCTCCTGTAGGCCTGCCTCTGGCATTCGATTCTCCTTGGTTGTGGTGAAGCGATCCCGTTCCGCTGGCCGGAACCCGGCGACTCATGCGCCAGGCAGGATCCGGTTCGCCGCGAGCGGGGGTTGGTTTCCGAGCGGCGAATTGTAGAGCTAGGGCGTCGTCAACCGCTCTCAGCCGAACGGGCTGCTTCCAGAGCGGCTGCCAGGTCCTCTGGCAGCGGTGATTCGAAGGTCAGGCGTTTGCCGCTGAGGGGGTGCGTGAAGGCGAGCCTGTGGGCGTGGAGGAACTGGCGTTGCAGGCCGTAGCGCTCGGCGCCGCCGTAGGTGGGGTCGCCCGTCAGCGGGTGGCCGATAGCGGCGAAGTGGGCGCGGATCTGGTGGGTGCGGCCGGTCTCCAGGCGTACCTCCAGGTAGCTCTCCCGCGGCAGCAGCTCCAGCACCGTGAAGTGGGTGCGAGCCTCGCGCGAGGCGCCGCCGGAGACCGCCATCCGGTGGCGCTGCCGCGCGGCGCGGCCGATCGGGGCGTCGATCGTGCCGGTGCGGGAGCCGATCCTGCCGCCGGCAAGGGCGAGGTAGACCCGCTCGACCTGACGTCGCTGGACCTGGGCCTGCAGGGCGGCGTGGGCGGCGTCGTCGCGGGCGACGACGAGCAGGCCGCTGGTCCCCTTGTCGAGCCGGTGGACGATCCCCGGTCGCTCCGGGTCCCCTCCCCCGCCGAGGACGTCCGCCAGCTCGCCGACCAGGGTCGGGCCACGGTGGGACGGCGCCGGGTGGACGACCAGTCCCGCGGGCTTGTCGACGACGGCGAGCGCCGCGTCGAGATGGACCATGCGCAGCTCCGGCTCAGCCACGCTCTGGCTCGCGCCCACCGTCGCGCAGGTAGAGGAAGACGAGCAGCGCGACGCCGGCGGTGATCGCGACGTCGGCGAGGTTGAAGGGCGGCCAGGGCGGCAGGTCGACGTAGTCGGTGACCGAGCCGGCGCGGACCCGGTCGGCGAGGTTGCCGACGGCGCCGCCGGCGAGCAGCCCGGTCGCGACCCACATCCCAGGCCGCGTCGGGTTGCGGGCGAAGAGGTAGCCGACCACCCCCAGCGCCACCAGGGTGACCCCGACCAGCGGCGCCCCGGCGCCGCCGGCGATGCCGAAGGCGACGCCGCGGTTGTGGGAGAGGGTGAGGCCGAGCGGCCCGAGCACGTCGGCGTGCTCTCCCGGTACCAGGTGCGCCTCGATCGCCGCCTTCGCGGCCTGGTCGAGGGCGACGACGGCCGCGCAGAGCGCGCCGGCCAGGCACCAGGCGCGGGCGGCGGCGCTCACCCTGCGACGAGGCCGACGACCACGGCCTGCAGCACGAAGAGCACGATGATCCCGATCACCGGGCTGAGGTCGAGCGCGAAGCCGCCGCCGCCGACCGGCGGCAGGAAGCGGCGGAAGAGGTTGAGGTACGGGTCGGTGGTCTCCTTGACGAAGTCGAGCAGCGTTCGCAGCGGCGGGCTGTGGGGCATCCGCGGCACATAGGAGATGAGGACGTTGGCGAAGATCAGGACGATGTAGACGATGAAGAGGGCGTTGACGTAGGTCGCGACGTCGCCGCGGCTGAGGGCCAGGGAGATCGCCGCCGCGCTCATCCGCGCATTCTCTCCAGCGACGCCGCGACGGCCGCCGCGAAGGCCTCCCTGGCCCCCTCCCGGTCGAGCGCCTCCAGCCCCGCCTCGGTGCTGCCTCCCGGCGAGGCGACGGCTCTGCGAACGTCGGCCGGGCGGTGGGCTCGCAGCAGCTCGGCGGTGCCGGCCGCCGTCTCCACCACCAGCTCCAGCGCCAGCTCCGGGTCGAGCCCGGCCGCGGCGCCGGCATCGGCGATTGCCTCGACCGCCAGGGCCAGGTAGGCCGGCGCGCAGCCCATCACCGCGGTGGCCGCATCGAAGTCCTCATCGGGCAGCTCGACCACGCGCCCGAGCGCCTCCAGCTTCTCCCGCAGCGACGGCGAGGGCGGCCCGGCCAGGCAGAGGACGCCGCGGCCCACCTCGACCGCGAGGTTCGGCATCACCCGGTGGGCCTCGGCGCCCGGAAAGGCGTCCGCGACCGTCTCCAGCGGCGTGGCGCCGAGCAGCGAGACGACCCTCCCGGCGCCCTGCAGCTCGGGCGCCACCCGCGCCAGCATCGCCGGCTTCACCGCGAGGACGACCAAGTCGGCGCGCTCGCCGATCTCGGCGTTGGAGGCGACCTCTCCTCCCAGCTCGTCCGCCAGGGCCTGCGCCCGCCCCGATCCGGAGTCGGAGAACAGCATCCCCGCGAACTCTCCGGACCAACCGCGCGCCATCGCGGCGGCCATGCTGCCCGAACCGACGAACCCAACGATCATGCCGCCAGACTAGTGGCCGGCCGGCGGCTAGGACTGGTTGAAGAAGCCCTTGTCGATCAGCCTCGCCCTTTCCTCGGCGGAGACCTCGACGTTGCGGGGCGTCAGCAGGAACATCTTCTCGGCGATCCGCTGCATGCCGCCGTCGAGGGCGTAGGTGAGGCCGGAGCAGAAGTCGATCATCCGCTTCGAGAGCTCGTGATCGGCGGTCTGCAGGTTGAGGATCACCGGAACCTGGCGTTTGAACTGGTCGGCGACCTGCTGGGCGTCGTTGAAGTTGCGCGGGATGACCAGGTGGACCTGGATGTCGGAGCCGCCGTTGTCGACCGGGCGCAGGGTGCGGGTGCGGCTGGCGGCGATCGGCTCGTCGTCGGCGAAGATGTCGTCGATCTCGTCGTGGCGGGCGCGGCGCGAGGTCGGCAGGCGCCGGACCGAGCCCGAGTCGCGCTCGCGGCGCGCCTCGAAGACTTCCTCGGAGCCGGTCTCGGGCTCGAAGTCCTCTTCGTACTCGGGACCGTAGTCGTGGTCCTCGGCGAGGCCGAAGTAGACCAGTGCTCTATGCCAGGTGTCTCGCAGGGCCATCTGTACCGCGTGTTTCGGCCTTCGCCGGCCGACTCCTTTACGAATTATCCGCAGGTTAGCGCCGATTCACACGAAGAGGGCCGTCCCCAGGCGGATGATCGTCGCCCCCTCCTCCACCGCCACCGGCCAGTCCTGCGAGGTGCCCATCGAGAGCCGGTCCAGGCCGTTGGCGGCGGCGAGCGCGGCGAGGCGGGCGAAATGCGGGCGCGATGCCTCCGGGTCCTGGCTGAAGGGCGGCATCGTCATCAGGCCGCCGACCCTGACCGGGCAGCGCTCGAGGAAGGCCGGCAGGTCCTCCGGGGCGACGCCGCCCTTGCCCTCCTCGCCGGCGACGTTGACCTCGACCAGGACTTCGGTCCCCTCGTCGCCGTGCTTGCCGAGCTCTCGCAGTGCCGAGTCGGTGGCGACCGAGTGGATCAGCCGGCAGAGCGGCAGCACCTGCCTGACCTTGCGGCTCTGCAGGTTGCCGATGAAGTCCCACTCGAAGGCGTCGCCCCAGCGCTCGTGCTTGGCGGCGAGGTCCTGCAGGCGGTTCTCGCCGACCAGACGCACGCCGGCCTCGGCCAGCGTTCCCATCTCCTCGAGCGGGACGTACTTGGAGGCGACGAGTATCTCGACGCCCTCGCCGGCCCGCTCGCGCACCCGCTCCAGGTTGGCGGCGACCTTCGCCACCTCGATCCCGTGGATCAACCCGGCCAACTCAGGCCTCTTCCGGGATCCAGGCGAGGCCCGCCTGACGGCCGGTGAGGCCGGCGTCGCGGCGGTGGGAGAAGAACAGCTCCGCCTCGCAGCTCGTGCAAAGCCCCGCGGACTCGACGCGCTGCACCCCCGCCTCCGCCAGCATCCGCCGCGCCACCTCGAGCAGATCCAGCCGCCGACTCTCGCCGAGGGCCCCGAAAGCGGCTAGGACCTCGTCGCCGACCTCGTAGCAGCAAGGACCGATTCCGGGGCCGATAGCGGCGTTCGTCGCGCCGACCGCCTCGGCGCCTGCGGCGATTATCCCCGCCGCCAGCCCGCGCCAGCCGCAGTGCAGCATCGCCACTCCGCCCGGTCCGGAGAGGGCGACGGGAAGGCAGTCGGCGGCGAAGACCAGGGCAGCCGTGCCCGCGTCGGCGACGACATGCCCATCCGCCTCCGGCACCTCACCCATCCCGGCCACCTCCCCACCGCGCGGTGGGTGGGTCAGGAGGCGGGCGCCGTGGACCTGGCGGGCGAAGGCGATCCGCTCGGGCCCGAAGCCCAGCGCCGCCGCGAGCCGCCGCCGGTTCTCGGCCACGGCGTCCTCGGCGTCGTCGGTGAGGAGGCCGAGGTTGAGGCTGTCGTAGGGCGCCTCGCTGACGCCGCCGGTGCGGGTCGTGAACGCCGCGCGAGCGCCACCGAGATCCGCCTCCAGCCACCGCACCCCATCGCGCTCGCGCCATTCCACGCCTATTCGCCCCCGGCGGCTTCGAGGGCGACGGCGAGCTCCTGGTCGCGGCCCTCGGCTTCGCCGTCGAGCTTGGCCGCCAGTGCCGCCGCCAGGCCGCGGCCCAGCGCCTCGCCCTGCGGTATGCCGGCGGCGAGCAGGTCGCCGCCGTCGATCTCGAGCTCTACGGCGCGCCACTCGCCGACGTAGTCGTCGAGCCACCTGGCCCCCAGGGCTCGCGCCAGTGCCAGTTCGACCGACTCGCGGCCGCGTGCCAGCTCTACCCCCTGCGAGGGGCGCTCGGGGCTCTCGGCGGCGAGATCGCCCTCCTCCCCCGCCGGGCCGAGAGCGGCCGCGAGCAGCGCGCGGTCCCGCGGCGCGACGTCGGCCCATGGCGGCGACCCCAGCAGCTCGTCGACCCGCGCGGCCAGATCCACCCCGCCCTCGCGCGGCTCGACCACCCCCCACTCGCAGAGCAACTCCAGAGCACGCGGCGCGCCCGCTTCGGCCGCGAGCCGCAGCAGCTCCGCCTCGCGACGGTCGGCCGAGACCGTGTCGAGGTCGGCCGCCCGCAGCAGCGCCGCCGTCTCCCTCTCCGGCTCGAAGCCGAAGCGGGCGGCGTAGCGGGCGGCGCGGATCGCCCGGGTCGGGTCGTCGGCGAAGGACGCCGAGTGTAGGACCCGCAGCAGGCCAGCGCCGAGGTCCGCCCGCCCGCCGTGGGGATCGATCAGCCGTGGCTCCCCGCGCAGCGGGATCGCCATCGCGTTGACCGTGAAGTCGCGGCGGCCGAGGTCGGCCTCGACGTTCGCGGCCGGCATGACATCGGGCAGGGCTCCCGGGTGCGAGTAGGCCTCGGTGCGGGCGCCGGCGATGTCGAGCTGGTGGCCGTCGAGGACGACCTTGGCGGTGCCGAAGCGCTCGTGTTCGACCGGCTCGGCGCCGAGCCGCGCGGCAAGGGCGAATGCGTCGCCCTCGACGACGAGGTCGAGGTCGGCGCGGCCGCGGCCGAGCAGGAGGTCGCGAACGGCGCCGCCGACCAGGTAGACGGGCTCCTCGGCGGCCGCGCACAGCGTCTCCAGCTCCGGGTACGCGTCGCGCAGCGCCTCGGCGAGGTTCTCAATTGGCTTCCCGGCGCTCGACATTGCCCTCTTCCCTACCATGATCTCCTCCGCGGATGGCCAGCCGAAACCCAGAGCAGCTGCGTGCTCGCCGCGCCGAGCAGCAACGCCGCCGCCGCAGGCGACGGCTGCTGGCCGGGGGCGCTCTGGCCATGGTCGCGATCACGATCGCCGTGCTCCTGGCCTCCCACGACAAGCGCGGCAGTCCTTTGGGTCGTATACCGACCGAAAGGACTGCCGCACTGGCGAATGGCGGTGGGGCGGCGGATGGGAAGAGTTCCGAGCTGGTGCGGAACGCGACGGCTCAACCTGACTGGAGGCCCCACACCGGCCCGGTGCCGATCCTCGAGTACCACGTGCTCGGCGCCGCGCCGGCGGACGCGCCCTACCCGGAGCTCTACGTGGCCCGTCCCGACTTCCACCGCCAGATGGACTGGCTCGACGAGCACGGCTACCAGGCGGTGACGCTGGAACGGGTCGAGCGAGCCTGGTACCACGGCGGAGCCCTGCCCACCAAGCCGGTCGTGCTCTCCTTCGACGACGGCTACCGGCCCCAGTTCACCTACGCGCTGCCGGAGCTGCGCCGGCACGGCTGGCCGGGGGTGCTGAACCTCAAGGCCGAAGGCTCCGACCTCTACGGGAGCAACGTCAGGGCGATGATCGCCGCCGGCTGGGAGCTGGCCGCGCACACGATCCACCACTCCGACCTGACCACGCTCGACGCCGCCGCGCTGAAGGAAGAAGTGGTGGGGTCGAGGCAGATCCTGCGGCGCGAATACGGGGTCCCGGTGGCGAACTTCTGCTACCCGGCCGGCCGCTTCGACCCGACCGTGATCGCCGCCGTGGAAGCCGCCGGCTACACCGGCGCCACCACCGAGATCCCGGGCTACGCCGAACGACAGAAGCCTTACGAACTAAGCCGCTTCGAGATTCTCAACTCCAGCGGCGTTTCCGGCATGGCGGCAGACCTTGTTTCGGGTTGAGGGTCTATCCCGGTAGGGGTGGAACGTCTTGTACTTTTTCGGCGGCGCCAATCTCGGACGGCCGCAGCCGATCCACGAAAAAGTTAAGTGGAACCCCTACCGGGATAGACCCTCCAGACGCACAGGAATGCCGTCGGCCGCCAGGCGCTCCTTGGCCTCTCGCACGCGGTAGCGCCCGTAGTGGAAGATCGAGGCACAGAGGACCGCGTCGGCGCCGCCCGCGGCGATCGCCTCGCTCAGGTGCACCAGCTCGCCGGCGCCGCCGGAGGCGATCACCGGAACCGAGACCGCGTCCGCCACGGCCCTGGTCAGCTCGATGTCATAGCCGTCGCTGGTCCCGTCGCGGTCCATGCTGGTCAACAGCACCTCCCCCGCCCCGCGCTTGACCGCCTCTTCGGCCCAGCCGACCGCGTCGCGCCCCTCGACCCGCTTGCGGCCACCATTGACGTAGACGCCCCAGCCGTCCTCCGTCCGCTTGGCGTCTATGGCGATGACCACGCACTGGGCGCCGAAGTGCTCGGCCAGCTCTTCGAGCAGCTCCGGCCGTGCCAGCGCCGCCGAGTTAACGGAAACCTTGTCGGCCCCCGCATCCAGCACAGCCTGCGCGTCCTCCACAGAGCGAATGCCGCCGCCAATCGTGAAAGGGATGAAGACGTTGTCAGCAGTCCGCCGCGCCAGCTCCACAATTGTCTCGCGCTGTTCGTGTGAGGCCGTGATGTCGAGAAACACCAGCTCATCGGCACCCTCGGCGTCATAGCGCTCAGCAAGCTCAACCGGATCGCCGGCATCGCGCAGTCCAACGAAGTTCGTCCCCTTCACAACCCGCCCCGCGTTGACGTCGAGGCAGGGAATTACGCGCTTAAGTGCCATAACTGAAGCGTAGAGGGGCGTCGCGGGGACGGTGTCGGTGGGGTCCCTGGGTACTCAGCATGGAGCCGAGCCACAAGCGCTTGAGGCGTCAGCAAAATCCGATCCTCTCGGCGGAGGTGCTCCCAGGGACCCCACCGACACCGTCCCTATCGGAGCGCAGCGATTCCCTCGGCCACGGTGAAGCGACGCTCGTAGAGAGCGCGGCCGACGATTGCTCCTTCGATGTTCGGGGCCGCGTCGCGGGCCAGGGCTTCGAGATGGGAGAGGGTTCCGACGCCTCCTGAGGCGATTATCTGGGTGTCGGTTGCGGCGGCGATGCGGTTCAGCTCGGCGGTCGCGGGACCCTCCATCGTGCCGTCGACCTCGATCTCGGTGCAGAGGAAGCGGACCACTCCTCGACCTCCCAGCTCGGCCACCGCGTCGGCGACGTCGCGGTCGGTCGTCTCGGTCCAGCCGGAGAGGGAGACCTTGCCGTCGCGAGCGTCGACGGAGACGACGACGCGGTCGCCGTGCCGCTCCAGGGCAGCGGCGAGGAACTCGGGGTCGCGGAGGGCGGCGGTACCGATCACCACTCGGGCGGCGCCTGCCTCCAGCACGGCGTCGACCGAGGTCATCTCGCGCAGGCCGCCGCCGACCTGGATCGGGCACTCGGCGGCGGCGGCGATGCGCCGGACGGCCTCGAGGTTGCGCGGCTCCCCCGCCTTCGCCCCGTCGAGGTCGACCACGTGCAGGAACTCGGCGCCTTCGCCGGCCCAGCGGGTCGCGGCATCGACCGGGTCGGCGTCGTAGAGCGTCTCGCGCTCGTAGTCGCCCTGGAGCAGGCGCACCGCGTGGCCGTCGCGAATGTCGATCGCCGGGTAGAGGATCACGGGCAGCGGGTCCGGCCTCAGCCGGCCGTGGCCGGCACCGAGGCGCAGATACCCGCGAAGTTGGCGAGCAGCCGCAGGCCGGCGGCACTCGACTTCTCGGGGTGGAACTGGACGCCGAAGACGTTGCCGCGCTCGGCCGCGCAGGCGAAGCGGGCGCCGTAGGCGGCGCTGCCGAGCAGCTCGGCGGCCGTCGGGCGCGGCGCGAAGGAGTGGACGAAGTAGAAGGGCGTCTCCGAGGCGATCCCCTCGGCCAGGCGCGACTGGCGCTCCCAGCGCACCGGCGACCAGCCGATGTGCGGGACCTTGAGGCCGCCGGCCTCGAGCTCGGCGACCCCGCCGTCGAGCAGTCCGAGCCCCCCGGCCCCGCCCAGCTCGGTGGTCGAGTCGAAGAGCAGCTGCAGGCCGAGGCAGATGCCGAGAATCGGCGCCCCGGCCTCGCTCCGCTCGGCGATCAGCTCGTCGAGGCCGCGCTCGCGGACCCGCTCCATCGCCCGCGGGAAGGCGCCGACGCCGGGCAGGATCAGCCCGTCGGCGGCGCGCGCCTCGGCCGCGTCGTGGGTGATGGTCGCGGCGGCGCCGACGTGCTCCAGCGCCTTCTCGACCGAGCGCAGGTTCCCCATTCCGTAATCGAGCACGCAGATGCGGGTCACAGCGCCACCCCCGGACGCGGAAGCGCGAGCGCGTGGCTCCCGGTGATCATGAGCGCGCTCGCGCGAGAGCAGAGGAGGTGGCGCTTATTCATTCAACGTCCCCTTGGTCGAGGGCACGCCGCTCTCGTCGGGGTCGATCGAGACCGCCACCCGCAGGGCGCGGGCGAAGGCCTTGAAGCAGGCCTCGATCATGTGGTGGGCGTTGGTCCCGGAGCGGACGGAGACGTGCAGTGTCAGCTTGGCGCTGTTGGCGACGGCGCGGAAGAACTCCTCGGCCAGCTCGGTGTCGAAGCCGGCGATCGAGGTCGTCGGCAGGTCGGCATCGAAGACGCAGAGCGGGCGCCCGGAGATGTCGATCGCGCACTCGGCCAGCGACTCGTCCATCGGCACCAGGGCGGAGCCGTAGCGGCGGATGCCGGCACGGTCGCCGAGCGCCTCGTCGAGGGCCTGGCCGAGGACGATGCCGACGTCCTCGACTGTGTGGTGGGCGCCGGTCTCGAGGTCGCCGCTGGCCTCCACCTCGAGGCCGAGGCGCCCGTGGCGGGCGAGCAGGTCGAGCATGTGGTCGAGGAAGCCGACGCCGGTCGCGGCACCCGCCTCCCCCCCGTCGAGGTCGAGCGAGAGCTCGATCTGCGTCTCGGCGGTCTGCCGCTGCTTGCTCGCGGTCCTGCTCATCGCCTAATCATCGCTGACTCGCCGTGAACGGGGAAGCCCTCGGCGCGGGCGAGGGCGTCGACGTGCGGCGCCAGGGCCGCGGCGGCCGCGGCGGTGATCTCGACGGTGGCGATGCGGCGGCGGAAGGCGGCGGGCCCGAGCGGGCCGGAGAAGCGCCCGGCGCCGCCGGTCGGCAGGACGTGGTTGGAGCCGGCGGCGTAGTCGCCGAAAACGGTGGCGCCATAGCGCCCGACGAAGACGCAGCCGGCGGTCGTGACCCGGTCGGCAAGCAGCGCTGCGTCCTCCTCGAGCAGCTCCAGGTGCTCGGGCGCGTAGGCGTTGGCGAGGTCGATCGCGTCGCTGAGATCGGGGACCTGGACCAGCGCCAGCGGCGCGTCGCCGACGCCGGGCCGGGCCTCGGCGGCTCCCTCGGTCGCGGCGGCGAGCGCCTCCAGCACCTGCTCCTCGACCGCGGCGACGACCAGCGGGCTGTCGGGCCCGTGCTCGGCCTGGGAGCAGAGGTCGAGGGCGGCCCACTCCGGGTCGGTGTCGTGGCCGGCGACGACCATCAGCTCGGACGGCCCGGCGAGGGAGTCGATCCCGACCTGGCCGTAGACGGCCCGCTTCGCCTCCCGCACCCAGGCGTTGCCGGGGCCGGCGACGACGTCGACCGGGGCGATCCTCTCGGTGCCGTAGGCGAGCGCGAAGATCGCCTGGGCACCGCCCATCGCGTAGATCTCGTCGACCTCGCAGAGGGCAGCCGCCGCGAGCGCCAGCGGGTGCGGGTCGCCGCCGGGGCCGGGCGGCGAGGCGAGGACGATCCGCTCGACGCCGGCGACCCGGGCGGGAATCGCGCACATCAGGACGCTGGAGGGGTACGCCGCGCGGCCGCCCGGGGCGTAGATGCCGGCCGCCCCGACCGGGACCTCGCGCACGCTGACGCTCTGCCCCTGCGGAAGGTCGACCGCCCGCGCCTCGGACAGCTGCGCCTCCGCGACGGCGCGGACGTTCGCGGCGACGAGGTCGAGTGCCTCGCGCAGTACCGGCTCGAGGCCGGCGAGGGCCCGGTCGGCCATCTCCCGGTCGACCGCGATCGTGGCGCGCGGGCGCTCGGTGGCGTCGTAGCGGTTGGTGAGGTCGATCACCGCCCCTTCGTCTGCCCGCCTCTCGGGCCCCTCGCTCCCGCTCCCCACCACCCGGCGGAAGATCTCGCCGACGTCGACAGCGGGCTCCAGTTCCAAGGACCAGCTTCGCAGCGCGGCCGCGGTCTTCACCGCCCCCTCCCACTCGAAGCGGCGCGCCCTCATCCCGCCGCCTCCCTCAGCTTCGCCGTCAGCGCGTCGACCTCGGCGGCGCGCAGCTTGTGGGCGACCCGGTTGGCGACGAAGCGGGCCGTGCACTCGAGGATCTCCTCACGCACCTCGAGGTCGTTCTCCTCCAGGGTGCGCCCGGTGGCGACCAGGTCGACGATGCCGTCGCCGAGCCCGATCAGCGGCGCCAGCTCGACAGAGCCCTTGACCTCGATCAGCTCGATCTGGCGCCCCGTCGACTCGAAGTAGCGCTCGGCGATCCGCGGGTACTTGGTCGCGATCCGCATCATCCCCAGGCGCCGCTGCGATTCCCCCAGCCGCTCGTCCCCCCGGCGCCCGGCGAGGACCATGCGGCAGCGGCCGAAGCCGAGGTCGGCCAGCTCGTAGACCATGCGATCGGACTGCTCGGCCAGCACGTCCTTGCCGGTGATGCCGACGTCGGCGGCGCCGGCCTCGACGTAGGTGGGGACGTCGGAGGGACGCATCGTCACCAGCGTCATCCCCGCGGTCTCGAAGATCAGCGAGCGCGAGTCTCCGCGCAGCTCGGCGGTGTCGACCCCGACCGCGTCGAGGACGTCGAGGGTCTCGCCGAAGAGGGCGCCGCGCGGCACCGCCAGCTTCAGCGGCCCGTCGGCCTTGGCCCGGCCCAAGCCGGCAACCTCGAAGCTCATCGGGCCACCCGCGAGCGAGTCACGACGCTCCCTCCCCGCGCCGCGACTCCTCCTCCATCTGGGCGAGGTGGACCCGCTCCAGGTAGAGGGCGAAGCCGGCCGCCGGCAGGTCGACGCCGAAGCGCTTCAGGAGGCCGTCGTAGCGGCCGCCGCCGCCGAGCACGTGGCCGATCGCCGGGTCGTAGACCTCGAGGATGGCGCCGCTGTAGTAGCCCAGGTCTCGCAGCAGGCCGAGGTCGATCTGGACCCGCTCGGCGACGCCGCGCCGGTCCAGCTCCTCGTAGGTCTCCTGCAGCCGCGCGGTCGCCCGCTCGACCGCGGCGCCGCCGAGCCCGCGGGCCTGCTCCAGCACCTCGCTGCCGCCGCGCAGCTGCGAGAGGGCGACACAGGTGGCCACCCGCTCGGCGCCGATCCCGTCGATTTCGGAGAGCTCGGCCTCGAGGCCGACCAGGTCGTGCGTGGCCAGCCGCGCTATCACCGAGTCGCGCGCCTCGCCCTCGACGCCGAGCTCGGTCAGCAGCTGGCGGTAGAGGTCGGCGTCGCCGAGGCCGATCACGGCGCGGTCGAGGCCGGCGGCGTCGAGCGCCGCCTCCAGGACCTCGACGACCTCGGCGGTCCCCTGCGGCGCCGGCGCCCCGATCAGCTCCACCCCGGCCTGGACGAACTCGCGCATCTGGCCGCGCTGCGGGCGCACCGCCCGGTAGGCGCTGGCGAGGTAGCAGAGGCGCAGCGGCATCTCGGCGGCGCCGTAGCGGCTGGAGACCAGGCGCGCGATCGGCACCGTCATGTCGGAGCGCAGCGCCAGCAGGTCGCCGCTCGCGTCGAAGAAGCGGTAGGCGCCGGCGGCGTTGCGGCCGTCGCCGCGGGCCAGCACCTCGTCGTACTCGATCGCCGGCGTCGACACCTCGCCGTAGCCGCGCGCTTCGAAGGCCTCGATCAGGGCCATGTGCAGGCGCCGCAGCTCCCGCATCTCGTCGGGGAGCACGTCGCGAGTTCCGGGTGGGATCGGGTGGATCATCCGGATGACCTTACGAGAGACGAGCGCAAAGCCCTGCTAGGCAGGGACCTCTGCAGAGACGCGCTCGATCTGGGCGCCGAGCGCGCGCAGGCGCTCGTCGATCTGCTCGTAGCCGCGGTCGATCTGACGGATGTTGCCGATCTCCGAGGTCCCGTCGGCGGCCAAGGCGGCGATGAGCATCGCCATCCCGGCGCGGATGTCGGGGCTCTCGACGCGCTCGCCGTGAAGCCGGCTCGGACCGCTGACGATCGCCCTGTGGGGATCGCACAGCGTGATCCGAGCGCCCATCGCGACCAGCTTGTCGACGAAGAAGAGGCGGTTCTCGAACATCTTCTCGAAGATCAGGATCTCGCCCCTTGCCTGGGTGGCGAGCGCCAGGGCGATCGAGGTGAGGTCGGCCGGAAAGGCGGGCCAGGGGCCGTCCTCGATCTTCGGGATCGCGTCACCGAGGTCGGATTCGACCTCCAGGCTCTGGTCCGGCGGGACGACCACGTCGGCGCCCTCGACGTCCGATCTCAGCCCGAGGCGGCGGAACTGGCGCCGGACCATGGTCAGGTCGGCGGGATCGACGTCGCGGATCCGCAGGGCGCCGCCGGTCGCGGCGGCCAGAGCCATGAAGCTGCCGACCTCGATGTGATCGGGGGAGATCGTGTGCTCGGCGCCGCCGAGGCGCTCGGCGCCGTTGACGGTCATCACGTTGGAGCCGATGCCCTCGACCGGCGCCCCCATCTTGGTCAGCAGGCGGGCGAGGTCCTGGACGTGCGGCTCCGAGGCGGCGTTGGAGATCTTCGTCTGCCCGGAGGTCAGCGCCGCCGCCATCAGCGCGTTCTCGGTTCCCATCACCGAGGGCTCGTCCATGAAGATCTCGCAGGCGCAGAGCCCCCCCGGCGCGGTCAGCTCGATCCAGCGGTTACCGTCGACGCGGGCGCCGAGGTCCCGAAAGGCGTCGAGGTGGGCGTCGAGGCGGCGGCGGCCGATGAAGTCCCCCCCGGGCGGCGGCATGCGCGCCTCGCCGAAGCGGGCCAGCAGCGGCCCGGCGAGCAGGAAAGAGGCGCGGATGCGGCTCGAGAGCTCCTCGTCGACGGCGGGCTCGGAGACGCCGCGGGCACAGAGGCGGACGCTGTTGTCGGCGACCCAGGCGACCTCGACCCCGAGCTGCTCCAGCAGCGCGATCTGGGCCTCGGTGTCGCGGATGCGCGGCACCCGGTGCAGCAGCAGCTCCTCCTCGGTCAGCAGGCAGGCGGCGAGGATCGGCAGCGCCGCGTTCTTGTTGCCGGCGACGGTCAACTCCCCGGAGAGCGGCACACCGCCCTGGATGATGAACTTCTCCATAGCTCGGCTAGGGTAACGGCCGGCATGGGGAGAGGCTGGAAGATCGGGATCGCGGTGGCGGTGGCGGCGATCGCGCTGCTGGGAATCAACGTGCTGCTGATCGACGGCGAAACCAAGCCGGCCGAGGTGACGGTGCCCGGCGGCAGGCTCCTCGACCTTCCCGGCGGCAGGCTCCAGGTCGTCGACGGCGGGCCGCGGGGCGGCAGCCCGATCGTCCTGATCCACTGCTTCACCTGCGGGATCGACTGGTGGGACGGGATGCGGCCGCGGCTCGAACGCCGCCACCGGGTGATCGCCGTCGACCTGCTCGGCCACGACGGCTCGGAAAAACCGGATGGCGGCTACTCGATAGAGAACCAGGCCACGCTGGTGACCCGGGCGCTCGACAGGCTCGGCGTCCGCGACGCCGAGGTCGTCGGCCACTCGCTCGGCGGCCCGGTCTCGATCGCCCTCGCCGAACGCTCGCCGCCCCTGGTCAGCCGCCTGGTCCTGATCGACAGCATCCCGGACGACTCCTACGGCGACGTCGGCCTGATCGGCGAATTGCCCTTCAAGCCGGTGATCGGACAGCTCCTGTGGAGGGTCAAGCCCGACTTCTCGATCCGCGATGGCCTCGGCGTCGCCTTCGCGCCGGGCTTCGACGTTCCCGACGCCTTCGTCGAAGACGTGAAGCGGATGACCTACGGCTCCTACACCGGCTCCCACGACGCCTTCGACAGCTACACCGGCGAAGAGGCCCTGCCGCAGCGCGCCGACGCCCTCCACAAGCCGGTCCTGGCGATCATGGGCGCCGAGGAGCAGATCGCCAAGGACCCGAAGCAGGCGCTCGCCGCGTACCGCGCCGTCGACCCCGGCGTCGAGACGCGTCTGATCGCCGGCGCCGGGCACTCCCCCAACGTCGAGAAACCGGCGGAGACGGCGGCCCTCGTGCTTGCCTTCGACGGTCGACCGGCGGCGAATTCCGGCGGCGCCAGGCACGAAATGCAAAGCCACTTGCAGAATCGGGAAGGCGTCCGGGGGCGTCCGTAGATTCGAACCTATGTTCGATACGAGAAAGACCTTCAGCAGCCGCATCGCGGACGCAATCGACCTGACGATCGACTTCGCCACGCTCGGCGAGTACGGGCTGGAGCCCGTTGGGAGAACCGCCCGGGCCTGCGAAGCCCGCCAACGACAAAGGGCCGCCCCGACGGGGCGGCCCGGAGTCACAGAAGAACCGGCGGCGACCTACTCTCCCAGGGGGTTGCCCCCCAAGTACCATCGGCGCAGAGTGGCTTAACTGCTCTGTTCGGAATGGGAAGAGGTGTTTCCCACTCGCTATGCGCCACCGGAATTTTGCGAGACAACGCCCCGGTGGAGCTTGAAAACCGCACAAGGCATCAGGGTAGATAATCGAAATATCCGTCAAGCCCTCGACCCATTAGTACCGGTCGGCTGAGCACATTGCTGCGCTTGCACCGCCGGCCTATCAACCTGGTGGTCTACCAGGGGTCTTACTCCCTCAAGGGGATGGGAGAGCTCATCTCGAGGACGGCTTCCCGCTTAGATGCTTTCAGCGGTTATCCGTTCCGTGCGTAGCTAACCTGCGATGCCCTTGGCAGGACAACAGATACACCAGCGGCACGTTCATCCCGGTCCTCTCGTACTAGGGATGACTCCTCTCAACTCTCCAACGCCCACAGCAGATAGGGACCGAACTGTCTCACGACGTTCTGAACCCAGCTCGCGTACCGCTTTAATGGGCGAACAGCCCAACCCTTGGGACCTACTCCAGCCCCAGGATGCGACGAGCCGACATCGAGGTGCCAAACCGGTTCGTCGATGTGGACTCTTGGAACCGATAAGCCTGTTATCCCCGGAGTACCTTTTATCCGTTGAGCGACGGCGCTTCCACTTGCTACCGCCGGATCACTAAGCCCAACTTTCGTTCCTGCTCGACCCGTCGGTCTCGCAGTCAAGCTCCCTTATTGCCTTTACACTCTACGCACGATTTCCAACCGTGCTGAGGGAACCTTTGGGCGCCTCCGTTACTCTTTAGGAGGCGACCGCCCCAGTCAAACTGCCCACCTGACACTGTTCACCGCCCGGATCACGGCGCGGTGTTAGAAGCCCAGACTACCAAGGGTGGTATCTCAAGGGTGACTCCCCGACGACCAAGGTCGCCGGTTCACTGTCTCCCACCTATCCTGAGCGAGATACCCCAGACTCCAATATCAAGTTGCAGTAAAGGTTCACGGGGTCTTTCCGTCTAGCTGCGGGTACTCGGCATCTTCACCGAGACTTTAATTTCACCGAGTCTCTCGTTGAGACAGCGTCCAACTCGTTACGCCATTCGTGCAGGTCGGAACTTACCCGACAAGGAATTTCGCTACCTTAGGACCGTTATAGTTACGGCCGCCGTTTACCGGGGCTTAGCTTCGCTGCTTCGCGCCGAAGCGCTAACAAGTCCGCGTAACCTTCCGGCACCGGGCAGGCGTCAGCCCCTATACGTCGTCTTGCGACTTAGCAGAGGCCTGTGTTTTTGGTAAACAGTCGGTTGGACCAATTCACTGCGGCCCCCTCGGGCTCCCTCCGTATGGAGTTCACCCTACCGGGGCGTCCCTTCTCCCGAAGTTACGGGACGATTTTGCCGAGTTCCTTAACGAGAGTTAGCTCGCTCACCTCAGTATGTTCTACTTGTCCACCTGTGTCGGTTATCGGTACGGGCACGCGAATCCTGCCTAGAGGCTTTTCTTGGAGGCATGGGATCGGGGACTTGCCGGCGGTCAAGCCAGCTGGCATCGCACCTCGCGTCAAAACGCCGCCGCGGATTTCCCTACGGCGACTGGCTACGTGCTTGCCCCAGGACGACCATCGCCTGGGATCCCTTACCCTTCCCCGTCCCCCCATCGGTCATAACGGAATCGACGTGGTACAGGAATATCAACCTGTTGGCCATCGGCTACGCCTTTCGGCCTCGCCTTAGGTCCCGACTAACCCTGAGCAGACGAACTTTACTCAGGAAACCTTGGACAATCGGTGGTGGGGAGTCTCACCCCACTTTCGTTACTCATGCCGGCATTCTCACTTCCAGCCGCTCCACGGAGCCTTACGACGCCGCTTCACGCAGCTGGAACGCTCTCCTACCGCGTGCAGAGCCCGCAGGCCTGCACGCCCATAGCTTCGGAGGCTAGCTTGAGCCCCGTTGAATTATCCGCGCCCGAACACTTGACCAGTGAGCTGTTACGCACTCTTTTAAGGGTGGCTGCTTCTAAGCCAACCTCTTGGTTGTCTCTGCATTCGAACATCGTTTGCCACTTAGCTAGCACTTAGGGTCCTTAGCTGATGGTCTGGGTTGTTTCCCTCTCGCGTACGAAGTTTATCCCCCGCACACTGACTCCCGAGTTAACCGTAACGGTCTTCGGAGTTTGCCTGAAGTCGGTAACCTGGTAGGGCCCCTAATCCAAACAGTGCTCTACGGCCGCAACGCAATCACTCGAGGCTATACCTAAATATATTTCGGAGAGAACCAGATATCTCTGAGCTTGATTAGCCTTTCACTCCGATCCACAGGTCATCCGCCCAGTTTTCAACCTAGGTCGGTTCGGCCCTCCACGAGGTCTTACCCCCGCTTCAGCCTGCCCATGGATAGCTCGCTCAGTTTCGGGTCTACCGCCAGTGACTGTGTCGCCCTATTCAGACTCGCTTTCGCTACGGCTCCGCTCATCGCTTAACCTTGCCACTGACGAGTAACTCGCCGGCTCGTGATGCAAAAAGCACGCCGTCACACCCGAAGGTGCTCCGACCACTTGTAAGTCTACGGTTTCAGGTACTATTTCACTCCCCTTCAGGGGTGCTTTTCACCTTTCCCTCACGGTACTAGTTCACTATCGGTCACCAGGTAGTACTTAGCCTTGGAGGGTGGTCCCCCCAGGTTCAGACCGCGTTTCACGGGTGCGGTCTTACTCAGGAACGTCAATCGACAGATCAGCGCGCTTTCACCTACGGGACGATTGCCCTCTGTGGTGCGAGGTTCCACTCGCTTCGGCTAACGCCTGATTTTGTAACTGCCGCCGAGCCAGGCACGGCTCGGGCATGACGCCCTACAACCCCCGACAGACAACGCGTGCCCGCTTGCATCTGTCAGGTTTGGGCTGATCCCCTTTCGCTCGCCACTACTAAGGGAGTCTCGGTTGATTTCTTTTCCTCGGGCTACTTAGATGTTTCAGTTCGCCCGGTTCCCTTCCGCCAGCTATGTATTCACCAGCGGATGACGCCGCATTACCGGCGCCGGGTTTTCCCATTCGGAGATCCGCGGGTCAATGGCTGTTCAGCGCCTCACCGCGGCTTATCGCAGCCGTCCACGTCCTTCTTCGACTCCTGGTGCCAAGGCATCCACCGTAAACTCTTACTATCTTGACGGTGATACTTCCCGCACACCGAGGTGCACGGGACGAAATTAAATACCCATCTTTGCCTTGTGCAGTTTTCAAGGTCCACCGAGGCGCACCCCCGGGATCTCCGGGGGTGGTCTCTCAAAACTGAGCAGCGTACGTGCCTACTACGAGTAGTCGACACGGAGCCCGGTCGACGTTCTAGAGAAATCTCCCTAGAAAGGAGGTGATCCAGCCGCAGCTTCCGCTACGGCTACCTTGTTACGACTTCACCCCAATCACGGGTCCCACCTTCGACGGCTCCCTCCTTGCGGTTAGGCCACCGGCTTCGGGTGTTACTCGCTTTCGTGGTGTGACGGGCGGTGTGTACAAGGCCCGGGAACGTATTCACCGCGGCATTGCTGATCCGCGATTACTAGCAACTCCACCTTCATGGAGGCGAGTTTCAGCCTCCAATCCGAACCGAGACGCACTTTATGGGATTTGCTCCACCTCACGGTATTGCTGCCCTTTGTATGCGCCAATGTAGCACGTGTGTAGCCCTGGACATAAGGGGCATGATGACTTGACGTCATCCCCACCTTCCTCCGGTTTGTCACCGGCAGTCTCCCATGAGTCCCCAACTGAATGCTGGCAACATGGAACGGGGGTTGCGCTCGTTGCGGGACTTAACCCAACATCTCACGACACGAGCTGACGACAGCCATGCACCACCTGTGATGGTGTCCCGAAGGAAAACCGTGTTTCCACGGCGGTCACCAACATGTCAAGCCCAGGTAAGGTTCTTCGCGTTGCGTCGAATTAAACCACATGCTCCGCTGCTTGTGCGGGCCCCCGTCAATTCCTTTGAGTTTTAGCCTTGCGGCCGTACTCCCCAGGCGGGGCACTTAGTGCGTTAGCGACGGCACGGGAGGAGTCGACACCTCCCACACCTAGTGCCCATCGTTTACGGCGTGGACTACCAGGGTATCTAATCCTGTTCGCTCCCCACGCTTTCGCGCCTCAGTGTCAGTAACGTCCCAGCGAGCTGCCTTCGCTATTGGTGTTCCTCCTGATATCTGCGCATTCCACCGCTACACCAGGAATTCCACTCGCCTCTTCCGTACTCTAGCTCCACAGTATCCATCGGCTTTCAAAGGTTGAGCCTTTGACTTTCACAACGGACTTACGAAGCCACCTACGCGCGCTTTACGCCCAATGATTCCGGACAACGCTTGCTCCCTACGTATTACCGCGGCTGCTGGCACGTAGTTAGCCGGAGCTTCTTGTGGAGGTACCGTCAATCCACACGGCTATTCACCGGTGAACCTTCGTCCCTCCTGAAAGGGGTTTACAACCCGAAGGCCGTCTTCCCCCACGCGGCGTTGCTGCGTCACGCTTTCGCGCATTGCGCAAGATTCCCCACTGCTGCCTCCCGTAGGAGTCTGGGCCGTGTCTCAGTCCCAGTGTGGCTGATCGTCCTCTCAGACCAGCTACCCATCGTTGCCTTGGTGGGCCTTGACCCCACCAACTAGCTAATGGGCCGCGGGCTCCTCCCAATGCGGAGGCCGAAGCTTCCTTTAGTGCACAGGCTTGTGCCTGTGCACCACATCCGGTATTAGCCCGAGTTTCCTCGGGTTGTCCCGGTCATCGGGGCAGATTACCCACGTGTTACTCACCCGTTCGCGGCTTAGCCCCAGGGCAAGCCCTGGTTCGTCGCACCACTTGCATGTGTTAAGCACGCCGCCAGCGTTCGTCCTGAGCCAGGATCAAACTCTCCGTGAAAGGTACTTCTCACAAAGAGATGTCATGCCTGGCTGGCCACCGGGTACACAAACTCGGCGACCGGCATGACGGGTAAATCAGACCACCCAGCGCGCTGGCGCGCCGAGTGGATCGGGCTCAAACATTCCGCGGGCCTGTTGATGGGCCCACGGAGTGCACGCTGCTCAGTTTTCAAAGACCGCTGCGCCTCCGCGCCGGGTTTCGGCGCTCTTCACGCATGGGACTCCACAGGGGGCCCCAGGAGGACGCGGGAGTATAGCGCTCCGGCGGACGTTTGCCTAGTGCCTGGCCTGAGGGCTCAGGCGGCGCTGTCGTAGAGGCTGAGGAAGCGCCGCTTGCCGACCTGTAAGACCTTGCCGTCGAGGTTCTCGCGGGGCAGCTCGAGGATGTCGGAGGCGATCGTCTCGCCGTCGAGGCGGACACCCCCCTGCCCGATCAGGCGCCGCCCCTCGCTGGCGCTGATGTCGAAGCCGGTGGCAAGCAGGCCGGGCAGGTAGACGGCCCCGTCATCGTCATCGCGCTCGACGGTCGCGAGATCCAACTCCGGCATCTCCTCCGGCGCCGCGTGCTCGACGAAGACGCGGTTGAAGCTCGCCTCCGCCCCGGCCCCCGCCCCCTCGCCGTGAAAGCGGTCGACGAGCCGCCGCGCCAGCTCGCGCTTGTCCTCGTTCGGCGGCCCGCCGGGCAGCTCCGCCCCGAGCAGCAGCCGGTAGTAGTCGGCCATCGCCTCATCGGGGATGCTCATCAGCTTGCCGAACATCTGCTCGGGGGCGTCGGTGACGCCGACGTAGTTGCCGAGCGACTTGCTCATCTTCCGGGCGCCATCGGTGCCGACCAGGATCGGCATCGTCAGGATCGACTGCGGCGGCTGGCCGTAGGCGGCCTGGACGTCGCGGCCGAAGAGCAGGTTGAACTTCTGGTCGGTCCCCCCCAACTCGAGGTCGGCCTCGACCGCGACCGAGTCGTATCCCTGCAGCAGCGGGTAGAGCAGCTCCAGGGCGGCGATCGGCTGCCCCGCCGCGAGCCGCTTCTGGAAGTCGTCGCGCTCCAGCAGTCGCGCCACCGTCGTCTGCGCCAGCAGGCCCAGCAGCGCCTCCGGCTCCATCCGCAGCCACTCGCTGTTGCGGCGGACCTCCGTCCGCTCGCGGTCGAGCAGCTTGAAGGCCTGCTCCTGGTAGGTGGCGGCGTTGGCCTCGATCTCCTCCGGGGAGGGCAGCGGCCGCGTGCTCGAGCGGCCGCTCGGGTCGCCGACCCGGGCGGTGAAGTCGCCGACGATGAGGACGACCATATGGCCGGCGTCCTGGAACTCACGCAGCTTCTCCAGCACCACCGTGTGGCCGAGGTGGATGTCGGCGGTGGTCGGGTCGATTCCGAGCTTCACGCGCAGCGGCCGGCCGCCGGAGAGCTGCTCCGCCAGCCTGCCCTCGGGCAGCACGTCGACCGCGTTTCGCGTCAAGTCGAGCACGGCGGCAATGCTAGACTGCCGCCTCCTCTTGGCGGGCAAACGCACCAAGCCGCGCCTGAAAAAGCTGCGCGTCCTCTTCGTCCTTCTGGGTCTCGGCGTCCTGGCCGTGGTCTCGATGGTCTTCGGGATGATGGCGGCGGTCTCCCAGGATCTGCCGGCGATCTACGACTTCGCCCAGTACAAGGCCTCGAAGAACAGCGAGATCTACGACGCCAGCGGCGAACCCCTGGGGACGCTGACCAGCGACCAGAACAAGATCCTGCTCAACTCGTCGCAGATCTCCCCCAACGTCAAGAACGCGGTGGTCTCGATCGAGGACTCGCGCTTCTACGAACACAACGGCGTCGACTTCCAGGGGATCGGCCGCGCCCTGGTCAAGGACATCCTCAGCCAGAGCGCCCAGCAGGGCGCCTCGACGATCACCGAGCAGTTCGTCAAGAACGCGCTCGAAGCCGAAGGCAGCCGCACGATCCTGGAGAAGTTCCGCGAGGCGGCGCTCGCCTACCGGCTCGAGCGCCACTGGAGCAAGGACAAGATCCTCACCGAGTACCTGAACACGATCTACTTCGGCGAGGGCGCCTACGGGATCGAGGCCGCCGCCCGCACCTACTTCGGCGCTGCCCATCCCGGCTGCGGCACCCCGACCGAGCCCTGCGCCTCGGTCCTGGAGCCCTGGGAGGCGGCGACGCTGGCGGCGATCATCGCCTCGCCCTCCGCCTTCGACCCGAAGGCCTACCCGGAAAACTCGCTCGGCCGGCGCAACTTGGTGCTCGAAAAGATGTACGAACAGGGCTATATCTCCCAGGAGCAGTACGCGGAAGGCGTCAAGCAGGCGCTGCCGCCGCCGAGCGACATCGAACCGCCCAAGCTCGACTCCAAGGCCCCCTACTTCACCGCCTATCTGCGCCAGCAGCTGGTCGAACGCTACGGCGCCTCGAAAGCGTTCTTCGGCGGCCTCAAGGTCAAATCGACGCTCGACCTGCGGCTCCAGGCAGCGGCCGAAGAAGCGGTCGACTCCTACCTCGGCTACCTGCCAGCGACGGCGTCGGTGGTCGTGATCGACAACCACGACGCCGGCATCAAGGCGATGGTCGGCGGGCCCGACTTCGAAACCAAGCCGTTCAACCTCGCCACCCAGGGCCACCGCCAGCCGGGCTCCTCGATCAAGCCCTTCACGCTTCTGACCGCCCTGGAAGAGGGGATCTCGCCGGAAACGGTCTACCCGTCGGAACCCCGGACCTTTCACTTCGGCAAACACGGTCAGGAAACCTTCGAAGTTCAAAACGACGAACACTCCTACCTCGGCTCCTGCTCGATCATCTGCGCGACGACCTACTCCGACAACTCGATCTACGCCCAGCTCGGCCTCGAAGGCCTGAAGGGGAAGACGGTCCAGGATCGGACCCAATCGATCGCCGCGACGATCCACAAGGCTGGCTACACCGACCCGATCTCGACCAACCCGGCGATGGTCCTCGGCGGGCTCAAGGAGGGCGTCACACCGACCGGATGGGCCTATGCCTACAGCACGATCGGCAATAACGGCGACCGCGTCAGCGGCACCCTGGCGCCGACGCCAGGCGACAGCCCCGTCTCCTACACCCAGGTCACCGACAAGGAAGGCCACACGATCAAGGGCGGCGACAACACGATCACCCACGAACAGGTGATCGACCAGGGCACCGCGGAAGAGGCCAAGAGCATCCTCGAAACGGTCGTCTCCGGCGGCACCGGCACCCACGCCCAGATCGGCGCCGAAGGCCAGTGGGGCAAGACCGGGACGACCGAGAACAACGGCGACGCCTGGTTCTGCGGCGGCATCGGCGACGAAGCGACCGCCTGCGTCTGGGTCGGCTACGCCGACACGACCACCCCGATGACGACTCTGTACAACGGCGGCCCGGTGATGGGCGGCACCTTCCCGGCGCTGATCTGGGCCAGCGTGATGAGCGCCTGGCAGGAAATCAAGGCAGGCCGCGCGGCTCAAAGGGCGGCGAAGAAGGCCGCCGGGGAAAGCGGCGAAAAGCTCGAAGCCGGAGAAACGGAAACCTACGTCCCGTCCGAACCGGGCGAATACGAAGCGGCGCCGGAAGGCGAAGAAGCCGCGCCGGCGCCGGAAGAAGGCCGGGGCGAAGCCGAAGCGCCCGAAGCCCCGGAAGCCGCGCCCGCTCCCGAAGGCGGAGGCGGAGGTGGCGGCGGGGTAACCGCCGGTTAGGGACGCGGGCTCGAGACGAAGGGGCTGCCGGCGGCGCTGAAGCGCCAGGGGCGCTCGACCGCTTTGGTGATCCCGATCCGGGGGCTGGCGATGACGCGGCGGCTCCAGTCCGGTTGCGGTGGCAGGAGAAGGAAGGGGTCGGACGAGAGGTCGGCGCCGTTGCGGTCGAGGCCGATGCCGAGCGCCTCGGTCAGCTTGCCGGGGCCCGAGCAGAGCTCGCGGTCGGGGCGCTGGCGGCGACGGGCACGCATCGCCGCCAGGCCGGCGGTCGGCTCCAGCGCCCGGATCAGCACCGCGGCCGCCTCGCCCGCCGGTTCGGCGACGGCGTTGAGCAGGCTGTGGATGCCGTAGGAGAGGTAGACGTAGGCGCGGCCCGGGGGGCCGAAGAGGACCTCGGTGCGGTCGGTGAGGCCGGCGTAGGCGTGGCAGGCGGGGTCGTCTCGCTCGTAGCTCTCGGTCTCGACGATGGTGCCGCCAGCGCCCTCGAAGAAGAGCCGGCAGCCGACCAGGTCGCGGGCGACCGCGTGGACGGAGCGGTCGAAGAAGGCTCGCCCGAGCCGCTCGTCCGTGGCCGCGGCGCCCACCGTCAGGAGCGCTCTTCGAGCACCCTCGCCTTGACCGCGGCCAGGGTCTCCCGCGCCTCGCCGAGCTGGGCCTCGAGCGGAGCCGAGCCGGTGCCGCCGGCGATCCGCTTCGACTCCAGCCAGCTGCCGCGCTTCAGCACCTCGTAGTAGGAGTCGTCGAGGTGCTCGGAGCGCTCCCGCAGCTCCTCCGGGGTCAGCTCGGAGAGCGACTTGCCGCGCTCGACCGCGTCGCGGACCAGGCCGCCGACGATGCCGTGCGCCTCGCGGAAGGGGACGCCGCGGCGGACCAGCAGGTCCGCCACCTCGGTCGCGGCCAGCATCTCGTCGTCGGAGGCGGCCTCCATGCGCTCACGGTCGAACCCGACCCCGGCCAGCATCCCCGCGGTCGCGTCGAGGCAGAGCTCGACCGTGTCGATCGCGTCGAAGAGCGGCTCCTTGTCCTCCTGCATGTCCTTGCCGTAGGTCAGCGGCAGCGCGTGCATGACGCCGAGCAGGGTGGCGTAGGAGGCGGCGACGCGGGGGGCCTTGGCCCGCAGCAGCTCGGCCGAGTCAGGGTTCACCTTCTGCGGCATGATCGAGGAGCCCGAGGAGAAGGACTCGTCAAGCTCGCAGAAGCCGAACTCGGTGCTGGACCAGATGACGATTTCGGAGCCGAGCCGCGAGAGGTGCATCGAGCAGGCCGAGGCGGCGGCGAGATAGTCGAGGACGAAGTCGCGGTTGGAGGCGCCGTCGATCGAGTTGTGGCTGACGTGCTCGAAGCCGAGGTCGGCGGCGACCGCGTCGCGGTCGATCTCCCAGTTGACCCCGGCCAGGGCGCCGGAGCCGAGCGGCATCACACTGGCGCTGTCGAGCGCGAACTGGAAGCGCAGGACGTCGCGGGCGAGCATCCAGAAGTAGGCGAGCAGGTGGTGGCCGAGGTAGACCGGCTGGGCGCGCTGGAGGTGGGTGTAGCCGGGCATCGCCCAGTCGCGGTGCGCCTCGGCCAGCTCCAGCAGGCGCTCCATCGCGGCGCCACAGAGCTCGATCGCCCGCAGCGAGTGCGCCTGCACGACCATCGCCACGTCGGTGGCGACCTGGTCGTTGCGGGAGCGGCCGGTGTGGAGCTTGCCGGCCAGCGGCCCGATCTCCTCGCCGAGCAGGCGCTCGACCGCCATGTGGATGTCCTCGTCGGCCTGCTCGAACTGGAAACCGTGGGTGGCCATGCGGGCGCGGACCGCCTCCAGGCCGGCGTCGATCCGCTCCAGCTCCGCCTCGTCGAGGACGCCGATCTCGCAGAGGCCGCGGGCGTGCGCCTGCGACTGGTCGATGTCGTAGGGCGCCAGCCGCCAGTCGAACTCGATCGAGCGGTTGAGGGCCCAGAAGCGCGGGTCGGGGTCTTCGCGGAAACGGCTCACGGGCGAGATCGTATTGCCGTCGCCAGCTCCCGGCAGACGCGGTCGACATCTCCCTCGCTCATCGCCGGGAAGAAGGGCAGCGCCAGCGAGTGGGCGGAGGCGGCTTCGGCGACCGGGAACTGGCCCTCGCGGTAGCCGAGCTCGCGCAGGTGCCCGAAGAGGTGGATGCAGGGCAGATAGGCCTTGCTGGCGATGCCGCAGGCGGCCAGGCCGGCGATCGTCGCGTCGCGGTCGACGCCGTCGGCGAGGCGGACCGGGTAGACGAACCAGCTGCGCCGCTCCGCGCCGCGGCCGGCGATCGGCGCCTCGACGCCCTCCAGCGCGGCGAGCCGCTCCTCGTAGAGCGAGGCGACCGCGGCGCGGCGCCCCAGCAGCGAGTCGAGCTTCTCGACCTGGGCGACGCCGAGCGCGGCGGCGAGGTCGGAGAGACGATAGTTGAAGCCGAGCCGGTCGTGGTCGAGCCAGCCCATGTCGACGGCGCGGCCCTGGTTGCGCTCGGAGCGCAGGCGGCCGGCCTCCTCGGGATCGCGGGGGATGACCATGCCCCCCTCCCCCGTCGTCATCTGCTTGTTGGCGTAGAAGGCGAAGGTGGCGAGGTTGCCGCGGGCGCCGACGGCGCGGCCCTCGGAGTCGACGGCGCCGAGCGCCTCGCAGGCGTCCTCGAGGATGCCGAGGCCGTGCTTGGCGGCCAACGCCTCCAGCTCGGGCATCGCCGCCGGGTAGCCGAAGATGTGGACCGGCAGGATGCCTCTGGTCCGCTCGCCCGTGGCGGCCGCGGCCGCGGCCGGGTCGAGGTTCAAGGTCACCGGGTCGATGTCGCAGAAGACCGGCCGCGCGCCCTCGTAGAGCAGGCAGTTGGCCGAGGCGACGAAGCTGAAGGGGCTGGTCAGGACCTCGTCGCCCGGGCCCCAGCCGAGCGCCCGCACACCGAGGTGCAGCGCCGCGGTGCCGCTGGAGACCGCGACCGCGTCCTCGACCCCGAGCCAGCGCGCCAGCTCGCGCTCGAAGCGCTCGCCCATCGGCCCCAGCGAGAGCCGGCCGGAGCGCAGCACCTCCAGCGCCAACGCCTCCTCGCGGGCGCCGATCTCCGGCCTCGCCAGCGGGATCTCCTCCGCGCTCATAGGGGAAGCTCACTCCGTTCTTCTTGAGATTTAGATGGAGAGGCCGACCGAAGGGAGGCCGCCGAAGAATCCCAGGAAGCACAGAGAGAAGCCGACCGCCGTCGGGAGAACGCCGTCAGCGCTTGCCCCGTAGAGGGCCACGATGAGACCAGCGTCTCCCGGCGGTCGGAGGCACCTGAAGCGGCCACAGGAAGTGGCGCCCCGAAGCGCCCAACTATGAGCATCCGCAACGGTACCTCCCGGCCGGCGCAATTGAAAGCGATCCGAGGAGGTAGGAGATGGAGACGTTCGCCGGCATCGACTGGGCCAGCGAGGAGCATGCGCTTTGCGTGGTCGACGGGAACGGAGTGACGCTGGAGGGCGAGATGCACACCCATGAGGAGACGGGCCTCAGGGAGTTGATCTCCCGGATGCGGACCCTCGGCGTCGTGCGGGTGGCGATCGAGCGTCCCGACGGGCTCTTGGTCGATCGCCTCTTGGAGGCGGGCTTCACCGTCTTGCCGATTCACCCCAACAAGCTGAAAGCGACTCGTCCTCGCTATGAGGCCTCCGGCGGCAAGTCCGACGGCTTTGACGCCTTCGTGCTGGCCGAGCTGGCGCGCACCGACTCCCATCGCCACCGGGCGCTTGCGCCCGACTCCGATGAGACCAAGGCGCTGCGGGCGCTGACCCGCACACGCGAGGATCTGGTCGGGGCCAGGGTGCGGCTTGCCAATGAGCTGCGCGCCCAGCTGGATGCCTTCTGGCCCGGTGCAGCGCGAATCTTCGCCGACGTCGACTCGGCGATCGCACTCGCCTTCTTGGAGCGCTACCCGGCGCCCGCTGATGCGCGAGGGCTCGGGGAGAAGCGGCTCGCTGGCTTCCTGGCCCGCAACGGCTACTGCCGCCGCCGCTCGCCTGCTGAGCTCCTCGAGCGGCTGCGCGCGGCCCCGGAGGGCCGCGCCGGGGCTCTGGAGGCCGAGGCTCGGCGAGGGGCGGTGCTCGGTCTGGTCGCAGCGCTTCGGCCGATCGTCGCTCAGATCCGCGATCTCACTTCGCAGATCGCCCACGCCGTGCGCTCCCATTCTGATGGCGAGGTCTTCCTGCCGTTGTTCAAAGACCCGAAGTCGGTGATCACGGCGGCGAGGCTGGTCGCCGAGATCGGCGATGACCGCTCCCGCTACCCCAGCGCCGAGGTGCTTGCCGCCGACGCCGGGATGGCGCCGGTGGCGCGAGAGTCGGGGAAGCGCAAGGTTGCCGGTTTTCGCTGGGCCTGCGATAAGCGGCTCAGAGACGCAGTGTCTTGCCTGGCCGACTCCACCAGGCACCACCACCCATGGGCTCGCAGCGTCTACTTGGGCGCCCGCGCTCGAGGTCTCGACCACCCTCATGCGATCCGGGTGCTCGGCCGCGCCTGGCTGCGCGTTCTTTGGCGCTGCTGGCAGGACGAAGTGCCTTACGACCCTGCTAAACACGGCAACCTCAGGCGTCTTCAACCCACGGGGGGTTGACACAGGAAGTCTCATTGGAAGGCGTACTCCAGCGAGTCGACCAGCGCCTCCCAGGAGGCCTCGATGATGTTCTCCGAGACGCCGATCGTCCCCCACTCGCGCTCGCCGTCGGCGGAGTCGAGGAGGACGCGGGTGACGGCACCGGTGCCGTGGGCTTCGTCGAGGATGCGGACCTTGTAGTTGGTCAGCTCGATCTCGGCCAGGTGCGGGTAGCGGTCGGCGATGGCGCCCCGCAGGGCGCGGTCGAGCGCGTTGACCGGGCCGTTGCCCGCGGCGACGCGGACGTAGCGCTCGCCGTCGAGCTCGACCTCGATCGTCGCCTCGGTCTCTACTTTGCCGCTGGCGCGCTTCTCGGTGACGACGCGGAAGCTCTCGAGCTTGAAGAGCGGCTTGTAGGTGCCGGCCTCGCGCCGCAGCAGCAGCTCGAAGGAGGCCGGCGCCGCCTCGTAGTGGTAGCCGTGGTGCTCGCGCTCCTTGAGGCGATCGACCACCCGCGCCGCCGCCTCGTCGTCGATCTCCAGGCCGGCCTGCCGCGCCTGGTCGCGGATCGTCGCCCTGCCGGAGAGCTCGGAGGCGAGGATGTCGCGCTCGTTGCCGATCAGGGCCGGATCGAGGTGCTCGAAGGTGCTGGCGTCGGCGGCGACCCCTGCCGCGTGCATCCCAGCCTTGTGGGCGAAGGCGTTACGGCCGACGTAGGCCCGGTTGGGGTCGGAGGCCATGTTGCAGACCTCGTCGAGGTAGTGAGCCGTTGAGGTGAGGCTCGCGAGCTGCTCCGGCGAGACCACGTCGAAACCCATCTTCAGCTGCAACGCCGGCAGGATCGAGGCCAGGTTGGCGTTGCCGCAGCGCTCGCCGTAGCCGTTGACGCAGCCCTGGACCAGCCTCGCCCCGGCGCCTACCGCAACCAGCGAGTTGGCGACGGCGCACTCGGCGTCGTTGTGGGTGTGGATGCCAACCTCGACCCGGTCGCCGAATTCGGCGACGACGACGCTGGTCGCCTCGGCGACGAAGTCCGGCAGGCTGCCGCCGTTGGTGTCGCAGAGAGTCACGTTCTCGGCCCCGCCTTCGACGGCGGCGCGGACGCATTCCAGCGCGTAGGCGGGGTCGTCGCGGTAGCCGTCGAAGAAGTGCTCGGCGTCGAAGACCGGGCGTTTGCCCTGGGCGCGACAGAAGGCGATCGAGTCGGCGATCATCGCCAGGTTCTCCTCCGGGGAGACACGGATCACCTTCTCCACGTGAAGGGTCCAGCTCTTGCCGACGAGGCAGACCACCGGGGCGAAGGAGGAAACGAGCACGCCCAGCGCCTCGTCGTCCTCGGCCCGGCGGTCGCGCCGGCGGGTCATCCCGAAAGCAGCCAGCGTTGCCTGCTCCAGCTCCAACTCGGCCAACCGTTCGAACAGCTCCGCTTCCTTCGGGTTGCTGCTGGGAAAGCCGGCCTCGATGAAGTGGGCGCCGAGCGCGTCCAGCGCCCGCACCACGTTCAGCTTCTCACCGACGGAGAGCGACATCCCTTTGCCGCCCATGCCGTCGCGCAAGGTCGTGTCGTAGAGCTTCACCTGTTCCATCTGCTGCCTTTCGAGTCTGAAGTCCGGGGAGAGGCCACGGGGGGCCTGCCTGCGCGGCACGAGGCCGCGCCAGCCGCTAGGCGGCTGCGGTAATTCGCCCGATCGACTCGACGAGACGGCGCATCAGGAGCTCACCTTACTCGGGGCGTCGACCTCGGCCGGCATCTCGACGAAGTCGAGCCACTCCAGGTACTCCTCGGCGCGGCCGTGCAGGGCGTCTTCGAACTTGGCCTGGATCACGCGGGTGATCTCGCCGGGCTCGCCGAGCGGGTGGTCGTCGACTTCGCGCACCGGGACCAGCTCGGCGGCGGTGCCGGTGAGGAAGACCTCGTCGGCCAGGTAGAGCTCGGCGCGGGCGATCGCCCGCTCCTCCACCCTGTAGCCGAGGTCGGTGGCGATCTGCACCACGGCGCCGCGGGTGATCCCGTCGAGGATCGCCGAGGTGTGGCCCGGGGTCAGCAGGACGCCGTCGCGGACGACGAAGACGTTCTCGCCGGAGCCCTCGGAGACGCAGCCGTGCTGGTCGAGCAGGATCGCCTCGTCGTAGCCGGCGTTGGCCGACTCGGTCTTGGCCAGGATCGAGTTGAGGTACTGGCCGGAGGCCTTGGCGTGTGGGATCAGGCTGTCGCCGGAGATCGTCCGCCAGGAGGAGACCTTGGTGCGGATGCCGTCGCGCTTGCCCTCGTCGCCGAGGTAGCTGCCCCAGGGCCAGGCGGCGATGATCACCTCGATCGGGGCGCTTTTCGCGTAGAGCCCCATCTCGCCGTAGCCGCGGAAGGCGAGCGGGCGGATGTAGCCGGAGCGCAGGCCGTTGCGGCGCAGCAGCTCGTGCGTCGCCTGGCGCAGCTCCTCGGCGCTGTAGGGCAGCTCGAAGTAGTAAAGCTCGGCCGACTTCTCGAGCCGGTCGAGGTGCTCGCGGTTGCGGAAGATCGCCGGCCCGCGCTCGGTCTCGTAGCAGCGGATCCCCTCGAAGACGCCGGTCCCGTAGTGCAGCCCGTGGCTGAGCACGTGGACCTTGGCCTCCTCCCAGGGCACCAAGTCGCCGTTCTGCCAAATCAAATCCGCCTGATCCATGTTGGCGAAGTATGCCCGATGAATCGCAGGTATTCACCCCGGGAGCCACGAATGACGACCGAAAGCGACAAAAGGAGCAGCAGTCCATGAGTTCAAGACTTCGCCCGCAACTCACCTACTCGAACGCGATCGCAACGATTGCCCTGTTCGTCGCGCTCGGCGGCGCCGCCGTCGCCGCCGGCCTGCCGAAGGGCAGCGTCGGCCCCAGGCAGCTGAAGCGCGGCGCCGTCACGACCAAGGCCCTGCGCAGGGCTGCGGTGCGGAGCGGCAAGCTGGCGCCGAAGTCGGTTATCGCCGGCAAGCTGGGCCCAGGCGCCGTCCTCGCCGGCAACCTGGCCAACGGGGCCGCCACCACGGCCAAGATCGCCAACGGCGCGGTGATCGCCCGCTCGATCAAGAACAGCGTCGTGACGACCAACAAACTCAACAGCCACGCCGTGACGACGCAGAAGCTCGCCGACGGCTCGGTCACCAACCCGATCCTCGCCGACGGCTCGGTGACGCCGGGCAAGCTGAGCGATGAATTCGGCCCGATCGTGGCGACGCTGAAGAGCGGCCAGACGCTGCGGGGCGTGTTCGACGTGGGCGGCAGCGTGAAGGCGGGGGCCGCGGAAGCGGCCAGCTTCCGGTCCTCGCAGACGTTCCAGTTCCCACTGCTGAACACCCCGACGGCCAACGTCCTCCAGCCGGGTGCGACCAGCACGGCCTGTCCCGGGCTCGGCGGCGGCAACGTGACGCCGCAAGCGGCGGCAGGCCAACTCTGCATCTACATCACGGCTCAGTCAACCGAAACCGAAAACCTGGCGGTCGACACCGGCAGCAACAACCGGCTCGGCTTCGGCCTCCTGGCCAAATTTAAAAAAGCCGAAGACGACAACTTCGTCCAGGGCCAGTGGGCGGTGACCGCTCCCTAAGCGGCGAGCGCCTCGAGGACCGCGTCGGTCATTTCGGCGCTTCCGACCTCGACCTCCCGGGGCACGTCCGGTAGCGGCGGCGCCGCCACCGTGCCCCCGGCGAGGTCGGGGGTGCGCAGGCCGCGCTCGAGCACGGCGTCTACCGCCGCCTCGATCCGGCCGGCCTCCTCGGGGCGCTCGAGCCCGTGGCGCAGCATCATCGCCACCGAGAGGAAGGTCGCGAGCGGGTTGGCGACACCTCTGCCGGCGATGTCGGGGGCGGAGCCGTGGACCGGCTCGAAGAGGCCGGGAGCGCCGTCGGCGCCGAGGCTGGCGGAGGGCAGCATCCCCAGCGAGCCGGTCAGCATCGCCGCCTCGTCGCTGAGGATGTCGCCGAAGAGGTTCTCGGTGACGATCACGTCGAAGTCGGCCGGACGGGAGACCAGTTGCATCGCCGCGTTGTCGACCAGCAGGTGGTCGAGCCCGACGTCGGCGTAGTCGGGCGCGAGGCCCGTGACCACCTCGCGCCAGAGTCGTGAGGTCTCCATCACGTTGGCCTTGTCGACCGAGGTGACGCGGGGCCTGCGGCCGGAGCTCTCGGCGCGGCGGCGGGCGGCCTCGAAGGCGGTGCGGGCGATCCGCTCGATTTCCTCCGCCGTGTACTCGCAGGTGTCGTGGGCGGCGTCGCCGTCGCGGCCGGAGTCGCCGAAGTAGATGCCGCCGGTCAGCTCGCGGACGACGAGTAGGTCGGTGCCGGCGATCCTCTCCTCGCGCAGCGGGCTGGCGCCGACCAGGGCTGGGCTGGGCCGGACCGGGCGCAGGTTGGCGTAGAGGCCCATCCCCTTGCGCAGCCCCAGCAGCCCCTGCTCGGGGCGGGGAGCCTCGGGGTCGGTGGTGTCCCACTTCGGCCCGCCGACGGCGCCCAGCAGGACCGCGTCGGCGGCGCGGCAGGCCTCCAGCACCTCGTCGGTGAGGGCGGCGCCGTGGGCGTCGATCGAGGCGCCGCCGAGCAGCCGCTCGTCGAACTCGAACTCGCCCAGCGACTCCAGCAGCCGCCGCGCGGCGGCGACGATCTCCGGCCCGATCCCGTCACCGGGGAGGACGACTATGCGGGGGGCGTCGCTCAAGGGACCGGCACTCTATGCGCAGGCGGCACGCCTACGAGGCGACCGCCTCGATGTTGAGGCGCACGTAGTCGAGGACGAGCGGCTGCTCGGACTCCCCGAGGACCGCCTCTGCGAATGGGCGCCGCAGGTCGGGCGGGAGCTGGGCCAGCAGAGGGCCGAGGGTGACGGTGGAGGTGAACTCGAGCGGACGCTCCGGGCGCACCGGCCTCGGTTCGAGCCAGCAGCGGACTTCGGCGAAACCGGCGGCACTCAGTCGCGACTCGGTCTCCTCCGCCGAGGCGAAGTTCCATATCCCCGTCATCTGGCTGAAGTGCGCCGCGAATTCCGGTCGCCCGGCGACCGCGGCGATCGCCTTGGTGTGCTCGGCGACGTTTCCCTCTCCCCCACGCCGTCCCCCAAGCGCTCGCGCGCCTTGGCGATCATCGCCTCGGAGCCGTCGACCGCGATCAGGTGGCCGCCGGGCAGGCGCTTCGCCAGCTCGGCGCTGACCCGCCCGGAGCCGCAGCCGGCGTCAAGCGCCAGCTCGTCGCCGCGCAGTTCGAGGCGCTCCAGCACCTCCATCCCCCAGCTGAACTGGGGATCGGAGACCGCGTCGTAGGTGTCGGCGTCCCACTCGCGGACGCTGCTGTTCATCGGACCTGTCGGGCCCGGGGCGCTCACAGCGCAGTCGTCACCGGCCCGCGCTCGCCGCTGCCGGAGCCCTCGAAGGCGTCGATCGTGGCGGCGTTCTCGAGGGTGATGCCGATGTCGTCGAGGCCGTTCAGGAGGCGGTGCTTGACGTCGGGCTCGACCTCGAACTCGAAGACGCCGGCGGCGCAGGTGACGGTCTCGTCGTCGACGTCGATCCGCGCCTCGCCGGCCTCGGCGACCGCGCGGCAGTGCTCCTCGTCGAGGATCGCCGGCAGTAGCCCGATCTTGGTGCAGTTGGAGTAGAAGATGTCGGCGAAGCTGGGGGCGACGATCGCCTGGAAGCCGAAGTCCTCCAGCGCCCAGGGGGCGTGCTCGCGAGAGGAGCCGCAGCCGAAGTTGCGCCCGGTGACCAGGATCGGGTTCGGCTCCAGCTCGATCTCGCCGTCGCGGATCCAGTCGTAGAAGAGGAACTCGCCGAAGCCGGTCCGCTCGACCCGCTTGAGGAACTGCTTGGGGATGATCTGATCGGTGTCGACGTCGGCGCGGTCCAGCACCGACACCCCACCCTCGATGACGTCTATCGGCCTCATCTCCAGCTCCAATCTCTGATGTCGACGAAGTGTCCCTCGATCGCGGCCGCGGCCGCCATCCTCGGGCTGACCAGGTGGGTGCGCCCGCCCTTGCCCTGGCGACCCTCGAAGTTGCGGTTGGAGGTGGAGGCGCAGCGCTCGCCCTCGATCAGGATGTCGGGGTTCATCCCCAGGCACATCGAGCAGCCCGCCTCGCGCCATTCGAAGCCGGCGCCGCGGAAGACCTCGTGCAGCCCCTCGGCCTCGGCGGCCGCCTTCACCTGCTGGGAGCCGGGGACGACCATCGCTCGCACCGAGCCGGCGACCCGGCGGCCGTCGACGACCGCCGCCGCCTCGCGCAGATCCTCGATTCGCGAGTTGGTGCAGGAGCCGATGAAGACCCGTTCCGGCGCCACCTCGGTCATCGGGGTGCCGGCCTCCAGGCCCATGTAGGCGAGAGCGCGCTCGGCCGCTTCGCGCTCGGCCGGGGAGTCCGTCGCCGCCGGGTCGGGAACCCGGTCGGTGACCTCGCAGACCATGCCGGGGTTGGTGCCCCAGGTGACCATCGGCGAGATCGCGGCGGCGTCGATCTCGACCTCGGTGTCGAAGCAGGCGCCCTCGTCGCTCGGCAGCGCCCGCCAGCGCTCGACCGCGGCGTCGAAGTCCCCGGGGGCGGCGGCACGGCCGCGCACCCACTCGAAGGTGGTCTCGTCGGGGGCGATCGTCCCGGCCCGGCCGCCGCCCTCGATCGTCATGTTGCAGACGGTCATCCGCCCCGGCATCGAGAGCGAGGCGATCGCCGGCCCGGCGTACTCGACCGCGTGACCGACCATGCCGCCGGTGCCCAGACGGCCGATCGTGGCCAGAATCAGGTCCTTGGGGGTGACGCCGGAGCCGAGCTCGCCGGAGTAGGAGATCCGCATCGTCTTCGGCCGCTTCTGGACCAGGCACTGGGTCGCCAGCACGTGCTCGACCTCGGAGGTGCCGATGCCGAAGGCCAGCGCCCCGAAGGCGCCGTGGGTGGAGGTGTGGCTGTCGCCACAGACGATTGTCATCCCCGGCTGGGTGACCCCCAGCTCGGGGCCGATCACGTGGACGATCCCCTGGCGCTCGGAGCCCAGCGAGTAGAGCGGGATGCCGAACTCCTCGCAGTTGCGCTCCAGGGTTTCGACCTGGACCCGGGAGAGCTCGTCGGCGATCAGCCGCGCCGCCATCGTGCCGTCGGTGGGGACGTTGTGGTCGGCGGTGGCGAGGGTCTTGTCCGGGCGGCGGACTGGCCTACCCGCCAGGCGCAGGCCGTCGAAGGCCTGCGGCGAGGTGACCTCGTGGACCAGGTGCAGGTCGATGTAGATGAGGTCGTCGGAGACCTCATGGGCCTCCCAGATCTTCTCGAACATATTTTTGGGCACGGTCAGCTCCTCCTCAGGCCGGCGGCGATCACGGCGATGAACCTGGTCGGCTCCTCGCCGTCGTTCTCGAAATGGTGGGGAAGGTCGGCGTCGAAGGTGATGCCGTCGCCCTCGCGCAGGTCGTGGCGGCTGCCGTCGACGACCAGCGCCAGGGCGCCGGCGAGGACGACGGCGGTCTCGCGGCTGCCGGGCTCGTGCATCGGCGGGTCTTCGCGGCCGCCGGTGGCGGCGCCGGGCTCGAGCACGTGCAGGGAGACGTCGGCGCGCTGGCCGGGCAGCGGCGGCGTCAGCTCCTCGAAGCGGTGGCCGCCGCGCTCGAAGCCGCGGCGGGCACCGGCCCGGCTGACGGAGACGTTCTGGCCCTCGTCGAGGCGCAGCAGCTGCGACAGCGACAGCTCCAGCCCGGCGGCGATCTTCTCGGCGACCGCCAGAGTCGGGCTGGTCTCCCCCCGCTCCACCTGCGAGAGCATCGGCGCGCTGACGCCGCTGCGCTCGGCCAGGTCACGCAGCGAGAAGCCCATCGCCTCGCGCAGGGCGCGAATCCGTGTCCCCGGGGCCGTTGCGGCCGGCCTGGCCGGCTTGATCGCGGTGGCGTTCACGCAGCGTACGTTATCACATACAACTGACTGCCACTTGTGATTTTTGCTATAAAAACCGACCAGTCGGTTTGCAGCCCTGACGACCCACCGCCCATGCCCAAGCTACGACCTGACGTTCGCGACGAACGCCGCCGGCATCTGCTCGAGGCGGCCTGGCGCTGCGCCGCGGCAAAGCGCTTCGCGGAGATGACCGTCGACGACGTCTGCGCCGAGGCGGGACTGAGCAAGGGCGCCTTCTACGGCTATTTCGAGAGCAAGGACGAGCTGCTCGCCGCCTTGCTCGACGGCGACGCGGCCGAGCTGGACCGGATGCTCGACCGGATCGGCGAAGAGGAGGCATCGGGGATCGAGCGCCTGCGCCGCTTCTCCCAGGCGATGGTCGAGCACGCCGACGATCCCGCTCGCGCCCAGGTGAGGGCGGACCTCTGGGCCGCCGTGCTTGGACAGGAGCCGCTGCGCCGCCAGTTCGCCGAGACCAGCGCTCGGCGACGGATGCGCATCCGCGCCTGGATCGAGGAGGGTGTCGAACGCGACGAGATTCGCGAGGTGCCGGCCAACGCGCTCGCCTCGATGCTCCTCGC
Organism: uncultured Actinomycetes bacterium; assembly: GCA_963714045.1. Lineage (GTDB taxonomy): Bacteria > Actinomycetota > Thermoleophilia > Solirubrobacterales > 70-9 > VAYN01. The sequence continues at coordinate 1,682,990 of OY970225.1, read as the reverse complement.
CAGCGCCGACGGCCTGATGCTGCACGCGACGCTCGACCCGAGCGCCTTTCGCTGGGACAACATCCGGCGCGCGGTCGACGAGCTGCTCGACGGGATCGCGGCGAGATGAGCGGCGCCGGCCCCGGATGGGCTCCCAGGCCGCATCTGCCGATGAGAGGACGGGCGCGGCTCGGCGCCTGGATGGGAGGGCCGGGCGGACTGCTGGCCCTTGCCCTGGCGGTGGGTATCGGAGCGGGCCTCGGCGCCGTCGCCTTCCGCTATCTGATCGAGGGTTTCACCTACCTCTTCACGGGTCACGAAAGCTACGGCGCCGACGGGCGCGTGCCCAACCCGCTCGTCCCCGGCCTCGGCATCTGGTTCGTCGCCCTGGTGCCGATCGTCGGCGGCCTGCTCTACGGTCCGCTGGTCGACCGCTTCGCTCGCGAGGCCCGCGGGCACGGCGTGCCCGAGGTGATGCTCGCGGTCGCTCACCGCGGTGGCCGCATCCGTCCGATCGTGGCCCTGGTCAAGTCGCTCGCCTCGGCGCTCTGCATCGGCTCCGGCGGCTCGGTCGGCCGCGAGGGGCCGATCGTGCAGATCGGCTCGGCGCTCGGCTCGACCCTCGGCCAGGTCGTTCGCGCGCCCGAGGCACGCGTGCGATTGCTCGTCGCCTGCGGCGCCGCGGGCGGGATCTCGGCCACCTTCAACGCCCCGATCGCCGGCGTCTTCTTCGCCCTCGAGGTGATCCTGCGCGACTTCGAGACGCGCTCCTTCAGCGCCGTCGTCGTCGCCTCGGTGACCGCCGACGTGATCGGCCGCGCCGCTTTCGGCTCCGAAGCCTTCCTCGAACTGCCGCGGGTGGGCGTGGGCGCCGTCGCCGGCTATCCCCTTTACCTCGTGCTCGGCCTCCTGGCCGCGATCGTCGGCGTCGCCTTCATCCGCGTCCTCTACGGGATGGAGGACCGCGCCGACCGGCTCTGGCGCTTCTCGGAGTCGTGGCGGCCGGCGGCCGGGGGAATCCTGCTCGGCCTGCTGCTGCTGGCCGTCCCGCAGATGTACGGCGTCGGCTACGACGTGCTCGAAAGCGCCATCGCCGGCAAGTACACGCTGCTCTTCCTGCTGGCGCTGCTCGGCGCAAAGGTGGTGGCGACCAGCCTGACGCTTTCGATCGGGGGCTCCGGCGGCGTCTTCGCCCCATCGCTCTTCATGGGTGCGATGCTCGGCTCCGCCTTCGGCCTGGCGATGCACGCACTGCTGCCCGGGCTCGCCGGGCCGGCGGGGGCATACGGCCTGATCGGCATGGGAGCGGTCTTCGCCGCCGCCGCCCGGGCGCCGATGACGGCGATCCTGATCATCTTCGAGCTGACCGGCGACTACCGCATCATGCTGCCGTTGATGCTCGCCGTGGTGATCGCAACCGCGCTCGCCAGCCGGCTCTCGCCCGACTCGATCTACACGCTGAAGCTGGCGCGCCGCGGCATCGACCTGCTCCGCCGCCGCCCCGCCAGCCCGATGGAAGCGGTCACCGTCGCCGAGGCGATGCGGCCGACGCCGGAACCCGTGGCGGCCGCCGCGACGCTGGGGGAGGCGGTGGCAAGGCTGAGCGCAAGCGAGGAGCCGGGGCTGCCCGTCATCGACGAGTCCGGCGCATTCCTCGGTGTCCTGCTCGGGGACGAGCTCGAGCAGGCTCTGGGCGAGGAGGGCGACGAGATGGACGCCGGCTCGCTGGCGCGGCGACTGCCGGCGCTGACGCCGACCGAGTCGCTGGCCGAAGCGACGGCGACCCTGGTCAAATCCGACAGCGCCGGCCTGGCCGTGCTCGACGAAAAAGGAGAGCGCGTGGTCGGTTGGCTCTCGCATCGCGACATCCTGCGCGTCTACGACCAGCGGATGCAGCTGGAGCGAGCGCGGAAGGAAAGCGCGATGACGCGGAAACGGGCGCCGGCCCCGGCCTGAGGCTAGGGCCCCGGCGTCCGCGAGGCCGCGGCCTCGGCGGTGGCCGCCTCGGCCTCGCGGGTGGCGGCGCCTTCGAGGGCGTTGGAGAGCGCCCGCACGTAGGCGCGGGCGGAGGCCTCGAGGATGTCGGTGGCGACGCCCTGGCCGGTCGCCAGGCGGCCGGCGGCGCGCAGCACCACGGTCACCTCGCCGAGCGCGTCCTCCCCCCCGGTCACCGCCTCGACCATGTACTGGCGCAGCTCGCACTCGGTCCCGGTCGCCCCCTGGATGGCGCGGAAGATGGCGTCGACCGGGCCGTCGCCGCCGGACTCGCCGACCGCCTCCTCGCCCGAGGGCAGGGTCACCGCGACCCGGGCCAGCGGCTCGCGCCGCGAGCCCGCCTCGACCTCGAACCAGGCCAGCTCGTGGGCGTCGGCGCGCTCGCGCATCTCGTCGGAGACGATCGCCTCCAGGTCGAGCGCGGTCACATGCTTCTTGCGGTCGGCGACCTCCTTGAAGGCCTTGAAGGCGGCGTTGAGGGCGTTGCCCTCGACCTGGAACCCCAGCTGCTCCAGGGCGTCTTTCAGCGCGTGGCGGCCGGAGTGCTTGCCGAGCACGATCGAGTTCGACTCCAGGCCGACCTCGGTCGCGTCCATGATCTCGTAGGTGCTGCGCTCCTTCAGCACGCCGTCCTGGTGGATCCCGGACTCGTGGGCGAAGGCGTTGCGGCCGACGATCGCCTTGTTGGGCTGGATCGCGTAGCCGGTCAGGCGGGAGACCATGCGGCTGGTGCGGGCGATCTCGCGGGATTCGATCCCGGTGGTGAGGCCGTGGACGTCCTCGCGGACCTTGATCAGCATCGCGATCTCCTCCAGCGAGCAGTTGCCGGCGCGCTCGCCGATCCCGTTGACGGCGCACTCGACCTGGCGCGCGCCAGCCAGCACCCCCGCGTAGGAGTTGGCGACTGCCAGGCCCAGGTCGTCGTGGCAGTGGACCGACATCTCGACCCCGCGCAACGCCGGCGCCAGCTCGTACAAGCGGCGGAAGTAGTCCGCGTACTCCTCCGGCGTCGTGTAGCCGACGGTGTCGGGAATGTTAACGACGGTCGCTCCCTGCTCGACCGCGATCGCGCAGACCTCGGCGGTGAACTCGACGTCGGCGCGAGTCGCGTCCATCGGCGAGAACTCGACGTCCTCGCAGTAGCTCTTGGCCAGCGAGACCGCCGCCCGGGCCTGGCCCTTGACGTCCTCGCGGTCGGTCTGCAGCTGGTGCTCGATGTGGATGTCGGAGGTAGAGATGAAGGTGTGGATGCGCGGGCGCCCGGCGTCGCGCACCGCCCCCCAGGCGGCGTCGATGTCGGCCTTGTGGGTGCGGGCGAGGCCGCAGACCACCGGGCCCTCGACCTTGCGCGAGATCTCCCGCACGGCCTCGAAGTCGCCGGGCGAGGTGATCGGGAAGCCGGCCTCGATCACGTCGACCCCCAGCCGTGCCAGCTGCTGGGCGATCTCCACCTTCTCGGCGGTGTTCAGCGAGATGCCGGGCGACTGCTCGCCGTCCCTCAGGGTGGTGTCGAATATGTGGACGCGGTTGGCGTCAGATGCGGGTCCCATCGGACCTCCTCCTTCTCTGCTCCGTTTGAATGACCTTGTCTCTCGCGGCTATCGCGCCGCCCAGCGCTATTCCCCCCGAGGGGGGAGGAGAAGGAGAAGCGCGAGGCTGTCGAGCCGGCGGGTCATTCGCTCGTTGCAGGGTAGCGCAGAACCGGGCGGCATCTACCGCGTTTCGTAGGCTGGCGCCCATCGTCGCCCCGCAGCGCATCAACTGGCTCGCCCTCTTCGCCCTGGGAATCGCGGTCGTCGTGATCGCCAACGACTTCTCGGCGATCAACGTCGCCCTGCCGACGATCGAGAAGGACTTCCACACCAACATCAACACGATCCAGTGGGTGGTCAACGCCTACGCGCTCACCTTCGGGGTGATGATCGTCACCGGCGGGCGGCTGGCGGACATGTTCGGGCGCCGCAACGCCTTCTTCCTCGGCACCGTGATCTTCGCCGCGATGTCGGCCCTCGGCGGCGCCGCGCAGACCGAGACCTGGTTGATCCTCAGCCGCTGCGTTATGGGGATCGGCGGCGCCCTGATGTGGCCGGCGATCCTCGGCATGACCTTCGCGATCCTGCCGGAGGAGAAGGCGGGGCTGGCGGGCGGGATCATCCTCGGCGCCGCCGGGCTCGGCAACGCGATCGGGCCGCTGGTCGGCGGCGTCCTCACCGACGCCCTCAGCTGGCGCTGGATCTTCTTCCTCAACGTCCCGGTCTCGATCTTCGCCGTCGCGGTCACCTACTTCCTGGTCCACGTCGAGGAGCCCGAAGCGAAGGACCAGCGGATCGACTACCCGGGCATCGCGGCGCTCTCGATCGGCCTCGTCTCGCTGCTGGTCGCGCTCGACCAGGTCGACGATTGGGGCTGGAGCGACCCGAGGGTGATCGGGCTGCTGGCGATAGCGGCGACGCTGATCGTCGCCTTCGTCCCGATCGAGCGGCGGGCCGGCGCGCATGCGCTGGTGCCGCGGGCGGTGATGCGAAACCGCAGCTTCACCGCCTCCTGCGTGGCGATCCTCTTCATGTCGGCGACCTTCTTCGCCTCGCTGCTCTACCTGCCCCAGTTCATGGAGAAGCAGTTCGGCTACTCGCCGCTGGAAGCGGGCGTCGGGATCCTGCCCTTCCTCGGCGTCTTCGCGTTCGTCTCGTTCCTCGCCGGGCCGCTCTATAACCGCCTCGGCGCCAAGCCACTCGCCGTCTTCGGCGCCGCCTGCATCACCGTGGCGCCATTCCTCTTCTCCCAGGTCGACACGAGCTCGGGCTACGGCGCGCTGGTCCCGGGCATGATCGTCCTCGGCATCGGGATCGGCAGCTTCTACCCGACGGCGACGACCGCGGGCGTCACCTCGGTCGACGAATCGCAGACCAGCCTCGCCGGCGGCATCGTCTACATGTTCCAGATCGCCGGCGGCTCGATCGGGCTGGGCCTTACGACCACGGTCTTCTCGGCCGCGATCCCGCCCTTCGCCGATGGCGTCCAGGCCGGCTTCCGCCTCGACGCCGCCCTCTCCCTGGTCGGCTTCGCCGTCTCGCTGCTGTTCGTCGGCGGCACGCTGCTCGGGCGGCCCCCCGCCGAGCAGGTGACCTGAGACCGGTCTCAAGGCAGCAGTTCGTTGCGGCCGGAGCCGCCCAGCAGCACGTCTTCGCCGCCGCCGCCGCGCAGCAGGTCGTTGCCGCCGCAGCCCAGCAGGCGGTCGTTGCCAGGGCCGCCGTACAGCGAGTCGGCGCCGCCGCGCCCGATCAGCGTGTCGTCGCCGGCACCGCCGACCAGCTTGTCGGGGCCGGCGCCGCCGATCAGGCGATCCTGGCCGGGCCCGCCACGCAAGGTGACCGGGACCGGGACCTCGCGAGCGACGGAAACGAAATCGTCGCCACCGCCGGCGTTGACTTCGAAGCCGCCGATCGCCGCCGCGGCGCAGACCAGTTCGTTCTGCTGGCCTTCGGGGTGGACGCAGACGCTGCCGCCGACTTCGAGCGGCACCACCGAGTCGATCGTGTAGCTGCGGCCGTCGGGGCTGAGCGCGATCGAGATCGTGTTCGCTTCCGAGCCGCCGGCGAGCAGCACGGTCAGCGGCGCTCGGGCGGCATGCGCGGACGCGGCGGCATGAACCGCCAGCACCGTGCTCGCAATCAGGATCGCCTTCTTCATCGCAGAGACAACTCGGCCTCGAATCGCCCGAGCCCTACTGAGGGAACAACACGACCTTGCCGACGTTGCGGCGCTGGGCGATGAATTCGTGCGCCTCGCCGGCCCGGTCGAAGGGGAACGCCTCGGCGACCACCGGCTCGAGCCGGCCGGCCTCGAGGTCGGCCATCAGCGGCTCGGTGACGCGGTCGAGGTTGCCCTCGCGATCCCACCAGCTCAGCATGTTGAGGCCGAAGACGCCTTTGTTCTCGTTCATCATCGTCAGGCTCTTCCACCAGGGCATCGTCGCCAGCGGCATCTTCAGCAGGCTCCTGAGGGTGGCGGGAAGGTCGCGGGCGCCGGCGTTCGTGCTCTCCGAGAGCCCGTACATGACCAGCCGCCCGCCGGGGCGCAGCAGCCGGTAGTCCTTGCGGAACGAGGTCGGCCCGAGCGCGTCGATGACCAGGTCGACCCCCTCGCCGCCGGTGATCCGCATCACCTCGGCCGCGAAGTCGTCGTTTCGGTAATCGATGGCATCAGTCACCCCTTGCGCCCGAATGGCGTCGTGCTTGCCGGGCGACGCCGTGCCGATCAGCTTGGCGGCGCCGGCGTTGCGGGCGATCTGGGTCGCCGAGATGCCGACACCGCCGCCGGCGGCGTGGATCAGCACACGGTCGCCCTCGCGCAGGCCGCCCATCAGGATCAGCGCCGCGTAGGCGGTGCCGTAGTTGACCGGGAAGGCGGCGCCCTGCTCGAAGCTGAGGCGGTCGGAGAGCGGCAGGACCTGGGCGGCGTCGACGCTGACCAGCTCGGCCTGGCCGCCGAAGCGGGTGCCGGCGACGACGCGATCGCCCGGCTCGAAGTCGCTCACCTCCTCCCCCACCGACTCGACCTCGCCGGCGACCTCGTAGCCGAGCACGCAGGGCGGCTTCGGCGCATCGGGGTAGAGGCCGACCCGGGCCATCGTGTCGGCAAAGTTGATGCCGGCCGCACGCACGGCGATACGGACCTGGCCGGGCCCGACCGCGGGGTCGGGCCGCTCCTGCACCTGGAGAACCTCAGGACCCCCGGTGCCAGTTAGGACGACGGCACGCATCGTCCCACCCTAAACGTCCTGAGGTCGACCGACCAAGCAGAGCAAGGACGCAGTGAGCGCCGTGTGCTCTGCACACAAGCGAGCGAGGACGCCGCTATGCGCCGGTCGGACGGCCTCAGAGGTCGACGGAGCGGCCGATGGCGAAACCGTCGAGGCCGAGGATCTTCTCGATCGTCTCGGCCCGCACCGGGGCGTCGGTGGTGAGCGCCATCACCGCCCGCTCGCCGCCGCGCTCGGCGCCGACCGCGGCGGAGACGATGTTGACTCCCTCCTCGCCGAACATCGTCCCGACCCGGCCGATCATCCCCGGTTGGTCGGCATAGCGGAAGACGGAGAGGTGTTCGGCGAAGGGCAGGTAGAAGCCCTCGCCCCAGACCGAGACCAGGTAGGGCTCGTTGCGGGGGCCGACGCTGGTGCCGGCGACCTCGACCTCCTCGCCACCGGAGGAGAGCCGCACGGTGACCAGCTCGGTGAAGTCGCCGGCGCTGGCGTCGTTGGTCTCGACCAGCTCGATGCCGCGCTCCTCCGCCATCTGCGGGGCGTTGACGAGGTTGACCGGCTCCTCGGTGTGGCCGGAGAGGATGCCGACGAGGACGGCGATGCCGAGCAGGCGGGTGTCGTGGGAGGCGATGCGGCCGCGGAACTCGGCGCTGACCCGGTCGACCGCGCCGTCGCCGAGGCCCTGGGCGAGGCGGCCGAGCTTTTCGCAGAGCGGCACGAACGGCGCCAGCGCCTCCATCGCCTCGGGGCGGACGGCGGCGATGTTGACCGCGTTGGTGACGACGCCGCCGTTGAGGGCAGCGGTCACCTGCTCGGCGGTGACGACGCCGGCGCGGTCCTGGGCCTCGGCGGTCGAGGCGCCGAGGTGAGGGGTGACGACGATGTCGCCGCGGGCGAAGATCGGGTGCTCGGTGAAGGGCTCCGAGGGGAAGACGTCGAGCGCGGCGCCGGCCAGCTTGCCGGACTCCAGGCCGGCCAGCAGGGCGTCGAGGTCGACCAGCTCACCGCGGGCGCAGTTGACGAGGCGGGCGCCGTCCTTCATCTGGGCGATCGTCCCGGCGCCGATCAGACCGATCGTCTCCGGCGTCTTCGGCACGTGCAGGGTGACGAGGTCGGCGCGGCCGAGCACCTCCTCGACGCTCTCGGCGCCGTCGACCCCGAGCTCGCGGAAGCGCTCGGCGGAGACGAACTTGTCGAAGGCGACCACCTCCATCTCGAAGCTCTGGGCGCGCTTGGCGACGAGCTGGCCGATGCGGCCGAAGCCGATCACCCCCAGCGTCTTGCCGTAGAGCTCGGCGCCCTTGAACTTTGCCCGATCCCAGCGGCCGGCGAGGAGCGATTCGTGCGCCTGGGGGACGTTGCGGAAGAGGGCGAGGGCGAGGGCGAGGGTGTGCTCGGCGGCGGCGACCGAGTTCGACTCGGGGGCGTTGGCGACGATGATCCCGCGCCGGGTGGCGGCCGGGATGTCGACGTTGTCGACGCCGGTGCCGGCACGGCCGATCACCTTCAGGTTGGCCGCCAGCTCGATCAGCTCGGCGGTCATCTTCGTCGCCGAGCGGATCAGGATCGCGTCGTAGCCCCCGATCTTCTCGCGCAGCTCCTGGTCGGACATCTCGAGCCCGAGGTCGACGTCGAAGTTGGCGCGCAGCAGGTCGACGCCGGTGTCGGCGATCTTCTCCTTGACCAGGACCTTCACCGGGCCACCCCCTCGACGTGCTCGAGGACCCAGTCGACGCAGGCGATCAGCGCCTCGACGTCGTCCGGCTCGATCGCCGGGAACATCCCCACCCGCAGCTGGTTGCGGCCGAGCTTGCGATAGGGCTCGACGTCGACGATGCCGTTGGCACGCAGGGCGGCGGCGAGGGCGGCGGCGTCGACCGAGTCGGCGAAGTCGATCGTGCCGACGACCGGCGAGCGCTTGGCGGGGTCGGTGACGAACGGGGTCGCAACCTCGCTGCGCTCGGCCCAGCCGTAGAGGCGGCCCGAAGAGTCGGAGGTCCGCCGTACGCACCACTCGAGCCCGCCGTTGCCGAGCATCCACTCGACCTGGTCGGCGAGCAGCAGCAGGGTGGCCAGCGCGGGCGTGTTGTAGGTCTGCTCCTTGCGCGAGTTCTCCAGGGCGGTCCGCAACGAGAGGAAGCCCGGCTGCCAGCGGCCGTCGGCGCCGTCGAGCTCCTCGATCCGGGCGATCGCGGCGGGGCTGAGCAGCGCCAGCCAGAGCCCGCCGTCGGCGCCGAAGCACTTCTGCGGAGCGAAGTAGTAGGCGTCGGCCTCGGCGACGTCCACCGGCAGGCCGCCGGCGCCCGAGGTGGAGTCGACCAGGACCAGGGCATCGCCGGCGCCGGCGGGGCGCTCGACCGGCACCATCACCCCGGTCGAGGTCTCGTTGTGGGCCCAGGCGATGACGTCGGCGGCGGGGTCGGCGGCGGGGGACGGCGCGTCGCCCGGCTCGGCCTCGATCAGGATCGGGTCGGCCAGGAACGGCGCCGTCGCCGTCGCCTTGGCGAACTTCGCCGAGAACTCGCCGTAGGCCAGGTGCAGCGCCCGCTCGCGCACGATCCAGGCGACGGCGGCGTCCCAGAAGGCGGTGGTGCCGCCGTTGCCGAGGGCGACCTCGTAGCCGTCGGGCAGGGAGAACAGTTCGGCGAGCCCGGAGCGCACCCGGCCGACCAGCTCGCGCACCGGCGCCTGGCGGTGCGAGGTGCCCATCAGGCCGGAGCGCTCGGCCAGCGCCGCCAGCGCCTCCGGGCGCACCTTCGAGGGCCCGCAGCCGAAGCGGCCGTCGGCCGGCTTCAGCTCGGCGGGGATCCTGGCGGTGTCGGTGGTCGGGGCGGCCATCGGGCTCGACAGGTTATTGACCGTCGCGGGTGGACTGACGCCGGGGCCAGGGGTAGGCTCGCGGCGGTTAGCGCCCAGTCCCGTCCAAACAGAGGGGGATCGATGTACCCGATCAGCTACGAAGCCGACTTCAACCCGACGCCGAACCGCTGGACGACGTTCTTCCGGATCATCCTGGCGATCCCGTGGCTGATCGTGATGGCCGTCTACCTGATCGCCTTCGTCTTCACCCACTTCTTCGCCTGGGTCGCGGTCGTGATCCTCGGTCGCTATCCAGAGTGGCTCTACAGCTTCAACTCGGGCGTCATCCGCTACTGCGTGCGGGTCGGCGCCTGGGGGTATCTCCAGACCGACGTCTGGCCCCCGTTCGGCCTCGCCCACGACCCCACCTACCCGATCCGGGTCAACTTCGCGCCCGCCGCCGAGCGGCAGAGCCGCCTCAAGGCGTTCTTCCGCCTGGTTCTGGTGATCCCGATGGAGATCGTGATCTACTTCGGGATCAGCTCGCTGCAGTCCGCTTCCGGCATCGTCGCCTGGCTGACGATCGTCTTCCGCGGCTACCTGCCCGAGGCGATCAACAGCCTGATGACCTACGTCAACGGCTTCTATGCCCGCGTCGGCGGCTACGCCGCGATCCTCACCGACGACTACCCGCCGATCGGGCTCGAGAGGTCGATCGGAACGCCCCCCGCCGCGCCAGCCCCGGTGACCCCCGATGCCTGAGGGCGTGACCAAGGGCGAGGGCTACGCGGTCGCCAACCTCGCAGACCTCGGCGAGGGCCCTGGGTTCCGCAAGATCCGCAAGGAGCTCGGGGTGACCGCCTTCGGCGTCAACGCGATCGTGCTGCCTCCCGCCTACGAGACCGGCAGCCACTACCACGACGAGCAGGAGGAGCTTTACTTCGTCCACAGCGGCGAGGTCGAGTTCACCTTCGGCGACGGCTCGACCCGGCGCCTCGGCCCCGGCGGCCTCGCCTGGGTCGACGCCCCCACCCCCCGCAAAGTGAAGAACGTCAGCGACTCCGAGGAGGCGGTCTATGTCGTGATCGGCGGCAAGGACGGCTACGTCGGCCGCGACGGCAAACTCGCCGAGGGCGAGACGCACCGCTAGCCGAAGCGGGACTTCGGGCGGGAGGACCGGATGCCCCTCCCCCGGAGGCTCCAGTGCCTACGCCGGAACCCAGGGAGCTCGCCTCAGCTGCGCGACGGTCTCCGGGGGAGGGGCATCCGGTCCTCCCCCACCAACCGACCTACTTCGTGTCGCTGAACCCCTGGTCGATCCAGGGCATCATGTTGCGGAGATCTTTCCCGACCTCCTCGACTTCGTGCCCGGCCGCCTCGCCGCGCATGCGGTCGAAGTTCTCGTTGCCGGCCTTGTTCTCGGCGATGAACTCGCGGGCGAAGTCGCCGGATTGGATCTCGGAGAGGATCTGCTTCATGGCGGCGCGGGACTCCTCGCCGATCACCCGTTTGCCGCGGGTCATGTCGCCGTACTCGGCCGTGTTGGAGATCGAGTAGCGCATCCCCTGGATCCCCTTTTCGTACATCAGGTCGGCGATCAGCTTCAGCTCGTGCAGGCACTCGAAGTAGGCGAGGCGGGGGTCATAGCCGGCCTCGACCAGGGTCTCGAACCCGGCCCGGACCAGCTCCGAGGCGCCACCGCAGAGGACCGCCTGCTCGCCGAAGAGGTCGGTCTCGCACTCGTCTTTGAAGCTGGTCTCGATGATCGCCGCGCGGCCGCCGCCGATCCCGGAGGCGTAGGCGAGGACGAGGTCATGGGCGTTGCCGGTGGCGTCCTGGTGGACCGCCATCAGACAGGGGACGCCGCTGCCTTCCTCGTACTGGCGGCGGACCAGGTGGCCCGGGCCCTTGGGCGCGACCATGCCGACGTCGACGCCGGGCGGCGGCTCGATCTCGCCGAAGTGGATCGCGAAGCCGTGGGCGAAGAGCAGCAGGTTGCCAGGGGCGATGCCGTCGGCGATCTCCTCGCGCCAGACCTCGGCCTGCTTCTCGTCGGGCAACAGGATCATCACCACCTCGCCGCGGCTGGCGGCTTCGGCGACGTCGAGCACCTCGAGCCCGGCCGCTTCGGCCTTGGCGCGGCTGGAGGAATCGGGACGGAGGCCGACGACGACCTCGACGCCGGAGTCCTTGAGGTTGAGGGCGTGGGCATGCCCCTGGGAGCCGTAGCCAAGGATCGCGACGGTCTTGCCGTCGAGCTTGCCGAGGTCGGCGTCCTTGTCGGAGAAGATGTCGTCGGTTCGCATGACGCGGCAGGCTACCGGAGCGCTCTGCGCATCAGCTTGCCGGAGGGGGTGCGCGGAAGCGCCGCCGCCAGCTCGACCCGCTTCGGCACCTTGAAGCCCGCCAGCGCCTCGGCGCAGTGGTGGCGCAACTCGTCGGGAGTGATGGCCGAGCCGCTCTCCAGCACCACCACCGCCGTCACCGCCTGCTGCCACTCTGGGTCCTCGCGGCCGACCACGGCGGCGTCGGCCACTTCGGGGTGGCGCAGCAGCACCTCCTCGACCTCCGCCGGGGCCACGTTCTCACCGCCGCTGACGATCATGTCGTCGATCCGGTCCTTGACGTAGAGGAAGCCCTCCTCGTCGATGTGGCCGAGGTCGCCGGTGTGCAGCCAGCCGTCGGCGTCGGCGCGGCCGGGCGCGACGGTCGGGCCCTGGACCAGGATCTCGCCGTCCTGAATCCGGAGGTGCGTGGTCAGCAGCGGCCGCCCGGCGGAGCCGAGCTTGCGGCGCGCCTCGGCCGGGGCCAGCGTCGTCACCTGCGAGCAGGTCTCGGTGAGGCCGTAGGTCTGGACGACCGTGGCGCCTTTTGCCGTGGCCTCTTGCAGCGGCTCCTCGGGGACGGGGCCGCCGCCGACCAGGATCGCCCGCGGGCCGGAGAGGTCGGCGCCGGCCTCGAGCAGACGGGTCAGCATCGTCGCCACCACCGAGACGACGGTTATGTCGTCCCCTTCCAGCGCCGCCCCGGCGCGGTTGACGTCGAAGCCCTCGTGGACGACCGCGGTGGTGCCGTAGATGACCGAGCGCATGACGATCCCGAGGCCGGCGATATGGCTCAGCGGCAGGCAGCAGAGCCAGCGGTCGGAGGGCTCGACGCCGATGTTGAAGGCGGAGCCGACCGCGCTCCAGAGGAAGTTGCCGTAGGTGAGGCCGACCGGGTGCGGGGCGCCGGTGCTGCCGCTGGTCAGGACCCGGGCGCAGACCTCGTCCATGTCGTGCTCGCCCAGCAGCGGCAGGTCGGCCTCGGTCTGGGTCAGCTCGCCGGCGTCGTCGAGGTCGACGATCGGCTCCTCGGCGGCGACGATCGCGGCCCGCTCCTCGTCGGTCATCCGCGGGCTCAGCGGCAGCAGCTTGGCACCGACCTTCATCAGCGCGTGGGCGAGCACGACCTGCTCGCGGCGCGGATGCATGGTCAGGGCGGCGGTGGAGCCGCGGCGGACGCCGTGGGCGGCGAGCCGGCGGGCGACCCAGGTCGTCTCCGCCTCCAGCTCGGCGTAGGTCATCTCGGCGCCGTCCGCCACCAGCGCGGTGCGGTCGGGGCAGCTCTGCGATCTCTGGGCCAGCCAGTCGTCGAGTTTCATCGGCGGGATATCGTGCCCATCATGCCCAAACGACACAAGGACGCTCCGCCCGAGTCCGATCTCTACGCGCCGATCGAGTGGCGCGCCGGCGGCGAGTACGGCGACATCCGCTACGAGAAGGCCGACGGGATCGCCAAGATCACAATCGACCGGCCCGAGGTGCTCAACGCCTTCCGGCCGCAGACGCTGATCGAGATCGGAGCCGCGCTCGAGCTGGCGCGCGAGGACACCGAGGTCGGCGCGATTGTCCTCACCGGCGAGGGAGACAAGGCGTTCTGCTCCGGCGGCGACCAGACGGTCCGCGGCGACAGCGGCTACGTCGCCGAGGGCGCCTCGCTCGGGCGCTTCCACGTGACCGACCTGCAGGTGCAGATGCGGCGGCTGCCGAAGCCGGTAGTGGCGATGGTCGCCGGCTACGCGATCGGCGGCGGCCACATCCTCCACCTCTGCTGCGACCTGACGATCGCCGCCGAAAACGCCTGCTTCGGGCAGACCGGGCCGCGCGTCGGCTCCTGGGACGGCGGCTTCGGCGCCTCGCTCCTGCGCGACCTGGTCGGGACCAAGAAGGCGAAGGAGTTCTGGCTGTTGTGTCGCCAGTACGACGCCGAGGAGGCGTTGCGGATGGGGCTCGTCAACGCCGTCGTCCCGCTCGACCGCCTCGAGCCGGAGACAGTCGCCTGGTGCCGGGACATGCTGACGCTCTCGCCGTTCGCGCTGCGCCTGGCCAAGGCGAGCTTCAACGCCCACGAGGATGGCTACGCGGGGATCCAGCAGCTGGCCCACGACGCCAACCTTCTCTTCTACGGCAGCGAGGAGGCCGCCGAGGGACGCGAGGCGTTCAAGGAGAAGCGCCGGCCCGACTTCTCGAAGTTCCCGAGGCGCCCATGAGGATCTGGGTGATGGCGGCGCGGCCGCGAACGCTGCCGGCGGCGATAGCCCCAGTGCTGGTGGGGACGGCGGCGGCCGTGCAGTGGGTCGGGCACCTGCCGCGCTGGGGGGCATTCTTCGCCGCCCTGGTCGGCTCGATCTTCATCCAGATCGGGACCAACCTCGCCAACGACTACTCGGACGCCAAGCGGGGAGCGGATTCCGCCGATCGGCTGGGGCCGGTGCGGGTCACCTCTGCCGGACTGGTGACGCCGCAGCGGGTGATGCGGGCGACCTGGGTCGCCTTCGCCGTCGCGGTCGCCTGCGGCATCTACCTGGCGAGCGTCGCCGGGGTGGTGATCCTGCTGATCGGCGCCGTCTCGATCGCCGCCGGCGTGCTCTACACGGGCGGCCCGCGCCCCTACGGCTACGCCGGCCTCGGTGAGGTCTTCGTCTTCCTCTTCTTCGGCCTGGTCGCCGTCAACGGCTCCTACTACGTGCAGGTGGAGCAGCTCGACGCCCTGCCGCTGGGCCTCTCGATCGCGCTCGGCTTCCTCGCCACCGCGATCCTCGTCGTCAACAACGTCCGCGACCTCGAGACCGACCGGCGGGCGGGAAAGATGACACTGGCGGTGCGGATGGGGCGTGCCAACGCGGTGATGCTCTACCGGCTGCTGGTGCTGGGCGCGTTCGCGGTGCTGCCGCTCGCCCTGCTCGCCGGCGAAGCGAGCGCGCTGCCGCTGATCGGCCTGGTGGCGCTGCCGCTGGCGATCGGCCCGATGCGGGCGATGTCCAACCGCACCGACGGGCCGGCGCTGAACGGCGCCCTCGCGGCCACCGGCGCCCTGCTCGCCGCCTACAGCCTGCTGGTCTCGGCCGGGCTGCTGATCACCGCCTGATCCTGCCGGCGCTGTGGACTTTTCCCTTGCTGGGACAAGGAAAAAGTCCACTGCGCCATCCTGTGGCGATGAAGATCGTCGACCTGGAGGCGATTCCCTACGCGCTGCCGTTTCGCGAGCCATACGTGACCGCGCGCGGCAGCCTCGACCGGCGCGAGATGGTGCTGCTGCGGTTGCGCACCGAGGAGGGGC
The DNA here is from genome assembly GCA_963714045.1 of uncultured Actinomycetes bacterium. Classification (GTDB taxonomy): domain Bacteria; phylum Actinomycetota; class Thermoleophilia; order Solirubrobacterales; family 70-9; genus VAYN01. The sequence continues at coordinate 1,667,854 of OY970225.1, read as the reverse complement.
TCGTGGGGCTGGGCGAAGCGGTGCCCCTGTCGCTGCGTGGCGGAGCGTCGCTGGCCCGGGTCCTCGCCGAGCTGGAGGGGCTGGGCGAGGTTGCGGGGCTGGATGAGGCGGGCCTGCGGGCCAACGCCGCGGACCTTTCGGCGCCCGCCCGCTGCGCCGCGCTCACCGCCCTGATGGACCTGCGAGGCATGACCGTCACCTCAGAGGCGGTCGTCTGCAACGCGACGCTGGTGGCCGGAGAGCCGGCGGCGGTCGCCGCGGACGCGCTGCGCTGGGCGGAGGAGGGCTTCTCCACCTTCAAGCTGAAGCTCGGCACGGGCGACGACCTGGGCCAGGTGCGGGCGGTGCGCGAGGCGGTCGGGCCGGGCGCTCGGATCCGGGTCGACGCCAACGCCGCCTGGGACGTCGAGACCGCCCTGCGCACCCTCTCCGAACTGGAGGAGCTCGACATCGAGCTCGCCGAGCAGCCGGTGGCGACGCTGGAGGAGCTCGCCGAGCTGGCGGGGAGAACTTCGATTCCGCTCGCCGCGGACGAGAGCGTCGCCAGCCTGGGCGATGCCGAGCGGGCGGCGAGCCTCGGCGCCTGCGCATACACCGGGGTCAAGCTCTCCAAGGTTGGCGGGCCCGAGGAGGCGCTCGCGATCGCCGCGATCCTCCCCTCCTACCTCTCCAGCGCCCTCGACGGCCCGGTCGGGATCGCGGCGGCGGTGCAGGTGGCGCAGGCGCTGCGCGAGAACGCACCCGAGGGGAGGATCGAGCTCGCCCACGGCCTCGCCACCCAGCGACTCTTCGCCTCGACCGTGGCTTCGGTCGAGTGCGAGCTGCGGGACGGGATGCTGCATCCGCCCGACGGCCCCGGCCTCGGCGTCGAGATCGACGAGGACGCGCTGGCGGCGCACCGGCTTTAGCCTCACGGGACGCTTTTGCACCCCCCTGGTTGACAGAGTCGCCCCACACCTTGGATCCGACCAACGCCAACACCGCCCTCGCCTCCGCATTCGCCGAGGAGCTTGCCCGGAGTGGGCTGCGCCACGCGGTCGCCTCCCCCGGGTCCCGCTCGACCCCGCTCGCGGTGGCGCTGTGGCGCCAAGCGGAGATCGAGGTGACGACGATCGTCGACGAGCGCTCGGCGGGCTTCTTCGCCCTGGGGGCGGCGCAGGCGAGCGGGGAGCCGGTGGCGCTGCTCTGCACCTCGGGCACCGCGGTCGCCAACTACCACCCGGCGGTGATCGAGGCAGACGAGTCGGGCGTGCCGCTGGTCGTGCTCAGCGCCGACCGGCCGCCGGAGCTGCGCGGGATCGGCTCCGGGCAGACGATCGACCAGATCAAGCTCTTCGGCTCCTCGGTGCGCTGGTTCTGCGAAGTCGGGACCCACGCGGCGGACGACGGCGGGCTGCTGCACTACCGCTCGGTCGCCTGCCGGGCGCTGGCGGCGGCGCGGGGCGAGACCCGGCCCGGCCCGGTGCATCTGAACCTGCCATGGCGCGAGCCGCTGGCGCCGGTGCCCGTCGACGGAGCTGTGAGCGCGACCGACCCGCTGGCGCTCAAGGGGCGCGAGGGCCGGCCGCTGACAGCGGTGACCCGGATCGACCTCGAGCCCTCGGCGTTCCTGCTCGACGAGATGGCGGGGCACATCGGCGACGCGATCTCCGGCGTGATCGTCGCCGGCCGCCAGCTCGACCCGGAGCTGCGCGAGCCGCTCGCCCACCTGGCCCGGGTCGCCGGCTTCCCGATCCTCGCCGAGCCGACCTCGCAGCTGCGCTGCGGGCCCCACGACCGTTCCCACGTCGTCGCCGCCTATGACCTGCTGCTGCGCGACGAGCGCTTCGCCCGCTCGGTCGTCCCCGACCTCGTCCTGCGCTTCGGCGAGATGCCGACCAGCAAGCCGTTGCGGTCGTGGCTGGCGGCGAGCGGGGCCAGCGAGATCGTCGTCGACCCGTACGGTGGATGGAACGAGCCGAGCAACCGCGCCTCGGCGCTGCTGCGGGCGGACCCGACCGAGCTGGCGTCGGGATGGGCGGCGCGGCTGGAGAAGGAGGAGCGCGGGACGCCGGAGGGGTGGATCGCAGCCGAGCAGGCCGCGCAGTCGGCCCTGGAGGCGGCTCTCCACGAGGCGAGCGGCAGCGGCGCGGAGGGCGGGCACAGCGGCCCCGGCGTGTCCATCTCCGAGCCCGCCCTGCACCGTGCCCTCGGCCGCGCCCATGCCGATGGCGACCTGATCTACACGGCGTCGAGCATGCCGATCCGCGACCAGGAGGCCTTCCTGTCGTCAAGCGAGACCGACGCCATCTTCCTCTGCAACCGCGGTGCCAACGGCATCGACGGCCTCCTCTCCTCGGGAATCGGCGCCGCCCACGCGAGCGGCCGCCCGACGACGATCGTCAGCGGCGACCTCGGCCTCCTCCACGACATCGGCGGCCTCGCCGCCCTGCGCAACGTCTCCACCCCGGTCCGGATCGTCGTCATCGACAACGACGGCGGCGGCATCTTCCACTTCCTCCCCCAGGAGCAAGCGCTCCCTGATAGTGAGTTCGAGGCCCTTCTCGGCACCCCCCGCGGCGTCAGCGCCGAGAGGGCCGCGGCCCTCTTCGACCTCCCCCACCGCCGCCTCGACTCGCTCGCCGATCTCCCCGCGGCGCTGGCAGCGGGAACCGGCTTGATCGAGGTCAAAACCGACCGCCACCGCAACATCACCGTCCACCGCCAGCTAACCCAACGCGTCCAAGCGTCCCTCGCCGATCTACCGGAGCGGTAAGCAGTGCGGCCGGGGTGCCCCTCCCCCGAAAGCTCAAGCGGCGCTCGTCCCGAACCCAGGGAGCACGCCCAGCTGCGCGACGGCTTTCGGGGGAGGGGCACCCCGGCCGCATCTCACCTCACCCCTACTCGGCGAGGAACGGCAGCAGAGCGCTCAGCTTGACCTCGGTCTCGGCCAGCTCCGCCGCGGGGTCGGAACCGGCGACGACGCCGACGCCGGCGAAGAGGTGAGCCTCGCGGTCCCGCAACAGGGCGCTGCGCAGGGCGACGCAGAACTCGCCGTCCTCGGTCGCGTCCATCCAGCCGACCGGGCCTGCGTACCAGCCCCGGTCCATGCTCTCCAGCTCGGCGACCGCGGTGGCGGCCCCGGGCCAGGGCTCGCCGCCGACGGCGGGGGTCGGGTGCAGCATCCCGGCCAGCTCGATCGCCGAGTGGGGATCGGCGAGCTGGGCGATCACGGGCGTCGCCAGGTGCTGGATGTTCGCCACCCTGACGATCTCCGGCTCGGCCGCCGCCTCGACCCAGACCGCGTGCGGGCGCAGGGCGCGGACGATCCGCTCGGAGACGATCCGCTGCTCGCGGCGGTCCTTGTCGCTGCGCAGCAGCTGCTCGCCGAGGTGGTCGTCGACGGCGGGGTCGGAGCTGCGGCGGGTCGAGCCGGCGAGGGCCACGGTGGAGACACCGGCGCCGGAGCGGCGCACCAGCAGCTCGGGGCTGGCGCCGATGAAAGCCGCCTCCGGCGTTCCCACGCAAAAGCAGAAGCAGGCCGGGAACTGCTCGCGCATGGCGCCGAACAGGGCCGCCGGGTCGTGGGCGGCGGCGGTGCTGACGATCACCTCGCGGGCGAGCACGACCTTGCTCATCTCCCCCTCGCCGATCCGCGCCGTCGCCGCCGCGACCACCTCTTCGAACTCCCCCGGCGGGCGGGCGCTGCGGATCTCCGCCTGCGCGGTGGGATGGGGGTCGAGCATCGGCAGCGGCGCCGCGGCGCGGAGGCCGGCGAGCCTGGCGTTCAGGGAAGCGGCCCTCTCCCCCGCGTCCTCGCCGGGCCCGACGACGGCGTTGAGGGTCAGAAAGGCGCGCTCGCCGCTGCGGCAGATCGACAGCTCGGGCAGGACCAGCGAGGCCGGCGGGAGCGAGGACCAGGTCGAGGAGCCGCCGCCCTCGGGGTCGAAGGCGAAGCCGCCGAGCCAGACCGGGCCGGCGCCGGCTGGCAGCCCCGCCGGCTCGTCGACGATCGCGTCCCCACCGATTCGCAGGCACTCCTCGGCGACATCGGCGAACCGCTCCTTCCCCCGCGATGCCGCCTCGTGCGCGACCCCGAGGCCGGCCAGGGCGAAGTCGCGGTCGGGCTGCTCCCAGCAGAACCAGCGATCCGAGGCCAACCGCGAAGCGAAGACCGCGGCGCAGGGATCGGTCACCTCGGTCTCGACCGTAACGCTAACAAGGGTCCGCCGCCTCCGCGCAGCCGCTCTTTCGAGTCCCGCAGCCAGGCGGGCTGAATATGACGAGGTCCAGAGGTCGGTAGGCACGGACGCAGGGAGTCGGAGTAGCAGCGCTACTTCGACGACCGAGGACACCGCCTACCGGCGTCTGGGGCCGTCATATTCAGTCCGAGCCTCGGGCGATCGCGATCTCTCCCGTCCGGACCATTTCGACGAGGCCATGCGGGCGGACCATGCGCTCGAAGGCCTCGATCTTGTCAGCGGAGCCGGTCACCTCGATCGTCATCGTGCGACGGGCGACGTCGACGATCTTGGCCCGGAAGATCTCCGCGAACTGGATGATCTCGGCCCGGTTCTCGACCGCCGAGGAGACCTTGAACAACGCCATCTCGCGCGCCACCGTCTCCTCCGGCTCCATGTCGCGGATCTTCAGCACGTTGACCAGCTTGTGCAGCTGCTTGGTCACCTGGTCGATCGGGTGGACGGCGCCGTCCAGCGTCAGCGTCACCCGCGAGACGCTGGGGTCGTCGGTCGGCCCGACCGCGAGCGTGTCGATGTTGAAGCCGCGGCGTGAGAAGAGGCCGGCGACACGGGCCAACACGCCAGGCTTGTTCTCGACCAGGATCGAGAGGATGTGCTTGCGGCCGCTCAGCTGTCCCGGCAGGTGCAGGTCCTCGAGCTTGACCGCCTGCGGCGTCCCCGCCTCCATCAGCGCACCGCCCTCGGCGCCTCGACCATGTCGCGGGCGGCTTCGCCCGGCGGGATCATCGGGTAGCAGTTCTCCTCCTGGGCGACGCGGACGTCGAGCAGGACCGGCCCCTCGGTCTCCAGCGCCTTGACCATCGTCTCCTCGAGATCGGCGGAGCTCTCGCAGCGCATGCCGGTGGCGCCGAAGGCCTCGGCCAGCTTCACCCAGTCGGGGCTGGCGCCCATCTCGACCGAGCTGTAGCGGCGGTCCCAGAACAGCTCCTGCCACTGGCGGACCATGCCCATGTAGCCGTTGTTCATGAGGAAGACCTTGACCGGGATCTCTTCGCTCACGCAGGTGGCCAGCTCCTGCACGTTCATGATCAGGCTGCCGTCGCCGGCGAGGCAGACAACCTGGTCGTCCGGGCAGGCGACCTTGGCGCCGATCGCCGCCGGCAGACCGAAGCCCATCGTGCCGAGGCCGCCGGAGTTGATCCAGCGGCGTGGCTTGTCGAAGCCGTAGTACTGGGCGGCCCACATCTGGTGCTGGCCGACGTCGGAGGTGACGATCGCGTCGCCCCGGGTCGCCCGGTGCATCGCCTCGACCATGAACTGGGGCTTGATCTCGCCGTCCTTGCCGGACTCGTAGTAGAGCGGGTGCTCCTGCTGCCAGCCGCGGATCTGACCCCACCAGGCGTCGAGGCGGGAGGAGTCGGTCTGCAGCGCCCGGTACTCGCGGCTCAGCTTCGGCAGGACCAGCTTGACGTCGCCGACGATCGGGATGTGGGCGCCGACGTTCTTCGAGATCTCAGCCGGGTCGATGTCGATGTGGATGACCTTGGCGTGCGGGGCGAACTCGGCGAGCTTGCCGGTGATGCGGTCGTCGAAGCGGGCGCCGATGGCGACGATCAGGTCGGCTTTGTCCATCGCGAAGTTGGCGGTGACGGTGCCGTGCATGCCGAGCATCCCGAGCCAGTTCTCCTCCGAGGCGGGGAAGGCGCCGAGGCCCATCAGCGTCGAGGTGACCGGGAAGCGGTCGGAGGCGGCGAGCTCGCGCAGCTCGGCGGAGGCGTCGGCGTTGACGACGCCTCCGCCGGTGTAGAAAATCGGCCGGCGGGCGTTGGCGAGCGCCTTGGCGGCGATCCGGATCTGCTTGATGTTGCCCTCGGTCGAGGGCCTGTAGCCGGGCATCTCGACCGGCTCGGTGCGCGGCTCGTAATCGATGTCGGCGCGCGAGAGATCCTGCGGGATGTCGAGCAGCACCGGCCCCGGGCGCCCGGTCGAGGCGACGTGGAAGGCCTCGTGCACGTACTCGGGGATCTGGCGCGCGTCGGTGACCTGGAAGGAGTGCTTGACGAAGGGCAGGGTGGCGCCGAGGATGTCGGCCTCCTGGAAGCCGTCGGTACCGATCAAGTCGGTTCGCACCTGACCGGTGATGAAGACGGTCGGGACCGAGTCGAGCATCGCGTCGGCGATCGCCGTGACCAGGTTGGTCGCGCCCGGGCCCGAGGTGGCGAAGGCGACCCCGACCCGGCCCGAGGCCTTTGCGTAGCCCTCGGCGGCGTGGCCGCCGCCCTGCTCGTGGCGGACCTGGACGTGGCGGAAGTCGGCGTCGACCAGGGCGTCGTAGGTCGGCAGGTTCGCCCCGCCGGGGATCCCGAAGACGTCCCTGACGCCCTCGGCCTTGAGCGATTCCATCAGCGTGTCCGCGGCTCTCATCGGACTGGCGATGCTACCAGCGCCCGCCCGGGCGCCCCGCCGGCGACCTACGCCTGGGTTGCAGGAGATTTCGCCGGGTTCCACCGGGTGTGCGGGTCGATCGAGCTCTCGATCACGCGGCCCTTGTGACGCTCGATCGCGTGGACGATCGACTCGACCAGCTCCTCGCCCAGCAGCGTCGGCTGCAGGCCGAGGTCGAGCAGCTTGGTGTGGATCGCGTTGTAGTAGTGCTCTTCCTTCTCCACCCGCGGGTTCTCGACGTGCTGGATCTCGACCGAGTAGCCGAGGTGCTCGGCCGCCTGCTTGACCAGCTGCGCCAGCTCCATCACCGAGAACTGCTCGGTGAACTGATTGTAGACGCGGAACTCGCCGCGCTCGGCGGGGTTGGCGACCGCCAGCTCGACGCAGGCCAGGGTGTCGCGGATGTTGAGGAAGCCGCGGGTCTGGTGGCCCGTGCCGTAGACGGTCAGCGGGTGGCCGATCACCGCCTGCACGCAGAAGCGGTTGAGGACGGTGCCGAACAGCTCGTCGTAGTCGAAGCGGGTGAGGAGGCGATCGTCACCGGCGGTCTCTTCGGTTTCGATCCCGTAGACGACACCCTGGTTGAGGTCGGTCGCGCGCAGGCCCCAGGTGCGGCAGGCGAAGTGGATGTTGGTCGAGTCGTGGACCTTCGAGCAGTGATACAGCGAGCCCGGCAGCTTCGGGAAGGGCAGGGTGTCCCGGCGCCCCTTGTGCTCGATCTCGATGTAGCCCTCCTCGATGTCGATGTTGGGCTGCCCGTACTCCCCCATCGTGCCGAGCTTGACCAGGTGGCACTCGGGGACGTGGTCGCGGATCGAGAAGAGCAGGTTGAGGTTGCCGATGACGTTGGTCTGCTGGGTCTCGACCGCGCGCTCGCGGGAGAGCATCGAGTAGGGCGCCGAGGGCTGCTGGCCGTAGTGGACGACCGCCTCGGGGCGGGTCTCGGCGACGACCTCGTCGAGGAAGTCGCCGTCCTGCACCGGGCCGACGTAGCTGCGGATCTGCTCGCCGGAGACCTCCCGCCAGGCCTCGATCCGCGCCTCGAGGTCGGCAATCGGCGTCAGCGAGTCGGTGCCGTGTTCTGAGTGCCAGCGGCGGCGGGAGAAGTTGTCGACGACGGAGACCTCGTGCCCGCGGGCAGAGAACCGCAGCGCCGTCGGCCAGCCCAGGTAGCCGTCGCCCCCGAGGATGAGGATTCGCATAGGCGCGGCAGCTTAGTTGAAGGGGGCGACAACGGCCGGGGAGGCGGCGTCGCCCAACGCCCATAGCATCAGGTCGATGTGGACCAGGCTCGCGGCGCGCAACGGAGGCCGGGTGGGCCTCGCGGCCCTGGTGGCGATCCTCCTGCTCGGGGTGGGGCTGCGGGTCGGCTACGCGTGGGACGGGCGGGCGCCGGTCTACGACGCCGCGGCCTACGCCCGGATCGCCGCCAACCTCGACCGGGGCCATGGCTTCACCGCCGGCGCGGCGGCGACCCAGCCCTCCAGCGACTACTCGCCCGGCCTGCCGCTGCTGGCGGCGGGGGTCTACAGGGCGACGGGGGGCATCCACGAACGCCTCGCCCGGCTGCTGCTGGCGGCGATCGGCACCCTGTCGGTCCTCTTCTCCTACCTCCTCGCCCGCCGCCTCCGCCGCTGCATGGATTTTCCTCGCTATAGCCGGGAAAATGCATACAGCGCGGGGGGTGAATCGGGGGTGGTGGCGGGGCTGATCGCCGGCGGCGCGGTGGCGGTCTACCCGGCGCTGCTCGAGTACCAGGGGATGCTGATGAGCGAGCCGCTGGCGGCGACGCTGCTCTCGGGGGCCGTGCTGGCGACGCTCTGGGCGACGGATCGAGACGGCCTGGGACGGTGGCTGCTTCCCGGTGCGCTGCTCGGCGCGACCGCGATGGCACGGCCCGAGTACCTCGGGGTGGCGGCGTTGCTGGGACTGGTCGTCCTGGCACGGGACGCCCGCGCTGACTGGCGCCGGGCGCTCGCCCGGGCCGCGATCCTGCTGGCCGGCGTCGCTCTCATCGTCGCGCCGTGGACGGTGCGCAATGCGGTGGTGCTGGGCCGGTTCGTGCCGATCTCGACCGGGGCTGGGCAGGTGCTGTTCGCGGGGACGTACCTGCCCTCGGGCGGCAATCCCGAACGGGTCGGCGCCGAGGTCGTGGCACGCCATCCCGGGATCTTCGACCCGGCCGACGCGCGGCGGCTGCGGCTCGAGCAGATCCTGGCGCGGCTCGCCGCGCACCGCTATCCGGAACTGGAAAGCGACCGGGCGCTCTCCCGGATGGGCCGCGAACAGCTCTGGGACGACGTCTCCGAAGAGCCGCTCGAATACGCGGGCTTCGTCGCCGCCAAGGTCGGCCGGATCTGGTCGCACGGCCCCCGCGACGTGATGCGGGAGCCGCTCTGGGAGGCCCTGCACTGGGCCCTGGTCGCCTTCGGCCTGCTCGGCCTGGCCCTCCTCGCACGCCAGCGGCGCTGGGAGGCGCTGGTCCTGGCGACGGTCTTCCTCTCGATCACCGCCCTCAGCGCCCTCCTCGTCGCCTCTCCCCGCCGCGTCCTCGTGATGCTGCCCCTGGTCGCGGCCCTGGCCGGAGTCGGCGCCGCCTGGCTGGCCGGCGAGGCTCGGGCCCGACTCTCCGCGTTTGGTGAGTAATGCCGCCCCCGACCGGCTCAACTCACCACTCGGCGCTCCCGGCGCGGATAGCCTGAGCGGCTTGACCTTTGCCGACCGCATCCGCGCGCTGCCCGAGCGCTACGGCGCGACGACACTGGTCGCGCTGGCGCTGGCGCTGATCGCCGTCGTCGGGCTCGGCGCCCGCGCCTACGTCGTCGTCGAGCCGGTCGCCAACCCCGCCGACGACTCGCACGCCTACTACGCGCTGGCGAAGGCGCTGTATGAGGAAGGGAGCTTCGGAGGGCCGGAATTCCGCGACTCCAGCGACTGGTCGCCGGGGGCGCCGCTCCTCTATGCGGCCTCGTTCTACGCGACCGGCGGCGCCCGCGAAGGGACGGCGCGGATCGTTGAGGCGCTGCTCGGCGTCGCCGCGATCCTCGTCGTCTTCGCGCTCGGCGAGCGGCTCGGCGAGGCGGCGGGGCCGCGCGGGGGACCGCGCCTTGGCTCCGCGGTCGGCCTGCTCGCCGCCCTCGCGGTCGCCGTCTACCCCCCGTTCATCCACTCCACCGGCGAGCTGATGAGCGAGCCGCCGGCGATCCTGACCCTGCCCGCGGCGGTGCTGGCCTTCCTCTGGGCGGGCGAACGAGAGCGGCTGCGGGCCTGGCTGCTGCCGGGGTTCCTCTTCGGCCTGACCGCGATGTTCCGCCCCGAGTACCTGCTCGTCGGCGCCGCCTTCGTCGTCCTCGCGGCGATCAGGATCGGGAACGTGCGCGGCTGGCGGCCCGGGCTGGCCGGAGCCGGGCTGCTGCTGGCGGCGCTGCTGCTGCCGATCGTCCCCTGGACGATCCGCAACGTTGACGTGCTCGGGCGCGTGGTGCCGATCTCGACCGGCAGCGGCAAGGCGCTGTACGTCGGCACCTTCCTCCCCGCTGACGGCGAATACCAGCGGGTCAAGGCGATTCTCTACGAACGCTACGACCACAGGTCGCTGCCGCCGAGCTCCGAAGCGCTCAACGAAGTGGACCCGGTCCCCCTCTTCGACCGGGTTGCCGCCCGCTATCCCGACCTGCCGCGCGACTCGGCGCTGGGCAAGATCGGCAAGCAGAACTTCTCCAGGTACTTCGGCGAAGACCCACTCGGCTACCTGGCGATGACCGCGCGCAAGGTCGGGCGGATGTGGAGCAGCGGCGTCGGCGAAGCGATGAGCAGCGGCGTCGGGCGCGCTGTTCAGATCCTGCTGGTGGCGCTCGGACTGGCCGGGTTCGCGCTGCTGGGGCTGCGGCGGCGCTGGCGGGAGCTGGTCGCGCTGGCGACCCCGATCGCCCTCGTCACCCTGGTCGGCGCCGCCTCCCTCGCCGCCCCGCGCCGCAACGAGGTGCTGATGACGCTCGTCTTTCCGCTCGCCGCCCTGACCCTGTCCAGCGCCGCCTCGGCCCTATCCTCTGCCGGCCGATGGTCCCCCGAGCAGGCATCTTCCCCGCCGAACTGACCGCGCTGCGCAGCGCCGGGCTGCTGATCGGCGTCGCGATCGTCGCCTATGCGGCGATCCGCCGGCGCTCGCTGCGCAACGCCGACGTGCTGATCCTGCTCTTCGCCGGTTTCGGGCTGATGCTGGTCACCGGCACCGAAGCGATCGACGGCCTGCTCTCCGCCTTCTCCTTCGAAAAGGGCAACGGCGGCCGCATCCTCGGCCTCGCCGTCTTCGCCATCTTCGTCCTCTTCGGGCTGACCCTGCGGGCGCTCTCGCAGGCGGCGCGCAACTCGCGCCAGCTCTCGGCGGCACTGGAGGGGCTGGTCTGGGAGGAGTTCCGCCAGGCGGGCCTGCCCGAGCGCTTCCGCGGCAAGGTGGCGATCCTCGTCCCCGCCTACAACGAGGCCGAGAACATCGGCCACGTGCTCGACCAGATGCCGTCGCAGGTGTGCGGGGTAGCGACCGAGACGCTGGTCGTCGACGACGGCTCGCGCGACGGCAGCGGCGACGTCGCCGCCGAGCACGGCGCGCTGGTCGCCCGCCACGTCACCAACCGCGGCGGCGGCGCGGCGCTGCGGACCGGCTACCGGCTGATGGTCGAATCCGGAGCCGAGGTCGTCGTCACCCTCGACGCCGACGGACAGCACCTGCCGAGCGAGATGGAGCGGCTGGTGAAACCGGTCCTCGACGGCGAGGTCGACGTCGCCCACGGCTCCCGCGTCCTCGGCCAGGCGGACCGCAACCACTTCGCCCGCGAGCTCGGCATCGTCTTCTTCAACCGCCTCGTCTCGCTAATCACCCGCACCCACGTGACCGACTGCTCCAACGGCTACCGCGCCGTCCGCACCGCCGTTCTCCCCCAGCTGGTCCTGCGCCAGGAGCAGTTCCACACCTCCGAGTTCATGATCGAGGCGATCAAGCGCGACATCCCCGCCAAGGAGATCCCGATCACGGTCGAACAGCGCCTCCACGGCCACTCCAAGAAGCCGGCGGTGTTCCGCTACGGCGTCGGCTTCGCCAACGCGATCGTCAGGACCTGGCTGCGATAGCTACTCGACGCCGGGGTGCCGCACGGCGGCCGGGTCGGGGAGGTAGAGGTCGGTGCCACAGCGGGGGCAGACCTGGACGTAGAGCTTGAGGCTCTTGTGGCAGGTCGGGCATTGCCGCTCCGGTTCGTCCCTGTCGAAGCGATAGAGGACCACGGCGATCAGGCCGAGCAGGGGCAGGACGGCGCCGATCAGGAACCAGACGAAGAAGGAGCTTCCCTTGGCCCGGCCGACGATGCCGGTAGCGAGGCCGAAGAAGAAGGCGATGACCAGGTACTCCACGCGCCCATTCTTGCGCGTAGCGCCGGGCGCCGAGTCAACCCAGCCGCTTCGGGTGGCCGATCGAGCCGACCTCGGAGATGTCGCGGCGAAATGGCAGGCCGGCGGTCCAGTCGAGCACCGCACGGGCCTTGCGGGCGGCGCCCGGGATCTGGCTCATGTGGTAGGTCCGGGCCAGCCACCAGGCGGGAAAGCCGCGGAAGGTGCGGTCGCCTATCCGGCCCACCGCCTTGTAGCGGCCGAGGTTGACGAAGGAGGCTTCGCTGCGGTACTCGAAGCGCTCGGGCGTCCCGATCCCCAGCTCGGCGGCGATGTTGCGCGCCGCCACCGGGCCCTGGCGGACGGCGTGCTGGGCGGTCGGCGGGCAGAGGCCGCCGCGCGGGTCGGGCGCCGCGGCGCAGTCGCCGATCGCCCAGACCGCGTCCATCCCCTCCACCTTCAGGCGGTCGTCGACGGGGACGCGGCCGCGCTCGTCCAGCGGCAGATTCAGGTCGCGGAGGACCGGCTGCGGGGCGACGCCGGCGGTCCAGACGACGGTGCGGGTCGGCAGCGCCTCGCCGCTGGAGAGCTGGGCGGAGCGCGCCTCGACTCGCTCCAGGGTCGTCTCCAGGCGGATGTCGATGCCGCGGCCGCGCAGCTCGCGCAGGGCGTAGTCGGCCAGCTGCGGGTCGATCTCCGGCAGCACCCGGTCGCTGGCCTCGACCAGCACCCAGCGCATCCCGTGCAGGCGGGCGCGCGGGTAGCTCTCCATCGCGTCGGCGGCGAAGTCCTGCAGCTCGGCCAGCGCCTCGAGGCCGGCGTAACCGCCGCCGACGAAGACGTAGGTGAGCAGCTCTTCGCGGCGGGCCGGGTTCTCGGTCGCGTTGGCTTCCTCCAGCGTCTCGACCACGTGGTTGCGCAGCCAGATCGCGTCGGCCAGGCCCTTGAACCCGATCGCGTGCTCGGCCAGGCCGGGCACCGGCAGCGTCCGCGAGACCGAGCCCAGCGCCAGCAGCAGCTGGTCGTAGGGCAGCGTCTCGACCTCGCCGTACTTGGCCCGCAGCTCGACCGTCTTGGCCTCCGGGTCGTGGCCGACGACAGAGCCCAGCCGCAGGTAGGCGCGCTTGAGGATGTCGCGCAGCGGCGTCACCACGTGGCGCGGCTCCAGCGTCCCCGCCGCCGCCTCGGGCAGGAACGGCGTGTAGAGCATGAAGTTGGTCTCGTTGACCAGCACCAGCCGCGCCGACTGCCGCGGCATCGCCTTCTCCAGCTCCCGCGCCGCCGCCAAGCCACCAAACCCACCCCCGGCGATGACGACGTTCCAGGCCATATGGCCACGGTAGCACCTTGTAACAAGTTGTCACAAAGTGTCACATGCAACGTGAGAGGGGTCGGGGGAGCCTCGTCGGAGCAACAGCGGGGAGGCTCCGTCGAGACTCCCCCGACCCCTCGTCGCTCCTAGAGCCTCTCTCTGATCAGCCGGTTGACGGTGCCGCCATCGGCCCGTCCTTTGGTTTCCTTCATCACGGTGCCGACGATGGCGCCGATCGCCTTCTGGTTGCCGGCGCGGATCTGCTCGGCGGCCTCGGGGTTGGCCTCGACCGCGGCGGCGACGATCGCCTCCAGCTCGCCGCCCTCGGCGGACATCTGGGCCAGGCCCTCGCGCTCGACGATCGCCGCCGGGTCGCCGCCCTCGGCGACCAGCGTGGCGAGGACGGCCTTGCCGCTGCCGTGGGAGATCTTCCTCGCCGCGACCATCTCGATCAGCCGCGCCAGGCTCGCGGCCGCGACGGTGGGGTTCGCGAAGTCCTCCTCCCCATCCTCGTGCTGGCGCAGCGCCGCGGTCAGCTCCCCGATCACCCAGTTGGCGACGACCCGCGGCTCCACCTCGCCGGCCCCGGAGGCGATCGCCTCGACGACCTGCTCGAAGTAGGCGGCCACCGCCGGCTCGCGGGCGAGCAGGCCCGCCGGCTCCGGCTCCAGGCCGATCCCTTCGTAGCGCTCGATCCGGGCCGCCGGCAGCTCCGGCAGCGCCTCGCGGGCCTCGCGCAGCATCTCCTCGGTCGGCGCCAGCGGCACCAGGTCGGGCTCGGGAAAGTAGCGGTAGTCGTGGGCCTCCTCCTTGGAGCGCAACGAGGTGAGGCTGCCGCTGACCGGGTCGAAATGGAGGGTCTCCTGCTCGACCGTCCCCCCCGCCGCGATCAGCTCGCGCTGGCGCTCCAGCTCGGCTTCGACCCCGCGCTGGAGGAAGCGGAAGCTGTTCATGTTCTTCAGCTCGGTCTTGACCCCGAGCTGCTCGCTGCCGGCCGGCCGCACCGAGACGTTGGCGTCGACCCGCAGGCTCCCCTCCTCCATGTTGACGTCGGAGACGCCGAGCTGGCGCACCGTCTCGCGCAGCAGCCGCGCCCACTCGGCGGCTTCGGCGGCGCCGCGCAGGTCGGGCTCGGTGACGATCTCGACCAGCGGCGTGCCGCCGCGGTTGAAGTCGACCAGCGAGTGGGCGGAGCCGTGGATTCGGCCCGACTCGCCGAGGTGGATCGTCTTCGCCGCGTCCTCCTCGAGGTGGGCGCGGTGGATGCGGATGTCTCCTAGTCCCCCGTTGCTGGCGAGTGGAATGTCGTACTGGCTGATCTGGTAGGCCTTCGGGTTGTCCGGATAGAAGTAGTTCTTGCGGTGGAAGATCGAGCGCGGCGCCACCTCGCACTCCAGCGCCGCCGCGATCTGCAGCGCGTAGCGGATCGCCTGCTCGTTGGGCACCGGCAGCACGCCGGGGTGGGCGAGGCAGACCGGGCAGGTGTGGGTGTTCGGCTCCTCGCCGAAGGAGAGCTCGCAGCCGCAGAACATCTTCGTCCGGGTCGCCAGCTGGACGTGGATCTCCAGCCCGATCACCGCCTCCAGCTCGGGTGTCGTCTCAGCCATCGACGCCCTCCGGCCCGGCGTCGAATCCGATCGCCCGCTCCAGCGCGTAGGAGGCCTCGAGCAGCTTCTGCTCGGCGAAGGCGGGGGCGGCGATCTGGAAGCCGACCGGCAGCCGCCTGCCGCCGCCCTCGGGCTCGGCCAGCCCGGCCGGGATCGAGATCGCCGGGATGCCGGCCAGGCTCATCGGCACCGTGAAGAAGTCGTTGAGGTACATCTCCAGCGGGTCGGCGGTCTTCTCGCCGAGCCCGAAGGCGACCGAGGGCGAGGTCGGGGTGACGACGAAGTCGACCGCCGAGAAGGCGGCGGCGAAGTCCGCGGCGATTCGCGTCCGCACCTTCTGCGCCTGGCCGTAGTAGGCGTCGTAGTAGCCGGAGGAGAGCGCGTAGGTGCCGAGCATGATCCGCCGCTTGACCTCGGGCCCGAAGCCCTCCGCCCGGGTCGTCTCGTACATCTCCAGCAGGTCGCCGGCGTGCTTGGAGCGCATCCCGTAGCGGACGCCGTCGTAGCGGGCCAGGTTGGAGGAGGCCTCGGCGGGGGCGATCACGTAGTAGGCGGAGATGCCGTGCTCGGCGCTCGGCAGCGCGACCTCGGCGATCTCGCCTCCGAGAGCCTCGATCCGCGCCAGCGTCGCCTCGAACACCTCGCGCACCCCGGCATCGATGCGCTCGCGCGCCAGCTCGCCCGGCACCCCGAAGCGGACGCCGGTCAGGTCCTCGCGGCTGGGCAGCTCGATCCCGCCCTCGATCCCGACCGAGGTCGAGTCGCAGGGGTCGCGCCCCTGCAGCGCCGCCAGCAGCAGCGCCGCGTCGGTGACGTCACGGGTCAGCGGCCCGCACTGGTCGAGCGAGGAGGCGAAGGCGATCATCCCGTAGCGGGAGACGGCGCCGTAGGTGGGCTTGAGGCCGACGATCCCGCAGAGCGAGGCAGGCTGGCGGATCGAGCCGCCGGTGTCGGTGCCGATCGCGCAGGGGGCGAGCCGGCCGGCGACGGCGGCGGCCGAGCCGCCGGAGGAGCCGCCGGGGACGCGGCCGCGGTCCCACGGGTTGAGCACCGGCCCGTAGGCCGAGTTCTCGTTCGAGGAGCCCATCGCGAACTCGTCCATGTTGGCCTTGCCGAGCACCTGGGCTCCGGCCGCTTCGAGCCGCCGCACCGCCGTCGCCGTGTAGGGCGGCAGGTACCCCTCCAGGATTCGCGACCCCGCGGTGGTCGGCGTCCCCTCCGTGCAGAAGATGTCCTTGACCGCGACCGGGATGCCGCCCAGCGGCCCCTCCAGCGCCAGGTGGTCGAGGGGGTCCTCGACCCGGAACAGGTAGGCGTTCAGCTCGTCGCCGGCGGCCGCCTCCCGCCAGGCCGCGAGGTACTCCGCGGCCGAGAGCTCGGTGGCGGCGATCCGCGCCGCCGCTTCGGCGACGGTCAGCTCCAGCAGCTCGGACATCAGGCGTCGGCCTGCGGGGAGGGAACCCGGAAGGCGCCGTCGACCGCTTCAGGCGCCGATGCCAGCGCCACCTCCGCCGCCAGGCTCGGCCGCGGCTCGTCGGCCCGCAGAACGTTCTCCAGCGCGACCACGTGCGAGGTCGGCTCGACCCCCTCCAGGTCCAGCCTGCCGATCCGGTCGACGTGCTCGAGGATCCCCGACAGCTCCCCCGCCATCGTCTCGACCTCCTCCTCAGAAAGCCTGAGCCTCGCGAGGCGAGCCACATGCAGCACCTGATCCCGGTCGATCATCGCGCGGATTCTAGGCGGCAGGCGACTGGCTGCTCAGCCAGTTATTGTCCGCTCGATGCAGGGGCCGGCCGCAGAGCGCTTCGTCGTCGTCAGCCTGCGCCTGCTCGCCGCCTCATTCGCCGTTGTCGGCCTCCTCTTCATCGCCGTCCCCAACGGGACCCTCGACGTGATCTCCGACTTCGGGGAATGGTTCGGCAACCACACCCGGGCGCCGCACGGCGACGAGCAGCTGTGGCTCTCGCTCGGCTTCGCCTACATGGTCGTGATCGCCGGCATCTGCCTGGTCGTGCAGACCGACGTCGTCCGCTACCGGGCGTTGCTGCTCGTCCTCGCCGCCGGCAAGACCGCCTCCTCCCTGGCCACCCTGGGCTTCTTCGTCTCCGATGAACAGGTCTTCGCCTACCTGCTCAACTTCCTCCTCGACGGCTCACTGGCCCTGATCGCGCTCGGCCTCTGGGTCCTGGCCGGTCGCGTCGGCCGCCCCGCCGACCCCGGCTGACAGCGCGCGCCGGGGCTTTCGGCCGCTGAGCAGCGCACCCTGAGCGCGATCTGCGCGGCGATGGCGCCGGGCATCGACGGCCTGCCCGCGGCCGAGCGCGACGTCGACGTCTCCGGGCCGGTCGCGAACTTCCTCACTGCGGTCTCGCCGCGGGTCCTGATCCGGCTCAAGCTCGGCCTGCGCGCCTTCGAGTGGCTGCCCTTCCCATGGCGCTTCAGCCGCCTCGACCCCGAGGCCCGGGAGGACTTCCTCCTGCGCCTCGAGGGCTCGCGGCTCCCCTTCCACCACGACCTGCTGCTGATGGCGAAGCTGTTCTCGACCCTCGGCTACGCGGTCACGCCCGAGGTCCAGGAGCGGATCGGATTCGAGGTCGGCTGCGGCCTCGCCGACGGCTCGCTGCCGGAGCCCGCCGGGACGCTCGGGGACACCGAGCCGCCCGGCGAGGGGGAAGAATGCGACGTGGTCGTCGTCGGCTCCGGCGCCGGCGGCGCGGTCGCGGCGGCGACGCTGGCCGAGGCCGGGCTCGACGTGGTCGTGCTCGAGGCCGGCGGTCACTATGACCGCGACAGCTACCCGAGCGACCAGCTCGAGGCGATCGCCGAGCTCTACCGCGACGGCGGCCTGACGATCGCCGAAGGCCGGCCGCCGATCCCGGTCCCCGTCGCCAAGGTCGTCGGCGGCACCACCGTGATCAACTCCGGCACCTGCTTCCGCGCCCCGGAGCCGGTGCTGGCGGACTGGAAGCAGCGCTTCGGGATCTCCTGGGCGGAGGACATGGCCGCCGACTACGCCGAGGCCGAGGACACCCTGCGGGTCACCCAGCTCGACCCCGAGCGGATGGGCCGCAACGGCCAGCTGGCGATGGAGGGGGCGGCGGCGATCGGCGCCAGCGGCGCCCCGATCCACCGCAACGCCGGCAACTGCGTGCAGTGCAGCTCCTGCCCCTTCGGCTGCGCGATCGACGCCAAGCGCGGCATGCACGTCAGCTACCTGCCCCGCGCCGTCGCCGCCGGGGCGCGGATCCGTGCCGGCGTGCAGGTGGGCCGGGTCCTGGTCGAGGACGGGCGGGCGGTGGGCGTCAGCGGCACGACCGGGGCCGGGTGCCGGGCCTTCACGGTGCGCGCCCGGCGGGCGGTGATCGCCGCCGGCGGGGCGCTCGGCACGCCGGAGCTGCTGCAGCGCTCGGGGCTCGGCGGCGGCCAGGTCGGCCGCAACCTCCACATCCACCCCGCCTGCTGGGTCGGGGCCCGCTACGGCGAGGAGGTGCGCGGCTGGGAGGGGGTGATGCAGAGCTACTACGTCGACGAGTGGGAGCACGCCGGGATCCTGCTCGAGGCGACCTTCACCCCGCTCGCCTTCGGCGGCGCCTGGCTGCTCGGCGCCGGGCGCTCACACCAGGAGGCGATGCTCGACTTCGGCCACGTCGGTTCGATCGGCGTCCACCTCTCCGACCGCTCCTCGGGTCGGGTAGGACTCGGCGCCGGGGGCGCCCTGCGCGCCAGCTACAGCCTGACCCGCGACGACGCCGGCCGCCTCGCCTTCGGGATCGCCCGCGCCGCCGAGATCCACTTCGCCGCCGGCGCGACGGAGGTCTACCCCAACATCGCCCGCGTCGGCGTGCTGCGACCGGGGGGCCTGGCCGGGTTCGAGGCGACCTCGCTCAAGCCCTCGAAGCTGCGGTTGGAGGCCTTCCACCCGATGGGCACCGCCCGCATCGCCGCCGACCCGCGCCAGGGCGCCTGCGCCGTCGACGGCTCGGTCCACGGCACCCGCGACCTCTACGTCGCCGACGCCTCCCTCTTCCCCACCTCGGTCGGCGTCAACCCGATGATGACCGTGATCGCCTTTGCCAAGCAGGTGGCTCGAAGGGTGGCGGGTGGCTAGCCGGCCGGAGGCGGTGGTGGCGGTGGTGGTGGCGGAGGGGGCGGTGAAGGTGGATCGGCTGGGCCGCCGCCGGAGAGGCGGTCGGCGGTGCCGCTGAAGCTGGCCCCCTCTTCCTGCATGCCTCGGTAGCCGCCGTAGGCGACACCGGCGGCGGCGATCAGGCCGAGGAAGATGCCGAATTCCAGCGTGGCGTCGACGGAGACGCCGCCGTAGCTGCCGAAGCCGGGCGGGTCGACGATCCGGAAGAGGATCAGCAGGGTCGAGAGGCCGCCGAGAACCGCGACCGCGACGTTCATCGAGACCGGCGGCTCGTAGTCGGAGTCGCTGAGGCGGAGGAAGACGTTGACGAGGGCGACGACGATCGCGATCACGAGGACGATCGGGATGAAGTCGAGCGCGTTCCAGGCGGTGCCGCCCGCTCCGGACCCGAAGGAGACCGATCCCCCCTCGCCGGAGATTTCCACCCCGAACCAGTCGAAGAACATGAATATGAAGAGCAGGACAGCCGAGGCGCCGGCGATCTTCTCTCCGGTATTGAGCTTGTCTACGTCCATCTGGACACCCTCCGTGTGGAAGTTGGCCGGTCGATCCGACCCTACACCCGTTGAACTGCCTATTCGCCGGGGATGCGACCGGCCCTGCTAGGCCGAGCCGGACCGCTCGCGGGCACGCGCCGCCTGCAGGGTGTTGACCAGCAGCATCGCCCTGGTCATCGGCCCGACGCCGCCGGGAACCGAGGTGATCGCGGCGGCCACCTCACTGACCGCCTCGAAGTCGACGTCGCCGACCAGCCCCGACTCGGTGCGGTTGGTGCCGACGTCGATCACGGTCGCCCCCGGGCGGACCATCTCGGCGGTGATGAGGCGCGGCGAGCCGGCGGCGGCGATCAGCACGTCGGCCTCGCGGCAGACGGCCGCCAGGTCGCGGCTGCGGGAGTGGCACTGGGTGACGGTGGCGTTGGCCGCGAGCAGCAGCGCGGCGAGCGGCTTGCCGACCAGGATCGAGCGGCCGAGGACGACCGCCCGGGCGCCCTCCAGCTCCACCTCCGCCTCGCGCAGCAGCGCCATCACCCCCGACGGCGTGCAGGGGGCGAACGCGCCCTCGTGCCCCTGGGTCAGCAGGCCGGCGCTGAGGGGAGTGAGCCCGTCGACGTCCTTGGCGGGGTCGATCAGCGAGATCAGCGGGTCCTGGTCGAGGTGGCCCGGCAGGGGAAGCTGGAGGAGGATGCCGTGGACCCGCGGGTCCTCGTTGAGGGAGCGGATCAGGCCGGCGAGCTCCTCCTGGGAGACGTCGCCGCCCGGCTCGTGGTGGAAGGACTCGATCCCGACCTCGGCCGAGTCCTCGCGCTTCATTCGCACGTAGATCTCCGAGGCCGGGTCGTCGCCGACGAGGATCGTCGCCAGGCCCGGCGGCGTCGCCATCTCGGCGACCTCGCGCGCCACCCGCTCGCGGACCGCGGCGGCGAGGGCCTTGCCGTCGATGACCCGCGCCGCCACCGCTACCGCTTCCTGATCGGCGCGTAGTCGGCCATCAGCTTGCGCTCGGAACCATCGCCGGAGAAGCGGACGACGACCACGCCGCCCGGCTCGACCGCCGTCACCACCCCGTCGCCGAAGCTGGCGTGGACGACGTCGTCGCCGGTCTGCATCGCCAGCGCCGGGCCGGGGTCGAGTGGCTGGGCCGGGCCGCCGCCCGCCGCCGGGGGCGGGCTGTTCCAGGTCGTGCCGCCGCCGGCGACCGATTTCTGGTGGCGCTCGGTCAGCTCCTCCGGCAGCTCGTCGACGAAGCGCGAGGGCAGGTTGTGCTCGGCGCGGCCGAAGAGCCGGCGCTCGCGGGCCCAGGTCATGTAGAGGCGCTCGCGGGCGCGGGTGATGGCGACGTAACAGAGCCGGCGCTCCTCTTCCTCGCCGCCCTCTTCCAGCGCCCGCATGTGCGGGAAGGCGCCCTCCTCGCAGCCGACGACGAAGACCGCGTCGTACTCCAGCCCCTTGGCGTTGTGCAGGGTCATCAGGGTCACCAGCTGCTGCTTCTCCTCGAGCGAGTCCTGGTCGGAGACGAGCGAGACCTGCTGCAGGAACTCCTCCAGCGGCGCCACCTCGCTCTCCCCCTCGACCTCGCGCTCGCGGTCGAACTCGGCGGCGACGCCGATCAGCTCTTCGAGGTTCTCCGCCCGCCCCTCGGCCTCGACCGTGCGCTCGGCCGCCAGGGCTTCGAGGTATCCGCTCTCGTTCAGGACCGCCTCCAGCACGGCGGCGACCGGCGCGGAGTCGGCCCGGACCCGCAACCCCTCCATCGTCTCGTAGAAGCGCCCGACCGCCTTGATCGCGGCGGCGCTCAGCCCGGGCACATCCTCAGCCCGTTCCATCACCTCCCAGATCGTCAGCCCCGCGGTGTTCGCGTAGGCGGCGAGCCGGCCCTGGCTGGTGTTGCCGATCCCCCGCCGCGGCGAGTTGACGATGCGCGAGAAGGAGACCTGGTCGGCCGGGTTGACCAGCAGGCTGAGGTAGGCGATGGCGTCCTTGATCTCGGCCCGCTCGTAGAACTTGGTGCCGCCGATCACCTGGTAGGGCAGCTCGAAGCGGACCAGCGTGTCCTCCAGCACCCGGCTCATCGCGTTGGTCCGGTAGAAGACGGCGACGTCGGAGCGCGCGACCCCGTGCTCCTCCCCCAGCCGCTCGATCTCCGCCGCCACCCAGCGCGCCTCCTCGTGCTCGTCGCTGAGCTCGACCAGCTGCAGCGGCTCGCCCCCCTCGGTTTCGGTCCAGAGCCGCTTCGGCCGCCGCTGTCGGTTCTGCGCGACCACCGCGTTGGCGGCGGAGAGGATCGTCTGGGTCGAGCGGTAGTTCTGCTCGAGCTTGACCGAGGCGGCCTCGGGAAAGTCGGCCTCGAAGTCGAGGATGTTGCGGATGTCGGCGTGGCGGAAGCCGTAGACCGACTGGTCGTCGTCGCCGACGACCATCAGGTTGCCGTGCTCAGAGGAGAGCAGCTGCAGCAGCCTGTACTGGGCGTGGTTGGTGTCCTGGTACTCGTCGACGAGGACGTGGCGGAAGCTGCGGCGCCAGCGCTCGCGCACCTCCTCGAACAGTTCCAGCGCGTTGACGGTGCGGACCAGGAGGTCGTCGAAGTCCATCGCGTTGGCCTCCAGCATCCGCTTCTCGTAGAGCGGGAAGGCTTCGGCGACGACCTCCTCGAAGACGCTGCCCTGCGTTTCGGCGTAGGCGTCGGCGGCGATCAGCTGGTTCTTGGCGCCGGAGATCTTGTTCTTGATCGCCCGCGCCGGGTAGCGTTTCGGGTCGACCCCGAGCTCGCGCATGACGCGCTTGAGCATCCGCAGCGAGTCCGACTCGTCGTAGATCGTGAAGCCGCGCGAGTAGCCAAGCCGCTCGGCGTCGGCGCGCAGCATCCGCGCGCAGGCCGAGTGGAAGGTCGTCACCCACATCGCTCGCACCGAGCCGCCGATGAGCCGCCCGACTCGCTCGCGCATCTCCGCGGCGGCCTTGTTGGTGAAGGTGATCGCGAGGATCTCCCCGGGCCGGGCGGCGCCGGTGGCGAGCAGGTAGGCGATCCGGTGGGTGAGGACGCGGGTCTTGCCGGAACCGGCGCCGGCCAACACCAGCAGCGGCCCCTCGCCGTGCACGACCGCCTCGCGCTGGGGCGGGTTCAGCCCCGCCAGCAGCCGCTCGACGCGATCGGCGCCGGGCTCGGTCGGGGCGCCGGCGGAGGTCTCTTCGGCTTCCGCCGGGATCTCGAACTCGCTCTGCAGCATCGCCCCGAGAATAGAGAGGCGCTCGGCCGTGCCGGCGCCGTTTCAGCCCTCCGCCGCGCCCGGCCCCTCGACCCGCTTGCCGTTGACCCTGACCGGGTGGCCGGGGTTGCCGACGACCGTCGCGCCGGGCGGCACGTCCTCGACCACGACGGTGTTGGCGCCGACCTTGGCCCCGTCGCCGACCCGGATCGGACCCAGCAGCTTGGCGCCGGCGCCGAGGGTGACGTCGTCGCCGACGGTCGGGTGGCGCTTGCCGCGCTGGAAACCGGTGCCACCCAGCGTCACTCCCTGGTAGATGGTCACCCGGTCGCCGATCCGGGTCGTCTCGCCGATCACCACGCCGGCGCCGTGGTCGATGAAGAACTCGCGGCCGATCGCGGCGGCGGGGTGGATCTCGACGCCGGTGACGACGCGGGCCAGGTAGGCGATGGCGCGCGGCGCCACCGGCACCCCGGCCCGCATCAACGCGTGCGCGGCCCGGTGGGCGAGCAGCGCCTGCACCCCGGCCCAGCTGCCGAGGATCGCCAGGCTGGAGACGCCCTGCGCGGCAGGGTCGCGCTCGCGCGCCGCGGCGACGTCGGCGCGGACCTCGGAGACCAGCCGCTTCCAGCCGCTCACGGTGAGAAGAAGGGTAGGGACATGTAGCGCTCGCCCGAGTCGCAGACGATCGTCACCACCCGCTTGCCGGCCAGCTCCGGCCGGGCCGCGACCGCGAGCGCGGCGCTGACGTTGGCGCCGGCGGAGATGCCGGCCAGGACTCCCTCCTCGCGGGCGAGCAGCCGCGCCATCTCCAGCGCCTCCTCGTCGCTGACCGAGAGGACCTCGTCGATCACCTCGCGGTCGAGCACCTCGGGCACGAAGCCGGCGCCGATCCCCTGGATCTTGTGCGGGCCGGGGGCGCCGCCGGAGAGCACCGGCGAGCTGGCCGGCTCGACCGCGACGACCAGCGCCTCCGGCAAGCGCTCCCGCAGCATCCGGCCGACGCCGGTGATCGTCCCCCCGGTGCCGACCCCGGCGACGAAGGCGCCGATCTCGCCGTCGGTGTCGCGCCAGATCTCCTCAGCGGTGGTGCGGCGGTGGACCTCGGCGTTGGCCGGGTTGGAGAACTGCATCGGCATGAAGGCGCGGCGCTGCTCGCGGATCTCCTCGGCCAGGGCGACCGCCTCGCTCATGCCGCCGAGCGACGGCGTCTCCCGCACCTCGGCGCCGTAGGCGCGCAGCAGCTTCGCCCGCTCCCGGCTCATCCCCTCGGGCAGGGTCAGGATCAGCTCGTAGCCGCGGGCGGCGCAGACCATCGCCAGCGCGATCCCGGTGTTGCCGCTGGTCGGCTCAACCACCACCGAGCGCCCCGGCTTGACCAGCCCTGCCTCCTCGGCCGCGTCGATCATCGCCACCCCGATCCGGTCCTTGACCGAGCCGCCGGGATTGAAGTACTCGAGCTTGGCGCATACGTCCCCCCCGACCCCGCGCCCGAGCCGGTCGAGCAGCACCATCGGCGTGCCGCCGACAACCGCCGAGGCCTCCCCCCCGATCCTCATCAGATGAAGTACATCCCGCTGCCCGCCTCTTCGGCCTCGCGGCGGGCCACTTCGGCGATCGTGGTCTGGCCGAAGACCTTGCGCAGCGCCGTCACTCCCTCCGCCCAGATGCCGCCGGCCTCGTCGGCCTCCTGGCCGATCTTGCCGTCGAGCGCCTGCACGACCTCGAGCACGGTGATCTCTTCGGCCGGGCGCGAGAGCGTGTAGCCGCCGCGCATGCCGCGGTGGCTGGTCAGCAGGCCCGCCCGGCGCAGGGTCGAGAAGAGCTGCTCGAGGAACTGCTCGGGGATCTCGCGGCGCTCGGCCAGCTCCTTGATCGGCACGGGGCGATCGCCGGAGCGGGCGAGCTCGGCGAGGGCGACCACCGCGTAGCGGGATTTTGAGGTGATCGAGATCAAGGTTCCCTTTCTACCGCACCCTTCCGGGCTGGGCTAGGATCGGAGGCCGATGGGGCGATCGCGAGCAGCCGTCGCCCAAACGGCTACGAGTTACGAGGAGAAGTCCTGAGCGAACGCCCAAACTGCCTCGTGATCGACGATCACCCGCTTGTCCGGCTCGGAGTCCGGGGGGTGCTCGAAGACGGCTTCGAGGTGCACGAGTCCGCCAGCCGCGAGGAGGCCATCGCCCTGGTCCGCGACATCGACGACTTCGACGTCGCGATCGTCGACATGCGCTGGCGCCAGCTCGGCGCCGAGACCGCGATCAGCGGCCAGGAGGCGATCCATGCCCTGCGGCGCTCCTCACCGGGGCTGGGCATCGTCGCCCATGGCGAGCGCCCGGAGCGCCACACCGCCACCGCCGCGATCCAGGCCGGCGCCAGCGCCTACGTGGCCCGCACCGCGGGAACCGCGGAGCTGCGCCGGGCGGTCGACGCCGCGCTCGCCCAGGAGAGCTTCGTCGACCCGGAGGTGCCGCCGAAGGGCAGCCGCGGCAAGCTGACCCGACGGCAGCGGGAGATTCTGCAGCTGCTGGCCGACGGCGAATCGACCACGGTCGCGGCCCGCGAACTCGACCTCAGCGAAGAGACGGTCAAGACCCACATCAAGACCGCCCTCGCCCGCCTCGGGGCCAGAAACAGAACTCACGCGGTGGCGATCGCCCTGCGCGAGTGCCTGATCGACTAGATCCAACCTCGGTCGCGCGCCGTCAGGACGGCCTGGGCGCGGTCGACGGCGCCGATCTTGCCGTAGACGTTGTGCAGGTGGGTGCGGATGGTCGAGACCGAGAGCTGCATCTCGCCGGCGATCTGCTTGTAGACCATCCCCTCGGAGAGGTGGCGGAGGACGTCGAGCTCACGGGCCGAGAGCGGGCAGGGCTCGCTGATGCGGTTGCCCTCCTGGCGCGGTAACGGCATCTCGTAGAGAAGGTCGCGCAGGCCGTCGGGCCCGAGGCCGCAGCGCTCGGCACCGGCGCGCAGCCGCTCGGGCGAGATCGCCTCGCCCTGGGAGTAGTGGGCGACCATGTCGGCGGTGGCGACCATCGCCGCCAGGCCGTCGGCGTCCTCGGCGTGGTGGCGCTCGATCGCGACCGCGATCCGCTGCGGCAGGTTCCAGCGCCGGGCGAGCACGCCGCCGACCAGGGTGTGGTCGATGCCGAGCTGCTCGCGTTCGTCGCGCAGCCGCTGCTCGGGGGTGCGGATGGCGGCATCGAAGTAGACCTTGCAGCCAGGATGCAGGCGGGAGATGACGAGGCGGCCGACGTCGTGCAGCAGCGCCGCCACGGCGAGCTCGTCGCGTTCGACCCAGCCGACGGCGCGGCCGATCTGGTCGGCGGCGCGCTGGGTGGCGAGGGCGTGGACACGGAAGCGCTCCGGTTTCAGCTCCCAGCCCCCGTTGGACTCGAAGAAATCGAAGCTGGGCGCGGTGCCGGCGATCGCCAGCACGCCGGAGGGCTTGAGCACGTCGACGGCCTCGGGAATGCTGCCGACGCCGCCGCCTCCGCGGTTGGCGAAGCGCAGGACGGAGATCGAGAGGGCGACATCGGACTCGACCGCTTCGACCAGCTCGCCGATCCGCGCGGTCTCCGCGGTCGCGGCGGCGATCACCCGCTCGCGGGACTCGACCAGGACCGGGAAGCGCTCGACCGCCTCGAATGCCTCGGCGAGCCGGCTGCCTGGAGCGGCGGCGCTGCGCGAGGAGCCGGCCCCGTTGGAGCCGTTGGAGCCCTTTGCCCCAGCCGGGACCTGGTGCGCGGCGACCTCGCCGTTGGCCTGCGTGGTGGTGGTGACGCCCATTGGCCCCCACATCGGCAGGTGAAGACGTTTGGTTTAGCCGAAAAAACGCCCCTTGCGTTCGGTCATCCGTCCGCTTCGGCGGCCTCAAGCCGTTTCACGGCGGTTTCGATCCGCTCCAGCGCCGGCTCGCGCCCCAGCGCAGCCAGCGACTCGAAGATGCCGGGAGAGACCGAGCTGCCGGTGATCGCGACCCGAATCGGCTGGTAGAGCCGGCCCGGCTTGACCTCGAAACGGTCGAGCAGCGGCGCCAAGGCGGTCTCGATCGCCCCCGGCTCGAAGGGCTCCACCTCACCCAGCGCCGCCGCCGCGGCCGCCAGCATCGGCCCCGTCCCCTCCTTCATCACCTTGCCCCAGGCCTTCGGATCGTCGACCGGCGGCTCGAAGAGGAAGCGGACCAGCGGCCAGACCTCGTCCAGCCTCTGCGCCTTCTCCTGGGCGATCTCGCAGGCGGCGCGCAGGCGGGCGTCCGGCTCGCGGCCGAGGTGCCGGGCGACCGCGGCCGTGTACTCCTCGAGCGGCAGCTCGCGCATGAAGCGGCCGTTCAGCCAGCGCAGCTTCTTCTCGTCGAAGATCGCCGCCGAGCGGCCGACGTCGGCGACCCGGAAGCGCCGCACCAGCTCCTCGGTCGACATCAGCGTCGTGTCGTCGTCGGTCCCCCAGCCCAGCAGCGCCAGGTAGTTGCGGACGGCCGCCGGCAGGTAGCCGGCCTCGCGCAGCTCCTGCACCGAGGCGGAACCATGGCGCTTGGAGAGCTTCTTGCCGTCGGGGCCGTGCAGCAGCGGCAGGTGGGCGTAGCGGGGCGGCTCGTGGCCGAGGGCGGCGAGGACGAGCAGCTGCTTCGGCGTGTTGGAGAGGTGGTCGTCGCCACGGACGACCTCGGTGATCCCCATCTCGGCGTCGTCGACGGCGACCGCGAAGTTGTAGAGGACCGAGCCGTCGCCGCGGGCGATCACGAAGTCGTCGTAGCTCGCGTTGGGGAAGGCGACGGGGCCGCGGATCAGATCCTCGACCACGGTCTCCCCCGCGTCGGGGACGCGCAGCCGCACCGCCGCGCCGGGCTCCTCGGTCGCGGTCCCCCGGTAGCCACGCCCGGCTCCGTGCTCGGCCTTCCAGGCCTCGACGTCCCTGGCGGTCGCCGGGTCGCGGTAGGCGGCGCCGGACTCGAGCAGCCGCTCCAGCGCCGCCGCATGGCGATCGGCCCGCTCGGCCTGGGAGACCGGCCCCTCGTCCCAGTCCAGCTCCAGCCAGCGCATCGCGTCGAGGATCTGCTCGACGTTCTCAGGCGTAGAGCGCTCGCGGTCGGTGTCCTCTATCCGCAGCACCAGCTCGCCGCCGTCGTGGCGCGCCGCGAGCCAGTTGTAGAGTGCCGTCCTCGCTCCGCCGATGTGCAGCGCACCGGTCGGCGAGGGGGCAAATCTCAAACGGGGGTTATCGCTTGTCATGTTGATCGGGGCGCACGTCTCCACCGCCGGCGGGCTCGCCAAAGCGGTCGAGCGCGGCGAGGAGCGCGGTTGCGAATCTATCCAGATCTTCAACCAGAGCCCGCGCATGTGGCGGCCGGCGAAGTACGGCGAGGAGGACTTCGCCGCCTTCCGCGAGGCGATGGATGGCTCGGGCGTCGAAGCGGTGATCATCCACGCCGTCTACCTGATCAACTGCGCCAGCACTGACCGGGAGCTGCGCAAGAAGTCACGGGATTCGCTCATCCACGCCCTGCGGATCGGTGACGCCATCGGCGCCGCCGGCGTCGTCCTCCACCCCGGTTCCCAGAAAGACGAGCCGCTCGGTCCCTCGATCAAACGAGCTGCGAAAACCATCTCCAGCGCCCTCAAAGACACCGACTCCTGCCGGCTCCTGCTCGAGCAGACCGCCGGCCACAAAGGCCTGCTGGCCCGCGACTTCGACCAGATCGCCGACCTCATCGACGGCGCCGGCGGCGACAGGCGCCTCGGCCTCTGCCTCGACTCCTGCCACCTCTTCGTCCAGGGCTACGACGTCACCGACGAGACCCGCCTCGGCGAGGTGCTCGACGAAGCCGACGCCAAGGTCGGCATCGACCGCCTCGGCGCCGTCCACGTCAACGACGCCGCCGCCCCCCTCGGCTCCTGCCGCGACCGCCACGCCAACATCGGCAAGGGAGAGATGGGCAAACGCGGCCTGATGGCCTTCCTCTCCGAGCCCCGCTTCGACGGCCTCCCAGCCACCCTGGAGACCCCGGGCCCCGAAAAGAAAGGCTCGGACCGCAAAGAAGTGACCCTCGCCAAGCGCCTGCGCCGCGAAGGCCTCAAACACCGCCAGAGGTAGCCTCCGCAGGGGCAGGCGACAAGGACCGGCCCGCAGGCCGATCCTTGCTCTCCCGCCGTAAGTCTTATTTGACGTGGACGCCCGAAATGGCGCGCGAAATCACCAGGCGCTGGATCTCGGAGGTGCCCTCGAAGATCGTGTAGATCTTCGAGTCGCGGTGCATCCGCTCGACCGGGTACTCGCGGGTGTAGCCGTTGCCGCCGAGGATCTGGATCGCCCGCTCGGTCGCCCAGACGGCGACCTCGCCGGCCTTCAGCTTCGACATCGAGCCCTCGGCGTTTTCGAAGGTCTGGCCGCTGCGGCCCATCCAGGCGGCGCGCCAGACGAGTAGGCGGGCGGCGTCGATCTCCAGCTTCATATCGGCGAGGGCGAAGGCGATCGCCTGGTTCTCGACGATCGCCTTGCCGAACTGCCTGCGCTCTTTGGCGTAATCGAGCGCGTACTCGTAGGCGGCGCGGGCGATGCCGAGCGCCTGGGCGCCGACCGTCGGCCGGCTCGCCTCGAAGGTCTGCATCGCCGCCTGCGACTTCGATTTCTTGCCTTCGCGGACCCGCGCCAGGCGTTCGTCGAGCTTTTCTTTGCCGCCCAACAGGCAGGCGCCGGGGACGCGACAGTCGTCGAGGTGGACGTCGGAGGTGTGGGAGGCGCGGAGGCCGTGCTTCTTGACCTTGGCGCCCTGCTCGCAGCCCTTGGTTCCAGGCGGAATAACAAAGGCGGCGTGGCCACGCGAACCGAGCTCGCGGTCGACCGAGGCGATGACGACGTGGACGTTGGCGATGCCGCCGTTGGTCGCCCAGGCCTTCTGGCCGTTGATCACCCACTCGTCCTTGGCTTCGTCGTACTTGGCGGTGGTGCGGATGGCGGAAACGTCCGAACCGGCGTCAGGCTCGGAGGCGCAGAAGGCGCCGAGCTTGACGTCGTCCGGCGTGCCGAAGCACTGGGGGATCCACTCCCCCATCTGCTCCGGGGTCCCCTGTCCGAAGATCGCGGCGACCGCGAGCGAGGTGCCCATGATCGCCATGCCGATGCCGGCATCCCCCCAGAAGAGCTCCTCGTTGGCGATCGGCAGCGTCAGGCCGGTCTCGTCGGCCCAGAACTGGCCCAGCGCTTCGAAGCTGTAGAGGCCGATGTCCGCGGCCTCTTTGATGATCGGCCAGGGAGTTTCCTCACGCTCGTCCCACTCCTCGGCGGCGGGCCTGACGACGCCCTCGGCGAAGCCGTGCACCCACTCCCTGATGTCCTTCTGGTCCTGGTTGAGCTCGAGCGTGAACTTGGGGCCACCCTGCTCGGCGTCGCCGTCGCCAGCGGCGACCTCCGCCGCCAGCGCCTCGTTCGCGTCCAGCTCCGTAACTCCAGCCGTCTCGGACATGACGGCGGATAATACATGAAACGGTGTCGGAATTACACGGAAACGTGTCCGATCAGAAATCGCGGAGATCGAAGGCGCGCAGGCCCTCCGCGCCCCCGTCGGTGCAGTCGAAGAAGCGCCGGTTGACGCAGTCGTAGGACTCGCCGGAGCCCTCGTAGGCGCGCTCGACCGAGAACTGGCACTGCGGCAGCGGCTCGCCGGTCATCTTGACGCCGCCGAAGCCGCCGGGCTCGAGCACCGCGGACAGCTCCACCTCGGCGGCGAAGACCTCCCGCATGCAGCCGAGGTACTGCGCGCCGCTGAAGCGGTCGACGTAGCTGTAGAGGAAGCGGCAGCCGAGCTCGACGCAACCGCGCGGCTCGACCATCTTGTCGCAGAACGACCGGCACTGGCGGCACTCGCCAAGCTGCGTCCGGGTAGCGGTCATGCCCAAAGTCTAGGCAGCCGAGACCACGGAGCAAAGCGGTTTGACGGCTTCAAGCCGCGATCGCGTCGTGGCGCAGAACGTGATCTATCTCCGCCAGCAGGCCGCCCGAAGGCCGCACCCGGTACTCGTCGCCGAGCCGCAGACGCCTGGTCCCCTCGCTGGTCCGCATCACCAGGTGCACGTCGGCATCGCCCTTGTGGTGTTCGAGCACGGCCTTGAGCTCGTCGACCAGCGCCGCGCTGAGCTGCGCCGGGTCGACGTCGACCTGGAACGGCCCCGACGGCGCCGCCGCCTTGTCGGCGCGGGCGATCTCCTCGCCGTCGGGCTCGAAGCGCTGCGCCTCCTGCACGACCAGCTTGGTCTCGCCGCGGTCCTTGTGGTCGAGCCGGCCGCGAACGAGGACGATCGCGTCGGGGGCGATCGTGGCGGCGTTCTCGGACTCGTCGGCCTTGAAGACCAGCATCTCCACCTGGCCCTCGACGTCGTCGAGGGTGGCGAACATCATCTGGCTGCCGCTCTTGGTGCGGATCTTCTTGCAGGCGACGACGATCCCACCGACGGTGACCCAGGCGCCGTCGGGCTTGGCGCCCAGCTCCGCCAGGCTGCAGTCGACGCGGGCCCGCAGCGCCCCGCGCACCTCGGTCAGCGGGTGCGAGGAGAGGTAGGTGCCGAGCGTCTCCTTCTCCAGCGCCAGCAGCTCGGCGCGGTCGAACTCGACGGCGGAGATCGGCGGCCGGTGGTGCGCCTGGCTCGGCGAGGAGGCGGCGCCGCTCTCTTCGCCGAAGTCGAAGATCGAGCCCTGGCCCATCTGCGCGTCCTCCTGCGCCTTCTGGCCGGCCGACTGGGCGGCGGGCAGAGTTTCGAGCATGCCCTTGCGGGTCGCCCCGGTCGAGTCGAGGGCGCCGCACTTGATCAGGCACTCGATCGCCCGTTTGTTCACCGCGCGGGAGTCGACCCGCTCGCAGAAGTCCCAGATCGAAGCGATCTCACCGTCCTCGCGGGCCCGCAGGATCGCCTCGACGGCGGAGTGGCCGACGTTCTTGACCGCGTCGAGGCCGAAGCGGATCGCCTTCTCCGAGACCACGAAGCTGTGGTCGGAGGTGTTGACGTCGGGCGGCAGCACCTCGATCCCCATCTCCTCGCAGCGGTTGACGAAGAACGGCACCTTGTCTTTGGTGCTCATCACCGAGGAGATCACCGCCGCCATGTACTCGGCCGGGTAGTTGGCCTTGAGGTAGGCGGTGCGGTAGGAGATCAGCCCGTAGCAGGCGGCGTGGGACTTGTTGAAGGAGTAGTCGGCGGCGGCTTCGTTCAGCTTCCAGAGGTCCTTGGCGACGTTGGCGGCGGTGTTCGATTCGGCCAGCCCCTGCATGAATTTGTCCTTCATCGTCGCCATCAGCTCGCGCTTCTTCTTGCCGATCGCCTTGCGCAGGTCGTCCGCCTCGGCGCCCGTGAAGCCGGCCATCGAGCGCGAGATCTCCATCAGCTGCTCCTGGTAGATGACGCAGCCGTGGGTCTCCTCGGTGATCGCCCGCAGGCGCGGATCGGGGTAGCGAACCGTGGTCGGGTCCTTCTTGCCCTTCGCGTAGGCGGGGATGTAGGCCATCGCGCCGGGGCGGTAGAGGGCGCCGAGCGCGACCAGATCGGCGAACTCGGTCGGCCCGACCTTGCGCAGGGCGTCGCGCATCCCCTCCGACTCGAACTGGAAGACCCCGGTCGAGTCGCCCTTGGCCAGCATCGCGTAGGTCCTGGCGTCGTCGATCGGGATCCGCTCCATATCGATCTCCTCGCCGCGCGAGCGGCGGATGATGTCGATCGCGTCCTCGATCACGTCGAGGTTGCGGAGGCCGAGGAAGTCCATCTTCAGCAGCCCGATCTCCTCGATCGGGCCCATCGAGTACTGGGTCACGATCTTGTACTGGCGCTCCGGCTTGCCAGAGCCGTTGCCGTTGCCGCTGGGCGCCGGGGCGGTGCGGTCCTCGGCCAGCTGCAGCGGCACCACCTCCTGCAGCGGCCGGTCGGCGATCACCACCGCGGCGGCGTGGATCGAGTTGTTGCGGATGATCCCCTCGAGCCCCTGGGCGACGTCGATGATCTTCTTCGCCTCGGGCTCGGCGTCGTAGGTCCGCTTCAGCTCCTGACCCTGCTTCAGGCACTCGGCGAAGGAGGGGCTGCGGCCCATGATCGGCTCCGGGATCTGCTTCGCCAGCCGGTCGCCCGTGCCGTAGTCGAAGCCGAGCACGCGGGCGGCGTCGCGGGTCGCGGCGCGCGGCGCCATCTTGCCGAAGGTGATGATCTGGGCGACCGATTCGCGGCCGTACTTGTCGGCGACGTAGCGGATCATCCGCTCGCGGCCGCGGACCGAGAAGTCGATGTCGATGTCCGGCATCGATTTGCGGCCGGGGTTGAGGAAGCGCTCGAAGATCAGCCCCTCGGCGAGCGGGTCGAGGTCGGTGATCCGCAGCGCGTAGGAGACGATCGAGCCGGCGGCGGAGCCGCGGCCGGGACCGACCGCGACGCCGTTTTCCTTGGCGTAGCGGACGAAGTCCCAGACGATCAGGAAGTAGGAGGAGAAGCCCATCTCCTCGATCACCCCGAGCTCGAACTCGAGCCGCTGCACCGCCTCGGCCGGCGGCGGGTCGCCGTAGCGGGCGCGCAGGCCCTCGCCGGCGATCCGGCGCAGCATCGCCTCCGGCTCGGAGCCGTCCTCGGTCGGGTAGCGCGGCAGCAGCAGGCTGCCGAGTTCGATCTCCAGCGAGCAGCGCTCGGCGATCTCCAGCGAGCTCGGCACCGCCTCCGGCCACTCGGCGAACGACTCGTGCATTTCCTCCGAGCTCTTGATGTAGAACTCGTTGGTGTCGAAGCTCATCTTCGGCGCTTCCAGGGTCGACTTCGTCTGCACGCAGAGCAGCGCCGCGTGGTTGTCGAAGTCCTCGCGCCGCAGGTAGTGGACGTCGGCGGTGGCGACCAGCGGCCGGCCCAACTCGCGGGCGAAGCGGACGATCCCCTCGTTGGCCTTGTCCTGCTCTTCGATCCCGTTCTTCTGCACCTCGAAGTAGACCTGCTCGGGCCCGAAGGCCTGGATCAGGTCGTCGAGGTGGGCGCGGGCGTCCTCGGCGCGCTCTTCGACCAGGCGCCGGCAGAAGCGCGACTGCAGGCAGCCGGTGAGGACGATGACGCCCTCGGCGTGGCGCGCCAGCAGCTCCATGTCGACGTTGGCCTTGCCGCGCGAGAAGCCCTCGAGGAAGCCGGCCGAGGTGAGCTGGACGAGGTTGGCGAAGCCGCGGTCGCTCGCGGCCAGCAGGGTGATGTGGTTGCGCTCGTAGCGCGTCTGCTCCTTGATCGCCCGGCGGTCGTCGACCAGATAGGCCTCGAGCCCGACGATCGGCTTGATCCCGTGCTTGCCGCAGGCCTTGTAGAGGTCGACGGCGCCGTTCATCACCCCGTGGTCGGTCAGCCCCAGCGCCGGCTGTCCCAGCTCCGCCGCCCGGGCCGCCATCGCGTCGATCTTGCAAGCGCCGTCGAGCAGCGAGTACTCGCTGTGGGCGTGCAGATGGACGGCGGCGGGGGTGCTCACGGGGTGCAGCGACTATGCCAACTGGACCAGATGCCAAGGGCCCGGTTCGTGACCCTTTCGCGCTAACTCCGTGGGTATTTCAGCCCGAGGCCCGGGCGGGCGTCGGGATCAGCCGCAGACCCAGGCGCCGGGGCCGGAGTCGGCCCAGATTTCGGCGGCGATCCGGTCCTGTTCGGCCTTCGGGGCGTTCTGGGGCTCGCCCTGGCCGCCGTACAGTTCCCAGGTGGAGGGGAGGATCTGGTAGGCGCCGCCGGCGCCGCTGGAGGGGTTGACGGCGCCGTAGTCGCCGCCCGACTCGCAGATCACGATGTAGGCCGGGATCGAGTAGGGACCGCCCAGCCAGCGGCCGACTTCGGCTTCCGCTTCGGCCCGGCTGGCCGCCCGCGCTTCGGCGGCGCGAGCCCGCTGGATCTCCGTCACCCATTCGGCGATGCTGGACTTCAGCCCGGCCAGCGAGGCTTCGCGTTCGGAGCTGAGCGCTCGCAGGCGGGCGCTGGCCTCATCGGCGGCGGCGCGCACGGCGGCGATCCGGGAGCGGGCGACGGCGAGGCGGCGGTCGTAGGCGACGGCGCGGGCCTCGAGCGGGGCGACCAGCTTCGCCTCGTGGCGGACTTCGTCGCGCACCTGTTCGACCCGGTCGGCGAGGGCGCTGTCGGATTCCTCGATCGCCCGCAGGTAGTCGGCGCGGGTGATCAGCTCCTGGTAGTCGGCGGAGCCGAGCACGAGGCTGGCGGTGCTGGGCGTGCCGCTCTCATAGATCGCCACCAGGCGGGCGGCGAGGGCGTGGCGGGAGCGGCGTAGGCGGGCTTTCTCGACCGCCAGGCGCCCGCGGGTCAGGCGCAGCCTGCGGCTCAGCCCGGCGGCGTGCCTCCGCCCTTCGGCGAGCAGCCCGGCGAGCCGTTCCTCCCTGGCGCCGGCCGCCGCCGCTTCGCCCTGGGCGACGGCGAGCCGTTCGTGGCTCTGGCGCAGATCGGCGGCGATCGTGCCCGCTTCGCCGCGGGCAGCGGCCAGCTTCGCTTCCAGCGCGCCGGCGTCGGCGGCTCCCGCCCGCGGCGCAAGGGCCAGCACCGCGACAGTCAGCGCGCAGAGCAGGGTCGCCGCGGCGCAGGCGGCGACGAGATCCTTTCTGGCGCGAGCCGGCACCACGGGACGATCGAGGCTAGCGACGCCCCAAGGCCGCTCCGGCCGCTAGTCGAAAACCGGCAAGGAATGTTGCGGAGCGCGCTGCGGCAGTCCTTTGTACCCCTCATGACTATCCGGTTTGCTCCGCAAGGGAATCAGCGGCTCGATCAGTGATCTGGCGGTAGGTGGTCGGGCCGCGCTGCGCCCCGAGGCCGAGCAGGGTCTGGAAAGCGGCCATCGGGGTGCGGCGGCGGTTGTGGCGGAAGACGAACTCATCGAGGTAGGACTGCAGGTGCTCGGGCGAGACGCCTCTGTGAGTGCCCTGCAGCCAGGTCTTCAGGTTGGAGACAGCGCGGTGGGCGCGCGGCAGGAGCTTCTGGGCGTCGGGGTGATCGCGCCGCTGCAGTAGGGGCCGGTGGTCGAAGCCCGCGCCGGCGAGCTTGCCGTAGCCGTCCCAACCGTCGGTGTGGACGATCGCGCCCGGCTCGACGCTCGCCTTCACCCAGGGGGTCAGGGTCTTCTGGCCGGCGTCGGCGAGCACCTTCAGGCGCAGCCGACCCGAGCCCTCGCCACGAACCTCGACGATCACGCCGACCAGGGTCTTGGTGCCGTCGCGCTGGCGCCCGCCGCGCCTGCCCTCGTGGTGGCCGCCCACGAGGGTCTCGTCGACCTCGACCTCCCCGCGCAGCGGCTTGCGCTCCGGAGCCACCATCGCCCGGCGCAGCTTCTGCAGGATCAGCCAGGCGGTCTCATAGCGGGAGATCCCGAGCTGGCGCTGCAGCTGCACGGCTGAGATTCCCGGCGTATGGGTGGTGAGGAGGTAGGCGGCCCAGAACCAGAGCGTGAGTGGGGTGCGGGTCTTGTGCATGACCGTTCCCGCGGTGACCGAGGTCTGGTAGCCGCAGCCTTTGCATTGCCAGAGATGGCGCCGATGCTCGCCGCCGACCTCCTCGGACCCGCAGCGCGGGCAGTGGTAACCGTCCGGCCAGCGGGACTCGAACAGGTAGGCGCGGCACGCTGCCTCGTCGGGGAAGCGGCGTTGGAACTCCACGATCGAGCGGGGAAAGGTCGGACGCGTCACCGGCCGACCGTAGGTCAGGCGTCGGACGGACCAAACCGGATAGTCATGTGTGCCCCTATGCGTCACAAAGGACTGCCGCAAGCCGATAGGCCACTGCGCGGGTAGCCCGCAGTGGCCTCAGCCCTCGGGGACGTTGCGGGCCGCCCAGTAGGCCCCGACCCCGATCGCGACCGCGGTGACGCCGATGCCGATGCGGATCTCACGCCGGTAGCGGCGGCGCAGGTACCTGAAGGCGAAGCGCACCACGGCCCGGCCGAGCGAATCGGACATCAGCCCCCCTCCCCCCCTCGCGCTGGCGGATCCGGTGCGCCATCCGCGACTGCAGCGACCAGAGCTCGATGAAGCCCGGCGAGGCGGTCTGGGAGAAGAGGCCACCGGACTCCGAGAAGCCGGCGAGGTCGGCGTCGTAGACGGCGTTGGGCGAGGAGCGGGTGACGACGCGGACGCCGCCCTTGTAGAGGCGCAGGCCGATCTCTCCCGTCACCTGGGCGTTGACCGCCTCCATGTAGGCGTCGAGGTCGGTGCGCAGCGGCTCCCACCAGAGGCCGGCGTAGACGAGGTAGCCCCACTTGCGGTCCAGCTCCGGCTTGAACTGGTTCTGGTGGATCGTCCCGACCAGTCGCTCCAGCTCCTCGTGGGCGGCGAGGACGATCGCGGCGGCCGGGATCTCGTAGATGTCGCGCACCTTGAGCCCGACGATGCGGTCCTCGATGTGGTCGACGATGCCGACCCCGTGGCGGCAGCCGATCTCCGCCGCCCGTTCGAGCAGCTCGACCAGGCCCAGCCGCTCGCCGTTCAGCGAGACCGGCAGGCCGGCCTCGAAGCCGACGGTGACCACCTCGGCCTCGTCCGGCGCCAGCTCGGGCCGGGTGACCAGCTGGAAGACGTCGTCCTCGGGCGCGTGCCCGAGATCCTCGATCCAGCGGCCCTCCGAGGAGCGGCCCCAGAGGTTGTCGTCGATCGAGTAGGGGGCGACCTCGGTGCCGCCCTTGACCGGGATCCCGTGCTCGCGGGCGTAGGCGATCTCCTCCTCGCGGCCCATCTGCCAGGAGCGGACCGGGGCGATCGTCCGCAGCTCCGGCGCCAGGGTCGCGACCGTGGCCTCGATCCGCACCTGGTCGTTGCCCTTGCCGGTGCAGCCGTGGGCGATCGTGTCGCAGCTGGTCTTGCGGGCATACTCGACCGCGAGCTGGGCGATCAGCGGCCGGCCGAGCGCGGTGAAGAGCGGGTAGCCGTTGCCGTAGACGGCGTTGGCCCTGATCGCCGGCGCCAGGAACTCGGCGGCGAAGCGCTCGCGGGCGTCGACGACGTGGCACTCGACGGCACCGAGATCGCGCGCCTTGGCCTCGATCGCCCCGTAGTCCTCGCCGGGCTGGCCGAGGTTGACGGTGAGGCAGACGACCTCGGCCTCGTAGGAGTCCTGGATCCACTTCAGCATCACGCTGGTGTCGAGCCCGCCCGAATAGAGCAGGAGGACGCGGTCGACCTGCGCGGGGTCGGCCTCGTAGCTGGCGGTGGGGCCGGACTGCGGCACGTCTAGGGCGCGCCGATGCCGCCGCTGCCGTTTTCTTCCGGCGTCGTGGTCGGGGTGGTCGCCGTCGCCGGCGGCGTCGTAGTCGTGGTGGTGGTCGGCGCCGTCGTGGTGGTCGTCGTCGGGGCGGTCGTGGTCGACCCGGTCGAGGTCGTGGTGCTGGGGGTGGTGTCGGTCGTGCCGGTCGCCGTGCTGGGGAGGGTCGTCGTCGCTTCTGAGCTGGAGGCGGTAGAGCTGCCGCCGTTGTCGTTGCCCGCGATCACGATCACGGCGACGATAAGGCCGACGATCACCGCCACCAGGCAGGCGACGAGAAGGCGCATGTTGCCGCGCGGGTGGTGGTCGCCGGGGCCCTGCCCTTCGGGGCCCATCAGTCGGGTCGGGTCCTCATGCATCTCGTTCACCCTCCGGTCCGAGTATCGCGTCCAGGATCGAGGCAGTGTCCTCGATTTCGAATCCGCCCCGCAGCCTCGCCTCGATCTCCTCCCGGCTGCTGCCCGAAACCGCCATCTGCGTCGCCAGCAGGCGGGCGCCGGCGGCGCTCCCCTGCCCGGCCACACCTCCGGCCGGCGCTTCCATCGCCGGCTCCGGCTCGGCCTCGACCGGCTTCAGGTGGGGCTCGCGGCGGGGCGGGGCGGGTGGGTCGAGCTCGTCGGCCAGCGCCCGCAGGCGCTCGGCGGCGAGACGGCCGGCCTCGGCCTGGGCCCCTTCGAGGTGGCGGCGGGCCTGCTCTTCGGCGTCATCGATGACCTGGACCGCGGCCCGCTCGGCCGCCTCGACGATCGCCGCCAGCCGCTCCGCCGTGGCGGCGGCCGGCGGGGACTGGAGGGGAGCCGGGCGATCCTTGCGTCTCATCTCACCGACAACCCTATGACGAGTATGGGTTCGGCGTCGTCATTTACGGCTGCTGCAGATTCGCGCTCGCGAGCGAATCCCCGATCAGCCCGACGGCGCGCTCGACGTGGGAGGAGTCGATGACCAGCGGTGGCAGTAGGCGCAGCGTCCCCGGTGCCGGGACGTTGACGACCAGGCCGCGCCGGAGCAGGTCCGCTCCCAGCGCCGGAGCGTCGATGCCCCGCTCGAGGCCGACGCCGACCATCAGGCCGCGACCACGCACCTCGGCGACGCCGTCGAGCGCCGCCAGCCCTTCGCGCAGCTCCCCCCCCAGCTCCCGCACCCGCCGCAGCAGCGCCGGCTCGTCGACGACGTCCAGCACCGCCAGCGCCGCCGCGGTGGCAACCGGGCCGCCGGCGAAGGTCGAGCCGTGGTCGCCGGGCTCGAGCACGTCGGCGGCTGCCGGGCCGGCGATGCAGGCGCCGATCGGGACGCCGCCGCCGAGCGCCTTGGCGCTGGTGATCAGGTCGGGCCGTACCGGGGTCTGCTGGTAGGCCCAGAGCGAGCCGGTCCTGCCGATGCCGGTCTGGATCTCGTCGAAGATCAGCAGGGCGCCGGCGTCGTCGCAGGCCTGGCGGGCGGCGAGCAGGGCCTCGTCGGAAATCGGGTGGATGCCGGCCTCGCCCTGGATCGGCTCGATCAGGACCGCCGCCGTGCGCTCGCCGACGGCCTCGCGCAGGGCGGCGGCGTCGCCCCGCGGGACCGAGCGGAAGCCGGGCAGCATCGGGCCCAGCGCCTCGTTGCGGGCGAGGTTCGGGGTGGCGGAGAGGGCGCCGTAGGTGCGGCCGTGGAAGTCGCCCTCGAAGCTGACGATCTCCGGTGCGGAGATGCCGCGGCCGTGGGCGTGCTTGCGGGCGACCTTGATCGCGCACTCGTTCGCCTCGGTGCCGGAGTTGGCGAAGAAGACGCGGCCGCCGAGGCTCGACTCCGCCAGCCGCTCGGCCAGGCGCGCCATCGGCTCCGTGTAGAAGAGGTTGGAGACGTGCATCAGGCGCCCGGCCTGCTCGCGCACCGCCGCGACCACGGCCGGGTGGCAGTGGCCGAGCGAGCAGACCGAGATCCCGGTCAGGAAGTCGAGGTACTCCCTCCCCTCGGCGTCCCACAGCAGCGGGCCCTCGCCGCGGACGAAGTCGACCGCGCCGCGGCGGTAGGTCCGCATCAGGTAGCGGTCCTCCAGCGCCTGGACGTCGGCCAGGCTCATGGTGTGACCATGGTGCCGATGCCGGCATCGGTGAAGAGCTCCAGCAGGAGCGAGTGGGGCCTGCGGCCGTCGATGATGTGGGCCGACTGGGCGCCGCCGCGGATCGCGTCGACGCAGGCCGCCAGCTTCGGCCGCATCCCGCCCTCGATCCCCGCCAGGCGCTCCTCGACCTCGGCCACCGAGGCGCGCGAGATCAGCGAGGCCTCCTCGCCGGGGTCGGCCAGCCAGCCCTCGACGTCGGTGAGGAAGATCGCCTTGTGGGCGCCGAGCGCGGCGGCGACCTTGCCGGCCGCCTCGTCGGCGTTGACGTTGTAGGACTGGCCGGCGCGGTCGGAGGCCGAGGAGGCGATCACCGGGATGTAGTCGGCGGCGATGTGGTTGAGGACGTCGACGTCGACCCGCTCGACCGAGCCGACGAAGCCGACCTCGTCGGCGTTGGCCGCGGGCGCGACATCGAACAGGGTCCCGTCCTCGCCGGAGAGGCCGACGGCTGCCTGGCCGTGGCGGTTGAGCCGCTGGACGATTTCCGAGTTGAGCTTGCCGACCAGGACCATCTTCGCCACCTCGACCGTCTCGGAGTCGGAGACGCGCAGGCCCTCGTGGAAACGGACCTCGAGGCCGAGCCGCTCCATGTAGCGGGTGATCTCCGGGCCGCCGCCGTGGACGATGACCGGGTTGAGGCCGACGTACTTGAGCAGGACGACGTCGGTGGCGAAGGCCTCGCGCAGGTTCTCCTCCAGCATCGCCGCGCCGCCGTACTTGATCACCACAGTGCGGCCATGGAACTCGCGGATGTAGGGCAGTGCCTCGAGAAGGGTGTCGACGTTCGTGCTCATGGGTCGCTCCTCATGTCGTGTACTCCGCGTTGATCCGCACGTACTCGTAGCCGAGGTCGGAGAAGAAGACGTGGAAGCGGTGCTCGCCGCGGCCGAGCCGCAGGCCGATCTCCGCCTCGGCGGTCTCGGCGCCCAGCTCGGCGGCGTCGATCGAGCCGGCGCCGAGATCCTCCAGGTCCTCGCCGACCAGCGCGGCGCCGGCGGCCTGGGCGATCCGGCCCCAGTTGGGGTCGCGGCCGAACAGCGCCGTCTTCACCAGCGGCGAGTTGGCGATCGCGCGGGCGACCCGCTCCGCCTCCGCCGCCGAGGCGGCATCGGTGACCTCGATCCGCCCGACCCGGACCGCGCCCTCACCGTCGCGGACGATCTCGATCGCCAGCTGCCCCAGCACCGCCTCCAGCAGCCCCTCAGGCAGCGGCCTGCCGCTGGCGCCGGTGGCCTGGAGCAGGACGCAGTCGTTGGTGCTCATCTGCCCATCGACGGTGATCCGGTTGAAGGAGGCATCGACGGCCGAGCGCAGGAGCGCGTCGGGCTCCTCGACGACGGCGTCCGTCTGGACGAAGCAGAGCATCGTCGCCATGTTCGGCTCCATCATCCCCGCCCCCTTCGCCTGGGCGGAGAGGGTGACGCCGCCGAGGCTCAGCGTGCAGTGCTTGGACCAGCGGTCGGTGGTCGTGATCGCGTCCGAGAAGACTCCGCCGCCCGCGGTCGAGAGGCCCGCTGCGGCCTCGTCGATGCCCGGCAGCACCGCCTCGATCGGCAGCGGCACGCCGATCGTGCCGGTCTCGGCCACGGCGACGCTCTCCGTCTCCAGATCGAGCGCTCGCGCCGCCCGCTCGCACATGCCGAGGGCGTCGGCATAGCCCTTCTCGCCGGTCTCGGCGTTGGCGTTGCCGCTGTTGACGACGGCGGCGCGGATGCGGCGGCGATCGATCCGCTCGCGGCAGACCCGGATCGGCGCCGCGGCGGAGGCGTTGCGGGTCAGCAGCAGGGACGAGACGACCCCGGGCTCGTCGCAGACGACGAGGCCGACGTCGGTCTTGCCGCCGCCCTTGAGGCCGCAGTGGGCGCCGCCGGCGCGGAAGCCGGGCGCGAGCAGATTCGGATCGAGCTCCTCGACTCCGGCGGGAGCCTCGACCCATCTCGACCTGAAAAACCCCTCGCTCATACCAGCCCCTCGGTCTCCTCGAGGCCGAGCATCAGGTTGAGGTTCTGGATCCCCTGGCCCGAGGCCCCCTTCCAGAGGTTGTCGATCGCCGAGAAGGCCAGCACCCGCCCCCGCTCCTCGACGGTGACGTATATGTGGCACTCGTTGGTGTCGCGGAGGTCGCGCAGGCCGGGCGGCCGCTCGACGACGCGGACGAAGGGCTCGCCGGCGTAGCGCTCGCGGTAGAGCGCCTGCACCTCCTCCTTCCTCAGCGGCTCGGTCGTCTGCGCGTAGCAGCTCGCCAGCTCGCCCTGGTCGAGCGGCAGCAGGTGCGGGACGAAGACGACCGGGGCGGGGCTGCCGAGCGCCGCCAGCTCCTGTTCGATCTCGGGCCGGTGGCGGTGCCCCTCGGTCTTGTAGGCGAAGGCGTTCTCGTCCATCGCTGCGTAGTGCATCGCGTCGCCGCCGCCGCGCCCGGCGCCGGACACCCCCTGCATGGCGTTGACGACGACGTCGGCGAGCAGGCCCTTCTCGGCCAGCGGCGCCAGGCCGAGCACGCTGGCGGTCGGATAGCAGCCGGGGGTGGCGACCAGCTTCGCCCCGCGCAGCTGGTCGCGGTAGAGCTCGGGCAATCCG
Source organism: uncultured Actinomycetes bacterium (assembly GCA_963714045.1). Lineage (GTDB taxonomy): Bacteria > Actinomycetota > Thermoleophilia > Solirubrobacterales > 70-9 > VAYN01. The sequence continues at coordinate 1,625,157 of OY970225.1, read as the reverse complement.
TAGACGCCCTGGCCGAAGAGGTCGGGAGCGCCGTGCTCGCCGTACCAGCGCTCGTAGGTGTCCATCTCGCGCAGGCGGAAGTCGGCCGAGAGGTCGACGACGAGGATCCCCTGGGCGCGCAGCGCGGCGACGGTCGGCGCGGCGGCGCCGTGCGGGTAGGCGACGATCGCGGCATCGACCCCCTCGACCCGGTCGAGGTCGAGCTCGGTCAGCCGCAGCGGCACCCGGTAGCGCGGGTAGAGGCTTGCCAGCGACGCGCCGACATCGCTGCGCGAGGTGACCGCGACCAACTGCAGCCGCGGGTGGCGCCAGGCGATCTGCGCCGCCAGGGCGCCGGTGAAGCCGGAGGCGCCGGCGACCAGCACCCGCGCCGCGGGCTCGCCGTTCAGCGGTTGTGCGCCGAGGTCATTCACGTAGGCCGCCTCCGATCTTCTCCAGCTCGGTCGCGATCGAGTCGCGCGGGGCGGCGACCTCCTCGTCGGTGAGGGTGCGGTCGGGAGCGCGGAACTCGAGCCGCAGGGCCAGGCTCTTGCGGCCCTCGCCGAGCTGCTCGCCCTCGTAGAGGTCGAAGACGCCGGCCGAGCGCAGCAGCTCGCCGCCGCCGGCGAGGATCGCCGCGCGGACGGCGACGGCGCTGACGTCGACCCCGACGACGACGGCGAGGTCCTGGTGGATGGAGGGGAAGGTGGTGACGTCCTCGTAGGCCTCCTCGCCGAGGGCGGCGGCGGCGAGCAGTGCCGCGGTGGAGATTTCGAAGCCGACCGCCGCCTCGAGGTCCCACTCCCGGCAGACCAACGGGTGGACCTCGCCGATCCAGCCGACGGCGTCGCCGGCGATCGCGACCGCGGCCGAACGCCCGGGGTGCAGGAACGGCTCCGCCGCCGCCGCGAAGGCGAGCTCGACGCCGAGCTGGCCGGCGAGCGCCTCCAGCACCCCCTTGAGCGCGAAGAAATCGGCCGGCTCGCCGCCGCCGCGCCACGATTTCTCGACCAGCGGCCCGACCGCCAGGCAGCCGAGCCGATGCGGCTCGGCAAACGGCGCCGCCCGCTCGCCGGCGAACGCCTCCGCCGCTGGAACGTTCAGGTAGACGCCGCCGGACTCGAAGAGGGCGACGGCGCCGGCATCGCGGGCGAGGTTGCGGTAGGCGACGTCGAGCAGCGAGCCGAGCAGGGTCGTCCGCATCGCCGACTGCTCCTCGGAGAGCGGGTTGGCGAGCAGGACGGGGTCGGCGCGTGGATCGCCCGCGGGGATCCGCAGCCGCCCGGCCTCGCCCGGGTCGGTGAAGCTCCAGCCGACGACCTGGTCGAAGCCGAGGTCGCGCAGGGCGTCCTCGGCCCGCCGCCGCAGCCGCTGCTCGCGGTTGAGGCCGCCGACTCTCTCTCCCGCCGCGGGCAGCGTCGTCGGCAGGTGCTCGTCGAATCCATGGACCCGGCCGACCTCCTCGATCAGGTCGACCTCGCGGGTGACGTCGTGGTGGCGGTCGGGCGGGACCTCCACCTCGAGGTCCTCGCCGTCGACCTCGGCGCCGAAGCCGAGCCGCTCCAGGTAGGCGACCTGGTCGGCCTGCGGGATCGACATCCCCAGCAGGCCCTCGACCCGGGCCGCCCGCAGGCGGATCCGCGGCGGCGCCGGGATCTCGGCGGCGACGTCGATCGTCCCCGGCACCAGCTTCGCGCCGCAGAGCTCGACCAGCAGCCGCGAGGCGACCCTCTGCGCCCGCATGCAGAGGTCCGGGTGCAGCTGCTTCTCGAAGCGCGAGGAGGCCTCAGAGCGAAGCCCCAACAGGCGCGAGGTGCGGAGGATGTTGGTGCCGTTCCAGTTGGCGACCTCAAGCAGGACGCGCGTCGTCTGCTCGGAGACCTCGGAAACCTGGCCGCCCATGATCCCGGCGATCCCGGAGGGGCCGTCGCTGTCGCAGACGAGCACGGTCTCGGCGTCGAGGTAACGCTCGACCCCGTCGAGGGTCGTCATCCTCTCGCCCTCCGCCGCGGCGCGGACGTTGAGCGCGCCACCCGCCACCCGGTCGAGGTCGAAGGCGTGCAGGGGCTGGGCGGTCAGCAGCATCACGTAGTTGGTGATGTCGACGACGTTGTTGATCGGCCGCTGCCCGGCCGCCGTCAGGCGCGCCTGCAGCCAGAGCGGCGAGGGGCCGACCGTGACGTCGGTGAAGACGCGGGCGGTGAAGCGCGGGCAGAGCTCGGGCACCTCGACGGCGACCGAGACGAGCTCGCCGACCTCCCCCCCGGCCGCGGCGACGGCGTCCTCGCTCCAGGGCTCGGCGGCGAGCGGCGCCGCTGAGATCGCGTGGACCTCGCGCGCCACCCCCCAGACCCCGAAGCAGTCGACCCGGTTCGGCGTCACCTCCAGCTCCAGCACCGGCTCGGCCAGCGGCAGGACCTCGGCCAGCGGCGTTCCCGGCGCCACCTCGTCGTCGAGCACGAGGATGCCCTCGGCGCCCTCGCCGAGCTCCAGCTCGGAGGCCGAGAGGATCATGCCCTCCGAGGCGACCCCGCGCAGCTTCGCCTTGCGCAGCTTCTCGCCGCCCGGCATCCGCGCCCCCGGCAGCGCCACCGCGACCGTCTGGCCGGCGGCGACGTTGGGGGCGCCGCAGACGATCGTCCGCTCGCCCTCGCCGGTGTCGACCCCGCAGACCCGCAGCCGGTCGGCGTCGGGATGCGGCTCGGCGCTCAGCACCCGGCCGACGACGAAGCCCTCGGGCGAGGGAGGTCCGACGGCGCCGATCCGCTCGACCTCGGTCCCGGTCATCACCAGCCGCTCGGCGATCTCCTCGATCCCGACGCCGGGGTCGCAGTACTCGCGCAGCCATGAGTACGGGACCCTCATCCGAATTGCTCCAGCATCCGCACGTCGTTGTCGAAGAAGCGCCGCAGGTCGGGGACGCCGTGGCGCAGCATCGCCACCCGCTCGACCCCGATCCCGAAGGCGAAGCCCTGCACCCGCTCGGGGTCGTAGCCGCCCGACTCGACGAAGCCGAGCACGTTGGGGTCGACCATGCCGGCGCCGAGGATCTCGATCCAGCCCTGGCCCTTGCAGAGGTTGCAGCGCTCGCCCGAGGAGAGCGAGCCGCCGCCCCCGCACTGGAAGCAGGAGACGTCGACCTCGACGCTGGGCTCGGTGAAGGGGAAGAAGTGGGGCCGCAGCCGCACCTCGCGCTCGTCGCCGAAGATCGCCCTGCAGAGCGCCAGCAGCGTCCCCTTGAGGTCGGCGAGGGTCAGCCCCTCGGCGATCGCCAACCCCTCGATCTGGTGGAACATCGGGCTGTGGGTGGCGTCGGAGTCGCGCCGGTAGACCTTGCCGGGGACGACGATGAAGATCGGCGGCGGCTGGGCCTCCATCGAGCGCACCTGGACGGGCGAGGTGTGGGTGCGCAGCAACACCTCGGGGTGCGATTGCACGTAGAAGGTGTCCTGGAGCATCCGCGCCGGGTGCCCCTCGGGATGGTTGAGGGCGGTGAAGTTGTAGTAGTCGTGCTCGATCTCCGGCCCCTCCGCCACCCGGTAGCCGAGGCCGACCATCGTGTCCTCGATCAGGCGCGTGGTGCGGGCGATCAGGTGGGCGTGCCCGATCCGCCGCGGCGGCGCTCCCGGCAGGGTGACGTCGACCCGGTCGGCGGCGAGCCGGCTCTCCAGCTCGCTGGCGTCGAGCTGCCCGGCGCTCGCCTCCAGCAGCGCCTCCAGCTCCTTGCGCGCTCCGTTGGCGGCGCCGCCGACCTTTCCCCGTTCCTCGGCTGGCAGCTCGGCGATGCCGCGCAGGATCGTCGTCAGCTCGGCCTTGCGGCCGAGGTAGCCGACCCGCAGCTGCTCCAGCTCGGCGCTGGAGCCGGCGGCCCCGATCGCCGCCGCGGCCTCGACCCTGATCTCCTCGATCCGCTCAAGCATCAGGCTGGGCCTCCGGCATCGCGGCCGACGATATCCGCTTGGACATCACTGTTCCCGCTCGCTCGCTTGCGAAGTGTCAGATATGGACGCTGCGCTCGCTACGCGCTCACAGCCTATGGCCGCCGCGGCGGCGACGTTGAGCGACTCGGCGCCGGGGTGCAGCGGGATCGTCACCTCGACCTCGCACTGGGCCAGCACCGCCGCCGGCAGCCCCTCGCGCTCGGCGCCGAGGCAGAGCGTCGCCGCCCCCGCCAGCCCCTCCAGCCCGGCGCCGGCGTGGGCGACCAGCGCCGCCCGCGGCGCCGGAGTCTCCGCCAGCTCGACCCGGGCCGGCGGCCGGGCGAAGAGCGAGCCCATGCTGGCCCGCACCGCCTTCGGCGAGAAGGGATCGGCGCAGCCGGGGCCGAGCGCGACCGGGGCGTCGAGCAGGGCGTGGGCGCTGCGGACGATCGCGCCGACGTTGCCGGGGTCGGCGACGCCGTGCAGGTAGACGCAGGACGCCCCGGGCCGGCCGGACCAGCGCAGCGGCCAGACCGCGATCGCCCGCGTGCCGGAGCCGAGCGAGGAGCTCGCCGCCAGCAGCTCCGGCTCGACCTCCTCGCCGCCCCACCTCGAGGCCAGCCCGCAACCGGCGGCGCTGAGCAGGACGTGCGGCTCGGCGCCGGCGGCCAGCCCGGCCTCGACCAGGTCCTCGCCCTCGGTCGCGAACAGCCCCTCGCGCTCGCGGTGCCTGCGGTCGCGCAGCTTGCGGACCAGCTTCAGCTTCTCGTTCTGTGGGCTGACGATCATCGGTTCCTGTGTCGTGTCGGTTGCGTCTGTCTCTTCTTGTCCGCGGTTTCTTCTCCTGGAACGAAAAAGCGGGCCGTCTTCACGGCCCGCCCGGGAGAGAGAAGTGTCGGCGTGCCGCTAGGCCGCCGCACCCTCCCGGGCCAGCTCCACGAATCGGCGAAAGGCGTCGCGGTCGGAGACCGCGATCTCGGCCAGCATCTTGCGGTTGACCTCGACCTCGGCCTTGCCGAGGCCATGGATCAGTTCGGAGTAGCTCATGCCCTCCAGCCGCGCCGCGGCGTTGATCCGGGTGATCCAGAGCCGGCGGAAGTCCCGCTTGCGGTTGCGCCGGTCGCGGTAGGCGTACATGCCCGACCGCTGCACCTGCTCTTTGGCGAAGCGGTAGGAGGAGTGCTTGCGGCCGAAGTAGCCCTTCGCTTCCTTCAGCACCTTGCGGCGCTTCTTGCGCGCGTGGACGGAGCGCTTGACGCGGCTCATCTCTTCTTGCCCCCTCCGAGCAGGGCCCGCACCGTCGGCGCGTCGTTCGGGGAGATCTCGACCGGCCGCGCCATCCGCCGCTTGCGCTTCGGCGACTTCTTCTCGAGGATGTGGCTGGAGTAGGCGCGACGGCCCCGGAGCTTGCCGGTGGCGGTCTTGCGGAAGCGCTTCTTGGCGCCGGAATGGGTTTTCATCTTCGGCATCGGGGTCGCTATTGAAGCAGACCGCGACGCCTGGGCGGGGTGGCGGCCTCGCGCGCGGGTACGCTGGCGCCGCGATGCGGATCGTCTACGTCATCGGGACCCGGCCCAACTTCGTCAAGACCGCCCCCGTGATCGGGGCGCTGCGGGCGCGCCTGCCCGAGGGCCGCCACGCGATCGTCCACACCGGCCAGCACTACGACCGGCTGATGTCGGAGGTCTTCCTCGAGGAGCTCGGCGTGCCCGCCCCCGACCACATGCTCGAGGTCGGCTCCGGCAGCCACGCGGCGATGACCGCGCGCACGATGGAGCGCCTGGAGCCGGTTCTGATCGAGGAGGCGCCGGACCTGGTGGTCGTCCCCGGCGACGTCAACTCCACCCTGGCGGCGGTGCTGACCGCGGTGAAGATGGGAATCCCCGTCGCCCACGTCGAGTCGGGCCTGCGCAGCTTCGACCTGACGATGCCCGAGGAGGTCAACCGGATCGTCGCCGACCGTTTCTCCGAGCTGCTCTTCCTCCACAGCCCCGAGGCGGTCGGGAACCTGCGCGCCGAGGGCATCCTCGAGGAGCGCATGCACATGGTCGGCAACACGATGATCGACACCCTGGTGGCGCTGGAGGACCGCTTCCGGGCGGCCGGGACGGCGGCGCGGCTCGGGGTCGAGCCCGGCGCCTACGCGCTGGTCACCCTGCACCGCCCGGCCCTGGTCGACGGCCCGCTGCTGCCGCGGACGGTCGAGCGGCTGGCCGCCCTCGCCACCGAGATGCCGGTCGTCTTCCCGGTCCACCCGCGCACCCGCAAGATGATGGAGAGCGTCTCCTCCGAGCACCCCGGGCTGACCCTGATCGAGCCGCTCGGCTACCTCGACTTCCTCTCCCTGCTGGCCGACGCCGGCGCGGTGCTGACCGACTCCGGCGGGATCCAGGAGGAGACGACCTACCTCGGCATCCCCTGCTTCACCCTGCGCGCCAACACCGAGCGCCCGATCACCGTCAGCGCCGGCACCAACACCCTGCTCGGCCTAGACCCCGCCGCGATCGCCAAGATCCCCGCCATCCTCACCGCTCGCGGCGACGCACCGAGCGAGCCTCCCCCCCTCTGGGACGGCCACGCCGCCGACCGAATCGCCGACATCGTCGCCGGCCTATCCCGGTAGGGGTTGAACGTCTTGTACTTTTTCGCGGCCGCTCGACCTCGGACGGCCGCGACCGCCGTCGAAAAAGTTAAGTGAAACCCCTACCGGGATAGGCCGGCTACACGTCAGCCGGCGCGTCGTCGCCGTCGAGCTTGGCGACCTCTTTGCTCGGCGCCAGCAGCATGCTCATGTTGCGCCCTTCCTGCAGCGGCTCGGACTCGATCGTGGCGAGGCCGTCCAGGTCCTCGAAGAGCTTCTGCAGCAGCGCCCGGCCGCGCTCCGGGTGGGCCTGCTCGCGGCCGCGGAACATGATCGTGATCTTGACCTTGTCGTGGTGCTTGAGGAAGCGCTCGACGTGGCCCTTCTTGGTCTCGTAGTCGTGGCTGGCGATCTTTGGCCGCAGCTTGATTTCGCGGATGTTGACCTGCTGCTGGTGCTTGCGCGCCTGCTTCTGCTTCTGCTCCTGCTCGTACTTGTACTTCGAGTAGTCGAGCAGGCGGGTGACCGGCGGCTTCGAGCCGGGGGCGACCTCGACCAGGTCGAGGTCGGCGTCCTGGGCGCGCTTGAGGGCGTCGGCGATCTCGACGATGCCGAGCTGCTCGCCCTCGGCGCCGATCAGGCGCACCTGGGGAACCCGGATGCGCTCGTTTATCCGCGTCGTGTCGCGCTCTGGTGGGCGCCGATCGAACCTGCGAGGAACCGGCACTAGCTAAAGGAGCGGTGGAGCTTCAAGAGGACGAGAGGTCGGGGCGCGGGCACAGGGCGCTCAGCGGCGGCGGTGATTTGGCGTGCCAGCAGTCAAGTGCGCGCAGTATAGAGGCAGCGGGGCGGTTGGCAACCCGGTGGCGCTCAGACGGCGCCGGCCTCGGCCTCGACGCGGGCGGCGAACTCGGCCGGCGACATCCTCCCCAGCTCGCCCTCGGCGTGGGAGCGGACGGCGACGGCGCCGGCCTCGGCCTCGCGGTCGCCGACCACCAGCATGTAGGGGTAGCGGCCGAGCTCGGCGTCGCGGACCTTCTTGCCGACCGACCCCGAGCGAGCGTCCACGGCGACCCGCACGCCGGCCTCGCGCAGCTCGGCGGCGACCCGCTCGGCGTAGTCGTTGTGGGGGTCGGATACGGGCAGGAGGATCGCCTGCACGGGCGCCAGCCAGACCGGGAAGCGGCCGGCGTAGTGCTCGATCAGGATGCCGGCGAAGCGCTCCATCGAGCCGAGCAGGGCGCGGTGGATCATCACCGGCCGGTGCGGGGCGTCGTCGGCGCCGACGTAGGTGAGGTCGAAGCGCTCGGGCATCTGGAAGTCGAGCTGGCAGGTGCCGCACTGCCAGGAGCGGCCGAGCGCGTCGGTGACGTGGAAGTCGATCTTCGGGCCGTAGAAGGCGCCGTCGCCGGGGTTCAGCTCGTACTCGCGCCCCTGGCGCTCGAGCGCCTCGGTCAGCGCCGCCTCGGCCTTGCGCCACTGCTCCTCGCTCCCCATCGACTTCTCCGGCCGGGTCGAGAGCTCGACTTTGACGTCCTCGAAGCCGAAGCGCGCGTAGAGCTCGTCGATCGCCTCGCAGATGCTCGCCACCTCGTCGGTTATCTGGTCCTCGGTGCAGTAGACGTGGGCGTCGTCCTGGGTGAAAGCGCGGACGCGCAGCAGGCCGTGGAGGACGCCCTCGCGCTCGTTGCGGGAGACGCGGCCGAACTCGGCCAGGCGCAGCGGCAGCTCGCGGTAGGAGTGGCGGTCGGAGTCGTAGACGAGGCAGGCGCCGGGGCAGTTCATCGGCCGCAGCGCGAAGCGGCGCTCGTCGTCCTGCATGAAGTACATCTCGTCGCGATAGTTGTCCCAGTGCCCGGAGCGGTGCCAGAGCTCCTCGTCGAGGACCTGTGGGGTGGCGATCTCCTGGTAGCCGCGCTTGCGCAGCTGCGCCTGGACCTCGGCCTCGATCAGGTGCAGCAGGGTGGTGCCGTTGGGCAGCCAGAAGGGCATCCCCGGCGCCTCTTCGCGCAGCATGAAGAGGCCGAGCTGGGGGCCGAGCCGGCGGTGGTCGCGGGCCTTGGCCTGCTCGATCCGCTCCAGGTGCCCCTCCAGGTCCTTCTTCGAGAAGAAGGCGGTGCCGTAGATCCGGGTCAGGCTCTCGCGGTTCTCGTCGCCGCGCCAGTAGGAGCCTGCGACCGAGCTGAGCTTGATCGCCTTGATGCGGCCGGTCGAGGGGCCGTGGGGGCCGCGGCAGAGGTCCTCGAAGGGGCCGTTGCGGTAAAGCGAGACGGTCTCCACGCCCTCGTCGCGGACCAGGTCCTCGATCAGCTCGACCTTGTAGCGCTCACCCTGGGACTCGAAGATCTGGATCGCCTCGGCGACCGGGACGTCGCGGCGGGAGAAATCCTCGTCGGCCTTGACGTGGGCGAGCATCGCCGCCTCGATCCGCTCCAGGTCGGCGTCGGTGATCCTGACCTCCTCGGGGAAGTCGAAGTCGTAGTAGAAGCCGCTCTCGATCGGAGGGCCGATCGTCACCTTCGTCCCCGGGTAGAGCTCCTGGACCGCCTCGGCCATCACGTGGGCGGCGTCGTGGCGGATCAGCTCCAGCGCCTCGGGGTCGCGGTCGGTGAGGATCCCGATCTCGGCCGCGGCAGGCAGCGGCGCCGAGAGGTCGCGCAGCTCGCCGTCGACGCGAATCGCCAGGGCGGCCTTGGCCAGCCCGGGCCCGATCGCCGCCGCGGCGTCGGCGCCGGTAGCCCCCGCCGGCAACTCCAGCGGCTTCCCGTCGGGCAGGGTGACGGTGATCGGGTCGGTCGCGGCCTCCATCGGGGCCATGGTATTAGCGCGCCGGTCCCTGTCGCGCCTGGCGAACTGCGATCAACGGGCAGGGACTGCGGCCGCGGACCGGCCGGGTCGATTCCCAGAGGAGGTAGGGCGGCGCGAGGCGGCGGACGCGGAGGTCCGGGAAGGGAGGCTGGGCAGCGGTGCCACGGGCGACGACGAAGCGGACGCCACTCGGCGGGTGAGCGCCCGCTTCTCCTTCGGCCTCGATGCAGATGCGACCGCCGCGCAGCTCCCAGGCGATGTAGGGCGCGCCGTGTTCCTCGCTCAGCAGCCGCGGCGAGGCGAGGACGAGGGTCGAGCCGTTCGCGACCAGCGGCCTCAGGCCGGTCAGGGCCGGCGAGTAGGAGGTCGGGCCAACGGGCGCGTTGGCGAGCGCCAGCGCCGAGCAGGCGCCGGCGGCCGCGACGAAGAGCACAGCGACGAGCGATGTCGGCCTGGGCTGGGCGAGTTTGTTTCGCCAGGCGATACAAACTCGCCCAGCCGAACGACCGAGCAGCGAGAGGAGGATGGTCAGGGCGACGATCGGGGCGGCGATCTCGATCGCCTTGGCGGCGGTATACGGGGTGCCGCCGACGCGGGCGGCGGCGTAGGCGAGGGCGACGGCGGCGAGACCGGCGAGGACTGCCGACTCGCGGCGGCGCCAGCAGCGGGCGACGCCGTGGAGCAGGAGGGCGAGGGCGAAGGCGGCGCCGACATAGAAGGCAGCGGCCGGCACGGCGCCGTCGCCGGGCGCGAGGCGGAAGTCGCCGGAGGGCCAGATGCCGAGCGCCTCGATGGGCGAGACCTGGCCGAAGAGGTTGCCGAGGCCGGGGCCGTTGGGGTCGAAGGTCTCGAAGCTGTGGAAGTCCAGCATGCGGCCGATCTCCGGAGCGACGAGGACGGCGAAGGTGAAAACTGCCAGAAGGACGGAGCGGGCGACCGACGGGGCTGCCGCGGGCCGGGGGTCCTGCGGGCGGGGCAAACTGGCTCCGTTCTCGGACCCCCGGCCCACGTCAGCCCCGTCGGAGAGGCCAGTCCGGCTGACGGTGAACTCCAGCAGCCCCCAGATGGCGGCGGTGCCGAGCAGCCAGATCAGGCCCGGGAAGCTGTAGACGTAGACGGAGCCGACGGCGAGGAACGCGGCGGGGAGGAAGCGGAGGGGGAGGTCGCGCCAGGCGCGGGTCGACTCGCGGAGAACGAGGACGAAGGCGAGCACGAAGAGGGCCTGCATCGTCTCCTTGAAGGCGCCCTGGGCGAAGTAGGAGGCGACCACGTAGGCGAGGCCGACCACCAGGGCCGCGGCCGTCCGCGGGACGGGTCGAAGCTCCCTGAAGGCGGCGAGAGCCGTGAGCGGGGCGAGGATGGCGACGGCGACAGCGAGGCCGCTGAAGCCCTGGACGAGACCGACGCCGAGGCCCTTGCCGAGGGCGACGACGATGGCGTGGGGACCGAGCGGGTAGCCCTGGTGGAGGAGCTGGGAAGCTCTCGCCGTGGGCGAGGCGGTCGGCGGCCAGCAGGTGCTGGGACATGTCGGGGTTGAAGCCGGTGCCGAGGATCCCGAAGTGACCTTCGACCAGGAACGGGAGCGAGGCGGCGAGGAGCGCGAGCAGCGCGACCGGCCAGCCGGCGCGGAGCGCCTCCCTCCCACCCTCCAGCCGCCCCCAGAGGTAGGCGACCGCGGCGACCGTGAGCGCTGTGACGGCGATCGCCGAGCCCGCACCGTGCCCCGGCAGCCGCACCGTCCCCCAGCAGAGCGCGCAGAGCAGCGCCAGGCCTACCGCCGGCGAGAGCCACGACCACGCCCGCGCTCCGCACAGCACGACCGCCGCCTGCCCGATCGCAAGCGACGCCCCGCCGACCGCCAGCGCGGCTGCATAGGTGGCGACCACGAGATGGGCGTTACTGGGCTCGAACCAGTGACCTCCAGCTTGTCGAGCTGGCGCTCTCCCAACTGAGCTAAACGCCCGGGACGCCTGAATCTAGCAGCGGCAATCCGGAGGCCGACCGGAGGCCGACGGCCGTTAAAGGTCACGACAGCGGTAGTCGATGCAACAGGTGCAACTTTTCAGTCCCGCTCGTGTTTATCGGTACGTCGCCTCAGCAGCGACACCAGAACTTCAAAGCTCGAGGACCGACGAGCCAGCGACTCATCTCTCTGGTGGCACGTCCTTCGGAAGCAAGGGGCCCCTCACCGGGGCCCTTTTCCGTTCCCGGGCGCCCCAGCTCGAGCGTGCCGCCGCGGCTCAGACGTGGTCGTTGGGAAGGTGCCAGCGGCGTGGGGCGATCAGGTCGTCGCTCGCGGCGGGCCCCCAGGAGCCGGGCTCGTACGGCAGCGTCGCGGGTGGATGCTCCAGCACCGACTCGGAGATCTGCCAGAGGCGCTCGATCGCGTCGGAGCTGGTGAAGAGGGTGCGGTCGCCGACCATGACGTCGTGGATCAGCCGCTCGTAGGCGTCGAGCGCCCCTTCCGCGCCGCCGAAGGTGTCGGCGTAGCTGAAGCGCATGTGGGCCTCGCCGAGGCGGATCGTCGGGCCGGGAACCTTGGCGAGGAAGGAGGCGGAGATGCTGCCGGGGTCGCCGAGCTCGAAGGTGAGGTGGTCGTGGCCGAAGGACTCGGCGATCTGGTCGCAGTCGAGCGGGAACATGCGCCGCGGCGGCTGCTTGTAGGCGATCGTCAGCAGGTGGCGGCTCTCGGCCAGGCGCTTGCCGGAGCGCAGGTAGAACGGCACCCCCTCCCAGCGCCAGTTGTCGACGAAGGCCTTGATCGCGACGTAGGTCTCGTTGTCGGAGCCGGGGGCGACGCCGTCTTCGTCGCGGTAGCCGTCGTACTGGCCGCGGACCACGTTCTCGGGGCGCAGTGGCGGCATCGAGTCGAAGACCTTCTCGCGCTCCAGTCCCAGCGCCTTGGGCTCCAGCGAGGTCGGCGGCTCCATCGCGACGAAGCCGAGCACCTGGAACAGGTGGGTGACGATCATGTCGCGGAAGGCCCCCGTCTGCTCGTAGAAGCTGCCGCGCATCTCGATCGAGAGGGTCTCCGGGATGTCGATCTGGACGTGGTCGATGTGGTTGCGGTTCCAGACCGGCTCGAACATGCCGTTGGCGAAGCGCAGCGCCAGCAGGTTCTGCACCGCCTCGCGGCCGAGGTAGTGGTCGATCCGGTAGATGCGGCGCTCCTCGAAGACGGAGTGCAGATGGGCGTTCAGCTCCCGGGCCGAGGCGAGGTCGGTGCCGAACGGCTTCTCGGTGATCACCCGGGCGCCGTCGCCGAGCCCGAGCGCGCCGAGCCGCTCGACCGTGCCGGCAGCGGCGCGTGGCGGCAGCGACAGGTAGTAGAGGAGGTCGGGATCGCCGCCCAGTTCCGCGCGCGCCGAGGCGATCGCCTCGGCGAGGGGCTCGAACCCCTCCCCCACGCCGGCGAACTCCAGCGACTCGGCGAAGGGCTCCCAGGCGGCAGGGGCGAGATCCTCGCGGCCGGAGGCCTCGATCGCCCGGCGGGCGAGCTCGCGGAACTCGGCAGCGGAGATCTCCCGGCGCGCCGCGCCGACGATCCGGAAGCGCCGCGGCATCAACCCGACCTGGGCGAGGTGGAACATCCCCGGCAGGAGCTTTCGCTTCGCCAGGTCCCCGGTCGCCCCGAACAGCACGATCACCTGGTTCTCGGGAATCATGCCCTCAGGCTGACAGATGGGCGGGCCGGCCGGGGGCGGGGCGGCGACCTATGCTGGCGGCACCCGATGGTGCCTGGAGAGACAGCCGGCGGGGTCGCCTACGACCCGCGCGCCCTGGACCGAGTCGAGCGCCGCTTCTGGCGCGACGTCTGGGAGTCGATGCCGGCTGAGGTAGCCGGCGAGAGGGGCGTCGAGGCGCGGGACTTCGGGCCGGTGCAGGCGACGATCGTGACCGCGCTGGGGAGCGTGGGGGTGATGAACCTCGTGCTCGGGGCGAGCGAGCCCGGCGCCGTGGCCGACGGGCACCTCGCCGGCGCCTGCGAGTGGGCGCGGTCACGGGGAGTCGATGCCTACGTACCGGTCACCCCGGGGCTGCCCGAAACCAGCGCGGCCGAGACCTGGCTGGCGGCGAACGGATTCGCCGTCGGCTACGCCTGGATGAAGTTCGTCCGCGACGCCCACCCGCCGCGCTTCGCCGCGCCCGAGGTGGAGGTCGTCGAGGTCGCCGCCGCCGAGCAGGAGCCGTTCGGGATGATCGCCGCAACCGGCTTCGGCCTGCCGGCCTGGGCCGCGGCCTTCTTTGCCACTCTCCCCGCGCACCCCGACTGGCGCTGCTACGTCGCCCGGGTCGAGGGCACTGCGCAGGCCTGCGCAGCGATCCGGATCCTCGACGGCATCGCCGAGTTCGGCATCGCCGCCACCCTCGAGCCCGCCCGCGGCCGCGGCTGCCAGCTCGCCCTCCTGCACCGCCGCATCCTCGACGCGGCCGCCGCCGGCTGCCACACCCTCTTCGTCGAGACCGGCGAACGAGTTCCGAACCGCCCCTCCACCAGCTACCGCAACATCCTCCGCGCCGGCTTCGAGGAGGCCTACCTACGGCCGAACTGGCAGCGGCAGCCGGCTAGAAGCTCGCGTCCAGCGTTGCCTTGAACCGGGGTCCGGACAGCGGCAGGCGGGGCGCTCCGGGGAAGTTCACCGAGAGGTCGCCGGTCCAGGTTTTCGTCCCGTCCGGCGCCGCTCGGTAGGTGCCGCTGCCATGGAATGGCGCCAGCGGCGTCACCCGCGCCCGGGTCAGCGCGTCGTCGGCGGTGAAGCCCTTGCCGATGCGGGTCGAGACGGCGAATCTGAGGATCGCGAGGGCGCCTTCGCTCTGCTCGGTGAGGGCGATGAAGAGGCTCGCCCTGTCACCGATCCCGAGTGTGGCGAAGCTCGCGGATGCGACCCCCTGCCGCCAACTGGCGCTGAGGAACGAGATCGGGAGATCCGCCGGGTGACCTCCGTTGGCATTGCCCTCTCGCTTACCGGGCGGCGCGAGATGCCCGGAGGGACAACGCAGAGCGATCGGGCGGCGGATCTTGCCCCGGGCCCGGTGCGCGTGCACCGAGAGGTAGTCGTCCTCGCCCGCGAGCCTGATCTTCCCGACGAACACGCCCAGCCGCGCGATGGAGCGATTCTGCTCGCGGCAGCCCCTCCCCACCGTCGACCGCGAGATCCGTCCGGAGGGGCGGAAGCGAACCGCCACCCGGCCGAGGTCGCCGAAGGAGGCGTCGATGCGACCGGGGGTGACGGTCCCTCTCGCCACGTAGGCGGTGAGGGCGTGGCTGCCCTTGCGCGCGACCAGGACGATCGCCCTGTCGCCGGCGCCGATCACCTCGACCCTGTAGCCGCTGTGCGTCTCGAGTTCGAGCTGGGACTGGAAGGGCTCGGCCGAGCCGGCGGGCGGCTGCACGCGGCTGCGCACCAGGACCCGGAGCTGGGGCGGGGTGCCGGCCGGGAGCTGCAGGGGCAGAGCCGTCGCGGCCGCCGGCAGCGAGAGCGGGCAGGCCGCCGCCAGGACGAGGCAGCGGATCCAGGCCGTACGGCTCACTTCACGCTCCCCGCCCGCGCGAACAATCGCCCGACTTCCTTGCCGAAGTAGGCGCTGAAGTCGGTCGCCCGGTCGTCGCCGTAGCCGTAGTCGGTGACGCCGTTGAGGAGGCCGCCGCGAATCCTCCAGCCGCCACCCGAGGCGCCGCCGGTTACGTCGCAGTCGACGGCGAGGTCGAGCGGACCCGGCCAGAGGAACGACTGGGCGTCGTGGCCGAGGAACGGTGTCTGCGCGCAGAGCCGCTGGGTTTCCCCGTCGAAGGGCGGCGCGACGGGATAGCCGTGCACGTCGAATACCTGCTTCGCCTTCAAGCCCCAGGCGATGCCGGCCCCACCGACCGCGTCGACGAGGCGCTGGCCGCGTTCGTTGCGCGCCACCACGGCGGCGCCGACGTCGAAGTTCTGTAAGCGTTCAGTCGGGTAGGGGGACATAACCTCCGCCCGGCGAACTTCTCGGCGTGGAGCGCGCCGAGGCCGAAGCGATCTACGACGCCGGTCGCGAGACCGTCGTCGCCGTCTTGCTGCGGATGGACGAGCAGATCCAGCGGCTGACCAAGCAGGTGGAAATGCAGGGCGAGGAGATCGCAGAGCTCAAGCGACGCCTGAACCGCAACTCCCAGAACTCCTCGGTGCCGCCGAGCCAGGATCCGTCGCACGCGCCCGAGCGCAAGCGCCCCGATCCCTCCGGGCGTCCCCAGGGCGCCCAGCCGGGCCACAAGGGCAAGGGACGCAAGCTCCTGCCGGCCGAGGCGGTGGATCGGGTGGTGGACCACTGGCCGATGCGTTGCGCTTGCGGGCGCTGCTTCGCCGCGGGGGATGAGGAGGCCGGCGAGCCCGCCCGCCACCAGGTCACCGAGCTGCCCGAGATTGCGGTGGTGCTCACCGAACACCGCCTGCACCGTCGCCTGTGCCCGGACTGCGGCGCCGCGACCCGCGCCGAGCTGCCGACCGACGTTCCCGCCGGCGCCTTCGGCCCACGCATGGAAGCGGCGGTGACGACCCTGGCGATCCGCAACCGCGTCTCGCGCCGCGACACGGTCGAGCTGATGGGCGAGCTGTTCGGCGCGAGGCTGGCGAGCGGCACGGCCGACGCGATCCTCGCCCGAGCCGGCGAAGCCCTGGAGGAGCCCTACGGTGACCTGCTCTCGCGTATCCGCTCCGCACCGGCGCTCAACGTCGACGAGACAGGCTGGAAGCTGCGCGGCGAGGGGCGCACGCTGTGGGGTGCCGTCAGCTCGCGCGCCGCCGTCTTTCGCATCGCGCCCGACCGCCACGAGCGCGAGGCCGAGGCGCTGCTCGGCGAGGACTTCGGAGGCATCGTCGGTTCGGACCGCTGGTGGGCCTACCGCGGCTTCGACCCGAAGCGCCGCCAGGCCTGCTGGTCGCACCTGATCAGAGATCTGACCGCCCACTCCGAGGGGCTCGCCGCCCAGAAGGAGTTCGGCGAGGCGGGGCTCGACATCGCCCGGCGCCTGTTCAAGGCCTGGGATGACTTTCGAGAGCACGGCGACCGCCGTCGCTTAAAGCGCGAGGTGGCGCCGCTCAAGCGAGAGTTCAAAGCGTTGCTTCGGCGCGGCTCGGTGGGCCGCCCCAACAAGCTCACCTGGGGCTTCTCCAAGAACCTGCTGAAGATCTGGCCGGCGCTTTGGACCTTCGTCGAGGTCGAGGGCGTGGAGCCGACCAACAACCGGGCCGAGCGCGCCCTGCGTGGCCCGGTCATCCACCGCAAGCTCTCCCTCGGCAGCCAGTCCGAGCGCGGTGAGACCACTACCCAGCGGTTGCTCTCGGCCTCGGTGACCTGCCGACTGCAGGGCCGATCGCTCTTCGCCTACCTGGCCGACGTCCTCGCGGCCCGGGTTCGCGGCGACCCCGCTCCACTGCTGGCCTGACCCACGGTTTCCCGCTGGCCGCGGTCGTGATCGCGCCTACCGAGAGGTGGCGACTGAACGCTTACGAAGTTCTCACTGCCGGTGGAGCGCCACTTCAGGGTCGTATCGAGCCACTTCGCCGGGAAGACGCCGAACGGACGCTGGCCGTACCGGTAGCCGGGGACGAAGACCCAGTTGCCGCCGAGCCATCGACCCCGGGGCCCACCGCTGTTGATGCAGTGTCCCGCCGTGAAGACGACGCTGAAGTTCGGTGCGTTGACGGCGGTGCCGGAGCACCTGGCCAGCTCCCCGAATGGGAGTTCGGCGAAGATCGCGCCGTTCTGGCTCATCCCCGCCGCCGTCGGGTCGCCGACGACGTCGAACGAGGAGCTGGACGACGCCTGCGGGCGCAGCGGGCGCGGAGGAAACCTGTGTGGCGTTTCACCGGTCGATTCGGAGTGGACCGGCGCCAGGCCCGCCGACCCCGGGGGGCGGGCTTCCAGCGGCCGCGCCCGCCTCATCCGCGCCGGAGTCCAGAAGCGGCTGGCCGCCGACGCCGAAGATCGCGGCGGGTCGAAGCCGCCCGACCAGGAGGCGGTGGCCGCAGGCACGCACACACCGAGCCAGAGCGTCAAAGCCGTTGCTGCGATCGCGAACGGGAGGGCCGGCATCGCGAGCGCCCGATGAGCCCCCCGGCCCCGTGCGTTCATTGGCGGAAGTGTAACTGTCCATTCGGGCGCCTTGCCCGTCCTGCGTTGGGGGAAGATCCACGGATCGATTCGTTTCACGGCGGTGCCGGGACTGGAGGCCAAGCCGATCGTCGACATCCTGGCCGGCGTGCGGAGCCCCGAGGACTCGAAGGCGTGCTTCGAGCCCCTCGCCCGTCTCGGCTACCTGTACGCGCCGTACCTCCCAGAGGAGATGCACTGGTTCTGCAAGCCGCCTCCGAGCCGACCCTAAGCTCGCGGACGAATACGCCACCCTGAAGCGAGAGCTCGCGACCCGCTTCACCCACGATCGCGAGGCCTACACAGCCGCCAAGTCCGACTTCATCCACCGCGTCCTCGGGCGAGGTGTCGTCTAGGTCTACAGGTTGCGGACTCGCCGGCCGATCTCTCGATCCAGCGGATAGCCGGCGGACTCCCAGAACCCTCCCGCAACCTCATCTTCGAAGGCGACCAGCGCGGTCACGCGACGGACTCCGCACTGGCGCAGATAGTCCTCGCCGGCCCGGGTCAGCGCGAGTCCGACGCCCTCACGCCGATGCCCATCGCGGACGGCGAGTCGATACATGTTCCCTCGCCACCCATCCCACCCGGCGATCAGGGCACCAACGATCTCGTTTTCGCGCTCGGCGATCAGAAGGGCGGCCGGAGAGTCGGCGAGCAAACTCTCGACGTCCTCCACGCGATCCGCCGTACTGGCGTGCTCACTGCGCGCCAGGGCCCACAACTCCAGGATCGCTGGAGCGTCCTCCCGTCGGCCTCGCCGTATCGTGATTCCCCGCTCGGTCAAGTTCTCATTATGGCGAGGCGACTTTGGGTTTGATCGATGGTCAGTTTGCGGCAACCAACTCGATGCGATTGCCCCACGGATCGGCGGTATGCACCGTGCCATCCTGGCGACGAACTTCAACCGGTGCATCGGGTGGCATTTCGAGACTGCTCTCGTAGAAGCCCAAGAGCGAAACCTGTGGATGCATGAGCATCGGCATCGCCAACTGCAGTCCGACGAAGGCGGTCTTCAAAGCCTCGGCTCGCTCTGCAATCTCTGCGGCAGGACTCGCAATGGGCCCGCCCGCGGACACGCTGGCGCTACGCAGCGGTGAGAGGGCGATCCGTCAGCGTTGCGGTGGCAACGTGGAGCGGGCCGCCTTGCTCGCCCTCGTCGGCGAGGTAGAGCGCGACGCCCTCTTGCAGGGACTCGAATAGCTCGTCCAGGGTGTCGCCGGAGGCGAAGCAGCCGGGAAGCTCTGGAACGTCGGCCCAGTAACTGCCTTCCTCGATGTGGATGCGGGCGGTCAACTCCATAGCTGAATCTCCCTCATTGTAGCCCCGCCTGTTTGAGAATCGCGCTGGTCAGGCCGGGCTGGTAGTCGCGTCCCTTGTGCTGCGGGAGCGTGATCGGCCGGTGGCCTTCCTTGGTCATCTTGACCTGGTGCTTGCCACCACGCGCTGCGTCCAGCCGTTTTCCTTCAACAGCTTGATCGCCTTCTTCTGGTTCAGCGTGCCCTTCATCGGCTGCGCGAAGGTAGTGGCCCCAGCGGCGGCGGAAACGTTCCTCCGCATCGGCTCTCATGCGCCGCCGGTAGCCCCGGTCGTGCCTTCGGGTGTCAATCGGGTGCCAGTCGCATCGGCTCGCAACCGGTTTCCACCGAAATCAGCCGGACGAGAAAGCGGCCCGAAAAAGCCGCCCAAACCGCTCTCACAAGCCATGAACCGCTTGCCAGAGCGAGAGGCGCCTACCGGAATCGAACCGGTGTAAACGGCTTTGCAGGCCGCTGCGTAGCCACTCCGCCAAGGCGCCGAGCGGGCTGAAGCCTAGCGGCCGGACTATGCTCGGCGAGACTCGTGGGATCGGCCGATGGAAGGGGTGCGGTGAACGAAACGACTGATGCGACGCGACGGACTCTGTTGGCCAGCGAACGGACCGAGTTGGCCTGGTGGCGGACCGGACTGACGGCGCTGGCGGTGGCCCTGGCGGTGGGGCGGGTGGTGCCGGAGCTGAGCGGCAGCTCGGCGCGCTGGCCCTACCTGGCGGTCGGGGTCTGCTTCGCCGTCTACGGGGTCGCCGTGCTCGCCTACGGCAGCCGGCGCCGCCAGACGGTCGAGCGGGCGCTGGCCAAGGGCGAGTTCCCTGATCCGCCGCGCTACGCGCACGGCGCCCTCGCCGCCGGCGGCGTCATCCTCGGCCTGCTGACGGTGGCGCTGATCCTCGCCGACTGAATCGTCGGCGACCCCCCGTCAGGCCGTCGCCTGTTCCAGCGGGTGCTCCTGCGGGGCCGGGTTGGAGAACTGCATGGCGCCGTCCTCGATCGCGCCGTGGCGCAGCGTCCGCAGGTCGAGCGGGTAGTTCTGGCGCAGCTTCCACGGCTCCTTGGAGCCCTGCTTCGGCAGCTGCTCGATCGAGCGCAGGACGTAGCCGGAGCTGAAGTCGAGCAGCGGCTGCTCGGTGATCGACGGGTCGGTGACCCGGGGGGTGCAGATGCGGTAGCCGCCGGCGTCCATGTGGTTGAGCAGGCGGCAGACGTATTCGGAGGTGAGGTCGGCCTTCAGCGTCCAGGAGGCGTTGGTGTAGCCGAGCGTGTAGGCGAAGTTCGGCACGTCGCTCAGCATCATCCCCTTGTAGGTGAGGGAGTGCGCCAGGTCCGGCTCCTCGCCGTCGATCGCGATCCGGGCGCCGCCGAGGAAGAGCAGGTTGAGCCCGGTCGCGGTGACGACGACGTCGGCCTCCAGCTCGGCCCCCGACTCGAGCCTGATCCCGCTCTCGGTGAAGGTCTCGATCCGGTCGGTGACGATCTCGGCGCCGCCGTCGCGGAGCGCCTGGAAGAGGTCGGCGTCGGGGACCAGGCAGAGGCGCTGGTCCCAGGGGTTGTAGCGGGGGTTGAAGTGGGTGTCGACGTCGTAGCCGGGCGGCAGCCTTTTCATCACCCCGCGCCGCAACAGCTTTTTCATCAGCTCCGGACGGCGGCGGCTGAGCCGGTAGCTGAGCCCCTGCAGGGTGACGTTCTTCCAGCGCACGATCGGGTAGACGACGCGGTCCGGCAGGTGCTTGCGCAGCCAGTTGGCGAGCCCGTCTTCGCCCGGCATCGAGACGACGTAGGTCGGCGAGCGCTGCAGCATCGTCACGTGGGCGGCGTCCTTGGCCATCGCCGGGACCAGCGTCACCGCGGTGGCGCCGCTGCCGATCACGACGACCCGCTTGCCGGCGTAGTCGAGATCCTCGGGCCAGTGCTGGGGATGGACGACCTCGCCGGCGAAGTCCTCGATGCCGGGGAACTCGGGCGTGTAGCCCTGGTCGTAGCGGTAATAGCCGCTGTTGACGAAGAGGAAGCCGCAGGTCAGGCTCACCGTCTCCCCCGTGTTGGTCCGCTCCGCCTCCACCGTCCAGCGCCCCTCGGCGCTCGACCACTCGGCGTTGACGACGCGGTGGTTGAGGCGGATGTGGCGGTCGATGCCGCCCTCGCGGGCGGTGTCGCGGACGTAGCGCAGGATCGAGGGGCCGTCGGCGATCGACTTCGCCTCGGTCCAGGGCCGGAAGCGGTAGCCGAGCGTGTGCATGTCGGAGTCGGAGCGGATGCCGGGGTAGCGGAAGAGGTCCCAGGTGCCGCCGATCTCCTCGCGCGCCTCGAGGATCGCGTAGCTCTTGCCGGGGCAGCGCTGCTGCAGGTGGTGGGCGGCGCCGATGCCCGAAAGGCCGGCGCCGACGATCAGCACGTCGACATGTTCAAGCGACACTCGCGTCTCCCCCATCAGGTTTGAGCCGGCTCCAACACCCGGAAGGCTATCCCGGCCGCCCGAAGCCTTGAGAGAAGCGCGTCGCCCATCGCCTCGGCGGTCGTCACCTGGCCGGCGCTCGGCGGCAGTTCGTCGAAGGCGAGGCAGAGCGCCGACTCGGCCAGCATCTTCGAGGTCTCGCCGTAGCCGGGGTCGCCGCCGGAGACCTCGGTGACGACGCGCTCGCCGCCGCCCTCGCCGACGAACTTGACCTTGAACCAGCTCTTGGCGCGCTCGGCCTCGCTCGGTCCCTCACCGGGGGATTTGACCTTCAGCAGCAGCTTGCGGGTCGGCGGCAACGGCGCCAGCAGCGCGACCGTCCCGACCCCTGCGCCCAGCGCCGCCAAGGTCGAGAGCCGCCTGGCGACCAGGTGGTGGCCGTAGGTGAAGTCGGGGCCATAGCGCTCCAGCGCGGCGGCGGAGCGGCGGACGACGGCGCCGTCGATGGTCGGCAGCGGCACGACCCAGCCACCCAGATCGGAGTCGCGGCGGATGCCGGGCGGAGACGAGTGGACCGCGCGCCCGGGCGGCCGCCGCTCCTCGCGGCGGCGCTCCCTGGCGGCGCCGATCGTCTGCCGGAAGCGGGCGAAGCCGTTGATCGCCGAGTGGTAGGTCCCGCCCGAGAAGCTGGCGCCGGAGCGGACGTAGCCGTTCACCTTCAGCGGCACTCCCTCGGGCAGCTGCTTGACCGTGAAGTAGGCGCCGAGGTCGTGCGGGATCGAGTCGAAGCCGCAGCAGTGGACCAGCCGCGCGCCGGTCCGCTCCGCCTCGGCGTGGTTCTCGATCCAGGTGCGGTCGACGAACTCGGGCTCGCCGGTGAGGTCGACGTAGTCGGTCCCGGCGGCGGCGCAGGCGGCGACCAGCGGGCCGCCGTAGAGGGCATAGGGGCCGACGGTGGTGATCACGACCCGGGCGGCCTCGGCCACCTTCGCCAGTGCCTCGGGGTCGGCGGCGTCGGCCTCCAGCAGGTCGGGAGCAGGAGCGCCCGGAGACGCCCCGGCGAGCCGCGCCCGCACCGCCTCCAGCTTCCCCCGGTTGCGCCCGACCAGCGCCCAACGCAGCCCTTCCGGCGCGTTCGCGGCCAGGTACTCCGCGGTCAGCCCACCCGTGAACCCCGTCGCCCCGAACAGCGCCAGGTCATATCGCCGCTCGGTCGCCACACGGGCATTCTTTCAAGCCCGTCAGTCAATCAGCCCGCGCCGCATGCCCTCGGCTACCGCTGCCGCCCGATCGGATACGCCGAGCTTCTCGTAGAGCTGGTGGAGATAAGACTTGACGGTTGAGGAGCTGAGGTGGCGTTGGCGTCCGATCTCTGGCGCGGAGAGACCCTTTGCCAGATCCACAAGCATCTCCAGCTCTCGCGGGGAGAGCGGGATCTGCCGACGGTCCCCGTGGCCACGGATTTGGTCCATCAGGCCGGCGTGGAGATCGGGCGGCAACACAGTGTCGCCGCGAGCGAGGGCGATAACAGCGTCACCGAGTCGTTCCGCACCCTCGGTCTTCGACATCAGCCCGGCGGCACCAGCCTCGATCAGCTCGTAAGCGCTCTCCGCGCTCAGATCTCCGGAGACGATCAGCGCGCGGGTGGCTATTCCGTCGCGGGTCATCGACTGGACAATCTGACGGCCATCGAGGTCGGGCATGCGTAGATCGAGGACGGCGACATCTGGCCGGTGCTCCTTGATCAAGTCGAGCGCCTGGCGGCCGGCTTCTGCTTCGCCGACCAGCTCCAGCCGTGAATGCCTGCGAACCGTGGTCGCAAGAGCCTCACGGAAAAGTGGGTGGTCGTCGGCGACGACGACGGTGATGTGCTTTTGATCCGACTTCAACGGCTCGCCTCCGGGTCGGCGATGCCAGCCTCACAGCGCATCGGTTTAGGGCTGTTCTTTCGATCATACGGTGTCCGATCGGACGGTGTGGATACCACCGTAAGTATGGTTGAACGATAGGGGTGCGGCCAGCACCTAAATGGCGACACTAAAGGCATGGCCCAGTCGAAGCCCGCATGCCTAGGAATGGATATCGCCGATCCCGCGGAGGCCAAGCCAATTGTGGATAAGGCTCGGCCGAAGGTGGAGTCGGAGCTTTCGGCTGAGCTTCGCGCGCCGCTTGCAGTGATTATGGGTTACGTCGACCTGCTGCGGAATCGGCAGCGGCTGACACTGACCGAGGAGAAGCAAGACGAATGCCTGGAAGTCGTCGAGCGCAATTGCCACGAGTTGCTTCACCTGGTTGAAAAACTCGTCTTTACGGAGGCGATCGAACCCGGTGATCTCGCCGTCCGCCGTCAGGGCGTGGACCTCGGCGACCTGGCCGGGCACTGCTTCGGCACCTGGAGCGCACAGGCCGCGGCGCAAGGCGTCGAATTGATCCTCGTCAAGGGCTCTCCAATTTCGCTTGACGCCGACGCCGACACGCTCACCGAGCTTTTCGATCAGCTCTTCGCAAACGCCGTGGGATGTACGCCGGCAGGAGAGCGCATCGAGATGAAGCTGTCAGCCGACGACACACAGGCGGTGATCGACCTGACGAACTCCGGCACCTATTTGGCGCCGGATGAGCTCGAGGGGATTTTCGAACCGTTCTTCCGAGGGTCGAACGTCCCACCCGCAGGGGGCTCTAGACCCGATGTCGGCCTGAGTATCGCCAAGGCGATCGCCGAGGCCCATGGCGGCGCTGTCAGGGTCGGAAGCGTGCGCGGCATCGCAACCCAATTTTGCGTCACCCTACCGTTGGTTGAGCCAGGCAATGGTTGACCGTGAGTTCGACAAACGGGATGAAGCGCAGGTCACCCGTGCGGAACGTGCGCGCGACCTGGTTCCAGTTGTGGCAGGCGTAACTGTCATTGCCATCGGTGTGCTCGCCTTGCTCAGCTGGATGTTCGACGCGCAAGCGTTGAAGAGCGTCCTGCCCAGCCTGAGAGCGATGAAGGCGAACACCGCGGTGGCCTTGATCGTCACCGGCGCGAGCATCCTGCTTCTAGCACCGCTGAGAATGCCCCGCCAGCAGCGACTTGGACTGATGCTCGGGCTGGCGGTGGCGGTCTTTGGCGCCGCGGTCCTCGCCGAGTACCTGATCGGCAATGTCGGATTCGATCGGCTGCTGTTCGCGGACTCGGGGAGCTATCCGGGGCGGCCGTCGCCGCTTACGGCAATGGTGTTCGTGTTCCTCGGGGTGTCTTTGGCGAGCCTCGATCTCAGCGGACGAGCCTCGCGGTTGAGTCAGGCGACTGGCGCGATCGCCAGCGCGCTCCTGATCGCGGGGCTCGTCGGCCTGGCCTTCGGCGTCGACTTCATCCACGGCAACGAACCCGGGGGGCCGACCGGAGTGGCCCTGCACACGGCGCTCGCGCTGTCGGCAGCAGTCGTCGGGCTCGCCTTCCTGCGGCCGGGGCGGGGAATCGTCGCATTCCTGAGTGGGGGCGACCCGGGGGCCGTGGTCGCCCGCCGCTTGGCCCCGGTGGCGATCGTCCTGCCGCTCGTCGCCGGCTTCCTCGCACGAGAGGGTGAGGCGCATGGGCTCTTCGACCCGCAGGTCGGGCTTTCGGGGGTGGCCGTGCTGACCATCGGCTCGATGCTCGGGTTGATTGCGCTGACCGCCTCACAGCTGCGCCGCTCGGCGCAGGACCGTGACCGCGCCAATGCGCTCGCCCGGACCCTGATCGCCGGCGTCGGAGTCGGAGTCGCCGCCTGCGATGCCGAGGGCCGGCTTACGTTCTTCAACCCTGAGCTGCAGCGCATTCACGGGCTGGCCGTGGGAGCCACCGATCCAAGCGAGTGGATCGGTGGCTACAACGCCGCTACTCCCTTGAGGGAGGCCGTCCTCTCGTCGGATATGCCGCTGTTCTGCGCCCTGCGCGGCGAGATTCTGCGCGGCTTCGAGATGACGATCGAGCAGGAGGGCAAGGTGCCCCGACACCTCCGCGTCAACGCAGATCCGCTTTTGGACGCGAACGGAGCGACGATCGGGGCGGTGGCCACTGTCCAAGACGAGACGGAGCGCCTCGACGCGGAAGAGAACCGGCGCCGGCTTGCGGCGATCGTCGAGTGGAGCAACGACCCGATCATCAGTAAGAGCCTGGACGGTGAGATACGAACCTGGAACGAGGCAGCCGAGCATCTCTATGGCTACTCCGCCGAGGAGGCCATCGGCAGCAATATCTCCATCATCGTTCCCGCCGATCGCCAGGATGAGCTGGCCGACCTCCTGCGCCGGGTTGCCGGCGCAGAGCGGGTGGAGCACTTCGAGACCGTCCGGCAACGCAAGGACGGGCAGTTGGTTCAGGTGGCCCTGACGCTGTCGCCGATCTTCGACAGCGAGAGCAAGATAGTCGGCGCTTCCGTGATCGGCCACGATGTCTCCAACCGCCAGCGAGCCGACCGCATGTTCGGCCAGCTGCTGGAGATGGCGCCCGACGCCGTCATCGGCATCGGCGGGAACGGTTGCATCGAGGTCGTCAACTCCCAGACCCAGGCGATGTTCGGCTACGGGGAGGAGGAGCTGATCGGCAAACCGGTCGAGATCCTCGTGCCCGGAGGCCTCCAGAGCGAACACGGGGCGGGGGATGCGCAGTTCGCCCGCCGCCGCGACGGCAGCGAGTTCGCCTGTGAGATCACGATTGCCCCGGTCGAGACCGATCGAGGTCGGATGGAAATGGCACTCGTTCGCGACGTCACCGATCGCAAGGAAATCGAGCAGGAGGCCGACCGGTTGAAGTCGGAGTTCTTCGGGCTCGTCTCCCACGAGCTGCGTACGCCGCTCACCTCAATCATCGGTTACGCCGACGTCCTCAGCGAGGAGGAAGGTGAGCGATTCTCTGAGCAGGGACGTCACCACCTCGCGATTGTGAAGCGCAACAGCGAGCGCCTGGATCGGCTCGTCCAAGACCTTCTCCTCGTCGGCCAGGTCGATGCCGGCACCTTCAATATCCGGGTTGGCGTGGTCGACATCGAGGCGGTGGCGCGTGAGTGCGTCGAGCGCTCTCAGCCGGCCGCGATCGAGGCGGGGGTCGAGCTGTCGGTGGAGAGCCATGGGGTGCGCACGTTCTCCGGTGACCAGGGCCGGCTGAACCAGGTGCTCGACAACTTGATTTCCAACGCTCTGAAGTTCACGCCTCCCCGCGGTCGGGTCGTCGTCCGCATGCAGGAGCGCGATGAGACCTGCGTCCTCGATGTCGAGGACACCGGCCTCGGGATCGGCCCCGAGGAGATCGAGCATCTGTTCGATCGCTTCTATCGCGGGGGGCATGCCAACGCCGGCCAGACCAAGGGCGTCGGCCTCGGGTTGGCGATCACCAAGGCCATTGTCGAGGCCCACGGCGGCGAGATCGAGGTGGAGAGCGATCCCGGTCGCGGTTCCAACTTCCGGGTGCATCTGCCAATAGAGGAGATCGAAGCAACAGACGCGGACGCGTCGAAGCAATCTGCGAGGAGCGTGAGTGTATGAACCAGGACCAAGTCCGAGAGCGGCCTCTGGTCCTCGTGGCGGACGACGAGCCGGACATCCTCAGCCTGGTCAGCCTGCGCCTGAGGGAGGCCGCGTATGACATCGCGTCCGCGGTCGACGGGCGCCAGGCATTGCGGGTCGCCAGGGAGCGGCGGCCGGACGCGGCGGTGATCGACGTCTGGATGCCGGAGATGGACGGCTACGAACTGACGCGAGCTATCCGTGCCGACACCGATCTCTGCGCGATGCCGATCGTGCTGCTGAGCGCCAGCGTGCGCGAGTCGGAGATCCACCGCGGCGAGGAGGCGGGCGCCAACGACTACCTGCGCAAGCCGTTCGTTCCGTCAGAGCTCCGGGAGGCTGTCGCCACGGCGTTGACCGCGGACAGTGCCTCCGCCGAGGCACCTCGATGAGCGCCCCAGGGCGTGACAAGCCCCTTGTCCTGATCGCAGACGACGACGCGGACATCCTCGGACTGGTCGAGTTCCGCCTCGACGCGGCCGGCTACGAGGTTGCCCGAGCCGAGGACGGCAGAGAGGCGCTGCGGTTGGCGCGCGAGCTCGTGCCCGACATCGCGGTCCTCGACGTGATGATGCCCTTCCTCGATGGCTACGAGGTGACCGAACAGATGCGCAAGGACGACGCCATGAAGGGGATTCCGGTGATTCTGCTGACGGCCCGTGTTCAGGAGGCCGACGTGCAGCGCGGCTTTGACGCCGGCGCCGACGACTACGTCAAGAAGCCGTTCAGCCCGCAGGAGCTCCGCTCGCGGGTTCAAGCGGTGCTCGGGCGCCACTGAGGTCGATGTGGTTGCGGGCCTGCTCGCCGTGGCAATCGGCCTGGCCGGAGCCGGCCTTGCCCTGACGGCCTTTCTGCTGGCCCGGCAGACGCAGCTCACCCGTCGCCTTCGACTACAGGTCGAGCTCGAGCGGAGATTGCGGCCGCTCGCCATCGCGATCGTCGAGGAGCATTCCGCGCCCCTCGACCGGGTGCGATCGATGCACCGGCGAGAACAGCGTGCGCTCGCTGGCCTGGTCGGCCGTTACTCCCGCTGGGTTCAGGGCGATGCCCGGCTCTGGATCGCCGACTTCTTCGAGCAGGCCGGACTCGTCGGCGAGGAGGTGCGCGCCCTTCGGTCGAGGCGTGCCTGGCGCCGGGTGGCCGCCGCATCCGCCCTCGGCGACATGGTCGCCCGCCGCGCGCTCCCGGATCTGCTGAAAGCTCTCGACGATGAGGATCGCGACGTTCGTGCCGCTGCCGTCCGCAGTCTCGGAGGACTGGAGAACGGAGAGTCGACGGCGCCGATCGTTCGCGCTCTGGTCGGGGAGCAGGTGCCCCAGGTGACCGCAGCAGGCGCACTCTTGGAGCTCGGTGAGCGCGCGGCGCCGGCGCTCCGCGCCCTGGCCGCAGAGACGGAGGCTGACCTGCGCGCCACCGCCATCCAACTGCTGGGGTACGTCGGGTCCAGCGGCGACGCGCCGATGATCGCCGCCCACCTCCGCGACCCCTCGGCGGAGGTACGGGCAAAGGCCTGCGGCTCGCTCGCCAAGATCGGGACGCCGGGCCAGCACGATGCCCTGCGGGAAGCTCTGAGCGATCGAATCTGGTTCGTGCGTGTCCAGGCCGCGCACGGGTTGGGCGTCGTCGGCAGCGCCGAGGATGCCCCGCTCCTGCTCGAGATGGCGCGCAGCGATGAGTTCGACGTGGGTCGCGCTGCCGCCGGGGCCGCTGCGCGTCTCGACCCGGGGGCCGTCCGCGCCGCGCGGGACTCCGGCGGCAGCCATGTCGAAGAGGCTGTCGACGCCCTCGCACTGGCCGAGCGATGAGCTGGGCCAGTGAAGCGATCTCCGTCTTCAGCTTCGGGGTGATCCTCTACTTCGCGGTTCTCAACGGCTGCCTCCTGCTCTTTACGGCCATCGCATGGCACGACATCGTCCGTCATCTGCGGCGTCGCGATCACATCGGTGTCGAAGCGGCGTTCGCGTCGCCGCTGACCCCGCCGGTGAGCGTGATCCTGCCCGCCTGCAACGAGGAGACCTGGATCGTGGAAAGCGTCCGGGCCCTGCTGCGCCTTCGCTATCCGAGTTATGAGATCGTCGTCGTCGATGACGGCTCGACGGATGCGACCGTCGCCCGTCTCACGGAGGCATTCGAGGTGGTGCCGGCCCAAGTGGCGATGCGAGACAGGCTTCCCCACGCGCCGGTACACAGGACTTATCGCTCCCGTCGCCATCCACACCTCTCCGTGGTCAGCAAGGTGAGCGCCGGAACCAAGGCCGACGCAGTGAACGCCGGGATCAACGTCGCCCGGTACCCGTACGTGTGCGTGCTCGACGCCGATGAGCTGGTCGAGCCCGACGGTCTCCTGCGGATCGCCCGCCCGCTGCTTGACGACCCCCAGGATGTCGTCGCGACCGGAGGGATCGTGCGAATCGCCAACGGCAGCGTGGTCGAGGACGGCGCCGTGGTGGAGCCGAGATTGCCGGGCGGGCGGTTGGCGACGCTGCAGATCGTCGAGTACTTCCGTTCTTTCGTCGCCGGTCGCCTTGCCTGGAGCAAGTTCGGCTCGCTGATGATCGTCTCGGGAGCATTCGGGCTGTTTCACCGCTCGACCGTGGAGTCGGTCGGTGGCTATGAGCCGGGTGCGATCGGAGAGGACTTCGAGCTCGTCCAGCGCCTCTACCACAGGCTCCGCAAGCGCCGAGAACCATGTCGGATCGTCTATGTGCCGGAGGTTGTGGTGTGGAACGAGGCGCCCGCCGACCACCACGGGCTGAGCGGTCAACGGCGCCGTTGGCAGCAGGGGCTGTTCGACACGATTCGTCGCCACCGCGAGGTGGTCGCCAATCCCCGATACGGCACGGTGGGGATGGTCGGGATGCCCTTCTACCTCCTGTTCGAGCTGCTGGGCCCGGTCATCGAGCTGCTCGGCTATCTGGTTATCGGCGTCGCGGCAGTCCTTGGGGTCCTGAATGTCAAGACGGCCATTGCCTTTGCAATCGTCGCAGTGCTGCTTGGCGTCCTCCAGTCCGTGGCCGCACTGCTCGCCGTCGAATTCTCATTTCGGCGCTACACCGACAACCGCGAGGCACTGCGTCTGGTTGCCTATACATTCGTCGACAACCTGGGATACCGACAATGGCTCGCGGTATGGCGAGTGTGGGCGCTGGTCGAGGTTCTCCTGGGTCGCGGCGGTTGGGGCAGCATCGCCCGCGAGGGAGTTCGCCCGGGCGAGCAACCGTCGGGCTAAGAACTTGAGTCGAGCTGGTTGCGGACCGATCCTCAGGCAGGAAGGAAATCCGGTTTCGTAGCGCGTCCTCATCGGCGATTCGACACACGAGGCCGGACCGACTAGCATCGATGAAAGGCGCTGAGAGCTTGCCATCCGATACCCATAGGAAGGAATCCAGTGTCTTTCGCGGTCTCGCTTTCCCAGCTGCTCTTGGCCGTGGTGTTCGCGGTAGCCGGAGTGGCCAAGCTGGCAGACCGCTCCGGCACCCGAGGAGCGATCGAGGCGTTCGGGATGTCACCGCGCCTGGCGCCCGGAGGCGCGGTTCTGCTCCCGATCGTGGAGCTCGCGATCGCCGCGGCGCTTGTCCCAACCGCCACGGCCCACTGGGGCGCGCTGGCCGCGGCCGGCCTTCTGGTGATCTTCAGCGCGGCAATAGCCCGCACACTGCTGGCAGGGTCCGCGCCCGACTGCAACTGCTTCGGGGGGTTGACCCAGACCGAGGTGGGGCGCGGAACGCTGATTCGCAACCTGCTGCTCGCCGCCGTCGCTGCGTTCGTCGCGCTGGGCGGGGACGGGCACCCGGTGAGCGCATTTCACTGGATCACGGTCCCGGCGGCGAGGGACCGTCCGGGCATCGTCTTGATGACCGTCTGCCTTGCCGGTCTCGGGTGGTTCTGCTGGCAGCTGCTGCGGCAGAACGGCAGGCTGCTGCTTCGCCTCGAGGCCGAAGCCCAGGCCGGTCCCCGGGAGGCGGAGGCGAAGTCTCCGCCGCCGCTCGAGCCGGGAACGGCGGCTCCCCGGTTCGCCGGCAGGGATCTCGATGGCGAGCCGATCTCGCTCGACTCGCTGCTCGCGCCCGGCCGCCCGGTCGCCCTCTTCTTCACCGACCCGGGCTGCGGGGCCTGCGAGTCGGCCCTTGCGACGGTCGCGCAAGCTCAGCGCGAGCGCGCGGGAGAGCTGACGCTGGCCGTGATCAGCAGCGGTAACATCGACCGCATCAAGGAAAAGGCCTCCGAGTTCGGGTTGGATCGTGTTGTTCCCCAGAACGGCGAGGCACTCTTCGACGCCTACCGCGTAAACGGAGTTCCGGGTGTCGTCCAGATCGACGCGAAGGGTTCTCTCTCCAGACCCGCCGCCCTCGGCGTAGACGCGGTCCGCGAGGCGGTCCTCGGCATCGCCGCGGCGCCGTCCCGGGAACCGATCGGGGCAGCCCGATGAGCCCGGCCCGAGGCGCCGAAGGAGCCGGGACGGCCGCGGTCTCGGCGGCGATCGACCCCTATCGCACCCGCCTGGCCGACGGCTCGAGGGACTTCGCCCTGGCTCTGCTCGCGCTCGCGAAGTCCAATGTCAAAGACCCAAGCTCCTTCAACCAGCCATCGCCGCAGGATGCGGTGGCACTGCATGCGCTCGCCCATTGGCGACGCGACGCGCAGCACGCTCTGCACCGGGTCAGGGGCGTGGCCCCCGGCACGCCGGGCAGGAAACTCGCGGAGAAATGGTTGAAGGCTCTGATCGGCGCCCTCGACCATCAGCGCCAGGGGCTGTCGCTGATCGACCCCAATCTGGCAGCCGATGCCGCCGGCCTCGCCCGCAAGCAAACCGCCGAATTCCACCGCCTCGAAGCGCGCCTCGACCGGGAGCTCGCGTGAACCAGGGATCGAGGGACGCATATCGGTGGCTGGACTCGCTCGCCCGATGGTCGGTTCGCGGCCGCGGCGACCCTGCACAGCCCCCAGTCAAAGGTGGGGACAGCACCGTGATCGCCGCCGGCAAGACCCGCCGGACCGTGCTGCGAACGGCAGCGGGCACGGGAGCAGTCGCCCTCCTTGCGCCAATGCGCCTGCTGGAGCCGTCGACCGCCGACGCCATCGAGACTGTCTCGCCGCAGGAAAAGTGCCTGCTCGACAACTACACGACGGTGTACAACGATCTCAAATCCTGCACGCAGAATCCCCTCGACAAACTCGACGGCCTCACGGAAAGCATCGCCTCAGACGAAAACTACCTACGGAATCAGAAGAAGCCCGCCGCGCGCAAGCGGCTGAAGAAGGCGATCGCCAGGGCTATCCGAGAACGAGCGCAGGCCCAGAGGGAAGTCGACTTCTGCAATGCGCTCTTCCTCGAAGACCGAGCCAAGGGTGAGGCCAAGTGCATCGCGCCGAGCCCGCCGGGGGGTGGGAGCGGCGGCAGCGGGACGGGTGGAAGCGCGGGCTGCGAACCCGGCTACCTGTTGTGTAACGACTACTGCTGTGACACGAACATTGCCTACTGTCAGGGCTGCAAGGGGAATGTAATCTGCTGCCGGATCGAAGGCAACTGCTGCCCTAGCAGCGCCTGACGGCCCGCCGCAAGGCTGGGAAGCGGCTGAAGGGATTCGAACCCTCGACCTTCTGCATGGCAACTACGCCGGCTTCGGGCGACTTTTGAGTAGGAACCGGTAAGCGTTCAGTCGGGTAGGGGGACATAACCTCCGCCCGGCGAACTTCTCGGCGTGGAGCGCGCCGAGGCCGAAGCGATCTACGACGCCGGTCGCGAGACCGTCGTCGCCGTCTTGCTGCGGATGGACGAGCAGATCCAGCGGCTGACCAAGCAGGTGGAAATGCAGGGCGAGGAGATCGCAGAGCTCAAGCGACGCCTGAACCGCAACTCCCAGAACTCCTCGGTGCCGCCGAGCCAGGATCCGTCGCACGCGCCCGAGCGCAAGCGCCCCGATCCCTCCGGGCGTCCCCAGGGCGCCCAGCCGGGCCACAAGGGCAAGGGACGCAAGCTCCTGCCGGCCGAGGCGGTGGATCGGGTGGTGGACCACTGGCCGATGCGTTGCGCTTGCGGGCGCTGCTTCGCCGCGGGGGATGAGGAGGCCGGCGAGCCCGCCCGCCACCAGGTCACCGAGCTGCCCGAGATTGCGGTGGTGCTCACCGAACACCGCCTGCACCGTCGCCTGTGCCCGGACTGCGGCGCCGCGACCCGCGCCGAGCTGCCGACCGACGTTCCCGCCGGCGCCTTCGGCCCACGCATGGAAGCGGCGGTGACGACCCTGGCGATCCGCAACCGCGTCTCGCGCCGCGACACGGTCGAGCTGATGGGCGAGCTGTTCGGCGCGAGGCTGGCGAGCGGCACGGCCGACGCGATCCTCGCCCGAGCCGGCGAAGCCCTGGAGGAGCCCTACGGTGACCTGCTCTCGCGTATCCGCTCCGCACCGGCGCTCAACGTCGACGAGACAGGCTGGAAGCTGCGCGGCGAGGGGCGCACGCTGTGGGGTGCCGTCAGCTCGCGCGCCGCCGTCTTTCGCATCGCGCCCGACCGCCACGAGCGCGAGGCCGAGGCGCTGCTCGGCGAGGACTTCGGAGGCATCGTCGGTTCGGACCGCTGGTGGGCCTACCGCGGCTTCGACCCGAAGCGCCGCCAGGCCTGCTGGTCGCACCTGATCAGAGATCTGACCGCCCACTCCGAGGGGCTCGCCGCCCAGAAGGAGTTCGGCGAGGCGGGGCTCGACATCGCCCGGCGCCTGTTCAAGGCCTGGGATGACTTTCGAGAGCACGGCGACCGCCGTCGCTTAAAGCGCGAGGTGGCGCCGCTCAAGCGAGAGTTCAAAGCGTTGCTTCGGCGCGGCTCGGTGGGCCGCCCCAACAAGCTCACCTGGGGCTTCTCCAAGAACCTGCTGAAGATCTGGCCGGCGCTTTGGACCTTCGTCGAGGTCGAGGGCGTGGAGCCGACCAACAACCGGGCCGAGCGCGCCCTGCGTGGCCCGGTCATCCACCGCAAGCTCTCCCTCGGCAGCCAGTCCGAGCGCGGTGAGACCACTACCCAGCGGTTGCTCTCGGCCTCGGTGACCTGCCGACTGCAGGGCCGATCGCTCTTCGCCTACCTGGCCGACGTCCTCGCGGCCCGGGTTCGCGGCGACCCCGCTCCACTGCTGGCCTGACCCACGGTTTCCCGCTGGCCGCGGTCGTGATCGCGCCTACCGAGAGGTGGCGACTGAACGCTTACAGGAACCGGCCGATTTGCAGGGAAGTCGCGAACGGCCCAACCGGCAGCCGCCGTCGTCAATGGGCGGGAATGTGCTCGGATATGCGGCGTTTCAGGAACTTCTGGCCGGGAGTTCCCGAAATCGCCGGGCGTGGTTTCAGTCGCACCTTCCGGGCGCAGAACACCCCCGTTAGAAGTCCGCAGGCAGAAGCGAGAACGACCCTCCCTGCAGGGGCGCCACCGCCCGAAAATGACGCTCGTCGAAGCTGAAGAGGCGCCGAGTTTCATAGCGCTCCGCAAGGACCGCGATCGAGCAGTCGGCAAGGCCGAGGCCGAGATCGGAGTAGCGGGCGTCGAGCTCGGCTACCACCCGGTAGTCGCCGGCCTCCAAGCACGCGACGTCATAGCGCCACGCAGCGAGGTCGCCGAGGAAAGCGCGTCGGGCCGCATGACCGAAGCGGACGCCGAGCAGATAGTCGACCTCGGCCGCAACCGGCGCCGGCAAGACCAACGGGCCCTTCTCCTCTTCGCGGATTCTCAGCAGCGCCTCGAGCTGCGGCTCCTCGGCGTCCGCCAACGCCACCAGCGGTGTCGCGTCGAGAATGAGCGTCACTCGCCGAAGCCGCGCATCAACTCGTCCTCGGAAATCTCCGAGATCGGCCGAGAATCGCTATCGATGCGCTCGAAGTTGCCGGCGAGGGCGAAGTTCCGATCCCGCCGGGGGGCGGGCCGATAGCAAGAGATCGCCTCGCGGACGATCTCCGCCTTGGGGCGACCCTCCGCGCGGGCCAGGCGGGCAAGACGCTCTGCCTGCTCGTCGTCCAGGTAAATACTGGTCTTGCGCATGGAGAAATCAGTATAGGGCACTATGTAGGGCATGATCCCCATGCCAGTTTGCACGACCCTTCAGCCGGCAGATCCGAACGCGGCGAGCGGGTCGAGTGTCGCGGCATCCACCGTGCCGCAACAACGCTTGTACTTCACGTCCGAACCGCACCAGCAGGGTTCGTTGCGAGCGGGGGGCCAAGTGATCGCCTCCCCCGCCTCGAGCATCGCGACGGCATAGGTCGGCCTCGCCTCGGCGGGGTTGTGGCCACCGGCTTCGCACCAATGGATGTAGTTGTCGAGGAGCACCGCGACGAGTCGCGGCCTATGGCCAGCTCGCTCCCAGCCGCGGAAAGTCGCCTCCATCCTGCGCACGTACTCGCGGTGCCCGACACCGTGCCAACGCTCGCCGAGCTCCTCCCAGCGCTCTAGCGCGACCCGATACTCATCCGTGGGGAACCAGGTGATCGCCAGTGCCGTGCGGTCCCCCCGGCCCCCAAGAGCGGCGCCGATCTCCCAGGGCGGCGGCGCCTCGGGATCGCCGGTCAGCGCTTCGGCGACAGAGCGATCGACCGCGGAGTCGAAGGCCTCATCGCGCTCGGCTTTGGGGCGGGCGTTGAAGTCGGCGATCCAGGCATCCACCTCCTCAGGGCTCTCCAGATCGACATCGTCGGCACGCATCTGTGCGGCGACCGCCTTCGCCGGGCCCCAGCGGCTGCGGTCGCGCATCGCCTCGGCGAACTCCTCGCGCAGGTCGTTACAGCATGCGAAGAGCGTTCCGGCGAGGTCGCCACTCAGCACGCGGATACCGCTGAGGAAATCGATGAAGGCAGCAACGCAGGCTGGGGCGTCGGCAATCGTCTCCTCGTCGGAGGGGAGCTTGCGCGGGGCGTAATCGAGCAGCAATGTGTCGATGTCCTCCGCGGTCCATTGCCCCATCCGGCCGTCCAGCCCCCACTTCCACTCGAGCATCATGCGGGCGACGAAGACGCCGTTGCGGCGCAGGGCGTCGACATCCTGGAAAGACACCGGGCTTTCCGCCCCGGCCTCGGCGAGTCGCCCGATCTCCTCCAGATGGATCTCGTAGTCTCCCAGCGTCGCATCCGCAAGTCGCTCGAAGTCATCGGCATCCTCCGGATCCGCCCACAGCTCACCGCCCTCGGGGATGATCCTCAGGCCGCCGAGCGAGGTCGGATCGTCGCACAGCGCCCGCGCCAGCAGGGGCAGGGCCAAACCGAGTTCCCAGCGGATTGGCCAGCCTCGTTCGCGATTGCGCGCCGCTGCGCGGCGCAGAGCTTGCTCCACCTCGGCGCCTGAGACCCGCTCAGGATCCGGGGCCGAACCTTCCCCCGGCGCCTCGAGTAGGTCGCGCGCCGCGCCCTCGAGATCGGCGGGGGTCAGGAACCCCTCGAACACCGTTCCGTCGTCGCGGTCGATTGGCACGCAGGCCACCTGCCATCGTGCGCCTGGCTGGAGCCCAGTGGTCATCGGGCGCTCGAGCAGCAGCAGGTAGAGATCCTCGTCCTGCTTGCGGTAGCGCTTCGCCTCGGCCAGCCGGAGCTCGCCGGTCCCGGTGGGGAGACCGGGTGACGGCGCGCCGGACGCGCCAAGGCGACCAAGGGCGTCACCCGCAGCCGCCGCGAGGTCGGGGAGGAGAAGCTCGACCGCGGCAAGCAGCAGCGCCCCCGCTCGGCCGCCAAGGCCCTCGATCGCCTCGATCATCAGGCCGCCGAGTTCGGTGGGGGCTGCCGCGTCGCGACCCGGGCCCGTGGCTTCCAGCGCCAGGCGCTCGAGCCCGTCCGGGGTGAGCTCATCTTCCGCCTCGAGGCAGTCAAGCTCGATGCCGACCTCCACCAGTTTCAGGCCGAAGGCCTCTCGCAGCTCCTCGCGCTCACCATCGCTCAGCGTGATACCCACGGGGGAGAATCTAGCCGCTCGCCATCGCCCCATCTAGGCAAGATCGCGGAGAGCTGTAGGGCGACACGCAATTTGACCACGCCGGTTATCCCGTCGCACCACATCACGCGAGATGTTCCCGAGATTGGAGGACCTGTTCCAGTCCGCTGCACGCCAGCTCAGCCTGCCCACTCCGGCGCCAGCTCCTGGAGTTCGCCCTCGGGAATGTCGACTCCGGCCTCGCGCAGCATACGAAGCGGCTCGTCGGCGCGATCGGCTGGTAGGTCGGGGGCCCAGGAGAGCAGCAGCTCCGGATCGTCAACGTCGCGGCAGCGGTAGAGACCGGCGACGATGCCGAGCGCGGTGTCCTGGGCGGCGTTTCTCATCCGGCCAGGTCGATGTCCTGCCAGAGCAGGTTGCAGAGCTCGTGCGCGCGGGGGCCGGCGAAGAGGAGGGTGGCGAGGATCGGCTCGCGTTCGGCGAGTTCGTAGCGGGGGTCGCGATCGAGCTCGGCCGCCGCCTCCAGCAGCGCCTCGATCTGGGAGGCGCTGTCGATGTAGGCGGGGGCGGGGCGACTCTCGCGCAAGCGCCGCCGTTTGCCTTCGGCGGCGTTCTCGGCGACGCCGAAGCGCTTGTATTCGACGGCAATCGAGAGCACCCACTGCAGGTGGTCGATCGTGCGGTTGATCGAGCGCGCCGAGAGCGGGCGCAGGATCTGGCCGTAGTCGTTTCGCTTCGGCTTGCCGCACTCGATCGCCCGCGCGCGGGCTTCGGACTCCTTCACCTTGAACGCGCGGTACTCGTCGACCCCCTCGACGTCGATCTCGCTGAGCGACCAATCGCCGAAGAAAGGGACGAGGTGCCCCAGCGCCCAGTGTTCGCGCTTGGTCGTCTTCTCGGCGACTTGCCCCTCACGCGATTCGGTGAGGCTCAAGGCGAAGGGGCCGAAGGGCTGCGCCTCGCCGCTCTCGGCCCGCTCGCGGGCGCCGCGGCGCTTCTTCTTCGGCGGCATCCAGAGGCCGCGGCGAACGTCGGCGAGCACGTTCTGCAGCTCCAAGTTGGCTTTGTCGAGGTTCCAGCCTTCGTGCTCGTTGGACCATCCCGAGTCTCACGGAGACCGGGTTATGTGGCTTCGGTGTCCTGCAGCTTGACGCTACTCGGTAGAGGTTGGGGTTGCTCGCCCGCCGCCCGGCGGAGCGAGCCCGTAGGGCGAGTGGAGCCGGGCGGCGGGTCGACGCCGACCCGTTCGGCGTAGTCCTGCTCGAACTCGACCGGCGGGATGTCGCCGATCGAGGAGTGCAGGCGGTCGTGGTTGAACCAGCTGACCCACTCGATGATCGCCAGCTCGGCCTGGGCGACTGAGCGCCAGGTTCGTTCGGCGATCAACTCCGTCTTGAAGGAGTCGACGAAGGACTCCGCCAGGGCGTTGTCATACGCATCGCCGGTCGAGCCCAGCGAGCCGAGGACCTCGGCGTCGTCGAGGGCCTGGGTGAACTCGACGGAGGTGTATTGGGAGCCGCGGTCTGAGTGATGGACGAGGGCGACGTCGGCGCCCGGGGAGCGCAGCCCCAGCGCCATCCGCAGAGCGTCGAGGACGAGGTCGGTGCGCATGTTGGTGGCCAGCTGCCAGCCGACGACCTTGCGGGAGAAGACGTCGATCACGAAGCTGAAGAAGACCACCCCCTCCCAGGTGCGCAGGTGGGTGAAGTCGGCCACCCAGAGGCGATTGGGAGCCTCCGCTGTGAAGTCGCGCTCGACCAGGTCGGGCTTTCGCTTCCCCTCGGGATCGGGCGTCGTGGTGCGCCAGGGCTTGCCCCGGCGCTTGGCGCCCTGGATGCCGTTCTCCGCCATCAGGCGCTCGACCGTGCAGCGGGCGCACTTGATGCCCTGCCGGCGCAGCTCCTTCCAGACCCGCCTCGAGCCATAGGCCTCGTAGTTGCCGGCGTGGACTTTGCGGATCTCGCCCAGCAGGCGCTCGTCCTCGGTCCGGCGGGCCGAGCGGCGTCCTGTTCGTCGCTCGTAGTAGGCGGAGGCCGACACCCCCAGGGCCCTGCAGATCGGCTCGACCCCGAAGTCCGAGCGGCGTTCCTCTATGAACGCGCTCACTTCGGCCGGTGCGGGTCGAGCTCGGTCGCGAAAAAAACCGAGGCGGCCTTGAGGATCTCGTTGGCGCGCCGCAGCTCCTTGACCTCGCGCTCCAGCGCCTTCAGGCGCTCGCGCTCGTCGCTGGTGAGCAGGTCGGCCCGCTTGCCCTCGTCGGCTTCGGCCTGGCGGACCCAGCGGCGCAGCGACTCGCGCTGGATCCCGAGGTCCTTGGCGACCTGGGCGATCGGGCGGTTGGATTCAAGCGCGAGGCGGACGCCTCGCTCTCTCAACTCGTCGGGGTACTTCTTCGATGCTGGCATTCGCGGAGGTTCTCCTTGCCGGAGGACGGAACGTCCTCCTTTCGGAGTCTCCGTGAAAGCCGGGATGGCTCACGTAGCCAAGCGTCAGGTACTGGCGCTCGCCGTAGGCGCGGAAGCGAAGCGCATAGACGCGGCCGAGCTTCCGCTCGCGCACGAGCACCCCACCTTCCTTGCGGGCGCTCACGGCAAGCCTGCCCGTGTTGCGCTGCGCGGGCGATCAATGACGCGAGGAGATCGCATTCCCAAGCCTCCTTTCGCTTGGCATTCGACGATAGATCCGGCGCGCTCGAAAGCCAATCGAGCTCAGCGGCTCCGCCTCGGCGACCCCAGAAATCGAACCCATGACCTACTGCGTGGGACGAAGACGCTCCGCCCAAGTCAACGCCGAACCTCTCAACCGCCTCTTTTCGGGCACCAGTGCCCAAAAACGAGGAAAAAGGCAACCGCGGTTCGAGCGTTGCGTGCCTGAGGCGTGATCGAAAAACGCCCCATCCGAAAATTCGCATCGCGATAGAAAATGTAAGCGTTCAGTCGGGTAGGGGGACATAACCTCCGCCCGGCGAACTTCTCGGCGTGGAGCGCGCCGAGGCCGAAGCGATCTACGACGCCGGTCGCGAGACCGTCGTCGCCGTCTTGCTGCGGATGGACGAGCAGATCCAGCGGCTGACCAAGCAGGTGGAAATGCAGGGCGAGGAGATCGCAGAGCTCAAGCGACGCCTGAACCGCAACTCCCAGAACTCCTCGGTGCCGCCGAGCCAGGATCCGTCGCACGCGCCCGAGCGCAAGCGCCCCGATCCCTCCGGGCGTCCCCAGGGCGCCCAGCCGGGCCACAAGGGCAAGGGACGCAAGCTCCTGCCGGCCGAGGCGGTGGATCGGGTGGTGGACCACTGGCCGATGCGTTGCGCTTGCGGGCGCTGCTTCGCCGCGGGGGATGAGGAGGCCGGCGAGCCCGCCCGCCACCAGGTCACCGAGCTGCCCGAGATTGCGGTGGTGCTCACCGAACACCGCCTGCACCGTCGCCTGTGCCCGGACTGCGGCGCCGCGACCCGCGCCGAGCTGCCGACCGACGTTCCCGCCGGCGCCTTCGGCCCACGCATGGAAGCGGCGGTGACGACCCTGGCGATCCGCAACCGCGTCTCGCGCCGCGACACGGTCGAGCTGATGGGCGAGCTGTTCGGCGCGAGGCTGGCGAGCGGCACGGCCGACGCGATCCTCGCCCGAGCCGGCGAAGCCCTGGAGGAGCCCTACGGTGACCTGCTCTCGCGTATCCGCTCCGCACCGGCGCTCAACGTCGACGAGACAGGCTGGAAGCTGCGCGGCGAGGGGCGCACGCTGTGGGGTGCCGTCAGCTCGCGCGCCGCCGTCTTTCGCATCGCGCCCGACCGCCACGAGCGCGAGGCCGAGGCGCTGCTCGGCGAGGACTTCGGAGGCATCGTCGGTTCGGACCGCTGGTGGGCCTACCGCGGCTTCGACCCGAAGCGCCGCCAGGCCTGCTGGTCGCACCTGATCAGAGATCTGACCGCCCACTCCGAGGGGCTCGCCGCCCAGAAGGAGTTCGGCGAGGCGGGGCTCGACATCGCCCGGCGCCTGTTCAAGGCCTGGGATGACTTTCGAGAGCACGGCGACCGCCGTCGCTTAAAGCGCGAGGTGGCGCCGCTCAAGCGAGAGTTCAAAGCGTTGCTTCGGCGCGGCTCGGTGGGCCGCCCCAACAAGCTCACCTGGGGCTTCTCCAAGAACCTGCTGAAGATCTGGCCGGCGCTTTGGACCTTCGTCGAGGTCGAGGGCGTGGAGCCGACCAACAACCGGGCCGAGCGCGCCCTGCGTGGCCCGGTCATCCACCGCAAGCTCTCCCTCGGCAGCCAGTCCGAGCGCGGTGAGACCACTACCCAGCGGTTGCTCTCGGCCTCGGTGACCTGCCGACTGCAGGGCCGATCGCTCTTCGCCTACCTGGCCGACGTCCTCGCGGCCCGGGTTCGCGGCGACCCCGCTCCACTGCTGGCCTGACCCACGGTTTCCCGCTGGCCGCGGTCGTGATCGCGCCTACCGAGAGGTGGCGACTGAACGCTTACTAGAAAATGCCGGTTTACAGGGAAAAAGCGGCTGAAGGGATTCGAACCCTCGACCTTCTGCATGGCAATTACACGGGTCATCAGCAAATCACGGCCTTCACTCAAACGTCATTTGCAGGGCTTTCGTGATTGACGAGATCTCGGGTATTCGGCGCGGATATGCACGGATAGGCACCGATATGCAGCGAGTCAGGCACTTCTCGCCAGAAGTGCCTGAAATCGAGGAGGCCGGTTCCAGTCGCCGCGTTCGCCCTCAGCAGACACCCCCGGATGCCCGCTCTATCTACGCCTCCGCATCGATGGCGGCGATAAAGGCCCGGACGTCATCTGCCGCATCGTCGACATCGGCAACAGGAAACTGCATCTCCCCGGCCAGCGCGCGGTACGGCTCAACCCAGGAGTCCGGCACGCTCAGCTGCGGCGGCCAGCCGTGTTTGCCGCGGGCCTCGAAGGTCACGATGCAGGCGTCGCGCAGGCTCGACAGATCCTCGACGATCTCGCGCAAGAGCAGTAGATCGATCAGATCACGGAAGCGCTCGTTCTCGCGATCCTCAAAGCGCTCGGTGACAGCATGGATCTTTTGCGCGACCTGAAACCGGGTCGACAGGCACTGAACGACTTTGGGTCCGTCGAGTCCGAACTCGGCGATGTCGATCGCCGGCACCGGTTCGCGATCGACATCACGAGCGTCCGGCGGCGCGACCTCCAACTTCAGCGTCGCCCAGGACCGTCCCCGATACAGCAGCTTGACGTTCAAGCGGTGAAACGGGGTGCCCGGCATCTGCTCGATCTGCTGCCTCTGAAACGCGAACTGCGAGTAGTCGAGCGCGAAGGCCGCATCGAGGTCGTCCTCGAGCACCCGGGGATCGCCGAAGAAGACCAGGTCGACGTCCTTCGTGGCCCGGGCGTCGGTTCCAAAGCGAAGCTCGATGGCGATCCCGCCCTTGAGGAGAAATCTGGGCATCTCCTCCTCCCCCACCCGGTCCAAGGCTCCGAGCAAGACCATGACCGAGACCCATCGCCTGACCCGGTCGGGAGCGACGCCGGTCAATTCGGCGTAGTGCCCGATCAGTCGCTCGAGATGGCCTCTTGCAGCCGGCGGGCCGTCGGGGCGGCGGTTGGGGCCTCGCTCGGGAAGGATCGGCGCGCTCATCGAGCCGCGGCCGAGTCGCCCTCGATCAGCTCTTCATGGAGCCCGGCCGCCTCGGCGCGTTTCAGTAGGCCACGCCGGCGTCCATCCTCGATCACCGTCCGGATCAAGGCCGGGCCAAGGTGGCCCTCGTGCGCT
Organism: uncultured Actinomycetes bacterium; assembly: GCA_963714045.1. GTDB lineage: Bacteria > Actinomycetota > Thermoleophilia > Solirubrobacterales > 70-9 > VAYN01. Next base: position 1,582,848 of record OY970225.1, on the reverse strand, counting down.
TGGCGGATCGCCTTGGCCGCGGTGACAATCGGTATGCCCTCATAGGTGGTGAGGTCCTCGGGTCCGAGATCTTCGCGATGAAGGACGTATAGAGCCGGGACCTCCCGCCGCGGACGGTGCGCCTGCGGAACCGTGATGTGAATCTTCGCCGGATTGACGTCGCCCAGTTCATAGAGGCCGAGGGCCGATGCGTGAGATATGACCGCGTCCGCGTTTCTGGGCCACAGGGTCGCCTGCATGTAGGGGTCCAGCGGGGTCACCGGTATCAGCGGCACCCGGTAGACGGCGGTCGTCGGGTGCTCCAGCTGCCCTCGACGTGCCATCTCGAAGAGGCGATGGGGATCGAGCCCCAATGCCTCGGCGTCGGCGGTCGTCACGTAGCCGTAGCGCTCGGCGGCGATCTCGGCGAGGCGGTTGTAGGTGGCTCCAGGCATGAGAGTGGTTAGAAAGGGGCGTTTTGCCCTTTTTTGTCCAGGGAAAAGGTAGCATCTCTAGGAGAAAAAGGGGTATTTTGCACCTTTCTAGCCAATGCTGTGGCCATGCCAGAAAACGCCCCCGGAGCCAGCAGAGCCTCGAAGGTGCGTCTCCGTCCGGCCCTGATCCTTCGCGGCCCGGCGATACCATCCCGCCCATGGGAGAACATGCGAGCGATTCAAGCGAGCAGGTCGCCGCCGAGAAGACAATCCTCGCCGCGCTCGCCGAATCGATCGGCACCCCGCTCGCCCAGGGCGCAAAGATCGCAGTAGGGGCAGCCAGCGTCGAACCAGACGGGGTTGCCGCCGACGAATCGGTCTTTGTCGAGGTCTTCGCCCATATCGGCAAGTTGAAGGGAGGCCAGCGCCACAAGGTCTCGACCGATGCCCTCAAGCTGCTGGCGATCGGTGAGTCCCGCCCCGATGCCCGTTTGATTCTGGCCTTCGCCGACCAGGCCGCGGCCGCTTCGGTGTCGGGCTGGCGCGCCGAGACCCTGAAGGCCAACGGGATCGAGGTACACGTCATCCCGCTTTCCACGGCAGACCACGCCAAGATCGAAGCGACGCAAACGAGGCAGAAGATGGTCAATTCGCCCACCGATCCGCCGCCGTCCGACAGCCTCGAGTGAGCGTCGACGAAGTCGCCAGCGTTCCCGACGAGCCAATTCGGCTCTCTCCATACGATCCATCCTGGCCCGCTCGGTTCGAGGAGGAGCGGGCGAGACTGGACGACGCGATCGGCGAGTGGGTCGTCGGCGGCATACACCACGTCGGCAGCACCGCCGTGCCCGGCCTGGCAGCCAAGCCGATCATCGACATCCTGGCCGGCGTCCGCGACCTCGATGAGTCGCGGGCGTGCTTCGAGCCGCTGGCCCGGCTCGACTACATGTACGCGCCGTACCTGCCGAACGAGATGCACTGGTTCTGCAAACCACACCCGAGCCGCCGCACCCATCACCTCCACCTCGTTCCGGCCGGCTCCAAGTGGACCATCCCGAGTCTCACGGAGACCGGGTTATGTGGCTTCGGTGTCCTGCAGCTTGACGCTACTCGGTAGAGGTTGGGGTTGCTCGCCCGCCGCCCGGCGGAGCGAGCCCGTAGGGCGAGTGGAGCCGGGCGGCGGGTCGACGCCGACCCGTTCGGCGTAGTCCTGCTCGAACTCGACCGGCGGGATGTCGCCGATCGAGGAGTGCAGGCGGTCGTGGTTGAACCAGCTGACCCACTCGATGATCGCCAGCTCGGCCTGGGCGACTGAGCGCCAGGTTCGTTCGGCGATCAACTCCGTCTTGAAGGAGTCGACGAAGGACTCCGCCAGGGCGTTGTCATACGCATCGCCGGTCGAGCCCAGCGAGCCGAGGACCTCGGCGTCGTCGAGGGCCTGGGTGAACTCGACGGAGGTGTATTGGGAGCCGCGGTCTGAGTGATGGACGAGGGCGACGTCGGCGCCCGGGGAGCGCAGCCCCAGCGCCATCCGCAGAGCGTCGAGGACGAGGTCGGTGCGCATGTTGGTGGCCAGCTGCCAGCCGACGACCTTGCGGGAGAAGACGTCGATCACGAAGCTGAAGAAGACCACCCCCTCCCAGGTGCGCAGGTGGGTGAAGTCGGCCACCCAGAGGCGATTGGGAGCCTCCGCTGTGAAGTCGCGCTCGACCAGGTCGGGCTTTCGCTTCCCCTCGGGATCGGGCGTCGTGGTGCGCCAGGGCTTGCCCCGGCGCTTGGCGCCCTGGATGCCGTTCTCCGCCATCAGGCGCTCGACCGTGCAGCGGGCGCACTTGATGCCCTGCCGGCGCAGCTCCTTCCAGACCCGCCTCGAGCCATAGGCCTCGTAGTTGCCGGCGTGGACTTTGCGGATCTCGCCCAGCAGGCGCTCGTCCTCGGTCCGGCGGGCCGAGCGGCGTCCTGTTCGTCGCTCGTAGTAGGCGGAGGCCGACACCCCCAGGGCCCTGCAGATCGGCTCGACCCCGAAGTCCGAGCGGCGTTCCTCTATGAACGCGCTCACTTCGGCCGGTGCGGGTCGAGCTCGGTCGCGAAAAAAACCGAGGCGGCCTTGAGGATCTCGTTGGCGCGCCGCAGCTCCTTGACCTCGCGCTCCAGCGCCTTCAGGCGCTCGCGCTCGTCGCTGGTGAGCAGGTCGGCCCGCTTGCCCTCGTCGGCTTCGGCCTGGCGGACCCAGCGGCGCAGCGACTCGCGCTGGATCCCGAGGTCCTTGGCGACCTGGGCGATCGGGCGGTTGGATTCAAGCGCGAGGCGGACGCCTCGCTCTCTCAACTCGTCGGGGTACTTCTTCGATGCTGGCATTCGCGGAGGTTCTCCTTGCCGGAGGACGGAACGTCCTCCTTTCGGAGTCTCCGTGAAAGCCGGGATGGCTCAAAGCGCTACGCCGACGAGCTGGCGTTCCGCGACCACTTGCAAGAGAATCCGCAGATCGCCGCGGAGTACCTCGCGTTGAAGCGCAACCTCGCGAGCCGCTTCGCCAACGACCGCGAGGCCTACACCAATGCCAAGTCGGACTTCGTCCGCCGCGTCCTCGGGCGGGAGCGCTAACCGGAGAGTCGGGCGTCGAAGAAGAGCATCGGCCCAGACCGACCCCTACGGGGTACCTCGAAGCCCGCAGCGCCAAGCCAGTCTCCAACCTCGGACTCCGTGCCCAGCTGGCCGTCCAAGTCGAGCCACTCCATTTACTGGCGTCAGCTGCCTTGGCTGCGCTCGGCGCCAAGGGTTGGGTCGAGCGCCTTGCGATCAAATGTACGTCTAGCCCACTCCAACCAAAGGATCCACACGACTGCGGCGCCGAGACCAAGGATGACCCCGACCAAGAAACTATTCACCGCGATGAGGGCCATTGCTGCTCCCGCGAGCAGACCCAAAGCTATCGCGAATTTTCGATCCTTCCTGACGCCGCAAATGTAGGTCGTTTGGTCCGTGCCGCGATCGTAACGCGATCGCAGCGGCACGTGGCCGGTTAGGCCTCTTGCTCAGCTCGCCGCCACGTGAACGCGCGCGAGGACGGCGCCAGCAGCAGGGCAAGGAGAACAACCTCGACGGGCACGAGCCAGCGCGGTCCGACCAGCAGATTGAAGACCAGCGCCCCGAACTCGACGACAAGAAGAAAGGCCCAGGCGACACGACTTCCCCTCAAGAGGAAGATAAGCGGGATCAGGTTGAGCAGAAAGGCTACGACAAAAGTTCCGAGAGGTGCATCGCCGTAATGGAACGGAACTGACACCCAGACGACCAGGACGAACCCGGCGACGTAGAGCCGGATCCCGACGGGGCTCTCTCGGAAGCGAGACATGGGATCTTGACTGGCACTTCAGGCAAAACTGAGTCCAAACAACTGGTGGAAACTGGCTTGCTGCCGCCGTTGGCGAACGGTGAGAGAGTGGCGCCTCGTCTTCGCATGTTAACTACTTCCGGCCGTCTGACTTGCGGTTCCAGTCACCTGTCAGCGGGCTTTTCGCCGGTGCTGTAGCTCCCGGATCTGAGCGACCAAGAGCTGGCGGAGGTCGAACTGCCAGTAAGAGACGAAGCGCTCGACCAGGGCTCGCATCTCCTTGCGGTCGAGCCGGCCAAGAGCCTTGCGCGTGTCGAGCGCCGTCTCGTGCAGCCGGATCGGCGCCGTCACCATCGCCGCAGAGTCCTCGGTGAGGTCGGGGAAGCGCTTCGGGGGAAGTGGGAAGAGCGTCGGCTCGCGGTGCTCTTCGACACGCTGCCGCTCCTCGCTGGAGAGCTTCTCGAGCCGGAGTAGGCGCAGGGCGAACAGGTCGCCGGTGCGAGGATCGCTGCGACCGGACAGGAGGAGCACCGGCCTCGCCTTTGCACGCACGACGAACTCGAACTCCGCGTCACCGCCCTTGCGGAGGCCGTCGACTATTTGGGAAGTGGAGGGCACCTCCACCGGCGCGCCATCGGCTACATGGATCTTGAAGGGCGTCGCGGGCGTGTAGGGAACGATCGCCCAGTAGATCTCCCCGGCGGCGAGGCTCAAAGGCCGAGTAGGCGCCTCACCGACGCCTCGTCGTCGATCAGCTTCCCCTCAGGCGACTCGGCAATCCGGTGGGCGCGGACCCCAAGGTCGCTCAGATCCGAGGCGGCGGCCAAGTCGTCGAGAAGCTCCGAGTTGTCCTGCAGCTCAGCGAAATCATCCGGGTGCAGGATCACCGCCTTGACGTGCTCCGCGCTGTAGCGCTCGACCACAAGCGCCTCCCCGAGACGCGGGTCGGGCAAGCGGACATCGTTGCTCTTGATAGGTGAGCTATGCAAAGCCATGAGAGGAAGATAGCAACAGTGTCGGACGGAACTTTCTCAGAGTCGTACGACATCTTCCCGGTCGTGAAGGAAGGCGGCGAGCGCCTCGCTCCAGCGCCTCGCCGGGTAACTCTCACGGACTGGACCATCCCGACAAAGTTCCCTCACATCGGCATTGGCCGGGCCCACAAAGGCCGGCCGGTCAAGCTCCTCATCGCCGATCTCGACATTCGGATCCTCGCCACCGACACCGGCGAGCTGATCCGCCGGCACCCTCGACCCCCACCGCGACTACCAGCGAATCGGAGGGGATTGCGATGTCTACGATGTCCCGAGACATCTGTCTCCGATGTCGCGACACATCACAGTAAGCGGCTGAAGGGATTCGAACCCTCGACCTTCTGCATGGCAAGCTGCTCCAGGAACGTGACGGCGATAGACGCAAGTTGCCCCAAATGGCTTTCTGCTGCGCTTTACGAGTTGGGCATGATGCGTCGAAGAAGCCTTCTGTCAACTGCCTTTGACATCCTGGCTTGCGCGAAGGTTGCGTGCGGGCAGAGCGAATCACTTCCGAGAGCCTTGAGCCGGGCCAGCGACGCTTTTTGGCGCTCAAGCTGCTATCAAGGGCAGATGGCGATTTACGACATCGGTGAACAGCCCGGGGTAGGCGACTACTGCTGCACGAGCTGTAGCTGGAAGGTGCATTTGGACGATGCATCCGACAAGCTGCCTCCGTGTGGTAACTGCGGTGCCGGACAGAGCACCCAGTACACGGACTGCTAGACCAACTCAGGGCAGAGAGGAAACTGGGCTCCCCCGATCGGGTCGCTCTTTTGGCTCGACCGAGAAGCCGAGAACGGCGCAGCCCCAAAAGCGCTCCCGAGCTTCTTCGAGGTTTGGGCACTGGCTGCGCGCTGGCCGCTCTCCTCCGCGAAATCGCCGAGGTTCGTCCTCGGCTTGAAGCCAGGGCCCTTCAGGGCGCTTCTTGCCTCCTGATCCACTCTTTGCGCTCGCGCTCGTTCTCCCGTTCGAGCTTGCGCGACTCCCTGTGCCAGAGGTACTCGCGCCACTTCGATGCCTTTGCCGGCTTGTACTCGACATCGTCGATGGGCAGCCAGACACCCTCCGAGTACTGCCGATACAGCCGAATCTCCACATAGGGCTGACGACCGAAGTCGAAGTGGCAGTAGACATGCGGACCTGAGAAGTTCACGTCGCCGTCGCGGTCGATGGCGACGATCGAGTCATAGGGAACGTGGCCGACGACGCGCACAAGCTCGCCTTCCTCGGTGTCCGACTTCGTCTGGGATCGCGCGATGCCGTCTTCGATGAAGACGCAGTCAAGCCGCAAGACCGCCCTCATCCCGCTGGAATAGGGGTGCATAACGCCGACCTTGAACCACGGCGACAACCGCCGGAGGCGGAACTTCGGGTCCGGTTCGGGCCATCCATCAGGCTGACGATCTGCGTCACGGATCAGCACCTCGGCGTCGACGCCACCGCGAAACATCGGCATGAAGTCCGCGGCCATCTGCTCCTTGATCGCCAACCGGTGTTGAATTCTCGTCTCGTTGCTGGCACGCTGCCTTTCGCCTCGTTCCCGAAGCTCCTTTGCAAAGGCCACACCATCCCCTACAACGGTCATGTCGATGACCATGCGTTCCTGCGCCCCGACTTCTTGAGCCGGACGTGGCTTCCGCGCTGCCGGACGACTGCCCAGCCATCCTTCGCAAGCGCCTTGACAAGACGCTCGCCGAAAACAATCGGTTGGCGCGGGCTCACGCCGGTACGAGAATCTTGCGCCGGACGACGCCCACATCGAGGGGTTCGCCGTCCTCACGAAGCCCCTCGACGTAGAGGGTGACCGCCTCGTTGGCGTTCGCCATCGCGTCGTCTAGCCCCGATCCGGCAGTAACGACCTGAGGAATCCCGCCGGGAGCGTCCTCTTGGGTCTTGAGAATGCGGTTTGCGGACCCATTCACAACGACCCAGGAGGACACCCGGAAGGTGAAGACACAAACGACGCGCCAAACCGTAGAAGTCACAGCGGACGCCGAGGGGATCGTCTCTCACGCCGGCGCCCATCTGCTTGCCGAGCTGGGGGATCGGATCGGGCTCACCGCGGGGCTGTCGGAGGCGATGGCGCCGACCCGCGAGCGACGCTCCGCCCACGATCCCGGCGTCGTCTTGCGCGATGTGATCGTCGCCATCGCCGACGGCGGAGACTGCGTCACCGACCTCGGGGTCCTGCGCGACCAGCAGGCGCTGTTCGGCCGGATCGCATCCGAGAGGACCGCCCACCGGGTGATCAAGTCGGTAGACACCGATCTGCTGGAAGCGGTCCGCGGCGCTCGAGCGGCGGGGCGAGAGCGCGCCTGGGACGCCGGCGCCAGACCGGAGACGATCACGCTCAGCGTCGACGCCACCCTGCTCGGCGCCGCCTCCGAGAAGGAGGGCGCGGCGGGGAATTACAAGGGTGGCTTCGGCTTTCACCCGCTGCTCTGCTACCTCGACGAGACGGGCGAGCCGCTGGCGGGCCTGCTGCGTCCCGGCAACGCCGGGGCCAACACTGCCGCCGATCACTTCGAGGTGCTGCAGCTGGCCCTGGAGCAGCTGCCCGCTTCAGACCTCGACCGGGAGATCCTCGTGCGAACCGACATCGGTGGGCGCACCCATGCCTTCACCCGCGACTGCCGAGAAGCGGGCATCCGCTTCTCGATCGGCTACGAGGTCGATGAGCGGGTGCGCGAGGCGATTTTGAAGACGCCTGAGTCCGCATGGCAGAGCGCGATCGACGCCGAGGGCGAGGTGCGCGAGGGCGCCTGGGTGACCGAGCTCACCGGCGAGGTTGATCTCTCGGCATGGCCCGAGGGCACGCGACTGATCGTGCGCCGCGAGCGCCCTCACCCCGGCGCGCAGTTTCAGGTCTTCGACGCCGAGGGCTACCGCCACACCGCCTTCATCACCGACCAGGAAGGAACCGACATCGCGGTCCTGGAGTTGCGTCACCGCCGGCGCGCCAAAGTCGAGGACGAGATCCGCTGCGGCAAGGACACCGGCATGCGCAACCTGCCCTTCGCCGCCTTCGAGCACAACCGGGTGTGGCTGGAGCTCTCGCTGATCGCCCAGGAGCTGCTTGCCTGGACCCGCCTCCTCTGTCTCGAGGGGGAGCTTGCCTTTGCCGAGCCCAAGCGGCTGCGCCAGCGCCTGCTGCACGTCGCCGGCAAGGTGGTTCGCTCGGCCCGTCGCACCACGCTGCGCCTGCCCCGTTCCTGGCCGTGGGCCGAGGCGTTGATGGCGGCTTTCGTCCGGCTGCGGGCGCTGCCGGCTGCAGCTCCATAGGCGTTCGTCGCCTTCTGCTCCATCACCGATCCTCTCTCCGCCACAAGGCGGATTCAGCCTGCGCCGAATGCACTACGAGGGGGGCGCAAAGAGCGCTGGCCACCCTGAGAAGCGCCACGGGGCGGTTCCAGTGAACCGCCCCGTGGCTGTTACGTGCCTCAAGCAGGCGAACTACACCTGTTGAGCTGAAAGCGCCGGATCCGGGCTAGATCGTCGCCCTGGGTATGCAGGCCGGGCAGGTCGGGGGTGTAGACGTTGGAACCACCCTCGTCCTGCGGCTCGAAAACCAGCTCTATCTCACGCACATCTTCGGTCATGGGCTCTCCTGTCTCGTTCCAGCGTACGGCAATGGCGCCCCAAAATCGACGGACGGCTGCAACCTGCTACAGCGGTTTCTTTTCGCTAGGGTGCCCGGCCATGAGACGGGTGGCCTTGGCGGCGGCGGTGGCGGCAATGCTGGTGGCCGGCTGCGGAGGTCCAAGCAGCGAAGACCAGGTACGCGAATTCGGCGAGCGGTTCACCAATGCTATTGACTCTGACGACTACGCGACGATCTGCAATGACCTGCTTGCTGCCAAAGACGTAGCACGCATCGCCCGTTCCGAGGCTAGGCTCGGCCTCAATACCAATTGCGAACACTGGGCGAAGACAGAAGATTTCGGCGACCCGCGGTTGCGAGGCCTTGTCGTCTCTGCCGTATCAGTCGGGGATTCGACTGCGACGGTGCGCTTTGCTGAAAGCTCCGTGTACATGTCGCTCAAGCGCACGGGGGCCGAAGGCTGGCGGTTCAAGGAACTCGGGGAATCCCCGTAATCCCCCTGAACCGTCTGCATCGCCACGGGCGTGACTGCTACGGCCCCACATCGCTCCAGTCTCCGCCCTGACATCTAGGTCTCGCACGTCGGCTGTGTCTTCACCTTCCGGGTGTCCTCCTCGGTTCTCGGGAATGGGCTGGGAAACCGCATTCTCAAGACCGGAGAGGACTTTCCGGACGGAGTTCCTCAGGTTGTTACTGCCGGATCGGAGCTAAAGGTACTGAACTGCTATCAGAAACGAATGGCAGAATGGGCTTCCGCCAGCCGCCTGGCACGTGCCGTAGGTGTTGCCTCGAATCTTGTCGAGTTCTTCCCGAAGCGTGTCGAGTTTTTTCATGAGCGTGCCCGAAATCGTTGCCCGGCCAATGGTATTCCTAACGGCCTTCAGGTTCCGGTTGATTTCCTTGAGGGTGATTTCAAACGGCGACGTGTATGACGCCTTTGCGGTGGGCGCCGCCTCGCTCTGAGACGTATTGACTGCGGTCACGGTTACGGCGCAAGCAGCAACGATTATCGAAACAGCGGCACATGCAACGAGCACTCTCATTCGTCCAATTCCTTTCAGCATCGTTTGGGCCGAGCGCTGGGAATCGCCCCCGGCTCTCCCGCTCTGGCCGAAAGCCAGAAAGGCCCTGAGCCTACAAGGCAAATGAAACCCCATCGAAAACGTAGCGACGCCCCGTCCGGTTTGGCCACTATCCAAGCGCTTCAATCGGCAGTGGATCGGGGGCTCAGCGGAACAGTCCCAATCCTCGCTTCAGGGAGCGGGTTCTCGCCACGCGCTGGCGGAGACCGAGAGCCCGCTGGGTCTGTAGGAGTTGCTGCCGCGCGCGCTCCTGGCGGCTGCGCTCGGCAGCTTGCCTGGGCTCCCGGCCGAAGGCCCTGTCGCGATCCTTGATGCCGTAGCGCTGGCGGTAGGTCTCGATCTCCCCCACGCCGCGCTCCCAGGTCGTGCGCTTGGTCGGCTCGGTGGGCCGCTGGCCCAGCTCGGCGGTGATGTACGCGGGTGGCGCGATGCGGGCGGCGGTGATCGCAAACTCGCGGCGCTCGGCGAGGACGCGATCGGCGACGGCAAGCTCTTGCCGCGAGGCTCCCGTGGGTAAAGGAAGCTCGCGCAGCCCGGCTTCAAGCTCGTCGAGCCCTTGCAGGGCGACGGCTTCACGATCGTCGATCCGCGCCAGCTCGCTCTTGCGCAGGCGGCGCTTCATCTCCTGCGCCCTCTCACGCTCGCGGTCGAAGCGCTCGACTCGGTGCTCGGCGACCTCGACCTGTCTGCGCAGGTATTGCAGATCGCGCTCTGCCTTCGCTTCGCGTCCGACGGCCACCCGCAGCTCATCGGTCCTGGCGACCAGCTCCTCGGTCGGCAGGCCGGAGAAGCGAGAGCGGAGCGTCGCGTCGTGCGCGGCGAGCTGGGAGCGGTCGCGCTCGGCGGCTTCGGCGATGTGTGAGATCGCGCTGCGATCGTTGTCGGCAACCGGCGCGATCTCCTCGCGATGGCTCTGGACCTCCGGCGTCGCATAGAGGCGGGTCTCCCCGCGACTGCGTGAAGCGGCGACATACAACTCCTGCTTGTCCATCGAGGGGTCAGCCATGACGAAGGCGCGGTCCACCGTCGATCCCTGCGCCGAGTAGGTCGTAACGGCGTAGGCGTGCTCCAGCGCCGGGATCTCGGAGTGCGGGTTGGTGCGGGCCAGGTAATCGACACCAAGCTCGACCTGCTTGGCCTGGTCGACTCCTTCGAGGACGACCCTCCTCTGCTCGACGTCGACCTCAGCGATCCGCCAACGCTCGCGGTTGAAGACTTCGGCGCGCTGGTCGTTGACGCGAGTGATGACCTGATCGCCGGCGGCGAACAGTGCTTCGCCGACTTCGATCTCCTGCGCTCCGAGCTTCCCATCCTGGCGGCGTGCCTCACGCGCCATCGCGTTCAGCTTCTCGACCTCGGCGTTTCGCTTGGCGATCATCACGGCGTCCTCGCCGCGCTCGAAGGACTCCAGCCAGTCGCGGACCATCGCATCGCGGCGGGCCTCTGCGTCGGGGGCGACGGTGACCCGCTCCTCGGAGACGTAGAGCCCGAGCGCCTCTCTGCCCTCGCCCTCGCGGATCAGCTTCGCCGCCTCTCGGTCTGCCTCGTGCTCGTGGCGGATCACCTCGTCGAGCCGGATCGGGTCGGCTCGATCAGCGACGGCGCGGAACAGTCCGCCCGCCTCGATCTCGCCGAGTTGCTCGGAATCGCCGAGGAGGACGAGCTTCACTTCTGCTGCGTCGGCCTCATGGACGATCCGGGCCAGGGTCGCGGAGTCGACCATCCCGGCCTCGTCGATGAGGAGGACCGAGCCCTGCGCCAACCCATCGTTGCCCCCGTGCTCTGCCCGGTCCAGCTCGACGAGCAGGCTGGCGATCGAGGTCGCCGGCAGCCCCTCGTCGCGCAGGACGTTGGCTGCCCGCCAGGTGGGAGCTGCTGCCCGCAGCTCGGTCCCCGCCTGCGCCCAGCCTTCCGCCGCGGCGACGATCGCATACGTCTTGCCGGTCCCCGCCTCGCCGATCACGACGACGACACCCTCGGGGTCGGTGAGCAGGCGCCGGATCATCTCGCGCTGGTCTGCCTTCAGGGTGGGGCGGGCGTGGATGACGTGCGCCGCGGCCAGCTCGCCGGCCGCAAGCGCTCCCTGCTCGCGCATCCGCTCGACCGCTGCCAGCGCCTCGCGCTCAAGCTCCCAGATATGGCGAGTGGTGAAGCGGGGGCCCTTGCGACTCTCGGCGATCTGGATCACGTCCTCGGAGGCGAGGTAGGCGTCGGCCAGGCGCTCGACCTCTGCTCCCGGCGCTCCCTCGGTGAGCAGACCCGCCACCGCCTGGATCGCGTCGCGCCTGTCGAAGTGCGAAGCACCCCCCGTGACCGCACGGTCTACCTGCTGGGTAGAGACCGTGCGGTCACGGGGGGTGCCGTGCTCCCTGAGCCTCAGCTGGGGGTCGGGGTCAAAGGTGCGCTCGATCGCCTCGCGGTCGAGGCCGATCTCTATGGCTTTGGCTCGCCAGCGCTGAAGCAGCTCCCCACGCGAGAGGTCCATGTCCTTCGGCTTGCGCGTCGCCAGGGTGGCGACCTGCATCGAGGCCGCCGAGGCGTCCGGCCCGGCCGCCGCGAGGATTTCTGCCCGGCGGGTCGAGAAGGCGCGCAGGTGCTCGTCGGCGAAGCCCTCGATCTCGGCGATGCCGTTGCGCACCTCCTGCCAGCGGACATCGAGGCGCAGCGTCAGCTCGTGGCGCAACTGCGCCTCGTAGAGGTAGCCCGCGGTTTTCGCGTGCTCGTAGATCGCCGGGTGGTAGAGGCGAGTCCAGCGGCCGTCGGGTCCTTTCGTCGCGTTGGCGATCAGGACGTGGGTGTGTAGCTGAGGATCGCCGTTGCGGGAGGAGCGGTGGACGTAGGCGGCGGCGAGGAAACCCGAGCCCTTGACGAACTCCCGACCGCCGGCGCCGCGCCTCGTCCAGCATGCCTCGCGTTGGAGGTAGGAGAGCGCGGCGGTTACCGCTTCACGGTGGGCGGCCTTGACCTGTCCGGCGGCCTCGGCTCCGCCGAGCCCCCAGAGCAGCGAGGCCGACTTCGGAGCCGAGAAGGTGAGGTCGAAGCCGGGGACCGAGCCCTTGGCGGGGACGCCGCTTTGACCCAATAGCGGCTCCCCGTCGACCGGGTTTCTGCCGGTGAGCATCGCCTTCAGCTGGTAGGCGCTGACCTCTCCGTCGAGCCCCAGCTCCTCGGCGGCGTCGCCGATCCACTGACCCGCCTCCTCGCCCTCGCCGGAGTAGTAGTCCTCGGCGCCTTCGGCGACCTTCTCCAGGTAGTAGTTCTCCTGGCCGATGCCGAGCTTTCCGATCGTGAGCATCCACCCCGTATGTCCATCGGAGGCGGCTTTTGCATCGGCTCACCGGGCCAGGTGATACTGCGTGAGGTGGGTGGCTGTTGGCTTTTGGCTGTGGTGGCTGGCTGGCTGATGGCCTTGGGCAGTGCTGAATTCCTGGGCTGGCTTTTTTCGATGGCTGGTGCCCTGGTTGAATTGGGTGGTAACTGCTGACTGGCTGGATGGCTGAGCTTCTGGCGCTTCGGGCTTGGCGAATAGTCTGCGGCGATGGCTAGCGATCCGAAGCAGAGGGCACGCACGGAGGTGCGCCGTGTGCAGGCGGAGTTCGAGCGCACCGGCACCCAACACGAGGCAGCCCGCAAGTCCCGCCGCGAGAGCTTCGAACGGGCACGCGATGCGGGCCTGACGCTACGCGAGATCGCCGAGGCCGCTGGCCTGCACTGGACCCGAGTCGGAGAAATTGTCGACACGAAATGAGGTTGTAGGTACCCCCCTCTCAGCTGCTACTCTGGCAGCCAGTTCATAAAGCGGCGACCCGGCGCGCTGGAACGCGGCGGGCCGCCTGACCACAAGGAAGGCGGTGCTTCCTCATGGCTGAGAAGAACCCTACGGGCGGGCAGCGGGTCGTGCCCCTCGACCTCCCCGACCCGCACATCCTGATCGTGCGCGACACCCTGGCGGATTGCCTGGCGGGCGTGCAGAACGACCTGGAGGCTCCCGGCGGGGTGCGGGACCCGAAGCAGCTGCGTCGCGAAGGCGACGCTTACAAGCGGCTCCTGGCGGGGCTGGTGGTGGGACAGGTTCTCGTCCCCGACGAGGATGCCCGAATTGCGGTGGAAGTCATCGCGCGAGGAGACGACCGGGCCAGCGACTACGCGGAGATCATCGCCAACCACGACGCGCTTCACGGCTTGCTCGGGCTGCTCAGGGGGACGTGAGCTGACGTGGCGAGGCGGCGGGACCAGCCGGCCGCGCTCTTACCGCGCCGGTGGAATTTCCTCGGGAGGCGATGCAAAGGGCGTTCTCGGTGGACATACGCAGTGATGAGGTTTCTCTCACCAGCCGAGGTCGCAGAGATCCTGGGGTTCAACCCGGCGACGGTATACCGGGCGGTCGAGCGCGGACATCTACGCGCAACCAAGCCGCCAGGCACGAATCGGATTCGCATTGCAGATGACGATCTCCGTGCCTGGCTGTCTGCCGGGAGGACCAGGGCACGTAGTCCGATGCCGGAGGTCGACCCGCCGCGATCCACCTCGGTGCGCGGCAGGTTCATGTCGCTGGCGGAGCTCGACAACGGACGGCGGACGTGAGCTATCCGAAGCGCAACCCGCGGACCGGGAAGTACGAGATTCGGTGGCTGGACGGCAGGCGCCATCGGCAGCGAACGTTCACGCGAAAGCGAGACGCTCAAGGCGCCTGGAATCAGATTCAGCGTCTCAAGGAGACGGACGGCCTGGGCATGATGACCGCGGGCAAGGAGACGCTCGGCGAGTTCGCGGAGCGCTGGTTGGAGTGGAAGGTCGCCACCGGCAAGCTGTCGTCGCCGAAGTCGATCCGCGGCTACCGCTGGCTGCTGGTCAAGCACATCAACCCCTACCTCGGTGGCTACAAGCTCGCCGAGCTGCGGCCCCGGCTTCTCGATGCGTGGCAGGTCGAGCTGCTGACCAAGGGCGCCGGGCGAACGTCGATCGCGAAGGCGGGAGCACTCCTGCACGGCATCCTCAAACGTGCCGTCGCCCTGGAACTTATCGGCGCCAACCCGGCCGTGTACCTCGAACAGCCGAGCCACAGGAAAGCGCCCGTCAAACCGCTCAGGGTCGCTGAGATCGAGCGCATCCGCGCTGCCCTCCTCGACGCTGGCCAGCTCGGCGACGCCACACTCGTCTCCGTTCTGGCCTACGCGGGCCTTCGCCCCTACAACGAGGCGCTGGCGCTCGGGTGGGAGCACCTGACCGATGGTCGACTCCTCGTCGAGCGCAAGCTGGTCGACGGAGAGTTGAAGCCGGGGACCAAGACGGACAAGGCACGGAGCGTCAGGCTCCTTGAGCCTCTAGCCGACGATCTCAAGGAGTGGCGGAAAGCTCGCGGACGTCCAGCGACCGGGTTGATCTTCCCGCGCCCAGACGGGAAACCGTGGACGGAGCACGACTACGGGAACTGGCGACGGCGCACATTCAACCCGCTGACGCCAGCCAGGCCATACGACCTCCGCCATACCTTCGCCTCCCTGCTGATTTGGGAGGGTCGGCCGATCACCTACGTCGCTCAGCAACTCGGCCACTCACCGCAGACCTGCCTGACGACCTACGCGCACGTCATCGACGGCGTTGAGGCGAACGTGCCGGCTGAGAGGGTCATTCGGGCAGCACGCGAGAACTCGACCACGACGCCGGGGCCTCCGGACGTATAGCGGCTCAGGGACGCCGGAAGATCGCGTGGGTGCCGACTCGGCGCCAGATGATGTGCGGCTGACCGGCGTGAACCTCATCGCCGTACTGGAAGGTCGCACGGCCGTCGTAGGCCCAAGTCATCTCCCAGACGCCCGGGTGGCCCTTCACGCGCTTGACTCGAAGACTCGGGTGGAAGCTCTGCCCGTCGCCCTTGAGGTCGGCGACGAACTGCGCGACGGCCTCCCGGAAGGCCCGCTGCTGCTGCGGCGTCAGCCGGTCCCAGTCGCGCCAGAACGACGCGAGGACGTCACGCGTCGGCATCGAGCGGCTTCGTGCGCTCGTCCAGCGCCGCCAGGAACTCGTCGTCGCTCTCGTAGCGCGTAACCCGGCCAGCAACAAGGTCGTCGTCGGCCTCGCGCTCGCGCTCCTGCCACTCGCGGGTCCAGAACCAAGCCTGCTCGGAATCGATCCGACCGTCCGTCACCTCGCGGAGTAGAATCGCCGCGCCGTCGACCGCTTGGTCTGGGAGGCGGTCAACGAGCTGGTGGAGATCGGCCTTGGTCACGAACCTAATTCTGACATGCCGTGAGGGGCCGCGAGGTTTCGGACGAGAACCTACGCCACGAGGCAGACATTCGACTGAACCAGCCTCAGCTTCCAGCTCGCTGACGGCGGGCCCAGTCAAGGCATGATCCAGCTCTCCAACGACCTGCGGCAGCTCGGGCCCACCGCTTCGGTGCTGCCACACTCGGATGAGTTTGCGACCTCGGCGGTTCGGATCAACCTGGAGCCGAAGGGGGAAGATCCGCTCGACCTCGCCATCGGCGAATTGCGAAGCGGCAACGCCGACCGCGCTTGGCAGATGGCTCGCCCGCACCTCCATCCGGACGGAGGTGCGGGCGCCCTGATCGGAGGGGCGCTTGCGTTGCACGTTGGTGAGACAGAGGCAGCGATAGGAGCTTTCGAGAGCCTCCTGACCCATGAGGCGGTGACAGATCCACCTGTCGGGGGGTTCGTTCTCCTGTCATTTACCGACGACGGAATGCTGCACTTTGAACTGAACAGTCTGGCTGGGGTGGCATTGCTCTCCGTCTCTTACGCGAAGGCCGATAGGCATCAAGACGCCATCGACTTGACGGCGACAGGCTTCGAGATCACGGGCTCCGAAGCCCTGCTCGCCTTGGAGTTGCTCAATTTGAGGGACGGAGCGCGCTGGTCGGAGATGGTGGAGGCGGCGGAGCGGGCGAAACCATCCGGAAACGGCGGCTTCGAGATCGCGATGCTCAAGGGGGAGGCTCTTGAGGCATTGGGGCTTCTCGGCGATGCCCTCCTCCTCTACGACGAGATCGGCGATTTAGACGTCGACCTGACGTGGGTAGTCCACGCGCGTCAGAAGGCTGCCGAGCTGCGGCGTAAACCGGGGATCGAGGGAGCGGGTCGGTCCGGGACCGCAGTCGGCGTGGACGATGATCCTCTCGTCTTCGACCAAGCGCACGGTCTTGATTCGCGAAGCGCGACCCTTCCCAGCGGTCCCGGTCTCGCCTTCGGCTTGCACGAAGGCGTGCTGATCGTGAGCCTCGATCTTGCTGGCTATGCAAGTGGGACTGTTAACGTCACACCTTCCGGATTTGACGAGACCCAGGTAGGTGTCGGACGGCTGCTTGCGGGGCTTGAGACCTCCCCGCCGAGGATCCTGTCCGAGACAGCGAGCGGCGAAATCGAGGGAATCTCAACGGCCAGCCTTGACGCGTTGACAGCCGTAACGGAGGCGAGAGCGTCTAGCTCGGCCGCCCAGGAAACCAATCAGCTCTTCATCTTGGAGGCCCTGCTGAATGCGGCCGTTCCGCGTCCCGATGCGGTCGAGCTGCTGTCTCGAGCCCTCGACCAGGAGAAATTTCGCCCGCTGATTGAGTCAATCGGCGAGTGGTGTCCCGCTTCGGTGTCAGTGAACATAGGCGGCCTCTTTATCGCAGTCAATAACGGTCCGCAGGGGCTCTTGCTCGCATTGGTCGCGCGGCTATGTGCGCAGGGTCAACTCGACGGTGCGCGGGCCTGGTTCGCGTGGGCGCTCGCCAAAGGGACCGCCCCCGCACTCTATGGTGCGGATATCGCCCTTGCCTTTCGCTCCGGCGATTACGACTACGTGGTAGCGCAGACGGACCGCAGCATGCTCGTCGAGTTGGCAGCCTCCGCCTCCCGTTGCGGCGGAGCCTACGGTGCTGTGCTCCAAGATGGGGCGTCCCTGATCGAGTTAGCGGCGATCATTTTCCGAGGCCGAGCACTCAGGGGAGCTCGGCCAACTGGATACGGCCTTGATCGTCTTTGACGAAGCCATAAGTAGTGCGCGGCGATCCGAGGAGCGGGAGGACCTGCTCCTCGCAGCCATGTATATGCGGGGGCGGACGATGCTGGACCTCGGACGAAGCAGCGACGGCGTCAAAGACCTAAGGTCGATCGAGGCGACCGACAGCGACTACCTGGATATTGGCTCTCGGCTCGCATCCGTCGCCCAGGCTGAGCCTACGAGGAGGCAATCGATTCCAGAGCGAGTGAAGAACGAAGTGTGGCGACGAGATCAGGGGGTGTGTGTCAAATGCGGCAGCCAGGAGGAACTGGAGTTCGACCACATCATCCCGTGGTCCAAGGGCGGCTCTGACACGGCCCGCAATCTCCAGCTGCTTTGTGCGGTGTGCAATCGCCGTAAGGCCGCAAATATCTAGACTTGTGCGCCCCCCTGGTGATTCCTCACTGCCAACGCCTTATGGATGTGCATAATTGTGACCCTCAGATCTGAGAGCGAAGCCAGTTCGTCGTATCGACGCACTAGTTCGGGGCAAGACTCGTACGCGTCCACCGCGGGCTCCTATCTACTCCATGCATTGGATGAATTCCGCAACGCCGGCAGCGCCGACGCGCTATACCGGGAGCTACCGCACTGGTACAAGACAGACTCTCTGCTGACGCCCATCGAGCGCGATGCCGACGCAAGGCAGCGTCGCCTGCGGCACCTGAGGGCAACTACCCTGTTCGCCGCGCTCTCCGCCGAGGGATACGCCAACGAGTTTCTCGCCTCCCGGCTCTCAGGTCGGGAGTTGGAGGCAGCGGACCGGTTACCCACTCTCGACAAGTTCGTCCTTGGTCCCAAGCTCGCAGGTCTGAGGCCGTCGATCTCATACGACTGCGAGCCGGGTCAGTCGCTCCGTTCGCTGTTCAAGGCTCGAAACGCCCTTGTCCATCCACCGACCCGCCGGGGCGCCTTCCCGGACCTGTTTGAGGCCGAGGACAATCGGCCCTACGAACCACTGGCGACCTCCAGGTGGATGATTCAGGTGGCTCACGCCCAGGTGCTGCTTTACCCGCTTCGCGGTGATCAGTCCCTTGTCTACCCAGCAAAGCGAATCTGGGAGCAGCGCGCAGTCCTCGAAGACCACGCGAAGGCAATCGGGGCCGGGATCATGGATATCCCGAAGATGGGGGCCGAACCTATCCGCGACCTGATGGCTCAGATGATCGATCGAGCGGGTCGCGAAAAGCGCCGGGAACGCGAAAGTGCGCCGCCTCACGATTAGCAGCGCGACCCTATGCAACCTAAAGGCGCCGCTCGCCCGGTACTTCCCCAGAGTCCGAGGCAAGGAGCGAGCGACGGTGTATCGGCTCGGGAGGCACCATCGGCAAGCGAGGGTTGCGCGCAGATTGCGCGTCGGGCCATTTTCGGCCAGCGGTCCGCCTGTCGGAATCGCCCGAAATGGCTCTGCAATCGAAAAGCGGCTGAAGGGATTCGAACCCTCGACCTTCTGCATGGCAAGCAGACGCTCTAGCCAGCTGAGCTACAGCCGCATCGGGCGGGATTCTACCGGCGGCGGTGAGATGCGGGCTTGGCGGTAGCCTGATTGCCTCGGCTGCAACCATGCGACCATGCTCTTCCGACAGATAATCCACGAGGATCTCGGCTGCGCCTCCTACCTGGTCGCCGACCGGGAAGCGGGGGTGGCGGCGGTCGTCGATCCGCAGTGGGACATCGATCCCTACCGCCGCCTGGCGCGGCTGCACGGGGTGCGGATCGGGCACGTGCTGGAGACCCACAACCACGCCGACCATGTCTCCGGGCACGGCAAGCTGGCGCGGGCGACCGGGGCGACGATCCACATCCACGAGCTGGCCGGGGCCGAGTACGCGCACGAGCCGTTCGCCGACGGCTGGGCGCTGGAGCTGGGCGAGCTGACGATCGAGGCGCTGCACACGCCCGGGCACCGGCCCGAGCACACCTCCTTCCTGCTGCGCGACGCCGGCCGCGACGGGGCGCCGTGGGCGGTGCTCGGCGGCGACTCGCTGTTCATCGGCGACGTCGCCCGGCCCGACCTGGCGGTGGAGCCGCGCCAGGGGGCCGCCGACATGTTCCACTCCCTGCACGAGCGGCTTCTGACGCTCGACGACGAGGTCGAGATCTGGCCCGGGCACCTCGGCGGCTCGCTCTGCGGCGGCGCGGCGATCGACCTCAAGACCTCCTCGACGATCGGCTTCGAGCGCCGCCACAACCGGGCGCTGGGGATTGCCGACGAGGCCGAGTTCGTCGAGGACGCGGTCGCCTCGCTCGGCGACCGGCCGCCGAACGTGGAGCGGATCGTCGCCCTCAACCGCGGCCCCCTGGTCGAGGACTTCGGCACCCCGGCGCCGCTGACCCCGCACGAGGTCGAGGAGGCGGTCGCCGCCGGCGCCGCCGTCGTCGACGGTCGCACCAACGAGGAGTTCGACGAGTCCCACATCGCCGGCGCCCTCAGCACCTCCGCCTACGACACCGGCTTCGCGACCAAGGTCTCCCGGGTGGCGCCGGACGGCGCCGAGATCATCGTCGTCGCCGCCTGCGACGGCGACGAGCGCCACGCCGCCGAGCTGCTGGCGGCGGTGGGGATGCCGGTCCG
This sequence comes from uncultured Actinomycetes bacterium, assembly GCA_963714045.1. Lineage (GTDB taxonomy): Bacteria > Actinomycetota > Thermoleophilia > Solirubrobacterales > 70-9 > VAYN01. Next base: position 1,562,801 of record OY970225.1, on the reverse strand, counting down.
CGGCTTCCTCGAGGGCGGGATGACCGCCTGGCGCACGGAGGAGCGGCCGGTGCGGCGGATCGAGCTGATCGACCCCGACGAGCTGGCGGTGAGGGCCGAGGGGCCGGAGCCGCCGCTGATCCTCGACGTCCGCAACGCCGCCGAGTACGCCGGCGAGCACATCCCCGGCTCGCTCCACATCCCCTACGGCGACCTCGCCGGGCGCCTGGAGGAGCTGCCGCGCGAGCGCCCGATCGCGACGATCTGCCGCGGCGGCAAGCGCAGCGGCCTCGCCGCCTCGATCCTGCAGCGCGAGGGCTTCGCCGAGGTCGTCCACGTCGGCCATGGAGTCGGCGCCTGGCGCGAAGGCGGCCACCCGGTGCAGAGCGGCACGGCCGCCGTCCAGGCGGCCTGAGGCCGGTCGGGCTAGGCGCCGTTCAGCGCCTCGTTGACGAGGCGGTCGGCCTCGGCGTTGTGCTCGCGGCGCACGTGGCGGATCGACCAGCGCTCGAACGGCCGCAGCGCCGCCTTCACCTCGGCGTGCAGCGCCTTCAGCGCTGCGTCCTTGACCTTGTAGCGGCCTTCGACCTGGCGCACCACCAGCTCGGAGTCGCCGACCAGCTCCAGCTCGCTCGCCCCGTGCGCGGCGGCCAGCTCGATCCCCGCCAGCAGCGCCCGGTACTCGGCGACGTTGTTGGTGGCGCGGCCGATCCGCTCGCCGCGCTCCTCCAGCACCTCCCCCCCGGGCCCGCGGACAACGACGCCGATCGCCGCCGGCCCGGGGTTGCCGCGGGCGCCGCCGTCGACGTTGACGGTCAGCTTCGCCATCGGGCGTTCCACTGGCGCGCCGCCGCGTCGAGCTGGTCGATCTCGGTCCCCCGCGCCAGCTCGGCGACCGGCTGCTCCCGCTCGCCGCCGGCGACCTTCCACTGGTACCAGGAGAGCTCCCAGGCGACCGTGACCCGGGCCGCGCCCGGTGCCCCGGCGGCGGCGCCGACCGAGACCCACGGCTCCCCCAGCGTCCGCGTCAGGCCGGCGACCGTGCTCGCCGCCTCGCTGGCGTTGAACCGCTCGACCGCCAGCTCGAAGGTGTCGGCGGGGGCGCTGATCACTGCGGCTGCAGGTGCGACTTCAGCCGCATCACGGCCTTGGTGTGCAGCTGGGAGACGCGCGACTCGGTGACGCCGAGGACCTCGCCGATCTCCCGCAGGGTCAGGTTCTCGTAGTAGTAGAGGGCGACGACCAGCTGCTCGCGCTCGGGCAGCGAGCCGATCGCCTCGGTGAGGCGGTCCTTGACCTCGCTGGTGGCGAGCGCCTCCTGCGGGTCGGCGGCGCCGTCGTCGGCGATCGTGTCCAGCAGCGAGACCTGGTCGCCGGAGGAGTCTGACACCGTCCAGAGCTCGTCGAGGGCGTAGACGGAGGAGTTGGCGATCTCCAGCAGCGACCCCTGCAGTTCCTCCTCGGACATGTTCAGCTTCGTCGCCAGCTCGACCTCGCTCGGCGCCCGCTGCAGCTCGTGCTCCAGTTTCGACTGCGCCGCTTCGATCTCCCGCGCCCGCGAGCGCACCGAGCGCGGCACCCAGTCCAGCGAGCGCAGTTCGTCGATGATCGCGCCGCGGATGCGGGTCATCGCGAAGGTCTCGAACTTGATCCCGCGCTCGGGCTCGAAGCGCTCGATCGCCCCGATCAGGCCGACCAGGCCGTAGGAGATCAGGTCGGCGTCTTCGACGTGGGAGGGAAGGCCGGCGCCGAGGCGCCCGGCGACGAACTTGACCATCGGCGAGTAGGCGACGACGAGGCGCTCGCGGGCGCGCTCGTCGCCGTCCTCCTTGTAGCGGCGCCACAGATCGCGAAGCTCGACCTCTTTTACACCCGTTTCCATGGCCACCTCCCGATTCTACGTTCGCTCGACCGGTTCGGCTTGGACGGGCTCTTATGCGCGGGGGTGGCTGGCGGCATAGGTGTCGCGGAGGCGGGCGGCGTCGACCCTGGTGTAGACCTGCGTGGTCGAGATCGACGCGTGGCCCAGCAACTCCTGAATGGTACGCAGATCGGCGCCACCCTCGAGCAGATGCGTGGCGAATGAATGGCGAAGCGCGTGCGGCGAGACGCCGGCGGCGATCGCCGCCTCCTTGGTCCAGAGCCCGAGCCGGCGGGTGACGTCGGAGTTGGAGAGGCGGCGGCCGCTCTTGGAGAGGAAGAGAGCCGGCTCGCGGGGGTCCGTCGCCAGCGCCCGGCGGCCGCGTTCCAGGTAGCGCTCCAGCGCTCTCTGGGCCGGCTCGCCGACCGGCAGGATCCGCTCCTTGGAGCCCTTGCCCAGCACCCGCAGCTGCTCGCTCTCGAAGTCCAGCGCGCCCTGGTCGAGGTTGACTATCTCCTCGCAGCGCAGGCCGCAGGAGTAGGCCAGCTCCAGCATCGCCCGGTCGCGCAGCTCCAGCGGCGTGCGGGCCGGTATCCGCTCCAGCAGCGAGCGCATCTGCTCGGTGGAGAGGACCTTCGGAAGCTTTTCCGAGCGCTTCGGGCTGGAGACCAGCTCGGCCGGGTTCTGGCCGGCGCGCTCGGTGCGGACGAGGAAGCCGTAGAGGCCGCGCACGGCGGCGAGCTTGCGGGCCACCGTGGCCGGCGCGGCGCCGGCCGAGGAGAGCCCGGCCGCGTAGCGGCGCACGTCGCGGTGGCGGACGTCCCCCGGCCCGACACCCTGCGGATCCACCCACTCGACGAACCCGTGCAGATCGACCGCGTAGGCCCTCCGCGTCCTCTCGGCCGCGCCGCGCGCCCGCAGGTCGCGGTCATAGTCGGCAAGCGCCGAGTCCCAGTTCACAGAACCCCATTCGTCCCGCCCGGCGCACGTCCTGCGAGCGGCCCGCTAGCCGATGTAGATCGGGGTTCCGACTTCGACCTGGGGATAGAGTTCGATCACGTCGGGGATCGACATCCGCACGCAGCCGTGGGAGGCGGCGCTGCCCAGCGATTCGAGCTCTTCGGTGCCGTGGATCCCGGCCCCTTCGAAGATCCCCATCCAGCGCGCCTTGATCGGGTCGGCGGGGCCGGGCGGGATCACCTGGCCGGCGAGGCTCCCCGCCCAGGCGGAGTCGGGCACGTGCCAGGAGGGGTTTTCCTCCTTTTCCTGGATGTGGTACAGGCCGGCGGGCGTTTCCAGCCCTTCCTGGCCGACCGCGACGGTGTAGGTCTTGGCCAGCTTCAGGTGCTTCCAGAGCCGCAGGGTGAAGCTGCCGCGGTCGAGGGTCAGATAGGAGGGGAACTCGGCCGCGACCTCGCCCTTGCTCACCTTCGGCCTGGTCGTATGCACCACGGCGACGACCGTGTGCGGGGCGGCGGCGTCGAGCACCGCGTGCTCGAGCTCGCGGGTCAGCAGCCTGTCGCGCAGCTTGCGCCCGTTCCTGCCGGCGACCACTTCCAGCGAGTCGGCCGAGGCGCTGACGGTGGCGTTCTCGGCTTCGCGGTCGACCGCGCCGGCGACCCTGCGCACGAACCGGTTGATCGCCGGCTGGGAGTAGGTGGTCTGGGCCGAGACCGACTTGTCGACTTCGCCGCCGGTGACGTAGCGGACCAGGCGGCTGGGCAGCCCCCCTTCCCGGCTCTCGTCGAGGGCGCGCTGGACGGCGGCGTCGACGTCGGCGCGGACCTCGAGCTTGGCGCCCGGCAGGGCCCAACGCCTGCCGTCGTAGCTGACCACGAGCGAGTGTCGCAGCGGCACCAGCAGATGCCGGCGGACCGCGGCGGCGGCTTGCGCTTCGTCGAGACCGCCGACGTCGACCCCGGCGATCGTCACCCCGTCGGCGATCTTGTCCTTCTGCGAGCTGTCGTAGGCGTAGGCGGCGACCGCGCCGATTACGACGACCAGGACGGCGACGATCGCGGCTATCTGAGTCTTGCGGCCCAAAATCTCCTCGACCAACAGTATCGGCACCGCTGCGGATATCTTTCGCCGGTGCACACGAAGGACGAGGTCCGCAGGGAGGTCTGGAAGGCGATGGAACGCGAGGGTGTCTCCCGCTTCCCCGGCGCCGAGGGGCGGATCCCGAACTTCGCCGGCGCCAAGCTGGCGGCCGAGAAGCTCGCCGGCCACCGGCTCTGGAAGCGGGCCCGGGTGATCAAGGCCAACCCCGGCTCGCCGCAGACGCACGCGCGGCGGATCGCCCTGGAGGAGGGCAAGACCGTGATCATGGCGGTGCCGCGCCTGCGCGACCCCCACCCCTTCCGCGTGCTCGACCCGAAGCAGCTCTCGAAGACGGCGGTGAAGGAGGCGGCGACGATCAAGGGGGCGCTGAAGCACGGCCGCGTCGTCGCCCTCGACGACCTGCCGGAGATCGACTTCGTCCTCTGCGGCTCGGTGGCGGTGAATCTGAGCGGGGCGCGGATCGGCAAAGGCGGCGGCTACCACGACCTCGAGTACGGGATCCTGGTCGACGCCGGCAAGATCGACAGTCACACGAACGTCGCCACCACCGTGCACCCGATCCAGATCCTGCGCCAGCACCTGATGTCGACCGCCCACGACCTGCCGGTCGACCTGATCGCGACACCGCGGGCGGTGATCGAAGTCGAGCGTCAGTACGAGCGCCCGCGCGGCATCCTCTGGGACCACCTGCAGCCGCCGCAGATCCGCGAGATCCCGGTGCTGGAACGGATGGGGTATGCCTGAGGCCCATTCCAGAGCGGTTTGCGACGCTCTGCAGCTAGCTGTGCGCCACTCGTGCGCCAGCTGGTGCGCCAGCTAGACCTCGGGCAGCGTCCTCCGCCTGCGTCCGCTGGGCGACCAAATAGGTGTCGAGCAGAGCCGCCGCCTCGGCCTCCGAGCCGGGCATCAGGTGCCCGTAGAGGTCGAAGGTGACCTGGATGGAGGAGTGCCCCATGAACGTCTGCAGAGCCTTCGCGTTGACGCCGGCGGCGATCATCAGCGACGCGAAGGTATGGCGGCACTCGTGCAGGGTGATGCGCGTGAGCGCGCGCGGCTCGCGCTCGTCCCCTGTGGCTGCCTCTCGCTCTGCCTTGTTGAATGCCCTCCAGGCGCGATCGGCACGGTCCTGTAGGGACTTTGCGTGAAAGGGCGAGTCGGCTGTCCGCCCGAACACAAGATCAGCCCCTCCGCGTGGGGTGCTCATCCGACGCTCGATCAGCACGTCGCGCAGGACCGGTGCGATCGGAACGCGGCGGCGGCCGGCGCGGGACTTCAACGCGATCACGCCCTCTTTCTCGTCCCAGCCGCGCTCGACCCGAATCAGGCCACTGCCGAGATCGACGTCTTCTGCGCGGAGGGCCTGCAGCTCGCCGCGACGCAACCCCCCGTACAGCGCCGTCGCCCACACGGCCAGATCGCCACGCGGCACGGCGGCCAGCAGCGCTTCGGCTTCCTCGGGTGAGGCGACGCGTTCCCGACCAGAGCGAACGGCAGCCAGCTTCAAGCCGTCGCAGGGGTTGACGACCAGCTCACTCTGCGCCACGGCACGACCCATAACTGCTCGAAGCGGAAGAAACGTGACCTTGACCGTGGAAGCGTTCTTGCCTTCGGCGCGAAGCCCGTCGCCGAACTCCTGAAGGTCGACGCGATGGATGTCGGCCAACTTCGTGGAACCGAACCTCGGAAGCACACGCAGCCGCATCGCACGCTCATAGGAGCGCAGCGCCGAGGGCTTGTAGGGGTCGCCGGACCGGTTGGTGATCGTCCCGTCCTTGGCGCCGGAATACCACGCCTCCCACGCGTCATCGAGCGTCGTCGGCTTGGACGCCCGAAGGCCGCCACGGGCAAGCGCAACGAGGGCGTCCGCGCGCCAGGTCTTGGCTTCCGATTCCCGCGCGAAGCTCTTGCGGATCTTCTTGCCGTCGCGCTTCGAGAAGACGGACGCCTCCCACCCCGCGCTGCAATTGCAGCGCCCTCCGCCGCGAGTGGCGCAGCTTCTGGAATGCCGTCTTCTGATCCCCTCTGCCATCTCCCCTCCGTTCTATCCGAGAGCCATCTTCACAAAGCGCTCGGTGGCCATCATGCCTCGGATCGCCGCCGAACCTCGGAGGCAACCGGCTCCGCGACATTCTCCGCCAACCACCGTTCGAGCTCAGCCACCGGCACGAGGCGCTTGCGCCCCCTACGCACAAGCCGCAGCTCCGGGGCGACGTTGTGGTCGAAGAAGTCCGGGCCGACGCCGATCGCCGCCGCCGCCTCTGGCGGCGTCAGCGCGATCCGGGGAATCGAGACAGAGAGCTTCTTCGCCATCTACCTTCCTTGTCCAGAAAAGACCTGAAACGTCCCAGAACATTCGTCCAGTCACATCGAACAGCTCCCGCAGTCCACGAAGGCCATGATCCCGCTTCAGAGGTAGGGATCCAGTCCCCGAGGCCTCCTCGCCACCCCAACAGCGCCACCCCTCACACCACATCACTTTCCAAGATGAGTGGGACAAAACGCCGCCTCCGCAGACAAGGAGGGCATGTTGTCCATCAGCAAGCTCGGAGCGGGCCAGGAGACCTACTACCTGGAGAAGGTCGCCGAAGGCGCGGAGGACTACTACTCCGGCGAGGGCGAGGTCGCCGGGCAGTGGATCGGCGACGGCGCCGCTGAGCTTGGCCTCTCCGGCGAGGTCGGCGCCGACCAACTGACGGCGATGCTCACCGGCCACAACCCGGCGAGCGGCGAGCCGCTGGGCTTGAGGGCGGTCGGCGGTCGCGGCCCGGTTCCCGGCTTTGACTTCACCTTCTCGGCCCCGAAGTCGGTCTCGCTGCTGTGGGGCCTCGGCGGCCCGGTGGCGGGCGTCGAGGTGGGCGCCGCCCACAGGACAGCGGTCGACGCCGCCCTCGGCTACCTCCAACAGGAGGCAGGCTGGACCCGTCGCGGTGCCGGCGGCGCCGAGTTCCTCAAGGGCTCGGGATATCTCGCCGCCGCCTTCGAACACCGCTCCTCGCGAAACGGCGACCCCCAGCTCCACACCCACGTCCTCATCGCCAACGCGACCCAGGGGCCGGACGGGCGCTGGACCCGCCTCTACCACCCGGCGATCTACGAGCACGCCCAGACCGCCAGCTACCTCTACCAGGCCCAGCTGCGCCACGAGCTGAGCCATCGCCTCGGGGTCGAGTGGCAGCAAGTGCGCGAGGGCATCGCCGAGATCGAGGGCATCGCCGACTCCCACCTGCGCCAGTTCTCCACCAGGCGGGCGGAAATCCTCGAGGTCGCCGGTCCCGACGCCTCGGCGCGCGCGATGGAAGTGGCAGCGCTGAGCACCCGCCAGGGAAAGGAGCAGGGCGTCAGTCGCGAGGAGCTACACGAGCGCTGGCGCTCAAGGGGCGAGGAGATCGGCCTCGACGCCGGGACGGTCTCGCGCGCCTTCGACCCCGAGGCGCTGTTCAAGGGCGAGCCGATCAAGGCCCACGCCGTCTCCCATGAGCAGATAGGCGAGGCGGTCACCGCCCATGCTTCCCACTTCGAGCGTCGCGAGGCGATCCGGGCGGTGGCCGAGTCCCAGCGGGCTGGAGCACCGGCGGCGGAGGTGCAGCGGATGGCCGATGAGTTCCTTGCCTCCGATCAGGTCCTCAGGGTCTCTGAGACCCCGAGGGCCGAGCGCTTCACGACGCAGCGCATCTGGGAGCTGGAGCGTCAGGCACTTGCCACCGCCGAGCGGATGCAGGGCGAGGCACGCGGCCAGGCCGGAGAGCTGATCGCCGCCAGGGTGACCCAGGCCCGCCCGACCTTGAAGGCAGACCAGCGCGAGATGGTGCATCGCCTGCTCGCAGACCCCGAGGGGATCGCCGTGGTCGTTGGGGAGGCCGGGACCGGCAAGAGCTTCGCCATCGTCGCCGCGGCCGAAGGCTGGGCGCAGGCGGGCTATGAGCTGCGCGCCGTCGCCCCGACCTGGCGGGCGGCGAACGTGCTTCGCTCCGAGGGTCTTGAGGCGACGAGCGTCGCCCGCCTGCTCGCCCAGATGCAGGGCGCTGGCGACGGCTCCTCGATGCTCAACGAGCGCACCGTACTTCTGGTCGATGAGGCCGGTATGGTCGGCAGCGCTGAGCTGGCGGCGCTGATTCAGGCCGCCGACGCCGCCCAGGCGAAGCTCGTCCTCGTCGGCGACCACCAGCAGCTCGGGGAGATCGAGGCCGGTGGCCTCTACCGCGCCCTGGCCGAGCGCACCGACCCGATCGTGCTCGACGAGGTGATCCGCCACAACCACGATGTGGATCGCGAGGCGGCGCGGATGATCCGCGAAGGTGAAGGGCGAGCGGCGCTCGAGCTTTACCGCTCGGCCGAGCGGGTCACGGTCGCCCCCGACGCCGAGACCCGTCGGGAGGCGATGGTCGCCGACTGGCACCGCACCTACAGCGAGGGCCAGGACGCGCTAATGATCGCGAAGCGAAACGCCGAGGTCGAGCGGCTGAACGCGACCGCCAGGGAGCTGATGAAAGCCGAAGGTCAGCTCGGAGCGCAGGAGATCGAAGTCGGCGAAGCGCGCTTCGCCGCCGGCGATCAGGTGATCACCCGCGTCAACGACCAAGCGGCCGCCATCTACAACCGCGAGCGCTGGCAGGTGGCCGAGGTCGATTCCGAGAGGGGCCACGTCGTCCTTGAGGGCATCGACCGGGAGCGGACGGTCGAGGTCGGTCCCGACTACCTCTCCCGCACGACTTCCCACGGCGAGGCGCCGGCCCTCCAGCACGCCTACGCCGTGACCACCTACTGCGCCCAGGGCACCACCGTGGACCGCGCCTACGTGATGGCCGACCCCTTGATGGACAAGCAGGAGCTCTACGTCGCCACCTCGAGGAGTCGCGAGGAGACCTACCTCTATGCCACGCCGGAGATCCGGGCAGAGCGCGCCGAGTACGCGCCGAAGCCGCCCGAGCGCGACGCGATCGGCCATGTCGCAGAAGCAGCGGAGCGCGATCGCGCCCAGACGGCGGCGCATGACGAGGCGCTGCGCTCGGAGCTTCGCAAGCTACCGAGCGACGAGCTTGTTGCCCGGCGCGGGAGGCTGCGGGAGGCGGCCTCCAGCGAGGCCCGCGCCGATGCTCGCCGCGTCGGACAACGGCCGGGGGTTGAGCTGGCGCAGAAGCGCTACGAGAACGCCGTCAAGCAACGCGAAGCGGCCGAAGGTCTGACCTGGCGTGATCGCAGGCGGGAGCGCGAGATCGCTCGCCAGGTCTTGATCGAGCGGGCGGAGCCGGCGATCCTCGCCGCCCGGCTGGCCCCGCCCTCCTACGTCGTCAAGGAGCTGGGCGAGCGACCCACCGACTCCGAGAAGGCCAAGGCATGGGATCGCGGGGTGAAGGGCATCGAAACCTACCGCCACGAGCACGGGATCCATGACGCCGGCAGCGCCCTCGGACGCAAGCCGGAAAGCGGACCCGATCGCCTCTCCCATTACCGCGCCCGCAATGCCATCCGCGAGGCCCAGCGCCGTCTGGGGCGCCAGCAGCAGCTTGACCGCTCGATGCAGCGGAGCCGCGACACAAGCAGGGATACGGGGGTGGACATCGGTCTCTGACCCCCGACCGCCCGAATTGTCGCGCAGCGCTTGCGGCCGTCAACCCCCTTCGGGGGTCGGGCGCTACGCGCCCTTGACTGCCGCTTCGCGCGGCGCTGGTTTGGCGGGTAGGTCGGGGTGGCGAGTGGCTCCGACTTCTTCCACCACCCCGCCGGTGAATCCAGGCCCGTTCGAGACGACGATCGCTCACGGCAAACCTGACGCTCTCGCTGGTCGACGGCAGTCAAACAGTTGATTTCCCCCAGCGGCTTCGTCCTGGGTGTGAACGACAGTTGGGACCGGATCATGTTCCCCGCCCGGCGCTTCCGGCGGGGGCGGTGCTCGATGATCACGGGGCGACAGTTTGCGTGACCACCGACGCCTATGGCGGTTCAACGGATCCCGCTCGCGCAAAGTGGCGGCGCTAACCACCCAGGAACCGCATCAGCATGAATTGAGCGCCGTCGAGGGCGGATTCGCTTTCGGGGAAGTGAGGTGGCTTAACCGCGGCCCGCCCAGCGATGATGACTTTGCCATCTGGCTGGGCCAGCGCTACGAGGGCAACGCCTCCACGGCTGTAATTGTGGGTGAACAGCCCCGAGCGACCGAAGCTCCGATCGGGCTTGCCGCTCGGCAGCAGGCGCAGGGCGGCAACCTGTGGGCCGCCTGCCTTTTGCGTGGCGTAGTAGCCGGGAAGAGTGATGCGTCCGTCTGCGCTGAGGGCGATCGACTCGACGGCGAGGTCAGTGCCGCGGTGGACGCGGACGATGCCACGGGCGCCGAAGCTGCGGTCGAGGGTGCCATTCGCTCGATAGCGAGCGAGGATCGCGAAGCGATGTCCATGTTCGATTGAGTTGCCGGCGACCAGGATGTGCCCTCGCCATAGAGACAGGGCATCGGCGTAGCCGCAATCGCAAGCGCCGTCGACATCGGTCACGACGCGCCCGTCCCCTTCGCCGAAGCTGGGATCGGGTCGGCCGTTGGGAAGCAGCCGGGCGAGGAGGAAGCGGCCGTTCCATTCGCCGACGACCAGGACGCGGTCATCGGGCAATACGCGCATGGCAGTGACCCACACGTGCCCCTTTCGACCGGCGCGGAGGGCCGCTTCGCCAGCGTGGCCAAAACTGCGGTCGATCACGCCGTTGGGCTTGAAGCGGACAAGGAGCCCTTCAGTCCCGCCGCCGTGGTTTTCATGGAAGCCGCCAGTGACGATCCGACCGTCGGACTGGAGCCCGATCGCGGAGGCGCCGCCATCTTCGAATCCAGGCAGATCGTGTAAGACTCGGCCGTTGCGACCGAAACTCGGGTCGCGGTATCCATCGGGGCGGTAGCGAACGAGGGCAAACATTCCGAGAGATAAAGGTCCGGAGCCTTGGGAGTTCGAGCCGGCCGCGATGATCTTGCCGTCAGGCTGGATGGCAACCGCCCGGGCTACGGCTTCGCCGCCAAAGCCGGTAGTGACAAATCCACCTTCAAGGTGGGGGTTGTCGCCGCGAAACGTGGGATCCAGCGAGCCGTCGGCGCGGTAGCGCAGAAGGGCGAATTCTTCGACGCTGTTCTCCCCGGCCGCGATGATCCTGCCCTGAGCGTCTTGCGCCAGGGCATTGATCTCTCCTTCTTCCAGGTAGCCGGAGGCAGGGGTTAGCTCGATCCCGGCCTCCCCGAAGGAGAGGTCGAGGGGACTGCGTGCGGCAAGGGAGGCAGCTGGCTGTGCTAGGGCGAGGAGGGCCGCAGCCAACCCCAGTCCGGCGAACCTAGCCTTCGCGCCTCTCAACCGTCGACCTTCATTCGCCAGATTTTCCCGCTGCAGCCATCTGAACCGCCAACAACTGACCGGCCCCCGTTTACCGGTCCGCCGTCTCCGTGAAAGCCGGGATGGCTCACCTTTATGCAGACGTGGCGATGAGCCGAACCGGAAGATCGGTGCTGGCTGCGTTGCGGGCTAGGGGGCCGTCGAGCGTCAAAAGTTCCGCGCTCAGCCTTTGGGCCAAGGCGACATAAGCAGCATCGTAGGCACTCTCACGGCGTAGCTTCAGCGCAATCTCGATAGCGCCGGGACCATCGTCGAAATCGTGCAGCGTGATGGGCATCGCCGCGATCTGTTTCCATGCGATCTCGGCATCGTCGGTATCGAGCTCCCCGGCAACAACTTTGCGCGTCAATGCGTTTGCGACCTCGTACCGCAACAGCGAAGGCGCGTGCAGATCCTCTCCCGACTCCCCCAGGGCCTGCATCTGCCGGCCAATGGCCGCAGCCCGGCTGTCCTTCGTCACCAAGGCGACAACGACATTTGAGTCGAGAACGACCGTCAAAGGCTTCGGCGCTCAAGCTCTTCGCGGCCTTCGCGCACTATTGCGACCGCATCGTCGCTCCCGCCCCGCATACGGCCCCGAATCTCGGCCAACTCGGCCAGGGCGCTGTTCCAATCGAAATCGACTGGCGCGAGTTCGACCGCAAGCAGCTCCTCGGCAAGAGTGTCCGGCGGCACACCGCGACGACCCGCCTCTCGGGCGAGGCGGTTGTAGGCATCCGGGGTCACATGGATTACACGGTCGCGCGTGGCCATCACCAGAAGTCTAAAGCCCAAACCCACGTCGCTGGGGCGCGTGACGAACGCTCCGCCTCAACCTGGTGCGCCAGTGGTGCGCCAGTCAGACACGAAAACAGCCGGTCGCAACCGGCTTCAGCCGGATATGATTTGGCTTTCTGATGCGGAATTCCCCACTGCCACCTAGACGCTCGCAGATCCGCGAGATCCCGGTGCTGGAACGTATGGGGTATGCCTGAGGCGACGGCATCGGACCCGCGCATCGTCGCCGGCGCGGACTACGGGAACCCGGAACCGGAATGGCCGCAGGTCGATTGGCGCCGGCACCTGCGGCGGGTGGAGCTGCCGGGGGCGAGCGTCAACTACGTCGAGATCGGCGAGGGCGAGCCGGTCCTCTTCGTCCACGGCATCTCCGGCTGCTGGCAGAACTGGCTGGAGAACCTGCCGCACTGCGGCCGCGGCCGGCGCGCGATCGCCCTCGACCTGCCCGGCTTCGGCGCCAGCCCGATGCCCTCCTGGGAGATCGACATGCCCGCCTACGGCCGCCTCCTCCACGACTTCTGCGAGAAGCTCGGGGTCGAGGGCGCGACCATCGTCGGCAACTCGATGGGCGGCTTCGTCGCGGTCGAGGCGGTGACGACGGGACCGGCACGCTTCGACCGCCTCGTCCTCGTCTCCGCCGCGGGGATCATCAACACCTGGAGCCCGGAGGAGCGAGCGACCGCGACCGCCTGGACCTGGAAGACCTTCGGCCCGGCGGTCGCCGACCGGGGACGCTGGATCGTCTCCCACCCGCGCAGCCGGCAGATCGCTTTCGGCCCTTTCGTGCGCTACCCGAGCCGGCTGCGACCGGACCTCTTGCTGGAGCAGATGGAGGGCGGCCTGCGCTGCCCCGGTTTCGCCGGCGCGCTGCGGGCGGTGATCCGCCACGACATCCGCGAGCGCCTGGCGACGATCGCGATGCCGACGATGATCGTCTGGGGGCAGTCGGACCGGGTGATCCCGATGGCGGCTGCGCTCAGCTACCACCGCCGCATCCCCCGCTCCCGGCTGGAGATCTTCGAGCGCACCGGCCACGTGCCGCAGTTGGAGCGGCCGGCGCGCTTCAACGCCACGCTGGACGACTTTCTCGCCGGGTAGGGGCTCAGCCGGTGACGGCGCCCTCAGAGGCGGAGGAGACCGTCGCCGCGTACTTCGCCATCACGCCGGGGCCGAAGGGCGACGGCGGCGACTCGTAGGCGGCGACGCGCTCGGCGATCTCCTCGTCGGAGAGGGCGACGTCGATGCGGCGGCCCTCGACGTCGACGGTCACCTCGTCGCCCTCGCGGATCGCCGCGATCGGGCCGCCCCTGGCGGCCTCGGGGGCGACGTGGCCGATCATCAGGCCGCGGGTCGCGCCCGAGAAGCGGCCGTCGGTGACCATCGCCACGCTCTGGCCGAGGCCCTCGCCGACGATCGCCGCGGTCACCTGCAGCATCTCCCGCATGCCGGGGCCACCGACCGGGCCCTCGTTGCGGATCACGACGACGTCGCCCGCCTCGACCCTTCCATCCTTGACCGCCCGGAAGCAGTCCTCTTCGGACTCGAAGACCCGGGCGGGGCCGGTCTGCTTGGTCCGCTCGGTGCCGGCGAGCTTGACCACGGCTCCTTCGGGGGCGAGGTTGCCGCCGAGGATGGCGAGGCCGCCTTCGGCCTTCAGCGGGTCCTCCAGTGGCCGGACGACTTCCTGGCCCGGGGCCTCGGTCGCCTCGCTCGCGACCTCGCCGATCGTCTTGCCGGTGACGGTGAGCGCGTCCTCGTGCAGCACGCCCTTTTCGGCGAGGCGCTTGAGGATCACCGGCACGCCGCCGGCGGCGTAGAGGTCGGTGGCGACGAAGCGGCCGCCGGGCTTGAGGTCGGCGAAGAGCGGCGTCGCGCGGGAGATGCGCTCGAAATCGTCCATCGTCAGCTCGATGTCGAGCTCGCGGGCGAGCGCGATCATGTGCAGGACGGCGTTGGTCGAGCCGCCGGAGGCGCAGACGCAGGCGATCGCGTTCTCCAGCGAATCGCGGGTGATCACCCTGCTGGGGGTGATGTCCTCGGCGAGGACCCGGATCACCAGCTCGCCGATCCTCTCCGCCACGGTGCCCTTGTCGGCGTCTTCGGCCGGCACCATCGCCGAGCCGCCGGCGCTGATCCCAAGGGCCTCGAAGGCGCAGGCCATCGTGTTGGCCGTGAACTGGCCGCCGCAGGCCCCGGCGCCGGGGCTGGCGACGCCCTCCAGCTCGTTCAGTTCCTCGTCGCTCATGTCGCCGGCATTGTGGGCGCCGATCGCCTCGAAGACGTCGAGGATGGTGACGTCGCGGCCGTGCCAGTGGCCGGGGGCTATGGAGCCGCCGTAGAGGACCACGGAGGGGATGTCCAGCCGGGCCAGCGCCATCGCGCAGCCGGGGATCGTCTTGTCGCAGGCGCAGAGGGCGACGATTGCGTCGAACTGGTAGCCGCGGGCCATCAGCTCGATCGAGTCGGCGATCACCTCGCGGCTGACCAGCGAGGCCTTCATCCCCTGGGTCCCCATCGTCACCCCGTCGGAGACGGCGACGGTGTTGAACTCCATCGGCGTGCCGCCCGCCGCGCGCACCCCCTCTTTGACGTGCTCGGCCAGCCCGCGCAGGTGGAAGTTGCAGGGCATCGCCTCGGTCCAGGTGTTGGCGATCCCGATCGTCGGCCGGCTGAGCGCCTCGTCATCGAAGCCGATCCCCTTCATGTAGGCGCGCGAGTGGGCGCGGTCGGGACCGTCGAAGACGGTGGCGGAGCGGGGACGCGGAAGGGCGGTCTTGGCGCCGTTCGAGCTCATGCCGGAAATCTACTGGGGTCCGCGAATGCCGAGGGCGTCGACCGGGCCGGGGCCTGTGCCGATCTCGCGCAGGCCGGCGCCGACGGCCGCGGAGGCCACCTCCCGCGCCTTGCGCGCCGCCTCGAGCGGCTCCGCGCCGCGGGCGAGGTAGGCGGCCAGCGCCGAGGAGTGGGTGCAGCCGGAGCCGTGGGCGGCGCCGTCGGGGTGGCGCTCGCCGGGGATCTCGACCAGCCGCTCGCCGTCGAAGAAGACGTCGACCAGCTCCTCGCTGTGCCCACCGGTGACGACGACCGCCTTCGGCCCCAGCTCCACCCCCGGCGCAGCCTCCGCCTTCAGCCCCAACTCGAAGACGGCGCGCGCCAGCTCCTCCTGGTTCGCTCCTTTTCCCAGCCCGGTCAGCTTCCGGGCCTCGGGGATATTGGGCGTGACGACCGTGCTGAAGTGAAACAGCGCGTCCACGAGCGCCGCCTCCGTCTCCTCGTCGATCAGCGCCGCTCCGCTCTCGGCCACCATCACGGGATCGATCACCACGGGCGCGAGCGCGACCCCAGCGTAGGTGAGCCCAACCGCGACCGCGTCTATCGTCGCCGCCGAGCCGAGCATGCCGATCTTCACCGCGTCGGCCCCCATGTCCTCGGCGATCGCCAGGATTTGGCAGAAGACCATGTGCGGCGAGACCAGCTCGACTCTCTCGACCGCGCGGGTGTTCTGCGCGGTAATCGCCGTGATCGCCGTCGTCCCATGCACCCCACAGCGCGCGAACGCCTTCAGGTCGGCCTGGATGCCGGCGCCGCCGCCGGAATCGGAGCCGGCGATCGAGAGCACTGTCGGAATGCGATGCACAGGATTCATGGCCAGACCTTAGATGGCGCGCCTGGCCAAGCAGGTCAAGGACGAGTGAGGGAGTGTGCTCCGCACATGACCGAACGAGGACGCCGAGATGCGCAGCGCCAGGCACGTCATCGGAGAAGGGTTCTCGAGTAGAGGCCCATCGTCGAGCAGGTGAGGTAGCCGAGCAGCTCCAGGCGGGAGAGGAGGGCGGCGGTCTCGGGGCCGGAGAGGTCCAGCGCGGCGGCGATGCCGTCGCAGCTGGACTCCCCCGCCTCGACCGCGGCCAGCACTCCGGCGAGGGCCTGGTCGAGGGGCGGGCCGGCGCGGTCGATCCGCTTCGCCCCGGCGCCGAGCATCGCGTCGAGCACGTCCTGGGCGTCGCGGACCAGGCAGGCGCCGCCGGCGAGCAGGTTGTTGGGGCCGGCCGAGGCGCGTGAGGTGACCGGGCCGGGCACGGCGCCGAGGTCGCGGCCGAGGTCGGCAGCCAGGTCGGCGGTGATCAGCGACCCCGAGCGGGCCGCCGCCTCGACCACGACCGTCATCGCGGACAGCGCCGCCATGATCCGGTTGCGGGCGGGGAAGGTCCAGCGCCAGGGCGCGGCGCCCGGCGGGAACTCGGAGATCACCAGGCCCTCTTCGCCTATCCGCCGCCAGAGCGAGCGGTGGGCGGCCGGGTAGGCGTTGTCGGGCCCAGAGCCGAGGACGGCGATCGTGCGGCCGGCGTCGATCGCGCCGCGATGGGCGCAGGCGTCGATGCCGAAGGCGAGGCCGCTGACGACGACCAGCCCGGCCGCCGCCAGCTCTCGCCCCAGCTCGCGGGCGATCTCGCGGCCGTAGGAGGTGGCGCGGCGAGCGCCGACGATCGTCACCGACCCCAGCTGCCCGACTTCCAGCAGCCTCGGGTCGCCGCGGGCGATCAGCGCCCAGGGAGCGTCGTCGGCGTCGCGCAGGGCGTCGGGGTAGAGATCGCCGTGGCGGCAGCAGGCCCAGCACCGCGCCGCCGCCAGCTCCTCAGCGAGGTGCCGCTCGGAGAGGGCGGCCACCCGGCCCAGCAGCTGGGCGGCGACCTTCGGCGCCGCGACGGCCACGAGGTCCTCGTTGGAGAGCCGCAGCAGTTCCGGCGAGCGCGAGCCGGGGGCGCCGGTGGCGATGCGCTCGACGTAGGGGCCGAGCAGCGCCAGCAACCAGGAGCGGCGCAGGCAGTCAGGGCATGCCTGGGGGTCAGCCACGATCCCGCCTCCGCAGCTGCAGCGCCTGCGCCATCTCTTCGGGCCCGATCGTCGCCGCGCCGGCGAGGTCGGCGATCGTCTGCGCCAGGCGCAGGGCCCGGTCGTGGGCCCGTCCACTCAGCCGCTGCCGCGAGTAGAGCTCCGCCAGCAGCGCGCCGGCCTCGGGGCTGAGCGTGCATTCCCGCGCCTCGCCAGGGGTCATCTCGGCGTTGCAGCGGCCGGGGCCGAGACGCCGCTCCTGCCGTTCGCGGGCCTCCTCCACCCGTATCCGCACGTCCGCCGAGCACTCGCCCGGGCCGCCGCCGATGTCGGCGGCGCTCGGCTGGCGCACGGCGGCGAGGATGTCGATGCGATCGGCGAGGGCGCCGCTGAGCCGGCCCTGGTAGCGCTGCACCGCGAGCGGCGCGCAGCTGCAGTCCGGGTCGGCTTCGCCGCGACCGCAGGGGCAGGGGTTGGCGGCGGCGACGAGCATGAAGCGACATGGAAGGGTCCGGCGGCTGGAGGCACGGGAGATCGAGACCTCGCCCGCCTCCAGCGGCGCCCGCAGCGCCTCCAGCGCATCACGGCGGAACTCGCACAGCTCGTCGAGGAAGAGGACGCCGCGGTGCGACAGCGTTGCCTCCCCGGGGCGGGGTGGGCTGCCGCCGCCGATCAGCCCGGCGGGACTGATCGTGTGGTGCGGCGCCCGGAAGGGACGCCCTCCTGCCAGAGATCCATTCAGCCGACCGCAGGCACTGGCGACGCGCGCCACCTCCAGAGCCTCGACCGCGGCCAGCGGCGGCAGGATCGAGGGCAGGCGGCTGGCGGCAAGCGACTTGCCGGCGCCTGGCGGCCCGATCATCAGGAGGCTGTGGCCGCCGGCGGCGGCGACCTCGAGCGCGTGGCGCAGGTGCGGCTGCCCGCGCAGGTCCGCGAGGTCCGGCCCTCCCGGGACGGTGCCGAGCCGCAGCGGCAGCGCCCGCGGGCGCGAGGGCTCCCACTCGCCCGCCGCCAGCGCGGGCAGCCGCCCGAGGCTTTCGAGCGGGATCACGTCGATCCCCTCCGCCAGAGCGGCCTCGGGGCCGTTCTCGGCCGGCACCACAATCGCCTCCGCCCCGCCTTCCCGTGCCGCCTCGGCGATCGCCAGGGCGCCGTTGACCGGCCGGGTCGTCCCGTCGAGCGCCAACTCGCCCGCCATCGCCACCCGCGGCAGCGCCTCCCACTCGAGCTGTCCGGAGGCGCTCAGCAGCGCCGAGGCGATCGCCAGGTCCATCCCCGGGCCGGCCTTGCGCAGGCTGGCCGGGGCGAGGTTGACGACGATCCGCCGCAGGGGGAACTCGAAGTCGCAGTTGACCAGCGCCGCCCGCACCCGCTCCCGCGCCTCGCGGACCGCGGCGTCGGGAAGTCCGACGATCGCGAAGCCGGGCAGGCCTCGATGGACGTCGACCTCGACCCGCACCGGGCGGGCGGAGATGCCGTCGAGGGTGAATGTCCGGGCCGTGGCGAGCACGGGGACGACGCTACGGAGAGAAAGCTCACGCGTTACGCGCAGAGCGCAAGAACTTCGAGCCAAAGGTGGGGAGAGTTCCGCACGCCCGGGGCCTTAGGGCGGGTGGAGATGACCGTCGCCCGTCAGATGACCGGCCGCAGGGCCGAGGAGCTGGTCGCCCGGGGCCTCGCCCGCGCCGGCTGGGAGATCGTCGAGCGCAACGCCCGCACCCGCTACGGCGAGCTCGACATCGTCGCCCGCGAGGGCCGCGTCCTCGTCTTCGTCGAGGTCAAGGCCGGGCGCGCGGGGGCGAGCTTCGGCCCCGAGCGGCCGATCCTCGCCGTCGACGCCCGCAAGCAGCGCCGCATCCGCCGGCTCGCCACCGCCTGGATGGCCGAGCGCCCCGATATCCCCCGCTACGCCGAGATCCGCTTCGACGCCGTCGGCGTCACCTTCGACCGCCACGGCCAGGCGGTCGACTTCGAGCACATCAGGGGAGCCTTCTAACCCAGCTCGAGCTGGGAGTAGGCGACAGACTGGAACGAGCGTCGGTGCAATGGGGAGATGCCGATCCGCTCGATCGCGGCGCGGTGCTCTGGGGTCGAGTAGCCGACGTGCTCGTCGAAGCCCCAGCCGGGGTGCTGGACGGCGGCGCGGTGCATGTAGCGGTCGCGGCTGACCTTGGCGATCACCGAGGCGGCGGCGATCGCGGCACTGGTGCCGTCGCCTTCGACCACGGCGCGGTGCGGGACCGCGCAGCGGGGCAGCGGGAAGCCGTCGGAGAGGCAGGTGGCCTCGGCCGGCGGGGCGAGCCGCTCCAGCGCGACCGAGAGCGCTTCGATGTTGGTCACGTGCAGGCCGCGGCGGTCGATCCCGGCGGCGGAGCGGACGACGACGCTGACCCGGGTCGCCGCCCGCAGCACGCTGGGGAACATCTCCAGTCGCCGCTCGACCGTCATCTGCTTGGAGTCGTGCAGGCCGGCGAGGGCGCGGCGGTCGGTGTGAGAGAGGCTCTCGTAGTCGAGCAGGACCGCGGCGGCGAGGAGGGGGCCGGCGAGGCAGCCGCGGCCGGCCTCGTCGGCGCCGGCGACGAAGCGGCTCTGGAGGCCGCGGTCGAAGGCGAACAGGCGGCGGCTGCGGGCCAGCCGGCGGCGGCCGGTTCGGGACTTAGAGGGTGCCGATGCGGTCGGGTGGCCAGTAGGTGGCAAAGGCCTCGCCGATGATCCAGCTTCGCGGGACCGGTCCCCAGAAGCGGCTGTCGTCGCTGGCCCCACGGTTGTCCCCCATCATGAAGTAGTGGTCGGGCGGGATCGTGATCGTCCGCGGCATGTTGCAGGCGACGGCGCTGCCGCAGGGGATGATGTAGGGCTCGTCCTTCTTCTCGACGCCGTTGACGACCGGGTGGCCTCCCCTGACCGAAAGCGTATCCCCCGGCCCGGCGACGATCCGCTTGATGAAGTTCTGGTTCGACTCGGACCTGGTCGGCCGCGGACAGGGTTCTCCCTGTCGGGGATGGACGCCGCATTCGGTGCCGTTGTCGGCGCCGGCGGGCGGGTGGAAGACGACGATGTCCCCGGGTGAGGGGTCGTTGAGGTGGTAAATGAAGCGGTTGACCAGGACCCGCTGGCCGACATCGAGCGTGGGCTCCATCGATTCGGAGGGGATCTGGTACGGCTTGACCACCCAGGCCTGGATCGCCAGCGCCAACCCCAGGGCCAGGGCGACGATCACGACCAACTCGACCAGTCCGCCGCCTTTGCCCTTCGGCTTGGGGATCGCGAGTTTCAGGCCGGATCCTCGTCGGAGTCGCCGGCATCGGCCGGCTTCTCGTCCTCGGCATCCTCTGACGCTGCTGGGCTGTCCTCGGTCTCCCCGGCCGCGGGCGCCTCTGCGTCCGTGTCCGCCGCTGCCTCAGTCTCCGCCGCTGCCTCCGGCTCGCTCGCCTCTGCCTCAGGGCTCGCCTCTGCCTCGACCGGGACCACCTCGTCCTGGGTCACGCCCTCGGCGTCGGTCGCAACCGGCTCGGCCGCCGGCGCGGAGACCATCTCCTCGTCGATCCCCCAGCGCCGCTCGGCGACGCGGGCGGCCTTGCCGATCCGGCCCCGCAGGTAGTAGAGCTTGGCCCGTCGCACATCGCCGCGCGCCGCCACCTCGAGCTTCTCGATCTTCGGCGAGTGCAGCGGGAACGTCCGCTCGACGCCGACACCGAAGGACTGCTTGCGGACGGTGAAGGTCTCCCGCGCGCCGGAGCCCTGGCGCCGCAGCACCACGCCCTCGAAGACCTGGGTGCGCTTGCGGTTGCCCTCGACCACCTGGAAGTGGACGCGCACGCGGTCGCCCGGGCTGAACGAGGGAAGTCCCTCTTTCAGCTGGGCGCGCTCGATGCTGTCGATTACGGAGCTCATTGGCGAAAAAAGACCGCCGGACCCAGTGCGGGGACCGCGCGGTGGCGGAATGGTATCTACTCGGCGTCCGACTCGAACTGCTCGGCTCGGGCGCGGCTCTGCTCGAGGCGCCAGCGGCGTACCTTCTCGTGGTCCCCGGAGAGCAGGATCTCGGGCACCTCCCAGCCCCTGTGGACCGGCGGCCGGGTGTAGTGCGGGTACTCCGGCATCCCCTCCAGGGCGTGGCTGAATGACTCCTCGACGGCGGAATCCGCATGGCCCAGTGCGCCCGGAAGCTTCCGCATCAGCACGTCGGCGACGACCATCGCCGGCAGCTCCCCCCCGGCCAGCACGTAGCGCCCGATCGAGAGCTCGTCGTCGGCGAGGTGCTGGTGGACGCGGTCGTCGAAGCCCTCGTAGCGGCCGCAGAGCAGCGCCACGTGCGGCTCCGCCGTCAGCTCGTCGGCGATCGCGTCGTCGAGCAGCCGCCCGGTCGGCGAGAGCAGGACGACCCGCGGGCGCTCCCCCTCCCCGTACGCCGCCTGCAGCGCCGCGTCGACGACATCGACCCGCAGCACCATCCCGGCCCCGCCCCCGTACGGCGAGTCATCCACCTGCCCGGCCGTCAACGGCGTCGTCTCGCGGTAGTCGAAGAACCGCAGCTCGTTGCCCTCGCGCAGCGCGTTCTGGACCGAGCGCTGACCCTGGAACCAGTCGAACGCTTCCGGGAAGAGGGTGAATACGTCGAGCTTCAATCGAGGATGTCGACTATGACACGGCGATCGATCCGCACCGCGGCGGCCTTGGCGATCGTCCGGATCGCGTTCGCCACTCGGCCGCCTTTGCCGATCACCCGCCCCAGGTCGCCGTCGGCGACGGTCACCTCGTAGATCAGGTCGCCGTCCTCATCCAACTCCTCGACGACCACGGCCTCGGGCTCCTCGACCAGAGCCCTGACGAGGAACTCGATCAGCTCGGTCATCGACCTAGCTGCCGGAGGCGGCGATGCCCTTGGTGCGCAGCAGCCCGGCCACCGTCTCCGAGGGCTGGGCGCCGTGCTCGAGCCAGTGACGGGCGCGCTCCTCGTCGAACTCGATCAGCGACGGGTTGCTCTGCGGGTTGTACTGGCCGATCGTCTCGATCGTGCGACCGTCGCGCGGGGAGCGTTTGTCGGCGACGACGATGCGCCAGATCGGGTTCTTCTTGGAACCCACTCGCCTGAGTCTGATTCGGACTGCCATTCGGACCGCGCAGGTTAGCGTCTACGGACCTTTGGGCGTGGTGCGGCGCCGCTCATCTGGGCCAGCTGCTGCGGGTCGGGCATCTTGCCGCCCACCATCGAGCGCATCATCACCCGCATCTGGTCGAACTGCTTGACCAGCTGGTTGACGTGCTGGACCCGCGTCCCGGAGCCGCTGGCGATGCGTTTGCGGCGGGAGCCGTTGATCATCGCCGGGTTGACCCGCTCGGCCGGCGTCATCGAGAGGATGATCGCCTCGACCCGGTCCAGCTCGCTCTCGTCGACCTCGGCGTTCTTCAGCTGCTTCATCGCCCCCATGCCCGGCAGCATCCCGATGATCCCGCTCAGCGGGCCCATCTTGCGCACCTGGCGCATCTGCTGGAGGAAGTCCTCGAGCGTGAACTGGTCCTTTTCGAGTTTCTTCTGCAGGTCGACCGCCTGCTTCTCGTCGACCTGCTGCTCGGCTTTCTCGATCAGGCTGAGGACGTCGCCCATGCCGAGGATGCGCTGAGACATCCGGTCCGGGTGGAACTTGTCGAAGTCCTCCAGCTTCTCGCCGGTCGAGGCGAAGAGGATCGGCTTGCCGGTGACGGCTTTGACCGAGAGCGCGGCGCCGCCGCGGGCGTCGCCGTCGAGCTTGGTCATCACCACGCCGTCGAACTCGGCCGCCTCGGCGAAGGACTCGGCGACGCCGACGGCGTCCTGGCCGGTCATCGCGTCGACGACGAGGAGGACGTCGTGAGGCTTGGTCTTCTTGCGAATTCGCGCCAGCTCGGCCATCAGGTCCTCGTCGATGTGGAGGCGGCCGGCGGTGTCGACGATCAGCACGTCGCGGCGCTCGGTGCGCGCCTGCTGCAGCGCCCACTCGGCGATCTCGACCGGGTCGCGGTCGGTCCCCTGCTGGTAGACGTGGGCGCCGGCGCGCTCGCCCATCGTGACCAGCTGCTCGACCGCGGCGGGGCGATAGACGTCGCAGGCGGCGAGGGCGACGTCCTTGCCGCCCTTGGCGAAGTGGAGGGCGAGCTTGGCGCAGGCGGTGGTCTTGCCCGAGCCCTGCAGGCCGGCCATCAGGATCACGGTCGGGCCACTGGAGGCCATCGCCAGCTCGCGCCCGCTCCCCCCCATCAGCGCCGCCAGCTCCTCGTTGACGATCTTGATCACCTGCTGGCCGGGATCGAGGCTGTCGAGCACCTCGGAGCCGAGACAGCGCTCCTTCAGCGTCGCCGTGAAGGATTTGACGACCTTGAAGTTGACGTCGGCCTCGAGCAGGGCAAGGCGGATCTCGCGCATCGCCGCGTCGACGTCGGACTCGCTCAGCTTGCCGCGCGAGCGGACGTCGGAGAGCGTCGCTTGGAGCCGGTCTGAGAGCTGGTCGAACACCTTCCTGAGGCTACTCGGCGAGCAGGGCGGCGGCGTACTCGGCGGGGTCGAAGGGGCGTAGGTCCTCCAGCGTCTCTCCCACGCCGATCAGTTTCACCGGGATGCCGAGGTCGGAGGCGATCGCGAGAGCGATGCCGCCCTTGGCGGTGCCGTCTAGCTTGGTCAGGACCACGCCGTCGACCTCGACCGCCTCGGAGAAGACCTTGGCCTGGCGCAGCCCGTTCTGGCCGGTGGTGGCGTCGATCGAGAGCAGCGTCTCGTGCGGGGCCTCGGGAATCTGCTTGGCGATCACCCGCCGCACCTTGGCCAGCTCCTCCATCAGGTTGTCCTGGGTGTGGAGGCGGCCGGCGGTGTCGACGATGACCACGTCGGCGCCGCGGGCGCGGGCGGCGGAGATCGCGTCGAAGGCGACCGCGCCGGGGTCGGCGCCTTCCTCGCCGCGGACCAGGTCGGCGCCGGCGCGCTGGGCCCACTCGGCCAGCTGCTCGGCGGCGGCGGCGCGGTAGGTGTCGGCGGCGGCGAGGATCACCGAGAGCCCCATCTCCCTGCTCAGGTGCCAGGCGACCTTGCCGATCGTCGTCGTCTTACCGGTGCCGTTGACGCCGACCATCATCAGCACCGCCGGCTCGCCGCTGAGGTCGATCGGGGCGCGGCCGGTGGCGGCCACCTCGGCGAGGATCTCGACCAGGCGGTCGCGGACCGCGGCGCCGTCGGCGGGGACGGCTCCCGCCTCGACCTCGTGCTCGAGCCGCTCGACCACCGCGGCGGTGGTGGGGGCGCCGGCGTCGGCCAGGATCAGCGCCTCCTCCAGGCGCTCCCAGGTCTCCTCGTCGATGCGGTCGAAGAGGCTGGCCGAGATCTCCTCGGTCAGCGCCTGGCGGCTCTTGGAGAGGCTCTCGCGCAGGCGCTTGAAGACGCCGTGGCGCTCGGGCTCGGGCTCAGCCTCGGCCGAGGCGCTCGCGCTCCCGCGCGAACCGAGGTCGATCATCTCCTGCCAGGTCGTCGCCATCGCTGCCAGGGGAGGCTATCTGCGCGGCGTCGGCGAGCTCCTCGACCGCGGCCGCGAGGTGGCCGGCGATCCGCTCCGCGTCGGGGATCGAGTCGGGATCGGCCAGCAGCCCGAAGCCGACCTTGCCGTTGTAGCTGAGGATCGCGATCGCCAGGGCGTGCCGGCGGGCGAGGAAGCCGATCGGGTAGACCGCGGTCAGCTCGCGGCCGAGCACGTAGAACGGCACCTGCGGCCCGGGGAAGTTCGTCACCAGCAGGTTGAAGAGGCGGGGCGAGAAGTTGATCGCCGCGGTCGGCGTCAGCAGCAGCGGCGGCGCGAAGTCCCGGAACCAGTCGTTGAGGCCCCAGATCGCCTCGGCGCCCAGCGGCTGCTTGGAGGCCTTGAGCGCGTCCATCGCGGCGGAGACGGCGTGGAGCCGCTCGACCGGGTCGGCGACCCCGACCGGCAGCGGCCCCCGCATCGCCGTCAGTTTGTTGCCGAGCTCGCCATGCTCGTTTTCGGTCCGGATCGAGACCGGCACCAGCGCCTTCAGCTCGAGGCCGTCGACGGCGACGTCGCGCTCCACCAGCCAGCGGCGCAGAGCGCCGGCGACGACGGCCAGAGTGACGTCGTTGACGGTGCCGCCGAGCCCGTTCTTGACCTGCTTGAAGTCCCGCAGGTCGAAGTTCGCCCAGCACATGCTGCGCCGTGGCCCGATCGGGGTGTTGAACGGCACCCTCGGGGCCGGGCGGGTCAGGTTCCAGGTCACCTCCCAGAGGCCGGCGAGCCCGTCGGCGGCGCGCTTGCGGGCGCGCCCCGGCTCGCGCAGCGCCCGCCGCAGCCAGCGGCCGAGCCGCGCCAGCGTGGCGGCGATGCCGGCGCCGGCGTGGCCGACCAGAGCCGTCCGCGAGGGCGAGCTGGCCGGTGTCCAGGGGGCCTCTTCGCGGGCCGGCCGCGGATTCGGCTCGACGTCGAAGAGCAGCATGCCGATGTCGACCGCGGAGATGCCGTCGGCCATCGCGTGGTGGGTCTTGTAGACGATCCCGAAGTGGTCGTCCTCGAAGCCCTCGACCAGGATCAGTTCCCAGAGTGGCTTCGAGCGGTCCAGCGGCGGCGCCAGCAGCTCACCGACCAGGTCCTGGAACTGGGCCTCGGTCCCGGGCGCCGGCAGCGTGATCCGCCGCAGGTGCTGGTGGATGTCGAACCGCGGGTGGTCGACCCAGAACGGGGTCCCGAGCCCGAGCGGTGGATAGAGGAGCCGCTGGCGCAGCCGCGGCAGCAGATGCACCCGGCTGCGGATGTGGAGGAGGAAGTCGTCCTCGCTGGGAGCGCTGCCCTCGCACATCAGCAGGGCCCCGATCGCCATGTGCCCGTTCGATCTCTCGTTGGCCAGGAACGACGTGTCGAACGACGTCAGCCTGTCCATGTGGCGTTGTGCCATAACCCTCCTCCCAGGCTGAGGGTACTTGCTGGATCGCCTCTCAGATAGGCGTGAACTGTTGTGCTCAGGCTACGGCGGAGAGGGTCCCGCCCTCGTCCTCTTCGTCGCCGCCCGCTTCCGCCCCGGCATCGCGCGGCAGGCGACGGGAGACGACCTTGGTGACGCCGTCGCCGCCCATGCTGACCCCGTAGAGGACGTCGGCGGCGTCCATCGTCCGTTTCTGGTGGGTGACGACGATGAACTGGGCGCGGTCGGAGAAGCGGCGGATCAGCTGCAGGAAGCGGTCGATGTTGGCGTCGTCGAGGGCGGCCTCGACCTCGTCGAGGATGTAGAAGGGACAGGGTCGGGCGAGAAAGACCGCGAAGACGAAGGCCAGGGCGACCAGCGACTTCTCGCCGCCGGAGAGCAGCGAGAGCTTGCGGGTCGACTTGCCGGCCGGGGTGACCTCGATCTCGACTCCGAGCTCCTCGCGCTCCTCTTCCTCCTCCTCGGGCTCCGGCTCGGCGTCGGTCGGGGCCTCCTGCTCTCCGGCGGGCCGCTCGGCGTCGCGGACCGGCCGCAGGGCGACCCGGCGCAGGGCGCCGCGGCCGCCCGGGAAGAGGTGCTCGACCATCTCCTCGAAGTTCCTGGCGGTGGCGTCGAAGGTCTGCTCGAAGGCGCGCTCGATCTCGGCGTCGATCTCGCGGATCAGCGTCTCCAGCTCCCGCATCGCCCGCTCGGTGTCCTCGCGCTGGGCCTGCAGGCTCTCGACGTGCTCGCGGGCCTCGTCGTACTCGCGCTCGGCCAGCGGGTTGACCGGGCCGATCTGGGCGCGGCGGCGCTCCAGGCGCTCCAGCCGGCGGTCGATCTCGGCCCGCTCCTCCTCGCTCATCGCCCGCTCGGCCGGCGCCACCTCCTCGCCCAACCGCTCGGCGATGCCGGCCAGCTCGCGCTCGGCCTCGGCGCGGCGGTCGCCGAGGTGGGCGGCCTCGACCTCGGCCTTGGTCAGCTCGTCGGCGACCGCCGACATCTCCGCCTGCAGCTCGAACTCCTGCTGGGAGCAGGAGCGCAGCTCCTCGGCGATCTCGTCGCCGTCGCCCTCGCCGCCGACGACCCTGCCCTCGGTGCGCTCGACCCGGGCGCGGATCGCGGCGCCCACCGCCTCGACCGCCGCCAGCGCGGCGCGGGCGTCGTCGAGCAGCGCCTCGCCGGCGGCCAACCGCGCGCGCAGCGCCTCGCGGTGGCGCTCGCCCAGCAGTCCCTCGGCGCGGCGGGCGTGGCGGGAGGCGCGCTCGGCGCCCGCTCGGACCTCGCCCAGAGCCGCCTCGCGGGCGGGCTCGGCGGCCTCCTCGGAGCCGGCGACGGCGAGCCCGGTGACGGCGGCGTCGAGGCCGGCGCCGACCTCGCCCAGCTCCTGCTCGAGCTTGCGCGCGCGCTCGGCGGGGGCGCCGCCGGCGCCGACGTCGAGAGTCAGCGGGCCGAGCTCGGAGCGCAGCGACTCCAGCCCAGCCTCGAGCTCGGTCACCCGGCCGGAGAGGCCGTTGACGCGGACCGCGATCCGCTCCTGCTCGCCGCGCAGCTTGGTCAGCAGCCCCCAGGCCCGGGTGCGCTCGCGGTCGCGGGCGGCGAAGCGCTCCTCGGCCTCGCGGCGGCGCTTGCCGACCGCGGCCAGCCGCTCCTCGATCCCGGCCCGGGTCTTGCGCGCGGCCGCCGCCGCCTTCTCCGCCGCGGCGGCGCGGTCGGCGCCGAAGCGCAGCTCCTCGGAGACGATCTGGGCGCGCAGACCGAGTTCCTCGCGCTCGATCCGGGAGCCGAGCTCGGCCGCCTGCGCCTGGCGCTTCAGCGGCCGCAGCCGGGCCCGCGCCTCGCGCTCGACGTCCAGCGCGCGGTCGAGGTTGTCGCGGGCGGCGCGCAGCTTCAGCTCGGCCCGGCGGCGGCGCTTGCGGTGCTTGCCGAGCCCGGCCGCCTCCTCGACCAGGAGGCGGCGCTCGCGCGGCTTCGAGTGGACGATGGTCTCGACCCGGCCCTGGGAGATCACCGAGTGCATCTCGCGCCCGAGGTTGGTGTCGGAGAGGACGTCGGTGACGTCGGCGAGCCGGCAGCGGGCGCCGTTGAGGCGGTAGACGCCGTCGCCGGCGCGGTCGAGGCGGCGCTGCACGGCGATCTCGGAGAACTCGGTCTTGGCGCGGCCGTCGGAGTTGTCGATCACGACCTCGACCTCGGCGGCGCGGCGCTGGCCGATCCCCTTGCCGCCAGCGGAGATCACGTCCTGCATCGAGGCGCCGCGGATCGCCCCCGGGCTCTGCTCGCCGAGCGCCCAGAGGACGGCGTCGGTGATGTTCGACTTGCCGGAGCCGTTGGGGCCGACGATCACGCTGACGCCGGGCGAGAACTCGAGGCTCACCCGCTCGGGGAACGACTTGAACCCCTTCATCGTGATCGATCTCAGATACATGCTCTCCTCGCTGCGGCGACGCCTAGGCTCGCGGTTGGGTCGGACGCGATCCGGACAGCCACTCAATCCCCGAGCAGCTTCAGGGCCTGCTCCGCCGCGACCTGCTCGGCCGCCTTTTTGCTGCGGCCGGCACCCTCTCCGACCCGCTCGGAATCGACGATCGCCTCGACCTCGAAGGTGCGCCGGTGCGGCGGGCCGGTGGCGGCGATCACCTCGTAGCTTACGCGCGCCCCGCGGCGGGCGAGCAGCTCCTGCAGGGCGGACTTGAAGTCGATCCTGGTCTCCGAGGCGTGCTCGATCCGCGGCTCGAAGGCGGCGGCGACGGCAGCCGCGGTGCGCGCGAAGCCGAAGGCGACGTAGCAGGCGCCGATCAGGGCCTCGGTGGCCTCCGGCAGCGGGCGCTCGCCTTCGAGCAGGACCGCCGCCGGGATCGCCCCCGCGATGCCCTCGGGCTCGTTCTCGCGCAGCATCTCGGGAACGCCCAGCCAGCGGCCGACCTCGGCGCAGGCGACGCCGCTGACCGCCTGGTTGTGGACCTTGGTCAGGCCACCGGAGTCGACGCCGGCGAAGCGCTCGAAGAGGTCGGTCGCGACCGCGAGCCCGAGCACGCTGTCGCCGAGGAAGGCGAGGCGCTCGAAGGAGTCGATCCGGCGCTCGGTCCAGGAAGAATGGGTCAGCGCCTGCGCGCGCAGCTCGGCGGGCAGCTCCCCGATCAGTGCCGAGAGGCCCGCGACCGCCGGCTCGGTGCTCGCCGCCACCCGCTCAGGCCGGGGCGTGCTCGACCACGAAGCCGACGGCGTCGCCGACGGTCTCGATCCGCGAGGCCTGCTCCTCGGAGACGGAGATCCCGTAGCGGTCCTCCAGCTCCATCACCAGCTCGTAGAGGTCGAGCGAGTCGGCGTCGAGATCCTCCTTGAAGCGGGTCCCCTCGCCGATCTTCTCGACGTCGACCTCGAGCTCCTCGGCGAGGTGCTCGCGGACCAGGGTGAGGACTTCGTCGCGCTTCATCCCGCTCTTCCTATCACGCGCCCCCACCGGCCGCGAGGGCGCCGCGGCCGGCGCCGCCTTCGCGCAGCAGGGCGGCGGTGCGGCCGACGGCGTCGACGTCGGCGCAGCGCGCCGCCAGGCGGACGGCGTTGGCGATCCCCTCGGCGCCGGAGCTGCCGTGGCCGACGACGGCGATCCCCCGCAGGCCGAGCAGGATCGCGCCGCCGGTGGTGTCGGGGTGGAGCTCACGGCGCAGGCCGCCGAGGGCGGGCTTCAGCAGCAGGCCGCCGAGGGCGGAGACGGGATTGGAGCGGGCGGCGCCGGCGAGCGCCGCTGCGATTGTCTTCGCCGTCCCCTCCATCAGCTTCAGGGCGACGTTGCCGGTGAAGCCGTCGGTGACGACGACGTCGACCTTCGCGGCCGGCAGGTCGCGACCCTCGACGTTGCCGGCGAACTCGATCCCGGCGGCCCCGGAAAGCAGTCGGTGTGCCTCGACCACCTCCTCGCGCCCCTTCCCCGACTCCTCGCCGACCGTGAGCAGGCCGACGGCCGGGCCCTCGACCTCGAGCACCGCGGCGCTGAAGGCGGCGCCGAGGAAGGCGAACTGGACCAGGTGCTGGGCGCGGACCTCGACGTTGGCGCCGACGTCGAGGAAGAGCACCGGTTTGCCGGGAATCGGGACCCGGACCGCCAGGGCGGGGCGCTGAACGCCCTTGAGCCGGCGCAGGCCGAAGGTCGCGGCCGCCATCGTCGCCCCGGTCGAGCCGCAGCTGACCATCGCGTCGGCGGCGTCTTCGGCGACCTCGCGGGCGGCGCGCACGACCGAGGCCTCAGGCTTCGCCCGCACCGCCGCCACCGGGTCCTCGTCGTTGCCGATCCACTCGCCGGTGTGGACCACGTCCACCCCGTCGACGCCCTCGAGGCCGAGGCCGCGCGCCGGCCCGAAGACCCGCACCCCGATCCCGTCGGCGGCGGCGAGCCGCGCGCCCTCGGCCAGCACCTCGAAGCCCTGCTCAGCGCCGTACCCGTCGAGGGCAACGGTGACGCCGCGCCCGGGGGCCACGGCTACTCGGAGTCGGAGCCGGTCGCCGGGGCCTCGGCGACGCGGTGGGAGACGACCTCACGCCCGGCATAGGTGCCACAGGTGGGGCAGACGCGATGTGGCAGCCGCGGGCTGTGGCACCGCGGGCAGCTGTTCAGAGTCGCCTTGCCGGCCTTGTGGTTGGCCCGGCGCTTGTCGCGCCTGGCGCTTGAGGTTCTCTTCTTCGGGACGGCCATCGGTCGCGGGATGGTACCGACCGTGGGGGTCCGAGGTGGAGAGGGGTCGGGCGCCCCTCCCAAAACGAGCGGCCGGGAGGCCGCTCTGGAGTGTTTTGGGAGGGGCGCCCGACCCCTCAGTACGTCGCTCTCACTACGGCCAGGTCCCCTTGCTTCCAGGTGATCTCGCCTCCGCACCAGTCCACAAGGTCACTGAGTTGGGTCCCTGTGAAGACGTCACCGATCACCAGGGAGCGGGATTGGGCCTTGACCTGGCGGCAGAGGTTCTGGCGCTGGGCGTCGTCCAGCTGGTTGACGGAGAGGACGGAGATGACGAGGTCCCAGGGGCCGTCGGGGAGGGGGTCCTCCATGCGGGCGAGCTGGACGTCGTCGTAGGTCTGGCGGGCGCGGAAGACCATGTCGGGGCTGGCGTCGAGGCCGACGACCCAGGCGTCGGGGTGGGCCTCGATCAGCCGCCGCGTCGTCTCCCCCGTGCCCATCCCCAGCTCCAGCACCCGCTCGGGCGAGAAGGGAATCGCCGCCACAGCCTGGTCCTGCAGATCGTCGTAGCCGGGAACCTCGGCGCGGATCCGCTCCAGGTAGACCTCGGGTGTCCAGTCGAATTGACCCATCTCGTAACCTCGTCGGCAGGGTCATCGTAAGCCTGCACCCAGCGGAGGTTCTTCCTTGTCCCAGACGCGCACGACGACCATCGACCTTTCGCGCCTCTCGCTGGCCCACGGCGAGGGCAAGCGGATCGAGGTCCCGGTCGAGCTCGAGCCCTTCGAGCTCGGCGGCCAAACCTACGTCGCCGACCCCGCCTCGCCCACGGTCCGGCTCGAGGTATCCCGTCCCAGCGGCGGCTACGCCTTCCGCCTCCGCTTTCCGGTCCACATCGCGGGGCCCTGCATGCGCTGTCTCGAGCCGGGCTCGCTCGACCTCGAGGTCGAGGCCCGCGAGGTCGACCAGGCGGCGACCGAGGACGAGGAGCTGCGCAGCCCCTACGTCGCCGACGACGAGCTCGACATCGGCCGCTGGGCCCACGACGCCACCCTGCTCGCCCTCCCCTCCCGCTTCCTCTGCCGCCCCGACTGCGCCGGCCTCTGCCCCACCTGCGGCGTCTCCCTGAACGACGCCGACCCAGCAGATCACGAACACGACCAGGGCACCGACCCCCGCTGGGCTGCTCTCAACGACCTGAAGCTGGACTAAGGCTGCTCTAGCTCGGCGGCCGGCTCGTCGTCGCGGCCGGCGAGGCGGTCGCGGCCGCGCTGCACGGCGGCGAGGAACTTCTGCAGGTTGACTTCGAGGGTGTTGAGGATCTCGTCGGCGTAGTCCTCGGCGCCGAGGCGGATTTCACGCTCGCGGGTGCGGGCGTCCTCGACGATCTCATCGGCGGCACGCTCGGCCTGCTTGGTGACCTCCTCGTCGGAGATCAGGCGGGCCTGCTGCTCGCGGGCCTCGCGGACGATCCGCTCCGCCTCGCGTTTGGCCTCGGCCAGCATCTCCTGGCGCTCCTTGACGATCCAGCGCGCCTGCTTGATCTCCTCGGGGATCGTCGCCCGCATCTGGTCGAGGAGGTCGTAGATCTCCTCGCGATCCACACGCACCTGGTCCGTCAGCGGGACGGGCCGGGCGTTGTGGACGACATCGTCCAGCTTGTCTATGAGAACGAGAACGTCCATTTGCAGGTCGTAAGCCTACGTGTATGCGGGGTCTTTGGTGAAGATGGCGTTATCCGGACCGTGTTTTTGCAAGCCGTCGCCCACTGGGGCCGGCGATTGGCGGGAAGCCTACCTGTCGCCCAGGCGGTCGGCGAGCGCGGCCGCGACCGGGCCCGGGACGAGGTCGGACACGTCCCCCCCGAAGGTGGCCATCTCCTTGACTCCGGTCGAGGAAAGGAAGCTGTAATGGGGGGAGGCGATCACGTAGATGCTCTCGATCCCCGGGTCGAGCTTGCGGTTGAGCTGGGCCATCTCGAACTCGTACTCGAAGTCGGAGATCGCCCGCAGGCCCTTGACGATCGCCTTGGCGTCGTTGTCGCGGGCGAACTCGACCAACAGGTTGGAGAAGATCTGGACCTCGACGTTGGCCAGGTCGGCGGTCGCCTCGGCGATGAAGTCGCGGCGCTCCTCGGCGCTGAAGAGCGTCTTCGCCTTGCGCACGGGGTTGTTGACGACGCCGACGACGACGCGGTCGAAGACGTTCGAGGTGCGGGTGATGATGTCGACGTGGCCGTTGGTGACCGGGTCGTAGCTGCCCGGGCAGACGACGGTGCCGTTGCGCTCGCTCATGCCTCCCCCTCTCCATATATGGAGACGTCGGCGGCGCCGTAGCGGCGCTGCCGCAGCCGCTCCAGCGAGTCGATCCGCAGCGGCCGGCCGGCGCCGCTCTCGACGATCGCCCGCCCGCCGGCGGCGAGCAGGCGCGGCAGATGGGTATTCAGATCCTGCGCCACGCGGTCGGCGAGTCTATAGGGGGCATCGACGAAGACGAGGTCGAAGCGGGGAGCATCGGGAGCGTCCGTGGCGGCGGCCAGCCAGCGCCCGACCTCGGCCCGGACCAGCTCCGCGCGGGCGCCCAGGCCGAGCCGCTCGACGTTGCCGAGCGCCGGCCGGGTGTCGCGGTCGACGAGGATGGCGCGCTCGGCGCCGCGCGAGAGGGCCTCGATCGCGAGGGCGCCGGTGCCGCTGTAGAGATCGAGGACCGTGGCTCCGGCGACCCGCTCGCCGAGGGCCGAGAAGATCGCCTCGCGGACGCGGTCGGAGGTCGGGCGCACCTTCCAGCCCCGCGGGGCGACCAGCCGCTGCCCTTTCAGCTCTCCGGCTATGACCCTCATAAGGGGATTGGATCAGCCGCGCCGGTGCCGAAGCGGCGGTGGGCGGCGTCGAGGAGCGGGCCGAGGGCGGGACCGGAGAGGGAGCCGTGGCGGCGCAGCAGCGCCTGGACCTCCCTGTGGGCGGCGAGCAGGGTGGCGTTGTCGTCGGGCAGCTTGGCGACTGCGAAGCGCGGCAGGCCCGACTGGCGGGTGCCGAGGATCTCGCCCGCGCCCCGCAGGCTGAGGTCGATCTCGGCGAGCTTGAAGCCGTCGCTCTCGCCGGCGACCGCCCGCAGCCGCTGCCGCGCCGTCTCGCCCGCTTCTTCGGCGAACAGCAAGCACTGGCTCGGATGCTCGCCGCGACCGACCCGGCCGCGCAGCTGGTGCAGCTGGGAGACGCCGAAGCGCTCGGCCCCCTCGATGATCATCACCGTCGCGTTGGCGACGTCGATCCCGACCTCGATCACCGTCGTCGAGACCAGCACGTCGGTCTCGTGGGCGGCGAAGGCGCGCATCGCCTCGGCCTTCTCGGCCGAGTGCATCTGCCCGTGCAGGAGGGCGACGCGGAACTCGCGCAGCTCACCGTTGCGCAGCCGCTCGGCCTCGACCTCGGCCGCCTTGCCCTGGACTTTCTCGGACTCCTCGACCAGCGGGCAGACGACGAACGCCTGGCGCCCCTCGCGCAACCGCCGCCGCAGGAACTCGAAGGCTTCGCCCCGCTGCTCCTCGGCGACCAGCCGCGTCTCGACCGGCTGGCGGCCAGCCGGCAGCTCGTGCAGGGCGGTTGTGTCGAGGTCGCCGTAGGCGGTGAGCGAGAGCGTGCGCGGGATCGGCGTCGCGGTCATGTGGAGGACGTGGGGCGCCATCCCCTCCACCCCCTTCTCGTCCAGGGCCCGCCGCTGGGAGACGCCGAAGCGGTGCTGCTCGTCGACGACGACCAGTCCGAGCCGGGCGAAGCGGACGGTCGGCTCGATCAGGGCGTGGGTTCCCAAGATCAGTCCCAACTCGCCGCTGGCGAGTTGGTCCAGGGCTTGTTTGCGAACTGGTGCCGGGGTCGACCCGGTCAGCAGCGAGAACGGGATCGCCTCTTCGGCCAAGAGCCGGCCGAGGGTGATTGCGTGCTGCTCCGCCAGCGTCTCGGTCGGAGCCATCAGCGCTGCCTGGTAGCCGGCTTCGAGCGAGCGCAGCATCGAGTAGAGGGCGACCACCGTCTTCCCAGACCCGACCTCGCCCATCAGCAAGCGCTGCATCGGCTGGCCCGAGTCGAGGTCCCCCTCGATCTCATCGAACGCCTTGAGCTGATCGCCGGTCGGCTCAAACGGCAGGGAATCCAGCCATCGCGCAACTGGATCGCCGGGCGTTCCGAACCGTGGCGCCGGGCGCGCGGTTCGGTGAGTGCGCTTGCGGGTCGCCAACAGCGCCTGGTGCAAGAACAGCTCTTCGAACCCCAGCCGCTCGCGCGCTCCCTCGACGTCCTCTAGCGACTTCGGCAGCTGAACGGCTCGCAGTGCGTCGCCGACGCCCGCGAGCCCCCGCCGCGCCCGCATCTCCGCCGGCAGCCCCTCGATCGCGTTCGGGGCCCATCCCACAACCTGCTCGACCCACTCGCGGATCTTCTGAGGTCGAAGACTCTCGGTCGTCGAATGAACGGGCATCAGCTCCGCCTCTCCCGCGGGTGGCGGGCCAGGGCTCGCCAGCTCCCATTCCCGAACCGCGAATCCTTTCCCGGAGAACTTCCCCGTAAGGAGCAGCTCGGCCCCCCGAACCAGCTTCGAGGCAATCCACGGCTGGTTGAACCAGGTGGCTCTTGCGTGGCCGGTGGCATCGCCGACCTTGACGCTGACCAGCCTCAGCCGACCCCGGCGAAACGGCCGCGGTTGGGAGCCCTGGACCTCGACCAGAACGGTTGCGGTGTCTCCGGGCTGGAGGTCTCCCAGCTCTCTTATCCGCTGGTCGCGGTGGCGCCTCGGAATGTGGAAGAGGAGGTCGCCCACGGTGCGGATGCCTGCCTCGGCCGCCGCCTCGGCGGTTTTCGGGCCGACGCCTTTGAGGGCGCCGAGGCCCTGTTCGAGGACGCTGGGGCGGGGCCAGTGGACGGGGGCGTTCAGCAACTCGGCGCGCCCCAGCTCGCGCTCGCCGGCGAAGGAGCGCACTACTGGGCGGCGAGCAGCCACCACCAGCTCGGCTGGCCCCCCTCGTGGGTCTCGACCTCGACCCCGTCGGGCACGTGGGGGTCGATCTCCCCGAGCGCGATCGGCGCCCCCTCGCCGGCGATCACGGTGACGATCTCCGCCCCCTCGGCGAGGTGCTGGATCGTCGTCGCCAGGGTCGAGCCGGCGCCGCCCCAGGCGACGATCTCGGCGCCGGCGAAGCCGACCGCGTCGCCCTGCTTGAAGCGGCCCTGGGCGTCGTCGCGGGCGGCGGGGGCGACGCCCCCCGTGGCGACGCCGTCCAGCGCCGCCTCCAGCCGCTCGGCGTTCTCGGCCGCCGATGCTCCCTGGTCGAGCTCGACCAGGGCCAGCAGGCTCGCCTGCTGGGAGAGCGCCGGCACCACCCGGGCCGGCTTCTCGGAGAGCTCGCAGGCGCGCTCCGCCGCCATCACCACGTTCGAGGAGCTGGGCAGGACCAGCACCTCCTCCGCCGCCACCCGGTGGATCCCGGCCAGCAGCTCGTAGGTGGAGGGGTTGAGCGTCTCGCCGCCGGGGACGACGTTGGCGCCGAGCTCGGCGAAGAGCCGCTCCAGGCCCTCGCCGGCGGCGACCGCGAGCACCCCCGTACGGCCGGCGGCGAGCCGGGCGCTGCGCTCGGCCATCTGCTCGCGCATGTCGGCGACGTCGAGGTTGGTGACCTCGCCGGCGCCCTCGAACAGCGCCACCGCGGCCTCGGGCTCGTCGGTGTGGACGTGGACCTTCAGAGTCGCCTCATCGCCGACCACGAGGACGGAGTCGCCCAGCCCCTCCAAGCGCGGCAGGAACTCCCGCGAGGAGAGCCCGGCGCCGGCGACGATGAAGTTGGTGCAGTAGCGGAAGCGGCTGTCCTCGTGATGGGGCAGGCTGAGGCGCGGCGCCTGCTGGCGGGGCACCTCCGGCAGCTCGGCGTCGTCGCCGCGCAGGCCGGCTACGACGCCGGCCAGGATCAACACCAGGCCATGGCCGCCGGCGTCGACGACCCCGGACTCGCGCAGCACCTCGAGCTGCTCCGGCGTGCGCGCGACCGCCCGCTCGCCGTCCTCGATCGCCCGCTCCAGCACCTCGGCCAGGATCGCGTCCTGCTGGACGTCGCTGACTTCGCGGCCGAGCCGCTGCTTGTCGGCCTCGAGGTGGGCGAGCTGGCGAGTCAGCGAGTGGGCCATCTCGCGGAAGACGGTCAGCATCGTCCCCTCGGCCGGTTCGCGCACCGACTCGTAGGCGGCGTCGGCGGCACGGGCGAAGGCGGCCGCGACGAGCACCGGGTCGACCAGCTCGCCGGGGCGGCTGGCCAGCTCCTCGGCGGCGCCGCGGACGATCTGGCTGAGGATCACGCCGGAGTTGCCGCGGGCGCCCATCAGCGCCGCCCGCGCCAGCGCCTGCACGAGTTGGGTGCGGCCGACCTCGTCGACCTCGAGCCCGTCGAGGCGGTCCAGCTCCTCCATCACGGCGCGCATCGTCATCGCCATGTTGTCGCCGGTGTCGCCGTCGGCGACAGGGAAGACGTTGAGGTCGTTGACCTCCTGGCGTCGCGCCTCCAGCGAGGCATAGGCAGAACTGACGACCCGTCGGAACCGGGCGATCGAGGGATCGGGCATCGGCAGGGGAATCTAACCGCCGCCGGAGATGGCCGGCGGCGAGCACCCGTCGTTCCTCAGCCCGACTGAGCGCGAAGCGGGCGGGAAGGGGTGCCGATACCCCTCCCCGTGAATTTCGTCGCTCCGCCCTTCGGGCTCCGCTCCGAGCCTGCTGCGCGGCTGACGCCGCGCAAAGATCAGATTGCATATCGCCGCCTATCGGCCACATTCCCGGGGAGGGGTATCGGCACCCCTTCTCACACGACTCTCCAGACGTTCGCCGTGCGCCTGCTTTTCGTTGCGTCGCTGCCAGGCGTTTCAGTGCCGCTTTCACGCGGGAGGAGCAGCTCGACGGCTACGAATCTGGCGGCTCCTCATCGGTCCAATAGTCCGTCGCCTGCTCTCGCCGGTAGGCCTCCTGGAATCCCTCGCCCGAGGCTCCGGGAGCCCGAGTCGCCGCCACCAACTTGCCGGTATCCGGATAGAGATTCACCTCGGGAGCGATCATCGTGCTGACCACCAGCACGCGGGCGTGTTGAGCGCCTCGATTCTGGAGCTGGTGCGCGCCGTCTTCGCCGACCCGAAACGCGACGACCTCCCCCTCGGCCAGCTCGCGCCACCCATCCGGCGTGCGCAGGTGCGGCTGGCCGCTGAGCACGATGAGCATCTCCTCGTTGGCGCTGTGGGCGTGGTATGGAAAGGTCGCCTGGCCAGGCGGGATCTCATAGAGACTTGCTCCGAGTTTCTCGGACTTGGCCTGTTGGCCAAGTTTGGCGCGCCGGTAGGTGAAGCCCTCACGGTCCTGATCTGCATCGAAGTCCGGTCGGTAGACATTTGCCATACGCGGATTATCTCCGCTCTCCACCCGGATTCGTCCCTGGGGCTTCCGCGACATGGCGCTCGCACCTGTTCCGCGCGATTTGCGAGCGCCTGCTGCCCCACCCCTGCGGTGCTCGCTCTGGACGAGCCGCAAGCAGTCCCTGTGACGCTCGCCGAACTTCTGCTCTTCCATGACGGAGCGAGAGCGCCAACCCAGGTGCTCTCAACGATCTCCTCGACCGTCGGCGGGTCGGCTGGATAGTGCACTACCAGCCCCGACTCGCAAACCAGGGGACTATCCGCCAAAGATCTCGCTCTTGTCACGCCGGGGCGCTACCCTGAGGTCACTGTGAAGCATTCGGTCCTGAGCACAATCCCGACTCCGGAGAAGCCAGCTCTGAGCGATGAGCAGCGCACCGACCGGCTGCGGCTGCTCGCCGACCGGCTGCGCAGGCCAGACGGGCTGGATCGCGACACGCTCAAACACGTCGAGCAGCTGACCGACGCCGAGCGGTAGCCGCTGCGGTGGACGCCGTCGAGCTGCTGCGCAGCGACACTCCGTTCATCGCCGACACCTCGGCATGGTGGCGGGTCGCGTCGCTCCCCAGCGAGCTCGGCGACCTCCTGCAGGCAGCGGTCATCGATGACCGGCTGTGGATCACGCCGATCGTGCGGATGGAGATCCTCTACTCCGCGCGCAGCAGCTCCGAGTACGTCGCGCTCGAGACCGAGCTCGACGCGCTGCGGATCGTTCGCAACGATCGCTCTGTGACCGACGCTGCGATGCGCGCGATCGGCGAGTTGGCCGAACACAGCGACGGATACCACCGCGTACCGCCTACCGACGCGCTGATCGCCGCGGCCGCAGCCGAGCACGGCGGCATCGCGGTGCTCCACCGCGACGCGCACTTCGACAGGCTCGCCGAGGTTCTCACGTTCCAGGGCATCCAGCTCCCAGGGTCCTGAACCTCATCTTTCCTTCACGCGAGATCGAGGGTCAGCCCGCGAGACGCTCGAACTCCTCGTCCAGAGCGAGAGCGCGACCTGCGTCCGTCGATGCGTTCGCAACCACGCGGGAGGAGCAGCGGGGGATACATGCTCGCTCTCGCCAGCAAGCCGCAGGTGACCTACGAACTTTCGCCGGTGCGGCGGATCGCTTCCTCGCGGGCTTTCCTGACCCTCTCGAGATCCCTCGCATACGGACGGCCAACACTTAGGGAGTAGGCGATGCGATTGCAGAGGCGGTGCGCAAGGATGGCGTTGTCCACGTCTCGGTGGCCCCCCTCTCTCTTGGAGCGAGGGGAGTGCTCGTGGGTGGGCATCCAGTCGCTCAATTCGTCGCTGACCGGGTCGAAGTAGCACGCGCCTCCAAGCTCCTCGGGGCAGAAGCATTCCGGCATCTTGCATGCGAGCTGCGTGATGTACCCCTGCTCGGCTGCCTTGATGAGGATTCCCTTGACGCCGAGCGCCTTCAACTTCGCTGCAGCGGCTCGGCCGCGTTCAGGATCCCGCTCAACCCTCGGCATGTCCCAACCTTACGTGCTCGGGACTATCCCTTTGCGCGATGACCGAGCGCGACGGTGGGAACCCAATCTCCGTTGAGCCGAGAGCTTCAAGTGGCCAGTGTCGTCGTTACGACGCCTTTGCCGAAGAGCTCCCGGTCCCCCAGCCGTCCCTACAGTGCGTGTTGTCGGAGGGGTCTGGTCGCGCTTCAGGCGAATGTCGCCGCAGGCGGCGATATGCAATCTGTCTATTGCGCGACCTTTAGGTCGCGCTCCGACATCCGGAGCGACGCGCCCATAGGGCGCGGAGCGACTGAATTCGACTGGAGGGCGACCAGACCCCCCCACACAGCCCTCCGAACTAAGCGGCCTTCGTGACCTTGTTCGACTTCAGGCAGCGCGTGCAGACGTAGGCGCGAAGCGGGCGGCCGTTCTCCTGGATCCGGACCTTCTGCAGGTTCGGATCGAAGCGCCGCTTGGTGGCGACCATCGAGTGGCTGCGGGACTGGCCGAACGCCGGCCCCTTGCCGCAGCTGTGGCATACCTTGGCCATCGGGTCGCGGATGCTACAGGTCGCCGCTAACTGTCGCGGACCTGCCAGCGGTACGGGTTGACCTGCTGTTTGAGCAGGGCCATGCGGGCGACCGTGAGGGCGGCGTTGCGGCCCTGGTCGCGCTTGCCGCCGCCGGCCCGGGCCAGGGCCTGCTCCATCGTGTCGCAGGTGATCACGCCGAAGGCGCAGGGGACGCCGGTCTCCAGCTGCACCTCCTGGATGCCGCGGGCGGCCTCGGCGCAGACGAAGTCGTAGTGGTCGGTCTCGCCGCGGATGACGACGCCGAGGCAGGCGACGCCGGAGAAGCGACCCGTCGTGGCGTGCAGCTTGGCGGCGAAGGGCAGCTCGTAGGCGCCCGGGACGCTGATCTCGCTGACCGATGACGCGGGTACCCCGGCCAACTCGAAGCCTTCGCGGGCGCCGCTCAGCAGGCGTTCGGCCAGGTCCTCGTAGAAGCGGCCGACGCAGACGGCGAACTCGCGGCCGCAGAGCGCCTCCCGCTCCTCCTCGTCGAAGGCCTCGAGGAAGGCGGTCGACTCAGCCACCGGCCGCCCCGCCTCCGGCCGCGTCGCGCTCCTCCTCGTCGTGGATCATCTCCTCGTCGAGCGCCAGGCCCTGGTGGTGGAGCGAGTGGCCCATCTTGTCGCGCTTGACCCGCAGGTAGTCCTCGTTGTGGGCGTTGGGGCTAGCCTCGATCGGCACCTGCTCGGAGACCGAGAGCCCGTAGCCCTCGAGGCCGACGATCTTTTTCGGGTTGTTGGTGAGGATGCGGATGCTGGTCAGGCCGAGGTCGCCGAGGATCTGGGCGCCGATCCCGTAGTCGCGCAGGTCTGCCGGCAGGCCCAGCTTGAGGTTGGCCTCAACCGTGTCGGCGCCCTCCTCCTGCAGCTTGTAGGCGCGCAGCTTGTTGAGCAGGCCGATCCCGCGCCCCTCCTGGGAGAGGTAGAGGAGGACGCCCTGGCCCTCCTGCTCGATCATCGACAGCGCCGCCGCCAGCTGGTCGCCGCAGTCGCAGCGCATGCTGTGGAAGACGTCGCCGGTGAGGCACTCGCTGTGGACGCGGACCAGCACGTCCTCGGCCCCGTCGACCTCGCCCTTGACCATCGCCACGTGGTGTTTGTCGTCGACCAGCGAGCGGTAGCCGACCGCGGTGAAGTCGCCGAATGAGGTGGGCAGAGCGGTGGCGACGACCCGTTCGACCAGCTTCTCGGTGCGGCGGCGGTAGGCGATCAGCTCGGCGACGGTGACCATCTTCAGACCGTGCTTGGCGCAGTAGGGGATCAGGTCGGGAACGCGGGCCATGGTGCCGTCGTCGTTCATCACCTCGCAGATGACGCCGGCGGGGATCAGGCCGGCGAGGCGGGCGAGGTCGACGCTGGCCTCGGTGTGGCCGGTGCGCTCCAGCACGCCGCCGTCTTTGGCGCGCAGCGGGAACATGTGGCCGGGGACGACGATGTCGCGCGGGCCGGAGCTGGGGTCGATCGCGACCTGGATCGTGTGGGCGCGGTCGTGGGCGGAGATGCCGGTGCTGACGCCGCCGGCCGCCTCGATCGTGACCGTGAAGGCGGTCTGCAGCGGCGCCTCGTTCTTGGCCGCCATCAGGTTGAGGCCGAGCCGCTCGCAGCGTTCGGCGGTGAGCGCGAGGCAGATCAGGCCGCGCGCCTCCTTGGCCATGAAGTTGACCGCCTCCGGGGTGGCGAACTGCGCCGCCATCACCAGGTCGCCCTCGTTCTCGCGGTCCTCGCCGTCGCAGACGACGACCATGCGGCCGCGGCGGATCTCCTCGATCGCCTCCTCGATCGTCGAGAACGGGCTCTCCCCCGCCCCGGTCACGACACTCTCTTTTCTCTCGGTCTCCGTCATCTGGCTCACGCTCGCTCCTCTCCGGCGAATGGTTGCATCAACCGCTCCACGTACTTGGCCACGATGTCGCACTCGACGTTCAGCTTGCGTCCCGGCTCCAGGTCGCCGAGGCTCGTCCGCTCCAGGGTCTCAGGGATCAGGGAAACTTCTGCCCAAGACTCGCCCAAATCGGCGACCGTGAGGCTGACCCCGCTGAGCGCGATCGAGCCCCTGTCGACGACGTGGCGCAGCAGCTCCGGGCCGAGGGTCACGCGAAGGCGACGGGCGAAGCCGTCCTCGCCGAGCGCGGCGACGACGCCGACGCCGTCGACGTGGCCCTGGACGATGTGGCCGCCGAGGCGGTCGGATGCCCGCATCGCCAGCTCGAGGTTGACGCGGGCGCCGGCCTCGATGTCGTCGAGGGCGGTGACCTCGAGGGTCCGGTTCATCGCCTCGGTCTCGAAGCCGCTCGTGTCGGCCGCGGTCGCGGTCAGGCAGACGCCGTCGACTGCGACCGAGTCGCCGAGGCCGATTTCGGCGCCGAGCGAGGTGGCGATGCGCAGGCGGGCGCCGTCGCCGTCGCCCTGCACGGACTCAACCCTGCCGACGTCCTGAATCAGCCCGGTGAACACGTCACCACTCCTTGAACCGGGCCGTTATCAACGTGTCCTCGTCGGCGTTCAGGGCCGTCAGCCGCTCGGAGCCGCCGAGCAGCACCGGGGCGACGAAGGTGCGGGATTCGTCGATCTGGTCGGCTGCCGCGAAGGAAGAGGCGAGGGTTTGGCCGCCCTCGAGGAAGAGGCTGGTGACGTCGCGGCGGCCGAGGTCGGCGAGGGCCGATGGGATGTCCCCGGTGACGAGGATCTCGGCTCCCGCCTCTCGCAGGGCCGTGGCGTCAGTCTCGGGGGATACGACGACCAGCACGGGGGATCGATCGAGGGTGCGGAGGAGCTGGGAGTCGAGGGGGAGGCGGCCCCGGGAGTCGAAGACGACGCGGATCGGCTGTCGTATGGTGTTTGCGGCAGTCCTTTGTGACGCATAGGGGTACAAAGGACTACCACTTCCCGGAGCGTCGACCTCTGGGCGGGCGGTGAGCAGGGGGTCATCGGCGAGGACGGTGCCGATGCCGGCGGCGATCGCGTCGGATTCGGCGCGCCAGCGGTGGACGAGGGCGCGGCTGGCCTCGCCGGAGATCCAGGGCGAGTCGCCGGGCGCGGTGCTCGTGTGGCCGTCGAGCGACATCGCCAGCTTCAGGGTGACGAGCGGCAGCCCGGTGCGGGCGTGCTTGCGGAAGGGCTGGTTGAGCAGGCGCGCGGCGGCGGCCTCGGCCCCCGCGGCGAACTCGACCTCGACGGCGCCGTCGCGGAGGATGCCGGGCCCGCGCCCGGACGCCTTCTCGCTGGGATCGTCGGAGGCGATGACGACGCGCGAGACCCCCGCCGCCAGGATCGCCTCCACGCAGGGCGGCTGCCGCCCCTCGTGTGCGCAGGGCTCCAGCGTCACGTACATCGTCGCCCCCGCCGGATCCTCCCCCCGCTCCCGGCAGTCGTCCAACGCCGCCCGCTCCGCATGCAGCCCCCCCAGCTCCGCATGAAACCCCTCGCCGATCACCTTGCCATCGCGCACCACAACCGCTCCGACGAGTGGATTGGGGCTGACTCTCCCCCGCCCACCCTCGGCCAACTCCAGCGCTCGCCGCAGGTGAGCTTGATCGGTGTCTGTCAGCTGGCTGTTCATAGGACCGATTGACTGGTCAATCAACCAATCGTACCGCGGCAGGACCCGCGCGCCGGGGGCGCGGATACCCTGGGCCGGCCCGATGAAACTCATCATCCAGATCCCCTGCTTGAACGAGGAGGCGACGCTGCCGGCGACGATCGCCGACCTGCCGCGCCGGCTCGACGGCTTCGACGCGGTCGAGCTGCTGGTCATCGATGACGGCTCGAGCGATCGAACGGTCGAGGTCGCGCGCGAGAACGGGGTCGAGCACATCGTCCGGCTGACCAACAACAAGGGCCTGGCGGCGGGCTTCCAGGCCGGGCTCGACGCCTGCCTCAAGCTCGGCGCCGATGTCGTCGTCAACACCGACGCCGACAACCAGTATCGCGGCGCCGACGTCGCGAAGCTGGTGGCGCCGATCCTCGCCGGCGAGGCCGACATGGTCGTCGGCGACCGCCAGGTCTCTCAGATCGAACACTTCTCCGGCTCCAAGAAGGGGCTGCAGCGGCTGGGCAGCTGGGTGGTGCGGCGGCTCTCCGGCACCGAGATCGCCGACACCACCTCCGGCTTCCGCGCCTACAACCGCGAGGCGGCGCTGGGGCTGCTGGTCGTCGACGACTTCACCTACACGCTGGAGAGCCTGATCCAAGCCGGCAAGATGCTGGT
Source organism: uncultured Actinomycetes bacterium (assembly GCA_963714045.1). Taxonomy (GTDB): domain Bacteria; phylum Actinomycetota; class Thermoleophilia; order Solirubrobacterales; family 70-9; genus VAYN01. The sequence goes on along the minus strand of OY970225.1, from coordinate 1,518,647 downwards.
CGCGGTCGACCAGGTGACGGTCGGGACCAACCCGCAGACGCGCGAGTCGCGCCTGTTCGACTCGACCGGAGCCTACGTGCGCCGCAACGGGCCGGCGATCCTGCGGATCTACGCCCGCTACGAGCCGCTGCGCGCCTTCGCCACCGCCGGGCTCGTCGTCCTGGCGCTGGCGCTGGCGGCCTGGATGCCGTTCCTCGTCGACTGGATCCTCAACGGCGACAGCACCGGCCACATCCAGTCGCTGATCCTCGGCGCCGTCCTCTTCATCGCCGCCGTGCAGCTGTTCGCACTCGGGGTGATCGGCGACCTGCTGGCCGGGCAGCGAGTGATGACGCAGCGGGTCTTCGAGCGGGTGCGGCGGGTCGAGCTGGCGCTCGGCGTCGAGCCCTCCCACTACGAGCCGGGCGCAGACCGGCAGGAATGAACGCCGCCGCGGGCAACGGCGTCGCCGCGGAGGGCGGCGGCACGGGGACCTCTGCCGACTACGGCAAGACCGCGAGCTTCCTCGCCGTCGGGGTCGGCCTGACCGGCCTGATCACCTACGCCTACTTCCTGATCGCCTCGCACGTCCTGTCCAAGCCCGACTACGGGCAGATCACCGTGCTCTGGTCGGCCGTCTTCATCACGATCTCGACCCTCTACCGCCCGATCGAACAGCTGCTCTCGCGCCACATCTCCGAGCGGATGGCGAAGGGGCAGCCGATCGGGCAGCCGATGCGGGTCGCCTCGACGATCCAGCTCGGCCTCTCGCTCTTCTTCACCGTCGTCGCTCTGGCCCTGCGCGGGCCGATCCAGAACGGCCTGTTGGAGGGCAACGAAGCGCTCTACTGGGTCTTCTTCTCCTCGGTCCTCTTCTACGCCGCCAGCTACTTCGCCCGCGGCTTCCTCGCCGGCCAGCAGCGCTTCGGCCTGTTCGTGGCGCTGATCCTCTCCGAATCCTGCTTCCGCACGATCTTCGCGGTGCTGGTCGCGGTCAGCGTCCTCAGCGGCCAGTCGGCGGTCGCGATCGGCATCACCGCCGCCCCCGCTCTCAGCCTGCTGGTCGTCCCCTTCGCCTTCGCCCGCCGGGCAAGACAAGAGGCGCGGGTAGCACCCGGCATCCCCGGACGCGAAGCGGAGGAGATGCCGGCCATTGATTCAGCCCAGCCCTCATCCGGCCCTGGTCACGATCTGACTCTCCCAGGGACGGATGAGGGCCCTGCCGCAGACGCCGATTTCTCGATGCGCCGCGGAACCGGCTTCGCCGCCGCCGTCCTCCTGATCATGTTCAGCGAACAGGCCTTCCTCAACGCCGGGCCGCTGATCGTCCGCGGGCTGCAGGGCGCCGCCGCGGCGGGCTTCATCTTCAACGTGCTGATGCTGGCGCGGGCGCCGCTGCAGCTGTTCCAGTCGGTCTCGACCAGCATCCTTCCCCACCTGACCAAACTCCACGCCAGCGGCAGCGGGAAGAGTGCCCGGGAATTCGCCAAGACGGTGCGGATGGTGCTGCTGGGGATCGCCGCCTTCACCGGCCTGGTCGTGGCCGTGGTCCTGATCGCCGGCCCGCAGGCGATGCAGATCGCCTTCAGCAAGAAGTTCACCTACGACCGCCCCGGCCTGCTGCTGGTCTCGGTCGGGATGGGGCTCTACCTCTGCTCGGTCACGGTCAACCAGGCCTGCATCGCCCAGGGCCAGGTGCGGCGCGCCGCGGTCCGCTGGATCGGCTGCGCCGCGCTCTTCGTCGGCTGGAACTTCCTGCCGCTGGTGAGCAACGAGTTCCGCCGGGTCGAGATCGGCTTCCTGCTCGCCGCCGGGGTCCTCTTCGCGCTCCTCTACTACGTCTACCGCCGCCCGCACGAGCGGGCCGAGGACGTGCCGGAGCCCGGCTCCGGGGAGGAGATCGAGGCGCGGCTGGCGATGCTCGACGAGCAGGTCTAGCCGGCCGGCGCCCTGGGTGACTTCGCCGAATCGATCCCCTAGGGTCCGGCGATGGGCGGGCACGACGCGGAGCTGATCCTGATCGCCGGCGTCCTGCTGGCCGCCGGGATCGCCGGGGCGCTGCTGGCCGAGCGGGTCCGCGTCCCGGGCCTGCTGCTGTTCCTCGGCCTCGGCATGCTGGCGGGCTCGGAGGGGATCGGCGGCATCCAGTTCGACGACGCCGAGCTGGCGCGGACGCTGGGGACGATCGCGCTGGTGCTGATCCTCTTCGAGGGCGGTCTGACCGCCGGCTGGTCGGAGATCCGCCCGGTGCTCGGCACGGCGGCCTCGCTGGCGAGTGTCGGCACCCTGATCACGGCGCTGATCGCCGGCCTGGCGGCGAAGCTGATCCTCGGCCTGGGCACGCTGGAAGGGATGATCGTCGGCGCCGCGATCGCGGCCACCGACTCGGCGGCGATCTTCGCCGTGCTGCGCCGCTCGACCCTGGAGAAGCGACTCGCCCGCTCGCTCGAGGGCGAGTCGGGGATGAACGACCCGGTGGCGCTGCTGCTGGTGATCGGCTTCATCGAATGGATCCAGAAGCCTGGATTCGGGTTCCCCGAGATGGCCGGGCTGCTGGCGCTGAAACTGGCGCTGGGGACGGCGATCGGCCTGGTCGGGGGACGGGTCGCGGTGGCGCTGCTGGAGCGGATGCGGCTGCCGAGCGACGGCATCTACCCGGTGGCGACGATCGCCATCGCCGGCCTCGCCTACGGCCTGGCCGAGCTCGCCCACGGCTCCGGGTTCCTCGCCGTCTACCTGACCGCGCTCGCCCTCGGCTCCGCCAACATCCCCGCCCGCCGCACGATCGCCGCCTTCCACGAGGGCCTGGGCTGGGTGGCGCAGATCGCCCTCTTCATCCTGCTCGGCCTGCTGGTCTTCCCAAGCAGCCTGCCGGACGTGGCCCTCGAGGGGCTGGCGCTCTCGGCGGTGCTGATCCTCCTCGCCAGGCCCGTCGCCGCCTTCGCCGCGACAGCGCTGGCGCCGCTCGACCTGCGCGAGCGGATGATGCTGAGCTGGGCGGGGCTGCGCGGGGCGACGCCGATCTGGCTCGCCACCTTCCCGGTCGTGGCGGGGATCGGCGGCGGCGAGCAGCTGTTCGCGATCGTCTTCTTCGTCGTCGTCAGCTCGACCCTGATCCAGGGCGCCAGCTTCGAGCCGCTGGCGAAACGGCTCGGTCTGACCACCGACGAGCCGGCGCTGCCGCGGCGGCTGCTGGAGTCGGGTCGGATCCGCCGTATGGGCGGCGACGTGATCGCCTACCGGCTGCCGCCCGGCGCGGCGGCGGCGGGCCACCACGTGCGCGAGCTGGAGCTTCCGCGCGAGGCGCTGGTCAACGTGATCGTCCGCGACGGGCACGCGATCCCGCCGCGGGGTTCGACCGAGCTGCGGGAGGGAGACGAGCTCCACATCCTCGTCCGCAGCGAGCTGCGCGAGGAGGTCGAGGCGATGACGAAGGTCTGGGCCAGGGGGCCGGTGGGGCGCCCCGCCCCGCCGGCCCTGCCGCACCGCGCCGCCTCCCAGATCTTCTCGGTGCGGCCGGCGCGCGAGGGCGACGACCCGATGGCGCTGCGCGAGGTCGACGGGATCCCGGTGCTGGCGGTCCTGCGCAGCCGCCGCGACGGGGTCGGCGCGATGGCGGCGCTGGCCGACGGGCGCTACGCGGTGACCGGCGACGAGGTGGTTGCGGTGGGCGGCCGGCGGGCGTTGGCGGGCTGGTGCGAGCGGCGGGCGGCGCGGCCCGGCGTGGACCAGGCGGAGCGCGCCTGGTGGCAGGAGGTCACCGGGGCGCTGATCGCGCGGGGTTGAGGGGGGTAGTCGCGTCGACCGCCAGCCGCACCATCTCCGAGCCGGTCTCCTTGTAGGGGGAGACGACGCGATCGGCGCCGGCGTGGCGCAGCTTTCGCTCCGTGTCCTCGACGGCGGCGCGGGCGACGATCGGCAGGTCGGGGCGCATCTCCCGCACGGTGAGCGTGATGAAGACGTTCTCGGCGTCGGAGTCGACGCAGGCGATCACCCCGGCGGCGCGCATGATGCCGGCCCGGCGGAGGACCGCGTCGTCGGAGGCGGCCCCGTGGATGATCGGCGCCTCCATCGCCGCGGCGTGTCCGCGCGTCTCCTCGATGTTAGTGTCGATGACGACGAACTCGCGCCCGGCGGCGCGCAGGTCGCGGGCGGCCTGGCGGCCGACGCGGCCGAAGCCGCAGATCAGGATGTGGTCGTCGAGTGAGTCGATCTCCCGCAAAAGCCTTCTCTCCTCCAAGAGTCCCGAGAGGTGCCCGGCGACGAAGAACTCGGTCACCGTCACCAGCGCGTAGAAGAGGGTACCCACCCCGAGGACGATCAGGGCGACCTTGACGATCTGCCCCCCGGCGCTGGCCGGCTCGGGGATCGAGCCGACGGTGGCGACCGTATCGAGCGCCCAGACCAGGCCGAAGCCGAGCGAGGCGCCCTCGGTGACCATGTAGCCGGCGGTGCCGGCGGCGAGCAGGACGACGATGGCGGCGACGAGGACCGCGAGCCGGCGCAGGAACTGCCGCAACTCGCCCCGCAGCGGCACCTGGGAGATCACCGCGCCCGCGTCAGGCCGCCCCGGCGGCGGCCGCGATCTCTTCGTAGGCGGCGGCCGGGTCGGCGGCCCCGAAGACGGCGGAGCCGGCCACGAAGAGCGAGGCGCCGGCGCTGGCGACGGGGCCGGCGGTGGTGGGGTCGATGCCGCCGTCGACCTCGATCGCGGCATCGCCGACCAGCGGGCGCAGGCGTTCGACCTTGGCCGGGGAGGACTCGATGAAGGCCTGGCCGCCCCAGCCCGGGTTGACGGTCATGCAGAGGACGACATCGGCGTATCCGCGCAGCTCGGAGACGGCCTCGGCGGGGGTGCCGGGGTTGATCGCGACCCCGGCCAGGCAGCCGAGCTCGCGGATCGCGTGCAGGGTGCGGTTGGCGTGCGGGGTCGCCTCGGCGTGGAAGCTGATCGCGTCGGCGCCAGCGCGGGCGAACTCCTCGATCTGGCGCTCGGGCGCCTCGATCATCAGGTGGACGTCGAGCGCGCCGCCGGCCGCGTGGACCTGGTCGGCGATCGCCCCCGCGACCAGCGGGCCGATCGTGATCGGCGGCACGAAGTGCCCGTCCATCACGTCGACGTGGATCACCCGGGCGCCGGCGTCCATCACCTCGGCGACCTGCGACCCCAGCTTCGAGAAGTCGGCCGAGAGGATCGACGGGGCGACCCGCGGCGACCCGATCAGCTCGCTCATCCGCTCGCTCATAGGGTCGTGAGCCTACTCAGGTCGAACGTAACATCGAAGAGCCGCATGATTGGCATTCCATGTCGGCGGTGTTGGTCATGCGGGCGATCGTCTGGTGCTCGCCGCAGTTGGGGCACTGGGAGACGAGTTCGAAGCGGCTGAGGCAGTTGACGCAGCGCAGGCGGCCGGGCAGCTGCGTCGGCCGCAGCCATGGCTCGCCGCAGTTCGGGCACGGCGCCCGCCCCAGCGTCGTGCCTTCTCCCGAACCGACGTCCCCAGAGTCGTTCATCGTCTAATCATGCCTTCTCAAGCGGCTGATGAAAAACCCGGTGGTGCGGTCGCGGTCCGGGCGCAGCTGCAGGCAGCGCGGCTCCAGCGGGGAGGCGAGGCCGGGAGCGCGGGCGCCGAGGTCCTCCAGCTCCAGCGGCGGCGCCTCCCCCGCCGCTGCCGCCGCCAGCAGCGCCGCGACCCTGTCCTCGTTCTCGCGGCGGGAGATCGTGCAGGTGGCGTAGACGAGGACGCCGCCGGGTCGCAGGGCGCGGGCGGCGCCGAGCAGGGCACGGTGCTGGACCTCGACCAGGCGCTCGATCGTCCGCGGCGATTTGCGCCAGCGGGCGTCGGGGCGGGAGGCGAGGGCGCCGAGGTCCGAGCAGGGGGCGTCGAGGAGGACGCGGTCGAACCCCGGCGCCATCTCCAGCGCCGCCGCGTCGGCCTCGATCACGGTGACGGCGCGCAGGCCGAGGCGACGGGCCTGGTCGGCGACTTCGCCGGCCCGGGCCGGGTCGAGCTCGACCGAGATCACCTCGCCGCGATCGCCCATCCGGGCGGCGATCTGGCCGGTCTTGATCCCGGGCCCGGCGCAGAGGTCGAGCACGTGCTCGCCTTCTCGGGGGTCGAGGACCTCGACCACGGCGGCGGAGCCGCGGCTCTGCGGCGTCAGCGCGCCCGCCTCGACCAGCGCCGGGACCGTGTCGCCGGTGCGCCCCTCGATCACGATGGTCTCCGGCAGCGCCAGCGGCCAGCCCCCTGTCACCGGCGCGGCGTCGACCCCGGCCTCGCGCAGCTTCGAGAGAGCTGTCTCGCCGTCGACTCTCATCGCCACTTGGGCCGGCTCGTTGCAGGAAGCCAGCAGGGAGCGGGCGGCGTCGGGGTCCAGCTCCTCCCACCACATCGCCGCCAGCCACTCCGGGGCCGAGTGGGCAACGGCGGCCTTGGCAGGAGTCGAGTCGTCCTCCAGCAGCGCCGCGGCCAGCTCGGCGCGCTCGCGGGCGGCGCGGCGCAGGACGGCGTTGACGAGGCCGGAAGCGTGGGCGGCGCCGGCGCGCTTGGCCAGCTCGACCGCCTGGTCGACGGCGGCGTGGTCGGGGGTGCCGTCGGCGAAGAGCAGCTCGTAGAGGCCGAGGCGCAGGGCGGCGAGCACCGGCGGGTCGAGCCGGCGGGTCGGGCGGCCGGCGAGGCGCTCGATCGCCGCGTCGGCGGTGCCGCGGCGCTGCACGGCGCCGTAGGCGAGGCGCTGGGCCTGAGCGCGCTCGCGGCCGTCGAGGCCGAGGCGCTCGGCGCCGGCGCGGAAGGCGCGCTCGGTGTGGGCTCCGCGCTCGAAGGTCTCCCGGATCGTCTCGAAGGCGAGCGCGCGGGCCGGGGCGATCGGTCGCTCCGCGCTCAAGACAGCTTCGGCAGCGGGTGCCCGCGCAGGTAGGCGTCGACCGGCATCGGCCTGCCGCCGGGCGGCTGCACGAGCTCCAGCCGCAGGGCGCCGCGGCAGCAGCCGACCAGCAGCGCGCCCCACTCGGACTTGACCGCGCCGGTCTTGACGCTGACGTCGACGGCGCGGGCGCGGCGCACCCCCAGCCGCTCGCCGTCCGCCGTCTCCAGGTAGGCGCCGACGTGGGGCGTCAGCGCCCGCACCGTCGCCGCCAGCTCCACCGCCGGGCGCCCCGGGTCGAGCCGGCGCTCGGACGGGTCGATCTTCTCGGCGTAGGTCGCCCCCGCCTCATCCTGGCGCTCGAACTCCAACTCGCCCCGCGCCTGCAGGTCCAGTGCCCGCGCCAGCAGCTCGCCGCCGAGCTCGGCAAGCCTCCCGGAGAGCGCCTCGAAGTCTTCGTCGGTGCCGAGCGGCACCTCCTCGCGCAGGGCGACGGGGCCGGCGTCGAGCTCCTCGACCAGGCGCATCACGCAGACGCCGGTGCGGCGGTCGCGGGCCATGATCGCGCGCTCGACCGGCGCCGCCCCGCGCCAGCGCGGCAGCAGCGACGGGTGCACGTTCAGCAGCGGCAGCTCGGAGAGCAGCGGCTCGCGGATCAGCTGGCCGAAGGCGCAGACGGCGACCGCGCCGGGGCGGGCGGCGCGGATCCGCTCCAGCGCCTCCCCCGCGTTGACGTCCTCGGCCTGCAGCAGCTCGATCCCCAGCTCCGCCGCCGCGACCGCGGCGGGAGGCGGTGAGACCTTGCGACCGCGCCCCTGGGGCCGGTCGGGCGGCGTCACGACCAGGACCGGACGGTGGGGCGACGCGGCCAGACCGCGCAGCACCGTCGCGGCGAACTCCGAGGTACCCAGATAAACCGTCCTCACAGGGCAGCGCTCGGGGCGCTCACGCTGTATGCCTGGGCTCGCGCAGCTCGTCGCCGTCGTCGGCTTCGTGCCCCGTCGGCGGGCTGTAGCTGCCGCCCTCGCGCAGCGCCTGCAGGGCGCCCTTGCGCTGGTCGCGACTGGTGCGGTCGAGGATGAGGACGCCGTCGAGGTGGTCGATCTCGTGCTGGAGCACCCGCGCCTCGAGGCCCGAGGCCTCGATCTCGACCACCTCGCCTTCGGCGTCGCGGCCGCTGACCCGGGCGTGCAGCGGGCGCTCGACGTCCATCGTCACCCGCGGCAGACTGAGGCAGCCCTCCTCGGCCAGCGAGCCCTCGTCGGAGAGCCACTCGACGACCGGGTTGACCAGCGCCGTCGGCTCGCCGTCGGCGCCGGCCTGGAAGACCAGCAGGCGGCGCAGCACGCCGAGCTGGGTGGCGGCGAGGCCGACGCCCATGCCGTCGCGCATGATCGCGATCATCCGCTCGACCTCGGCCCGCAGCTCGGGGCCGAACTCGCTCACCGGCGAAGCCCTGCTCTTCAGCACCGGGTCGCCGAACTTGACCACGTGGGCGAGCGCCGCCTCGCGGCGCTCCAGCAGCTCGGCTTCGCGCTCCTTGAGCTCGATCTCCTCCGCGCCGGTGGCCTGCTCGTCGCTCACGGATTCGATTATTGCGGGTCGACGTCGACGCCGATCGAGACCTCGCGCAGGGAGCGGTCGGCGGCGCGGCGCTCTACCGTGTCGCGGACCGCGGCGACGGCTCCCTCGCGGTCCGAGGCCTTGATCAGGATGCGGCGCCGGTAACGGTTGCGGACGCGGAACATCGGCGCCGGGCCGAGCAGGTCGGAGCCCGGCGGCAGCCCCTCCCGCAGCTCGGCGGCGAGGGCCGTGGCGGCGCTCTCCAGCCGCGCCTCCCGCTCGGCGGAGAAGTTGATCCGGACCAGGTGCGAGAACGGCGGGTAGCGCAGCGCCCGGCGGCGCTCCAGCTCGCCGGCGAGGAAGCCGGCCGAGTCGTGGCGGGCGGCGTGCTCGATGCTGGCGGCGTCCGGCGCCAGGGTCTGGACGATCACCTCCCCCCCGGCCTCGCCGCGGCCGCTGCGCCCGGCCAGCTGGGCGACCATCGCGAAGGTCCGCTCCTCGGCGCGGAAGTCGGGGAAGCGCAGGGTGGCGTCGGCGTCGAGGATCGCCGCCAGCGTCACCTCGGGGAAGTCGTGGCCCTTGGCGACCATCTGGGTGCCGACGAGGACGCCGCTGGGCGCCTCGCCGAAGCCGGCGAGGATGCGGGCGTGGGCGCCGCGCTCGGCGGCGGTGTCGGTGTCGAGGCGGAAGACCGGCATCGGCGCCAGGCGCTCGGCCAGCAGCGCCTCGATCCGCTCGGTGCCGGCGCCGGCGCGCGAGAGCGTCGTCGAGGCGCACTGCGGGCAGGCGCGCGGCTGCGGCTCGGCGTGGGCGCAGTGGTGGCAGACGAGGCGGCCGCTGTGGCGGTGGACGATCAGCGAGACGTCGCAGTTGGGACAGCTCCAGTGGTGGCCACAGGAACGGCAGGTGAGCCAGGGGGCGAAGCCGCGGCGGTTGATCATCACGATCGCCTTGGCGCCGGCGGCGCGCACCCCCTCCAGCGCCTCCCAGGTGTCGGCGTGAAGCGGCCCGCCGCGGGGGTCGGCCTCGCGCATGTCGACCAGCTCCACCGGCGGCATCCGCAGGCCGTCGACCCGGCGCGGCAGCTCCAGTCGCGGCAGCTCCAGCCAGGTCTCCGGGCGCGGCGTCGCGGTGCCGGCGACGAGCACGGCGCCACAGTCCTCGGCGCGGCGGCGGGCGACGGCGCGGGCGTCGTAGCAGGGGTCTCCCTCCTGCTTGTAGGAGGGGTCGTGCTCCTCGTCGACGACGATCAGGCCGAGGTCGCGGACGGGGGCGAAGACGGCGGAGCGGGGGCCGACGCAGACGCTCGCCTCGCCGCTGCGCAGGCGCCGCCACTCGTCATAGCGCTCGCCGGCGGAGAGGGCCGAGTGCAGGACCGCGAAGCGATCGCCGAGCCGGGCCCGGAAGCGCGCCACCGCCTGCGGCGCCAGGCCGATCTCCGGCACCAGCACGATCGCCCCCCGCCCCCGCTCCAGCGCCGCCTCGACGGCGGCGAGGTACACCTCCGTCTTGCCGGACCCGGTGACCCCGTGCAGCAGCACCCCGCCGCCGGCCTCGGCGTCGAGGGAGGCGACGATCGACTCCACCGCCCGCGCCTGCTCGGGGAGCAGCCGCGGGCGCTCGGTGGGGGCCGCGAGGCCGGAGCCGGCCGGGGCCCGGCGCAGGCGCGAGTTGCGGGTGGCGAGGAGGCCGCGGTCCTCCAGGCGGCGCAGGGTCTGGCGGTCGGAGCCGACCGCGACGGCCAGTTCCTTCGCCGACATCTCGCCGCCGCGCAACGCCTCCAGCACCCCCCGCTGCCTCACCCCGAGCCGGCCGCCGCCGCTCAGGGCCTCCTCCCCCGCCGGCAGGATCTCCGCCCGCAGCTCGACCTTGGAGCGGACCGCGCGCCCCCCCGCCCCCGTCCCCGGCGGCAGCACCAGCCGCAGGCCGCGCGAGGGAGTCGAGCAGTACTCGCGGGCGACCCAGAGGCCGAGCCGGACCAGCTCCGGCGTCGCTCCCGACTCCAGTGCCTCGATCGGCTCGGCCAGCCGCTCCGGCGGCAGCTCGGAGGACTCGGCGAGCTCGACGACGACTCCCAGCAGCCGGCGCGGCCCGAACGGCACGCGGACGACGCTGCCGACCTCCAGTCCCTCCATCCCGGCGGGCCGGCGGTAATCGAACGGGCCCCGCAGGGCGCGGGCGGTGGTCAGCGGCTCGACCCTGAGGATGGCCATCCCGGCGAGGGTATGGGCGCTGGGGGACGGCCCGCCTCCAGCCCTGGCGGGCGCCGCGGCGAAGACATATGCTGGCGCCCGTGAGCCTCAACCTCAGCCCCGGGGAGCAGGTGATCTTCCAGGGCCACCCGTCCTGGCGCGCGATCCTCGGCTTCTATCTGAAAGGGATCCTGGTCGCCGCCGTGCTGGGGGCGATCGCGAAGCTGCTCGGGGCGGGCAGCGCCACCGTCTTCCTGGTCGTCCTCGTGCTGATCGCGCTGACGGTGCTGGCCGGCTTCGTCAGGCGGGTCGCGACCACCTACACGATCACCGACCGCCGGCTCAACATCAAGCGCGGGATCGTCTCGCGGGAGATCCAGGAGACGCGCCTGGAGCGGGTCCAGAACGTCAACTACCGCCAGTCCGTCTACCAGCGCCTGATGCAGATCGGCGACGTCGACTTCGACACCGCCGCCACCGACGACTACAACTTCGTCTTCGCCGGCGTCGCCGACCCGGCCGGCGTCGTCCACAGCGTCGACCAGGCCACCGGCGCCTCAGCCGCCCTCTAGTTAGCGAGCACCGGACGGGTGCGTGTGACCAAGCAGATCAAGGACGCAGGGAGCGCCGTGTGCTCTGCACACAAGCGACCGAGGACGCCGATATGCGCCGCGTCACACGTGCCCGCGCTCAGGCAGGTGAGGCCGCAAGCCCAGCGGCGGCTTTCAGAGAGTCGACCCGGTCGGTCCTCTCCCAGGTGAAGGCCTCATCGCTGCGGCCGAAGTGGCCGTAGGCGGCGGTCTTCTGGAAGATCGGGCGGTGCAGGTCGAGGTAGCGGCGGAAGGCGCCGGGGCGCATGTCGAACTCGGCTTCGACGAGCTGGGAGATGCGGGCGTCCGGCAGCTTTCCGGTGCCGAACGTTTCCACCATCAGCGAGACCGGGCGGGCGACGCCGATCGCGTAGGCGACCTGGACCTCGCAGCGTTCGGCGAGGCCGGCGGCGACGACGTTCTTGGCCACGTAGCGGGCGGCGTAGGCGGCCGAGCGGTCGACCTTGGAAGGGTCCTTGCCGGAGAAGGCGCCGCCGCCGTGGCGGGCCATCCCCCCGTAGGTGTCGACGATGATCTTGCGGCCGGTGAGGCCGGCGTCGCCGACCGGGCCGCCGATCACGAACTTGCCGGTCGGGTTGACGAGAAAGCCGTCGTGCAGCTCGGCTTCGTCGTAGAGGCCGGGGACCTCGGCCGCGAGCACCGGCAGCACCACGTGCTCCCAGAGGTCGGGCCTGATCGTCGCCTGCGAGTCGACCCCCTCGGCGTGCTGGGTGGAGATCAGCAGCTTCTCGACCGCGACCGGGCGGCCGTCGGCGTAGCGGACGGTGACCTGGGTCTTGCCGTCGGGGCCGAGGTAGGGCAGCGTCTCGTCCTTGCGGACGGCGGCGAGGCGCTCGGCCAGCCGGTGGGCGATGTGGATCGGCATCGGCATCAGCGCCTCGGTCTCCTCGCTGGCGTAGCCGAACATCATCCCCTGGTCGCCCGCGCCGGCGACCAGCAGCTCGTCGTCGCCGGCGGAGCCGGAGCGCGTCTCGTGCGAGGCATCAACTCCTTGGGCGATGTCGGGGGACTGCTTGTCGAGCGAGACGAGGACGGAGATGTGGTCGCAGCTGTAGCCGTAGTCGCCGTGGTCGTAGCCGATCTTGCGGATCGTCTCGCGGACGATCTCGGGGATGTCGAGGTGGACCTCGGTCGAGATCTCCCCCGAGACCACGGCCATGCCGGTGTTGACCAGGGTCTCGCAGGCGACGCGCCCCTCCGGGTCCTCGGCCATGATCGCGTCGAGGACGCCGTCGGAGATCTGGTCGCTGACCTTGTCCGGGTGGCCCTCGGTGACGGACTCGGAGGTGAAGAGGTGCTCGCCCTCGGCGAGCGGCTTGGAAGTAGGCATGCGCGGAAGCGTAGAGGAATTGCGGCGTGACGAGCGTCAGTCGGGACGACTCCTGCGGCCACTGTGCGGGACGAAATCGATCACCAGCGGCACGCCCTCCAAGCCGTAGGCCTCGCGCATCCGGTTCTCCAGGTGGTAGGCCCAGTCGCGGGAGATCAGCTTGCGGTCGTTGACCTGGATCGCAACGCGGATCGGGCGCTCCCCCACCTGGGCCGCGTAGTAGAGCCGCAGGCGGCGGCCGCGGCGGGCGGGCGGCGGGGTCCTGGCGACGACGTCGCCGACGAAGCGGTTCAGCTCCGGGGTGGGGATCCGCTCGCCGGCGCGGTCGGCCAGCTGCAGCGCCCGCGGCAGCAGCGCCGCCACGTTGCGGCCGCGGGTGGCCGAGCCGGTGATCACGGCCGGCCGCAGGCGCAGCTTGCGCTCGACCCGGGCGCGGGCGTCGTCGATGTCGGTCGCGGTCAGGTCCCACTTGTTCAGCACCAGCAGCGTCGCGCAGCCGGCCTTCATCGCCAGCTCCGCCACCCGCAGGTCCTCGGCGGTGACCCCCTCGGAGGCGTCGCAGACGACGATCGCCACGTCGGCGCGCTCGACCGCCCGTTCGGAGCGCAGCTGGGCGTAGTAGTCGACCGTTCCCGCGACCTTGGAGCGGCGGCGCAGGCCGGCGGTGTCGACCAGGATCGTGCGGCGCCCGTCGACCTCGAGCTCGGTGTCGATCGCGTCGCGGGTGGTGCCGGCGAGGTCGGAGACGATCACCCGGTCGGAGCCGAGGAAGGCGTTGACGAGGGAGGACTTGCCGACGTTGGGGCGGCCGATCACGGCGACGCGGACGGCGTCGTCGCGATCGAGCCGGGGCGGGCGGTCGCCGAGCATCGCCACGATCGCGTCGAGCAGGTCGCCGGTGCCGAGCCCGTGGGTGGCGGAGAGGGGTAGCGGCTCTCCCAGGCCGAGGCGGTGGAACTCGGCGGTGACGCCGAAGTCGTCGGCGCGGTCGGCCTTGTTGACCGCGACCAGGACGGGAACGTCGCCGCCGCGCAGGGTCTTCGCCAGCTCGGCGTCGCCCGCGCGCAGGCCGGCGCGGCCGTCGACGACCATCAGCACCGCGTCGGCCTCGGCGATCGCCAGCCGCGCCTGGCTCTGCACGTCGCGCGCAAGCTCGGCCTCATCCTCGAGGTCGATGCCACCGGTGTCGACGAGCTCAAAGGCGACCCCGTTCCACTCGCAGGCGAGCCGCTTGCGGTCGCGGGTGACCCCCGGCTCCGGCGAGGTCACGGCCTCGCTGCCGCCGACCAACCGGTTGACCAGGGTGCTCTTGCCGACGTTGGGGAAGCCGACGACGGCGACGGTGGGAAGGCGGCTCATCGCGATATCCCGCGGCTGGGCGAGTTTGTATCGGACAGCGAAACAAAGTCGACCAGCCTCATGCCAGTCCCCGCTCGCGGGCGAGGCCGACGACGCGGCCGACGACCTCTTCGAGGCCGAGGCCGGTCGTGTCGAGCTCGACGGCGTCCTCGGCGGCGCGCAGGGCGCCGTGCTCGCGGTCGCGATCGCGGGCGTCGCGGCGGCGCTGGGCGTCGAGGACGGACTCGAAGTCCTCGCCGGTCTCGGCCGCGCGGCGGCGGGCGCGCTCCTCGTCGGAGGCGGTGAGGAAGACCTTCAGCGGCGCCTCGGGGCTGACCACGGTGCCGATGTCGCGACCCTCGGCGACGTAGCGGCCGGCGGCGATCAGCGCCCGCTGGCGGGCGACCATCGCCTCCCGCACCGGCGGGTGGACCGAGACCCGTGAGGCGGCGGCGGTTGCCGTGGGCTCGCGGATCGCCTCGCTGACGTCGCGCCCGCCGAGCAGCACCAGCCGCCCGTCGAGCTCGATCTCCAGCCTCCGCGCCAGCTCCCCCAGCGCCCCGCCGTCGTCGAGATCGAGGCCGCGCTCGACGGCGGCCAGGGCGACGCAGCGATACATCGCCCCGGAGTCGAGGTAGGTGAAGCCGAGCTCCTCCGCCACGGCGCGGGCGACGGTGGACTTGCCGGCCCCGGCGGGGCCGTCGATCGCGATGACCATGGCGGGCAGCGTACGGGGGCGGCTCAGAGCAGCGAGGCGAGGTCGGCCTCGAAGCCCGGGTAGCTGACGGCGGCGGCGTCCATGCCGCGCACCTCAACGCCCTCGCGGGAGGCGAGGCCGGCGACGGCGCCGAGCATGGCGATGCGGTGGTCGCCGTGGGAGTCGATCGCGCCGCCGCGCAGGCCGCCGCTGCCGGTGACGACCATCCCGTCCGCGGTCGCCTCGACCTCGCCGCCGAGCGCGGCCAGGGCGGCGGCGACGGTGGCGATCCGGTCGGACTCCTTGCGCCGCAGCTCGGCCGCGTCGCGGATCGTCGTCGTGCCCTCGGCGAAGCAGGCGGCGAGGGCGATGAGCGGCAGCTCGTCGATCGCCAGCGGCACCTCGACGCCGCCGACCTCGGTCCCGCACAGGGCGGCGGGGCGGACCGTGAGCCGGGCGGTCGGCTCGCCGCCGCGCTCGCCCAGCGGCTCGACCTCGATCTCCCCCCCATCCGCTCGAGGACGGTGAGCAGGCCGGTGCGGGTCGGGTTCACCCCGACCTCCTCGAGGACGACCTCGCTGCCGCCGACCAGAAGCGCCGCGACGACGAAGAAGGCGGCGGAGGAGAGGTCTGCCGGGACGGCGATATCGCCAGGCTCCAGCCGGTCCACCGGGCGGACGAGCGCCGCGACTCCATCCGGCGCGCCGGATGGATCGTCCGACGACAGCTCGATCCGCTCGACGGGGGCTCCCGCGGCGGCCAGCATCCGCTCGGTGTGGTCGCGGCTCGGGTGGGTCTCGATCACCCGGGTCTCCCCCTCCGCCAGCAGGCCGGCGAAGAGCAGGCAGGACTTGACCTGGGCGCTGGCGACCGGCAGCTCGTAGGCGATGCCGTGCAGCGGGGCGCCCTCGATCTCCAGCGGCGGCAGCCGTTCCTCGCGGGCGCCGAGGCGGGCGCCCATCCGACGCAGAGGCTCGGCGATCCGGTCGACCGGGCGGCGGCGGATCGAGTCGTCGCCGTCGAGCGTCCAGCTCCCCGCCTCCTGTCCGGCGAGCCAGCCCGGCAGCAGCCGCAGCAGGGTGCCGGCGTTGCCGACGTCGATCGCGGCGGGCCGCGGGCCGCGCAGGCCGACACCGATGACGCGAACTCCCGAGCCGACCTCGACCTCGGCCCCCAGGGCCCGCACGGCGGCCAGGGTCGAGCGGGTGTCCGCGGCGTCGAGGTAGCCCTCGATCGCCGTCTCCCCCTCCCCCATCGCGGCGATCAGCGCCGCCCGGTGGGAGATCGACTTGTCCGAGGGCGGCCGCAGGGAGCCGCGCAGCGGTCCCGAGGGCTCGAAGCGGGTCATCGGCTCGACGCTACTCCCCGGCGCCGGGCTCGGCTTCGAGCAGCCGGCGGCGGTCCCCGCCGGCGGCCGCGTGCCAGGCGGCGATGGCCTCGCGGTCGCCGTCGCGGATCAGCCTCGCCGCCTCGGCGAGGCGGCGGGCGACCGCCTCGACCGCGTCGGCTACGGCCTCGCGGTTGCTGGCGAAGATGTCGGCCCAGATCGCCGGGTTGGAGCCGGCAACGCGGGTGGCGTCGCGGAAGCTGGGGCCGACCTCGGGCAGGTGCTCGGAATCGCGCGCCAGCTCGGCCGCGGCCTCGGCGACGAGCGCGTTGGCGACCACGTGGGGCAGGTGGCTGACCGTCGCCATCAGGCGGTCGTGGGCGGCGGGGTCGATCGCCTGCGGGCGGGCGCCGAGGCCGGCGACGAGCCGCTGCAGGCGCTCGTAGAGGGGGGCGCTGGAGCGCTCGGTCGGGGTCAGGTACCAGCGGGCGCCCTCGAAGAGGTCGGCGCGGGCGTTCTCGACGCCCGCCGTCTCGGCCCCGGCCAGTGGGTGGCCGCCGATGAAGCGCTCGTCGCCGGCGAGCGCGGCGACCAGCTCGCCCTTGGTCGAGCCGACGTCGCTGACCACGGTGTCGGGGCCGCAAGCCGCCAGCGCCTCGCGCGCCTGACCCGCCAGCGCCCCCACCGGGCCGGCGCAGAAGACGACCTCGGCACCCTCGCAGGCCGCGGCGATCGAACCGGCGCCGCGGTCGAGCGCGCCCAGCTTCACCGCCCGCTCGATCGTCGCCGGGCTGCGCCCGTGGCCGACCACCTCCGCCCCCAGCCGTCGCCGCGCGGCGAGCCCGATCGAGCCGCCGATCAGGCCGACGCCGAGGACGGCGACCCTGGTCGCCGGGGCGCTGGTCAACTGCGGCGGGCCTCGATGGCCGAGGCGAAGCGCTCGAGGACGTTGACGGTGTCCTTCCAGTCGATGCAGGGGTCGGTGATCGACTGGCCGTAGGTGAGCTTCTCTCCCGGCACCAGGTCCTGGCGGCCCGCGACCAGGAACGACTCCAACATCACGCCGACAATCGCCTTGTTGCCGTCGGCGATCTGGTCGGCGATTTCGCCGGCGGCGAAGAACTGCTTCTCCGGGTCCTTGCCGCTGTTGTCGTGGGAGGCGTCGATCACCAGCCGCTCCGGCAGCCCGGAGATCCCGAGGGTGACGAGGGCGTCCTCGACGTCGGGCACGTGGTAGTTGGGCATCCCGTGGCCGCCGCGGAGGATGATGTGGCAGTCGGGGTTGCCGGTGGTGTGGAGGATCGCCGGCGCGCCGGCGTCGTCGATCCCGGCGAAGGCGTGCGGGGCGGCGGCGGCGCGGACGGCGTCGACCGCGACCTGAATGTTGCCGTCGGTGCGGTTCTTGAAGCCGATCGGCATCGAGAGGCCGGAGCCGAGCTGGCGGTGCGTCTGGCTCTCGGAGGTGCGCGCCCCGATCGCCCCCCAGGCGACCGCGTCGGAGATGTACTGCGGGGTGATCGGGTCGAGGAACTCGCAGCCGACCGGCAGCCCCAGGTCGATCACCTCGAGCAGCAGCTTGCGGGCCATCCGCAGCCCCGCGTTGACGTCGCCGGAGCCGTCCAGGTGGGGGTCGTTGATCAGGCCCTTCCAGCCGGTCGTCGTCCGCGGCTTCTCGAAGTAGACGCGCATCACCACCAGCAGCCGGTCGTTCAGCTGCTTCGCGAGGTTGGCGAGCCGGCGGCCGTACTCCAGCGCCGCCTTGGGGTCGTGGACGCTGCAGGGCCCGACCACTACCAGCAGCCGCGAGTCCTTGCCGTGGAGCACGTCGATCACCTCCCGGCGCGCCTGCATCACCGCCCGCGCCCGCTCCTCGCCGAGCGGCAGCTCCTCCAGCAGCCTTTCCGGCGGCGCCAGCTCGACCACTTTGGCGATCCGCTGATCCCGCACCCCGTCTGGTTTGGCGCCCTCCCGCATACCGATCGTCATTTTGCCGTCGCCTTTCTCCAAACCAGCGGAATCGTACTTACTGGTCGATTTCGGACAGGCCGCGGAGGAAGCGGTCGTTCTCCTCCGGGGCGCCGTAGGTGACGCGGATGTGGCCGGGGTCGCCGAGCGGGGTTCCGGGGCGCACCGCGACCTCGCGCGCGGCCAGGCCGGCGACGACCTCGCCCTCGTCGAGCTCGCCGAGGTCCACCCAGGAGAAGTTCGCCTGGGTCTCGGAGGTCGCGAAGCCCATCTCGCGCAGCGCCTCCTCGACCCGCAGGCGCTCGGCGATCGTCCCCTCGACCCTGGCCAGGGCGTCGTCTTGGTGCAGGATCGCCTCCGCCCCGGCCGCCTGGGCAAGGGCGTTGACGCTGAAGGGCTGGCGCACGGCGTCGACCGCGGCGCGGAAGGTGGCCGAGCCGATCGCGTAGCCGACCCGCAGCCCGGCCAGGCCGTAGCACTTGCTGAAGGTGCGCAGGACGACCAGGTTGGGGAAGTCGGCGAGCAGGTCGACGGTGGCGTCGGGGTCGTCGTCGGTCTGGAACTCGACGTAGGCCTCGTCGAGGGCGATCGTCACGTGGGAGGGGACGCGCTCGCAGAAGGCGGCGATCTCGGCGGCGGGGACGTGGGTCGCGGTCGGATTGTTGGGGTTGCAGACGAGCAGCAGCTGGGTCGCGGCGGTGACCTCGGCCGCCATCGCGTCGAGGTCGTGGACGTCGCCCGCGGCCAGCGGCACGCGGATCTCGCGGGCGCCGGTCAGCGCCGCCAGGTACGGGTACATCGAGAAGGCCGGCCAGGCGAAGAGGATCTCGGCGCCGGGCTCGCAGAGCGCCTCGGCGGCGGCGAGCAGGAGCTCGCAGGAACCGTTGCCGACGGCGACGCGAGCGGGGTCGGTCTCGTAGCGCTCGGCGAGGCGGCGGCGCAGCAGGGTGGCGTCGGGGTCGGGGTAGCGGTGCATCGCGTGGGCCGCCCGCTCGATCGCCTCGATCACCTTCGGGTGCGGCGGGAACGGCGACTCGTTGGAGGCGAGCTGGGCGATCCGGCCCGAGGCGATCGCCTCGGGCGCCTGCCCGGCCGGCACACCGGCCTGGTAGCCCGGCATCCGGGCCAGCCTCTCCGCGAAGGTGACGGTCATCCCGTCGATTGTGACGAAGCGGCCGCTACTGGGCCGCTTCGAGGTCGGCGCGCAGCTTCTGCGCCTCGCCGATGTAGGCGTGGGCCGGAGCGTGGGCCGCCGGCGCGTAGAAGTGGAGCATCACCCGGATCACCCGCGGCATCGAGCCGGGGACCGGGATCTCGCGGCAGCAGAGCAGGGGAACCGACGCCAGCCCGAGGCCGCGGGCGGCGACGGCCGGGAACTCGGCGTCGAGGTCCTCGGTGGTGGTGAAGAGGCAGCTGACCATCGCCTCGGGCTCGAGCCCGTTGCGCGCGATCAGCTCGCGCATCAGCTCCTCAGTCGCTCCCAGAATCGCCCCCGCCTCGTTGGCCTCCGCCTGCACAGCCCCCCGCACCGCGAAGAGCCGCTGTCCCGCCCCCCAGTTGGCCTCGTCGCCCACAGCCGCATCTTCCCAGAGCCGGCCCGGGAAGCGAAACTCTACCCCCCGTTTGTCGCCTCTCTGAGCTGCGCGACCTCCGCGACGGAGAGGCGGCGCGCGTCGCCCTCGGAGAGGTCGCCGAGCTCGAGCGGGCCGAAGCGGACGCGGCGCAGCTCGAGCACCCGGTTGCCGACCGCCTCGACCATGCGGCGGACCTGGCGGTTGCGGCCTTCGCGCAGGACGATCTCGATCTCGCGCTCGCCGACCCGGCTCACCTCGGCCGGTGTGGTCCGCCCGTCCTCCAGCGAGACCCCGCGCCGCAGGCGGCCGAGGTCGCGCTCGGAGGGCGGCCGCCGCAGGCGCGCCCGGTAGGCCTTGGCGACGCCGTAGCGCGGGTGGGTCAGCCGGTTCGCCAGCTCGCCGTCGTTGGTCAGCAGCAGCAGGCCGGTCGAGTCGGCGTCGAGGCGGCCGACCGGGTAGAGGCGGGCGGGAGAGTCGACCAGCTCGACCACCGCCAGCCGCTCCCCCGGCTCGCGCGCGGTCGAGACGACCCCGGCCTGCTTGTTCACCGCCCAGACCTCCCGCCCCTCCGCCCCGACCGGACTCCCATCGACCCGCACGTCATCTCCCTCCCCCACGTCACGAGCAGGATCGGTGACGACCTCCCCCCGAACCGTGACCCGGCCCGAGGAAACGATCTTCTCCGCCCCCCGCCGCGAAGCGACGCCCCCGTGAGCAAGGAACTTCGCGAGCCTCACGACGGTGGCGCGGCGATGGGCCCTCCCCCGGAGGCTCCCGTGCCAGCGCCCCGAATCGCCGGAGCACGCCCAGCTGCGCAACGGCCTCCGGGGGAGGGTCCACCACCTCGCCTCCCCCTCATGGCTCAGCCCGCTGTTCGCCAGCCTTGAGCAGCCGCTCCCGCAGCTCGCGCTCGTCCTCCGGACTGGGGTCGAATCGCGACGGATCCGGCAGCTGGTCCAGCCCGGACAGCCCGAAGAGGCGCTCGAACAGCTCCGAGGTCCTGAAGATCGCGGCGCCGAACTGGGAGCGGCCGGACTCCTCGATCAGGCCGCGCTCGGCCAGGCTCGTCACCGCCGACTCCGAGGAGACGCCGCGGATGCGGGCGACCTCGGGGCGGGTGACCGGCTGCAGGTAGGCGACGATCGCAAGCGTCTCGGCCTGGGCCTGGGTCAGCGGCGGCGTCCGCGGCTTCGCCAGCAGGCGCCGTGCCGCCTCCTCGCTGGCCGGGTCGCTGGCGAGCGCGAAGCCGCCGGCGACCTCGCGCAGGACGACGCCGCGCCGGCCCTCGGCCAGGTCCTCGCGCAGCAGCTCGATCGCCTCACCGACCTGCCCCTCGGTCGCCTCGGTCGCCTCGGCCAGGTCGGCGACGGCGACCGGCTGGGGAGAGAGGAAGAGCAGCGCCTCGACGGTGCGGGCGAGGTCGCTCACCGCGCCACCCTGCGGACCGCGATCGGGCCGAGCGGCTTGCTCTGCTCCCAGGTGATCTCGCCCTTGCGGTACAGCTCCAGCAGGCCGAAGATCGTCACCGCCTGGGTCAGCCGGTCCTCACCGCCGAACTCCTCGTCGAAGTCGAAGCCGGAGCGACGGCGGAGGACCTCGCGCAGGGCGCGCAGGCGGCGCTCGAGCGAGACCGTCGGGCGGATGTGGCTGATGTCGACGCCGGGGGGCTCGGTCAGCAGGTCGCCGAGCGCGGCGCCGAGCTGGTCGGGGTCGTAGACGGCGGTGGCGGCCTCGACAGCGACCCGGCGCAGCTCGGCAGGCAGCCGCGCCGAGCGGTGGAGGTAGCCGCGCTGGCTCTCGAAGCGGTCGGAGAGGACCGCCGAGGCGTCGCGGTAGCGCCGGTACTCGAGCATCCGCGCCAGCAGCTCCTCGATCGCCTCCTCGGGCCCGAGCTCGTCGAGCTCGGTTTCGGGGCCGGGCAGCATCAGCCGCGACTTCAGCTCCAGCAGCGCCGCGATCAGGACGAGGAATTCGGTCGCCACCTCCAGCTCCAGCTCGCCCTCGCGCTCGAGGTGCTCGACGTAGGCGACGACGACCTCGCCTAGCTGCAGGTCGAGCAGGCTGACCTCCTCGCGCAGCACGACCGCCAGCAGCAGGTCGAACGGCCCGGCGAAGATGTCGAGGTCGAGGTCTAGCTCGGCGATCGCCACAGGCTCAAGTTAACGCGAGGCGCCGATGCCCATGCGGTCGCGCACGTCGGCGAGCGTGGCGGCGGCGATCTCGCGCGCCTTCTCGGCCCCGGCGGCCAGCGTCGCCTCCAGGGCCGCCTCGTCGGGGCGCAGCTCGGCGTAACGCTCGCGGACCGGCGCCAGCAGCTCGACCACGCCCTCGGCGACCGCACCCTTGAAGTCGCCGTAGCCGGCGCCCTCGAACTCGCGCTCGATCTCCCCGGGGGAGACGCCGCGGGCGACGGCGAGGACGTCGATCAGGTTGGTCACGCCCGGCTTGTCGGGGCCGCGGCGCACCTCGCGGCCGGAGTCGGTGACGGCGCTGCCGAGCTTCTTGCGGATCGCGCCGGGCTCGTCGAGCACGTAGACGGTGCCGGCCTCGCTGGCGCCCGTGGTCGACATCTTTCGCTCCGGCTCCTGCAGGTCCATGATCCGGGCGCCGACCTCGGGGATCTTGAAGTCGGGCACGACCAGGGTCTCGCCGAAGCGCTCGTTGAAGCGGCGGGCGATCTCCCGCATCAGCTCGACGTGCTGGCGCTGGTCGTCGCCGACCGGGACCTCGGTGGCGCGGTAGGCGAGCACGTCGGCGGCCATCAGCACCGGGTAGAAGAAGAGCGCAGCCGAGACCAGCTCGCGCTGGCGTGCCGACTTGTCCTTGAACTGGTGCATGCGGTTGAGGTCGCCGTGGGCGGTGACGGCGGAGAGCAGCCAGGTCAGCTCGGCGTGCTCGCGCACGTCGGACTGGCGGAAGAAGATGCAGCGGGCAGGGTCGAGGCCGGCGGCGAGCAGGATCGCGGTGGTGTCGTAGAGGCGCTGGCGCAGCTCGGCCGGGTCGTAGGCGACCGAGATCGCGTGCAGGTCGACGATGCAGAAGATCGCCGGCTCCCCCCGCTCCTGGCCCTCGACGTACTGGCGGATCGCGCCGATGTAGTTGCCGAGGTGCTTGCGGCCGGTGGGCTGGATGCCGGAGAAGACGATCGGGGCGGGCATGGGACGGGAGCCTATGCGTCCGGCTCGCGCAGCTGCTGGGCCGGGGTGAAGAAGTTGCGGTAGGCGAGGCCGGTCGCGACCAGAGCGGCGATCGAGACGCTGCCGAGCAGGGTGTAGAGGAGGATCAGCTGCAGGCGCACGGCGTCGGTCGGGTTGGCGCCAGCCAGCAGCATCCCGACCATCGTCCCCGGGAAGAAGATCAGCCCGGTGGTCTTGGTCGAGTCGACCAGGGTGATCATCCCCGAGCGCAGGGCGCGGCGGACGGTCGGCATCGCCGCTTCGCGGGCGGTGGCGCCGAGCGCCAGGGTCGCCTCGATCCGCGCCCGCGAGTCGTGCATCTCGTCGCCGAGCCGGTTCAGCGCCACCGCCGAGGCGGTCATCGCGTTGCCGATCACCATGCCGCCGACCGGGACCAGATAGCGCGGGGTCGCTTCGAAGATGCCGAGGGCGACGACGAGGCCGAGCGTGCTCGCCCCCGCCAGCGCCAGCGCGACCAGCAGCGGGCCGAAGGAGTGAGGGACCCTGTCGGCGCGGTGGCGGGCGGTGAGCGCCCCGAACAGGACCATCACCGCCAGCAGGGCGAAGACGAGCCAGATCGTGTCGGCCTCGAAGATCAGCTTGATCGCGTAGCCGATCAGGGTCAGCTGGATCAGCGAGCGCAGCGCGGCGATGCCGATGTCGCGCTCGAGGTCGGCCTTCCACCAGAAGGAGATCGCCGCCGCCAGGGCGACCAGGGTCAGCGACGCCGCGACCTGCCCGAGCGAGACGTGGATCGAGGTCGAGAGGGCGGCGTTCACGCCAGCACCTCCTCCAGGGCGCCGCAGCCGGAGACGCGGCCGCCCTCCAGGCGCACCACCCACTCGGAGAGCCGCCGCGCCTGCTCGGGGTCGTGGCTGACGAGGACGACCGAGACCTCCAGCTCCCGCCGCAGCTCCGCCAGGGCGGCCTCGACCGCGTCGCGGGCGGCGTTGTCGAGGGCCGAGGTCGGCTCGTCGAGCAGCAGCACCTCCGGCCGCTGCGCCAGCGCTCGTCCCAGCATCGCCCGCTGCTGCTCGCCGACCGAGAGCTTGGCGACATCGCGCCCGGCGAACCCGGAGTCGAGGCCGGCGAGGCGCAGGCAGCGGGGCACGTCGAGCTCCTCGCCCGCGAGGCCGGCGGCGTAGCGGAGGTTCGACTCGACCGTCCCCTCCAGCAGCGATGGCAGCTGCGGCACCAGCGCGACCCGGCGCCGCAGCGCCAGCGGGTCGTAGCCGGCGAGCGGGCTGCCGCGGTAGGAGATCTCGCCGCGGTCGGGATCGGCGAGGCGGTTCAGCAGCCGCAGCAGCGTCGACTTGCCGGCGCCCGAGGGGCCGACGATCGCGGTCGCGCCCTCGGGGATCGCGGCGCTGAGCGAGTCGAGGACGGCGCGCCCGCCCCGGTCCAGCCCAACCTCTCGCAGCTCGAAGAGCACCGCCGCATGATCCCGCACCGACGCAAGATGACCCCCGCCGGGCACCGGGCCGTGGACGCGCCGGCGGTCGGCTGGAACAATCCCGGCAGGTGATCCGCTGATGGCGAGAGCGATCTGGAGCGGCTCGATCAGCTTCGGGCTCCTCAACGTGCCCGTGAAGCTCTACAGCGCGGTGGCCCGGCGCGGCATCTCCCTGCGCGAGATCCGCGGCTCCGACGGCGCCCGGATCAAACACCGCCGCGTCGCCGAGGGCAGCGACGAGGAGGTCCCCTACGAGGAGATCGTCAAGGCCTTCGAGATCACGCCCGGCAACTACGTGCCGCTGGGCAAAGAGGAGATGGCGGCGCTGGCGCCGGAGCGGACGCGGGCGATCGCGGTCCAGGACTTCGTCGGCCTCGAGGAGATCGACCCGATCTACTTCGACAGCCCCTACTACCTCGGCCCGGCCGAGGGCGCCGAGAAGGCCTACTCGCTGCTGGCGGCGGCGATGGAGGCCTCCGGCAAGGTGGCGATCGCCCGCTTCGTCTTCCGCAACAAGGAGCACCTGGCGGCGATCCGCACCTCCGGCGGCGTGCTGACCCTGACCACGATGCGCTTCGCCGACGAGGTCGTGCCGGCCGGCGAGCTGGCGGAGGTGCTGCCGGAGAAGGCACCGAAGGTCGCCAGGCGCGAGCAGGAGATGGCCGAGCAGTTGATCGACTCGCTCGCCACCGAGTTCGACCCGGGGGCCTACCACGACGAGTACCGCGAGCAGCTGCTGGAGCTGATCGAGCGCAAGGCCGAAGGCAAGGAGGTCGTCGCGCCGGCGGCCGAGGCGCCGCAGGCGACCGCCGTCCCCGACCTGATGAGCGCGCTGGAGGAGAGCATCGCCGCGGTGCAGGGCAAGAAAAAGAAACGCGCCAGGAAGCCAGCGCAGAGACCCGCGAAGAAATCGCGCGCCAAGGCAAAGAAATAACGGCCGAGGTCGACGGGCGTGAGCTGAAGCTCACCAACCTCGACAAGGTGCTGTACCCGGAGACCGGCTTCACCAAGGGGGAGATGGTCGACTACTACGCCCGAGTGGCGCCGGCGATGGTGCCGCACCTGGCCGGGCGGGCGGTGACGCTGCGGCGCTTCCCCGAAGGGGTCGACGACCTCGACGCCGCCTTCTTCGAGAAGCGCTGCCCGAAGCACCGGCCCAAATGGGTGAAGACGGCGCGGGTAGAGGCCGGGCCACGCGCCGGCAAGATCGACTTCTGCGTCTGCGACGGGCGGCCGACGCTGGTCTGGATGGCGCAGCTGGCGGCGATCGAGCTGCACCCCTCGCTCTCGCTGGCGCGGGCGCCGACGCGGCCGACCGTGCTGGCCTTCGACCTCGACCCCGGCCCGCCGGCCGACGTCGTCGACTGCTGCCAGGTGGCACTGCGCCTGCGCGAGGTCCTCGGCCAGCTCGATCTCGAGTGCTTCGCCAAGACCTCCGGCTCGAAGGGGATGCAGCTCTACGTGCCGCTCAACACCAAGACCTCCTACGAGGAGACGCGGCCCTTCGCCCAGGCGCTCGCCCAGCTGATCGCCAAGCAGACCCCCGACGAGGTCCTGGCGAAAATGGGCAAAAAGACCGACCGCAGCGGCAAGGTCCTGATCGACTGGTACCAGAACAACGAACGCAAAACGACGATCGCCGTCTACTCCCTGAGAGCCCGCGAACGCCCCACCGTCTCGACCCCGGTGACCTGGGAGGAGGTCGAAGCCTGCACTGAGTCAGGCCAAGCCACGGACCTGGTCTTCGAGTCCGACGCCGTCCTCAAACGCATCGAGCAACAAGGCGACCTCTTCGCCCCGGTGCTGGAACTGGAGCAGACGCTGCCGCAACTGTAGTAGGGGGGTCGGGAGGCCGTCCCCAGGCACTCAACATCGAGCCATTGCGAGATGTGCCTGGGGACGGCCTCCCGACCCCCCTACCCCAGCGACTGCCGCACAACCGGCTGCCTCGTCGCCCTGACCTCGTCCAGGCGGCGGACGGGGGTCGTGTAGGGGGCGCTCTTGGCGACCTCGGGGTCGGACTCGGCCTCGGTGAGGATCTGCTCGACGGCGTCGACGAAGGCGTCGAGGGACTCCTTGGTCTCGGTCTCGGTCGGCTCGATCATCAGGGCCTCGTCTACCAGGAGGGGGAAGTAGACGGTCGGCGGGTGGAAGCCGAAGTCGAGCAGTCGCTTGGCGAGGTCGAGCGTGGCGAGGCCCAGCTCCCGCTTCATCGGCTTGCCGGAGAGGACGAACTCGTGCATGCAGTGGCGCTCGAAGGCGACCGGCAGCCGCTCGCCGGCACGGCCCTCGGCGAGCCGCGCCTTCAGGTAGTTGGCATTGAGGACGGCGGTCTCAGAGGCCTCGGCGAGGCCGTCGGCGCCGAGGCTGAGGATATATGCGTAGGCGCGGACGAAGACGCCGAAGTTGCCCTGGAAGCCGCGCAGGCGCCCGATCGACTTCGGCCGCTCGAAGTCGAGGTCGAAGCTCGGCCCACCGCCGTTGTCTCCCTCGCGCCGCACGACCTGGGGCCGCGGCAGGTAGGGCTCGATCCGCTCGGAGACGGCGATCGGGCCGGCGCCCGGGCCGCCGCCGCCGTGCGGCTGGCTGAACGACTTGTGGAGGTTGACGTGGACGATGTCGAAGCCCATGTCGCCGGGCCGCGAGTGCCCCATCACCGCGTTGAGGTTGGCGCCGTCGTAGTAGAGGGTCCCGCCCGCCGCGTGGATCAGGCCGGCGATCTCGGCGATGTTCTCGTCGAAGAGGCCGAGCGTGTTGGGGTTGGTCAGCATCAGGCAGGCGACCTGGTCGGGATCCCCCTCGATCTTCGCCCGCAGGTCGTCCATCTCGACCCCGCCGCGCTCGTTGGTCGCGACCTTGACCGCCTCGTAGCCGGCCATCGAGACCGAGGCCGGGTTGGTGCCGTGGGAGGTGTCGGGAGCGAGGACCCTGGTCCGCTCTTCGCCGCGGTCGGCGTGGAAGGCGCGGGTCAGCAGCAGGCCGGCGAGCTCGCCGTGGGAGCCGGCGGAGGGCTGCAGGCTGACGTGCGGCAGGCCGCAGATCTCGCCCAGCGACTCCTGCAGCAGCCACATCAGCTCCAGCGCCCCCTGGGCCCGGCGCGGGTCCTGGGCGGGGTGCAGGCGGGCGTGGCCGGGCAGCGCCGCCACACGCTCATTCAAACGCGGGTTGTGCTTCATCGTGCAGGAGCCGAGCGGGTAGAAGCCGCTGTCGAGGTCGAAGTTGCGGCGCGAGAGCCGGTTGTAGTGGCGGACGATCTCCGGCTCGGCGATCTCTGGCAGCGCCGGCGGCTCCCCCCGCAGCAGCTTCGCCGGGATCAGCTCCTCCAGCGGCGTCACGGGCACGCCGGCATCCGGCAGCGCCGCGGCGCGCCGCCCCGGCTTCGACTTCTCGTAAATCGTCCGCGCCCGTTCGCGCTGCATCGGGGTCTCGGTCAGGGCTCTCACGCAACCGGCTCCCCGCTGGGCGACTTTGTTTCGCTCTCCGCAACAAACTCGCCCCGCTCGGCGGCGATCGCCACGCCAAGGGCCTCGGCGAGGGCGTCGATCTGCTCGCGGGTGCGGCGCTCGGTGATCGCGACGAGGAGGCCGTCGGAGTGCTCGGGGTAATCGCGGCCGAGCGGGTGGCCGGCGGCGATGCCGCGCTCGGCGCAGCGGTCGAGGACGGCGGCGACGGGGGCGTCGAGGCGAACCGCGAACTCGCGCACGACCGGGGCGTCGTGGAGCAGCTCGACGCCCTCGACGGCGGCGAGGCGCTCGCGGGCATAGGCGGTGCGCTGGACCAGCAGCTCACCCAGCTCGCGGAAGCCGTGACGGCCGAGCCAGGCGAGGTGGACCATCGCCGCCAGCGCGTTCAGCGCCTGCGCGGTGCAGATGTTGTTGGTCGCCTTCTCGCGGCGGATGTGCTGCTCGCGGGTCTGCAGGGCGAGGACGAAGCCGCGGCGCCCGTCGACGTCCTCGGTTTCGCCGGCAATCCGCCCCGGCATGCGGCGGATCTGCTCCTCGGTCGCGCAGAAGAAGCCGAACGAGGGGCCGCCGAAGTCGAGCCGGTTGCCGAGCGGCTGGCCCTCGCCGAGGGCGATGTCGGCGCCGCACTCGCCCGGCGGCTTGAGGATGCCCAAGGTCATCGGGTCGCAGGCGACGACCAGCAGCGCCCCATGCTCCTTGGCGGCGGCGTCGAGCGCCTCGACGTCCTCGACCGCACCGAGGAAGTTGGGGCTCTGGAGGAAGACCGCGGCGGTCTCGCCGTCGACGGCGGCGGCCAGCGCGGCGGCGTCGGTCAACCCTCCCTCCAGCCCGACCTCCACCACCTCGGCGCCGTAGCCGACCGAGTAGGTGGCGAGCGTCTCGCGGCTGTGCGGGTGGACGCCACGGGAGACGACGAAGCGCTTGCGCTTGGTCGCGCCAATCGCCAGGTAGCCGGCGGAGGCGAGCGAGGACGGCCCCTCGTAGAGGCCGGCGTTGGAGACCGGCAGCCCGGTCAGCTCCGACATCGCCGTCTGGAACTCGAACATGACCTGGAGGCCGCCCTGGGAGATCTCCGGCTGGTAGGGGGTGTAGGGGGTGAGGAACTCGGAGCGCTGGGTGATCGCGTCGACGATCGCCGGCACGTAGTGGTCGTACATCCCCGCCCCGACGAAGCAGACCTGCTCCTCGGCGTCGGCGTTGCGCGCCGCCAGCGCCGAGAGGCGCTCGAAGACCTCGGCCTCGCCGAGCCCGTCGGGCAGCGCCAGCGGGCGGCCGAGCCGCAGCGGCTCGGGGATCTGCTCGAACAGGTCGGCCGGCGAGTCGACGCCGATCGCCGCCAGCATCTCGGCCCGGTCGCCGGGGGTGGCTGAGGTGTAGCGGGTCACGCGTACAGGCTACGAGAGGGCGCGGCCCCGCATAAATTTCGCGCTCCGCTCGCTGCGCAAAAGAGTCAGATATGGATGCTTGCTCACTCCGCGCTCAAGAACTTGCGGTATTCGGCGGCGCCGAGCAGCGCCTCGGCCTCGCCGGGCGCGGTGAGGCGGACCTTGACCAGCCAGCCCTCGCCGTAGGGGTCAGCGTTGACCTTCTCGGGGGCGTCCTGGAGCGCGTCGTTGACCTCGACGATCTCCCCCGACATCGGCGCGATCACCTCGGAGACGGCCTTGACCGACTCGACCTCGGCGTATGAGGAGTCCTTGTGGATCGTCGCCCCGACCTCCGGCGGGTCGTAGAAGACGACCTCGCCGAGCGAGTCCTGCGCGTACCAGGTGATCCCGAAGACGGCGTGCTCGTCGCCCTGCAGCCGCGCCCAGTCGTGCTGGTCGTGGTAGCGGAGGTCGTCGGGGTAATGGTCGTCGGACAAGGCTCAGCTCGCTTTCCGGTAGAGGGGCCTGGACGCTACCCGGGCGGCGCGGCGCTTGCCGCGCACGTCGATCTCCAGCTCGGTCCCCGGCTCGGCGAGGTCGGCGCGGACGTAGGCCATGCCGGCGCCGACCTCGAGCGAGGGCGAGAAGGTGCCGCTGGTGACGGCGCCGACCACCTGGCCCTCGCGCAGGACCGGGTTGCCTTCGCGCGGGATCCCCTGGCCGTCGATCTTGAAGGCGACGAGGGTTTCGGCCGTGCCCTCGGCGCGGGCGCGGGCGCGGGCGATCGCCACCGAGCCGACGAACCCTGTCTCCTCCTTGCAACACCAGCCGAGGCCGGCCTCGATCGGGTTGCGCTCGGCGCTCAGCTCGTTGCCGTGTAGCGGGAAGCAGACCTCGAGCCGCAGCGTGTCGCGGGCGCCGAGCCCGCAGGGAACGACGCCGGCGTCGAGCAGCTCCGCCCAGATCGGTGCCGCCGCCTCGGGGTCCAGCAGCAGCTCGATCCCGTCCTCGCCGGTGTAGCCGGTGCCGCAGGCGAGCGCCGGTCGGCCACCGACACGCACCGGGGCGACCCGCATCCGCGGCGGCAGCTCGATCCCGAGGGCGCGGCCGAGAACCGCTCGCGCGTGCGGGCCCTGGACGGCGAGCATCGCGTAGCGGTCGGCGACGTCGCGGACGATGACGTCGAAGCCGCGGCTCCAGCGGCCGAGCCAGGCGAGGTCGGCCTCGTGGTTGGCGGCGTTGGTGACGATCAGAAAGCGGTCGCCACCGAGCCGGTAGGCAAAGAGGTCATCGAGGACGCCGCCGTCCTCCGCACAGAGGCAGGAGTACTGGGCGCCCCCGGCCTCGACCCTGGCGACGTCGTTGGAGAGCGCCAGCTGCATGAACTCGAGCGCACCCGGCCCCTCGACCTCGATCTCGCCCATGTGCGAGACGTCGAACATCCCGACGTGCGTCCGCACCGCCGAATGCTCCTCCTTGATGCCCTCGTACGTGACCGGCATCTCCCAGCCGGCAAACGGCACGATCTTCCCTCCAAGCTCGACGTGCTGCTCATACAGGGGCGTGCGCCGGAGGTTGCTCACGACCCGCAGGCTATTCACGAACGAGCACCGAGGGAAGCCGGGTGGCCCTGCCCCGGAGGCTCCCGTGCAAACCTCTCAAATCGCCACCAGGGCTCAGCTGCGCAACGGCCTCCGGGGCAGGGCCACCCGGCTTCCTCCAACCTCAGTCTTTGAGGAAGCCCGGAACGTCGATGTCGTCGTCGGAGACCCGCAGTTTGCGGATGTCGGTGTCGTCGGCGGCGATCCGCGGCTTCGACTCGTAGCGCCGCCGCACCCGCTGCGGCGAGCGGGCGAGGAGCTCGAAGCCCTCGAAGCCGGTCGCGATCACGGTGACGCGAACCTCGTCGCGCATCGACTGGTCGACGACCGAACCGAAGATGATGTTGGCGTTGTCGTCGGCCTCGGCCTGGACCAGCTGCGCCGCCTCGTTGACCTCGAACAGGCCGAGGTCCTCGGGGCCGGTGATATTCAGCAGCATCCCGGTCGCGCCCTTGATCGACTCCTCGATCAGCGGCGAGGTGATCGCCGCCTTGGCGGCGTCGAGAGCCCGCGCCTCGCCGGAGGCCGAGCCGACGCCCATCAGGGCCGAGCCGGCATCGCGCATGATCGTCCGCACGTCGGCGAAGTCGAGGTTGATCAGTCCGGGGATCGTGATCAGGTCGGTGATGCCCTGGACGCCCTGGCGCAGGATGTCGTCGGCCTGGCGGAAAGCCTCGAGCACGCTGGTGCGCCGCTCGACCGCCTGCAGCAGCTTCTCGTTGGGGACGATGATCAGGGTGTCGACGTTGTTTCGCAGCTTCTCGATCCCCTCGAGCGCCTGCTGCATCCGCCGTTTGCCCTCGAACTCGAAGGGCTTGGTCACGGCGCCGACCGTGAGCGCGCCGATCTCCTCCTTGGCGATCTCGGCGATGATCGGCGCCGAGCCGGTGCCGGTGCCGCCACCCTCGCCGGCGGTGACGAAGACCATGTCGGCGCCCTTCAGCGCCTCCTTGATCTCGTCGCGGCTCTCCGCCGCGGCGCCCGCTCCGACCTCGGGGTTGCCGCCGGCGCCGAGGCCCCGGGTCAGCTCCTGGCCGATCGAGAGCTTGATGTCGGCGTCGCAGGCCTGCAGCGCCTGGGCGTCGGTGTTGACCGCGACGAACTCGACGCCACGGATGCCGGCGTCAATCATGCGGCTGACCGCGTTGGTGCCGCCGCCGCCAGCTCCGACGACCTTTATGACCGCGAGGTAAGTGGATTCCATCTCCCGATTTCTTCCTTCGCCGCCTTCGCCGACCCTGAAGGTCCGAAGAGACAGCTGTCTTTTGAGTTGAGCCTTTGTTCCGTCCGAGCCTTCAGCGAGACTCAAGGGTTCGAGTCTCCGGTCAAGGAGCGGAATTTGCGCTGAACGTAGGGCATTCTCGGCCCTCTGTCAAACAGCCGAAAGCCATCGTGCATTGGCAAACCCTCGATGCTGACTTGAGACTTGGCCCAACCTGACCCTTTGGTCGAGGGTTCAGGGAGAGGGCGGAAGCGTATGCCCAGAGCCGTAGTACGACGGGTGCTTGGGAGCATGCAGGTCTACATAATCGAGCGCCACGATCGAGGGGTCGGCGAGCACGGCCGCCGCCGCCCTCCACTTCCGCGCTGCCTGCGAGGCGTCGCCGAAACGCAGTTCGATCCCCGCGGTGGTTTCGACGTCGACTCCGCTTTCGCCGTAATGGCTGCCGGCCAGGTAGGGGCGAAGGGCCGCCGGGGCGGCGCCGAGGACGCGGGCCTGTTGCAGCATCGGGCCGGCGA
This sequence comes from uncultured Actinomycetes bacterium, assembly GCA_963714045.1. Taxonomy (GTDB): domain Bacteria; phylum Actinomycetota; class Thermoleophilia; order Solirubrobacterales; family 70-9; genus VAYN01. Next base: position 1,486,403 of record OY970225.1, on the reverse strand, counting down.
GGTGGCCGTTCTGCGGCGGTTCGCCCAGCGGCAGTTGCGGCAGCCCGGGTTCGGCCGGAAGGGGGAGCCAGGGGACGATCGCCCCGCCGGCGGCGACTGCCACCGCGCTTTCGCCGCTGCCGATCATCGCCGTCGCTTCTGGCACCCGCACGGCGCCGGTCACCGCCTTGTCGCCGAGAACGAACTGGTAGAGAGCCCCGGCCGCGATCACGGCCAGGATCACCGCGACTGACCTCCCGATCCATCTCACAGCTCCCAGCCCCCGGGCCAGCGCACCTCGCCCAGCACCTGGACCTCCGGCTCCAGCTCGACGCCGAAGCGCTCGTGGACCCGCCGCCTGCCCGCGGCCATCAGCTCCAGCACGTCCGCCGTGGTGGCGTCGCCGCCGTTCTCGACGAAGTTGGCGTGCACCTCGGAGAAGCGGGCGCCGCCATGGCGCAGGCCGCGGCAGCCGGCGGCCTCGAGCAGCTGGCCGGCCGAGCGCCCCCCGGCGCGCTCGTCCTCGGGGTTCTTGAAGGTCGAGCCGAAGGTCTTGATCCCCGAGGGCTGGGCCTCGCGACGGCGTTCGCGCATCGTCGCCAGCGTCGCCCGGATCTCGGCCGGGTCGCCGGGACGCAGCCGGAAGCCGGCACGGGAGACGACTTCGCCCGGGCCCAGGTTCGAGCGGCGGTAGGAGAAGCCGAGGCGGTCGGGCGCGCGGCGCTCGCTGCCGGCGGCGGTGCAGACCTCGACCCAGTCGAGCACGCGGGCGAGCTGGCCGCCGTAGGCGTTGGCGTTCATCCGCACCGCTCCGCCGGCGGTGCCGGGAATGTTGATCCCGAACTCGAGGCCGGCGAGGCCCCAGCCGGCCGCTTTCGCCGCGGCCGAGGGCAGGCGGGCGCCGCCGCCGCAGAGGATGCGCTCGCCGTCGCGCTCGATCGTCGCGAGGCCTCCGTCCAGCTTGATCGCGAGCCCGTGGAATCCATCGTCGGCTACCAGCAGGTTCGAGCCTGACCCGACCAGTCCTACCGCCAGGCCTTCCCCCTCGGCCCAGCGCAGCATCTCGACCAGCTGCTCCCGCCCGCCCGGGCGGGCGAACCACTCGGCGGCGCCGCCGGTGCGAATCGTGGTCAGGCGCGCGAGCGGGCGGTCTCGCTCGACCCCGGCGGGCGGCGCGCTCATCCCTCTCCCCCCTCCAGCAGAGACTCGCCGAGCTCGAAGACGTCGCCGGCGCCGATCGTGACCAGCACGGTGCCGGCGTCGACGTCGCGGTCGCGGTCGCGGTCAAGGATCTCGGCCAGGGCGCGGCGGGCCGCCTCCGCGTCGGGCAGCCACCAGACCGCCCTCCCCCCCATCCGCTCGGCCGCGGCCTGGGCGACCCGCAGGCCGCTGACCCCGGCCAATTCGCCGACCGGCTCCTCGCGGGCCGGGTAGACGTCGAGCACCGCGACCTCGTCGGCCAGGGCGAGCGCCGCCCCGAACTCCTCGGCGAGCGCCTTGGTGCGCGAGTAGAGGTGGGGCTGGAAGACGGCGACGAGGCGCTCCGGCCCGAGCTCGCGCAGGGCCGAGAGGGCGGCGCGGACCTCGGTCGGGTGATGGGCGTAGTCGTCGTATATGGGGACTCCGCGGCACGAGCCCTTCAGCTCCAGCCGCCGCCGCACCCCCGGGAAGCCGGCGAGCGCCGCGGCCGCCGCGTCGACGTCGAGCCCCGCCAGCTCGATCGCCGCCAGGGCGGCGCGGGCGTTGGCGCGGTTGTGGCGACCGGGCACGGCAAGCGAGAGCTCGGCGGGCCCCGGAGCCGCGGAGTCGAAGTCGAGCCGGCGGCCCTGGCCGGCGAGGCCGTCGAGGCCGCCGTCAGCTGGCAGGACCGCCGCGGCGGCCGGCTCGAGGAACTGGCGGAAGGCCCGCTGCAGCTCCGCCACCGAGCCCCAGCGGGCGTGGTGATCCATCTCGAGGTTGGTGACGACGGCGATCTCCGGCCTCAGCTCGAGGAAGCTGGCGTCGCTCTCGTCGGCCTCGGCGACGACCCACTCCCCCTCTCCCCAGCCGGCGTTGGCGGCGGCGCCGTCCTCGCCGACCCCGGGGACCTCGCCGCCGACGAAGAAGGCGGGGTCGGCGCCGATCGCCCGCAGCGCCCAGACCGCCATCGACGTCGTCGTCGTCTTGCCGTGGGTGCCGGCGACGGCGATCAGCCGCTTCTCCGCGCAGAGCTCGGCCAGCAGGGCGCCGCGGTGGATCACCCGCGCGCCGCGCTCGCGAGCCAGCGCCAGCTCCGGGTTGTCCTCCCCGATCGCGGTCGAGACGACGACCTCGGCGTCCTCGGGCAGGTTGGCGGCGTCGTGGCCGACGACCGGGTCGAGGCCGGCCGCGCGCAGGCGCTCCATATAAGAGGAGTCGCTGCGGTCGCTGCCGCTGACGCTCGCGCCGAGCCGGGCGCAGACCAGTGCCAGCCCGCTCATCCCGGCGCCGCCGATGCCGACGAAGTGCAGGCGGCGGGAGGACCAGTCGCTAGACATCGGCGACCGCCAACACCTCGTCGGCGATGCGACGGGCGGCGTCGGGCATCGCCAGCGCGCGGGAGGACGCCGCCATCGCCTCCAGGCGCCCGGCATCGCCGAGGATCGCCGCCACCTGGCCCCGCAACCGCTCGGCCCCGACCTCGCCCGCGAGTGCCGAGTCGGGCAGCACCGTCGCCGCGCCGGCGCGCTCCATCCAGGCGGCGTTGGCGCCCTGGTGGTCGGCGGTCGCGTGCGGGTAGGGAACGAGGATCGCCGGACGGCCGGCGGCGGCGAGCTCGAAGACCGAGCCACCGGAGCGTCCCAGCACCAGGTCGGAGGCGGCGAGGACGTCGCCGAGGTCGGGTTCGTAGGCGAGCAGCACGTAGCGGTCGCCGTGGGGCGCGGCGGCGAGGCGCCGCTCCAGCTCCTCGAAGTCGCGCCGGCCGGCGAGTTGGATGACGTGGAAGTCGCGGCCGTCGCGCTCGGCGAAGGCCTCAAGTGCGGCGAAGTTGATCGAGCGGGCACCCTGGCTGCCACCGACGACGAGCAGGCAGCGAGCCTCGGCCGGGATGCCGAAGCGCCGACGGGCGGCGTCGCGGTCGGCGCGCAGCACCGCGTCCGGGACCGGCCGGCCGGTGAGGAGGTAGCGCTCTCCCTCCCTCCCCTCGATCGGGAAGGCGAGGCAGACCCGCCGCGCCCGCCGGGCCAGCAGCCGGTTGGCGAGGCCGAGGTGGCTGTCGGCCTCGGTCAGGACCAGCGGCGTGCCGGTCAGGGTCGCGGCCAGGCCCGCCGGGCCGGCGACGAAGCCGCCGCCACCCATCACCACGTCGGCGCCGCGGCGCCGCAGCGCCCGCCACGCCGCGCCGACGGCGCCCAGCGCCTCGATCCCGGCCCGTGCCGCGCGCAGCGGGTTGCGGCGGTCGATGCCGCGCACCTTGAGGAAGTCGATCTCGTAGCCGGCGGTCGGCGCCAGCTCCGCCTCGATCCGCTCCCTCGTGCCGAGGAAGGAGACCTCGGCGCCGCTAGCTCGAAGCTCGGCGGCGACCGCCATGGCGGGCACCACGTGCCCCGCGGTTCCCCCCGCCGCCACCACCACTCTTGGCTTTCCTGGCACCGCTCGATCGACTCCTTCCGGACGCGGGCGCGCGCCCGCCGTTGACGACGCGCAGTTTGCCAGTGCCGGAGGACCGCGCCGGTTTGCGCTTGGGAGATCGTCTGCCCGCGGTCGAGCGGCTGCCGCCGCGGGCGGCCGCCGCGGTGCCGCCGCGGGCGACGTTGAGGATCAGCCCGACCGCGAGCAGGGTCGCCATCAGGCTGCTGTTGCCGTAGGAGACGAAGGGCAGCGGCACGCCGGTCAGCGGCGCCAGCCCCATCACCGCGAAGAGGTTGATCGTCGCCTGAACGAGGATCAGCGAGGTCAGCCCGGCGACCAGCAGCTTGCCGTAGCTGTCCTTGGCCCTCTGGGCGACTTTGAGGCCTGCATAGCCGAGCATCGAGAAGAGCCCGACGACGCCGAGGATCCCGACCATCCCCAGCTCCTCGCCGATCACAGCGGAGATCATGTCGGTGTGCGCCTCGGGCAAGTAGAAGGCCTTCTGGACGCCGTTGCCGATGCCGACCCCGAAGATACCGCCGGAGCCGAGCGCGATCTTCGCCTGGGCCGCCTGGAAGCCGGTTCCGGAGGCGTCGGCACCGGGGTTGAGGAAGCCGGTCAGGCGGGCCATCCGGTAGGGCTCGACGATCGTCAGCAGCAGCGCCGCGGCGCCGATGCCCAGCGCGATCAGCCCGAGGTCCCGGGGACGGGCGCCGGCGGCGATCAGCATCGCCGCGGCGGCGAAGGCGACGACCATCGTCGTCCCCATGTCGGGCTCGATCATGATCAGCAGGCAGGAGGCGCCGACGACCAGGAGATAGGGCCGCATGCCCTCGATGGAGCGCACCATCTTCGGTTTGCGGGCGAGCAGGTCGGCGCCGTAGAGGACCAGCGCGACCTTGGCGATCTCCGAGGGCTGCAGCTGCAGGAAGCTGGGGCCGATCCAGCGGCTGGCGCCGTTGACGCTGGTCCCGGCGCCCATCACCGCGACCAGAAGGAAGAGCGAGCCGCCGAGGATCAGGGGTGTCATCCGCCGGAAGAAATCGAGGCCGAGGCGCGCGGCCAGGTGCATGATCGCGAGGCCGACGGCGCCGAAGATCAGCGTCCGCTTCAGGTAGAAGGCGCTGTCGGAGAGGCCGCCGTTCTGCAGCACCCGGGTGGTCGAGCTGGCGGAGAAGACCATCACCGCGCCGAGCGCCAGCAGGCACAGGGTCGCGGTCAGCAGCATGTTGTACTCAGCTGAGACGGGGCGCGCCCGGGAGCGCTTCCTGGCCCTCTTCGCCTTCCCCCGGGAGGGCCTGGCGCGCCCGAGGGCGACCGGGAAGCCGCTCATCGCAGCCCCTCGACGATCTCGCGGAAGCGCTCGCCGCGTTGCTCGAAGTCCTCGAAGACGTCGAAGCTGGCGCAGGCGGGCGAGAGCAGGACGACCTCGTCGGGGAGGGCCGCGGCGGCGGCGCGGCGGACGGCCTCCTCGAGGTCCTCGCAGCGGTGCAGCGCGACGCCGGCCGCGATCGCCGGCGCCAGCTCCGCCGCCATGCGCTCGGAGGTGGCTCCGGTCAGGTAGCAGGCGGCGCAGCGCTCGCGGATCGGGTCGAGCAGGGGCGCGAACGGCTCGCCCTTCTCGCTGCCGCCGAAGATCGCGTGGACGCCGCCCCCGAAGGCGCGGATGCCGACCACGGCCGAGGCGACGTTGGTCGCCTTGGAGTCGTTGACGAAGCGGACGCCGGCGATCTCCGCCACCTCCTCCAGCCGGTGCGGGACGCCGGCGAAGCTTCGCAGTCCCTCGCGCACGGCCTCGCGGTCGAGCCCCATCGAGAGCGCCGCCGCGGCGGCGGCCATCGCGTTGGCGACGTTGTGCTCGCCGAACAGGCCCAGCTCGGAGACCGCCAGCAGCGGCTCGCCGTCGTGGAAGATCGTCCCCTCCGCCAGCGCCACCTCGCAGTCGGGGCCGGCCCCGGTGCAGAAGGCGATGCGGCGAGCGCAGCCGCCGAGATCGGTGCCGGCCAGGGCCGGGTCGTCGGCGTTGTAGACGGCGAGGTCGTCGTTGCCCTGGTTGGCGAAGATCCGCAGCTTCGCCGCCAGGTAGGACTCGAGGTCGCGATGGCGGTCGAGGTGGTCGGGGGCGAGGTTGAGGAAAACCGCGCACTCGGGGGCGAAGCGGCTGGTGTCCTCGAGCTGGAAGCTGGACGCCTCGCAGATCACGGTGGCGTCGGGCTCGACCCGGCTGGCCAGCTCCGAGAGCGGCGTGCCGACGTTCCCCGCCACCGCCACCGGCTCGCCGGCGCCGCGGTAGAGGTGACCGAGCAGCTCGACCACGGTCGTCTTGCCGTTGGTCCCGGTTACGGCGACGAACCGGTTCGACAGCGCCCGCCAGGCCAGCTCCAGCTCTCCCACGACCTCGATCCCGCGCTCCGCAGCGGCCGCGATCACCAGCGCCTCCCGGGGAACGCCCGGGCTCTTGACGACCGTCCGCGTCCCCTCAAGCAAAGCAAGTCCATCCGTATCCAGGAACACTTCGACGCCGACCCCCTCCAGCCCTGCCGCCGCATCCGGGCGCCCCGAATCGACCCCCCGCACGACCTTCCCCCGCCCCGCCAGTAGGCGAGCGACAGCGCACCCCGACCGAGCCAGCCCGACGACCAGAAAAGGACCCTCGGGCAACTCAGGGCGAAGCTTCCTGGGCGGCGGCGCACTCATCAAGGGACAGGTTCGCCCTCTTCGCGCGCGGACCTGTCAGGGAAGGTGGGCGGCGAGCTCGCGACCCCTCGTTGCGTTCCCCTGAGAGCGCGCGAAACGAATAGCTAGAGGCTTCGAGTCTGAATACCGTTTTGATACCATTTTGGGATGAGCAAGCAGATCGCGATTCGCATCCCGGACGAGCTTGTCGCCTTCGTCGATGAGGTCGTCGACGCCGGGAGCGAGCGCAGCCGGGCGGCGGTCGTCACCCGTGCGCTCGAGCGCGAGCGCCGGCGCGCCCTGGCGGAACGCGATGCCCAGATCCTCGCCCGCACAGGCCCGGACCCGGAGCTCGTGGGGCTGGCCGAGCACGCGGCTGGCCTGCCCCACGATCTGGCCTGATGCGGGCCATCCATGTCGCACAGCTCGACAAGGCTCGGCCCGTGCTGATCCTGACGCGTGAGCTCGTGCGGCCGCATCTCAGGACGGTGACCGTCGCGCCGATCACCACCACCATCCGCGGGCTCTCCAGCGAGGTGGACGTCGGTGCGGCGAACGGCCTGGCAGGGCCCTCGGTCGTCAGCTGCGACAACGTCACCACCATCCCCACCGATGCCGTGGGAGCGCAGATCGGCGTGCTGCTCGACCACCAGGAGCAGGCCCTCAGCAACGCGATCGCAGCCGCATTCGATCTCGACTGATCCGCTCCCGCTTCGTATCCCCTGGACTTCTAGCCGACCTAGTCGCCCACAGTGATCCTGTAGAGGACGTGGCGACGCAGCGGATCTCCCTCCGGGAGGTCGGGGTGATCGAAGTCGTCGTCGGGGTCGTGGGTCATCCCAATTCGCTCCATGACCGCTCGCGAGCGGGTATTGCCAATGCTGGTGAAGGAAACGACCTCGCTCAGGCCGGCCTCGCCGAAACCGAACTCGAGCGCCGCCGTCGCCGCCTCGGTCGCGTAGCCCAGGCCCCAGGCGGAGCGCGCCAGCCTCCATCCCACCTCGACCGCCGGAGTGAAGTGCGCCTCGAAACCGGGCACCGCCAGGCCGGTGAAGCCAATGAACTCCCCACTCCCTCGCACCTCCAGCGCCCAAAGCCCGAATCCGTTCGCCTCGAACCCAGCCTCGATCCTCTTCACCAAAGCATCGCTCTCCTCGTGGCTCAGCGGCTCCGGAAAGTGCTCCATCACCTCCAGGTCGCCGTTCATAGCGGCAAACGGCTCCCGATCCGCATCCCGCCAGCGCCGCAACTCAAGCCGGAGGGTCGAGAGCGATGGATCAGGGGCTTCCGCCCGATGATCCTCGGGCAACTCCGAGCGAAGCTTCCTGGGCGGCGGCGCACTCATCAAGGGACAGGTTCGCCCTCTTCGCGCGCGGACCTGTCAGCCGTTACGCGGCAAACTCGCGGATCTCGCGCGCCAGCGCCTGCGGCTGATCGAACGGGATCAGCGTGTAGCAGTCGGCCAGCTCGACGTAGCGGGCGTCGGGGAAGGCGGCGGCGAGCTCGCGGCCCTCGGCGTTGGGCATCATCTTGCCCTCGCTGTCCCAGACGACGAGGACGGGGCGCTCGAAGGAGCCGAGCGCCGGGGTCGCCGCCCGGATCGCCTTCTTGCCCCGCATCGCGTCGCCGGCGTACTTGCGCAGATCGCGCCGGATCTCGGACCGCCTCAACGGCTCCAGCCATTCCCGCATCAGCTCGTCGGGGATGCCGCGCTTGGTCATCTGCCCGTAGATGAACGGCAGCCGCCGCAGCCGCGGTCGCAGCAACGTCTGGCGCATCATCGCCAGGCCGCCCGGCAGCTTGCAGGAGAGCCAGGCGGCGTGGCCGCCGAGGCCCGGCGGGTAGTTGCCCGCGGTCTCGCAGGAGACCAGCACCAGCTTGCCGACCCGGTCGACCAGCCCGTCGGCGATCATCGTCTGCGCCCCGCCCCAGTCGTTGAAGCAGAGGACGACGTCGCGCAGGTCGAGGCGCTCGAGGAACTCGGAGACCATGCGCCCGATCCCCCGCAGCGACAGGTCGGCATCGGCTCGCAACGGCTGGCGGTGAGCGCCAAACGGCAGGATCGGGGTCAGGCAGCGGTACTCGGCACTCAGCACGTCCGTCACCCCCTCCCACAGCCTCCCGTCCATCGCCAGGCCCGGCAGGAAGACCAACGGCGGCCCCTCCCCACCCGTGTCCCCGTACTCGACCACCCCCACCGAGAGCTCGACCTCAGCCATCCGCCTTCCTCCCTTTGATTAGATAGATCGCTCTAGTGAGAAGCAAATTATCATCCCTCTCAGGACGTGTCTGAGCTAGACCGCCACATGTGGCGAGGAAACTCAGACACACCTGGGAAACAAGGCTAGGAGGCGGCGGATGAGCGGCGATACAAAGGAGCGGATACTCGATTCCAGCGGCGAGCTGTTCCGGCGCCAGGGCTACTTGGGCACCGGGGTCAAGCAGATACTCGCCGAGGCGGGCGCTCCCTTCGGCTCGCTCTACCACCACTTCCCCGGCGGCAAGGCCGAGTTGGGAGCAGAGGCGGTGCGGCGCTCTGGCGTCCTCTACGGTCTCCTGCTCGGCGAATTTGCCGGCCCCGAGGTCGAGTTGGCGCAGGGGATCCGCGACTTCTTTGCCGGCGCCGCCGAGACCCTCGTAGAGACCGACTACGCCGACGCCTGTCCGATCGCGACCGTGGCCCTCGAGATCTCGAGTACCGACGAGGGTCTGCGCCAGGCTTGCGCCGACGTCTTCAACGCCTGGATCGAGGGCGGCACCGAGCGTTTCGTGCTCGAGGACATCCCCCGCCCTCGAGCCCGCGAGCTGGTGATCCAGATGCTGGCGCTGCTGGAGGGGGCCTTCGTCCTCAGCCGCGCCCTGCGCAGCACCGAGCCGGTGGAACTGGCCGGCGAGGCCTCGGTCGCGGCGATCGAGGCGGCGCTGCCGAGCTGAGCCCGGCGGGCGCGGCTACCGCCCGATCGACTGCTGGTACAGGGTGAAGCCGATCCCCGAGCAGACGGCGGCGATGATCCAGAAGCGGAGCATGATCTTGGTCTCCGACCAGGCCATCATCTCGAAGTGGTGGTGCAGCGGCGCCATCAGCAGGACACGGCGGCGGAAGGTCTTGAAGGCGAAGACCTGGAGCAGGACCGAGAGGGCCTCGATCACGAAGATGCCGCCGATGATGATCAGCAGCACCTCGGTCTGGGTCATCACCGCCAGCGCCCCGATCGCCCCTCCCAGCCCGAGCGAGCCGGTGTCGCCCATGAAGATCGAGGCCGGGAAGGCGTTGAACCAGAGGAAGCCGATGCAGGCGCCGACCAGGCAGGCCGAGAGCAGGGCCAGGTTCTGCTGCTCGTTGGCGACGAAGGCGATCGCCGTGTAGGCGAGCAGGACGATCGCGCAGGAGCCGGCGGCGAGGCCGTCGAGGCCGTCGGTGAGGTTGACCCCGTTGGAGGTGCCGGCGATGACGAGGAAGACGAGGACGAAGTAGAGGACCGGGCCGAGGTCGAGGCTGCCCTCGCCGATGCGGAAGTAGAGCGTCGGCTCGAGGCCGACCTCGTGACGGGCGACCCACCAGAGGCCGAGGGCGAGGACCAGCTGGCCGAGCAGCTTCCAGCGCCCCGCTAGGCCCAGCGAGCGACGTTTGACGATCTTGATGTAGTCGTCGGCGAAGCCGAGGGCGGCGCAGCCCATCGCCACCCCGAAGACGGCGAGGCTCTGGGCGTCGCGGTCGGAGAGGACGAGGAAGGGGACGCAGATCGAGGCGAAGACGATCAGCCCCCCCATCGTCGGCGTGCCGGCCTTGGTGTGGTGCTCCTGCGGGCCGTCCTCGCGGATGTGCTGGCCGAACTCTCGGACCCGGAGGAGTTCGATGAATTTGGGGCCGAGGAAGATGCAGATCAGCATCGCCGCCATCCCCGCGATCAGCACTTCCCCCATCAGATCAGCCCCGCCAGCTCTTCGGCGACCGCCTCGAGGCCAGCCGAGCGCGAGCCCTTGACGAGGACGGCGTCGCCGGGCTGCAGGCGCGCCGCCAGCAGCTCGGCCGCCTCGCCGGGGTCGGCGACCAGCTCGTCGGGGTCGTAGTCGCGGGCGGGCAGGCCGACGCCGACGACGAAGTCGACCCCGGCGGCGCGCGCGTGCTCGCCGACCTCGCGGTGGAAGCCGGCGGCGCCGGGACCGAGCTCGCCCATCTCGCCAAGCACGGCGACCGTGCGCGGCGCGCCCAGGGTCGCGAGGTGGTCGAGCGCCGCTCGCATCGACACCGGGTTGGCGTTGTAGCAGTCGTTCACGAGGACGATGCCGCCGCCGAGCTCGATGCGCTCGCCGCGGAAGCGGGAGAATCCTATGTCCGCGGCGCGGTCGGCCATCTCGGCGAGCGGCGCGCCCAGCGCCACGCCGGCGGCGATCGCCGCGAACGCGTTGGTCAGGTTGTGGGCCTCGGCGAAGGGGAAATGGAAGCGCTGGGCGCCCGCCGGGGTGGCGATCAGCGCCTCGGTGACTCCCTCGACGACCCTGTGCTCGGTCGCCTCGACGTCGCCGCCGGGACCGAAGCGGAGCAGGCTCGGCGCCCGCGCCAGATGCGGCTCTAGCTCCCCCGCCTCGGCCGGCACGATCGCGACGCCGTCGGCGGGCAGTGAGTCGAGCGCCTCGGCCTTGGCGGCGGCGATCGCCTCGACCGAGCCCAGCAGCTCGACGTGGACCGGCCCGACGTTGGTGATCACCGCCACGTCCGGTTCCGCGATCGCCGCCAGCTCGGCGATCTGACCCGGCCCCCGCATCGCCATCTCCAGCACCAGCAGGTCGGTGCCCTCGGCAGCCTCGAGCACGGTCAGCGGCAGCCCGATCTCGGTGTTGAGGTTCTCGCGGTTGGCGTGGACGCTGCCGGGCAGCAGTGCCCGGGCGATGTCCTTGACCGAGGTCTTGCCGACCGAGCCGGTGACGCCGACGACGCGCGCACCCAGCGCCCGCCGCCAGGCCCGGGCGAGGGACTGCATCGCGGCCAGGGGCTCCTCGACGGCAAAGACCCACGCCCCCCCACCATTGCGGCAGTCCTTTGTACCCCTATGCGTCACAAAGGACTGCCGCAACTCTCCCCGAGCGAACTCATCGCGGACGACCACGCCCCACACGCCGGCCTCGATCGCCGCCGGGGCGAACTCGCCGCCGTCGCGGCTGGCGCCGCGGAGGCCGAAGAAGAGGTCGCCGGGGCCGGTCGCGCCGGAGTCGATCGTCGCCCGCTGGGGCGAGCCCGGCCCTCCCTCGGCGACGATGTCGGCCCCCATCGCCGCCGCGATCTCCGCCGCCGCCAGCCTCACGCCGGGCTGCCCAGCTTCCGCAGCTCCTCGCGGGCGACCTCGCGATCGTCGAAGGGAATCCTGCGGCCGGCCTCGAACTCCTGGCCCTGCTCGTGCCCCTTGCCGGCGATGACGACGGTGTCGCCGGGCTCAGCCCGGCCCAGCGCCAGCGCGATCGCCGCCCGGCGGTCGACCTCGACCTCCAGCTCGGCAGGCCCCTCGGCCCCGGCCGCGACTTCGGCGACGATCGCCGCCGGGTCCTCCGAGCGCGGGTTGTCGGAGGTGATCACCGCCAGGTCGGCGAGCTCCGCCCCGGCTCGGCCCATCTTCGGCCGCTTGTCGCGGTCGCGGTCGCCGCCGGCGCCGAAGACGACGATCAGGCGCCTCTCGGTCAGCCGCCGTGCCGCCCGCAGCACGTTCTCCAGCGAGTCCGGCGTGTGCGCGTAGTCGACCAGCACCGCGAACCCCTGCCCCTCCTCGACCGGCTCGAAGCGCCCCGGCACCCGCGCCGCCCGCGCCAGGCCCGCCGCCGCGTCCTCGGCGGCGACCCCCAGCGCCATCGCGGCGGCGAAGGCCCCCAGCGCGTTGGCGACGTTGAAGTGGCCCGGCATACCCGTCCGCACCCGGACGCCGTCGCCGCCGGGCCGCCGGGCGACCGTGAACTCGGCCCCGCCGGCGTCGAAGTCGACCTCGCAGGCGACGTAGTCGGCCTCGGCGCCCTCGGCGGAGAAGGTGACGCAATCGAATTCCCCGGCCAGGCGGCGGCCGTAGGGGTCGTCGACGTTGACGATCGCCGTGCCGGGGCCCAAGCTGGCGAACAGCCTGCGCTTGGCGCGGAAGTAGTCCTCCATGTCTCCGTGGAAGTCGAGGTGGTCCTGGGTCAGGTTGGTGAACAGGGCCGCCTCGAAGTGGATCGCGTCGGCGCGGCGCAGGGACATGGCATGGGAGGAGACCTCCATCGCGCAGGCCCGGTCGCCGCCGTCCAACATGCGCCGGAACGTCGCCTGCAGGTCGATCGCCTCCGGCGTCGTCCGCTCGACCTCCTCCTCGGCGCCGGCGACCACCTGCTTCACCGTCCCCAGCAGCCCGGTCGGGATCCCCGCCGCCTCGAGGATCTCCCGCACCAGGAACGCGGTCGTCGTCTTACCGTTGGTGCCGGTGACCCCGACGACCCGCAGCTTCGCCGTCGGGTCCCCGAAGAACCGCGCCGCCAGCGGCCCCATCGCCGCCCGCGCGTCGGGAACGACCACCTGCGCAACCTCGACATCGAGCTCCCGCTCGACCACCAACGCCACCGCACCCGCCTCCACCACCCGGGAGGCAAACTCGTGCCCATCCACCTTCTCCCCCGGCACGCAAAAGAACAACCCCCCCGGCCCGACTTCCCGGCTGTCGTAAGCCAGCCCCGCCACCTCAACCGAAGAATCGCCGACGATCCGAACGACCTCAGCTTCCGCGACAAGCTCAACCAGCCTCATAGACGCCCGATTCTAGGAAGAGGGCCGGGTGCCCCTCCCGGCGGCTTGTACTTTTTTGCTGAAGGCAATCTCGGACGGCCGCACTCGATCCACAAAAAAGTTGAGCCGGGAGGGGCACCCGGCCCTCTTCCCCTATTCGGGAGCCACCCCAAGGTACGGCAGAGCGAACCCCGCGATCTTGCCGAACGCCGGCGCCGCCACCGACCCCCCGTAGATGTCCCCCTGCGGCTGGTCGACGATCACCGCCGCCAAGAGCTTGGGGTCCTGCGCCGGCGCAAAGCCGATGAAGGAGGCGACGAACTTCGTTTCCGAGTAGGTCCCGTTTTCGGCCACCTGCGCGGTTCCGGTCTTCCCCGCCAGGGTGTAGCCCGGCACGCTCACCGCCGACGCCGTTCCGCCCGCGGCCAGCACCCCCTCGAGCATTTCCCGCACCTGCGCCGCCACGCCGGCGTCGATCACCCTGCGCCCCTTCGGCTCGGAGATCGCGCGATCGCCGATCCGTTTGATCAGCTGCGGCCGCTTGAGGATGCCGCCGTCGGCGATCGCCGCGTAGCCGGCGACCATCTGCATCGGCGTCACCGCCAGGCCCTGGCCGATCGGCAGGTTGCCCATCGTCGAGCCGGAGTACTTGTCGAGTTCCGGCACGATGCCGCTTTCCTCGCCGGGGAACTGCACCCCGGTCTTGCGGCCGAACCCGAAGCGGTCGATCCAGCGGCTGAATTTTTCGCTGCCCAGCCTCAACCCGATCGTGACCGCGCCGACGTTCGAGGAGCGGGCGAGGATCTGGGCGACGCTCATCGTTTCGGTCCCGCGCGGCTCGGCGTCTTCGATCGTCCTGTCCGCCACCTGGATGCTCGGCGGCAGCGTGAAGGTGGTTTCGGGAGTGACCAGTTTTTCTTCCAGCGCCGCGGAGACGGTGAATGCCTTGAAGGTGGAGCCCGGTTCGTAGTTGAACCCGGTGGCGCGGTTCAGCAGGTCTTCGCTGCTGGCGCCGGAGAGGTCGTTGGGGTCGACCGGCGGCCAGTTCGCCATCGCCAGGATCTGCGAGCTGCGCGGGTCGATCACGATCGCCGTCGCCCCCTTCGGCGAGTAGGTTTCGCCGACTTCCGCCAGCACCTGTTCGGCCTTCTTCTGAATCAGCGGGTCGAGCGTCAGCTGGACGTCTTCGCCGTCGCTCGCTTCGCTCACCGTTTCCAGCCGGATCGGATCGCCGAGCGCGTCCTTGACGATCCGCCGTTCGCCGTCGCTGCCGCGCAGCACCGCTTCCTCGCCCCCCTCGAGCCCGGTGAGCCCCTGGTTTTCGGAGCCGACTGCGCCCACCACCTGCCCCGCCATTTCCCCCTGAGGGTAGGTGCGGCGGCTGTCCGGCAGCTCGCCTATTCCTTCCAGCTTCAGCCGTTCCACCCTGGCGGCGGCTTCGAGGCTGACTTTGTGGGCGACGTAGGAGAAGCCGGAGTTGGCGGTCAGGCTTTCCAGCACTTCGCCCTTGCTCAGTTCGAGGATCGGCGCCAGCTCGGCGGCCGCCCGCGGCGGATCCTTGACCTGGTATGGCGTGGCGAAGATCGTCGCCGCGTCCTCGGAGGCCGCGAGCTCGTCGCCACGGCGGTCGAGCAGGCTGCCGCGCAACCCTGGCACCGTCACGGTCTCCGTCTGCTGGGAGACGGCCTCGGAGGCGAGCTGGGCTCCCTGCACCCCCTGCAGCCAGAAGGCGCGCCCGACGATGACCAGGAAGCAGAGCAGGAAGGCGGCGAAGAGGAGCCCGATCCGGCGCTCGATCAAGCGCATCCGCGCCCGCCCCTATCCCGGGCCGGCGGCGGCGAGGCGCCGCGCCGCGGTGGCGACGTCGCCGGGACCGGCGTCGACGAAGTGGATTTCTTCGCTGGAGGGCATCGCCAGGCCGAGCGGAGCCGCCGTGCGGCGGACGTTGCCGATCCCATCGAGCCGGGCGGCGCGACCGCTCGTCACCGATATGTCCTGTTCGAGCGCGGTGGCCTGCTCGTCGATCCTGCCCGAGGAGGCGGCGAAGCTGAGGGTGATCACGTTGAGGGCGACGATGCCGGCCAGCAGCACGCCGAGGACGCCGATCCAGGCGCGGCCGCGGGTCATCCGCACCACCAGGCCGGAGTCGGGCAGCTGGCCGACGGCGACCGCGGTGCGGCCGGCGAGCGGGATCAGCTGGCCGCCGACGCTTTGCCTCTTCCGCGGCGGCGTCGTCCGCGAGGGACGAGGCGCGGGCGCGGTCCTACGGGCTGGCGCGGCGACGGCCATCAGCCGGCCTCCCCCGGCGACGCCGCTGCGGCGATCTTGAGGGCGACGCGCAGATGCGCCGAGCGCGAGCGCGGGTTGGCCTCGACCTCTGCCGGGCCGGGCGAGACCGCGCGGCGGGTCAGGAGCTCCGCCTCCGGCTCGTGCCCGCAGACGCAGACGGGAAGCTCGGGCGGGCAGACGCAGCCACGCGCCTTGGCGGCGAGGAACTGCTTGACCGGCCGGTCCTCGAGCGAGTGGAAGGCGATCGCGCCGAGGCGCCCGCCGACCGGGAGCATCTCCCAGGCCAGCGGCAGCGCCCGCTCGAGCGAGTCGAGCTCGCCGTTGACGGCGATCCGGATCGCCTGGAAGCTGCGCTTGGCCGGGTGGCCGGCGCCGAAGCGGGCCGCGGCCGGCATCCCGGCCTTGATCGCGGCGACGAGCTCGGCAGTGGTGCTGAGCGGGCGGCGGCGGACGATCTCGCGGGCGATCCCGCCGGCGTAGCGCTCCTCGCCGTAGCGGCGCAGCGCCTGGGAGATCCGTGCCTCCGGCCACTCGTTGAGGAGCTGGGCGGCGTCGAAGTCCTGGCGCGTGTCCATGCGCATGTCGAGCGGCGCGTCATAGGCATAGGAGAAGCCGCGCTCCCAGGCATCTACCTGCATCGAGGACATCCCGAGGTCCATGTAGATCATCTCTGGGCGTATGCCTTCGCCGTGCAGTGCCCGCAGACCTGCCGCGAAGTCGGCGCCGACGAAGCGGGTCCGGCATGGGGCCTCGGCGGCGAACTCGGCGAAGCGGGCCGCGGCGGCGGGGTCGCGGTCGATCGCGATCAGCGTCCCGTCCGGACCCAGCTGGGCGGCGACGCGGCGCGCGTGGCCGCCCGCTCCGAAGGTGCAGTCGACCGCCGTCTGCCCCGGCTCGGGAGCGAGCAGCGAAACCAGCTCCGGGGCCAGGACCGGCTCGTGCCCGCTCATGGCGTGGAGGTCGATGGGCCGGTGGGCCGCCCCGGGGTCGACGTATCGGCCCAGCGGGGGGCGGTTGTCATGGGCGGGGATGCGGGCGACATGGAGTCTCATGATCACGCGGCGCCGGCGGCGGCGAGGCCCTCGGCGATCTCGGGAGCGGCGGCGTCGAGCTCTGACTCCTGCTCGGCCCAGGCGCCGGCGTCCCAGATCTCCAGGTACTCCCCGGCCCCGATCACGACGCAGTTGCCGTCGAGCCCGGCGTGCTCGATCAGCGGCTTGGGGATGCGGATGCGCCCGGCGGAGTCGAGCTTCTCGTCGAAGGAGCCGCCGTGGAAGCGACGGCGCAGCTGGCGCGCGTCGCGCCCGAAGGGGCTGTGCGGCGAGAGGAAGCGGTCGGAAAGCTGCTCGAACTCGGCGGTTGTGTGCACCCAGACACAGGGGTCGAAGCCCTTGGAGAGAACGATGCCGTCGGAGAGCGAGGCGCGGAACCGCGACGGAACCGTGAGCCGATCCTTGGAATCGAGACTGTGCTCGTAGAGACCCCGAAAAGCCACCTCGGCGGTTCCTTTCTGGGCGGGAGGGCTGTCGGAAGAGAGTTGGGACCGGAGTGATGAGGTGGGAGGAGCCTCACCACCCCGGTCCTGGGCTTCAACTCGAGCGCCACAATAACCCACACTCCCCCACTTTGCAACACGACCTTCCCTTGCAACCTCGTTTGCATCCGCCGCCCGCCGGTGCGCCGGTAGGTTCAACCGGTGAATCCGCCGGACGACGCCAACGACCTGCGCGGCTTCCACTTCAGGCGGTTGATGCGCAGGGGGTTGACGCTGGTCCTGATCGCCGCCTTCACGATCGCCACCGGGATCGCCGGCGCCGCCCTGGTCGGGCCCGCGATCGGCGGCGCCGCCGCGCTTGCGGCCTTCCTGCTCTCGCTGCTGATCGTCTTCGCGATCGCCGACTCCCGCGCCGCGGACGCCTTCTTCGGGGCCTACGCCCAGCAGCGCGGGCTGGCGCTGGGCGGGCGCGGGCCGCTGCCGCCGGCGACGCCGCTGCTGTGCAAGGGCGACGATCGCTACGCCGAGCGCACCCTCTCCGGCGCGATCGCCGAGGGCATGGACGGAACCCTCGCTCTATACACCTACGAGGAGGAGACGACCGACAGCGACGGCGACCGCCAGACCAGCTACTACCGCTACACGCTCGGCCTGGTCCAAGTCCCCGAGTGCGCCGAGCGCGTGCCGGAGCTCTACTGCCAGCGCAAGTTCGGCTTCCGCGCCCTGGAGAAGTTCGAGGACGTCTTCCGCGGCTCGAAAGAGCGGGTCAAGCTGGAGAGCGAGACGCTCGACGAGAAGTACGAGATCTTCTCCGGCAAGGGGCAGGACGCCAACTGGCTGCACCAGCTCTTCGCCCCCACCTTCATCGTCTGGCTGACCGACTCGGCGCCGAAGAAGTTCGCCTTCGAGCTCGTCGATGGCGCCCTCTGCTGCTACGTCAACGGCCACAAGGAGAACGCCGCCGAGCTCGACGCGATCCGCGCCGCCACCGCCGCCGTCGCCAAACGCCTCCGCGAGGAGTCCACGGAGTAGCCGGGGGGCGGCTTCAGAACCCTGAGAGCAGGGAGCCCGCATTCGCGATCAGGGCGGCGGCGATCATCAGTAGGACCGAGGGGACGAGGACGAGGGCGACGACGAGCTGGATCTTCGGCGCGGCGCGGGCGGCGCGCTCCTCGACGGCGCGGCGGCTGTCGCGGCGCAGGGCGCCGGCCTGGCGGCGCAGCTGGTCGGCCAGCGGCGAGCCGAAGCGGCGCGAGCGCTCGATCGAGGCGACCAGCGTTGCCAGCTCGCTGCCGGGGACGCGGGCGCGGAGCGAGCGCAGGGCGGCGCTGAGCGGCATCCCGCAGGACAGCTCCGCGGCCGTCAGCCGCAGCTCCTCGGCCAGCGGCCCCTCCCCCGCCCGCGCCAGCTGCTCGAGCCCGGCCGCCGGGCCACGGCCAGAGCCGGCGCTGACCGCGAGCAGGTCGAGGGCGTCGGGCAGCGCCGCGACCAGCCGCCGCTGGCGCCGCCTCGCCTCCCGCTCCAGCAGCGCGTCGGGGACGACGAAGCCGGCCGCCGGCATCGCGATCGCCACCAGCAGCGAGGTCCGGCCCGGCGCCGCCGGCGCCGCGACCAGGGCGGCGAGGCCGCCGCAGGCCGCTCCGGCGAGCTTCGCCGCGAGCACGCCGGCAAGCGGCAGCCGCGACTCCAGGCCCGACCGACGCAGCCGTTCCGGCAGCCCGAGCCGCAGCGCCGCCCCGGCCGAGCGCCCGCCCAGGCCGAACGGCAGCGGCGGGAGGTCGCGGCCGGCGCGGCCGGCGAGCAGCTCGCGGGCGGCAGCGAAGCCGAGCAGGACCGCGAGCGCCGCCAGTAGCCCGGCGGCGCTCAATCGAGCACCCGCGAGAGGCGTTTGATCGCGACGAAGCCCATCAGCTGCAGCACCGCGGCCAGGGTCAGCAGCACCGCGGAGGGCGGCGAACCGAGCAGCTTGCCGACGAAGCCGGGCTGGATCAGCTCGGCGAAGATGGCGCCTCCGCTCGGCATCGCCACCACGAGCATGCCGGTGAAGCGGGCCTGGGCGGTCGCCGAGCGAGCGTCCTCGGCGACCCGGTCGCGCTCCGCCGCACCGGTGGCGAAGCGGCGCAGCAGCCCGGCCAGGTCACCGCCGGCGAGCCGCTGGCTGAGCAGGGCGGCGGCGATGGCGTCGACCCGCTCCGAGCGCATCCGCCGCCGCCAGGCCTCGACCGCCTCGGTCGTCGCGGCGCCAAGGCCGAGCTCGGCGCCGAGCCGCGCCAACTCGGCGGCCGGGGGGCCGTCGAGGGAGGCCGCGGCGGCGGGCAGCGAAGCCCGCAGCGAGCGGCCGGCGCTGAGCGAGTCGGCGATCGCCGTCGCCACTTCCGGCAGCGAGCGCTCGACCGACACCCGGTAGCGGCGCCTGCGGCTGGAGATCGCCCAGCCGGCCATCGCCGGACCGGCGACCGAGAGCGGCAGCGCCAGCGCGACTCCGGCCAGGAGCCAGCCGCCGATGACCGCGGCGCCGGCCCCGAGGGCGGCAAGCCGCCGGCGCTCCACGGTCGAGGGGGCATAGCCCTCGCGCCCGGCCCGCCGCAGCGGCTCCAGCGCCAGCCGCAGCCAGCGCGCCGCCGCCGGGCTGGCCAGCAGCGCCTCCCGCGCCGCCAGCGCCGCCAGCCCGCCGGCCGCGGCGCCGGCCAGAGCCGGCAGCAGTCCCGAGGCGACGGTCAAGGGGCGCCGACCGTACGCACGGCGGTCGTCCCAGCCGCCCGCACGACCTCGGCGATCTCGGTGACGACGCGGGCGCCGTCGGCCCGGCGCTCGAGGTGGACGACGAGGTCGACCGCCCGCTGCACCTGTTCAGCCACCGCCGCGTGCGGCAACCCCAGCCCGGCCATCAGCGCCAGCGTCTCCAGCCGGCTCAGGGCGTCGGCCGGGGAGTTGGCGTGGACGGTCGAGAGGGCGCCGTCGTGGCCGGTGTTGAGCGCGGTCAGGAGGTCCAGCGCCTCCGGCCCCCTGACCTCGCCGATCACGATCCGGTCCGGCCGCATCCGCAGCGCGTTGCGCAGCAGGTCGCGGATCGTCACCTCGCCGCGGCCCTCGACCCCGGCCGGGCGGCTCTCCAGCCGCACCACGTGCGGTTGCTGCAACCGCAGCTCGGCCGCGTCCTCGATCGTCACCACCCGCTCGCCCGGCGCGATGAAGCTGGAGAGCGCGTTGAGGAGCGTCGTCTTGCCGGAGCCGGTGCCGCCGCTGACGAGGATGCTGCGGCGGCGCGCCACGGCGGCCTCGAGCGCCTGTCGCTGCTCGGCGCTGATCGTCCCCAGCGCGACCAGCTCGGCCGGGCCGGGCCGGCGGGCGCCGAAGCGCCGGATCGAGACCAGGGGGCCGTCGATCGCCAGCGGCGGGATCACCACGTTGACCCGCGAGCCGTCGGCGAGGCGGGCGTCGACCATCGGGCTGAGCTCGTCCACCCGCCGCCCCAGCGGCGCCAGGATCCGCTCGATCGCGTTGCGCAGCTCCTCCTCGTCGGCGAAGGCGACGTCGGTGGCCTCGATCCGGCCGCCGCGCTCGACGTAGACGGTGCCGGGGCCGTTGACCATCACCTCCTCCACCTCGGGGTCGGCCAGCAGCACCTCGAGCGGGCCGAGGCCGATGCTGTCGCGGACGATCCGCGCCGCGATCTCCTCGCGGTCGCCGGCGCCGAGCAGAGCCGCCTCCTCGGCGACCAGGTCGCGCACCGCCTCGCGCAGGTCGCCGCCATCGCTTCCCCTCGCCGCCTCCGCGCGCCGGCGCTCGACCAGGCGGGCGCGCAACTCGCCCGCCAGGGAGGCGACGTTCCTCTCGCGCGCGCCCACGCTCAGCCCCTCGCCAGCAGGGTCACCTTGCGGGCGAAGCTCTCGGCGGCGATCAGCCGCAGGGCCTGGGGACGGGTGAGGCCGAGGGTCGCGGCGGCGACCCCTTCCGCCTCGGCGCCGTCGGCGCCGGGCCCGAGCGCGAGCAGCGGCACGGCCGCGGCGGCGACGTAGGTCCGCCCCGGCCCCGGGCCGGACGGTTCGGTCGTCACCACCACGTCGACCCGCCGCCCCACAGGCTGTCCGCCGGAGACCAGCAGCGCCTCGGCGCCGCTGACCGAGATCTCGACCGGGTGGCGCCCGGCGCCGAGGCCCAGCGCCGCCGCGCCGTCCGCCCGCGGCGGGTGCAGCTGGGAGGCGAGCAGGTAGGAGCCGGCCGGCACCGCCGCGTCCGGGACCAGGCCGATCGCGGCGGCGGGGTCCTCCAGCGCGCCGGGGGGCACGAACCGCGCCGGGATCCGCCGCGGCTCCAGGTCCGCCGCCGCTCGCCGCGGGTCGATCGCCTTGCCGGCCTCGAGGTCGGCGCGGGCGACGACCACGGTGCGCAGTTCGCCGTAGCCGCTGGCGACGCGGGCCCCGTAGCCGTCGGCGATCGCGGCCGCTGCCGCTGCCGCGAACAGCGCCGCGAAGACGAAGACGAGCGCCCGGCCCCGGCGGCTCACGCGGCGATCCCGGCCAGGCCCGACAGCGGCAGCTCGAGGGCGGCTTCGGTCCCCCGCTCGGAGACGCGCAGGCGGAACTCGCCGCCGTGCGCCGCGGCCGTGCGCCTGACGACGCGCAGCCCGTGGCCGTGCGAACTCCGACCGGAGAGCCGGGCGACCAGCTCGGCCGGGCTCTCGCGGCGAGAGTCGGGACGCGAGCCGCGGCCGGAGTCGAGCACCGCGAGGCAGAGCCCACCGGGGCGCAGACGCGCCTCGACGACGATCTCGGGGCCACCGTGCTCGATCGCGTTGACGATCAGGTTGTCGAGCGCCTGCGCGACCTCACAGCGGTTGCCGTCGACCGTCGCCTCCCCGGCCTGCCAGCGCAGGGCCAGCGAGCTGCCGGCCAGGGCCGCGCGCGCCCGCCAGCGGGCGACCGCGGAATCGAGCAGGGGACGCACGGCGATCGGCGCCCGCGCCGATCCGAGCGACTCGCCGTTGATCTCCCGCTCGAGCCGTTCCAGCGCCGTGGCGGCCATCTGCACCGATCCGACGATCGCCGACGGCTCCCCCGGCTGCGCCGGCGGGGCGGCCAGGGCCAACGCCTGCAGCGGCCGTCGCAGCTCGTGCAGGGCCTCGTTCAGCGCCGTCCGGCGGCGGCCCGCGTACAGACCCCGCGCGGCCACGGCGGCCGCCAGCGAGGCGCCGAACGGCCAGGCGACCGTGGCGACCTGAGCCAACTCCAGCTTCATCTCAGACCTGACGCTCGCTGCGGATTCCCATGGCCCCACTAAGGGCCACGGAAGATCGATCTCTCCCCCCTCTCACGCAAGAGAAACGCGCACCGTGGAAATGACGGAGCGCTTTGGGATACTTGATCCAGAAATCGGGATCGGAAAGCCATCCCGAGCCCCCGCCTCGGCCCCCTAACGATCGGAGAAACCCCCCGTGGCCCAGACCCGCACGTCCCCCGAGAGCATCACCCAGCAGCTGGCCAAAGCTCTCGCCCACCCGCTGCGCGTGAGGATTCTCTCTTCGCTCCACAAGGGCATCTCCAGCCCGAACCAGCTCTCACAGGAACTCAACGAGCCGCTGGGTAACGTCAGCTACCACGTCAAAACGCTGCTCGAGTACGACTGCGTCGAACTGGTCAAAACGGAGCCGCGCCGGGGCGCCGTCGAGCACTTCTACCGCGCCACCGAGCGGGCCTTCTTCAGCGCCAGCGACTGGGAGAAGATCCCTGCGGCGGCGCGCAAGGGCATCTCCGGCGTCATCTTGGAGAAGATCGGCCACGACGCGACCGAGGCGCTGATGGCCGGCAGCATCGACGCCCGCAGCGACTCCCACGTCAGCCAGACCCCGCTGATCATCGACACCCGGGGCTGGACCGAGATCACCGCCCTGCTCGCCGACACCCTCAACCGGGCGATCGAGATCCAGGAGGAATCGGCCACCCGGCTGAGCGAGGAGAAGACCGACCCGATCGACACCATGCTGGGGATCCTCCACTTCGAGTCCCCGGCCGCCGAGGGCTCCAAGTAGGGCCGGCCCAACCGGGGGGCCCCGCGCCTCAGCCGTCGATCAGGCGGTAGCCGATGCCCCAGCAGTTGACGACGTAACGGCCGTGCTCGGGGTCCAGTTTGCGCCTCAGCCGGCTCGCATGCGAATCGAGCGTGCGGGTCCGGTCGAGGCCGTCGTAGGCCCAGACGTCGCGCAGCAGCTCTTCCTTCGAGAAGACGCGGGTCGGGTCGCAGGCAAGGGCCCGCAGCAGCGAGAACTCCTTTTTCGCCAGCGGCACCTCCCGGTCGCCGACCATCACCTTGCGCCGCACGGAGTCGACCATCAGCTTGCCGACCCGGATCGGGCCCTCGCGGTGACTGGCGCGGCGGCGCAGCACGGCGCCGATCCGCGCCCGCAGCTCTTCGACGTTGAAGGGCTTGGTCAGGTAGTCGTCGGCGCCGGCTGTGAGCCCGCGGACGCGGTCGCTCTGGGCGCCGCGCCCGGTCAGGACGATCACCGGCAGCTGCGGGTCGAAGCGCGACTCGATCCCGTCGGCCTCGCGGATCTCGCGCAGCACGTCGAGGCCGGAGGCGTCGGGCAGCGAGAGGTCGAGCAGCAGCAGGTCGGGATGGTTGTAGCGACATAGCCGCAGGGCGTCCGACGCGCTCGGCGCCGGCAGCACCCCGAAGCGGTCGGCGACGAGATGGTCGCAGAGCAGGTCCAGGGTCACCGCGTCGTCCTCGCAGACGACGACGCTGGCGATCTCCTGTCTCTGCGGCAACATGCCCCTCCTAAGCCCCTGCCGCCGCAAACTCTCCCCCCCACGGCGAGGGAATCTCGAGGACGGCCACGGCGCCGCGCTGCCAGGCCAGGCGGCGCGGGGGCACGCCGAGGCGGACCGCGAGCGCTCTCCCATCACGGTCGAGGAAGACCAGGTCGAGCTCGAAGCGCATGCCAAAGGTGTGGACGCTCGAGCAGCGCGGGATCAGCAGGCCGGGCCCGGCCTGCTCGCGCCGAAGGAAGGCGAACCCCAGCAGCCGAGCACGGAATCCGGCTGCGACCGGCATCTCCTTCCCGAGCGCCGTCGCAACTGGGAGCGCCGCCAACCTGGGCGCCAGCGTCTTGCCCGTCATGGGGTGCCCAAGGACACAGCGCTCCAAACACTCCCCACCCCACCAGCGGTCGCCATTTCAACCGCATACCGGTTGAAATGGCGACCGCGGTGGTGGGTGGGTGAGCGCTAGCCTCTGCCGCCATGGCCCCCAACGGAAGGGTCGCGATCTTCGGCCCCAGCCCAATGCTCTCGATCACGGTCGAGTCGCTGAGCGCCGACGGCGGCGACGACATCCACGTGCACCCTGCCGGGCAGGGGGTGTGGGTGGCCAGGATGGCGGCCGAGCTGGGCGCCGAGCCGGTTCTCTGCGGCTTCTGCGGCGGCGAGACGGGGGCGGTGCTGCGGCGGCTGCTGGAGCAGCTGCCGGTCGAGCTGCGCCTGGTCGAGACCGCCGAGGCCAGCGGCGCCTACATCCACGACCGCCGCGACGGCGAGCGCCGGCCGGTCGCCCAGAGCGCCGCGATGCCCCCATCCCGGCACGAGGTCGACGACCTCTTCTCGATCGCCTGCGCCGCCGCCCTC
This sequence comes from uncultured Actinomycetes bacterium, assembly GCA_963714045.1. Classification (GTDB taxonomy): domain Bacteria; phylum Actinomycetota; class Thermoleophilia; order Solirubrobacterales; family 70-9; genus VAYN01. Next base: position 1,462,012 of record OY970225.1, on the reverse strand, counting down.
GACGCCGATGTCCTCGCCCTCTGCGGCCCCTACCCGAGCGAGGCGCTGCCGCTGGAGATCTACGGCAGCCTGGTCGCCGACGTGCGGGCGAACGGGACGCCCGTCGTCGTCGACCTCTCGCCACCACGCCTGAACAGCGCCCTCGAGGGAGGACCGGAGCTGGTCAAGATCAACGACTGGGAGCTGGCGAGCTTCATCAGCGGGCCCGTCGACACCGGGGCTCGGATGCGGGCGGCGATCGAGAAGCTGCTCGAGGGCGGCGCCCAGGCGGCGATCGTCACCCGCGCCGGGGAGCCGGCGCTCGTCGTCCGCGGCGACGAGGCCTGGGAGCTGACGCCGCCGCGCTTCGAGCGCGGCTCGCGCGAGGGCTGCGGCGACTCGATGATGGGCGCCCTGGTGGCCTCGATGGCCCGTGGCCTGGCCTGGGAGGAGACGCTGCGCCTCGGCGCCGCCGCCGGCGCCGCCAACTTCCTCCGGGCCGGCCTCGGCACCGGCGCCCGCCGCGTGGTCGAGGAGCTGGCGCCGCGGGTGGAGCTGCGCCGGCTGTCCTGAGCCGAACGCCGGTCAGAGCGACGGGCCGAAGGGGAGCTCGAGCGGGTCGCCGGCGACGATCGCTCGCGGCGCAACCTCGGCCATCCACTCGACCCGCGGCGCCAGGTCCTCGACGGCCCCGAGGCGCTCGAAGGCGGGGCCGAGACGGAGCGGGCGGCCGCCGAGCGAGGAGTGGGCATCGCTGCCGAGGACGTGGACGAGGCCCGCTTCGGCCATCGTCAGCATGCCGTCGGCCATCTGCTCGCGCAGGAAGAAGTCGGCGGTGGCCTGGATCAGAGCCCCCGCGGCAACGAGGGCGGCCATGCGCTCGAACATGTCGGCGGAGAGGTGGCGCTCCGGGTGGGCGATCAGCGCCCGGTGGCCGCGGTCGGAGAGATGCCCGACGCGGCGGGTCAGGCTGTCGCCGAGCGGGCCCGGAGCCGGCTCCAGCAGGATCCAGTTGCCGGCACCGAGGGCGACGCGGGCGAGCTCCTCCTCGCTCAGCGCCTCGACAGCGGTCTCGGCGACCTCGCCACCGGGCAGGATCTCGACCGCGATCCCCTCATCCCGCAGGCGCGAGTTGACGGCCTCGACCCGGTCGGCGACCTCCTCGATCCGGACATCGTGGTCGTGGCGGATGTGAGGCGTCGCGCAAACCGCCTCGATCCCGTCGGCGGCCGCCTGCCGCGCCATCGCGACGCTGTCCTCGAGGTCGCGCGAGCCGTCGTCGAGGGCGGGCAGGATGTGGCAGTGGAGGTCGATCACCCTGGCTCGCTTCGCGGGGACGATCCGGTTCCCTGCGGGCGCGGCGGTCGCCAAGGGGTGCAAACGGTCGTTCAGGCACCGCCCCGGGCGGGCACGAGCGTACGATGATCGGCAAGATCATGAACCTGCTCCCGCTGGGCTTGCGGGTGCGGATGGCTTCAACTCATGGATAAGAAGACGACCCGCCGAGGGAATTACGAGTCTGGCTCCGATTACGTGCTCGAGTACGGGGAGCTTCGCTTCGCCTTCAACGAGGGCGACTTCGGGCAGCGGGTCGAGCAGGCCGCGGTAAAGCTCGGCTTCGTCGACCAGGGCCTCAGCCCCGAGGAGCTGGACGACCTCCTCGACCTCGCCGTCAGCGGCGAGATCGCCGAGCCCACCTCCCGCCTCGGCGAGCACATCAACGAGAACTGGGAGAACCTGGTCGGACCCGCCAACCGCAGCCTCGTCCACTGGATCCGCCGCCTCGTCTTCCGCGGCGCCTGGCTCGACCAGCGGGTCAAGGAGGGTGAGCTCGACGTCGTCTTCGACGAGCGCACCCAGACCTTCGGCTACGTGCAGCCGGACCGCAGCTCAGACCTGATCGAGCTCTCCAAAGAGCCGTCCTGGCGCCGCATCGCCTACCGCCGCTAGATAGTCGGGCCTCAGGACCGCTCGAGGGCGGCTACTACGGTGAGAGAACCGGGACCCGCCTGGGTGCGGCCGGCGTCGAAGAACTGCTTGGCGGCTTCGGGGTCACCGTAGGCCTCGCCGAGGCGGGTCAGGGAGTCGACGAGGAGGATCACGTCGTCGCCGGCGGCGGCGCGGGCGCTGGCCTGGGCGAGGGCGTCGCTGGCGTGGCGGGGCTGGCCGGCGGCGACGATCTCCGCCTGCGGGGCGTCGCGGCGCCAGTCGGCCAGCTCCTCGGGGCTGGGGTCGACCAGCAGCGCCACCGGGTCGGGGCCCTTGGAGTCGCCGGAGAGGTCGGCTGCGATGCCGCGCAGCAGGGCGGTGCAGGCCTCGCGGGTCTCGGCGCAGAGCAGCGCCTGGCGGCCGGCCTCGGGCGGCAGCAGCAGTCCCTGCAGGGTCACGCCCCGCTTGCCGCGGCGGCCGAAGCGGCGGCGGCGCCTGCGGGGGCGCGGGGAGGTCTCGGCCGCGGGGGGAGCCGGCGCAGCGGGAGTGGGCTCCGGCTCGGGTGCCGGCTCCTCCTTGGGAGCGCGCTCGCGCGGCGCCCTCGGCTCGCGGCCCGACCCCTGCGAGCGGTCTCCACCGCGGGAACGGCGGCGCTGGCGCGGCGGGCGATCGCGCTGAGGCGAGGCACTCGGCGCGGAGTCGCCGCCGGCGAGCTTGGCGATCAGCTCGGCGCGGGGCAGCATCCGGAAGCGCTCTACGCCGGCCTCGGCGGCCAGCGAGTGCAGCTCGGACAGGGACTTGTTCTCCAGCTCGGCCTTGGTCATCGAAGCGGCAGGTTATTCAACCGAGGGAGGCGGGGTCGATGCCCTCCAGCGCCGCCGCCTCGGGCCAGGCCTCGGCCTCCTTCCTGACCCGGCGCCGCGACCAGCCCAGCTCCGCTCCGAGCACCTCCGCGACGGGGCGGACCGAGGCGGCGTCGCGCAACCGCGGCGCCGCGAGGATCCCCAGCCGGGTGCGGCGCAGCAGCACGTCGGCGACCGAGCGGGCCTGCTCGCGGCGGGCGGCGATCGCCACCTCGGCCAGCAGGTCGGGGCGGCCGGTGACGATCGGGGCGGCCAGCTTCGGGTCCTTCCAGGCGAGGTCGAGGACGGCGCGGGCGGCATGGCCGTAGCGAAAGGCGAGTTGGGCGATCGCCTCCTCCCCCACGCTCTCCGGCGCCTCCAGATCCTCGGCGCGGGCCTCCATCCCGAGCGGGATCTCGGCTGTGCGGCAGGGCGCCTCGCGGCCCTCGCGCTCGACCAAGCGGTCGACGGTCTGCTTCGCCATCCGCCGCCAGGTCGTCAGCTTGCCGCCGGTGATCGTCAGCATCCCCGAAGAGGTCTCATACAGTTCCGCCCTGCGGGAGATGTCGACGGACTTGCGGGGGTCGCCGCTGGAGATCAGCGGCCGCACGCCGGCGTAGGCACCGAGGAGGTCGGACTGGCTCAGCGAAGTGCCGAAGAACTCGTTGACGGCGTCGAGTAGGTAGCCGATGTCCTCGACGGCCGGCTTCGGGTGAACGGTGTCGCCCTCGTAGTCGTTGTCGGTGGTGCCGATCAGGGTCCGCCCGTACCAGGGCAGGGAGAAGATCATCCGCCCCTCCGCCGCCGGCAGGATGCAGGCGGCGCGGCCCATCGGCAGGTCGGCCTGATCGAGGATGACGTGGGTGCCGCGACTCGGCGAAATCCGCGGCACGTCCTCCTCCCCCACCGTCTCCTCGGGGCGGATCCGGTCGGCGAAGACGCCGGTCGCGTTGACGACGTGGTCGGCGCGGACCTCGAGCCGCTCGCCGGACTCGGCCTCGACGAGGGCGACGCCGGCGGCGCGGCCGCTGTCGAAAAGCACCTCGGTCACCTCGGCGCCGTTCAGCATCGCCGCGCCGAAGCGCTCGGCCTCGCCGAGCACGGTCAGGACCAGCCGCACGTCGTCGGTCTGGCAGTCGTAGAACATGTAGGCGTCCTTGGGGTCGCGGGCGGCGAGCGCCGGGACCAGCTCCAGCACCTCCTCGCGGTCGATCGTGCGGTGACGGTCGGGGGACCAGTAGAAGCCCTCGTCCCCCTCCTTGGAGGCGCGCATCTCGCGGCGGCTGCGGCCGACCCGCGTCGTTGCCATCACGTCGTACATGTTCAGCCCGAGGCCGAGTTTGCGGTCGCGGCGCTCCTCCCCCAGGGCGGGGACCAGGAACGGGGTCGGGTAGACCAGGTGGGGCGCGAGCTGGACCATCAGCTGGCGCTCCAGCAGCGCCTCGCGGACCAGGCCGAGGTCGAAGTTCTGCAGGTAGCGCAGGCCGCCGTGGACCATCTTCGAGGAGCGGCTGGAGGTGCCGATGGCGTAGTCGCCGCGCTCGAGCAGCGCCACCGAGTAGCCGCGCGAGGCGGCGTCGAGGGCGACTCCGGCGCCGGTGATGCCGCCGCCGATGACGACGACCTCGAAGCGCTGACCGGCCATCGCCTCGATCGCGGCGGCGCGGGTCAGCATCGGTCGGCCCCGGCCGGCATCAGTCGAGGAAGACCGTGGTCTCGGGAGCCGTGGGGCGCGGCGGGACCGGGCGGCCCTGGCGCGGGCGGCCGAGGTGGAGCAGGCCGACGAACCGCTCGCTCGCCGGCAGGCCGATGGCGGCGCGTCCCTCCTCCCCCCGCAGCAGGCCCGGGGTGCGCCAGTAGCCGGCGAGGCCGCGGGCGTGGGCGGCGAGCAGGACGATGTAGGAGGCGACGGCGGTCGCGTGCAGATCCTCCTCGTCGGCGACCGGGTCGCCGCTGAGCGCGGCGGAGACGACGACCATGGTCGGCGCCCGGTCCAGCTTGGCGGCGCCATCGGGCCCCGCCGCCCTCTTCAGCCGCGCCAGCGACCCAGGTCCGATGACGCGGAAGCGCCAGGGGACGGTGAGGTTGTGGTTGGGCGCCCAGCTCGCCAGCTCCAGCAGCTCCTCCAGCTGCTCGCGCGGCAGCGGCTCCGGCGCGAAGGCCTTGTGGGTGCGGCGGGTCCGTATCGCCGTCTCGACGTCCATCGGGCGAGGGTATCGGCCGGTCGCGGCGCCTACAGGCCGTAGCGCCTGCGCATCCAGAGCTTGCGGGCGCCTAGGGCGGTGGCGAAGAGCAGGCAGCCGGCCAATAGGCCCAGGAGGATGGCGCCGGTCGGGCTGGTGCTCGAATCGCTTTCCGTGGGTTCTTCCGACCCGGACTGCTGCGAGGCGGGACCGGGGCCGCCGGGGCCCCTCCCGGACGCGACCACCGGAGGGGGGGTTGCCGGCTTTGCCCCGGAGGGTTGGTGGCCGGATGGCGCTGAGTGTCCGGGAGGGGCCCCGGCGGCCCCGGCTCTCGAGTCGGAAGAGGTGGATCCGGGGCCGGTTGCGGGAGGCGGCCCAGTCGAAGACGGGGGAGGTACACCGGGGGTCGTCGAGTTGGTGCCGGGGGCAGGGCTGCCGGAATCGGCTTTGCTCGTAGATGGATTTGGTTCGCGGGGTGGTGGGGCGATCGGGAGGTGGGCTCCGGCGGCGGCGACCAGGGCCTGGGAGGTCACCCAGACCGGGGTCTGGTCGCTGGAGCTGGAGTAGCGGTAGTGGCCGTCGCTCTGCTGCCGGGCGGCGAGGTAGTCGGGGGCGCTGGCGCCGCCGCGGCGGAAGGAGCCGGGGTCGCCGCCGGCGGCGAGGATGCCCTGGATCGCCCAGGCGGTCGACTGGGCGTTGACGGGGCCGTTGCCGCCGAGCCGGAAGCCGCCGCCCTTGGCCTGCGCCCCCCGCAGGTAGGAGAGCCCCCGGCCGGAGGCCTTCGAATCGCCGGAGAGCGCCTGCAACGCCGAGCCGGTCGCCTCGGCGTTGCTGGCCTGCCCCGGCACGTCGCCCCAACCCCCGTCGTCGTTCTGAACCTTGTTCAGCCAGGAGAGCGAGGATTCCAGGGTGCCGGTGGCCCCCGCCGCGCGCAGTGCGATCACCGCGTAGGCGGTCGAGTTCGGCCAGCCTTCGTAGGAGCCGTTGTCGCGGCGCTTCGCGACCAGTTGGGAGACCAGGTTGGCGCCGCCGAAGTCGCGCGGGTCGACGCCGGCGCCCTCCAGCGCGAGGATCGTGCGGGCGAGGTCGCCGGGGCTCTTCAGCTCCCCGACCCTGCCGCGGAGGAAGCCGACCGGCGTGTTGCCGCGGCGGGAGACGTCGAGCGGGTTGCGACCGGCGGCCTCCAGCCCCAGCATCGCCCAACCGGTGATTTCGGCCCCGGAATCGTCGCCGGGGGAGGCGCCGAAGCCGCCGTCGCCGTTCTGGACCGACGCCAGCCAGCCGGCGGCGCGGCTGACGTCGGAGGCCTGGGCGCGAGCGGGCGCCGTGGCTCCAAGCGCCAGCGCGGTGAGGAGAAGGGCCGCGGCGCCACCGCCACGGAGCGCCGGCCTCAGCCGGCGGCGGGAGGGCGACGCCTCGGCCGGAGGATCCGGAGGCGCGGGCGAACCGCCGGCCCTCCCCCACTCGAAGCGCTCGCGGAAGCGCGTCAACATCCGCACCATCGCCGGGCCGGCGATCAGCGCCAGGGTGAAGTTGCCGACCGCGTGGGCGGCGTCGAACGGGATCGCGCGCGCCTCCAGCAGGCCGAAGTGCCGCAACGACAGGTCTCCTCCGTAGGTCGCCATCAGGGAGAAGTTCAGCAGAGCGCCGTAGGCGATGCCGGCGAACCCGCAGGTGGCGGCGAGGCTGAGCCGGCCGGCGTTGCGCCCGCCCAGCGCCAGCGCCGCGCCGAGGATCCCGCAGAGGCCCCAGCCCGCCATCTGCCACGGCGTCCACGGCCCCTGGCCGAACCAGAAGTTGGAGACGAGCGCGGCGAGGGCGCCGACAGCGAACCCGGGCGCGCCGCCGAGGGCATAGCCGGCGAAGATGACGACGTCGGTGGTCGGCTTGACGTTGGGGAAGGCGGCGAAGGCGATCCGGCCGGCGATCGCCAGCGCCGCCAGCGCCGCGACCAGGGCGACGACCTGCGAGGGCGGCCGCGAGCGCTCATACCAGGCGAAGCCGGCGAGGAGGACGGCGGCGAGGATGAGGAAGCTGGCCAACTCCCAGCTCATAGGGCAACCTCCTCCTTGTTCTTCTGAGATTGAGAGGCCGAGCGCAGCGAGGCCGTCGAAGATCCCCGGGGAACGCATAGAGCCGACCCCCGCCGGGAGAGCGCCAGCCTTGCTAGCCGCATAGACGGCCCGCATGAGACCAGCGCCTCCCGGCGGTGCGAGGCGCCAGAAGCGCCAACAGGACGTGGCGTCAGCGAACGCCACCCTATGAGCATGCGCAACGGCTCCTCATGGCCGGCTATCAGCCGATCGCAATCGACCGAGGAGGAAGCATGGCAGCAACGAGAACCGCGGGCGTCGACTGGGCCGCCGAGGCCCATGAGGTCTGCATCAGCAAAGAGGGGCGCGTCAATGAGCGCTTCTCCGTCACCCATGACGAACGTGGGCTCGCCGAGCTGGCGCGCAGGCTCGAGAGGCACGGCGTAGTTCGGGTGGCGATCGAGCGACCCGACGGGATTCTGGTCGAGCGGCTCTTGGCTGCCGGCCTCGAGGTGCTGGCGATCCATCCCAATCAGGTCAAGGCCGCCCGCGCCCGCTTCGCGGTCGCCCACGGCAAGTCCGATCGCTTCGACGCCTATGTCCTGGCCGAGCTGGCTCGCACCGACGCACACCGCTTCCGGGCGCTGGTGCCCGATGGCGAAGAGACCAAGGCGCTGCGGGCGCTGACCCGCGCCCGCGAGGATCTGGTCGGAGTTCGCGTGGAGCTGGCCAACCAGTTGCGCGCCCAACTGCAGGCCTTCTGGCCCGGCGCCCTTTTGTTCGCCGCGCTCGACAGCCCGATCTCGCTGGCCTTCATCGAGCGCTACCCGAGCCCCGCTGACGCCAAGGGCCTCGGTGTCGGGCGGATGGCCGCCTTCCTGGCGCGCAGCGCCTACAGCGGCAGCACCGATCCGGCCGAGCTGGTGGCGCGGATCAAGGCGGCGCCGCAGGGCACCGCGGGCCCGGCCGAGTGCGAGGCCAGGCGGGCGGTGGTGCTCGGCCTCATCGCTGCCCTTCGGCCGATCGTCGAGGGGATCGCCACCCTCAACAAGCAGATCCGCGAGCGCCTCGCCGCCCACCCCGACGCGGCGATCTTCGCGCCGCTGTTCCGCGGCCCCAAGACGACGATCTGCCCGGCGACCCTGATCGCCGAGCTCGGCGATGCCCGGGGCCGCTACCCGACCGAGGCGGCGATGGCCGCCGACGCCGGGATGAGCCCGGTCGCCCTGGAGTCCGGCAAGCTGCGGGTCGCCACCTTCAGGCGAGCCTGCGACAAGCGATTGAGGGTCGCCGTCGCGACCCTCGCCGACTCCACCCGCCACTGGCATCCCTGGGCCAAAGAGGTTTACCGCCGAGCTCGGGACAGAGGGCAAGACCACCCGCATGCGATCCGCACCTTGGGGCGCGCTTGGATCCGCGTTCTCTGGCGCTGCTGGCGGGAAGAAGTCCCCTATGACCCCGCTCGACATGGCAACTTTGTTCGCCTTCAGACGACGGGGGGTTGACACAGGACGTCTCATGGGAGATCCTCTCCCCGCCCGAGGAGGACGGCGGCGCCCTGCTCGGGGGTGACGACGCCGGGCAGGTCGAGGACGCGGGCGACCTCGGTGGCGAAGTACCAGCCGCCGGAGAGCACCTCGCCGGCGGGGCCGTCGGCGATCGCGACCCCGTCGCCGAGCAGGACCACGCGCTCGGCGAAGGCGGCGGCGAACTCGACGTCGTGGGTGGCGACGACGACGCCGGCGCCGCGGCCGGCGAGGTCGCCGATCAGGGCGACGAGGTCGTCCTTGCGCGTGCGGTCCATCCCCCGCGTCGGCTCGTCCAGCGCCACCAGCCCCGGCAACTCCTCTCCCTCCATCCGCCCCGCCAGGGCGATCGCCAGCGCCAGCCGCTGCCGCTCCCCGCCGGAGAGGTCCCGCGGGTCGGCGTCGACCACGTGCTCCAGCCCGACGACCCGCAGCGCCGCGGCCCCGGCCTCCCCCGGCAATTCGTCCCCCACCCGCTCCCGCACCAGGTAATCACTGGGGTTCTGGGTCAGCAGAGCAATCTCCCCCGGGGTCTCGACCTTGCCCGCGACGGGTGGGACCAGGCCTGCCGCAACTCGCAGCAGCGTGCTCTTGCCCGCTCCGTTGCGACCCATCAGAGCCACGCGTTCTCCCCGGCCGACCTTCAGCTCGACTCCACGCAAGACATCTCGCATCTCCTCGCCGGAGGACAACTCGACCCACAACCCTCGCGCCTCGAGAGCGGGCGGAGCCGGGGACCCGACCCCCTCCTCACTCAACTTGCTCGGGTGGAGAGGTGGTGGCTGGCGCCTCTGGCGTTGGCGACCGAGAAGTACAAGCCGTTCGGAGGGGGTCGGGTCCCCGGCTCCGGGTTGTCTCTCCCGGGACGCGAGGAGTTGGCGGGCGTGGCGTACGCCGACGGGCAAGGGATCGATCCCGGCCAGGGAGAAGAGGCGGGCGGCAGGGGTCGTCAGGGCAGGATCAGCATCTTGGGACCAGGCGAGGAAGTCCGGAGGGGGCCCGTCGAAGACGCTGCGGCCGGCGTCCATGGCGACTACCCGGTCGGCGGCGGCCAGACAACGCTCCAAGCGATGTTCGGCAAGGAGAACCGCGACTCCCCACTCCTCGTTGAGGCGCCTCAGCAGCCAGATCAGCTCGTCACCCGCCACTGGATCGAGCTGAGACGTTGGCTCGTCGAGGAGGACCAGGCTGGGGCGGGTGACCAGGGCCGCGGCCAGGGCGACACGCTGCAGCTCTCCGCCGGAGAGAGTGTCCACCGTTCGGGCCAGGAGATGTGGGATGGCGAGGGCGAGGGCGACCTCCTCGACCGCCCTCGCCCGAGAGGTCGGCGGATCGCCGCGCATCTCCAGCGGCAGCTCGATCTCGGCGGCGACGGTGGTGGAGACGATTTGGGTCTCGGGGTCCTGGGCTACATAGCCGACGGCGGCGGCTAGCTCCCCCGGGCCGCTCTCGACGGCATCGAGGCCGGCGACGGCGACGGCGCCCTCGATCTCGCCGCCGTGGAAGTGCGGAACCAGGCCGCAGGCGGCCCGCAGCAGGGTCGACTTGCCGGAGGCGGAACGGCCGGCGAGGAGGACGAACTCGCCCGGGGCGATCTCCAGGGTGACGTCATCCAGGGCCGGGCGCGGTGAACGGGGGTAGGAGTAAGCGAGGGCCTCGACCGCGAGAGCGGGCGCGACGCCACGGCGGATCGCCAGCTCAGACACGGTTCCGCCTCGGCTTGCGCCGCCAGGGGGTGAAGCCGCTGAGGACGAGGAGGGCCGCGAGGGTGAAGGCGGCGGGGTCAAGGCCCGGGTGGACAGTCGGGTAGGCGTGAAAGTCGTCGGCGCCGAGGAGCTTCCCGGCGACGGCGGCCGCGAGCACGAGCGCGGCGGCGAGATAGAAGCGGCGGTCGAACCTGGTCGCGAACACGGAGGATTTGTGTTGCCCTGACCACAGTAATCCTCCGCGTTCGCGAAGCCGCCGCGCCCGCCGCGGCGGCTCGAGGCTGTAGCCGCGCAGCTCGAGGGTGGCGGCGACGTCGACGGCGCGGTCGAGGGAGCCGGCGAGGAGGCGGCGGGCGAGCGGGGCGCGGCCGGCCTCGGCGGCGCCGGGGCCGCGCAGGCGGGCGGCGTCGCGCAGGCGGGCGGCGTCGGCGGCGGCGACCGGGACGAGGCGGGAGACGAGGGTCGCGGTGAGGGCGGAGCGGCCGGCGATAGGCCGCAGCGCCCGCAGCACCCGGTCCGGGTCCACGCAGGCCGAGTAGACCACGAAGGCGACCATCGCCACCACCGCGCGCAACCCGATCACGGCGCCTTCGGCCAGCGCCTCGGCGCTGACGTCGACCTGGCCGAGCAGCGGCCACTCGCCGAGCCGTGCCAGCACCGTCTCCCCCCGGTTCACCACCAGGGCGTTGACGGCGACGATCAGCAGCGCCAGCGTTGCGCCCATCCGCAGCGCCGCCCGCACCGCCGTGCGCGCCCCCGCCGCCAGCCCCGCCGTCGTCACCGCCACCCCCGCGGCGGCCAGGACCAGCGGGCTGGAGTAGAGGAAGGCGACGCTCGCCAGCGCGCCCAGGTAGGCGACGGCGGCTCCTGGCGAGGCCGCCTGCAGCGGCCCTGGCCTCGGCGTGTAGGCGAAGGGCGACCTCATCGCGTCGGCGCCAACGGCAGCGCTGTCTCCTTCCCGTCCTCGCTCGCCACCGCGTAATGGTCGCGCAGGTCGCCGCCGTCGAGCAAGCCGGCGGCCGCGCGCACGGCCGCCGGCGTCCCTCCCGTCACCACCCAGACGGGAGGCGCTTCGTAGCGGCGCGTGGCGGCCACCAGGCCGGCGTCGGGGCCGAGGTCGGAACCCGGTTGGCCGGCGGCGTCGAGGCCGACCAGGTCGTAGCCGCCGGCCCGCCCCACGAAGTCCGCGAAGACGCCACTTGCCGCCGGCCCCGCCTCGATCGGCGCCGCCGCCGGGTCCGACCTAACTCTTCCCCAGGTCCCGACCAGAACCCGTATCGCTCCCTCGCCCTCCCCCTGCAGGGGGGCGCCGGCAGCGCGCAGCCGGCGGCGCACCTCGGCGCAGGCCGAGCCGCCGCCGAGGCACTCGACCGTCACGGGGTGCGCCCTGCCTTCGTAGCCGTCAGCGAAGGGCGCCGGCCAGGAGCCGACCACCGCCGGCACGTGGTCGGTCGCCGACCAGTCGCGGTAGTCCCACCAGATCCGCTCGCCGCCCCGCAGCGCGTAGTCGGCGGCGCCGACCGGCGACTCGACGCCGTCGACGTAGAAGAACCAGTCGTAGGGACGGCCGCCGCGCCGGGCTTCCGCGAGCCCGTCGATCGACTGTACGTAGCCGCCGCCGTAGCGGGTGGCGATCTCGGCGTTGGCTTCCAGCAGCCGCATCACGGTGTCGGATTCCCTCGCGTCCACCGTCCGCTGGAGCATCGGCGTCGCGCCGAATTCCCGCGTCACCGTCAGCTCGACGCCGCCGATGCCGGCGCCGGGGCCGAGGCCGCAGCCGGCGGCCGCGAGCGCCGCGCACAGCAGCGCCGTCGCGACCGCCGTGCCGCGGCTCCGGCTCACTTATCCGGCCGGGCAGCTGCCGCCGACGCAGACGGCCTCCGCGGCGGAGGGGATTTCCTTGCCGTGGCGTGCCGTCAGCAGGCCAGGGGCGGCAAGCGTCACGGTCGCGTGCCCGGAGGAGTCCGTCGGGCCGCTGGCCCCGCTCACGGTGGCGCCGGCCACCGGCCTGCGCTTCCCCTTTTCGTCGTAGGAGACGACGCGCACCTCGAACGGCACGCCGGCGCTCGCCCCTTCCGGCGCTTCCAGCGCCAGCTCGTCCGGGTAGGGGTAGGACGGGGCCAGGTCCCAGAGCACTTCGTCGCCTGGATGGAGCTTGACCAGTTCGCCGCCGACAGTGGCGGCCCTGTGGTTGACCTTCAGGTACCAGGACGCCTTGCCGGTGACCTTGCTGGCGCCGACGCCGCAGATGCCGAGGCCGAAGTCGAAGGCGTCGGTGACCAGCAGTGGTCGCAGCGAGGCGGTCGCCCTGGCGGCCTGCCCGAGCAGGCCCAGCGCCGTCGCCCCCCCGATCGTCACCGATTTGCCGCTGCCGCCGGTTCCCCTGCCGAAGCAGTTGGCCCTGGGGCTGGTCTTGATCTTGGTGGTGCCGGTCCTGCGCGTCTGTTCGCTGAGGGTCTTGCCGCCCCTGCCGACAACCCGGAGCTCGGCCGAGACGCCCTTCCGGTGGGACTTGGGCGCGGCGGCGACGCCCGCGGCGATGGACAGGGACAGGAGCAGAGCCAGCGCACACGCGGCCGCCAGCCGGGATGGGATGAGTCTTGGCATTTACGCCACCCTTTCCTCGAGGGTTGAATTGGCTGGCCGGGGACAGGTCTCCTGGCTTCCGGGGTGGTCGGCCGCACCTTCCCGGGGACTCTGTGTCGTCCCCAGTGGCCGGCGCGCAGGGCGCCTCGCGACTTCCGTGACCCGGTCACAGTGGCGGGACCGCGCCGGTTTCGCACCGGACTTCCCTTGACCACCGACCGTATTTACGCGAGCGAGTCTATCCCGCCGGCGGCGAAGGCCGCTCCCGGTCGGCAGGACTTTTGTCCAACCGTCGGCTCGCGCGGTAGGCTGCTCCACTTCAATTGCCTCGGCCGGTGTCGAGGCCTCGTCCACTCAACTGAATGGGGAGAAGTCATGGGCAGGGAACTGCGCCGGCAGGCGCCGGCACTGGTGGTCGCGTGCATCGCCCTCGTCGCCGCGCTGGGCGGCACCGTCTACGCGGGAGCCAAGGGAGCCAAGAGGGGGAAGAAGGTCGACGGCAGGACGATCAGGGTGAAGTCGCTGCCGGGCAACAGGCTGAAGCTCGGCTCGGTGCCGGGCAACCGCCTGAAGGCGGGCGCGATCCAGGGCGCCAGCCTGGCGCCGGGGTCGGTAACCGGCCTCCAGGTCGACGTCGCGACGCTGGGCCAGGTCCCGAGCGCGGTCCACGCCGACAACGCCGACAGCGCCCGCGACGCCGAAACCGCGCTCAACGCCGTCAACGCCATCGACGCGGTCAAGGTCAACGGCCACACCGCCGGCTGCGCGACAGGAACCCGCTTCTTCGCGGGGGCGTGCTGGGAAACGGACTCAGAGCAAGTAGCGGTCTCGGCGCAGGCAGCCGCCACTTCCTGCGCCAATCATGGCGGGGAACTCCCCAGCGCGCTTGCGCTGGTGGCTTTCGGATATCAGGCCGGGATCAATCTGAACATCGCGGGCGAGTGGACTGGCGATATCCCAGTCGTCTCCGGCGCAGACAAATTCGCAGTGGTGACGGTGTCCCAAGAAAAGGTCGTCAACTCCGAACTCTCCACCGGGGCGAGAGGCTACCGCTGCGTGTTCCCCCTGGTCAGCTGACGCAGGGCCTGTCCCGGTAGGGGTTGAACGTCTTGTACTTTTTCGCCGCCGCTCGACCTCGGACGACCGCAACCGACGTCGAAAAAGTTAAGTGAAACCCCTACCGGGACAGGCCCTGCGTCTACCGGACAGGCCCCGCGCCTACCGGGACGGGCCCTGAGCCGGCACCCGGCGACCCTCAGCCCCCGACTGCGACTCCGGCCGCTCCCCCTCGGGCAGCGAGTCGAGGAAGGGCGCCAGGCGCTCGCCGGCGATCTTTCCCTCGTGCTCCCAGAGCGCCTCCTCGCTGGCGATCGAGGTCTCGCCGTGGCCGCCGGTCAGGTGGCTGTAGAGGTAGCGCGGGCGCTCGCCGGTCCACAGCGTCCCGCGCAGGACCGGGTCGAAGGGCCGCGGCGGCTCCTCCCCGCTCAGCTCGGCGGCGATCGTGGCGGCGACGAGGTCGGCCTGCTGGGCGGCGATCCCGCCCTGCTTGACCGGGAAGCTGGTGACGTCGCCGGCGGCGTAGACGCGCTCCAGGCCGATCGCGCGCCCGTGCCCGTCGACCGGGACGAAGCCGAACTGGTCGTGGGGGACACCGTCGATCCTGCGCCCCTCCAGCCGCGCCGCGCTGACCACGGCGTCGGCCTCGATCGGGGATCCGGGGGCGATCTGCAACAGGCCGTCCTCGAAGCGCACCGGGTGCGCCCCGGCGACGACCTCGATGCCGCGCTCGGCCAGCAGGCCGGCGACCCACTCGCTCGCCCTGGAGCCGAACAGGCGCAGCGGCGCGTCTTCGGGGGTGACGATCGTCAGCCGCGCCCCGCCGACCCCCTCGCGCTGCAGCTCGGCCTCGGCCAGCAGCGCCAGCTCGTAGGCGGGGAAGGGCCAGCTGTTGGCCGGGTTGGTGAAGACCACCCGCCGCAGCTCGCCGGCGAGCAGGCCACGGGCGACGGAGCGGACGCCGTCCTCGTCGGCGACGCCCCAGAAGGCGATCGCGCCCGGGAACGGTGCCAGCATGCGGGCGCCGGGCGCGACCACAAGGTAGTCGTAGGGAGCCTCACGACCGTCGCGGGTGACCAGGCGGCGCGTCCGCGGTTCGACCGCGAGCACGCTGGTGAGGCGGAATGCGACACCAGCCCGCGCGGTCAGCCGCTCGAGGTCGTAGTCGAGCACGTGGCCGCCGCCGAAGGGCTCGCCTACCGCGAGCGGCCGGTAGGCGAACTCGCGGCGCGGCGCCAGCAACTCGATCTCGGCCCGGTCGCCGAGCAGGTCGCGCAGCGCCAGCATCGCCTCCAGGCCGGCGACGCCACCGCCGGCGATCGCGATCCGCGGGGTCGAGCCGTTGCGATCCTCGTTCCACTCCATGAGGCGAGCCTACGAAGGAGAGGCGCCGCCGCCATCCGGGGGAATTACGGTTCCCCGGCGGGATACCTACGTTTCGACCAGCCCGTGCTCGAGCGCGTAGCCGACCAGCTCGGCGCGGCTGGAGAGGCGCAGCTTCTGCTGGATATGGGCGCGGTGGCTCTCCACCGTGCGGATGCTGAGATAGAGCTGGGCGGCGATCTCGGCGTTGGTGTGGCCGAGCGCGATCAGGCGCAGGACTTCGCGCTCGCGCTCGCTGAGCTCGTCGGCGCGCCGGTCCTCGGCGTCGGTGACGAGCCTCGCCCCCAGCGCCGGCTGCAGGTAGGTGTCGCCGGCGGCGGCGCTGCGCACCGCCTGCACCAGCTCGGCGTCGGCGGCCTCCTTGAGGACGTAACCTCGTACCCCCGCCTGCAGCGCTCGGCGGGCGAAGGCGGGCTCGTTCTGCATCGTCAGCACCACGATCTCGGTCCGCGGCGAGGCGGCGAGGATGTCCGGCACCGCCTCCAGGCTGGGCCGGCCGGGCATGTTGAGGTCGAGGATCAGCACGTCTGGCTTGTGCCCGAGCGTGTAGCGGACGGCGGCATCGGCGTCGCCGGCCTCGGCCACCACCTCGAACTCCGGCTCGGCCTCGAGCAGCATCCGCAGGGCGCTGCGGACGACGACGTGGTCGTCGGCGAGGACGATCCTGATCGGCGCCGCCTCTGGGGGTGAATCGCTCGCGGCCATCGGACCCCAGCCTAGTGACTCGACCCGCAGCTATTAGCATGTCTTGTCCGAATCCTCCCAGGCGAGGAGCAGTAGATGGCACCCCCGGAGCCAAACAGCGACGCTCTCGACGAAGCGCGGTTGAGGCAACTGATCGACGTCGGCCGCAGCCTCGTCGCCGAGCTCGACCCCGAGACGATCCTGCGCCGGGTGCTGGAGGTGGCCTGCGAGCTGACCGGGGCCCGCTACGCGGCGCTGGGCGTGCTCGACACCGAGCGCCGCCACCTCGAGCGCTTCATCACCCACGGCATCGACGAGCGGGCCCGGGAGGCGATCGGCGAGCTGCCGCGCGGCCACGGCGTGCTGGGACTGCTGATCGAGCAGCCCGAGCCGCTGCGCCTCGCCGACGTCGGCGCCCACCCCCGCTCCTACGGGTTCCCGGTCGGCCACCCGCCGATGCAGGGCTTCCTCGGCGTCCCGATCGTGATCCGCGGCCAGGCCTGGGGCAACCTCTACCTGACCGAGAAGGAGGGCGGCGAGTTCGACGAGGCCGACGAGCAGTCGGCGCTGATCCTCGCCGAGTGGACCGCGATCGCGGTCGAGAACGCCCGCCTCTACCAGAGCGCCGAGACCCAGCGCGACGAGCTCGGCAGCGCCGTGCGCCGGCTCGAGGCGACGACCGAGATCGCCCGCGCGATCGGCGGCGAGACCGACCTCGAGCGCATACTCGAGACGATCGTCAAGCGCGGCCGCGCCCTGGTCGAGGCGAAGGGGATGCTGATCCTGCTGCGCGACGGCACCGAGCTCGTCGTCGCCGCGGCGGCCGGAGAGTTCCACCGCAACCTGGTGGGCACCCGGATCGAGGTCGGCGGCTCGATCAGCGGCCACGTGATGCAGACCCGCCGCGCCGAGCGGATGGCGGACGTCGGCAGCCGGCTCCACTTCGCCCTCTCCAGGTACGTCGACGTGCGGACCGGCCTCTTCGTCCCCCTCAACTACCGCGGCGAGGCGCTGGGCGCGCTCAACGCCTTCGACCGCCGCGGCGACGAGGAGTTCAAGAAGGACGACCAGCAGCTGCTGGAGAGCTTCGCGGCCAGCGCCGCGACCGCGGTCGCGACCGCCCAGTCGGTGGCGGAGCACCGTCTCCACGACAGCCTCGAAGCGACCGAGCGCGAGCGCGGCCGCTGGGCCCGCGAGCTGCACGACGAAGCCCTGCAGAGCATGGCCGGGCTGCGGGTCCTGCTCTCGAGCGCGCGGCGCGGCGGCGACCGGGCGGAGATCGATTCGCTGCTCTCGCGGAGCCTGGATCAGGTCGACAGCGCGATCGTCGAGATGCGCCGGCTGATCGCCGACCTGCGACCGCCCACCCTCGACGATCTGGGGCTGGTCGCGGCGATCGAAGGCCTGGCCGAACGGTTGGAGGAGACGGAGGGGATCGCGGTCGAGGTCGACGCCGACCTCGACCGCGAGTCCGGGCGCAACCCCAACCGCCTCGTCGCCCCCCTCGAGAGCACCATCTACCGGCTGGTTCAGGAGTCTCTCCACAACGCCGCTCACCACGGCGGCGGGGACAGGGCCAAGGTGACGATGGAAGAGGGCGGCGACCGGGTCGAGATCCGGGTCGAGGACAACGGCCGAGGCTTCGACGTCGAGCAGTCCGCCGAGGGCTTCGGCCTGCTCGGCATGCGCGAGCGCATCGCCCTCGCCAAGGGCGAGCTGCGGCTGAGCAGCGCCCCCGGCATGGGCACGCAGGTCGTCGCGATCCTGCCGGCGCGGTATCGCTCCGGGGAGGCGTCCGACGCGGAGCTGGAGCGGAGGCGCACGGCGAACGATCGTTGACGCCGGGGGAGGCACGGCTCGCGCCCTCTATCCTGCTTGGCGATGCGGCGGCGCTCGTACCGTGCCCAGTTACGCGTCGCGGGCCCGCTCGCGACCGTGGTCGCGCTTCTCGCGGCCGCTTTCGCCTGTCCGGGGAGCGCCGTCGCCGCCGCGCGAGACCACGCCGGGGCCGGCGTCGCGAGCGCGCGCCTAGCTCGCGCCGAAGCGGCGCGCGTCGCCCGCTACTGGACGCCGACGCGGATGCGAAGCGCCCGCCCGCTCGACCTCGTGGTCGGCGCCGGCGGCGAGGCCAGGCTGAGGGCCGGTACCGCCGGGGGAGCCGGCGCCCGCGCCAGCTTCCTCTCCGTCTCCAGCCCGGAAGTCCCGCCCCACTCGTTCAACGGCCGCATCTTCATCCGCCGCGGCAGGCTGTCCGGCTACTGTTCCGGGACCGCGATCGACAGCCCCACCCGCCAGCTGGTGCTGACCGCGGGGCACTGCGTCAACAGCGGCCGCGAAAACGGCAGGGCCAGCGTCTGGTCCAACTACGTCGAGTTCGTCCCCGCCTACGACGGCGACGTCGCCCCCTTCGGAGCCTTCGTCGCCCGCCGCAAGATGACCTTCGCCCCGAGGCAGTGGACCAAGCACGGCAACCCCGATTTCGACCTGGGCGCCTTCCTCGCCTTTCCCAACGCGGAAGGGATCGACGTCGCCGACGCGGTCGGCGGCGGCGCCACGATCGTCACCGACCTCAGCCGCCACCAGACGTTCCAGACCTTCGGCTATCCGGGAGAAGTCACGCGGATGCAGAGCTGCGCCTCCCCCTACGTCGGCGACGACCCGCTCTCCAACCCCTTCCCCGGCCCGCCGACCCTGGGCATCCGCTGCCACTGGGCGCCCGGCTCCAGCGGTGGCGGCTGGCTGATCGGCGACGGCACCCAGATCGACGGCATCACCACCTACACCCACCTCGACAACATATCCCACACCTTCAGCCCCTACTTCTCGGCTGAAACCGTCGGCAGGCTGGTCAGCGGCCTCTGAGCCAAGTTGGCTCCAACCGGCACCTCTAGCATCGACGGCATGGAGATCCTGGTCGTCGAGGACGAAGACGCGATCGCCGACTTCCTCGCCCGCGGTCTCGAAGGCGAGGGGCACTCGGTGAAGGTCGCCGGCGACGGCGTCGAGGGCGAGCGCCTGGCGCTGGGGACGGGCGTCGACCTGGTGATCCTCGACCGGATGTTGCCGGGGCGCGACGGGGTCGAGGTGCTGCGGGCGATCCGGGCAGCGAAGCCCTCGCTGCCGGTGCTGATGCTGACCGCGCGCGGCGAGGTCGCCGACCGCGTCGAGGGGCTCGATGCCGGCGCCACCGACTACGTCGCCAAGCCCTTCTCCTTCGACGAGCTGGCGGCGCGGGTGCGGGCCCACCTGCGCCAGGCGCCGCCGGCGGAGGCGACCAGGCTCGAGGCCGGCGACCTCGAGTTCGACCTGCTGAGCCGGACCGTGCGTCGCGGCGATGACCTGACGCTGCGGCTGCCCGAGCGCGAGGCCGAGCTGCTGGCCCACCTGATGCGCCACGCCGGGCAGGTCTGCAGCCATCGTCAGCTGCTCAGCGCCGTCTGGGGCTACCAGCACGACCCCGGCACCAACGTCGTCCAGGTCTATATCGGCTACCTGCGCCGCCGCCTCGCGCTGCCCGGCTCCCCGGCCCCGATCGAGACCGTGCGATCCGTCGGCTACCGGCTGACCCTGCCGGAATGAGCCGCCCCTGGTCGCGCCTCGGCCTGCGCGGCAGGCTGGCGCTCTCGATCGGCGCCATCGTCGTCGCCGCGTTCGGCGTCCTCTTCGTCGCCGTCCGCCACGAGATGAGCGACGAGTCGGCGGTGATCAAGCAGCGGGAGCAGCGCGAGTCCGGGCCCACGGCGGGCCCCGGCGGCGGGCTCGACCGCGGTGAGGCGACCTCGCTGGCTCCGGTCGAGGACGCCCAGTCGGAGGTCGTGCGGACCTTTCTCCTCTTCGGCGCCGTCTCGCTCGCCGCCGCCCTGCTGGCCGGCTACCTGCTGGCCGCGCGCACGGCGGCGCCGCTGCGGCGGATGGCCGCCACCGCGGCCGCGGTCGACGCCGGCGACCTGAAGCCGCGGATCGGCGCCGAGCCGGCGGCGGCGGTCGAGCTGCGGACCCTGGCCGAGGGCTTCGACCACATGCTCGACCGGCTCGAGGCCGCCTTCTCGCGCCAGCGGGAGTTCGTCGCCGACGCCTCGCATGAGCTGCGGACACCGCTGACCGCGATCCGCGGCCAGCTCGAGGTGCTGGCGCGCCAGCCGGCGCCCGGCGGCGAGGAGGTGCGGCGGGTGGAGGGCCTGGCGATGCGGGAGATGACCCGGATCGAACGGATCGTCGACGACCTGCTGACGCTCGCCGGCCTCGAAGAGGCGCCGCCGCTGCAGCGCCGCCGGCTGGCCGTCGCTCCCTACCTGCGCGAGGTGGCCGCCTACGGGAGCTCGGGAGCTGGCGCCACCGTCGGGGAGCTGCCCGCGGGCAGCCTCGACGCCGACCCCGAGCGGCTGCGCCAGGTGATCCGCAACCTGCTCTCCAACGCCCGCCGCCACGCCGGCCCCGGTGGCCGGGTCGAGCTCTCGGCCCGCGCCAACGGCGGCCGGCTGACGATCCGGGTCGACGACGACGGCTCCGGCATCCCGGCGGCCGAGCGCGAGCGGGTCTTCGATCGCTTCCACCGGGTCGGCGGCGCCCGCGACCGCGGCTCCGGCGGCGGCGGCCTCGGCCTCCCCATCGCCCGCTCGATCGTCGAGCTGCACGGGGGCAGGATCTGGGCCGGCGACTCGCCGCTGGGCGGGGCGCGGGTCTCGGTCGAGCTGCCCGGCTTCCGGGTCGACCCATAGTCACTTAGCTCGGGGGCTCAGCTCGGCAGCGCGTAGATCTGGCCGCCGGACTCGAGCACCTGCTTCGGCGCCAGGCCGGCGGGTGGCGGGCCGGCGATGACTTCGCCGGTTTCGGGGCTGTACTCGCCGCCGTGGCAGGGGCAGTAGATGACGCCGCCTTCGTAGCCGACGGTGCAGCCGGCGTGGGTACAGACGGCACTGAAGGCCTTGAGGCTGCCGTCGGACTCGCGGATCAGGATGTCGGGCGACCCGTCCGTGGGGTCGCTGTAGGTGGCGGCGGCTTCGGCCGGCAGCCTCTTCGAGGGGCCGAGCTTGACCGCCCCCGGCGGGACCTGGGCCTTGCCGGTCCCGGCGGTGCTGCCGGCCCCGGAGCCGGAGCCGCCGGCCGGAGATGCCCCGGTGCCGCTGCCGCCGGCCGTCAGCGAGCGGGGCGCCGTGTAGGGGCCTTTGACCAGCGCGGCGATGCCCGCGATCGCGATCGCGGCGCCGCCAAACTCGGCCAGCAGCGCCCGCCGGGTCGAGCGGGCGACGGTCGCGTCGTCCAGGTCCTCCGCCGTCTCCGGCTGCAGCCGGACCCGCCGCGACAGCGCTGCCGAGGGCTGGCGGATCAGGTTGTCCAGCGCCGGCTGGCCCTCGGCGCCGGCCAGGACCAGCGGCAGCCAGGCGAAGGTGAAGACGAGGTCGGGGCCGAGGAAATATGGCGTCGTATGCCAGCTGGCGGTGAGGAAGAGGAGAAGGTTGAGGGACATCCCGACCGCGGCGGCGATTCGGGTGAGCAGGCCGGCGGTGACCAGGAGCCCGACCAGGATCTCCGTCACCGCCACCCCGACCCCCGCCAGCTCCGGCTGCGGCAGGGCGAAGGCGCGCAGGACGAAGCCGCCCGGGGTGCCGCTGGCGAAGCCGTGTAGCTGGGTGCCGATGTAGGTGGCGGCGCCGGGGTGCAGGAAGCCGGGGTCGCTGAGCTTCTGGACGCCGGCGTAGACGAAGGTGAGGCCGAGGAAGAGCCGCAGCGGCAGCAATGCCTGGGCCGGGGTAATGCGGATATCGCGCATCGGCTGTCACTGTCGAGCCAATCGCTAAATGCCTGCTCAGGCCACCATGAGAGAGCTCTCATGCCGGCGTTAGCCGGCGATAAGCGTGCGCCCGCAGCATGCGGCCGATGCAGGCCACCGACTCAGTCGCTGTGGGCGAGCGCGTGACCCGCGGCGGCGCCGTGCGCGACGGCGCCGCCGGCAACTCCCGCCTCACCGGCGGCGCCGCGGCGATGCTGCTGGGGCTGCTGGCGCTGGAGGGGGCGACGATCCCCTTCATCGGCCGCCTGATCGGCCCCCACATCTTCATCGGCATGCTGCTGATCCCGCCGGTGCTGCTGAAGCTGGGGAGCACCGGCTACCGCTTCGCCCGCTACTACGGCGGCAGCCCCGCCTACGTCCGCAAGGGCCCACCGGCGCTGATCCTGCGCCTGCTGGCGCCGCTGGTCGTCCTCACCAGCCTGGCCCTGTTCGCCACGGGCGTCGCCCTGCTGGCCGACGGGCCGCCCTCCAGCACCCTCATCTTCCTCCACAAGGCGAGCTTCTTCGCCTGGTTCGCCGCGATGGCGATCCACGTGCTCGGGCACGTGCTCGAGGTGCCCGAGCTGGCCGCCCCCGACTGGCGCCGCCACGGCGGCCGCAGCGCTGCCCTCTCCGGCTCCGGCCTGCGGGTCACCCTCCTGCTCGCCTCGCTGCTGGCCGGCCTCGCCCTGGCTCTGGTGACGATCTCGGCCGCCGACCCCTGGCTCTCGTTCCAGTTCGGCGGCTAGAAAAGCGCCTCAGAGCAGGCCAAAAACACCGGCCTGCTACGGTTGTTCAGTCGGGTTTGGCCCAATCGCCGCCCGAGAGGTTCCGTTTCCTCTGTGCGCTTCTAGCGTTTTGGGGCTGCTGGATCTCCCTGAATCGCACATATAAGGAGCACATAACTTTGAAGTCATTTGCCGATCTCGGCATCTCAAACCCTGTGGTGGGCGCGCTCGCGGCGCGCGGCATCGCTCAGCCCTTTCCCGTCCAGCAGATGGTCGTCAGCGACGCGCTCGACGGCCACGACCTGCTGGTCCAATCCCCGACCGGCTCGGGCAAGACCCTCGCTTTCGGCATCCCGATCGTCGACTCGATCGAGCCCGGCGACGGGCTCGCGGCCCTGGTACTGGCGCCGACCCGCGAGCTGGCCAGCCAGATCGTCGACGAGCTCGACTCGATCGCCCGCGCCCGCGACCTCCGCATCGCCGCCGTCTACGGCGGCGTCGGCTTCGGCCCGCAGGGCAACGCCGCCCGCCGCGCCGACATCGTCGTCGCCACGCCGGGACGGCTCGAGGACCTGCTCGGCCGCGGCACGATCTCCCTCGACGAGGTCGAGATCCTCGTCCTCGACGAGGCCGACCGCATGCTCGACATGGGCTTCAAGCCGGCGGTAAGCCGGGTCGTCGCCCAGACTCCGGAGGATCGCCAGACCCTCTTCTTCTCGGCAACCCTGGAGGGGGCGACCGGCAAGCTCGCCGCCGCCTACACCCGCGATGCCCGCCGCCACACCCAGGAGCCGACCGAGCACCGCGAGCGCGACATCGAGCACAGCTTCATCCACGTCGAGTCCCAGAGCTCCAAGCTCGACCACCTGGCGCTGCGACTGCGGGACGCCGAGCGTGGCCGTACCCTGGTCTTCGTGCGCACCAAGCGCGGCGCCGATCGGCTGGTGAAGCGGCTTCGCAGCCGCGAGCTGGAGGCTGTCGCGATGCACGGCGACAAGAGCCAGGGACAGCGCGAACGGGCACTGGCGCGCTTCGAGAAGGGCGATGTCGACACGCTGATCGCGACCGACGTCGCCGCCCGCGGCATCGACGTCGCCGATGTCACCCACGTGATCAACTTCGACGCCCCCGGCGACCAGGACGCCTACGTGCACCGGATCGGCCGAACCGGCCGCGCCGGGCGCCGCGGCGCCGGGATCAGCTTCGTGCTCGAGGACCAGGTCGGAGAGATGCGGCGCATCGCCCGCGGCCTCGGCCTCGGCCAGGAGTTCGACCAGGGCCGGCCCGCCGGCTCGGGCCAGACCTCGACCGCGTCGACCCCCCGCCCCAGCGCCAACGGGAACGGGAACGCCTCCGCCGCGCAGAAGCGCCGGCGCCGGCGCCGGCGCAACCGGGCCAAGGCGGCGGCATGAGCACCGCTACCGCCACCGCCAAACGCGGCAAACGCCGCAAGACGGCGAAGGCCGCGAAGAAGTGGACCTGCGACCAGTGCGGCGTCTCGGTCGGGCGCATGGACGGCGCCGCGGTTCCGTTCCCCGACACCTGGGACCGCTGCGCCGACGGCATCTTCTGCCTCAACTGCCGGCGCGACCGCGCCGCCCAGGCGGCGCTCGAGGCGGCGCCGGAGGACAGCCCGATCGAAGTCCGGGCCAAGCTCCGCCGCGCCGCCCTGATCGAGTTCGAGGTCAGCCGCCGCCCCGACCACGGCGACGGCGCCATCGCCAAAGCCTGTCGCTCCTCTGTCTCCGCAGTCGCGGCGGCCCGGCAGCGCCTCAAGCTGCCGGCGCCGAAACAGACCTGCGAGTAGGCGCCGGTCGCGGCGCCTTTCGCCGGTAGCGGATCGCCACCATGACGACGACCGCGGTCGCGCTGCCGATCGCGAGCGTCCGCATCCAGAGGCTGGCGCCGTCGGTCCCCGATCCGAGCGAGTGCGCGACGGCGAGGGCGAACACCACCACCGTTGCCCGGTGGACCTGGCGCCAGCGCTTGGCGCCGATCCGGCGCCGCAGGTAGTAGGTCGGGCCGAGGACGAGGGCCAGGTAGCCGGCGAGGATCCCCATCCCCACCCAGAGCGGCCGGTAGGCGATCGTGAACGGGATCGAGATTCCGGCGATGCCGGGCCGCAGCCAAGCGTCCCCGAGCAGGAGCACGCCGTGGGCGCCGATCGCCACCAGCGCCGTCAGCGCGATCTGCTCGTGGACTTTCACCAGCCTGCCCTTCAGCCCCGGCCGCCGGTAGACGTTCGAGGCCATGAAGAGGCCGAGCAGGACCGCGGACGCGATCAGGCAGAAGGCGACGATCCCCGCCGCGCGGGAGGCGAGCCACCAGGGGTAGTTGGCGGGGTCGGGCTCAGTCACCTTTCACCCCCTCGCGGTCGGGCTCTCCCTGACTCGCGGCCGGCGCGATCCGGGTGGGCGTGCCGGCCGGGGCCTTCACCGGCACCGTCGTCGGACCGGCGAAGACGGCGTACGCTGCCAGCCCGGCAAGCGCCACCAGCACCGCGATCGCGGCGATCCGTGCCCACAGGCCAGGGCCGCCGGGAACCGGCGCTCTCACCCGCCTCTCGGCCACGGCGCTCACGGCGGCGGCGCCGGCGAGGTCCGGGTGACGATTTCGGTCGCCTGCGCGGCGGCCGCCGTGGTGCCGCCCTTGGCGGCGGGCTGGCTCAGCGCCGGGACCACCGGGCCGGGCCCGAGCGCCGGGTCCCTGCCGTTGCGGACCTGGATCGCCAGCAGGGTGAGGACGACGAAGAAGAGGCCGAGGGCGGCGGTAACGACCGAGAGCGGGCTCGGCCGCCGGCGCCTCGGCGGCACCGGGCGCGGTGCCTGTGGCTGCGGCTCGGGGGTCTCCGGCATCCGCTCAGTCCTCCCCACAGACCCTGAAGCCGTAGCCGCGGGCGAAGCCGGTCAGGGCGCGGGTCAGGTTGTCCATCTCGCCGCGCAGGACCCGCAGCCGCGGCAGGTCGAGGGCGCCGAGGGCGCTGCCGATCCGCCCGCGCAGGGCGAGCTGGCGCCTGATCGGGTCGAAGACGTTGGCCTGGAGCAGGGCCTTGTCGCCGGATGGCGGCGGGATCGCTTCGATCTGGCGCAGCTCCTTCCAACCGAGCGAGACGGTGTCGTCGTAGGCCCTCACCTCCCCCGCGGTCCCGCTCGCGGCGCGGACCCGCTCCCGCTCGGCGCTGCGCTCGGGATCGAGGCGGCCGCAGACGGCGTCGACGCGGCTCACATAGGCACGGCGAACGGGATCCGTGACCTTCGCGGCCAAGACAGGCGCCCGCTGCCCGCCCTGCGAAGCTGGTTCTCGCAAGGTCGCACCCGTCGCCGCGGCCGTCGACTCGGCCTCGCCTCGCCTCGTGTCCCCTCCGCACCCCGCCACGACTGCCGCCAGCAGGGCGGCGACGAGCACGGCGCAGAACGGTCTCTCCCTCTTTCGCGGCATCTACACACAGACGTTAGGCCCGCCTCCGCCCAGGGTCTTCCGTATTTAGCCGAGGTTTACGCGTCCCCCAATACTCTGGCCTTGTGCAGAGGCCCTCGTCCAAATCCCCTCGGCGGCGGCCGGGGCGGGCAAACCTGTCCCGGACGCGGCGGCGGCGCCGGCTGATCGTCCCGATCGGGATCGTCGCGGCGATCGGGGTCGTCGTGCTGATCGCGACGGGCGGATCCGGCGGCGGGGGCGCATCCGGGCCCAGCCCCGCCGACCCGGCGATGGAAACGACGCTGGTGGCGCGATCCGACCCCAAGCCGCTCCCGGCCCCGATCTCGGGGGAGGCGGTCGTCGCGCTGAGGGGAGGGCCGCTGATCCTCGGCGGCCTCGACTCCTCCAGCAACTCCGTCAGCGGCGTCTTCCAGTTGGACGCCGCCGGAGGGCACCTGCGCGAAGCGGGCTCCCTGACCGGGCCGCTCCATGACGCCGCCGCCGCGATGCTCGGCGACCGGGTGCTCGTCTTCGGCGGCGGCACCGCGACCAGCACCGACGAAGTCCAGGCGTTGCCGGCGCCGGGCGGCGCCGTCGCTCCCGGCACCGCGGCGACGGCGACCGGGAACCTGCCGACCGTCCGCTCCGATCTCAGCGCGGTGGCGCTGAGGGGCCGCGCCTACGTGCTCGGCGGCTACGACGGCAGCAGGCCGATCGACTCCGTGCTGGCGACCGCGGACGGCAGCCACTTCACCCAGGTGGCGCGGCTCCCCTCCCCCGCCCGCTACATGGCGGCGGTCCCGCTCGAAGGCCGGATCTACGCCTTCGGCGGCGAGACGACCGGCGGGGCGGCGAGCGACGTGATCCAGGAGGTCGACCCCGGCGCGGGGACCGCGCGGGTCGTCGGCCACCTCCCCGAACCGGTCTCCCACGCCTCCGCGATCGTCCTCGGCGGCCAGGCCTACGTGCTCGGTGGCGAAGCGGAAGGGTCGCCGACCGCCGCGATCTGGCGCTTCGATCCCGGGCAGGGAAAGGTCGTCCGCGCCGGGCGCCTGCCGCAACCGATCGCCGCCGCGGCCGCGGCCACCATCGGCTCGACCGGCTACCTGATCGGCGGCACCGGCGCCGGCGAAGCGGCGCTGCCGACGATCGTCACCCTCAGCGTCCGGCGCCGGGCGGCTCCCAAGCCGACGGCGCCCGCGGCCGCCCGCGGAAACGGCTACCCGTTCGCCGGGCGGCTGATGATCGCCGACCGCGGCAACGACCGCCTGCTCGTCGTCGATGCCCACAAGCACGTCCTCTGGCGCTTCCCCTCCCGCGCCCATCCGGCGCCTCCCGGCGGCTTCTACTTCCCCGACGACGCCTTCTTCATCAAGGGCGGCGCCGGGATCATCTCCAACGAGGAGCAGAACGAGCGGATCGTCCAACTCTCCTTCCCGGGCGGCAAGCTGCTCTGGTCATACGGGCACCCCGGCGTGACCGGGTCCCAGCCGGGCTACCTGCACGAGCCCGACGACGCCTACCTGCTGAAGGACGGAACGGTCTCGGTCGCCGACGCCCAGAACTGCCGCGTCCTCCTGATCTCACCGGCGAAGAGGATCCTGAAGGCGTTCGGCAGCCCCACCTCCTGCACCCACGAACCGCCGCACCGCCTCGGCTCCCCGAACGGCGACACGCCGCTGGCGAACGGCGACATCCTGATCTCGGAGGTGAACGGCTCCTACATCGACGAGATCACCCCCACCGGCAAGCTCGTCTGGAGCGTCCAGCTGCCGATCGTCTACCCGTCGGACCCCCAGCAGCTCGGCCCGGACCGCTACCTGGTCGCCGACTACACGAAGCCCGGGGGGATCTACGAGTTCGACCGCGCCGGCAGGATCCTCTGGTCCTACCACCCGTCCTCGGGCCCGGGCATGCTCAACCATCCGAGCCTCGCCGAGCGGCTGCCCGGCGGCCTGATCGCGGTCAACGACGACTACCGCGACCGGGTCGTGATCATCGACCCGCGAACCCGCAAGATCGTCTGGCAGTACGGGCGCACGGGCGAACCGGGCACCGGGCCCAACCAGCTCCACATTCCTGACGGGTTCGACCTCCTGGCACCGGACGGGACGACCCCGACCCACCCCTACACGGGCTGACCCCCTGGCCTGAGCCGCCCCCTACCATCCCCCCCGTGCGGCACCTGCCCCACATCGACGAGCACGTCGCGGACGTTGGCGCCAGCGCGGATGCCGTCTGGAAGACGCTGCTTCGTGTCGTGGAGAGCTCGTTCGGTTCGTCGGCTACGACCCACACAGCTCGCCTGCTCGGCTGCGCCGACGCCGCTGCTGGAAGAAGACCAGATGTCAAGCCAAGAGAGATCGCAGACCGCCGGCGGTGAGGTGCCCGACGACAAGACGCATCACTTCCTCGAGCGAGTCAGCGAGGGCGCCGGTGCGGCGACGAGGTCGCCGTCAGGATGGCCTCGGCGATCGCCTCGGGCGTAGGCGGGCAGCCGGGGATTCGGATATCGACCGGAAGCAGCTCCTCCAGGGGCCCGGCGATCTCGGTCGCGGTGCCCAGCACGCCGCAGCCCAGCGCGCAGTCGCCAAGGGCGGCGACCAGGCGAGGCTCGGGCATCGCCTGGTAAGCCGCTCGCAGCGAGCCGGCCATGCGGGTCGTGACCGGGCCGGTGACGAGCAGGACATCGGCGTGACGGGGTGAGGCGACGATGTCGAGGCCGAAGCGCTGCAGGTCGTATTGCGGGGCGGCCGTCGCGGCCAGCTCGTGCTCGCAGGCGTTGCAGGAGCCGGCGTCGACGTGGCGGATGGCAAGTGAGCCGGGGGCGCTGCGCCTGGGCAGGGCCGCTTCGCGGCGGACGCGCTGGAGGTGGCGAAGCAAGACGAACATGCTCAGCGGTCCACGCAGGCGTAGCAGAGCTCGAAGCTCTTGTTGATCAGAGGGAAGTCCGGCAGGAGGTTTTCCGCGGTGGCGAAGGCCAGGGCCGGCCAGTTGGCATACGAGCCGGTGCGCAGGTGCAGGCGCTCGACCCGGAACATGTCCTGTGCAACCGCGCAGACCGTCTCCCCGCGTGGGCTCTCGACCCGCGCCACCCCGAGCGCCATCGGGGCGCAGTCCAGGCTCGCGACCCCCGGGGACAACGGGCCGGAGAGAAGCTCCTCCAACATCGAGAAGACCTCGATGAGCTCGAGGGCGCGGACCTCGAGCCGCGCGGCGACATCGCCGCCGGCGCCCGGCGGAATCGCCGCGGAGAAGGAGGAGTCGTACCAGAGCCCGGGGCTGGCCGCGCGAGTGTCGATCCCCACCCCGGCGGCGCGCGCGGCGGGACCGACGGTGCCGAGCCGGACCGCGTCGTCGTGGCCGAGGATTCCCACCCCCTCCAGTCGCGCCTGGACCGACGGGGAGAACTGAATCTCGCGCCATGCTCTCGCCGTGTCCTGCCGCAAGTCGTGAAGCTCTCCCCGAGCCCGGTCGACGACCGGCGACGTCAGGTCGAGCGCGCTGGCGCCCACCTCGACCGAGCCGAACAGAAAGCGGTGACCCGAGAGGGCCACGTTGAGTCGCATCGCGCGCTCCTTCAGCGCGGCGAAGGCCATGTTCCCGGCAGCGAAGCCGACCCCGGCGCAGACCGCGGCGATGTCGTTGAGGTGGTTGTAGAGCCGCTCCAGCTCGAGCAGAAGGGTGCGGGCTCGACGCATCTGCGCAGAGGCCACCAAGCCGATGACGCTCTCGCAAGCCAGCGCGTAGGAAACCGAGTTGGCGACCGCACAGGCGCCGCAGGCCCGCTGGGCAAAGGCCAGGCCCTCGGCAAGCTCCCGCCCCTCCGCGGCGCGCTCGAGCCCGCGGTGCTTGTAGAAGAGGCGCGGGTCGAGGTGGAGGATGCGCTCGCCGACCACGTGGAAGCGGAAATGCCCGGACTCGATCACTCCGGCGTGGATCGGGCCGACCGCCACCTCGTGGACCCCCTCCCCTTCGACCGGAACGGTCCAGCTCGGCGTGTCGGAGGAGTGGGCGACGAGCGGGCGCAGCGGCTCGTGGCCATGGAATCGCAGGCCGTAGAGGTCGTGCGCCTCGCGCTCGTCCCACTCCGCCGCGGGGACGAGCTCGACGATCGAGGGCAGCTCGTCCCCGGCGAGGACGGTGGTCAAGACCCGCGTGTCGGCGCCCTCCGCGAAGAGCGCGTGCCAGCGACCCCGCGAGTCCGAGCGCTCGGCGAAGGCCCCGCAGAAGCGTCCGCCCGCGGCGAGCACCGCGGCACAGGCTTCGCGCCATTCCGATCCCGCGACGTCCTGCCGCTCGACGGCCTGGTGTGGCGATACGCCTGGGCTCATGCACTCCCCATCAACGCATCGACGATGTCGGAGCCCGGCAGGGCGTAGGCGGCAATCGTCAGCGCGAGCAACGCGAAGGCCGCGGCGCCGGAGAGGATGGCGACGGCCTGCGCGGAGCGGGACGGGCGAAGGCGCGGTCCCCCCCTCGTTCCCAGCAGCCCTTCGAGCAGAGCGTGGGCGAGCCCGAGGAAGCCGAGTGCGAGCAGGACCGCGGCGATCGCCGAGATCGCCATCAGGCCGGCATCCATCCCCCCCAGCAGGATCATCACCTCGGAGACGAAGAGGGGCGATGGAGGCAGACCGGAGAGCGAGAAGAGGCTCACCGACATCGCCGTGGCCGTCGACGCGCTTGCCCGGGCGACGCCCCGCGGGGCCCACTCCGCGGTACCGGGATCCTGACGCAGCAGCGGGATCGCCGTGTAGAAGCCGAGCGCCTTTGCCACGCCGTGTCCCGCGACGTGAACGACGACGCCGGCGATCGCCAGCGGGGTGCCGAAGCCGATCCCGAGGGCGAGGATGCCCATGTGCTCGAGGCTCGAATAGGCCAGCAGGCGCTTCCAGGGCAGGGGTCGCCAGAGGAAGGGAATGGCGATCAGCAGAGAGACAAGCCCGAAGCCGATGAAAAGCTGCCGGACGGCACCGGGCCCGAGCGCCGGTTCGAGCGCGAGCTTGGTCCGCCAGGCGATCAGCAGGACGGTCGGAAGCAGCGCCGCGGAGAGCATCGCGCTGACCGGCGGCGGCGCCTCGCTGTGCGCGTCGGGCAGCCAGTTGTGCACCGGCGCCCAGCCGATCTTGCTTGCCAGCCCGACCAGGATGAGCACGAAGGCGGCCAGCGTCGCCTGTCCCGGCAACCGCCCTCCCTGCCTGGCCAGCGCCTGCCAATCGAGACGGCCGAGGCCGGCGCCATCCGCACCGACCGCGACGAAGAGCACCAGGATCCCCAGCAGCGCGACAGCAAGGCCGAGCGTGGTGAGCACGACGTACTTCCAACCCGCCTCCAGCGCACTGCGCTTGCCGCTGAAGGCGACCAGCAACGCCGACGCGGCAGTGGTCGCCTCGATCAGCAGCCAGGCGATGGCGAGGTTGTCGGCGAGGGGCAGGGCCAGCAATGCCACCCAAAAGAGATTGAAGGCGGCGTAGTACCAGGCGTGGGAGCGCCGCGCCGTGAACCAGCTGCGGCCCGCGTGACGCAGGTAGAAGGGCGACATCGCAGCGCTGGCAAAGCCAATCACGGCGATCAGGGCCAGGAAGACGCCGCCGGCCGTGTCAAGGAGATACCAACTCCCCCTTGCGGCAACGCCGGGCGCCGCGGCAAGCGCAAACACGGCCAGCACAAGCATCAGCGCAGCGGTCAGGGTCGACGCGATCAGGTTGAGACGATCGGCAGCACGCGGCGAGGGCATCAGCCACACCAGCAGGGCCGCGCCCAGCGGCACCGCCAGGACGGCGACGATCAGCGCTGGGGTAGCGTCAGTCACGAAGTCCCCTGAGGAGATCGGTGTCCCCCGTACCGACCTCGGCGTGGATCTTGTGGGTGAAGGCGACCGCTACGGTTACGACGAGCACCAGGTCGAAGAGCACGCCGAGCTCGATCAGCGACGGCAACCCCCCCGGAACCGAGATCGCGAGTAGGTAGACGCCGTTCTCGGCGACCAGGATTCCGAGTACCTGCAGCAAGGCCGGACGGCGCATGACGACGATCGCGATGCCGAGACAGAGCAGCGCCACCGCGCCGTGCTCGGCGGGCGGATCGCCGAGCCCGAGTGGCGGAATCGCCGCAACGGCGATGAGCGCGACCGCCGTGGCGACGAGCAAACGGACCACGACCGTCGCCGCAGGAGTGACCAGGTAGGGCTCCGGGGTGCGGCGGCGGGTGAAGACCAGCAGCGCGGGCAGAGCCACGGCGCGAGTGAGGAGGATGATCGCGGCGACCAGGAAGGCAGCCGGTCGATCGCCCGCGAGCGAGAGCGCGGCCACACCCAGGAGCATGGCCTGCGCGGCGACCAGTAAGGTCGCCAGGCTGCGCCGGCGCACCACCATCACGCCGAAGCCGAGGACGACGAGAGCTGCGATCGTCGCGGCGCTCATCTCATCCCACCAGCCAGCTGATCAGCCCGACGAGGGCGAGCAGGCAGCCCCCGGCGAGCAGTGCCGGGGCGCGCAGAATCCGCATCTTTGCCTGAGCAGTCTCCGTAAAGGCAAGAACCGCACAGAGCAGTGCGACGCTCGCGGCCAGGCAGGCGAGCTGAATGCCGAACCCTCCCCAGTGCGGCAGGTACAGCTCTCCAGCCAGGACGAGGAAGATCCAGTGCCGGGCCGCCGCGCTCCACTCGAGCATGGCCAGGTCGCGCCCCCCGTATTCGAGCAGCGGGCCCTCGTGGATCATCGTCAGCTCGAGGTGGGTGTCGGGGTTGTCGATCGGCTGCCGTCCGGTCTCGACCAGGACGACGAGGGCGAAGGCCGCGCCGGCGCACCAGTGAGCCGGTTCGCCCCAGGCCGCCGAGCCGCTTGCGGCCGCGCTCATCGCCACCAAGTCCGTGCTTCCTGCGGGCACCGCGGCGAGGATCAGCGCCAGCACCAGCAGCGCCTCGGCGAAGACCGACAGGGTCAGGTCGCGGCTCGATCCCATCAGCGCGAACCCCGACCCGGTGTCCCAGCTCGCGGCCGTCAGGACGAAGCGGGCCAGGGCGAGCAGCCCGACGAGGACGATCGCGTCGTTGCCCAGCGGCCAGCCGGGAGAGAGGTCCGCGATCGGCACCAGGAAGAGGGTGAGGACCATCGCGGCTGCTATGAAGCATGGCGCCAGCCGGTAGACGAGCGTGCTTGGCTGGGGGTCGACGAGCGTCTTGCCCCAGAGCCGGCGCAGCTCCCGGTAGGGCTGCAGCGGAGAGGGGCCGCGGCGGCCCTGCAAGCGGGCCTTGAGAGCCTGGATCGAGCCGGGAAGCAGCGGGGCCAGGGCGAGCCCGCCGAGGATCTGGATCGCGCCGGCGAGGGCGCTCATCCGATCGCTCCGATCCGCACCGCGACGAGCAGGCCGAGGAGCAGCGCGAGCAGATAGGCGGCATAGGCGCGGACGCTGCCCGATTGCAGGCGGCGGGCGACCAGGGCGCCCGCAAGCGCCCCACGCTGCACCGGCCCGTACAGCAGCGTGTCGAAGAGGTGCGGGATCTCGCCGCGATAGCGAATCGATTGG
Organism: uncultured Actinomycetes bacterium; assembly: GCA_963714045.1. Taxonomy (GTDB): domain Bacteria; phylum Actinomycetota; class Thermoleophilia; order Solirubrobacterales; family 70-9; genus VAYN01. The sequence continues at coordinate 1,428,663 of OY970225.1, read as the reverse complement.
AGCTGACCGCGCTCGCGCACGGCCTCGATCTCGCGGCGCGGCCGAAGGACTGACTCCAGGACCAGCCGCAACGGCTTGGTGAAGCCGGCCGAGCTCCAGCTCAGCGAGGGCTCGATCCGCTGGCCGCAGGCCCAGGCGGGCGTGGGAGCTGCCCGCCTGGACCCGCGCAGGCGCCAGAGCATTGCGCTGAGCGCAAGTAGCCCGAGCAGGAGCCACGGCGAGGGAAGCGAGCCGGCTCCGGGGATGGAAAGGCCGGGCTCGGCGGCGAGGCCCCTCGGCTGGGGGGCGAGCTCCATCAGCGATGGGATCAGCAGACCGGGAACGGCACCGAGGGCGACGCAGCAGCCGGCCAGGAACACTGGCGCGGCTCTCATGCTGGGCGGCGCCTCGACCACCGCCTCCACCTCCGGTCGCCGGGGCGCACCGAGCAGCACCAGTCCGACGACCTTGACGAAGCAGAACACGGCGAGCGCCGCAGTCGCGGCAAGTCCGGCGGCGGCGAGGGCGCCGGCCAGGCCGAGCCCGAGGGAGGGCCCGAAGGCGACGTGGATCAGCGCCTGCAACGTCATCCACTCCGAAGCGAAACCGTTGAGCGGAGGTACGCCGGCTATCGCCATCGACCCGACCAGGAAGGCCCCTCCCGTCCAGGGCATGCGGCGCAGCAAGCCACCGATCCGGTCCAGCTCAAGCGAACCGACCGCGCGCTCGAAGGCGCCGGCCGCCAGGAACAGCAGTGCCTTAAACACCGCGTGGTTGAGGACATGAAGCAGGGCGGCGGCAAAGGCAATCGCCGCCCAGGTCTCATCGCCCTGGGAGGCGAAGAGGATCGAAGCGCCGAGACCGAGCGCAACGATCCCAACGTTCTCGATCGAGTGGAAGGCGAGCAGGCGCTTGAGGTCGTGCTGCACCAGCGCGTAAAGCACGCCGCCCAGAGCCGACAGCAACCCCAGTCCGAGCACAGCAAGGCCCGCCCACAGGGGCGCGGGGGCGGCCCACTCGAAGAGGACGCGAATCAACCCGTACAGGGCCACCTTGATCATCACCCCCGACATCAGGGCCGAGACGGGGCTAGGGGCGACGGGGTGAGCTCGCGGAAGCCAGGAGTGCAGCGGCATGAGGCCCGCCTTGGTGGCGAAGCCGACGATCGCGGCGACGATGATCGCCGCCTGCACGCCGGCCCCCTGGGCGGCAAGCGCGGAAGGGTCGCCCATCGCTCCGTAGTGCGCCAGGGCGAGGACGCAGATCCAGACTCCGGCGCCGCCGAGGTGGGTCACCGCCAGGTAGACGAAGACGGCATGGCGGACGCTCGCATCGCTACGTCGCACCAGGATCGCGGCGGCCGGCACGAGCGTCATCAACTCCCAGCAGGCGAGGAACGAGGACGGGTCGCGCGCCATGACGACGCCGACGAGGGCGATCGAGAAAAAGCCGCAAAGAGCGACGAGGGTGCGGCTGCGGGCGGCGCCCGCGAGGTAGCCGCGCGCATAGATCGTCGCCGGAACGGCGACCACGGCGAGGGTGACGAGGAAGAAGCCGGTGAGGCCGTCGATCCCCACTCCGGGGTCGAGGCTGTTCCGGAAGGCGACGCCGAAAGCAGGCGCCCCGAACAGGATGAGGGCGCCGCCGATGCCCAGCAGGGCTATGCCCGCCGCCTGGAAGGCGATCGCCGTGGTGAGTGCCCGGCGGGCGATGGGCGCCACCGTCCCGGCGACCAGCAGGGACAAGCCCAGCGGAACGAGCAATTCCACGCCGCTCACGCCCAAGGTCCAACGGCGAATCTGAGAGCCGCGCGCCCCAACCGGTCGACAGTCGCTCTCAGCGGCGCTTGGCGCCAGCCTTGCGGCGGGTCGGTGGTGATGGTGACTCGTCCAACTCGCCGAGCAGCGCCTGAGTTTCCTCCAGGTGGGAGCCGATCAGCTGCCGAGCCGTCTCGAGCAGCTGAAAGACGCGCGGGTCCCGCACCCGGTAAAAGACGCTCGTCCCTTCGCGCCGAGACTCGAGCAATCCCTGCCGGCGCATCGCACCAAGGTGCTGGGAGGCGCCGCTGGAGTCGATCTCGAGCTCCGCCTGCAGCTCGCCGACGGTCAGCTCTCCGTCCTTCAGCAACTCCAGGACGCGTACCCGCGCCGGGTGGCCCAGCGTCCGGAAGAAATCCGCCTTGATCTTGTGGATCGGCTGCGGCGGACCGGCCTGCGATTTCGCCCTGTCCCGCGACTTCCGTGCAGCGGCAGTCATCAACTCAGCCCGGCGAGTACGACTGCGTCAACCATGTCGTAAAAATAGCATATCTTAGAAAATAATAAGACTATTGCAATAGAGAAGTGACCTCCGCTCCCATGCATTCGAGGTTCCAGACGCGCTGCGCACGGTGCTAACGCCGGGCGAGGAGCCGGCCGGCGAGGCGCCGCAGCTCGGCCAGCGCCTCCTCGATGCCGTCCGCGAGCACGTCGAGGTCGGGCACCGTGGCGCGGTCGGCGTTGAGCCCGAAGGTGAGGTGGCCGTCATAGCTGACCGCGGCGACGCCCACCGCGTGACCGGAGAAGATCGGCACCAGCGGGACGATGCGGCGCAGCGGCGCGCCCAGCGAGTAGAGCGTCGCTTGCGGCCCCGGCACGTTGGTGATCGTGATGTTGAACAGCCGCGGCGTGAAGGCCAGCCGCGCCACGACGCTGTGGATCAGCGGTGGCGCCGCGCCGGCCACTTCGATCAGCGTCTCGGTGCCCGCCGCCTGGTCGCCGCTCTTCAGTTCCTCCGTCGCCGCCACGGTCTTGCGGTAGTGGAGCAGGGGATCGGGCTCGGCGACCGGCAACTCGACGAACAGGGAGGAGACCCGGTTGCCGAGCGCGAGCGACTCACTCGCCTGGCGCACGCTGACCGGCACCATCGCCCGGATGCTCTCCACGCTCGAACCCTCCCCGCGGTGCTCGAAGAAGCGGCGCAGGCCGCTGGCGGTGGCGGCCAGGACGACGTCGTTGACGGTGCCGCCCAGCTCGTCCTTGACCCGCTTGAGGTCGTCGAGCGGCACGTCGACCGCGGCAAGGCGCCGCGTGGCGCCGATCGGCTCGTTGAGGCTGGTGTGGGGCGCCCCGATCAGCTCCTCGCGGATCACCATCTCGGCCAGCGCCCTGGATCGGGACACGGCCGAGGCGAGCCTGCGCGGATGCCGCACCGCGCCAACGCCGCCGCCCACGAAGCCGAAGAGCTTCGAGACCGCGCCGCGCTCTTCGGCCTCTTGGCCCGGCGGCGCGAGAGCCGCCGTGAGGCCCTTCGAGCCGGGTGCCGGGCTTGGCTCGGCGTCGAGAAGGGCGCTCGTCACCGAGGCCCCGCTGATCCCGTCGACCAGGCAGTGGTGCACCTTCGTCGCGAGCGCCCAGCGACCATCGGAGAGCCCGTCGAGCAGGGTCGTCTCCCAGAGCGGACGCGCGCGGTCGAGGCGGTGCGAGTAGAAGTCGCCGAGCCACTCGAGCAGCTCGGCATCCCCGCCCGGCACAGGCAGAGACGCGTGGCGCATGTGGGTCGCGATGTCGAAGTCGGGGTCCGGCTCCCAGCTCGGAAGGGAGAAGCTGCCGACCCGCGGCGAGGAGAGGCGACAGAGGAAACGGGGCAGCGGCTCAAGCCGCTCCAACGTCTGGATTTGCAGGGCTTCGAGCGATGGCCTCCCGCCGTCGGGAAGGGGGTCGAAGACCATCGCCCAGCCGATGTGCATGTGGGCGGACTCGTCGGCCTGCTCGAGCTCGAGGAACGATGCGTCGAGTGGGGTCAGGCGGTCTCCCATGAGAGGCCAGGCGCGGCTGCTTATGCCTTCTTCTTGCCCGACGCACCCAGCGCCTCACCGGCACTGTGCACGACGCCGGTCAGGAAGTCGTACTGCGTCTGGACCAGCCTGTCGGACATCTCGAGCGCGGAGTCGATGACCTCCTGCCGCCGGGACGGGTTCTCGCCATGCGGCGGTAGCGCCTCATCGACGGACTCCATGAACTTGCGCACTGCCTCGATCGCCTTCTCCTGGCTCTCCTTGACCTGCTCGAGCACATGCTCGGACAGCTCGGCGGTCTTCTCGACCCTGGTCTGCTCGGCTGCGGCATCTCTGTCTGTGGTGGGCTTCGCGGCTGCGGTGGGCATCTGCGCCTCCTCGTCGTTGCTGGGCTTGCACCGGGATCGCCTGGTGCAAGTGTCTCGCTACAAATCTATGACGCGCTCCTGGCCCATTTCATCGGTGAAAACCCGAGAACCTCCCAGGGGATTCCCGCGATCCTCCTCGACTTATCCGTTGGTCACGAGAGAGGTCACGGGCTACTCGCCGGCGACGTCCCGGCGCAGGAACACGATCGCCGCGACCAGCAGCGCCGGCACCGCGTAGAGGGCGCAGACCCAGAGCGCGCGCAGCACCGGCGCCCAGTCGACCGGCACTCGCAGGAAGCCCTGCCAAGCCTGGAACTGGGTGCTGAGCAGGTACGGCTGCAGGCCGCCCAGCCCGGGCAGGATGCCGATCAGCTGCAGCAGCAGCGAGAACATCAGGGTGCCGACGATCGCCGCGGCGCTGTTGCGGAAGACGGTCGAGAGCAGCAGCCCGATGCAGGCGACGGCGAGGATCGGCAGCAGGTAGACGAGCAGGCTGGCGCCGACCAGGGCGAGGCCGTGGGAGGCCGAGACGCGCGTGCCGGAGAGCGTCACGATCGGGTTGAAGCCGGAGGCGAGGATGCCGGCGGCGAGAGCCACGGCGCCGCTCAAGGCGATCGCCGCGATCGCGTAGGTGACGGCGGCCAGCGCCTTCGCGGCGAACACCTGCTGGCGCTCCACCGAGCGGGTGAGGATCGTCTTCAGGGTGCGGTCCCGGTCCTCGGCGGCGACGATGTCCCCGGCGACCAGCGCCGTGATCAGCGGGAACAGCCAGACCGAGCCGAACAGCAGCAGGACCAGCGGGATCGCCAGGCCGGTGTCGTGGACGTAGCGGCCGAAGGCGACGTCGCGCGGTTCGCCGTTGCGGATCGCCAGCGCCGTGACGAAGATGACCGGCACCGCCGCGGCAGCGCCGAGGCCGAGGTAGGTTCGCTTCTGGGCGCGCAGCTTGCGCAGCTCCCAGCGATAGACGGTGAGGACGCGGGGCATCAGGCCAGCTCCTCGGCTGCTGCCGCCATGCGGGCCGCTCCCGCCGCCGCTCCGTCGCCCTCGGTGAGCTGGAAGAAGAGGTCCTCGAGGCTGGCCTGCCTGGGGGTCAGCTCGAGCAGGGGTGCTCCGGACTCGGCCAGGGCGAGGGAGAGCTCTCCGACCGCGCGCTCGCCGCAGGCCCTGAAGAGGAGCCCGCCGGGGTGTGCCTCGTGCACCTCGTCGATTCCGGCCTGGGCGGAGCAGACCCGGCGGGCAATCTCGTCGTCGCCGGTTCGCAGGAGGTAGCTGACGCCGGCACGGTCGCGCAGGTCCGCCAGCGAGCCCTCGTAGACGACCCGGCCGGCGCGGACGATGGCGACGCGATTGCACAGTTCTTCCACCTCGACCAGGAGGTGGCTGGAGAGCAGCACGGTGATCCCGCGGGCGGCAAGGTCGCGGATCAGCTCGCGCATGTCCCGCATCCCACCCGGGTCCAGGCCGGTGGCCGGCTCGTCGAGCAGCAGCAGTCGCGGGCGCCGCAGCAGCGCCGAGGCGATCCCCAGTCGCTGCCGCATCCCGTGCGAGTAGCCGCCGACCCGGTCCTTCGCCCGGCCGCTCATCTCGACCACGTCGAGCACCTCGTCGATCCGCGTCGGCGCGTCGCCGCCGTCGAGCGCGGCGCAGAGCCGCAGGTTCTCGCGGCCGCTGAGGTAGGGGTAGAAGGCCGGTGCCTCGACGAAGCCCGCCACCCCCTCCAGGGCCGCGACGCCGAGCTGGGGGTCGCGGCCGAACAGCCGTACCGAGCCCTCGTTCGGCCGGATCAGGCCCATCATCATCCGCAGCGAGGTGGTCTTGCCGGCGCCGTTGGGACCGAGGTAGCCGAAGACGTCGCCGGCCTCGACCGTCAGGTCGACGTGGTCGACGGCAAGGATCTCGCCGTAGCGCTTGACCAGGCCGCGGACCTCGATCGGCGCCGCATCGGGCATCCTGGCTAGAGGCCCTGCGCGGCTTCCCTGGCAACGGCCGGCGTGACCGAGCCCGCCACCGTGTACTCAACGCTGCCACGTCGGAAGCGGATCAGCGTGCCGAGCGGCGTTTCGAGCTCTTCCCCTTTGGTCGCGCCGTCGATCGTGACGCTGGAGAGCTGCAGGCCACCGCTTTCGCCGCCTTCGCCGGAGGCCGCCTGTTTCGCCGGCAACTCGAGCACGGCGATCCCGCCGAGTCCCTTGCCGTAGGTGAGCAGGGCGCCGGCGTCGCTGCCGCTGGAGACGAGGCGCACCTGGTCGCGTTCCATCCCGGCAAGGCTCGGCGGGGCGCTGAGCGGGAAGGAGGTCTGCCGCTGGACGCCTTCCAGCCCCGTGACTGGCGTGGAATCGCCGCCCCCTTCGCCTTCGCCGCCGGCGGGGGGATTGAGTTCGACGACCTTCGCCCCGGGGGGCGGCTGCACTTCGAAGTCCGATTCGGGGACCGGCCCGAATTCGACTTCGGTCGCGCTCAGTTCGAGCACCGGCGAGCTTTCTCCCTTGGCGTAGAGCGCCGCCCGCAGAGGCGCCCCGTTGGCGGCGTCCCAGGCCAGCTCGGCGCCGCCGACCAGGCCCCCGTTCGCCTTGGGCGAGACGCGGACGGTATAGGCGGGCTGGCCGGCCACGTCGGAGGGGGTCGCGCCGCTGAGCGAGGCGTGTTCCATCGCTTCTTCGATCCCGGCCTGCACCTGGCCGAGCGAGGGCGGTTCGTCCTTCCCGGCTTCGCCCTGTGCGCCATCATGGCCCTGCCGCGCGGGCAGGGTGCCCCGGTAGACCGTTTCGGTGCCCGGGTCGTAGATCGTGAAGCGGTTGCCGTCGACCAATACCTGGAAGTCCCCCGCACCCCCACCCGAGACGTCGGCCTGCAGCTCGAGTCGCAGGCGGCCATCGGCGGAGGCCCAGAGCCTGCCCGAGGCGCCCCCGAGAAGGGGGTCTGAGCCTTTGACGATCGATTCGCCGATCAGGTGATTGCTGAACTGGAGGCGGGCGCTGATGCCCGCGATCTTCGGCGCGGTCAGCGCGTCGTGGACCGCGGACGCCAAAGGCTTTGGCGGCGGGGTCGAACCGCCGCCGGTGGCGGCGATCGCAATCGCCGCGGTGCCGGCCGCGAGCGCCGCCAGCGCGGCGCCGATGACAAGCAGTCGCAGGGTGGAGATACGTCGCAGAAACGTCACCGCGTTCCTCTCTCGGATCGAACCGTCTCACAGAGGGTAGGGCGCTTCCCTAAACGCAGCATGAGACTCGACTGATAGTAGTGACCGGCCCTGGCCCGCCCAATCCGCATCCGTTCTCCGAGCATCGGTCGAACCCAGTCGCTGATCGCCGCGCTGACCCTCCTCGTGGGCACCCTGATGCTGTGCCTCGACGGAACGCGGGACGGCGACCTCTACCTTCAACTGGCGAGCGGGCGCTTCATCTCAGCGCACGGTCTCTCCGCCGTCGACCCGTTCCAAACCATCGCCCACGGCGATCCCTGGCTCAACCAGCAGTGGCTGACCGAGCTGGCCTCCTACCAGGTCGTCCGCTGGATCGGCGTAACCGGGCTGACCATCGCCTATGCCGGGCTGCTCGCAGCCCCGCTGGGCCTGCTGCTCTGGCTCTGCCGCCGCAAGGGGATCGCGATGATGGCCGCGCTCACGATCCTCTATTGCCCCGGCCTGTGGGTCATCGTCCACCCGAGGGCGGCCGGCTTCAGCGTGCTCGCCTTCTCCCTGCTGGTCGCGATCCTCATGCTCACTTGGCTGAAGCAGCGACCACCCCAGCCACCGGGCAGTGCCCGCTGGCGCTGGGCCGTGCCGGCAACGCTCGCCGTGTTCGCGATCTGGGCCAACCTGCACGGGGGGTTCGTAGCCGGGTTGTTGCTGATCGGGGTCGCCTCGTGTGGGCTGGTTCTGGAGGGTCGGCTGGCGATTCCAAGCGACGCCGGTCCCCGCCGCGTGGGCCTGTTGGCGCTGACCGGCGTGCTTGCGACGGTTACGGTAACCGTGGCGACCCCGCTGGGGGATGAGCTCTGGTCCTACCTGATGAGCTTCCGCAACCCGGCGATCTCGTTGGTGAGCTCGGAGTGGCGGCCGGCATTTGAGTCGCCGCTGGCGATCGCCTATCTCGGAGTCGCAGCGGCCTTCGCCGGCTGGCTTTGGCTGCGGGCGCGGGGGTCGCGCTCGCTGACGCCGGCGCTGATCGTCGCCGCCTTCGTGGCGCTCGCCGCCGCCTCGCTGCGCAACATCATCTTTGTCGGGCCGGTCCTCGCCCTGGCGATCGTCTCGCTGGCACCCGACAGGCAAATGAAAGCCTCATGGCCGCTGGTTGGCCTGGCCGTCGCCGCTTCGGCCGGAGCTGCGGCCACCTGGGCGATCGCCGTCGGACCGGCACGCAACGAGCCGATACTCGATGCGCGCCTGGTCGACTACGCCCTTCGCCACCCGCCGCGGGACGGGCACATCGCCGCCTACGCGGGCGTTGGCTCCTACATGCTCTGGCGCTCGCCCCGTGCTCCGGTCGAGTTGGATGGGTGGCTCGAACACTTCTCACCAGCCGAGCTGCGCGGTACCTACGTCGTTCTCGACGGCCGCACGGCCGACCCGACGCGCTACTTGCGGGGGTTGCGGATCGGCGCGGTGATCGCCGACCGCCACGTGGCTATCGAAGCCTTGAAAACGCACGGCTTCGCCGTTGAATTCAAGAACCGGGCGGGCGCATACCTCGTCAAACGGGAAGGCGCTGAGCCCAACAGCCTGGGCCGAGTGGTACCGAGTGGTCTTCCCCCGCCCGAGCGGAAATAGTGATTTTTCAGTCGCCGTGGCGGGAAGCGCTACCGTTTGAGCCGATGGCCGCATCGGTCGACTTCACGATCTCCTTCGACAGCCCCGACGAGGACGGCTGGATCGTCGCGCGCATTCTGGAGGTTCCTGGAGCGATGAGCCAGGGCCGCACCCGCGAGGAGGCCAGGGAGAACGTCCTCGACGCCCTGCGCACGGTGCTTACCCCGGACGAGGAGCTGGCCGAACAGACGCCCCAGGCCGACCACGAGCACCTTCGTTTCGTAGTCGCGGCGTGAAGCGCCGCGACCTCGAGCGGCCGAGTGAGGTCCGGGCGAAGCAAGGCGTCAGTACCGCTACGGGGATTCGAACCCCGGTTTCTGGCATGAGAAGCCAGCGTCCTAGTCCCCTAGACGATAGCGGCGTGGGGCGCGGCATTCTAGCGAGCCGCTCGGGGGCGCCGCGTGGCGGTCGCGTCCGGAGTCGGCGCTAGCCTTGCGAACATATGTTCGTCCGCGTTGGAGCGACCCGGGCTTCTCTCGCATTGCTAGATTGCAGGCACCCGCGGCTGTGGCGGAATTTTGGTATACGCGCATGCTTCAGGTGCATGTGGGGGAAACCCCGTGGAGGTTCGAGTCCTCTCAGCCGCATCTCACGAGGCCTAAGTGCATAGCAGGGACACGGTCTCGGCGGCCTTGAGGCTTCGCGATCAGGAAGGCATGGGGGCGCGGCGAGCTGCCCAGCGCCTGGGTCTGTCCATCGCGACCGTTCGGGACTGGCATGCCGGAAAGGTGCCGCGGCATACACGCCCGAAGTCTGCCGATGAACTCTGCGCAACGTGTGGTCAGCCGAAGCACGACATCGAGCAGCTCGGGTCCACCTACGTCCATCTGCTTGGGCTATATCTGGGCGACGGCAGCATCGCGACACACCAGCGTGGCGTACACCGCCTTCGTGTCTCCCTTGACATGAAATACCCGCAAATCGTCGAGGAATGGTAAGCGTTCAGTCGCCACCTCTCGGTAGGCGCGATCACGACCGCGGCCAGCGGGAAACCGTGGGTCAGGCCAGCAGTGGAGCGGGGTCGCCGCGAACCCGGGCCGCGAGGACGTCGGCCAGGTAGGCGAAGAGCGATCGGCCCTGCAGTCGGCAGGTCACCGAGGCCGAGAGCAACCGCTGGGTAGTGGTCTCACCGCGCTCGGACTGGCTGCCGAGGGAGAGCTTGCGGTGGATGACCGGGCCACGCAGGGCGCGCTCGGCCCGGTTGTTGGTCGGCTCCACGCCCTCGACCTCGACGAAGGTCCAAAGCGCCGGCCAGATCTTCAGCAGGTTCTTGGAGAAGCCCCAGGTGAGCTTGTTGGGGCGGCCCACCGAGCCGCGCCGAAGCAACGCTTTGAACTCTCGCTTGAGCGGCGCCACCTCGCGCTTTAAGCGACGGCGGTCGCCGTGCTCTCGAAAGTCATCCCAGGCCTTGAACAGGCGCCGGGCGATGTCGAGCCCCGCCTCGCCGAACTCCTTCTGGGCGGCGAGCCCCTCGGAGTGGGCGGTCAGATCTCTGATCAGGTGCGACCAGCAGGCCTGGCGGCGCTTCGGGTCGAAGCCGCGGTAGGCCCACCAGCGGTCCGAACCGACGATGCCTCCGAAGTCCTCGCCGAGCAGCGCCTCGGCCTCGCGCTCGTGGCGGTCGGGCGCGATGCGAAAGACGGCGGCGCGCGAGCTGACGGCACCCCACAGCGTGCGCCCCTCGCCGCGCAGCTTCCAGCCTGTCTCGTCGACGTTGAGCGCCGGTGCGGAGCGGATACGCGAGAGCAGGTCACCGTAGGGCTCCTCCAGGGCTTCGCCGGCTCGGGCGAGGATCGCGTCGGCCGTGCCGCTCGCCAGCCTCGCGCCGAACAGCTCGCCCATCAGCTCGACCGTGTCGCGGCGCGAGACGCGGTTGCGGATCGCCAGGGTCGTCACCGCCGCTTCCATGCGTGGGCCGAAGGCGCCGGCGGGAACGTCGGTCGGCAGCTCGGCGCGGGTCGCGGCGCCGCAGTCCGGGCACAGGCGACGGTGCAGGCGGTGTTCGGTGAGCACCACCGCAATCTCGGGCAGCTCGGTGACCTGGTGGCGGGCGGGCTCGCCGGCCTCCTCATCCCCCGCGGCGAAGCAGCGCCCGCAAGCGCAACGCATCGGCCAGTGGTCCACCACCCGATCCACCGCCTCGGCCGGCAGGAGCTTGCGTCCCTTGCCCTTGTGGCCCGGCTGGGCGCCCTGGGGACGCCCGGAGGGATCGGGGCGCTTGCGCTCGGGCGCGTGCGACGGATCCTGGCTCGGCGGCACCGAGGAGTTCTGGGAGTTGCGGTTCAGGCGTCGCTTGAGCTCTGCGATCTCCTCGCCCTGCATTTCCACCTGCTTGGTCAGCCGCTGGATCTGCTCGTCCATCCGCAGCAAGACGGCGACGACGGTCTCGCGACCGGCGTCGTAGATCGCTTCGGCCTCGGCGCGCTCCACGCCGAGAAGTTCGCCGGGCGGAGGTTATGTCCCCCTACCCGACTGAACGCTTACGAGGAATGCGCTGCGACGATGCGCCAGGTCATGCCCAACAACAAGATGCACGTGCTTCTGACTCCCTCCAACTGCTACTCGGTATCGGCCTATTCGCGCTCTTGGCCGTGCCTCTTCCCGCAACACGGCCCGGGGAAAAAGCACACTCGGCCAATTTTCCTCGCCGATTGGCAGCAGGAGCTTGCGAAACGGTGTCCGGACATGCTCCTCAAGGGGCTGATCCAGTCCGACGGCTGCCGGTCGATCAGCACGGGAAACGGCGGCTGGACGCAGCCTCGCTACGCGTTCTCAAACCTCTCCACGGACATCACCAGCATCTTCTGCTCGGCCTGCGACTGCCTCGGGCTGCGATGGACTGCCTCCTTTCCGAAGGCGGAGTCGGCGGCAGTGTCGATCTACGTCTCCCGCAAGGCCGACGTCGCCAGGCTCGACGAGTTCGTGGGGCCGAAGCGCTGACCTGGCCGCGGGCGAAGGACCGTCGAGACCGTCAGGCCGGCTGTTTCGCCGCTTCGGCCCTGCCGGCACGCGCCGCGTTGGTGGCGATCTCCTCGGCGAAGACCGGCCAGAGCTGGCGGGGGAGGTCGTGGCCCATGCCGTCGATCATCTTCAGGCGGGCGCCGGGGACGGCGCGGGCGGTGGCACGGCCGCCGGCCGGGCGGACGAGGGGGTCGCGGTTGCCGTGGATGACCGCGGTCGGGACGCGGACGCCGCGCAGGGCGCGGGTGCGGTCGCCGGAAGCGGTGATCGCGTGCAGCTGGCGGGCGACGCCGGCGGCGCTGTGGCCGCGGTCGTAGGCGCGGCCGGCAATCTGGCGCACGCGCTCCTCCTCGAACGGGTAGCCGGGCGAGCCGATCACCTGGAAGACCTTCACGGCCCGCTCGATCGCGGCCTCGCGCCCCTTCGGCGGGCGGCCGAGCAGGACGGCCATCGCCTGGCGGCTCGGCATCCCGGTCCAGCGGCTGCCGGTGGTCGACATGATCGAGACCATCGAGCGCAGCCGCTCGGGGTGCTCGATCGCCACGGCCTGGGCGATCATCCCGCCCATCGAGGCACCGACGACGTGGGCGGAGTCGATCCCGAGGTGGTCCATCAGGCCGATCGTGTCGGCGGCCATGTCGCGCAGGAGGTAGGGAGCGCTGGAGCGGCGGCCGAGAATCGTGTCGGCGCGGCGCGGCACCCCGGCCGACTCGACCTTGGTCGAGCGGCCGATGTCGCGGTTGTCGAAACGGACTACGCGGAAGCCGCGCTCGGCCAGCGGCCCGCAGAAGCCCTCGTCCCAGGCGATCATCTGCGTCGCCAGGCCCATCACCAGCAGCAGCGGCTCGCCGTCGGGGTCGCCCATCTCCTGGTAGGCAAGCTCGATTCCGTTGGCCGGCGCCATCCGCTCGTCGCCGAAGGAGAGCATCCGCGAAGCTTAGAGGCATGCGGACGGCGATCGTCTCCGACCTCCACCTCGGCGTCGCCAGCGGCGAGGACGTGCTTCGCGACGCCGGGGTACGCCGCGCCCTCTTCGAGGAGATCGCCGACGCCGACCGTGTCGTCCTGCTCGGCGACGTGGTCGAGTTGCGCGACCTGGCGCTGGGGGTCTCCCTCGAGTCCTCCCGCCCGTTCTTCGAGGAGTTGGGAGAGGCGCTCGGCGAGCGCGAGGTGACGATCGTCCCAGGCAACCACGACCACCGCCTGGCCGAGCCGCTGCTCGACGCCCTCCCCCCCGACGCCGGCGGCGCGCTCGGGCTCGATCGCCGCCACGAGCCCTTCCCCGGCCCGACCGCCCTGATCGAGGCCTGGCTCGGCCCCGCCCGCCTGCAGATCGCCTACCCCGGCATCTGGCTGCGCGACGACGTCTACGCCACCCACGGCCACTACATGGACGTCCACCTCAACCTGCCGCGGGCCGAGTGCGTGGCCGCGGCGGCGCGGATGCGCGCCTCCGGCCCCATCCCCAACCCGGCCACCCCCGCCGACTACGAGCGGATCCTGCGCCCGCTCTACGGCTTCGCCTTCGGCGTCGCCCAGGCCCGCCCGGCCCGCGTCGCCCGCACCCGCGGCGGACCCTCCGAGGCCGCCTGGCGGCTGCTCGCCGGGCGCGACAACGGCGCCGGGCCCGGGCGCAAGTTGAAAGGCGCCGCCGTCCGCGCCGCCTTCCCCGCCGGGATCTGGGCTCTCAACCGCCTGCTCCACTCCGAGTTCGACGCCGACATATCCCCGGCGGCGATCTTCGGCGGCGGTGTCGCCGCGGCGGCCGAGATGGCGGCGCGCCTGGGGGTCGACGGCGGCCACGTGATCACCGGCCACACCCACCGCGGCGGCCCGACCCCGGAGGAAGGCGCCTGGCCGCTGCCCGGCGGCGGCAGCCTCCACAACACCGGCAGCTGGGTCTTCGCCTCCGTCTTCCACCACCCCGGCACCCCTCCCAGCCCCTACTGGCCCGGAACCGTCACTTGGGTCGAGGACACCGGCCCTCCTCGGCAGGTCCAACTTCTGCTCGACCGCTCACACGACGAGATGCTCGGAGTGATCGAACGCGCGGGCGGCGCCAGGGAACAGGGGTAGGGCTCGACGCAGCCTCCCCGCTGTTGCTGCGGCGAGCCCTACCCCTGTTCCCTCACCCCAACCACTCGGCGATCACGGCGCCGATCTCCGCCCCCGCGTCCTCCTGGAGGAAGTGCGCCGCGTTCGCGATCGGGCGCGGCGCCGGCAGGTTGAGCTCGCTGGAGACCCGCTCGCCGACCGAGAAGGGCAGAATCGGGTCCGAGTCGGCCCAGAGGACCAGCGCCGGCCGGTCGTCCTCGCGCAGACCGTCGGCGACGCGCTTGCCCTCGACCGCCCCGACCGCGTCGGGCTCGGTCGGCAGGATCAGCGGGAAGGCCCGCGCCCCCGCCTTCGAGGCCGCGTCCACATAGGGGGCGTCGTAGGCGGCGACCACCTCGTCGCCGGGGTCGTTCTTGCAGCCGCCGCGGACCAACATCCCGATCGGCACGTCCTCGTTGTCGCGGACGAAGTCGCGGAAGGCGAACCAGGCGTCGCTCATGCGCTGGTGGCCGGTGAACGGGCCGGTCTCCATGATCACGATCCGGGAGATGCGGTCGGGATGCTCGACCGCCAGCCGCAGCCCGATCGGCCCGCCCCAGTCGTGGACGACCACGGTCGCGTCGCGCAGGTCGAGTTCCTCCAGCAGCAGCGCCATCAGCTCGACGTGGCGGTCGTAGGTGTACCAGCCGAGGTCGGTGGGCTTGTCGGAGCGGCCGAAGCCGGCGTAGTCGGGGGCGATGCAGCGGTAGCCGGCGTCGCGCACCGGCGGGATCACCTTGCGCCAGAGGAACGACCAGGTCGGCTCGCCGTGGAAGAAGACGACGGGCTTCCCCTCCCCCTCGTCGAGATGAGCGAGACGGAGGCCGTCGACCTCGCGGTAGGTCGACGCGAACGGATAGTCCGGCAGCCCCTCCAGCACCTCGTCCGGCGTGCGCACCGCGTCGACGCTCCCCTCCATTGGGGGCAGTCTAGTTCGCCGTCGCGGATCGGCAACCGCAATTACGGCAGCCGGCGCAGGAAGCTGTCGACTTCGGGTCCGAAATAGGGCGAGTAGAGCCGGCCGGGGCTGCCGTCGTAGCTGTAACTGGTGACGCCGTCGACGAGCTGGGCGCCGTCGATCAGCCAGGCGCCGCCGCTGGAGCCGCCGGCCATGTCGCATTTCACCGGCACGGTCGGAGGGCCGGCGTCGCGGTTGATCAGCCTGTCGCTGCCGAGCCCCCGGTTGGCGCAGGACCGCAGCTCTTCGCCGCCGAGGGCGGCGGCGGGATAGCCGAAGATCTGGAAGGCCGAGTAGCGAGAGCGGCTGCTGGCCCAACCCTTGGCGCCGACCCGCGCGCCGAGAGTGCCGAGGGGACTGGGCCTGACCCGCAGCGCCGCCACGTCGAAGTCGGAGTTCCCCGTCGCCCGCCAACCCGGCATCGCGTACACCGCGGTCGCGGCGAAGGTGCCGAACGGCCGGTTTTCGTGGTCATAGGCGGGGACGAAGACAAGATGGGTCCCCCATCTCCCGGCTTCGAGGACGCAGTGGCCGGCGGTGAGGACGATCGATTCGCTCGGGGTCGCGAGCGAGATTCCCGAGCACGAGTAGGCGCCCCGCCCCGGATCGATGCCGAAGATGCGACCGTTGACCCGGTCCACCGGGTCGGAGGCGTCGATCACCCGGAGGCTGCTGGCGCCGGCGGTCGCGACGGTTGGCGCGGGCCGGTGATCCATCGCGTCGCCGACGAGCGCCCGCTGCACCCTCGCCGAGGTCCAGAAGCCGGCATGGGCCGGGTCCAGTGGATGAGGCTGCAGGGCCGCCGCCGAGGATGCGGGCAGCAGGAGCGCCAGCACCAGCGCAAGTGCGGGCAGCACGATCCGCCGCGACGATCCCCTAGCCCCTCTCATCGCAGCAATGGTGCCACACGCGCGGCGCGTTTCTGGCAGGCTGGCCCGATGAACGGGCCGGACTCAGGCGGGGAGCCGATCACCGCGACGGGAATCGAGGAGTTGCGCGCCGAGCTGGAGCAGCTGGAAGGCCCGGCGCGGCAGGCGATGGCGGCGCGGATCAAGACCGCGCGCGAGGAGGGCGACCTCAAGGAGAACGCCGAGTACCACGTCGCCAAAGAGGACCAGGCGCACCTGGAGACCAGGATCAAGCGGCTGCAGGAGCGGCTCCACAACGCCGTCGTCGTCGAGGTCGACGCCGGCTCCGACACCTTCGCATTCGGCCGCAGCGCCGAAGTCCTCGACCAGGCGAGCGGCAAGGCCAACGTCTGGACCCTGGTCGGCTCGACCGAGGCGGCCCTCGCCGAGGGCCGCCTCTCCGCCGAGTCGCCGATCGGCCGGGCGCTGATGGACGCCGAGGTCGGCGCCACCGTCGAGGTCGAGACCCCCCGCGGCACAAAAGCGTTCAAGGTCCTCAAGCTCGTCCCCTGACCCGGTCGCCGGCGCTTCACAGGAATTCCTTTGCGGCGTCGCCCCCGTCGCTTATGTTCAGTGCGTTCCAGTCCGTGTCCGACGCACGAAAGGGGTTGCTCATGAACGAGGAATCGACTCTCAGCGGCTGGTGGGTCTTCGCCGGCGTTCTGCTGCTCGTTGCCGGTGTGCTCAACATCATCTGGGGAATCGCCGCAATCGGCGACTCGAAGTTCTTCACCGCCAACGCCACCTACATCATCAGCGGTCTCCACACCTGGGGCTGGATCACCCTGATCCTCGGCGTGCTCGAGCTCGTCGCCGCCTTCTCGCTGTGGTCAGGCGGGGAGTTCGGCCGCTGGTTCGGCATCTTCATCGCCTCCCTCAACGCGATCGGGGCGCTGCTCTCGATCGGGGCCTACCCGTTCTGGGCGCTGGCCGTCTTCGCGCTCTCGATCATCATCGTCTACAAGCTGGCGGAGGGACCCGAAGGCGCAGCCTGACCCTGCGCCGGGGCCTCCGGCAGTGACCATGGGGCCGGCTCGGGGCGGCGGTCGTCGTAGACGACGTCGGTGCCCCCGAGCCGGTCCTCCCAACCGCGCCGCTGCTCGCCGAAGACGATGCCGAGGAAGCCGAGGCCGAAGGCGATCACCGAGAGGCCGAAGCCGAGCAGGCGCCTGAGCGAGCGCCGCAGCGGCAGCCGGCCGGCGCTGAGCCCGATGCCGACGAAGCGCATCCCCGGCGTCTGGCCCGCCAGCGACCAGAAGCCGACCAGGTAGAGGGCGCCGAGCAGGAGCCAGGTCGTCGAGCCGACCGCGATCGCGAGGCTGGAAGTCCCTTCGCCGTTGCCGCCGAAGGCGTTGTCGACCAGCGTCGCGACGGCGACGACCGCGGTGAAGCTGAGATTGACGAAGAGGCCGTCGATGACGATCGCCAGCACCCGGCTGATCGCCCCGGCGTGGTCGCTGGAGACAGCGCGGCGGCGACGGAAGAAGACCCGCCGCACGATCCGCTCGAAGCTGTCGTCCAGGCGCCGCGTCACCTTGCCGATCGTGCGGCCGACGTCTCCGAGCAGGCCGACGCCCTGGGCGCTGATCGCCGCCCGCACCTCCGGCGCCCCGGCGATCCGCTCGACCAGCTGCTGGGCCTCCTCGCTGGCCAGCAGGCGCCGCCAGACCTCGTCGACCAGCTCGCTGTCCATCGCCTCCAGCAGCGCCTTCTTGACCGCGTCGCTCTCGAGCGCCCCCTGCACGGCCTCTTCGACGATCGGCCCCTGGAGGACGCGCGCCATCGCCCGCTCGACCGCTTCGCTCTCGACCGCGGCGACGATCGCCTCCTCGGCGGCGACCTCGACGGCGCGGTCGATCCCGGTCGCTTTGCTGACCGCCTGGGCGCCGCGCACGCCGACACCGAGCAGTCGGGCGGAGAGCGGCAGGTGGCCGTTCTGAGTCGGGTCGCCAGCGGTCGCGGACGGCGGAGTGGAGCCGTTTTCCATGCCCGGGCGAGTATACGTCCGGGCCGGCGGCCCGCCTACCCCAGGCGCTCGAGCAGGCGCTCGATCAGCTCCACCTGGGCCGGCAGGATCTTCCGCCGCGCCTCGGCGGGCTCGAACCACTCGGCCCGATCCACCTCGGGGAACTCGCGCTCGGCGCCGCTGCGCGGCGGCCACTCGAGCGCGAAGGTGTTGCTGTTCAGCTCGGCCGGGTCGAACTCGCCCTCGGCGGCCCAGGCCTCGACCACCTTGCCGGACCCCTGGCGCACCGAGCCGAGGTCGATCAGCTCCTCGACGCCGAGGCTCGGCGCCGCGCCCAGCTCCTCCCCCAGCTCGCGCAGGGCGCAGTCGCGCGCCAGCTCCCCCTCCTCATATTCGCCCTTCGGGATCGTCCAGGCGCCGAGGTTGCGCTTGGCCCAGTACGGCCCGCCGGGGTGGACCAGCAGCAATCGCGGCTCCCCCGCCTCGAATCGGTAGAGAAGGACGCCGGCGCTGCGCTTGGCGGACACCCCCTGACCGTACTCGCCTTCGCCGCCGGGCATTTCGCGCGTGTCGATTGGATACGCTCATGCGGCTGACCGTCTGATGGGCTTCCCGCCAGACAAGCCTCGGCTCGCAACGGCGATCGTCCTCGCCGCCCTCGCCCTGGTCGCGGTGGGCTGTGGAAGCTCCGGCGAAGGCGGCTCCGGCAAGTTCCGCGTCGGGCTCGAGGCGCCACTCTCCGGCGAACAGTCGGTCCTCGGCAAGGGGATGCTGAAGGGAGCGCAGCTGGCCGCCACCCAGCTCAACGAAGGCGACGGGATCCTCGGCAGGCAGGTCGAGGTCGTCCCGATCGACGACGCCGCCGACCCGGCGACGGGAGTGAAGGCGGCGAAGGCCGCGATCGCCGCCGGCCTCGACGGCATCGTCGGCCCCTACAACTCCGGCGTCGGGATCGAAACCCTGCCGCTCTACATCGACGCCGGCCTGGTGCCGATCCGGCTCACCTCCGACAACTCGACCAACGGCCTCGGCTTCACCCTGCAGCCGATGACCGACCAGATCGCCCCGGTCGCCTCCCAGGCGCTGACCGGCTGGCTCGGCGCCAGGAGCGTCGCGATCGCCTACGACCCGACCCAGAACTACACCGTCTCGGTCTCCCGGGCGCTGAAAAGCTCGCTGGAAAAGGCCGGCGTCACCGTCACCGCTTACGAGAAGGTGCAACCGGGCAAGAAGAGCTACACCGACGTCGTCCAAAAGCTCGCCGCCGGCAAGCCGGACGTGATCTACGCCGCCGTCTACTTCCCCGAGGGCGGCCTGATCGCCAAGGAGATGGACCAGGGCGGGGTCGAATCGCAGTGCGTGGCGGACTACGCCTCCTACGACACCGGCTTCGTCGAAACCGCCGGCGTCGCCGCCGCGAGGGCCTGCCCGGTGGTCGGCGTGCCGGCGCCCGAAGACTTCGCCGGCGCCGCCGCCAGGGTCGCCGCGTACCGCGAACGCTTCGGCCAGGCCCCGGGCACCTGGAGCCCCTACACCTACGACTCGCTGAACCTCCTCGCCCACGGGATCGAACAGTCGGGCGGCACCGCCCCCGAAGACCTCTCCGAAGCCCTCGGCGCCGTCAGCGGCTGGAAGGGCTGGACCGGGTCGGTCAGCATCGACCCCGACAACGGCAACCGCCGGCCCGCGACGGTGGTGATCGTCGACACCGACGCCAAGGGCCAGCTCCACGTCGACCGCTCCTGGGCCAAAGCCGTCGGCGCCCCTTACACGGGGTAGCGCCCGGCTCGGGCCGGCGCACGTTCTTAGACTCATTTGGCTCTAGACGATTATTCGTTTAATCGTCTATGCTTATCCCATGATCTATCGGGCCCCACCGATAGCCGCGGCCCTGCGGAAGCGCCTCGACGAGCTGGCGGGCCTCCGCCGCGACCTGGGACAAGAGGTCGGCACCACTCCGCGATGGATGGGCTCGCTGCGGCGGGAAGTGCGGGCGACCTCGATCGAGAGCTCGACCTCGATCGAGGGCTTCAGCGTCACCCCGGCGGAAGCACTGGCCCTCGTGAGCGGCCGGGAAGAAGCCGGCCGAGGCGAGGAAGATCGCCTGGCTGTCGCCTGCTACGCGCGGGCGATGGATCACGTCGGCGCGATGGCGCTCGATCCCTCCTTTCGCTGGCTCGACCGCGTGATCCTCGATCTCCACTTCGACGCCTGCCACTTCCAGCGCGACAAGGACCCCGGGTCGTGGCGGACCGGCCCGATCGGCGTCAGCGCCCCCGACGGCTCGCTGGATTACCGCGGGCCCGACGCCGAGGAGGTCGAAGGGCTGATGGGCGAGGTGGTCGATTGGCTGGAGAAGGGAGACCTGAAAACGGATGTCGTCGTGCGAGCGGCGATGGCGCATCTCCACGTCGTCTCCGTGCATCCCTTTCGCGACGGCAACGGCCGCGTCGCGCGGATCGTCCAGTCGCTGGTCCTGGCGCGCGAGGGCTTAGCCTCGTCGGAGTTCTTCTCGATCGAGGAGCACCTCGGCACGCACACCCAGGAGTACTACGCGGCGCTGCGCGAGGCGCAGGGAGGCAGCTACCAACCGCGGCGTGACGCCTCGGGTTGGGTCGCGTTCTGCGTCGAGGCCCACATCTCCCAGGCCCGGCAACGACTGGCGCAGATCAAACAGGCAGCCGCGCGCTGGGGGTACCTGGAGAGCCTGGTCGAGGATCGCGACTGGCCCGAGCGGCTGGCGATCGCGCTCGAGCAGAGCCTGATGGGCGGCACCGAGCGCGGCAGGTACGGCGAGGAGGCCGGCGTATCGCCGGCGACGGCGAGCGCCGACTTCCGCCGCCTGCTCGACGCGGGACTCGTCCAGCAGCGCGGCCGCGGCCGGAACATCAGCTACCTGGCGAGCAAAAGCCTGCGCGAGAAAGCCCCAAAAGCAGCCGGCACTTGAGCTAACCGATGGCGCGCGCGACGGCGACCACGATCAGCGCCAGCGCAACCGCGCCGAGCCCCCTGCGAAAGCCGTTGACGCCGTTCGCGGCCTCCTCGTAGGCCCAGACGGTGAGCGCGACGTAGAAGACCGCCCGCGCGATGTCGTGGACGGTGGCGCCCGCATCGGTCAACCGCGCCGCGACGAACGCCGCGAACGCGATCCAGAGCGGCGGGTTCGGGGACTGGCCGACGGTGTAGCCGCGGATCTTGAAGTCGCGTGACACTAGCCCGGATTCGTCGCCGCGACGAGCCAGACGGACCCGCGGCCGACGATGGATCCGTCGGGTTGGCGCCAGCCGGCGTAGTGATCGGCGAGGGCCACGGCTATCTCCGCCCGCCGGCTCTCGCCGTGCTCCCCGTTGAGGCGGATCAGCTCCGCCCCGGGGCCGATCGCGAGCAGGGCGTCGACCGCCTCGTCCATGTCCCCGCCCATGAAGTAGTCGAAGTCACGGCGATGCAGCTCGACCTCCGCGAACCCGGCGGCCTCGAGGATGCCGCCGAGCGTTTCGGGGTTGCCGAGCGAGAACGGGCCGGGACCGCAGGTGTCGGCCTCGTACTCCTCCGGGCGCGAGAGGAAGCGCTGCACCACCTGCTCGGTCTCTGCCCAGAAAGGGCTCTCGGCTTTGCGGCGCCAGCAGATCTTGCGCAGCCCGCCGCCCGGCTTCAGGGCCGCCCGGATCGCTCGCATCGCCACCACCGGCGAGGCGAAGAACTGGGTCCCCATCCGTGAGAACGCGTAGTCGTAGTCGTCATCCCAAGCCGCCGCCTGCGCGTCGGCGGCTTCGAAGCCGACGTTGTCGACCCCTGCCTCCGCGGCCTCACGGCGAGCCTCCTCGACGAAGCGCGGCGAGGAATCGGTGCCCAGCGCGAAGCCCTCGGGGCCGACGAGCTCGGCGAGCCGCCGGGTCGTGTCGCCGAAGCCGCAGCCGATGTCGATGCAGCGTCCGCCAGCGGGTGGCGGGAAGCGATCGAAGACCTCCTCGGTGACCTCGTCCAAGGCGTCCACGAACACCTCGCGGTTCTTCTTCCAGCGCTCGAAGAGGACCGTGTCCCAGGCCCGCACGGCCTCGTCATTCCCCGTCGCGACGGCGCCTGAAGTCCGTGACCCGGCCATAACCCACCTTACCCTCGCATGATCTCGATGTTCACGGCGATCGCCCGGTCGAGCGGTCTGAGAGGCTTTGGGCATGGCCGCAATGACCGTCCCACGCAAGGAGCACGCGCTGGAGATGTTCTCGAAGCTGCCACGCAGCTACGACCGGGTCGCTGCGGCGTTCAGCCTCTTTCAGGATCCCCGCTGGCGAAACGCGGCTGTCGACGTCGTCGGGGCGGGTCCCGAAGATCGCGTACTCGACGTCGCCTGCGGTACCGGCCTTGTCAGCGCCGCCCTGGTCGAGCGCTGGGGCTGCCGCGTCGTCGGGCTCGACCAGAGCGCGGCGATGCTCGGACGGGCGCGGGCGCGGGTCATGGCGAATCCGCG
This sequence comes from uncultured Actinomycetes bacterium, assembly GCA_963714045.1. Classification (GTDB taxonomy): domain Bacteria; phylum Actinomycetota; class Thermoleophilia; order Solirubrobacterales; family 70-9; genus VAYN01. The sequence goes on along the minus strand of OY970225.1, from coordinate 1,406,376 downwards.
CCTGGCGGGGCGGGTCAGCTTGATCGAAGGCGAAGCAGAGAGCCTGCCCTTTGCCGATCGCGAATTCGACCACCTCACCTTCACCTATTTGCTGCGCTACGTCGAGGATCCGGCAGCGACCCTGCGAGAGTTGACGAGGGTGGTGAAGCCCGGCGGCCGCGTCTCCAGCCTCGAGTTCTGCGTCCCCTCCGGTGCCTGGTTTTGGCCCTGGCGCCTCTATACACGCGTCGGCCTGCCGGCGCTGGGCCGTCTCGTCTCTCGCGGCTGGTACGAGGCGGGGGTTTTTCTCGGCCCCAGCATCGAGGGCTTCTACCGCGCCCATCCCCTGCCGGAGCAGGTCAAGCTCTGGCAGGCAGCGGGAATCGAGCGGATCTCCGTCAGGCGGATGAGCCTCGGCGGCGGCGTCGTCATCTGGGGCACTGTTGGAACCTGAGCCCCAGCCGCGCCCCGCCTTCTACGCCATGGCGCCCGGCGGCTGGCGAGACCTGGTCACCGTCCTGCACCCGCCGTACACGCTCTGGCACGTCAGCAACGTCGCGATCGGAGCGGCGATGGCACCGCACATCTACGCCGGTCGGCTCCTGGCGGCGATCGCGGCCTTCTTCCTGGCGGTCGGTGTCGGCGCTCATGCCATGGACGAGCTCCACGGCCGCCCGCTCGGCACGCGGCTCTCGCGGCGGGCGCTGATCGCGCTCTCGGTCGGCGGCCTCGGCGGGGCGCTGGCGATCGGCATTGCCGGGGCGATCGTCGTCTCCCCCACCCTGATCCCGCTGATCCTGTTCGGCGCCTTCATCGCCCCCGCCTACAACCTCGAGTGGTTCGGTGGCCGCTTCCACACCGACTTCTGGCTCGCCGCCTCCTGGGCGGGCTTTTCCTCGTTCACCGGTTGGTGGGTGAACTCACTCGGCGTCCACTCGGCGAGGGAAGCGCTCGCCGCCGCTGCAGCGGTGCTCGCCTGTTTCTTTCTCGTCGCCGCCCAGCGCCGGCTTTCGACTCCGGTGAGGCAGCTGCGGCGCAGGACCGTTGCGCTCGAAGGTGAGCAGCGTCTCGCCGACGGCACTGTCAGGCCCCTGAGCCGGGACGGGCTCGCCGCGCCCCTTGACGGAGCCCTGAAGTCGCTTTCGGTTGCCGTTCCGCTGCTGGCTGTCGCCCTGCTGGCGATTCGCGCTTAGCTGCCTCTGGAATATCGGGGAGACAGGATTTGAACCTGCGACCGCTCGGCCCCCAGCCGAGTGCGCTACCAGACTGCGCCACTCCCCGTGGGGATTGCATTCTGACGAATCCGCGAAGGGGCGGCTAGGCTCCCTCTCGGCGCGGTGGTAGCTCAACGGTAGAGCCTCGCCCTTCCAAGGCGATGATGCGGGTTCGATTCCCGTCCGCCGCTCTCGCGCGGGCCTGATAGGGCTCGACCCGACCAGGCCCCGATGCCGCCCGGCTAGGCTCTCGCCATGAAGCTCGTGGAGCAGCCATGGCGGAGGTGAGCCGGGTGCTCTCGCGCTCGCAGCTGGCGACGCTCGCCGCGCACGGCGAGGAGCGCACGGCCGCGGTCGGCGAGACCCTGTTCGAGGTCGGCGACGAGACCTATCCCTTCATCGCGATCGTCGAGGGCGAGGTCGCGGTCACCGACGCCGCCGGGCGGGAGATCGTCCGCCACGGGGCCGCGGGCTTCCTCGGCGAGATCAACCTGCTCTCCGGCCAGACGGTCTTCCTCACCGCCGTCGTCACCGCCCCGATGCGCTACATCGCGGTCGACCGCGACACCCTCAGGCAGCTGCTCTTCGAGGACGCCTCGCTCTCCGACCTGCTCCTCCCCGCCTTCGTCCAGCGCCGCGAGCTGCTCCAGCAGCAGCCAGGGATCGGGATCGAGATCGTCGGGCCGCGCGACTCCGAGGAGACCCGGCGCCTGCTCGACTTCGCCAAAGGGATGAAACTCCCCCACTCCTGGCTCGACCCCGGCCGCGACCGGGCCGCGGCGGCGGCCCTCGAGGGGATCGACCCGGCCGAGGTCCCGCTGGTTCGGCTCCCCGGCGGCGCCGAGCTGCGCCGGCCGAGCGGCGGCGAGCTCTCGCGGGCGCTGGGCATCGGGCTCGAGCTGGGCGCGCGCGAGGAGGTCGACCTGCTGATCGTCGGCGGCGGCCCGGCCGGCCTCGGCGCCGCCGTCTACGGCGCCTCCGAGGGGCTCGACACGCTGCTGATCGAGGGCGCCGCGCTCGGCGGCCAGGCCGGCACCTCGCGGCGGATCGAGAACTACCTCGGCTTCCCGGCCGGGATCAGCGGCACCGAGCTGACCAGCCGCGCGATCACCCAGGCGCGCAAGTTCAGCGCCCGCACCGCGACCCCCTACCGGGCCGAGGCGCTCGAGCCCGGGCCCGAGCGCCACCGCGTCCGGCTCGACGGCGGCGTCGAGGTCGCGGCCCGTGCGGTGCTGCTCTCGACCGGCGCCGAATATCGGCGCCTGCCCGTGGCCGACCTCGAGCACTACGAGGGCATCAGCGTCTTCTACGCCGCCGGCCCGCCCGAGGCGCAGCTCTGCGGCGGCCAGCGCGTCGGCGTCGTCGGCGGCGGCAACTCGGCCGCGCAGGCCGCCGTCTGGCTGGCCCGCGGCGGCGCCCTGGTCACCCTCCTGCACCGCCGCGCCGACCTGCGGGAGACGATGTCCCACTACCTGATCGAGGAGCTGGAGCGCTACGGGGTCGCGGTACGCGACCGCAGCGAAGTCGCCGTCCTGCACGGCGAGGACGGCCAACTCGAGGCCGTCGCCCTCAGCGACGAAGAGCAACTGCCGCTCTCCTTCCTCTTCCTCTTCCTCGGCGCCTCCCCCTGCACCGACTGGCTCGGCGACGTCGTCGCCCGCGACCCCAAGGGCTTCGTCCTCACCGGCCCCGAGGCCGGCGCCGACGGCCTGCTCGAGACCAGCGTTGCCGGCGTCTACGCGGCCGGCGACGTCCGCGCCGGCTCGATCAAGCGCTGCGCGACCGCGGTCGGCGAGGGCGCCACCGTCGTCCGCTTCGTCCACGAGCGCCTCGCGCCCGCGGCGTAGCTACCAGCGCCGGGCGGCGCCGAACAGCTCCTGCGCGTAGCCGGCGACCGAGACCGGCGACATGAAGAGCTGGTAGGTCAGCAGGTAGCCGATGTAGCCGAGCCGGTTCTGGCGGACCTTCAGCCCGACCTCCTCGAAGGACTGGCGGCTGAAGTGGAACATGATCCCGGCCAGCAGCAGGTTCAGCGGCAGCACCGCCAGTGTCATCGGCCCGATGATCGCGAAGTTGCCGAAGAGGGCGAGGACGATCCCGATCGGGAAAGCGATCGAGTAGACGAGGTCGATGTAGGGGAAGACGAAGTTGACGAGGACGGCGTGCATGTTCGAGTGCCCGCCGGCCAACAGGGCGCCGCCGTGTTCCTTCAGTCCCTCGATCATCCCCCGCGCCCAGCGGCGGCGCTGGCGGGCGAAGGCCTTGACGGTTTCCGGGGCGCCGGTGAAGGCGATCGCGGTGCGCTCGTAGCCGACCCGCCCGCCCTCGCGCATCATCGCCCAGGTGAGGACGATGTCCTCGCCGATCTTGTCCGGCCAGCCGCCGACCTCCTTCAGCGCGGCGGCGCGGTAGACGCTGAAGGCGCCCTGGGCGACCATCGTCCCCTGGAAGAGGCCCTGCTGGCGCTTGACCGAGGCGATGCCGAGGAAGTAGTCCCACTCCTGGGCACGGGTGGTGAAGTTGCTGCGGGAGTTGCGGACGAAGACGGCGCCGGCGACGGCGACCGTGTCCGGCGGGGAGATCAGCAGGCGGGCGACGATGCGCCGCAGCGCGCCCGGCATCAGCAGCGTGTCGGCGTCCACCGTCGCCATCAGCGGCGTCTGCACCCGTGCCAGCGCCGCGGTCAGCGTGTTGGCCTTGCCGCCGTGGGGGAAGGTGGCGACCGCGATGCGGGGATGGCGGGAGGCGCGTCCGCGCCTGCGAGCCAGCTCCACCGTGCGGTCGGCGGAGCCATCGTCGGCGACCAGGATCCTCAGCTCCCCCGGGTACTCCTGCGACGCCACGTAGTCGAGCGTCTCCTCGATCGTCTCCTCCTCTTCGAAGCAGGCGACGACCACGGTCAGCGCCGGGAAGTCGAGGTCGAAGCGCAGCGGCGGCGGCTTGTCGATCAGCAGCGAGGCGATCAGGTTGGCGTTGAGGTAGCCGGGGATGATCGCGATCCCGAAGATCACGGCGACCGCGAGCGGCAGCGTGATCGACTGCCCCAGGGTCTCGATCCAGGGGAGCGAGAGCCAGAGCGAGAAGCCGGCCCAGGCGAGCGCGATGACGATCACCAGCACCAGCTTCAGCGGCAGCTTGAGGTAGACGCCCCGGCGTTCCCGCGGCGTGCGCTCCAGTTCCTTGACCAGGGTGAGCTCGGGCACGGCGGGGGACGGTCCGGGGGGCGGTGCCTCGCCCACCTCCCGCCGCAGGGCCGTCGGATCCGCTTTCGATTTGAGCGCAGACATCTCTGACGAGAGATCGGCCGCGCCGCAATCTGGGGAGACCGTAGTTACTACGTAGGCCCCGGCTAGACCCGGGTCGAGCCGGGCGACACATATACTCTAAACCCTTAGAGCATCTTGAAAAGACGTGACAAGACGCTGCCGGCACTGGTCACCGCGCTGGCCGCAGCGGGAGCGGCGGTGTCCGCGGTCGTCCTGCTCGGCTGGGCCCTGAACGTCCCGAGCCTGCCCCGCTTCGCCTCCGGCGACGACGTGATGGTGCCCTGGTCCGCCCTCGGCTGCCTCGCGGCGGCGCTCTGGGTGCTGGGCTGGCAGTGGCTGCGGTCGAGTCCAGCGGCGCGGGCTGCCCTGATCTGCCTGGCGGGGCTGACCACCGCGATCGGCCTGGTCGCGGCGCTCGAGAACCTGACCGGCCTCGACCTCGGACTGGACTCCCTGCTCTGGCCCTCCTCCCTCGCCGGGACGGCTCAGGCCCATGCCGGCCGGCCCTCGCTGCAGACCGCGATCGGGCTCGCCCTCGTCGGCGGGCCCGAGCTGGCAATCTCCGTCGACAGGGAATCGCGGCTGCGCAACGCCGCCGGCCTGCTCGCATGTGGGGTGATGACGATAGGCCTGCTCGGCCTGGCGGGCCGGATGCTGCAGATCGCGCCGGCCTTCACCTCGGACCAGCTCGGCTCGGGAGGGCTGTCGGTGCCGACCGCCGCGGCGCTGGCGCTGATCGGCGCGGCGCTGGCAATGGCCACGTTGGGGGCGGGACTGCTGAAATCGACCTCCCACTCGACCGCGGCGACGCGCCAGCTCAAGGTCCTGCTCCCGGCCGCGGTGGCGATTCCCCTGCTCGTCTTCCTCGCCGCCTACGCCTCGATCGAGCTCGAAGGCTCCGCCCAGGCGATCGGCCCGGTGATGGTCGCGGTCGCGGTGGTGGCCCTGGTCCTGGCGCTCCGCCTCGTCAACCTCGGCGTCTCCGAAGACTTCGCCACCCACGTCGAGGTCGAGCGAGGGCTCAGCGACCGGATCGCGCTCTACGGAGCGGCGGTGGAGTTCTCCGACGACTCGATCCTGACCAACGACCTGGAGGGGACGATCACCGCCTGGAACCCGGCCGCCGAACGGCTCTACGGGTACTCGGCGGCGGAGGCGATCGGGCAGAGCGTCGAGCTGATCGTCCCCGGCGACCGCCGCGAGGAGCTGCGCCTGATCCTGCGGCGACTGGCCGACGGCGGGCGGGTGCAGCACATCGAGACAATCCGGCGGCGGCGGGACGGGCACTGCTTCCCCGTCTCACTGACCGTCTCGCCCGTGGTCGAGACGTCCGGAGAGATTTTCGGGGCCTCCTCGATCGCCCGGGATATGAGCGAGCGCCGCAAGGCCGAGGCGGCGCTGGTGGAACGCACGGACGAGCTGCGACAGGCGCAGAAGATGGATGCGATCGGCCGCCTGGCGGGCGGCGTCGCCCACGACTTCAACAACCTGCTCACGGTCATCATCGGCGCGGCACAGCTGCTGGAGACCCGTGGGGACCCCGGGGACGAGGACCGGGAGCTGCTCGGGGAGATCTCCGACTCCGCCCGGCAGGCCGCGGCGCTGACCGCGCAGCTGCTCGCCTTCGGGCGCCGGTCCCCAGCGAACCTCGAGATGCTCGACCCCAGCGATCTGCTGACCGACAGCGCGAGCATGCTGGCGCGGCTGATCGGCTCGAACATCGAGCTCGTGCTCGAGCTGGATTCCGAGCCGAGCTCGATCGGGGTGGACCCGACCCAGTTCCAGCAGGTGATCATGAACCTGGTCGTCAACGCCCGCGACGCGATGCCGACCGGCGGCAAGCTGACGATCGGCACCGGCGTCGTCGAGCTGGAAGAGCCGCCCCCCGGCGCGAGCGAGATCGAGCCGGGGTCGTTCGTGCGCATCGACGTGACCGACACCGGGACGGGCATGGACGCCGAGCGGCTGGGGCGGGTCTTCGAGCCCTTCTACACCACCAAGGAGGTGGGCAAGGGCACCGGCCTCGGGCTGTCCACGAGCTACGGCATCGTCTCCCAGCTCGGCGGGCACCTCTCGGCCCGCAGCAAACCGGGCGAGGGGAGCGCCTTCTCGATCCTCCTGCCCCGGGTCGGGGGGCCGGAGAGGGCCGCGGCCGCCGAGCAGGCCGAGGCTCCCGACGCGGGCGGGAGCGAGACGATCCTGCTCGCCGACGACCAGGAGGCGCTGCGGCGGGTCACCCTGCGGGTGCTGCGGGGCGCCGGCTACGAGGTGCTGGAGGCAGGCGATGGCGCCACGGCGGTCGAGGTCGCCAATGCCCACGACGGGAAGATCGACCTGCTGCTGACCGACCTGGTGATGCCCGAGATGAACGGCTACGAACTGGCCGAGGCACTGCGAGCGATGCGCCCGCGGCTGAAGACCCTCTTCATTTCCGGCCACCCGCCCGAGGCTCGCGAGCGCTACGGCGAGACGGCGACCCAGGAGCACCTGCAAAAGCCCTTCACCCCAGACTCCCTGCGCCGAGCCGTCCGCGCCACCCTCGACCGCGAGGCGGATCCGAGCTGAGGCTCACCGCGAACGGGGGAGCCGGGATTCGAACCCGGATTCACGGTTTTGGAGACCGTGCGCATAGCCGTTAACTCACTCCCCCAGGCGCTTTGTAGAGCCAAATCCTAGTCGACGCCACCTCCAGGGGAATGTCCAGGGGAATGGCGTCGGCTGCGGTTTCGGTTCGCGCTCAAACCGTGCGCTCGCGCTCTTCCCGCAGCGTACCCGGGACGACGATTCCTGGGCGGGCGCTCTCTGCTTGCATCGTCGGCGAGTGATTGGTCTCGTCCGGGTCTCCCTTTGCGCTGAGCGAGAGCGATGCGCCCCTACACTGCCCAGGGATGTCCGCCGAGCAGGTCGACAGCTACCTGCGTGATCTTGAGGAGCCGAAGCGCACGACGCTTCAGGAGCTGCGCCGCACGATTCTCGAGATCGTCCCAGAGGCCGAAGAGGTGATCTCATACCGCGTTCCCGCGTTCCGTTTGCACGGCAAGGTCATCGCCGGGTTCGCAGCGTTCAAGAATCACCTCAGCTACCTGCCCTTCAGCGGCTCGGTCATCGGCCAGGTTGGCGATGAGCTTGAGGGCTACGCGAGGACCAAGAGCTCTCTGCACTTCTCCGTCGACCGACCCCTACCGAAGGCGCTTGTCAAGAAACTGATCACCGTGCGCCTTGCGGATGCGGGTCTGCCCTCGCGCTAGCCGCGGAGCACAGCTGGGATGGCAGGTGATCGGGGTGCCTGATCTACGCGAGGAGCTGGGCCGCGAAGAGCTCGAAGACGCGCGGCGCGGCTTCGAGCGGCTGCTGCGGCGCAAGCGCTTCTCCCGCGCCTTTCTCGACCGCCACGCCGCCGATCTGCTGGCCAAGGCCCGCCTCGAGTACTCCCAACACGTGGCCGCAGGCGGCGAGGTGCGCAACCCCGTCGGGTGGATCATCCACTGCGGCTGGAGCGCCTGCAGGAGCTGCTCGGGGTCAGCGACATCGACGCGCTTCAGATCGAGATCGGCATCGTCGCCTGGGCCTCGATCGGTGCCGGAATCGGCACGCGGTCGCGGCTGCCGGCGAGCATCGGGGCAGTCTTCGACAGCATCGCGGCGGCAGCCGGGCGCGGGCAAGAGCTTGTGCGGCGACTGCTCACGGGAGGCGCGGCGGAGTCCGGCATGGCCCCGGCGATCGGCGGCGACAGCGACGCCCAGGCAGGTGGAAAGAAGAGTTCACCCCCTTCACAGGGGGCGGCGGAAGCTCCTCATCGGGGTCGGGCGCGAGCGGCAGCTCGACATCCAGCGGCTCAACCGGCTCCAGCGCCGGCTCGACTTCCTCCCCACCGCCGGCAGCTACGCGGGAATGTGCTGGCGAGCGAGAGCGCTGCGCAGCGCGAGGGCCTCGATCGCGACCTCGGCGTTCTCGGGGGTGTCCTCGACCTCTCCCCTGCGCCAAGCGTCGACGAAGGGTCCCGGGTCACTGCCGCTCTTCTCGCGGAACGCCTCGACTCGCTCGGCCAGGACGGTCGCATCCTCGGAGGGTTCGCGCTCCAGGTATCGCTCCAACTCGCTCGAAGGGATGCGCAGCGTCTTCTTGCCGATACGGATCGCCTTGATCTCGCCCCGCTCGATCATCTTGTAGACGGTCGACTCATCGAGGGAGAACTTGCGGGCGTAGTCCCGCACCCGGATGTAGTGGTCGGAAAGCTCGGTCATCTGCCGTCTCCTTTGGCTCGACCTATTGTTGCAGCTATATCGGCTGATTCCAAACAATCCTCTAGATCCAGATATTCGACATACAGCACAACCGACCGCCGGGGGATGGCACATCCAGCGGCGCTGGTAGAAACCTGCGCCCATGCGTGAGCGACCGATCCTTATCGCCTACCGGCGGTTCGAGCACCTCCAGGAGCTGCTGTTCAGCCGTGGCTACTTGATCGATCCAGGCGGTCGCGACCCCAACGAGTGGCGCGATGACCCGCCGCTGGAGCTGGTGCGGCTGAAGGCAGTGGCACTGCGGGGCGAGGGCGATGACGCTGAGCCCGATCCCCGCATCACCTTCAGCATCGCCGAGCTCTGGTCGAACGACCACGTCGAGGATGCCCATGAGGAACAGGGCTTCTGGTTGGCCGTCTACGCCTACCACGACCAGGTGGGCGACGTCGCGATTCGGTTTTGCTTCGACCCGCAGCGCCATCCCAAGATGCCCTATCACCGCCATCCGCCACGCAGGAAAGAACGGGAGCGCTGGCGATTCACCAGCCCCGACGAGGCGCTTTCAGAGGTCGATGCGCTGATGGCAGAGGAGGAAGCGGCCGGGCGGCTTTAGCGGGCAATCCGATCAATGAGGCAGTCGGCCTCTCTCGCGGACAACCGGGCAAAGGACTCGATCCGCAAGGAGGCTTGCCGTGCACATCGTCACCGCCATTCAGCTGGGCCTGTTCCGGCTAGCCGACATCAGCGTCAAGCCGAATCCAAGCGGCCTGCCGGGCACGGCGGCGCTGGAAAAGCTCGTCAACGGCCTCGCTGTCGGAGCGGCATCGGGGGGGACGAAACCGAAACGAAAACCTGAGCGAGGGTCGGCTTTACCGAGCGAGACAACCCTAATCACTGTCGCCTTAGTCCATCACCTCGACATCGCAGCGAATACCGGGGGCGCGTCCCAACGGTCCGTCTGCCGTCAGGAGCAAGGCGTCCAGTGCCTCGGCCAACGCAACGTAGGATGCGTCGTAGGCGCTGAGGTTGTCGCGCAGCTCCCAAACGCGAGGCAAGAGCGGCAGGTGCGGAACCCGCCGCAGTGGAAGCGCCGCCAGGTCGACAAGCGCCTGAGCGGAGCGCCGCTCGTCGAGTCGACCGGAACGGGCTGCACGCCGAAGGGTGGAGACGACCTCCAAGTCGACCAGCTCGGGTGCTGTCAGCTGCTCGCCTCTCATTCGGTCCCTCGCCCGATCGCCATCCTCCCCGTCGTCCGCGAGGGCCGGCGCCACCACCGAGGCGTCGACGACAATCACACGCGCTCGCGCTCGACGCGCAACGTCTCCGCGGCGAAGGCGAGCCCAAGCGAGCCGCCCGAGCGACCACCGGCTCGATCGAGCACCTCATTCAAGGTCTCTTCCTGAGCTTGCTGTTTGAGCTGGGCGAGCAAGTACTCCTGCAGTGACTGTCCTGCGGTAGCTGCGCGCTCCCGCAGCACTCGGTGCACGCCGGGCGGAACGTTCTTGATCTGCACGCTAGGCACAAAGGGAGTGTAGCGCCAGAATGGCGCTGATACATGAAGATTGGCGCCTTTTTGCGAGGATCCCCCCACAGACTTCTCGATGTGCGGCACCGGGCTACTTGCGACTTCCACCTACCCGGTCCTCGCTTGCGCGCTCGACCAGAAATGCGGGCGGAGGGACTCGAACCCCCAAGCTCTTGCGAGCACCGGCACCTAAAACCGGCGCGTATACCAAATTCCGCCACGCCCGCGTGGCGCCCCGATGCGGGGCTTAACGCGCGACCAATGCCGCGTCGTCGCTGACAGATTCTATGATCGACGGCGTGGCTATTGGAGAGGTGAGGCCCGGCTATGAATTGTGGCGGCCGAATCGGGAGAAGCCCGGCTCGATCACGACCAAGCTCGTGATCGTCCTGTTGCTGCTCGCGACGGCCGCGATCGCCGCCGTGATCACGATCGGCGGCTGGTCGCTGCTGAAGGGCGGCGGCGCCATGGGCGCCGTCTGCGTCATCTACGCGATCCTCTACGCCTTCTTCGGCTTCCTCGTCGCCCGCTGGAACCGCGGCATCCTCCCGGTCGCCGCCGCGCTCTCGATGATCCTGGCGATCTTCTGCGCGGTCGGCGCCGACAGCTGGTTCGCCCGCGAAAAGGACGGCTTCGCGGAAGCGCTCCTCCCCTCCTCGCTGATCGGCACGCTGGTCGTGATCCTCGGCCTGCTGCAGCTCGCCGTCATCGCCTTCGTCCTCTACGGCTTCAACCAGGAGTGGCACGTCGAGGAGGAGCGCCCGATCGGCTCCGGCGAGGACTACGGCGCCGGCGCCGCCCCCGACGACGGCGCCCCACAGCCCGCGTAGCGGGATGCCGGAGGTGGGACTCGAACCCACAATCCCTTTCGGGCGATTGATTTTGAATCAATTGCGTATCCCAATTCCGCCACTCCGGCGCCGGGCAAACGATAGACCGAACTAGACTGCCCCCGGGTTATGCGGATCCATCACCTCAGCTGCGGGTCGCTGTGCCCGCACGGGCGGCGCCTGATCAACGGGGATGGCGGCTGGCTGGAGAAGGGGCACATCGTCTGCCACTGCCTGGCGATCGAGAGCGACGAGGGGGTAGTTCTGGTCGACACCGGCTTCGGGCTGGAGGACGCGCGCAGGCCGCGCCAGCTCGGCCCCGCCTTCGGCCTGATGAACGCCGAGCCGAAGCCTGAGACCACGGCGTTGAGGCAGCTCGAGGCGCTCGGCTTCGGTGCCGGCGACGTGCGCCGGATAGTCGCCACCCACCTCGACCCCGACCACAGCGGCGGCCTGCCCGACTTCCCGCAGGCGGAGGTCCACGTCCTCGGGACCGAGCTGGACGCGGCGCTGCGCCCCCGGCTTCGCGACCGACCGCGCTATGTCGGCGCCCACTGGAAGCACCGGCCGCACTGGGTCCGCCACGACCCCGGCGGCGAGGAGTGGCTCGGTTTCGAGAGCGTGCGCATCCTCCCCGACAGCGGCGCCGAGATCGCGCTGGTGCCGCTGTTCGGCCACTCGCTCGGCCACACCGGCGTCGCGATCCGCACCGGCGAGGGCTGGCTGCTGCACTGCGGCGACGCCTACTTCAACCACGGCGAGGTCGAGACCCCGCCCAGCTGCCCGCCGGGCCTGCGCTTCTTCCAGAACCTCAACGCGGCGGACAACAGGGCTCGCAAGGCCAACCAGGAACGCCTGCGCGAGCTGGCCGCCCGCCACGGCGAAGAGGTCACCCTGCTCTGCTCCCACGACCCCCACGAGCTGGAGCGCGAGCAGGCGAAGACGAACGTCGCGGTTGCCGCCGAGCCGGCCACCGGCGAGTGACGGAGGCGGGGTGAGCAGCTCCGCGCCGGACAAGCTCTGGGAGCCCTCGGCCGAGCTTGTCGAGAAGGCGCGGCTGACCGAGTTCATGCGCTGGCTCGAGGCCGAGCGCGGCCTCGGCTTCGCCGATTACGACGCCCTCTGGCGCTGGTCGGTCGACGACCTCGACGGCTTCTGGGGGGCGATCTGGGACTTCTTCGGCGTCCAGGCCGACGGCGAGCGCTCCCCCGTGCTGGCCTCGCGCCAGATGCCGGGCGCGCGCTGGTTCCCGGACACGAGCCTGAACTACGCCGAGCACGCCTTCGCCGGCAAGGACGACGCCGAGACGGCGATCCTCCACGCCTCCGAGCTGCGCGAGCTCGGCGAGCTGAGCTGGGGCGAGCTGCGCTCCCAGGTGGCGGCGAGCGCCGCGGCGCTGCGTGGGCTCGGCGTCTCGCGCGGCGACCGCGTCGTCGCCTACATGCCGAACATCCCCGAGGCGATCGTCGCCTTCCTCGCCGCCGCCTCGATCGGCGCGGTCTGGTCGAGCTGCTCGCCCGACTTCGGCCCGGCCAGCGTCGTCGACCGCTTCGCCCAGATCGAGCCCAAGGTCCTCTTCGCGGTCGACGGCTATCGCTACGGCGGCAGGGACTTCGACCGCCGCGAGACGATCGCCGCCCTGCAGGCGCAGATGCCGAGCCTGCGGCGCACCATCGTCCTCCCCTACCTCGACCCCGATCCCGACCTCTCCGCCCTGCGCGACGCCACCACCTGGGACGAGCTGCTCGCCGCCGGCGAGGGCGCCGAGCTGAGCTTCGAGCGCGTCCCCTTCGACCACCCGCTCTGGGTCCTCTACTCCTCCGGCACGACCGGGCTGCCGAAGGCGATCGTCCAGGGCCAGGGCGGGATCCTGCTCGAGCACCTGAAGAAGCTCCACCTCCACATCGACGCCCATCCCGGCGACCGCCTCTTCTGGTTCACCACCACCGGCTGGATGATGTGGAACTTCCTCGTCTCCGGGCTGCTGACCGAGGCGGCGATCGTCCTCTACGACGGCAGCCCCGGCCATCCCGACATGAACGTGCTCTGGAACCTGGCCGAGCGCGCCGGGGTGACGATGTTCGGCACCAGCGCCTCCTACATCGCCGCCTGCATGAAGGACGGGGTGCAGCCCGGCGCCGGCCGCGACCTCAGCCGCCTCGGCGCCGTCGGCTCGACCGGCTCCCCCCTCTCCCCCGAGGGCTTCGACTGGGTCTACGAGCAGCTCGGCGCCGGCACCTGGCTGTTCTCGACCAGCGGCGGCACCGACCTCTGCACCGCCTTCGTCGGCGGCTGCGCGCTGCTGCCGGTCTACCGCGGCGAGCTGCAGGCGCGGGCGCTCGGCGCCGCGGTCGAGGCCTGGGACGAGGAGGGCAACGCCGTCCTCGACGAGGTCGGCGAGCTGGTCGTGACCGAGCCGATGCCCTCGATGCCCGTCCGCTTCTGGGGCGATGAGGACGGCAGCCGCTACCGCGCCAGCTACTTCGAGCACTACCCCGGGGTCTGGCGCCACGGCGACTGGATCGAGATCACCTCGCGCGGCACCGCGATCATCTACGGCCGCTCCGACTCGACCATCAACCGCTCCGGCATCCGCATGGGGACGAGTGAGATCTACCGGGCCGTGCTCAGCGTCGAGGAGATCGTCGACGCGCTCGTCGTCGACATCCCCAAACCCGGGACCGAGGGCTGGATGCCCCTCTTCGTCGTCCTCCGCGAGGGCGCCGAGCTGGACGAGGCGCTGACGAGGGAGATCGCCCGGCGGGTGCGCGAGCGCTGCTCCCCCCGCCATGTCCCCGACGAGGTCTTCCAGATCGCCGAGGTCCCGCGCACGCTCAGCGGCAAGGCGCTGGAGGTGCCGGTGAAGCGGATCCTGATGGGGACGCCGGCCGAGCAGGCCGCCAGCCGCGACTCGCTCGCCAACCCCGCCGCGCTCGACTACTTCGTCGAGATGGCGGCGCGCCTCCGGTCCGCCTAGTCGGTCCGGCGCCGCAGCGTCGCCGCGCCCGCGACGAGCAGCAGCACGGTGACGCTGGCGACGATCGTGACATCGAGCGCGCCGCGCGCGCCGAGCGCGCCGTCGCTCGTCACCCGATCGAGCGCGTCGAAGGCATAGGTGAGCGGCATCGTGTCGGAGACGATCTGCAGGACGCCGATCATCTGGTCGCGGGCGACGAAGAGGCCGCAGAGCAGGAACTGCGGGAAGACGATCGCCGGCATAAACTGGACCGCCTGGAACTCGGTCCGGGCGAAGGCGCTGACGAAGAGGCCGAGCGACATCCCGAGCAGCGCGTTGCCGGCCGCCAGGGCGACGACCAGCGCACTCGAGCCGGCGACTTCGAGCCCGAGCGGCCCGAAGGCGACCGCGGCGGCGATCCCGGCCTGAAGGGAGCCGACCAGCGCGAAGGCGATCGCGTAGCCGAACAGCAGGTCGAGCTTGGCCAGCGGCAGCGTCATCAGCCGCTCCAGCGTGCCGGTGGTCCGCTCGCGCAGCATCGTGATCGAGGTGACGACGAACATCGTCGTGAACGGGAACAGGCCGACCAGCGGCCCGGCCACCTGCTGGAAGGTCTGCGGGCTCGAATCGAAGGCGCCGCGCAGCAGGGTGAGCAGGAAGGGCGAGACGCCGAGCATCAGCAGCACCGTGCGCGGGTCGCGGCGCAGCTGCCTCAGCACGCGCGCCGCCACCGCCGCCGTCACCCGCGGGCTCACCCCTCTTCAGCCTCCGCCTCGATCAGCGCCAGGAACGCCTCGTCGAGCTGCTCGCGGCCGGTGCGGCGGCGCAGGTCATCGGGGCTCTCGACCGCGAGCAGGCGACCGTCGCGCATCAGCAACAGCTCGTCGCAGTGCTCGGCCTCCTCCATCACATGGCTGGAGACGAGCAGGGTCGTGCCGGCGACGGCCAGCTCGGCGAAGGTCGCCCAGAGGTCGCGGCGCAGGACCGGGTCGAGGCCGACGGTCGGCTCGTCGAGCACCAGCAGCTCCGGTTCGCCCAGCAGCGCGGTGGCCAGCGAGACGCGCGCCTGCTGGCCGCCCGAGAGGCTGGAGACGACCTGGTCCGCATAGGGGCCGAGCGCGACCGTCTCGATCGTCGCCTCGCCGCGTCCCTCGTCAACCCCCAGCACCCGGCCGAAGAAGCGCAGGTTCTCGCGCACGGTCAGATCGCCGTAGACGGACGGCGCCTGGGTCAGGTAGCCGACCCGCGCGCGCAGCGGCCGCGACCCGGCCGGCTCGCCCAGCGCCTCGACCCGTCCCGCCTCGACCATCTGCACGCCGACGATCGCCCGCATCAGGGTCGACTTGCCGCAGCCGCTGGGGCCGAGCAATCCGGTCACCGTCCCCGGCGCGACCTCGAAGGAGAGGTCGCGCAGGACCGGCCTGCCGCCGCGCCGCACCCGCAGCCCGTCGACGGATATCGCCGAGCCGGGCAAGGCTCTCAGGCGGGCGTCACCGGGTTGCGGCGCTCGGCGAAGGAGCGGTCCTTGCCGGCGGCGTGGGCGAAGCGGCGGATCAGCTCGGCGCGCAGGTCCGCGGGCTCGACCACGGCGTCGACGACCAGCTCCGAGGCGAGGTGGAGGATGTCGATGTCCGCGGCGTACTCCTCCCGCTTGGCGGCGACGAACGCCTCCCGCTCGGCCTCGTCGGAGATCGCCTGGATCTGGTTGTAGAAGACGGCGTTGATCGCCGCCTGCGGGCCCATCACCGCGATCGAGGCACTGGGCAGGGCGATGCAGCAGTCCGGCTCGAAGGCGGGGCCGGCCATCGCGTAGAGGCCGGCGCCGTAGGCCTTGCGCACGATCACCGAGAGCTTCGGCACCGTCGCTTCGGAGACGGCGCTGATCATCTTCGCCCCGTGGCGGATGATCCCCTGGCGCTCGACCGCGGTGCCGATCATGAAGCCGGGCACGTCGGCGAGGAAGAGCAGCGGCACGTTGAAGGCGTTGCAGGTCCCGATGAAGCGGGCGGCCTTGTCGGCGGAGTCGACGAAGAGCACGCCGCCCTTCTGCTTCGGCTGGTTGGCGACGACACCGACGACGCGCCCGTCGAGGCGCCCGTAGCCGACGATCAGCTCTTTCGCCCAGCGCCTGTGAACCTCGAGGAAGGAGTCGGCGTCGAGCAGGACGTCGAGCACCTCGCGCATGTCGAAGGGCTGGTTCTCGTCGGCGGGGACGATCTCGGCGATCGCCGCATCGGAGGCGGGCACGGCAGGCTCGGCGACGGGAGGCTCCTCTCGCCAGCTTCCCGGCATGAACGAGAGGTAGCGCCGCGCCAGGTCGATCGCCTCCTCGTCGCTCTTGACGAGGAAGTGGCCGCAGCCGGAGACGCCGGTGTGCATCTTCGCCCCACCCATCTCCTCCAACGTCACCTTCTCGCCGATCACCATCTCCGCCATCCGCGGCGAGCCGAGGTACATCGAGGCGTTGCCCTCGCGCATGATCACGACGTCGCAGAAGGCGGGGATGTAGGCGCCGCCGGCGGCGCTGGGCCCGAACAGCAGGCAGACCTGCGGCACCTGACCGGAGAGGCGCACCTCGTTGTGGAAGATCCGCCCGGCGCCGCGGCGGCCGGGGAACATCTGCACCTGGTCGGTGATCCGCGCCCCGGCCGAGTCGACCAGGTAGACGAGCGGCACCCGTAGGCTCAGCGCCCGCTCCTGGACGCGGAGGATCTTCTCGACCGTCTTCGGTCCCCAGGAGCCGGCCTTGACGGTCGGGTCGTTCGCCATCAGGGCGACGCGGCGGCCGTCGATCGTGGCCAGGCCGGTGACGACGCCGTCGGCGCCGAGCCCCTCCTTCTCCCAGTTCGCCAGCGCCCCCTCCTCGGCGAAGGAGCCGGGGTCGACCAGGCGCTCAACCCGCTCGCGCACCGGCAGCTTGCCCTGCTCGGCGGTCTTCTCGTGGTGGCGCCGCGGGCCGCCGGAGAGCGCCGCCTCCAGCGCTTTTGCGAAATCGGACACGCCTGGAGCCTATTCGGACTGGCTGGCGTGCCAGCCGATAGCCGACCTACTCGCCTCCACCGGGCTCCCAGTCGACCGGCCCCGCGCGCAGCACGTGGGCACCCAGCGGCCGCCCCAGCACCTCCTGCGCCGCCCGCGAGGCGGCGATCAGCTTCGGCAGGTCGATTCCGGTCTCGACCCCCATCTCGTGCAGCATCGAGACCACGTCCTCGCTGCCGACGTTGCCTGTCGACCCCGGCGGCACCGGGCAGCCGCCCAACTCGCCGAAGCTCGACTCGAAGGAGTCGACCCCCTCCTCCAGGGCGGCGAGGACGTTGGCGAGCCCCTGGCCGCGGGTGTTGTGAAAGTGGGCGGTCAGCTCGACCCCGCCGAGGCGCTCGCGGGCGGCGGCGAAGAATTCGTGGACCTGGCGCGGGTTCGCCATCCCGGTGGTGTCGCCGAAGCCGACCTCCTCGCAGCCGGCGGCGGCCAGCCGCTCGGCGATCCCGAAGACCTGCTCCGGCGCCACCTCCCCCTCGTAGGGGCAGCCGAAGGAGGTGGCGATGACGCCCTCGCAGCGCAGCCCCGCCTCGCGCGCGCCCTCCAGCGTCGCCTCCAGCCCGTTCAGCGACTCCTCGACCGAGCGGTTGACGTTGCGCCGGTTGTGGGTCTCCGAGGCGGAGAGGAAGACGCTGACCTCGTCGAAGCGGTCGCGCAGCTCCAGGGCCCGCTCCAGCCCGCGCCGGTTCGGGATCAGGACCGAGAAGGCGACCCCGTCGCGGCGCTCGATCGCGCCCAGCACCTCGGCCGCGTCGGCGAGCTGCGGGATCACATCGGGCCGGACGAACGAGGTCACCTCGATCCGCCCCAGCCCCGTCGCCGAGAGCATGTCGATCAGCCGCACCTTGTCGGCGGTCGCGATCGTCTCCGGCTCGTTCTGGAACCCGTCGCGAGGCCCGACCTCCCGGATCCGCACCGTCTTCGGCAGCTCGGCCACGCTGCTCAGACCATGCCGAGGCCGCCGCTGACGCCGAGGGTCTCGCCGGTGACGTAGGTGGCGTCGTCGGAGGCGAGGAAGGCGGCGGCCGCCGCGACCTCCTCCGGCTGACCGAGGCGTCTCATCTGGGTCGAGCCCTTCATCGTCTCGATCACCTTCTCGCCGATCTCGCCGAACTCCTTGGCGCCCATCAGCAGCGGCGTCTCGATCGGGCCGGGGGCGATCGCGTTGGCGGTGACGCCGTAACGGGCGTTCTCGCGCGCGATCGCCTTCGTGAAGCCGACGATGCCGGCCTTGGCGGCCGAGTAGACGGCGGAGCCCTTGGAGCCGACCCGGCCCGCCTCGGAGGAGATGCTGACGATGCGTCCATAGCCCCCCTGTTGCATCCCCGGCAGCGCCGCGTGGGTGCAGTTGAGGACGCCGACGAGATTGATGTCGAGGACGCGCCGCCACTGCTCGGGCGTGGTGTAGGTGAAGAAGCCGAACTCGTCGGTGCCGGCGTTGTTGACGAGGATGTCGAGGGTCCCGCCGGCGGCCGCGACGGCGGCGCGGGCGGACTCGAGGTCGGTGACGTCGAGCTCGAGCACGTGGCCGGCAACCTCCCCGGCGACCTTCTCCGCCCCGGCGGTGTCGATGTCGCCGACCCAGACCTCGGCGCCCTCGGCGGCGAGCCGGGCGGCGATCGCGGCGCCGATGCCGCTGGCGCCGCCGGTCACGAGCGCCTTTCGTCCCTCCAGTCGCATCGGTCGGGAGCATAGACTGGCGCGCCCGTGCCCAGCGACCTCCAACCGATCCCGATCGTCGGCGGCACCGGCGCCCTCGGCGCCGGCCTGGCCGTGCGCTGGGCGCGGGCGGGGGTGCCGATCGTGCTCGGCTCGCGCTCGGCCGAGCGCGCCGAGGAGGCTGCCGCGAAGGTGCGTGCCGCCGTCCCCGGCGCCGACGTAACCGGGTTCGAGAACGGCGAGGCGGCGAAGCGGGGCGAGGTCGTCTTCCTCACCGTCCCCTTCCGCGCCCAGTCGGAGAACCTCAACAACCTGCGCGAGGCACTGGCGCCGGGCCAGATCCTGGTCGACTGCACGGTCCCGCTCGCCGCCGCGGTAAGCGGCAAGGCGACGCGCTCGCTCGGCGTCTGGCAGGGCTCGGCCGCCCAGCAGGCGCAGGAGATGGTGCCGGAGGGGGTGACCGTCGTCGCCGCCCTGCACACGGTCGGCGCCCCGACCCTCGCCGACGCCGACGCCGAGCTCGGCGAGGACGTGCTCGTCTGCGGCGACCGCAAGGCCGACAAGGCGCGCGTCGCCCGCCTGATCGAGCTGATCCCCGGCCTGCGCGCGGTCAACGCCGGCCCACTGGAGATGGCCCGCATCGTCGAGCAGCTGACGCCGATGCTGATCTCGGTCAACAGCCGCTACAAGGCGCACGCCGGCATCCGCCTCACCGGCCTGCCCGACGCCGACCACTGGGCATAGGCGGGACATGCGCGTAGCGCTGCTCGCCGGCGGCACCGGGGGAGCCAAGCTCGGCGCCGGGATGCAGGAGGAGCTCGGCTCCGAGCTGAGCGTGATCGCCAACACCGGCGACGACGTCGAGTCGCTCGGCGTCCACGTCTCCCCCGACCCCGACCTCGTCACCTACTGGCTCAGCGGCGAAATCGACGAGGAGCGTGGCTGGGGGATCCGCGAGGACAGCTTCACCGTCTTCGAGCGGCTGCGGAAGCTCGGCGCGCCGGGCTGGTTCGGCCTCTCCGACCGCGACCTCGCCGCCTGCCTCTACCGGCGCCAGTTCCTCGATGAGGGCGGCAGGCAGACCGACGCCCAGGCCCAGATCGCCCGCGCCCTCGGGGTCGAGGCGAGGGTGCTGCCGATGTCGGACTCGCCGGTCCGGACCAAGGTCCTCACCGCGGGCGGGCGGCGCGGGCTGCAGGAGTACCTGATCGTCGACCGCGGCGAGCCGGAGGTGCTCGGCGTCGAGCTGGAGGGGATCGAGAGCGTCGAGCCGAGCCGCGAGGCGCTGGACGCCCTGCGCACCGCCGAGGCGATCGTGATCGGCCCCTCCAACCCGGTGATCAGCATCGGCCCGATCCTCGCCGTGCCCGGGATGCGGGAGGCGATCGCCGCCTCCCCCGCCCCGGTCGTCGCGGTCAGCCCCTACGTCGCCGGCGAGGTCGTCAAGGGGCCGACCGACCGCTTCATGGCGGGGCTCGGCCGCCCCACCACGGCGGCGGGAGTTGCCTCCCTATATGCCGGGCTGATCGACGGCATGGTCGTCGACGAGGGCGACCCCGACCCGCCGCCGGCCGAGATCGCGACGCTGGCCACGGCGACCCTGATGGAGGGCGCCGGCGGCCGCGCCCGCCTGGCCCGCATCGTGCTCGACTACGCCGCCGAGCTGGCCGCCTCCCGCGGCGGCTGAACGCTCCCGCCCCGCTACCTTGAGACCAGCGTGACAGCGACCGCCGTACTCCCCGTGAAGCGCTTCGCTGCCGCCAAGCAGCGGCTGGCGGCGGGGATCGACGACGAGCGCCGCGAGGCGCTGGCGGCGGCGATGCTGGGCGACGCGCTGGAGGCGATCGGCGGGGCGCGCTCGATCGAGCGGACGATCGTGGTGAGCGAGGAGCCGGCCGCCGCCGAACTTGCCACCGCGGCGGGCGCCGAGGTCCTGTCCGAGTTCGCCGACGAGGGTCACTCGGAGGCGGCGCTGGCCGGAATCGCCGCGGCCGAGGCACGGGGGGCCGCGTGCGTCGTCCTCCTCCCGATCGACTGCCCGCTGCTCGACCCCCGTGAGCTGGACCACCTGCTGACCGGGGTCCCGGAGCGCTACGTCGCCGTCGTCCCCGACCGCCACGGCAGCGGGACCAACGCGCTGGTGCTGGCGCCGCCTTCGGCGATCCACCCCGCCTTCGGCGAGGGCAGCCGCGCCCGCCACGTCGCCGCCGCCCGCGCGGCGGGCATCCCCTTCGGAGTCGAGGAGCTGGCCTCGCTCGGCCTCGACCTCGACACCCCGGCCGACGTCGTCGCCCTCACTCGCGAGCTGGCCTCCCGCCCCGGCCGCGCCCGCCGTACCGCCAAGGCGCTGGGAATATGAGCGAGCTGCGGGTGACCCCGGTCACCGGGCTTCCCGAGTTCGTCGAGGGGATGCGGGTCGGCGAGGAGATCGCCGCGCGGGCCGAGCTCGAGGATGGCGACGTCGTCGTCGTCTCGCAGAAGGTCGTCTCCAAGGCGGAGGGGCGCGTCCGCAGGCTCTCCTCGGTGCTGCCGGGAGCCGAGGCGCGCAAGCTCGCCGCCGTGCTCGGCAAGGAGCCGGCGATGGTCGAGCTGATCCTCGAGGAGAGCGCCGAGGTGCTGCGGGCCGAGCGCGGCGTGCTGATCGTCGAGACCAGGCACGGGCTGGTCTGCGCCAACGCCGGCATCGACGCCTCGAACCTGCCGGATGACGGAACCGTCTGTCTGCTGCCCAGCGATCCCGACGCCTCCGCCCAAACCATCAGGAAGCAGCTCATGACTGCGATCGGGCACCTCGCCGTCGTGATCGCCGACAGCTTCGGACGCGCATGGCGCCTCGGGCAGGTCGAGGTGGCGATTGGCTGCGCCGGGCTCGCCCCGCTCGACGACTGGCGCGGTCGCGCCGACGCCCACGGACGCGAGCTGGAAGCCACCCTGATCGCGGTCGCCGACGAGGCCGCGGCGGCGGCCGACCTGGTCCGCAGCAAGGCCGACAGCGTCCCCGTCGCCGTGATCCGCGGCCTCGACCGCTTCGTCACGACGGAGGACGGGCCCGGCGCCGCGGCCCTCCGCCGCCCCCGACCCGAGGACCTCTTCCGCTAGGCGATCCGCAACACGGCGGCGCCGCGGAGGCTGCCGTCGCGGATCGAGGTCAGGGCCTCGTTCGCCTGCTCCAGCGGCCGCACCTCGACCTCGGTCCGCACAGGCACCCGCGGGGCGAGCGCCATGAACTCCTCGCCGTCCTCGCGGGTCAGGTTGGCGACCGAGCCCAGGGTCCGCTCGCCCCAGAGGATCTCGTAGGGGAAGGCGGGGATGTCGCTCATGTGGATGCCGGCGCTGATCACCCGCGCGCCCTTGGCCGAGGCCCGCAGCGCCGCGGTCATCAGGGCGCCGACCGGGGCGAAGACGATCGCCCCGTCGAGCTCCTCCGGCGCCGGCCCCTCGGAGGAGCCCGCCCACTCGGCGCCGAGCCGGCGTGCGAACGCCTGCGTCTCCTCGTCGCCCTCGCGGGTGAAGGCGAAGACGCGCCGCCCCTGGTGGACGGCGACCTGGCAGAGGATGTGGGCGGAGGCGCCGAAGCCGTAGAAGCCGATCCGCTCGGCCTCGCCGAGGAGCCGCAGCGCCCGGTAGCCGATCAGCCCGGCGCAGAGTAGCGGCGCCGCCTGCTCGTCCGGGTAGCCGGCCGGGATCGGGAAGCAGAAGCGCTCGTCGGCGACCGCCAGCTCGGCGTAGCCGCCGTCGAGGTCATAGCCGGTGAACTTCGCCCGCTCGCAGAGGTTCTCGCGGCCACTGAGGCAGTAGCGGCACTCGCCGCAGGTCCAGCCCAGCCAGGGGACGCCGACCTTCTCGCCGGTCGCGAAGCGCTCCGCCCCCTCCCCGGCCCCGACCACGGTGCCGACGATCTGGTGGCCGGGGACCAGCGGCAGCTTCGGCTCGGTGAGGTCGCCGTCGACGATGTGGAGGTCGGTGCGGCAAACGCCGCAGGCCCCGACCGAGATCAGCACCTGGCCCGCGGCGGGGACCGGGTCCGGAAGCTCGGCAGGCCTGAGCGGCTGGCGCGCGTGCTCGAAGAGCATCGCGCGCATCGTCAGTACGCCTCGACTATGTCGTAGAGGGTGGTGCGCTGGGCGGGCTCGCGGCCGGCGGCGCGGGCGGCCTCGATCAGCTGCTCGGGCTCCAGCCGCACCCCGTGCTGGGAGCCGGCCATGCGCGAGATGTTCTCCTCCATCAGGGTGCCGCCGAGGTCGTTGACGCCCCAGCGCAGTGCCTCGGTCGCCCCCTCCAACCCCATCTTCACCCAGCTCGCCTGCAGGCTGGGGATCGTCCTCCCCAGCGCCAGGCGGAAGGCGGCGGTGTGCCTGAGGTTGTCGGCCATCGAGATCTCCTCGATCCCGTGGGTGCGGCCGAGCATGGTGTTGAAGGGGATGAAGCTGAGCGGGACGAACTCGGTGATGCCGCCGGTGCGCTCCTGCAGGGCGCGGACGACCCGCATGTGGCGGGCCAGCTCGCGCGGCTCCTCGATGTGGCCGAACATCACCGTCGAGGTCGAGCGCAGCCCGGCCCGGTGGGAGGCTTCGATGATCTCCACCCAGCGATCGGCCGGGAGCTTGTTGGGGGAGATCCGCTGGCGCACGCCGTCGTCGAGCACCTCGGCCGCGGTCCCCGGCGTCGATCCCAGCCCGCACTCGAGCAGGTAGGAGAAGACGTCCTCGGGAGCCCGGCCCGAGCGCTCGCACATGTAGTGGACCTCCATCGGCGAGTAGGCGTGCAGGTGCAGCTGCGGCGCCACGTCCTTGGCCAGCCGCAGCCAGCGGCCGTACTCCTCCAGGGTCAGGTCGGGATGGATGCCGCCCTGCATGCAGAGCTCGGTCGCGCCGAACTCGACCGCCTCGCCGATCCGCGCCGCGAAGTCCCGCTCGGAGACCTCATAGGCGTCGGGAGAGCGCCTCCCCTGCCCGAAGCCGCAGAAGGCGCAGCCGACCACGCAGACGTTGGTGAAGTTGATGTTGCGGTTGACGACGAACGTCGCCCGGTCCCCGTGCAGCTCCGCCCGCAGCTCGTCCGCCGCCACCCGCATCTCCTCGACGACCTCCGGCCGCGTCTCGGAGAACAGCGCCGTCAGCTCGTCCTCCGACAGCTCCGCCCCCTCGCGCCCCTTGGCGATTGCCTTGGGAGCCAGGTCGGAATCGATGACCTCTTCGGACCGCCGCCCCGACCCCCGCCGCGGAATGAAGCTCCAGTACTTCAGCTTCACCACATCCAGGACCCCTTGCTCCATCCACTCGGAATCCATGTACTGCGGATAGACGCAAAGCCTCTCAGTCAGCGCAAACCCCTTGGGCGCCAGCTCCTTCCGCACCTGATGCGGGCTCGGGAAAGGCTCCTCAGGCGAAATGTGGTCTCCATTCGCGGACAACCCACCCAGGTCGGTCGCTCCCGCCTCAACCAACTCCGGCCACCAGTCCGACAGATTCGGCGGAATCTGCACCCCCACATCCGGCATCAACCGCTTGCACTCTCCGATCAACCGCTTGATCTCCTCAACGTCGACCGGCGAGGCCCAGGCGGGGAAGGGTGAGGCACCCTCCGAACGTTTTGCGGAGGAGGAGGGGCGCTCCCCCAAGGCGTCAGCCGCAGTCGGCTTCGGCGACGAGGTACCGAGTGAGGAGGGTGCCTCACCCTTCCCCGCCCAGCGCTCCCGCGAGGCCGCGTCGGCAATGTCGGCGACCTCGGCGCCGTAGTAGCGCGGATGGGGGACGAAGTTTTGGAGGATGACCTCTTGCAGGTGGCCGTGACGGGAGTGGGAAGCTGCGAGCGCCTCCAACGACTCGACACGCTCGTCCTCTGTCTCGCCGATGCCGACCAGGATGCCGCTGGTGAAAGGGATCTTGAGTTCGCCGGCAGCTTCGATGGTCTCCAGGCGAGGGACCGGGTGCTTGGTCGGCGAGCCGGCGTGGACGGTGTCCATCAGGCGCTCGGAGGTCGACTCCAGCATCAGGCCCTGAGAGGCCGTGACCTCGCGCAGTCGGGCGAGATCCTCCTTGCTGAGGACGCCTAGATTCGTGTGCGGCAGCATGCCGCGTTCCAGCGCCTGCTCGCAGGCCCAGACGACGTAGGCAGTGAAGTCCTTGTGGCCCCATTTGGCCAGACGGGCGGCAACGACCGGGTTGACCTCGGGCCGCTCGCCGGTGAGGACCAGCAGCTCCTTGGCGTTGCGTTTCAGCGCCTCGTCGAGCAACGCTTCGACCCTGTCGGGCGCGTGGATGTGCGCCTGATGAGTCGCGAACGCGCAGTACTTGCAGTAGCACTGGCAGGTGCGGGAGAGGGAGAGCGTGTAGTTGCGGGAGAAGGTGACCCGGCGCACGCCGCCCAAGCTACTGCAACCGCCGGGCCAGGCCGGCCCGGCGGCTCAACGCCAACCGCTCAGCTGGCGGACTCGGGCTCCGGCTCGGACTTCGGCGGCGAAGCCGGCGGCTTCTTCGGGGCCGGCGGCTTGACCCGCTCCGGCGCTTCGGTCGGGGCGGCGCCGCCCGGCTCGAGCACGAACTTGAAGACGGCCGCGGCGAGCAGCGAGCCGACGATCGGGCCGGCCAGGTAGGGCCAGACGCTGCCCCATTCGTTGCCGACGAGAGCGGGGCCGAACCAGCGGGCCGGGTTGAAGGAGCCGCCGCTCAGCGGCCCGCCGACCATGACGATGAAGCCGAGGGTGGTGCCGATCGCCAGCGGCGCCCAGTCCTTGAGGCTCTTCTTCGAGTAGACGGCGGCGAGGATGACGAGGACGAGACAGAAGGTCCCGACCCCCTCGACGACCGAGCCGGCGAAGTTGCCGCTGAGCAGGCCGCTGACATGGACGGCGCCGTAGTGGGTCGCCCGTCCCTCATCGAGCAGCAGGCCCTTGGTCAGCAGCGCCCCGAGCACCGCGCCGGAGAGCTGGGCGAGCATGTAGATGACGCCGTCGAGCGGCTTGATCCGCTTGATCGCGAGCGCGGCCAGGGTGACCGCGGGGTTGAAGTGGCCGCCGCTGACGACGCCGAACATGACGATCAACCCGAACAGCAGGAAGGCGTGGACGAGCCCGATTACCGCGAAGTCGGTGCCGAACTGGGCCTGGCTTCCGGTCGATAGGTACAGCGCGATGACGCTGGTGATGAAAAAGACCAGCAAAAGCGTGCCGATCAACTCAGCAAGGTATGCGGCAAGGCCTCGTTCCTGCACTCTCTCTCCTCCTCGATCCCGTGATCAGGTAAGCGGCGGCAGTCTACTCACATCGGGGCGATGGATTAAGTTCCTCGCCGGATGAGACGGGCTGTCGCGCTGCTGGCGGCCGTCCTCCTGCTTGCCGGCGCCGCCGGCTGCGGCGGGGGCGGTGCGGAACCGGGCGTGCCGAGAGGCGCGACCCTCGTGCTCG
This sequence comes from uncultured Actinomycetes bacterium, assembly GCA_963714045.1. Lineage (GTDB taxonomy): Bacteria > Actinomycetota > Thermoleophilia > Solirubrobacterales > 70-9 > VAYN01. Next base: position 1,380,259 of record OY970225.1, on the reverse strand, counting down.
ATTTCACCCCCAACGCTGTCCACTCCGGGATCTACGCGGCGCAGGGCGAGGGGTACTACCGCGACGCCGGGGTCGACCTCGAGGTCCGCCAGCCGGGCGAATCGACCGACGCGCCGAAGCTGCTCGCCGCCGGCCGTGCCGACTTCGCGATCCTCGACCTCCACGACCTCGGGATCGCCCGCGAGCGGGGCCTCGACCTGGTCGGCGCGATGCCGATCGTCCAGCGCCCGCTCGCCGCGGTGATCGCCCGCGCCGACCACGGCATTCGCAGCCCCCGCGACCTCGAGGGCCGCACGGTCGGCGTCACCGGTCTGCCCTCCGACGAAGCCGTGGTCGACTCCGAGGTCAGCGCCGACGGCGGCGACCCGGCCAGGGTCGATGAGGTGACGATCGGCTTCAACGCCGTCTCCTCCCTCGCCGCCGGCAGGGTCGACGCCGCGACCGGGTTCTGGAACGCCGAGGGAGTGGCGCTGCGGCGCCAGGGCGTCCCCATCCGCATCTTCAAGGTCGACCGCTACGGCGCCCCGCCCTACCCCGAGCTGGTCCTCGCCACCTCGCGCCGCACGCTCGACCGCGACCCCGCCCTGGTCCGCTCCGTCGTCGCCGCCACCCGCCGCGGCTACGCCTTCACCGAGCAACATCCGGCCCGGGCTCTCGGCGACCTCCTCGCCGCCGACCCGGCCCTGAACCGCGCCGACCAGCAGGCGCAGCTGCGGGCCCTGCTGCCGGACCTCCACCCCGCGCCGTTCAAACCGCGGGTGCTCCGCGAATGGGCGGCCTGGGACCTCCAGCACGGCCTGCTGGAACAGCCTCTCGACGTGGCGGAAGCGTTTCGGGGAGGGTGACCGGGGACTGCCTCTCCAGACACTCAACATCGAGCCATAGCGAGATGTGTCTGGGGAGGCAGTCCCCGGTCACCCCCGGTCACCCTCCGAGCAGCTGGGCGGCCAGGTCGGGGAGTTCTCGTGCCATTCGGGAGCGGGGAACGACCAGATCGACGCCAGCCGCCAAGGCGGCCTCACGAGTCTCGACGTCGACGTGCGAGTAGTAGCCGAGAACGGGAGCTTCGAGATCGCCCATCGCGTCGATGTCGGTGGCATCGAGGTCGGCGACGATCAGCTCCACCTCGTCGAGCGGAGCCTCAGCCAGGGAAGCGGCGAGGATCACGTGGTGCCCGGCCGCGGTAAGGGCGGTGTCGACCCGGCTGGCGAGCATCAGGTCGCCGGCGATGCTGAGGACCCTGGCCACGGCCTAGATCGAGCGGCGCTGGCGGAACTCCTCGCGAACGCTTTCCGGGCGGCCCCACATCTGCACGACCTCGGAGCGGCCCTCGCGGACCTCGGCCACCCGCATCTCCCCCGCCACGCCCTCGTCGTCGAGCTTCGCCAGCACCCCGGCCACCGTCTCCGCCGCGGCCGCGTGCCCGAAGCTCTGCGCGACCAGCAGCCGCCAGTGCCACTCCGCATGCGAGTAGACCTGCGCGTTGACCTGACTCAGCCAGACCGCGCTGTCCACGTACCGACTCTCATCCTCAATCCGCAGATCGACCTCCAGATCCGTCCAGTCCGGCGGGAGCGCATCAAGAATCTGGTTGAAATCAGCTTCCAGGCTCATCGAGTGAAGCGTATCTGGAAGGGGGCCGGGTGCCCCTCTCCCGGAGGCTCAAGTGCGACCGCCCGAACCCCCGCAGGCGATTCAGCTGCGCGACGGCCTCCGGGAGAGGGGCACCCGGCCCCCACCCCGCCCGGGCTCACCCGAAGAACACCTGCTGCAGGAGAAACACGTTGAGGGCGATGATCAGGCCCGCCAGCACTCCCGCCAGCGCCGTCAGCCAGCGCGGGTTGACCAGGTCCCCCATCACCTCGCGGCGGCTGGCGATGATCAGCAGCGGCACCAGGGCGAAGGGGATGCCGAAGGAGAGGACGACCTGGCTGCCGACCAGGGCGTCGGTCGGGTCGACGCCGATCGCCAGCACCAGCAGCGCCGGGGCGAGGGTGATCGCGCGGCGCGCGAAGAGCGGGATGCGGCGGCGGATGAAGCCCTGCATCACCACCTGGCCGGCCATCGTCCCGACCGAGGAGGAGGCGAAGCCGGAGGCCAGCAGGGCGATGCCGAAGACGGTCGCGGCGCGGTCGGAGACGAGCCGCTGCAGCCCTTCGTAGGCGCCGTCGATCGATTCGACGCCGGTCAGACCGCTGCCGTGGAAGAGCGCCGCGGCGACCAGCATCATCGAGATGTTGACCAGGCCCGCCAGCGAGAGGGCGATCACCACGTCGACCTTCTCGAAGCCGAGGATCTTCTTCCGCTCGGCGGCGTCGCGGCCGACGATCCGCCGCTGGGTCAGCGCCGAGTGCAGGTAGACGACGTGCGGCATCACCGTCGCGCCGATGATCCCGGTGGCGAGCAGGATGCTCTCGGTGCCGGCGAAGCCGGGGACGAAGAGGTGGCGGCCGATTTCGCTCGCCTGCGGCTTGGCGTCGAAGAGCTCGAAGACGAAGGAGGCGACGACGACGCCGACCAGGACCGTGATCCCGGCCTCCAGCCGCCGGTAGCCCATCTGCTGCAGGGCGAGGATCGCGAAGGCGCCGGCGCCGGCGATGATCCCGGCCGGGAAGAGCGGGATGCCGAAGAGCAGGTTGAGGCCGAGCGCGGCGCCGACCACCTCGGCGACGTCGGTCGCCATCGAGACCAGCTCCGCCTGCAGCCAGAGGCCGACTGAGGTGCGCCGGGAGAAGCGCTCGCGGCAGAGCTCGGCGAGGTTCCTGCCGGTGGCGATCCCCAACTTCGCCGACTGGGTCTGGACCAGCATCGCGATCAGGTTGGCCGCGAGCACGACCCAGAGCAGCAGGTAGCCGAACTTGGCCCCGCCGGCGACGTTGGTGGCGAAGTTGCCGGGGTCGATGTAGGCGACGGCGGCGATGAAGGCGGGGCCGAGGAAGGGCCAGATGCGCCCGAGCCCGCGGCTCTGCCCCTCCAGCGAGCGCCGCGCGGCCGCCGCGACCGCCGCCTCGCCGGGGAGGACGTCCTCGACCGTCGCCTCGGGCCGCGGTGCGGGCGGCGGCTTCACCGGCGGCTCCGCTCGCCGGCGGGCGGCAGCAGGTCGGGGCCGGGAATCGGCGTCCCGTGCGGGTCGTGGCTCGGCTCGCCGAGCTTGGCCGCGATCAGCAGCTCCAGCTCCTCGGAGATGTAGTGCTCGAGCACCTCGGCCTCCTCGTGGACGCGGTCCTCGGGCATCCCCAGCGCCTCGGAGAGGTAGGCCTCGATCAGCCGGTGGTGGCGGATCACCTCGAGCGCGACCTTCTCTCCCGCCGCGGTCAGCCTCACCCCCTTGTACGGGATGTAGTCGACCAGGCCGAGGCCGGCGAGGCGCTTCAGCATCGAGGTCGCGGTCGCCGGGGTGACGCCGAGCCGCTGCGCCACCTCGCCGTTGAGCACCGGCCCCTCGCGCCGCAGCGAGATCGCGTAGATCGCCTTCGCGTAGTCCTCGATCGCCTCGGTTGTCGCCTCAGGAGATTTCGACACGTCTAAATCGGGAGTTTGACACATCTAAAAGACGACTTCCTAGAATCGAGGGATGAGCGAGATCGCCACCGTCGAGCTGGACGCGCAGTACCGGCAGCTGCGGGAGGAATGCGGGCTGGTGGATCGCTCCGGGCGGGGAGTGCTTCTGGTCAGCGGGCCCGACGCGGCCGATTACCTGCAGGGGCAGCTGACCAACGACGTCGAGGCGCTGGAGCCGGGCGAGGGCCAGTACGCGGCGCTGCTCGACCGCAAGGGACACATGCAGTCGGACATGCGGGTGCTGCGTCCGGCGGCGGATGAGATCTGGGTCGACACCGAGCCGGAGGGGTTGGAGGCGACTCGCAAGCACCTGCAGATGTACAAGATCGGTCGCGAGGTCGAGGTGGAGGACGCCAGCGGGGAGCGGGCGATCCTCTCGCTGATCGGCCCTCGCGCGGTCGAGGTCGCCGGAACCGCGGCGCTGCCGGAGAACGCCTGCGAGGCGACCGCGGTCGCCGGGGTCGAATGCCTGGCGGCCGGGACGCGCGCCGGGGTCGACCTGATCGTCGCCGCCGCGGACGCCTCCCGCCTGCGCGAGGCGCTGCTCGCCGCCGGCGCCGTCGAGGTCTCCCTCGCCGCCGCCGAGATCCTCCGCATCGAGTCCGGCGTCCCCCGCTTCGGCGCCGAGATGGGGACCGAGACGATGCCGGCCGAGGCGGGCATCGTCGAGGACGCGGTCAGCTTCACCAAGGGCTGCTACATCGGCCAGGAGACGGTCGCCCGCCTCCACTACAAGGGGAAGCCGAACCGCCATCTGCGGGGACTGCGGCTGAGCGCCCCGGCCGAGCCCGGAGCGGCGCTGCGACTGGGCGAGAAGGAGGTCGGCCGGCTCGGCGGCACCGCCGTCTCCCCCGCCCTCGGCCCGATCGGGCTGGCGATCCTGCGCCGCGAGGCCGAGCCCGGAGCCGAGCTCACCGTAGGTGAAGATGGGGTTACGGCTCGCGTGGTCGACTTGCCCTTCGGTTAGATTCCGCCGCGATGGGTCGTGGGAGAGCGAGAATCGCGCTGGCCGGCGCAGCCGTCGCGCTGACGCTGGCGGCCGCCGGCTGCGGCTCCCAGACCCACACCAACGACCCGCGGCCGCAGGCGCCGACCCGGGTCAGCGTCTCGATCACGCCGAAGGCGATCACGGTGCAGCCGGCGGCGATCGGGTTCGGCCCGGCCAGGACCCAGCAGATCCCGCAGAACCAGAACCACCCGCAGCCGCCGATCCGCACCGACGCGCCGCTGACCGTCGCCATCGTCACCGCCAACCAGACCCGCGTCGACTCCCGCCTGGTGCTGCGCGGCCCCCGCGACGCCGGCTCGGGCCCGATCCCGGCCAACAGCCCCGGCACCATGCAGGCCAGCCTCCCCACCGGCACCTACCTGATCGCCGCCGCCAACATCCCCACCGCCCGCCCCGGCAAACTCGTCGTCGGCCCCTACCGCGCCTCCTCGAAGAACGACGTCCTGCTGCCGTAGAGCGGCGCCCGAGAGTCCGCTGCAAGCGGGATTTCAGATCGGCGATCGCGTCTGGAGCTCCCGTCACTATCGGTGGCCGTGACCGTCGTGCTCGCAATCGCCGTCGTCCTGCTCGCCGCGGGGCTCGTCTACCTGCTCGCATCGAGCCACGAGGAGCCGGTGGAGCAGGCTGACCTGGGCCCGGCGATTCAGGAGGCGACATCGCAGGTGGCCTCCCAGGTGGTCGCCGACCTGCTGCGGGTGAACGAGGAGTCGCGCAAGCTCGACGCCAAGACCTCAGAGGCGTCGCTGGACAAGCGCCAGGCCGAGATCGACAAGCGCCAGGCAGAGATCAAGGCCCTGGCCGAGCGGATCGCCAAGGGCCAGGAGAAGATCGAGGCCGAGGTGCGCCGGCGCGGCGAGACCGACCTGCAGACCCGCACCCTGCTGGAGCAGATGGGGCAGACGGTCGGCAACCTCAACTCCGAGACGGCGGGCCTGAAGAAGGCCCTGCGCCAGCCGCAGACCCGCGGCCAGTGGGGCGAGCTGCAGCTGCGCCGCTGCGTTGAGATCGCCGGCATGACCGAGCACGTCGACTTCGAGCTGCAGGAGACGCTACGCACCGACGAGGGCCGGCTGCGGCCGGACGCGCTCTTCCTGCTGCCCGAGGGCCGCAGCTTCGTCGCCGACTCCAAGGTGCCGCTCGACGCCTTCCTCGACGCCCAGGAGTCCGAGGTCGAAAGCGAGCGGCGGGTCCACCTCGAGCGCCACGCGCGCCAGGCCCGCGAGCACGTCCGCGCGCTCAGCTCGAAGGACTACCAGGGCCAGTTCAAGGCCGGCGAGATGCCGGACCTGGTGATCTGCTTCATCCCCAACGAGCCCGCCCTGCACGCCGCCTTCGGCGCCGACCCCGAGCTCTTCGACTACGCCCTGGAGCGCAACGTGCTGCTGGTCAGCCCGACCTCGCTGATCGGGCTGCTGCGGACGATGGAGTTGGGTTGGCGCCAGGAGCGGATGGTCGCCGAGGCGGCCGAGATCGCCGACGCCGCCGGCACCCTGCACGCCCGCTTCGCCAAGTTCCTCGGCGACTTCGACACCGTCGGCAGGCGGCTCGACTCCGCCACCAAGTCCTACAACTCCGCCGTCGGCTCGATGGAGGGCCGGCTGCTGCCGCAGCTGCGCAAGGTCGAGGGCCTCGGCGTCGCCCCCGGCAAGCAGATCGAGCCACCGCAGCCGGTTGAGCTATCGGTCCGCGAGATCGCGGCGCCCGAGCTTCGCGAGGCCTCCGACGCCGCGTAGTGCAGGGATGCGGGGCTCTTAACTAGGATTCGCGGCCCGTCCCACGACCCTCGCGGAGGACCCTTTGGCCGTTGACAGCAGCGCGATCTCGAAGCTGGACGTAGAGCCCGGAACACTGCCCGACACGATGGCCGCGTGGGTGATCCGCGAGGAGCGCCAGGGCGAGCCCAAGGACGCCTTCCAGCTCGAGCAGATCGAGGTGCCGGAGCCCGGCGCCTTCGAGGTGATCGTCCGCGTGATGGCGGCCGGCGTCAACTTCAACAACGTCTGGGCGGCGCTCGGCAAGCCGGTCTCGGTCTTCGGCTACGGCGACCACCCCGAGTTCGGCCACCACATCGGCGGCTCCGACGCCTCCGGGATCGTCTGGAAGGTCGGCGAGGGCGTCACCCGCTGGAAGCCCGGCGACGAGGTCGTCGTCCACTGCAACCAGGCCTCCTACGAGGACGTCGAGGTCCACGGCCTCGACCCGCTGGCGGCGCCGAGCCAGAAGATCTGGGGCTACGAGACGACCTGGGGCTCCTTCGCCCAGTTCACCAAGGTGCAGGCGCAGCAGCTCCTCCCCCGTCCCCAGAACATGAGCTGGGCCGAGGCCTCCTCCTACGGGCTCACCTACTTCACCGCCTACCGGATGCTGATCGACCAGTGCAAGCTGCAGCCCGGCCACAACGTCCTGATCTGGGGCGCGGCCGGCGGCCTCGGCGTCTTCGCCACCCAGCTCTGCGCGGCGGCCGGCGCCAACGCGGTCGGCGTCGTCTCCTCCGACGAGAAGGGCGAGCTGGTCAAGCAGCTGGGCGCCGTCGACTACATCAACCGCCGCGAGTTCGGCGAGATGATGCGGACGCCGGAGAACCTCGCCGACAAGGCGGCCGACAAGGAGCGCTTCAAGGCCAGCCGCGGCTTCGCCAAGCGGGTCAAGGAGATCCTCGGCGACGCCCCCGACATCGTCTTCGAGCACGTCGGCCAGGCGACCTTCCCGACCTCGGTCTTCGTCGTCAAGCCGTTCGGCAAAGTGGTCATCTGCGGGGCGACCTCCGGCTTCCAGCTCGACTTCGACGTGCGCTACCTGTGGATGCGCCAGAAGCAGATCATCGGCTCCCACTTCGCCAACGCGTACGAGTGCATGCGGGCCAACCAGCTGATGGCCGAGGGCAAGATCCGGCCCGTCCTCTGGCAGACGATGGACTTCGACGGCGTCCCCGGGGCGCACCAGCTGCTGCACGAAAACAAGCACCTCGGCAAGATCTCGATCCTGGTCGGGGCCTCCTCCGAGGACGAGGGCAAGACCGAGGACGGCCCCGGCGCGATCCGGGCCGAGGTCGGAGCATGAGCCGAGAAGAAACGCGACGCGGAAGGGGTATCTGATGGCGGAGGTCTGCAGGCTCGACTGGCACATCTCGCCGCTGCGAGCCGACCGCTGGCTCGACCTCTGGGAACCGGCCGCGGCGAAGATGCCCGCCTACGGCGCCGGCAGCTGGTCCCTGACCCGCTCCATCGACGACCCTCTCTCCTTCCAGCAGACCTCGACCTGGGAGAGCCGCGCCGACTTCGAGCGCTACTGGTTCTCCGAGGAGATCGAGAACGCCCGCGCGGAAATAGTCGACCTCTACGACCTGCCGCTGCTGCCCGCCTGGCACACGCTGCTGGCGGCTGAGTAGCGGCCGGGTGCCCTAGCAGCGCTCGAGCGGGGCCAGCGTCAGGCCGGCGGCGTCGAGCTCGGCCCAGTAGTGCTCGGCCGGCTCGCGGGGGCCGCTCCAGACAATCGCCTGGCCGCTGTGGTGGATCTGGTCAGCGAGGCGGTGGCCCTGGTCGAGGCCGATTCCCGGCAGCACCTTGGCCAGGGTCTGGGCGACGTGCTCGAAGGTGTTGTGGTTGTCGTTGCGGACGATCACTCGCCAGTCGCCCCCCTGGCCCGAGCCGGGCCCGGCGCTGCGCGGTCGCTCGATGGTCGCCGTCGACATGGCCCGCCATTATGCATCTCATCAGTCGACCGCAGGACAGTCGCTTTCCCTACCTCCCCGGGATCGACGCGCTGCGGGCGCTTGCGGTGCTCGCCGTCTTCTTCTACCACGCGGGGGTCGGCTGGATGCCGGGTGGATTCCTCGGCGTCGACGTCTTCTTCGTCATCAGCGGCTACCTGATCACCTCGCTGCTGCTGCGCGAGTTCCGGAGCGGCGGCCACGTGCGGCTGGGGCGCTTCTGGGTGCGGCGGGCGCGGCGGCTGCTGCCGGCGGTCGGCGTCTTCATCGCGGTGACGATGATCGCCGCCGCGATCGTCGAGCCGGACCGGATCGACCAGCTGCGGAGCGACGCGATCGCCTCGCTCGCCTACGTCGCCAACTGGCACTTCATCCTCGGCCACCAGTCCTACTTCGAACGGTTCCAGCGGCCGTCGCTGTTCACCCACCTCTGGTCGCTCTCGGTCGAGGAGCAGTTCTACCTCTTCTGGCCGCTCGCCTTCGCCGCCGGGATGAAGCTGTTCGGTCGCGGCCGGCTGCTGCTCGGCGTGCTCGCCGGGGCGCTCGCCTCGGTCGCCCTGGCCTGGATCCTCTTCGACCCCGGCGGCGACGCCTCCCGCGTCTACTACGGGACCGACACCCACGCGGTGGGACTGCTGGCGGGCGTCGCTCTGGCGATGGTCTGGAGCCCGATCGAGCTGCGGCGGCGGCGCACCGGGCCGCTGGTCGGCCCGGTCCTCGACGTGGTCGGCGTCCTCGCCCTCGCCTACGTCGTCCTCAGCTTCGTCCATGTCCACGACTACGACCTGGCGCTGTGGCACGGCGGCTACCTCTGGCTGGCGCTGATCACAGCGTTGCTGCTGGCCGTGCTCGCCCATCCCGCCGCCCGGCTCGGCGGCCTGCTCGGCCAGGCGCCGGTCCTCTGGCTCGGCCTGCGCAGCTACAGCTTCTACCTCTGGCACTACCCGGTGCTGATGCTGACCCGCCCCGGGGTCGACGTCTCGATGCCTCGCGGAGTCCTGATCCCATTGCAGCTGCTCGCCGTGCTCGCCCTGGCCGACCTCTCCTACCGCTTCGTCGAGCTCCCCTTCCGCGGCCAGTCAAAGCTCCCCGCCCTACCCGACAACTGGCTCCGAGTAGCCCGCCCAGCCCTCCTGGCCACCGTCCTCGCGGTGGTCGCCTTCATCGGCTGGAGCGGCCTCTTCACCGATAACAGCGGGCCACCAGCTTCCGCTGCCGCTTCCACCGCAACCGTGGCCACCGTACGACCGACCCTAGGGAGGGCGGGCGAGGGACCCTCCGACGGAAACTTTGGGAGCAGCAAGACGTCGGTCCCAAACTCCGTGCGGGGCGGACGGTTTCCGTCGGAGGGCCCCTCGCCCGCCCCACCCCCAAGGATCGTCGCCCTGGGCGACTCGGTCATGATCGGCGCCAAGGAAAAGCTGGCGGCCCGCCTCGGCCCCGGCTTCTCGATGAGCGCCGAAGTCGGCCGCCAGGCGAGCGAATTCGTCGCGATCGCCCAGCGCCTCAAGCGCCGGGGCCACCACCCCGACGCGATGATCGTCCAGATGGGCAACAACGGCCCCCTCTACAGCGACGAAATGGAAGCACTGCGGAAGGCCACCTCGAACGTCGGCGAGCTCTTCCTGATCAACGACCACGCCCCGGTCAGCTGGGTCGGAGAGTCCAACCACGCCCTCGCCGAAGCCGCCCGCGACTGGCCCCACACGACCCTGATCGACTGGAAGCCCGTAGCGGACGCCCACGAATCCCTGCTCTGGGACGGCATCCACCTCACCCCCGCCGGCGCCGGCGTCTACGCCCGCCTGGTCACGCGCACGGTCCGAGAACACCTCTACAGGGATCCCTCAACCCACCGCGCGAGCGGTGGCGAGGCGCGCTAGGTGCGGGGCCGCTGACGCAGTCGGCTGGCCGCAGTGGGAGCCGAAGTGCTGGGTCCAGACGTGGACGTTGGAGTGGCCCTCGAGGCTGCCGACGACGAGGCCGACGCCGATCTGGCCGTAGGGGCCGAGGATGTTTTCGCGGTGCTCGGGAGAGTGGATCCAGGCGCGGAAGATCGAACGGACGGTGCCGAGGTCGCCGGTGCCCCAGGCGATGTTCTCTCCCGCCCGCCAGCATTGCGCCGGGATGTAGCCGACCCGCTGCATCCAGTAGGTGAACAGGCGCCCGCAGGCGTAATGGCTGAAGCTGTTGCAGCGGAGGATGTCGCTGGACTTGTCGCGGGCGGAACGGTCGAGGTCGGCGGCGTCGCCCAGCTGCCCCATCCCCATCCGCTCGCGCGCGAAGTTGCTCATGCAGCGCATCGCCTGCTCCTGCACGGCGACCGGCGCACCGAGGTCGGTCTGGTCGGCGCAGACCTCGGTCGGGGCGATCAGCCGCTCGAGGTCCATGGCCCCGGCAGAGGGGGCCATGGCCGCGCCGAGGACGGCGACGAGTGCGATGACAAGGGAGATCTTGCGAGCCACGCACTCTCTCTCGCCACCTGGCAGTCATCCGCTTAACCGATCCGTTGCAGTGGACGGATGTATGAATCGAAGCCGCTGGGGCTATGAAGGAACCGGAACGATCAGAACGGGCTCGGCACGCGGACGACCACGTCGTCGACGCTGCCGATGACGCCGTTGGCGCCGCTGAGGGCGCCGATCGCGACGGTCGAGGCGCGGCCGGAGGGGGAGCCGGCGGCTTCGTCGTTCGCTTCGGCGACGAGGACGCCGCCCACGTAGGCGGCGAGCTGGGCGTGGCCGCGTTCGGGGCCGCTGGTGATGTTGACCGCCCGCAGGCGCAGGGCGTTGGGCTTGTTGACCCCCATCAGGGTCTTCACGTTCCTTTCGATCGCCAGGTATTTCGTGCCTTCGCCGGTGACCTTGACGAGTTGGATCTTGCGCTGCAGCGGGAAGGCCAGGAGCTGGTACTTGGCGCCGCCGCCGGCGCGCAGCTCCAGCGCCAGGTAGGCCTTGTGCTGGAGGGCCTTCGGGGTGCCGCTCAGCAACCGCTCGGTGGCGGCGATCTCGAGGTCCCGCCCGAGCACGGGCGTGCGGAGGGCGCAGGCACGGGTGCGCTTGCCGATCGCGATCCGCAGGGCACCGCCGGCGCCGCTGCGGGCGCAGTCGGCGCCCGAGAGCTTGACCATCTGGGCGCGCTGCGCGGTGGTCCCCATCCCGTTGCGGTAGATGCCGATCATCGCCGCGCCGCTGGCGGCGGCGGCGAGCAGGGCAATGGCCAGCGTGACCAGGAATGCGGCTGTGAATCGAGTCCTCATGAGATTCAATTTCGCGCTTCGTTCAGTCGCAAAGGAATCAGATATGGATGCTCCTTCACTCCGCGCTCACGGGAGCCTAAACACAGGCAGGGGAGAAAGATGCGGGCCGCGGCGCCCTGAACGGCGGATTTCGAGCCATCCCAAATAGAATCCAGACATGAGCGATCACCGCCTCCCCGAGCGCGACCGCCCCTGGGTGATGCGCACCTACGCCGGCCACTCCGACGCCAAACGCTCCAACGAGCTCTACCGCGGCAACCTCGCCAAGGGCCAGACCGGCCTCTCCGTCGCCTTCGACCTGCCGACCCAGACCGGCTATGACCCCGACCACGTCCTCGCCCGCGGCGAGGTCGGCAAGGTCGGCGTCTCGATCGCCCACAAGGGCGACATGCACCAGCTCTTCGACGGCATCCCGCTCGACGAGATGAACACCTCGATGACGATCAACGCCACCGCCGCCTGGCTGCTCGGCCTCTACGTCACCGTCGCCGAGGAGAACGGGGTCGAGCGCGACCAGCTCAAGGGCACGACGCAGAACGACATCATCAAGGAGTACCTCTCGCGTGGCACCTACGCCTTCCCACCCGAGCCCTCGATGCGGCTGATCGCCGACATGGTCGCCTTCAGCGTCAACGAGGTGCCGAGCTGGAACCCGACCAACATCTGCAGTTACCACCTGCAGGAGGCCGGGGCGACGCCGGTGCAGGAGATCGCCTATGCGCTCTCGACCGGGATCGCCGTGCTCGACGAGGTCAAGGCCCGCGGCCAGGTCGCCGAGGCCGACTTCCCCAAGGTCTTCGGCCGCATCTCCTTCTTCGTCAACGCCGGCATCCGCCTGGTCGAGGAGATCGCGAAGCTGCGGACGATGGGGGCGCTCTGGAACGAGATCGGGCGCGAGCGCTACGGCGTCAGCGACGAGAAGATGCTGCGCTTCCGCTACGGCGTCCAGGTCAACTCGCTCGGCCTGACCGAGGCCCAGCCGGAGAACAACATCCAGCGGATCGTCCTCGAGGCGCTCGCCGTCACCCTCAGCCGCGACGCCCGCGCCCGGGCGATCCAGCTGCCCGCCTGGAACGAGGCGATGGGCCTCCCCCGCCCCTGGGACCAGCAGTGGAGCTTGCGGATCCAGCAGGTGCTGGCGAACGAGACCGACCTGCTCGAGTACCCCGACATCTTCGCGGGCTCGGTCGTCATGGACGGCCTGGTCGAGGAGCTGACCGCCGGCGCCCGGGCCGAGATGGCGGTGGTCGCCGAACACGGCGGCGCCGTCAAGGCCGTCCCCTACATGAAGGCGCGCCTGGTCGAGTCCCACCGCGAGCGGGTGGCGCGGATCGAGAGCGGCGAGCAGAAGGTGATCGGCCAGAACAGCTTCACCGAGACCGAGGACTCGCCGCTGACCGCGGGCGCCGACGGCGGCATCCTCACCCCCGACCCCGAGGTCGAGCGCGAGCGGATCGAGGCGCTGGAGCGCTGGAAGGCGGAGCGCGATGAGGACGCCGTGCGCGCCGCCCTCGACGAGCTCGCCACGGTCGCCGCCGACGAGGGCCGGAACATCATGCCGGCGACGATCGCCGCCGCCAAGGCCGGCGCCACCACCGGCGAGTGGGCCGAGGTGCTGCGTGAGGCCTTCGGCGCCTACCGCGGCCCGACCGGCGTCAGCGGCGCCGCCCCTGCCGCCGACCGCGACCAGCTCGAGGCGATCCGCGCCAAGGTCGACGAGACCTCAACCCGGATCGGCCACCGGATCAAGATCCTGGTCGGTAAGCCCGGCCTCGACGGCCACTCCAACGGCTCCGAGCAGATCGCCCTGCGCGCCCGCGACGCCGGCATGGAGGTGATCTACCAGGGGATTCGCCTGACCCCGGCCGAGATCGCCGAGTCCGCCCTGCAGGAGGACGTCGACGTGGTCGGCCTCTCGATCCTCTCCGGCTCCCACCTGGAGCTGATCCCCGAGGTCGTCCGCATGCTCCGCGACGAGGGCGTCGACGTCCCCGTCGTCGTCGGCGGCATCATCCCCGTCGCCGACGCCAAGCGCCTGCGTGAGGCCGGCGTCGCCGGCGTCTACACCCCCAAGGACTTCGACATCAACAAGATCATGGCCGAGATCGTCGAGCTGGTCGCCCAGCGAGCCGGCGCCGGCGCGGCGGCCTGAGCGGAGCTTATGTACGGTTTTTTGCGGTTTTAGCCCTCTTAAGTCCGATTTCTTTACAATAAGCGCATCCATGGGGGCACTTACGCGCACTTTCTTACTGCCGGAGCAGCCTGAGGTTTTCCTCAGCACCGCCCGCACGTCGCGCGCCGTAGGGGCTGCGGTCAAAGCCGGACAAGCCCGGAAGATGGGCCCGCGCCTGTACACGAGGAACACAGAAGCCCCCCTCGAACAGGTGGCGCGGCGAAACTGGCAGAGAATCGCCGCGCTCTACTTCCCCGACGCGGTCGTGGCCGATCGCAGCGCCTTCGAAGCGAAACCGGCCGAGGACGGGTCGCTCTTCCTCGACATCGGGCCCTCCCGAACACGGCGTGCACCGCTGCGACTACCGGGCCTGACCATCCGCCCGCGCAGTGGGCCGGGGCCAATTGCCGGCGACATGCCCTTCATGGACGGACTCCACTTCTCCGGCCCGGCACGGAAGTTCCTCGACAACATGCATGTTTCCCGGGCGAGCCGCGCTGGTGTGGCACGAACCCTTTCGCGAGCCGAGCTCGAGGATGAGCTGGTCAGGCTCGTCTCCGTACGCGGGGCCGAGGCGCTGAACGAGCTCCGCGACAAGGCGCGGGAGATCGCTGGGCTTCTCGACGCGACTGCCGAGATGAATTCTCTCGACGACCTGATCGGCGCGATTCTGGGCACCCGCACGGCCCAACCGGAGACCGCCGTGGCACGTGCCCATCGGAGAGGCCTCGGGTTCGACCCACGCCGACTGGAGTTGTTTGACGCTCTCCAGGCCCGCCTGATGCAGATCCCCCTCCCCAGCCGCGCCGAGCAGCCGGACTCGTTTCCGGCCCTTTCCTTCATCGAGGCCTATTTCTCGAACTGGATCGAGGGCACCGAATTCGAACTGGAGGAAGCGGAAGAGATTGTCTTCGAGGGCCTGGTGCCCCAGGAGCGCTTCGAAGACGCGCACGATGTGCTCGGCACCTTCGAGTTGGTGGACGACGCCGACCTGCGAGCCCGAGTCCCGACCGACCTCGATGACCTGCTCACCCTGCTCCGTGCCCATCACGCCCTGATGCTGGAGCGCCGCCCGCGGGTCAACCCCGGCGCCTTCAAGACGCGCGTGAATCGCGTCGGCAGCACCACCTTCGTCCATCCGGACCTGGTCGTCGGCACCCTGGCCGAGGGCTACCGCTACTACGAAACACTGCCTTCCGGCCTCGCCAGGGCGATCTTCATGATGTTCCTGGTCGGCGAGGTGCATCCCTTCACCGACGGCAATGGCCGGGTCGCTCGCGTCCTGATGAACGCCGAGCTGAGCGCCGTCGGCGAGCAGCGGATCGTGATCCCGATCGTCTACCGCGACAACTACCTGCAAGGCCTGCGAGCGCTCTCGCAAAACGCCAACCCGCTGCCCTTGATTCGAGTCCTCGACTTCGCGCAGGAATACGCCGCGGCGATTGACTGGAGCGACCTGGCAGAGGCCGAGCGCATGCTCGAGCAGACCAACGCGTTCGTCACGCCCGATGTCGCTGACGAACAGGGGCTGCGCTTACAGCTGCCCTCTGGTCCTGCGAGATAGCTACGCGTCGGGGCCGTGAGGGCCGCGAAGCGAGGGGGTTTACCGTCGCGTGCCCAGATCCAGCGTGTAGGTGGCGGCGTTGGGGTCTCCGGAGCCGGGAAAGCGTCGGGCGACGCCGGCGCCGAAGTCGTGGAACTCGGGGTCGAGGATATTGGCGCGGTGCTCGGGGCTGTGCATCCAGGCCCGGTAGACGCCCATCGGGGAGCCGTCGCTGCGGCCCATGCCGCCGCCGATGTTCTCGCCGATGAAGTGGCTGCTGGTCCGAAACAGGTAGCCCGACCGCCCGACCCGGTCACCGACCGTGCTGCCCCCCGGGCCGTCGTGGGAGAAGTAGCCGTTGGCGACCATGTCGCTGGAGTGCCGGCAGGCGGAGATTCGCAGGTCGGCGTTGTAGTGAAGCGGCTGCAGCCCGTAGTGCAGGCGCACCCGGTTGACAAGGCAGAGCACCGAGCTGCGCATGAAGTGCAGGGTCGCCTTCGCCGGCGGCCGGCCGGCTTCGGCACAGATGGGGCTGTCCTGGGCTGCCTGAGCCCGGCCTGTGTCGAGCGGAGAGATAAAGAGAAGGGCCACCGTCAGCGCGACGAACGCGAGCGGAAGCATGAAGCGCTCAAGAGCGTTTTGTATCCCCCTCCTCACAAGAAGATCGGCCACTATATGCATGCCGGGCGGCGGATGCGCGCCGATCGGCCGGCGCTGGCAAACTGCGCCGGTGCGGCGCGCCGGCCACATCCTCTCGATCGCCCTGATCACCGCCGGCCTGGTGGTGATCGCCGACGTCGGCATCACCCTCGCCTACAAAGAGCCACTCTCCTCGATCTATGGCTCGATCAAGCAGGCCGAAGCGGCGAGTCAGCTGAGCGATCTGGAAGCGAGCTACCCGACCCCGGCCGACCGCCGCGCGGTCGCCCACGTCGGCGTCGAGGAATCGAAGCGGCGAATCGGGATCCTGGCGCGGCGCTTCGCCGACAACGCCGGCACCGGCGATGCGATCGGCCGCATCGTCGCCCCGGCGATGGACGGGCTGGACATCGTCGTCGTCCAGGGCACCGACACCGCCAGCCTCGAGAAGGGCCCCGGCCACTATCCCGAAACGCCCTTCCCGGGCCAGGGCGGCACGGTCGGGATCGCCGGCCACCGCACCACCTACCTGGCTCCGTTCCGCCACATCGACTCGATGAAGCCCGGCGACCGGATAACCCTCGAGATGCCCTACGCCCATTTCCTCTACCGGGTGCAGAAGACCGCGATCGTCGACCCGAGCGACGTCGGGGTCGTCAGGAAGGTCGGCTACGAGCGCCTGGTGCTGAGCGCCTGCAATCCGCTCTACAGCGCCGCCCAGCGCTACATCGTCTTCGCCAGGCTGATGCGCGAGCGACTCGTCGGGGGGATCTGAGGGTGCCGGAGACCGCCACAACCGAGCAGCTGCCCGCCAAGCGGAGCCACCGGCGGGCGGACCTGGCGATCGGGATCGCCCTCGGCCTGATCCTCGGGCTCGCCGTCGTCGCCGCCTTCGTCTTCCTCGGCAGCGAAGGCGCGGTCGACGCGCCCCACGTCTCCGGCGCCGGGGCCGACAAGGCCGCCCATGCCGCGCCAAGCACCCCCGGGCGTCGCGCCAAGACGGCAGCAGCGCGACAATAGAACGATGGGCGAGATGAACGGAGACCGCTCGGCCTGGCTGCGCTGCTACCGCTGCTGGTCGGAGAGTCTCGAGATCCAGATCCACTACGACGCGATCCGCCGCGTCGACCCCGACACGGGCGTCCTCGCCGAAGGCGTCGACGAGGTCCAGGAATCGGTCGTCCAGTGCCTCGACTGCATGCACGACCAGCCCCACCTGACCTTCGAGGGCGACCGCGTGGTGCCGATCGAGGACCGCTGGGAGCGAATGATCGCCGGCACCCCCTGGGTCGCCTCCTGCACCGTCACCGTCGACCAGGACCGGGTCGAGACCTGCGCCGGTCCGGAGGCGATCGAGTTCCTCACCTACGGCGCCTTCGGCGACGCCGGCGTGCGCGAGTTCTTCACCCACGTCCGCTTCCACAAGCACGACGACGAGCAGATCGTCGTGCACCTCCTGGTCGAGCTCTACGCCCGCTCCGCCCAGGAGGCGACCGAGGTCCTCGAAGAGGCCGCCCAGGGGCAGTTGGAGATCACCTCCCTGGCGGAGGAGTCGCGGCCGCCGGCGCACGCGGCGGACGAAGGGCATTGAGCTTTCGACCGCATTGCGATGCGGTCGAAAGCAGGTATCGGACCGAACCCTCCGAACACTCACCGCATCCCGAGCCGCCGCGACATCCTCATGCTACTGCCGGCCCTGGCGCTGACCGCGTACTGGGTCCTCTCCAGCCTCTTCTCCGGCGCCTACTTCCCGTCCGCCTGGTACCCGGCCGCGATCGTGACCGTCGTCCTCTGTCCGCTACTGCTTGCCGCCGGCTGGCGGCTGCCCGTCGGCGGCACCCGTCTAGCGTTGGCGCTGCTGGCCACTTTCGTCGCCTGGACCGCGCTGTCGATCCTCTGGGCCGCGGCCGGCGGGCACGCCCTGGAGGCGACCAACAAGCTGCTGCTGGCACTGGCGTCCGCCTTCGTGTTCGCGATCACCCCATGGACCGAGCGCCGCGCCGCCTGGCTGCTCGGAAACTTCGCGGTCGGCGTCTGCGCCGCCTGCGTGGTGACGCTGATCTCTGCCGCCCTCACCACCAACCCGGCCCCCGACTTCATCGAGCAGCGCTTCGCCGAACCGCTCGGCTACGCCGGCGCCAGTTCCGCCTTCGCCGCTCTCGCCGTCTGGCCGGCTCTGGCGCTGGCGGCACGGCGCTCTTCGCCGGACTGGCTGCGCGCGGTGATGTTCGCGGTGGCGGTGGTGCAGATCGATCTCGTGTTCCTGCCCCAGTCGCGAGGCGCCGCGATCGGGCTCGTGCTCAGCACGGTCGCCTTCGTCGCCCTTGGGTCCAACCGCGCCTGGGCGCTTCTGCGCCTGCTCATCGCCGCAGCCCTTGCCGCCGTCACCGTCGGTCCGATACTCGGCGTCTACGCCGCCGCCGGTGGCGGCGGTTCGGTCACTGCCGCCCTCGACGACGCGGTGGCGGCGCTGGCGATCGCGGCGGTCGTCGGCCTCGCCGCTGGCTACGCGCTCGCCAAGCTCGAGTCCTGGCTGCCGGTGTTCCCGGGCGCGTCCACCGCGCGGCGCCTGCGCTTCCCGGCCCTCGGCGTGCTGGTCCTCGTGGTCGCCGTGGTCGCGACCGCGTTCGGGGGCTCCCTGGCCCACGAGGCGAGCAAGCGCTGGGATCAGTTCAAGGCCGGCGAAGTCTCTTCCGAATCGAACTCCCACCTGACCTCGCTCGGCGATCCCGAACGGTACGGGTACTGGCGCGTCGCCGCACAGGTGACCGCCGACCACCCGCTCGGCGGCGTCGGCGCGGGCAACTACCAGGACGAATACACAATCCGCCGCAACAACGAGAAGGACTCCCGCTACGCCCACGACATCTGGCTCGAAGTGCTGAGCGAGACCGGGATCGTCGGCTTCCTCCTCCTCGTCGGCGGCCTCGCCACCGGCGTCGTCGCCGCCGGGCGCGCCCGGCGAACGCAGCCACCGGGGACCCAGCTCCTCGTCGCCGCCGCGGTCGCAACCACCGTCTACGTCTTCGCCCATGCCTCGGTCGACTGGGTGGACGAGTTCCCGGCAATCCTCGGCCCCGCCCTGGCCTTCCTGATGCTGGCCGGCCGCCTCTCGCTCTCCGCCCCGTCCGGCCCGCCGCACCGGGCGGCAGGACTGCTGAGCGCCACGGTCATCGCCGGGATCGCCCTGGTGGCGCTGGTCCCCGCCTACCTCGCAACCCGCTACGTCGAACGAGCCGAAGGCGAGTGGTCACGCGATCCCGGCGCCGCCTATACCGACCTCGACCGCGCCGCCTGGCTCAACCCGACCTCCTCCCAGACGGAAGTCAGTCGGGGCGAGATCGCGATCGCTCGCGGCGAATACGGGCGCGCGCGCGAAGCCTTCAGAGAAGCGATCGGACGCGAAGACAACTGGTACCCCTATTTCGAGCTGGCGACGATCGCCGCCGCCGAAGGCCACAGGCGGGAGGCACTCGCGCAGATCGCGTCGGCCCGACGCCTCAACCCGACCGGCTACCTCGTTCGCAACACGATGGAACGGCTGAAGCGCGGGGCTCCCGTCAACCCCACGACCGCTCGGGAACAGATCCGCTCGGAAGCGAACCTACGCTTTTACCACCTGCGACAACCGCGTCACTGACGCTCGGCCGCAGCCGTGTCGCAGCAGCACCGCGACGCTCGGCGATCGCCAGCATCGCCGGACCCAGGGCGAAGAGGATCCAGAGCCGGCGGTCGACGCCGGCAGAGATGAAGAATGCCGCAACCATCATCCCGATCATGGCGACGAGGATCGCGCGCGCGAGTGCCTCCATCCGCGGCTCGTCGAGCTCTTCGAAGCGCTTGCCCGCTCGCCAGGCGAAATAACAGCAGCTGAACGCGACCAGGAGGAAGAGGATCAGGCCGACGAAGCCGGTCTCCGAGAACGCCTCGAGGTAGGTGTTGTGGACGACGTGCGGTTTCTCGGCGATCTTGTTGACCGAGCTGAGGGAGCCGGGCAGCCGCGTGTATTCCTTCGCCACGACTTCGTAGTTGTGCAGCCCGACGCCGCCGATCGGATGCGCTTCGGTCGCCCGCCAGGCGACCGACCACAGGTCAGTGCGGCCGCTGCCCCCTTCTTCGACATGCGTTATCCGCTGCCAGGCGTTCGGCGTCAGGGTGAAGTAGACGGCGCCGACCGCGACCACGCCGAGGCAGAGGAGGACGACGAAGATGCGGCGGCGGCGGAAGACGAGCAGAGACGCCAAGCCGACCGCGAGCAGCGCCAGTACGCCACCGTGCGACTGCGCCGCGCCGATCCCGATCGCGCAGATCACGATCGCGGTCAGGCAACCGAGGCGAGCGAGCGAGTTGCGAGTCGCGGCGATCACCCCCGCGGCCAGCACCATCGCCGGCACCAGCCCAGCGGCGAGGAAGTTTGGGTCACCGGCGCCCCCTTCCAGGCGCGCTTCGGCCGCTGCGCCCCCGCTCAGCGTGCCGAGGCCGGCGCCGATCAGAACCGAGAGCACGGCGCCGAGGACGAAGGCGCTGCAGAGCCACGTCACCTTCCGCTCCTCCGTCATCCAGGTGGCGACGATCGCGAACAGCAGCGCGATCGAGACCCAATGCCAGATGTCGGAGACGGCGCGGCTGGGATCAGCCGCCCACAGCGCCGTCAGCGAGAGCCAGATCAGCAGCGCCACCAGGGACTCGAACAGGTGGCGGAAGCGACGCGCCCCCTGGGCGATGTTCATCCGACCGGTCAGAGCCGCCCCGATCCAGGCCGCAGCGACGATCAGGCCAGCGGCTTTGCCAGCGAGGTTGAGCGCTGGGATCGCGTCGAGGAAGACCAACGGCACGAAGGCGACCACCGCCCAAGTCGGAGAGAGCCAGAGGATGAGGCCGAAGCAGCAGGCGAGCAGCACGGCGATGCCGTACTGGACGTTGACGGCGAGCGCCATCCCGACCACAATCGCCAGGCCGAACGAACCGACCGCGATCAGCTGCTGCCGCGAATCGCCGCGGCGCCACGATATGGCCAGCGTCGACAAGAGCCCTAGTCTAAGTCAGCCTTGGGCCGGGACCAGGACATACTCACCCTTTGTTATCACGCGGTCAGCGAGAACTGGCCCGCCGATCTCTCGATCCCACCGCGACAGCTCGAAGAGCAGCTGACGCGCAAGCTGCGCGCCGGCTACCGCCCGGCGACGCTGAGTGAGAGCCGGAAGCCCGGCCGCAGCGGCAAGACGCTGGTCGTCACCTTCGACGACGGCTACCTCTCGAACCTGACCCTCGCCGCCCCCCTCCTCGCCCGTCTGGGCGTGCCCGGGACGCTCTTCGTCCCCTCGGACTACGTCGGCGGCGGGCCGATGGAGTGGCCCGGGATCGAGCAGTGGCGGCACGGCCCCTACGAGCGCGAGCTGACCCCCCTCGGCTGGGACCAGGTGGCCGAGCTGGCCGACATGGGCTGGGAGATCGGCTCCCACACCTGCAGCCACCCGCGGTTGACCAAGCTGGGCGACCGGGAGCTCGGGCGCGAGCTACGGGACTCGCGGGCGGCGATCGAGGCGCACTTGGGAGCGCCCTGCCGGACGATCGCCTACCCCTACGGGGACATCGACGAGCGCGTCGCCGCCGCGGCCCGGGCCGCGGGCTACGAGCTCGGGGTGGCGCTGCCGATCCGCTGGACCGACGAATCGGACCCGCTGCGGCTGCCCCGGGTGGGGGTCTACAACAACAAGGGGGCGCTCTCCTATGGCCTCAAGACCTCGCCCCTGGTGCGATGCCTGCGCCTCCGCACGGGCCGCTAGCCGGTGAGGAAGGCCACGGTGCGGTCCGCCTCGGCCTCGATTGTGTGCTCGGCCGCTCGGCGCGCCCCCGCCTCGGTGAGCGTGCGCCGCAGCTCCGGCTCGGCCGCGATCCGCTCCAGCGCCGCCACGGCCGGCGCCACCTCACCGGCCGGTATCAGCAGCGCCGCGTCCCCCGCCACCGGGGCGACGCCACCGACATCGGTGGCGACAACCGGCAGTCGCGCCGCAAAGGCCTCGAACAGGACCTGGGGCACCCCCTCGGTCCAGGAGACGTGGAGGAAAGCGTGGGCCGAGAGGTAGGCCTCCCGCAGGCCGGCGTCGATCGGCACGTAGCCCCGCAGCTCGGCGCTGTCGGCGACCTCTAGCTCACGCAGGCGCTCGGCAAGCCGCTCTTCACAGGACCCCTCGCCGCAGACCACCAGCCGCCAGGGGCGCCCGGAACGCCGCATCTCGGCAAGGACGTCGGCGAGCAGCAGCGGGTTCTTCTCCTCGTCGAGGCGACCGACGCTCAGCGCGGTCAGGACTCCAGCGTAGTCGCGCTCTCGCTCGACCTCGGGGCCGACGATCTGGCTGTGCCGCATCATCGAGACGTGCAGCTCGTGCAGCCGCCGTGAGTGCCGATACTGACGGCGCAGCGCGGGCCCGACAACGACGACCGCGCTGAACCGGCCGAGCAGGCGCCAGCACCACTCCAAGAGGTCGGCGGCGAGATGGACCGGGCGGCGGCCGGGATGGCGACGCCGGGCGTAGGCGGGGAATTCCTGGCGCACGCCGAGGACCAGGCGGCGGCGCCGAGCTAACGTCGTCAAGGCGAAGAGGACACCGAGTGGGTGCGGCCCCATCAGCCAGGCGCCGTCGGCGTCGTCGAGGCTGCGCCAGAAGGTGCGCAGCGCCGCCACCAAGCCCGGAATCACCTTGAGGGGATCGGCGAGCGAGTCGTAGTGCGGCAGGCCGACGAACTCGACCCCCGCCGGCATCCGGAAGCGCGCTCCGACCCGGTCCGTGCGCAACCGTCCGAGCAGGACCATGCGATCGAGCCGGGCCCCGACCTCGGCGACGAACAGCGGGAATGTCTTGTCGGTCCAGAGGGCGTCGTCCACTCGGTTGTAGACCTGGTCGATATAGGCGACGAAGCGCATCAGGGACGCAGGCCGGCGATCGCGGCCAGCGGCGGCCCGTGCTGCACGCTTCCGACCAGGAAGCCGAAGCCCGCCGCCAGGTGCATCGTCACGAACACAGCCGGCAGCGCCAGCGCGTCGCGCACCTGACCCGGCCTGGCGACAGCAACGCTGGTGCCGAGCAGGGCGAGGGCGTAGACGCCGATCCCAAGCCACGCCAAGGAACGGATCGGCCGCGGCGCCAGCACCGCCAGGAGGACAGTCAGCGCCAGCCCCGGCGCGAGCACGTGCGAGCGGCGCATGCTCTCGGGATGGGCGCCGCACGTTTTCGCCCGGTAGCGACCGTAGGTGAAGTACTGCTTGGCCAGGCGCTTGAGGCTGTTGCGGGGGATGTACTCAGCCGCCATCTCGGGGATGCAGACGATCCGCCGCCCGTTGACGCGCAGGCGAGCAGCGAGCTCGTGATCCTCGTTGACCGGCCAGCGCTCGTCCCAGCCGCCGTAGCGTTCGAGGAGCTCACGCCGCCACATCCCGGTGAAGCCGCTGTCGACCTCGATCTCCTCCGTAGCGCGGCGGCGGAACTTCGCGCCACCGGCTCCGAGCGGCAGCGAGAGCGCCAGCGCCACGCGCGAGGACCACTTGTCGTTGCCGGTCGCCAGCTGCGCCCCGCTGACCGAGTCGACGTCGCCGCGCGCCAGCCGGCGGGCGCCAGAGGAGAGGTAGGCAGGCGGGTAGTGCGTGTGGGCGTCCATCCGCGCGATCAGCGTGCCGCGCGCGTTGGCGAGGCCGACGTTGAGCGCGTTGGGCGGGCGGCGGCCGGGATTGTCGAGCACCCGGATCCGGTGATCGTCGCGGGCGAACTCTTGCAGGATCTCGCGCGTGCCATCGGTCGAGCCACCGTCGAGGAACAGCAGTTCGAAATTCCCTTCGAAATCCTGCGCCCGCATCCGCGCGACGGTTTCGCGGATGCCGCTCGCCTCGTTGAGCACCGGGATCAGGACACTGACGTCGACCTTGCCGTCGGGTTCCCCCTGCGCCAAGCGCCGATCCGATCCCGCGCTCGACTGTGTGGCTATCCCTGGAACTCAGGGCGGTTGCGGCTGATCCGGTAGAGCGCCAGCCCACCGCCCAGTAGGGCGATGCCAGCGACGGCAATCAAGCCGAGCTCAAGCCCGGTGAACGGAAGGGTGCCGCTGCCGCTGGTAGAAACCGGCTCCACTTCGCCGTCGCCGCCGGAGCTCTCCGCGCTCACGACCGGCGAGGTCGAGGTGGGACTGCCGTTCCCGCCTTCCTGCTGTCCGGCGATGCCACTGTAAGCGTCCTGAGTAGGGCTGATCGCAAGCGCGCTGCTCGGCACGGCAAGCGCAATGCAAGCAACGGCGGCGATAACAGCGGTTCTCAGTCTCATTGCTACTCCTCGGCTCCTTGTTGGAGATCGTCTCTTGGTTGGAGGATACGCATATTCTCGCCGATCGGGGCAGAAACATCTGTCCAGAGGCCTATATCAGTGCCGGCGAGTTCTCGAAGCAGCAGGAATGCAGGAAGGTCGCCAGCAAAGCGGAATACTATTGCCTGCCCAGATCAGCGCAGACCGACCTGTGACTCCGACCGACATCAATGACGACCCCCGCGCGAGGGACCGCGAGGGAGCCCTGAGTCCCTACCTCCGCGCGATCCAGGCCCATCGCCTGGTCTTCGTCCTGATCGTCGTCGCAACCGTAGCCGCGGCCGCCGTTTACGTGTCGACCTCGACCAAGGAATACTCGGCAACCGCGGAGATCCTCGTCACGCCGCTGGCTCAGGACAACCAGAGCTTCCTTGGCCTCGACCTCCTGCGCGAATCCGGTGACCCGACCCGGACCGTGCAGACGGCCGCCGCCCTGGTCGAAACCCGGGTGGCCGCCGACAAGGCCGCGGAAACGCTCGGCGACGGCCGCACCGGGCAGCAGCTGCTCGGCTCCGTTGCGGTCCAGCCGGAGGGCGAAAGCAACGTCCTCGACGTCACCGCCACCGCCACCAGCCCGGCCGAAGCCGCGCTTACCGCCAACGCCTTCACGAACGCAGCGCTGGCGATCCGCCGCGCAACGCTGCAGGCCCAGGTAGCCGACGAAATCGCCCGCCTCGAAAGCCAGGTGGCCACACCCGAACAGGAACGGCGGATCAATGAGCTGCAGACCCTCGAAAAGCGCGGGGACCCGACGATGTCCCTGGCGCAGAAGGCGACGCCCTCGAGCTCCCCGGTCGGCGCCAGCGCCCCGCTGGTGATCGGATTGGCGCTGCTCGCCGGTCTCGCGCTCGCCACCGGCACGGTCGTCGTGCTCGAGCTGACCGAACGCAAGGTACGTGACGAGGACGAGGCGGTGCGACTGTTCCCTTTGCCGATCCTGGCCCGGGTCCCGGTACTCAGCCGTAGCGCCCTCAGCGCAATGGCGGCCGGGGACTGGACCCTGCAGCCGCACATCAGAGAGCCTTTCCGGACCCTCATCGCCCAGCTCCAGCGCGAGCCCGACCACCAAGTGGTGATGTTCACCAGCGGGTCGACCGGGGACGGCAAGACGACCTCATCGATCAACCTGGCGACGACGATGGCGCTCGGCGGCCACTCGACGATCCTCATCGACACCGACTTCCGCAAGCCGGGCGTGAGCCAGGCGCTACGGATCGCCCAGCGCGACCTCCCCTCCAACCTCGACGCCGACGGCCTCGAAGCGGTACTCGAGCCTGTGCCGGGGGTCAAGAATCTTCAGGTGCTGGCGCCGCGCGTGCTGGAGCCGCAGGACGAGGCGCAGGTCGAAGCCTTCGTCGAACAACTGCCGGCGATCCTCGAGCAGGCGACCCAGCTCGCCGACTACGTGGTCATCGACACCCCCCCGCTCGGCGAGATCAGCGACTCGCTGCGCATCACCCCCTACATCGATGACATCATCGTCGTCGTCTACCCCGGCAATACCAACCGGGCGAACTACGAGATCATGCGGGATCTCTTGGAGCGCGCGGAGGACAGGCCGAAGGGTCTGCTCGTGATTGGCGATCGCACCGGCGCCTCCTCGACTTACTATGCGTACGGCATCGAACGGCAACGCAAGCTCGGCCCCCAGTTCGGCGGCGGGCCCAAGGCCTGAGTGGCCGCAGATCGTCCGCTGAGGAGAAGGAGCGAACAATGGCCGAGGTCGTTGAGTGGGTCCGTGACGCGAGCGCCTTCGCCGCGCTGGCGGACGAGTGGGACGCGCTGCTGTCGGAGGACGCCCACCCCTTCGATCTGCATTGCTGGCTCACCGCCTGGTGGACGGCTTTCGGCGACGACAGCCAGCTTGCTGTTTGCATCCTGCGCCGCGATGGCGCGCTCGCCGGCGCCTTGCCGCTTCACCTCGAAGGTCGGCACCTCTGCGGCTTCGGCAACGACCACGCGCCGCTGACGCGGCCGCTTGCGGTCGACCCGGAGGCGCTGCAGGCGCTCTCGGCGGCGGTCGTCGAGTCCAAGCCGGGCTATTTCGAGATGCTGGCGATCCCGGAGGCAGATCCGGGCCTCGCCGGGCTCGAGGACGCCTGCCGCAAGGGCTCGATGTTGCCCGTGCGGGAATCCTCCTACGCCTCCCCCTTCGTCGACACGCACGGCGACTACGAGACCTGGCGCAAGGAAAACAAACACCGCTGGAAAGCGCCGCTGGAGCGCAAATGGCGCAAGATGGAACGCGACTTCGAGGCTGAGTTCACCCTCGTCGAGGGGCCTAAAGATCTCGACACCGAACTAGCCGAGGGGCTGCGGATCGAGGCCAGCGGCTGGAAGGGCAAGGGTGGCACTGCGATCGAATCGGCGGCCGACACGGCGTCTTTCTACAGGCTGATGACGAAAGCCTTCCACGAGCGCGACGAGCTGCGCTTCAACTGGATCCTGCTCGACGGCAAGGCCGTCTCCTTCGACATGTGCCTGCTCTACCGCAACCGCCTCTACACCCTGAAGTCCGGCTACGACGAGGACTACCGCAACCTGGCGCCGGGGTTGGTCCACCGGCTGGCGATCATCAAACGTTGCTTCGAGCTGGAGATCGACGAGCACGACCTGCTTGGCGACGAAATCGGCTGGAAGACGCGATTCGCCTCCGGCAACCGCCCCCACGTCAACCTGCGCGCCTACCGCAAAAGCCCGCTCGGCTACGCCCGCCATGGCTACCGCCACCACCTGCGGCCCTCGCTGAAGACCGCCTACCGGCGGCTCCGCCCGATCGACGGCTAGCGCCGCGCCGCTTAGGCGACCTGCGCCACGAACAGGGCCGAAAGCGCCGTCAGATCCTCCGGCGAGTAGCCGGAGAGGTGCGCGGGAAGCTGCATCCGCTGTACCGCCTCCTGCTCCGCTGGCGTCGCCGCGTCGACCTCCTCCTCGACGATCCGCAGCCCAGCCTCCTCGATCAGCCGGCGGTAGTCGGGAAGCCGCAGCCGGTTCTGGTAATGGAGGCTGGAGTTGACGAGCCACCAGCGACGCTCGCTGTAGCGGAGAAAGTTGTGGCGCCCGATCGAGGGGTCGACGTAGGAGTAGTGGTCCTGGAAGTCGACTGAGGAGCTGATCACGCCGTCCTTCGCCAGCAGCCGTCGCGACTCGCGCAGGATCGGCGCCAGGTGGGCGGCCGGGATGTGCTCCATCGTGAAGGTGCTGGAGATAAAGTCGACCGACTCGGCGGGCAGCCCCGAGGCGCGGGCGTCACGCGGGGCCAGGTACTCGATCCCGAAGCGGGAGAGAGCGCCCGGCCCATGCAGCTCGCGGGCGGCGATCTCGCGGCTCGGCGCTACGCCCTGGGCGGCGAGCTCGGGGGCCAGCCGCCGCAGCGTGTCTTCGACCAGCTCCAAGCGCAGGTTGGGGCGGATGTCGATCAGCACCTGGTGATCGACGCCGCAGGCCCAGTAGGTCAAGGGGCCAATCAGGTCCCAGCCGGCGCCGAACTCGTAGAAGCGAGCCGTCGCCCGATCGAGCTCCGAGAAGCGGTCGAAGACGGCAAGGTGGCGCAGCCCCTCGCGCACGTGCATCGAGAAGCCGTCGGCCGGCCTGGGCAGGCTGCGGGTGACGCGCTGCTGGAACCAGTAGTTGGCGGCGTCGGCCCTCGGCAGAGCCGACATCCCCTTCTGCAACGCGGCCTTAGCTACCCATCGCAAGGGCGGGGATCCTATAGCGATCCGGTACCAGGGGAGGCAACGGCTAGCATGGCGACCATGAGCGAAGAGTTGACGTGCGGGGACTGTCTGGACGGTGGTCGATGAGCCACCTCCTTCGCCGACTGCGCGAGGTGGCCCTGAAGGTGCCCTACCTGATCGCGTTTGCCGCCGACGGCGATATCGGTCGCGACTACGGCGTCGGGCTGCTCGGCAGGCTGCGCCTGATCGTCACCTTCCATCGCAACACCAGGCGAGTGAAGACACTGAGTAGCGTGGTCGAGCATCTCGAGCTCGCGGCGACTCTGCTGCGGATGCCGCCCAGCCTCGCCGGGCGCGTGGTCGAGTGCGGCTGCTTCGAGGGCGGAAGCTCCGTCAACCTCTCGATCGTTGCCGCCCTGGTCGGGCGCCGGATGACCATCTGCGACTCCTTCCAGGGACTGCCGGCGCCCGAGGAGTACGACCGCGATCATCCGGTTCCCCACCGCGAAGACCAGGAGGAGTACTACGAAGGCCAGTTCGCCGCCACTCTCGACACCGTCAAGGGCAACCTAGAACGCTACGGCCGACTCGATGTCTGCGACTTCAAGGTCGGGTTCTTCGAGGAGAGCCTCCATGATCTGGAGGGTCCCGTGGTGCTCGCCTTCCTCGACGTGGATCTGATCGACTCGCTGCGCCCGTGCCTGAAGGCGATCTGGCCACAGCTGTCCGCCGACGGGCGCGTCTACGTCCACGAGGCCGGCGACCTCGGACTGGTCGCCACCTTCTTCGAGAGCGATTGGTGGCGCGACGAGCTCGACGATTCGGCGCCGGGGTTCGTCGGCGCCGGAACCGGTCTTCCGCTGATGCCCCTGGTGGGCTCCGAGCTCGGATACGCGCGCCGACCGGCGGCCGGCACCGAGGCAGCCTGACCCCGTGAGCTTCAACGCCGTCGTCATCGATGACGACGCCGGGCTCGAACAGATAAGCGGCGCCTGGGACGAGCTGGCGGTGCGCACCGGAGAGCCGCTTGCCGCCCCGGGCTGGATGCTGCCCTGGTGGCGCCATGCTGCCCCCGAGGGAGCGGCGGCGCGGGTCGTGACGGTCTCCGACGGCGACCGCCTGATCGCCGTCGCACCGCTCTTCTGCGAGCGCCCGGGGCGGCGGCGCGCGCGGTACGAGGTGATGTCCGCCAAGCTGGCACCACCGGCGAGCCTGCTGGTCGATCCGCAGATCGACGAGGAGGCGATCCGCGCGCTGGCGAGGGCCGTGAGGGGCCTCACGCCGAAGCCACTCGCGCTGCGCCTCTGGGACCGCTTCGGGCCCACCGGGCTCGCGGGACGCCTCGCCTCCGCGGACGGGGGGCGCGGGTCCTGGATGCACGTTGGCTCACCGACACCACACCCAAGGATCGTCCTCGACTCGCTCGACCACGAGCAGTGGCTGGGGAAGATGAGCTCCAAGTTCCGCCAGGAGTCACGGCGCCGCAACCGCCGCCTCGAAGACGCTGGGGGCCGATTCTTCCTCGCCGGCGCCGAGGACATGGACCGCCTGATCGACGCGTTCGTCGAACTGCACGGCTCGCGCTGGGAGGACCGCGGCGGCTCCGACGCCCTCGTCCCCGGCCTGAAGGCGATGCTCGCCGAAGTCGCCGCCGGGCTGCTGGCCAACGACCGCCTCCGCCTCTACGCGATCGAGATCGAGGAACGGCCGATCGCGATCAACGTTCTCCTTGCCGCCGGCGAGGGGGTCTGCGGCTGGAACAGCGGCTTCGACGCCGAGTGGGGCAGGTACTCGCCCTCGATGCAGCTGACCTTGTTCGCGATCGCCGACTGCGCCGGGAAGGGCGCGCGACGGATCGACCTGGGCCCCGGCCGGATGGACTACAAGGCGCGCCTCGCCGACGAGGAGGAGGAGATCGCGATGACGACGATCGTCCCCCGCGACGGCGCCTACCCCCTCGCACGCCTCCGGTTCGCCCCGCAGCAGCTACGGGATACGGTCAGTCGTCGACTCTCTGCCGAGTCGAAACAGCGACTGCGCCGGCTGAGTCCACGCCGATGAAGCCGACCTCCTCGGCGATCTCCTCGCCCGCCGCCATCGCCGCGGCCGAGGGCTCGCCTGTGCCCGGCCGCAGGGCGAACCAGGCAACCGCGGCCGCCTGCCCGATCCCGACCACGCAACCTGCGACCGCGATCCCGATCACGCCGAAAAGCGGCGCCGCGACGACCGCCGCCGCAACGTTACCCGCGACAGCCACGACGTTGACCCAGGCGATCACCGAGTAACGCTGCTGGGCGATCAGCAGGCCCGGCGTCGGCAGCAGGATGTACTGGACCAGCGTCAGCAGCATGAGGATCTGGAAGATCGGCACCGAGAGCGGGTAGCGATCGCCATTGACCAGCGGGATCAACCAGATCGCCGCCAGTGCGCCGCCGACCGTGATCACGATCGCGGGCAGAGTCGTCTGCCGCACCCAGCGTCGCATCATCTCCCGCCGCGACTCCTCCGAGTCGATCATGTCGCGCTGAGCCGTCCGCACTCGAAGAATCGCGATCAGGGCCGGCACTGGGCCCATGACGATCGAGATGTAGCGGAGAGCCGCGCCGTAGGAGGCGACGGAGACGTCGTTCAACAGGCCGGCGACCAGGAAAAGGTCAAGGAAAGCCCAACCGGCCGAGGCCATCGAGTAGAGGGTCAGTGAAACCGTCTCGCGGCCGAAGCCGAAGCGGCCCTCTTTGCCGCGAACCGCCCCGCGGGTGGCGAACGCCAGCGGCGCCGAAACGATGACGGCGAGGATAGCGACGGCGATCGCGAAGGCGAGGGAGACGGCCGCGCCGCTGCTTAGTAGCCCTGCCGCCGCGGCGCAGGCCGTAATCAGGATGATTGCGTTGCGGATCACTTCGAGCACGCCGGCACGGACGAAGGCAAGCTGCGCTTGGTGGTGATAGATCGTCATTTCCACGGTCGCGGTGCCGAGCGTGAACGCGGTCGTCAGCGCGATGAAGGTGAGGCGTTCGCCGTCGCTGCCGATCCCGAGCAGCGTTGCGATCACCAGACCGGCAGCGGCGACGATGACGATGAGCCCGTTGCCGCTCAGCACCGTCGCGTAGAAAGCGGAGGGCTCCTCATGTCCGCGCGAGACCCGCTCCGCCTCCAACCGCGCGTAGCGGAGCCGGATCCCGCCGGTGGCGGCGCTGCCCATGAACTGGCCGACGTTGAGCAGCAGCACGACGAAGGCGAAGTCGTTCGTCGAGAGCGCCCGGAGCAGGACGACCAGGGTCAGGGCGCTCATCCCGCGGGCGACGAGGTTGAATCCGAGGGTCGACGCGAAGCCCCGCCTGAAGGTCGAGGCGAAGACTCGTCTGAAGCTCGAGAGTCTGCCCACTACCGTGCGGTTATCGGCAGCTGCCGCTTGCCGATCGAGGGGTTGCATTCCGGCGCCCACGATAGCCTGGGTTCCATGCAAGGAGTTGTTGGGAGCTCACGCCGCAGCCGTGGCAGGTTGGTGGTCGTCTCCGGCTACGGATACGACGAGGTGACGCCCCGCGGACAGCGCACCAAGCGGCTCGTCGAGGCGCTTGGCAACGAGTGGGACGTTGAGCTTGTCGCGATTGAAGGGCATCGCTGGAACGCCTCGCCGGACGGGTCCGACCCCCGCTTCGCGAGGTTGCGCGCACCGCTGGTTAGGACGGTCCGCAAGGGGTTGCTCGACCGCTGGGAGCCGTGGTCGATCCGCAATCTGGCGCGCTGGCGCCCGCACGCCGACGCCGCGCTCCTGATCGCCTCGCCCTGGTCGCCGGTCGCCTACGCGAGTCGCCGTCTCGCGCAGGCCGGCATTCCCTATGTCGTCGACGTCGGCGATCCCTGGGTGCTGACCGCCGGCGACTACGAGCCACCGGTGCCGCTGCGCCGGGCACGGCGGGCCGAGCGTTTTCTCTGGGAGCACGCCGCCGGGGCGATCGTCACCACCA
This sequence comes from uncultured Actinomycetes bacterium, assembly GCA_963714045.1. Classification (GTDB taxonomy): domain Bacteria; phylum Actinomycetota; class Thermoleophilia; order Solirubrobacterales; family 70-9; genus VAYN01. The sequence goes on along the minus strand of OY970225.1, from coordinate 1,348,367 downwards.
CCCCCCAGCACGAGCCGTTCCAAAAGATGTTCCCCGAGCTGCCGATTCTGGTTCGGCCGAACGGCTACAAACCCGTGAACTCGGCGCCCGCCCCGGCCGCGGCGCCGCACGATCCGGAGAAGCTGCGGGTCGCCCACCTCGGGATCCTCTCGGTCCAGCGCATCGACCCGGCGCCGTTCTTCCTCGAGCTACAGCGCTCCGGCCTCTGGAGATCAGTCGAGCTCAACCAGTTCGGCGAGGACTTCGGCACCGGCCTCGACCGCCTGGTCGCAGCCGGAGTCAGGGTCGAGCACAACGCCGCTCGCCCCTGGCGCGAGATCGTCACCCAGGCCTCCGAGTTCGACGCCGTCCTCGTGGTCAGCTACCCGCTGCCGGTCCTGCTCCCCAGCAAGGCGATCGAGTATTCGGCCCTGCCGCTGCCGCGAATCGCGCTCACCAACCCCAACCCCGACGACGCCCTGCGCGAGTTCGCCCGGACGCACGCGGGCTGGCTGGCCGTGTCGAACGGGGAGGCCGACCTGGCGCGGCGGGTGAAAGAGCTCGTCCGCCGGCCATGGTCGGCGGACGAGCTCGCCCCCGCTCCGGAGGACGCCTGGCCGGTCGTGGCGGCGCAGATCGCGGATTTCGTCACGTCCTGCCTGGGGGCAGGCGCTCGCGACGGCGGGCAGGCTCTCGCCGACACAATTCGCTGAGCGATCGGCGTCGGTCCTCACCCGCCGATGATGAACTCCTGCCGCGGCACAGCGAGGTCGAACTGGACGCCGCGCAGCGAAACGCGCACATTCTTGAGCAGAACAAGGAAATCGAAGTAGACCGAGCGGTGCTTGAGGTAGTAGAGGTCGTGGCAGAGCTTCCAGCTTGTCCCTTTTTCGGACCCGCTGTAGCCGCAGCGGGCCTGCGCCCAGCCGGCGAGGCCCGGCTTCACCAGGTGCCGTCGGTCGTAGTAGGAGAGCCGGTGCTCGAGCTCGACGATCATCTGGCCGCGCTCCGGCCGCGGCCCGACGACCGTCATCTCGCCGCGCAGCACGTTCCACAGCTGTGGCATCTCATCGATGTGGAAGCGCCGCATGATCTGTCCGACCGGGGTGATCCGATCGTCCTCGGCGGAGGACCACTGCGGTCCGATCCGCTCGGAGTCCACCCGCATCGAGCGCAGCTTGATCATCTTGAACTCGCGGCCCTTCTCGCCGACGCGTCGCTGGCGGTAGAAAATCGGCCCGCCGTCGGTCAGCTTCACGATCACCGCGAAGGCGATCAGCAGCGGAGCGAGGAAGACCAGCATCGCCGCCGCGACGACCACGTCGAAGGCCCGCTTCACGACGGCCGACCCGGTGCGGAACTGGGGATGTAACAGGTACTGAAACCAGGCCGAGTTCGCCTGTCCGAGCGGCACGTGGCCGAGCAGGTTCTCATAGAGCTGGGTCGCCTCGAGCAGCCGCACGGGCAGGTCGAGGCATGCGTTGGCGACTTGGTCGAAGAGCTCCAGGCGCGAGCGGCTCGGTTGCTCGCCGGGGGACCATGACCCGTTCGAGTGGATAAGCAGTTCGATCGAGTGCTCTTCGACCACGCTGCGCAGATCCTCGACCGAGCCGAGGCAGGAGGGATGACCCGTGCCCTCGCCGGCGGTTCCGTCGGTGAGCCAGCCGAGCACGGCGCAGGAGCGGATCCCCGTAGCCTCGAACTCCTGCGCAAGGCCCAGCGCCAGGCCCGGCGAGCCTATGATTGCGACTCGGACCTCGTGCGAGGCTTCGAAGCGGAGGACCACCCACAGGGCGCAGACGGTGACCAGCCAGGCGCTGGCGAGCGGGATCAGCATTTCGGTCGCCTGCAGGGGCTGCCCGGCCAGCAACATCGTCGCAAGGGCAAGGCCGACGCCGACCGCGGGGATCATCACCCGGACGAAGGCCGAGCCGAGGGGCATCAGGTGCAGCGGCACCCGGCGCCGTTCGGTGAAGATGGCGACCGCAACGATCATCACCGCCACGATCGCGCCGACGCCGGCGTTGCCGAGGCGGACCCCGGCCACGATTCCCGCCGCGACGGCGGGAGCGGCGCCGAGGGCGGTGGTGCGCAGGTGCCGCTGGGCGTAGAGAAAGGTCTCGCGAGAGTTCTTTGGGATGGATTTCATCGGTTTGGCCTCAGACGGGTTGGATGCCGACGGGCGCGCAGACGAGGCACGATCGCGGGCGGGGACTGAACGTGGACGAGGGGCCTCAGCCGTGCGTGCGCGACCGACCGACACTGAATAGGGCTTGCGGCTACTCACTTCTAGTTCTCCTATTCCTCCGCCATCGCCAGAATCAGATCGGCGGGGATGTGGCCTACGAGGTCCGGATGAAACTCACTTAGGTGCAGTCGGACCAGTTCGACCAGGGCTTGTTGCTTTTCCGCAATCACGATTGTGCCGCATTGACATCGGATAACAAGCCCTGTTGCTTGAGCGGCGGGGGTCAAGTTGTCTCGCATTGGCGCCGATCATGCATGGGAAGTGTTCCCGCCACGTGAAGACAGCGTTTACCCGCCGTTTACGGCAATCCCCGGCGCGGCCAGCAGCCCCAGCCGCATCCAGCTCTGTGGGCGCTTCCGGGTCGACATCGATGGTGAGCACGTGACACCGGCCCTGCGCGGCCGCCAGGGACGCGCCCTGCTCGCCTACCTCGTCCTCCACCACGACCGACCGGTTAGCCGCGAAGAGCTGATCGCCGCGATCTGGCCGGAGTCGGCGCCGACCGACCCCGCGGCGGCGCTGCGTACCCAGCTATCGCACCTGCGCAGAGCCCTCGGTAGCGATGCCCTGGCCGGGCGCTCAGCGATCGAACTGCACCTTCCGCGGGGCACCTGGATCGACTTCGAGGTCGCCCAGAATGTCCTCCGCACGGCTGAAGCGGCCCTCGCGGTGGGCGACTGGAGGGATGCCTGGCTCCACGCCCACATCACCCTCAACATCACCGGACGGCCCTTTATGACCGACTTCGACGCCCCCTGGGTAACGACGGTGCGAGGCGAACTGGAGGAGCTGCAGTTGCGCGCCAGCGAGGTCATCGCCCGGGCCGGCGTCGGGCTCGGCGGCTCCGAGCTGGCCACCGCCGAGCGCTCGGCGCGGGCGATAATTCGCGCCGCGCCGTTCCGCGAGACCGGCTACGTCTGCCTGATGGAGACGCTCGCCTCCGCCGGCAGGACGGCAGAGGCGCTGCACGTCTACGACGAGCTCCGCCGCCTGCTCCGTGAGGAGCTCGGCACCGCCCCGGGCGTCGAGGCGCAGGCGATGCACCGCCGCCTCCTCTCGGGGGGTGCGGCCGGCGACGACGTCAGCAGCTGATGGCGCAGCGGGCGACCGAACCCGCCGCCGGTCCAGACAGGATAATGGCCGCGGTGTCCTCGTCCCTGGCCGTCAGCGCCATCATCCCCACTTACAATCGCGCCCATCTCGTCCCCAGGGCGATCCGCTCGGCGCTCACCGCGCTGGCGCTGGGCGACGAGATCGTCGTCGTCGACGACGGCTCGACCGACGATACCGCCGACGTGGTCGAAGGGTTCGGCCCGCCGGTGCGACTCCTGAAGGTCGCGCACGGGGGACCCGGCGCCGCCCGCAACGCCGGCCTCGACGCGGCCCGCGGGCCGCTCGTCGCCTTCCTCGACAGCGACGACGAGTGGCACCCGGACAAGATCGTCCTCCAGCGCTCGTTCCTAGAACGGCGCCCCGACGTCCTCTTCTGCTTCAGCGACTTCGGGGTGCGCCTGGAGGACGGTACCGAGCACCAGCGCCAACTCAAATGGTGGCTGAGCGCGCCCCGCTTGTTCGTCGAGGTCTTCGACCCGTGGGTCCCCTACTCGTCGGTCGCCGAGCTCCCGCCCGGCCGCGAGGACTTCCCCGTCCACGTCGGCTCGATGTACCTGGAGGAGATGCGAAACAACTTCATCGCCGCCTTCACCCTGCTGGTCCGCAGGGAGGAGGCGGGCGATGCCCTGCGCTTCGCTGAGGGCATACCGATCTGTGAGGAGTGGGCGGCGTTCGGTCGCCTCGCCCGGCTCGGCACCGGAGCGCTGTTCGACACCGAGACGGCCCTGCAGTACGGGCATTCCGGCCCACGGGTGACCAACACGCCGCAACACCTCTGGGCCAGTGGCTGGATCTCCGCCCTGGAGGGAGTCTGGGGCAGCGACCCGGCGTTCCTCGCCGAGCACGGCGAGGGGTACCGACACGCGGTCTCCGAGGCCGAGCTGGTGCAGGCGATCGGCCTAGTGCGGATCGGCAAGCCCCGAGCGGCGGGCCGGGCGCTGCGACGCGCCGGCTTCGACCCGGTCGCGCTCCGCGCCTTGCTCAACGGCTCCCGCGCCAAACGCAGCCTGCACGCTTAGTGCAGATTCAAGCATCCCGCGACTCCGAGCGATAATGGCCCATGGCCTCGGATGGGCTCAGCGTGATCATCCCCACATACAACCGGGCGCGGCTCCTTCGGCGAGCAGTTGACTCGGTGCTTCCCGCGCTCGCTCCCGACGACGAGCTGATCGTCGTCGATGACGGCTCGACCGACGAGACCGCCGACGTGGTTAATGACCTGGGGCCACCGGTCGTCTATTTGCCGATACCGCACGCCGGCGCCGGCGCCGCCCGCAACGCCGGCCTCGACGCGGCCCGCGGGCCGCTCGTCGCCTTTCTCGACAGCGACGACGAGTGGCACCCGGACAAGATCGTCCTCCAGCGCTCGTTCCTAGAACGGCGCCCCGACGTCCTCTTCTGCTTCAGCGACTTCGGGGTGCGGGTGGAAGACGGCACCGAGTACCACCACTACCTGCGTTACTGGCTGCTCCGGCCCCGCCCCCTAGCGGATCTCTTCGGCCCGGGCGTCCCCTACTCGTCAATCGCCCCCCTCCCCCCCGGTCGTGACGACTTCCCCGTCTACGTCCGCTCGATGTACCTGGAGGAGATGCGAAACAACTTCATCGCCGCCTTCACCCTGATGGCGCGCAAAGACGAGGCAGGCGACGCCCTGCGCTTCGCTGAGGACCTGCCGACCGGCGAGGAGTGGCCTGCGTTCGGACAGCTCGCCAGGCTCGGCCCGGGCGCTCTGTTCGACACCGAGACCGCCTGGCAGCATGGGCACTCCGGCCCGCGGCTGACAAACTCACCCCGGCACATCCTCGGCAGCGCCTGGCTGGCGACCCTGGACAGGGTCTGGGGCCGGGACTTGGAATTTCTCGCCGAGCATGGGAAGGAATACAAGCGCGCGGTTTCGGATGCGCACTGGATGCGGGCGTGCTCCCTGCTGCGCCACGGACATGTGCGCGAAGCCGGTCGAGCGCTGCGCCTGGCGGGGCTAATGGCGGTCCTGGCGAACTCGTCCGAGTGGATCGCCCAGATATTCCGGACCAACTTCCCGAGTTGAGGCGCCAGCGCTGAGCCGTCGGCTCAGCAGGCGCCTTCGGTGTAGCAGGGGGCGACCACCCGCAGCCGGTGCTGCCAGTCGAAGCCACCGTTGAGTTCGAACACGTACGACCCCTTCCAGGCGGGGACGTTTTCGCGGCGGGCAAAGGCCGCCAGCTTGTCTTCCTGGCCGAAGCTCGTGTAGGTGGCGCCGGACTCGGCCTCGAGGCCCCAGGAGCCACCGCCAATCGCGTCGCCGACAAACATCCCGTAGTGGGCCATCGCGGTCAGGATTGTCTTCTTCCAGCGCGGCACCGGCAGGGCGGAGATTTCGCTGTCCGACATGTCGAGGACGAAATGGGCCCCCATCGCCGGCGCGTTCGTGTTCGAGATGCCAGCCTGTTCGGAGCAGGGGTCGCCCGTGTTGGCGGCGGCGGGATAGACCGCCTTCGACGCCACGTCGGTGCACTTGATGCCCATGAACAGGGCGTGGTCGATCACCCCGGCTTCCATTTCCGGGGCCCTAATGATCCCCGCCGCGAGGCCGAAGTGGGCGGCGGTGGCGTTCGAGCCGAGGCCATCGCCGTCGATGCGGGTTTTGCCGCCCCAGCCAAACCTCAGCACGCCGCCGTTGCTCGGCTTCGATTCGACGTCCCAGAAGTCGTACTCCCATCCTTCGGGCGTGACCACCGAAAGGTGGGCATCGCCGCCGTTAGCCGGCCGCGCTTCACCCGGAATAGGGATCCGTTCGCCAGCGATCGACAACTTCCCCCAGGGCTTGGTGGGTTCGAGGGTGTAGACCGGATCGGTGCTGCTAGCGAAGTAGAGCGGGTGGAAGTAGTCAGAGCCCGATTCAGAGTTGCCGGCGATCAGGTTCTGTGGGGCACCCCATGAGGCGAGGCGCTGGACAATCGCTGAGGAGTTCGGGTCCGTCGGCGCGCTGTTGGTCACCTGCTGATTCCACGGCGAGCTACTTGAGTACGGACGCCAACACGAGGGGGCCCAGCGACTGGCTGCGATCGTCGCCAGATCGGGACAGGCAGCCGCTGGTGGCGCAGGGGGAGCGACAGGGACGCTTTCTTCAACAGCCGGCCCGCTGGGGTTTTCCTTTTCCACGGGAGGCACGGGTGGGCTCGGGTTCGATGGGGTCGGGGGGTTGGAGGGCGGGGACGGAGCCGGAGCCGGAGCCGGCACAGACGGCGTTTTGGAGTGCCGCTTCGCGCGGCTGCCGCTCGAGCTCTTCCTAGCCTTCGATCCACTGTGGACTGAGGAGCACCAGGATCTATGCTGCCGGACCTTGACGAACTGCCCCTGAGCGCTCCGCTTGCAGGCGGCCGAGGGGTGGGCCACGGAGGCGGTCGCCACCGAGCTCGCAAAGCTCAGAACGAACATCGCGAGGAGACCGGCGAAGCCGTTCGCGAGGATCTGGAGCGGGCGCTTGGTGTTGGTCCGTGGGGTCATCACGGCCAAGATCGGGTGGCTTTACTTGAGCCCTGAAACGGCGCGCCCAGGATGGACGTATGTGGGAGAGCGCGGCAATCGACGCCTGTTGGCGTCACGCAAGCTTCAGCGGCTGCCCCCCGAGCCGCTCGGCCGAACTATCGGTGGACTTCTACGCCACGGGGTTCTTGCGCGGCACCAGCACCAGGCGCTTGAACTCCGCCACCAGCACCCCGTCCTGGTTGAGGACCCGGGTGTGGACCTTGACGATGCCGCGGTCGGGCTTCGACTTCGAGGGCTTGACGTCGAGCACCTCGGTCTCGCAGAAGAGGGTGTCGCCGTGGAAGACCGGGTTGGGATGGCTGAGCTCTTCGGTGGCGAGGTTGGCGATCGCCTTGCCGGAGACGTCGGAGACCGACATCCCCAGCGCCAGCGAGTAGACGAGCGGGCCGACGACGACGTTGCGGCCCTGCTGGGAGCCCTTGGCGTAGACGTCGTTGAGGTGCAGCGGGTGGTGATTCATCGTGATCAGGCAGAAGAGGTGGTCGTCTGACTCGGTCACGGTCTTCGCCGGCCAGTGCTTGTAGACGGCGCCGACCTCGAACTCCTCGAGATAGCGGCCGTAGGCGTGCGCGCCGGACGCCTCGCGCTCGGCCTGGTCGGTGGTCAACTCGTAAGTCTGCTCGCTCATCTGTTGCGGATTCTCCTCTGGTTCTGGGACGGCGCGGATGCTATTCCAGCGACGCGGTCGGCGGCGCCGGGGGACACTTGAAGGTCGATCGCCATGAGTTGACAACCGTCGCTTGGATTGCGTTTGGTTGAACTAATCGCTATTCAGACGGAGGTTGTCCGAAACCTCGTAGAACTTTGAACGGCGGTCCTCCCGCCCCGTCCGCTGCCATCGGCAGCGTGCTGGGCGCTTGAAGTCCAACCGAGACAGGAGGAACCGCCGTGAAGAAGGTACCCGCATCGAAGGTCGCCACGACGACCGAGACCGCAGATAGCCCGCTCCCACCGAAGGTCCAGGAAGCCCTGGGCGAGATGGTCGGAGCAGCGAGGGAGGGACTGCTCGCGCTGAGCGTCGGTGTCGGGCTCAGCGTGGTGCACGAGCTGATGGAGTCCGAGGTCACCGAGGTGGTCGGCCCCAAGGGCAAGCACGACCCCGAGCGGACGGCGAAGCGCCATGGTCACGAGGATGGGTCGATGACCTTGGGCGGCCGCCGCGTTGGGGTGCGCCGGCCGCGGATGCGCTCAGCCGACGACGAACGCGAGCTGTCGCTCGGCACCTACCAGCACTTCGCCGACCGCGACCCGCTGACCAGAGCGGTGATGGACCGGATGCTCGCCGGCGTCTCCACGCGTCGCTTCGCCGGCGTCGGCGAGCCGGTCGGCGAAGGGGTCGAGGAGGAGTCATCTGCGACCTCGAAGTCCTCGGTCTCGGAGGCGTTCGTGGAACGCACCCAGACCGCGCTGGAGGAGCTGATGTCGCGGCGGTTGGAGGACGTGCGACTGGCGGCGATGATGCTCGACGGCCTGGAGATCGCCGAGCGCATGCACGTCGTCGCGCTGGGGATCACCACCGAGGGCGTCAAGGTCCCGCTCGGGCTGTGGGAGGGCTCGACCGAGAACGCCACCCTGGCCCGCACCCTGCTCGCCGACCTGGTCGACCGCGGCCTCGATCCCGAGCAGGGGATCCTCTTCGTGATCGACGGCGCCAAGGCGCTGGCCAAGGCGATCCGCGAGGTCTTCGGAGAGCACGCCCTGGTGCATCGCTGCCATCGCCATAAGGAGCGCAACGTCACCGATCTGCTGCCCGAGGCGGACCGCGACCGGGTTCGCGGGCGATTGCGGGCCGCGTGGGCGCTCACCGACGCCGATCTCGCCCGCCAGCGTCTGGAGCTGCTCGGCTCAGAGCTGGACCGCTCCTGGCCCGACGCGGCCGCCTCCCTGCGCGAGGGGATGGAGGAGACGCTGACGCTGACGCGGCTCGGGATCGACGGCCAGCTCGCCAAGACGCTCGGCTCGACCAACCCGATCGAGTCGATGATCGAGATCGTCCGCCATACCCAGCGAAACGTGAAGCGCTGGCGCCAGGGCGACATGCGCAAGCGCTGGACCGCCGCCGGCATGCTCGTCGCCGAGCAGCAGTTCCGGCGGGTGATCGGCTACCGCGACCTCGCCAAGCTCGTCATCGCGATCGAGCGTCACGCCTTACACACCACGCAGCCCAACGCCGATCGTCAGGAGGTCGCCGAGGCCGTTACGGTGTGATCGTCAAGTGGGGATCGCCGCTGAAGTTCCACGGGGATCCGGACAACCTCTTCAGACGGCGCATCGTCCTCGACGAGGTGCACCGATGAGGACAGTCGTTCCCTCAGCATCTGGTCAAAAGCCGCCAGGGCGACGGTGTGATCGCCGCCCATCGAGGCCATCGCGGCCAGGCCGTAGGGTTCGAACGGGCGTGGCTTGATCGCCACGAACGGTGGCAGGCGATATCGCAACGCGGCCCAGTTGGCCCAGAGGCGGGCCGTGCGTCCGTTGCCGTTGGCGAAGGGCTGGATTCGCACCCACTCCCCGTGCAGGACCGCGCACAGCGCGAGGACCCCGCTCAGCTGAGCGCCATCGCGGGGCTTGGCGCCGGCCGGGATCGCTTCGTCGAGCGAGGCCACCGCCCGCCGCGCTCTTGCCTCGAAGTCTTCGAGCGCGGCGGGGACCTGAGCGGAGGGCGTTCCCCTGGAGCGCCCAACCGCCACCTCGTAGCCCTGCAGCTCCGGGCAGGCGGGGTCCGAGTCCCGCGGCTCGCCGGCGTAATAGGGGACCGGCAAGGCCACGCCCGCATAGAGCCGGCGGTGCCAGTCCTGCGCCATTCCCACAGCCGGCCGGTGGCGATCGACCGCCTGAGCCGCCAGCTCCCGCAGCACTCCGGCCGCGTTGGTGAGTATCTGCTGCTCGAAGCCCGGGGGGTCCTCGTTCCAGGCCCTCGGCATCAGTCGGCGAAGGCCTTCAGCACTCCGTAGGGATCGGTCTGCCCAGCCCGATCGGCCGGCTCGACCATGCGTGCCCGCAGGGGATCCTCGGCGAAGGCCTCGCCCTCGGCGAAGGCCTGGATGTCGTCCTCGAGCAGCTCCTCGTTGCGGTACTCCCGCAGCCGGCGAAGCGTGTCGTCAAGATCGCGCTCGACCAGGAGCGCCGCGGCCTCGAGCTCACGCTCCAACATCTCCTCGGCAAGGCGATTCTTCGATACCCCGCGCTGATCCGCGACCATGCCAAGCAGCCGATGCGTGCGCTCGTTGCGGAACCTCAAGGTGAACTTTGCGGCGTCCTCGGCCATTACCTCTCCTTGCCGTCACATTGACGATATGCCGTCATTGCATAGCGAACGGCTGGCCGGGCCTGGCGCCGATCGCCAGCGGGCGGATGCCGCCGGCGGTGGCTTTGTGTAACTTGATCCCCTCGAAGAAGCCGTCGATCGCCTCTACTGCATGGGAGGATGTCGTCAGTGCCCAGGCCCCGTCTCGCAACCGTGCGAGCGGCCGACTCCGGGTCCCCCATTGCAATAGTCATGGCCTGAGCCGCCATAGAGCTGGTCGGCGCCGGGGCCGCCGTAGAGGCGGTCGTTGCCCGGCCCGCCGTGGCAGCCGTCTTCGCCGGACCCCATGTAGCAGACGTCGTTGCCGGGCTTGCCCTGGCGGGGATCGTCGGGTTTGGGCGCGAAGTCGCCCCAGCATCCGTCGCTGCCGGCCCCGTGGCGGCAGTAGTCGTCACCCCCATCGCCTACGCAGTCGCTGTTCTTTTGGCCGGTAATGCAGACGTCGTTGCCGCCGCCCCCGTAGCAGCGGTTGCGTTTGGTTGCCTCGGGGTAGCAGGTGTCGGGCTCGGCGTTGCCGATCAGTTTGTCTTCGCCAGCTCCCAGGTGGGCGGTGAGAGGGACCGGCAGCGGGTCGAGGACTTCGACCTTGTCGTCGGATGGGCCCATGTCCACTTCGATCCGATCGACCCCGGCGAGCGAGCAGATGACATCGTGCTGACCTTCGCTACAGCCGACCTGACTGCGGCGATCCAGATAGCCGTCTACGACCATGGCATTGCCCTTGACGGTGAGGCGCAGGTGCGAACTTGAGGTTGGGCCGTGGATGACGATCTCGCCCTCGGTCGAGGCGGTTGTGGGGAGGATCAAGAGCACAAGAGCCACCACCGTCCCCAATGCCACCTTCTGCCACGGCCGCGAGCGCATCGCGTCAGATTAGCGACTCGACGCGGACGAGGTGTGAAGTTGGTTGCCGGAGACCCCCAGCGTCAGCGCCAGCAGGCGCCTGGTCGAGAGCGGGCGCGAGCGGGGCGATCGCCGAGACCGTAGTGCGGGGCGGCATCAAGAAGCCGAAGCTCTGGATTCCGGACAGCGGACTGGCATGCCAGCTGGCCGGCTACAACGAGGACCGCTTCATGGCCGACGAAACTAAGGTGGCGGGTTCCCTGTTTGAGAACTTCGTCGCCTCCGAAATCGTCAAGCAGGCAAGCCGACTCGACCAGAGTGTCAGTCTCCACCACTTCCGAACGGCCGGAGGGCGGGAGGTTGACGTCGTCGGCGAAGCAGACGACGGCTCCGTGGTGGGCGTTGAGGTCAAGCTCGGCGCGACGCCGAGGATGTCCGATTTCAGCGGACTGGCGCGCCTGCGGGACAAGCTCGGCGCCCGCTTCAAAGCCGGCGTGGTCGTCAACACGGGAGCTGAAACGCTGCCGTTCGGAGAGCGGCTCTGGGCCGTGCCGGTGGCAGCCCTCTGGAAATAGGGCGCTCTCCGCGCGCTGCTGCCGCCTAGCCTCAGACAATACGCCGGGACGGCTCAGTCTCGGTTTCCGTCCTGGGCCAATCCGGTAGAACCGCGGCGGCGGAGCCGCCGGCCGGCGACTCGACCCAGGCGGCGGATGTAGTGGAGGAGTACCGCAATTGTCGCCACGCGGGCACTGGAGCCGTGCCGTGCTCGACTCCGCTCACGCAATTTCTGCGCGAAACGTGCGCCATCGATCCCGCCATCGGAAACAACTCGGCGTTCCCACATTTTAACTTCCTACGAAGAATTGGATCCTAAGTTCGCCCATTCTTGTGCAGAACCAACTCAGTGCACAAAGCTTTGAGTGCAGACGAATTACTCGACAAATGTTGGGGGTTGACAGTGGACAGAAGATCGCCTACATATTCCACCTCAGCGTAAATTCCGGACAGACTGGCAAGTGTGTGCGCTGTGCTTTGTCCATTCCGACGATGTGCGGGAGGTCCGGCAGTGCCCGGTCTGCAATCAGGCAGAGACAAATCGGACGAGCGCCCGCCCGACGAAGCTCGAGTAGAGAGCCGCCTCGTCCAGCTACTCGCTAGAGAAACAGAGCAGATTCGGCGTACACTGTCTTCGCTGCGTATGTGCCGCAGGCTGACCTTTGGGCGAACAGCCATGACCGCCGGGTTGGTGAGTGTGGTGACGTTCTTCAAGGTGGCTGACTCCAGCCAGCCGATCGGCATGGCGTGTGTAGTGGGCCTTGTGGTCGCTTGGACTCAGCGGTCGGTCTCGCGGCGTACCGCTGGTCACAACAAATTCCTTCCGCTCATGCGCCGCATCGCCCCGAGCGCAGCGCTCATCGCCGCCTTTTTGATACTTGGGGCCCTTCACATGGTCGGCTTCCTGCCGCTTTCGCTTAGCGAGATCGGAGCCCTATGCGTGCTGGGGGCGGTTAGCAGCCTTGCCCTGTTGACGGTTCCCGCAAGTACCCGTCCCGGCCTGCGGGTGGGTGTCATCGGTTCCGCTGCTACCGCCGCTGACCTCCAATCCGAACTTGTGGCGCAGGGCAACATCTCGTTTATGGTCGTCGGGCACATCTCCCCTAACGCGGGCTGGGAGCTATCCGAGGTCACCGAGGGGGGCGAGGGCAGGAGACCAATCGGCACTCTCGGCGATCTTGCCAACACCGTGGTCAGGGAGCGACTCGATCTCCTCCTGCTTTCGCCGACAGTCCCGCGTATGTCCTTCTTCAACGAGATCGAGGCGACCTGCTCGCACTCCGACGTTCGCGTCCTCGAGCTCTCTGCGTTCTATGAGCGCGCCTTCGGCCATGTTCCGCTTCGGGCAATCAATGCGACGTGGTTCCAAGCGGTGATGCATCCTCGGTACTCGTCTCAAACGCCGCCGGCGAAGCGCCTGATGGATCTCTGCATTGCCACTGCCTTGGCCGTTGTTTTGGCACCCGTCGTAGGCATCCTGGCTTTACTGGTGAAGCTCGACGGCGGTCCCGTGCTCTACCGGCAGACCCGGATCGGCGAGGGAGGGCGAGCCTTTCAGATTTTCAAGCTCCGCTCAATGCGCGCTGACGATCAAGTAGGACCGGCAAGATGGTCCGCCGTCGACGACGAGCGCATTACTGCGGTCGGCCGGTTCCTGCGGCGCACTCATCTGGATGAGCTTCCCCAGCTGGTGAACGTTCTACGGGGAGACATGAGCATCGTCGGTCCGCGCCCCGAGCAGCCCGACTTCGTCGAGCGCCTCGAGCACTCGATTGCCTTTTACAGCCGCCGTCACATCGTTCGCCCGGGGATTACCGGATGGGCTCAGGTGCGCTGTGGGTACGCAGGTTCCGACGAGGGCACGATGTGGAAGCTAAGCCACGACCTTTACTACCTCAAGCACCGATCTGCCACATTCGACTTCCTCATTATCGGTGAGACGGTTCGCACGCTCATCGCCGATTCGCAGTTCCCCACCGAGCTTCACCTTCCTCCGTTCGTGCATCTGCCGAACGACCCCGAGTCTTCCTCCGCTCTCTCTCAAACTTCAAACCTCGCAGTACAACAATTGATGCTTGAGGAAGACTCCTCCCTGTCCGCGAAAGCAAGTTGAAGGTGGTCCGCCCGCCTCGTCCGCTTCGGTTGGAAGCGTGACGAGCGCCAACAAGTCCACTCGAGACAGGAGGAAGCTTCGAACGCGGCCAGAACCTGCGCCACGCCCTCGAGCGGCTGCCCGACGACCAGCGCGAGGTGCTCGTCCTGCGCCACATCGTCGGCCTCTCCCCCACCGAGATCGCCAGCACGCTCGGCCGCACCGAGAGCTCGGTCCACGGACTCCACCACCGCGGCCTCGTTACATCCCTCTTGTGAGCGAGACCGCTATCATTGCTATCGTTTTTCAATGGCCCAGCTGCTTGTCCGTGACATAGAGCCCGACCTCGCCCGCGAGCTGAAGCTCCGCGCCGCCCGTCATGGTCGATCAGCGGAGGAGGAGCACCGCGAGATCCTCCGCGGAGCGTTGAGGCATCCCGGGCCGCCGAGCTCTCTGAAGGAGCTCCTGCTCGAGATCCCCGAAGTCGGCGAGGATCGGGATTTCGAGCGACCGCACGACCGTGGTCGTGCGGTCGAGCTCTAAGCGCCGGCTGTGCCGTACCTGATCGACACCAACGTCATCTCCGAGTTGCGCAAGGGCGAGCGCGCCGATCCCGGGGTCACCTCCTGGTTCGCCGACCTCGCCGAGGAGGAGGTCTATCTCAGCGTGCTCACACTGGGCGAGATTCGCCGAGGAATCGAGAGCATCCGGCGCCGGGACCCTGAGGGGGGAGCGGCGCTGGAGAGCTGGCTGGGGCGGGTCTCCGAGGCCCATCGAGATCGCATCTTGCCCATCGATCGTTCGATCGCCGAGGAGTGGGGGCGGATGAACGTGCCCGACCCCTTTCCCGTCGTCGACGGCCTGCTTGCCGCGACGGCGAAGGTGACGGGTCTCACCGTCGCCACCCGAAACAGCGACGATTTCGCGAGAACCGGCGTCCTTTTGGTCGACCCTTTCAGCGCTTCTGGCGAGAAGAAGTAATCCGCCGCGGCGACCAGCCCGACTCCCGTAACGCCCGCCCTCAGCCCGGTAAGGGTTGCCAGCCGATCCCGTGGAGGTGGGGGATGCCACTGCGGATCGTGTGCTTGTGGTTGCCGTTGACATCCATCACGACGATCTTGTAGAGGCGGCCGTGGCCTCCCGCAGCCTCGATCGCGGCGACGCGCTCGCCTTGGCCGCTTGGGCCCGGGAGAGGGGTACGTCGAAGGACATGTTCGGTGCCACCTCGTAGATACTTTCCGCGCGGAGTGCAACCCGCTGCCTACCACCGTGCAGCCTTTTGACGCTGGTGACACGGGCGAGAAGGCCGTGTGGCAGGCGTGAGTTCGGGCGGGCCGTCAGCACCTGACCTCTGCGCACCCGCCGATAGCGCTTGAGCACTACTCCGCTTGGATTCAGCGGGTCGCCCAATATCGCGGCGACCTTCCCCGTCACGGTGCGTACGCCGGGATTGACGATCGTTCCGTAGCGTGCTTTGCGCTTCGAGCTGCGCCCCACTCGCACTCGCACTCGCAAGACGCGCCTGTCCGGCTTCGCCAGGGCGCCGCGCTTGATGCCCCCTCGCGCGTGCCTGATCTTAACCGGCACGACGCGAATCCTGTACCTGCCGGTCGGCAGCCTCACGCGAGCCGAATGCCGGCCGAGCGACATGCGCCGACGGATGCCCCGCCCTCGAAGGATCGCCTCGCCACGGGTACCCCGCGGAAGGCCGACCATCTGGATGGTCAGCTTCCCAGACGTGTGCCGAGAAACGTGACGGGCAGCCGCGGCGCGTGCGGGCCCGAAGGCCACCGTTACGCAGGCAAGGACCGCGAGGATCGCGAGCGACCAAGGTAGACCCGATCGCAGGAACTGGCCCCCGGCCATTCGCACAAGCGGCTTACGCATCCCGTCTCTCCACTCGACCATTGTGTGTCACGACACCCACGAGTTGGGCGCGACGCTATCAGAATTGATGAGTATTCAAGCAGAGCAGATCGACCCGGTATGAGCGGGGCGGGGGCGATCTTGCGCTTGACGTCGGGGCCGACGCGCGCGATGTGGTCGGACGTCGCCGCCGACCTTGGCGCGGACGATGACAGTGAATCGATCCTATCCGGAGTCGGTGAGGGCGGCGACGTCGGCGCGATCGACCGGGCGACCGCGGGCGAGCTTCATGCGTATGAGGTCGTCCCGGCCGGCGACGGGGACTCGCATGTCGGCGAGGGCGATCACCAGGGCACGCTCGCGCAACTCGGCGTACGGGCCGGCGCCAGGCGCCTCGTGCAGCACGTCGATGTCGCCATGGGGGGTTGCGAACTGCCAGATCGTCGCGCGGGGTAGCATCGCGGCGGCGATCAGCCGGCACGGGCGCTCCGTCCCGCCTCCGTCAGCCGCCCGGCGAGGCGGTTCCAGGAGATCGCCAGCTCGAGCCGCTCCGCCGGCGTCCGCGCCAGCGTCGCGCGCAGGTGAACCGGGTCGTAGTCGCGCTCGTCCCGCTCCGCCTCCAGCTTCAGCCGCTCACCCATAGCCGTCAGCAGCCGCTCGACCGTGTCGACGCTGGGAGAAACCTCGCCGCGCTCGATCCGGCTGACGGCCGCCTGGTCGGTGCCGGCCCGCAGGGCCAGGCTGCGTTGGCTGATCCCGTGACGTTCGCGGGTGCGCCTGATCAGCTCGCCGGTTTCCACCCGCCGATTATGCCTGATAAGGCATCGGATATCAAACGCCGACTCAATCCTTGAGGTCTTCGAGGATGCGCTGGGTGACGCGGCCGGCATCGCGGTCGGCGGCGAAGTAGAGGGCGGCGTGCTCGGCCAGGCGCGGCGCGGGGACGCCCTGGCGGGCGGCCTCCTGCTCGAGCGAGTCCCAGAGGCCCTCGTCGACGCTCAGCTCCACCGCCTCCCCCCGCCGTCCGGCTTGTCGCGCAGGAAGTCGGGGCACGGCCACTCGGCGCGGCCGGAGCCGCCGTCCTTGAGGTAGTAGCGAACCGCGCGCACGGCCCGCACCGGGACGCGGTCCATTTCGCCCCTGCCATCTCCGCCAAGAGCATCCAGGGTGAACTCACCCAACTCGATGGTCACGCTTCGTTTCATCGAATCGTCTACGTAGTTGAGCGGTGAGAGGAGGCCGGTAGCCAGGATGACGAGGTCGCGATTCCCATAAAATTCCTACCTTTTTACAACCCTGCTGGGCAGACCTGGCTCCTCCGTTGGAGAGCATAACAGCGGTCGAACTTCGACCCGTACCAAGAATCGAGGATCGTGCTCCCCGCCGAGCTCCGCCGGGGATGCAGCCGTCGGACTCCGCTGGGCGCAGCTCCTGGCCGACCTGCGCCGCCGCGGCCGGCCGATGTCGGCCTGAAGCGGCGCTGTTCGCCATTTGCCGATATTGTATTCGCCATCTGCCGGATCGCTATTCGCCATTTACCCTGAGTCCTATCGATGCCCGCGACCACCGACATGTTCCTCCGCAGCGCTCAGCCGTTGGCGCTCGAGGCACTCGCCGACACGCGGGTCGTGTTCATCGCCGGCGCAAGGCAGGCGGGGAAGAGCACACTGGCACAGCAGATCGCGCGCACGGGCCATCCCGCCGAGGAGTTCAGCCTTGACGACCGCGCAACGCGCGAGACAGCCCTCGCCGACCCCGAGGGCTTCATCGCCGGCTTGCAGGGCCCAGCCTTCATCGATGAGATCCAGCGCGCGCCCGACCTGCTGCTCTCCATCAAGCGTGCTGTCGACAGAGACCCCACGCCGGGCCGCTTCCTGCTCACCGGCTCAGCCAACCTGCTGACCGCCCGCAAGGTCAAGGATGCGCTCACCGGGCGCATGGAGACGATCCCGCTCTGGCCGCTCGCTCAGAGCGAGATCCACGGGAGCACCGGCAACTTCGTCGACGCTCTCTTTGCGGCCGAGCCCCCACGCGTGGCCGGTGCCCCCGTCGGCCGCAAAGCCTTCATCGAGGTAGTGGCGGCCGGCGGCTATCCAGAGGCGCGCGTGCGCAGCGGCCGGCGACGAGCCCGCTGGTTCGCCAGCTATCTGGGCACGACGCTCGACAGGGACCTGCGCGAGATCAGCGACGCCCGCAAGCTCCACGAGGTCCCACGCCTGCTGCGATTGCTCGCCTCGCAGGCCGCGAACGTCCTCTCCTACCGAGCAGTCGCCGCCAAGCTCGAACTGACGCACGACACCGTGCGCGAGTACATAGGCCTGCTGCAAACGGTGTTCCTCGTCCACCTGCTGCCCGCCTGGCGTCCTGGCAT
Organism: uncultured Actinomycetes bacterium; assembly: GCA_963714045.1. Taxonomy (GTDB): domain Bacteria; phylum Actinomycetota; class Thermoleophilia; order Solirubrobacterales; family 70-9; genus VAYN01. The sequence continues at coordinate 1,330,465 of OY970225.1, read as the reverse complement.
CAGCGCACGCGAGGCGCACGCCCCGAAGGCGTACCTGGTCGACGCCGGGCTGCTGGCGCATCTGCTCGGTGCCGACGAGCGCCGCATCGAAGCCGACGACCAGGTCACCGGGAAGGTGCTCGAGAACTTCGTTATCGCCGAGGTGCTCAAGCACGCTGACTGGGCCGCCACCGACAGCTCCGCCTACCACTACCGCCAGCGCGAGAGTGAGGTCGATCTCCTACTGGAGAACCGCGCCGGCGAGATCGTGGCGATCGAGGTGAAGGCGTCGGCGTCCATTGGCCGCAAGGATGTTCGAACGATGGAAACGCTGCGGGACAGCAGGCGCGCACGGTTCAAGGCCGGTGCTGTCGTGTGCACATGTGAGCAGACGACTCCGCTTGGCGATCGCCTCTGGGCTGTGCCGCTGAGCGGGCTATGGGCATAAAGCAAGCTCCGCTCGCTTCCGATCTATACGGCCACGTTGATCCGAATCTGCTGGTAGGCGCGCGGGCAGTTCCTGATCACCGGATCGGCTAACTCTAGCCAACTAGACTCTAGTGAGATAGAGTATGCCTATGGCAACCTTCGTGGGACGAGACAGCGAGATCGCGGCGCTCCAGGCCGAGCTCGAGAGAACCAGGCGCTCGGGCGACGGGCGCTTCGTCTGGATGCGCGGGCGGCGGCGGGTTGGCAAGTCCCGCCTCGTGCAGGAGTTCTGCGACCGCTCGCGGGGCCGCTACTGCTTCTACCAGGCGCCACGACGCCCCCGCGCCGAAGCGCTGGCCGACTTCGTCGAAACGGTGGCGCACTCCACCCTCACCGCAGCCGACGGGTTCGAAGACGTCGCCTACGAGTCCTGGCCGGCCGCCCTGCGAGCCACCGCGCGCGGCGCCACCGCCTCCGATCCGGCGATCGTCGTGATCGACGAGCTGCCCTATCTGACCGAGCTCGACCCCGGCTTTGCCGCCGACCTCCAGAAGGCCTGGGATCGAGCGCTGGAGCGATCGCCGATCCTGCTCGTGTGCGTGGGGTCCGACGTGCGGATGATGGAGGACCTGGTGGGCGAGCGATCGCCGCTGCACGGCAGGCCCACGCGCGAGCTGCGGATCGCGCCGCTCAGCCCCGCCGGCGTCGCCGCTGTCACGGCCGCCCCCAGCGCAGCCGACGCGATAGACCGCTACCTCGTCGTCGGGGGGTTCCCGCTGCTCGCGGCCTCATGGCCGCGAGCAGCCAGCCTGCGAGACTTCCTGGAGGAGGCGCTGGCCGACGATCAGACCCCGTTCGCCACGACCGCGCTGCGGATCATGGCGTCGGAGTTCCAGCGCCAGCTTCAGGCCGCGCGGGTGATCGAGGCGATCGGCCACGGCGAAACCGCCTACAGCCGGATCCGGTCGCGCAGCGGCGTCAAGGGCAACACCCTCACCGACGCCCTGACCGTGCTGATCGAGGCGAAGCGGCTGGTCGCCAAGCAGCTTCCCTACGCAGTCCCCCCGGGCAAGACGGCGGCCAAGTACACGGTGATCGACCCCTACCTTCGCTTCTGGCTGCGCTTCGTCGGGCCCCACATGGCCGAGCTCTCCCGGGGGCGCCCCGACCTCGTCGTGGATCGGATCATGCGCGACTGGAGCGCCTACCGCGGCCGGGCCGTCGAGCCGGTGGTGCGCGAGGCGCTTGAGCGCCTGCTGGCCGGCGCGGCCCTGAGCAAGCGCCTCGGCGGCGCCCGGCACGTCGGGTCCTGGTGGCGTCGCGATCACAGCGTCGAGGTCGACCTGGTCGGGGGCGATGCACCGCAGCCGGCGAAGATCGGCTTCGTCGGTTCGATCAAGTGGCACGAGAGCGAGCCGTTCGCCGTGGCCGAGCTGCGCAAGCTGGCGAGCAGCCGAGAGCGCGTGCCCGGCGCCACCGAGGCCAAGCTCGTCGCGATCGGCAGGACGGGAGTGGCCGACGGTGTCGCCGCGGACGCGGCCTTCGGCCCCGACGACCTGCTCGCCGCCTGGTAGGAGCTATTTGCAGCCTGGCCCGGCGGCGACCCTCAAGCGCGCTCAGATCGCCGGGGCGACGGGGCCTTCGTCCCGCGGCTGAGTGGGCCCACCGCCGCGGCGATACACCATGACGGCGACGATCACCGACCAGATCATCACCACGAAGAAGCCGAAGAAGCCGACGGGGGTGACGCCGATGACGCCGATCACGATCATCACCCAGCCGAGCCACTTGGGCAGCGCCGCGGTGCGCAGGATTGCCAGGCCGATCGCGATCGAGAAGACCACGAGCCCGGCCTCGAACGGCCAGAAGAGGTTGTTGCTGAGGATGTTGATCGCTTCGGCCGCGGCGGGGCTGATGCTGTTGCGAGTTTCGCTCAGGGCCCATTCGAGGCTGGAGAAGATCGCCCCGCCGGCCCCGAGCAGGACCGCGCCGCCGAGGGCGACGGCGGAGAGCCCCTCGCCACCGTCCTTGCCGCGCAGGAAGCTGCGCAGGGAGCCGGCGAAGAAGATGAAGAAGATGACCGCGAGGGCGCCGCAGAAGTTGCCGATCATGATCGCCGAGTGATGGAGCCTGAAGTGGGCGATGACCTGCGCCCCGTTGTCGTGCTGGCTCGGTGCGCTGGGGCTGAAGAAGAAGGTGACGAGGAGCAGGGCGGCGAAGACGATCCCGGTCAAGGGCGCGAGGCGGCGCAGCGAATCCGGCATTTCGATCCTCCTGTTAGAAGCCAGGCGAGCCCCCGACCGCAGCCGGCCTCCCCAGCCGCAGCGTTCCGCAGACCCCTCTACAGCACCGAACATAAGCGCGCCCTGCCCCGCCGTCAACCCCGACCCATCGGCTTAATGAACTGAGGCCCACCGACCTGAAAACCTAGACCGTTGCCAAAGCGACTTGACGCCTTGGTATCTCATCCCAAGTACGTCCATCGAGCAAGCGCCCGCCGGACTTTGGCCGGTGTCCGCCCCACTGCTTGAAGAAGAACGCGACTTCCTCGTCGAGGCAGCGGTCGCGGAGCTCTCGCGCCCACTCGATTCTCATCGGCCGGTGCTTTGGCCCTGACTCGCCTCCGGCGATCAGCCAATGGATGCCGGATAGGTCCAGCTTATCCAAGGGGCTGAGCAGCGGCTCGGCGGAGATGAACCGAACCTCTGCATCGACCTCCCGCAGATAGTCGGCCCGATGCGTAAAGCGACGGTTCTCGATCGACACGCCGATCCAAACGTTCGGGTGCCACGGAAGAGACGGTGCCAGTTCCGCAAGGCGCTCGTGGCGCTTGGTCAGAATCTGGAAGGTGTGATGGTCGGCCCTGCCCATGACGTCGAACACTTCCTCGATGTATTCCTCGGGAATGTCCTCGTGGAACAGGTCGCTCATCGAGTTCACGAAGATCATCCGTGGTCGGGCCCAGCGCAGCGGCTGCTCTAGGCGCTGAGGCCAAAGCCGGAGCTCGAAGCCCTGCTCGTAGGGGTGTCCCGGGACCCCCCTCCAGCGCTCCGCGAAGGTCTTGGCGTAGCAGTGAGCGCAACCGGGAGACACCTGGAAGCAGCCGGTGACCGGGTTCCAAGTCGCCTCCGTCCACTCGATCGCGCTGTTGTCCGCCATGCTTGCGCTCCTTTCGCCGGCCGCTGGGCGTCCCCTTTAGGTCATACGCACATATGTTCGCATCTCGATCAGACGCGCCGACCGGGAACTACGAACAGAATCGCAGTTTGGCGTCCTTGAATCCGCGTCCCGGACGCTGGACCTCGAGCTCGCCCGCTCTCTCTGCCGGCTGGAGGGTGAGCCTCCGAAGGTGCGCTTTGCGGAAGGGCGTATCGACCAGCGTGCATCGGTCGGCCTGGTCGATCGTGAACCACTCCGTTCCGAACCGGGAGCGCAGCTCGGCGAGAAGTGGCCCCGTATCAACCGAGTCCCCTGGGCTGAACAAAACCTCCTACGGACTCGGCGCAGTGGCGGGGGCGGCTACCGGGCCGAACAGGAACTGGGGGCGCCGGTCTTCAGCTCGTGTTCAGCGTCAGTGACGCTGAACGTCGTGTTGGTGCTCAAACGGAGTGTCGCTCAACAGTAGGGGAATCGCCGCCTGCCATTCGTCGGTGCCGAAGAGCGAGGTCAGGGCCGTCTCCTGTCCCTCTCGACCAACGAAGCGATGGATGAAAGACATCGGCAGGAAGAAGAGCGTCTCGCACCGGGGGAAGTCGAGCAGCCGGCCCGTTATGGACATCGACGCGCTCGAATAGCCGAAGGGGTCGATGAACGCGAAGGTCGGAATCAGATGGGCGCCCAGCTCGATGATCGGGCCTATAACCGAGGCGAACGTGCCTTCGAACTCCCCGTGCTCGATTTCGACGGAAACGTTGTCCGGCAGCTCCCCCAAGGCCGCAATCTCCCCACGCAGGTGCTCGACACGATCCTCGTCGTGCTCGATGAAGAAGAAGATGAACTGAACGCCCCTCAGTTCCTCGAAGCTCTGGTGGGATCGGCGAGAACCTCGCCTGGGGGACCGGGAGCTATGACAGCGTGCGCTCGATCTTCCGCGCCTGGATCCACTCGCCCGAGCACCGGGCGAACATCCTCGGCCACTACACCCAGATCGGCGTCGGCCTCAGGGTCGGCGACTTGGGTGGCGATCGGGAAGTCCACGTCTGGACCCAGCACTTCGGCTCCCATTGCGGCCCGGCGCCGAGGCCGGCGGGTCCCCGCGTCGGCCTCTCCCCCGCGCTCGCCGTGGCGACGCCAACCAAGCCGAGTGACGGCTGAATCGCCCTTAACCTACGCCTCGTCATCGGGGGGCGCGAACCCGACATGGCGCTTTGGTCGCGAAGGTGGGGAGATCAGTCGTCGAAGGACGTCGAAGATCTGAACCCCTTGCTCAGTGAAGACATACGGCGGATAGCGTCGCCCTCCATGCCCGCTACTTGAGGCGCCAATCTGACTCCTCAAGTCGGCGTACTCGTCCCGAGTCAGCTGGAACATGAAGTCAGCGGGGACGCACGTGGTCGTCGCCTCACCGAGCGGATCTAATGGCGCGCCGCACGGCGTCCGCGCTTGTGCTTATGGCGCTGCTTGCCGTGGCTCTTTCCAAAGCGCTTCTTGCACTTGGCGGTGAGCTTGCCCTTCTTCTTGCGGGCTTGCTTCATTGCCGTGGCGCGGGCTTTGCCGTGCTTGCGCTCCGCCGCCTTCTTGGCCTTTCGATACGTCTTGTTGGCCTTGGCGACGCACTGGCCGTACGTGGCTTTCGGCGGCTCGGAATGGGGTTTCGTCAGAGACAACGGAGGCGTGCTCGACGGCTGCGGGTTGGATTCTGGCTGCGGTTTGGATTCGGGTGCGGGAACCGTCAGCGAGTTGCTCGATTCACTCGCCGCGCCGCCCCCGTTGCCGGCCGTCACTTTGCAGGTGATCGCGTGGCCCTGATCGGCGCTCTGCACGGTGTAGGTGGTCCCAGCTTGGCCCGCGATCGGACTGCCGTCGCGCAGCCACGCGATCGCATATTCCGTCGGGCTGTTTTCCCACAGCCCCTGCGAGCAGCTCAAGGTCTGACCGACGCCGGGCGTCCCGGTGAGTTGCGGTTTGACGGTATTGACGGGCGGGCTCGGCGGGATCGGCACTTCCACCGAGCCGCTGGTCGCGCCTGTCGAGCCGCCCCCGTTGCTGGCCGTCACCCTGCAGGTCAGCCCGTGGCTGGCGTCTGCGGCCTGCACTTCATAGGTGCTAGCCGTTTTGCCGGCGATCGGGCTGCCGTCGCGCCGCCACGAATAGGCATAGTCCGTCGGGCTGTTTTTCCAGCTGCCGTCGGAGCAGGTCAGCGTCATGCCCACCTCGGGCGTGCCGACGATGCTCGGGGGGCCCGTATTGACGGGCTTGGGAACGACCGCCAGGGCGTTGCTCGAAGCCGAGGCCGACCCCAACCCGTTGGAGGCGGTGACTTCGCAGCTGATTTCGTGCCCCGCGTCTGCGGCCTGCACTTCATAGGTCGCTTCGGTTCCGCCGGCGATCGGGCTACCGTCGCGCAACCAGGAATAGGCGTATTCGGTCGGGCTGTTTTCCCACAGCCCCTGCGAGCAGCTCAAGGTCATACTCAGCTCGGGCGTGCCGGTGAGCTGTGGCGTTTCGGTGTCGACCGGCGCTCCCGCCGCGGCCGGCACCGCAAGCGAGTTGCTGGTCTCATCCGCAGACCCGTCTGCGTTTGTCGCCGTAACCTTGCAGGTGATCGAGTGACCCTGATCGGCGGCCTGCACTTCATAGGTCGCTTCGGTTTCGCCGGCGATCGGGCTGGCGCCACGCAGCCAGACGCGGTCGTATCCGGTCGGGCTGTTTTCCCAGCTGCCGTCGGAGCAGGTCAAGGTTTCTCCCACCGCCGGGACGCCGGACAGCACCGGCGGCGCGGTGTTCACGGGCGGCGCTGGTACGTAGAGCCCGTCGCTGGTTTCCGAGGCTGAGCCACCTTCGTTGCTTGCCGTCACTTCGCAGGCGATCGTGTGACCGCGGTCCGCGGCCTGCACTTCATAGGTCGCTTCGGTTTCGCCGGCGATCGGGCTGGAGCCGCGCAGCCAGACGCGGTCGAATCCGGTCGGGCTGTTTTCCCAGCTGCCGTTGGAGCAGGTCAAGGTTTCTCCCACTTCGGGCGTGCCGGTCAGCTGCGGCGCTTCGGTGCTGACGGGTTTGCTTCCCGACGATTCGACCAGCGAGGCATCGATGCCTTCGTGATTCCCTCCGACCGTGACGCTCACGTCGTCGGCAGCCGCCAGCGAAGCCTTGTTGTCATAGAACTGGACCAGGTAGTTGTGTTCGATGCAGACGAATTCGCCCGTGCATGTGGCGCCCGGGCCGAATTCAACCTTGTAGTTGCCTTCCGAAAGGCCGGTGATCACATAGTGTCCGCTGCCGTTCGATTCGCTGCAGGCCTCAGGTTCTTCTTCGCCCGAGCGGTAGGCGCAGACCCAGGACCAACGCACGGGTACTTCGCTTGAGGCATCGATGACCGTACCGCTGATTCGCCCACCGACTTCCAGTTCGGCGTCGATTCCTTCCTGCGTTGAGCCCACCGTCACGCTCACCGGATCGGCTTCGCCGAAGGAAGCCTTGCCGTCGTAGTACTGGCGGATGTAGTTCTGATAGGCGCATCCTTCGAAGCCGCAGACGTACCCGGGGCCGAATTCGACCTGATAGGAGCCGGTCGGCAGGCCCTGGAGCACGTAGTTGCCGCCGTAGTTGGTGCTCGTGCAGCGCGTCGGCCCTTCGGCGCCCGAGTTGAATGCGCATACCTCGATCCCCTGGAGCGATTCACCGCTCGGGGCAACTGTCACGTGGCCCTTGATCTGCCCCCCATGCTCTAGCGCCGCATCGACTTCTTCGTGCGTCGAGCCCGCCGTCACGCTCACCGGATCGGCTTCGCCGATGGAGGACCTGCCGTCGTAGTACTGGCTGAGCAGGTTCGAGGAGTACGAGGGTGAGAACCTGACCCGGTAGGAGCCGGCCGGCAGCCCCTGCACCGTGTAGGCACCGGCGATATTGGTTTCGTCGCAGATTTCCGTTTCTTCCCCCGCCGTCGGGCTCGCGCACACCTGGACTGAGCCGAGCGGTTCAGCGGTGATCGCATCGGTCACGTGGCCGCTGATCTTCCCGCCCCGCTCCATCTCGGCGTCGATCCCGCTGTGCGTTGAGCCGGCTGTCACGCTCACCGGATCGGCTTCGCCGAACGACGACTTGCCGTCGTAGTACTGGCGGACGTAGTTCTGAGAAGCGCATTCTTCGGGCCCGCAGGCGTAGCCGGGGCTGAACGTGACGTTGAAGGAGCCGGTGGGCAGGCTCGAGATCGTGTATTCGCCGCCGGCGCCCGTGGAGACACAATGACCGTATTCGCCGACGCCGGATGCGCAAACGCTCGCGCCTTCGATCGGTTCGGCGGTCGAGGCGTCGGTGACGGTCCCCGAGATCTGTCCGCCGGGGTGCAGCGCGGCATCGATCCCTTCCGCGACGCTGCCGGCTTCCACCGCGACCGGGTCAGCTTCCCCGGCGGACCCGACGTCGTCGTAGTACTGACCGAGGTAGTTGCCTTCGTAGGGCGGCGAGAACTGGACCCTGTAGCTCCCCGTCGCCAGGCCCGAGATCGTGTATTCGCCGAATTCCGTTTCGGTGCACGACCCCCCTTCTCCTCCGCCTACCTTGGTGGCGCAAACATAGGCGCCGCTCAACGGCTCTCCTCCGACGGCCGCGGTCACCTCGCCCCTGATCTGCCCGCCGAGCGCAAGTTCGGCGTCGATCCCTTCGGTGGTCATCCCCAGTTCGGTGCTCACCGGCGCGGATTCCGCCATGGTGGGCACGTCGTCGAAGTACTCGCCGATGTAGTTGGCCCCGTAAGGGGGGTCGAACCTCACCGCATATTCGCCGGCCGGCAGGCCGGAAATGACGTAGTCGCCGGCAAAGTTCGTATATCCGCAGGCGATCTGTTCGCCGCTGCCGGGGTCGCGAACGCACACGCGCGCTTCTTCGATCGGTTCCGCCGTTGTTTCGTCACTGACGTTGCCGGCGATCTGCCCGCCAGGCTCCAGTTCGGCGTCGACGCCGGCCGTGGTCGCGCCCGTCGTGACCGCAACCCGGTCGGCAGCCGCGAACGACGGCTTGCCGTCGTAGTACTGGCTCAGGTAGTTGCCTTCGTACGTTTCGAACCTGACGACATACGCTCCGCTCGCCAGCCCGCCTATGGCGTATTCGCCACCGCCGTTCGTGTACGCACAACCGAGGTAGCTCCCGCTTTCGCCCTCGTAGAGGCAAACGTTCACGTCTTTGATCGGTTCGTCGGATTCGGCGTCGGTCACCGTGCCGGTGACTTCGCCGCCCTTCTCCAATTCGGCGTCAATCCCGGATGTGGTTTCGCCCACGCTGACCGCGATCGGGTCGGCTTCGGCGAACGACGGCTTACCGTCGTAGTACTGGCTCAGGTAGTTGCCTCCGTAGGGCGGCGAGAACTGGACCTTGTAGGAGCCGGTCGCCAGGCCGACAAGCGCGTATTCGCCGCTGACGTTCGTATACACACAGCCGACATAGCTCGCGCTTTCTCCCTCGTAGGCGCAAACTCTCCCGTCTTCGATCGGTTCGTCGGATTCGGCGTCGGTGACCGTGCCGGTGACTTCGCCGCCCTTCTGCAATTCGGCGTCGATCCCTTCGGTGACCGCCCCGGCGGCGACCGCGAGCGAGGCACCGGCCCCGAAGGTGGGTTTGCCGTCGAACCACTGGCTCAGGTAGTTACCCCCGCTGGGTGGCGAGAACTGAACTTTGTAGGAGCCGGTCGCCAGGCTGGAGAGCGTGTATTCGCCGCCGGCGTTGGCGGTCGCGCAGCCTTCGGATCGGCCGTTCCCGGCGTTGTAGGCGCAGACGTTGGCGAATTCGATCGGTTCGGCGGTCGAGGCGTCGGTGACGGTCCCCGAGATCTGCCCGCCGGGCTCCAGTTCGGCATCTATCCCGGCTTTCGTTTCGCCCACGTTGACCGCGACTGGATTGGCGGCTCCGTAGGTCGCCTTCGTGTCGTAGTACTGGCGCACGTAATTGCGGCCGTGGGGTGGCGAGAACTGAACTCTGTAGGAGCCGGTCGCCAGGCGGGAGACCGTGTATTCGCCGCCGGAGTTAGTCGAAACGCAAGTCACGTATTCGCCGCTGCCTGACCTGTATACGCAGACGTTGGCGAGTTCGATCGGTTCGGTGGTCGAGGCGTCGGTGACCGTGCCCGAGATCTGCCCGCCGGGCTCCAGCTCGGCGTCGACGCCGGTCGTCGTTTCTTCCGGGGCAACCGCAAACGTGTCGGCCTGGCCGAGCGATTGCTTGCCGCCGTAGAACTCGGAGAGGTAGTTGAGAGCCCCGTAGTAGGGTGCTTCGAAGCGCACCGTGTAGGTCCCCATCGCGAGGCCGGAGAGCGTGTATTCGCCGCTGGAATCGGTCGAGGTGCAAGCGCCCCCGTATCCTCCGCCGAGCCCGACCTTGTAGGGGCAGACGCTGATGCCTTCGATCGGTTCGTGGGATTCGGCGTCCGTGACCGTGCCGGTGACTTCGCCGCCCTTCTGCAATTCGGCATCGATCCCGGGTTTGGCTTCGCCCGCGCCGACAGCGATCGGGTCGGCTTTGGCGAAGGACGCCTGCCCGTCGTAGTAGCGGCTCAGATAGTTGCTGCCGTACGGCGCGACGAACTGAACCTTGTAGGAGCCCGCCGCCAGGCCTTCGATCGTGTATTCGCCGCCCGAATCGGTGTACCCGCAGGCCACCGATTCCCATTCCGGGCCACCGGCGTCATAGGCGCAGACGTTGGCGGATTCGATCGGCGCTTTTGTCCCCGCGTCGACCACCGTGCCCGTGACTTCGCCGCCTTTCTCCAATTCGGCGTCGACTCCGGACCGCGCTTCTTCCGCGGCCAGGTGAACCACGTCGGCTTCGGCCCAGGAGCTCTTGCCATCGTAGAACTGCTCGATGTCGCCGCTTTCGTAGGGCGCGTAGAACCTCACCTTGTAGGAACCGGCTTCCAGGCCTTCGATCGTGTATTCGCCGCTGGAATCGGTGTACCCGCATGCCACCGATTCCCATTCGTACCCGCTGGCGTCGTAGACGCAGACGTAGTCGAATTCGATTGGTTGTGTACTGGCCGCGTCCGTGACCATCCCGCTGATCGACCCATTCGGCGTCGCGGCGGCGGCCGAGGGCAAGGCCAGGAGGACGCAAGCTAGAACCGGCAACACGACCGCGAGCGCCCGGGTGCGCGTCGAGCCACCTGCCGCGAGTCGTCTGCCCTGCGATCCGTTCACCAAATCACACCCTGGCACGGCGCAATCGCTCGCCCGTGCAACGAGTTTCCGCATACCACTCCGAAGATTACGGTCAGTCTGAAGCATTCGCCGCAATCTAGTCGCAAGGGCTCTGCCGTGGAGGTTTTGAGGATAAATCGGTACCAATTTCAATCCTACTCCAATCCGCATCAGCGCTGACCTGGCGACGGTGGGCCACCCCGATTTGTGTGTAGGGGTGGCTCTGTAGTCCCAACACTGGCGGGGTGCGGTGCACACGCGGGCAAACCACTCGCTAATGCGTCCGAAACAGCCTGCGCCTCCGCCATCGCGATCGCCTGGTCCACCGAGCCGTTCGTTGCCTGGCCCTTCTGGTCATAGCCGGCCTGGCGATATGCCGACTGCAAGCGACGCAGGGAATTGAGCAGGTTTTCGACCGACTGGCGCAAGGATGACGGAGCCCCCAGCCGCCGCAGCGAAACGATCGTGCGCTGGTTGGCCTTTGAGGCCGACGCAGCGTACCTGCGCAGCCTGACAGAGCTCGCCGATTGAGGCAGGGGAGGTGGAGTGCCCGTCCGGACGGTACTGCAAATCGTGTTGGCGAGAGCCTGGAATTTGTGCTGTCCGGAGCTGCCGGCGAATTGATTCGCGCCCTGCGCGCCTCCGGAGACCGTTGGAGGCCCAAGGTGGCTCGAGGCGTTCGTGGCTTCCGGTTGGACGGCAGTCGTGGAACTCGAGTTGCCCGAGCTTCCGCAACCGGCCATAGCGAAGGCGGCAGCGAGCATCGCGGCGCAGCACATCGGACCTGCCCTCGGTGCGCCACGGACACGCCGAGCTCCTGCCACGCGGCTGCCGATCACCGACTCCCTCCCCTGCGCGTCAGCTTTTTCTTGTGCTTTGCCATGTGCTTGACGGGGGACCTGAGCTTGACGGTCCCCTGTTCCACGCCGGCCCCCTTGAGCTTCACCTTCAAGCCGCGCTTTCCAGCGTTGCGCAAGAGGGAGACCCCCTTGCCGCTCAGGTGAACCTTGACCGACCCCTGGCTGTCGGCTGCGATCGAGAAGCGCGCCTTGCCGATCGTCAGCGTACGCGTGCGGTGAATGACTTCGCGGTGCCCGTGGCGTTTGACCACCCGGGTTTCCGTCAACCGGACAACCAGCTTGACCACGCCCTGACAGGCCTCCCCGCCAGCGCAACTCAGCGGAATCGACACGGCGTTGCCCTTGACCTTGACCGAGGCGCTCGTGCTGCCGGCGACAGCGGTCCCGGGAGGAGGCGAGGGGGGTGGAGGCGATATCGGAGGGGGTGTGCTGGAGCCAGACCCTCCCCCACTCGTTTCTGCCGGCGCCACCACCGCTGAAGCCACTGAAGCTGCCGATTCCGAGCCGCCGGCGTTGCTGGCGGTCTCGGTGACCTTGATCTTGTGGCCGACGTCAGCCGCGGTGAGTTCGTGGGTGGAGGTCGTGGCGCCGGGGATCGCCGAGCATTCGTTGCCTTCGCCGTCGCAGCGAAGCCACTGGTATTCGTAGCTTTCGGGGCTCGGTTCCCAGCTGCCGTGGTGCTCGGTGAGGGTCTGGCCTTGGCGGGCTTCGCCTGAGATCGTCGGCGGCGCGGTGGCGGCGGGGGGTGCCGGCAGGACCGTGGCCGTCGCCGCGGAGCTCGCTTCGCCCGAGCCGCCTTCATTGCCAGCGGTCTCCTTCACCTTGATCTTGTGGCCGACGTCGGCTGAGGTGAGTTCGTAGGTGGAGGTCGTGGCGCCGGAGATCGCCGCGCATTCGTTGCCTTCGCCGTCGCAGCGCAGCCACTGGTATTCGTAGCTTTCGGGGCTCGGTTCCCAGCTGCCGTGGTGCTCGGTGAGGGTCTGGCCCTGGCGCGCTTCGCCTGAGATCGTCGGCGGGGCGGTGGCGGCGGGGGCTTCGGATGATGGGGAGGCTTCTGCCTCGATCACCTGCTTGTCGAGCACCAGCCTGCCGTCGATCAGGCTGCTCACCGCGTAATCGCGGGCGCCGCCGCCGGCGATGTAGGCGTCGGTGGCGCCGGAGGGCAGGAGCTGGAGCGGTTCGGAGGCTTCCGGGCCCTCGAGCGCCTGATCGGCTTCGGCGCCAAACGGGGTCGCGAGGTCGGGGGTCGAGAACACCTCATAGCCTTCGGCTCCGGGCACCGGCTCCCAGTGCAGGTGGACCAGGCCGGGGGCGTCGCCGATCGCTTCGATGTCATAGAGCGGCGGGCCGGGGACTTCGGCGATGCCTTCGCCGGGTTTCACTTCTTCGCCGACGAAGCGGGCGTAGGAGAGGCTCGGGTTGAACCCTTCGAAGCTGGCGCTGTCGGGGATCAGGATGTAGCCGGGGGCGAAGTGGGTCTCGCCCGGCCCCAGTTCGCCGATCGTCTCCGTGAACTGCTGGTCGGGCTGGAAGATGAAGTGCTCGTGGGTTTCGGAGTCGACGCTGATCGCCACGTTGTAGAGGGGGATGTCGGCTTTGTTCATGACGCCGATCCGGACGTGGTATGGCCGGCCCGCCGCCAGTTCTCCGGACTGCCCCTCGACTTTCAGCGCCAGCGCGTCCGCGCCCCAGATCTTCAGCGGTTCGGCGGTCGCGGCCTGTGCGGAGACCGGCGCTTCGAAGGGTTCGAGGGTCGAGTCATACCGCGCCGAGAGGTTGTATTCGCCGGCCTCATCGCCGCGCACGATCCACTCAAGGGTGGCGCTGGAGTGGCCCGCTATCGGATCGACCGACTGCGCCAGGGACTGGGGCTCTGCGGTGGGCGCGAGGCTGAGGCCGCTCGGCAGGCTGAGCTCGGCGCTTCCGGCGGCGAGTTCGAACGGTTCGTCGCTGAGGTTCTGGATCACCATGCTGACGTCGAAGAACTGCTTGAGGATGCTGACTTTGCCGCGCAGGATCAGCCAGTAGATCACCGGGTGGCCTTCGACCATCTTGGAGGCGACGGTTACGCCTTCGCCGTTGCTGCACGAAGACGGGGTGCAGGTCCATTCGCTTTCGTCGTCACCGCTGGGGACAGAGGGGCCGACGAGGTTCCCGTGCCCGTTGACGTAGCCGTGGAATTCGTAGTTGGTCCAGCCAGCGCCTCCACCGCCGCCGCCGCCGCCGCCTCCTCCGCCTCCACCGCCGCCGCCACCCGGTGAGCCCTTGAAGAACGCCAGCCCGACTTCGAATTCGAAGACCATGTTGTTGGCCGGGTCGTCGGGGTCGATCCCCGCTGCTTCGATTTCTTCGAGGGTCATTTCCTTGGACTGCAGGGTGGTTGTGACGACGTCCCCTTCGGCCAGCTGAATCGTCGCTTCTCCCTCCCCTTCGCTGACTTCCACCTGGCCGGCCGCCGGCCTGTAGCCAGACTTGTCGGCGTAGACGGTGAGGGTGCCGTCGGGCAGGCCGGCCAGCGCGGCTTTGCCGGCGCCGTCGGTCGCGGCCTTGGTGCGGGTGCCGCCGGGGCCTATGTAGAGGACCTGGGCGCCGGCGATCGGGGCTTCGGCTTCGTCGGTGACTTCGATCTGCACCTGGTGGGCGGGCGGGGCGAGGATCTGCACGCTCGTCGAGTCGCTGTCTTCTTCGCCGCCGCGCTTGACGGTCAGCGTCGCTTCGTAGCTGCCCGCTTCGGCGTAGGTGTGGAGGACGGTTTCCCCGGTGGCGCCTTCGCCGTCGCCGAAGCTCCATTCGTAGCTGGTGATTTCATCCGCGGGGGTGCTGGCGCCGCCGTCGAAGCTCAGCGCTTCGCCGGCGATCGCGCTGAGGCCTTCGCCGGCGTCAGCGCGCAGGGGCAGGCCGCTCACCGTGCCGGTCGGCGCCGAGTCGGCCGCTGCGCCCGGGCCGCCCCCGTTGGCGGCCGTCTCGCGGACCCGCAGCGTGTGGCCGACGTCGGCGCCTAGGGCCACGTAGGAGCTCGCGGTGGCGCCGGGGATCGCCGCGCATTCGTTGCCTTCTGCGTCGCAGCGCAGCCACTGCTCCTCATAGCCGCTGGGGGCGTTGGTCCATGAGCCGTGGGCCACCCCCAGCGTCTGGCCCTGCTGCGCGGTGCCTGAGACCGTGGGCGGGGAGGTGTTGAGCGGGGCCGGGGGGGCGATCACCGCGGTGGGCGCCGAGCTCGCCGGTTCGCCTGAGCCGGCTGAGTTGGTCGCCGTCTCGCGCACGCGCAGGGTGTGGTGGAGGTCGCTTTCGCCCAGCAGGTATTCGTCGCCCGTCTCCCCGGAGATCGCTTCGCAGCTCGCGCCGGATTTGTCGCAGCGCAGCCACTGGTATTCGTAGCTTTCGGGGCTCGGTTCCCAGCTACCGTGGTGCTCGGTGAGGTTCTGGCCCTGGCGGGCTTCGCCGGTGATCGTCGGCGGGGCGGTGGCGGCGGGTGGCAGCGGCAGAACTTCAGCGGTCGCCGCGGAGCTCGCTTCGCCCGAGCCGCCTTCGTTGGTGGCGGTCTCGGTGACCTTGATCTTGTGGCCGGCGTCGGCTGCGGAGAGCAAGTATTCCTGGGCGGTGGCGCCGGAGATCGCTTCGCAGCTCGCGCCGGATTTGTCGCAGCGCAGCCACTGGTATTCGTAGCTTTCGGGGCTCGGTTCCCAGCTACCGTGGTGCTCGGTGAGGTTCTGGCCCTGGCGGGCTTCGCCGGTGATCGTCGGCGGGGAGACCTCCGTCGGCGCGGGAGGCAGCGCGATCAGCGCCGCGTCGATCGCTGCTGTCGTTTCGCCCAGGCTGACCGAGACGGCATCGGCTTCTTCGAGGCTTTCCTTGCCGTCGAAGTACTGGGACGCGTAGCCGGATTCGGAGGGCGGCAGGAACTGGATCTCGAATTCGCCGGCGGGCAGGCCGTCGATCTCGTAGTGGCCTGATTCGCCGCTGTAGGCGCATCTGGAGCCGTAGTCGTGGAAGTTGCCGCCTTCTTCGGAGGCGCAGACGTGGATCCCTTCGACCGGCACTTCGGTCAGGGCGTCGGTCACCGTGCCCGTGATCTGACCGCCGGACTCCAGGTCCGCGTCGACGCCCGAGCTCGTTTCGCCGAGGCTGACCGGGACGAGGTCGGCCACTTCGAGGCTGCCCTTGCCGTCGAAGAGCTGCGGCGCATAGAGCGATCCGGAGGGCGGGTTGAACTGGACCTCGAATTCGCCCGCCGGCAGGCCGTCGATCACGTAATGGCCCGCTTCGCCGCTGTAGGCGCAGCCGTAGCCGCTGCTTTCCTCATAGGCGCAGACGTAGGCGTTCTGGATCGGTTCGTGGCTCGAGGCGTCGGTGACGGTGCCGGTGATGTGGCCTTCTTCTTCTGATCCCACGAAGGTGGCCGTTACTTCCCTGTCCTCTTCCATCGTCACGATGCAGCGGTTGGATTCGTCGACTTCGTCGCAGCCGCTCCAGTCGACGCCGGCGTTGCCGCTCCAGGCGGGGGTCAGTTCGACGACCGTGCCGGTGGCGTAGCCGGCTTCGCATTCTTCGTAGGAGCTGTATGCGCCGGTCCCGCAGTTGATCCCGCTCACGTTGTAGCTATTGGCGTATCCGGACTCAGGGCCGTCGGTTTTGACGGTCAGCACGTTGGCACCGAAGGTGGCGCTGACTTCCCTGTCCTCTTCCATCGTCACGATGCAGCGGTTGGATTCGTCGACTTCGTCGCAGCCGCTCCAGTCGACGCCGGCGTTGCCGCTCCAGGCGGGGGTCAGTTCGACCACCGTGCCGGTGGCGTAGCCGGCTTCGCATTCTTCGTAGGAGCTGTATGCGCCGGTCCCGCAGTTGATCCCGCTCACGTTGTAGCTATTGGCGTATCCGGACTCAGGGCCGTCGGTTTTGACGGTCAGCACGTTGGCACCGAAGGTGGCGCTGACTTCCCTGTCCTCTTCCATCGTCACGATGCAGCGGTTGGATTCGTCGACTTCGTCGCAGCCGCTCCAGTCGACGCCGGCGTTGCCGCTCCAGGCGGGGGTCAGTTCGACCACCGTGCCGGTGGCGTAGCCGGCTTCGCATTCTTCGTAGGAGCTGTATGCGCCGGTCCCGCAGTTGATCCCGCTCACGTTGTAGCTATTGGCGTATCCGGACTCAGGGCCGTCGGTTTTGACGGTGAGAGTCTTCTCTGTCGGGGGCGCCGGCGGCAGGACTTCGGCCGTCGCCGCGGAGCTCGCTTCGCCCGAGCCGCCTTCATTGCCAGCGGTCTCCTTCACCTTGATCTTGTGGCCGACGTCGGCTGAGGTGAGTTCGTAGGTGGAGGTCGTGGCGCCGGAGATCGCCGCGCATTCGTTGCCTTCGCCGTCGCAGCGCAGCCACTGGTATTCGTAGCTTTCGGGGCTCGGTTCCCAGCTGCCGTGGTGCTCGGTGAGGGTCTGGCCCTGGCGCGCTTCGCCTGAGATCGTCGGCGGGGCGGTGGCGGCGGGGGCTTCGGATGATGGGGAGGCTTCTGCCTCGATCACCTGCTTGTCGAGCACCAGCCTGCCGTCGATCAGGCTGCTCACCGCGTAATCGCGGGCGCCGCCGCCGGCGATGTAGGCGTCGGTGGCGCCGGAGGGCAGGAGCTGGAGCGGTTCGGAGGCTTCCGGGCCCTCGAGCGCCTGATCGGCTTCGGCGCCAAACGGGGTCGCGAGGTCGGGGGTCGAGAACACCTCATAGCCTTCGGCTCCGGGCACCGGCTCCCAGTGCAGGTGGACCAGGCCGGGGGCGTCGCCGATCGCTTCGATGTCATAGAGCGGCGGGCCGGGGACTTCGGCGATGCCTTCGCCGGGTTTCACTTCTTCGCCGACGAAGCGGGCGTAGGAGAGGCTCGGGTTGAACCCTTCGAAGCTGGCGCTGTCGGGGATCAGGATGTAGCCGGGGGCGAAGTGGGTCTCGCCCGGCCCCAGTTCGCCGATCGTCTCCGTGAACTGCTGGTCGGGCTGGAAGATGAAGTGCTCGTGGGTTTCGGAGTCGACGCTGATCGCCACGTTGTAGAGGGGGATGTCGGCTTTGTTCATGACGCCGATCCGGACGTGGTATGGCCGGCCCGCCGCCAGTTCTCCGGACTGCCCCTCGACTTTCAGCGCCAGCGCGTCCGCGCCCCAGATCTTCAGCGGTTCGGCGGTCGCGGCCTGTGCGGAGACCGGCGCTTCGAAGGGTTCGAGGGTCGAGTCATACCGCGCCGAGAGGTTGTATTCGCCGGCCTCATCGCCGCGCACGATCCACTCAAGGGTGGCGCTGGAGTGGCCCGCTATCGGATCGACCGACTGCGCCAGGGACTGGGGCTCTGCGGTGGGCGCGAGGCTGAGGCCGCTCGGCAGGCTGAGCTCGGCGCTTCCGGCGGCGAGTTCGAACGGTTCGTCGCTGAGGTTCTGGATCACCATGCTGACGTCGAAGAACTGCTTGAGGATGCTGACTTTGCCGCGCAGGATCAGCCAGTAGATCACCGGGTGGCCTTCGATGGTCGTCGCGGTGACGGTCACGCCTTCGCCGTTGCCGCATGTGTCGGACGTGCACGTCCAGCCGCCGCCGCCGCCACCGCCACCGCCACCGCCGAATTCTGAGGCTCCTACGAAGTTGCCGGCTCCGTTGACGTAACCGTGGAATTCGATCGAGGAGAACGCCAGCCCGACTTCGAATTCGAAGACCATGTTGTTGGCCGGGTCGTCGGGGTCGATCCCCGCTGCTTCGATTTCTTCGAGGGTCATTTCCTTGGACTGCAGGGTGGTTGTGACGACGTCCCCTTCGGCCAGCTGAATCGTCGCTTCTCCCTCCCCTTCGCTGACTTCCACCTGGCCGGCCGCCGGCCTGTAGCCAGACTTGTCGGCGTAGACGGTGAGGGTGCCGTCGGGCAGGCCGGCCAGCGCGGCTTTGCCGGCGCCGTCGGTCGCGGCCTTGGTGCGGGTGCCGCCGGGGCCTATGTAGAGGACCTGGGCGCCGGCGATCGGGGCTTCGGCTTCGTCGGTGACTTCGATCTGCACCTGGTGGGCGGGCGGGGCGAGGATCTGCACGCTCGTCGAGTCGCTGTCTTCTTCGCCGCCGCGCTTGACGGTCAGCGTCGCTTCGTAGCTGCCCGCTTCGGCGTAGGTGTGGAGGACGGTTTCCCCGGTGGCGCCTTCGCCGTCGCCGAAGCTCCATTCGTAGCTGGTGATTTCATCCGCGGGGGTGCTGGCGCCGCCGTCGAAGCTCAGCGCTTCGCCGGCGATCGCGCTGAGGCCTTCGCCGGCGTCAGCGCGCAGGGGCAGGCCGCTCACCGTGCCGGTCGGCGCCGAGTCGGCCGCTGCGCCCGGGCCGCCCCCGTTGGCGGCCGTCTCGCGGACCCGCAGCGTGTGGCCGACGTCGGCGCCTAGGGCCACGTAGGAGCTCGCGGTGGCGCCGGGGATCGCCGCGCATTCGTTGCCTTCTGCGTCGCAGCGCAGCCACTGCTCCTCATAGCCGCTGGGGGCGTTGGTCCATGAGCCGTGGGCCACCCCCAGCGTCTGGCCCTGCTGCGCGGTGCCTGAGACCGTGGGCGGGGAGGTGTTGAGCGGGGCCGGGGGGGCGATCACCGCGGTGGGCGCCGAGCTCGCCGGTTCGCCTGAGCCGGCTGAGTTGGTCGCCGTCTCGCGCACGCGCAGGGTGTGGTGGAGGTCGCTTTCGCCCAGCAGGTATTCGTCGCCCGTCTCCCCGGAGATCGCTTCGCAGCTCGCGCCGGATTTGTCGCAGCGCAGCCACTGGTATTCGTAGCTTTCGGGGCTCGGTTCCCAGCTACCGTGGTGCTCGGTGAGGTTCTGGCCCTGGCGGGCTTCGCCGGTGATCGTCGGCGGGGAGACCTCCGTCGGCGCGGGAGGCAGCGCGATCAGCGCCGCGTCGATCGCTGCTGTCGTTTCGCCCAGGCTGACCGAGACGGCATCGGCTTCTTCGAGGCTTTCCTTGCCGTCGAAGTACTGGGACGCGTAGCCGGATTCGGAGGGCGGGCTGAACTGGACCTCGTATTCGCCGGCGGGCAGGCCGCTGATCTCGTAGTGGCCTGATTCGCCGCTGTAGGCGCAGCCGTAGCTGCCGCCTTCCTTATGGGCGCAGGCGTAGACGCCTTCGACCGGCGCTTCGGTTTCGGCGTCGGTGACGGTGCCGGCGATGTGGCCGCCGCTCACCCCCAGCGCCGCGTCGATCCCCGGTTTCGTTTCACCCAGGCCGACCGTGACCGGGTCGGCTTCTTCGAGCGAGCCCTTGCCGTCGTAGTACTGCGTCAGGTAGCCGTATTCGCCCGAGGGTGGGCTGAAGTGGACCCTGTATTCGCCCGCCGGCAGGCCGCTGATCGCATAGTGGCCTTCGGCGCCGGTGTGGGCGCAGGCGTAGTAGTAGTAGCCGTAGTAATAGTCGTAGTAGAAGCGGCTGCTCGCTTCTTCTTCTTCGGCGCAGACTTCGACCCCTTCGACCGGCGCTTCGGTTTCGGCGTCGGTTACCGTGCCGGTTATCTGGCCGCCTGTCTCGAGCGCCGCGTCGATCCCCCCGGTGGTTTCGCCCAGGCTGACGGCGACCGGGTCGGCTTCTTCGAGGCTTTCCCTGCCGTCGTAGAGCTGCGGCGCGTAGGGGGATTCGTAGGGCGGGCTGAACTGGACCTCGTATTCGCCGGCGGGCAGGCCGCTGATCTCGTAGTGGCCTGATTCGCCGCTGTAGGCGCAGCCGTAGCTGCCGCCTTCCTTATGGGCGCAGGCGTAGACGCCTTCGACCGGCGCTTCGGTTTCGGCGTCGGTGACGGTGCCGGCGATGTGGCCGCCGCTCACCCCCAGCGCCGCGTCGATCCCCGGTTTCGTTTCACCCAGGCCGACCGTGACCGGGTCGGCTTCTTCGAGCGAGCCCTTGCCGTCGTAGTACTGCGTCAGGTAGCCGTATTCGCCCGAGGGTGGGCTGAAGTGGACCCTGTATTCGCCCGCCGGCAGGCCGCTGATCGCATAGTGGCCTTCGGCGCCGGTGTGGGCGCAGGCGTAGTAGTAGTAGCCGTAGTAATAGTCGTAGTAGAAGCGGCTGCTCGCTTCTTCTTCTTCGGCGCAGACTTCGACCCCTTCGACCGGCGCTTCGGTTTCGGCGTCGGTTACCGTGCCGGTTATCTGGCCGCCTGTCTCGAGCGCCGCGTCGATCCCCCCGGTGGTTTCGCCCAGGCTGACGGCGACCGGGTCGGCTTCTTCGAGGCTTTCCCTGCCGTCGTAGAGCTGCGGCGCGTAGGGGGATTCGTAGGGCGGGCTGAACTGGACCTCGTATTCGCCGGCGGGCAGGCCGCTGATCTCGTAGTGGCCTGATTCGCCGCTGTAGGCGCAGCCGTAGCTGCCGCCTTCCTTATGGGCGCAGGCGTAGACGCCTTCGACCGGCGCTTCGGTTTCGGCGTCGGTGACGGTGCCGGCGATGTGGCCGCCGCTCACCCCCAGCGCCGCGTCGATCCCCGGTTTCGTTTCACCCAGGCCGACCGTGACCGGGTCGGCTTCTTCGAGCGAGCCCTTGCCGTCGTAGTACTGCGTCAGGTAGCCGTATTCGCCCGAGGGTGGGCTGAAGTGGACCCTGTATTCGCCCGCCGGCAGGCCGCTGATCGCATAGTGGCCTTCGGCGCCGGTGTGGGCGCAGGCGTAGTAGTAGTAGCCGTAGTAATAGTCGTAGTAGAAGCGGCTGCTCGCTTCTTCTTCTTCGGCGCAGACTTCGACCCCTTCGACCGGCGCTTCGGTTTCGGCGTCGGTTACCGTGCCGGTTATCTGGCCGCCTGTCTCGAGCGCCGCGTCGATCCCCCCGGTGGTTTCGCCCAGGCTGACGGCGACCGGGTCGGCTTCTTCGAGGCTTTCCCTGCCGTCGTAGAGCTGCGGCGCGTAGGGGGATTCGTAGGGCGGGCTGAACTGGACCTCGTATTCGCCGGCGGGCAGGCCGCTGATCTCGTAGTGGCCTGATTCGCCGCTGTAGGCGCAGCCGTAGCTGCCGCCTTCCTTATGGGCGCAGGCGTAGACGCCTTCGACCGGCGCTTCGGTTTCGGCGTCGGTGACGGTGCCGGCGATGTGGCCGCCGCTCACCCCCAGCGCCGCGTCGATCCCCGGTTTCGTTTCACCCAGGCCGACCGTGACCGGGTCGGCTTCTTCGAGCGAGCCCTTGCCGTCGTAGTACTGCGTCAGGTAGCCGTATTCGCCCGAGGGTGGGCTGAAGTGGACCCTGTATTCGCCCGCCGGCAGGCCGCTGATCGCATAGTGGCCTTCGGCGCCGGTGTGGGCGCAGGCGTAGTAGTAGTAGCCGTAGTAATAGTCGTAGTAGAAGCGGCTGCTCGCTTCTTCTTCTTCGGCGCAGACTTCGACCCCTTCGACCGGCGCTTCGGTTTCGGCGTCGGTTACCGTGCCGGTTATCTGGCCGCCTGTCTCGAGCGCCGCGTCGATCCCCCCGGTGGTTTCGCCCAGGCTGACGGCGACCGGGTCGGCTTCTTCGAGGCTTTCCCTGCCGTCGTAGAGCTGCGGCGCGTAGGGGGATTCGTAGGGCGGGCTGAACTGGACCTCGTATTCGCCGGCGGGCAGGCCGCTGATCTCGTAGTGGCCTGATTCGCCGCTGTAGGCGCAGCCGTAGCTGCCGCCTTCCTTATGGGCGCAGGCGTAGACGCCTTCGACCGGCGCTTCGGTTTCGGCGTCGGTGACGGTGCCGGCGATGTGGCCGCCGCTCACCCCCAGCGCCGCGTCGATCCCCGGTTTCGTTTCACCCAGGCCGACCGTGACCGGGTCGGCTTCTTCGAGCGAGCCCTTGCCGTCGTAGTACTGCGTCAGGTAGCCGTATTCGCCCGAGGGTGGGCTGAAGTGGACCCTGTATTCGCCCGCCGGCAGGCCGCTGATCGCATAGTGGCCTTCGGCGCCGGTGTGGGCGCAGGCGTAGTAGTAGTAGCCGTAGTAATAGTCGTAGTAGAAGCGGCTGCTCGCTTCTTCTTCTTCGGCGCAGACTTCGACCCCTTCGACCGGCGCTTCGGTTTCGGCGTCGGTTACCGTGCCGGTTATCTGGCCGCCTGTCTCGAGCGCCGCGTCGATCCCCCCGGTGGTTTCGCCCAGGCTGACGGCGACCGGGTCGGCTTCTTCGAGGCTTTCCCTGCCGTCGTAGAGCTGCGGCGCGTAGGGGGATTCGTAGGGCGGGCTGAACTGGACCTCGTATTCGCCGGCGGGCAGGCCGCTGATCTCGTAGTGGCCTGATTCGCCGCTGTAGGCGCAGCCGTAGCTGCCGCCTTCCTTATGGGCGCAGGCGTAGACGCCTTCGACCGGCGCTTCGGTTTCGGCGTCGGTGACGGTGCCGGCGATGTGGCCCGAGCTGGGCTGCAGTTCGGCGTCGATCCCCGACGTCGTTTCGCCCAGGCCGACGGAGACCGGGTCGGCTTCTTCGAAGCTTTCCTTGCCGTCGTAGTACTGGAAGAGGTAGCCGTATTCGTAGTAGGGGGCATAGAAGTAGACCCGGTATTCGCCAGTGGGCAGGCTGGTGATCTCGTAGTGGCCGTCTTCGCCGGTGTAGGCGCAGCCGCCGTATGCTTCGGAGGCGAACTCGTAGGCGCAGACCTCAACCCCTTCGACCGGCGCTTCGGTCGCGGTCGCGGTGACAGTGCCGGCGATGTGGCCTTCTTCCGGCGCGAAAACCGCCCTTAGCTTGGTCGCTTCGTTCAGTTCACTGGTTTTGCAGGATTCGGCCGCGCCGGTGCAGGTGCCGGCGTCGCCTTCAAGCGTTTCCCAGCCGACGAAGTGGCTGCCGAGATCTGCGCTCGCGCTGAGCGGTACTTCGGCGCCTTCGGCGTAACTTTCTTTGCATTCGCCGCCGCCGTTGCCGGCTTCGGTGCAGGCGATGCCTTCACCGGTGACTTCGCCTTCACCCTGGACTTCGATCCCGAGGGGAATGTTCCCCGCGGGTACGAAGGTGGCCTTGATTCTGATTTCTTCGCCGAATAAGAGGACACCGCATTGCAAGGCTGTCACGTCTTCGCAACCGACGTTGATGCCTTCGATGACTTCCCATTCGGCGAATTCGGAGCCAGGGTCGGCTTCGCCTTCAACCAAGATGCCTTCGAGCCCGACTTCTCCTCCCGATCCGGCTTCGCATATGCCCGACTTGGGATTCGGGCCTTCGATGTCCATGCCGATGTCGATTTCGGTCCCGTTCCAGTGGCATTCGATCGGGGGGGTGCCTTTCGCTTCCCCAATGCCCTTGACCCAGCCCGAGCCTTCGCCCGCGAAGACGACGGTGGTGTTGTTCGCTGCGCAGGCCGCGGCGGCGGGCAGCAAGAAGAACGCCACCACCGCAAGGGCGGTGAGCAACTGCAGGCGCGGGCCGGAAGCGCCGCGTCGCGTAGACGCTGGCGAATTCGGCCGGTTCCCCGCTAACCGCGCCAGCGACCGTCCCATTGGTCGACGACCGCAGCGTTCGTTCGAAGTGAATGTGAGTCGCGCGCTATGCACGAGCAACCCCACGAAGAGCCTTCGGGTAGCGGGATCCGCGCGCGAACCCGCGATGGAAACGCCGAACTGGCCACCTCGCGCTAATGGCCCGGCCCTGCCTCACAACCATGAGAGCGCCCCACGCCGGGGCCACCGTGGCAGCCGTCCCCGTCACCACGCAATCGCCGTTCTTCTGGCCGGTGATAAAGATGTCGTTGCCCCCGCGGACGAGTTGTCGGGGTATTCCTTCTCATGCGGTGGTGCTCAACGGGGTCGGGCCACTGCTTCACCCTGCCGGAATCTCTTGGGCCCTCCCGCATCTCGGCTCTCCCCCGCCTCGTGCCTCGCTTCTCAGCAATTCCGAGACTTGTCGGACTGTGGCGCACCATCACATCGCCCAAAAACTCTCGGGCCGTAGCACGCTATCGCCAAATCGTCGTCAACGACGTAGGGAAAATGGACGAACTCGAGCACACACCGATGCCACGACTCGCCCACGTCTTTCGGACTCCGTGCAAATCCAACCGCATGGCTCGATGGGGTAGTTCCGCTTGGTGTGGAACTCCACGACCTCGAAGCAACTCGGCGTCGATGACCCTGACCTGCTCGGGATAGCAACCATCGTCGAGGCGGGCGTAGACCTCCAGCCCGCTCTTCGTGGCGGTGGCGCCCATCAGATCGATGATGACTTGGTGGGAGACGGGGAGCATGCTGCGCCGGTTCTGCGACGGAAGCTGAGCGGCACCTGCACCCGCTGTACCAGCGCATCTGGAGAGCCTCTTGTTGAGCGCCACCTGAATTGAGGACGGAGCAAGAGGTACCCCCAATCTGAAAGCTGTCCGTTAATCCCGTACACTTATGTACGGTGAATCCGTTCAACTATCAAGGCCCGGTCGGCCCCGCTCATCTCATCGACCGCCGCTCCGAGCTCGACGACCTGCAACGAGCCGCGGCCAACCGGATCGCCATCCGCCTCGCGGCTCCACGCCGCTTTGGCAAGAGCAGCCTGCTGGATGCCCACATCTTCGCAATGCGCGAAGCCGGCCACCGCGCAGTGCGCGTCGACTTCTCAAAGGTCGCAACGCTGGGCGATGTGGCAGCGCGCGTCGCCGGCTCCTTTGGCGACCTACCAAACGATCCGGGACGCAGCGTTCGCCGTTGGGCGGCACGCCTCGAAGTCGGTGCCTCGGTAGCCGGACTCGGAGTCAGCGTGGCCGCACGCCCACCGCGCCCACCGGCAGACGAGGCGCGCGCCGCGCTTCTCGAGCTGCTCGATGTCCCACGGGCGCTGCATGAAGCGGATGGCGGACTCACGGTCGTCTGCTTCGACGAGTTTCAGGACATCCTGGTCGCCGATGACGCACTCGACGGCCTGATGCGCTCTGTGATCCAGCATCACGGCGAGGCCGCGGCCTATGTCTTTGCCGGAAGCCAGCCGTCGCTCATGCATGCGCTCTTCGCCGAGCACGAGCGGCCCTTCTATGGCCAGGCTCGCCCGCTCGAGCTTCCCGCCCTGCCCATCGCCGAGGCCGCGCACGACATCGAGGCTCTGCTCGTCGCCGACCGGCTCGACCCCGGCGGCGCCGTTGACGAGCTGCTTGCCTACACGAGCGGGCATCCGCAACGCACGATCTTGCTTGCCCACCACCTCTACAACCTGCTTGAACAGCAGCCCGATCACCCGGACCTTGCGCCCGCGGCACTCGAGCTGGCGCTCGCGGAGACCCGAGACGCACTCCAGGCACTCTGGGACGGCCTCAGCAGGAACGAGCGCCTGATCCTGCTTGCGGTGGGCGACGGCCAAGCTCCTACGGGCACAGTCGTCGCGAGTGAGCACCGCGTCGCGCGCTCCACGCTTCAAGAGGCGCTCGAACGGCTGCTCGCCGATGAACGTCACGTCAAACGCGATGCGGACGGCAAGCCATACCTGCTCGACCCCCTGTTGGCCGAGTGGCTCAAGCGCCGTTGAATCGCTTCGGTTGCCGCGACGCGATCTTCGACCGCGATGCCTCCGCGGCTGTGCAGGCGCGGGCGATGCGGTGCATGACCGACTTCGCCCGCCGCCGCGCCGGGATGGCCGGGCTGGCCGATGCCAGGGCTCTGGATCGCTCGGCTCTCGACAAGTCCGGGGACATCCTCCGCTGCGACAGCTTCAGCCACACCGCCTGCGGGCGAGAATTCAGCTTCTGGATGCGGCGAGTCAGGTATCTCCCCGCGCCCTGCTGGCGGATCGGCGAGAACCTCGCCTGGGGAACCGGCAGCTACGACAGCGTGCGCTCGATCTTCCGCGCCTGGATCCATTGCGGCCCGGCGCCGAGGCCGACGGCGCCTCACGAGAGTCTCTCGCCCGCGCTCGCCGCGGCGACGCCGGCCACGCCATAAAGATCCGAGAGCATCGCAGAGCGTGTTGAGGAACCGCTCAGAGAGCGGACCACTCGCCGAAGGGCGCTCGGCCCTTGAGCACGGTGGCGAGGGCGGAGGTCGCGGCCTGCCGCCGGCCGCTCAATGCGACCGAGGTACCCCCAGCGAGACATAATCCGAACCGCGTAGCGCGGATCGGCGCCGAGCCGGTGTCGCTGGAGCCGAGAAAACGAGCCGATCGATTGTCAGGCTGATTCTGAGCGATTGTCAGCTATAATCTGAGCGATTGTCAGATGGCTGATCTCTACCGAAGGCATATCAAGGCCAGACTCGACGCAGCCCTCGACGACACGCCCGTGGCTATCGTCGTCGGTCCTCGCCAGGCTGGCAAGAGCACGCTCGCGTCCATGGTTGCCGAAGAGCGGGGTGCGCGTTACGTGACCCTCGACGACGACGGACCCCGCGGAGCGGCCAACGAGGACCCCACAGGCTTCGTCGAGAACGCGACCCTGCCCCTCTGTATCGACGAGTTCCAGAAGGCACCGGCGCTGCTACCCGCGATCAAGGCCCGAGTCGACCGTGCGCGCACTGGCGGAGAACGACCGGCGGGGATGTTCATGCTCACCGGCTCGGCAAACGTCTGGACGACGCTTCGCATCTCCGAGTCTCTCGTGGGACGAGCGGAGCGGGTGCCCCTCTGGCCTCTCTCCCAGGGTGAGCTCCTCGGCCGCCGAGAGACGTTCATCGACGACCTCTTCGCTGGTCGAGTGGTCCAGATCGCAAACGCGCCGATCGGCCGCTCGGCGATCGCTGCCGCGCTTTCCACGGGTGGTTATCCCGAAGCTGTCGCACGCCGGGACCCACGCAGGCGCGGACGCTGGTTCGAGGAGTACGTCGCGATGACCCTGGAGCGCGATGTGCGAGACCTCGTCCGCAATGCCCAACAGCTCGACGAGCTCCCCACGCTCCTCCGCCTGGCCGCCGCCCGAATCTCGGGCCTGCTCTCCCCCACCGGGATCGCCCGCGACGCGGGCATGAGCCGTCCCACGGCGCAACGCTATCTCGCGCTGCTCGAGCAGCTGTTCCTGCTGATCCGCGCCAGAGCCTGGAGCCGGAATATCGGTCAACGCCTGATCAAGGCGCCGAAGATCTGGCTGCCTGACACCGGCCTAGCCTGTCAGCTGCTCGACTATGACCGGGTCCGGTTCGAAGAAGACGAGACAGCGCTCGCCGGGGCCCTGTTTGAGAACTTCGTGGCGATGGAGCTCGTCAAGCAGGCTGCATGGGCGCAGGCCAACGTCCGCATCCATCATCTCCGAACGGCCGGCGGACGCGAGGTCGACATCCTGATCGAGAGAGGAGACGGGTCGGTATGCGCTATCAAGGTCAAGTTGGGAGCCACTGCGCAGTCCCGTGATTTCAGTGCTCTTCGCCACCTTCAAGACAAGCTAGGGACACGATTCAAGCTCGGTGCCGTTGTGCATACCGGGTCTGAAACGCTGTCTTTCGGGAAGGGACTGTGGGCGCTACCGGTGTCGGCTCTGTGGACCCCCGCCGACGAATAGGTCGCGGGCTATCCCTCGCCGTCACCAGGCAGGAACGGGCCGTGTTCGGCCTCCGAGACTGCGACCTCCTCCTCGGTGGCCTCGCGCTCGCCCTCGCATAGCATCGCGTTCCATGACGTGTCGCGACTGATGATCATCGGCAAGAGATCTTCGCAGGACTCGCAGCCGAAACGACTCCAAGGCCATACCCCTGGCAAGCCGTTTGCGTTCTCGGAGGGCGGTCAGCACCACATCCGGATCCGCCAGACCTGCGGGTATCATCGTCTGCGTGAAACCGATCCGCACCGACTTCCGAGGCTACGAGGGCAAGTTCGTCGCGACCGACACGCGCACCGGCGAGGTCGTGATCGCCGACGAGGACCCGAAGGTCGTGCTGGAGAAGGCTCGCGAGCTCAAGCACGTGGTCGTCGGCGGGCGCGTCCCCCAAGCGGACGAGCCGCTCTACGTCGGCCTTGGCTGAACGACATCCCCTGCCCTGGCTCTACCCCTACCGGGAGGATCCGCAGCACACCCGCCTTGAACGGCCCGTGTTCCGGCCGTTCGTACATCCCCACGATGGCGAGATCCATGAGTACCGCGAGTGGAAGGCGCAGGTCGGCTTCATCGAGAGCTGGCACAGCTACAGCTTCGTCCTGCTCGGCAGCGTCGGCTTCCTTGACCGCTTCACGGTCACCGCCAGCCGCTTCGCCCAGGCAATCGCCGTCGAGAACTACGACACCTTCGACGAGCGCTTCGGCGTCGTCGAGGCACGCTGAGCCATCGCGACCATGACGCCGGCCTATTAGGACGTTTCCTTCTCGTCCTTTGCGGGAGTGTCCCCGCGGCTGCCGACACGCTCGCAACCACGCCAGAAGGGAGAGCGGGCCAGCTTCATGCAGGTACCGAGAGACCGGCTTGCGGCCTGGGGCGGGCTGTCCTTGCAACGAAGCCGCATAGATTCCTGTTAGTTGTCATGGCCCGTCGGGCCACCCGCGGGCGGATGAAGTCGGCGAGGATCCCAGGGTCGCCTGCTGACGCCGGTTCGGCCTGGTGCCAACGAGCCCGTGGTTAGTTTGGCGCGGGAGCCTCCCCGGCACCCCGGACTGTGCCGCGAGCACGACCATCAGACTCGTTTGTTCCATAGGGGCTCCCCTGGCGACACGATCGTCAAAGCGAGTGAAGGGAGCGCAAGTTGAAACGGGTGTTCGATCAGATCTATGAGCGGGTCGCGGGCCTTGACGTCCACAAGGCCCAGGTGACGGCGGCGGTGCGAATTCCCGGCCCCGAGGGGACACGGGTCTGCGAGGTGGCAGAGTTCGCCACCACGGTCAGGGGCCTGATGGCGCTTCGGGACTGGCTCTCGGCCCACGGTGTCACCGATCTCGCGATGGAGGCGACCGGCGTCTACTGGAAGCCGATCTGGGCGGTGCTCGAGGACGACTTCGAGTGCATCCTCTGCAACGCCCGTCACGTCAAGCAGGTCCCGGGCCGAAAGACCGACGTCTCAGACGCCGCCTGGATCGCGCAGCTGCTCGAGGCGGGGCTGCTGCGCGCCAGCCTCGTGCCGCCCAAGCCGGTGCGCGCGTTGCGCAACCTGACCCGCTATCGAAAGACGCAGATCGAGGAGCGCCAGCGCGAGGCCAACCGCCTGCACAAGCTGCTCGAGGACACCGGGATCAAGCTCGACTGCGTGGCCTCGGACCTGCTCGGGGTCTCGGGCCGGGCGATGCTCGATGCCCTTTGCGCGGGCACCACCGACCCCGAGGTCTTGGCCGAGCTCGCCAAGGGCCGGCTGCGGGCGAAGATCCCCGCCCTGCGCGAGGCCCTGGAGGGCCGCTTTGACGCCCAGCACGCGCTGATCGTCGGGGCGATCCTCGCCCACCTCGACTTTCTCGAAGAGCAGATCGACCTCCTCTCCGAGGCGATCGAGGAGCAGATCCGCCCTTTCGAGCAGGCGGTTGAGCTGCTCTGCACGATCCCAGGCGTGCAGCGCCGCACCGCGGAGGTGATCGTCGCCGAGACCGGTGCCGACATGTCGGCCTTCCCGACCGCCAAGCACCTCGCCTCCTGGGCGGGTCAGTGCCCTGGCAACGACCAGTCGGCGGGCAAGCGGCGCTCCGGGCGCACCCGCAAGGGCTCGCGCTGGCTCGGGATCGCGCTAACCGAGGCTGCCCTCGCCGCCACCCGCACCAAGGACACCTACCTCGGCGCCCAATACCGCCGCCTGCGAGTGCGCCGCGGTCACAAGCGGGCCCTTGGCGCCGTTCGCCACTCGATCCTCATCGCCACCTGGCACATGCTCTCCACCGGCGAGCTTTACCGCGAGCCCGGTGCCGACTACTTCGAGCGGCGCCAGAGTCCCGAGCGGCGGGTCAAGGCCCTCGTCGCCAAGCTAGAGGGACTCGGTCAGCGCGTCACGCTGGAGCCGGCCGTGGGTTGACCCTGGGGCGATTTCCCATCAGCCGAGCCAGCTCTCGGTCGCGCTCGATCGTTGCCGGGCTGCCGGCCATCGTGATCCTGAATCTAACCCGAATTGCCTTCATGCGGTGGGTACCGCCGGGGCAGCGATAACACGACCGAGTCTCAGTCGCTCGGAAAGGGCAGAACAGCCAAGGCCTCGGCAGATGCGCGGCCCAACCGGCGGCGATGCCTCGCCCGGCCGTGCCGGACGTGGATGGCCTTGGATGCGGTCGTGGTCCGGCTGCCGCTCAGGATCGCCCTGACGCGCAGCGTGTAGGCACCGGGGCCGAGGGTGTGGTGAAGAGGCAGGGTGATCGTCCTGGTGCCGGCCTTGGCGCGGTGAGTGGAGGTTGCGATCGTGTGCGTGCCGCGGCGCAGCTCGAGGCGCACGCGGCGGGTGCCGCTGGGGAGGCGGAGCTTGGCCCTGCAGGTGCGGTCGCGGCAGCTAGCGCCGCTGATGCCGATGCGGGGGGCCCGCTGCTTGGAGCCGGTGAGGCGGTAACGGGCGACGGTGAGACGGGCGCGGGGGATGCCGTTCTGCAGGATGTCGGCCTCGATCGTGCGCGGTGCGGCGGTCGCGTTCTCGGGAGTGAAACGCAACTCGCCGGACTGGCGGGGCGTGAAGCCCTGCAGGGTGGTCGCGACGCCATCGGTGCGGTCGATCAGGGCGACCTTCTGGCCGGGGATTGCCCGGGCCTTCCAGCTCAGCACCTGCTGGGCGCCCTTGGCGCTGATCGTCGCGCTGACCTTCGGCTCGGGGAGCTTGTGAGCGGTATCGATGCGCCTGATCGGAGCTCCGCCCGCCGATTGAATCCGCCAGGGGCCGGCGCTCGGGTGCTTCAGGTAGACGTACGTGGTGTCGAGGCCGGGCTCGGGGACGATGATCACCGCTTTGCCTTTCAGCGGCTTTGCCCGCTTCGGGCTGGCGAAGCGCTCGCCGTGGGGACCGCGCAGGCGGATCCGCGGGGCACCCTTGGCGCCGCGCACGGCGAGGGAAACGACCCGTTCGCCGCGCCGCAGGAGAACCGCGTGGGTCGGGTGGGCTGAGGAGAGCGTTGCGCTTGAGGTCTTTGCTGCGCGGTAGGGCGTGAAGTCACAGCCGACGATGTCTTCGGGCGCTTCCAGCCAGTTGTGGGTGGCGACGCCGGCGGAGATGAAGTCGTACTGGCCGCAGAACGCATAGCCCTCCGAGGAGAGCAGGCCCTGGGCACCGAGTACGCCGAAGACCGGCAGGGTCAGCTGGTAGTCGCCTTCGAGGTTGAAGTCGACGTCGTGGAACCAACCGCTCGCCGAGCCCTTCGCCGAGATGATTTTCTTGGCCGGGCCGAGGTCGACGGTGAGCAGTCCACTGAGGCCCGCCTCGAAGGCGAAGTCCCTGGCGTCGGGCACGTACGCGCACATCAGGACTTGCGCTTTCAGCGTTCCGATTTTCCTCGCTTCCAGTTCAGGCGCGTTGGTCGTGCCAAGGAACTCAAAAGGGTTGGAGCCGTTTTTACAGTCGGTGGCCAGCTTCAGCCCCTTCACGTTGCCGGTCAGTTTGAACAGAGGCGGGCCGGCGCCTTTTCTGGCCGGACTGAGCGGTTTGACCGCCTCGATGCCGAGATCGAAGCCGAGTTCGGGCGTGAGCACCAGGTTGCCGTTGACGCCGGTGAGGGACCAGCCGGTTTTGGCGACCGGCACCTGGATGCCGCTGAGGGCGAATCCCGCTCCGCTGAGGCTCGTTTCGCGCAGGAACAGGCGCCCGATGATGCTTCCCTGCCGTTCCTCGAAGGGGAAGAAGGCGCTCACTTCGCCCGACCACTCGACCGCCCCGCCGACTTCCTGCGCATTGAATTTGCCGCCGCCGAAGCCTGCCTTCAGCTTCGGGTTGGTGCCTTTGAGCTCAACGGTGAACTCGGGCAGCTGCAGTTCGCCTCCGGTGACATCGGCCGGCGCGTTGTTTGCCAGCTTCAGCGTGAGTTTCCCGGCGGAGGTGCCGACCCCGCCCGCTTCCAGAGAGCCCAGCCCTTTGCTGAGTTCTTCGAGCGAGACGCCGCCTTCAAGCGTCGCACCCGCCCCGCCGGGGTCCCATTTCACCGTCACCTGGCCGCTCAGCAGGGGCAGCTTGACGAAGCGCTCCACGCTGCCCACCGTATTGACCCCCAGCGTGTAGGAGCCGACGAAGGGCTTCAGCTCGCTCAGCGGCGCCGGCACGCTCAGGTGTCGGAGCAGGAGGTTGACGCCGCTGCCCTCCGCCCGCAGCGGATCTTCGTGGTTACTCGGCTCGATCACCAGCACACCGCCCGGGTTCGGTTTCAGATCGAAACCGCCGACCCAGGCCTCTTCGGAGGTTTCGAAGACGCCCGTGCCATGTTCTTCGGCATCCTTGCGTTCGGTGAAGCAGCCCTCGGCCAACGCCAGGCCGACTTGCAGCGAAGGCTGGCCTTCTTCTTCGCACGAGGACGCAGTGATGTCCAGACTCCAACCGTTTTCAATCGAGCCGGAGTCCCCGCCCCCGTCATCGAGTACGTAGAGGCTCCAGGTGCCGTTCGGGTTCGTTTCGTTGTACGCCGCCAGCGTCGAGCCGTAGGGGCTGGTCGGTGCGGGCCCCGGAAATGCGTCGACGTCGGGCCCGGGCGCGCAGTTCGTAACGTAGGTGTTGTTGTTCGTCGGTTGGTATGTGCCGGAAGTCAGTGCCGAATCGAGCGGGATCGGGCCCGCCGCGGCATCATCGAAGGTGAGGATTAGCCCAACGGCGTCGCTACCGCAGACTGGATCGTCCCGGGGGA
The DNA here is from genome assembly GCA_963714045.1 of uncultured Actinomycetes bacterium. Lineage (GTDB taxonomy): Bacteria > Actinomycetota > Thermoleophilia > Solirubrobacterales > 70-9 > VAYN01. Next base: position 1,297,284 of record OY970225.1, on the reverse strand, counting down.
CATCCGACATCAGCACAACGCTTTGCCCCCCCGGACTGACGAGCAACACGTCGACGTCTGCGGGGAAGGTGTGGGTGAAGCCGGAGAGGGTCACGTTCACGTCGACGGCACTGGCGTCAACCCCGGCCACAGGGATGGTCGAAGGATAGGGCGTCGCAGTCGCGGCATCGTTGATCGTGATCGATTCCGGGTTTGAGAACGTGGCAGCGCCAGCTTGCGATGGGCCAAGTGCGACCGTGAACATGAAAATCATGGCCGCAATCAAGGGGGTAAAGCGCAAAGACCTCGGACTCGTCGAATCCACAGCTTTCCCTCCCCAGTTCGCGGTTTGCACCACGGAGCGAGACACTATGCCCGGCCAACCAGCCGATCAACCTCATTACTGGAGTTTTGCCTGGCGGGATAGCCAACGGCGGATCCGGCTGTGGCGATTCGCAGAACCAGGTGATCAACAGGTGGTTCTCAACCACCCGACAGGACTCAGAACGGGCCGTGCGATCGCCGTGGCTTTTTCGCTGAAGGCCTCCCGCCGACAGCAGTCCGCCAATGCCGCCCCCTCGTCGGGGCAGCAATTCGTTTTGGCCTGGCGTCAATTGCCCGATCTCAGTCGGGGTTCCGGTGACGGCAGACGCCGTTAGTTGAGACTCGTAGACGAAAGCGAGCTGAGATCAGCGAATACGCATGCTCTTCGTCCCAAGCAGGAGCCAGGTCGAAGTCCGGGCGGACTTCCGCTTTGACCGAGTTGCTCGCGGGGAGCACGACTTCCGGACGCTCAGATGGCTGGTGCGTGGGTCTACGGAGATGGGTCGGCGACGATCAGCAGGTCGCGGACGTAGCGGGGTCACTCGCGGACCTGTCGTTGGAGCAGAGCATGCTGGACGGCATCAACACGTTGAGCGTCGCGCTAGACCGCGTAAGGTCCTCCCATGAACTCTCTACGCAGGCACCTCAGCTACGCCAACATCGCCGCGACACTTGCCCTGCTGTTCGCCATGAGCGGTGGGGCGCTGGCGGCGAGGCACTACCTGATCAACTCGACCAGGCAGATCAACCCCAAGGTGCTCAAGAAGCTCAAGGGCAACGCCGGCAAGACGGGTCTTTCCGGGCAGCAGGGCCCCGCAGGGGTCCGGGGCGCTACCGGAGCTGAAGGGGCCAAAGGCACCGACGGGTTCTCGGCTTTGTCCACTCTGCCATCAGGGCGCTCGGAGAGCGGCGACTACGCCTTCTCCCCCGACAACACGGCTACGAGCGGCTTCGTCATGAGCTCCGTGAACTTTCCGATCCCGCTCGGGGCGGCTCTGCCGATTGGGCAGGTCGTGTATACGCGGACGTGGCCGGTCGCGCATTGCGAAGGTCCGGGCTCGGCCGCTGCGGGATTTCTGTGCATCTATGGCGAGCAGCACATAGGGTTCTCGTTGCCAACGATCTACGGCTCCGAGGGATCTGGGAACCTGCCGGGAGCCGGCCGCTTCGGGCTGGTAATGGAATGGACCGTCGAAGCCGGACACGCGTTTGAGATCGGAACTTACACGGTCACCGCCGGGTAGATCGACAGGCCCGTCCGAGGTCGGCGCGCAGAATCGGGCGCCCCCATCGCGACGGAGGCAAGTGTCTCCCGAATTGAGCTGCACGCTCTCTTAAGGACGACTTTCGACAGCAGGGCTACGCGGCCATGACACGCGGGCTTTCGCCGGGCGTAGCGGAAGCCTGCCGAGCGGACCCCGAGACGACGGCAGCTCGTCCAAAGCGGGTCTCTCCCTTTGCATGGAAAGCGCATTGATTGGACGGCCCCCAACGCCAGAGGGCGCGCACCTGAGACGCGCCTGGTCAGGCGGTGGGAGAGAATGCTCCCAAGGTGAAGAAGGCGACCATCCACTTCGACGGCGGCGGCCAGAGTCCCGGCCCGGTGACGGCTGCCTGCATTGTCAAGTTGAGTGACGGCTCCGAATACGAGCGGGTCAAGCGTTTCGACCACGGGACCCACAACTTCGCCGAGTACCACGCCCTAATACTCGGCCTGCGCCTGGCGCGCAAGCACGACGCGCGGAAGGTGGTGGTCAAGGGGGACTCGAGGCTCGTGGTGAACCAAGTCAACGGCGAGTGGAAGACGAAGCATCCAACGCTGCAGCCTCTGCGGGCGAAGGCATGCGATCTGTTGGAGCAGTTCGACGACTGGTGCATCAAGTGGATCCCGCGGGCGGAGAACCGGCGCGTCGACAAGCTGGGTCGGGGGTGATGAGGATCGAATCCCGTGCGCTACTTGACGGCGACTACCGCTTTGGACGATAAGCATGCGTATCCGCTGATTCCTGGCTCGCACACCGGCTGCACGGCAACCGCTCGATCGCCTTAGATCTGGTCGGTCATGTCCGGAAACGCCTGGTTCGAGCTCAGCTGCCAGGCCCACCTCGGCTTCACCAACGTGCTCGGCTGGGCCGACCCCGAGCGCGCGCTGTCGGTTGGCCTGATGACCAGCGGGAAGCCGATGCTCCACCCGGCTCTGGGGGATCTGTGGCTGCTCACGCGTGCGATCGGCCAGGAGGCGCCCAAGGTGGCACGCACGGGGATCTCCATGATGATGGCAGGATAGAAGACAATACGTTGCATGTGGCGCGCTGAATGCGCCGATTCGTCAACGCTCTTGAGTCAAGAATCAAGCCGCGGCGCGGACCGCGATGTCCATGGTGACGGCGCGGTCGGGGGCGGCAAGGGCGGCCCGGGCGGCGGCGATCAGGGCTTCGGCGTCGAGGTCATAGCGATCGGCTGCGATTCGGAGGGGCTTCTCGAAATCGGAACCCGTTCCAATCACGTCGACGATGACCGGCCTCTTGCCGAGGAAGTGGACGATGACGGCGCCGTCCTGAACGCTCTCCCCAAAATCGAGGCGATCGACAGACTCCAGCTCGATCTGGATCGTGTCGCCCTCGCTGTCGTAGTCGGCTCTCATCAATCTGTCTCCCCGAACACCGTAATCACATAATTGGGCACGTCAAGCGCCATCACGACCTCGATGGCGCGGCCATCGCGGCTCTCGCCGACGAAGATTGGCCTTTCGTCTTCATCGAATCTTCCGACCCTGTCAGCCGTGACGATTGCCGCAACCTCGGCTCGGCTGACCCGGTAGAGCCGCATCTGGTTCTTGGCGTGCCGGCTGAAGCGCACACCAGGTCAAGTCCCTGGGCGGGCGACTCTCTCCCCGGGCAAGCCGCGACGTAATCTCAGCTGGCTACACCCGGGCGGCGATCAGGCCGGCGAAGCCGATCGCGAAGGTGGCGAACATGCCGCCCGCAACCGCCGGTCCTACTGGGCACGACCGCGTGAGGCTTGATCTGCTTGGTGCCGACCGAATTCTTCGGAAGCCTGGTCATCGCGTAGCCGGTGCCGCCCAGCGCGATGAAGACGGCAACCTGAGACGACGATCGTATTGGCGTCCTCGAAGACCAAGTGAGCGCGCCAGCGAGTGTAGAAGCCGCGTGCGCAGTAACGGGAGACATCGTCACCCTGGACTCGCAGGCGCTGCCCCCGGCCTTGCAGCCCTGAGTCGAGAGGTCGGCGAGGAAAGCCTCATAGCGCTTGCGGGCGGCGGCGGGCCGGGAGAGCTCGCGCTGATCGAGCGCCGCGTCGAGGAGGCGCTGCACGAACTCCCGGTCGCTACCTTCGGTGCGCAACTCGGCCAGTAGACGGCGGGTGCGGCGGACGCTCTCGAAGCTGAGCGCCATCGGCGAGCGCCCCGGCAGGGGCTCCAGAATCCCCCGCTTCGCCCAAGCCCGCACGGTCGGTGGGCTGACCGCGAGAATCTTCGCGGCCTGGGAGACCTCGACAGAGGCCTTCTCCCCCAGCCGGCGCTCCAGCTCGGCGAGGGTCTCCTCGGCTGCCTTGACCCGGTGGCGGATCTCCGTCGCGTCCTCGAGCGATTATCGGACGCCAGGAGCGTCGTTCGGGATTGCGATCTTCGGGCTTGCCGGTCACCGCCAGCTTCTGCATTTCATCATTGCGGTCGTCTCCCGCTGGCTGACGTGCTCGTAACCACGCGCAAGTAGAAGCAATTAGCCTTCTGGGGGTAATGGCCGCTGCGCGGAGCACATGAAGCGAACCGAGGCCCTAAACCTCGCCCTGCGGGTGATCCTCGAGTTCGGCGTGGTCGTCGGTCTCGGCTACTGGGGATTCACGATCGGTTCGAGCACCGCTGCCCAGATCGCCTTGGGGATCGGTGCTCCAGTCCTTCTTTTCGGGTTCTGGGGGGCGGTCGACTTTCACCAAGCTCGCCACGGCGAGCAGCTGCGCCTCGTCCAGGAGCTGGCGATCTCCGGTCTGGCGGCGGTGGCGCTTTGGGCTTCAGGGGCAGAGGGCTTTGGCGTGGCACTCGCCGCCCTCTCGGTCATCTATCACGCCTCGGTCTACGTGTCGGGCGAACGACTCCTCAAGCGGGAGATTGGCACCTCATCCGCCCCTGAACAGGCAGACGGCAAATCCGAACGCTAGGAGGCCTGACCCCGACTGCGAGCCCGCTCGACTGCCTCGCCGACACCTCCGGTCCACGCCGTACGAGCGTCTGGAGAAGAAGGCGGCCAACCGCGCGCTGAACGCGCGTCGATGCATCGATCGTCATCAAACCGGGAGGGCGCGGCTCATGGGCGCTGGCCGATCCGCTGTTCGCAGCCTACGTTCGACGCGAGATCCACGCCGACTGACATAGGTTCGAGATCAGCGGGCTGTTGCGGAAATGCCGAACGTGCCCTACAGCCGCACCAGGTTCGCCGCTTCGATGCCGCGGGTGGTGCCGCGGAAGTCGACGACGAGGGGAGCTTTGGCGACCACCTCCGCGTAGTCGAGCTGGGGGTGGGCGGTGACGATCGCGACGACGTCGGCTGACTCGAGCACCCCGGCGAGCTCGACGGACTCGAGGCCGAACTCGGGCAGGGCCGGGACGAAGGGGTCGTGGTAGTCGACCTCGCCTCCCAGACCCTGCAGCATCCCGATGATCTTCAAAGCGGGCGACTCGCGGATGTCGCCGATGCCGGCCTTGTAGCTGGCGCCCAGCACGAGGATCTTCGACCCTCTCACCGGTTTGGTCGCGTCGTTTAGGGCGCGCTCGATCCGTTCCACGCAGAAGGCCGGCTGGGACTGGTTGACCTTCCCCGCCAGCTCGATGAACTCCGGGTAGAAGCCGTGTTCGCGCGCCTTGAAGGCGAGGTAGAAGGGGTCGATGGGGAGGCAGTGACCGCCCATTCCGGGGCCGGGATCGAAGCGCATGAACCCGAACGGCTTGGTCGCGGCGGCGTCGACGACCTCCCAGATGTCGATCCCGAGGCGGTCGCAGAGCTGGGAGAGCTCGTTGACCAGGGCGATGTTGACCGAGCGGAAGATGTTCTCGAGCAGCTTCGAGAGCTCCGCCGTCTCGGGTGTCGATAGGACCACGACCTCGTCGCAGATCAGCGCGTAGAGCTCGCGGGCGCGCTCCGCGCAGGCGTCGGTGATGCCGCCGACCAGCTTCGGCGTGGTGGCGACGGTGTAGTCGGTGCGGCCGGGGTCGATCCGCTCGGGTGAGAAGGCGAGGTGAAAGTCGCGCCCCACCGCCATTCCCGACTCCTCGAGGATCGGCGCCAGCCGCTCACGGGTGGTGCCGGGGTAGGTGGTCGACTCCAGGACAACCAGTTGCTCGGGCTGCAGGACGGCCGAAAGCGCCGTGGCGGCGTCGAGGAGGTAGGTGAGGTCGGGCTCACGGGATCCGGTCAGCGGGGTGGGGACGCAGATGACGACCGCGTTGCAGGACGCCAGCTCCTGGTGGCTCTGCGTGGGGCGGAGCCGATCGGCGATCGGCGCGAGGGTCTCGTCGCTTATGTCCTCGACATAGCTGCGGCCCTCGCTCAGCGCCTTCACCTTGCGCGGGTCGGCGTCGAGGCAGACCACCTCGTTGCCGGCCTCGGCGAAGGCGACGGCGAGCGGCAGCCCGACGTAGCCGAGTCCGATGATCCCGATCTTCATCGGGAGAATCTTAGACTGGGCGGCACTAGAGTGAAAAAGGTTCTGCTCTGCCCAAATCCAGATTGGGTAGATCAGGGTCCGTCAAACAGGTCCGGCTCAGTCCACTGACGATCGTCGCCTGAGCTGAGCCGCCTCAAGCGGCGCACGGGGCGGTCAATCCCCAGCGCTGCCAGCGCCAGACAACCCCAGGCTCCAGCCACCAGCCAGCCACCGACAATGTCGCTCGGGTAGTGCCAGTGGAGGATCGCCAGCGAGCAGCCGACGGCGACGACGAAGACAGCTCCAACGGCGATCGTGGTGGGGCGAAGCGAGCGTGGGACGACGAGGATGAAGGCAAGCGCCATCGCCATCGACGCCGTCGCGTGGCCGCTTGGGAACCCGGTCGCCGGAACCTGGTCCGAGCCCAGGATCGGCTGGTAGCGCGGCTGGGAGAGGATCGCCTTGAGCACCTGGGTCGTCAGGTTCGCGCCAAGGACAAGGCCTGCGGAGACGACACCCTGGCGAACCCGGCCCCAATGCCGGGCGCCGAGCCCAAGCAGGACGAGGAGCACGACCTGGGGCAGCGGATCGGCCAGGTAGGCGAAGAAGAAGGCCAGGGGGTGGGCAGGGGAATCGCCGCCGATTGAGACGCGATGGAGCATGCGCGCGTCGATCCTCTGGACAGTGGCCCTGTAGGCGAGTGCCCGGACCGCCGCCAGGGCGGCGACGCAGGCAAGACAGCCGGCAAGAGGCACCTTGGCGCGGTCGGGCATTCCGGCACGGTACCCAGCCCGCGAAAGCACGGCGTCGCCTTGCGCGTTTCTCTCACATGAAGGCCAATACCCTTGCGTCAACGCGCTCACTGTCCGTTTCTTGCTGTGCCTGATTGCGCTTGCGCTGGCGGCCGTGGCCGTCCCGGCCGCACAGGGCGCGGTCGAAGTCGGGTAGCTGATGCCCTCTGGCTCGAAACAGCTGGCACAGCCCCTGAACCCCTCCCCCATAACAGGTATGCAACAAATGCAGAACTTGTGCAATTACAGTGACTTGAGCCCACGACCGCAATCCAGACGACTATTTGGCATTTGACAATCGCCTCAGGATCACCTAATCATGCAGACTGCAAGCGTCAATCTGCGGCTATTCAGCCGCTCCGCGGGCGGGACACGGTCCCGGGGGCACAAATGCCCCGGGATATTCGGAAGGTGCGGGAGTGCCGAGTCGATCCTCAAACGATGCAGGTAGCGCAGGTGGCGGTTCCGGTGGGGCGGAGTGGCCCGACAGTCGGCTCGTACAGGGCGGGCGCCGTCGGCCCCGTCCCGAAGGCGCCCCCCGCCGCGGTTGGAATTTCGGCCCATCCGCATCAACGCCGAGCTGCGCGGCGCGTTCGGTGTGAGGCGGCCCATGTCGACTCACGATGCGCTAGAGACAGAACCGGCCACGCTTCAGGGGGATGTGAGAAGCGTCACTGAGCCAACCGGCGCGGTCGAGTCGGCACGGGTCGCCACCACTTGGCGCCAGCGGCGGTTCCCGGGAGTCGACAAGCCGCCGCGACTGTCAAGGCCGGCCAAGCGCAACCGCAAGACCAGCGCCAACGGTGACGCCGGCACCATGCTCAGAAGCCAGCCGTTCCGAGCGGACGACGAAGCGTTCGTTCAGAATCGGCCGACCCTCGGAGGAATGCCTCGGGCCCACCGGATACGAGGGTGGTGGCTCCTGCCGGTCCTCGACTTCGCCTTTACGACCATCGCCGCGGCTGTCGTCCTCGGGATCAGCGAAGCCGCGGCCTTCCCGGCCCTGCCGCTTGCGCCGATCCTCTATGTCGCCACCGCAAGCAGCCTGGGCATCTACCGCGGCGACGCGGAAGGCAGGTCACACCCGGACCAGCGCGACCACGTCGTCTCTCGCCTTCTGATCGGCGCCCTGTTCGCGTGGTCCGTCGGCCTCCTTTCGGCTATCTCCGAGGGAGACCAGATACTGCTCTGGGGTCTGGGCGTGACGCTCGTCTTCATTGCGCGGGCATTCGCGATCGGAGTGCTGCGCCGTGTGGACAGGCCTGAGCGCTGGGTGATCATCGGCGACGCGCTGATCGTCGACCGGCTTCGCGGCTTCAAGCCGCTGGAGCCCTTCGCCGAGGTGGTCGGCGGGGTGGAGCCCAGCGACGACCCCCAGCCGGCGAAGCCATCGAGCGCGCTGGCGATCGTCGAGCGCTTCGACGCGGACCGCGTGGTGATCAGCAGCAAACACAAGGACGACAACGATCTCCTGGACCTGGTCTGCGCTTTCAAGTCGATCGGCACCCCGGTCAGTCTCATGCCGCGCCCGCTGGACCTGCTCGAGGCGCCCTCGATCAAGCCGCGGCACTTCGGTGGCGTCCCGCTGATCGAGATCGACGCCCTCGCCGCACGCCAGTCCGGTCCGTACAAGGGCCCCTGCCGTCGGCTCGATCGAGGGACTCGCGTCAGCGTGGTGGTCCCGGCGATGAACGAGGAGGGGAACATCGGCGACGTCCTCCGGCAGCTCCCCGGAGACCTACACGAGGTCGTACTCGTCGACGGCAACTCGAAGGACGAAACCGTCGCCGTCGCGGAAGCCGCCTACCCGGGAATCAAGGTCGTCCGTCAGAGCGGGAAGGGCAAGGGAGACGCCCTACGCTCGGGTTTCGCCGAGGTCACGGGAAACATCGTCGTGATGGTCGACGCCGACGGATCCGCCGATCCCGCCGAGATCCCGAGATTCGTCGCGGCGCTGGAAGCCGGCGCGGATTTCGCCAAGGGGTCGCGATATCTGAATGGCGGCGGTAGCGATGACATCACCTGGCTGCGCAAGACCGGCAACACGATCCTGAGCGGAGCGGCGAACCTGCTGCATGGAACCGAGTTCACCGACCTCTGTTATGGCTACAACGCCTTCTGGACTCGCTGCCTGCCGTTCATCTCGCTCGACTCACCCGGCTTCGAGGTGGAGACGCTGATCAATCTCAGGATTGCGTCGGCCGACATGAAGATCACCGAGGTCCCAAGCTACGAGCTCTGCCGCGTTTACGGGTCGAGCAACCTGAACACCTTCCGGGACGGTTTTAGGGTTCTGCGGACGATCGTGTTGGAGACGCATCGCAAGCGCTCGATGAGGACTTCGACTCCCGCTGCCTACCATGCGGCGGAGCTACAGCCGGCTGAGACAGCCAACTTCTAATTGGAGAGCCTCCTAATCGTCGGGCCGGTCCCTGCTTCACCGGAGGCCGTCCCCGACAAACGACAGGTGACGCCTTGCAGCCTCCGGAAATGACATCCAGCGTTGTCCTCTGCGCCTATTCCATAGAGCGATGGGAGCGGCTTCGCGCGGCGGTCACGTCTCTTCAGTCGCAATCGCGTCAGCCGACCGAGACGATCGTCGTCATCGACCACAATCCAGAGCTGCTGGGCAAGGCTAGGCGCGAGCTCGGTGGCGCTCGGGTCTTGGAGAATCAGGGTTCACAGGGCCTCTCGGGCGCCCGCAACACTGGCGTAGACGCCGCTGGTGCCGAACTGGTCGTGTTTCTGGACGACGATGCCGTCGCCGAGCCGGATTGGCTCTCAGAGCTGATCGCCCCATACGTCGATCCCGACGTCCTCGGCACCGGCGGACTTGCCCAACCCGTCTGGGAAGGTCGCGATGCCCCGCGCTGGCTTCCACAGGAGTTCTACTGGGTCGTCGGCTGCAGCTACCGCGGACTGCCCGCCGAAATCGCCCCTATCCGTAACCCGATCGGTGCCGGAATGTCATTCCGGCGCTCGATCGTCATGAAAGTCGGCGGTTTCAACTCTGCCATTGGCCGAGTTGGCCGAAATACGCTGGGCTGCGAGGAGACCGAGCTGGCAATCCGCGCGCACCAAGCTCACCCTTCCGGGCGAATCCTGCATGTGCCAAGCGCGGTCATCGATCACTTCGTCAGCTCAGACAGAATGACCTTGAGCTATTTCTTCTCGAGATGCTGGTCAGAGGGCGTCTCGAAGGCGGTGGTGGCCGCGGAGGTCGGCGCCGGACCAGGGCTGTCCTCGGAGCGACACTACTCCTTGGTGACACTCCCCAGCGGCGTCTTGAAGGGGCTCAAGGACGGCTTCCTAGGAGACCTCGGTGGGTTCCAGCGGGCCGCGGCGATCGTTCTGGGCTTCGCGACGACCGGCTTCGGCTTCGTGCGCGGCCGTCTCGGCGGTCGATCGCGATGACCGCCTCAGAGGATTTCATCCCGATCCTTCTCTACCACTCCATTGCCGACGTGCCTGCAGCCGGACAGGAGCGATTCACCGTCACCACCGCGGCCTTCAAGGAGCAGGTCAAAGCAATCGCCGACACTGGAAGGACCGCGCTCACGATCTGCGAGATGGCCTCCGCTATCCGGGGAGAGCGGCAATTCCCTTCCCGACCTGTCGCGGTCACATTCGACGACGGTTTCGCCGACGTCGAGCCCGCCGTCGAGCTGCTGTTGGGCTCCCAGATATCAGCGACCGTTTTCGTCACCGCGGGCACAGTCGACCGCAAACCGATGCTCTCTTCTGCCGAATTGCGTGAGCTGGCCAGCCTCGGTCCGATGGCGGAGATCGGCGCTCACTCCGTGTCTCATCTATACCTGGACGAGGTGCCCCGTGACCGTGCGGCGATGGAGATCCGTGATTCGAAGGAGGTGATCGAGTCTGCGGCGACGGCCCCAGTCAGGAGCTTTGCGTACCCACACGGGGCTTTTGATCGAGCGGTCCGTCAGGAGGTGATTTCCGCCGGGTTCGATTGCGCTGCGGGCGTCAAGAATGCGTTCTCCCATCACCGAGACGATCCGTTTTCGCTGGCTCGGCTGACGATCACCAAAGAGACGACCACCCGAGATGTGGAGGCTCTTCTAGGGGGCTCGGGTGCTCCCATGGCCTGGCGCAGCGAGAGGCTGCGCACGAAGGCATTTCGTGCATATCGGCGCGGAAGGCGGCGGCTTCGGGAGCAACGCTCCTCATCTAGAGGATCCCTGTGACCGAGCTGACCCCGAATCCGGTTCTGGACGCCGGTGCGCCCCTTGCCGTTCGATCAATCGATCTGGACGGCGACCTTGGCAAGATGCATCTTCCCCCAAGCTCCAGCGGCGAGCCGTATAGAGAGCTTCTCGCGCTGGTGCGACTGGACGGATCACCGAAGGGTTGGGCCAACCTCACGCCACAGGCCGACGGCAGCGTGTCGCTGGCTCCACTTGCCGCCCTTGTGGATTCGGACCAGATCACCGACGAGCCCCGGGAATCCAGGCCTGAGATCTCGGGCCAGCCGGCTCGCCTGAGCATCAGCGTCGTACTCACGACATGCGCGGACGACACCGCCACGGCCAGCTGCGTCGATCAAATTCTCACGACGGCCCCGGAATCCGAGATCGTCGTGGTTGAGAATCGACCGGCCCGCTCGCGGGTCGCTGCGGCGCTCCGTGAGCGCTTCGGGAGCGACGAACGGATCCGCTACTGCGAGGAGTCGCTACCGGGGCTCGGCAGGGCGCGAAACAAAGGGCTGGAACTAGCGACGGGCGACATCGTCGTGTTCACCGATGACGACATCAGCGTCGATCGAGGCTGGCTGGCCGCGATCAGGCGCCGCTTTGAATCCAACCCGGACATTATTTGCGTCAGCGGCTTGATCCTGCCTCTCGAACTGGAGACCGACACCCAGGTGACAATTGAGCAGTTCGCCAACTACGGAAAGGGTCTTGCTTCGCGCGTGTACAGGCTTGCCGAGCCCCCTGCCGATCAGCCTCTGTTCCCTTACACCGCCGGCTACCTAGCGTCTGGGGCGAACATGGCCTTCAGGCGAAGTGACCTGCGGGGACTGGGAGGCTTCGACCCCAGCCTGGGCACGGGCACGATCGCTCGGGGAGGCGAGGATCTCGACATCTGCATTCGGGTGCTGCGAGCCGGGAAGGCCCTCGCCTATGAGCCTCGCGCGCTGGTTTGGCATCGCCATCCCGACCGGCCCGAGCAGCTGCGGAACCGAGTTTTCGGATACGGCATCGGCCTCGGCGCAATGCTTGGGAAGCAGGTCATGGTCGGCCCGGAAAGGAGCGCGTTCCTGGCGCTCATTCCCAGGGGGCTGCGATACTTCCTCGACCCCGGCTCGCGGAAGAATCTGGCTCGTGGAAATGACTTTCCCAGGGCTCTCAGGCATCTGGAGCTCGTCGGATTGATGCTGGGCCCCCTTGCCTACGGGGTGAGTTTCTTTCGGTCCCATATGGCGAAATGGAGAGGTTCAACGTGATTTTGGGAGAGGAGACGATGCACTCAGGCGGGTCTTCAGAGCCAGACCGTCGCGATCCCCTGCGGATCATGATGATCTCCGACGAGTGGCCGCCATATTTCGGAGGCGCCGGGCTCTGCATGGCGCTCTTCGCCCGCGAGCTCTCCGCCCGAGGTCACCAACTGATGTCGGTCAGCGCCTGGAACGACGACGCGCCCTCCCACGAGCTCGAAGGGGACGTCGCGGTCCACAGAATCCGCGAATTGCCGAGCAGGGCGCTCTGGATGTCGGAAAACTCGTCGCGGCACTCTCCTGCTCCGTTTCCGGACCTCGAGGCGACCTGGCGTATTCGGAAGCTGATCCACAAATTCGAACCGGATGTCATTCCTGCCTATGGGTGGCTTGCACACTCTGCCGCCGCTGCCCTAATTGGCAAGAAGATCCCGCTCATCCTCTGGGGTCACGACTACGCCAACGTCTGCGCTATGCGCACCCTGTACCGGCTGGAACGCGAAATCTGCTCCGGGCCCTCGCCAAAAAAGTGCCTCACCTGCTCCGTACAGGGGAGAGGCACCGCCCGCGGCGCACTGGCCACCGCGGGCGTTTTCGGCATCGGCCCTCTGCTGCGTCGCAAGACGACTGCGATTCACGGAGTAAGTCGTTTCGTCGCTTCGACGATGAGCAAAGACTTGGGTGAAGAGATCCCTTCGGTGGTCATCGAGAACTTCCACGAGGACGAACCCGAGACCCAGCCCGAGCTCGACGCGAGCATCCTCGAGCAGCTGCCCGAGGACCCGTACATCCTCTTCGTCGGCTCGTTGAGCCGGGTCAAGGGCGTCAGCGAGCTCGCCGAGGCCTACGGACAGCTGCACGATCCGCCGCCATTGGTGATGGCCGGACCCCAGACCCCCGACTCCCCGCCGATCCCGGAGGGAATCCACCTGGTAAACGATGTCCCCCACCCAACGATCATGGCGATGTGGGAGAGGGCTCTATTCGGCGTCTTTCCCAGCAAGTGGCCCGAGCCACTCGCCACCGTCGTCCACGAGGCGATGAGCAAAGGGCGACCCGCGATCGGCACCACCCCGGGCGGCCACGAGGACATGATTGACGACGGCGAGACGGGCTTGATCGTGCCGGCCGGGGATGTCGGTGCACTGGCCAAAGCGCTCTCGACGCTCGTCGACGACGCGGAAATGCGGGAGCGCATGGGCGCTCTCGCCCTGGAGCGCGCCAAGCGGTTCACTCGAAAGGTCGCGGTTCCCCGGCTCGAGAGCTTCTACTACGACACCGCCATGAAGAATCGCGCCCCGAGCTGAGGGTGGCCTTGCCTAAGGCGCGAGGTCGACCGATCGCAATTGCGGGATACGCCGCGATCGCCCTGCTGATTGTCCTTGCCGGCGTGACCGGTTGGAGTCGCGCGATCATTTTGACGCCCTTGGCACTGGTGATGCCGGGCTACGCAATCACATGCGCCGCCCTGCCGGACACGGCTCTCACCAGAATGGAACGCACGGTCTATAGCGTCGCGCTCAGTGTCTCGATTGCATCGCTCGGCGGCGTGCTAATACAACTTGTCATCGGGCTGGGGGCAGTCGCGTGGGTGGTATTCCTCTCGTCGGTGACGATACTTGCCGCTCTCGTTGCGGCCAGCCGCTCCGTCGCGACCGAGACACGCAGTGTGGAAAGAACGGCATACGTCAGCTGGTCAAGCCGGCCCATCCTTCTCATCTGCCTCAGTGTTGCGATTGCCGCAGCATCTGTGGCTCTTGCGAGCAGCGGAGCGAGCAAGCAGCGATCCGAAGCTCACTTCGCCGGCCTCTGGATGCTTCCAGGAACAGCCCGCGGAACAGCACCGCAGGTATCGGTTGGGGTCGAAAATCACCAGGGCGGGACCCATACCTATGTGCTGGCAGTTACCCGACGCTCCCAGGACCTGGCGAGGGTCTCGATTAGGCTCGCCGACGGCCAACTCTGGCGTAGGCAGATTCCTATCGGGTCTAAGTCGCAACCCGTTACGGCAGTGCTATCTTTCGATGGCAGACCGCTCCACCGTGTACACCTCGATGAGGCATCGTTCAGATGACTTACAACATTCGAGGTCTGCCTACGCCGACCGCGCGTGAGACGCATCTGGCAGTTCAGCCTGACCGAGGGAGTACTTCAAGCCGAGGAGGCACGCCTCAGACCCAATTAGGAACACTGGGGGTCGCACCCGCGCTAATCCTGATCGCATCGCTTGGCCTCTTGGCAATAGCGCTGGGCAATAACGCGGCGCGCCGAGGCGTAGAAGGCGGCGATATTTTGTTCTGGCTGGGCCTGGGGATGATCTATGCCCCCATCGCGTTCCGCCTAATGGGTGCGCAGGCCTCACGGCGTGAGCGGATCGCTCTTGTTATTGCGCTCGCAGCCTCTCTTTACCTTGTAACGATTCTGCGAAGTCCAGCGGAATTGACCCGCTTTGATGAGTTCGGGTGGTGGAGGGCAACACAGGAACTCGTTAGTACCGGCCATACATTCACCGCAACTCAGCTCAATGCCGCGAGCGCAGGCTATCCTTCGCTTCCACTCGTCACGGACGCGGTGGTTGCGCTTGGAGGTCTTAGCATCTTCCACTCTGCGCTCTTAGTGATCGGCGTAGCTCGCATGGCCTTCGTAATCGGCCTGTTTATATTTTTTGAAAAGCTGACTGACTCTGATCGCGCGGCGGGAGTCGCGGTCGTGGTCTACGCCTGCAATTCCAGCTTTGCCTATTTCGATGCGCAGTTCAGCTACGAGTCGCTTGCACTAACCCTGGCTTTGGCGTTGCTGCTCTTATCGAATCGCTGGTCAGAATCCGATCGTTTCTTTCCCGACCCCATCGCCTGGGGCATCGCAGCCATCGGGCTCCTACTAGCCTGCGGGCTTACGACTACTCACCATCTCACGTCGCTGTTTGTCGTGTCGATGCTCATCCTTTGGACTTTCGCATGGTTGGCCATGCGGCACCGGCTGCATTCCATTGAACCTAACGGCCCAGTGATTGCCACGCTGGTCATCGGCTTGACTGTCACGATCTGGCTCGGCTTCATCGCAGGAGTAGCCACCCTAAATGAGCTAGAAGCACTCGGCGAGAGCGCCTTCAATTCGGTGCGCGATCTCCTCTTTGGAACTAGTGGCCCGAAGCGTCTTTACTCCGGAGCCGGCCAAAGCGCAACGCTGATAGAACGAGGGCTAGTGGGCGCGTCGATTATCGCCGTCTTGGGCGTGACGGCGGCAGGGATCCTCGCGCTTTGGAAACGGCGACCCCTACGTGCTCTTTGGGTTGCACTTGCTGTAGTCGCGCTTCTATACCCGGTCTCGCTTGGGCTTCGCCTGACGCAAGCAAGCTCCGAAATCGCTGGGCGCGCCCCGGCATTTGCATTTCTAGGAATTGCATTCCTGGCAGGCTTTCTCTCCCGATCACCTCGCCCAGCGATTCTGGCGCGTTGGCCTGACCGTGTGTTCCAGCTCGGGATGACACTTCTCGCTTTGGTTGCTTTTTTGGGTGCCTTTATGCTGGGCGAGCTCAAGATAACTCGCCAGCCGGGACCGTTCATCGTCGGAGCCGAAGGGCGTTCGATTTCCCCGCAAGGGGTTGCCGCCGCTCGATTCGTAGGTTCGCACTTGAAGGCGAAAGAACACTTTGTAAGCGATCGGATAGATGATGCGCTTTTTGGCGCATACGGTCGCCTGGATCCTGTCTTTGGCAATGAAGGGCGGCCGCTGTCAACGATCCTGAGCCGCACTGTTTTGCGACAATCAGATCTCGCAGCACTTCGGGATCAGTCGGTTGCCTACGTCATTGTCGACAACAGGCTAAGTCACGAACTTCCCGCCGTGAGCTATTTCGTGACCTCCGAAGGATCCGAAGAAGTAGCTCGCACCCGACCCTTGAGTCCAGCAGCCCTGGCCAAGTTCAGGACTGCCCCGGGGTTCAGCACGATCTACACAAACGGCCCCCTGACGATCTACGCCACACCTAATCTGACCAACTCGTCGCCCCATTGATGACGTCCCCGCTGCGTAGTCGGCTCCGGCCGCGAAATCGCATGGCCGATCCGCTTTTGCGAAGCGGAGACAGCTTGATGATCAATGTCGCAGTGACTTCGATCCTGGGCTTTGGCTTCTGGATTGCCGCAGCCCGACTGTTTTCCAGTGAGGAGCTAGGACGAGGCAGCGCTCTGGTCTCAGCAATGATCTTTGTGTCGGTCGTCTGCCAGCTGAATCTTGGCTCAGCGATCCTGCGGTTCCTACCGGCAACTAAGCTGGCCGCAGACCACGCCATATTCGCCGCTTACGGCTCGACCTTGCTGGCCTCACTGGTGGGGGGCATCGCATTCGTAGTCGTGGCCCCGATCCTGTCCAGCGAATACCAGTACCTAGCCGATGACATCACCCTAGCGGCTCTCTTTGTCGTGGCAACCCTAATTTGGGGGATATTCGCGCTTCAGGACTCAGTCCTCACTGCACTGCGCCAAGCAACCTGGGTGCCGATTGAGAATGGAATTTACGCGGCGCTAAAGATTATAGTTCTCCCAGTCCTCCTGGCAATAGGGGTCACTGAGCCGGTGTTTGTCGCCTGGGCCATACCGATGGTACTTCTGATACTTCCGATCAACTATTTGATATTCCTGCGATTCATACCGGCGCGCCCAGTCGCTCGTGATGAACTGTCACCCGTAGAGCACTTCGGCTGGTCCGGTCTACGTAGATTCATGGCCCAGGACTATCTTGCTTCAATCCTCATCCAAGGATCGACGACCCTGATTCCCGTCATCGTCCTGGCTGTCCTGGGCAGCACGCAAAGTGCCTACTTCTATATTCCCTTTACGATCGTAGGGGCCTTTGATCTCCTATTTGTGAAAGTGTCGGCTTCATTCACCGTTGAGAGCGCACTAAACAGCAGGGCGATGGCGAGCCTCGTCCACCAGACTGTCCACGGTTTCGGTTATCTCGTGGTCGCGGGAACGGTATTTATCGTTGCCGCGGCTCCACTCGCCCTGAAGCCATTTGGAGCGCAGTACGTCGCCTCCGGTACGACCGTCCTCCGCCTGATGGCCTGTGCAAGCCTCTTCCGAGCGGCGGTGGCACTTTATTGCGCAGTGTGCCGGGTCGAAGGCCGGGCCTTTCGAGTACTTGCCGTGCAATCCGCTACGTTCGTACTAACAGTCGGTCTGACCTATCTACTCGCGACGACCAACGGCTTAGCTGGGGTTGGCTGGGCTTGGCTTATTGCAAATGTCCTGGCGGCCTGCGCTGTCGTATCGAAATTGCGTGGCCTGCTTCGAGAAGGCGCAGCGACCCGACTTTCGTCGACGTAGTGGCCCTCCGATCTCGCGGCACACCGAGAACCGACTATTTCTCTGACCCTGGCCTAGCCTGACGAGGTGGTCCCCTCTTCGGTCCGACCTGCCGATCTTAGGAGTCTCTGCTGAATTAATGCAGGAGCGTCGCCTATCGCCGCGAAATGCGAGTCACCATGCTGGGGACGATGGTCGACGATCGCCCGATCAGAGAGCGGTGGCTGGTGGTGGGCGATGAACTCGACGAGCGCGGCCGGCGGATGTGGTCGGCGGCGGTGGCGCGCTCGCACGGGTACGGCGGGATCGCCGCGGTTGTGCGCGCCAGGGGGGATCGCCGAAGACATGGTGCGCCGGGGGATCGCCGAGGCGGAGATCGGCGAGCGTGCTCCGGCCGACCGCATCAGGCGAGCCGGCGCCGGGCGCCCGCCGATCGAGCATCGCTACCCGGGTCTCAAAGAAGCGCTGCTCGGGCTGCTGGAGGGCGCGACGCGGGGGGGGGACCCGGAGTCGCCGCTGCTTTGGACCAGCCGCGGCGCCGCCAACTTGGCCGCGGCTCTGGCCGAGCAGGGCTTTGAGGTCTCCGAAAGCACCGTGCGCCGCCAGCTCCAGGGACTGGGCTTCAGCCTGCAGGCCAACCGCAAGACCCATGAGGGGACCGACCATCCCGACCGCGACGCGCAGTTCCGCCGCATCGCCGGGGTCTGCGCCCGGGCGCTCGAGGCAAAGGAGCCCGTGATCAGCGTCGACACCAAGAAGAAGGAGCTGATCGGCAACTACAAGAACCGCGGCCGCGAGCTGGCGCCCAAGGGCGAGCCGATCCTCGTCAACACCCACGACTTCATGGACGCCGAGCTCGGCAAGGCGATCCCCTACGGGGTCTATGACGTCGGCAAAGACGAGGGCTGGGTCTCGGTCGGGATCTCAGCCGACACCGCCGCCTTCGCGGTAGTCGCGATAGCGAGCTGGTGGAAGAGCCTTGGCTGGGCCCGACCCCCTGAAATCGGTCCGCCCTGTTTGAGAGTCCTTCCAGCCCGCGACAATGGGCAAAGGAGGACGCAAGCAGGTGAAGAGGCAAAGACACACCCCTGAGCAGGTCATCCGCAAGCTGCCGATCGCAGAGCAGATGCTCTCGGAGGGCAAGAGCGCAGGAGAAGCCGCGAAGGCTCTGGAGGTCTCCGAGCAGACGCTTCACCGCTGGCGAAACCAATACGGCGGCATGAAGGCGAACGACGTCAAGCGGCTGAAGGAGCTGGAGCGCGAGAACGGCCAGCTGAAGCGCCTAGTCGCCGACAATGAGCTCGAGAACCTCGCCCTGAAGGAGATCGCCAAGGGAAACTTCTGAGCCCGGCCCGGAGGCGAGCGGCGGTCCGCATGCTGGTGGACCGCCTCGGGATCTCCGAGCGTCGGGCGTGCCGGTTTGCCGGCCAGCACCGATCCACCCAGCGCCACCGCCCGCAGGTGGCAGAAGATGACCAAGCGCTGAGGCGGGCGCTGCGCAAGCTCTCCGAAGAGCGGCCCCGCTGGGGCTACCGGCGCGCCCACGGCCACCTGCTCACCGAAGGCTGGTCGCTGAACCGCAAGCGAGTGCAGCGGATCTGGCGCGAGGAGGGCCTGCGCGTGCCTGCCAAGGCCAAGAAGCGCCGGCGCCTGGGTGAGTCAACCGCGGCCGCCGACAGGCTCAAGGCCGAATACCCCAACCACGTCTGGGCTCTCGACTACCAACACGACGCGACCTCCGACGGCCGCGAGCTGAAGTTCCTCAACGTCGTCGACGAGTTCACCCGCGAGGCGCTGGCGATCAAGGTAGACCGCTCGATCGACGCCGAGGAGACGGTGGCCGTCCTCAAGCGCCTCGCCGCCGAGCGCGGCGCCCCCGCCAACCTCCGCGCCGACAACGGCCCCGAGCTGACCGCCGCCGTCTTGCGCGAATGGTGCCGCTTGGGCAAGACCGACACCGCCTACATCGAGCCGGGCTCGCCCTGGCAGAACCCCTACGTGGAGTCCTTCAACTCCCGCTTGCGCGACGAACTGCTGAACACCGAGGTCTTCACCTGCCTGCAGGAGGCCCAGGTGCTCGCCGAGGACTGGCGCACCGACTACAACGCCAACCATCCCCACTCCGCGCTCGGCATGATGTCGCCCGAGCGCTTCGCCGCCTCGCTGCGCTCGCCCTCCGGGCTCGCTACGCGAGGCGGCGATCAGGGGCGATACTCAACACAGACAAACCCCGGACTCTCACACGGGGTGGACCGATGAACGGGGTCCGGCCATGGCCGCAAGCGATACCCCGATGCCACGACGCTGACGATCACCGCCGACTGTGGCGGCTCCAGCGGCGACCGCACGCGGCTGTGGAAGGCCGAGCTGCAGCGCCTCGCCGATCGCGCCGGCCTTCGTGGCCCGCGTCATGCACTGCCCGCCCGGCACCTCGAAGTGGAACAAGATCGAGCACCGCCTCTTCAGCTACATCTCGATCAACTGGCGCGCCAAGCCCCTGGTCAGCCGCCAGACGGTCATCGACCTGATCTCCTCCACCAAGACGAAGACCGGCCTCAAGGTCTACGCCCGCCTCGACCCCAAGACTTACCCGACGAAAGTCAAGGTCACAGACGAGCAGATGGAGGCCGTCAACATCCAGGGCGAGGAGTTCCCCCCGGAGTGGAACTACACCATCACTCCATCAGGAATTTAGACGCGTGCCCTTAGCGGAGGGAGCCACGTTCTTGACCAACAGCCTGCCGCCACTCAGGCAGAGACCGACCGACGACGTCCTCGACCGCCTGGACATCGGGCTCGAATCGCTCATCTAGCTCGCCTCGAAACACTGGAGAAAGCGCAGACCGCTGACGCGGTACAACATTCCATCGCGTCAACGCTCGGGACGGGTATATGCCGACACGATCAGCAACGCGCGTCAGGGGAGCATAGAGCGGGCCCAGTAGCTGTGTTGCAGAGCGGTATGCTCGAGCCAGGCCCGGAAACCGGTGTACCTTCGCGGAGTTCACTCGCGGAAACTCGTCACGGCCATCGTCCTCCAGATCAAGGAAGCTTAGAACTTGCTTATAGACGCCTTGAGGATCCGCCGCAAGCTCATCGAATAGCAAGACAAGCAACTGACGCTCCGGCACACAGTCGAAAAGTCGCGGCAACTGCTCCGCGTAGTGATACACCGACCGATATTGGAGCATCGCAGGCTCGCGACACAAACGAGGGATATGCTCTCCCTGCAACCGTGACTGTTGAAGCTCCCAGGCGTGTTGAAACTCCGTAACACTCTCGTTCAGGTTGTATTCGAACTCTTGATGAAGCGCGTAAGCAGCGTCGACAGGGTTTCGTAGCAGCACTATGACCCGGGCCGCAGGGTTGAGGGCGATCACCGCAGGTATGGCCTTATGCGAGTAAAGATACGTCGCAGACGCCTCGCCGCTTAGCTGTTGGCCAGCACCACGAAACAGCGCCTCATACTGATCGTGTGTCTGGACCTCGCGTAGCCCAGGTAGATCAGTGCAAAAGAAGTGAGGCTCCTTCATCCACGGCATGAACACTGCCGGATGCTCGGACAGGTAGGAGTACAGTGCAGTGGTACCGCACTTGGGCGCGCCCGCCAAGAAGAAGTCAGGGGCAAATTGTGAAGTCACAGCCCTATCGCTGCGTCCGAGGGACCAACGCCTGTAGCTGCAGCAGATGTCAACCGCTGTCGGGCCTGCGACATGCTCTTTCCGGGCAGCATCAGCCGCATTTTCCCAAAGGCCCGCCATCGCTCATCTCACTTTTCAGGTAAGTCGAGCTTTGACGGACGGTTAGCGGTGTGGCGTGGAGAGAGTTCAATCGCGGTCTTCTCGCTGCGTGATTCGTTCATGATACGCGGTCCCCGAGTTGATCTTCGCGGCGAGGTAGTGGGGGCGCATTTCGGGTTCTTGGCGGTTCGATGGTCGGCACGACGCAGAGATCCGACGATCAGGCACCCCACGCGGTGGCACCTCTCATGGGGTGCAACCGATTCGCCGGAAGACCTTCGTTGCTCAGTCCTGACCGTCGGGTCCGCCGGGGCCTCCACAGAGATCTGGCCCTCCTGAAGCGGAAGCAGGTCGCAGTTCCATACTTTGGTAGCCGCTAATCAAACAGGCGTCCACCTCGGTCTTTAAGTGCGGCCGTTCGGCCGATGAATGGGCATGCGCCCCAGACCTCTCCCACGGACCTCGGTCTATCTCGTGGCTGTTCTTGCTCTGTCGACCATGTTCGCCCAGGTCTCCCTTGCGGCCGGCCACCGCGGCAGGCCTGGCCGACATGTGCGACCTCATGAGCTGAGGCACCTTGGCGTTGGGCGCGCCAGGATGGTAGGCCGGAAATCTCCACGGAAAGCGGCCTCTTCAGGCCATGGCGGCGGCCCCGCCCTATCGGTGGGATCCGCAGCGCGGGGTGCGCATACGGAATCGTCGAGTCCTCCAGCCCCGACTAAAGCCAATCTCATCTGGGCGGATGAATTCAACGGAGAAGCTGGAAGTTTTCCGGACCCGCAGAAGTGGGCCGCCGAAACCGGCGGCACAGGTTGGGGAAACGAAGAGCTAGAGTACTACACTGGACGACCGAATAATGCAGCAGTTGATGGCAGTGGCCACATGGCGATCACGGCCCAGCGGGAACCCTTCGGTGCCGGCGACGAACGTCAGGAATTTACCTCGGCAAGGCTTGCCACCAAGGGGCTCTTCACCGCGGAATACGGTCGGATCGAAGCTAGGATCAAGCTCCCCAGCGGCCGCGGCCTATGGCCAGCCTTCTGGGCAGTCGGTGCAGACAGCCCTACAGTCGGATGGCCAAGATGCGGCGAGATAGACATCATGGAGTCTCTCGGCCAAGACACCCACACCCTCTATGGCACCATTCACGGGCCTCAGTCAGACAGCACACTCGACTATGGGCTATCGACTCCTCTTCATGTATCTGAATCCCTGTCAAGCGAATATCACGATTACGGAATCATTTGGACCCCCGATAGCATTGCGTTTACCTTCGACGGGAATGTCTATTCCGACCGGGATCGCGCCTCGCTCACAGCCGGTCAGGAATGGGTCTTCAATAAGCCATTCTTTCTGCGGCTGAACCTGGCTGTCGGTGGTAGCTGGCCTGGCCCCCCGGATTCCTCGACTCCTTTTCCCTCGCAGATGTCGATCGACTGGGTTCGCGTCTGGCAGTAATTGTCCAATTGAGTTGCGGTCCTCTACCATCTCATCCGCTTGGCCCGCGCTCTAGCGACCTGCCGCTGGTACTTGGATCAGCTACCCTGCTCCGACCCATGACCAGCCGCTTCAATTCGCTGTCTGATCGACCCGCGGACATAGAGTTCTTTGGAGCTCTGCCCGATCCATCTGCGTTTCTGCTGGGAAGCTCGGAAAGCGTCACGGGACTTTGGTCGATGAGTTGGGGTAGCGGGGACAGCGATGGAGTCACTGCAATGCTCCGCATGCTGCTTCTCCGCTCGGGCGCGCTTTCGCTCTACACACGATCCCAGTCCGTCGCAAATCTCGCCCGATTTACATTCAAGCGACCGCATGAGCCTGACTTCGCCTTCTTCAAGCAACTCTCTGATGAGAGAGGCCTATTTCTCGACGTCGGGGCAAACGCAGGAATGTCGGCGGTGTCATTCCGGATCTTCAACAAGGTTGCTCCAATCCTCTCGCTTGAGCCCAATCCAGTACACGAGCGCGATCTCCGGTTCGTTAGCCGCCTCGTAGGGCCCTATGAGTTTCGCCTACTCGGTGCAAGTGATGCCGACGGCTTTGCCACGCTGTACGTGCCAACCTATCGATCCGTGCCAGTGACACCGCTGGCAACAATGGAACGGGGGCTGATCGAAAAAGACTCGCGCTTGAAGTTCCTATTTGGGAAGAGCGTCGAGCGCGACACTTTTGCGATCGCGGAGCAACGTATACCAGTAGTGCGAATCGACGACCTGAACCTTGCACCGGCCATCGTAAAGATTGACGTCGAGGGTTTTGAGCACGCCGTGATTCGGGGGATGCAAGATACCCTCGCGCGCTACCAGCCCATACTGCTTATGGAGTGGTCTCGGGACTTCGCCAAGGTGGAAAAGACGCTCCATGCCCATGGCTACATCATGACCGTCTTCGATCCGAAGGAGGAAGTACTAAGACGGCATGACGGAGTCGATGAATCCTTGAATATATTTTGCGTGCCAAAAGGGCATCGGCTTGCTCCGGCCCAGAAGTGACGACTATTTTCGTCGAGGAGCGTTCCCTGCACCCACGTAGAGTAGGCTGGCGGCGATCTGTCGGTAGGCGTCGAGCGAGGCTTCCGAGGAGTCAACCCGCCAATCCTCGCCGTCCTTTCTTGAGTTGAACCAGATGACAGCGAGGATCCGGGGGAACTTCGATGGGATCGTCTTCAAGAAGCCTTGCCGAATCCAGGCTGCCTTGCTACCTCCGTCTTCCGCCGACGCCATCTCCGCCAAGATCACCGGCTTAGAACTCAGTTCCGTGATCTCGGCGTAGGAGACATCGAAGATATTGAAAAGGCTCTGCCATTCTCGGTACCCGGACCATGAGTTCCCCAGTTGTAACCATCGAGTCCTAGATAATCGACCCAGGATTCGCCGGGAAAGTATTTGTAAAACGGATAGTCGCCGTAGTTGACGTTGGGCGACCAGACCCACTTGACGTTCTGCGCACCTTCCTGCCTGAAGATCGACACCACATGACGCCACGCGGCCACGTAGGCAGCGGGGCGACCGCTCCAGCCATACCAGTTGCCGTTCATCTCCTCGGCGAAGCGGATCATCACTTCTCCGGGGAATTCCTTGGCGCTGCGCGCCTCGTCACGAAAGTTGCTGTCCCAGGCTCCCCTGGTGATCTGGCGGAGGGGTATCGTCCGTTCGCTCCCTCCGGGAAGGAAGGGCTCGACCGTGACCAACGGCGTCTGGCCGCGTGCCTCTAGGTTCGCCACTTCCACCGGCGTCAGAAGAGCCTTCGAGGGAGTCTTGAAGGTCTCCACAATGTCAGGCTGACCGCCGACCATCCGAGCGAAATGGTCGAGGACGCCGGCTTCCGCCGGTGCCCCTCGAATCCCGCCGGCCGAGATGTAGGCGCCAAGCCGAATCTCGTGCGGGCGAATCGAGCCGGACGATTCGGACGTCGGCGAGGTGATCGCACGGGAAGTCGAATAGACAGTGAAGATCGCCAGGCCGATGAGGATCGGGCCCGTTAATCCCTTGAGAACCATCGAATCAGCTTAGACCGCGATGACCGTCCCTGCCTGGGTCGGCGACTCCGACGGACGGATTACAGCCCCAGTGTTTTAGAGATGATGCCGCGCTGGATCTCCGAGGTGCCGCCGTAGATCGTCGAGACCAGCGCGGTGCGCACGAGGCGCTCCATGTCGTACTCCGAGGAGTAGCCGTAGCCGCCCATCATTGCATGCCCTCGAGCGTCACCTTCTTGGTGACTTCGGTGGCGAAGAGCTTCACCATCGATGCCTCCTTGGGCAGCATGCGGTCGGGGTCCTCGTCGGTGAGGGTCGCGACCCAGCGGGTCATCAGGCGGGCCGCCTGGAGGTCGGTGGCGAGGTCGGCGAAGCGGTGCTGGAGCGCCTGGAAGCTGCCGATCGGGCGGCCGAACTGCTTGCGTTCCTTGGCGTAGGCGAGGGCGTCATCGAAGGCGCGCTGGCCGATGCCGAGCATCTTGCCGCCGGAGCCGCCGTACTCCTCGGGGATCGTCACCTCGAGCCAGCCGAGCTCGGCCATCTTCCGATAGAGGTCGAAGCTGTGGTGCAGCTCGTAGCCCGGACAGTGGGCGTCGACGAACTCATAGGCAACTGATTGCATCGTCAGCACCTACGCATCCCTTACGATGCACGCAGTGGGGGCCATGAGCAGATTCCGATCGGGCCTTAGGACGAGACTGATAGAGGCGCTCGTGAGCGCGTACGAGCCTCTCGCGGCGTCCGGGCTGATGCGACGGCCCCGCGTGCGACGGGCGTACGAGGGCGCGTACTTCATCTACAAGCGCTTGCTTGAGGCCGGGCCCGTTTCGCCTCTCCAAGTGTTTGTCGAACCGGGCTCCACGGTCATCGACGCTGGGGCCAACGTCGGCTTCTTCAGCGTCGCCTTCGGGCGCTGGGTCGGGCCGACGGGACGCGTGCTTGCGATCGATCCCGGGCCGGCGAACCTCCATTCCCTACGCGAGCGGACTGCGCGCGCGGGTCTTGGACACGTGGTGGAGTGCGTCGCCGCCGTTGCGGTCGACTTCGAGGGCGAGGCCCGGATCGAGTTCGACCACAAGAACCCGACCGACCATCATCTTGGCGATCTCGACGAGCCGGTCACGGCGGTGACGATCGACTCCCTCACGGCCGGTGACCAGCGCCGGTCGCGCTGATCAAGGTGGACGTCCAAGGTGCCGAGGCGATGTTGCTCGCCGGGGCCAAACGGACTATCGCGGCGCATCAGCCCGCGTTGTTCCTGGAGATCGATGACAGGACGCTGCGCCGCTTCGGGTCTTCCGCCACGGAGCTACTGGCGCAACTCACCGCACTCGGGTACGCCCCGCGTCGTCTGGACCGCACCGAAATCGGGCCGCCCGTGACGCATGAGCAGCTGATCGCGGCGGGCGGCGAGGGGAAGGGCGACGCGCTGTTCCTGCCTACCCATTCCAATCCTGCTTCAACGGTTGAACCTCACCCGTAACTGGTCGATCTGGTTCGCCGTCTTCCCAGTCGCGGCCTGGGCGGCGATCCGGGCCTTCGGTCTCGACAGCGGTTACCCGCTGGAGGCGGCGATGGCGTTCACGCCCTGGGTGGCGATCGCCGCGCTGCTCATCTTCGGTATCGTCACCGCGCTCGAAAACTGGGCTGCTGCTGCGGTCTCGGGCCTGGCCATGGTCTGCCTCGCGGCGGCGATCCTGCCGCGAGCGATCGGTGACAGCGCCGTCAGCGGCGCCGGCCACCGGACCCTCCGCGTTCTCGGCGCCAACGTCCACCTCGGCAGTGCCGATCCCGGTGGGATCGTCGAACTCGTCGACCGACTCCACCCCGACATTCTCACGATGGAGGAGCTAACCCCCCGCCTGGTGCGCGAGCTCCGAGCCGTCAACCTCGAATACCGGCTCCCCTACCACGAGATCGATGCCGGCAGCGATGCGTCCGGCACCGGCATCTATTCGCGGCTTCCGCTGCGCCGCCTACCGACCGCCGATTTCCGTTCGAAGATGGCCCGCGCCGAAGCGACTGTGCCGGGTGGCGGCCGGGTTCGAATTGTGGCCGTCCATCCCTACCCGCCAGACAGCTCGGAATCGACCCCTGAATGGGAAGAAGTGCTGGCGACGCTGCCAAGCGCCGGCCGCGGGGCGCCGTGGGTCCTCGCCGGCGACTTCAACGCGACCTTCGACCAAGCGCCGTTCCGAGCCCTGGTAGGCCGCGGCTACAACGACGCCGGTGAGGTCACCGCCAAGGGGCTTGAGCCGACGTTCCCTCAGGAAGGGCACCTGGTGCCACCGCTCACGCTCGACCACGTCCTCGCCGACGAACGCCTCGGAATCATCGAATACGACGTCGAGCCGCTGCCGGGCTCCGACCACCGCGCGGTATTCGCCGAACTGGCGCTGCCCAGGGGTTTCCGGTGAAGGCCTCGACCTTCGCAGTGGCGCTTGCCTCTCAGCCTGCTTCTCGCGGCTCCGAGGGAAGCGACCGAAACCAACCGAGAGGTCTTCGTTGCGCAGAAGTCGGAAAGCTCCCCGTATTCGAAAACATCTCTGACAAAATCCCGACGGTCTTCGCCGAGAGATTTGCATGAAAGATTCCGACCGATTCGAAGCTGGTAGTCAGGCTGGGGTCGATGGGTAAGAATGAATAAGGCGAGCTGATGGTTCAGGCAATCTTTGACGGCGATGCGCAGCCAATCCGCATAACGACGCCTAGGTTCTAGCCGGCTCCCGAGTTAGCGGAATACACTCGGCACCGTGCCGAGAATCACCGTTCACGAGGCCGGTATCCGCCAGTTCGACGGAGCTGTAGAGCGGATGGAGAGTCTCTTGGTCGAGCTGCTCGCCGCACCGGTGGCTCCGCGAGCCGAGCACGGAGTGATCCCGAAAGCGGCAGGCATCTACCTGTTCTCGGACAGCAAGCCGGTCTACGTCGGTCAGACCCGCAACCTTCGCGCGCGCCTGAGGAACCACACGGCCGCCGCGGCGACGGAGAACCAGGCGTCATTTGCCTTCCTCGTCGGCAAGGTGGATGCCGGGGCAGCGGGTATCGATCTGAAACGGGTCCGCAAGACCTTGGAGGCGGACCCCCATTTCGCCGAGCATTTCCGAAAAGCAAAAGCCCGGGTAGCGAAGATGAACGTCCGCTGGATCGAGCTCGACGATCCAATAGAGCGAACTCTGTTTGAGGTCTACGCGGCTCTGGCGTTGGACACCGTTGCGTTCAATTCATTCGAGACTCACTGACTCTCAACGGATAGCCGTGCAGATCCTTGACGACAAGCTGATCCTCTCCGCGAGCCATCTCAACAATTTCTCGCCTGCCCTCATCTCACCGCCCTCGACCTGGCGAGGGCGCGGGGCGAGATCGCGCCGCTGCGAACGAGGCTTGTGTCGGTAGCCGGCGGTGGCGAGCTTGCCGTATCCCGGCCAGCCGTCGGTGTGGACGATCGCCCCGGGGGCGACACGTTCCTCCACCGACTTGGTCAGGGTGTCGCGGCTGGTGTTGAGCGACACTCCGTTTGAGCACCAACACGACGTTCAGCGTCACTGACGCTGAACACGAGCTGAAGACCGGCGCCCCCAGTTCCTGTTCGGCCCGGTAGCCGCCCCCGCCACTGCGCCGAGTCCGTAGGAGGAGGGGCAGTGGCGGGGGCGCGCGCAGTCAGCCCCCGGAATGGGAGGCTTCTGCGCTCGCTGAGAAGAAGATGGCGAGAGGCCCCCAGATTTCGCGATCACAAGGCCCCTCGCCCACGACGACAGGTGCGCCGCGTGCTGATCGTAGGGGTTTCGGAGTCCGAGGTCGAGGCCGTGCTCGAGCGCGGAGTCGGGCCTGCGCCGACGCCCGGGGCGTGCTGCCCCGCCTGCGGGGGCGAGCTCGGGCGCTGGGGCTCCTACCGGCGCTGGGTGCGCCGGGCGCAGGAGACCTGGGCGCTGCGCGTGCGCCGTGCCCGCTGTCGGCGCTGCCGGGCCACCCACGCCCTGTTGCCTTCCTTCCTCTTCGCCCGCAGGATCGACCTCGCCGCGGCGATCTTCGGGGCCTTGACGATGGGCGCCGAAGGTCGCGGGCATCGGGCGGCCGCCCAGGCCGCCGGCGTGCCCGAGACGACCGCGCGGGGCTGGCTTCGCCGCGCCCGCCGGCGGGCGCCGGAGCTTCGGGCCGGCTTCCTCGCTTTGGCCTTCGAGCTGGGGGCCAGCCCGGCCCGCTCGCCTCCCGCGCCCAGCCCACTCGCCGCGCTGAGCGAGGCGATCGGGCTGGCCCACCGGGCCGCCCGGGAGCGCTTCGGGGCACCGGCGACGCTCTCTGAGTCGGCCTTTTCGGTCGCGGCGAGCGGGGGCCTGGCGCTGGCCAACACGAGCCCGCCCTTGGCAGCCGCCCCGCGGACCTGAAGGGTCCGCCCGCAAGCCCAAGCAACCCGAGAAGGAGCGAAATGCACGACTGGCGCGAGTCCGAGGCCCTGCACCGCTACGCGATCATCCGCGAGGCGGCCGACGCGAGCCTTTCCCCGAGGCAGCGCGGCGCCCTGGTGCGCGCCGCCGCCGAGAAGCTCCACCCCGATCCCGCGGGGAAGATGCGCTTCCATTCCCGGGTCACCCTGGACCGCTGGATCCGCGCCTACCGCCGCGGCGGCTTCGAGGCGTTAAAGCCGGCGCTGCGCGAGGTCGGGCCGCGCACCGACCCGGCGATCCTCGCCCAGGCGGCCGAGTTGCGCCGCGAGGAGCCGGCCAGGACCGGCGCCCAGATCGCCACGATCCTGCGCGCCGCCCACGGTGAGGCGGTGCCGACGGTGCGCACCGTCCAGCGCCACCTGGCGGCGGCGGGCCTGCGACGGGGCCATGGCGCCGGGGAGCGGGTCGCCTTCGGGCGCTTTGAAGCAGAGCGCCCCAACGAGCTCTGGGTCGCCGACGCCCTGCACGGACCCACAGTGGCGACCGAGCGCGGCGGCGAGATCAAGCGCAAGGCGATCTGCTTCGCGATCCTCGACGACCACTCCCGCCTTTGCGTCGGCTCCTACTTCGAGCCGGCCGAGACCGAGCTGCGCCTGGAGCGCACCCTGCGGGCGGCGCTTGAGGCCCGCGGCCTCCCCGACGCCCTCTACGTCGAATATGCCGACTCGCCCGTTATGCCGACTTCGGTGAGAAAGTCCTCGCATGATGCGACGTTGGCCGATTTGAGTCGGCATAACGCACGCCGTTTTGGTCATCCTTTCCGGCCCGTTGCCCGGAGAAGGAGGAAGAGATGGCCAGACCGACCAGCAGGGTTTGCAACGTGAGGGTGACGGGGCCGCTTGCCCCGTTCGCGGATCCATACAAGGCGGAGTTGAAGGAGCGCGGCTACACGCCGTTGACCGCGGTCAATGAGCTGCGACAGCTCGCGCGGCTGAGCCGCTGGCTTGATGCGCGCCGGTTGACGGCCGGCTCGCTGACGCGCGAGCGAGCCGAGCAGTTCATCGAGGAAGAGCGCGCCGAGGGCCACCTCGCCTACCGTTCGCTGCAGGGACTGATGCCGCTCCTGGACGTGCTTGGTGGCCTGGGGGTGCTTGGGCCCGAGCCGCCCGCGCCGGCGGCTTCGCCGTCTGACGTGCTGCTGTGGACCATCCCGAGTCTCACGGAGACCGGGTTATGTGGCTTCGGTGTCCTGCAGCTTGACGCTACTCGGTAGAGGTTGGGGTTGCTCGCCCGCCGCCCGGCGGAGCGAGCCCGTAGGGCGAGTGGAGCCGGGCGGCGGGTCGACGCCGACCCGTTCGGCGTAGTCCTGCTCGAACTCGACCGGCGGGATGTCGCCGATCGAGGAGTGCAGGCGGTCGTGGTTGAACCAGCTGACCCACTCGATGATCGCCAGCTCGGCCTGGGCGACTGAGCGCCAGGTTCGTTCGGCGATCAACTCCGTCTTGAAGGAGTCGACGAAGGACTCCGCCAGGGCGTTGTCATACGCATCGCCGGTCGAGCCCAGCGAGCCGAGGACCTCGGCGTCGTCGAGGGCCTGGGTGAACTCGACGGAGGTGTATTGGGAGCCGCGGTCTGAGTGATGGACGAGGGCGACGTCGGCGCCCGGGGAGCGCAGCCCCAGCGCCATCCGCAGAGCGTCGAGGACGAGGTCGGTGCGCATGTTGGTGGCCAGCTGCCAGCCGACGACCTTGCGGGAGAAGACGTCGATCACGAAGCTGAAGAAGACCACCCCCTCCCAGGTGCGCAGGTGGGTGAAGTCGGCCACCCAGAGGCGATTGGGAGCCTCCGCTGTGAAGTCGCGCTCGACCAGGTCGGGCTTTCGCTTCCCCTCGGGATCGGGCGTCGTGGTGCGCCAGGGCTTGCCCCGGCGCTTGGCGCCCTGGATGCCGTTCTCCGCCATCAGGCGCTCGACCGTGCAGCGGGCGCACTTGATGCCCTGCCGGCGCAGCTCCTTCCAGACCCGCCTCGAGCCATAGGCCTCGTAGTTGCCGGCGTGGACTTTGCGGATCTCGCCCAGCAGGCGCTCGTCCTCGGTCCGGCGGGCCGAGCGGCGTCCTGTTCGTCGCTCGTAGTAGGCGGAGGCCGACACCCCCAGGGCCCTGCAGATCGGCTCGACCCCGAAGTCCGAGCGGCGTTCCTCTATGAACGCGCTCACTTCGGCCGGTGCGGGTCGAGCTCGGTCGCGAAAAAAACCGAGGCGGCCTTAAGGATCTCGTTGGCGCGCCGCAGCTCCTTGACCTCGCGCTCCAGCGCCTTCAGTCGCTCTCGCTCATCGCTGGTGAGCAGGTCGGCCCGTTTGCCCTCGTCGGCTTCGGCCTGGCGGACCCAGCGGCGCAGCGACTCGCGCTGGATCCCGAGGTCCTTGGCGACCTGGGCGATCGGGCGGTTGGATTCAAGCGCGAGGCGGACGCCTCGCTCTCTCAACTCGTCGGGGTACTTCTTCGATGCTGGCATTCGCGGAGGTTCTCCTTGCCGGAGGACGGAACGTCCTCCTTTCGGAGTCTCCGTGAAAGCCGGGATGGCTCAGTTCGGGGAGTAGGTCGCCGAACCGCAGACGACGCGCCTGAAGAAGCCCGGCCTCCGGCCGGGCTTTCTCATGGCCGCCCGTCATCACGTTCGGTGACGCTTACGTGGTCAGAGTGAGTGTCGCCCTACACCAGGATGACTCGAACTCGAACGCCTCGGTCGTGTCCCTGGGAGGTCGCGCCAGAGCCGGTCGGGTGGAGACCCGCGAGCTTGTCGGCGTGGTAGGAGAAGACCAGGGCGACCCCGGCCGTCGGCACCGTTGCCAGCAGGCCGCTGAGGAGTGCCCGGGGCCGGCCGAGGACGATGTAGGTCGCCAAGCCGATCGCCCCGACCAGGATCGCTCCGCGGGAGAAGGAGAAGTACAGTGTTGTGAGGAGGATGGGAACCGCGCCGGCGCCGGCCAGGCGCAACGCCCGCGGCTCGCTGCGGCTGCTGGTGAAATGGAAGCAGAGGATCGTGCCGATCGAGGCCAGCAGGCCGAGGGCATTCCAGTAGGTGATCGGGTAGCTAAGGCGGTTCTCGGACAGGTTGGCTGCGATCGGCCAGAGGTCGGGCGCGAGGCGGGTGATCAGCCCGATGGAGCAGACGACCAGGATCGCCAGGGCCAGCCCCCGTGCCATCCGGCGCACCCGCTGGGAGTCTCTTGGCATGGAGCCGAAAAGAACAAGGGCGAGCAGATAAAGGAGAGCCCGATCGAACTCGACCCGCGCTCGCCAGGTGGAGTGCGACCAGGTCGCCGAGAGAAGGGTCCACACGGCATAGAGGCTCAGAGCGCCAGCCGCGACGGCAAGGGAGGGGCTGAGCCCGGCGAATGGCTGCGGCGAAACGATAATGCGTGAGGCGAGCAGAAGTAAGAGGACGACGGCGACCAGCGCCGGGGTCCCCGGGAAGAAGCCCCCGGCGTTGAAGCTGAGGAAGACCAGCAGGACGCCGGGTAGCAGGAGCACCCCCCAGGTGCCCAGCCGCTCGAGCCCCCCGTTCGACGATCGTTCGCTCACCGGCAGCGGCCTAAGGTCCCGCGTCGCATAGACCCTGCTCGTGGAGGAAGACCCCCTATCTCTCACGGCGTGGAATGTTATGGGGCGATCGCGCGCGCTGTTGCCTACGGGTCGTGTGACGTTGCGAAGCGCGCTCAGGTTCTCTCAGGTTCTCTCTCAGTTTGGGCCCCCGAATGGGTCCACGGGCTGATCCTCGGCAGGGCGGCCCCATAGTGCCGCCTTCACGCGCAGGCCGCACGCTCCGGAATAGTGCCCATCGGACTTCTCCTATTGTCGGGTAGGCCTCGTGTCGCAAGCCCTTGTAGTTCCCGCCGCTCCCTCCTTCTCGGAGGCGGCGCCGAGCAGGGTGGCGTCGATGCCTCTCGGAGGCGACCGAGCCGAACAGCGCCTCCTGGTCTCGCAATACGCCGAGGTCGGTGACGTAGTCCCCGCCGTCGGCGATGGAGACGATCAAGCCGCGCAGGACGACGCCGGGATCGTGTGCGGAGCGCCGCTCGCGGGTCGGCGCCATCGCCTCCGAGAGTACCTATTTGGGCCTTGCGTCTCGCCGCCTGCCGAACTATTGTGGCCCGGTCCGGGAGGTGAGGCGGTGTACCGGATGGAGTGACGGACCTGCGGAGCCGCGCATTCGAGAATGGAGGGTCTTATGCGGAAATTTCACGGTCGCAACAGGGCAGCGAGAACCGGGCGTCTTTCTAGCCGAGGGTTGCTTGTCTCCGGCGCGTTGGTCTTGGCGCTGATGTGTATCTCGGCCTTTGCTCAGGCGGCTGTGGCCGCGCCTCCGAAGGCGTTGATCGATGAAGCGACGGTCTCGGGGGGTGCATCTAGCCAGGAGGCGACGACTGCCGAAGAACAGGGCTACGGAGTGACGGTCGCCAGTGACGCGGCCTGGGGCGAAATGACGCAGGCTGAATTCGGAGAATACGAATTGTTGATCGCGGGCGACCCGACTTGCGGCACGCTGCCGCCTGGCCTGATCGCGAGCGCCCCCGTCTATGGGCCGGTGGTGATGGGGCTGGCTGGCGGCAGAACGTCGCCGGGCAACAGGATTCTGGTCGGCACCGATCCGGTCTTTCACGACGGAGGCGACTTCACGTCGCCGGGGGCAAGAGGAACGATCATCCGCGAGGGCATCGGCTTCGCCGGCAAGCAGCCGGGGAGGACGGGCATGTACTTCGATGCCTCATGCTCGGGGGAGCTGGAACAGCCCACCGAGATTCTCGAAATCCTGGCCCAGATCAGCGCGGGTTCCCCATCGTGGACGATCGATGCCGAACCACCGTGTGGTGGCAGCGTCTCCCTGATCGCCTCGAATCCGTCGTTTTCGGAATTGACAACGGAAAGCCTCGAGGGTTGGTCGTGCTCGGCGCACGAGTCGTTCCCGACCTTCCCATCTGAATGGAGCGCGCTTGCGGTCGCGACCGACACCGCGAGCCATCCGACCTGCGGCGTCGATCCGAACACCGAACTGAGCGCATGCGGCGAGGCGTACCTCCTCATCGCCGGATCGGGGATCGTCGTCACATCGGAAAGCATCAAATTGACGCCAGCCGAAGCAGAAAACCCGGTTGGCACCGATCACACGGTGACGGCCGAAGTCACGAGCAGCGGCTCGCCACTGGCCGGTCAGACGGTTTCGTTCACGGTGACCGGGCAGAACGACGGCGCGAGCGGCACGTGCGTGCCGGTCGGCTGCGTGACGGATGCCTCCGGTGACGTCGCGTTCACCTACCACGACGGCAACGGCGCCGGCGAAGACACGATCAAGGCGAGCTTTACCGATGCTGCCGAATCGTTGCAGTCGGCGACGGCCCAAATGCTCTGGGTCGAAGGCCCGCCTGTCGAAAACCTGCCCCCAGTGGCAAACGCCGGGCCCGACCAGGAAGTGGCCTCGGGAGCGGAAGTGGAACTCGACGGGACCAAATCCTCTGATCCCGACGAAGACCCGCTTACCTACAAATGGACGCAGAAAGAAGGGGAAGCGGTGAGCCTGGAAGGAGCCGAAACGGCGACACCCAAATTCACGGCACCGAAAGAACCCGAAACGCTGGAATTCCAGCTCGAAGTCTGTGACCCCTCGGAAGCGTGCAGCACGGACAGCGTGGTGGTCATGGTGGAAGTGGAAGAAGAAGGGGAAAAGCCCGGCCACGGCCACTGCCATGGTCACAGCCACGGCCACGAGCACGGGCACGAGCACGGGCATGAGTACGAGCACGAGCATGGCCACGAGCACGGGCACAGCCACGGACACGGGCACGGCCACGGGCACGGCCACGAGCACGGGCATGAGTACGGCCACGAGCACAGGCACGGGCACTGAGCGAGGCCGAAGCACTAACCCGGCATCGAAGGCACGTCCGTCTGAGGGGGCTCTCACCACGAGAGCCCCCTCTTCGTACACCGTGGCAGCCGTCTTCGCCGGACCCCATGTCCCATGTAGCAGACGTCGTTGCCGGGCTTGCCCGGCGGGGATCGTCGGGTTTGGGCGCGAAGTCGCCCCGGCGTCGCCGCCGTCACGGCCGCGCCCAGCGCAGCCGACGCGATAGACCGCTACCTCGTCGTCGGGGGGTTCCCGCTGCTCGCGGCCTCATGGCCGCGCTCAGCCAGCCTGCGAGACTTCCTGGAAGAGGCGCTGGCCGACGATCAGACCCCGTTCGCCACGACCGCGCTGCGGATCATGGCGTCGGAGTTCCAGCGCCAGCTTCAGGCCGCGCGGGTGATCGAGGCGAAGCGGCTGGTCGCCAAGCAGCTTCCCTACGCAGTCCCCCGGGGGAAGACGGCGGCCAAGTACACGGTGATCGACCCCTACCTTCGCTTCTGGCTGCGCTTCGTCGGGCCCCACATGGCCGAGCTTCTCCCGCGGGCGCCCCGACCTCGTCGTGGATCGGATCATGCGCGACTGGAGCGCCTACCGCGGCCGGGCCGTCGAGCCGGTGGTGCGCGAGGCGCTCGAGCGCCTGCTGGCCGGCGCGGCCCTGAGCAAGCGCCTCGGCGGCGCCCGGCAGGTCGGGTCCTGGTGGCGTCGCGATCACAGCGTCGAGATCGACCTGGTCGGGGGCGATGCACCGCAGCCGGCGAAGATCGGCTTCGTCGGTTCGATCAAGTGGCACGAGAGCGAGCCGTTCGCCGTGGCCGAGCTGCGCAAGCTGGCGAGCAGCCGGGAGCGCGTGCCCGGCGCCACCGAGGCCAAGCTCGTCGCGATCGGCAGGACGGGAGTGGCCGACGGCGTCGCCGCGGACGCGGCCTTCGGCCCCGACGACCTGCTCGCCGCCTGGTAGGAGCCGGGCGACCAAGTCGTATTCACCACCTTGAGCGCGGCGACGAGGAGACGGTCCTGCGCGCCGGGGAGACGGCGGCGGTTGCTATCCGGGTATCCGGGCCGCAAGCCCGGCCGTCGCTAGCATGCGGCGCGTGAGCGGGGCAGCCCTTCAAGCTTCCGATCTGGCCCCCGGGCTGCTGATCGGCGAGGCCGTGACGATCGGCGAGGCCGTGACGATCGGCGGCCACGTCGTGATCCACGCCGGGGCGCGGATCGGTGCCGGGGCGCGGATCGGCGACCACGCCCAGATCCGCGACGGGGCCGAGATCGGCCCTGGTGCGACAATCGGCAGCCTCAGCTCGGTCGACCCGGAGGTCGTCGTCGGCGAGCGGACCAGCGTGCAGGCGCGTTGCTACCTCTCCGCCGGCACGGTCGTCGAGGATGACGTCTTCATCGGGCCTGGCGTCACCCTCGCCAACGACAACACGATGGATCGCCATTCGCCCGAGATGCGGCTCACGGGGCCGCTGCTACGCCGCGCCTGCCGCGTCGGCGCCGGCGTCGTAGTCTGCCCCGGCGTCGAGATCGGTGAGGAGGCGTTCGTCGCGGCGGGCGCCGTCGTCACCGCCGACGTAGCACCGCGCAGCGTCGTCATGGGCGTTCCCGCGCGAAGCGTTCGTCGGGTTCCCGACGAGGATCTGCTGGAGCGCTGGCGATGACCCCGGCCGCAAGCTTTTGTGCCCGTGCCACGTTGCATGGGCATGGCGGTTCTCAGCGAGCCAGCTGACGGCACCCACGCATCGGGCGGCGAACTGTGCGTCTCCGTGAGCGCCACGATCAAGACCCACAGGCGAATCGCGACGGCGCTTGGCGATCGCGATCTGGGCGTGACCGTGCTTCGGATCGCCGACCCGTCCGCGCTCGACGAGCTGGACGACCCAACCGCGATCACGGTGCTCGCATGCGACCCCGACCGGCCCGATGAGATGGCAATGCTGCGGCGTGCCCGCCGCGATCTGAGGAAGCGCCCAATCATCGTCGTCTCTCCGGTGGCAACTGGGACGGGGGTACGCCGCGCGCTCGACGCTGGGGCCGACGCGATCGTCTTCGAGCCCGAACTCGAGTCGACCCTCGCCGTCGCGGTGCGGGCGGTGGCGAGCGGGCAGTCGGTCGTCCCGCGCAAGCTGCTGGCGTGCGTCGCGAGGCCAGCGTTCTCGCACCGTGAGCGGCAGGTTCTCAAATCTGTCTCGAAGGGCCTCACCAACGCCCAGATCGCCGAGCAGCTGTTCCTCTCGGAGAGCACTATCAAGAGCCACCTCTCGTCGGCCTTCGCAAAGTTCGGCGTCCGCTCGCGCAGGGAGGCCGCGATGCTCTTCCTCGAGCTGGAAGCGGGAGCGACGGGTGCGCTGGCCAATCCCGACTACCTGCTGACCGACCCGACTTCCGGATGAGCGACCACATGACCACGGCCACCGAGTCGCAACCATCGCTCTCGGCGGCGGCGACAGCGGGCAAACGGGTGCCCTTCATCCGCCTCGATGGAGCCTATCCGGAGCTGTTTGCGGAGCTGCTCGAAGTCGTAGAGCGGGTGGGACGCGAAGCTGCCTTCACGCTCGGACCTGCGCTCGAAGGCTTCGAGGACCGGTTCGCGGCCCACTGCCAGACCGAGCACGCCATCGGCGTCTCCTCCGGGACGGCGGCCCTTGAACTGGCGCTGCGCGGCCTCGGGGTCGGCCCCGGCGACGAGGTGATCGTCCCGACCTACAGCTTCATCGCCACCGCCGAGGCGGTGACCGCGGTCGGAGCCAAACCCCGCCTGGTCGACGTCGACCCTGAGACCTTCACCCTCACCGCCGAGCTCGTCGAGGCGGCGCTGACGGACCGAACCCGCTGCGTGATCCCGGTCCACCTCTTCGGCCGCCCGGTCGAGATGGACCCTCTCCTGGCGCTCTGCCGCCCTCGCGGGATCTTCGTCGTCGAGGATGCCTGTCAGGCGCATGGCGCCCGCTATCGGGGTCAGCCGGTCGGGTCTCTCGGCGACGCAAGCTGCTTCAGCTTCTACCCGACCAAGAATCTCGGAGGCTGGGGTGACGGCGGCGCGATGGTGACCGGCGACGAGGAACTCGCAGCTAAGGTCCGGCTGCTGCGCTCGCACGGAGAGGCGGTCCGCCACCAGCACGAGCTGGCCACCGGGACGCACCGCCTCGACGCCCTCCAGGCAGCGATCCTGGACGTCAAGCTGAGGCGCCTCGAGGATTGGAACGAGCGCCGCCGGGTCGCGGCCGACGCCCTGCGCGCCGGGCTTGCCGCCAGCGACCTTGCCCTGCCCCCGCCTGTCAGCGCCGACAGCGACCACGTCTTCCACCTCTTTGTCGTGGTGACCGCCGACCGCGACGCGCTGCGCGACCACCTGGACGCACATGGGGTGGCGAGCGCGATCCACTACCCCACGCCGATCCACCTGCAGCCCGCATATGCGCAGCTCGGGCTCGGCCCAGGGTCGCTGCCGGTTGCCGAGCGACTGGCCCGCGAGAGCTGCTCCCTGCCGATCTTCCCGGCCATCGAAGACTGGCAGATAACCGAGACCGTGGCCGCGGTCGAGAGCTTTGAAGCCGCACGGCAAGCCTGAGGCCCCCTCGGACAACGGCCACCGCAGAAGCCTGCGGGTCTGCATGGTCCACTACTCGGACTTCGAGGTCGACTCACGCATCCAGCGCCAGGCCCGCGCCCTCGCCGAACGCGGCGACCGCGTCGACTGCGTCTGCCTCAACGACGACGCCGAGCTCGCGGTTGGCGAGGGGCGGATCGCGCTCCACCGGGCCGCCGGGAGCAAGCCCCGCGGCGGCGCCCGCGCCTACCTCGAAGGCAACGCCCGCTTCCTCGCCGGGGCCGCCCGCAAGGTCAGCGCCCTCGATCGCCGCGACCGCTTCGACCTCGTCGAGATCCACAACATGCCCGACGCGCTCGTCTTTGCGGCGCTGCGGCCAAAGCTGCGCGGCACGCCGATCGTGCTCAACTTCCACGACACCTTTCCAGAGCTCTTCGCCGCCCTTTTCAACCGCCCCTCCCGTCACCCCTTGGTTCGCCTGGTCCGGGCCGAGGAGCGGCTCAGCGCCTCGCTTGCCGACGGCCACGTCTTCGTCACCGACGAGGCCCGCGAGCTGCTGAGAGGGCGCGGTGTCAACGGCAAGCGCACGCAGGTCGTGATGAACACGCCTGACGAGCGGGTCTTCGGCGAGCGCCGAGCGCCGGCTGCCCCGCCGATCGAAGGCGAGCTGCGGGTCGTCTACCACGGCGGCCTCGCCGACCGCTTCGGGGTCGAGACGCTGGTGCGGGCGGTCGCGATGCTGCGCAGCCGCGGAGCGCCGGTGGCGCTCGATGTCTACGGCTCCGACGCCGAGGCCGCGCGCAGCCTGGCCGCGGCCGCGGCCGAGCTCGCGCCCGAGGGAGTCCGGATCGCCCCCCAGCCCACTCCGGTCGAGGAGATCCCCGCCCGGCTCGCCGCAGCCCATCTCGGCGTCGTGCCGACGCTGCGCGACGATTTCACCGAGCTGCTGCTGCCGGTCAAGCTGCTCGAGTACGTCCACATGGGCCTGCCTGCGATCGCCTCGCGGCTACCGGTGATCGAGCGTTACTTCGGCGACGACGTGCTGCTCGCCGAGCCGGGAGATCCGGCCTCGATCAGCGCCGCGATCGAGGAGGTTCGCGCCGATCCGATCGCGGCGCGGAAGCGCGCCGAGTGCGCATCGCGGCGACTGGCGAAGATCGAGTGGCGGCAACAGCGAAACGGCTACCTGGTGCTGATCGACGAGCTCGCGGGCCGCGGGCCGGCAGGCTGAGCCGCGCCGGGCTTCGGCCTGATCGCGTCGATCATCACGCGCAGCTGGCGCGGGACCGCCACCCCCAGGCAGGCGACATAGAGCGCGCATCCAAGGGCACCGGCCAAAACCGCCTCAGGAAGGCCGTGGAAGACCAGCGCAGCCACCAGCGCGGCACCGCCGAAGCTGCCCGCCGCAAACGCCGAGAGCCGCCCTCCGTCGCCGGCAAGCGTTCGGACCAAGCCCCAGCGACCCTCGCGGACGCCGACGATCAAGAGCACCGCCGCAAAGGCGGCCGGCGCCACGAACGCCGCCCCGACCACTCCGGTCGAACCCAGCAGCATGCCGCCGACCACGGTGGCGGCGACGTGGAGAACGAGCAGCCCTGGCGCCATCGCGTTGACGAGGCGCCCATAGCCGAGTGCGAGCATGGCCGGGAGCAAAAGGTTGACGAGCAGCGCGGCCACGGTCCAGGGGACGAGGAGCGCGGCGAAGGTGCGCAGCGTCTCCACGTCCGCGGCGTTGAAGCTGTGGGGCAGCAGCTCTCCGATCAGCGGCGCCCCGGCGACGATCAGCGCCGCCATCGCCGGTGCGACGATCAGCATCGAGTAGCGGAAGCCCGACGGCACGGTGTCGGTGAGCACCTGGCGCCAGCTCCCGAGCGCCCCGCGCCGCATGTCAGCGATCCGCGAAAGTCCAAGCGCGAAAGCGGTGCCGGCGACCAGATAGCTGGCGAACAGGTATGCGTAGGAGAGGACGGTCGTGTCACCTTCTGCGTAACCGCCGGCGAAGGCGAGCGTCACCATGAAGAGCGCGTTGAAGGCGAGATAGATGGCCGTGCGAGCGAGGATCAGGCCCGACATCGAAGCGAGTCGCGCCGGCACGAACGAAGGCCTAGGGGATGCGTTCTTGGGTCGCGCCCTCCGCAGCCCTACCAGCATCACGACCAGCGTGACCAGCGCCATTGCCAGCATCGACCAGCCGAGGACCAGCTCGTCGGCCAGCGGGGACACGATCAGGTAGACGACGAGCCCCGCGATCGCACCAGCGATGTAGGCGCCCGCGATGGCGTTGAAGCGGTCGCGCACGGCGAGCAGCGTCGCTCCCCCGGCGGACCAGAGCTGCAGCACTGCGGCCAGGCCCAACAGGGGCAGTGCGTCGACGGTCACGGCGCGATCGGCCGAGTCGAGCCCGGGCGCCAACAGGTGCGCGAACTGGCCGGCGAACGGGATCGTCAGGATCAGCACCGGAATCGCGATCAGACCGAGGCAAGCGCCGTACTCGGCCGTAAGGAGGCGCGGCCGGTCGCCGATCAGAAGGTTGGCCGAGGTCATGCGAATGCTCTGGCTGAAGACGCCCATGATCGTGTACAGGGCAAAAGCGACGAAAAACCCGTCGGTGCGCCCGTTGACGCCAAACGAGTTCAGGTAGAGCAGGGCCTGCAGCCCGGAGGCCGCCGCCATCGAGAGCGTCGCAACGGCCATTGCCACGCCAGCGCTGGCGTGCTTCTCCTGAAGGGCGCCCCCGGCTTGGCTGGACATCGTCATATCAACGGGCGAAGCAGTCGATTTCTTCGCGGTCGCCGTCACGGTCAAACAGCGACAGCAGCCCTCGTGGCCGGGACAGGAGCGGCTGGATCGACCCACTCGCGGATCCAGCGCTCGAGCAGGAAGAGGCAGAAGAGGCGCTGGTCGGCCTTGATGTCGCCCGCTCCGGCGGTGTGCAGAAGGCGCTCGACCGCGGTACTGCGGTAGAGGCCCCGCTCGCCGGTGCGGGGATCCAGCAGCGTCTCCTCCAAGAGCCCTCCCTGCT
This sequence comes from uncultured Actinomycetes bacterium, assembly GCA_963714045.1. Classification (GTDB taxonomy): domain Bacteria; phylum Actinomycetota; class Thermoleophilia; order Solirubrobacterales; family 70-9; genus VAYN01. The sequence continues at coordinate 1,255,689 of OY970225.1, read as the reverse complement.
GGGCACGCAGCCAAGTGCCGAGGGCGGAGTGGAAAAACCCGCGCTTGCGCTTGTCGACGATCTCGTCGTCGACGAGACCACGCGAGACACGCTTGAGGAGCTCCTTGCGGTTGCCGAGCCGGACCTTGCGCGAATCGGGTAGCGCCAGACAGAAGGACACGACGTCGTGGTCCATAAAGGGAACGCGCACCTCCAGCGACGTCGCCATCGACATCTTGTCGAAGTAGAGAAGCATGTTGTTGACTAGCGCCAGGCGTGCGTCGAGGTACAACGTCTGCGTGAGGGTAGAGCGAGTCGTGAGGTCGCCGTACTGGCGCACGGGATCCCCCACGTCGGTGTCGCGCAGAAACTCCGGTGTGAAGAGGGCGAGACGCTCACGCGGCTGCACGACGCGACTCATTGCCAGCATCCGCTCGACCGGGTCGCGGGTCGAGAGCGCGGTGAGGCCACGCGCCCGGGCCGACTCCGGAGCACCGAGCCGCGCTGCGAGGCCAACCGCCGCCCGGGCCGGCGGAACCCGTCTCAAGAGATCGGCGGCGCGGGCGACCTGATGCTTGCGGTAGCCGCCGAGCAGCTCGTCGGCGCCCTGACCCGAGAGCGCAACGGTGACGGTTTCCCGCGCCAGGCGACTGAGCAGCAGGAGCCCGACGCAGGAGAGATCGGCGATCGGCTCCTCGAGGTGGCGCAGGGCGTCATCGAGAAGGTCGGGATGGTCGAGCGCCGAGGTCTCGAGCTCATGGTGGTCGGTGCCGAGGCGCCGTGCGACCTGCCGCGCCTCCCCCAGCTCGTTGGCAGAGGCGTCCTCAACGAAGCCAACCGAGAAGGTCTGCACCGGATGATCGGACGCCTCGGCCATCAGAGCCGTGATCAGACTTGAATCGAGCCCGCCGCTCAGCATCACCCCGAGCGGCACGTCGCTGACCATCCGCGCTCGCGTCGCCGTGCGCAGCAGCTCCAGCAGGCGGTCTCCGTCCTCCTCCCAGGAGGCGCCGGCCGACTCCGGCGGCGCGTCCCATGGGCTCCAGTACTCGCGCTGCTCGACAACGCAGCCATCGGCGTAGAGCAGGTAGGAAGCGGGCGGCAGCTTGCGCACGCCGGCGAAGAGCGTCGCCGGGCCCGGCACGTAGCCCCAGGCCATGAAGAGCTCGGCGGCGTCGGGGTCGAGGCGCGGCCGGACCAGCCCGCCCGCGACCAGCGACTTCACCTCTGAGGCGAAGGCCAGCCCCAACGCGGTCTCGGCGACATAGAGCGGCTTCACCCCCATCCGGTCGCGAGCGAGGATCAGGCGCCGCCGGGGCCGATCCCAGAGCGCGATCGCGAACATCCCGCGCAGGCGATCGACGAAGCGCGGGCCGTACTCCTCGTAGAGGTGGACGATGGTCTCGCCATCACCCTGCGTGGCGAAGCGGTGCCCCCGCGCCCGCAGGTCGTCGCGCAGCTCGCGGAAGTTGTAGATCTCGCCGTTGAAGATCGCCGTGATCTCACCGTCCTCGCTGGCGACGGGCTGAGGGCTTCCCGCCGGATCTATGACGCTGAGGCGACGCATGCCGAGCGCCACTCCCGGCTCGAGCAGGTGCCCGTCCTCGTCGGGGCCCCGGTGCTCAATCGCAGCAGTCATCGCCCGCAGCGCCTCCGGCTCGAGCGGAACGTGGCGAGGGTCCGCCGCGGCGATTCCCGCGATCCCGCACATCGCTAGGCCATCCCCGGTCTCAGAACCGCGGCTCGCATACGGCCGCGCAGCTCGCTGCGGACGAAGCGGCGGAACTCCGGATCCTCGACCCGAGGAACCCCTCTCGCGGCAGCGTGCAGGTAGCCGTAGACGAAGGCGATGCCGGAAATCCCCCTGGGCCTCATGCGGATCGCGACCTTTAGGCCTCGCAGTGCCACCCAGCCAAAGCCGAAATGGGCGATCCAGGCACAGCGCCCGTGGCGAGCGCGGCCGCGGAGCGCTCCGCTGGCCGTCGCGACTGGCCGATGATGGCGCGCCACGAGGTCGGGGAAGGAGCGCGTCCGAAACGACCGCATGCGCGCGTAGGTCTCGTCGATCGTGTCCCAGCCGAGGCGCTCCGGCACGCCGCCGATCGCGACCAGGCACTGACGCGAGTAGAGCTTCAGCGCACCGTGGACGTGATGCGGCGGGATCGCGAGGCGCTCCCAGTCCGAGCCAACCGGCTCGATCAAGTCGCCACAGGCTATGCCGAGGCGCTCGTCCCGCGCGAAGCGGGACAGCAGCACCTCGTAGTAGTCGGGTGGGAGCTCGACGTCGCCGTCGAGCTTGGCGACATGGGTGAAGTCGTCACGACCGCGCTCGAGGCCTAGGTTGAAGGCGCGCGGCGCCGCCGCCAGGGCAAGCCGATCGGCCCCGGCCGGGCCTAGCCCGACCGGGGCCGAGACGACCCGCATGAAGGGAACCCGGGGTGCCAGCGAGCCGAGCAGCTCCCCGCTGCCGTCATCGGAGCCGTCGTCTACGACTACCCATTCGTCCGGCGGTCGGGTCTGCGCGGCCATCGCCGCGACCACGCGCTCAAGGTGGACAGCCTCGTTGCGAACCGGGCTGACCACTAGGAGGCGCTGGTCTGAGAAACGATCCATATCCGTTGAGAAAACGGTTGCGGAGGGCCGCCGCTTCCAAGGGAGGAAAAAGGGATGAAAGTACGGCCTCCTCCAGTCGTTGACTCTTCAGCGACCTTCAGCAATCCGCAACGACAGGGACGAATGGACCTCATACGAATCCTCGATGAGCTATGGCACCGGCGCCGGTGGGTGATCGCCGCGGCCTTCGTGGCGCTGCTCGTCGGCCTCTCGACGGGCTACAAGCTCCCCTCCTTCGAAAAGCGCGAGCTGCTCACCGGAGCAGCCAGCTCGCAGGTCCTGATCGACTCCTCGACGTCGGCGATCGGCGACGTCGAACGCGACCCAGCGCCGCTCGCGACCCGGGCAGTCGTGCTCGCCCAGTACATGAGCAGCGCCGAGGCGCGGACGGCGATCGCAAAAAAAATGGGCCTCTCGCCAACCCAAATCGCCGCTGACGGACCCTTCAGCACCCTTACCAATCGCTCCACCTATCAGGCGACCCCGGCGGGACCGCGAGCCAACCAGCTGACCGAAGAGAATGCCGTCTACAGGCTGGTCTTCGATGCCCAGCTGGAACTGCCCATCATCTCGATCTACACGCAAGCACCAGACGCGGACAGCGCGACCAAACTTGCCAGTGCCGCCACCTCAGTCCTGTCCGGCTATGTCGCCGGCCTTGACGCGGGCATCCCGAAGGCGAGCCGCATCATCGTGTCCGCGCTGGGCAAGCCCGAGGGCGGAACGGTCAACGACGGGGCCAATCCAATCCTCGCAATCCTCGCCTTCCTCGGGGTCCTGCTCGTACTCTGCACTCTGATCGTGCTGCTCTCCGGCCTCGCTCGCCAGTGGCGCGAGGCGAAATCGTCCGACAACGCGGCCCCCGAACCTGAGGAGCCCGCGAAGGAGAAGCAGGAGCCAAACGACGATCTGCGCCGGAGTCCCGGGTGGGACGATCGTCGAATAGCCGTCGGGACGCGCGGCCAGCACAGATAGGCGGCAATGCCCGCCGGGGACTCCCACCTCGACGTTTGGCCGCGAACCCCGCGGCTGCTGCCGTGGAGCATCGCGGCCTTTCTGGCAATGCTCTTCCTAGTCCCGTTCGATGCGATGGCGGCCACCTCGGCGAAGCTCGACCGCCCACTCATGATCCTTATCGTGGGGCTTTGGCTGATCTCCCTCGCCGTGCTCCGCGGCGAGAGCCGGCCGCGCCTTTCGGGAACCGTGCTCCACGGCGCCATCCTGCTTTTCCTCGTAACCGCCGTGCTCAGCCTACTGCTCAACGCGGAAACGCTGCGCATATACGGCGAGTTCGGGCTGGGGATGAAGAGGCTGGTGATGCTGGTGTCCTTCATCACCGTATTCGTGATCACGGCCTCAGCGCTGAGGCCGGCCGAGGTGCGTGCCTTCATCCCCCTCGTCGTCGGCCTCGGCTGCATCGCCGCGATCGGCACGATCTGGGAGTACAGGACCGGCTACAACATCTTCTACGAAATCGGCGGCAAGCTCATCCCCGGCGGCCTCAATCTTCCGGCGGTCGCCACCGAACTGGACTCCACGGGGCGAGTCGTCGTGCTCGGCCCGACCATCCATCCGCTCGCGGTAACGCAGCTGCTCGCGATGTCGGTCCCGTTCGCGGTGGTCGGCGGCCTCTATACGTCGACGCGTAGACGCCGCCTGCTCTACCTGGCCGCGACGTTGATCCTGCTCGCCGGCCTCTTCTCGACCCAGCGCAAGACCGGCCCCGTCGTGCTCGGCGCCGGGCTCTTGACCCTGGCGATATACCGGCCTCGCCAGATGCTGCGCCTGGCCCCCGTCGGCGCGCTGCTGCTCCTCGCGATGCCGGTCGTCGCCCCGTCGGCGCTTGGCTCTCTTCGCGATCAGCTCGCCCCCGGAGCGGCAACGTCAACGCTCTCCTCACGCGATCGTACGTCCGATTACGAAGCGATCGATCCGGAGGTGCTGAACCACCCGGCGATCGGCCGCGGCTGGCAGACCTACGACCCAGAGCGCTACCGGGTCCTCGACAACGAGTACCTGTCGATCCTGGTAGGCAGCGGCTGGCTTGGAGTCGGAGCCTTCGCACTGTTGCTGATCGCCGCACTTGTGATCTGCACCCGCGCGATCCGCACCAACGATCCCGCCCGAGCGCCGCCAGCACTCGCCGTGGCGGCCACGGTGACGATGATGGCGGTCGGCAGCGCGACCTTCGACACGATCGCCTTCGCGGTCGTGCCCTACATGTTCTGCCTCTTTCTGGGACTGGCGGTGGCCTGCGTTCCCCGACGCGAGGCCATAGCGTCACGGACCCGCATCCCTGCTTCATCGTGGCCGGCCTTGCGCGGGGAGGGCAGCCAATGAGGACGCCGGTTGCCGTAGACGCGCAGCCGGCGTCACCCGCGCTCAGCCGTCCCGCGCACGACGTCTGCGCGATCGTCGTCTCCCACAACAGCAGGTGCTGGCTCGGTCCGGCCCTGACCAGCCTGTTCGAGCACGCCGGGGCGCTCGACCTCGACGTGCTCGTCGTCGACAACGGCACTGACGGGTCCGCCGCGTACGTCGAGGATCGATTCGAGCGCGCCCGCGCCATCCAATGTCCGAACCGTGGCTTCGCCCACGCCAACAACTGCGGCTTGATGACGGCCGACGCTCGCTATGTCCTCTTTCTCAATCCCGATACGGAAGCGGTCGACGGAACGCTCACCGAGCTTGCCGCTTACATGGACGACCACTCCGAGGTCGGCCTCGTCGGTTGCCGCCAGATCGACGGCGAAGGCCGGCTATGGCCCACCGCGCGGCGCTTCCCGGGCGTCGGACGCGCGCTGGGCGAGGCAGTCGGCCCCGAGCGGCTCCCCTTCAAGGCGGCCTGGCTGGGCGAGTGCGAGCTCGACCTCTCCCGCTACGACGACGAGCTCGCCTGCGACTGGACCTCGGGATCCTTCCTCTTCGTGCGCCGCGAGGCGCTGGAGAGCGCCGGGTTCTTCGACGAGCGCTTCTTCTTCTACTCGGAGGAGGTGGACCTCTGCCTACGAGTCAAGCGTGCCGGCTGGGAGATTCGCCACCTTCCCCGGTTCACGATCATCCACCACGGTGGGATGACCGATTCCAGCCCGCGGATGGAAGCGCAGATGGCCTACGCGCGCAGCCAGTACGCCGCCAAGCACTTCGGCCAACCGCGCCGCGCCGCCTTCATCGCCGCGATCGGCCTGCGCCACCTGACGCGCTGGGTCGCCTTCTCGCTGCGGCGCGGGGACGGCCGGCGCGCCCAGGCTCACCGAGACGCGTTGATGACCCTACTGGGTCGCCAGCCACCCCCCTTTGGGGCACCCCCCCCTCACACCGTCCAGCCACGCTGAGCGGCCAGCCGGGGGCTCAGGCCGCGACCGCGCCGGCGACCGGATCTTCGACCACCTCGGCCCGCCACAGCTCGAGCATCAGCAGTGCCCAGATCCGGTGCGAGTGGTCCTGGCCGGCGAGGTGGCCATCGAGCAGCTCCCGCACCGCCTCGGGACGGAACCGCTCGCGGGAAAAGGAAGAGGGGTCGAGCAAAACCTCATGGGAATACTCGCGCAACTCGCCGCGGAGCCAGTCCGCCAGCGGCACCGAGAATCCCTGCTTGGGACGGTCGAGGATCGACTCCGGAAGCCAGGCTCGAAGAGCGTCTCGAAGGACGAGCTTCTTCTGCATTCCGTGGAGCTTCATCTGCACCGGGATCGCAGCCGCGAACTGCATCATCTCGGGGTCGAGGAACGGCGAGCGCGCCTCCAGCGAGTGGGCCATCGTCGCGGTGTCGATCTTGGCGAGCAGGTCGCCCGGGAGATAGGTGCGAACATCGACCTCGAGCAGCACGTCGAGGCGGCTGCGACCGGAGGCCTCCCGCCACGGCTCGGCGATCGCCTCAGACGCGATGCGGGGGCCACCCAGCTCCGCCGCGTACTCGTCGCTGTAGAGGCGGGCGCGGCCCTCGCGGTCGAACAGCGACATGTAGCGCTCGTAGCGGCTCGGGCCGTCGAGGTCGAGCGAGCCGCCGAGGCGACGGATCCTGCTGCGGGCGCTCTGCTCCTCGTCGCCCTCCGGCAGCCGCGAGGAGAGCCCGGCCCCCAGGCGCAACAGCGGCGCGGGGACGCGCTCGAACCTGGCGGCGAGGACGTTCGCCGCGTAGCGCGTGTAGCCGGCGAAGGACTCGTCACCCCCGTCGCCGTTCAAGGCGACGGTGACGTGGCGGCGGGTCAGCTCGGCGAGGTAGAAGCTGGGAATCGCCGAGGAATCCGCGAACGGCTCGCCGTGGTGGCGGGCGATGCGCGGAGCGATTGCGATCGCATCGGGGCGCACGTACAGCTCCTCGTGCTCGGTTCCGAAGAGCTCGGAGACCTCGCGAGCGTGGGCGACCTCGTCGAAGCGCTCCGAGCCGAAGCCGATCGAGAAGGTGCGCACCGGCTCGGGCATCTCCTGCGCCATCGCCGCAACGACCGCCGAGGAGTCGATGCCGCCCGAGAGGAAGGCGCCCAGCGGCACGTCGGCGACCAGGCGGCGCCGGACCGCTGCGCGCAGCGTCTCGAGCAACGGGCCATGGAGCTCGCGCGGGTCCTCGACGTCGTGCTTGCGGGAGTAGTCAAGCTGCCAGTAACGCTCGAGGCTGACGTCGTCGCCCTGGTAGACCAGCGAGGTCGCCGGCGGTAGCTTTCGAACCGCGCGGAAGGCGCTGAGCGGTGCCGGGACGTAGCCGTAGGCGAGGTAGCAGTCGAGCGCCTGCTCGTCGATGTCGCGCGGGATCTCGTCATCTTGGAGCAGCGCCCGCAGCTCCGACGCGAAGCTCAGCGCCCCCTCGCGCAGAGCGTAGAAGAGCGGCTTCTTGCCGACCCGATCGCGAGCGACGAGAAGGCGTCGCCGGGACTCGTCCCAGAGCGCGAATGCGAACATCCCGTCGAGCGAGCGCACGCAGTCGACCCCCTCCTCCTCGTAGAGGTGGACGATCGCCTCGGTGTCGCCACCGGTGCGAAAGCGGTGCCCCACCGCCTCGAGCCGGCGGCGCAGCTCGCGGAAATTGTAGATCTCGCCGTTGAGGACGACTGCGATCGATTTGTCCTCGTTGTAGATCGGCTGGTCGGCTCCCTCGAGGTCGACCACACGGAGGCGCTGGATCCCGAGCGCGACCGGACCGGAGGCATGGATGCCACGGGAATCGGGACCGCGATGCTCGAGCGCGGCGCACATACGCTCGAGCAGCGCCGGGTCGGCCGCGCGACTGTCGTTGCGGATGGTGCCGGCGATGCCGCACATGTCAGGCCTCCCCCACGCTGCGCATCGCGATCCGACGAAACCGCAGCGTCCTCGCGCCGTCGGGCAGGACTCGCGCGGTCAGTTGCACGATGTCGTTCCAAACGACCGGAAAGAAGCTGCGAAGCGCGCTGCAATAGACCAGGGCGCCAACCGCTCCCACCAGAATTGCGAGCACTGGAACCGGAGTCTCGGCATTGCGCAGCAGCGCAGCCAGGGGCGCCGCAGCGGCAAGCAGCGCCAGGCTGCAGGCGACGGCAGGCAGCAGGTCGCTGACCAGACGTCCGATTGGGATCCCGAGCAGGCGCTGGAAGAGCACTCCGTAGACGGCCACGATCATCGCCACATGGACCCCGACGACAGTCAGCGCAAGCGCCGTGATCCCGTACGGGGCCGCGATCCACGACGTCACCGCGTAGAGGGCGAGCAAGATCAGGTTGAAGACGAGGAGCGCCCGCGGCCGGCCGGCGGCGAGGAGGATCTGCGGATAGCCGGTGAGGACGGCGGCGATCATCCCGGCGACGGCGAGGATCTGGACCGCGCCGGCAGCCGGCGCCCAACGCTCGCCGAAGACCCAGGGGACCAGATCGGGGGCGAGCACGATCAGCAGTGAGAGCAAGGGCAGCAGGACAGCAGCGTGGATACGGGTCGCGCGCTCGTGGAAGCGCTGCAGCTCCCGGATGTCGCTGGTGCGCGAGTAGATCGGGAAGGCGAGGCGCATCATGATTCCGCTGATCTTGTCCTGGTAGACGACACCGAGCTGAAAGGCGCGCCAGTAGAGTCCCACCTGCGCCGTCGAAAGACGAACCGCAGCGACCGCGAGGGTGGCGTTGCTGACCGCCACGTAGGTGAGGCCGGCAGCCGAGGCGGGAAGGCCGAAGCCCATCACGTCGCGCAGGGCGTCCCGGTGGAAGCGGGGCATCGGCGCCGGCACCGCGACCAGCAGCAGGATGGCCGAGACGAGGGTGGCGATCAGCGCGCCGAGCACGATTGCCTCGGCGGCGAGACCCGCGATGGCCATCCCCACCGCGGAGATCGCGCCGAGGCACAGCGAGGCCATTTCGATCAGGCTGACGCGGCGGAAGTCGAGCCGTCGCCAGAGCAGTCCACGCGAAACCGACCCCAGACCGGCAAGCAGGAAGACTGGCGATATCACCTGTAGCAGCTCCGCCGAGGCCTTGCCGAAGAGCCTTCCGCCAACCGGGTCGGCGAGCAGGAACGTCGCCGCGCTGAGGACGGCGCCGGTGATGAGGCTCGCGAGCATCGCCGCCTCGACGTGAGTGTGGTCGATCTCCTTGCGCTGCACGAGCGCGCTTCCGACGCCCTCGAAGGTGAAGATCACAGCGAGCGGCACGAAGATCAGCGGCACAACCGCTTCCCCGAACTCCGCCGGGGCGACCAGTCGCGCCAACACGATGGCCGAGGCGAGGCTGACCACTTCCGAGGCGGCCCGCGCCGCCGTCGTCCAGCGGACTCCGGACACCGCAGCCTGCTTGAGGTCGTCGGAGGAAATTGACTGCTTAGCGACGTGGTGGCTCATTGATTCAGCTCTGGACGGCTCGTGCTCGAAGTCCCATCTGATGAACGCCTTGGGCGAGGGGCGACTTGCACCCGCAAGCGGGGCGACGCGCCTTCCGTTAGATGGGCGGAATGGCAGATCCAGCCGTCGGACCGCTCGACCGCGCGCAAAGCTCGCCAACCCCACCGATCGCGAGGGGACGCTGTCGCGACGCGATCTTCACCTTCGACGACATCACTTGGGAGGCAGCGCAGCGGCGCGGCATGTGCTTTCCCACCGACCGCGTCGCGCTGGCCCTGTCGGATGACCCTCGAGTCGAGCGCCTGCTGATCTGCGACCAGCCTCGCAGCGCTCCGATCAAGCTGGTCAAGGACGCCCTGCGGCGACCGGCGCCATTCCCCGCAACCGACCGCATCCACCTGCACCAGCCATTGCGCCTGCGCCGTCGCGACCCGATGACGCTCGACGGCCTGGAACGCTCCTACGCGGCGTATGGACGTCGCCTGCGACGAGCAGCGAACCGGTACGGGCTGGAGTGCCCGCCGATCGTCACCGCGCACCCCTTCGTCGCGGCCTTCGCAGCGCTCGATTGGGCCGGGCCGGTGACCCTGCTCGCCACCGACGACTGGGCGGCCCACCCCGCCTACCGGCGCTGGCGGCCCGCCTACCTGACTGCCTACGAGCGGATCGCCCACGATCGCCAGCGGGTCTGCGCCGTGACCGAGACGATCATCGAACGGATCGCGCCGCTCGGGCCCGCTGCGGTGGTCCCCAACGGCGTCGACCCGAACGAGTGGCTTGACGTCGCACCCCCGCCCGACTGGATGGCGGAGCTGCCCGGCCCGCGCTTCCTCTACGTCGGCACACTGGACTCGCGGCTCGATGTCGAGGCCGTGCTGGAACTCGCCCGCGCCTGGCCTGACGGCTCGGTCGCACTGGTCGGCCCACACGCCGACCCCTCCCGCCTTGAGGCCCTCGCGAAGGAGCCGAACGTAATCCTGCCGGGACCCGTCCCGCGGCCGCACGTGACCGCCCTCGTCCGCGCGGCTGACGTCTGCCTCGTGCCCCACGTGCGCACACCGCTAACCGAGGCGATGAGCCCCCTGAAGATCTACGAGTACCTGGCCGGCGGCGGGCCGGTCGTGGCAACCGAACTGCCCCCCGTGCGCGGCATCGAGGGGCCGGTCGAGCTCGTCCCGCCCGGAGGCGACTTCGTGGCCGCGGCGCGTACCGCGCTCGCCCGGGGATCGATGACCGAGCCCGAGCGCCAGGGGTTCGTCCAGCGAAACTCGTGGTCGCGCCGCTGCAACGAGGTGCTGGCGCTTGCGCTCGGCGACGACTGAGTCGCAACCGATTCCCTAGCGCCGTTCGTAGACGGTGAAAGCCGCCGACGGGTAGCTGCCCGCGACCGGCTTGTCGACATCGCCGAAGGTTGCGATCACCCGTAACCGGTGCTTGATCCAGCTCGCCAGCAGCCGGTTGTAGTCGACCCCGAACTCGCGAAACCCGAAAGCCGAGAAGTCGCGCGAGCTGAGCGCGGTCAGGCGCACGCCGCGCTCTTCGAGCCGTTTGATCGTGCGCCGCTCATCGGCGACGGAGTCGAGCAGCCCAGGCAAGAACATCACCTCGTAGGTGGCAGGCGGTCTGTCGGCCATGAAGTAGACGCCACCGTCGGAGGGCAGGGCGAGAATCGGTTCGCCCGGCTTCGTACGCGCGTCGATCAGGTCGAGGGTCTTTTGGAGCGCCGGCGCCGAGGCGTCGTTGGCGATGAAGGAACCTCGCGCCGTGCGCACTTCGGTGTTGTTGTCGCTGTAGAGGCCAATCAACGGATAGAGCACCAGTCCCACCGCCGCGACCGCCAGCGCCGCCGTCACCGCCGAGCGCGTCGCCGGCCACCGCTGACCGATCCGCTCGTGCAGAACCCCGGCGATCAGAACCAGGGGCGCCGCGTAGTAGGGGGCGTAGGAGCCCTCGCCGTTGAAGGCGTCGTAGGCGCGCAGGCCGAGCAAGAGCGCCGCCGCCACCAGGGCGGCGTCGTCGGGCCAGGAGCGCCCGAGCGGCGGTCCGCTGCGGCGCCACGCCGCCACCGCCGCCGTGATCGCCACGGCAATCGCGAGGGCGGGCAACCAGGTCATCCCGAGCGTCAGATGGGCGGTCTCGTGCTCGACCGCGGACCGCGCACCGTCGAAGAGACCGAGCGCGCGCATCCCCCCGTCGAGCAGAGCGAGGAAGACGATCGCGCCGAGCGGTGGCAGGAGAGCGGCGAGGCGGACAGCGCCGCTGTTGCGCCGCCAGAGCAGAACAGCCCAGGTGAGCGCACCCAGCAGGCCGCCGTAGACGAGCGCCCGGCCCGCCGTCGAGAAGCCGCTTGCAAGCGTGAGGGGCGCCCAGTCCTGCTGTGAGCGAAACCCGGCGACGTGAATGAAGTCGACCGGCCAGAGGTTCTCCCAGAGCAGGCGATGGGTCCCCGCGGCAGCTGCGAACGCCCCCAGCACGACGAGCGGGATCGCGAGCGCCGGCAGACCGATCCGCAGCCCGTCGGCGAGCACCGAGCGCCAGGGTCGCTGGCGCGAGCTCGCGACCAGCCAGACCGCCGCGGCGACGCCCGCGACTCCCACGAACTCGGGCCGAGTCAGCCCGGCGGCGCCGATCGCCAGGCCGGCGAGCAGCGGCCGGCGGCGGCACAGCGCCAGCAGCGCGAGGAGCAGGCAGAGCAGGCCCACGGTTGCCGAGTTGGAGTGCGGGAGGACGAAGTTGAAGGCGGTGCCCGAGAAACCGATCGCCATTACCATCGCCGCGCACACGGCCGCCACCGTCGGCCGCAGCCACTGGCGGGCGAGCGCATAGAAGGAGCCGACGATGGCCGTGGTCATCGCCAGGCCGAAGGCAAACGCGGTCATCAGAGACGTCCCGAACAGCTCGAAGGAGCCGGCCAGCGAGTAGAGACCGAGCGGGCCGTAGAAGTAGCGGACGTCGCGGTAGGGAACGGCGCCGTCGACGACCCGTTCGGCGGTGGTCAGCTCCGCCCCGGCGTCGAGCGCGGGATTGCCCCACTTCTTCCAGGTGAGGACGGTCAGCAGGACGAGGCCGAACGCCAGCCCCGCCAGGGCCAGGACATCGGCCCGGCGCCGGCCCGCCACGCGCGCTTCGCTCGCGTCGGCGATCGCAATCGGGCGCTCGAGGGTTGCCGTTGCCGAGGAGGCCATCGCGAGATCAACGCGCGGACCCCCGCCCGCCTCGCGCGGATACGCTCAGCGCTCGTCGGAGCCGGCGTCCAACGCCGGTCCATGCGGGCGCGGTTCTCCGTCGATGTCATCTGCCAGGTTGCTCACGGAAGTGGGCACGAGGTCGACAGCCACGCCCCCGGTGAGGTGGTAATCGAGATCGGCGTGATCGCTGGCGCGCACGAACGGCGGCGGCGCTCCCCCGAGGCTGCGGTCGCTCGGATCGCAGGTCCCCGTCCCCCCGAACCAGACGTTGCTGCCATAGGTGACACCGCTGTAGCAGGGCGGGTTGGCACGCTCGGCGATGTTGCCGATCACGCGGGAGTTTTCGTACTGAGGGTTGGCCGCCCCGTCGTTCAGGTTGATCGCCGTGTTGACGGAGTTGTGGCGAATCAGCAGGTTCCGCCAGGGCCCTCCCCCCGAGAACTCGACCGCACGGCCGCTGTTGACTTTGCCGTTCGGATCGGTCGGCGCGGCGAACCAGTTGTTCTCCAGCGTCACGTCGGAGATCGAGCCGTTGAAGGGCTGCAGGAAGATGTCGAAGATCGAGCAGTTCCAGAAGCGCGAGCTGCGGACCGTGATGTTCTCGCCCGCGCCCACGATTAGGCACTCGATGTGGCATTTTTCGAGGTCGTAGGACTGCACGTCGTGGATGTCGACCCCCCAGATCAGGATGTCGCTCGGCACCACCCCGGGCCGGTTCATGCGGATGCCGTTGTTGCCGCCGCCGTAGGCGCCGCCACAGGAGCTCGCCGGGCCGTAGTCGCCGCCGATCACACTTACCTGAATGCCGGAGTTGATCGTGAAGTTGCGACCGTCCATCGCCCAGAAGGTCACATCGCGCACATCGGCCGGCCCGTCGTAGGCGATGTCGGTGTCGCGGGCCCTCATTGCCATGAAGGTGACGTGCGAGCCGTATACGTCGATGTCGCCTGAGACGTTGACGAAGTCGCCAGGCGCCGGGCGAAAATAGACGTCTTCTTCGGAAGTCTTCGATGGGTCGTATTCGATTCGCTGCGTCGGATAGTCGCCGCCGGCGACCTCAACGACCTGGCCGGGTTTGGCGACCTGGTAGGCCCGGTTGAAGGAGAGACACGGATCTTCGGCTCCGCAGGTCCCGGCATCGGAGCCGTCGGGGCTGACGAAGCGCGACGGCGGCACGTCCGGCGACACGGGCGGAGTCCCGACCGGGACCGGCACGAAGATCCCGGGGGCAACGGGAACTTCGGCGGGCCGGCCCTCGGCCGGCGGTGAGGCCTGCGTATCGGGGGCCGAGCCCTGGTTTTGAATCGGACTGCTGCGCCGCAGTCGGCGGGGAACCGCCCGCCTCTCGATGCAGAGCCGACCCGCGCAGGCGATGATCAGCACCAGTCGGCGTCGGTGCTTCACGATCGCCGCACGGCGCGCGATGCGGCCGACGCCCCGCCGGGAGATCGCCCTGCTGCAGCGCCGCACGCGTTCACGAGAGCCGTCGACCGGAAGTCGCAGGCGAAAGCGAAGCCGGTGCGTCGAGCGGGTGACCCGAAGCGTCCGGCAGTTGCGCCCGTAGCGACTGAAAACGCTGCCAGCGCCCCGCACAAAGCCCGTCACGACCAGCTTCGACCCGCTGCCGGAGATGCGGGCTTCCACGCCGGACAGCGCCAGCCCCCCTCCTCCTCCGCCTCCGGTGCTGGCGAAGGCGATGAAGGCGCCGACGCAAAGGGCGCAGAGCGCAGCGACAACCGGAATCCAAATTAAGCGGGAGTGAGCGATCTGGCGCATTGTGCCAGGCTCAGAGGGCCTGACCGCGGCCGAAGTACCGACTTCGGGCAGATATCGATCGTGACGCAAGAGGGCGGCTCATGGGGTGGTTACATGAACTGCATGCGTCTATTTTTCGTCCGGTTCGGCCTTGCCTTAGCAGTCCTCGCGTGGGCGCTGCTCGGCACCTCGGAGGCACCGGCGGCGGTGACGTGCCCGAACCCGATTCCGGTTGTCAACGAGAACAACTGCCGTGGCGAAGGAACCTCAGACTGGATGTTCCAAAACTATGACGAGGGCATCGCCGGCTACCCGACCCAGACCAGCTTTAACCTCGGACAGAGTGTGCCCCTCAAAATCGCCCGCGACACCCCCACTCCGGGTGGTACCAAAGTCGACATCGAAGTCTTCCGCATGGGGTATTACGGCGGCGAAGGGGGGCGCCTCGTCCACAGCGCCACCAACATCCCGGTGCAGAACAACTTCACCTGCAATCCACCGGACACCGTCACCGGCGAACTGAGCTGCTCGAACTGGAGCGTCACCTACACGATCCCCGGCCAGTCGCTGCCGGCGACGGGCATCTACGTCGCCAAGCTGACGACGGTCGGCGCCGAACCGATCGAGAACCAGATCGTCTTCGTCATCCGCGACGACAACGCGACGGTCAAGTCGCAGATGCTCTTCGTGCTGCCCACCGCCGACTACCAGGCCTACAACACCTGGGGCGGCAAGTCCCTTTACTACGATCGCCTCGGCGGCCCGAACACGATCTCCGGGACTGGGCGCGCCGTCAAGGTCTCCTTCGACCGTCCCCTCTACGACAACAACGAGGATCGCAATCGCTTCCTTGGGCCCGATTTCGAAACCCTCTACTGGCTGGAGAAGCAGGGCTACGACATCTCCTACACCGATGACGTAGCGGTCCATCAGAACGGCGCGGCGCTGCGCGAACACGACGTGGTGATCGTCCCGGGCCACTCCGAGTACTGGTCCCTGGAGGAGTTCCACGCCTTCGAAGCCGCCCGCGACGCCGGCACCTCGATCGCCTCCTTCAGCGCCAACACCGCTTACTGGAAGGTGCGCTATGAGAAAGGCGGACGAACCCTCGTCTGCTACAAGACCGTGCAAGGCGACGGCTCCGGCGGCAGCGGAGCGGTAACGCCA
Organism: uncultured Actinomycetes bacterium; assembly: GCA_963714045.1. Lineage (GTDB taxonomy): Bacteria > Actinomycetota > Thermoleophilia > Solirubrobacterales > 70-9 > VAYN01. The sequence goes on along the minus strand of OY970225.1, from coordinate 1,240,191 downwards.
AACGACTGGGGCCCGGACGGAATCGAGGGAACCGCCGACGACGCGCTCGGCCTCGACGGCGTGGCGGGCACCGCCGACGACCACCCCGAGAACTCGACGACGACCTTCCGCGACAACGGCGCCCCGCCCGGCGATCCCAACGCGCCGCCGGGCGGAAGGGTCGGTCCGGACATGCCGGAGAACTCGCTGTTCGGGGTGATGTACATGGGCGACAACGAGAACCTCAGCTTCCCCCTGAGCATCCCGCCCGGCGATGCCCTCGACCAATACTCCGCAGACCGGGTCTGGCGCAACACCGGCATCTCCCAGAGCGTCACCACCGATATCGGCAGCGAACTGGTCGGCTGGGAGTGGGACGCCGTACCGACCCAAGCCCAGTACCTCGCCAAAGAGCCCGCCGGAGTCAAGCGCATCGCCGCAACCGACGTGGACGCGCTCGGCGGAATCTCGAACAGCTGGCTGGTCGACGAGGGGCGCCAGCGCACCAACTTCCCGCCCGCCGGCCAACCCGGCACGGCCGAAGCAGTGCGGTATACGGCGCCGAGCGGTGCGGAGGTGTTTGCCGCCGGAACGATGCGCTGGGCGCGCGGCCTGGGTATCGAAGACGACCCCAGGATCGAGCAGGCGACCTACAACCTCTTCTCCGAAATGGGCGTTCAACCGGTGACGCCGGTGAGTCTGACCATCGACCCCGCCGGCTCGAACAAAGCCCCTATCGCCGCCTTCAGCGTCAGCCCCAGCCCGGTCGGCTACAACACGACCGTGACCTTCGACGCCTCGGCGTCCAAAGACCCCGACGGGCAGATCGCCAAATACGAATGGGACCTCGACGGCAACGGCACCTACGAGACGAACACGGGGACCAACCCGGTGGTAACGCACAAATACACCGCCGACGCGATGATCGACGTGCGGCTGCGAGTCGCCGACCAGAGTGGTGCCACCGACGTAAGCGTGCGCACTCTGAACGTGATCGGAAACCAGTTCCCGATCGCCTCATTCAGCGCCAGTCCGAATCCGGTGATCCAGGGGCTCCCGGTCCAGTTCGACGCCTCCGCCTCGAAAGACCCCGATGGCTCAATCGCCAAATACGAATGGGACCTCGACGGCAACGGCACCTACGAGACGAACACGGGCAAAACGCCGACCACGTCGCACTCCTATGCGAGCGTGGGCACCGTCCAGGTCGGGCTACGGGTGACGGACAACGGCGGCAAAACCGCGACCGAGACGGTTCCCGTCACGGTCAGCGTCGCCGGTGTGAGCAGCTACCCCGACGCCGTGAAGGACACCCCGGGGCTGATCCACTACTGGCGGATGGGCGAGGCCAACGGACCGATCTTCGTCGACAGCATCGGCGGCAGCAACGCGATCGCCCAGGGCGGCCCGGCTTTCGGCGTGCCCGGCGGAGTCGCTGGCGATCCGGACCTGGCGGCTCGTTTCGACGGGCTCGACGACGCAGCCCGCGCGCCGGTCGACCTCTCCGGACTGAGTACGATCACGGTCGAGTTCTGGCTCTACGTCGATGCCTACACCAACGACGACGCGCTGACGCTGGAGCAGACCGACAACTTCAACCAGAACCAGGGCGGCTTCATCGTCGATCCCAACGCGCCACAGGCGGGCGGCAGCTTCGGCATCGGGATCGGCACCGCCGAAACGCGCAACAACGTCTTCTTCGAACGGCCCAGCGCTGGCCAGTGGCACCACTACGCGATTGTGCTCGACAGCGCGGCACCGGGAACCGAACAGATCGTGCCCTATGTCGACGGCAAAGCCGTCTCCTACACCAAGACCGCGAGCGGCACCAACAGCGGCCCCTTCGCCAACTCGACGCTCAACTTCATGTCCCGAGGCGGACAGGCGCTCTTCAGCCGTGGCGTGCTCGACGAGGTCGCGATCTACAACCACGCCCTGAGCTCGACGCTGATCGCCGAACACGAGGCGAGCTTCGGCACCAACCGCCGCCCGGTCGGCTCCTTCACGGTCAGCCCCCAGGCGATCCTCGCCGGCACCAGCGCCACCTTCGACGCTTCTGGCTCCAAAGACCCCGACGGACAGATCGTCAAATACGAATGGGACCTCGACGGCAACGGCAGCTATGAGACCGACACCGGCTCGAACCCGGTCGTTTCGCACGCTTTCGCAACCAACGGCGAATACACGGTCGGCCTGCGACTGACCGACAACCTCACCGGGACGGACGCCACTACGCGCACGGTCAAAGTCGGCCCCCAGCCGCCGAGCGCGAGTCTGACCGCCGAACCCAACCCGACGGTGGTCGGCATCCCGGTCCACCTCGACGCCTCGGGCTCGAGCGATCCCGACGGACAGATCGTCAAATACGAATGGGACCTTGACGGCAACGGCAGCTATGAGACCGACACCGGCTCGACGCCGACGACCGAACACACCTACCAGGAAGCGGCCACGGTCACTACCGGCCTGCGAGTCACCGACAACGACGGGGCGTCGGCGACGACGACCCTGCCCGTCACGGTCGGCAGCGGCGGCGTCAGCAGCTACGGCGACGCCGTCCTCGCCACGCCTGGCCTCCTCCACTACTGGCGGCTGGGCGAGGAAAGCGGCCCGACCCTTGCCGACAGCCAGGGCACCGCCAACGGGACCGCATCCGCCGGCGTGTCCTTCGGCGTCGCCGGCGCCGTCGCCGGCGATCCGAACACGGCGCTCGGCTTCGCCGGCGAAGACTCTGCCAGCGCCCCCCTTGACCTCTCGGGGACGAGCAAGGCGACGATCGAGTTCTGGCTCAAGTGGGACAGCTACGCCGACGACGATTCGCTGGCGATGGAGCTGACCGAAAACTTCAACCAGAGCGACGGTGGCTTCATCGTCGACCCCAACGCGCCCCAGGCGGGCGGCAGCTTCGGCATTGGAATCGGCGTGGGCGCCTCACGCAACAACGTCTTCTTCGAACGGCCCAGCGCCGGCCAGTGGCACCACTACGCGATCGTGCTCGACAGCGCGGCGCCGGGAACCGAACAGATCGTGCCCTATGTCGACGGCAAAGCCGTTTCCTACAGCAAGACCGCGAGCGGCGTCGGCGCCGGTGCCTTCGCCAACTCCACCCTGTACATGATGTCACGGGCAGGCAGCGCCCTCTTCGGCCACGGCGGACTCGACGAGCTGGCGGTCTACGACCGCGACCTGAGCGCGGCCGAAATCGACACGCACTACGCCAGCCACGGTTCCAACCACAAGCCGAGCGCGAACCTGACGATCGCGCCCAATCCGGTCGAAACGGGCAAACAGGTGACCTTCGACGCCTCGGGCTCGACCGACTCGGACGGCTCGATCATCCGCTACCAGTGGGACCTCGACGGCAACGGCAGCTATGAGACCGACACCGGCTCGACGCCGACGGCTTCCTCCAGCTTCGCGAAAGAAGGACAGGTCGCCGTCTCGGTCAGGGTCTACGACGACGGCCTGGCCGTGGACACCGCGACGAAGACGCTGACGGTCGGCAGCCCCGAACCACAGCCCCCGACCGCCTCGTTCTCGGCCCAGCCGAACCCGGCCATCGCATCGGTCCCGGTCCACCTCGACGCCTCGGGCTCGAGCGATCCCGACGGACAGATCGTCAAATACGAATGGGACCTCGACGGCAACGGCAGCTATGAGACCGACACCGGCTCGACGCCGACCACGACCCATGTATTCAGCGAAACCGGCACCGTCGACGTCGGCCTCAGGGTCACCGACGACAGCGGCATGACCGACTCGGCCACGGTCCCGGTCACGGTCGGCAGCGGCGGCGTCAGCAGCTACGGCGACGCCGTCCTCGCCACGCCTGGCCTCCTCCACTACTGGCGGCTGGGCGAGGAAAGCGGCCCGACCCTTGCCGACAGCCAGGGCACCGCCAACGGGACCGCATCCGCCGGCGTGTCCTTCGGCGTCGCCGGCGCCGTCGCCGGCGATCCGAACACGGCGCTCGGCTTCGCCGGCGAAGACTCTGCCAGCGCCCCCCTTGACCTCTCGGGGACGAGCAAGGCGACGATCGAGTTCTGGCTCAAGTGGGACAGCTACGCCGACGACGATTCGCTGGCGATGGAGCTGACCGAAAACTTCAACCAGAACGACGGTGGCTTCATCGTCGACCCCAACGCGAGCCAGGGCGAATTCGGGGTGGGGATCGGCCGAGCCGAATCGCGCAATAACATCTACTTCGAACGGCCCAGCGTCGGCCAGTGGCACCACTACGCGATCGTGCTCGACAGCGCGGCGCCGGGGGCCGAACAGATCGTGCCCTACGTCGACGGCAAAGCCGTCGCCTACACCAAGGGAGCTAGTGGAACCGGCGCGGGCACCTTCGCCAACTCCACCCTGTACATGATGTCACGGGCAGGCAGCGCCCTCTTCGGCCACGGCGGACTCGACGAGCTGGCGGTCTACGACCGCGACCTGAGCGCGGCCGAAATCGCTGAACACGTAGAGAGCCATGGTGTCAACCGGCGTCCGCACGCCGCCCTCGGCGTTTCGCCTAACCCGGTCGAAACGGGCAAACAGGTGACCTTCGACGCCTCGGGCTCGACCGACTCGGACGGCTCGATCATCCGCTACCAGTGGGACCTCGACGGCAACGGCAGCTATGAGACCGACACCGGCTCGACGCCGACGGCTTCCTCCAGCTTCGCGAAAGAAGGGCAGGTCTCGGTCTCCGTGCGGGTCGTCGACGACGGTTTCGGCACCGACACAGAAACCAAGACCCTCACGGTGGAAAACCCGGCGCCGCCCGTCAGCTATTCCCAGCTGGTGCTGAGCACGGAAGGGCTGGTCCACTACTGGCGCCTGAACGAAGAACCGGGCTCGACTTCTCTGGACGACATCGCGGGCGGTGCCACCGCAAGCACCGACGGCGGCGTCGGACTCGGCTCCCCCGGTCCGCTGGGAGGCTCGGCAGGCAGCTTCGATGGCCTCGACGACTTCGCCCAGGCGCAGGTCGACCTGTCCGGCACCAGCCAGCTGACGGTCGAGTTCTGGCTGCGCTGGGCCGCCTACGCCGACGACGACTCGCTGGCGATGGAGTTGACGCCTAACTTCAACGCCAACGACGGCGGGTTGTTGATCGACCCCAACGCCAGCGGTGGCAGCTTCGGCGTGGCGATCGGCAACTCGGGATCGCGCAACAACGTCTTCTTCGAACGCCCCAGCGCCGGCCAGTGGCACCACTACGCCTTCGTGCTCAACACCATCGCGCCGGCCGCCGAACAGATCGTGCCCTACGTCGACGGTCAGCCGGTGACCTATTCGAAGAGCGCGAGCGGCGAAGGCGCCGGCGCCTTCGCCGATGCGCCGCTCTACTTCATGTCGCGCAGCGGCTCGGCCCTGTTTGGCACGGGCTCACTCGACGAGGTGGCCCTCTACGACCGCACGCTGAGCCCGGCGCAGATCGCCGCACATTTCGGCGCCAACGCCGACTGAGGCCTATCGCGCAAGCGGCGCTCAGCCGATCTCGTCGGAGCCGGCATCAAGGCCGGCGCCCTGTGGTCGCGACTGCCCGTCGATGTCGGTGGCGAGGTTGCTTTCGCCGGTCGGAACCAGGTCACGGGCGGCGCCGCCGGTCAGGTGGTAGTCCAGGCCAGGGCCGTTGACCGCGCTGACATAGGGATAGGCGCCGCTTAAGTTGACGTCTCCCGTTCCGCAAGCCATGCCCTTCCAGAGGTTGTAGCGGTAGATAACGCCTTTGAGCGAGCATGAGCCGTACATCGGCTGGCCAATGTTGCCCACCGCCCTGAAGTTCGTGTAGGCGGGGTTGAGGCCGTTGTCGTCGAAGGAGACGTAGCCGTTGAATGAGTTGTGGCGCACAATCGAGTTGGCGAAGTCGCTGGATCCTCCCGAGAAGGCAAGCGTGCTCGAGCCGCCGCCGCCGCCTCCCTGACCAACAGGGGAGGCGAACCAGTTGTTCTCGATCAGCAGATTCGACACGGGGCCGCTGTTCGACTGAAGGAAGACGTCGTATACGGAGTTGTCCCAGAACTTCGAGTCGCGCACCGTTACTCCGTTGCCAGCAAAAATCGCCAAGCCCTCCATGTGACATTTGATGAGTTCGTAGGACAGGATGTCGTGAATGCGCACCCCTTCGATCAGGATGTTCGTCGGGTTCGGCGCACCGTTTTCGGCGAAGCGGCGAATGCTGTTGTTGGAGCCGCCGTAGGGGCCCCCGCAATCGCTCGCCGGGCCGTAGTCGCCTCCAATCACGCTGACGTCGGACGCCGACATAACCATGAAGTTCCGCGCATCCATGCTGCGGAAGGTTATATCTGACACCGGGAACTTATAAGGATCGGTGACCCGGGCGGTGAGATCGGCCGCGTTCATTCCTTCGAGCGTCACGTGTGAGCCATAGACGGTGACGCTGCCGAGCGTCACCGTCGCGCCGGAGGCAGGTCGGAAGACCACATTTTGGGTAGAGGTCAGGCCGGTGTTGCGCTGGATCGTCTGACTGCCGTAGGTGCCGCCCGCGAGCTGGACTATGTCGCCCGGCGCGGCCAGCTGATAGGCGCGGTCAAGCGATTTGCAGGGTGCCGAAGCTGAGCAGGCCGCCGAGTCGGAGCCGCTTGACGAGAGGAACAGGTCGGCGCTACCGGACGGCGCGGGTTCGGGTTCAGGCGCGGGTTCCGGAGTCGGTTCAGGCGTGGGTTCCGGAGTCGGTTCAGGCGTGGGTTCCGGAGTCGGTTCGGGCGTGGGTTCCGGAGTCGGTTCGGGTTCCGGTTCCAGTGGTGGTACGGATCCACTGGTCTCATCTGCACCGGCGTCCGGAGCGCTGCCGCGGGGGCGCGCTTCGCCATCGATATCCGTCGCGGGAGCATCGGCCGGATCGCCTGCGTCAATCGCCGCGGCGCCCGAAGTCAGGTGAAAGTCGACGGCGGTCGCATTGCGGAATCCCGACGGCGCAACCTTGTCGTGAGAGCCAACCTTGCTGCCCGAGTACCAGACGTTGTAATCGACTTTGATTCCGGCGGGCTTCGGCTGCACGGTTTCGTTCGAGGCCTGCCAGAACTTCACTTCCGGGCCGACGTTGCCGACGATCTCCACATTGGAGTACGGCACGCCCGGGTCAGGGTTGATCGCCTTGTCGAGTGAGTTGTTGCGAATCGTCACGTTCTTCCAACTCGTTCCGGGGTGGTCGGCCATTCGCAGCGCGTAGTAGCCGCTGATGCAGCAATCGAAGAAGTTGTTCTCGATGAGGATGTTGCTGGGCGTGTCCGCAGCGCCTTCGGGAAGCTTCTGCAGGAAGATGTCGAAAACCTCGCAGTTACGGAAGGTGCTGTTGCGGATGGTCAGTCCGTCGACCGCCCAGACCTGCAGGCACTCGACGTGGGCGCCGGAGCCAGGCGTCGCGGTAAAGTCGTGAAATTCGACGCCTTCGATCAGGATATTGCGCGGTGAGGCTGAGGTCGCGGGGCCGTTCGATGCGATGCGGCTGTTTTCGTTCGCCGACGGCCCGACGCTGCCGCCGATGAACGAGATGTCCTGCGAGGACTGCGTGCCGTCGGAGTAGAGATCAAAGGTTTTCAGCGTGTCGTTGCGAAACGTCACGTGCGCCGCGCTCGCTTCGATCCAGAGCTTGCTGGTGAAGTGCAGGTCGCGAAGTTCGAGGTTGCGGGCAGAGACGTGCAGCTGAGGAGCGATCGTCACCGTCGCCCCAGCGGCCGGCCGGAAGACCACCTCGGCGTTGGAGGTCTTCGTGCCACCCAGCGAAAGAGACGTGTCCGAGTAGGTACCGGCCGCCAACTCGACGATCTGGCCCGGCTCCGCCAGGCGATACGCCCGGTTCAGCGTTCGACAGGGATCGGCCACGCCGCAATTGCTCGAGTCCGAGCCCGTAGGGCTGAGGTGCAGCACGGAGCCCGTCGGCTCCGGTTCGGGCGTAGGTTCCGGCGACGGTTCCGGTTTCGGAGTGGGCTGTGGTTCAGGTTCGAGAGTCGCTTCCGGCTGGGGCGCTGGTTCCAGAGCCGGTTCGGGCGTTGGAGCGGGTGGCGGCTGAGGGCTCGGGATGGGGGAAGCCAGGAAAGAGCCGGGGCTGTTCGGATCCAGAGGATCGGTTCCGTGCCGAACCTCCCAGCCGTCGCTGTAACCATCTCCGTCCGTGTCCCAGCGTCGCGTATCGGTGTGGGAACGGTGGTTCTCGTATCTATTCGGGAGCCCGTCTTGGTCGATGTCGGCGCGGGGTCCCCGGCTGACGCGATGATGCCGCACCGCGACAACCCCCTTTCTGATCGTGGGGTGCTTAGCCACCAGGGTCGCCGCTGAAGCCACCGCGGCACACACGACCGCGATCGCGACGACTGCCAGGACCCCGACCGCACGCCTGTGATTCCCCCCGAGCAGAAATTCCATGCCTTTGGCTTCGGTACCAAGCAAGCGGTCCTGAGAAACCAGACGAGCCCTGGACGAACGAGCTAGTGTCCCGCGTCTGAAGTTGTTTGACGGGTGGCGCGGGGCAGGATGTCGTCGGCGGTCTTGGTCCAGATGAAGGGCTTGCAGCGGGTGTTGTAGGCGTCGATGAAGGCGCGGATCGTGGCGACGAGGTCAGGGACGCTGTCGAAGGATCCGCGGCGGATCGCCTGGCGGGTGATGATCCCGAAGAACACCTCGACGAGGTTCATCCAGGAGCCCGAGGTCGGGGTGAAGTGCAGTGTGATCCGGGGGTTCTTGGCCAGCCACCGGTTGATGTCGTCGTGCTTGTGGGTGTGGTAATTGTCGAGCACGACGTGCAGCTTGCGTCGCGGATAGGCCTTCGCGACGAGCTTGAGGAAGTCCAGGAACTCGGCCTTGCCGTGGCGGTCATAGCAGCGGTCGGTCACCGCGCCGGTGGCGACCTCCAGGGCGGCGAACAGCGTCGTGGTGCCGTTGCGCTTGTAGTCGTGTGTGGCCTTCTCGGGCAGGCCGGGCCGGACCGGGAGGATTGGCTGGGTGCGGTTCAGCGCCTGGATCTGGGACTTCTCGTCGACGCAGAGCACGATCGCGTTGCGGGGCGGATCGAGGTAGAGGCCGACGACATCGCGGACCTTGGCCTCAAGCTCGGGGTCGGTGGAGAACTTGAACGTACCCTGCCGCCAGGGCTGCACTCGGTAGGCGCGCCAGGCCCGGGCGACGGTCGCGTCTCCGATCCCGAGGTGCCTGCCCAGCGATCTCGAGGACCAGTGCGTGATGGCCAGCTTGGCCGGTGGCGGCTCCAGCGTCGCGGCGATGATCTGCGCGTCGTCGATCATCTTCGGCCGGCCGCTGCGCGGCCGGTCCCCCAGACCGGCGATCCCGTCGGCGGCGAACCGGTCGCGCCACTTGATCACCGTCGGACGCGACACACCCAGACGGCGAGCCGCACCGGACACGCCATCGCCGCCGTCGATGGCGAGCACGATCCCGGCGCGCTCGCGCTGACCCGCGGACACGGTGGAGGACCGCATCCACGACTCGAGCATCCGGCGATCCTCATCGGTGATGACACACGTATTGGAAGGCATGCCACATTGTCTCGTCCGGCCGTCTAAATGTCAACTAACTTATGACGCAGGACACTAGTAGACCCGTCCGTGAGTACCGACCGGAATCTTTGAGGAGTCATAGGTGGGCGGAGAACCTCGCGGCGATGGCGCGTCCCGCCCGTCACAAGATCGAGTTGAGCGAGGAGGAGCGCGGTGAGCTGGTGCGGATCGCCCGTGCCGAGAAGCTCCCCCTGGCGCGAGGCGCAGCGCGCGTGGAGGGACTGAAGGACAAGCCGCACGCGGGGCACGCCCGCGCCGTTTCCCCCCGGAGCAGGTCGCCGAGGTCAAGGTGATCGCCTGCGAGCTGCCCACCGTCCACGGCTTGCCGCTCAGCCGCTTCACGCACACTGAGCTGCACCGGCTGGTGATCGAGCGCGGCGCTACAGAGGCCTCGGCCTCGATGATCTGCCCCTGGCAGGCGGCTCCTGGATCTTTCGCCGCGACTCCGACTTCCTCGCCAAGGGGGCCTGCCGTTGACAGCCTGCCGATTCAAGCCTCCTTGGTAGCTCAACCAGATCGAGCTTTACTTCTCGATCGTGCGGCGCGATGGCGCTCACCCCCCAACGGTTTGGTAACAGGGAGTTGAACCATGCAGGCCCGCAACGAGCTGGTCCGTAGTCCGCCGCTGATCCGGCAAGGACTGCTCCTAAGGGCGCCTGAGCGAGACCGGCGAGGTAGCGTCGGCGACCAGAAGCCTCGGCTGCCCCGCGCCTCCCGCCGGCACGGTGTAGACGTTCCTGCCATCCGAGTAAGCGAGCGTGCGGTTGTCCAGCCACTCGACCTGGTCGTCGATCGAGCGCGTCTCGGCGACCGAGTGGTCGGCAAGGGTCGACACATCGAGCACCTTGAGGCGCCAGCGGGTCTGATCGCCGATCCTGCTCTTGAAGGCGATCTGCTTGCCGTCGGGTGAGAGCGAAGGGCACTCGACGCCGTCGCGCAGCACCCGCATCGAGCGGCCCCGCACGCTGCCCTCGACCAGGTAGTGGTGCCCGTCCGTTCCCAGGGTCGCGTAGAAACGGTCCGAGTCGCGAGAATCGAAGGTCACGCCCCAGAAATTGAAGTCGACGACGTCGAAGGGATGGCCACCTTTGGTCACGCTGAACTGCTCCAATTCGCCGACCGAATCGCCGTTCCTCATGTCCACTATCGTCGTCGTAGTAGAGAAGCCCCCGCTCGTGCCCAGATAGGCGTGCCCTGAGACGAAGACCGTCATCGCACCGTAGCGGCCGTCGCTGGAAACGCGCGCCCGCGACGGCAACCCGGTCAGCGTGATCGTGTGCAGGGGGCGCAGCGTCGAGTCGAAGATCGTGGCTTCGTAGTCGACCCCCGAGGCGGCCACCCCCATGCAGATCCCACGACCGTGCGCGTAGTAGACCCGCTCGCAGGCGAGGTCGGCGGAGCGCCGCCTGACCCCGCCGTCGTCGACTTCGTAGACGCGGCCGTTGAGGCGGGGGTGGTGGGGGTCAACGGCGCGCACCATCAGGTCGGTGTGGCCGAGCACCTCGCTGGCCTCGGGGCGGGCGTCGGTGGTCGTCTGGCTCGGCCCGAGCGCCGCGGCCGCCACGTAGACGCCGCCGCCGACCACGCAGAGGGCAACGAGGACGACGAGGATCTTCTTGCTGCGGCTATCCATACAGGGGGGATCGCTGCGCCCGCCACAGCAGCGGTGCCGCCACCGCGATCGCCAGCACGAGTGCGGCGGCGAAGATCAGGATGGCGCTCTGCAGGCCGATCGCGAACCAGAGTGCGCCGAAGGCGAGCGAGGAGACGAACTGTCCGATGCTGACCACGGTGATCAGTATCCCGATCCCGCTCGCCTGCAGCTTCTCAGGCAGCACGGCACCGGCCAGTGCGGTCATCACCCCTTCGGTGGCGGCGAAATAGCCGCCGAGGGCGACCAGGCAGAGGATCAGAATCCCGTAGCCGAGCGAGGTCATCAGCAGGACGCCGTAGACGACGAAGAGGAGCGCGTAGCCGGCCAGCAGCACCGGCACCTTCCCGACCCTGTCGGCGAGTTGGCCGAAGGGGATCGCGAGACCCATGAAGACGACGGCCGTGATCACGTAGAGGAGCGGGAAGATCGCCGGCTCGAAGTCGATCTTGCGCTGCAGCCCGACGTAGATCATCGCGTCGGAGACGCTCGCGATCGAGAGGCCGACCGCGGCCAGCAGCAGCAGGCCGAAACGCGGGTCCCGCACGAGGCCGGCCGCGGCGCGCAGCGAGGGCGCGGCCGCGTCCGGCAGCGGGGCCCGCCGCGGGCGGCCCTGCACGGTGAGGACGAGGACCGCGAGGCCGAGGACGGCGAACATCGTGCTGACCACGAAGACCGCGTCGAAGCGGGCGGGGGCGACGAAGAGGATGCCGAAGGCGACGAGTGGGCCGAGCATCGCTCCGGCGCTGTCCATCGCCCGGTGCACGCCGAACGAGGTCGCCAGGTTCTCCCTGGCGCTGGATAGGGAGATCAGGGCGTCGCGGGGCGCGGTGCGGATCCCCTTGCCGACCCGGTCGAAGGCGACGATCGCGCCGATCCCCCCGATCGTGTTGCCGGCGGTGACGAGCGCCACCTTGCCCACCGCCGAGATCCCGTAGCCGAGGCCGGCGACCTCCTTGGGACGGCGCCAGCGGTCGGAGACGAAGCCGCTGGCCACCTGGACCAGCGCCGCGGCGCCGCGGTAGGTGCCGTCGATCGCGCCGAAGATGAGCGGGCTGGCGCCGAGCGTGAAGACCAGGTAGAGCGGCAGGACTGTCGCCACCATCTCCGAGGAGACGTCGGTCAGCAGGCTGACCAGGCCGAGCATGACCACGTTGCGCGGCACCCGCAGACGTACGGAGTGCCGAGCCCAGAGGCTCGGTTTCAACAGTGCCTTGGAGGCTTCGACTTGGTACATGGCATCTCAGTGGACGTGAGGCCGGGCCAGGTCTCTCTACACCCTCAGTGATGCAACGCGCCAGCTGGTCCTTTTCTCGCACTTTCAGGCACCGGATTGCCGTCCAGCCCGAGCCTCGCCGCCACTTCGCCGGCGACGCCTTCGGCGAATCCCATCACCGAGTCGCCGTTCAGCAGGTAGGGATAGATCTGCGCGTTGGAGGCGAGCGCCAGGCCCTCGACCCTCGGCCAGACCGGCGCCACGCGGACGTCGTGCTCGGGCCCGATCGTGTGCACCGGCTCGACCAGCTTCGCCCGCTGCACCGTCCAGTCGACGACCTCGTCGCGGCTGAAGCCGGGCGAGAGCCGCGCCAGGTAGTCGCTGAAGCGACGGTAGACGGACTCGTCGTCCTCGCTCTGCTCGGCGGCGTCGGGGGCACAGTATTTGGGCAGGTAGACGAGGTGGAGGCCGTCGGTGCGCTCGGTGCCGAGCACCTGCGTCGTCTCGATCGCGCTCGTGATCGGCGTCTTCTCGACGATGTTGACCGCGTAGTAGGGCAGCAGCGAGCGCTTCACCTTGACGATCGGGCAAACGCAGCCGAGCCAGCGCTGCGGGTAGGGCGCGAGCAGGTCCCGGTGGCGCTCGGGCAGCAGGAAGCGCAGGGCCGGCGGCTGCAGGGTCGGGATCGTCAGGTCGAACTCGATCGTCCTGTCGTCCAGCTCGACGCCGGTCACCGACCCGTCCGCGGCCATCGCCAGGCCGCTGACCGGGGCCTCGGTGAGCGTTTCCACTCCCAGCTCTTCCGCCCGCGCCACCATCGCGTCGATCAGGCGCTGGTGGCCGCCGACGATGTGGCCCATCTCCTCGCCGCCGCTGCCCTTGCTGTTGCGGGCGCCGGACATGCGCCGGGTGCGGGCCCAGAGGTAGGTCGCCGGCAGCCCCGAGGGGTCGCCGTCGAAGCGCGAGTCAAGCAGCGGCTTCCAGATCCGCTCCCAGACCTGGTTGCCGCAGATCCGGCGCAGCCAGGCCTCCAGTGGGATCTCGTCGAGCTTGGAATATGAGGAACGCAGCTGGCACTGGGCGACGAACATCCCCAGGCGCAGGCGCGCGACCGGGCTCAGGGGCGAGAAGCGCAGGAGGTCGCCGACGCCGTTGAAGTCGTGCATCTCGCCATTCGCGAAGAAGCCGGCGCCGACCGGGTTGAAGCGCAGCTGGTCGCCGAGCCCAACCTCCTCGGCCATCGCGATCATGCGCCGGTCCGCGGGGGTGATCACGTGGTAGAAGCGGTCGACCTCGTGGCCGCCGAAGTCGAAGGCACCGGCGAGGCCGCCGAGGCTGGGGCCGCGCTCGATCACGGTCACCCTCGCCCCCGCCTGGGCCAGGCGCAGGGCGAGAGAGGTGCCGAGGATACCGCCGCCGACGACGCCGATCCTGGCCGGGCCGGAGCTCATCGCGTCTGCGCGAGCGGCTGCGACTCCGCCTGCGAGGCGGGCGCTGACGCGGGGGCCGCCAGGTTGGCCGGGGGAGGCAGCGGCGCGGTGACCTCCGCCAGCGGCGAGATCGGCGGCGGCTGGATGCGGCCGACCATGTGGGCGGCCATCACCCGGAAGTAGGCGAGGACGGTTGGCTTCAGCTGCATCTTCGACTCGCCTTTGCGGGTCGACCAGTCGTTCACGGTCGGCACCTCGGCGACGCTGGCACCGGCGTTGTAAAGCTTCAGCAGCAGCTCGACGTTGGCGGCGAAGCCCGGCTCGCGGACGAGCAGGTAGCCGTAAGTGTCGGCCGCCTTGCGCAGGGTGCCGGCGCGATAGACGCGGTAGAGCGAGGAGAGCGTGTGCATCTCGCGCAGCCCGCCCAGGTAGCGGAAGGTGTTGGAGACCGATTTGCTTGCCGCAAGGCGCCAGCCGGCGACGCCGACGATCTTGCCGCCGGGCGCGTAGACGGAGGCGAGGACGATGTCGGTCCCCTGCTCGAAGACTTCGAGCATGCGCGGCAGGTCGGAGAGGTCGGAGGTCGTGTCCGCCTCCAGGGTGACGATCGCGTCCTCGTCGGAGGACTCCTTCAGGGCGGAGCGGATGCCGGTGTTGATCGCCGTCCCGAGGCCCCGGTTGACGGTGTGCTTGACAATCGCCAGGTGCATGTCCTGGGCGTGCTCCTGGATCACCTCAGCGGTGCCGTCGGTGGAGCCGTCGTCGACGATGATCACGCGGGCGCCGAGCTCGCGGGCGACCGGGGCGAGGTCGGCGAGCAGGCGGGGGATGTTCTCGGCCTCGTTGTAAGCCGGGATCACAAAGCGGATCACGCGACGACCTCCAAAGTTCGGGGAGTGGGGATATCGAGTAGCTCGACGGGCCGGCGCACGGCAGCCGACTCGCGCACGGCCAAGGCCGCGGCCAAGGCCTTGACGCCGTCGTGAGCGCCGACCGGCTCCGGAGTGTCGTCGAGGACGCAGCGGCAGAAGGCTTCCAGCTCGGCCCGCAGCGGCTCGGCCTTGGCCAGCGAGAACCGCACCGCCGCCCCCTCGCCGTCGCCGCGCAACATCGAGAGCCCGTCCCACTGCAAGGGAGCGGTCGTCGACTCGACGAACCAGACGTCCTGGGTGATGTAGCTCGCCCGCAGCAGCCCGTTCTCGCCGATCAGGGCGATCTCGCGCTTCTTCTCCGGGGTCAGCCAGTTGACGTCGAGCAGGCCCAGCGTCTCCGCCTGGCTCTCGTCGCCGAAGCGTGCGAGGCAAGTCAGCAGGTCCTCCTGGGAGTCATGCTGGAAGCGGCCGCCGTCGGCGTAGATCTCGTGGATCGAGCTGTCGAGGACGTGCTGCATGACGTCGAGGTCGTGGGTGGCGAGGTCGATCGCGACGCCGGTGTCCTGGATCCTCGTGGGCAGCGGCCCGACCCGGGTCGCGTGCGCCCGGTAGATGCTGCCGAGACGGCCGTCGGCGACCAGCTCGCGCAGCTTCGCCACCGCCGGGTTGAAGCGCTCGACGTGGCCGACCATCAGCTTGCGGTCGGCTTCGAGGGCGGCTCCGCGCATCCGCAGCGCGTCCGGAAGGGTCGTCGCGATCGGCTTCTCGACCAGCACATGCAGGCCGGCGGCGAGCGCCTCGAGGGCTACGCCGGCGTGGAACTCGGAGGGGCAGGCGATCGAGACCGCATCCAACTCCCCGGCGCCGAGTTCGATCATCTCGTGCCAGTCGCCGTACTCGGCCACCCGGCTGTCCCCGAGAGCGCGGCGACGCGACTCCTCGCTGGGATCGGCCACCGCGACCAGCTGGGCGCAATCGAGCTGAGCGTAGTTGCGGATGTGGAAGCCGCCCATGCGGCCGCAGCCGACGACGCCGATTCGCAGCCGTTCAGACACCGGACGTCTCAAGGGCGCGGTCGAGATGGGCGACGGTCAGCTCGGCGATCCGCTCGGCCGCGTGCCCATCGCCGAAGATCGGCGGCCGCTCGGCCGGCAGCGGCTTGGCGAGGGCGTCGCCGAACTTCCTGGCGTCGACGCCAACCAGCGTGTTCCAGCCGGTCGAGACGGTCTCGATCCACTCGGTCTCCTCGCGCATCGTGATGCACGGCACCCCCCACAGATAAGCCTCGCGCTGGACCCCGCCAGAGTCGGTCGCGATCGCGGTCGCGCCGCGCTCCAGGACCAGCATCTCGGTGTAGGTCAGCGGGTCGCGCATCTCGACGTTGGCCGGAACATCGAGGCGCCAGGCTTCGATGCTCTTGCGGGTCCGCGGGTGCAGCGGGAAGATCACGCGACGCTCGGCCGCCTCGAGGCATGCGAGCAGGGCGTCGAGGCGCTGCGGCGAGTCGGTGTTGTAGTTGCGGTGGGCGGTGGCAAGTAGGTACTCGCCTTCCTCCCCGCCCTTCGGCAGCCGCTCGCGGCTGGCGAGCAGGACATCGGCAAGCACGTCGCCGGTGATCACCACGGCGCCGGGCACACCCTCTTCGATGAGCGTCTCGCGAGCGTGCTCGCAGGGTGCGAAGAGCAGATCGGAGAGCCGGTCGGTCTCGATCCGGTTGTGCTCCTCGGGCATGTCGTCTCGGTAGCTGCGCAGGCCTGCCTCGACGTGGAGAAGCGGCACCCCAGCGGCGACGCTGGCGCGCGCGCCAGCGATCGTCGCGTTGGTGTCTCCCCGCACCAGCACGGCGTCGGGGCGCTCGGTCTCGATTACCCGCGCGATTCGTTCCTCGGCCACGGCAACACTCCTCCCGTTTGGCAGCGAGCCGACGCCGAGGTTGTGTTCGGGAAGCGGCAGCTTGAGGTCGGCGATCTGCAGGTCCGAGAGCGCCGGGTCGTAGTGCTGGCCGGTGTGGACGAGGATCTCCTCGACACAGCCGGAGAATGCCAACGAGAGTGGCGCGGCTTGCACGATCTCGGGTCGCGAGCCGATGATGGAGGCGATCCGGGGGGCCATGCATCAACAACGCGCCGGCGGCATCCGACTTTTTGCGGCCGGACGGCCGGAATGCAAGCCCACCGTTTTTCGTCCTGCAGCCGTGAGCGCAGCGCAAGTGCCGCGGCGGCAAACCCGTTCTGTTCGTAGCGAATATGGAGGCGCACGGACTCACACACACGCAACCAGTCGACCGCACGGTGGGAGAACCGTTTTGGCAGGCCCTCGCCAGGCGTACGGTTGATCTGGTCCTAGCTTGCGCCCTAATCCTGCTCTCGGCGCCGTTGCTGCTTGCCCTAGCGCTCGCAATCCGGATCGACAGCCCGGGCCCGGCCCTCTTCCGTCAGCGCCGGATCGGCCGCGGGCAGCGCGAATTCACCGTCTTCAAGTTCCGCAGCATGCGCGTCGACGCCGACCCCCGCGGCCATCGCGACTACGTAACCGCACTGATCAAGGGGCAGGCTGCGGACGGCGGCCGCGAGGATCTCTATAAGCTCGCCGTCGACGACCGGATCACGCCGGTCGGGCGCCGGATCAGGAAGTGGAGCCTCGACGAGCTGCCGCAGCTGCTCAACGTGATCGCCGGCAACATGACCTTGGTCGGCCCACGACCGGCGATCCCCTACGAGGTAGAGGAGTACCCGAGTTGGTACCTCAAGCGCTTCGCCGTCAAGCCGGGTCTGACCGGGCTCTGGCAAGTGAGCGGCCGCAACGAGCGCACCTACGAGGAAATGGTCCGGCTCGACATCGAGTACGCCGAGCGTCGCTCGTTGCTGCTCGACCTATCGATCCTCGCCCGCACCCCGCTGACCGTTGTCGCCAGGAAGGGAGCCGCGTGAACCCCGAAGGCGCGATCGGCGCGATGGTCGTCGGCTACGGCTACTGGGGGCCCAACCTGGTCCGCAACGTCGTCGAGCGGCCGGAGTTCCGCCTGATGGGACTCTGCGAGCTCGACGAGGCGCGGATCGACGACTTCCGCAGGCGCCATCCTGGCGTCTGGATCGAGCGTGACCTCGACATCGCGCTAGCCGACCCGCGCGTCGAGGTGGTGGCAATTGCGACCCCACCCCACACCCACTTTGCGCTGGTCAGTAGGGCGTTGGAAGCCGGCAAGCACGTGTTGGTCGAGAAGCCGCTGGCGCGAACCTCGGTAGAGGCGGCGAAGCTCGTCGCGATCGCAGAGGACCGCGGCCTCACCCTGATGCCCGGCCACACCTTCCTCTACAGCCCCGCGGTCAACAAGGTGCGGGACCTGATCCGCGGTGACGACCTCGGTGAGATCTACTTCATCACCTCCTCGCGGATGAACCTCGGCCTCTACCAGCAGGACGGTGTGGTGCTCGATCTCGCCCCTCACGACCTCTCGATTCTGCTGCATTGGCTCGGCAAGCAGCTCGTCGAGGTGACCGCGAACGGGCGCAGCGTCTTCCAGGAGGGGATCCACGAGACGGCCTTCCTCACCCTTCGCTTCGAGGGCGGAGCCCAGGCAAACGTGCAGCTCTCCTGGCTGGCGCCGCGCAAGATGAGGCAGATGGTCGTCGTCGGCAGCCGCCGCATGGTCCAATACGAGGACACCTCCGCCGACGACTCCGTTCGCATCTATGACCGCGGGCTCGATTTTTCCGAGCCTCCCGCCAATTTCGGCGAGTACCGTCTGACCTACCGCACCGGCGACATGGTCGCCCCGCGCATCGAGGCGCTGGAGCCCCTCGGTTTGGAGCTGAGGGACTTCGCCTCGGCGATCCGTGAGGGCATCACGCCCGTCTCCAATTCCAGGCTCGGGCTCGAAATCGTGCTCGGACTCGAGGCGTTGGAGGAGTCGCTGCGCCTACAGGGCTCACCCGTTACGGTTCGCTCGGTCGACGACGTTCTCGCAAGCGCCGGCGGCCGCTCTACAACTGCCGCCCACAGCACGGCCTGACGCCGGAATGAGCCATTCCGGCGTCGTCTTTGACGGCGGCCCGTGCCGACTCGACCGCGCCCGATGGCTCAGTGCCGCTTCGCGCATCCCCCCGCCGAAGCATTGCTGAATCTGCGTCTAGCGCGTCGTGAGTCGACATGGGCCGCCGTACAGGGAACGCGCCGGGACCGGCGCGGCTGGTGCGTATGGGCCGAATTTCCAACTTCGGCGGCGGGCGCCTTCGGGGCGGGGCCCGCGGCGGCGGCCGCGCGCAGCCGCAGCACGACCACCAGGCCCGGCAGCAACCCGATCCAGGCGAACAGGGATATCGCCAGCGGCATCGTCATCGGGGAAGTCCTCCCAAGGTCACTCTCCCCCCCGCATCGGACGAAAACGCGCGGCCCCCAACCCGAAGCCCCAAGACTCATCCGTTTCTCCTACCTCGCGAGCTGCGCCAGCCGGACACGCCGATCTCTGGCGAATCCATATCCGAACGATCAACGGGCTCCTGATCTCGATCGACTACACCACGAGGACGGTCGACAAAGCTGCGGCTAGGCTGCGCTGGGCAAGCCTGCTGTTCCTCGTCGGTCTCCTGTCAGTCGCCGTAGCGCTCGGTACCCTTATCATCGAGGTGACTTTCTGATGCCCGACTTTCCGAAACCAGTGCCACCCGAACCCCCGCCCCCCGGGGTGCCTCTCAACGAGACGGCCGCGCCGATTCACTTCGAAGGCGACACGAAGTCGGTATGAGCTCGCCTTCCTGTTTGCGCGGCTGAACCGGCGGCTGGGCGAGTGTCCTACTGGGCCTGGTCTCGCCCCGGCGCAGCCACAGCGCCACTACCAGGCCCGGCAGCACCCCGATCCAGGCGAAAGCCCCAAGACTCATCCGTTTCTCCTACACCCCTATGGCTGACATTCGCATCTCTTGAGCTCGCTGTTGCCTATTTTACTTTGTTTGCTATAAGCGCAAACAGGGTTGAATTAGGAAACACTATCCGCTATTTTCTTCTTTGCAATGAGCGCAAACAGCTCTGCATCGGAGGGGTCTCTGATCGATCAGGCCGTTGCCTGGTTGGAGAAACGCCTGCCCGGCAGTTGGGCCGTCGAAGGCTCAAACGTCCTCGAGCAGGGCACGGACGCGCTTCCGGCTGACTCGAAAATCTCCCTCAAGGGGCCCAACGGGGCCACCACGACCGTCGCCGTTGAGGAAAGGCAATCGATATCCCCGAGGATCGTCCTCAGCCTGCTCTCCCCCAGGGTCCAAACCGCTCGCAACATGGGCGCGCACCTCCCGCTCCTCGTCATCGCCCCCTGGCTGAGCAAACGCACGCGAGAGCTGCTGGCCGCGCAGGAGATCAACTACATCGACCTGACCGGCAACGCCCTGCTGCGCGTGGACAATCCGCCCTTCTATCTGCAGACGGTGGGATCCGAGCGCAACCCCGCCCCAAAGGAGCGCGGCCAGGCCCAGCTGCGGGGCGCCAAAGCGGCACGGCTGATTCGGCTGCTCGCCGACGTCCGCCCGCCCTACGGGGTTCGCGAGCTGGCGGAGGCCGCCGGCCTCGCGCCCGGGTACGTCTCGCGGCTGCTGGGCACCCTTTACCGCGAGGCCCTGGTCGAACGCTCTCCGCGCGGGCCGGTCGAGAGCGTCGATGTTCCGGGGCTGCTGAGACGCTGGGCGAGCTCATACGACGTCCTCAGGGCCAACCGCGTGGAGACCTACGTCGCCCCGGCCCTCCCCCCCCTGCTATCCGAACTGGCGAACTACCCGAGCGAGAAGCCGAGGTTCGCGATCACCGGCTCCGTCGCCGCCGCGCGCCTGGCGCCGGTCACCGCCCCCGCGATGCTGCTCGCCTACTGCGACTCACCAGCGGCGCTTGCCAAAGAACTGGGGCTGCTGCCGGCTGAAGAGGGAGCGAACGTGGTGCTCGGGGAGCCATTCGACCCGGTCGTCTGGCAGTGCGACGAAACCGAAAAAGGGCTTCGCTACGCGGCCCCCTCCCAGGTCGCCGTGGACTGCCTGACGGGCAACGGCCGCATGCCCGCCGAGGGAGAGGCGCTGGTCAGCTGGATGCAGGAGAACGAAGATGCCTGGAGACTCCCCTCCCTCGATGCCTGGAAGTCGAGGGCGCATTGGGACTGACGCCACTTCCGTTGGACGAGGAGTACGACCCTTACGGGGCGTCGAGGTCGTCCAGGTAGACGAAGACGCGTTGCAACTTATTGTCTACACTCGGCTGAGCATGAGCGCGAGTGGAGAGACCCAGGCGGCGCAAGCTCAAGGACCCGAATTTCCAACCGCCGCGGCGGGGGCGGCTGCCGGCGCGGCGGCCCAGTCAAGCCCGAATTTCAAGATCACTAGTTTTCTGATCTATTCATGCTTTATCAGATCTTGATAAGCCTGGCATAGCTCGGTAAGACGGTCCTCCTTACGAGCTTCGAGGAGCGGGCGCGAGAGCGCGATTGGACCACCGTCGAGGCCGAGATCACCAAGGGGACTGAATTCGGCGCTCGGATGGGCCAGCTCGTCCGTCGAGCACTCCTCCAGCTCGCGCCAAGGGCCAGGTGGGAAGATCGCGCCAAGCGCGCAGCGGCCATCTTGAAGTCGTTTCAACTCACGGTCACCCCTGAGGGCTCTCTGACCGCGGGCCTCGACGTGGAGGCAGCGGCGGGTTTTGCCGACAGCGGCCAGCTCGACGAAGATCTAACCGACCTGTTGGTCGCATTGGGGGAGGCGGCCCAGGAGCAGGACAGCGGAGTCGTCTTCCTCATCGACGAGGTGCATTTCCTGACGACGCCAGAGCTGGAGGCGCTGATCGCCGCGCTCCACAAGACGGTCCAGCGCCAGCTCCCGATCACCATGGTCGGCGCCGGCCTGCCGCAGCTGCCGCGCCTCGCAGGAGAGGCGAAGTCATCGACTACACCGAGGGCTATCCGTACTTTCTACAGGAGTACGGAAACGTCATTTGGAACCAGGCGGGGGCCTCACCCATCACCGCCGCGGATGTCGCCGACGCGCGCGAGGCGGTCGAGGCAAAGCTCGACGGCGGCTTCTTCCGAGTGCGAGCCGAGCGCACCACCGAGTTGGAGCTCCGCTACATGCGAGCTATGGCGGAGCTGGGACCGGGCCCCCAGCAGGCCAAGAGCGTGGCGGGCCAGTTAGAACGGACCTCCGAGCAGATGGGTCCAACCCGATCGCGGCTGATCGAGAAGGGGCCGCTATTCACACCGGGCCACGGCCTCGCGGCGTTCACCGTGCCTCAGTTCGATCGCTTCATGCGTCGCGCCTATCCCCTCTGACCGAACCTGGACGAATTCCACGACTCCGCGTTGCCGAAGTAGGCGGCGCCAGGCGCTCGTATATTACGAGTTACTAACTCACGCTACACTGCTGTTTGTGGCAACGGGGCTGATCGACCGCGCATCCGAGCTGGCCCGCCTTCGCGAGGCGATCGCGAACGCGCCGCAGCTCGTCATCCTGCGTGGCAGGCGCCGCGTTGGAAAGAGCTTCCTGCTTACGCACGCGATCGGGCGCAGCCGCGGCGTCTTCTTCCAGGCGGACGAGCAGGGGGAGCAGGCGCACCTCGAGATGTTCGCTCGCGAGGTGGCGCGCCTCCTCGGGCCGCGTGTTCCGCTGCGCTTCGGGTCCTGGGACGAGGCCCTGGCGACGGTCGCGGACCTCGCCCGCGAGGCGCCCCTGGCGATCGTGCTCGACGAGTTCCAGTTGCTGCTCGCGGCCCAGCCGTCGCTGGCCTCGATCGCGCAACGGCACTGGGACGAGTGGCAGCGGGATCGCGTGCCGCTGACGCTGATCCTCAGCGGCAGCGCCCTGCGCCTGATGGAGGACCTGCTGGCGCCCGGGGCGCCGCTGTTCGGACGCGCCGACTACCGGCCCCTCCTGGAGCCGCTCGATTTCCGCGACGCGTCGCGGTTCGCGCCGGGGCGACTCTCGGCCGAGTCCAAGCTGCGCCGCTACGCCGTCCTCGGCGGCACACCGCAATACCAGGTCTGGGCAGGGAAGCGAGCGCTCGCGGAGACGATCGCGGGGCGCATCCTCGCGAAAGGCGAGTCGCTCTACGAAGAGCCGCTGCACCTGCTCCGCGAGGAGCAGGTGATCCGCGACCCTGGCACCTACTTCGCCATCGTGCGTGAGATCGCGAACGGCTGCACCCGGGTCGGCGAGATCTCAAACGCGACGGACATACCGACCCCGAATCTGTCCAAGATGCTGCGCAGGCTGGAGGCCCTCGGCTATGTCGCAGCCCGCTCCCCACTGACGCCGAAGGGACCGGAGGCGCGGCGCGCCACTTACCGGCTCACCGACCCTTTCTTCCGCTTCTGGTTCCGGTTTGTCTTTCCCAACCGCAGCCTCCTCGAGCGCGGCAGGGTCGAGGACGTGCTGCAAGTCGTCGAGCGCGACCTGGATTCCTACATGGGCCCGGCGTTCGAGGACGTCTGCCGGGACTGGGCGGGCCGCTTCGGGGGAGACGCCCTGCCTGCGTCCCAGCAGCTGGGGTCGTGGTGGTCGCGCGACGGACAGACCGAGATCGACATCGTCGGGGTGTCGCGTGGCCGTTACGACCTGCTGGCCTCCTGTAAGTGGGCCAGGTCGGCGCCTGCCTCGACGCTGACGCAGCTCCTCGAGCAGCGGGACTCCCTGCCCCGCGCCGCGGGCGCGAAGCTGGCGATCTTCGCCCGCGGCTTCTCCGCGCCGCTGCGCCGGCGAGCGGACGAAGAGGGGGTCGCCCTGATCGGCCTCGACAAGCTCTTCGCCTGAGGGGTCCCTCGCGCCAAGGCAGAGATCATGCTCGTTTCTGCCAGGCCGTCAGAGCCCGCGCTGCCCGACCACGAACGGCACCGTCCTCAGCAGGATCTTGATGTCCAGCCACAGCGACCAGTTGGCGCCGTAGAGGTAGTCGATCTTGACCATCTCGTTGAGCGGGATGCGGGCGCGTTCACCGTGCCTCAGTTCGATCGCTTCATGCGTCGCGCCTATCCCCTCTGACCGAACTGCGGTCGTCTTGTCGATGTCGGCCAGGTAGACGAAGACGGCGTGGGTGAGGACCTGGGCGTCGCGCGCAAGGGCCGCGTTGTCAGTCAACCGCGAGCTGATCGAGCTCTACTGGCAGATCGGGCGGGAGATCCTGCGTCGCCAGGAGGAGCGCGGCTGGGGCGCCAAGGTGATCGATCAGCTGGCGCGTGACCTGAAGGAGGAGGGGCACCGGGGGTTCTCGCGCAGCAACCTGCATTACATGCGGTCCTTTGCGGCTGCCTGGCCCGAGGAGGAAAATGTCCCACAGGCTGTTGGACAAATTCCCTGGGGTCATGTTCGGAGCCTCCTTGACAAGCTCAAGGACCCAGCGATTCGGCTCTGGTATGCGGAACGCGCGGCTGTCGAGGGCTGGTCGCGGAACATCCTCGAACACCAGATCGCCACGCAGCTGCACCTTCGTCAAGGCAAGGCCACGACGAACTTCGCCGGCACGCTTCCAGCGCCGGACTCCGAGCTTGCCCAGGAGATGCTCCGCGACCCCTACGACCTCTCCTTCCTGCCCGGCGAGCGGATCGCCGAGGAGCGCGACCTCGAAGAGGCGCTGCTCGCCGACATCGTCAAGTTCATGCTCGAGCTGGGCGGGCAAGCTGAACTTCTACCTGAACGCCGTCGACGACCAGATCCGCCTACCCCACCACAGGGAGACGATCGGGATCCTGCTCTGCACCGGGCGCAACCGCCAGGTTGTCGAGTATGCCCTGCGCCGCGTCGAGAGCCCGATCGGAGGCCGAGGCGGAGCCCTCCAGTCGCCGCTGTCAATCCAGGGCCAAGGCGGGCCCGAACAGATCAACGGCCCAGCCGTCCTCGACCTGGGCCTCGCAGCGAAGACGCACCTGGCCCATCGGCGGGTCAATCTCGACGGGTCGAGCCTTGATTTCCTCCAGCATCCTTTCGACCGGCAGAGGTCGTTTGCGCTGGCGGCGCTGCGGCGGCGCGGTCAGAAAGGCGCGATCGGTCCGCCCGCGCAGACGCTCTCGGTCGGCGTCGCCCGGCAGGCGATGACGACCCCACACAAAGGGGGCCACGAGCGCCCACGGCCGCTCGCTGAGCGCCTCCTCCCAGATCCGCGGCTGTTCGCCGTTAGGGGAGCCGTGATGGGGAACCTTGAAGACAGAGGCCGGCCCGGGGAGGCTGCAGCGATCGAGCAAGGCCGACCAGCCGGTGTTGGGGTTGGTCGTCTCCTCAAGGTCGGCGCCGAGCAGGAGCCGCGCCTCCCCGAAGGCGACCGAGAGGACCACGGAAGCATGGTTGGGAGCGGGGGCGACGATGGCGCGCTTGCTCGAGTCTTCCTTCGGCAGCAGCTCGGCAAGCGCCCGCTGGGATTGCTGGATGGCCGCGTCGCTGGGCGAGAGCGCCTCGACCGCGGCTGCCGGGCCGGGCTCGTCGCGAAACCACAGACGGCGGCTCTCCTGTGCCGGTCGCATCGGCTTGTCCTCGCGGCCCTTGAAGATGCGGACGATCTCGGCGAACTCCGAGACCCCGGAGGATTTCATCTGGGAGCGCTCGGCAAGAGCACCGACGAGGTCGTAGAACTCGTCGGTGCGCAGGGCGCCTGAGTAGACGAAGTCCGCGCCAGGGCAGACACGAACGACCTCGGCGAGACCGCCGATGTGGTCATCGTGCCAGTGGGTGGCGACCACGAGGACGACCTGTTCGGTGTCAACGCCGATGCGCTCAAGGTAGGCGAGGGCGGCGGGTTGGCGCTCGTCGTCCAGACAGGAATCGACGAGCATCCACTGCCCGTGGCCCAGGTGCACGGCGATCGCCTCACCGCGCCCGGGACCGAAGAGGGAAACCTCAGCTTCGGTGCCCGAGGGCGGCGTTTCAGTCGGCGGCAAAGACCTCGGCGACCTCGCCGGCTCGCGCCCGGGCGGCCTCGAGCTCGGAGGCCGACCAGACCGGAAGCCGGCGGAAGCGCAGGCTGGAGACGCGGGATCGCTGGCCGGAGGCCTCGAAGCGATAGCCGATCGCCCAGTAGAAGACGGCGCCGGGGGCGACCAGAGAGCGGTCTTCGTCAGGGATGTCCTCGAGCAGGAGCTCGACCTCCTCGTCCGGTCCCTCCGCGCTCAGGTCCGTGAGATGCCCGAGGAAGGTCTCCTCCCTGCACTCCGTGACGATCCCCTCCCAGCGCTGCAGGGCAACGAAGGCCTCCATCGCGGGCATGGGCGATGTCCAGACGGCGGGTTCGACGAAACGACGGGCCTCGGGCGGCTCGGCGACCGCGGCGACGACATCGGCGAGGACCGGCTCGTCGTCGTCGAACTCCGGCTTGACCGACCCAGCGAGGTAATGCAACCTCGACCTCTGCTCGCCGAAACCCAGGTACATCAGGACGCCTTCGCCCTGCCCGGCGGCCTGGGTGTCGAGGGAATCGACGAACTCGATCTGCTGTGCATTCTCGTTCATGCGGCGGCAAGTACGTCGTCGGCGATCGCATCGGCCCTCTTGAGGGAGTCTGCCCAGCGATCCTTGATGCAGGCGATAGCGGGTCCCGCGCCGACGTTGGCCTCGTCTTTGTCAGCTACATCGTATTGATCCAAGACGCTGATGAAAACGCCGTTGGGCGCGATCCTGTAGGAGGGCTCGATCCGGACGAGCAGGCCGTTGCCTCCGTCCCCCTCCCCCGGCCTGCGCCCGGCCATTTTGAGCGAGCGCATACCCGGTCCCTCGAGATGGCCGGCAAAGGGCTCCGGGGGAACAAGGGTCCAGCCGAGCTTGTCGCGCGCCGCTTGGTCCTCCATCGCGTAGTGGCCATAGAATTCGATGCCGACCTGGTAGATCGGAGTGTGGTCGAGGATTTCGACGACCCCCAGGGCAAGGTCGCGCACCTGCTCGGGAGTCTCGCTCTTAGGCGTGCTGAAGATCCTCAGCTTGTCGTGCTCGACTTCGAGGTTGACCCAGTCCAGGCTGAACGAGACGACCTCCTCGTGGACGATGCGGATCTCCGCGTTCTCGGACTCGACATCGCGGATCAGCTGCTGAGCGGCGAGCCAGGCCGGCTGCAGGATGCGGGGATTGAAGGAGCCCGTGAGGGTGATCCCGGTCCCGCGCTGCTTGGAGAGGGGCGCCGCCACAACACGGTCAGTCTATGCGGGGCAGAGGCGAAAATGCGTCGAGCCGGGCGTGCGCAAGGCGTCGGCCACGGCAAGCCATGACTCTTCTCGCGTCCGAGCCTCTTCGAGTAGGCCGGGTCGGCCTACGCGGGGGCGGCGTCTAGGTCGGCGAGGTAGATCAGGGCGGCGTGGTGGAGGAGTTCGTTCAGCGAGACCTGCTGGCGGCTGGCCTCCTCTTCGAGCTGCGCGCGGATCGGGTCGCGCAGGGGGAACTCGACCACCTGCGTCGCTCCGTCGCCGTCCGTCGCTCCGCCGTCGAGCCCGCGGCAGAAGGCGGGCACGGCTCGGGGTTTGCGCCCGGAGCGGAGGCGACGGGAGTAGTGGACGCAGGCTTCGCGTAACGACGTCGCAACATCTGACCCGAAACGGGTCTCGAAACTGGCGTGGACGAATGTCCCCATCGACACCTTCACAACCGTCTCCGAGGAACTCGCCCGCCCATCATGGATTTCCCGCTTCAATGGGAACGCCTCCAAAGTTCCGACCGTTTGCGCCTACGGGGATGCCTCCAAAGTTCCGACCGTTTGCGCCTACCCAAAGTTCCATCCGATCACGTCCGCCCCTTAGGCGGGGGCGGAAATCTGGACGAATTTTCGACATTGACAAATCGGCCAACAACCGAGACCCTTCCGATCCGACTTGGACAACTCGAGAGGCGGGATCCTGCGAATGACCAGTCAGTCACCAGAGCTTGAGGGCAAGAAGACCAAGGAGCAGGCGGACAGCCGACTGGTGATGGCGGCGGTCTCCCGCGCCCAGAAGGGGGACATGGAGGCCATCCACTTCCTCTACGTCCGCTACGCCGACGACGTCCTCCGCTACGTCAACAGCTTCGTCCACGACCACCACGAGGCCGAGGACATCACCCAGAACGTCTTCGCCAAGCTGATCCACGCGATCAACAAGTACGAGCAGCGCTCGGTCCCGTTCACCGCCTGGATCCTGCGGGTCGCCCGCAACGCCGCCCTCGACCACATGCGGGCCCGCCGGGCGACGCCGTGCGAGGAGGTCCGCCTCGAAGACGACGGGCGCAGCGAAGTCGCCGCCGAACGCGGGAGGGACCTGCGCCAGGCGCTGAAGCGGCTGCCCGACGATCAGCGCGAGGTCCTGGTCCTGCGCCACGTCGTCGGCCTCTCCCCGACCGAGATCGCCGACACCCTGGGGAAATCGGAGAAGCTCCGTCCACGGCCTGCACCATCGCGGCCGGCGCACCCTGAAGTCCGCCCTGCAGGACCTCGGCGCGGCGCCCGTCGTAGCGATGGCTTAGGGCCGCTGAATCGTCAAACTTGACCAAGTTGACCAAGTGCTGTTAGTCTGGCCTCCATGGCTAAAGCCGTCACCATCGGAGAGGCGAAGACCAACTTCTCGAAACTCGTTCGTCGCGCGGAGGCGGGTGAGGAGATCGTCGTGCGCCGCGGCCGCGAGCCGGTCGCTCGGATCATGCCGCTGAAGAAGCGCGGCGGCGTTCGTGGCTTTGGCTCGATGAAGAGCGAGGTCCGGGTCGGCAGGGACTTCGACGAGCCGCTCGAGGACTTCCAGGGCTACATGTAGTCCTGGACGTGTCTCATTCGACGCCTATGACGTGACGGTGGTCTGGGCCTGATTCCGATTCCGGCCAGGCGATGAGGCAGTGTCCAGGTCCGCCAGGTAGACGAACACGGCGTGGTTGAGGACCTGGGCGATCGGCGCGCCCTGCCTCGCGGCCTCCCGCCTCAGGTCCCGCTCGATCTCCGGGGCGACCGCGAGGTCGAATGCGACCTCAGCCTCGCGGGGGGCGCTGCGAGGCAGGCGATCGCGGCAGAACAGCGGGATCGCGACCGGCGGCCAGCCCGACCTCAGGCGGCGGCTGTAGTGGCGCAGCGCCTCCTGGACACCGGCGGCGACGTCGGCCCCGAGCCGGGCCTCGATGCCCGATTGCGCGAATTTCCCCAGTGCGACTTCCACGGTCTCCTCGGGCAAGAAACCACCGGGGTTTGGTCAGATTTTTGACGCGAACGCAGAAATCGTCCTAACTTAGGCCTGCAATACCTGTGCAATACTCGTGCAAATTCTCCAGCTTGAGCGTGGGGCCGGAAATTGGACGAATAGTCGGCATTGACAATGGGCAACGGATTGCATATTGATTTGGCTCGTTCCCACCAATTTGCGACCAACCGGCCAAAGGTTGACCGGTTGATCCGGACAAAACGAATACCCACGGGAGGAATTCGAAAGTGCCGGAAGTGTCCAGTTGATCGTCCAGCAGGAAACCTCAGGCAGACGGGGGCGCGGCGAAGGCGGAGCGGCCGGACAGCCGGCTCGTGCGGGACGCCGTGCGCCGCGCCAAGCAGGGGGACCGGGAGGCGCTGCACTTCCTCTACGTCCGCTACGCGCCCGACCTGCTCCGCTACGTCAACAGCTTCCTGCACGACCACCACGAGGCCGAGGACATCGTCCAGAACGTCTTCGCCAAGCTGCTGACGGCGATCGGTAAATACGAGGAGAAGGACGTCCCGTTCACCGCCTGGATCCTGCGCGTCGCCCGCAACGCCGCCCTCGACCAGATGCGGGCGAAGCGCGCGATCCCGACCGAGGAGGTCCGGGTCGCCGACACCGGCCAAGCGCAGGTCGGCTTCGAACGCGGCCAGGACCTGCGCCACGCCCTCGAGCGACTGCCCGACGATCAGCGCGAGGTCTTGGTCCTGCGCCACATCGTCGGCCTCTCCCCCACCGAGATCGCCAGCACGCTCGGCCGCACCGAGAGCTCGGTCCACGGACTCCACCACCGCGGCCGCCGCACGCTGCAGACGAACCTCAAAGAGCTGGGCGCAGTCCCAATCGTCGCCCCCCAGTAGCGCCCGGCCCCAGCGCCCGTTCGCCACGCCCGCCCCGACGAGGAAGAGGTCGACACGGTCTGGCGCGAAGGGCTCCCCCTGACCGCCCCGGCGCGAACGCCCATCGTGTGGGCGCTCGTGTGAGATCGTTGCCGCGCGCAGCGCCTCGATCAGCTCCCTGCTCATACAGCCCCCCTCAACTCCGTCTTCAGCGTGTAGACCTTCCTCCGCCCCGAACCTACCCGCTCGTTGCTCACCTCGGCCAGCCCGGCCTGCTCGAGCTGGCGCAGAACCTGAGTGGCGCGGCCCCGGGTCCAGCTGAGCTCGGAGAGCATGCGAGCGTCGGATGCGCTGACGGGGCCGTTCGCTTCGATGTAGTCCACGAGGCGGCTCGCAGCGTCACCGAGCTGCTTCGCTCTTTGCATTCGCTCGTCCTGGGTGCCCTGTGCGTCATTCAGGCTCCTGCCTTCGAGCAGCGTCTGGCGTGCGAGCAGGATGAGCAGGCCTGGCTGGCCGTCTGCCACGGCCGCAATCTGGCGCAGTAGGCCGCCGTCGATCTCGGCATCGGCGGTCCGCTTCTTGAGCAGCTGTATCGCGGCCTTCTCCGGCAGCGGCCCAACCGTGACGACCGACTCGAAGAAGGCGCTTGCCGGCGGGCGCAGGTAGGCGGCCTGCTCGCTGGTCCGGGCGGCGACGACCCAGGTGGCGGACAGGCTCCACAGCTCGTCGCGAAGCTGCCCGAAGAGGGCGTGGGCGATCTCCCCGGAGGGAAGCTCGTCGACGATCAGGACGGCTCGGCGCTTCCGCGCGGCCAACGCTTCGCGGACGGTTCGCAAGGCGGCGAGCAACTGCTCCGTCCCGGTGCGTGGCGGCCGGCGCCCCGCCGATCGCATTGCCTCTCCCATGTAGGAGAGGGGGGCTCGATCTTCGCCGAGCCTGTAGGCGATGAGCGAGAGCAGCTCCTCCGGGCTTGCCGCGCGCCCCGCACCGTCGACGAAGATGGGCTCAAGCTCCGCATGGCTATCGAGGCGACGCTCGAGCTGATGCAGAAGAGAGGTCTTCCCGATCCCCGGCGGCCCGACTACGAGGCTGTTGAGGCGGCTCTCGGCATTGCGCTCGAGCGTTTCGAGCTCGGCCTTGCGATCGACGAACAGCCGCGCATCAAGCGCTGAGGCGAGCAAGGGTCGAGCCGGTAGTTCCATGCCCTCAACATCCTAACAGTTAGGATAGTTAGGACAGCATCAAAGCCGAGGGAAGCGGATGCGCGTCATCGCCGGGCGCGTCAGGTGACGCCGGTTGACCCGCAGCAAGCGCGCCTCGTGGATCATGTTGAATGGCGGCCAAGCGAACCGAGGTCGAGCCTCAGGTCTCCGTGAACCAGACTCCCGTGCGTGCCACCTTGGGCGCCTCCTGGCCGATCGCACGCGTGAGCAGCCACAGGTCCCCCAGAGCCGGATGGAGCATCGGCTTCCCGCTGGTCATCAGGCCAACCGACAGCGCGCGCTCGGGGTCGGCCCAGCCGAGCACGTTGGTGAAGCCGAGGTGGCCGAATGCCTCCTCGGTGTCGGGACCGAACAGGCTGACCGCCCTAGCGCCCAACATGAACCCACTGGCATGGCGCAGGGGCGCCACCAGGGAGAAGTCGATCTCGCGAAACGCCCGCTCGGATGTGGCGCGGCGGATCGTGCGCGGCTCGAGGATGCGCACGCCGTCGAGCTCGCCACCGGCGCGCAGCAACTCGAAGAAGCGCGAGAGCTCGTTGGCGGTTGTGACGACATTGCCGGACGGAACGATGCCGGTGAGGAAACGCGGGTCGTTGGAGCGAACGGTGATCTCATCCGGCGGGAGGCCCAGCGCACGCTCTAGCACGGTGGACAGCGGCGGCAGCGCCGGCGGGCCGGTGGGGTAGCTCAAGCCGACACTCCCGACGTCCTTCGGGCTGACCCCGTAGTTGCCCCAGCGAAAGCCGAGCGGGTCGAGGATCTCCTGTCCCAGCACGGCGCGAATGTCCCTGCCGGTCACCCGCTGCACGATCTCAGCGATGATGAAGCCGCCCGACACCGCGTGGTAGGAGAGCAGCTTCCCGGGGCGCGAGCGGGGCTTGGCCGCGCACAGCATCTCCAGCCGGAACTCCCGGTCTTCGAAGCGGTCCAGATCGAACGCGTCGACCGGCAGGTTCGGCACCCCCGCGCGGTGGGAGAGCACCTGCCCGATGGTGATGGCCTCCTTGCCGTGGGCAGCGTACTCGGGGATGTACTCGCACACACGGTCGTCTACATGCAGCAGCCCGCGCTCGTCGAGCAGGTGGACCACGACGGCGGTCATCGCCTTGGATGCGGAGAAGATGACGAACGGCGTCTCGGGCGTGGCCAGCGTGCGCGCCGCGTCCTGTCGGTCGGACGGCCCGTTGCCGCAGGCATGACCAATCGCGCGGTCGAGCACGACCTGACCGTGGCGACGCACGCAGAGAGCGATCGCCGGATAGAAGCCACTGCGGTACAGGCGCTCCACTCCGGCCCAGATCCGCTCGATGCCGGTGGCCGTCATGCCCAGCGCCTCGATGTCGGCCACCTCGTCAGCGCGCGCGCTGACCGCCCCGAGGTCGCGGGGCACCCGAATGCGCCGCAACGGGTCCGGCACCAAAGGAAGGCGCGGGATCGGCGGGATCGGGATCGCCTCTAGCGAGATCACAGATGCCACGCTATGGGCATTCGAGGAGGTCTGGGCGCCGCGCGGCGTTTCGCTTCGCGGCTAGGCCACGTCCACGTCGACGTCGACGTCCGTATCGACCTCCACGTTGACCACCACGACGCCGCGCGCGATGCTGCGCAGGGCGTTGTGCTGGGCCCGGGCGATTGCCTGCGCCATGGCTTTGGCGACTTCCGCCTTGGGCGCGGTCATCCCGACCTTGCCTCCTCGCCCTCCTCACCGGCCGCAACCGACTCGCCGGCGCTGTGCACGACCTTCTTCAAGAAGTCGTACTGGGTCTCGACCAGCTTGTCGGCCATCTTCAGCGCCGAGTCGACGATCTCCTCGACCTGCGAGGGGCTCGCCGATCCGGCGAGCGTCTTGTCGACGCTGCCGACGAAGCTGCGCACCGCGCCGATCGCCGCCTCCTGTCCGTCTTTGATCTCCTCCAGCACTTCCTCGGAGAGCTCCACTGATTTGTCTGCGAGTCCCATTTGCTCTTCCTTCCGCTCCCCTGTCGGGTTAGCCGTTCGTTGCCCCATCGGGCGCTTGGCAAAAGTTGCAACTCAAATCCTTTCCTGCGTCGCGACGGCCCGCATCCGGAAAAGCTACGGATCATTTGCGTCTGATTGCGGCACTCCCGACCTCCACACAACGCCCGCAGTCGCGATCGGATAAAGCCTTCCTTCCCGCTCACTGTTCGGGATCGTGATCGGGATCGCCCTGCTGCTGGCCGGGATCGGCTTCGCCGTCCTCGTCGCCACCGGCGCCGTCCGCGACCCCGACACCGTGCTCAAAGTCGTTTCTCGAATGCGGTATGCGAAGCCACCGCCCGACGCAACTCGACAAACGCTCGCATGATCTCGATGTTGACGGCAACGGCCCGCTTACTTCGCAGGACGCCCGAGAGCATCGCCACGCCCTGCTCAGTGAAGAAGAACCAGGCCGGCGGGCCGACGAAGATCGCCGTCACCTCGAACGAGGACGGCAATGTCTCCGCGACCGGGACCCAGACGCAGACGGGTAAGGGCGGCGGGGAGAAGAAGCGCGCCGCCGCGACCGCCCGGATCGCGAAGAAGAAGGGCGGGAAGAAGCTGAATGTGAAGCTGAAGCCGGTGAGCAGGGACATCGCCGCCGGGCAGACGGTGATCCTGAAGCTGAAGCTGACGGCTTCGGCGCGAAAATCGCTCAGGCAGCGGCGGAAGATACACATCAAGGTGCGCTTCACTTTCACCCCCACCGGCGGAACAGCAAACAGCAAGATCCGGGCGTTCACCGTCAAACTGCCCAAGAAGAAGCACTAGCCTCATCTCGATCCCCCGCGAGCGTGTGGTCGCCGAGCACCCCGAGTCAGCTCTCCAGCGACTGTCAGGTCGGGCGGATCATTTTCACATAGGCGCTGTGCAAAACTAGACATTCTGATGGATTTGCCCGACGGCACCGGTGATGATGTACTCACCCAGCACACCCGCGCGCGTATCTTCGCCCTCCTGGTTGAGCACCGCGGCGCAAAGAGCACCGAAGAGCTCGCGGGTCTGCTCGACATGCACGCAAATGGCGTTCGGCGCCACCTCGAGCGGCTCCACGACGCGGGCCTGGTCGAGCGGCGGCGGAGTCGGGGCGCAAGGGGGCGACCCGGCGACAGGTGGTTGGTCGCGGCCGGCGCCCGTCCGGGCGGCGAGGTTCCCAGCGGGTACGCCGACCTGGCGCGCTGGCTCGCCCGCGCGACGCCGAGCGGGCCGGGACGCCTACGCGCGATCGAGAAGGCCGGGTGGGAGATCGGGCGCGAGCTGGCGTCCGCCCCTGCTGACGATCCGGTCGAGGGCTTCCGGTCGGCGATCGCGGCGCTGGGCTTCCAACCGGAGATCGAGCGCGACGAAGAGGGTGGCTTCACCTGCCGGCTGGAGAACTGCCCCTACCGGGACTCGGCCCTGGAGAACCCGGACGTTGTCTGCACTCTTCACCGCGGCATCACGGCGGGCCTGCTGGAGATCCTCGACCCCAAGGCGAAGATGACCAGCTTCGAGCGGCGCGACCCCCGCCGCGCCGGCTGCCTGGTCGGAGTAGAGAGGGCCGGGATCGCATGAAACGGGCCGAGGCGCTTCGCCCCCTCTCGCGCGAACACCTGGTCGCGTTGCTCGCGGCGAAGGAGATGAAAGAGGCGAACAGCCTCGAGGAGGCGACCCGGGCCTTCCTCGACTTCTGGCGCGACGACGGGCGACGCCACTTCCGGGTCGAGGAGGAGGTCCTGTTGCCCGGCTGGGCGATGCACGCCGAGGTCGACCGCGACGGGGTGCGGCGAATGCTGGACGAGCACCTGGCGATCCGCCGCGGGGCGCTGCGACTCCAGGCTGGCGAGGCCACCCTGGAGGAGGCTCGCGAGCTGGGGCACCTCCTCCACGACCACGTCCGCTTCGAGGAGCGCCAGCTCTTCCCGCGCGTCGAAGCGGACCTGGGCACCGACGATCTCGCCCGGCTCGCGGCGGTGATCGAGCAGGCCGAGGGAGCTACGCCCGGTCCCTGAAGTGGGCGGCGTTGATCTCGATGTACTTCTGCCACTCCGGCGGAACCTGGTCCTCCGGGGTGATCGCATCGACCGGGCAGGCCTCGACGCAGGCGTCGCAGTCGATGCACTCGTCGGGATCGATGTAGAGCTGCTCGTGCTGGTCGTAGTCGGGCTCCTCTGGAGTCGGGTGGATGCAGTCGACCGGACAAACCTCCACGCAGGAGTTGTCCTTCGTGCCGATGCAGGGCTCGTTGATCACATAGGTCATCGGTCACCTCCGCTAATTTACACATTAGGAATGTGTAAATGATACGGCTCCGGTCCGAGGACGCGGGATCCCGCCCCAGCGCGCGAACGTAGGCACGCTTCCGCTTCGCGCGAAGCGGAAGCTCTGCGATTCGGCGACCACGATGCGTGAGCACCAGCGCTCAGCCCGGTAAGGGTTGCCAGCCGATCCCGTAGAGGTGGGGGATGCCGCTGCGGATCGTGTGCTTGTGGTTGCCGTTGACATTCATCACGACGATCTTGTAGATGCGGCCGTGGCCTCCCGCACCCTCGATCGTGTAGATGTGGTGATCGAGCGCGAAGGCGATCTGGCTGCCGTCCGGCGAGTAGACCGGCGCCCCCTCGCTCGGGATCGGCAGGGCCGCCAGTCCCAGCGTCACCGACACCAGCGCCACCGCGGATATCGTCGCCCCGAGCCTCCGCGTCACGCACCAACGATAGCGAGCGGTCGCAGCAACTAGCGGCGGGCGCCGATCATCGCCTGGTCGGCTCGATTGACCAGATCCGCCAGCGAAACCCCAGACTCATATTCAGCGAGCCCGACCGTGATCTGCGCCCCGTTCGAGCGCTCGGCGAGGCGCAGTGAGATCTGCTCGTAGCGCTCACGGGCCTGGGCAACACTCTGTCCCGCGAGGGTGCAGACGAACTCATCGCCGCCGACTCGGGTCACCAGGTCGTAGGAGCGCAGGTCTTCGGTGATACAGCTTGCAACTTCCCGGAGGACCCGGTCGCCCTCTCTGTGACCGCGGCTGTCGTTGATCGTCTTGAGGCCGACCGTGTCGACGAAGGCCACGACCAGGGTCTCGCCGGTGCGCTCGGAGCGGTCCATCTCGCGCTGGAGCGCGGCAAGCCCGACCCGGCGCCCCATCACCCCGGTCAGAGCGTCGAGGCCCTCGAATGCGAGCTCGTGTCTCGCCGCCTGCCGGTCCTCAGCGGCCTGGCGGCGGTCCTCAGCGGCCCGTTCGCGATCGCCAGCGGCCAATTCGCGCTGGTTGCCCGAAAGCTGCTTGCCGAGGTAGGCGAGTCTGTCGCGAACCTCTGCAATGCGGTCACGCTCATCGGCTGCCAGGTCTCGCCGCTCGGCAGCCGCCTCGCGCGGTGACGGGGAGATGCCATCGAACACATCGAACAAGCTCACCTCACGGTCGCTTGTTTCACTTGTAATCATCCCAACGTCAGCGTAGCACCCGTTAAAACCTGCTTGCCGGGGGGGCTGAGTCCGTCGCGAAATTGTGCCGCGCTCTCAGTGCACTTTTTTCAGCTTCGCGCGTTCCTCTTGCTTCGTCACGACCTGGGCGATCAGCTTGAGGACGTTGGAGTCGCCGCTGGCCTTGATGTGGCCGGTCTCGACCGCTTTGCGGTAGCTCTTCAGCGTCCCCTTCTCGGCCAGCTCGTTGAACTGGGGGCGGTCGATTTCGACCAGTACCCGCTCGTCCTGGGAGAGGTCCTTCTTGACCTGGGGGCCGGGCAGCTCGACCCGGTAGAGCTGGATGTCATGTTTGGCTTTGAGCTGGAGGCCGAAGACGAGTTTCAGGTTGTCCAGCGCCGGCACTTCCGCCTGGAAGCGCTCGACGGCGGTGCGAATCAAGTCGGCGGTCGAGGCCATCGGGCTAGCCGCGCCCCATCTAGATCCTGTGCCTCTGCAGCAGCTTCTTGCCGATCACCATGCGCTGGATCTCCGAGGTCCCCTCGCCGATCAGCAGCAGCGGCGCGTCGCGGTAGAGGCGCTCGATCTCATACTCCTTCGAGTAGCCGTAGCCGCCGTGGATGCGGAAGCACTCCTCGACGCACTCCTTGCCGGTCTCCGAGGCCAGCAGCTTGGCCATCCCCGCCTCAAGGTCGGAGCGCTCGCCGGCGTCCTTCATCCGCGCCGCCTTGCGGGTGAGGAGGCGCGCCGCCTCGATCTTGGTCGCCATGTCGGCGAGCTTGAACTGGATCGCCTGGTGCTGGGCGATCGGCTTGCCGAAGGTCTTGCGCTCCTGGCTGTAGCGGAGGGCGAGCTCGAGGGCGCGCTGGGCGATGCCGACGCCGCGGGCGGCGACGTTGACGCGGCCGACCTCCAGCGCGTCCATCATCTGCACGAAGCCCTCCCCCACGCCGGCCTCCTCGCCGCCGAGCACCCGCTCGGGCGGGCAGCGGTAGCCGTCGTAGACGAGCTCGGTCGACTCGACGCCCTTGTAGCCCATCTTCTTGATCTTCGGCGGCACCGTGAGGCCGGCGAAGTCGCCCTCGTTGACTTCCTTCCAGGGCTCCTTCTCGGTGATGAAGCAGGTCATGCCCTTGTAGGCGGGCTCGGCCTTGGGGTCGGTCTTCATCAGCACGAAGACGACGCTGGAGCCGAGGCCGTTGGTCACCCACATCTTCTGCCCGTTCAGCTCCCAGTTGCCGTCCTCGCCCTTCTTGGCGGTCGACTTGATGCCCTGGACGTCGGAGCCGACCTCGGGCTCCGAGAGCGAGAAGGCGGCGCGGATCTCCCCGGTCGCCATCTTCGGCAGGAAGTAGTCCTTCTGCTCGTCGCTGCCGAACTTCATCAGCAGGTAGGAGCCGATGAAGTGGGTGTTGACGACGCCGGAGATCGAGATCCAGCCGCGGCTGAGCTCTTCGACGATCATCGCGTAGGTCGTCAGGTCGAGCCCCATGCCGCCGTACTCCTCGGGGATCGTCACCCCGAACAGCCCCAGCTCCTTCATCTGCTCGACGATCGGCTCCGGAAAGGAGTCCTCGTGGTCGTAGTGCTCGGCGTTGGGGATGATCTGCTCATCCGCGAACTGGCGCACCATCTCGGTGATGTCGCGCTGGATGTCGGTCTGCTCGCTGTAAGCGGTCTCTACGGCCATTGCTCCTGCTCGGGGTCGGGTGCGGGCGGAGCCGAAGGATATCGGTGCGACGTTCAGGCCGAGAGGAAGGCTGCGGCGAAACGCTCGACCTCGTCCCGGGGGAGATCGGCGTCCCGGGCCACCGCCGGCCAGCGGGCGACGGCGCGGTCGACCTCGGCGATTATCTCCTCGGCCCGCTTCGGGGCGAGGCGGTACTGCGGCGCGGTCTCGCGAACGGCGTCCAGGTCCGGAACTCGCAGCGAGTCGTCGAGGGCGAGGCTGTGCTCCTGCTTTTGCGGCGACGGGTTGACGTCGAAGGCGGGCGCGAGGCGCCAGCCTTCGGCGGTGCGCAGGAACCCGTGGTTGCGGAGGTGGTCGTCGCGATCGGCGGTGAGGACGTTGAAGACGACGCGGCGGAAGAGCTGCTGAAGGTCCTGCTCGATCGCGGCGGGGTCGCCGTGGACCACGATCGCCCGTGCGATGTCGAGATAGCTGGCGTCTTCGTGATCGCGCCGGCCCGCCAGCGTCATCGCCGATGCATAGAGGCGCCGGCTCTCGCCGTCGCGGTCGAAGCGCCGCGCGCAGAAGGTCCGGTACGGCGAGGCGAGCCGCAGCAGCCTGGTCTCCGGGACCTCGATCCCGGCGTCCGCGGCGAGGCGTGAGACCACGTACTCCCAGGCGCCGACATCGTGCCGATCCTCCCGCGAGGGGAACTTGGCGATCCAGAGGGCCCCGTCATCGAGGAAGCTCGCCTTCGGCCTTGCCCCGCCGAGCGAGCTGCCGGGTGCGATCAGGGACGCGATCCAGCGATCTTCCTCGCCGATGGCGTCGGGCAACCCGTGCTCCAGCTCGCGAGCCCAGTGCTCGAGGTCGCGCAGCTGCGTGCTCGGCGGGATTGCCAGCTCACCGTCGTCGACGAATCCGCCGTCGCCAGCGCGCGCGAGGCGCAGCGCGCCCATCCGCGTCCGGTCGTTGACGCCGACCAGGTAGTCCCAGTCGTCCAGGCTGCGCGGCTTCCTGCCCTCTCGCCGCGCCGCGAGGGCCTCGCGGCGATCCATCAGCGTGCGTCCCCAGCGGTCCGGCGCGGCGTCGGCGAGGATTCCCGGCAATGCCGGCGGGAACTGCTCGCCCTCGTAGAGGGGAAGCGAGGGATCCAGCGAGAACGCGATGGGCGCGGCGACCCAGTCCGGCTCGTAGGCGAACGAGGTAACGCTCTTCGCACCGGCCCGCTCCCTGGCCAACGACCCCACCGACTGCCGGGGGCCGATCTCCGCGGCGTCGAGATGGACGACGACTCGATCCCGGTCAGCCGCCATCGGTCTGGCTCCCTTTCGACGACCGGCGCGGGCGGCGCAGCCGGACGTCCTGCATGCGCCGGCCCAGCTCGTCGTCCTGGGCCAACCGATCGAGGTCCTCTTCCAGTCCCAGTACGGCCAGAACACGTGCGAGCACCCCGAGGCTGGTCGAGAGGTCGCCTCGCTCCAGGCGGGAGAGGGTGTTACGCGTCACGTCGACGCGCGCGGCCAGCTCGGCGAGCGACATGCGGCGCCGGAGACGAGCGAGCCGCAGCCGTTCGCCAAGTGCCTCGGCACGGCGCTGAGTTTGTGGAAATAGAGGACGAGCTGGTCGTGGCATTGCTTGATAGATTAGCCTATATACAGCTTATGGCTTTATCTATAGAGCTTTATACCGAATCCCAGAGCCCGCTCACCGGCACCGCTGCCAGCCGGTCGCCGAAGGGAAGGGTCTGGGATCCGGTGTAGAGAAGCGCGCCCGCCTTGAACTGCTCCCCCAGCTTGTCGCGGAGATATCGCAGACCGGCGAAATCGTCGCTATGCGGCGTGGCCCCCGCCTTGACCTCGACGCCCACCACCTCGCCGCCATGGCGCTCGAGGACGACGTCGACCTCGCGCTTGCGCTGGTCGCGATAGTGGTGGATGGTCAGCGGCCGCTCGGCGAGCTCGGCCAAGCGCACCAGCTCCATCGCCACGAAGCTCTCCAGCATCGCTCCAGCAACCCCCCCATCCTCGGCGATCCGACTCTCGTCGGCGCCGATCAGGTGGGCCAAGAGGCCGCTGTCAACCACATACGCCTTCGGGCTCTTCACCAGCCGGTCGCCGAGATTGCGCCGCCAAGCGCCGAGTCGCCGGATCAAGAACAGGCGCTCGAGGATCTCGACGTACTTGGTCACGGTGGCGCGATTGATGTCGAGCTCTCCCGCCACCCCGTTGATGCTGAGGATGCCGCCGGAACGCGCGCCGATCATTCGCAACACCCGGTCGACGTCCCGAGGCACGCGAACATTGGCCACGTCGCCTAGGTCACGCCCCAGTATCGAGTCGACGTAACTTTCGAAGAAGCGGCGCAGGCCGCGCAGCGAGTGGCGCTGGGCCTCCGGGTACCCGCCTCTGACCAGGATCGGCGCCAGCGCCCGCCGACCGACCGGCGCATCCACGACCCGGGGAAACGTCCCCGCAAAGAGCGAATCGACGATCGACGCGTCCACCTCATGCAACTCCGCCTGGGAGAACGGCCAGAGACGAATGTACTGAACTCGCCCCGGCAGCGCGTCGGCAATAGTGGGAAGGGTCAACAGGTCCGCTGAGCCGGTCAGCAGGAACTGCCCAGGCGTATCGTCCGCATCTAGCTTTTGCTTGATCGCCAGCAGCAGCTCCGGAACCCTTTGAATCTCATCGATGACCGCGGGGCCACTCAGGCTCGCGATCATCTCAACCGGGTCGGAACGCGCCGCCCGGGCAACGCCCGCATCGTCAAGGGATAGGTACGTGGCGGGGTACTGGGCCCGAGAGATCTGAAGCGCCAGGGTGCTCTTCCCCACCTGGCGGGCTCCGAGCAGAGCCACGGCGCGGCTCTCCGCCAGCGCCTCAAGCAGGAGCGGGTGGACATGTCTGGGGATCGGCTCCTGTTTCAAGATGGTGTGATTGTATACCAGCTAGTTGACAGATTGTCGTTTCACTGGCGTGCAACTTGTCTATTACCAGGCTGGCAAATTGCGTGGTCGCCTCTGGACATGCGCGCCGGGTCGGCGCCGGGGTCGATCGCCCGCATCGGCGCTGCTGCCTTCAGCAGCATCTCCTCGTACTCGCGCTCGGGGTCGGACTGGAGGACGATCGCGCCGCCGGCGCCGATCGTGGCCGTCTCGCCGTCGAGGACGATCGTCCGGATCGTGACGCTGAGGTCGCAGCCGCCGCCCAGGCCCAGGTAGCCGATCGCCCCCGAGTAGACGCCCCGCGCCTCGCCCTCGAGCTCGTCGACGATCTCCATCGTGCGCTTCTTCGGGGCGCCGGTCATCGAGCCGGGCGGGAAGCAGGCGCGGACGCACTCGGGCGCGCCGAGCCCCTCGCGCAGGCGGCCGCGCACGCCGGAGACGAGCTGGTGCACGGTCTCGTAGGTCTCGACCGCCATCAGCTCGGGGACGTGCACCGAGCCGACCTCGCAGACGATGCCGAGGTCGTTGCGCAGCAGGTCGACGATCGTCACGTTCTCGGCCCGGCTCTTCTCGTCGGCCGCCAGCTCCGCGGCCAGGCGGGCGTCCTCTGCCGGCGTCGCGCCGCGGCGGCGGGTGCCCTTGATCGGCCTCGCTTCGGCCCAGCGGTCCGGGGCGACCCGGAGGAAGCGCTCCGGGGAGGAGCTCAGCACCGCGAGATCGCCGAGGCGCAGGAAGGATGCGAACGGCGCCGGGTTGACGCGGCGCAGGGTGCGGTAGAGGCGGAGGGGATCGGGCGCGGCTGCGGCGGCGGCCCTGTTGGTCAGGCAGACCTCGTAGGTGTCGCCCTCGAACAGGAGCCGCTTGCAGGCGTCGATGTCGTCGAGATAGCGCTCGCGGGAGCGGCTGAAGTGGAAGTCGACGGGCTCGCCGCCGGGCAGCGCCCCCGCCGGCTCGGGGTCGGGGAGCGGCGGCAGCGACGCCAGTCGCCGGCTCGCCTCCTCGATCCACCTCTCCCCCTCCCCGGCGCCGCCGGACTCGGTCGCGCAGAGGAGGTAGGTGCGGCGCTCGAGGTGGTCGAAGGCGAGGAGGCGATCGGCGAAGACGAAGGCCGCATCGGGCGTCGGCGCCTGGTGAGCGGCGTCGCCGTCGCAGTCGGCCTTCAGCTCGTAGCCGAGGTAGCCGGCGAAGCCGCAGTCGAAGTCGAAGGGCAGGCCGGCGGCGGGGCGCCACAGCCGGCGCGTCTCGCGGCCGAGGTAGTCGAAGATCGACTCGCGGAGGACCTCCACCCCTCCCCCCCGCCGCACCCGGACCTCGCCGGCGTTGACGTCATAGGAGACGAGCGCGCCGAGCGGCCCGTCGGCGGCACCCATGAAGGAGAAGCGAGCGCGCTCGCCGGGCGCGCCGCCGCTGTCAAGCCAGAACGCGTGCGAGCTGTCCCCGTAGAGGTCGACAAACGCCCGCTCCGCGTCATGCAGCACGTCCAGCCGTCTCACCTGCAGATTCAAAGTCCCGCCGATCATCCGGCACTTCGACGCCAGAGAGCCCCTCGCCCCGCGCCCGTCGACCTCAATTTCCCTTCGTCCCTGAGCGACCTCAGCGCCAACCGGATGCTCGGATCGCTGACTCCTGGAACCGCCCGGCGGACGTCCGAGAGACGGAACTCCCCCGGCGCCGAGTTCAAGACCCAGTGGCGGACGCGCTCGCCCTTCGTCATCGAGGCGGAGTCATGCTCGGCGGCCACGCGGCCCTCGAAGTCCGCGTAGCAGTCGGCGAGCACCGAGACCAGATATTCCGTCCACGGCCAGATCCGGTGCTCACCGTCGTGCCATCCCTCTTGCGAAGCCTCCAATGCGGCGTAGTAGTCGTTCCTGGTCTCATATATGCGCTGCTCGATGCTGGCGTAGCGGGCCACCCCATAGCCGAGGCGCAGCAGCTCATGCGTGGTCAGCAGACGGGCCACCCGGCCGTTCCCATCCTCGAATGGATGTATCGCCAGGAGATCGATGATGAACGCTGACAGGAGGACCAGCGGGTGCGCCACCTGTGCCTTGGCAGCCTGCGCATAGCCGCCGAAGAGCCCCTGAACCAAGCCCTCGGCCTGCTGCCACGGCGGCGGCTCGAAAATCACCCGCCGGATGCCATGCGGGCCCCGTTCGCCGATGACGTTGTCCACTCGCTTGAGCTGACCTCCGGTGGCCTTTGTGTAGGCGTAGAGCTGGCGGTGGAGGCGCATCGTCAGCGCCGGCGTCGGTGGATCGAGGCGCTCCTCCTGCATCAACGCATCGATCGCGTCGCGGTAGCCGGCGAATTCCTCCTCGCTGCGATTGCGGCTCCGGGGCGGCTCCGGGGCGGCCAGTCGTTCGGCCCGTTGCTGTGAAACCTCGATCCCCTCGATCGCGTTTGAGGCCCTGATCGACTCCACTCGCGTCTGGTCGGCCAGGGAGTGAAGCAGTGCCGGAAGTTGGTCCCGATAAAGCTCCTCCCGGCCTTTACCCACATCGACCCGGCCGAGCAGCACGCCCAAGCCAGCGGGCATGCCCGCAAATGCCTTCTCGGAGTCGCCAAAGCTTCGCAATTGGATAATCAGGCGTTAATTCAGGTAAAAGCACTATGCTTTTATCACAATTATGGGAGAGTTACCGCAATCCGGGGGCGTCTTCGAGACGATGCTTGTGGTCGAGGGGCGGGCTGTCGAGATCGATGCGCACCTGGCGCGACTGGGGGCCAGCCTCGGGGAGCTGTTCGGCGACGAGATGCCGAAGGGGGCTCGCGACCTGGTGGAGGAGCGGGCCCGCGGCGCGAAGCTGGCGCGCCTGCGGCTGGCGGTCAGGCCGGACGGCGCCGGGGGCCTTGAGGCGGAAGTCGTGACGGCCGAGGTCGAGCCCGAGCTCGTCTTCCCCGGCCGGGAGCGGGCGGTCGAGCTCCGCGGCCTCGTCGTCGAGGGTGGGCTCGGCGCTCACAAGTGGGTCGATCGAGGGTTGCTGGAGCAAGCTGAAGCGGGTGCGCCCCCGGGCGAGATTCCCCTTCTCCTCGACAGCGACGGAACGGTCCTCGAGGCCTCCCGCGCCAACGTCTTCGCCGTTCGCGACGGAGCGCTGACGACGCCGGCGCTCGACGGGCGCATTCTCCCCGGCATCGCCCGCGCAAGGACGATCGAGGTCGCCACCGCGCTGGGCATCGAGGTCCGCGAGCGAGACATGGCGCTCGCCGACCTCCAGGACGCCGAAGAGGTCTTCCTCACCGGCTCGGTGCGCGGCATCGAGCCGGTTCGCTCCCTCGACGGGGCTGAGCTGCGCGCCGATGGAAGCCTCGCCACGCGAATCGCCTCGGCCCTCCGCGATCGCTGGCTCGTCTGAGGTCAGCCCACAGGCGCAGCGTTCAAACGGGAACTCGCTCCAATCTCTTCAGGCGCTGAGCGATCCGGTCCGCGCGCTCGTTGAAGCTGAGCAGGGAGGTATCTGGCAGGCGGACGGGGGGGTCTGCCGGCTGATCTGCCGGCTGGCTGGGCGGTTCCGCGGGACCGGCGGGCGGCGGCGAGTCCGCGGGCGACGGCGGCAGGGTGTCGAGCACCGCCGCGGTGGCGCGCTCGGCGATGTCGGCGGCGCGGCGGGCCTGCTGGGCGGCGTCGAGGGCGGCGTCTCCCACCGCGATCGCCGTCTTTTCGGACGCCCTGGCGATCGTCAGCGCCTCGTCGATCCGGCTCTCCAGCTCGCTCAGCAGCGGCGGCGCCGAGCCCTCGGGAAGCAGCCAGTCCTGCGTGCTGTCACGCTCGGAGCCCTCCATGCCGCGCAATCTACGGGCGCGGCAGGCGGCAAAGGCGCCGGGTCACTAGATTCCCGCCCGCCCCGCAGAGCGAACGACCCGAGGAGCGCCTTGAGAAACCCCAGAGACTTCTTCCAGCCGCAGGCGATCGGCGCGCCGGAGCCACTGCGCGAGATCCCGGTCAAGCCGTCGCGGATGATCCACTTCCTCGACTTCTCGAACGAGAAGATGGTCGCCAAGGCCGGCGCGATCGCCGAGAAGACCGACATCCTGCTCGGCAACCTCGAGGACGCGATCCCGGTCGACCGCAAGGAGGCGGCGCGGCAGGGCCTGATCAAGGCC
Organism: uncultured Actinomycetes bacterium; assembly: GCA_963714045.1. Lineage (GTDB taxonomy): Bacteria > Actinomycetota > Thermoleophilia > Solirubrobacterales > 70-9 > VAYN01. The sequence continues at coordinate 1,195,194 of OY970225.1, read as the reverse complement.
GCCAAGGAGTCGGACTTCGGCTCGACCGCGCTCTGGACCCGGGTCAACTCGCTGGAGAGCCCCTGGGTGCTCGACGACCTGACCACCCTGGTGACCGAGATCGGCGATCAGCTCGAGGTCGTGATGGTGCCCAAGGTCGAGGGCGCCTGGGACATCCACTACGTCGACCGCCTGCTCGCCCAGCTCGAGGCCAAGGCCAAGCTCGAGCGCCCGATCCTGATCCACGCGATCCTCGAGACCGCGCAGGGCGTCGTCAACCTGGAGGAGATCGCCGCCGCCAGCCCGCGCATGCAGGGGATGAGCTTCGGCCCCGCCGACCTCGCCGCCTCGCGCCGGATGAAGACGACCCGCGTCGGCGGCGGCCACCCCGGTTACCGGGTGATGGAGGACCCCGCCGACCCCGAGAACCCCGAGGCCGACCGCGTCAGCGCCCAACAGGACCTCTGGCACTACTCGATCGCCCGCATGGTCGACGCCTGCGCCTCAACCGGGATCCTCCCCTTCTACGGCCCCTTCGGCGACATCAAGGACACGGCCGGCTGCGAGACCCAGTTCCGCGCCGCCTTCCTGATGGGCTGCGTCGGCGCCTGGTCCCTGCACCCGGTCCAGATCGACATCGCCAAGAAGGTCTTCAGCCCGCCGCCGGACGAGGTCCGCTTCGCCAAGAAAGTCCTCGAGGCGATCCCCGACGGCCGCGGCGTCCACATGATCGACGGCAAGATGCAGGACGACGCCACCTGGAAGCAGTGCAAGGTGATGGTCGAGCTGGCCGAGATGCTGGCGGAGAAGGACCCGGAGCTGGCGGAGGCCTACGGGCTGTAGTGGTCCGCGGAGCGTCGGCGATGTCGCCGGCGCTCAGTCCTTCAGCCCAGCCGCGCTTCCAGCGCCTCAAGCTGGGCGCTGACCCCTGCCGGCAGCTTGTCGCCGAACTGGGCCAGGTGCTCCTTGAGCTGGGGGAGCTGGGCTTTGATCAGGTCGGCGTCGACGCTGAGCAGCTCCTTCATCGCCTCGTCGGAGATGTTGAGGCCGTCGGTGTTGATCGCGCCCTCGGTGGGGAGCAACCCGATCGGGGTCTCGACCGCGTCGGCGGCGTCCTCGCAGCGGCGGAAGACCCACTCGAGGACGCGGCTGTTCTCGCCGAAGCCGGGCCAGAGGAAGTTGCCGTCGTCGTCTTTGCGGAACCAGTTGACGTAGAAGACCTTCGGCAGCACCGCGCCCTCGCGCTCGCCCAGCTTCAGCCAGTGGCCGAAGTAATCGGCCATGTTGTAGCCGAGGAAAGGCAGCATCGCCATCGGGTCGAAGCGCAGTTCGCCGACGTTGCCGGCCGCCGCCGCGGTCTTCTCGGAGGACATCGTCGCCCCCATGAAGACGGCGTGCTCCCAGTCGAAGGCCTCGGAGACCAGCGGCACCGCGGTGGCGCGGCGGCCGCCGAAGAGGAAGGCGTCGATCGGCACTCCGGCCGGGTCCTCCCACTCGGGCGCGATCGAGGGACACTGCGCGGCCGGCGTCGTGAAACGGGCGTTGGGGTGGGCGGCGGGCGACTCGGAGTCCGGCGTCCAGTCGTTGCCGTGCCAGTCGATCGCATGCGCCGGCGGCTCGCCGGTCATCCCCTCCCACCAGACGTCGCCGTCGTCGGTCTTGGCGCAGTTGGTGAAGATCGTGTCGTGCTCGACCGTCTCCATCGCGTTGGGGTTGGTCTTGTGGCCGGTGCCCGGGGCGACACCGAAGAAGCCGTACTCGGGGTTGACCGCGTAGAGGCGGCCGTCGTCGTGGAACTTCATCCAGGCGATGTCGTCGCCGATCGTCTCCACCTTCCAGTCGGGGAGGGTCGGGATCATCATCGAGAGGTTGGTCTTGCCGCAGGCCGAGGGAAAGGCGCCGGTGACATACTTGACGACACCCTCGGGCGAGGTCAGCTTGAGGATCAGCATGTGCTCGGCCATCCAGCCCTCCTCGCGCGCCATCGCCGAGGCGATCCGCAGGGCGAAGCACTTCTTGCCGAGCAGCGCGTTGCCGCCGTAGCCGGAGCCGAACGACCAGATTTCCCGCGTCTCCGGGTAGTGGACGATGTACTTGTTGTCCTCGTTGCAGGGCCAGGAGACGTCCTCGACACCCTCTGTCAGCGGCATCCCGACCGAGTGCACGCAGGGGACAAACTGGCCGTCCTCGCCGATCGCGTCGAGCGCCGCCTTGCCCATCCGGGTCATGATCCGCATCGAGACGGCGACGTAAGGGGAGTCGGTCAGCTGGACGCCGATTTCGGAGATGTGCGAGCCGATCGGGCCCATCGAGAACGGCACCACGTACATGGTGCGGCCCTTCATGCAGCCGCTGAAGAGGTCGTTGAGCGTCTCCCGCATCTCCGCCGGGGCGCGCCAGTTGTTGGTCGGGCCGGCGCCCTCCTCCGTCTCCGAACAGATGAAGGTGCGGTCCTCGACCCGGGCGACGTCGGCGGGGTCGGAGAGGGCGAGGTAGGAGTTGGGGCGCTTGGCGTCGGAGAGGCGCTCGAAGGTGCCCGCGTCGATCAGGGTCTGCGCCAGGGAGTCGTACTCCTCGGCCGAGCCGTCGCACCAGTGGATGGCGTCGGGCTGGGTCAGCGCCGCGATCTCACCCACCCAGGCGGTCAGCTTTGCGTGGGTGGTCAGCGCGGGGGCCATGCTCAGGTCGCTCATTCGCCTCTCTCTATTTCTTCGATTTGAGGCCGACGAGGCTGACGTCGGCTTCCTTGTTGAGGATCTTCAAAGTCGCGGTTGCCTGCTTGCCGTCGGAGAAATGGACCGTGCAATCAAACGTCTTGCCCGCTTCCACCTTCTGATCCGAGGGGCATTCGACAGAGGTGATCTTTTCATGAAGCGCCTTTTCGAGGTTGCTTTCGATCGCCCCCTCGGTCTTGGCGGAATCGATCACCGTTTCCCCGCAGCCCGCCGCGACGACGGCGATTGCGAGCAGCGCGACGGCTGCGGCGCAGCGGACGGAGAAGCTCATCTTCCTCCCTCGTGGACGGGGGCTCACCCCAGGGAGTATCCCAATCGCCGGCGACACTCCGGCCGAGACAGCCGTCGGATAGGGTTCCCGGCCGCTTATGCGCTTCTACGAGTTCGAGGCACGGAAGATCGTCGAGTTGGCGGGGATTCCGGTCACCAAGTACGGCTTCTGCACGACCGCGGAGGAGGCCCGCGCGGCCGCCGCGGAGATCGGCGGGCCGGTGGTGATCAAGTCCCAGGTGCTGAGCGGTGGGCGGATGAAGGCCGGCGGCGTCAAGTTCGCCGACACGCCCGAGGAGGCCGCGGCGCACGCCGAGGACATCCTCCGGCTCGAGATCAACGGCCAGATGCCGCGCGGCGTCCTCGTCGATCCCAAGGCCGAGGTCAAGCAGGAGTACTACGCCAGCGTCGTCTGGGACGGGACCGCGAAGCGGCCGCTGATGCTGTTCAGCGACATGGGCGGGATCGACATCGAGGAGGTCGCCGAGACCCACCCCGACCACGTCGGCCGCGGCCACCTCTCCAACCTGCTGCCGATCGCCGACTTCGAGGCCAAGCAGGCGATCGCCGTCACCGGCGTCACCGGCTCCCAGCTCAACCGCGCCACCCCGATCCTCGCCCGCCTCGCCCGCCTCTTCCGCGACTACGACATGACCCTGGCCGAGATCAACCCGCTGGCCGAGCTGACCGACGGCAGCTTCGTCGCCCTCGACGCCCACATGGAGATGGAGAACGAGGCGGTTGGCCGCCAGAAGGGCCTGCTGCGCAAGCAGCTGGAGATCGCCGAGGACGACACCCGCGAGACCTACGAGCCCTCCGCCTTCGAGCGCAACGTCGCCGCGATCGACGCCGCCGACCATCGCGGCGTCATCCAGGGCAAGGACCACGGCTTCGAAGGGAACCTCGGCCTCGTGATCGGCGCCGGCGGCGGCTCGCTGACCCTCACCGACGCGGTCCGCAGCCAGGGCGGCAAGCCGGCCAACTACTCCGAGATCGGCGGCAACCCCTCCGTCGCCAAGGCCTGCGGCCTGGCCAAGGAGGTGCTGGAGAAGGACGGCGTTGAGAAGATCGCGGTGATGATGTCGATCGTCTCCAACACGCGGGTGGACATCGTCGCCCGCGGCGTCATCAAGGCCTGCCTGGAGCTCGGCAAGGACCCCGGCGAGACGATCGCGATCTTCCGCATCCCCGGCGCCTGGGAGGACGAGGGCTTCAAGATCCTCGAGCGCTACGGGGTCGAGTACTGCGACCGCTCGGTCTCGATGTGGGAGGCCGCCGGCCGCGCCGTCGCCAAGATCCAGGGAGCGCCCGCCTGATGTCGATCCTGCTGAACCGCGACACCACCTTCATCGTCCAGGGGATCACCGGGCGCGAGGCCGTGAACCTCACCCGCGAGTGCCTCGACTACGGCTCCAAGGTCGTCGGCGGCGTCACCCCCGGCCGCAAGGGCCGCGAGGTCCACGGCGTGCCCGTCTTCGACACCGTCGCCCAGGCGGTCGCCCACCACGGCGGGCCGATCGACGGCTCGGTCGTCACCGTCCCCCCCGCCTTCACCAAGGACGCGGTGCTGGAGGCGATCGAGAACGGGATCAAGCTGATCGTGATCGTCACCGAGCGCATCCCCCGCCGCGACGTCGCCCAGATGGTCGAGCTGGCGAACCTGCGCGGGGCGCGAATCATCGGCCCCAACTGCCTCGGCCTGATCGTCCCCGAGGTCTGCAAGATGGGCGGCATCGGCGGCCCCGCCAAGGACGCCGCCAAGGCCTACGCCCCCGGCCCGGTCGGCGTGATGAGCCGCTCCGGCGGGATGACCACGGAGATCTCCTCCTCGCTGACCCAGGCCGGCCTCGGCGTCTCCACCGCGGTCTCGATCGGCGGCGACGCGATCATCGGCTCCGCCTACGCCGAGCTGATGCCCTACTTCGAGGCCGACGAGGAGACGAAGGCGATCGTCATCTACACCGAGCCCGGCGGGCGCATGGAGGCCCAGCTCTCCGAGTGGGTCAAGGAGAACGACTCGCGCCTGCCGATCGTCGCCTTCATGGCGGGCAAGTTCATGGACGACGAGGAGATGAAGGGGATGAGCTTCGGCCACGCGGGCACGATCGTCGAGGGCAAAGAGGACACGGCGACGGAGAAGATCGCCCGCCTCGAAGCCGCCGGCATCCGCGTCGTCGAGCGGATCGACGAGATCCCCGACGCGGTCAAGCAGAAGCTGGGGGCCGCGGCCTGATGGCAGAGAAGCTGAACAAGGTCTTCATCGACGTCGAGGTCGACGCCTCCGTCGCCGCCGACCCGGCGCTCGCCGCCAAGCTCGAGGAAGTCTGCCCCGTCAGCATCTTCAAGGGCACCGACTCCGGCGTCGAGGTCGTCGAGGAGAACCTCGACGAGTGCGTCCTCTGCAAGCTCTGCCTCGAAGCCGCCCCCACGGGCACCGTGCACGTCAAGAAGCTCTACGACGGCACCGAGCTCAGCTAGCCGCCTCAGCGGCGGCGAGCGCGCCCGACTCGACCATCGCCCGCGCTTCCTCGCGTAGGCGGTTCGGGACGACGACCATCGAGCGCAGCTCTCCCAGCATCCCCCGCTCGCCCTCGATCTCGACTGCGTCCTCGGCCCCGGCGCCGACCACGACCGCCGCGATCACCTCGATCGGCGATCCCGTGAGGGTCAGGTCAGCCTTCTCGACGGGGCCGCGGGTGGCCGCGATCCAGCCCTCGCGGGCGCGCAGGGCGAAGCTCTGGCCCTCGGTCCGCAGGCCCAGGACGAAGGCGGCGCCGGCCGGCGGCCGCAGGATCGTCCGCAGCGCGTTGGGGAGCGAGGACGGGGCGAGGCCGACGACGTCCTCGGCCTTCTGCAGCTCCATCCCCCAGCGCGCCAGCTCCAGCAGCGGCCGTTCGAGGCCGCGGCCGAGGGCGGTCAGCTCGTAGACGGTGGCGGCGACGGGCGCCGCCAGTTCACGGCGGGCGAGGAGGCCGTCCGCCTCGAGGTCGCGCAGGCGCCTGGTCAGCACGTCGGTCGGGGCGCCGCCGACGGCGCGGGCGAGGTCGGAGAAGCGCAGCGGCCCCAGCATCAGCTCGCGGACGATCAGCAGCGACCAGCGCTCGCCGACGCTGTCGAGCGCGCAGGCGAGGCTGCACGGCTGCGCGTATTCGCGGCGACCCATGTCCTCATCGTAACAGCGTGATTTGATTTTCAAAGCAGATACTTTGAAATCTGGTACGGTCCCGCCCGCGTGACCCGCATCGCGAACCTCACCTGGAAGCGCCCGAAGCTGGTCCTCGCCCTGGTCGGGGCCTTCGCCCTCCTGGCGGTGGCGATCGGCCACGACGTCGAGCACCACCTGAAGGCGGCGGGCTTCACCGATTCCGCCTCGGAGAGCGAGCGGGCCACCGGCCTGCTGACCAAGGCGCTCGGCTACGACCCCAACCCGGGGATCGTGCTCGTCGTCCGCGCCCCCGGCGGCGGCCGGCTCGACACCACCAGCCCCGTGGTCCGCGGCGAGGTCGGCCGGCTCAGCCGCGAAGTCGCCGGGGCCGAATACGTCGGCCGCGTCGTCAACCCCCTGCGCGACCGTCGCGCCGCGCCTGAGCTGATCGCCGCCGACGGGCGCTCGCTGGTCGTCCTCGGCTACCTCTCCACCGCCGACCGCGAGAACGCCGGCGGGATCGCCGCCGAAGACGTGCAGCCGGCGATCGAGCGCAGCAGGCTCGGCGTCTCGATGGGCGGTTACGCCCCCAGCTTCAACGAAGTCAACGACCAGACCAAAACCGACCTGACCAAGGCCGAGCTGATCGCCTTCCCGCTGCTGGCCCTGCTGCTGCTGATCGTCTTCCGCGGCGTCATCGCCGCCGGGATCCCGCTGCTGATCGGCGGCATCTCGATCGTCGGCACCCTGCTGGTGCTGCGGATCATGTCGACCTTCGTCGACACCTCCGTCTTCGCCCTCAACATCGCCACCGGCCTCAGCCTCGGGCTGGCGGTCGACTACGCGCTCCTGCTGGTCTCCAGATACAGGGAGGAGATCGCCGCCGGGGGCGCCACCCGCGAGGCCCACCGCCGCACGGTGACCACCGCCGGGCGCACCGCCCTCTTCTCCGGCTTCACCGTCGCCGCGGCGATGGCGGCGTTGGTGATCCTGCCGCAGCGCTTCCTCTACTCGATCGCCGTCGCCGGGGCCTCGGTCGGGATCCTCTCGGCGGTGATCGCGATCCTCGTCGTGCCCTCGATGCTGGCGCTGCTGGGAACCCGGATCGACGCGCTCTCGATCCGCCGCGGCCCAGCCGTCTCCGACGAGTCGGGTGGCTGGTACCGGCTCGCCCGCGGGGTCATGCGCCGGCCCGTGCTCGTCGCCCTCGCCAGCTCGGCGCTGCTGCTGGCCGCCGCCTCGCCGTTGCTGTGGACCACCTTGACCGGCCCCAGCGCCCAGGCGGTGCCGCCCGGCAAGCCCTCCTACGAGGCCAACAGCTACGTCGAAGGCCACTACCCGCGAGAACTCATCGAGGCGGTCACCGTCACCGTCGACGGCAGCGCCGGCCCGGCCCAGCTGACGGCGTTCCAGCGTCGCATCGAAGCGGTCGACGGCGTCGTCCGCGGCACCCCCTTCGCGCGCGCATCGGGGCAGATCGCCTATGCCAACTTCGGGCTAACCGACAAAGCGCTGGCGGAATCCTCCCAGGACAGCGTCAAGGCGATCCGCCACCTGGCCCCGCCAGCGGCGACGACGGCCCTCGTCTCCGGCAACACGGCCGGCTTCATCGACCAGAAGCAGAGCCTGGCCGAACACCTGCCGCTGCTGGTCGCGATCATCTGCGCGACCACGCTGATCCTGCTCTTCCTTCTCACCGGCTCGGTGATCCTGCCGCTGAAGACGCTGCTGATGAACGCGATGACGCTGGGAGCGACGCTCGGCATCCTCGTCCTCGCCTTCCAGGACGGCTGGCTCGACGGCCTCTTCGCCTACAAGGGGCCGGCGGCGATCGAGGTGACCAGCCTGGTCTTCCTCTTCGCCGTCATCTTCGGCCTCGCCACCGACTACGCGGTGCTGGTGATGGCGCGGATCAAAGAGCAGCACGACCTGGGCGAGAGCAACGAGGAGGCGGTGGCGATCGGCATCGCCCGCACCGGCCGCGTGATCACCGCCGCCGCCCTGATGATCGCCGTCGTCTTCCTCGCCTTCGGCGTCAGCTCGGTCTTCTTCATGAAGCAGATCGCCGTCGGCATGGCCGTCGGCGTCCTCCTCGACGCCACCGTCGTCCGCGCTCTGCTGGTCCCCGCCCTGATGCGCCTGCTCGGCGAGTGGAACTGGTGGGCGCCCACCCCCCTCCGCCGCCTCCAGCACCGCTTCGGCTTCTCCGAGGCCTGACTTCCTGCTCGGCGACCGAGCGCTCCTGCCGCGGCCGCCGCTTCTCATAGGCCCGTGCGACAGACTCCCGCTCCATGAATCTGATCGAGGACTTGATGGAGCGCTCGCCGGCTTCGCGGCTGGGAGTTGTGGCGATTGACGGGAAGGGACAGCGGCGGGACTGGCATTTCGGGGAACTGATCGCCTGCTCGGCGGGGCTCTCGGGGGCCTTCGCCGCGCGCGACGTCAAGCGCGGGGATGTCGTCATGACGCTGGCGGGGAACCGGATCGAGTGGGTGCTGACGCTGCTGGCGTGCTGGCGGATGGGGGCGGTGGCGCTGCCCTGCAACCCGCAGCTGCGGCGCCACGACCTCGAGCTGCGGGTCGCGGCGGCGAATCCCAGGCTCTGCGTCGGCGAGGAGGCGCTGCTGGCCGAGCTGCCCGGCGGGGTGCCGGTCATGGCCATGGCGGAGGTCGCCGACGTCCTCGACGAGGACCGCCCGCAGGAGGCCCCCGCCGCGGTCGAGGAGATGGGGCCCGAGGACCCGGCGCTGGTCGTCTTCACCTCCGGCACCACCGGCGAGCCGCGCGGCGTCGTCCACGCCTACCGCTACCTGGACGCCCAGCGGATCCAGGCCGAGCACTGGCTCGGCTCGCGCCAGGGCGAGCTGGTCTGGTGCACGACGGCGACGGGCTGGTCGAAGTCGGCCCGCAACGTCTTCCTCGCCCCCTGGCTGACCGGCGCCGCCGCGGTCATCCACGACGGCCGCTTCGACCCCGCCGAGCGGCTCCACCTCGCCGAGGCGCTCGGCGTCAACGTCCTCTGCCAGGCCCCGACCGAGTACCGGATGCTGGCCAAGCGCGCCGCCCTGCGCCCGCTCCCGGCGCTGCGGCGGATGGTCTCCGCCGGGGAGCCGCTCGATCCGGAGACGATCGCCGCCTTCCGCGCCGCCACCGGCCTCGAGCCGGCCGACGGCTACGGCCAGACCGAGACCGGCCAGGTCACCGCCAACCTCGCCGGCGAGCCGGTCCGCCAGGGCTCGATGGGCCGGCCGCTGCCGGGGATAGAGACCCGCATCGACGCCGCCGAGGAGGGCGCGGTTGGTGAACTGCAGCTGCGCGCCTCCTCCTCTCCCACCTTCTTCTCCCGCTACCTCGACGGCGAGCGCTTCGAGGGCGAGTGGTGGCCGACCGGCGACCTGGTCCGCGACGACGCGGACGGCTACCTCTTCTTCGAGGGCCGCGACGACGACATCATCCTCTCCTCCGGCTACCGGATCGGGCCCTTCGAGGTGGAGTCGGCGCTGCAGTCCCACCCCGCCGTCGCCGAGGCCGCCGCCGTCGCCGCCCCCGACCCCGAGCGCGGCGCCGTGGTGCGGGCGATCGTCGTCCCCCGCGAGCGCGAGCCGAGCCCCGAGCTCGCCCGCGAGCTGCAGGAGCACTGCAAGCGCGAGACCGCCCCCTACAAGTTCCCCCGCATCGTCGAGTTCGTCGCCGAGCTGCCGAAGACCCCCAGCGGCAAGATCAAGCGAGCTGAGCTGCGCGGTTAGAGCGCGTCGGCCGCGTCGACGGGGCGGCCGAGGTGGTAGCCCTGGGCCATGTCGACGCCGTACTCGCGCAGCATCTGGGTCGTCTCGTCGTCCTGGACGAACTCGGCGATCGTCGTCTTGCCGAGGCCGCGAGCGATCTGGACGATCGCCTTCACGGTCAGCTGGTCGGCGTCGTTGCGCGGCATGTCGCGGACGAAGGCGCCGTCGATCTTGAGCACGTCGAAGGGAACCTGCTTCAGGTAGTGGAAGGGGCCGAAGCCGGCGCCGTAGTCGTCGATCGCCACCTCGCAGCCGAACTCGGTCAGCCGGTCGGCGAAGCCGGCCGCGGTCTCGTAGTCGTCGACGCGGGCGGTCTTGGTGATCTCGAAGGTGCAGCGGCCCGGGTCGGCGCTGCCTTCGTCGATGCGGCGCTCGATGAACTCCAGCACCGAGATGTCGCTCAGCGAGGCGCCGGAGAGGTTGACGTGGAGGGAGACCGGCTCGCCGGCGCGCTCGCGCTCGGCCAGCAGCTCCAGCGCCCGCGCCACCACCCAGCGGTCCAGCTCCTGCACCATTCCGGAGCGCTCTGCGACCTCGATGAAGGAGGCGGCGGGCAGCAGCTCGCCGTTCTCGCCGGTCATCCGCAGCAGCAGCTCGTAGCGCTCGATGCCGCCGGAGGCGAGGCTGCGGATCGGCTGCGTGGCGAGGCTGAGACGGTCGCCGGTCAGCGCGTCGCGGATCCTGGCGCTGGTCGTCTGGCCGCGGCGGGCGCGGGGCGCGCCCTCGGACGGGTCGTCGAACAGCGCCACCCGGTTGCGCCCCTCCTCCTTGGCCCGGTACATCGCCTGGTCGGCGGCGACCAGGACCGCCTCGGCGCTGCCGTCGAGCGGGCCGCCGAACATCGTGATGCCGACGCTGATCGTCGACGCTCCCAGTTCGGCGCCGGCGGGCGAGCCATCGGCGACCTCGGCCCGCAGGTCCTCGCCGAGCTGCAGGGCGCCGGCGGTGTCGGTCTGCGGCATCAGCACCGCGAACTCGTCGCCGGAGAGGCGGGCGACGATGTCGGTGGCGCGCATCCGCTCGCGCAGGGTGCCGGCGATGCGGCGGATGAGGCCGTCGCCGACCTGGTGCCCGAGCTTGTCGTTGACCTCCTTGAGCCCGTCGATGTCGATGATCATCACCGCGCCCTGGCCGCCGTAGCGGGCGCTGAAGGAGACGTACTGGTCGAGCTCGGCGCGGAACCGGCGGCGGTTCAGGAGCCCGGTGAGCGTGTCGTGGTCGGCGAGGTAGCGCAGCTCCGCTTCGGTCTTCTCGGCCTTCGTCAGTGCCCCCTCGACGATCTCGCGATCCTCCCGGCCGAGCTTCGCGAGCACGGCCTCGACCGCCGAGTCGAGCTGTCGAGGGGTACGTGCGTTAGCCACTCAAGGAAGGTAGTTGCTTTCCGTCCCGCCTCGCGCGACGAGCGCGGCGATCCGGCCAGGGGACTCGAATTTCGGCGACCCGACCAACCCGAATAATTGGGCTACGAGTTGTCATAAGTAGGCTGACTTCCAGCAATGGCCAACCGGCTCGCCCAGGAGACCAGCCCCTACCTCCTCCAGCACCGCGAGAACCCGGTCGACTGGTACCCCTGGGGCCCGGAGGCGCTGCGGCGCGCCGGCGAGGAGGACCTGCCGATCCTGCTCTCGGTCGGCTACTCGGCCTGCCACTGGTGCCACGTGATGGAGCGCGAGTCCTTCGAGGACCCCGACACCGCCGCCTACATGAACGAGCACTTCGTCTGCGTCAAGGTCGACCGCGAGGAGCGCCCCGACGTCGACGCGATCTACATGGAGGCGGTGCAGGCGATGAGCGGCCAGGGCGGCTGGCCGATGACCGTCTTCCTCGACCCCGAGGGCGTCCCCTTCTACGGCGGCACCTACTTCCCGCCCGACGAGAGCCGCGGCATGCCGAGCTTCCGGATGGTGATGGAAGCCGTCATCGACGCCTTCGAGCGAAAGCGCGAGGAGATCCGCGAGCGCGCCGGCGAGACCCGGGCGCGGCTGGGCGCGATCGGCCTGGTCGAGCCCGACGCCGAGCCCCCCGAAGCGGCGCGGCTGGAGGAGGCGGTGACGCGACTGCGCGCCGTCGCCGACCGCGAGCGCGGCGGCTTCGGCGGCGCCCCCAAGTTCCCGCCCGCCTCGGCGCTGGAGCTGCTGCTGGCCCGGGGCGAGCGCGAGATCGTCGAGCTGACCCTCGACGCGATGCTGGCCGGCGGCATCTACGACCAGCTCGGCGGCGGCTTCGCCCGCTACTCGGTCGACGCCGGCTGGCTCGTTCCCCACTTCGAGAAGATGCTCTACGACAACGCCCTGCTCGCCCGCGCCTACCTGCACGGCTGGCAGGCGCTGGGCCACCAGCGCTACCGCCGCGCCTGCGAGGAGACGCTGGACTGGATGCTGCGGGAGATGCGCGGCCCCGAGGGCGGCTTCTACTCGGCCCTGGACGCCGACTCCGAGGGCGAGGAGGGCCGCTTCTACGTCTGGACCCCAGCCCAGATCCGCGCCGCCCTCGGCGATGAGGAGACCGCCGCCGCGGTGATCGAGCACTACGGCGTCACCGCGACCGGCAACTTCGAGGGCGCAAACGTCCTCCACCTTCCCGGCGGCGCTGGGCGACTTTGTCTCCCTACGCGCAACAAACTCGACCCGCGGGTGCTGGAGGAGGCGCGGGGGGCGCTGCTGGCGGCCCGCGCCGAACGGGTCCGGCCGGGGCTCGACGACAAGCGGCTCGCCGCCTGGAACGCGCTGGCGATCGCCGCCCTGGCCGAGGCCGGCGCCGCGCTCGGCCGCGACGACTACCTCGCCGCCGCCCGCGAGTGCGCCGAGTTCGTGCTCGAGGAGATGCACGACGGCGACGGCCGCCTGCTGCGCACCTACAGGGACGGCGAGGCCCGCCTCAACGCTTACCTCGAGGACCACGCCTTCCTGCTGGAGGCGCTGCTGGCGCTCTACGAAGCCGGCTTCGAGCCGCGCTGGTTCGAGTGCGCCCACTCCCTCGCGGAGACGATCGTCACCCGCTTCGGCGACCCCGAGCGCGGCGGCTTCTTCTCCACCTCCGATGACCACGAGCGGCTGATCGCCCGCCGCAAGGAGGTCGGCGACCACCCGATCCCCTCCGGCAACAGCTCGGCGGCGATGGGGATGCTGCACCTCGCCGCGCTGACGGGCGAGCGCGGGTACGAACGTCAAGCCGAGGGCGTCTTCGCCCTCTTCGCCAAGCCCGCCGCCCAGCACCCCGAGGCCTTCGCCCACCTCCTCCGCGCCCTCGACTTCCACCTCTCCCCGACCAGGGAGGTGGCGCTGATCGGCGGCGACGTCGGCGAGCTCGCCACGGTCGTCCGCTCCGCCTTCCGCCCCCACCTCGTCCTCGCCGCCGGCCCCGCGGGCAGCAGCGAGCCCCCGCTCCTGCGGGACCGCCCAGAGGTGGACGGCAGCCCCACCGCCTACGTCTGCGAGAACTTCGCCTGCCGGGCGCCGGTCACCGATCGAGAACGCCTGGCCGAGCTTCTCTGATAAGGATTGGGTCGGTGCGTGGCTCGTTCTTCACCTTTCCGGCCGGCCGCCGGGCGAAGTGGGTCGTCTTCGCGACCTGGTTCGTGGCGATCTTCGTCGCCGCCGGCCCGGCCAACCTGCCTGGCAAGTTCGAAGACGCCGAAAGCAACGAGGCGACCTCCTACCTGCCGGGGAGCGCCGAATCGACCGCCGCCCTGAAGGCCACCAAGTCCCTGCAGGACGGCGAAATCGCCCCCGCCGTGATCGTCTTCCGCCGCGAGTCCGGGCTGACCGCGGCCGACCGCCGCACGATCATCGAAGACGTCGGCAAGATGACCGCGAAGCGCTTCCCCGGGGTCGTCGCCGACGGCGAAGCGGCGGCGGGCGGGCCCACCAAGGCGATTCCCGGACAGCCCCGGGGCTACGCCCCCTTCGTCGGCCCCATCCTCTCCCCCGACGGCAGGGCGGCGATCGTCAACGCCTATATCGAGGGCAACGGCAAGGGCGAACGGATCCTCGACCCGGTCAAGTACTGGCGCGAACAGGTCTCCAACCCCGGCGGCGGCCTCGAGGTGAAGATCACCGGCGGCGCCGGCTTCTCCGCCGACGCGATCGAAGTCTTCGAAGGCATCAACGGCACCCTGCTGCTGGCCGCGGTCAGCCTGGTGATCTTCCTGCTGATCGTCATCTACCGCTCGCCGATGTTCTTCTTCATCCCGCTCGCCGCGGTGCTGTTCGCGGAGACGCTCTCGCGCTCGATCGGTTTCGGCCTGACCGAGCTGGGGACCACGGTCAACGGCCAGTCGAGCTCGATCATGTCGGTGCTGGTGCTGGGCGCGGGGACCGACTACGCCCTGCTGCTGGTAGCCCGCTACCGCGAGGAGCTGCACCGCACCGCCGACAAGTACGAGGCGATGCGGACCGCGCTGGAATCGGCCGGCCCGGCGATCTTCGCCTCGGCGGCGACGGTGATCGCGGCCTTGCTCTGCCTGCTGATCGCCAAGGTCAACGGCACCTCCGGCCTGGGGCCGATCGCCGCGATCGGCATCGCCTGCGCGGCGCTCTCGATGCTGACCCTGCTGCCGGCGCTGCTGACGATCTTCGGCCGCCGCGCCTTCTGGCCCTTCGTCCCGCACACGCCGGAGACCGCGCCGCGGGCCGAGCTGGTCTCCGAGCGGGCACGGCGGCGGATCGTCGACGGCGCCGGCGCCGGCGCGCTCGCCCGGGTCGTCCTCGCCTCCCTGGCGGTGCTGGTGCTGGCGCCCCTGGTCCTGCTCAACTGGGTCCTGCGGATGCTCAGCGGCAAGCGGATTCCGTCGCTGATCGTCGGCCCGCTCGACCGGGCGGTGTTCACGCCGTATGAGATGCGCCGCCACCGCCTCGAGCACGCCAGCGACGCCACCCACGGGGCCTGGGCGCGGGTCGGCGAGCGGGTCGCGGCCTCGCCGCGCCGGGTGATGCTCGGCTCGATCGGCGTCCTCCTCGTCCTCTGCTGCGGCCTCGCCTTCTTCTCGACCGAACTGACCAGCGAAGACAGCTACCGGACCGAAGTCGAGTCGGTCGAAGGCCAGCACCTGCTGGACAGGAGCTTCCCCTCGGGGACGACCGCGCTGACCGACGTCGTCGTCGAGAGACGCACCGACGTGAACGCGGTGCGGCGGGCGGTGGCGGGGGTCGCCGGCGTCGAGGCGGTCTCGGGCCCGGTCGCCTCCGGGCCGCCGGGGACCCTGATCCAGGCGACGCTCGAACCCAACCCCTACTCGACCACCGCCTTCGACCTGGTCGAGCCGATCCGCAGGGCGGCGCACTCCGTCGCGCCCAGCACCCTCGTCGGCGGCCCGACGGCGGTCGAATTCGACGTCCGCGACGCCGCCGGCTGGGACTCGACCGTGATCCCGCCGCTGATCCTCCTCGTCGTCGGGCTGATCCTGATCGGCCTGCTGCGCGCGGTCGTGGCGCCGCTGATCCTGATCGGCACGGTGATCCTCAGTTACCTGGCGGCGCTCGGGGTCGGCTACCTCGCCTTCGAATTCATCTTCGACTTCCCCGGCTCGGACCCCTCGCTGCCGCTCTTCGCCTTCGTCTTCCTGGTCGCGCTCGGGGTCGACTACAACATCTTCCTGATCGCCCGCGCCCGCGAGGAGACCGAAAAGCATGGCTCCGAAAAGGGGGTCCTGCGGGCGCTCGCGGTCACCGGCGCCGTCATCACCAGCGCCGGGATCGTCCTCGCCGGCACCTTCTCGGTGCTCGCCGTCCTCCCCCTCACCTTCCTCACCGAGCTCGGCTTCGTCGTCGCCTTCGGCGTCCTCCTCGACACCTTCCTCGTCCGCAGCGTCCTCGTCCCGGCGATCGCCCTGACCGTGGGCGACCGCTTCTGGTGGCCCTCGGCGCTCTCCCGCCCGGGAGGCGAGGGTTAGAGCACCGGCAGGAAGTTCTCGATCTCGTAGGGGGTGACCTGGACGCGGTAGTCGTCCCATTCCTGGCGCTTGATCTCGACGAAGCGGCGGAAGGTGTGCTCGCCCAGCGTCCGCAGCACCAGCTCGGAGTCGGCGGCGACCTCGATCGCCTCGCCCAGCGTCGCCGGCAGCTGCTCGATCCCCTGGTGGGAGAGCTCCTCCTGGGAGAGGTGGTAGAGGTTCTGCTCCATCGGCTCCGGCAACTCGTAGCCCTTCTCGATCCCTTCCAGGCCCGCCTGCAGCATGCCGGCGAAGCAGAGGTAGGGGTTGGCGGCGGGGTCGGGGCAGCGCAGCTCGGCCCGGGTCGCGCCCTCCTTGCCGGGGTGGTAGAGCGGCACCCGGATCAGCGCCGAGCGGTTGCGGCGCGACCAGGCCAGGTAGACGGGGGCCTCGTAGCCGGGGACGAGGCGCTTGTAGGAGTTGACCCACTGGGCGAACAGCGGCGAGATCTCGCGCGCGTGCTTGAGCTGGCCGGCGATGAACGACTTCGCGGTGGGCGAGAGGTAGTAGGGGTCGTCGGCGTCGTAGAAGGCGTTCTTGCCGCCCTTGGCGAGCGACTGGTGGACGTGCATCCCGGAGCCGTTCTCGCCGAACAGCGGCTTCGGCATGAAGGTCGCGTGCCAGCCGTATTTCATCGCGTACTCCTTGACGACGATCCGGTACGTCATGCAGTCGTCGGCCATCTGCAGCGCGTTCTTGTAGCGCATGTCGACCTCGTGCTGGGAGGGGCCGACCTCGTGGTGGGTGTACTCGACGTGAATCCCCATCTTCTCCAGCGCCAGCACCGTGTCGCGGCGCACGTCGGAGCCGGCGTCGAGCGTGGTCAGGTCGAAGTAGCCGCCCTCGTCGAGGACTTCCGGCACGCCGCTCTCGGGCTTGGCGGAGCGAAAGTAGAAGAACTCCAGCTCGGGGCCGATGTTGTAGGCGTCGAAGCCCATCTCCTCGGCCCGCTTCATCGCCCGCTGCAGGATCCAGCGCGGGTCGCCCTCGTAGGGGCCGCCGCCGGGCACGCGGATGTCGCAGAACATGCGGGCGACCGCGTTCTCGTCCTCGGGGCGCCAGGGGATCAGGGCGAAGGTCGAGGGGTCGGGCATCGCGATCATGTCCGACTCCTCGATCGGGTTGAAGCCGGTGATCGAGGAGCCGTCGAAGCCCATCCCCCCGTCGAAGGCGTCCTCGAGCTCGGCGGCGTTGATCGAGAAGCTCTTCAGCTGGCCGAGCACATCGGTGAACCAGAGGCGGACGAAGCGGACGTCGTTCTCCTTGACGATCTGGGCGACGTCAGCGGCACTACGTGGTTGCTCTGCCATTCCGGCCTCCTAGGCTTGTCCGCGAGAAGGGCGCAACGATAGGCGAAAGCTTGCGAAGAGGGCCGAAACCAGCTATAACTTACTCCTCGTAAGTAAGCGGCTCAAAGTAAAGTAAAGGCCCCTTAAAGGCTCTGTAAAGCGGAAAATGCCCTCCGCAGAGCCAGAGATGAGAAGCCCGTGACGGTCAAAACCGCAGTCTCCAGATTCCAGATCCACGATGAGCTGACCGCTCCCGACGAGAGCGCTCCGCTGATCAAAACCATCCAGGCCACCGGCGGCGCGGTGACCAAGTTCGTCGGTGTGCTGGCCGGCTCCCCCGCCGTGCTGCGCGCCTACACCCGGATGCGCTCCGAGCTGCGCGGCGGCGTCCTGCCGCAGGCGACCCGCGAGCGGATCGCGCTGGCGGTCGCCGAGCACCGCGAGGACAGCTACAGCATCGCCCAGCACGCGAAGTCGGCGCGACGGGCGGGGCTCGGCCTCGACGAGGTCTCGCGGGCCCGCAGCTTCACCTCCGCCGACGAGAAGGAGGCGGCCCTGCTCGCCTTCCTCAAGGAGGCGCTGGACGCCGACGGGTCTCCCCCGATCCACCTGCACGAGGAGGCGCGGGAGAGCGGCTGGACCGACGAGGAGATCCTCGAGGCGGTCGGCCACCTGGCCCTGAACGAGTTCCAGAGCCTGATCGCCAGCGCCGCGGCGCTGCCCAAAGACCAGGCGACGCCGCGGGTCCTGCCCTCGGCCGCCTGAGCGCTACCCCTCGACGAGGGTCGCCGTGTAGAGCAGGCGGGCGGTGGTGTAGCGGCAGCCGTAGGTGGCGCGGCGGCCGGGCTTCTGCTGGGGTTCCCCCTGGCGGATGTCGGTGGAGTTGGTGCAGGCGCCGGGCTCGCGGCTGGCACGCCAGACGTTGCTGGCGGACAGCCCCTGGGCAAAGGTGGGGGCCCAGGTCGGCACGGTGATCGCGACGATGTCGTTCCTTTCGACCTCCAGCGAGGAGCCGAACTTGACGGTCTGCCCGAGGTATGGGCTGAGGACCTTGATCGAGCCCTGCCTGCGCAGGTTGTAGCGGGGCGGGTTGGTGCCGGCGATGCGGCGCAGGATCGAGAGGCGCGCCTCCGGCGGAGTGCCGAAGAAGCCGTTGAAGAAGGAGCGCTGCTTGTTGGTCGGCTGCGCCAGGGTCAGGGTCCAGGCCTTGATCTTGCCGTCGTGCGGGACCAGGAACGGCGAGCGAGACTGTTCGTTGCTGACCTGGAAGCCGGTGACGCTGCCGACCGCCTGGCAGGGCAGCCCGGGACAGGACGGGTTCGGCACGGTCGAGGTCTGCCCCAGCACGACCGTGGTGCTGGGCACCTTGGCGACGCTGGTGCCGGCGGCGAGCGCGGTCAGGATCGCGAGGGAGCCGACCGCCAGCGCCAGCGCCAGCCAGCGACCTCTCCGCGGCGCGCCCGCGGCGAATGCTCCGTGCGAAGACCTCGACATAAACGCTGCTCCTCTCGTGAATTTGGGCACTGCCTAAACACGAGAGACTAGCCGTCGGAGCGGGCGTATCTCAGCGCCACCGCGTACCGGACCCTGCCGACTCCTTCGAGCCCCAGCGCTTCGCCGGCGGCGGCGGTCAGGTCCCAGGCGCGGCCCGTGACGTAGGGGCCGCGGTCGATCACCCGGGTGATCAGGGCGTGGCCGTGGTAGACGAACTTGACCGCGGTTCCGCAGGGAAGGTTGCGGTGGGCGACGCCGAGCGTGTTCGGATGCAGGGTCTGGCCGCAGGCCGTCTTGTTGCCCCACAGGCCCGGCCCGTACCAGCTGGCGCCGGCACTGCGGAAGGGGCTGAAGGCCAGTTCGGGGCCGACGGCCGCGGCGCCGCCGTAGGCGGTCGAGGCGCCGCCGGTGGCCGCCTGGGCGGAGGAGGCGCCGCAGGCGAGGATCGCCAACGAGGCCAGCGCAACCAGCGCGGCGGCCCGCCGCGGGCGCCGGAAGGAGCGCCGCCGTGTTGCCGGGACGCATCGCGATTCGTCTTTCCGCGCAAGGCGGTCTATACCTGGCTGCATGTCTCTTTCCAAGCGCTTGCGGGGTTAGCTGTCGGGCTCGCGCTGAAAGAGCTGCGCTACGCGGCTGATGCCGGCGATTCGCCCCAACTGATTGGGCCCCCCGCTCCCCGCGATATGTAGGCGGAGATTCAGCGGAAGTTGGCGGCAGGTTAGCAAAGGCTAAGACAGAAAACCGTGCAGCATGGGAAAGGCCCCCTCTCGGGAGCCTTTCCTTTAGCGGGCCTGTAAGCCGGATCCTGTCGTGAGCGGCCATCTATCTATGCGGCCCACCTGGACCTCGCCGAGCCGGGTCGACGGTCCTGCTTGGCCTTGCACCGGGCGGGGTTTGCCTGGCCGCCGCGTCACCGCGACGCCGGTGCGCTCTTACCGCACCATTTCACCTTTGCCTGTACGCGACTCACGTGTGGCCGCGCCATCGGCCGTGTCTTTCTGTGGCACTTTCCCGCGGGTTTCCCCGGGTGGGCGTTACCCACCGCCCTGCCCTTTGGTGTCCGGACTTTCCTCGAGGGGTTTTCTCTCCCCCCGCGGTCCGCTCGGCCCGCTCCTCGATGGTAGCTCGATCGGTGCGCCTTATCGCCGCATGGCGAGGAAAAGGCGCACCGATTGCACGATCGGCCGCTATCGTCGCCCGGATGCGGGGAGCCGTCGTAACCGGAGCGGGTGGCGGGCTCGGGAGGGCGATCGCGGCCGAGCTGGCGCGGCGCGGCTTCGCTGTCTGGGCGACCGACGTCGACGGCGACGCCGCGGCGCGGGTGGCGGCCGAGATCGGCGGCGGCGCCAGGTCGGCGGCGCTGGACGTACGCGACGAGGGGGCCTGCCGGGCGCTGGCGGGGGCGGTCGCCGCCGATGCCGGCTCCCTCGCGCTCTGGGTCAATAACGCCGGCGTCCTCGCCACCGGTCTCGCCTGGGAGCAGGACGAGGCGACGCGCGGAGCGATGCTCTCGATCAACGCCGCCGGAACGATGAACGGCACCGTCGCGGCGCTGGAGCGGATGGTCGCCGCCGGCCGCGGCCACGTCGTCAACGTGATCTCGCTGGCCGGCATCGTCGCCGCGCCGGGTGAGGTGGCCTACTCGGCGAGCAAGCACGCCGCGATCGCCTTCAGCCTCGGCACGCTGTTCGACCTGCGCCGCGCCGGCCACGCCGGGGTCGACGTCTCGGCCGTCTGCCCCGACGGGATCTGGACGCCGATGATCGAGGACAAGCTCGACGACCCCGACGCCGCCGGCTCCTTCTCCGGGCAGCTGCTGACCCCGGAGCGGGTCGCGAGGGAGGTCGGCAAGCTGACCGAGCGCCCCCGCCCGATCGTCGTCATCCCCCGCTGGCGAGGCCCGCTGCTGCGGGCCTTCGACCTCTTCCCGCGCCTGGCGATCCGGCTGCTGCCGGCGGCGATGTGGGACGCCCGCCGGCGCCAGCGGCGCTACAAGAAGCTGATCCAGGGCGGCAAGTGGCCCAGATGACCAGCCCTCAGGCCGATCAGACCTTGCGGAAGACCCCCACCACGCGGCCCAGGACCTTCGCTTCGGTGGTGACGATCGGCTCCATTTCCTCGTTCTCGGGCTGCAGGCGGATGTGGTCCTTCTCGCGGTAGATCCGCTTCACCGTCGCCTCCTCGCCGATCAGGGCGACGACGATTTCGCCGTCGGCGGCGTCGTCGCTCGGCCGCACAACCACGTAGTCGCCCTCGATGATGCCGGCGTTCTTCATGCTCTCGCCGCGGATCTGGAGGATGTAGTCGCCGTCCTCGCCGCCGATCACGTCGGGGATCTCGAGGTACTCCTCGATGTTCTCCTCGGCCAGGATCGGCGCGCCGGCGGCCACCTGGCCGACCAGCGGCAGGCCGCCGCCGGGACGGATCGTCCGCTTCGCCTTGTCGAAGAGCAGCTCGATCGCCCGCGGCTTCGACGGGTCGCGCCGCAGCAGCCCGATCTTCTCCAGGTTCGCCAGGTGCGCGTGCACGGTCGAAGAGGAGTGCAGGCCCACGGCTTTGCCGATCTCCCGCACGGTCGGCGGGTACCCCGTCTTCGCCGCGTACTTGCGGATGAAGTCGAAGATCTCCTTCTGCCGTTTTGTCAGGTCGAGGTCAACCATCGATCGTTCCCGTCCCCCTCGTCAGCCGGATCAAATGCGTTCGAACACTTGTTCGCAGGCTACCGCCTGGCCCGGACGCGTGCAAGCCGCCGACTCGCCAAAGCCCCGACCATCTAGAATCGACCGCCCTCGAGCGGCTGTGGCGGAACTGGTAGACGCGCAAGGTTGAGGGCCTTGTGCCCCTCACGGGGCGTGATGGTTCGACTCCATTCAGCCGCATTCTCGGAAGCCCCGCTACGGCGGGGTTTCTGCGTTGTGGTGGACGATGACGGGGGGTCGAACCGACCGGCGGCGTTGACTCAAAATGGTCTTGTTTTCTATCGGGAGAGGCCAGAATTGTGGGGGTGCCGGGCCGGGGTAGAAGTCGCCTATTAGGGCGCGCCGCCCCTGTTTCATGTAGACCAGTCTGAGCCAACTACGCGCCGTCCGCCGCGCTCGACTTGTACATAACCGTCCGTACGACTGCGACTGTCGGCAATAGCTCTCGCCGCGAGCTTAAACACGGTGCCGCACCTCTCTATCTCGGTGCTACACTTGAATCCATGCCGACCACCAAGCCCCGCTACACCCTGACCGATACCGGCGAGCTCAGCGAGCAGCTCGACGAGGCTCAGCGGCGTTGGCCCAACGTTCGTGATCGCAAGGAGCTGCTGCTCCGCTTGGCCGCCGCCGGACGGGACGCGATCGAGCACGAGGCGAGTGAGCGCAGTGCCGCGATCAAGGAGACCTCCGGGGCGCTCACCGGCGTCTACCGACCCGACGAGCTGGAGCGGCTGCGCGAAGACTGGCCAGCGTGATCGTCCTCGATGCGAGCGTGCTGATCGCCCATCTGGACGGCACCGATCGACACCATGTCGATGCGCAGAGACTGCTCGAAGCAAGCGGTGAGGAGCCGCTGGGGGCGAGCGCGATCACACTCGCCGAGACCCTGGTCTCCCCGGCCCGGGCCGGTCGGCTCGCCGACGCCGAGGTGGCTTTGCAGCGACTGGGAGTGGGCGAGCTAGCGCTCGGTGAGAACACTCCCAGTCGCTTGGCGAAGCTACGTGCCGAGGTCGGCCTGAAGCTGCCGGACTGCTGTGTGCTGCTGGCGGCGCGGGAGCACACCGGCGTCGTCGCGAGCTTCGACTCCGACCTGCTCGCGGGGGCTCGCAAGCTGAGGCTGAAGACGACCGAGTAACGGAAACAGCTGACGAGCCTTCAACCGGTCATGCGCAGCTCGTCGGCATCTAGCGCGACCGTGGTGTAGCCAAAGCCATCGCGTCCGACCGCGCGACGCAGGCTGCGAAGGACTTGACTGGTTCGTCGTGGGGACCTTCGATGTAAGTCGGCTTCCCGTCGCATCCGAACGTGATACGGGCGATCTCCTTCGGAGATAGGCCCCGGGCCCGAAGCTCACGGACGCCCTGGATCGTCTCGTCGTCGATCACCGAAGAGCTTGTAGCGGACCGAGCGGACGGTCCTCTGCGTAGCCGGGCCTCAATAGGCGGACTCGAGCCCATCAATCATCGGGAAGTGACGCACGTTGGTGGTAAGCAGCTCGGCCTCGAGCAGGAGCGCGGTGGCGGCGATCAGGTAGTCGGCGTCGTCGATGCCGCTGTGGGCGCGGCGGTGGCGTTGTGCGAGCGAGCCGGCGGTTCGCGCCACCTCCTCCCCCACCGGCACCCAGGAAAGCGCCGAGAAGAACTGCTCCAGCGCCCCGACCTCCTTCTCACGCACGCCGGCGAGCAGCTCGAAGCGCACGACCTCGCTGGCGAGGAGGGGCTCTTCGGCCTCGATCAGCCCACTGAGGAGATCGACCGCGGGCGGCGCGCCGCGCAGGTGGTCGATCGCCACACTGGTGTCCAGCAGCTTCACTTGACGCCGAGTTGGGCCAGGCGCTCGTTGAGGTCGCCGCCGCGCAGAGCCTCGACGTACTCGGCGCCGCTGGCGCGTCGGCCTCGCCAGGATCCGGCGCTGGCCTTGAGAGCGCGAAGCCTCTCGTCCTTCCCCTGCTCGCCGAAGGTGGTGCGAACCGCGCGGCGGATCAGCTCCGAGCGGGACGCCCCCGTGTCGCGCGAGGCGCGCTCCAAGAGTGCCAGCTCATCCTCGCCCAGATAGACCTGTGTCCTGCTCATGACACCACTATACACCCTGGTGGTGTTGCACGATGAATCGATGGGTTACCCAGGTGTAGGCAACGATCAGCTCGACGCCCGACCGCGATCCAGCTCGGGCGGAGGCAGGACTTCCAGCTTCCCCTCGCCGGGATAGAGATCGGCGATGCTCTCGCCGAGCAGCTTGAAGTGAGTCTGATCCGCGGTGCTGACGGGCTCACCCGCCAACCACGCGGTTGCCGCGATCTGGATATCGATGATCCAGGCAACACGGCGCTCGGACTTGGGAGCTCGCGAGCGCGAGGAGCGCTTCGAGCGGCCTCCCCCGCTCGCAGGGGGAGCAGGGTGCCTGGCGCGCAAGCGGCCGGCGAGCAGCGCCGCTTCCCAGGTCAAGGGAAGCACCCCCAGCACGCCGGCGTCGAGGATTTCGGTGAACCAGGAGAGCGCCGCCCCAAACCGCTGATCCTCCCCCGCCTTTCGCTGCAGGCCGAAGGCGATCTCCTGCACCGTCGGGGCGGTGAGGAGGATCGGCTCGGCCGATAGCGCCGTCTCGCTCACCAGCTCGAAGAGGCGACCGTCAGGATGCAGGCCGGAGGCGACCGAGGTGTCCCAGACCGCCATCGGCGCGGTGCCCTAGCTTCGGTCGAGGAGAATCGCCTCGCGCGTCTCCTGCGGCGAGGGGAGCGCTGCGGTGCCGGAGCGCTTCGATCCAGACACCGCGGCGCGGCGCTTGGCGATGACCTTGAGAAGATCGCGCTGGCGCTGGGCCGCGCCGGCGCCGATCTGGGCCAGGTGGACGAGTGCCTCGTTCTCGCTCGTCCCCAGTTCGCGGGCTGTCTTCGACAACTCCGCCTCGAGCGCCACCGGCACCCGCAGGGTGGTACGGCGGCCCTCACGGCGCGGGGCACTGGTGCGGGTTGGTTGTCTGCGTTGCCTTGTCGCCATCGAGATCAGACTAGCGCATCAATCTGATGCGCGTTGCGCGCAACACCATATCCAGCTCGATCGGCGCCGTGACACCGCCCATCGCCGTCTGGAGGAGCTACGCGCCGCGCAGGAGGGCGCGGATGGACATGAGGCGGATGCGGAGTTCGCGTCATCGAGCAGGAGCTCGAGCCCCACGGGGACCAGTGGGCCTATCTCGAGTCCCTGCCGCTGCGGAGTACGCTTCGGAGCGAGCCGAGTGGGATCGGCCGAACCGAGGAGGAGGAGGAGGAGGAGCGATGTACGACTACGTGATCGTCGGAGCCGGATCGGCCGGGTGCGTGCTCGCCGCGCGGCTCTCTGAGGACCCTGACGCCAAGGTGCTCCTGCTCGAGGCGGGCGGGCCGGACAGCAAGGAGAACATCCACGTCCCGCTCGGCTACCTGCAGCTGCAGCGGACCGACGTCGACTGGGACTACGTCTCGGCGCCGGAGCCCAACTGCGGCGGCCGGCGGATCGCGCTGCCCCGTGGCAAGGTCCTCGGCGGCTCCTCCTCGATCAACGCGATGGTCTACATCCGCGGCAACCGCCGCGACTACGACGAATGGGGCGCGGACGGCTGGGCCTGGGACGACCTCTTCCCCTACTTCCTCAAGGCCGAGGACAACGAGCGCGGCGAGTCCGAGTGGCACGCGACGGGTGGCCCCCTGCCGGTCTCCGACCGGCGCTCGGGCCAGCCTCTGGCGCCCGCCTGGGTGGAGGCCGGCGCCGAAGCCGGCCTCGATCGCAACGACGACTTCAACGGCGCCGAGCAGGACGGCCTCGGCATTTACCAGGTGACGCAGCGGGAGGGTATGCGGGCCAGCGCCTCGGTCGCCTACCTGCACCCGGCGATGGAGCGGCCGAACCTGACCGTGATGCCGTTCATGCACGTCAACCTGGTGATCTTCGACGGAACCCGCGCGGTCGGCGTCGAGGCCAGCCAGCTCGGCCAGACGCAGGAGCTGCGTGCCGAGCGCGAGGTGATCCTCTGCGGGGGCACCTTCAACTCGCCGCAGCTGCTGATGCTCTCCGGGGTCGGCCCCGCCGAGCACCTGGCGATGCGCGAAGTCGAGCTGCTGCTCGACCAGCCCGAGGTCGGTCAGAACCTTAGCGACCACGCCTGCGCCTACGGGGTCTGGACAGCCAGCGAGCAGGCCAGCCTGCTGGACGCGATGGAGCCGGCGGCGCTCGAACAGTACGAAGCGTCGAAAACCGGCGTATTCGCCTCCAACTTCGCCGAGAGCGGCGGCTTCGCCCGGGTCGGCGCCGGCGCCGAGGCCCCCGACATCCAGTTCCATACGGTGCCGCTTCAGCTCACCGACGAGGGCTTCTCCGACCCCGCGGGGCACGGCGCCCTCGCCTCGGCCTGCCTGTTGACACCCGAGAGCCGCGGCTCGGTGACGCTCGCCTCCAACGACCCGACCGCCCAGCCGATCGTCCACAACAACTTCTACAGCGCCGGCGACGACCTCGAGCGGATGATGGCCGGGGTGCGGCTGACGCTCGAGATCTGCAGCCAGACGGCCCTCTCGGGCTTCTGCTCCCAGCCCCTCAACGTCCCCGACGGCGACTCCGACGAGGCGATCGCCGCCCACGTCGCCCGTACGACCTTCCCGATCTACCACCCGGTCGGCACCTGCGCGATCGGCTCGGTCGTCGACACCGATCTGCGGGTCGAAGGGCTCGAGGGCGTCCGCGTCGTCGACTGCTCGGTGATGCCCAGGGTCCCGCGCGGCAACACCAACGCGCCGGTGATCGCCCTCGCCGAGCGCGCCGCCGACCTGATCAAGGGCGCGGCGCCGCTGCGCGCCGCGGAAACCGCCGCCGGCTAGGAGCCCAGCGCCCGGTCGATGAAGGGGCCGAGCAGGTCGGCGACCGCGGCGGCGGTCGTCTGCGGCGACTCGCTCGGGGCGGTGATGTAGCTGATCGCCAAGCGCACCAGCGATTCGGAGAGGAGCAGGACGTCGGATTTCGGCGCCTGCGGCCAGCCCTCCTCGATCGTCGCGGCGAGGCGGGCGGTGGCCCACTGCACGACCGGCATCCCCTGGGTGGTGACGAAGGGCAGCATGCCGCCGGTGCCGTCGTCGCTGAGCAGGATGCGGATCAGCGGGTCCTCGCCGGCGGTGCGCAGGAACAGCTCCAGGGCGGCGCCGACCGCGGCGCGGGGGTCGTCGAGGTGCCGCCTGACCGCCGCCTCGACGTCGTCGAGGAAGCGCTCGCCCTCGTGGATGACGAAGGCGAGGCCGAACTCGTTGCGGTTGCCGAACTCCTTGTAGAGGGTCTGGCGGCTGACGCCGGCGCTGGCGGCGATGTCGGACATGGTGATCTCCGACCAGGCCCGTCGCTCCAGCTCGTCGCGGGCGGCGCCGAACAGGGTCTCGCGCAGCAGCGCCTTGGCCGCCTCCGGGTAGGGGGTGCGGGCGCTCGCGGTCGTCGCGGCGGAGGCGCTCACTCGCCGCCGCCGTCGGGCTCGAAGTCGACCTTGTCGCGGACGCCGCAGTCGGGGCAGGCGTAATCGTCGGGCACCGCGCTCCACGGCGTGCCCGGCGGAAAGCCCTCGCGCGGGTGCCCCGCCTCCTCGTCGTAGACGTAGCCGCAGCCGGGGCAACGCCAGCGACTCATAGAACCACCCGTGAGCGCGCCAATCGCCACGGACTCGAATGACCGGCTGCCACCGTGACGATTGGCGCGCTCACGATGTCGCTCCGTAGCGGGTGAGGATCTTCGCCCGCTTGCGCGGCTGGATGTTGGCGCGGGTGACGTCGCCTTCGTAGTGGTCGAGCAGGCGCGGGTCCATCACCCGCCGCCACAACGGCGGGATCCAGGCGAGGACGATCATCCCGGCGTAGCCGGTGGGCAGCTGCGGCGCTTCTTCGACGTGGCGCAGGGCCTGGTAGCGCCGGGTCGGGTTGGCGTGGTGGTCGCTGTGGCGCTGCAGGTGGTAGAGGAGGACGTTGGAGGCGACGTTGTTGCTGTTCCAGCTGTGCTCGGGGAGGCAGCGCTCATAGCGACCGTCCTCGCGCCTGTTGCGCCGCAGGCCGTAGTGCTCGAGGTAGTTGACGACCTCGAGCAGGGAGAAGCCGAGCACGGCCTGGATCAGCAGGTAGGGCAGGACGACCGGGCCGAAGGCGATCGCCAGCGCGGCAAAGAGGCCGACCGTCATCGCCCAGGCGCTGAGGACGTCGTTGTGGATGCTCCAGTGCGACTTGCCGAGGCGGTCCAGGCGCGCCGTCTCGATCCCCCAGGCCGAGCGCAGGCTGCCGGCGACGGTGCGCGGCAGGAAGGCCCAGAAGCTCTCCCCCAGCCGCGAGCTGGCGGGATCCTCGGGGGTGGCGACGCGGACGTGGTGGCCACGGTTGTGCTCGATGAAGAAGTGGCCATAGCCGGTCTGGGCGAGGGCGACGCGGCTGAGCCAGCGCTCCGAGCTGGCCCGCTTGTGGCCGAGCTCATGGGCGGTGTTGATCGCGATCCCGCCGACGACGCCGACCGTGAAGGCCAGCCCGAGGCTGTCCAGGGTCGAGAGGTCGCCGCTGGACCAGAGGTAGCAGGCGAGCAGGAGGCCGGCGTACTGGATCGGGATGAAGACGTAGGTGCACCAGCGGTAGTAGCGGTCCTGCTCGAGCCACGCGAGGACGCTGTCGGGTGGGTTGGTCGGGTCCACGCCGACGACGATGTCGAGGATCGGGAAGGCGACGAAGACGAGCACGGGGCCGAGCAGCCAGAAGCCGGCGAAGCCGGTCAGCGCGACCGAGCCCCAGGCCATGAACGGCGCCAGCGGGACGACGATGCCAAGCAGCCATGCGTAGCGCTTGGGATCGGTCCAGGTCGCCGGGTTGACCTCGACCTCGTCGTGGTGATGGTGGTGATGATGATGATGATGCGCGTCCGCGGTGGTGGCCTCCATGGGCCTCCTCCTTGTCAGAGTTTCAAAGAACGTCCGCAACGTAGACAAAGAGGTCCGCTTTGTCAACCTCTCGGACAGCGCGAGATTTCCTGTCAGCGGAGGCGGGAAGCCGGTGGAGCGGTCCTGGCTAGATCTTCAGCAGGACGAAGGTGTTCAAGACCCAGATCAGGCCGACGAAAACCGTGGCCCGGGTCAGGTTGCGCTCGACCATCGAGCCGCCGCCGAGCGAGCTGCCGCCACCGCCGACGCCGAAGGCGCCGGAGAGCCCCGCGTCTTTGCCCGAGTGGAGCAGGATCAGGAAGATCAGGACGACGGAGAGGAAGACCTGGATGACGCTGAGAAACGTGTACACGGTCTGCGAAG
Organism: uncultured Actinomycetes bacterium; assembly: GCA_963714045.1. Classification (GTDB taxonomy): domain Bacteria; phylum Actinomycetota; class Thermoleophilia; order Solirubrobacterales; family 70-9; genus VAYN01. The sequence continues at coordinate 1,166,582 of OY970225.1, read as the reverse complement.
TCTAGCTCTGCGGGACCTTGACGCGTCCGTTGCCGTTCTCGACCCGGTCGAGGATCTCCACCGCCTCGCGGCGAAGCTCGGCGTCGAGCAGGGCGAAGTCCTCGTCGGAGAGCTTGCCGGCGGCGTGGTCGAGCTCGGCGTCGCGGATCTCGCGGTACTTGGCTTCCTTCAGCGCGTCGGCCTCGGTGCGGACGGGAGCGCCGCGGCGGCGGCCGCGTGCCGGCCAGAGCGCGATCAGCGCCCCCATCAGCGCGATCAGCCCGCCGATCCACATCCAGGTGACGAGCGGGTTGACGATGATTTTGAAGGTCGCGGCCGTCGCTTCGGACAGGTAGCCGCGGGCGATCCGCCGAGCGGTGACTTCCTGCAGGTTTTCGATCTGCTTCAGCGCCTGCGGCCGGATCGACGGGTTCGCCAGCGCCGCCCTCATCATCGCCCCGACGGCCTTGCACTGCGGCGGCGTGCCGGGGGCGCCTTTGACACAGGCCGCGAAGCCCCTGTCGGCGAGCCGAGCCTGCCGCTCGACGCCGACGACGCCGGGCTGAAGCGCGGTCCAGAAGTCTTCCCTCAGGCCCGCCTTGAGCCCGATGTTGCTGTCGGCTTCACCGCCGAAATAGCTGCTGATCAACCCCGTCCCTTCGCCGCCGCCGGTGCGCCGGTAGAAGTTCCGGGTCGGGTGCAGGTTGAAGGATTCGCCGCCGTCTTGGACGCGCAGCACGGCGCCGGCGGTGAAAGCGAGCTTGTCCACCTTCGCGGTCGGCCGCACGTAGGTCACCGTGCGGCCGTCGACGACGGTGCTTTCGCCGGGCTTGAGGTTGACGTCGCGGTTGGTCTGGAAGCTGGAGGAGGCGGCGATGCCGATCAGCAGCACGGCGATGCCGATGTGGACGACGTAGCCGCCGTAGCGGCGGCGGTTGCGGGAGACGATCGCGACCAGGGCCCCGGCCATCGAGCCGCCGGAGATCCGGCGGCGCGCCGCGGCGCCGTTCCAGAACTCCTGCGCCAGGCCGGTGAGGGCGAAGGCGGCGAAGACGAAGAGGGCGAAGGCCCAGGGCCTGTGGGTGGCGTCGGTGAGCAGGGCCAGCGCGACCGCGGCCACCGCGGCCAGCGCCAGCGGCACCCTGAAGACGCGCCTGGCCGAGGCCCAGCTGACCCGCCGCCAGGCCAGCAGCGGCCCGATCCCGGTGAAGAGGACCAGCCCGATCGCCAGCGGCGTCGTGTAGCGGTCGAACCAGGGCGCCGCCAGCGAGGCCTTGTTGCCGGTGAACAGTTCCGAGATCAGCGGGAAGAAGGTTCCCCAGGCGATCACCAGGGTGAGCCCGACCAGCAGCAGGTTGTTGATCAGGAAGACCGCCTCGCGCGAGACCAGCGAGTCGATCCGCTTCTCCGATTTGAGGTCGTCGAGGCGGGAGACGATCAGCGCCGTCGAGCCGAGGACGACGACCGCGATCAGGCCGAGGATGTAGGGGCCGACGGTGTTGTCGCCGAAGGCGTGGATCGACTGCAGCACGCCGGAGCGGACGAGGAAGGTGCCGAGCAGCGCCATCGAGAAGGTGCCGACGACGAGCACGGCGTTCCAGACTTTCAGCATCCCACGCTTCTCCTGGACCATGATCGAGTGCAGGAAGGCGGTGGCGAGCAGCCACGGCATCAGCGCCGCGTTCTCGACCGGGTCCCAGGCCCAGTAGCCCCCCCAGCCGAGCTCGGTGTAGGACCAGCGGGCGCCGAGCAGGAGGCCGAAGCCGAGGAAGGTCCAGGCGATCAGCGCGAACTTGCGGGTCGAGCGGATCCACTCGGCGTCGAGGCGGCGGGTGATCAGGGCGCCGATCGCGAAGGCGAAGGGGATCGTGAAGGAGACGTACCCCGAGTAGAGCATCGGCGGGTGGATCATCATGCTCGGGTGCTGCAGCAGCGGGTTGAGGCCGATCCCGTCGGTCGGCGTGGCGCCCATCTGCGGGGCCGCCTTCGCGAACGGGTCGACGTCGGGGGCGAACAGCATCAGGCCGGTGAAGAAGGCGGCGACGCCCATCATCACCGCGGTCGCCCAGGGGACGACCTCGCGCAGCCGGTTGCGGGTGGCGAACAGCGCGGCGCTGGAGGCGATCGAGAGCACCCAGGCCCAGAGCAGCAGCGAGCCTTCCTGGCTCGACCACATCGCCGCCAGCTTGTAGAAGGACGGCGTCTCGATCGAGGAGTGCTGCTGGACGATGTTGAAGGAGAAGTCGTTGCCGGCGAAGGCGAGCTCGATGATCGCGACGCAGGCGGTGAGCAGGGCGCAGAAGCCGTAGACGACGAGGCGGGAGAGGTCGACCCAGCCGCGGTCGCCGTTGCGCCCGGAGAGGGCGAGGGCGGCGGCGGCCAGCGCGGCCGCGAACGCCAGCGCCAGCAGGACGCTGCCGAGGCTAGCCATCGCTCTTGGTGGTGAACTTCGAGGGGCACTTCGTGATCAGGGTTTCCGGTTCGCCGACGAAGGTGCCGCCGCGGACGCTGCCGGTGAGGACGATCTCGCGGCCGCCGCGAAACGGGTCGGGGACGGCGCCGGTGTAGGTGACCGGCAGAGCCGGGCTGTGGCCGTCGCGGTCGACGACGCGGAAGGCGATGCCGCCGCCGCGGTGGCGGACCGAGCCCTTGACGACCTTGCCGGTCATGTCGTAGGTGGTTCCGGGCGGGGCGCTCAGCAGCTGCGAGGGCTCCTTCGCCTCGGTCGAGGCCGAGAACGAGGTGTAGATCAGCGCCACCGCGAGCAACACGGCGACGCTGAGCGCGACCACGAGCCGGATCTTGCGCTTGCGCTGGGGATCCACGGGGCGGGGATTATCGCAAGTGCGAGAATGCGACCCATGGCAGACGACCCGGTCCTGCTGATCACCGGAGCGAGCAGCGGCATCGGCGCCGCGACCGCCCGCGCGGCGGCCGGGAGATACCGCCTGGTGCTGGCGGCGCGGCGTCTGGAGCAGCTGGAGGCGCTGGCGGCGGAGCTGGGCGGCGAGGAGCGGGCGCTGGCGGTGCGCTGCGACGTCACCGAGTGGGACCAGGTCGAGGCGATGGCCGCGGCGGCGCTGGAGCGCTTCGGGCGGATCGACGCCGTCTTCGCCAACGCCGGCTTCGGGGCGACCCGCGGCTTCCTCGAGGAGTCGCCCGAGCACTGGCGCTCGATGGTCCTGACCAACGTCTACGGCGTGGCGCTGACGATCCGCGCCACCCTCCCCCACCTGCTCGAGCGCGGCGACGGCCACTTCCTCGTCACCAGCTCGATCGCCGGGCGGCGGGCGCTGCCGGGCTCGCTCTACTCGGCGACCAAGTTCGCGGCGACGGCGATCGGCGAGTCGCTGCGGGCGGAGCTGCGCCAGATGCACGAGAACACGGCGATCAAGGTGACTCTGATCGAGCCGGGGATGACCGACACCGACTTCTTCGAGAACCGTCCCGGCGAGTGGGCGCTGCAGGACACCGACATCGCCAAGGCGGTGATGTACGCGCTGGAGCAGGGCCCCAACGTCGACGTCAACGAGATCCTGATCCGCCCGACCGGCCAGCCGATCTGAGCAGGAGCAGAACCAGGCGCCAGTAGCCGCGCAGGGCCAGGCGCGCGGGCCGGGAGCGGGCCAGCGGGGAGATGAAGGGGGAGTCGAGGTCGGGTGTGAGCCAGGAGGCGAACTCGACGGCGCTGACGGTGCGGGTCACCTGGATCTGGCGGCGCTCGCGCAGCAGGCGCGGGAGCCAGCGCAGCGCTTCCCAGTCGGCGGCGAGCTTCTGGCGTCCCCAGCCGCCGGAGGCGGCGACGGCGATCAGCGCCAGCTCGGTGGCCAGCAGCGCCGGCGCCAGCAGGGCCAGCAGGGACGCCGGGTAGGCGCGGACGAGGAAGGCGAGCCGGTTGCGCTCCAGCCAGCGCCACTTGTGCTCGCGGGCGCCGAACTCGTAGTCGTGGTCGACGGCGGCGGCCGGCTCGATCCCGAGGGCGCCGCCGCGCAGTCGCAGCCGCAGCGAGAGGTCGACGTCCTCGTGGTAGAGGAAGAAGCGCTCGGGGAAGCCGCCGACCTGGCGCCATGTTCGCAGCGGAATCACCAGGCAGGCGCCGGAGAGCGCCGTCACCTCGCCGGCGGGGGGCGCCGCGGCGATCGGCCGCCCGTGCCCCCCGGCCCAGACGATGCCTGTGAAGTGGACCGGGTTGCCGGCGGAGTTGATCTCGGTCCCCCCCGCGTCGGCGACCAGCGCCTGCCAGGCGGCCCAGCCCCGGCCCTGCTGCCAGGGACGGCGGATCGCCTCGCCCCAGCCGGGCCGCGGGGCGGCGTCTGGGTTGAGGACAACCAGCAGGTCGCCGCTCGCCTCGGCGGCGCCGGCGTTGCAGCCGGCGGCAAAGCCGAGGTTGGCGCCGGCGCGGAGGAGCCGGGCCTGCGGCGCCAGCTCCAGCGCCGCCTCCGGCGTGCCGTCGGCGGAGTCGTTGTCGACGACGATCAGCTCGTCGCCCGCCCCCAGCTCCGGCAGCAGGGCCGGCAGGGTCCTGGCCAGCTCCGCGCGGCTGTTCCAGGCGACGATGAGGACGGAGAGCGTCGGGGGCACCGGCGCGGAGGCTATTCGGCCATCCGCGCCGGTGCCGGCGACGCCTGCCTGCGGGCTAGTGCTTCTTGTGCTTCTTGCCGCAGGACTTCATGTTCAGGCGGAACTTGTTGTTCTTGACCTTCTTGCCGTTCTGGCCCTTGATGTTCAGCACGGCCGTCTGCCTGGTCCTGCAGGTGTTGGTCGAGTTGACCAGGAGACTCTTCTTACCGCTCTGCATGTTGAGGATGAACTTCTTCACCGGCACGTCCGGCACCGTCGGGAAGACGGTCTTCAGCCCGCCGTGCTTGGAGCTGATCACCCCGCGCAGCTGGACGTTCACCTGACCGCGGAGGTCGGCAACCAGGTTCGGCAACTTGTTGTTGGAGGAGACCAGGTAAACCGGGCCCTTCAACTTTTCGTCGAGCAGAGGCGTGATCGCCTTGGCGTGGCCGTAGATGGCTTCCTTCGGGCAGGCCCAGGCGGCCAGTTGCACCCGGGTGCAGACCGTCCTGATGTGGCTCTGGTCGAGGAACAGCGAGTGCGGCAGCGTCAACGCCGTGCGGCTGACGTTGGCGTCGCCGTTGCGCGCTTCCACGATCGCCCGGATCTTCGGGTTCTTCGCCCGCCTGGTCGGCCCGGTGATGCGGGCGTGGAACTTCGGCTTGAACTTGAGGCTGCTGCACCCGTTGGCCGAGTACGGCGAGCTGACCGGGTAGGAGCTGAACGCCGCCGGGTTGGACGGATCCGATCCGCCGCCGTTGATCGTGCCGCTGGTTGCCTGCGCGTCGCAGTTGGTCGGGTTGAGCATGAACTGGTCGCGGTTGACGTTGACGTCGATCGAGCGGACGTCGAGCTTGACGCCGCCGAAGACGTTCGGGATCGGGTCGGAGACCGCGTTGACCTGGGCGGTTTCCCGGTTCACGTTGAGCGCGGTCCGGACGACGATGGTGCCGAGGTCATACGGCCCGGCCACCGCCGGGGTGATGAACGCCACCGAGAGCGGGGCGCCCTTGTATGGGCCGGCCAGGTACGCCTTGCCGTCGACCTTGAGCGGGCCGCCGCCGCTGCCGGCGGCGGTCGTCGTGTCGGCGATCAGGCTGGCGGCCGGGCAGCTCGAGCTGGCCTGCTCGGCTTTGCCGCTGCTGGCCGCCGCGGCCGCGATGGCCGCGTCGGAGCAGTAGGGGATGCCGGCGAGCTTGCCGATCAATCCCTTCGCCAGGGTCACGTCGACGACCTTCAGCTCCTGTTCGCCGTCGGCGCGGCCGATGTGGACCTGGAACGGGCTGAACGCGCCCGCCTGGGTGTTGTCGCTCTTCGCCGTGTAGGCGGGGGTGAAGCGGCGCGACGCCAGGGTCTGCGGGCAGCTGCCGCCGCTCGGATCGGAGGTCAGCGTGAACGAGCTGGTCGGTTCGTTTTCGTCCGCGTGCCCGGACCACGGGGTCATCTCCGTCGTCGTCTGGTGGGGTCCGCAGATCGGCGGCGAGGTCACCGCCCCCTTCGGGCCGCCGTTGAGGCGGACCTTGAAGGAGCTGAACGTGGCCTGCGGGTTTTCGTCCACCACCGCGGTGAGCTTGCCCGTGTCCAGATTCGGGAAGACGTGCCCGATCAGGCGCACGTTGACCCCGTAACGGGCCGAGCCGACGTAGAGGAAGATGCGGAACTCTTCGCCGCTGGTCGGATCGCTGCTCTTCGGCTCGGCGACGTAGACCGTGCCGGTGAGCGAGTCGGCGGGCAGCGACGGCGTCTGCACTTCGACCGTGCCGATCTTCGATGCGTCCGGGCATTCGATCGGGTTGTTGGTGAGGTAGTGGAACTGTCCGTCGGTGCAGGCCTCAAGCCCGTTGGCCAAGGAGGGGTTGATCCCCGCCCCTTCGGGCAGGTTGACCTTGGCCGTCTTCAGATACGAGTTGGCGATCGTTTTCGTCGGGTCGAACGGGATGCCGACGTTGACGGTGGTGGCTTCGGGAGAGTCGACCGCGCCGCCCTGAGGATTGACGCCGATCGTCGGTTTGAAGGGGACCAGTTCGCAGTTTTCTCCTTCGAAGGGAGTTTCGGCGGATTCTTCGTCGGAGAGGCTTTCGACCGCATACGGGGGTCCGTATGAATCGACGAAGAGATTCGCGGTCTGGGGACCCGCACAGTTGCTCGGCAACGTCAGGTAGGTGCCGTCGCCGGCTCGGCCGTTAAAGACGAGACGGGAGCCGATGATCGGCGGGCTCAGCGGCGGATTCGGAGCGTGGACGTCGCTGATCGTGAAGCTCACGTGCTGATCGACCGGATCCAGCGATCCGACGATGAAGACCGGCCCCGTCAAGGTCAGGAACGCGACCATCGACGGCACCCCTTCGAAGGGCACCACGTTGTACACCGGCAGCGCCACGCGTTTCTGTTCCACGGGCGTGGTGTTGGTCACGACCGTCTCGTAGTTGATCCCGACCCGGGCGCCCGGGCAACTGACCGGCGCCGTCGGCAACTGCGCGATGCTGCACTTGGGGGCCGCCTCGGGATTGACGCTGAGGCCTTCGGGGGTTTCGACGACGATGTCTTTGACGAAGCCTTCAGGGAAGCCGCCCAGGTTGTTGAGCGTGAAGTCTGTAATGCCGAAGTTCGGGTGTCCCGCAGCCTGTGCGTACCACTGGCTCGATGGGCTGCTTTCCGTGCACGGATTCGGCGACGCTTCCAGGGGCGGTACTTCAGGCCCCACTTCTGAATCTTCGTTTTCCGTACAGGTCAACGATTCCCAGTTTTCGATCCCAAAGGCCGCGTGCGCCGACGGCGCGACGAACAATGCACCCAGGGCCATCAGCGAAGCCAAAACGATCAAGCGCCTAGCCATACAACTCCTCCTCGGTTACGCATCGAGCTATTGCTGCCGCCCCCTGCGTGGCGCCTGATCCTTCTCCCACGAAAGACCATACAGGGCCGGGCGGCCGAATCAAGTGCGAATTGCGACGATTGCGCCGCGGCGGCCATCTACCGGCCGGCGCCGCGCGCTGGATGTCTGTGCCTTTTTGGCGCCCGGTGCCGCTTTCGGCGGCATGGAGTGCGGAGTTTCGAGCGCCGGTTGACCTTCTTGCCGTTTTGTCCCTTGAGGTGCACGACCGCCTTCACCGACCCCCTGCAGAGGTTCTTCGAGGCGACCAGGAGGCCGTGCCTGCCGCCGGGCAAGATCATCATGAACTTCGAGACCGGCACGTCGGGGACGCGGTCGAAGGTGGTGCGGATGCCGCCGCGGAAGCTGTCGATCCTCCCGACCAGGTCGACGTCGACCTGGCCCCGCAGGTGGGCGACCAGGTCCGGCAGCGGGTTGTCGGACGAGCGCAGGTAGACGGGTCCCTTCAGCGGCTTGTCGAGCAGCGGCGTGAAGGCCCGAGCGTGGCCGTAGACCGACTTCTTCGGACAGGCGCCGGCGTCGAACTGGACCCGGGTGCAGATCTTCCCCAAGCTCGCCTGGTCGAGGAAGAGCGCGTGCGGCAGCGCGACCGCGGCGCGGGCGATGTTGGCGTCGCCGGAGCGGACCTTGAGCACCGCCCGCAGGCGCGGGTGCTTCGCCCGCCGGGTGGCGCCGAAGAGACGCAGGTTGAGCTTGGGGCGGAACTTGAGCGCCCCGCAATCGCTTGTCTGGAACGGGGTGCTGACCGCGAAGGAGTTGAACGCGGCCGGGTCGGTGGGGTCGGCGCCGCCGCCATTGAGGAAGCCGGCGCTGGCCAGCGGCCCGCAGCTGGTCGGGTTGAGCGTGAAGTCCTTGCGATCGACGTCGACGTCGATCGAGCGAATGTCGAGCTGGGCGCCGCCGAAGACGTGGGGGATCGGGTCGGAGAGGGCGCGGATCTGCGCCGTCTCCGGATCGACGAACAGCGCCACCCTCACCACAGCCGTTCCCAGATCGAAGGGCCCGGCCGTGGCGGGGGTGAGCACTGCCAGGGAGAGAGGCGCCCCGTGATAGGGGCCTGCGAGGAAGACCTTGCCGCCGATGTGGAGGGGCGAGGGCCCGGTCCCGGCGACGATCGCGGCGGAGCCGACCAGGCTCTGTCCCGGGCAGCTGGAGGCGGCGCGCTCGGCGGCACCGGCGCTCGCGGCCGCGGCGGCGATCGCCGCCTCCGGGCAGTAGGCGATGCCGGCCAGCTTGCCGGTCATCCCCGGCGCCAGGGTGATGTCGGCGCCTTTCAGCTCCTGCTCTCCGTCGCCGCGGGATATGTGGAGCGACAGCGGGCTGAAGGCGCCGGCCCTGGTCCCCCGCGGCTTCGCCTCGAAGCCCGGCGAGAACGGCCTCTCCGCAAGCGTCTTCGCGCAGGGCCCGCCGCCGGGGGCGGAGGTGAGGACGATCGGGTGCGAAGGGCTCGCCGGCGCGTTGCCAGACCACGGCGTCATCTCCGTGGTGGCGGCATTCGGCCCGCAGGTCGGCGGGCTGCTCAGCACCGCCCTCGGCCCGCCGTCGAAGCTGAGCTCGAACGAGGTGAACGGCACCTGCGGGTTCTCGGCGAAGGTCGTCGTCAGCCGGCCGGTCCGCGGGTCGGCGCTGACCCTGCCGACCAGCCGCACCGAGATCCCGTACCGCGCCGACTCGGCGTCGACGAAGATCCGGTACTCATCGCCGGAGGCGGGGTCGCGGCTGAGCTGCCTGCCGACGTAGACGGGGCCTTCGAGGCTGCCTTCCGGCAGCGGCGGCGATTCGATCGTGGCCGTGCCGACCCTCGAGGCCGCGGGGCAGGCGACCGGGGCCTTCGTCCCCTTTCCGAACTCCTCCTCGGAGCAGGTCTGCAGTCCGCTGGCCGCGGAGGGGTTGAGCCCCATCCCGACCGGCAGCGAGACCCTGGCCGTCCGGGTGTCGGAGCTGTCCTGCGTGCCGGCGCCGGCGATGTGGGGGACGGCGACGCCGACCGTGGCCCCGGCGGGGGAGTCGGTGACGGCGGTGCCGGGGTCGACGTTCAGCGAGGGGTCGTAGGGGATCGTCCCGCATTCCCTCGGCTCGGTCCCCGGTGGGATCGGCGACTCGAAGGCCGGCGGGGCGTCGGCGGCGAACTCGTATCCCAGCTGCGCTTCTTCGGCGTAGGAGGCGGCGAGCAGGTAGGTCGAGTAAAGGTGCCCGGACGGTCCCGGCGCGGCCGCGCCCAGGCAGGTGCTGGGGGTGGTGATGAAGGTGCCGTCGCCGGCGGTGCCGTCGAAGACGAGGCGGTTCTTGAGGATCGCGCCTTCGACCAGGGGGGCGAGTTCGACCGGGATCGCTTTCGGCACTTCGATCGTGAACCCCTCGTGGTAGTCGCCGTCCCATGCGAGGTCCGCCTTGAGGAAGACTTCGTTGCCGGCGAGTTCGAGGCCGAAGCGTGCCGGTTCGCCGTCCGGAGGAATGACGTTGTAGACGGGCACCTGGGTGAGCGGCGGCGTTGGAGGGACCGGCACCCCCAGCACCGAGGCGGTCACCGCGCTTTCACCGACCTTCGAGCCGAGCGGGCAGCCGCCGGCGCCGGCTTCGAAGGTCGAGAGCGGGCAGCGTTCGGTCGCGCCCGGGTTGACGCTGAGCCCGACCGGGAGGTCGACGCGGACGGTCTCGAGTTCTCCGACCGGCGTTTCGCCGGGCGATTCGTGCGCGACGATGAACTGGGTGAAGCCGACGGGCGGATGTCCCGCCGCCTGTTCGAAGAACTGCCCGGGGGTGTCGACGCTGCAGGTCGGGGTGTCGACGGTGCAGGTGCCCGCCTGCCAGCCCGAGTCGGCGGTCGGGTTCTGCGGGTCGCTCGGGGCGATGATGTCGCCGGTGGAGGCCTGAGCCGCGGGCGCCAGGAGGGCCAGACTCAGCAGGGCGGCGGCGCCCGAGGCGGCCGCCAGCGCCCGCACCCGGCGACCGATCGAGTTGTCCCTCCCCGAGATCATCCCGGGAAAACTCTACCCGATTTCGATGATCTAAGTCAATACTTTTAGGTAATAAGCCTCGACTCAAGGCCCTTCGAAGCGGACGACGGGTCTCGAACCCGCGACCTCGAGCTTGGGAAGCTCGCGCTGAGGCTCAGCGCGAGCCGCTTTCCAATGCGCTTTCCCTGCAAATTGTCATTTTTTGAAGTGGACACCGAAAGACCACGCTGGACACGATAGGTCCGATTTTGTTCCTACCCGTGTTCCTACCCAGCACCGCTTCGAGAACGCTCGCGATGCAGGCCAGGTGTCTCCTATGTCCTGACACAGGTGTCGCCTATGTGCTGAAACCGGACACCGTCCGCCGCCGACGACAGCTCAGGACAACGCGGAGAGCAGCTCGCTCAACTCCTCGTTCATCGCCGGCGGATCGGCCGCGTCCTCGCAGCAGGGCGGCTTCGCCGAGCGTTTGCGCCCGGCCGTAGCGAGGCCAGGCAGGACCTCAGCGAGATCGGCTGCCGGGTTGTGATCGCGCTCGTGCTTATCGAGGGCGACGATCACGACTTGCTTCTTGCGCGGGTAGGCCGTGAACATCCGCCATGCATATGCGAGGTGGCGGCAACACAGCGGGTAGTCATCGCCATCGGCCGCGACCAGCCGGTAGCCACCGGCCCCGCAGCCTTCCCCGCGCAGGGCGTCAACCGCCGCCTCATAGGAGCGCTTCTCGCGCGCCGACATCCCGCCAAGCACAGTGGCGACCTGCGCCGTACGCAGGATCTCGTGGGGCATCAGGCGGGTTCGAGCCGCCCGCGGCCCAGCTGGGCCAAGCCCTCGCGCAGAGCCTCGCTGTCCCGCGCTTCGCGGTCGTGCAGATGGTCGACCACAGCCTGTAGCCAGTCGCGATCCCGCCCGCGCTGGCGCAGTTCGGCGAGCGCGCGGCTGACGCGGTGCAGGCTCTGCGGCTCTATCTGCATCGGCCTGGCCCCCGCAACCGCCTCGAGCGCTCCTCGCTTTACCCAGCTGCGGATCGTCGGCTCGGAGACCCCGAGTCGCTCGCTCGCCCCCGCCACGCTCACACCCGGCGTGTGCTTGACCGAGATCAGCACCTCCTGGGCCTCCTCAAGCGCATCAAGGGCAGCGTCGGAGTGGCCGTTCTCGATCGCCTCACGCGCATCGACGAGGGTGAAGAGGGCCTCCGTGACCAGCTGTGCGTCGCGCTTTCCCATTGGCTCAGAGTAGCAGAGCTTACGAAAATTAGGCTTAATTCCGTAAGTCGCAATCATCGCCGCCGCGCCATCGGCCGCGCTTGAACCCGAGGGGATCAGCTCCTCCCGCGAGAGAGCGATTGCCGCGTCGACGACGACACCGATGCGGCCCAGTGTCTCCTATGTCCTGACACAGGTGTCGCCTATGCGCTGAAACCGGACACCGTCCGCCGGGATTCGAACCCGGGACTTTCGGGTTATGAGGTTGACCAGGCTGGTTTTTGGCTTGTTCAAGCGGTCCGAGTTGGTTCGAGTTGACCCTACTTTCGCTCAAATCGGTGCCCGTTTGGTACCCGTGTCCTTGCCTCCGACGGACCTGATTCATTCGGTCGCCGGAGCTTCGCCAGGCTCGTCGCTGTCCGCCTCCTCGACCGTCTCGGCACCCGGCGGAGGACTGGGCTCCTCGGCGGGTGTGCCCAGCTGGAAGGAACTCAAGACGCAGGCGACCTGGAGAAGCAGGGCGGTGGCCGGTTTCTGGACCTTCCCGACGAGGCCGTGCGCGATCTTGTCCGCCTGGGCTCGCTGCTCAGACATAGCGACCCTCTTGTGCTTCTCCGGGCTGTCGGCGCGGAAGATCGCCCCGGCGCTCTCGGGACCGATGATCGCTTTCGTGAAGAGGAACTGAAGTGGTGCCTCGGTCATCAGCTCCTCGACGTGAGCCTCAAGGTCGGCCGGCAACCCGCCCGGCGGCGGCTGCGCCGCAAGGAATCGCAGCGCGTCCTGCCACGATGCGGCGTCTCTGAAATTGGAGAGGAAGCGCTCGACCTCCTCTTTGGGCGTCTCGACCTCGGCCGAGATCTCCTTTAGGTCGAGCTGCTCGGGGTCGAAATCCCCTAGCTCCTTTCGGAGTTCGTCGGCCTCGGTGTTCAACCCGAAGGTGCGGGCGATCTCAAGGGCTTTGTCCAGTCTGAACGCACGCAGGAGACCGTCGCCCTTCGTCGCCTCCTCGCGCCAGCGCGCGACCTGATCCTGGCGCAACTGCTTGCGGCCCTCCTCATCGAGGAGTCGCACACGAAGCTCGACGATGTTGTCCACCAGGTTCGGGTCGGCACCGAAGCGCTCGGCGGCGCGCACAAGCAGCTGGTCGAGGTTGTCGGGGCGATCCTCGGGCATCAAGTCGACCAGCGACCGCAAGGGCCGCAGGCACACTCCGGGCTTGCCCTCCGGGTTGTCGAGCACGTCCTCGGCGAAGGCGAGGATCTGTGCGATGGCGGTCCCTGCCCGCTCGCGGTCGCCGACGGCCTGGGCCAGCTCCAGCGCGCGGGAGAGCAGCCGCGTGCGCTCGATATCGGCCCACTCGTCGCGATCGACTAGGGCGAACAAGGCATCGCTCGCGCCCCGGGCGTAGAGGTCGGGTCGCGATCCCGCCCTGCGCTCGAAGAGAAGATCGCCGACGCGGGCCTTGACCACCGGGGAGTCGATTTCCTCGAAGGCGTTCATCCAAGCCCGAACGTCGACGTCCTCGATCGTGGAGACCTCGGGCGGGAACCTCCATCCCTCCCCGGCGCTCCACGATCCGAACGGACCGCCAACCCGATCGCGGCGAGGGCTGGTCCGCTCAAGCAGGGTGTAGGAGAAGGCGAAGTAGAACGGCCTTACGGTCAGGTCCTCGCCGTCGGGGTCGAGAGCGTGAAGTGAGTTACTGACGTCGCGCCAGGATAGTCGCCGCGTCAGCGGCGCGCAGGGCGTCGGCGATGCGCGCGTCCAAGGACATGACACGACACTACGAGTTAACGAAGCAGGCCAGCGGGATGCGATCCCGCACGCACCGGGCAGAAAGTAACGCTGCGGATCAGTCGAGCAGGCGCCGCAGGTCCTCGGCGCTGAGATCGGCATCGCGCAGAATGCCGGCGAGGGTGCCGCGGCGGAGTTCCCGATGCAGCGGGACAACGAGCGCGTGTTTGCGCCCGGCCTTCTTCAAACGGACGTGGCTGCCGCGTTGACGGACGACTTCCCAGCCCTCCTTGCGCAGCGCCTTGATCAGGCGCTCGCCGGAGACGACCGGCTGGCGTGGGCTCACGCCGGCAGAGGAATCGAGCGGCGAATCACGCCGCTGTCGAGCGGCTCGCCGTCTTCGCGTAGTCCCTCGACGTAGAGGGCGACCGCCTCGTTGGCGCTTGCCATCGCGTCGTCAAGATCGTCGCCCTGCGTATGAAGACCGGGAAGGTCGGGCGCGTAGACGTGGTAGCCGCCCTCGTCCTGGGGCTCGAAGACCAACTCGATTTCTTCGATTTCTTTTGCGTCTGCCATAACCGCTCCTATCTAGCTTACGCCCAGCTTGCGGGCCGCCGGCCTAGCTGGCTCGAACCGCGACCACGAGCCGAGGAAATAGCTGACAGAGCACGAGCCGCCCAGGACTGTAGTCATTTGTGTCGTTTTCCAGGGTCTTTTCAGTCAACTCGACTTTCGTGACCTCCGGCCAACTTGAAGGAGATCACCCCTCGGTGTCGAGGCTGATGTAGAGCAGGGAGCAACGGCGGCTCGCTCGAACGAAGGGTGTGTCCAAACATCCTCGTGGAGGTCACCGCCGATGCCCGCCCTGCCATCTTCGCTTACCGCGATCCTGTCCCTGCTTCAGCCCGCCTTCACCGCCCCGACCTTCCAGATCTTCGAGGCGCTCGTGGCGGGGCTCGTCGGTCGCGTCGGCGAGCACACGGTCACCGGCATGTGGCAGGCGGCCCGGCTGGCCGGGAAGCTGCACCACAGCCGCGCCCACGACTTCTTCGCCCGCGCCGCCTGGTGTCCGGATCGCCTCGGCCTGCTCGCGCTCGACTTCCTCATCGAGCGCTTCACCGACCCGGGGGCGCCGGTCGCGCTCGCGGTCGACGGCTCGGTCTTCCGCCGCTCGGGGCCCAAGGTGCATGGGACGAGCTGGCATCACGACTCCTCCGCCGCCCCCGGCGGGCGCGGCTTCAAGTTCGGCAACTGCTTCGTCGTGGTCGGCCTCGTGGTGCGGATTGCGGCCCTCGGCGAGCGCGCCTGGTGCCTACCGGTGCTGTTTCGGCTCTGGCTGCCGACGCCGAAGCCAACCGAGGAGCGCCCCGACCCTGAGCGCCGGCCCTCCCAACAGGACCTTGCCGCAGAGCTCGTAGGTCTGATCGCAAAGCGCTATCCCAAGCGGCGGGTCGACATAGTCGGCGACTCGGCCTTCGCCTGCAAGGCGATGGCCCCGGCCACCGATCGCATCACCCTGACCTCGAGGCTTCGCTCCAACGCCGTGATCCACGCCCCCAAGCCGCCGCCGACCGGACGCCGCGGGCGGCCGCGGGTCAAGGGAGCGCGGCTCGGCACCCCGGCCGAGATCGCCGCGCGAGCCGAGGCGAGCGAGTGGCAGCGTCTCGCGGTCCCCGGCCGGGGCGAGGTCTGCGCGCTCGTCGTGGCCGGGTTGTGGCACTCGGTCTTCGGCCCCCGCGCGGTGCGGGTCGTGATCGTCCGCGAGCTCTCCGACGCCGAGGGCTACCGGATCGCGCTGATCACGACCGATGTCGAGGCGGGGGTGATCGAGATCATCGCCCGCTACGCCGATCGCTGGTCGATCGAGGTCGCCTTCCAAGACGCCAAGCAGACGGTCGGGGTCGGCGAGGCACGCAACCGCACCCGGCGGGCGGTCGAGCGGACCGTGCCCTTCGGCCTGCTTTGCCAGAGCGTGGCCATCGCTTGGTACGTGCTTCACGCCGACCCTGCCGCCGACGTCGATCGTCGCCGACGAGAGGCGCCCTGGTACTCCCAAAAGCGCGATCCCTCGATGCTCGATGTGCTCTGCGCTCTGCGTCGCGAGCTGATCCGGGCGGAATTTCGGCAAGGAGCGGGGCGCAGGCCCTTACCGCGACAAATCACGGCTCGCCCACAGTCACGCTTGCGAGCGGCGGCGTAGGTCACGAAAGTCGAGCAGTCAATCGAACCAACGACAACTATCTTTTGTTCCTACCCCTGTTCCTACCCGCAATGACTTTTGAAGCGTGGTTGGGGCCGATTTTGGCTCTAGAATGGGAAAGCGGACGACGGGTCTCGAACCCGCGACCTCGAGCTTGGGAAGCTCGCGCTCTACCAGCTGAGCTACGTCCGCGTGGGGGCGATTCTATGCGGAGTCCGAACGCGAGTCTCCCGCTCTACTGCCAGCCGCTCCGAACGTTCCCGAGCATCGTCGGCCGTGCGGGCCTCGCTGATGTAGTCCTCTACCGACCGCCGCTCGCCGGGTTTCGCGTCGAGCAAGTGCTGATAGGTCCGCTGCGAGCCAGAAAACAAACCGCGGGGCGGGGCTAGGAGACGTGATGGACGCTACCCATGAGCACATGTCGGTCGCGCTCTCTCCTATCGACCCGGCCACCGCGGCAAGTAGTGGCGGAACGCAGGGGGCGAGATTCCCGCAGCAAACCTTGCGTGGCTAGTTGATAATCCGCAAGTGCGTCAGGTACCTTGGAAGCCGGTTGACAAGCCGCTTGGGGGTAGCTCCCCCTCACCGCGACCCGCTTTTGGCGGGTCGTTGTGCGTTCGGGGGACGAATCGGTCATGCGGGCGCTCCGAACATTTCCCGAACATCGACCGGAATCAACTGAGCTACGTCCGCGCCGGGGCGATTTCTACGGGCTAACCTCCCCGATCCCCGTGAGCGTTCGCTCTGCCATCGCCGTCCTCGCCGTCATCGCCGTCGTCGGCCTGCTGACCTTCGGGCTGCTCAGCAAAGGGTCCTCCGGGGTCGCCCTCGACGAGGTCGCGCCGACCGCCTCCCTCCCCCGCCTCGAGGGCGGCGGCAGCGGCTCGCTGGCCGGCTACCGCGGCCGCTGGGTGCTGGTCAACTTCTGGGCCTCCTGGTGCGGCCCCTGCAAGGAAGAGGCGCCGGCGCTGGAGAAGTTCCAGCGACGGCGGGGCGACGGTGGCTTCACCGTCCTCGGCATCGACAGCCGCGACCTCAGCGGCGACGGCCGCGCCTTCGTGCGCCGCTTCGGCCTCACCTACCCGCAGCTGCGCGACGGCGACGGCTCCGCCGCCCACGCCTTCGGCACCACCGGCGTGCCGGAGAACTTCCTCGTCGACCCGCAGGGCCGGGTGCGGCTGCTGCTGCGGGGCCCCGTCACCGACGAATACCTTCGCCGCGAAGTGGCGCCGCTGCTGCCGGGCGGGGGCTCGTGAGGGCCCGGGCGGCGCTTGTACCGGCACTGGCCGTCCTGGCCCTGCTGGCGCCCGCCCCGCTGAGCGTGGCGGCGACGCCCAAGACCTCGCTCGGCGAGGTCTCCGCGGAAGTGATGTGCCCCGTCTGCGGCACCCTGCTGGAGCTGGCCGAATCGCCGCAGGCGCAGCGGGAGAAAGCGTTCGTCTCGCGGCTGGTCGCCGCCGGGCGGACCAAGGCGCAGATCAAGGACGCGCTGGTGGCCGAGTACGGCACCGAGGTCCTCGCCCTGCCGCAGGGGTCGGGCTTCGACCTCTCCGCCTACCTGGTGCCGATCGTCGCCTTCGCCGTCGCGGTGGTGGCGCTGGCTCTGGGGGTGCTGAGCTGGCGCCGGGCCGGGGGCGGGCGGGGAGACGGCGAGGGGCCGCCCGCGGCCGCCGGGCCCAGCCCCGAGGACGCCGCCCGCCTCGACGCCGACCTTGCCCGCTACGACCTCTGAGCGTCGCCGACGAGGATCGCGCCCCCGACCTTGACCGGCAGCCGGCGCAGGGCGGCGCGCAGCTCACGCCCGGCGCTGCCCGCGACCGCGCCCGGCGCGACGGCGGCCAGAAGCACGTCCGCCTGCGCCGCCAGGGCCTCGAGCGACCCGTAGCCGGCGTCGGGCGAGGGGCCGGCGAGGACGACCAGGTCGTAGGCGACGCGCAGCTTGGCGAGCGCATGGCGGAAGCTCTCCAGGGCGATCAGGGTCGCCGGGTCGGCCGCCGGCCCGCCGGCGGCGATGCAGACCAGCGGGCCCGGCGCCCCGCCCGCCGCCGGGCCGGCCATGACCAGCGGCTGCAGGATCTCCGGAGCCGTCGCCTCCCAGCGCAGGTACTCGTGCAGGCCGGGCGCCGCGGCGAGCCCGAGCCGTGCCGCCAGCCGCGGCCGCGCCAGGTCGCACTCGAGCAGCACCGCGCGGCGGCCGCTGGCGCCGGCGCCAGCGGCGATCGCGGTCGCCCCGGACAGCGCCTCCTCGCCGGTGACGAGCACGACTCGCCGCCCCTCCAGCGACTCCCGCAAACCGGCGAGCGCCTCGAGGTCGGCGCGGCGCAGCGACCAGGCCCGCGCCTCGCTCGGCGCCGGGCCGGCGATCTCGGCCAGGACGGGCAGCTTGCGGCGCCCGCCGCGCATCACATCCGCTCGGGGGCGGAGATCCCGAGCAGCCCCAGCGCCGCGGCGATCGTCCGCTTCGCGCAGAGGCACAGCGCCAGCCGCGAGCGCTCGACTCCCTCGCCCTCGGCCCCGACCACCTGGCAGTCGCGGTAGAAGGCGTGGAAGTCGGCGGCGACGGCGGTCGAGTAGGCGCAGATCCGGTGCGGCGCCCGCCGCGCCGCCGACTCGCGGACCTCATCGGGGAACTCCAGCAGGCGCTTGATCAGCGCCCGCTCGCTCGGCTCGACCGCCGTGGCCGCCGTGGCCTCGGGTCCAAGCCCGGCCGCGGCCTCCTCTCCGGCCGCCCCGGCCTTGCGCAGGATGCTGGCAATCCGCGCGTGCGCGTACTGGACGTAGTAGACGGGGTTGTCGCTGGACTGGCTGCGAGCCAGCTTGAGGTCGAGATCGACGGTGGTCTCGTGGCTGCGCCAGAGCATGAACCAACGGGCCGCGTCGACGCCGATGTCGTCGAGCAGCTCGTCGAGCGAGACGAAGTCGCCGCTGCGCTTCGACATCTGCGCCCGCTCCCCCGCTTCGACGATGTGGACGAGGCTCATGATCAGCGCCTCGAAGGCCGCGGGATCGGCGCCGAGCGCCTCGATCGCCGCCCGGAGTCGCGGCACGTAGCCGTGGTGGTCGGCGCCGAGCACGTCGATCAGCCGCCCGAAGCCGCGCTGCAGCTTGTCCCAGTGGTAGGCGACGTCGGCCGCCAGATAGGTCGGTTCGCCGTTGGAGCGGATCAGGACCCGGTCCTTGTCGTCGCCGAACTCGGTCGTGCGCAGCCAGAGCGCGTCCTCGTGGCGGTAGGTGTGGCCGCCCCCGTCGAGGTCGGCGAGCGCCGACTCGACCTCGCCGCGCTCGTAGAGGGTGCGCTCGGAGAACCAGGTGTCGTAGCGGACGCCGAAGCGCTCGAGCGTGGCGCGCACCCCCTCCATGGTCAGCTCGACTCCGCGGCGGCCGACGACCTCACGGTCGGCCGAGTCGACGCCCTCGGCGGCGATCCGCTCGGCGAGATCGACGACGTAGTCGCCTTCGTAGCCCCCCTCGGGCGGCTCGGCGCCCCGCATCCGGGCGGCGATCGAGTCGGCGAAGCGGCCGACCTGCCCACCGCCGTCGTTGACGTAGAACTCGCGCTCGACCTCGTGGCCGGCCGCCTCCAGCAGCCGCACCAGGGCGTCCCCGTAGGCGGCGTGGCGGCCGCCGCCGACGTGCAGCGGCCCGGTTGGGTTGGCGGAGACGAACTCGACCAGGACCCGCTCCGGAGAATCGGTCGCAGCCGGCCCGAGGTCCTCGCCGGTGGCGAGGAGGGCTGCCAGGGCGCGCCGGTACCAGGCGTCGGAGAGGAAGAGGTTGACGAAGCCGGGGCCGGCGACCTCGACCCGGTCGAGGCTGGTGGAGCCGCCGAGCTCGCGCTCGAGCTCGGCCCGCAGCCGCTCGGCCACGGCGCGCGGATTCTCTCCCAGAGGCGCGGCCAGCAGCATCGCGGCGTTGGAGCTGTAGTCGCCCAGCTCGGGCTTCGGCGGGCGGTCGAGGGAGGGCGCCGGCTCGGTGCGCTCGCCGTCGCGCAGGGCCCGTGCCGCGCGGTCGACGGCTCCGCGCAGGTCGGCGATCGAGTCGGTGGCGCTCACCGGCCAATCGTATGGACCGGGGCGGGGCCAGGGTACGCTGGCCGCTTGCGCGCAGCCGTCATCAGCGACGTCCACTCCAACCAGCCGGCGCTCGAAGCGGTTCTCGGAGCGATCGAGGAGATTGGGACCGAGGAGCTCTGGTGCCTCGGCGACGTGGTCGGCTACGGCGCCCAGCCGGACGCCTGCGCCGAGCTGGTCCGCGAGCGCTGCGACGTCTGCCTGGCCGGCAACCACGACCTCGCGGTGCTGGGCGGCCTCGACGTCTCCGCCTTCTCCGACAACGCGGCGGCCGCCGTCGAGTGGACGCGGGAGAACTGCGGCGCCGGAACCCTCGACTTCCTCCGTGGGCTGGAGCCGGCGGGGGCTCGCGAGGGCGTCGGCCTCTTCCACGGCTCGCCGCACGACCCGGTCTGGGAATACGTGCTCTCGACCGAGGAGGCGGAAACGGCGCTGGATGCGCAGGAGGAGCGGGTTGGGCTGATCGGCCACTCCCACATCGCCCTCTTCTTCACCCAGCCCGAGGGGGGGCGGGCCGGCGGAGCCAAGGGCGCGCAGGCCGGCGACGGGGCGCTGCTGGACCTCGAGAGCGGCGCCTGGCTGCTGAATCCCGGCAGCGTCGGCCAGCCCCGCGACGGCGACCCCCGCGCCGCCTGGCTGGAGCTGGACACCGAGCGCTGGACGGCGCGCTTCCACCGCGTCCCCTACGACGTCGCCGCCGCCGCGGAGGCGATCCTCGCAGCCGGCCTGCCGAGCCATCTGGCGGAGCGGCTGGGGACCGGCCGCTGACTAGACTCGCTCCATGGGCCGCCTGACCGCATCTCTGCTCGCCCTCGCGCTCGGCGCCGCCGCGACGCTGTGCCTACTCGCCTGCGGCGGCGGGGGCGGCGCCGACCTGCTCCCGGGCGCCACCGCGAGCGAAATCAACTCCAACCTCGACCAGGTCGAGCGGCTGGCGGGCGAAGGCGACTGCGTCGGTGCCCAGGACGCGGCGGCGGCCGTGAGCGGGCAGATCGAAGCGCTCGGCGGGGTCGACAAGCGGCTGAAGCAGGCGCTGCGCGAAGGCGCGACCCGGCTCAACGAAGTCGTGGCCGGCTGCGAAGAAACGGCCGAAGAAACAACGCCGGCGGTCGCCGAAGCCGAAGAACCGGCGGCGCCGAAGAAGGAAAAGCCCGCGAAGTCGAAGCCGCAGAAGGAAGCCGAAGAACCGGCGGAAGAAACCACCCCGGCTCCGCCATCCCAGGCCGAAGAAGAAGCGCCCCCGGCGGAAACCGGGGCGGGTGGCACCCCCTCGGGCGGGGTAGCGCCCGGCGCCCCGGTGGGGGGCGAATGATGGAGGCGGGAACCCTCTCCGGCCGCTACCAGACCGGCGACCGGCTCGGCTCCGGCGGCATGTCGAACGTCTACAAGGCGACCGACCTGATCCTCGAGCGGACCGTCGCCGTGAAGGTCCTGGCCGAGCACCTATCCGACGACGAGCGCTTCGTTGCCCGCTTCCGCCGCGAGGCGCTGGCGGTGGCGAAGCTGATCCACCCCAACATCGTCCAGGTCTACGACACCGGCGTCGACGAGGGTCGCCATTACATCGTCATGGAGTACGTCGAGGGCCGCTCCGGCGCGCAGATCCTGCAGCGCAACGGGGCGGTCGAGCCAGAGACCGCCGCCGAGATCGGGATCCAGGCCTGCGCCGGCCTCGACTACGCGCACCGGCGCGGAATCATCCACCGCGACGTCAAGCCCGGCAACCTGATGGTCGTCGGCGGGCCGGTCGGCGGCGGTGAGATGACGGTGAAGCTGACCGACTTCGGGATCGCCCGGGCGATCGAGCAGACCCGGATCACCCAGGTCGGCTCGGTCGTCGGCACCGCCGCCTACCTGGCGCCGGAGCAGGTGCGCGGCGAGGAGGCGACGCCGGCGACCGACGTCTACGCCCTCGGCGTCGTCCTCTACCAGTTCCTCACCGGCCGCCTGCCCTACGAGGGATCGTCGCTGGCGGAGCTGGCTGTGCGCCAGCAGAACGAGACGCCGCTGCCGCCGAGCACCTACAACGGCGATGTCCCCGAGACGCTCGGCGCCGCCGTCCTGCGGGCGCTGGAGGGCGACCCGGGCCGGCGCTACGCCAGCGCCGACGAGCTCGCCAGCGGCCTGCGGCTGGGCCTAGAAGGGGAGGACGTGACGCTGCCGCTGGCCGAGGGCGCGACCCCGACCCGGGTCATGGGAGGCACCACCGCCCAGACCGAGTACCGCCCGGCTCAGTCGCAGACCAGGCGCCCGGAGCCCCGCATCGCCTCTCCCCCGCCGGCCGTCCCCGCCCGCGCCGCCGAACCGGCCAAGCGCTCTGCCTTCTCCCGCTTCGCCCGCTTCGTCCTCGCCGCGGTGGCGCTGGTCCTGGTCGCCGCAGCCGTAGCGACGGCCGTGATCGTCACCACCGACAAGGCCGCCGGCGTCAAGGTCTCCAAGGTCGCCGGCGACACCGTCGAAAAGGTCGTGGAAGAAGTCAAGGACCTGGTCAGGAAGAACACCGAATAGCCGCCCACGGGGGGGCGCCGGCGAGGATCGCGGCGCGGTAGGCGTCGAAGCCGCCGGCGGCGATCGCGGCGCGGGCATGGGTGGTGAGCTCGCGCATGTAGGTGAGGTTGTGGAGGACGATCAGGCGGACCGCGGTCAGCTCCTCGGCGCGGGAGAGGTAGCTGACGTAGTCGCGGTCGTGGCGGCGACAGGCGGGGCAGGGGCAGCCCTCGACCAGCGGCTCGCGGCTGCCCTCCCATCCCCCCTTGCGCATGTCGAGCCGGAAGCGGCTCTCGGGGCTGGGCGCCAGGGCGACGCCGTGGCGGGCGAGGCGGGTGGGCACGGCGCAGTCGAAGAGGTCGAGGCCGAGGGCGATGCCGCCGAGCAGGTCGTCGACCTCGCCGATGCCGAGCAGGTGCTTGGGCGCCGCCTCCGGCAGCAACGGCGCGGTCATCGCCAGCACCTCGTGCATCTCCGCCTTGTCGCGGCCGAGGGTGCCGCCGATCGCGATCCCGTCGACGCCGGCGGCCGCGACGGCCTCGGCCGATTCGCGGCGCAGGTCCTCGTGGACGCCGCCCTGGACGATCCCGAACACCGCCTGGCGCGCCGGCCCCTCCTGCCGGTGCCACTCGAGGCAGCGGTCGAGCCAGCGGTGGGTGCGCGCCGTCGAGCGGGCGGTGTAGTCGCGGTCGGCGTGGAAGGGCGTGCACTCGTCGAAGACGAGGGCGATGTCGGAGCCCAGCGCCGCCTGCACCCGCATCGAGACCTCGGGTGAGATGAACAGCTCCGAGCCGTCGCGGTAGGAGCGGAACCGCGCCCCCTCCTCGGTTATCTCGACCTTCGAGCCGTGCTCCCCGCCGGAGCGGCCGCTGCCCTTGACCTCGTCGGCGACGCCGCCGTGGGCGAGCGAGAAGACCTGGAAGCCGCCGGAGTCGGTGATCAGCGCCCGCTCCCAGCCCATGAAGCCGTGCAGGCCGGCGGCGGCGGCGATCCGCTCCGGCCCCGGCGAGACGAACAGGTGGTACGTGTTCCCCAGGATCAGCTGGTAGCCGAGCCCGGCGACCTCCTCCGACTCCAGCCCGCGCACCGTCCCCTTCGTCGCCAGCGGGATGAAGGCCGGCGTCTCGATCGGCCCATGGGCGGTGTGGATCGTGCCAGCGCGGGCGGCACCATCCCGCGCCCCAACCTCGAACCGCAGCCTGTTCTCGTCCGTCCTCATCTCGGCGATTGGTGAATTAGGCCGCCTATAGCCGGCTCAACTCACCACTCACGCGATCAGCGAGCGGCCGGTCATCGGCTCCGGCTGGGGGATGCCGAGGAGGTCGAGGGCCGTGGGGGCGACGTCGGCGAGGATGCCGCCGTCGCGCAGCTCCAGGCCCTCGGCGGTGACGATCAGCGGCACCGGGTTGAGCGAGTGGGCGGTGTTGGGCGAGCCGTCGGGCTCGAGCATGTGGTCGCAGTTGCCGTGGTCGGCGGTGACGATGCAGGCGCCGCCCTTGGCCTCGACCGCGGCGATCACGTCGCCGAGGCAGGCGTCCACCGCCTCGACCGCGGCGACCGCGGCCGGGATCACGCCCGTGTGCCCGACCATGTCGGGGTTGGCGAAGTTGATGATCCCGAACCTGTAGTCGGTGCCCGCCCAGTGCTCGACGAAGGTGTCGGCGGCGGCGCGGGCGCTCATCTCCGGCTTGTGGTCGTAGGTCGGCACGTCGCGGGCCGATTCGACCAGGCAGTGCTCCTCCCCTTTCAGCTCCTGCTCGCGGCCGCCGTTGAAGAAGTAGGTGACGTGGGCGTACTTCTCGGTCTCGGCGACGTGGAGCTGGCGGCCGCCGGCCTCGGAGATCGTCTCGGCCAGGGTCGTCTTCGGCCGCTCCTCGGGGAAGGCGACCGGGTAGGGCCAGCCCTTGCGGTAGGAGGTCATCGTGGTCAGGTCGAGGACCGGGCCGCCGGAGCGGGAGAACTCCTCGAAGCCCGGCTCGGCCAGGGCGCGGGTCATCTGTCGGGCGCGGTCGGGGCGGAAGTTGACGAAGATCGCGACGTCGCCCGCGGCGGCGCCGTCGTAGTCGCCGATCACCGTCGGCCTGACGAACTCGTCGGTCTCGCCGCGCTCGTAGGAGGCCTCGATCGCCGCGGCGGAATCGGGAGCGTGGAGGCCGCGGGCGTGGACGATCGCGTCGTAGGCGAGCTTGGTCCGCTCCCAGCGGGTGTCGCGGTCCATCGCGTAGTAGCGGCCGCTGACCGTGGCGACCCGTCCCGCCTGGCGCAGCCAGCGCTCGAGCTCGGCCAGGTAGGTGCGGCCGCCGTGCGGCAGGGTGTCGCGGCCGTCGGTGAAGGCGTGGAAGACGACATCGGGGACGCCCTCCTGGGAGGCCATCTCGACGCAGGCCTCGATGTGCTCCCAGCCGGAGTGGACGCCGCCGTCGGAGACGAGGCCGAGCAGGTGCAGGCGCCCGCGGGGACTGGAGCGCGCCCTCTCACATGCCGCCAGCAGCGCCTCGTTCTCGAAGAAGCCGCCGTCGGCGATGGCGTCGTCGATCCGGGCCAGGTCCTGCTTGACGATCGCCCCGGCGCCGAGGTTGAGGTGGCCGACCTCGGAGTTGCCCATCTGGCCGTCGGGGAGGCCGACGTCGCGGCCCTGGGCGGAGAGCTGGGTGTGGGGGAAGCGCTCCCAGAGGCGGTCGAAGACCGGCGTCTCGGCGAGGGAGATCGCGTTGCCCGGCCCCGGCTCGGCCAGCCCCCAACCGTCGAGGATGACCAGCGCCAGCGAGGGGACGGGAGTCGTCATCCGGCCGCGTCCACGATCGCGGCGAATTCCTCGGCGTCGAGGCTGGCGCCGCCGACCAGCGCCCCGTCGACGTCGGGCAGCGCCATCAGCTCGGCCGCGTTGGCCGGCTTGACCGAGCCGCCGTAGAGGATCCGCACGCGGTCGACGGCGGCGCCGCGCATGCGCAGCACGTCGCGGATGAAGGCGCAGGCCTCCTGGGCCTGCTCCGGAGTGGCGGTGCGGCCGGTGCCGATTGCCCAGATCGGCTCGTAGGCGACGACGACGCGCTCCAGCTGGGTGGGCTCGATGCCGGCCAGATCCGCCTGCAGCTGGCGCTCCAGCACCTCCTCGGTCTCGCCGCCGTCGCGCGCCGCCTCGCTCTCGCCGACGCAGAGGATCGGCTCCAGGCCCGCGGCGAGGGCGGTCGGGACCTTGCGCGCCAGCGCCTCGTCGGTCTCGCCGAAGAACTGGCGCCGCTCGGAGTGCCCGAGGATCACCGCCTCGACATCGAGCTCCACCAGCATCGCCGCCGAGACCTCGCCGGTGAAGGCCCCGGACTCCTCCTCGTGCATGTTCTGGGCGGCGACCCGAACGGCGGTGCCGCGGCGGCGCTCGACCACCTCGGCGAGCGCCGTGAAGGGCGGGCAGACGACGACGTCGCTCTGGGTCGCGGCGATCCGCGGCAGCAGCGCGTCGACGAACCCGGCCGCCTCGGCGACCGTCTTATTCATCTTCCAGTTGGCGGCTATGTACGGGGTGCGCTCAGACATCGGCCGTCTCCTCGTCGAGCAGGGCCTCGACTCCCGGCAGCTTCTTTCCCTCCAGCAGCTCCAATGATGCCCCCCCTCCGGTCGAGAGCCAGTCGACCTCCTGGTCGAGGCCGAACTTTCGCAGCGCCGCGACCGAGTCGCCGCCGCCGATCACCGTCGTCCCCGGGGCGGCCGCGACCGCCTCGGCGACGGCGCGGGTGCCGGCCGCGAACGGCTCCAGCTCGAAGGCGCCCATCGGCCCGTTCCAGAGCACGGTGCCGGCGGCCGCGATCGCCTCCGCGTAGCGCGCCGCCGTGCGCGGGCCGACATCGAGGCCCATCCAGCCGTCGGGAACCTCCACCCCGTCGCTCTCGCGGCGCTCGGTGGCGGCGTCGAACTCCTCGCCGAGGACGAGGTCGACCGGCAGCATCAGCTCGCACTCGGAGCCCTTCGCCCGCTCCAGCGCCTCGGCCGCCAGCTCGACGCCCTTCTCCTCGACCAGCGAGTCGCCGGTGCCGATGCCCTGGGCACGGAAGAAGCTGAAGCACATCGCGCCGCCGATCAGGATCCGGTCGGCGACCGCGAGGAAGCGGTCGATGACCCCGATCTTGTCGGAGACCTTGGCGCCGCCGAGGATCACCACCAGGGGCCGCTGCGGCGACTCGACGACCCGGGTCAGCTCGGTCACCTCCCGCTCCAGCAGCAGCCCCGCGTACCCCGGCAGGCAATGGGCGACCCCCTCGGTGCTGGCGTGGGCGCGGTGGGCGGCGCCGAAGGCGTCGTTGACGTAGACGCCGGCGAGCTGGGCGAGCGCTTCGGCGAGCTTGGGGTCGTTCTCGGTCTCCCCCGGCTCGAAGCGGGTGTTCTCCAACAGCATCACCCGGCCCGGGCTCAGCCCCGCGGTCATCGTCTCGACGTCGGGGCCGACGACTGCCGGCGCCTGCTCGACGGGCGCGCCGAGCAGCTCGGCCAGCCGCTCGCCGACCGGTCGCATCGAGAGCTCCGGCACGACCTCGCCCTTCGGCCGCCCCAGGTGCGAGGCGAGGATCAGCGCGGCGCCGCGCTCGCGCAGCAGCTCGATCGTCGGCAGCGCCGCCCGGATCCGCATGTCGTCGGCTACCTCGCCACCCGCCAGCGGCACGTTGAAGTCGACCCGGACCAGCACCCGCCGACCCGCCACCTCGGCATCGCGGACACTGGCCTTGGAGAAGCCCACCGAGCCTGCTCCCGCCGCGCTAGGGGAGGACCTTGCCGGCCAGCTCGACGCAGCGGTTCGAGTAGCCCCACTCGTTGTCGTACCAGCTGATCACCTTGGCCATGCGGCCGTCGCCGATCACCATCGTCCCGCCCGCGTCGACGATCGAGGAGTGCGGGTCGCCGACGATGTCGGTGGAGACGATCGGGTCCTCGGTGTAGGCGAGGATCCCCTTCATCGGGCCCTCGGCAGCGGCCTTCAGGGCGGCGTTGATCTGGTCGACCTCGAGCGGGTTCGGGGTCGTGAAGACGAGGTCGACGGCCGAGCCGACGGGGACCGGGGCCCGCATCGAGAACCCGTTCAGCTTGCCGTTCAGCTCCGGCAGCACCAGGCCGACGGCCTTGGCGGCGCCGGTCGTGGTCGGGATCAGGTTGAGCGCCGCCGCGCGCGAGCGGCGGGGATCGGAGTGCGGCATGTCCTGCAGCCGCTGGTCGGCGGTGTAGGCGTGGATCGTGGTCATCAGGCCCTGCTCGATGCCGAAGGCCTCATGCAGCACCTTGGCCAGCGGCGCCAGGCAGTTGGTCGTGCAGGAGGCGTTGGAGACGATGTCGTGGCTGGCCGGGTCGTAGGCGGTGTCGAAGTTGACGCCGAGCGCGACGGTCACGTCCGGCTCCTTGGCCGGGGCCGAGATGATCACCTTCTTGGCGCCACCCTCGAGGTGCTTGGCGGCGTCGGCGCGGGCGGTGAAGAAGCCGGTCGACTCGATCACCACGTCGACGCCGAGCTTCCCCCAGGGCAGCGCCGCCGGGTCGCGCTCGGAGAGCACCTTCAGCTCCTTTCCGTCGATCGAGATCGAGCCCTCGCCGGCGAGGACCTCGCCCGGGAAGCGGCCGAGGATCGAGTCGTACTTGAGCAGGTTGGCGAGGGTGCCGGTGTCGGTGAGGTCGTTGACGGCGACGAACTCGAGGTCGGCCCCCGCCGCCTGCGCGGCGCGGAAGACGTTGCGGCCGATGCGCCCGAAACCGTTGATGCCGACCTTCACAGCCATGCAGTCATGCCTCCTGAATTCGTTTTGTGGAGCCGATCCTACGGAGTCGGCCTAGTCGGACCCGATGGTGATCTCGATCTCGTACCCGTCCGGGTCCTTGAGGAAGGCCGAGTAGGAGCCCGACCCGTGCGAGCGCTGCTCGCCGGGGTCGCTGACGTTGACGCCGCCGGCCCGCATCCCGCCCTCCCAGGCGGCCTTGACGGCGACGATGCCGAGGCCGGAGAAGCTGAGCAGCCCGAAGCCCGGCCTGGGCTCGTGGTGGGCGGCGACGAAGAAGACCGGCTTGGCGATCCCCCAGCCGATCGTCTCGTCCTCCTCGAAATGGCGACGCCAGCCGAGCGGGGCCAGCAGCGAGTCGTAGAAGGCGGCGCTGCGTTCGAGGTCGGAGACCTCCAGGAGGACGTGGTGGAGCATCGCGACGGAACGCTATACGGGAGCCCCGATGCTCGGTCGTGCGCTCAGCCGTTGCGCGGGGTCCAGCGGAAGAAGCGGACGGCGAGGAGGAGGCCGGCGACGCCCCAGATCGCGACGATCGCCAGGTTGCCCCAGGAGATCGCCGCGCCGCCGCCGCTCACCGGCACGTAGGCGTCGAAGAAGGCCTCGAAGAAGTGGCGGATCGGGAAGAGGTCGGCGAAGTGGATGACGCCGCTGGGCAGCTGGTCGTCGGGGATGAAGACGCCGGAGAGGAAGTAGAGCGGCAGCAGCAGCGCGTTGACGATCGGGGCGGCGGCGTCCTGGGAGGGAATCGCCGCGGTGAGGGCGATGCCAAGGCAGCAGAAGGCGGCGGCGGCGACGACCAGGGTGGCGACGATCGCCGGTAGCCGCTCCCAGGGGATCGCGACCCCGTAGAGGACGCGGCCGATCGCCGCCAGCAGCGCCAGCATCATCAGGGCGACGACGATCGAGTTGCCGACCCGGCCGGCGATGAAGACCCAGGGCGGCATCGGGGTGCCGCGGCTGCGCTTGAGGCGGCAGTCCTCGCGGGCGATCACCAGCGACATCGCCAGGCTCTGCATCGTCGCCGAGATCACCGAGAGGGTGATGATCGCCGGCACGTAGTAGGTCGTGGTCTTGATCCCGCCCCGCACGTTCACCGTCTGGCTGCCGAACACGGTGGCGAAGATCAGCAGCAGGACGACCGGGAACATCACCGTGAAGAAGACCGATGCGGGGTTGCGCCAGAAGGCCTTCTGGTCGTAGCGGAACTGGTGGCCGACCAGCGCCAGGCCGCTCACTCGGCCACCTCCGAGGACGCGGTCAGCTCCAGGTAGACGTCCTCGAGCGAGGGGCGCGTCACTTCCAGCCCCTCGAGGTCCTCGCCGCGCTCCAGCGCCCGCCCGGTCAGCTCGTGCAGCGTCGCCACCGGCGTCGTCGTCTCGACCGCCACCTCGCGGCCGCCGGCGCGGTAGCGGATCGTCGCCGGCTGATTCTCGCGGTCGCCGAGGTCCTCGGGGGTGCCGCGGGCGACGATCTCGCCGCCGGCGATGATCGTCACCCGGTCGGCGAGGCGCTGCGCCTCGTCCATGTAATGGGTGGTGAGGAAGACGGTCTTGCCGAGGTCGCGCAGGCCGGCGATCACGTCCCAGGCCGCCCGCCGCGCGGTCGGGTCGAAGCCGGTGGTCGGCTCGTCGAGGAAGAGCAGCTCGGGGTCGCCGATCAGCGCCATGCCGACGTCCAGCCGGCGCTGCTGGCCGCCGGAGAGCCTGCTGGCGCGGGCGTCCGCCTTCTCGCCAAGGCCTACCAGCTCGACCACCTCCTCGACCGAGCGCGGGGCGTGGAAGTAGCCGGCGTAGAGGGCCAGGGACTCGCGCACCGTCAGGTACGGGTCGAGGCGGCCGCTCTGGAGGACGATGCCGATCCGCTGGCGCCACTCGCGCCCGGCGTGCTCGGGGTCCTGCCCGAGGACGGTCACCTCTCCCCCGCTGCGCTTGCGGTACCCCTCGAGGATCTCGACCGTCGTCGTCTTGCCGGCCCCGTTGGGACCGAGGAAGGCGAAGACCTCGCCGGCGTGCACCTCGAGGTCGATCCCCCGCACCGCCTCGGCCTCGCCGTAGCTCTTGCGCAACCCCCTGATGGATATGACCGGCTCAGACAACGCGGGGCGATTCTAGGTCCACGTCGCGGTGCTTGACCCTGACGACCACGTCCTCGCGACCGGCGAGGTCGCGGCGGATGCGGTCGGCGACGGTGACCGAGCGGTGGCGGCCGCCGGTGCAGCCGACGGCGATCGTCAGGTGGCTCTTGCCCTCCGCCACGTAGGCGGGGACGAGGAACTCGAGCAGCGGCAGCAGGCGGCCGTAGAACTCGCCCGCCTGGGTCCCCGACTCGACGTAGGCGCGGACCTGCTCGTCCATCCCGGTCAGCGGCCGCAGCTCCTCGTCGTAGTGGGGGTTGGGCAGGAAGCGGACGTCGAGGGTGAGGTCGGCGTCGCGCGGCGGCCCGTTCTTGAAGCCGAAGGTGAGCAGGGTCAGGGCCAGCTTGCCGCCCTCCTCGCGGCCCAGCATCTCCTCGGCGATCCGCCGCCGCAGCTCGGCTCCGGTCAGGTCGCTGGTGTCCATCACCACGTCGGCGCGCTCGCGCAGCGGCGCCAGCAGCTCGCGCTCGGCCCGGATCCCGTCGACGATCCGCCCTTCCGGCGCCAACGGGTGGCGGCGGCGGGTCTCCTTGTAGCGGTCGAGCAGGGTCTCCTCGCCGGCCTCGAGGAAGAGGACCATCGGCTTCAGGCCGCCCGCCTCGAGGTCGTCCAGCACCTGGACCAGGTCGTCGAAGTACTCGCCGCCGCGCACGTCGGAGACGACCGCGGCGCGCTCGACCCCGCTGCCCCGGTGGCGGAACAGCTCGCCGAGGCTCTCGATCATCCGCGGCGGCAGGTTGTCGACGCAGAAGTAGCCGCCGTCCTCGAAGGCGGCGATCGCCTCCGACTTGCCGGCGCCGGAATGGCCGGTGATGACGACCAGGGTCACCTTGCCGTCGGCCATCGCCTAGCTGGTCCTGTTGAGCTGCTCGTGAATCTCCCGCCCTACTTTGCCAGGCAGGCCGGGCACCGCCTCGAGCTCCTCCCTGGTCGCGGCCAGAAACCGCTCTGGAGAGCCAAAATGCTTGAGTAGGGCGCGCTTGCGGGCGGGCCCGATCCCCCTCAACTCGTCCAGCACCGAGCCGGTCATGGCGCGGTCGCGGCGGCCGCGGTGGTGCTCGATCGCGAAGCGGTGCGCCTCGTCGCGGACCCGCTGCAGCAGCTTCGAGGCCTCCGAGGAGGCGGCGAGCTCAAGCGGCGTCGAGCGCCCCGGGACGTATACCTCCTCCTCCCGCTTGGCGAGGCTGACGACGGTGACGCCGCGCTCGACGAAGGGCGCCAGCGCCTTCATCCCCGCCGCCAGCTGGCCCTTGCCGCCGTCGATCACCAGCAGCGAGGGGAGCGAGGCGAAGCTGCCGTCGCGCTTGCCGTCGTGGGGCGAGAGGTCGGCCTGCTCGAGGTGGCGGGCGACGCGGCGCGCCAGCACCTCCTCCATCGAGGCGAAGTCGTCGGGGCCGTCGGCGCGCTCGCCGCGCACCCGGAACCGCCTGTAGTCCGCCTTCTTGGTCGCGCCGCCCTCGAAGACGACCATCGAGGCAACGGTGTGCTCGCCGCCGATGTTGGAGACGTCGAAGCCCTCGATGCGGACCGGCAGCTCCTCCATCCCCAGCACCTCGCGCAGGGTCGCCAGCGACTCGACCCGGCGGGCGCGGCGGTGCTCGCGCCGCAGCCGGTCCTGGTCGAGGGCGAGGCGGGCGTTGCGCTCGGCCAGCTCGCGCAGGCGGCGCTTGTCGCCGCGCTCGGCCGCGCGCACCTCGACCGGGGAGCCGCGGCGCTCGCTCAGCGCCTCGGAGAGGATCGCGGCGCGGTCGCGCAGGTAGGGGCCGACGACGATCGTCTTCGGCATCGACGGCGAGGCCGAGTAGTACTGGCCGATGAACTCCTCGGCGACCTCGGCCGGCTCGCGTTCGGCCTGGTTCTCGAGGTAGAAGCTCTGGCGCTCGGCGAGGATGCCGTCGCGGACCTGGAAGACCTGAGCGTTGGCGTCGGCCCCCTCGACCGCGACCCCGATCAGGTCGGCGGTGCCGACCGAGCCACCGGCGACGCGCTGGCGCTCGAACAGCGAGCGGATCGCCTTCAGCCGGTCGCGGTGCAGCGCCGCCCGCTCGAATTCCTCGGCGCCGGCGGCGGCCTCCATCTTCGCCCGCTCCTCGGCCTCGACCTGGCGGTAGCGGCCGGAGAGGAAGTCGACGATCGCGTCGACGTTGCGCCGGTACTCCTCCCGGCTGACGTGGCCGACGCAGGGCGCCCCGCAGCGCTTGATGTAGTAGTCGAGGCAGGGGCTGCCGGAGCGCCGGCCCGGCTCCGCTCCCTCGCAGGTGCGGAACTGGAACAGCTTGCCGAGCAGGTCGAGCGTCTCCCGCACCCGCTTTGCGCTGGAGAAGGGGCCGAAGTAGGCGCGGCCGGAGCGGTGCTTCTCGCGGGTGAAGTAGACGCGGGGGTAGTCCTCGTCGAGGCTGACGGCGACGTAGGGGTAGGACTTGTCGTCGCGAAGGCGGATGTTGAAGCGCGGCCGGTGGCGCTTGATGAAGCTCTGCTCAGCCAGCAGCGCCTCCGCCTCGGTGGCGGTGACGAGGGTCTCGATGCGATCGACGCGGCTGGTAAGGCGGGGCTCGCCGCCGGAGAAGTGGGAGGCGACGCGCTTGCGGATCGAGCGCGCCTTGCCGACGTAGAGCAGCTCCTCGGCGGCGCCGTAGAAGAGGTAGACGCCGGGGGCGTCGGGCAGCTCGCGGATCCTGTCGTTCACCGGATAAAGGGTAGGCTGCGGGCCGCGTGAACCCCCCCGAGCTGAACACGCTGCGGATCGAGGTCGACGGAGAGATCGGAACGCTCACCCTCGACCGCCCCGAGTCGTTCAACGCGATGAGCCCCGAAATGATCCTCGACCTGGGGACCGCGTTCGCCTGGCTCGCCGACCAGGCGCCGCTGCGGGCGCTGATCGTCACCGGCGCCGGCAAGGCCTTCTGCTCTGGCGGCGACATCAACGGCTTCAAAGCCGGGGTCGAAGACGACTCGATCGACCTGCCCGCCCAGGTGCGGCGCGGCGCCGAGGCATTGCACACGGCGATCGTCGACCTGCGGCGCATCCCCTATCCCGTGATCGCGGCGGTCAACGGCCCGGCCGCGGGGGCGGGCTTCTCGCTGGCGCTCGCCTGCGACATCAGGATCGCCTCCGAGAGCGTCTTCCTCGCCTGCGCCTACGGGCGGATCGGCGCCTCGCCCGACGGCGGCATGACCTACTTCCTGCCGCGCGTGGTCGGGCCCAGCCGGGCGCTGGAGATCCTGCTCGAGGACCCCAACATGACACCCGCCGAAGCGCTCGAGGAGGGGTTGGTCTCCGAGGTCGTGGCGGCGGAGGCGCTGATGGACACGGCCCGCGCCAAGGCCGAGAAGCTGGCGGCGATGGCGCCCCACTACGTGAAGATGGCGAAACGGCTCTGCGGGGTCAGCATCGAAAACCGCCTCACCGAGCACCTGCAGCTGGAGCGCCACGGGATCGCCGACAGCATGGCGACCGAGGATCTGCGCGAGGGGGCGATCGCCTTCTTCAGCGGCGAGAAGCCCGAGTTCCGCGGCCGCTGAACCGAGGTTGCGGGCCTCCCGTATCCGGGTACAGTGCGCTCATGAAGAAAATCGCCGTCGCATTCGCCCTCGTCCTCGCAGCGCTCGCCCTGGTCGCCTGCGGTGGTAGCTCCGGCAGCTCGAGCAGCACCGAATCCACCGGCGGCGCAGCCGAAGGCAAGTCAGCCGGGAGCGGCGCCACGCTCAACATCGAAACCGCCTCCAGCGGCCTCGCATACAACAGCGACGCCGCCACCGCCAAGGCCGGCAAGGTCACCCTCGACTTCACCAACTCCCAGCCGCTGACCCACGACGTCGCGATCGAAAACTCCAGCGGCGAAACGATCGGCCAGACCGAACTGATCGCCGAAGGCTCCGACTCGACCGTGGTCAACCTCAAGCCCGGCACCTACCACTACTACTGCACCGTCCCCGGCCACCGCGAAGCCGGCATGGAAGGCACGCTGACCGTCAAATAGGGCGCTGCGGGTGAACCTCGGGGGGGATACCAAGGCGGTGCTGCTGCTGGCCGCCGCGATGTTCCTCTGGGCGCTGCTGCTCGGTGTCTGGAAGTACCGCCAGATGGCGAGCGCCGAGAACCATCTCGCCCACCCCTACGTCGACACCGCGCACCGCGCCGCCCTCCTCTACAGCTTCGCGCTGCTCCTCGTCGCGACCTTCGTCGAACTGAGCGGCTGGGGCGTCGCCCTGAACCTCCTCGCCGCCGGAGCGATGGCCTTCTACTTCTTCTTCGCGGTCGCCGGCTACGCCGTCCACGGCTGGCGCCGCGACACCGACAACCAGTTCCGCGACCCCGTCCCCGGCACCCACGCCCTGATGATCTCCCTGATCGTCGCCGAGATCGGCGGCTGGCTGATCCTGGTGGCCGGCTTCGTCCAAAAACAGGTGCTCTGATGAAAGACCGGACCACCGACGACTTCTACGCCTCGCCGTTTGGCGCCGCCTACAGCGCCTACATGGAGCGCCCCGGCTTGAGCCGCCTGATCAGCCGGACCGTGTGGGGCGGCGACAGCAAGCCCTACTACGAGAGCATGAACGCGATCGCCGAGGTTCCCGACCGTGGCACGATCGTCGACTGCCCGTGTGGAGCGGGTCCCGCCCTGCGCGCCGTTCGCCCCGACGGCTCGGTCCACTACGTCGCCGCCGATCTCTCTCCCTCGATGATCCGCCGCGCTCGCAAGCGCGCCGAAGCTCGCGGTTTGACCGGCGTCGAGTTCTTGGAATCGGATGCAACCGAGCTTCCGCTGCCCTCGGAGAGCGTAGACCTGTTCCTCTCCTTCTGGGGCCTGCACTGCTTCGACGATCCGCCCGCTGCGCTTGCCGAGTCCGCCCGTGTCCTCAAGCCCGGCGGGCGCCTCGTCGGCTGCTGCTTCGTCCGCGGGCGCGACAGCCTGCGACAGCGCCTTCTGGTCCGCCCCGGCTCCGGCGACTTCGGCCAGGTGGGCACACAATCCGAGGTCGAAGCCTGGCTGGCGACGGCGGGCTTCGCGGTGTCCAGCACCGAGCGCTCGGGCCCGATGCTGTTCTTCGACGCCGGACGGTTCTAACAAGGACCGCCTGTCTCAAGGCGGTTCCGCGGAACCGCCTTGCCCTCCCTCGCCCGGGAGAACGGCCCGACTTTTCCATCCGACCCCCTGCGTACTATCGAACATATGTTCGTAGAGGGAGGCAGCACTCCCGTCGTCCGGGGGTCAGATGCGGAAACTGCGCCTACGGCGTGGATCGAACGCGAGATCGGCGAGCTGGCCGCGCACATCGCCGCGGCGACCTGTCGCTGGCTGGAGTTGGTGGCCGAGTTCGACCGCAGAGGCGGCCATGAGGCCTGGGGCTTTCATTCCTGCGGGGCCTGGATCGCTTGGCGCTGCTCAGTCGACCCGCGGTCGGCGCGAGAGCACGTGCGGGTGGCGCGCTCCCTGGGCGAGTTGCCGCTGATGCGCGAGCGGTTCAGCCGGGGGGAGCTGAGCTACTCCAAGGTGCGGGCGATCACGCGGATCGCCACGCCGGAGATCGAGGCCGAGCTGGTCGAGATGGCCCGCTTCGCCACCGCCGCCCAGCTGGATCGGATCGTGCGCGGCTACCGGCGGGCCGTCTCGTTGGAGAGCGCCGAGGCGGCTCACCGCGACCGCTTCCTCGCCTGCGAATGGGAGGAGGACGGCAGCCTCCGCATCCGGGGACGGCTCTCGCCCGAGGACGGAGCGCTGTTCTTGAAGTCGATCGAGTCGGCGCGCGACGCGATCCGCCGGCGTGAAGAGCCGGACTCACCCGCGCGAGTCAACGACGCCGACGCGCTGATGGAAGTCGCCGAGAACGCCCTGGCGGGCAACGGGGACGTGCGCAGCGCCGGGGAGCGCCATCAGGTGGTGGTCCATGCGAACATCGGTGCACTTGCAGGCACCGGCGCACAAGCAGGGTGTGGAATGGAGGGTGGTCCGCCGATCTGCGCTGAGACGGCGAGGCGCCTGGCCTGCGACGCCTCGCTCGTCCCGATCCTGCACGGTCCCAAGGGGACGCTCGACGTCGGTCGCAAGACGCGGGCGATCCCTCCCGCGATACGCCGGGTCCTCGACATACGCGACGACGGGCATTGCCAGTTCCCGGGCTGCGAGAACTCGAGGTGGGTCGACGCCCACCACATCCTGCATTGGGCTCGCGGCGGTGAGACCAAGCTCGACAACCTGATCCTGCTCTGCGGACACCATCACCGGCTCATGCACGAGGGCGGGTTCGGGTTGGCTCGGGAGGGGGGCGGCAAACTGGTCTTCAGGCGCCCCGATGGGAGGGTGATCCCACCCGTCCCCCACCCCACTCGCGGCAGCTACGCCAAGCTCTGCGCCCGCAACCGCAAGGCGGGGGTACGCGTCACTCCCAACGCAGTGATACCGCTGGACCGAGGCGAGTCGTTCGATCGCGGTCTTGCCGTGGAGGGCCTGCTGGCGAGGGCGGGACCGTAGGCGCGTCAGCTGGCGGGCGCCATCACGCGGGTGACGCTGTCGCCGACGAAGCAGGGCTTCTCGTTGCCCTCGACCTCGAGGGTGAAGCGGGTGACGACCTGGTGCCAGCCGCCGCCGACCTCGTCGACCGAGACAACCTCGGCGCGGGCGCGGACCCTGCTGTCAACCGGGACCGGGGCGGGAAAGCGGATCTTGTTCCAGCCGTAGTTGACACCGAGGGCGAAGCCGGTGGAGGAGATCAGCTCGCCGCGGAAGCCGTCGACGAGGGAGAGGGTGAGGTTGCCGTGGGCGATCGTCGTCCCGAAGGGGCTCTCGGCCCTGGCCCGCTCGACGTCGACGTGGATCCACTGGTCGTCGCCGGAGAGCTCGGCGAAGGCGTCGATGTCGGCCTGGGTGACCGGGCGCCACTCGCTGGGGCCGATCTCCCGGCCGACCAACTCCCGCATGCCCTCGACCCCCTCTACCTCGACCGCTGTCATCGGGCGGCAGTCTAAAGTAGGGCATGCCTTCTCGCTCCTATCGCCTGCAGGAGAGTGAGGGTGCCGCTGAGGGGGTGCGGCGCATCGCACTGGGCCGTGCCGAGCATGCCCTGGAGGAGTTGTCCGGGGCCGGCGACGGGAACCTGGCGAGCGCCGTCCACGCCACCCGCAAGGATCTGAAGAAACTGCGGGCGCTCGTGCGGCTGGTCCGGGGCGAGCTCGGCAAGCCGCTCGCCAGGGCCGAAAACCGGCGCTACCGGGACGCCGGCCGGATGCTCTCGGGAAGCCGCGACGCCGAGGTGAAGCCGGAGACGCTGGCGGCGCTCCGCGACAGGTTCGGCGACGAGCTTCCCGCTGAGGATTCGGAACGCTGGGCGCGGGCGCTGGCGCGGGAGCGGGACGAGCTGACCGGTGCCGCGCGCGGCGAGGCCGGCCAAATCGACGAGGCCAGGAGGGCGATCGAAGCGGGACGGGACCGCATCCTCGAGTGGCCGCTGGAGACGGGCTCCCGGGAGCTGCTGGAGCCGGGGCTGCGCAGGAGCTACCGCCAGGGGCGGAGAGCGATGAAGCGGGCCCGGGCCGACCCCAGCGCGCGAAACGTCCACGAGTGGCGCAAACGCGCCAAGGACCTCCGCTACCAGCTGCGGATCGTGGGAGCGCCCACCGAGCAGGCGCACGCGGTGACCGACCTGCTCGGCGAGCACCACGACCTCACCGTGCTGGCCGAGGACCTGACGCGCCGTGAGGACATCGACGAGCGGCGGCCGTTCGAGGTCGCGATCGCGCGGCGCCAGGAGGAGCTCCTGGCCGCGGCCCTCGACCTCGGCCGCCGCCTCACTCGCTGAGCAGTTCAGCCGGGTGGGAGAGCCGCAGTCCGGGAACGCGCTCGAAGTGGGAGACGTTCCGGGTCACCAGAGTCGCGCCGGTCTCGAGACAGATGCCGGCCTGCATCGCGTCGCGAACGTCGATCGCCTGCCCGCCTCGCCGCAGCTCGCCGAGCAGCGCCCCGCCTCGCAGCCCGGCCTTGCGCGTCAGTGTCAGCACCGGCGCGGCGAGGAGGGCGTGCACCGGCCGCGGGCTCTGGCGGTAGGAGCGCCCCAGCGCCAGCTCGAAGGCGGTCACTGCCGTCACCCGGTAGCCGGCTCCCTGGGTCAGGGCCCGGACCAGATCCCGGCCGGGCCCCGCGCCGCGCAGGTAGTCGATCAGGACGTCGGAGTCGAGTACCGGTCCGCCGGCCAAGTCGCCCACGCCTCCTCGCGCGCCCGTTCCCACTCCTCGACGTCGCTCTCGCTCCAAGCCCCCTCTGCCTCCGCCAGGGCTGAGCCGAGATCACCCTCGCCGCCGGGCTCGAGGTGCCGCTCAAGCGCCTCTTCGACGATCGCCGAGAAGCCGCGCATGCCCCGTTCCGCGGCCTTCGCCCTGAGGCGGGCGTGGATGCGGTCGTCGAGCTCGATCGTGGTGCGCATCTGTTGATGCATTCTAGCATTCATATGCATTACGCCACCAGCCGCACTTCGAAGCTCGGCAGGGCGAGGGCGCCGGCGCCGCCGAGGAGGGCGAGGATGCGGCTGACGTAGGCGGCGGTCTCCGGGATCGAGGGGACGCAGTGGCAGGCTTCGACCGGGGCGGGGCCGGCGTTGTAGGCGGCGAGGGCGAGCTGGGGGTCGCCGAGCTGGCGGATCAGGTCCGACATCAGGTGGGCCTGCGCGCCGATCGCTTCGACCGGGTCGAAGGGGTTGCGCAGGCCGTAGGAGGCGGCGGTGGAGGGGATGAACTGGGCGATGCCCTGGGCCCCGGCCGGAGACACCGCGAAGGGGTTGAAGTTCGACTCCGCCATCAGCTGGGCGGCGAGCAGGGCGGCGGAGACGTTCCAGTGGGCGGCGGCGTCGAGGAGCGGCGCCCGGAAGCGGTCCGGGACGAAGGAGGGCAGCGTCGCCCCGCCCGGCGCGGCGCCCTCTCCCCCGGCCCCGGCGACCGCGTTGCCGGCATCCGAGCAGGGCGGCGGGCCCTGGGTGTAGCCGTAGTGCCAGGCCTCCCAGCTGTAGCGCTGGAGGAAGCCGAAGCGGCTGGCGTTCGCCGCCAGCCAGCCGTAGGCGGATTCGGGTCCGAGGTCGAGCTCGGTCGCGCAGCGGTGCAGCGAGTGACCCGGCGGAGCGACCCACTGTGGATCCGGGTGGGCGGCGAACAGTTCCGCCTGTTCGGCGTCGGAGCGGAAGCCGGAGTTGACGATCAGGGAGATGCCGGCGCCGCGGGCGGCGGCCGCCATGCGGTCGAAGGCGGCGGCGACGTCGGGTCGCATCCCCTCGCCGTTGCGGTAGACGAGCGGGCCGCTGTAGCCGCCGCCGCTGGCCGTCGCCGGCATGCCGCCGGTGGCGCCCATCGGGGCGGCGGCTTCGGCCACGGCCGAGGCTTCGACCCGGCCGCCGCCGCCCGCCCCCTCGAGCCGGGCGACCACAATGGCCTTCGCCCGCACCGGCGCGAACGAGACCGCGTCCGGGAACTCGACGCGGAGGCGGCCGGGGTCGACGCCGTTCGCCCGTCCCGCCCCGAGCGCCGCGTCCCGCGCCCGCGCCAGGTAGACGAGCTTCTCCATGTGGACGGGATTCGGCAGCCCGTTGGGCAGGGTCGGCGGCGAGAGCAGCCGCGGCAGGTCGTCGCGCATCGAGCGCGCCGCCGAGATCGCCGCCAGATCGGCGGCCCGCTGCACCCTCCCCTTACCCGTCACCGCCCCGGCGATCGCCACCAGCGCCAGCGCCCCGGCCAGCAGCACGAAGGCGCCGCCGAGCGCCAGGATCAGCGCCTGGCCGCGCTCTCCGGACCTCGCGTCCCCGCCCATGCGGCGACGATGCCGGCCCGGAGCGCACGCGTGGCGCGCGGAAACGAACGCTTCGGCGCCGTCTTCGGGCCTAAATCCGCTCCGGGACCATCTCGATCGCCCCGCAGGGGCACTCGGCGACGCAGAGGCCGCAGCCCTTGCAGAAGTCGAGGTCGATCTCGTAGCGCTCGCCCGGCTCGCCGAGCTTGATCACGGCGTTGTCGGGGCAGACGCCGTAGCAGTTGTCGCAGGAGAAGCAGTTGCCGCAGGAGAGGCAGCGGCGGGCCTCGAAGAGGGCGTTCCCCTCGTCCAGCCCACCCACCACCTCGTCGAAGCCCGACGCCCGCCGCGCCACCTCCAGCTCCGGCTGCACGGTGCGCGGGGCGTCCGAGTAGTACCAGGTGTTGAGCGTGTCGTAGCTCGCCAGCGCCGGCTCGGGTGGCGGCGCGTACCCGCTCCCGCGCAACCAGCCGTCGATGTTGCGGGCGGCCAGCTTGCCGTGGCCGACGCCGACCGTGACCGTGCGCTCGGCCGGGACCATGTCGCCGCCGGCGAAGATCCCCGCGTGGCCGGTCATCATGTTCGGGCCGACCCCGACGACGCCGTCCTCGACCTCGATCCCCGGCACCCCCTCGAGCAGCGCCAGGTCGGCTTCCTGGCCCATCGCCAGCACCAGCGAGTCGGCCTCGATCTCCTCGGTCTCGCCGGTCGGCTGGGGGAACCCGTCGGCGTCGAGCTCCATCCGCTCCAGCTCCAGCCTGCCGCCCTCGAAGTGCTTGACGGTCGAGAGCCAGCGCATCTGCACGCCCTCCGCCGCGGCCTCCTCGACCTCGAAGTCGTGCGCCGGCATCCGGTCCCTGGTGCGCCGGTAGACGACGACCGCGTCGGTGGCGCCGAGCCGCCGCGCGGTGCGGGCGGCGTCCATCGCCGTGTCGCCGCCGCCGTAGACGGCGACCCGGCGGCCCAGCCGCGGCCGCTCCTCCCCCTCCATGCTCTCCAGCAACGAGACCGCGTCAAGGATGCGGTCGGCCTCCCCCGCCGGGATGTAGGCGCGGCGGCCGATGTGGGCGCCGACGGCGAGGAAGGCGGCGTCGAAGCCGCCCTCGCGCATCGAGTCGAGCACGTTCTCGACCCGGGTGTTCAGCTCCAGGCGGACGCCGAGGTCGAGGATCCTCCCCACCTCGGCCTCGAGCACGTCGCGCGGCAGCCGGTACTGGGGGATGCCGAAGCGCATCATGCCGCCGGCCATCGGGCCGGCCTCGTGGATCGTCACCTCGTGGCCGAGCCGGGTCAGGTGGTAGGCGGCGGAGAGCCCGGAGGGGCCGGAGCCGACGACCAGCACCCGGCTGCCGCTGGGCTCGGCTCCCGCCTCCAGCTTCCAGCCGCGGGCGATCGCCTCGTCGCCGAGGAAGCGCTCGACCGAGTGGATGCCGACCGCCTCGTCGAGCTGTCCGCGGTTGCAGGCCGTCTCGCAGGGGTGGTAGCAGACCCTCCCCATGATCGCCGGCAGCGGGTTGTCCTCGACCAGCTTGCGCCAGGCGCGCTCGTAGCCGCCCTCCCCCTCCTCCGCCTCGTACAGCCATGCCTGGATGTCCTCGCCGGCGGGACAGGCGTGGTTGCAGGGCGCCAACTTGTCGACGTAGACCGCGCGCTCGGTGCGCCAGTTGCCGGTCTTGTTGGCGAGGCTGGAGCCGACGTCGAGGGTGATGGCGAAGGGCTTGGCTTTCATAGGAGGCCGTAGCGGTCGACGTTGCGGTCGGCGATCGCCTGGATGCGGGCGAGGACGTCGGGGCGCCCGTCCTCGCCGAACAGGTGCGCGTAGCGGCGCTGCGGCCGCAGGTACTCCTCGACCGGGACCCGGCGGCGGATCTTCGAGACGCCGACCACCTCGCCGGCCTCGGCCTCGAAGACGGGGAACAGGGCCGACTCCTTGGCCAGCCGCGCCAGTTTGATCGTGTCCTTCGCCGCCGAGCCCCAGCCCAGCGGGCAGGGGACGAAGACATGGACGTAGCGGGCGCCGCGCAGCTCCATCGCCCGTTCGACCTTGCGCTCGAGGTCGCGCGGCTCGGCCACCGTCGCCGTCGCCACGTAGGGGATCTCGTGCGCCATCGCGATCCGCGGCAGGTCCTTGCCCTGGCCGAAGTCGGCGCCGGCGTGGGCGCCGATCGGTTTCGTGTTGGCGGTGCGGGCGCCCGGCGGGGTCGCCCCCGAGCGCTGCACGCCGGTGTTCATGTAGGCCTCGTTGTCGTAGCAGACGTAGAGCACGTCGTCGTTTCGCTCGAACATCCCCGAGAGGCAGGCGAAGCCGATGTCGACGGTGCCGCCGTCCCCCCCTGGCCGACCACGCGGACGTCCTCGCGGCCCTGCGCCCGCAGCGCCGCGGCGACCCCGGTGGCGACCGCGGGCGCGTTGCCGAACAGGGAGTGGAGCCAGGGCAGCTGCCAGGAGCTCTCCGGGTAGGGCGTCGAGAAGACCTCGAGGCAGCCGGTCGCGTTGGCGGCGATCAGGCGGCCGCCGGTGGCGCGCATCGCGGCGTCGAGCGCGTAGCGGGCGCCGAGCGCCTCGCCGCAGCCCTGGCAGGCGCGGTGGCCGGAGGTGAGGCTGTTGGAGCGCTCCATCCGCGCCTGCACCGAGCGCTGCTCGGGGTCGAGCAGGCGGTTGCCGATCACGAAGCTGCCCGCCTGGTAGAACTTCACCGCCTGGTCTGCCATCAGTGCGACCGCGCCGCGACGACGCCCACATCGCGCAGCATGTTCTCGGCGTGGGGGCCGCTGCGACCGCCCTCCGCCATCCGCTTCAGCTCCGCCTCGACCCGGTCCCAGTCCATGTCGAGGAAGCTCAGCGGCGGCAGTCGCTCGGCGACCGCGTCGGCGAAGAGGGCGCGCAGCGACTTCTTGGTGATCGGGCGGCCGCCGAGCCCGGCGACCACGGTGCAGCCGTGCAGGTCGATCCCGGAGAGGGCCATGCGGACGTTGGCCGAGACGATGCCGCCGACCCCGACCGCCAGCGCCTTCTCCAGCACCAGCACCCGCTTGGCGCCGGCCAGCGCCGAGCGCACCTCCTCCAGCGGGAAGGGGCGGAAGGACTTGATCGCCAGGGCGCCGATGCTCATCCCCTCCTCGCGCAGCTCGTCGATCGTGTCCTCGATCGTCCCCAGCACCGAGCCCAGCGCGACGACGATCGTCTCGGCGTCCTCGGCCCGGTAGCCGCGCAGGAGGCCGCCGGAGGAGCGCCCGAAGGCGGCGGCAAACTCGGCGGCGACCTCGGGGATCAGGTCGAGCGCCTGCATCTGCTTGGCGTGGGCGAGGTAGCGGACCTCGGCGAAGGCCTCCGGGCCGACCATCGCCCCGATCGTCACCGGGTCGTCGGGGTCGAGCACCTGGCGCGGCTCGAACGGCGGCAGGAAGGCGTCGACCTGCTCGCGGGTGGGGACGTCGACCCGCTCGTAGGCGTGGGTGAGGATGAAGCCGTCCATGCAGACCATCACCGGCAGCGAGACCTGCTCGGCGATGCGGAAGGCCTGGACATGCAGGTCGGCGGCCTCCTGGTTGTCCTCGGCGTAGAGCTGGATCCAGCCGCAGTCGCGCTGGGACATCGAGTCGCTGTGGTCGTTCCAGATGTTGATCGGGGCCCCGATCGCCCGGTTGGCGACGGTCATCACGATCGGCAGGCCGAGGCCGGAGGCGTTGTAGAGGGCCTCGGCCATGTAGAGGAGGCCCTGGCTGGCGGTCGCCGTGTAGGCGCGGGCGCCGGTCGCCGAGGCGCCGATGCAGACCGACATCGCCGCGAACTCCGACTCCACCATCACGTACTCGCAGTCCTCGAGGTTGCCCGCCCGGACCAGGTCCGAGAGCCCCTCGACGATGTGGGTCTGGGGGGAGATCGGGTAGGCGCAGACGACCTGCGGCCGGCAGAGGCCGACCGTCTCGGCGACCGCGGCCGAGCCCTCCAGCTGCCTAAGCACGCGCGACCTCCCGCAGCGCCTGCTCGACGAAGGCGAAGGCGGCCGTGGCGGCGGCGGCGTTCGCCTCGCCGACCTTGCCGGGGAAGCGCTCGCGGATCGCGGCGAGGACGGGGTCGAGGCGCAGCTCCCCGGTCAGCGCCGCGAAGCCGCCGAGCAGCGCCGCGTTGGGCAACGGCCGGCCGGTCTCGGCCCGGGCGATCTCGCTTGCCGGCGCCGTCAGCGCCCGGCCCTGGCCGCCGACGCCATCCAGGCCCAGCTCCTCGAGGGTCCTGCCGCTGTTGACGAGGACGTAGCCATCCGGGGCGAGCCCGGCGAAGACGTCGACCTGGTGCAGCAGGGTCGGGTCCTGGACGATCAGGGCGTCGGGCTCGGAGACCGGCTCGCGGGTGCGGATCGGCGCGTCGGCGAAGCGGCAGAAGGAGACGACGGGCGCCCCGGTCCGCTCGGAGCCGAAGCTGGGGAAGGCCTGCGCGTGCAGGCCCTCGTCGAAGGCGGCGACCGAGAGCAGCTCGGCGGCGGTGACCACGCCCTGGCCGCCGCGACCGTGGACTCGCACCTGGAACATCGCCCGCTCGCCTTCCATCGACTCAACGTAGAGGGCCGGGGCGCCGCGATCATCGGGAGTTAGCGGCAACCCGATCCGGGTGGAATACGGATGGCGGCAGGACTCGCCGGAGCGGTGACGAGGGCAGGC
Organism: uncultured Actinomycetes bacterium; assembly: GCA_963714045.1. GTDB lineage: Bacteria > Actinomycetota > Thermoleophilia > Solirubrobacterales > 70-9 > VAYN01. The sequence continues at coordinate 1,122,182 of OY970225.1, read as the reverse complement.
CGCCAGCGGCGTCGGGAGAGAGGGCGCCGAAGAGGGCGCGGCGCTCGGCGACCCAGCTCAGGCGCCGCTTGAGCACGGCGACGGCGAGGTCGCGGTCGATCAGGTCGCGGACGACCAGGGCCAGCAGCGCCCGGTCGGCCGCCACGTCGGCACGCAGCAGGACGCCGGATGGCTGCGGCCCGATCCCCCCGTCCAGCAGCGGCTGCATCAGCGCCGGGGACAGGTGGAGCACCGCGAGCGAGCCGCGAGCGGCGCTCACCGCCGCCGATGCTGCCTCCAGGCCGTCCAGGTCGCCCGGCACCGTCAGCTGGCAGACCTGGCCGCGCGCCGCCAGCCGGGCCTGGGGGAGGTGCGCCGCCAGCCGCTCCTCCAGCCGCTGCGCCGCGGCCGAGGCGAGCAGGGTCGGGCGCGGCGCCCTGCCGCCGATGTCGACGAGGAGCGTGGCCAGGTCGACGTCGGCGCCGGCGCAGGCAAGCGCCGCCGCGGCGCCACGCGAGCCCTCCGCCTCGCCGACCGCGGTGACGAGGAGGGTCATCTCGCCCTCGCGCTGGCCGAGCTGCTGACGGCAAGGCGATCGGCGATCGACCGCAGCGGCGAGGGCGGGCGCAACCGCACGGTCACCGTGCCGCCGTGGACCGCGACCTCGACGTCGTCCTTCGCCCAGCCCGGCAGGGCGCCACGCGCCGCCTCCGCCGCCGAGCCGCCGGAGGCGAGCGCCAGCGCCCCCGCCTCGGCGGCGCCGTCGGCGAGGGTGATCGCGTAGCCGGCGGCGAGCAGCTGCAGCGCCACCAGGGCCGCCAGCAGCAGCGCCGGCAGCGCCGCGACCAGCTCGACGGAGGCCTGGCCGCGCTCCTCACCCATCGCCCGGCTCCAGATCGGCCCTCGCCCCCACCATCACCCGCGGCAGGCCGGGGAAGAGGCGAGGGACCGGCACCCGCACCGAGACCTCGCCGTCGCCGTCCACCTTCGAGCCCTGTCGCAGCGACGGCGGCAGCGCCCGTCGCGCCGCCGCCGTCGCCTCTCTTCCGACCAGCGCCGCCCGCGCCCCCGCACGGGCGGCGACGCTCGCCGACCACAGTGCCTGGCCGGCAAGCGCGATCTGGACGACCGCCAGGACCGCCAGCAGCAGAAATGGGACCACGGCGATCAGCTCGACCGACGCGGTCCCTCCCTCCCTATGGCCTGCGCTGCTGACGGTCTTCGGCGGCACCGCCCAACCGTCCCAGGCAAATGCGCGCGGGTGGCGCGCAAGGAGTGACGCCTCAGTCAGGCCTCTGTCGCGTCAGTACGTATTCGCCTCGATCCAGATCCGCCAGATCGCGGCGACCGAGGCGCCGAGCAGGAGGATCCAGAGCAGGGTGCCGCCGCCACTCGAGAGGAGCTTGTCGGCGCCGGCGACCAGCAGCGCGATCATCCCGAAGGCGCCGTAGAAGACCGCCCGCCGACCGTCGCTCAGCGTCGCCAGGGTCAGCTGGCTCTGGCGGCTAAGGGTGTAGAGCATCCAGGCGATGCCGGCCAGGAACCCCATCGTCAGCGCGGTGAAGACCGCGTCGACGAAGTTGCCGCCGGCGGGGGCGAAGGCGACGCCGAGCGCCAGGACCATGACGATGGCGACGTTGCGAGCGGTGCGCACGAGCCCAGTGTACGACGGCGGCTTTCCCGGTCAGATCCGCGTCAGGCCGTAGGCGAGCGCGCCGATCGCCGCCGCCACCGGCAGCGTCAGCAGCCAGGCGGCGAGGATGTTTCCGGCGATGCCCCAGCGGGCCGCCGAAAGCCGCCTCACCGTGCCCGCGCCGATGACGCCGCCGTTGATCGCCTGGGTGGTCGAGATCGGGAAGCCGAGAAAGGTCGAGGTGAGGATCACGGCCGCACCGGCGCTCTGAGCCGAGAATCCCTGCGCCGCGTCCATCTTGATGATCCGGGCGCCCCTGGTGCGAAGCATCCGCAGGCCGCCGGCGTAGGTTCCGAGAGCGATCGCCGCGGCGGCCGACGCGGTCGCCCAGAACGGAGGGTCGGCATCGCTGCCGAGGGTGCCGTTGGCGATCAGGGCCAGGGCGATGACCCCGGTCGTCTTCTGCACGTCGTTGGCGCCGTGGGCGAGGGCCAGCAGGCCGCCGGAGAGGATCTGCGCGTGGCGGAAGCCGCGGCTCACCGGGCTCGGACGGCGCCTGCCGAAGAGCCGGTAGGCGACCACGATCGCCGCCCCGGCGACGAGGAAGGCGACGAGAGGGGCGAGCAGCGCCGGCAGCAGGACCTTGTCGAGCAGGCCGCCGGCGACGACGGCGCCGGTCCCGGAGGCGGCGATCGCCGCTCCGACCACGCCGCCGATCAGCGCGTGGGAGGAGCTCGAGGGCAGGCTGAGGCGCCAGGTGGCCAGGTTCCAGGCGATCGCCGCGATCAGCCCGGCGAAGACGACCGTGGGGGTGATCGCGGCGGCGTCGACCATGTCGTGGGCGATGGTCGTCGCGACCGCGACCGAGACGAAGGCGCCGGCGAAGTTGAGCAGCGCTGCGACCGCGATCGCCACCTGCGGCGCCGCCGCCCCGGTGGAGACGGCGGTGGCGACCACGTCGAGGGTGTCGTGGAAGCCGTTGGTGAAGGCGAAGACCATGGCCGCCGCGACGACGATCGCAATGACGGCGTCGGCGCTCACGAGTTCTTGATGACTATGCCCTCGAGTATCTGGGCCGCGGTCTCGGTCGCGTCGATCGCGTTCTCGAGCACCGCGAACATGTCCTTCCAGCGAATCACGACCATCGGGTCGATCCCATTGGAGAAGAGCGAGGCGACCGCGTCGCGGGAGATCCGGTCGCCCTCGTTCTCGAGCCGGTGGATCTCGATCCAGTACTTGTCGAGGTCCTTGAACTCGGGCAGGTGCTCGAGCCCCGCGGCGAGCTGCTCGCAGGCGCTCACCAGCACCTTGGTCAGCGCCCCCGCCTGCTCCATCGGCGCCTCGATCTTGTAGAGGCCGAGGAAGTCGGCGGCCTCCTCGGTGAAGTCGACGATGTCGTCCATCTGCGTCGCCAGGCCGTAGATGTCCTCGCGGTCGATCGGCGTCACGAAGGTCGTGTTGAGCCGCTGGACGATGTCGTGGGTGATCCGGTCGCCCTCCTGCTCGGCCTTGAGGATCTCCCGCGAGAGCCCCCCGTCCTCCGGCCACCGGTGCATCATCTCGTCGAGCAGGCGCGCCGCCTGCACCGTGTTCTGCCCGGCCTCGATGAAGAGGTCGAAGAAGGTGCGGTCGCGAGGGAGGAGCGAGAAGCGCGCCAAGATCGGCATCCTAGTGGCGCGCGGGGCGGCGGGGGCTGGCTCAGCCGCTCGCCGCGGCCAGCTGTTCGGCGGCCCGCGCCGCGTGTTGGGCCCGCAGCTCCTCCTGGACGCTGCGGCGCTCCTCCTCGGGCGCCACGGTCCGGGTCCAGCGCCCCTCGGCGTCGAGCTCCCAGGCGTTGGCGTTGTCGGCGAAGCAGCGCTCCAGCACATCGAGCATCTCCGCCCGCAGCTCCGGGTCCTCCACCGGCGCCACCAGCTCGACGCGGCTGTCGAGGTTGCGCGGCATCAGGTCGGCGGATCCCATCAGGACCCTGGTCTCCTCGCCGCGCCGGAAGCTGTAGATCCGCGAGTGCTCGAGGAAGCGGCCGACGATCGAGACCACGCGGATGTTCTCCGAGACCCCCGGCACCCCCGGCCGCAGGCAGCAGATCCCACGTACATTGAGGTCGACCCGCACCCCCGCCCGCGACGCCCCGTAGAGCGCCTGGATGCAGCCGGCGTCGACCAGCGAGTTCATCTTCAGGGCGATCCGCGCCTCTTCGCCGGCCTCGTGGGCGGCGACGGTGCGCTCGATCTCCTCGACGATCCGGTCCCGCATCGTCGTCGGCGAGACCATCACCTTGCGGTAGGCGGCGGGGCGGCCGTAGCCGGTGAGGAAGTTGAACATCTCGGCGACGTCGGCGCCGACGTCGGGGTCGGCGGTGAAGAGGCCGAAGTCGGTGTAGAGGCGGGCGGTCTTGGGGTGGTAGTTGCCGGTGCCGATGTGGACGTACTCGCGCACCCGCTCGCCCTCGCGGCGGACGACCAGGATCGCCTTGACGTGGGTCTTGAGGCCGGGAATGCCGTAGACGACGTGGACGCCCGCCTCCTCCAGCGACTTCGCCCAGTGGATGTTGGCCTCCTCGTCGAAGCGCGCTTTCAGCTCGACCATGCAGACCGCCTGCTTGCCACGTTCGGAGGCGCGGATCAGCGATGGCACCAGCGGCGAGTCGTCGCTGGTGCGGTAGACGGTGTGCTTGATCGCCAGCACGTCGGGGTCGGCGACAGCCTGCTCGACGAAGCGCTCGACCGAGGAGGCGAAGGAGTCGTAGGGATGGTGGACCAGGAGGTCGCCCTGGCGGATCGCCGCGAACATGTCGACCGGCTCCTCGTCCTCGCCCTGCAGGCGCGGCTGCGTCACCGGCGACCAGGGCGCGTAGCGCAGCTCGGCGTGGCCGGGGACGTCGGCGATGTCGTTGAGGTCGCCGAGGTCGATCAGGCCGTCGATGTCGTAGACCTCGCGGTCTTCGAGTCGCAGGGCGCCGACCAGCTGCTCGCGCAGCTTCGGGTTCATGCCGGCGGCGACCTCGAGCCGCACGACCTCGCCGAAGCGGCGCCGGCGCAGCTCGTCCTGGACGGCCTGCAGGAGGTCGTCGGCCTCGTCGGAGACGGTGAAGTCGGCGTCGCGGGTGACCCGGAAGTAGCCGTGGTCGATCACCTCGGTGCCGGGGAAGAGCAGGTCGAGGTTGGCGGCGATCGCCTCCTCCAGCGGCACAAACGTCTTGCCGTCGGAGCCCAGCGGCAGGAAGCGGCCGAGCAGCTCCTTCGGCACCTTGACGCGGGCGATGATCTCGACCCCGGTCTCAGGGTCGCGCAGCAGCACGCCGAGGCTGAGCGAGAGGTTGGAGATGTAGGGGAAGGGCCGGCCGAGGCCGATCACCAGCGGCGTCAGCGCCGGGAAGACCTGCTCGTGGAAGCGGGCGTCGATCTCGCGCCGCTCGGCCTCGGCGGCGGTGTCGAGGGTGACGATGCGGATCCCCTCCCGCTCCAGGGCCGGCCGCAGGACGCCGCCGAAGCAGGAGTGCAGGCGCCGGTCCAGCTCCAGCACCCGCGCCTGGATCGCGTCGATCTGCTCGCCGGGGGCGAGGCCGTCGGGGCCGCGGGCGTCGATGCCGGCGTCGAGCTGATCGAAGAGCCCGGCGACCCGGACCATGAAGAACTCGTCGAGGTTGGAGGCGTAGATGCCGCAGAAGCGAAGCCGCTCCAGCAGCGGCACCTGCGGCTGCTCGGCCAGCTCGAGGACCCGCTGGTTGAAGTCGAGCCAGGAGAGCTCGCGGTTGAAATAGAGGGCGGGATCGTCGATCGATCCATCGTACTGAGGCATCGCGGGCGCGCCGGTGGCGTCAGGCGACCTGGGCGACTGCCTGCCGGGCCGCCGCCGAGCGGGCGTCGAGGGTCCGCCGGTAGCCGGCCGCGAGCTGGCTCATGGCCCGCGCCCAGGAGCGGCCGCTCGCGGCCTCGGCGGCGGCGCTCCCGAGCCGGCGCCGCAGCTCCGGCGAGGAGGCGAGCTGGAGCAGGGCGCCGGCGAGGTGGTCCGGGTCGGGGCGGCAGAGCAGCCCCGTGTGGCGGTTCTCGACCAGCGCCGCCGGGCCGCCCTCGGCGACGGCGACGACCGGCAGGCCGCTGGCGCCGGCCTCGAGGATCACCTGGCCGTAGGTGTCGGTGGCGCTGGCGAAGAGGAAGGCGTCGGCGCTGGCGTAGGCGGTGGCCAGATCCTCGCCGCCGAGCCAGCCGAGGAAGGTGGCGTGCTCGCCCAGCCGTTCCCGCAGCTCCCCTTCCTCCGGCCCGCCCCCAGCCAGCAGCAGGTGCAGGCGCGGGTCGGAGCGGTGGGCGCGCAGGAAGCTCTCGGCCAGCAGGTCGACCCCCTTCTCCCGCGTCATCCGGCCGGCGTAGAGGACCTTGATCTCGCCCGGGTAGGCGTCGCGGTCGGCCTTGGCCGGGTCGAAGCGGATGGTGTCCACGCCCCGCTCCCAGCGGCCGATCCGCGCCGCGTCGATGCCGAGGCCGAGCAGCGAGCCGTCGGCGGCGGGGCTCGGCGAGAGGACGAGGCCGGGGGCGCCGTAGAAGGCCCCGAGCGCTGCCGCGGCCGCGGCCTCGATGCCGCCGTCGCCGCTGCGCATCCCCGCATAGGCGGCCAACTCGGTGTGGTAGCTGGCCAGCAGCGGCATGCCGGTGACCCGGCTGAGCAGCGTCGCGGCGATGCCCGCCGGCCCGGGCGCGGTGACATGGAGGAGGTCGTAACGCCCCTCGGCCAGGACCTCGACCAGGTCCGGCAGGCCGGGGACGCCGAGCCTCATCCCCTCGTAGAAGGGCAGCTCCAACTCGGCCGCCGCGGGGAGGCGGCGGTCGACGCCGGCGTCGGTGCCGATCACGTCGACATCGAAGCCGGGGACACCGTGCTCGCGGATCTGCTCGATCGTGTGGGTGACGCCGTGCATCGAGCCGATCCCGTCGACGATCACCGCAACCCGGCGCTCGCCCTCGCGGTTGGAGAGCTTCGCCTTCTCGGCGCCGAGGAAGGCGGTCGAGGGCGCGTAGGGCACGGCCGGCACCAGGGCCTCGAAGACGCCGCCGATCGCGGTGGCGAAATCGCCTCCCGCGACCGCCGTCACGCCGCCCTCGACGGCCACCCGCAGGCGCCGGTCGTGGATCCGGCGGGCGCGCCGGTAGAGATCGGCGTGGGAGAAGCCCTCGGACTGCAGGTGGGCGAGCAGCTCTCGGCCGCGCAGGTCGATGCCAAGGCTGTTAAGCCAGGCCTCGAGGAGGCAGCGGGCGTCGTCGGGGCCGATGTCGGCGGCGACCTTGCCCTCGCGCGCGGCCCCCTCGCGGATCACCCTTTCGACCATCTTCAGCACCGCCGCCGGGCTCGGGGCGGCCGGGGTGGCCTGCTCGGAGCCCCCATCGCCGAGGACGAGGGCGCGGGTGGCCAGCGCCATCGCCGCGTGGGTCCACTTGGCGGCGCTGCCCTGCTCGCCGCCGGCTTCGGCGTCGCCGCGGCGCAGGTGGCGCAGAAACTCTTCCGGCGTTGTGGCATCGGGCGCCTCGGTGAAGGTGCGGCCGATGTCGACGCCGGCGTGGTCGTCGGAACCGCCGATGCCGATGCCGCCGTGGGTGTCGATGTAGATCGCGGCGGGCATGTTCAACTCGGCGGCCCGAGAGCCGTTGCGGACCTCCCAGATCGGGAAGAGCTCCGCCAGTCGCCGTCGGTGCCGCCGGGTCAGCGGCGCCGCGACGTTGAAGAAGGGATGCGCCAGGGCGCAGGCGATCCCCTGCTCATGCAGGTATGCGGCGCAGGCCTCGACGTCGCCGGAATGGGCCTGCAGCCACTCGTGGTCTCCGGGAGTGATCCCGTAACAGAGGACGTGAACCGCCTGGGGCTCGCCGGCGAAGCGGGCGGTCAGCTCCTCGGAGACGAAGCAGTCGGGACGGTCCGCCAGCTCCAGGCAGCCGTCGATGGTGTCGTGGTCGGTGATCGTCACGAAGTCCATTCCCCGCCGCTTGGCCAGCTCGTAGACCTCCTCGGGGGGAGTCGCGCACTCGGGCAGCCCGAGCGATCGCTGGACGCCCAGCCGCGAGAGCTGGGAGGCGGTGGAATGGCAGTGCAGGTCAACTCGGGAAGTCATCGGTGTCTCCCTCTCGATATCTGTCGGTCGCTGACAGAATTCGCCATTAGCAGGGAGAACTTGTGAAGCGGCGGCGAACGAGGTGTGAACTTCGCGTGACCGCTACGCGGCGAGGCGGGCCGGCGAGGAGCCGTTGGCGTTGCCGTTTAGGAGGTCGAGGATGACCCCCTCGCGGAGACCGCCCTTGCCTATCTGCAGGGGCTGGCCGAGCAGCTCGGAGACCTTCTCCAGCAGCAGCACGCCGGTGGTGAGGATGCGGACCCGCTGCGGGTCGAGCTCGAAGCGACGGGCGACCTCGGCCGAGGGGTCGCCGCAGAGCACGCGGATCCCTCGCTCCAGCGTCTCGTACTCGAGCACGGCGCCGACCAGGCGCCGCAGCGAGGTGGCGCTGCCGCCGACGGCGACGGCCTGGGCCGGGTGTTCGACCTCGACTCCCTCGAAGATGTCGTCGATGCGGTCGCGGACCTTGCGGATCTCCGCCGCCGAGGGCGGGTCGGAGGCGATCAGCTCGTCGGCCAGCACGCCGGAGCCGACCCGCCATGAGCGCACCTTCTCGACCCCGCCGGGGACGGTGCCGAGGATCACCTCGGTCGAGCCGCCGCCGACGTCGACGACGCCGACCTTGCCCTCGACCGGGTGCCCGAGCGTCTTGGTCGCGCCGATGAAGGAGAGCCGCCCCTCCTCCTCGTCGCTGAGGATGTCGACCGGCACCCCGGAGGCGGCGGCGATCGCCGCCGCGACCGGCTCGCCGTTGGAGGCCTCGCGGACCGCCGCGGTGGCGACCGCGCGGATCGTCTCGGCGCCGAGCTCCCGCGCCAGCCGCACCTGGGTGGCGACGACCTCGCAGACCTCCTCGATCTTGTCGGGGCAGATCGCCCCGTCCTCGTCGAGCGCCTTGTTGATCCGCGTGTAGGCCCGCTGCTCCATCACCTTCTTCAACTGCCCGTCCACCGGCTCGGCAACGAGCACGCGCGTCGTGTTGGAGCCGATATCTATGGCGGCGCAGAGCATCGCGGGGATCTCCCCCATGTTCCCAGACCTCCCGGACTCCCCCTACGCACTCGGGTGCGAGGCGTCCTCGAACTCGCGGAAGAGCCCGGTGACGACGAAGGCGACCTGCTCGCCGATGTCGACCGCGTTGTCGCCGATCCGCTCGATCGCCCGCGCCGCCAGCAGCATCGTCATCGCCCACTCGCGCTTGTCGGCGTCGTCGCCGATCTCCAGCGCCAAGCGGAAGCAGTCGCGGTTGAGGTCGTCGACGACGTCGTCCTGGCGGACGAGGTCCTGCGCCAGCTCGAGGTCGCGTTCGGCGAAGGCCCGCTTGGCCTGGCCGATCAGCGCCCGCGTCTGCTTGCCCATCGCCAGGATCAGCTCCACCATTCGCTCGTCCGCAGGCGGCTCGTTGCCGGTCAGCGGGATCACCTTGCAGATGTTCACGCACTGGTCGCCCATCCGCTCGACGTTCTTCAATACGTGCAGCAGGGCCGAGATCAGCCGCAGGTCGGTCGCCACCGGCGACTGGGTGGCGAGCAGCGTGATCAGGCTCTGGTGCACCTCCAGGTAGCGGCCGTCGATGCGGTCGTCGTCGGCGATCACCAGGCCCGCCAGCTCGACGTCGGTGTGCTCGACCGCCTCCAGCGTCCGCTCCAGGGCGGCGCTGACCAGGTCGAGGCCGCCGAGGGCGCTCGCCTCGAGCCGCTCCAGCTCCTCCTGGTACTGGCTGCGCGTCTCCGTCGCCATCAGCCGAATTTCCCGGTCACGTACTGCTCGGTGCGCTCATCGTCGGGGTTGGTGAAGAGCTTGTCGGTCGGGCCGACCTCGACCAGCTCGCCGTCGAGCATGAAGACCGTCGTGTCGGCGACCCGCGCCGCCTGCTGCATGTTGTGGGTGACGATCACGATCGTCACCCGCTCTTTCAGCTCGCCGATAAGCTCCTCGATCTTCAGCGTCGCGACGGGGTCCAGCGCCGAGCAGGGCTCGTCCATCAGCAGCACCTCGGGGTCGACCGCCAGGGCGCGGGCAATGCAGAGGCGCTGCTGCTGGCCGCCGGAGAGGCCGGCGCCGGGCTTGTCGAGCCGGTCCTTCACCTCTTCCCAGAGGCTCGCCCCGACCAGGGCCTCGTGCACCTGCCGCTCGATCTCGCCGCGGGCGGTGCCGGTGAACCGCAGCCCGGAGGCCACGTTGTCGAAGATCGACATCGTCGGGAACGGGTTGGGCTTCTGGAAGACCATGCCGACGGCGCGGCGGACCGCGACGACGTCGACCCGCGGGTCGTAGAGGTCCATGCCGTCGAGCAGGACCTCTCCCTCCGCCCGCGCCCCGACGATCTCCTCGTGCATCCGGTTGATGCAGCGAACCATCGTCGACTTGCCGCATCCCGAGGGGCCGATGATGGCGGTCACGTCGGCGGCGGAGAACGACAGGCTGACGTCCTTCACCGCCTGGTGGGCGCCGTAGTAGGCGTCGAGGGAGCGCAACTCGACCTGGCGTTTGGCGATCTGCGATTGGGCCACGGGGACCTCCGGAACGGCCTCGCCGGGCACGGCCGCCCCGCCGGCTTCGCCGCCAGCGGCCTCGCGCCGGGCGCGCTCGATCGCGTCGGTGGACTCGGGGTTCATCTCAGGCTGCTCCTTTGACACGGCTTCTCCGTTGGATCAGTTTGGCAACTAGGGTGACGATCAGGATCATCGCAACGAGGGTGATCGCCGCCCCCCAGGCCCGCTGGACCAGTTCGTCGTTGGGCTGCTTGAGGTCCTGGAAGATCTGCGCGGGCAGCGAGTTCATCGGTTCGTTCAGGTTCAGCGTCGTTCCCTTGACGATCGTCGCGGTGAAAAGCAGCGGCGCGGTCTCCCCCGCGGCGCGGGCGACCGAGAGCAGCGCCCCGGTGACGATGCCTGAGGCCGCGCTCGGCAGGACGACTCTGAAGACGACCTTCCAGCGCGGGGCCCCCAGCGCCAGCGCCGCTTCGCGCAGCGAGTCGGGCACGAGCTTCAGCACCACCTCGGCCGAGCGGGTCACGATCGGCAGCATCAGCAGGGCGAGGGCGGCCGAGCCCTTCCAGCCGGCGAAGCTGGAGCCGCCGGTGCCGGCGAGGACCAGGGTCAGGTAGATGAAGAGGCCGAAGACGATCGAGGGCACGCCGGTCATCACGTCGACGAAGAAGCGAACGGCCCGGGCCAGCCGGCCGTCGCCGCCGAACTCGGTCAGGTAGAGGGCGACGCCGATGCCGAGCGGCACGGCGATCAGCGCCGCCAGGCCGACGATCTCGATCGTGCCGAGGATCGCGCTCTTGACCCCGCCCTGGTTGCCGAAGAAGTCGCCGGTCGGGTCGGTGGTGAAGAATTCGACGCTGAGCGCGCCTAGGCCCTTGCTGAGGACGTAGAAGATGACGAGGACGAGCGGCACGATCGCCACCCCTGTCGCCAGCCACAGCAGCGAGCGCGCGGCTCTGTCGATGCGGCGTCGGCGCGCGCTCGTCGGCATCAGCGGCCCCTGCGGGGAGAGCGCCCCGGCCTCCATCTAGACCCCACCCTCCATCGCGAGCGGGCGGCCGCTCTCGCGCTCGCTTCGCATCACGGCCAGGCGCGCGATCGAGTTGATCAGCAGCGTCAACACGAACAGCACCAGGCCGGCACCGATCAGCGCCGCTTTGTGCAGCGGGTCCGAAGCGGCCTCGTTGAACTCGTTGGCGATCACGGCGGCCAGCGAGTAGCCCTGGTCGAAGATGCTGTGACCGAGGATCGGGTTGTCGCCGATCACGATCGTCACCGCGATCGTCTCGCCGATCGCCCGGCCCAGGCCGAGCATCGAGCCGCCGACGATTCCCCGCCGCGCGTAGGGGAGCATCGCGGTGCGGATCATCTCCCAGCGGGTCGAGCCGAGGGCCAGTGCGGCCTCCTTCTGCTCGGCCGGCACCGTGGACAGGACCTCCCGGCTGATGGCGCTGACGATGGGGAGGATCATGATCGCCAGGACGAGGCCGGCGATGAAGTAGTTGGGGCCGGCGACGTTGTCGGTCGCGACGAAGGGGATGAAGTGGAAGGTGTCGGCGAACCACTGCTCGGCCGGTTTCAGTTTCGGAATCAGGAAGTAGAAGGCCCAGAGGCCGTAGACGACCGAGGGGACGGCGGCCAGGAGGTCGACCAGGATCGTCAGCGAGCCGCGAACCCGCCGCGGGCAGAGCTCGGTGAGGAAGAGGGCGACCGAGACGGCGATCGGCACCCCGATCAGCAGCGCCAGCGCCGAGGTGACGAGCGTCCCGACGACCAGCGGCAGGGCGCCGTAGATCGCTTTGGAGACGTCCCAGTTGTTGTTGAAGACGAAGCCGAGGACGCCGAATTCTTCGAAGACCAGCTCCGATTCGATCGCGAGCTTGACGAAGAAGTAGGCGAGGAGGACAAGGATCGCGGCGGAGAGCCCGGTCAGCCCGATTCGCAGGACGCGATCCGGAAGGCGCGAGCGGGGCGGGCGATCGAGAGATCGCCCGCCCCGCTCCGGCACTAGGACGCCTTGATCGGCTTGCCGTTGCACTTGAGACCGTCGACCTTCGCCTGGGAGGCCTTCAACAGTTCAGGCGAAAGCCCGGCGTAGTCGAGTTTTTCGGCAACCTGCTGGCCTTCGCCGAGCCCGTAGTCGAGGAAGGTGACCACGTTCTTGGCGGTCTTTTCGCTCTTGCCCGCCTTGCAGAGGTCTTCGTAGACGATCACGAAGGTGCCGGAGGCGATCGGGTAGGCCTTGGGGGCCGTCGAGGCGTTGATCGCGCTGAAGCGCAGGTCCGGCGGGAACTCGACGCCTTCACCCGCGGCCGAGGTCGACTCCAGCGTCGGGGCGACGAACTGACCGGCTTTGTTCTGCACCGCGGCGGTCGTGAATTCGTTCTGCAGCGCGTAGGCGAGCTCGACATAGCCGACCGCGCCCTGCGTCTGCTGGACGGCGCCGGCGACACCCTCGTTGCCGTTGGCGCCGGTGCCGGTCGGCCACTTGACGGTCTTGTCCGTCCCGACCTGGCTGTGCCACTGCTGGTTGGTTTCGTCGAGGAACTGCGTGAACAGCGCCGTCGTGCCCGATTCGTCGGAGCGGTGGACGACCGTGATCGAGGTGCCGGGGAGTTCGACACCGGGGTTCAGCTTGGCGATCGCGGGGTCGTCCCACTTGGTGATCTTGCCGAGGAAGATGTTGCCGAGGGTCTCGCCGTCGAGCTTGAGGCCGGATTCGATTCCCGGCAGGTTGTAGGAGACGGTGACGGCGCCGAAGACGATCGGGACGTGGACGGTGCTGCCGTTCTTGTCGGCGACTTCGATTTCTTCGTCGCTCATCGCCGAGTCGGTATCGCCGAAGTCGACCGTGTTCGCCTGGAACTGGGCGATGCCGCCGCCCGAGCCGATCGAGTTGTAGTTGACGTTGAGGCCGTCCGTTTCCTTCAGTTCGGAGCCCCACTGGCTGATGATCGGCTGCGCGAAGGTCGAGCCGGCGCCGCTGATGGTGCCGCCGCTGCTGCTGCTGTCCGAGGACGAGCTGCCGCAGGCGGCCACCGCGAGAGTTAGGGCCAGCGCCGCGATCAGGGCGCCGAGAGGTCTTTTGGACACGCGAATCTCCTTGAGTTGGTGACGTTCTCCTGCGGCCACACTCTCAGCAGCTCCCGGGCAGCTTGTTACCTGGCTGTGTCGAGGATGTAAAGAAGATGTAAAAGACCTGCTATTGAGGGTGGGCGAGCGTCTCAGCCGTCGGGAGAGAAGCGGTAGCCGATGCCGTTGTGGGTGTGGATCAGCTGCAGCTCCGGCAGCGCCTCGTGGAGCTTGGCCCGCAGCCGGCTCACATAGACATCGACCGAGCGGTCGTCGCGGCGGGGCTCGCTCCCCCAGACCTCGGCGAAGAGCTCCTCGCGGGTCATTATCCGCTGCGGGTGCGAGGAGAGCGTGACGAGCAGCTGCAGCTCCCGCATCGTCAGGCTGAGCGGACGGCCGTCGACGAGCGCGGCGTGCTCCTCGGGACGGATCTCCAAGCGTCCGTCGATCCGCTGCGGGGGCTGGCCGCTTCCGATCGCCATGATCGCCGAGCATGGCGATCGACGGCGGGGTGGCGGTTATCCGACGGTAAAGCTGCTGTGAACGACTTGTGAAACCGGCTCCGGCTCGGGGCTCGGCTCGACCTCCGGGGCGAGCTCGGGGAGCGCCGGCTCCTCGGCCGCGCCGCCGACCGGCTCGGGGTCGAAGCGGTAGCCGACGCCGAAGTGGGTGTGGATGTAGCCCCAGCCGGGCGAGCGCTTCTCCAGCTTCTGGCGCAGCTTGCGGATGAAGACGTCGACCGAGCGGTCGCCGTGGGCCATCGCGTACCCCCACACCCGCTGGTAGATCGCCTCCCGCTCCAGCACCTGGCCTTTGACCTCGGCCAGCAGCTGCAGGAGCTCGAACTCGCGCCGGGTCAGGTCGAGGCTGGCGCCGCCGACGAAGGCCTGGAACTGGTCGGCCCGGATCTCCAGCTCACCGGCGACGACGGGGCCGGCCTCCGCCTCGGGGCGGCCGCGGCGGCGCCGGCGCGAAACCGCTTCGACCCTTGCCATCGCCTCCTCGGGATGGCAGGGCTTGGTGATCCAGTCGTCGACCCCGAGCCGCAGCCCGCGGACCCGCTGGGCGACGGTGGAGCGGCCCGTGCAGACGACGACGCCGAGGTCGGGCAGCATCCCGCAGACGCGCTCCAGGTATTCCCAGCCTTCGTCGCCGAGCGTCGAGGGGTCGAGCAGCAGCGCGTTCAGCTTCATCGCCACCAACTCCTCGGGCGGGATCGCGCTGGCCACCTGGCGCAGCTGCCAGCCGGCCGTCTCGGCGCGCTTGGAGAGCACCGTGACGAAGCCGCTGTCGCTGTCGATGACCGCGAGCCGGATGGTCTGCTGCAAGTTCAAGCGTGACGATTGTATGCGCACCGGGAGGGAGAATCGCCTGCGTTCACAGGATTTTCACAGGCTCCTCGCCACCAAATTGCGGCAAAGCGGGCGACGCCGGGGGCCGGTGCGCTAGATTGCCGCCCGTGAAGCGGACCGCGGCAGCGCTCGTCTCGATCCTCGCCACCATGCTCGTGGCGGCGCCGGCGGCGATGGCCGAGAACGGCGTCGGCCTCGCCGGCCCGACGACCGACCAGACGGTCACCTTCTTCTGCTTCGGCGTGATCGCCTTCTTCGCGATCCTGGTGATCGCGATGTCGCTGATCCAAGGCCGCCTGGAGAAGCGCAAGGAAGTCCGCCGCCGCGACCTCGAACGCTACGGCTAAGAGAGCCGGAAGCCGCTGAGTAGGCGTTTCTCGGTCTCCCCCTCGACCTTCGCGACGACTTCGACCTTGCCCTCCAGCGGGGTGCCGCGGATCTTCGTCGCCAGTAGGTCGTCGACCTGGAAGATGCCGGCCGAGTTGTTGAGCTCGATCTCGATCCGCACCGCCCGCTCCTCCCCGGCCTCGATTCGCACCTCGTCGATCGCCGCGGCGGAGATCGAGTGGATCCCCTCCTGCCCGGCCTCGAGCGGGATGCGGCTGCGGCCCTGGGCCATGTCGAGCGCGTCGGCGACGCGGACGACGCCGGCCTCGACCGTGTAGGGCTCGCCGCGGCGGCGGTGGCCGATGATCGCGTGGAGGATCTCGGCGGCGACGATCGTGCGCTCGGGCTCGCGGTAGGAGCCGGCGAGCAGCCGCTCGAGGGCGCCCTCGGCGATGAACAGCGAGTAGGCCTCGTGGTCGGCGCGGTGGATCGACATGCCGACGTCGTGCAGGAGGGCGCCGCCGGCGACGACCACCTCGGCGTCGCGGTCGCGCATGCCGTGGTCGGCGACCATCGCCGGCTCCACCCCCGCCTTGACCAGCAGCCGCAGCAGCCGCAGGGCGATGTTGAGGACGATCTGTACGTGGACCCAGGAGTGGTCCGACATGCCCAGCCGCTCCGACTGCACCTGGGCCATGTACCACCAGGCCCGCACCTGCTCGTCCCCGTTGACGGCGTCGAGGAAGCCCTCCAGCTTGCGGTTGCCGCGGGTCGGGGCGCGGACGGCGGGATGCTCCTCGATCATCGCCCGGATCGTAGGCTCAGCCGCAGACGGGCCAGGGGCTGGAGCCCGAGCGCGCGTAGAGCAGGGCGGCGCGGTAGTCCTGTTCGGGCTCGGGAGCGGCGGCGGGGTCGCCGGAGCCGCCGACGGATTCCCAGGTGCCGTAGTCGAACTGGTATTTGCCGCGGTAGCTGCCGCCGGCGGAGACGGCGGTGGGGTCGCCGCCGGACTCGCAGGCGGCGATCGATTCGAGGGTGGCCATGGTGACGCCGCCGGGGAGGGTGGCGAAAGCCGCGCGGCGCCGCCTGCGCAGGGCGGCGCGCTGTTCGGCCCGGATCCGCCCAGCGGCGGCGTGGACCAGATGCTGGAAGCGGTCGACCGGCTGCTGTAGCGGCGCGATCCGCACCACCCGGGCGTCGCCGACGCCGATCTCGGCTGAGCCGCCGCCGGAGCCGGTCGCGGCGAGCGCGGTCGCCGGCAGGGCGAGAGCGAGGAACAGGGCAGGGAGAATATGTGTGCGTTTTGTGAGCAAGCGCGGGACCGTGGCGGTGTTTGCGGCCCCGCGAGGTGACGGCGATCACACAACGACGCTGATTAGCGCCGATTCGCACGAGTTCAGGCACGGGCCCGGTCGCCGCGGAGGAACGCTGAACGGGGCCTTGCGTCGGTTAGCGCCCGCAGCGCATTGAGGATCACCGCCACGTCGATCCCCTCCTGCAGCAGCGCGCCGCCGATCGGCGGGATGTAACCGAGGGCGGCGAACCCCATCGCCACGACGCTGAGCCCGATCCCGAAGACGACGCTCTGGCGGGCGATGCCGAACGCCCGCCGGCCGATCGAGACAGCCGTCGCGACGCGATCGATGCGGTCCACCGTGATCACCGCGTCCGCGGTCTCCGAGGAGACCGTCGCCCCGGGACCGCTCATCGCGATCCCGACGTCGGCGAGGGCGAGGGCCGGCGCGTCATTGATGCCGTCGCCGACCATCACCACCGGGGCCAGCTCGGGGTCGGCGCGCATCTCGCGCACCACCTCGAGCTTGTTCTCCGGGCCCTGTTCGGAGTAGACGGCATCGAGCCCGGCCTCGGCGGCGATCCGCTCGGCGACCGCGCGCCCGTCGCCGGTCACCATCGCCACCCGGCGCACCCCGGCCGCGTGCAGCGCACCGGCCAGCTCGCGGGCGTCGTCGCGCAGACGGTCGGCCATCACGACCACCCCGGCAAGGCTGCCGTCGACGCCGACAAGGACCCTGGCGAGGCCGTCGGAAACGCCCTCGGCGCTGGGGCCGGCGCCTTCGAGCTCGTAGCCACGGGCCCGCAGCCAAGCCTCGCTCCCGACCGCCACCCGGCGGCCGGAGACGGTTCCCTCCATCCCCTGCCCCGGCTCCTCGATCGCGTCCTCGGGCTGGGAGAGCCGCAGGCCGCGCGCCTCGGCATCGTGGACCAGCGCCTCGGCGAGCACGTGGGCGGAGAACTGGTCGACCGAGGCCGCCAGCCGCAGGACCTCATCCCGCTCGAATCCCGCGAGCGGGATCGCCTCCTGCACGGTCGGCTCGCCGAGGGTCAGCGTCCCGGTCTTGTCCAGCAGCACGGTGCGAGCCTCGCCGAGACGCTCGATCGCGCCGCCGCCCTTGACGATCACTCCGGAACGGGCGGCCCGCGAGACGCCCGAGATCAGGGCGATCGGCGCGGCGAGGATCAGCGGGCACGGGGTCGCGACCACCAGCACCGCGACCGCCCGCACCGGGTCGCCGCTCGCCGCCCAGGCGGCGGCCGCGATCGCCAGGGTGACCGGCAGGAAGATCGCCGCGTAGCGGTCGGCGAGGCGGATGAACGGGGCCCGCTGCGTCTCGGCCGCGCGGACCAGCCTGACCAGGTTGGCGTAGGCGCTCTCGGAGGCGAGCCGCACCGCTCTCAGCTCGAAGGCAGCGCCGGCGTTGGCGACGCCGCTCTTCAGCACCGCGCCGAGCGCGTGGGTGACCGGCAGGGACTCGCCGGTCAGCGCCGACTCGTCGAGCACCGCCTCGGCGCTCAGCACCGCGCCGTCCACCGGCACCAGCTCCCCGGCGCGGACCAGCAGCACGTCCCCCTCTTCGATGCCTTCGACGGGCACCTCCTCCCAACCGCCGGGGGAGCGGCGGTGGGCGACCGTGGGCATCCGCTCCAGCAGGGCCGTCAGCTCGCGGCGGGCGCGCCGCCGCGCCGCCGCCTCCAGGGCGTTGCCGCCGGAGAGCATCAGCGCGATCACGGCGCCGGCGAGGAATTCGCCGACGGCCAGGGCGCCGACCATCGCCACCAGGGCGATCGCGTCGACGCCGACCCGCCCCTGGGCGAGCGTCCGCGCGATCGACCAGGTCAGCGGGACCAGCATGGTGACGACGGTCGCCGCCCAAACCGCGTTCCCCGCCGTCGGGGCCCCGAGCAGGCTGAGGGCGCCCCCGGCGACGATCAGGGCCAGCGTCGCCAGGGCGATCAGGCGCGGGCGGGCGTCGCGGTCAAGCACGGCGCGACCTGACGAAGGCAAGACGGGCGACCGCGACGGCGGCTGCGCAGGCGGCGATCAGGATCAGGCCGGCGCGGTCGGAGCGGCCCAGGTAGTAGAGCAGCCCGGCGGCGGAGGCCGAGCAGGCGGCGGCGCCGAGATAGGCGAGGCGGCGGTCCCAACCCGGCGAGGCGGTGTGGCGGGCGTGGAGGACGTTGATCAGGGCGAACACCGCGAGGAAGGCGAAGGAGCCGAAGGAGACGATCTCGGCGACCCCCGGCAGCAGCGAGAAGGCGGCGCCGAGCAGGGCGATCCAGACCACCGCCCCGGTGGGCAGCCCCCGGTGCTCGCGGCCGAGCGCCGCCGGCAGCTCGCCGGCGGCGCTGACGTCGCGGACCAGGCGCGCGGTCGAGAAGAGGGTCGCGTTGATCGCCGAGCCGGTCGAGAAGGCGGCGGCGAGCGTCGCCGCCCAGAGCCCGAACGCGCCCAGCGCCCGCTCCCCCACCAGGGCGAACGCGACCTCCTTGTGGCCGGCGATCGCCTGGTCGGAGATCAGCATCTGCGAGGCGAGGGTCACCGCCACGTAGATCGCCGCCACCAGCGCCACCGATATGTAGAGGGCGCGCGGGAGGGTCCGGCGGGGGCTCTCGATGTCGTCGTAGTCGTAGGGGAGCAGCTCGAAGCCCTCGTAGGCGACGAAGATCACCGAGGCGCCGAGGAAGACGCCGAGCAGGCCGCGGTTGTCGATCGGGGAGAGGCGGTCGGGGCTGAACATGCCGATCCCGACCAGGGAGATGGCTCCGAGTACGACGAGCTTGACGAGGACGATCAGGTCCTCGGTGAGGCCGGAGGTAGCGACCCCGCGCAGGTTGACCGCGACGAAGGCGAGGAGGACCGAGACGCTGAGGACCCGCGCGACCGCGCCGGGGGCGCCGATCGCGTTCGCCACGTAGTGGCCGAAGGTGAACGCGTAGACCGCCAGCGCGAAGACGTAGCCGACGATCAGCAGCCAGGCGACCCAGGCGGCTGCGTCGGGGTGGCCCTCGTCCCGCAGGTAGGTGAAGGGCCCACCCGAGCGGCCGGCGCGCAGGGCGAGGCGCGCGTAGGCGCGGGCGGTCAGCCCGGCGATCGCGCCGCCGATGAGGAAGGCGGCGAAGGCGAGGTGCCCGGCGAGGTCGACGGTGACCCCGAGCACGCTGAAGATGCCGCCGCCGATCATGCCGCCGATCGCCATCGCGCAGGCCTCGCGCAGGCCGAGCCGGCCGCCGCGCTCGCGGGCGACGTGGGCGCGCGGGTGGTACGGCGCCGGGGGTGTGGATTGTCCGTGGGGAATGCGAGCCATGCCTGCAGTCGCCATCATCCGCGGATCGCGGAGCATTCGACAACCCGATTGCTACTGGCCTGCCCGGACCGACCGGGGCTGATCGCCAGGGTCAGCGGCTTCCTCGCCGACGCCGGGCTCAACATCGTCGACGCCGACCAGCACTCGACCGCCGAGGGGCGCTTCTTCATGCGGATGGTCTTCGACCCGGTCCCCGAGGGGGAGCGCGAGGGGCTGCGGCGGCGCTTCGAGGCGGAGGTCGCCGGGCCGTTCGAGATGGAGCACCGCTTCGCCGAGTCGAGCCGGCGCAAGCGGGTGGCGATCATGGTCTCACGCGAGGACCACTGCCTTTCCGACCTGCTCTGGCGCTGGCGCAACGGCGACCTCGGCGGCGAGCTGGTCGCGGTCCTCTCCAACCACCCCGACCACGCCGAGCAGGTGGCCGCGGTCGGCCTCCCCTTCCACCACGTGCCGGTCGACGCCGACTCCCGCGAGGAGGCGGAGCGCCGGGCGCTGGAGCTGCTCGACGGGATCGACCTGCTCGTCCTCGCCCGCTACATGCAGGTCCTCTCCGCGGACTTCCTGGAGGAGCTCGGCGCGCCGGCGATCAACATCCACCACAGCTTCCTGCCCGCCTTCGTCGGCGCCGACCCCTACCGCCGTGCCCACGAGCGCGGCGTCAAGCTGATCGGCGCCACCGCCCACTACGTCACCGCCGACCTCGACGCCGGCCCGATCATCGACCAGGACGTGACCCGGGTCAGCCACCGCGATGAGGTCGGCGACCTGGTCCGGATCGGCCGCGACATCGAGCGCCTGGTCCTGGCCCGCGCGGCGATGGCCCACCTCGACGACCGCGTCCTGCTCGACGGCGAGCGCACAATCGTCTTCTGATGCCGCCCGGGACCCGACTGCCGGCCCTCGCCCAAGCGGCCCTCTACGCGCGTGACCCGCTTGGCTTCCTGATCCGCTTCCAGCGCCGCTACGGCGACATCTTCACCGTCTCCTTCCCGTTCTTCCAACGGCTCGTCTACGTCGCCGACCCGGCGCTGGTCAAACAGCTCTTCACCGGTTCGCCGCGGCAGCTGCACGCCGGCGAGGCAAACGCGACCGTGCTGGAGCCGGCGCTCGGCCCGAACTCGGTCCTCACCCTCGACGAGGCCCCGCACATGCGCCAGCGCAAGCTGCTGCTGCCTCCCTTCCACGGCGAGCGGATCCAGCGCTACGGGGAGCTGATCCGCGAGGCGACGCTGGGCGAGATGGAGAGCTGGCCCGTGGGCGAGCCGTTCGCGCTGCGCCCCCACACCCAGTGGATCACCCTGGCGGTGATCATGCGCGCCGTCTTCGGGGTCGACGACGAGCAGCGCCTGATCCGCTTCGAGCGCCTGATCGAGGACTTCTCCGCCCGGGTCAGCCTGGTCACCGCCTTCCCGCCGCTGCGCCGCAGCCTCGGGCGCTGGAGCCCCTGGGCGCGGTTCCTGCGGGCGCGGGAGGCGCTGGACCGGTTCGTCTACGAGGAGATCGCCCTGCACCGGGCGGCGATCGCCACCGCGGAGGGCGAACGCGACGACGTCCTCTCGCTGCTGATGGGCGCCCGCGACGAGGACGGCGAGCCGATGAGCGACCAGGAGCTGCGCGACGAGCTGGTGACGATCCTCGCCGCCGGCCACGAGACGACCGCGACCGGGCTGGCCTGGGCGCTCGAGCGGCTGGTCCGCAACCCGGAGGTGCTGGCGCGGCTGCGCGAGTCGATCGCCGCCGGCGAGGACGACTACCTCGACGCGACGATCAAGGAGACGCTGCGGACGCGCCCGGTGATCGTCGACGTGGCGCGCAAGCTGACCGAGCCGATGACGATCGGCGGCTATGAGCTGCCGGCCGGCACCTTCGTGATGGCGGCGATCGCGGCCCTTCACTATCGCCAGGACCTCTTCCCAGAGCCGGAGCGCTTCCGTCCCGAGCGCTTTCTCGAGGGCAAAGCCGACACCTACGCCTGGATCCCCTTCGGCGGCGGCGTCCGCCGCTGCATCGGCGCCTCCTTCGCCGAATACGAGATGCGGATCATCCTCCGGGCGATCCTCGAGCGGGCGCAGCTGCGGGCTCCCGATCCGAAGCCGGAAAAGGTCGCGGTCCGCAACATCACCCTCGCCCCCGGCCGGGGCACCCGGGTCGTCCTCGAGCACCCGCTGACTTACCCGGCGGCGGGTTCGGCCTCGGCTGTGGCCTGAGCCTGCTCCCACTTCTCGAGCAGCTGCTCGACGTTGCGCTTGGCCTCCGCGTGACGCGCTTCGGCCTGCGCCGCGCGGTCGGGATCGGCCCAGGCGGCGGGGTCGGAGAGCTCTTCCTCGACCGCCCGCAGTTCGGCTTCGGCGCGCTCGATCCGCGCCTCCAGCTTGGCCGCCTTCTTCGCCGCCTTCTCGGCCGGCTTGGTGGCGCTGTACCTGCCGCCCTTGCCGGCGCCGTTGGGGGCCGCGGGCTTCGCCGCCGCACTTGCCGCCGACTCGCGCTCGTCGCGCCGCCGCTGGTACTCGGCCCAGCCGCTGTCGTGGCTGGTCAGCTCGCCGTCCTCGCAGACGATCGTGCGGGTGCCGACCGCCTCCAGCAGGGCGCGGTCGTGGGAGATCAGGACGACGGCGCCCTCGAACTCCATCAGCGCGTCCTCGAGCGCCTCGCGGCTCTCGATGTCGAGATGGTTGGTGGGCTCGTCGAGGATCAGCACGTTGGCGCCGGAGGCGACCAGGATCGCCAGCGAGAGCCGCCGCTGCTCGCCGCCGGAGATGTCTGAGAGCTGCTTCTCGGCGTCGGCTCCGGAGAAGAGGAAGCCGCCCAGCAGGGCCCGCGCCTTCGGCCCGGCGAGACCGGTCTCGCGCTGAGCCGCGTCGAGCACGGTGCCCTCCCCTGCCGCCGTGTCGGCGTGCTGGGAGAGGTAGCCGAGCCGGACGTTGTGGCCGTTGCGGACGCTGCCCGAGGCCGGCTTGCGACGACCGGCCAGGGTCTCGATCAGGGTCGTCTTGCCGCTGCCGTTGGCGCCGACGAGGACGACGTGCTCGCCGCGCTCGACTTCGAGCTGGGCGTCGGAGAGGAGCGTCCGGCCCGGCACCTCGATCCTGCCGTTGACGAGTTTCAGCACCACCCGCCCGGGCCGCTCCGGCGGTTTGAAAGAGAAGCGAAGTTTGCGGGTGTCGCGGCGTTCGGCCCGCGGCCCGCTCTTCTTCTTCTTGTCGATCTGCTTCAGGCGCGACTGGGCCTGTTTGGCCTTGGTCGCCTTGTAGCGGAAGCGCTCGACGAATTTCTCCATCCGCTCGATCTCGGCCTGCTGGCGGTCGATCGCCTTGCCGAGAGCGATCTGGCGGGCCGCCTGCTCCTGGCGCCAGGCGTGCCAGGGGCCGGCGAAGAAGCGGGCGCGCTGGGCCTCGATCTCCAGCACCGAGGTGCCGACCGCCTCGAGGAACCAGCGGTCGTGGGCGACCAGGACCACGGCCGCGTCGAGCTCGACCAGGTAGCTCTCCAGCCACTCCAGCGAGGGGATGTCGAGGTGGTTCGTGGGCTCGTCGAGCAGCAGCAGGTCCGGCTTGGCGGCCAGCGCCCGCGCCAACGAGGCACGGGTCAGCTCGCCGCCGGAGAAGGTCGAGAGCCGGCGCTCCCGATGCTCGGGACCGAAGCCGAGCCCGCGCAGCACTTCCAGGACCTGGTCGCGCCAGCGGTAGCCGCCGCCGGCTTCGAGCCGGTGCTGGGCCGCCGAGTAGGCGGCCATCGTCCCCTCGTCGACGCCCTTCGACATCTCCCCCTCCAGGCGCTCGAGCTCGGCCTCGGTGGCGATCATGTCGGCGCGGCCGGAGAAGACGTAGTCGCCGAGCGTGTCGCTGGAATCCCGCGGCGGGCGCTGGTCGTGGAGCGCGACCCGGGCGCCGCGGTGGATCGCGAGCGAGCCGGAGTCGGGCGTCAGCTCCCCGGAGAGGACCCGCAGCAGCGTCGACTTGCCGGCCCCGTTGCGGCCGGACAGCGTCATCCGTTCGCGCGGCTCGAGCTTGAAGGAGACGTCGGCGAACAGCAGCTTGCCGCCGACGTGGACGTCGAGTGAGGTTGCGGTCGCGATCGCCATGGGGCAGACCAACTTAGAGAACCGCCGATCCGGCGTAACCTCAGCCCATGGCGGGACCGCTGCGACACCTCGGCGAGCTGGCGAAGGCGCGGGCGAGGAGGCGCTCCTCGGAGCGCGACGACAGCCAGGCGCTGAGCGAGCTGGAGGCGCGGCCGCTGGAGCTGCCGGTGGGGCTCGAGGTCGAGTGGCTCGGGGTCTCCGGCTACCGGATGATCTACGAGGGGCGGACCCTGTTCGTCGATCCCTACCTCTCGCGGGTGCCGTTCCGCGACCTGCTGCTGCGGCGGCCGACGCTGCCCGACCCGGCGGCGCTCGAGCGCTTCGTCACCGCCCCGGGAGAGACCGTCGGCGTCCTCGTCGGACACACCCACTTCGACCACGCGGTCGACGCGCCGGCGATCGCCCGCCGGTTCGGCTGCAAGGCCTACGGCTCGGAGTCGCTGCTCAACCTGATGGCCCTCCACGGCCTCGCCGAGCGCACGGTCGTGGTCGAGCCCTACCGCAGCTACGAGCTGGGCCCGTTCGAGGTCTCCTTCACCCCCAGCGCCCACTCGAAGCTACTGCTCGGCCTCGCCGTCCCCTACGACGGCGAACTCAGCTGCGAGCACCTCGACGCCCTCTCCCCCGGCGCCTACCGCTGCGGCCAGGTCTGGGGCATCTCGATCGCCGTGGCGGGGGTGCGCTTCTACCACCAGGGGAGCGCCAACCTCGTCGACGAGGCGATCCACGAGCGCGACGTCGACGTCTTCCTCGCCGGCGTCGCCGGCCGTAGCTTCACCGACGACTACTGGCGGCGGATCCTCCCCCGGCTCAACCCGCGCGCGGTCGTCCCCACCCACTACGACAACTTCTTCCGCCCGCTCGGCCAGGACCTGGAGTTCGTCGCCAACGTCCAGCTCGCCGGGCTCCCGGACGAGATCGGCGCCGTCAGCCGCGACATCGAGCTAGCCGCCCTCCCCCGCGGGGGAGGGCGATTTTGATGGAGGCGCCGAGATTCGAACTCGGATCCGCGGCCGCGGTGCGATGGCGTCTACAGGTTTAGCCGGCGCTTGATTCTCGTCTCCCGGGGTCCGCGCCAGCGGGCACTGCGGGAGACACAGCCCTCTGAGATGTTCCCGGGAAGACGGGGCGATCCGCCCGGGTGAGCCCGCATTCTGAAGCCGGCTCCCCTCCCTGCGGGCGAGGGAGGACCGACTCTCACAGCGCTCAGCTTCTAACTAAGCGGCGAGGGCGAACTCATGGTCCGCACGTATTGGTTTGTGCCGGTGTTTAACGAGGCCTCCGGCAACCTCGACCTGCAACCGTTCGCACGAGTCGACCACGTCGAAGCCTGTCGCCCCCGTGCTATGTGACTCGGATTGTACGGTGTCGGGGAATGGTGGTCGCTTGAGCGAGAGGGCGTACGACGCGATCGTGCTCGGAGCCGGGCCCGCGGGCGAGGTCTGCGCCGGTCGCCTCGCCGACGGCGGCATGGAGGTGGCGATCGTCGAGCGGCACCTGGTCGGCGGCGAATGCTCCTACTACGCCTGCATGCCCTCGAAGGCGCTGCTGCGCCCGGCCGACGTGCTGGGCGAGGCGCGGCGCGTCCCGGGAGTGGCCGAGAGGGTCGAGGCCGGCGGCCCCGGCGCGATCGCCCCCTACCCGACCCGCAGCGAGGTCTGGCTGAAGCTGCTGGAGGAGTACGGGATCTAGACGGTCGAGCGGCGCTTCAGGTCCTCGAGCAGATCGCCTGGGAAGCCGGCCACCTGGTCGAGGTCGTCGACCGACTGGAAGCCGCCGAGGCGCTCGCGATGGGCGAGCAGGCGGGTGGCCTGGGTGACCGAGAGGTTCTGC
The DNA here is from genome assembly GCA_963714045.1 of uncultured Actinomycetes bacterium. Taxonomy (GTDB): domain Bacteria; phylum Actinomycetota; class Thermoleophilia; order Solirubrobacterales; family 70-9; genus VAYN01. Next base: position 1,096,709 of record OY970225.1, on the reverse strand, counting down.
TCGCGCAGCTGCTCGAAGGTGACGGTGTTGAGATCGATCCCGGCGCCGCCGGGGGCCGGTGCCGGGGCGGCGAACGGCGGCGGCGCGTTGACCGCCGCCGGGGGCTGCGGCTCGGGCGGCAGCGGCGTGGGCGTCGGAGGCTCTGGCGCCGGCGGCGGAGGAACCGGTGCGGGCGGCGGTGGCGGCGTTGGCGGCTCGGGCGCCGGCGCGGGGGGTGCTGACGGCGCGAGCGGCGGACCCGGGGCCACCGGCGGCGGTGCCTGGGTGGGAGGCGGTGGCAATCCGGGGGACGGCGGCTGCGGCTGGAACCGGGTCTCCGCCGGTCCCTGCACGGAGCGGACGACGGCCTGCTCGGCCTCGATCGCGGCGCGCTCCGCCTCGCGGGCGCGCGCCTCGGCCTCGGCGACACTCTGCTGCATCTCCCGCAGGCGCTGCTGGCGGGCTTCCTCCTCGGAGTGCATCTCCTCCAGGCGCTTCGCCTCGGCGGCGCGCTGTTCGGCCGCCTTGGTCCGCTCCTCGATCTGGCGCAGGCGCTCCTCGGCCTCGGCCATCGCGCGCTCCTGGGCTTCGCGCTCTTCTCGCAGCCTCTGCTCGGCGCTGTGCAGGTCCGGGACCGGCGCCAGGGACGGCGGTGGTGGAGGCACGGCAGCCGGCGGCGCCGGAGCCCCTCCCTCGCGCTGAAGCCTTTCGGCCTCGGCGCGGATCCGCTGCTCCTCCAGGCGCACCTCCTCGACCCTGTCGCGAACCCGCTGCTCGGCCGCTGCCGGGTCGTACTCGACCGGCTCCGGAGCGACCGCGGCGCCGACCGGAGGCGGCATCGTCGGCATCGGCTGCGGCTGGGCCGGCATCGGCATCGGGGGTTGTGCCGGGGGCGTCGCCGCTTCCCGCTTGCCCTTGCCGCCGCCGTACTTGATCCCGAAGAAGCTCTTCTGCTTAGCGGCCGTCTCCTGCTTGCCGGCTCGCTCTTCCTTGCGGCGCTTGATGTCCTCGCGGCGTTTCAGGCGCTGCTCGTTGCGCTTGGCGCGCTGTTCGTCGCGAGCGCGGCGGCGCCGGTCCTTGGCGCTCTCCGCTTGCCCGGACGGGGGAACCGCGGGGGGCGCTCCCGGCATGGGCGGTGGCGGTGGCGGTGGACCGGGGACGGCCGGCGGCGCGCCGGACGGGGGCACCGCGGCCATCTCGGCGGTCGGCGCGGCGGCGGGCGGCTGTGCGGCGACCGGCGCGGGCGGCGCCCCTGGCACGGCTGCCGGTGCGACGGGCTTGGCGGCTTCCTTCTCCTTCGCCTTCTCCTTGCCGCGGCGCTGGGCGATGCTGACGACGAGCAGGAGCAGCAGGATCGCCACCAGCAGGGCGCCGACGAAGTAGCCGGTGTGGTCGCTGACGTAATTGCTCGCCTTATCCGGGAAGGATTCGGCCGCGGCGGTCGCGGGGGCGACCGCCGCCAGGGAGGCGAGCCCGAAAAAGCACGAAGAGAGAAGCAGGCGGATCCGCATTCCCCTGCATCCTTGCATGTACAGCGGCCGATGCAAGCGCTTACCGCATCCTCCCCTTGAACTCCCGTTCCACCTCGCGGCGGACGTCGCGGTCGGCGATCTCACGGCGGCGGTCGCGGCCTTCCTTGCCCCGCGCCAGCGCCAGCTCGACCTTGGCCCGCGGTCCCTTGAAGTAGATCCGGGTCGGGATCAGGGTCAAGCCCTTCTGCGCGGTCTTGCCGACCAGCCGCTCGATCTCGCCGCGGTGCAGCAGCAGCTTGCGCGGCCGCTCCGGCTCGTGGGCGTCGACGCTGGCGAACTCGTAGGGGGGAATGTGGAGCTTGCGCAGCCAGACCTCACCGCCGTCGACCACCGCGTAGGCGTCGGTCATCTGCGCCTTGCCGCCCCGCAGCGCCTTCACCTCGGAGCCGGTCAGCACGATCCCGGCCTCCATCGTCTCCACCCACTCGAATTTGTGGCGGGCGCGGCGGTTGGTGACGACGTCGCCCGAGGCGGGCAGGCGCTGCTTCTTGCGCTCCTTGGCCATCAGCCGCCACCGCCGGAGCCGGCGAGATCAAGCTCCGCCCTGCCGCGGGGGGCGTCGACGCCAGCGACGCGGACCTCGACCGGGTCCCCCAGCCACAGCGACGCCTTCGAGCCGCGGTTGACCAGCGCCACCTCGGCCCGGTTCAGCTCGTAGCGGCCGCCGGGCAGGCGGCGGGCGGGCAGCATGCCCTCGTAGACGTCGCCCAACTCGCCGCCGAAGGAGACGAAGGCGGCGGCGCGGATCACACCGGAGACCTCCCCCTCGAAGACGGCCTCGGGGCCGCGCTCGCCCAGCTCGCGCTCGAGCAGGAAGGCGGCGCAGACGTCGTCGGCCTCGCGCTCGATCTTCGCCGACTCGCGCTCGCGGGCCGAGCTCTCGGCGGCGACGTCGCGGGCCTCGGCCAGGCGCGGCGCCTCCTCCCCCTCGCCCAGCGCCGCCAACAGCGCCCGGTGAACGAGCAGGTCGGGGTAGCGGCGGATCGGCGAGGTGAAGTGCGTGTAGGCGGCGCTGCCGAGCCCGGCGTGGCCGCTATTGCGCTCGCTGTAGGAGGCCTGCTTGAGGGAGCGGAGCACGAGCGATGTATACGCCTCGCGGCCGTGCCCGCGCCGCGCGGCCTCGCGGCGGGCCAGGCGGCTGGCCTCGGCGGCGACCTCGCCGGCCTGCTGGGGCGAGAGGCCCTGGCCGAGCGGCGGCGTCGGCACGCCCAGCGCCGCGAGCTGCTCGACCAGACGCTCGACCCGGGCCGGGTCGGGCTGGGCGTGGACGCGGTAGATCGCCGGCACCTGCGCCCGGGCGAGCGTCTCCGCCACCTGCTCGTTGGTGAGGATCATCAGCCGCTCGATCAGGCGGTGGGCCTCGGTCTGGGCGACGCCGCGGGCGGCGGTGACGTCGCCGGCGGGGTCGAAGCGGAACTCGGGCTCGAAGGACTCGACGTCGAGGCTGGTGGTGCCGCGGTGCTCGCCGAGGCCGGCGGCGACCTCGCGGGCGGCGGCGAGCGGTTCGGCGACCTCGCCCGGCGGCCTCGCCCGGCCGGCGAAGATCGCGTCGAGCTGGTCGTAGTCGAGGCGGGCATCGGAGCGGATGCGACTGCGGTAGAAGCGCGAGGAGCGCGGCGCCATCCCCGGCCCCAGCTCGATCTCCGCCGTCACCGCCAGCCGCTCGACCCCGGGCGCGAGGCTGCAGGCCTCGCTGCTGAGCGCGTGCGGCAGCATCGGCTCGACGGCGCCGGGGACGTAGGTGCTGTTGGCCCGGCGCCGTGCCTCGAGGTCCAGCGGCGAGCCCGGCCGCACGTGGGCGACGACGTCGGCGATGTGAATCCAGACGCGGGCGCCGCTCCCCTCGCGCTGGGCCGAGACGGCGTCGTCGAAGTCGCGGGCGCTGGCGGGGTCGACGGTGAAGGTGGAGAGCGCGGTGAGGTCGCGGCGCTCGCCGGGGCGATGCTCGGCCGCTGCCGCAGCCTCGCCGGCTTCGAGCTCGAGCGCGGCGCCGAAGCCGCGGAATCCGAGCCGCTCCCGCAGCATCGCCTCGACCGCGTCGCGGGCCTTCGGCGCCCGCTCCCGGCGCGCCCGCGGCTGGGCCTGACGGCGCCGGCTCAACCCCCGGCCTGACCGGCCAGGACGTTGAGCGCCCGTTCACGGCCCTCGTCCACCGCCGTTTCCGGGTTGTCGCTGACCTTCACGTCGGGATGGATGCCGTGGCTCTCGGCCAGGTTGACCCCGTCCGGGGTGAAGTACTCGCCGACGGTCATCTTCAGGGCGCCGCCGTTGGAGAGGCCCTTCTCCTCCTGGAAGACGCCCTTGCCGTAGGAGCGGGTGCCGACGACGGGGGCGCCGGCGTCGTCGGCCAGCGCCGCCGCGAGGATCTCCGCCGCGCTGGCGGTGCCGTGGTCGATCAGGACGACCAGCGGGCGCCGCGGCAGCTCGCCGCCGACGGTCCGGTGGACGCTGTGGCCCTGGGTGCGGGAGTCGGTCGAGACCACGACCCGGCCCTCGGGCAGGAAGAGGCTGGCGCTCAGCACCGCCTCGTCGAGCAGCCCGCCGGGGTTGCCGCGGAGGTCGAGCACGACGCCCTCAGCCCCTTCGCGCTCGACCTTGCGCACCGCGTCGGCGAGCTGGGCGTGGACGCCTTCGCTAAAGCTGAGCATGCGGACGTAGCCGAGCTTGCGCCCGTCGACGGTCTCGACCCGGCCGCTGACGTTCGGCAGCGCCACCTCGGCCCGGGTCAGCCGCAGCCGGCGGACCCTGCCGCTGCCCGCGTCGCGAACGCCGAGCGTGACCTCGGTGCCTTCGGGCCCCTTGATCCTGGCGGTCGCTTCGGCGCTGCTCTCGCCGGCGATCGGGTCGCCGTCGACGGAGACGACCGTGTCGCCCGGCGCGATTCCCGCCCCCTGCGCGGGAGAGCCGTGGAAGACCTGCACCGCGCGCAGGCCCCGCTTCACCGGCACCACGGACATCCCGACCCCCGAGAAGCGACCTTCGATCTCCTGGTTGAAGCTTTCGCGGCTTTCCGGCGAGAAGTATTCGGTGAAGCGGTCGCGGTGGTGGCGCCGCAGCTCCCGCACCATCCCCTGCAGCGAGGCGTTGCCCAGTTCGGCGCCGCCGACCGGCCGGTAGTAGTTGTCTTCGAGCGCTTCCGCCGCTTCGGCGCTGAGCCCGCCGGTGCCGCCGACGAAGGGGTCGCGGACGAACGCCGGCAGCTTGCCGGGGTGGCCGCCGAGCCAGAGGCCGGCGCAGAGGAAGGCGAGAAGGCCGGCGGCGTAGGCCACGGCGCCGCGCGCCCTCACGCCGGCCGCCTCAGACCTTGAGGAAGCGGCGCAGGGTGATGCCCGAGCCGACCGTCGAGACCAGCACCGCGGCGGCGAAGAGGATCGCGACCAGGGCCGGGAACGAGAGCGTGCTGTTGTTCTGCGCCGCCAGGAAGGAGAAGGACTTGCTGAGCGGGTCGACGACGGTGATCTTGCCGAGCCACAGGATCAGTATGGCCACCAGGCCCCCCGCGAAGCCGACCACGACTCCCTCGATCATGAACGGCCAGCGGATGAACCAGCGGGTGGCGCCGACCAGGCGCATCACCTCGACCTCGCGGCGGCGGGTGTAGATGGAGAGGCGGATCGTGTTGCCGACCAGCATCAGCGAGGCGAGGATCAGCAGCGCCGTGATCACGGTGAGGACGATCTTCAGGGCGCTCGTCACCTGCTCGATCTTTTCCGACGACTGCTGACGGTCAAATGGTTTGCTGATAATCGGGGAGATCGCCTTGCCCTTGGGGCCGTTCGGATAGACGGTTTCGCGAATCCCCGGCAAGTTGGCGGCGTCGTCGGCTTTGACTTCGAAGCTGTTGGGAAGCGGGTTGGTGTGCAGCTGTTCGACGATCGACTTGTCCTTCAGTTCGCTTTTCAGGGTCGCCAGCGCATCCGCCTTGCTGATGAAGACGACCGAGGCGACGTGCGGGATTTCTTCCAGCTTGTGCCTGGTGGCGGCGAGTTCCGCCGGGGTCGCGTCGTCGTAGAGTTCGTACTGGACGTTGAGTTCGCTGCGGACCTCTTCGCTCTTCGCCTGGGTCGTCTGGAAGATCGGGATCAGGACACCGAGCAGAACCACGGTGACGACCGTGGTGACGACGGCGGCGAGGCTCGGCGCGGCGTTGCGGCGCAGGGCGCGGACGGCCTCGTGGAGGAAGAAGATCAGGCGCGACATCAGACCAGGGGCTCGTGGTCGTGGCCGTTGGTCTGGGTGTGGCCTTCGGGGCCGACGCCCATCTCGGCGCTCATCCGCAGGCCGAACTCGGTCGTCGACTCCTCGGTGTAGCCGCCGCTGACCTCGTCGCGGACGACGCGGCCCTCGTAGAGCTCGATCACGCGGCGGCGCATATTGTCGACCATCTCGCGGTCATGGGTGACGACGACGACGGTGGTCCCAGCCTTGTTGATCCGGTAGAGCAGCTGCATGATCCCGATCGAGGTGACCGGGTCGAGGTTGCCGCTGGGCTCGTCGGCCAGCAGCAGCGGCGGGTGGTTGACGAAGGCGCGGGCGACGGAGACGCGCTGCTGCTCGCCGCCGGAGAGCTGGTCGGGGTAGCTGTGGAGCTTGGTCGAGAGGCCGACCAGGCGCAGCGTCGCCGGCACCTGCTCGCGGATTTCGGCGCGGCTGGCGCCGATCACCTGCAGCGCGTAGGCGACGTTGTCGTAGACGGTGCGGTCGGGCAGCAGCTTGAAGTCCTGGAAGACGGTGCCGATATTGCGCCGCAGCTGCGGGATCTTCTTCTCCGGCAGGGCGCCGATGTCGCGGCCGGCGATCCTGACCGCGCCCTCGGTGGCGGCGAGCTCGCGGATCAGCATCTTGATCAGGGTCGACTTGCCGCAGCCGGTCGGGCCGACGAGGAAGACGAACTCGCCGCGGCCGATCGCCAGGTTGACCCGGTCCAGCGCCATGTGGCCGCCCGGGTAGACCTTGGTCACGTCGCGCAGCTCGATGATCGGCGCCCGGCGGCCGCCAGGCCGTCGCGGTTGCTCCTCGCGGGGTTGTCTCTTCTTCGATCTGGCCATGCCGGGGGTGGGTTCTGCGGACACAGGGTGACTCCTGCGCGGCGCCGACCGCGCAAGTCTGCGCCCACCGTGGATTCGCGAAATCCTAGCGACTTATTAGCGGTTGCTCATATTGAGCGGGTATCTCCCGCCGGCGCCGCTGCCTGGCCGCACCGCGGCGGCGCCGCTCCAGGCGCCTCGTCGCTCCCAGCCGGTAGACGAAGAGGAGGGAGATCGGCACCGCGCTCCCGACCGCCCAGAGGGCGAACAGGGGCGAGGAGGTGTCGTTGCCGGCGCCGAGCGCGTGGAAGAGGCCGAGCAGGTAGACGGCGACGGTCGCCCGGTGCGCCTTGCGCCAGAGCTGGGCGCCGATCCGCTTGCGCAGGTAGAAGCTGAGGCCGAGCAGGAAGGCGAGGTACCCGGCGACGATCCCGAGGCCGGTCCAGAACGGGTGGAAACCGAGCACGAAGGGGACGGCGACGCCGCTGAGCCCGGGGCGCAGCCAGGGGTCGAGGAGGGTGCTGGCGCCGTGCACCGCGATCGCCGCCAGGCCGGCGAGAGCCGTCTGCTGGTGGACGGCGAGCAGCCTGGCCTGGAGCCCGGGGACCCGGGCCGGCTTGCCGGCCATCGTCAGCCCGATCGCGACCGAGATCGTCACCAGGACGAGCGCGACCAGCCCCGAGGCGCGGCCGGCCAGCCACCAGCCGTGGGTGGAGAGGGTATGCGGGATCGTCGTGATCACGGCTCGGTCCTCTCGGGAGCCATGGTCAGGAGGAGCTGGTCACCACGGGCGGGACTTCTTCTGCGGGGGCTTCGCTTTCGATTTCCGCGGCTTCGGCTTCTATCGCTTCGATTTCCGAGGTTTCGAATTCCGTGCCTTCTTCCGGGACTTCGACTTCGGGAGCTTCTTCCGGGGCTTCGGTTTCGGGAGTTTCGGTTTCGGCGCGGGTGGCGACGGGGCGATGGCCGGACCCGCCGCCGGGGGCGGCGCTGGCGCTGAGCTGGAAGGTCAGGAGGGTGAAGAGGACCGCGAAGAGGGCGAGGGAGCCCCAGACGACGGCGCGGGGACCGGGTGCCCGCGTGGAGCGCCGCGGGGCCGTCCTCGGTGCTCTCGACTGTGGGGGCATCGGTGCTCCTTTCGAAGTGGCCGTTCGTCCCCCACTCTGGTTTCCCCTGCTAATCCCAAGGTGAAGCGAGGATTAGAGTTCTCTGAGAATCCCGCCTACGGGAAGACGGTCTCCCCCGTCTCGTCGTCGACAACGGAGATCGCCACCGCGGGACAGGCCTCCGCCGCCTCCATGATCAGCTCCGGCGGGGCGGTGCCGATGACGACCGCGGTGTCGTCGAGGCGGAACACCTGGGGGGCGATCTCGACGCAGTCGCCGTGGGCGCTGCACTCGTCGGGGTCCACAACCGGGATGTAGGTCATGCCACTTCCTCCTTTGGGTCGGGCGCGAACCTGTCGCCCCCTTCGATTTGCTTGCGCAGGGTGGGGATGGCGCGGGGGCGGCCGACCGCGAGGCCGGCGACCGGGACGCCGCCGCGGCTGAAGACGGCTTCGAAGTCGCGCTCGGCCGGGTCGCCCTCGAGGAGGACGTCGTCGCCGTGATGGGGGTGGCCGACGCACTGGACCCGCAGCCCGTACTGGTCGCTCCAGAAGCTCGGCAGCGGCGGCGTGCCCGGGTACTCGCCGGTCATCGCCTTCGCCACCGCCGCGCCCTGCCAGGCGGCGGCGTCCCAGTGCTCGGTGCGGGCGTGGACGCCGAAGCGGGGGTCGAAGGGGATCGAGGCGTCGCCGGCGGCGAAGACGCCGGGCAGCGTCGTGCGGCAGGCGGCGTCGACGCGGACGCCGCGCTCGTCGAGGCCGCTGCCCTGCAGCCAGGCCGTCGCCGGGGCGGTGCCGACGCCAACCACGACCGCGTCGCAGGCGAGCCGGCGGCCGTCGGCGAGGACCAGCTCCTCGGCCCTTCCCGCGCCGCGGGCGCCCTCGAGCATCGCGCCGGAGATCACCCGCACGCCCTCGTCGAGGTGCATCTCGGCGAACCAGCGGCCGAGCTCGGCGCCGAGGATTCGTTCGAGCGGCACGTCCAGCGCCTCGAGCATCGTCACCTCGACCCCGAGCCGTCGCGCCGTCGCCGCCACCTCCTGGCCGATGAAGCCGGCGCCGACGATCGCCAGGCGGGCGCCGGGGACCAGCTCGGCGCGCAGCCTGCGAGCGTCGGCCAGCGTGCGCAGGTAGTGGACGTTCTCGTAGTCCTCGAGGAAGGGCAACCGGCGCGGGGCGCTGCCGGTGGCGATCAGCAGCTTCTCGTAGCCGAGCACGGCGCCGGAGTCGAGGGTCACCGTCCGCGCCTCGGCGTCGAGCTGCTCGGCGCGGGCGCCGAGCAGCAGCTCGATCTGACGCTCCTCGTACCACCACGACGGCCGGTAGGCGACCGACTCCTCCTCGGCGCTGCCCGCCAGCACCTCCTTCGAGAGCGGCGGGCGGTCGTAGGGCGGGTCGGGCTCGGCGCAGACGATCCGCACCGGCGCCTCGTAGCCGCGGCGGCGCAGGCCCTCGGCGCAGCGCTGCGCCGCGAGCCCACCGCCGACGATCACAACTCCCTTTTCGTTCATCACGCCTCCTCCAGGACTGGGGTTCTGTGGATGGCCCGGCCGCCGCGCTCGGCGACAGCCGGGTGCTCGGGACGCTGCCGCTGGGCGGCGCCGGCTCGCGCCCGCTTGGCGCGGCCGCTGAGGACCCGGTAGACGAAGAGCCCGCCGATCGGGGGCGCCGTCAGGACCACCCACCACCTGAACCAGGGGGTGGAGGCGTCGGTGCCGGCGCCGAGCGCGTGGACCAGACCCAGGACATAGACCAGCACGGTCGCCCGGTGGGCCTTGCGCCAGAGCTTCGCCCCGATCCGCTTGCGGGCATAGAAGCTGAGCCCCAGCAGCATCGCCAGGTAGCCGCCGATCACGCCGAGGCCGGTGAAGGCGGTCTTGAAGCTCATCGCGAAGGGAACGGTCACCCCGGCGAGACCCGGGTTCAGCCAGGGGTCGCCGAGCAGGGTGATGCCGTGGACCGCGATCGCGATCAGGCCAGCGAGAGCCGTCTGCTCGTGGATCGCCATCAGCTTGCGCGAGAGGCCGGGCCGGCGCATCACCTTGCCGGCCATCGTCAGCCCGAGGCCGACCGAGATCGTCACCAGGACCAGGGCCAGGAGACCCGAGGCGCGGCTCGCCAGCCACCAGCCATGGGTCTGCAGGGTCGTCGAGACGGCGGCGCCGGTCATCGGCCGGCCCCCTCCCAGCTGGGACTGTCCGGGATCCGGATCCGTGGCGCCGCGGCGAGCGGCCCGACCAGCTCGACCCGACCGCTGTCGTGGACCAGCAGGCCGCCGCGGTCGGCGAGCACCTCGCGCCCGCGCTCGGGCCCGGAGAGCAGCGCCGCCTTCGACAGCGTCTCGGCCTCAACCGCAGTGTCGCCGAGCGCGGTGGCGCCGACCAGCCCGGTCCAGGCCGGCTCGCCCGTCGCCGGATCGAGCAGGTGGTGGGCGCAGCGGCCGTCGTCGCCGCGCCAGATGCGGACGTTGACGCCGGAGGTGGCGACCCCGCCGGAGCCGAGCCGCAGCACGTGCGCCCGCTCGCCCGTGAGGGGGTGTTCGACGAAGACCTCGTAGGGGCTGACCAGGGCGTCGGCGCCGCCGATGCGGATGTCGCCGCCGCAGTCGACGATGAAGCGCGAGTAGCCGCGCAGGCCGGCGGCGAGCAGGTCGGCGGCCAGGCCCTTGCCGGTACCGCCGCTGTCGAAGCGCAGGCCGGGCGGGCGCACGACCTCGCCGGTCTCCTCGTCCACCCGCAGCAGCCGCCAGCGCGCCTCGGCGCTCGGGCCCGCGGCCCTCCGCGGCGGCGCGTCGCGGAGGGCCTCGCCGAGCGGGATGCCCGACATCCCGGCCCGCGAGTCGACGTAGCCGGCGCTCTCGATCTCCCCGACCAGGGTCGGGTCGACCAGGCCGCCGCTGCGCTCGGCCGCCTCCAGCCCGGCCCTGACGGCCTGGCGCATCAGCTCCGACGCCGGCACCCGCTCGCGCGGGTCGGCGTTGAGGGCGCAGAGCTCGCTCTCCGGCTTGAAGCGGGAGAGCGCGGCGTCGAAGTCCATCACGAACCGCGTCGCCCGTTCGGCCGCCGCCGCAGCCGGGGCCATGCCCGGCCCGGGCTCGCCGATCAGCAGGCGGACGTGGCTGCCCATCGCGTCGAAGGTGATGTCGTGTTCGCTCATGCTCAGGAGGCGCCGGTGGTGACTGGAAGGGTGCCGGATGAGGCGTAGGAGCTGGTGGCGGGGCCGCTGGTGACCGAGTTCGCCCCGGGGCCCGGGACGATCGTGGTGATGACGCGGCGCTTGATCACCTTGCGCACCTGCACCGGCTGAGCAGCGGCGCTGGACCCGCTCAGGGAGGGGTCGGCGCCGATGCTCAGCTGGTAGGTGAGGAGCGCGAACAGCACCGCGAAGAGCGCTATCGAGCCCCAGAGGACCGCGGCCGGGCCGGGCCGGCGGGTGCGCCTGGCGTCAGTCATCGCGCCCGCCCTCGTGCTCGCCGCCGCCTCCGCCGCCACCGCTGCTGGCGGTCGTGACCGGGGCGCTGCCGCCGCCGCCCGAGCCGGCGCTGGCGCCGCTCGTGTGGGTGACGACCGGGGTGCTGTGGCCGCCGCCCGAGCCCGAGCCGGCGGAGGCGCCGCTGGTGTGGGTGACGACAGGGCTCTTGTGGCCGCCGCCAGAGTGGCTGCCCGCATGGGAGCCGCTCGTGTGGGTGACGACCGGCTTGCCATGGTGGCCGCCGCGCGGGCCGGAGTGCGAGTGGGAGCCGCTGGAGTGGGTGACGACCGGCGTTGAGCCCGAACCCGAGCCCGAACTGACCGGGATCGAGGAGCCGCCGCTGGCCGAGGTGGTGACGGGGCTCGAGTAGGAAGAGGAGGACGACGGTGAGGAACCGCTCGAGGAGGCGCCCGTGGTGGCGCTGCCGTGCGGGCCGGCGGACCCGCCGTAGCCGCCGGCCGTCCAGCCGCCGGCCCCGGCCGCAGGGTGTTTCGGCTTGGCGTGCTTGGTGACGTGGATCGTCCTGCGGATCACCTTGGTGCGGACCAGAGGCTTCTCTGCCACGGCCGCCCCCGAGGGCTGTTGCGAGGCGTTCAGCGCCAGGCCGGCGAGAGCGCCGAGTCCGACGACGGTGGCGACTGCTGCGATGCGGGTCCTCAAGCTCTTCACGATCTTTCCCTCCTGGCCGAAGTTGCCGGGCCATTGTGCGGCGGACGCCTGCAACACCAGACCAGGCGCGGGTAAAGACCTGGCAAAACCTCCTCGCCGCGGCCGGAAAGCGCCAAGGCCGCCGTTACTGTTGCCAGATGACCACGCAGGCGCCCGGCGGGCTGATCCTCGTCGTCGAGGACGAGGAGTCGATCTCCCAGCCGTTCGCCGAGGCGCTGCGGCGGGCCGGGTTCGAGCCGCTCGTCACCGCCACCGCGGCAGGGGCCCTGGAGCTGGCGGCGAGCGAGGAACCGGACCTGGTGATGCTCGACCTCGCCCTGCCCGACGGCGACGGCCGCGACGTCTGCCGCGAGCTGCGCCGCCGCTCCGACGTGCCGATCGTGATGCTGACCGCGCGCGGTACCGAGATGGACAAGATCGTCGGCCTCGAGCTGGGCGCCGACGACTACGTAGTCAAGCCCTTCAGCGCCGCCGAGGTGATCTCCCGCATCCGCGCGGTGCTGCGGCGCAGCGCCCACCGCGAGGAGGCCCAGCGGGATCCGATCCAGATCGGCGAGCTGGAGCTCGACCCGGCGGCACGGATCGCCCGGCTCGGCGGGCGCGACCTCGACCTCTCCCGCAAGGAGTTCGACCTGCTGGCGGAGCTGATGGGAAAGGCCGGACAGGTCGTCACCCGCGAGGACCTGATGTCCTCGGTCTGGGACACAAACTGGTTCGGCTCGACCAAGACCCTCGACGTCCACATCGGCTGGCTGCGGCGCAAGCTCGGCGACGACCCCTCCCACCCCACCTACATCGAGACGGTGCGCGGCGTCGGCTTCCGCTTCGCCGCGCCGGAGGCGGAGGGCCCGTAAGCCTCCGGGCCACCCTCCTGCTGGCGCTGGCCTACGTGCTGGCGCTGGCGCTGATCGCCCTCGGCGTGCCGCTGGCGCTGAGCCTGCGCGACCGCGTCGACTCCGAGGTCCGCGGCCAGGCCCGCAGCCAGGCCGACGTCGTCGCCGCCACCGCGTCGGAGCTGCTCGAACCGGTCCAGGCCGCGGGCCTGCGGCGGCTGGCGCGGGTCTCGGCCGACAGCGTCCGTGGCAGGGTGATCGTCGTCGACGGCCGCGGCAGGCTGGTCGCCGACTCGGCCGGCACCCGGCCCGGGCGCAGCTACGCCGACCGGCCCGAGGTGAGGGCGGCGCTGCGCGGCCACAGCGAGCAGATCACCCGCAACAGCGAAACCCTCGGCACCGAAATCCTCGCCACCGCGGTGCCGGTGCTCGAACACGGCGCCCCCCACGGGGCCGTGCGCATCACCCAGAGCGTCGACGCCGTCAACCGCGCCGTGCGGACCTCGATCCTCGACGTCGCGGCGCTGGCCGCGGTCGTGCTCGCGCTCGGCCTGATCGCCGGCGCCCTGATCGCCCAGCAGATCGCCCGCCCGATCCGCCGCCTCGACCGCGCCGCCAGCCGGGTCGCCGGCGGCGACCTCGATGCGACCGTGGCGGTCGAGGGCAGCACCGAGCAGCGCTCCCTGGCGCGCACCTTCAACGAGATGACCCAACGGGTGAAGAGGCTGCTCCGCGTCCAGCAGGACTTCGTCGCCGACGCCTCGCATCAGCTGCGGACGCCGCTGACGGGGCTGAGGCTGCGGCTGGAGGTGCTCGGCGACCGCTTCCGCGGCGAGGAGGCGGTCAGCTCCGAGGTCGGCGCCGCGATGCGCGAGATCGACCGGCTCTCCTCGATCGTCGACGAGCTGCTGATCCTCAGCCGCGCCGGCGAGCACGAACTGCCGGGCGAGCGGATCGACCTCGCCGCGGCCGCCGGGCGCGCGGCCGAGCGCTGGGGCGCCGCGGCGGCGGGGCGGGGGATCGAGCTCGAGCTGCAAGCGCCGACGGAGACCGCCGAGGGCTGGTGCGCGGGCCCCGACCTCGACCGCTCGATCGACGCCCTGGTCGAGAACGCGCTGCTCTACTCGCCGGCGGGCTCGCGGGTGACGATCGCCGCCGGCCCCGGCCGGATCGAGGTCCGCGACCGCGGCCCGGGCCTGCGTGCCGGCGAGGAGGAGGCCGTCTTCGAGCGCTTCAGCCGCGGCAGCGCCGGCCAGCGCGGGCCGAGCGGGACCGGGCTCGGGCTGCCGATCGCCCGCGAGCTGACCCGCCAGTGGGGCGGCGACGTGAGGCTCGCGAACCGGAGCGGAGGCGGCCTCCGCGCTGTCATCGAGGTGCCCGGATGAGGCTTCCCGCCACCGCCAGATGGATCGGCCTGGCGCTGCTCGGCCTGGCGATCGCCGCGGCGGTCGCGATCGCCGCCAGCCACCTCGCCAGCCAGCAGATCGGGATCGCCTCGGAATCGATCAGCGCCGGCGACAGGCTGGCGCCCGCGGTCCGCTCGGCGAGCGCCGGCAACGGCTCGGGCGGCGCGGGCAAGCCGCGCCACACCGCCACCACGCCGGCGAAGGCGCCGACGGCTCAGCCGCCGACCGAAACGACCACGACCACTCCCGTCACGCCGACGTCGCCGAGCGCCGCCCAGCCGCCGCCCGCCACGACCCCCGCCCAGCCGAGCGGCTCCGGCGACGACCACGGCGGCCATGGCGGCCGCCGTGGAGGAAACGGAGGGGGCGCCGACGACTGACGGCTCGCCCGCGGGTCAGTCGTCGACCGGCGCCGCCGCCCCGCTCGCGCGGGTCACGATCGGCGCTCTCGCACCGGCCGCGCGGTGCACCGCGACGGTCTGGCTGACTGGGACCGAGGCGGCGCCGCTGGCGCTTGTTACGACGGCGGCCGTGGCGCCGCCGGCACCGACCTGCTGCGTGGCGGCCGGGGCGCCCGGGTTGCTGCCGAGGGCGACCCCGCCGAGGGCGCCGAGGCCCAGCACCGTGGCGGTCGCGGCTGCCTTCGCTCGTCTGTTGGTCATGGCTTGCTCCTTTGAAGGGGGACGAGCCAGCTTGCTCCCCCGGTGGCAAAGAGATGCCAAAGCCGCCGCCAAGGAGCCGACAAATCGGCCGCGCGCCGGCCCTAACCGATCGCGACCATGCGCTCGATCGGCAGCCGCGCCCGCTCGGCGATCTCCGGCGGGACGCTGACCTCGCCGCTCATGTCGCGCAGGCAGTCGCGCAGCTTCGGCAGCGTGATCATCTTCATGTATTTGCAGAAGGCCATCCGGTTGGCCTCGATCAGGTTGGCCCGCGGCGCCGCCTGTTGCAGTGGGTAGAGCATCCCGTTCTCGGTGGCGACGACGAACTCGCCGTCGGGGTGGTCTTCGACGTGCTTCAGCATCCCCGAGGTCGAGAGCATGTGGACGCCCTCCGGGTCGATGTCGCCGGCGGCGACGTACTCCATCGCCTGGGTCGAGCAGCCGCACTCGGGATGGATCAGGAACTCCGCCTCGGGGTTCTCGGCCCGGGTCCGGGCGATGTCCTCGGGGCGGATCCCGGCGTGGACGTGGCACTCGCCGTCCCAGACGTGGAAGCGAGCGCGTCGCTCCGGGTCGTCGAGAAGCCCGGCCTCGCGCTCGACGAAGGCGCCCAGCCACATGTCGGGCCCGAAGAGGATCTCGGTCTCGGGCCCGTGCTCGGCCCAGATCTGTTCGACGATCTTCACCGCGTTGGAGGAGGTGCAGCAGTAGTCGGTCTCGGCCTTGACCTCGGCCGAGGTGTTGACGTACATCACCACCAGCGCCCCCGGGTGCTCGGCCTTCCAGGCGCGCAGCTCCTCGGCGTCGATCGAGTCGGCGAGCGAGCAGCCGGCGTCGAGGTCGGGGATCAGGACCGTCTTCTCGGGGGAGAGGATCGAGGCTGTCTCAGCCATGAAGTGGACGCCGCAAAAGGCGATCGCCTCGGCGTCGGTGGCGGCCGCCTGGCGCGAGAGCCCGAGCGAGTCGCCCATGTGGTCGGCGACGTCCTGGATCTCCGGCAGCTCGTAGTTGTGGGCGAGGATGACCGCGTTGCGCTGGGCGGCGAGCTCGCGGACCTCCTCGCTGAGAGCAGCGATCTTCGCGGGCGATAGCGCGTCCGGTGCGGTGGGTTGGATCGTCGGGAGCTCCTGCATGAGCCCTTCCTTTCCTGGATGTTCGCTGGCTCGGCGTCGCCTGAAACCAGTCGAATGAACGTGGACGAAGTCTACTCGCTGGCAGACTTCGTCCATGCCCGAGTTGCCGGAGGTCGAGATCGTCGCGCGGCGGCTGAACACCAGTCTGTCGGGAGCCGCCGTGGAATCGGCCATGGCGCCGGGGATGAACGTGATGAAGACCTTCGACCCCCCGCTCAACGCGCTTGTCGGACGGCAGCTGACCGGCGTACGGCGGGTCGGGAAGATGCCGGTGGTCGAGTTCGGGGACCTGGCGCTGCTGATCCACCTGATGTCGGCGGGGCGACTGCGGGCGTTCGACAAGCGGGCCTCGCCGAAGGACCGGGCCTCGCGGGTCTTGGTGCGGCTCGGGGACGGGCGCGAGCTGCGCCTGCGCGAGTTCGGCACGAAGCAGCGGGCCTGGGCGAAGCTGCTGCCCGCCCACGCGGTCGTCGAGGACGAGATGGTGAAGAGCCTGGGCCCCGAAGCCTGGCCCCCTCCCCCGCTCGAGGAGCTCGCGGTGGCGATCGACCGGCCCCGCCACCTGCACCCACTCCTGCGCCATCAGAAAGACATCTCCGGCATCGGCCGCTCCTGGGTCGACGAGATCCTCTGGGAGGCGCGGCTCTCGCCGTTCAGGAAGGGCTCGGAGCTGGACGCCGGGGAGGTCGAGCGCCTGCACGCCGCGCTGCACTTGCTCGGCGACGCGATCGACCACTACGAGGAGACGATCGGCGCCGAGGTCCCCGACAAGGTGCCGATGCCGTTGAAGGTGCACAAGCGAGAGGGCGAGCCCTGCCCCCGCTGCGGCGCCACGATCGAGGCCGTCTTCTTCTCCGAGCACCAGACCAACTACTGCCCCGCCGAGCAGACCGGCGGTCGCGTCCTCAAGGACCGGCGGCTCTCACGCCTGCTCAAGTAGGAGGCTGAAGTCCAGCGAGGGGGCCGAGTGGGTGAGGGCGCCGACGGAGATGAAGTCGACGCCGGTCTCGGCGATGGCGCGGACGTTGTCGAGGTCGACGCCGCCGGAGGCCTCCAGGGTCGGCTCGGCGCCGGAGTTCTCGTCGCGCAGCTTCACCGCCGCCCGCAGCGTCTCGGCGTCCATGTTGTCGAGCAGGAGGCGGTCGGCGCCGACCCCGAGCGCGTAGGCGACCTCTTCGAGGTCGCCGCACTCGATCTCGACCGGCAGCTCCGGCTGGGCGCGCCGCGCCGCGTGCACGGCCTTTGCCACGCCGCCGGCTAGGGCGATGTGGTTCTCCTTGATCAGGATCGCGTCGTGGAGGCCCATGCGGTGATTGGAGCCTCCACCGGCGGCGACCGCGGCCTTCTCCAGCGCCCGCAGACCCGGCGTCGTCTTGCGGGTGTCGAGTATGCGGGCGCCGCTGCCGGCCACGGCCTCGACGAAGCGGGCGGTCAGGGTGGCGACGCCGGAGAGGTGGCCGAGGAAGTTGAGTGCGGTCCGCTCGGCGACCAGCAGCGCCGCCGCCGGCCCGTTGGCCAGCGCCACCTCGACCGGAACCTCCTGCCGCCACCGTCCCTCGACGACGAGCCTGTCGACGTGCTCGACCCCGCACTGGCGCATCGCCTCCTCGACCAGGTCGAGCCCAAAGACGACGCCGACCTCTTTCTGCAAGATCCGCGCCCGCGCCCGCGCACCCTCGGGCACCGTCGCCTCCGAGGTTACGTCCCCCCCACCGACATCCTCCTCCAGGGCGCGAGCCACCATCTCGCTGAGATCAACCACAGGAGCGCAGCCTAGAGGGCCGAGGTGCCCCTCCGACGGAGGCTTTGGGTCAAGCCGCCGACCCGGCCGGAACCCTGAACCACATACGGTCTCCGTCGGAGGGGCACCTCGGCCCTCTCACGTTTCGCTCCTCGGGGGCGTTTAATCCACGAGGTGAGCGAGCTGCCCCCGTTCCAGGCCCTGATCGACGAGCACGCCGGCGACGTGATGGCGGTGCTGCGCGGGGCGGTCGGGCGCGAGGGGGCCGAGGACTGCTTCCAGGACACCTTCCTCTCCGCCCTGCGGGCCTATCCGAAGCTGAGCGACGCCGGCAACCTGCGCGGCTGGCTGATCACGATCGCCCACCGCAAGGCGGTCGACCACCACCGCGCCAACGGCCGCCGGCCGATTCCGGTCGCGGAAGTCGCCGAGGCCGCGGCGGTTGAGGGGCCGGAGCCGGACGACGGCGTCTGGGCCCTGGTCGGCGCCCTGCCGCCGAAGCAGCGGGCCGCAGTCACCCTGCGCTACGCCGCCGACCTCCCCCACGCCGAGATCGCCGCGGCGCTGGGCTGCTCGCCGGAGGCCGCCCGCCGCAGCCTGCACGAGGGCATCAAGCGACTGAGGAGGGAGCTGGCATGAAGGCATCGCTGAACCGGCTCACCGAGCGCGCCGCCGAAGAGGGTCTGCTCGACGTCGCCTACACGAGCGCCGACTCCCCCTTCGGCGCCCTGCTGCTCGCCACCACCCCGCGCGGCCTGGTCCGGGTCGGGCTGCCGAACCAGGACCCCGACGAGCTCCTGACCGACCTGGCCGAGCGGGTCTCGCCGCGGGTGCTCGAGGCTCCCGCCCCGCTGGAGCAGGCCCGCCGCGAGCTCGACCTCTACTTCGAGGGCAAGCTGACCGGCTTCGACCTGGCGCTCGACTGGCGGCTCACGGAAGGCTTCCGGGCCAGGGTGCAGCGGGCGATCGCCCGCATCCCCTACGGACAGACCCGCAGCTACACCCAGATGGCGAAGAGCGCCGGCAACGAGCGCGCGGTCCGCGCCGCCGGCACCGCCTGCGGCTCCAACCCCCTGCCCCTGATCGTCCCCTGCCACCGCGTCCTGCGCAGCGGCGGCGGCCTCGGCGGCTACGGCGGCGGCCTGCCGATGAAGGAGGCCCTGCTGCGCCTCGAGGGAGTGCTCGAGAACCCGCACAACTAAAGGGATCGCGGCCACGGCCCGATTCAAGGGACATGAGATGGCGACACACCGGCACCGCCGAGGATCGCGCCCGAGCCGTCAGGTTCGCCTGGACGGTGTCGTTCCTGGCGACCCTGGCGCTGGTGGCGATCCTCTCGCTGGCGAGGTCGGCGCAGGCGTCGAGCCTCACCGCTCCGCCCGCCTTCTCCGCTCCCGCGGCGGCGTTTCGGTTCGAAGAAGACGAAGAAGAAGGCGAAGGCGAAGAAGAAGGCGAAGAAGAAGAATTCGAAGCCGAAGAATGCGAAGAAGGCGCAGACGGTGAAGAAGAATGCGTTGGCGAAGGCAACGACGGCACCGAAGCGCCACGCGAGTGCCTGCTGAGCAACGCCCACGCGACGATCGCCGCCTCCACCGGCAATGACCGGTTGCGGATGCAGGTCCGCTACTCGATCTCCTCGCCGGCCACCGTCGCCGTCGAATACGGGCTCCACGGCCGCAAGGGCTCGCTCTTCCTCGGAGACGAGAGGGAGCGCTTCGCGAAGCGGGGCGTGCTCCACCTGACCAAGCGCCTGAGCGACGCCCAGATGGCGAAGGTCCTGGCCGCCAAGGGATTCACCGTGCGGCTGCACGTCCTCGCGGCGCCGAGCTACTGCCACCCCTTCTTCGACCGCCAGCTCGACGTCAGGCGGATGACCCCCCGCGGGCCGGTCTGGTCGCAGGCCCCCTAGCTCGCCGAGGCGGCGGCGGTCTTGTTCAGGTAGTCGCGGACGAACTCGTCGAGGTCGCCGTCGAGCACCCGCTGCACGTCGCCGACCTCGTGCTCGGTGCGGTGGTCCTTGACCATCGTGTAGGGGTGGAGGACGTAGCTGCGGATCTGCGAGCCCCAGGCGACGTCTTTGACCTCGCCCCGCGCCTTCGCCATCTCCTCGGCCCGCTTGCGCTCCTCCAGCTCGATCAGCTTCGAGCGCAGGAACTGCATCGCCACCGCCTTGTTCTGGATCTGGGAGCGCTCGTTCTGGCACTGGACGACGACGCCGGTGGGGATGTGGGTGATCCGCACCGCCGAGTCGGTCTTGTTGACGTGCTGGCCGCCGGCGCCGGAGGCGCGGTAGGTGTCGACGCGGAGGTCGGCGTCGTCGATCTCGACCTCGACCCCGGCGTCGACCAGCGGCCCGACGTCGACCTGGGCGAAGCTGGTGTGGCGGCGCGAGGATGAGTCGAAGGGGGAGATCCGGACCAGGCGGTGGACGCCGCGCTCGGCGGCGAAGAGGCCGTAGGCGTTCTCGCCGCGGGCGATGAAGGTGGCCGACTTCAGCCCCGCCTCCTCCCCCGGCGAGGCCTCCTTCATCTCGATCTCGAAGCCGCGCCGCTCGGCCCAGCGCAGGTACATGCGCAGGAGGATCTCGGCCCAGTCCTGGGAGTCGGTCCCCCCCGCCCCGGCGTGCACGGTGACGACGGCGTCGCCGGCGTCGTAGGATCCGCTGAACAGCCGCGCCTCCTCGAGCTCGCCGAGGCGGCGCTCGACCGAGGCCAGCTGGGAGCCCAGCTCGGCGGCCATCTCCTCGTCCTCGGCGGCCATCTCGGCCAGCTCGGCGAGGTCGGCGACGTCGGACTCGAGCCCGCGGAACATCTCCAGGCGCCGCTGCGCGCGGGCGTGCGCGGCCGAGATGCGGGCGGCCGCCTCCTGGTCGTCCCAGAACCCGGGCCGACCCATCTCCTCCTCCAGGCGCGCCGCCTCGGCCTCCAGCGCGGCCGGGTCAAAGGTAGTCCGAGAGCAGCAGCAGCTGCTCGCGGACGGCGGCCAGCCGCGGTGCGATCGCTTCGGTGGGGGCGGCGTCGGCCATCAGCGCAGCTTACCCAGGGCAGCGGCACGGTCCTCGAAGGGGCGCCAACTCCGTATCCGTCGGTCGCGCAACTCGAAGTACCACGCCATCTCATCCTCACCGGCGAGCGACCCGTCCTCTTCCCAATGCCACACCCGCCGGATCAGCGCCACCGCCTTGTCCGTGTCCTCGTACAGCTCATCCAGTTCGATCGTCTGCTGCACGCCGCCTGGAGGGCGAGTAGCCCAAAGGAGCGCCGCCTCTCGTCCCTTCCGCAACCCCTTCATCGAATGGAGCTCAACCTCCGGATCGAGCACGGCAACGAAGGCGTCCCGATCTCGCTCGTTAAAGGCTCGGATGAACTCCCTAATTGGGTCGTGGATCATTGACGGCCATCCCGGTAGGGGTGGAACGTCTTGTACTTTTTCGTGACCCCGGCCCAGGGCGCCAGCAACCGGCGCCCCTCGAAAAAGTTAAGTGGAATCCCTACCGGGATGGCCGTCACGCACCATGACACTTCTTGAACTTCTTCCCTGACCCGCACCAGCAGGGGTCGTTGCGGCCGATTTTGTCGTGCTCGTCCTTGACCACGGTCTCGACCACGTCGCCGCCGTTGCCGCCGACGGCCTGGGCGGCGGCGACGTCGACGGCGCCGGCCGAGCCGGTGGCGGCGACCTGTTCCAGCGCCGACGGCTGCGCTTCGAGGGTGCCGCCGGAGTAGTCCAGCGCCGCCGTCTCGGCGGTCCCGTTCCCCCCACCGCCGCCCTGCGCGGGGTCGATTTCGATCTCGGCGCGGAAGATCAGCTTGCTGAACTCGTCCCAGATCGAGTGCATCAGCTCCTCGAACATCGAGTAGCCCTCGTTTTTGTAGGCGACGAGCGGGTCGATCTGGGCGAAGCCGCGGAGGTGGATCCCTTCGCGCAGGTAGTCCATGTCGAAGAGGTGTTCGCGCCAGCGGTTGTCGATCACCTGCAGCAGGATCGAGCGCTCGAGGTAGCGCATCAACTCCTCGCCGAGCTGCTGCTCGCGCTCATCGTAGGCGCTCATCGCGTCTTCGTCGAGGGCGTCCTTGAGCTTCTCGCGGTCGACCGTCTCCGGTGCCAGCGTGGCGACGTCGACGCCGACCGGCCAGATCAGCCGCAGCTGCGTCTCCAGCTCGCCCAGGTCCCAGTCCTCGAGGATGTCGCCCGGGGTGTACTCGTCGACCAGGCGCTCGATCACCCCCTCGAGCTCGTCGCGCGCGTTCTCGGAGATGTCGCGCCCCTCGAGGATCTCGCGGCGGTAGCGGTAGACGACGCGGCGCTGCTCGTTCATCACGTCGTCGTACTCGAGCACCCGTTTGCGGATCAGGAAGTTCTGCTCCTCGACCTTCTTCTGGGCGTTCTCGACGGTCTTGGTCAGCATCTTCGCCTCGAGCGGCATTTCCCCCCCGTCCTCGTCGACGGGGCCGAGGCGGTCGAGGATTTTGAAGATGCGGTCGCCGGCAAAGAGGCGGATCACGTCGTCTTCGGCGGAGAGGTAGAAGCGCGACTCGCCGGGGTCGCCCTGGCGGCCGGAGCGGCCGCGGAGCTGGTTGTCGATCCGCCGCGACTCGTGGCGCTCGGTGCCACAGATGAAGAGCCCGCCGAGCTCGCGCACCTCCTCGGCCTCGGCCTTGCACTGGGGCTCCAGCTCGGCGGTCTTCGCCGCCAGCGCCTCCTCGTAGCCCTCGCTCTCGTAGGTGATCCCCTTCTTCTTCAGCTCCGTGATCGCCAGCTGCTCGGGGTCGCCGCCGAGCTTGATGTCGACGCCGCGGCCGGCCATGTTGGTCGCGATCATCACCTTGCCCCTGCGCCCCGCCTGGGCGATCAGCTCGCCCTCCCGTTCGGCGTGCTCGGGCTTGGCGTTCAGCACCGCGTGCTCGATCCCGTCGCGCTTCAGCGCCTCGGAGATCATCTCCGAGACCTCGACCGAGACGGTCCCGACCAGGATCGGCTGCCCTTTCTCGTGGCGGGCGACGATCTCGTCGAGGACCGCCTTCCACTTGCCGTCTTTGGTTTTGAAGATCTGGTCGTTGCGATCGAGCCGAACCATCGGCTGGTTGGTCGGGACCTCGACCACCGGCATCTCGTAGATCTTCATGAACTCGGTCGCCTCGGTCAGCGCCGTTCCGGTCATCCCGGCCAGCTTGTCGTAGAGGCGGAAGTAGTTCTGCAGGGTGATCGTCGC
The DNA here is from genome assembly GCA_963714045.1 of uncultured Actinomycetes bacterium. Taxonomy (GTDB): domain Bacteria; phylum Actinomycetota; class Thermoleophilia; order Solirubrobacterales; family 70-9; genus VAYN01. The sequence goes on along the minus strand of OY970225.1, from coordinate 1,073,939 downwards.
CAGGGTCTGGTTCTCCTCGCGGATCGCCACCCCCTCCTTCGCCTCGACCGCCTGGTGCAGGCCCTCCGACCAGCGCCTGCCCTCAAGGATGCGGCCGGTGAACTCGTCGATGATCATCACCTCGCCGTCGATCACCGCGTAGTCCTTGTCCTTCTTGTAGAGCGACTCGGCCTTCAGCGACTGGACCAGGTGGTTGACGAGGCTGCCGTGCTCGCCGAGGTAGAGGTTGTCGACGCCGATGAACTGCTCGGCGTTCTTGACGCCGCGCTCGGTCGGGGCGACCGTCTTGTGCTTCTCGTCGTACTCGTAGTCGTAGTCGACCTCGGAGGTGTCCTTGGACTCGCCCAGCGATTTCAGCTTTTCTTTGGCCGGGACCCCCGCCAGCTGTTTGGCCAGGCGGGCGAAGGTGTAGTAGGTCTGGGCCGCCTGTTCGGGGGCGCCGGAGATGATCAGCGGCGTCCGCGCCTCGTCGATCAGGATGTTGTCGACCTCGTCGACGATCGCGAAGTGGTGGCCGCGCTGGACGCAGTGCTCGAGCGCCTCGGACATGTTGTCGCGCAGGTAGTCGAAGCCGAACTCGGAGTTGGTGCCGTAGGTGACGTCGCCGGCGTACTTGCGCTGGCGGGTGGCGTGGTCGTCGGCGTCCTGGACGGCGGAGACGCTGACCCCGAGCGCGTCGTAGATCGGCTTCATCCATTCCGAGTCGCGGCGGGCCAGGTAGTCGTTGACGGTGACGAGGTGGACGCTGTTCCCGGCCAGGGTGTTGAGGAAGACCGGTAGGGTCGCGGTCAGGGTCTTGCCCTCGCCGGTGCGCATCTCGGCGATCGAGCCGTCGTGGAGGACCATGCCGCCGATCAGCTGCACGTCGTAGTGGCGCTGGCCGGTGGTCCGCCGCGAGGCCTCGCGGGTCAGCGCGAAGGCCTCCGGCAGCAGGTCGTCGAGCGGCTCGCCGCCCCGGGCGCGCTCGCGCAGGGAGTCGGCCTCGGCGCGCATTTCCTCGTCGGAGAGCGCTTCCATCTCCGGCTCGTAGCGGTTGATCGCCTCGGCGCGCTTCTGGTAGGCCTTGAACTTGCGCCCCTCCCCGGCGCGCAGAGCCTTGGTGACCAGATCCATCGCGGGCATCGCTCAAGGGTAGCGGTGCCGGGAGGGCTACCGTCCGTTGCCCCCTTGCCCTCCGCGGGCCGCGGGCGTAGCATCGAAGCGAACCCAAAGGAGGCACTCATGCGGATCGAGATTCGGGGCCGGAACGTCGAGATTACGGATGACCTGCGTGAGATGGTGCGGAAACGATTCCAGCGCCTGGGCCGGCAGGTCTCGGCCCTGGCGACCCTCGATGTGGTGCTCTCGGAGGAGCGCAACCCTTCGATCGCCGACAACCAGGTGGCCGAGGCGACCTTCCACCTCAAGGGCGTCACCCTGCACGCCCACGAGGCCTCGCCGGAGATGACTCACACCGTCCACGAGCTGGCCGAGGACATCCGCCGCCAGGTCAAGAAGCACCGCGACCTGCAGCGCAAGCGCAGCCGCACCCGGCGGCTGGTCGACCAGATGCGCGGCCGCCCCGCCGACCTGCACCCTTAGGGCGCGTCCGGCCGGCGCACGCGCGCGCACTAGAGGCGGCGGGCGAAGGTGATGGCGACGATCCGGGATGCGCCGGCGTCGCGGAGGGTGCGGGCGCAGGCGGTGAGGGTGGCGCCGGTGGTGAGGACGTCGTCGACGAGGAGGACGCTGCGGGGGACCCCGCCGCGGACCTGGATCTGGGGCGGATGGCCGACTCTCTCGGCCCGGCGCTTGCCGACCTGGCGGCCGCCGCCGCGGCGTGAGAGGCAGGGCTCGAGCGGCAGGCCCAGCCGCTCGGCCAGGGCCGCGGCCAGCTCGCCGGCGGGATCGAAGCCGCGCCGGCGCAGCCGCGACGGGGCCGGCGGCACCGGCACGATCGCGCCGCTCAGCAGGTGCGACGGGGCCAGCCACTGGATCCGGTCGGCCATCAGGCCGGCGACCGGGAGCAGGCGGCGGAACTTCAGCGCCGAGACCAGGTCGCGCGCGGCGCCCTCATGCGGAGCCGAGGACCAGGCCCGGTCCAACCCCGGTGGGCCCTTGCCGAGCAGCGGCTCAGCCGCCGCCAGCCGCCGCCCGCAGCGACTGCAGACGACCGCCTCGGGCCGACAGGACCGCCCGCAGGCCGCGCACAACGGCGGCACGACGGCGGCGCTGACGGCATGCAGAATCTCCACACCTCGATCCTGAGCAACGGCGCCTGACGCATGGCGCGCACAGGGTCATTTCTTCCGCGCATCTCTGTCGAAGCTCAGTCACGAACGGGAAGAAGGGTCAGGTGCCCCTCCCCCGGAGGCTCAGGCGCCGACAAACCGAGCCCACGCATGGGATCAGCTGCGCGACGGCCTCCGGGGGAGGGGCACCTGACCCTTTGTCGCTCGATGCTTCAGCCGCGGCGGCCGGCGATGGCGCCGATCAGAACGGACCCCGCGGGGATCTCGGCGCCGGGGAGCGCGATCACCTCGCGCAGCCTGCTGCCGGCTCCGACCCGGGCGCCGTCGCCGATCACCGAAGGCCCGTCGATGCGAACGTCGTCGCCGATCTCGCAGCCGGCGCCGAGCAGGACCGGGCCCTTGAGATCTCCCTCGTCGCCCTCGGGAGTGCCGCTGCGGAAGCCTTCCACCAGCTCGCCCTCGCGCTCGATCTCAACCGCGCCCGTGAGGCCGTCGATCGTGCTCTCGCGCAGCTCCTCGAGGTTGCCGATGTCGTTCCAGTAGGCGGCGATCTCGTGCGAGTAGAACGGCACGTCGCCCTCCAGCAGCCGCGGGAAGACGTCCATCGCCCAGTCGGCGAAGCCCGGCGGGTCGCCGGGGCCGGCGGCCTTGCTGGTGCCCGGTGCCGGGAAGAAGTCGAAGATCTCGGAGCGAAACATGTAGATGCCGCAGTTGGCGAGGTCCGAGAGGGCCTCGGCCGGGTCGGGCTTCTCCTGAAAGCCCTGGATGCGGCCGTCGGCGTCGGTGATCGCGACCCCGAACTGACTGGTGTCGGCGACCCGCTTGGTCGCCAGGGTGGCGATCCCGTCGTGGGATTCGTGGAACTCGCGCATCGCCCCCAGGTCGAGGTCGGTGAGGGCGTCGCCGGAGATGACCAGGAAGGAGTCGCCGAGGAAGCCGGCGGCTTTGCGGACCCCTCCCGAGGTTCCCAGCAGCTGCTCCTCGGGGCTGTAGGACAGCTCGACCCCGAACCGCGAGCCGTCGCCGAAGTGGGCTTCGATCAGCTCCGGGAACCAGTGCAGGTTGGCGATCGTCTGCTCGAAGCCGTGGCGGGCGAGGAGGCGGACGATGTGCTCCATCACCGGCCGGTTCAGCACCGGCACCATCGGCTTCGGCATCTCGTAGGTGATCGGCCGCAGGCGGGTGCCGAGGCCGGCCGCGAGGACCATCGCCCTCATCCGCCCATCGCCTCCTTGAAGCGCTCGATCGGCTCGACCGGGAGCGGGTCCACCCCGCGCGCGCGGGCGAGCTCGAGGGAGACCAGGTCGCCCAGCATCGTCGCCCAGAGTAGGCGGGCGACGCGGGTCTCGCCGGCGGCCTCGACCCGGACCGCGACGGCCCCGTCGCCGGCGAGGGCCGCCGCGGTCAGCTCGAAGCGGCGGCGCTCGCGCGGGTGCTGGTCGGGGTCCTCGAGGAAGACGGCGGCAAGGCGGCCTTCGCCGGCCGGCCAGCCGCAGAGCTCGTTGTGGTCGGCCTCGGGCAGCTCGGAGAAGAAGGCGGGGAGCTTGGCGTTCTCGTTGACCTGGGTCTTCCAGCGCCGCGCCACCGGGGCGGTCAGGCCGGCGCCGTAGACGACGGGGAAGGTGCCCTCGAGCTCGGCGGCGACCGCGGCGGCGCGGGTCTGCAGCGCCTCGGACTCGCGCTCGAGGAAGGCGGCGGCGCCCTCTATCTCGTTGTGGACGCGGGGCGCGGCGCCGGCCAGCGCCGCCACCTCGGCGGCGACGGCGAACATGTAGGCGACGGCGGCGCGGGGCTGGAAGATCCCCGGCAGGCCGATCACCGGCACGCCCGCCTCACGGGCGCCGTCGACCAGGGCGCCGCCGGTGGCGGCGACGAGGCGGCGGGCGCCGAGCTCCCCGGCGGCGGCGAAGCAGGCGAGGGTCTCCTCGGTGTTGCCCGAGTAGCTGCAGCAGAGCACGGTCCACTCCGCGCTCGCCCAGCTCGGCAGCTCGTAGCCGCGGACCGTCGTCAACGGCCGCGTCAGGCGCTCGCCGAGGGCGGCGGCGGCGAGGTCGGCGCCGATCGCCGAGCCGCCCATCCCGCAGACCATCGCCCCGGCCGCCTCGGCCGGCTTCAGCCGCGCCGACTCGATCCGCCAGAGGGCGTCGCGGAGCTGGTCGGGGATGCCGAGGACGTCGTCGATCATGCTCAGGGGCCTGGCACTCTTTCATCCCGGCCGACGACGGCGCCGTCGAGCTCCGCCCCGGCCTCAACCGTGACGCCGGTGGCGAGCACCGAGCCGACGACCCTCGCGCCCGCGCCGACGGCGCAGCCCTCGAGCAGGACCGAGTCCCGGACTTCGGCCCCGGCGGCGACCGCGCACCCGGGCGAGACCACGGCCCGCGGCCCCACCGTGGCGCCGGCGTCGACCCGCGCCCCGGCGCCGACCAGCAGCCCCGGCGCGGTCGGCCGCACCCGCGTCTCGACCCTCCCCTCGAGGATGTCCCAGCTCGCCTGCAGGTAGCGCTCGGGGGTGCCGATGTCCATCCAGTAGCCGTCGAGGAACAGGGAGCCGAGGCCCTCGCCGACCAGGCGGGGGAAGACCTCGCGCTCGATCGAGACGTTCTCCCCGGGCGGAATCAGGTCGAGCACCGAGCGCTCCAGCGCGTACATCCCGGCGTTGATCTCGCCGGGGGCCTCCTCCCCGGTCTTCTCCGCGAACTCCAGGACCTCGCCGCCGGCGCCGCTGCGCACCAGCCCGTAGGCGGAGGAGTCCTCGACCGGGTGCAGGGCGATCGTCGCCGGCGCCGCGCGCTCGGCGTGGGCGCGCAGGAGGGCACCGAGGTCGAGGTCGGTGAGGACGTCGCCGTTGAGGGCGAGGAAGCGGTCGTCGAGGCCGTCGCCGAGCGCGTCGGCGGCGAAGCGGATCGCCCCCGCGGTGCCGAGCGGCTCGGGCTCGACCACGTAACGGATGCGTGCCCCGGCCCGCTCCTCCTCGCCGGCCAGCGCCTCGCGCAGGACATCCGGCAGGAAGCCGCAGGCGAGCACGATCTCGCTCACCCCGTGGCCGGCCAGCCACTCGATCATGTAGGCGAGGAAGGGCCGGTCGACCAGGGTCAGCGCCGGCTTCGGGACGTCGCTGGTCAGCGGCCGCAGCCGCGTCCCCTCGCCACCAACTAGAACGATGGCCTGCACTAGTCGCTGGCGGTCGGAGCCGGCGCGCCCCGACCGGCCTTGCCGATTCCCTCGTACTCGAAGCCCGCTGCGACGAGCGCCGCGGGGTCGAGGAAGTTGCGGCCGTCGACGAGCAGCGGCCGCGCCATCCGCCGCGCCGCCTCGGCCCAGTCCAGCTCGGCGAACTCCGGCCACTCGGTGACCAGCACCGCGGCGTCGGCGCCCTCGAGCGCGTCCATCGCGGAGGGCGCCATCTCGACCGTCGGCAGCAACGCGCGCGCTCTCTCCGCGGCGATCGGGTCGTAAGCGGCTACCTTGGCCCCCTCACCCTCCAGCCGCGCCGCGAGCACGAGGCTGGCCGCGTCGCGCATGTCGTCGGTGTCGGGCTTGAAGGCCAGCCCAAGCAAAGCCACCCGCCGTCCGGCAAGCGAATCGAGGTGGTCTTTGAGTTTCTGGACGACGCGCCGCTTCTGCAGCTCGTTCACGTCGATCACCGCGCTGAGCAGTTGGAAGTGATACCCGCTGTTGCCGGCCAGCTTCTTCAGCGCGATCGTGTCCTTCCCGAAGCAACTACCACCCCAGCCTATGCCGGCCTTGAGGAACTTCGGGCCGATGCGCTCGTCGAGGCCCATCCCGCGGGCGACCTCTCCGACGTCGGCACCGACCTCCTCGCAGACGTTGGCGATCTCGTTGATGAAGGAGATCTTGGTCGCCAGGAAGGCGTTGGAGGCGAGCTTGATCATCTCGGCGCTGGCGACGTCGGTGTGGAGGATCTCGCCGAGCGGCTCGTAGAGAGCGACCACCGCCGCGGCCGCGTCCTCGTCGCCGGGGTCGGAGCCGATCACGACCCGATCGGGATGCATGAAGTCCTCGACCGCGGTGCCCTCCTTGAGGAACTCGGGGCAGGAGACGTAGGAGAGGCCGGGCAGGTCGCGGCGGATCGAGTCGCCCGTCCCGGCCGGGACGGTGCTCTTCATGACCAGCACCTGCTCGCCGCCGGCCGGCAGCTCCTCGACCACCGTGCGCACGCGGGAGAGGTCGGCGTCGCCGGAGTAGGTCGGCGGCGTGTCGACGCAGACGAAGAGCAGGCGCGCCCCCGCCAGCAGCTCGGACATCTCGGTGGTGAAGGCGATCCGCTCGGCGTTGCGGCGCAGCATCTCGTCGAGGCCGGGCTCGTGGATCGTCGTCTCGCCGCGCGAGAGCGCCTCGACCTTCTCGGGCAGGATGTCCCGGGCGATCACCCGGTGCCCCAGCTCGGCGAAGCAGGCGGCGGTCACCAGCCCCACCCAGCCGACCCCGATCACACCCACCGGCTCACGCTGCTCGCTCATCCCTGCTTCCTTCCTTGCTTTGGCCTTGCCTTCGGCACGATCACGCTGGCCGAGCGGGCGATGCCGATCATCTGGTCGTTGGTCAACGTGTTCAGGAGGTCGTTCGCCACCCAGTAGCTGTTTTCCCCCCTGTGCCAGGCCACCTCGGAGAGCCGGTCTCCGTCGACGAAGAATTCGTACTCGCGCCCGTTGATCGTCCGCGTTTCGCTGGGGTTGTTGAGGATCGGCGGGTCCGACCAGCCCTGGACCCCCTGCAGGCCGAAGTAATGGGTTTCGTATTCGGGGCCGAACTCGGCGACCATCCGGTAGGCGGCGTGGCGGTTGCCGTCGGTGTCCTTGAAGTGGTAGACGCGCGGATCCTGGATGTGCTCGTAGCTGTTGCTTTCGACGTAGGTCGCTTCCGGCGGCAGCCGGGTCGGGTAGAAGACGGGGAAGCCGCTGCCGAGCTTGCGGGCGGCGGAGCGGCCCTCAAGTTCACCCGCTTCGCGCGCGGGCACGAGGCCGTCGCTGCCGGGCGGCCTCGCCTTGATCCGCGGCTTCTTCTGCTTCTTCGGGCCCCCGTGCTTCTTTGCCTTGGCGCCGGGGTTACCGTGTTCGAGCGAGTCGCGCGGGCCGCTGCTCGCTTCGATCCCGAGGAACTTGTTCACAGCGCCGTGGATGGCGCCCTCGGAGGCGTAGACATAGCTCGGGCCCAGGGTCGCCGGGAAGTGGACCTCGTTGATCGTCGCGTTGCGCGAGGCGAGGAACAGTTTCAGGACCTGCAGCATCGTTTCCTTGCTGTTGATGTCGGAGGTGGTGTATTTGGTGAAGATGTCGATCAGCCCCGTCTGGTCGAGGACCAGGTCCTTGATCGAGATCCGCTGGCGGGCGGCGCTGATGAAGTCCTGCTGGCGCGAGGAGCGGACCAGGTCCGTGTCCGTATGCCGGTAACGCACGTACTGCAGCGCTTTTTTCCCGCAGAGGAGTTGGTAGCCGGGCTGGACGTTGATTTCGGAGTACTGCAGTTCGGCCGGCAGGCCGGCGTTCGAGTGGAAGTAGCGCCGGTCGATGTCGGTGTAGACGCAGCCGATCGCGTCGACGGCGCGGACGAAGCCGAGGAAGTCGACGTTGACGACGTGGTTGATCGGCAGGCCGGTCAGCTGCTTGACCAGCTGCAGCGTCAGTTTGGGCCCGCCCAACGTATACGCTTCGTTGAACTTGCCGGTGCCGTAGCCGGGGATTTCGACCTTGAGGTCGCGCGGTATCGACATCACCGCGATCGCGTTGCGGTCGGGGTCGAGGCGGAGCAGCATCGTCGTGTCCGAGCGCCCCGGGTCTTCTTTCAGGTTGGCCCGCTTGTCGGAGCCGAGGATGAGGATGTCCTCGGGTGAGCCGCCGTTGACCTTGGCGAGGTAGCGGTGGAGCTTGCTGCTGTAGACGTTGTTGTGGGAGAGCGCGTGGGCGATGCTGTCGAGGTAGAGGAGGATGCTCGTCGCCGTCGCCGCGGCGGAGACGGCGACGATCAGGACCGAGGCCAGGGTGAAGCGCAGCCAGAAGCGCTTCGGCTTCGGCGCCGGCTCCGGGTCGCCGGACGGCGGCGGCTTCTTCGGCGCCATGCCCGGCACCAGGGGCTCAGTCATCGCCGAGCCGGCCCGGGATCGCCCGCAGGAACGAGTCGAGCGCCTGCCGATAGGTCTCCAGCGACGGGACCGAGACCCACTCCCCGGGGCCGTGGTGGCCGGCGCCGACAGGGCCGAACTCGACCGCCGGCACCCCCACCCGCAGGAAGGAGACGGCGTCGGAGGCGCCGTCGCGGCCGACGCTCATCGGCTCGCCGTGATGGTGCGCCGCCGCCGCGTCGCGCAGCGCCCGCACGAAGGGCGAGTCGCGGTCGACCGTCGCCGGCGGCCGCGTGAACAGCGGGCTCGCCTCGACCCCGGGCAATTCGCGCACTTCCGCCAGCAGGGCGGCGGGGTCCTGGTCGGGCAGGTAGCGGATGTCGACGTCGATCGCGCATCGGTCGGGCACCTTGTTCAGCGCGTCACCGCCCCAGATCCGGCCCAGGTTGATCGAGGGGCGGTCGAACAGCTCCGAGCTGTGCCGGGCAAACGGTAGCGACTCGATGCTGCGGAAAACGTCGATCGCGTTGAGCACGGCGTTGTCGCCGAGCCACGGCGTGGCGCCGTGAGCCGCCGTCCCCCCCACCTCGAGGCGCAGCGCCAGCACGCCCTTGGCCTCGATCCCGATGTGGAGGTCGGTGGGCTCGCCGGTGATCGCGAAGTCGCCGGTGAAGCCGCTGTCGACGAGGTGGTCAGAGCCGCGCTCGGCCTCCTCCTCGGACTCCTCGTCGCCGACGATCCCGAGCCGCACCCGGACGCCCTCCTGGTCGCGCATCGAGGCGATGACCACCAGCATCGCCGCCAGCGCCCCCTTCATGTCGTAGGCGCCGCGCCCGTAGAGCCGATCGCCCTCGACCCGCGGCTCGAACTGCCCTGGGAGCCCCGGCACGACGTCAAGATGGCCATGGAGCACGACGGTCGGCGCCGTGGCGGGCCCGACCTCGGCCCTCAGAACCGGCAGCCCCCGCACCTCGTCGCGCCGAACCTCGATTCCACGCTCCCGCAACCAACCGGTGACGAACCCCGCCGCCTCCGAAATCGACTCCGGATCGACGGTCTCGAATCCGATCAACTGCTCAGCGAGAGCTACCAGCTCATCACTCATGACCGAGCTCCCTCGGCGGGCGCATGAGGCAGGTCAGGTGCCCCTCCCGCGGAGGCTCAGGAGCAAACAAATCGAATCGCAGCAAGCGACCTGCTGCGCAACGGCCTCCGCGGGAGGGACACCTGACCTGCCTCACCCCCCGGCGATAGCGAGAAAAGCTTCGGCCCGATCGTGGTCTTTCTGCGCCCGGGCGTGGTCGGCGCTGCCCTGCTCGTGCTCGGAGAGGCGACGCTCGGCGTCGGCGAGCTGCTCCTTCAGCGCCCCCGGGTCGAGGTCCTCCGGCGCGATCGCCTCCTCGACCAGGAGCCGGGCGCGGTTGCCGAACATCTGCAGCCAGCCGTGCGCCTGGGCGTAGCGAACGGTCTCGGAGTCGGAGACGTGGAGGCGCAGCTCCGCCGGCCGCAGCGCCGCCAGCAGCGGCGTGTGGTTGGCGAGGATGCCGATTTCGCCGACCTCGGTCCGGGTCGACACCTGGCGCACCTCGCCCTCGAAGACCTCCCCCTCCGGGGTGAGGACCTCGACGTCCAGCATGTGCTCGGCGGCCACGTCGCCCCTATGCCGCCGCGGCGCTCTTGGCGTTCTCGGTGACCTGGTCGATCGAGCCCTGCATGTAGAAGGCCCCCTCGGAGAGGTCGTCGTGCTCGCCGTCGAGGATCTCGCGGAAGCCGCGGACGGTCTCCGCCACCGGCACGTACTCGCCGCTGCGGCCGGTGAACTGTTCGGCGACGAAGAACGGCTGCGAGAGGAAGCGCTCGATCTTGCGGGCCCGGGAGACCGTCTGGCGGTCCTCGTCGGAGAGCTCGTCGATGCCGAGGATGGCGATGATGTCCTGCAGCTCCTTGTAGCGCTGCAGCACCTGCTGCACCTCGGTCGCGGTGCGGTAGTGCTCCTCGCCGACGACGTCGGGCTTGAGGATCGTCGAGGTCGAGTCGAGCGGGTCGACCGCCGGGTAGATGCCTTTCTCGGAGATCGCCCGCGAGAGCGCGGTGGTCGCGTTGAGGTGGGCGAACACCGAGGCCGGAGCCGGGTCGGTGTAGTCGTCGGCGGGGACGTAGACCGCCTGGATCGAGGTGACGGAGCCGCGCTCGGTCGAGGTAATCCGCTCCTGCAGGCCGCCCATCTCCGTCTCCAGGGTCGGCTGGTAGCCGACCGCGGAGGGCATCCGGCCCAACAGGGCCGAGACCTCGGAGCCCGCTTGGACGAAGCGGAAGATGTTGTCGATGAAGAGCAGCACGTCCTGGCCGCCCTGCTCGCGGTAGTACTCGGCCATGGTCAGGCCGGAGAGGGCGACGCGCAGGCGCGCGCCGGGCGGCTCGTTCATCTGACCGAAGACGAGCATCGTCTTGTCGATCACGCCCGACTCTTTCATCTCCAGCCAGAGGTCGTTGCCCTCGCGCGAGCGCTCGCCGACGCCGCAGAAGGCGGACAGGCCCTCGTGCTCCTCGGCGATGTTGCGGATCAGCTCCTGGATCAGCACGGTCTTGCCGACGCCGGCGCCGCCGAACAGCCCGACCTTGCCGCCTTTAGCGTAGGGCGCGAGCAGGTCGATGACCTTGATCCCGGTTTCGAGGATCTCCTGGGTCGGGGTCAGGTCGGAGGCCTTGGGCGCCGGGCGGTGGATCGGCCAGCGCTCCTCGCTCTCGACCTCGGGGCCGTTGTCGATCGGCTCGCCGAGCAGGTTGAAGATCCGGCCCAGGGTGCCGTCGCCGACCGGGACCGTGATCGGGCCGCCGGTGTCGATCACCCTGTCGCCGCGCTGGAGGCCGTCGGTGGCGTCCATCGCGACGGTGCGGACGCGATCGTCGCCGAGGTGCTGCTGGACCTCGCAGACCAGCTCGGTCGGTTCGTTGTCGTCGTCGCCCTTCATCTCGATCTTGACCGCCGCGTAGATTTGCGGCAGCTGATCGGGGAAGACGGCGTCGACGACCACTCCCGTGACCTGCTCGACGCTCCCTACGTTGGTTCCGTTGTTCTCAGCCATTGGTTCCTTTGTGCTCGTTTTGGGCCTAGCCCAGCGCCTCGGCGCCGGCCACGACCTCCAAGATCTCCTGCGTGATTTCCGCCTGGCGGACCCGGTTCATCTCCAGGGTCAGGTCGTCCATCATCGTCTCCGCGTTCTCGGCGGCGTTGCGCATCGCGGTCATCCGGGCGCCAAGCTCCGAGGCGGCGGACTCGAGCAGCGCTCGGTAAACGGAAATCGTCACGTACTCCGGGATCAGCCGCGCCAGCAGCTCCTCCGGCTCGGGCTCGTATTCCCACTGCGACCTGGCCTGGGCGCGCTCGGCCTCGGTCGGCTCGGAGTCGACGCCGTCCTCCTCGGCCCCCTCGCCGATCACGTCGGCCTGCTGCAGCGGCAGCAGGGTCTGGCGCCAGACGTGCTGGGTCAGCGGCGAGACGTAGCGGTTGTAGACCAGCTCGACGCGGTCGAGGTCCTCCTCGACGTAGCGGGCGGTCAGCTCCTCGCCGATTTCGCGGGCGTTGGCGAAGGCGGGCCGGTCGGTGAAGCCGACGTAGGAGGTGCGGACGTCGAGCTTGCGGAAGGTCAGGGCCGAGACGCCCTTGCGTCCGACGACGGAGAAGGCCACATTGGCGGCGCCCTCGGCGCGGACCCGGTCGCGGGTCCTGACCCCCTCGCGGATCACGTTGGTGTTGAAGGCGCCGGCGAGGCCGCGATCGCCGGTGACGAGAACGACGCCGACGCGCTTGACCTCGTCGTGCTCATCGAGCACCGGCACCCGGGGCAGGCCGCCGGCCTGCTCGGCGGCGAGCCGGGTCAGCTTGCGCATCCCCTCGGCGTAGGGCCGCAGGGCATCGATCCGCTGCTCGGAGCGCCGCAGCCTCGCGGCGGCGACCATCTCCATCGCCCGCGTGATCTTGTTGATGTTCTTGATCGACGCGATGCGACCGCGAACTTCCTTCTGGTTGGCCATGGCGGAGCGCCGGGCGACCTACGCCGGCGTCGCCTCCTTGACCCGGTCGGACTCCCCCGCTTCGAGCGGGTCGCCGTTCTCGTCGAAGTCGGGGCCGAAGTCGTCGACGAAATCGGCGATCGCCTTGCCCAGCTCCTCCTCGTCGGCCTCCTCGAGCTTGCCGCTGTCCTCGATCCGCTTCAGCAGGTCGGCCTTCTCGGCGTGCAGGCGTGTCCGCAGGTCGGCGAGGAACTCGCCCACGCGCTCGACCTTGATCCGGTCGAGGTAACCGCCGGTGCCGGAGTAGATCGACGCCACCTGGTTGCCGACGCTGAGCGGTTCGCGCTCCTTCTGTTTGAGCAGCTCGACCAGCCGTTCGCCGCGGGTCAGCGCCTTCTGCGTCTCGGCGTCGAGCTCGGAGCCGAACTGGGCGAAAGCCTCGAGGTCGCGGTACTGGGAGAGGTCGAGGCGCAGTTTTCCGGCGACCTTCTTCATCGCCTTGGTCTGAGCGTTGCCGCCCACCCGCGAGACCGAGATGCCGACGTTGATCGCCGGCCGCACCCCTGAGAAGAAGAGGTCGGACTCGAGGAAGATCTGGCCGTCGGTGATCGAGATCACGTTGGTCGGGATGTAGGCGGAGACATCGGAGGCCTGGGTCTCGATGATCGGCAGCGCCGTCAGTGAGCCGCCGCCGAGCTCGTCGCTCAGCTTCACCGCCCGCTCCAGCAGCCGCGAATGCAGGTAGAAGACGTCGCCCGGGTAGGCCTCGCGACCCGGCGGGCGCCGCAGCAGCAGCGACATCTGGCGGTAGGCGGAGGCGTGTTTGGTGAGGTCGTCGTAAACGACGAGGGCGGCCTTGCCGTTGTAGAGGAAGTGCTCGCCCATCGCGCAGCCGGCGTAGGGGGCGATGTACTTGATCGGCGCCGCCTCGTCGGCGGGGGCGGCGACGATGATCGTGTTCTCCATCGCACCGTTCTCTTCGAGCACCTCTTTCAGCTGCACGACGGTCGACATCCGCTGGCCGATCGCCACGTAGATGCAGACCATGTCCTTGTCGCGGGCGTTGATGATCGTGTCGATCGCGATCGCCGTCTTGCCGGTCTGGCGGTCGCCGATGATCAGCTCTCGCTGGCCGCGGCCGATCGGGATCATCCCGTCGATCGCCATCAGGCCGGTCTGGACCGGTTCGGTCACCGGCTGCCGTTCGACCACGCCGGGGGCTTTGAACTCGGCCGGGCGGGTCTCGCTGGTGGCGATCTCGCCGCGGTTGTCGAGCGGGCGCCCGAGCGGGTCGACCATGCGGCCGAGCAGCTGCTCGCCGACCGGGATCCGCAGCAGGTGGCCGGTCCGCTTGACCGTGTCGCCCTCGACGATCTTTTCCCACTCGCCGAAGAGCACGACGCCGACGTTGTCGGACTCGAGGTTCAGCGCCAGCCCGGTCACCCCGTGCGGCAGCTCCAGCATCTCCAGCGCCATGCAGTTGTCGAGGCCGTGGACGCGGGCGATGCCGTCGGCCACGGAGAGGACGGTTCCCACCTCCGAGAGGTCGGCGGAATCCGCCTCCAACCCCTCGATCCGCTCGCGCAGAATCGATGCAATCTCGTCGGGCTTGATCTCCATCGGGTGCTCTATTCCTCCTTACGCCGCCTGGGCGACGCTCTTTCGAAGTTTCTCCAAGCGGTTGCGGATGCTCGCGTCAAGGACCATGTTTCCCACCTGCAGCACGACGCCGCCGAGGATCTCGGCGTCGACGTGGCTGGCCAGATCGACCTCCTGGCCGGTCTGGCGCCCGATCTCCTCGCCGATCCTGCCGACCACCGCCGGGTCCAGCTCGACCGCGCTGGTCACGGTCACGTCGATGCGGCGGTTCTCGTGCTTCCAGAGCTCCTCGAACTGGCGGCGGATGCGGAAGATCTCCGTCATCCGCCCCTTCTCGATCAGCAGCTCGAGGAAGTTGAGGAACTCGGCGTCGGCGCCGGTCACCGCCCTCTTCACGCCGTCGATCTTCTCGGCCGAGGAGAAGTAGGGGCTGAAGAAGAAGAGCTGCAGCTCGCGGTTGTCGTCGACGGCGTCGGCGAACTGGGCAAGCTGGTCGCGCAGCGCGTCGAGCTTGCCCTTCTCCCTGGCGACATCGAAGAAGGCGTCGGCGTAGGCGTGGGCGGCGTCGGGCATCGGCCTAGTTCTCCGACCCCGAGAGGCGCGAGAAGTCGACCTCGCCCAGCGCCTCCTCGACCAGGCGGCGCTGATCGTCGGCGTCGAGGCTCTTGCGAGTCACCTTCTCGGTCGCCAGCACGGTCAGGTCGGCGACCTCCTGGCGGATCTGCTCCAGCGAGCGCCGGGTCTCGGCCTCGATGTCGCGTTTCGCCGCGGCGACCAGCTCCTCGCGTTTCTCGCGTCCGGCGACGGTCGCCTCGGCCTCGGCCGTCTCGGCCGCCTTGCGGGCGCGGGCCATGATGTCGTCGGCCTGCTCGCGCGCCTCCGCCAGCCGGCCGCGGTACTCGGCCAGCAGCTCGTCGGATTCGCGCCGCTGGCGCTCGGCCGCGTCGATCGAATCGGCGATCGTCTTCGCCCGTTTGTCCAGCGCCTCCTGAATTTTCGGGAAGGCGACCTTACTCAGGACCCACATCGTGAACCCGAACAGGACCAGGGTCCAGATCATCAGGCCCAGGCCCGGGGAGACAAGGAAGCTGCCACCGCCTTCTTCGCCCGCCTTCTCCGCGGCAAGGGGCACCAAACCGGTTATGTGGCCGAAGAGCTCCACCTGACAGGCCTAGAGGAAGAAGGCGATCAGGCCGAAGATGAACGTGTAGAAGGCGACCGCCTCGGTCAGCGCGAAGCCGAGCCAGCGGATGCTCTGGAGCTCGTCTTTCATCTCGGGCTGGCGGGCGACCGACTCGATCTCCTTACCAAAGATGAAGCCGATGCCGATGCCGGCGCCGATCGAGCCGAGGCCGGCGCCGACGCCAAGGGCGACCGCCTTGCCGGCGGCTTCCACGCCTTCGTCGGAGACGGCGGCGACGACAGGGGACAGATCCATGAAAAAGCGCTCCTTTTCTAGTGGCTGGCGGAGGTGGCTCCGCCGATGTAGATGGCGGTGAGGGTGGAGAAGATAAATGCCTGCAGGGTCGCGATAAGGCCGACCTCGAGGATGAAGAAGAAGAAGGCGAGCGGGAAGGTCAGCGCGCCGAGGGCGGCGATCCCGAGCAGAACCGCCAGCCCGCCGCCCATGAAGAGCAGCAGCAGGTGGCCGGCGAGGATGTTGGCGAAGAGTCGGACGGAGAGCGAGATCAGCCGGGCGAAGTGGGAGATCGCCTCGATCACGAAGATAAAGGCCTTGCCGATCGGGTTCATGTCCTCGAGGCCCGGCGGCAGCCAGCTGGCGAGGTACTTGACGAAGCCCTTGGCGCGGACGCCTTCGACGTGGTAGGTGATCCAGACCACCAGGGTCAGCACCAGCGGGATCGAGAGGTTGGCGGTCGCGGCGTAGATCGCGAAGGAGGGGATTTCGAGCCCGAAGACGGTGAAGGTGTGCTCGGTGTTGGTCGGCAGCGGCAGGAAGCCGATCATGTTCGAGAACCAGATCCAGAAGAAGAGGGCGGCAAGGAAGGGGAACCAGCGGGCGGCCACCTCGGTCTCGAGGTTGCCGCCGGCGATCGTGTTCTTGGTCATGTCGTAGGCGACCTCGATCGCGGTCTGCACCCGGTTCGGCTTCTGCTGCATGCGGCGCGAGATCCAGACCATCGTGAAGATCGTCAGGCCGCTGGCCAGCAGCAGGTAGAGGACCGCCTTGTTGATGCTGAGGTCGATCCCGGCGAGGTGGATCGAGACCCACGGTTCGAGCTTGAACTCGTTCTGCGGCTGGAAGGATTCGAGTTTGCCGGAGCTGCCGAAGATCAGCAGCATCAGGATCGCGATGCCGAGGTAGACGCCGAGCCCGATCAGGACCTTGGCCTTGGTGCTGAGCCCCGGCTTCGAGGCCACGGCCGCCTCGTCGCTCATGCCACTCCCTGCCCCTCGGCCTCGCCGAAGAGGTGGGCGAAGCCCTGGGCGGCGAAGGAGACCGTGAAGAGGACGAGGACGAGGACCGCGGCGGCGAGCCCGGCTTCCCGTTCGGCGAGGCCGACCAGCAGCACCGCGGTCGCCATCAACCAGACCCGGCCGAGCGTGGTCGCGGCGACGATCCCCATCGCCTTCTGGCGGTTGCCGGCGGCGAGCTCGGCCCTGGCGCGCCCGGCGGCGACCATCTGGACGGCGCGCTGGGCGAGCCAGGCGACGGCGCCGACGGCGTAGCCGAGCATCGGCAGCCCGCCCAGCAGGAAGGCTGCGAGAGCGGCGGCCAGCACCAGTAGGTCGACGTACTTGGGAGGAGACATAAAAGACGCCCGGCTCAGGCGAGCGGGCGGACTGACGACTATATCCGAAAGGTCCCTGGAATGGCTTTGTGAAGCCACTTCGTGAGGGTTGCCACTACCCGGGAGGCGACTCCCGCTCGACCGCCTCGAACTCCCCCGTCCCGGGATCGAGCGCCTCGAATTCGCCGGTCTCGGGGTTGATCCGTCCGCCCCGGCGCAGCTTGAGGATCTCCAGGACGTAGACCAGGTAGACGCTGGCGGCCAGCGCCAGCAACAGGAAGGCGGCCATCACCGCCGTCCAGAGGAAGTCGAAGTGCCCGTGGTTGTCGCTGTAGGGGACGAAGCGCAGCGCCAGCGCCAGCCCCGCCATCACCAGGGTCCAGGCGTAGAGGTAGGCCACGGTGCGGCGCTGGGAGAAGCCGATGTTGGCCATCCGGTGGTGGAAGTGCCAGCTGTCGGCCTGGTAGATCGGCTGGCGGTATTTGAGTCGCTTGGCGACGACGAAGCCGGTGTCGAGGATCGGCACCGCCAGCACGATCAGCGGGAAGGCGAGGGCGATCACGGCGTTCGTCTTCAGCGCTCCCTGGACGCTGGCGGTAGCCAGCAGGTAGCCGAGCAGGTTGGAGCCGGTGTCGCCCATGAAGCTGGAGGCGGGCGGGAAGCCGTGGCGGAGGAAGCCGAGCGCGGCACCGGCGGTGAGGGCGGCGAGGACGCCGGCGGCGTTGCGCTCGAGCGAGAGCGCGATCGCGGCGAGCGCGATCGCGGCGATCGTGCAGACCCCGGCCGCGAGCCCGTCGACGCCGTCGAGGAAGTTGATCACGTTGACGACGGCGACGATCCCCAGCACCGTCAGCGGGTAGGCGAGCCAGCCCAGTTCGAAGCCGCCGACGAAGGGCAGGGTGAGGTTGTCGACCCGGACCCCGGCGAGGACCGGGATCGAGGCGGCGGCGAATTGGCCGACCAGCTTCGGGAAGGCCGAGAGGCCGCGGATGTCGTCAACGACGCCGACCGCGGCGATCGCCACGGCGCCGAGCAGGATCGAGCGGCTCTCGCCGTCGCCGGGGAGCCAGATCCAGCCGGCCACCTCGACCCCGGCGAGGATCGCCAGCCCCGAGAGGCGCGGCATCGGCCTGTCGTGCAGGCCGCGGGCCTTCGGCAGGTCGATCGCCCCGACCCGCAGGGCGAGCCGCTCGGCGTACGGGACCAGCAGCCAGGCGATCGCCGCGGCAGCGACGAAGGCGAGGACGGCGTCGGTGGTCGTCGGCACTTAGAGGGACATCCTGCCAAGGGCGGCGTCGACCAGCAACTGCGGATCCCGAGGGTGTTGGACCCCGACGGGGGCGTCGCGCTTGCGCAGTTCCAGCGCCTCCGGGTCGGCGAGGACCCGGAGGCGGCCGTCGGCGATCAGCGCCTCGTCGACCCCGCCCATGCGGCCGCTGAAGGTGGTGAAGACGGGGGTGCCGAGGGCGACCGCCTCGCGGTTCATCGTCCCCCCGGCGCTGACCACAAGGTCGGCGCGGGCGATCAGGCTCTGGGCGTCGATCGCCCGCTCGGGGACGATCAGGTTGGCGGCGCCGCGGGCGCGCACCGCCGTTCCCTGCTCCTCGGTGCGGGGGATGACGACGGCCTGCGCCTCGGGCGCCGCGGCGAGGCGCTCGATCGTCGCCCCGTAGAGGTCGTTGCGGGCGTGGTACTCGGAGGTCTCCGGCGGCGGCCGCACGACGACCAGCACCTTCTCGCGGTCGAGACCGAGCTCGTCGAGCACCCCCGGGTCGGGTTCGAAGCCGGCCAGGTAGTACTCCTCCTTCAGGCCCGGGTAGCGGACCAGCTTCGCCCCCCTGGCGCCGACCTTCGCCATCCGCTCCGCCGGGATCGAGTCCGGAACCAGCACGCGGCTGGCGAGCCGGAAGGCGATCTGCCGCTGCAGGCCGCCGAACTCGTAGTCCTGCATCTGCACCGAGGGGACCCGGTAGAGGGCCGAGACGAGCGCCAGGTCGACCGAGCCGTGGGCGATCGACAGCTGCGGCCGCCGCTCCCAGACGACGCGGCCGAGCCGCGTCGAGCGCCCGCCGAGCGCCCGCACCTTGCCCAGCCGCGAGCCGCCGCCGTGCTCGCCGACGACCGTGTAGGGCATCCCCAGCCGCTCGAGGATCCCCACCGTCTGCCCGTACTCGCGGGTGGTGACGAAGACCTCGTGTCCCTCCGCCTCCAGCCGCTCGACGACCGGCCGCAAGACGAGCGGATGCGCGGCGGCGGTGCAATCAACCCAAACCCTCACAGAGCGCCGACCCTAGCCAACCCAGGGGCGGCACCCCCTCCGAACGGCTTGTACTTCTCGGTTGCCCGAATCTCGGACGGCCGCATCCGACTCACCCGAGCAAGTTGAGAGAGGAGGGGGTGCCGCCCCTGGGTTGGCCCGGCTCAGACGGTCGTCGGAGTCAGCTGGGGATAGAGCGGATGGCGATCCATCAGGGCGGCGGTGCGGGCGGCGAGGCCGTCCTTCTCGGAGTCGAAGCCATCGCCGAGGGCGGTGGCGATGACGGCGGCGATCTCGCGCATCTCCTCCTCGCCCATGCCGCGGGTGGTCAGCGCCGGGGTGCCGATCCGCAGCCCGGACGGGTTCATCGGCGGCCGCGGGTCGAAGGGGATCGCGTTGCGGTTGACGGTGATCCCGACCTCCTCGAGGCGGTCCTCGGCGGCCTGGCCGTCGAGCCCGGTCGGGGTCAGGTCGACCAGCACCAGGTGGACGTCGGTGCCGCCGGTGAGGACCGGGATCCCGCCGGCTTCGAGGCCCGCGGCGAAGGCCTTGGCGTTGGCGATCGTCTGCCGCTGGCGGGCGCGGAACCGCTCGCCGGCGGCGATCTGGAAGGCAACCGCCTTGGCCGCGATCGTGTGCATCAGCGGCCCGCCCTGCTGGCCGGGGAAGATCGCTTTGTCGACCGCTTTCGCGTGCTCGGCGCGGCAGAGGATCATGCCGCTGCGGGGGCCGCAGAGGGTCTTGTGGATCGTCGTCGTGACGACGTCGGCGTGCTCGACCGGGTTCGGGTGCTCGCCGGCGGCGACGAGGCCGGCGAAGTGGGCCATGTCGACCATCAGCTTCGCCCCGACCGAGTCGGCGATCGCCCGGAAGGCGGCGAAGTCGAGCTGGCGGGGGTAGGCGGACCAGCCGGCGACGATCAAGGCCGGGCGATGCTCCTCGGCCAGCCGCGCCACCTCCTCCATGTCGACCCGGAGATCCTCGCGGCGGACGTGGTAGGGGACCGGGTTGTAGAGCTTGCCGGAGACGTTCAGCTTCATCCCGTGGCTGAGGTGGCCGCCGTGGTCGAGCGCCATCCCGAGGATCGTGTCGCCGGGCTCGATCAGCGCCATGTAGGCGGCGTTGTTGGCCTGGGCGCCGGCGTGCGCCTGGACATTGGCGTGCTCGGCGCCGAACAGCGCCTTGGCCCGGGAGATCGCCAGTTCCTCGGCGACGTCGACCTCCTCGCAGCCGCCGTAGTAGCGGCGGCCCGGGTAGCCCTCGGCGTACTTGTTGGTGAGCACCGAGCCGACCGCTTCGAGCACCGCCTGCGGCACGAAGTTCTCCGAGGCGATCATCTCCAGGGTCCGCTGCTGGCGTCGCAGCTCGCCGTCGAGGACGGCGGCGATCTCGGGATCGACCTCGGCCAGCGGGGCGGTCTGGAAGTTCTCCGGCAGCTCGCTCACGGTCGGGCGAAGATACCAACGCCCGCCGTCAGCCAAGGCCGACCGAGGCGAGGGCGCCGGCGAGGTCGCCGGGGGAGAGGGCGCCCTGGCGGAGGATCGCCCAGGTTCCCTCGTCCTCGATCGCGGCGATGTCGACGACGGTCGAGGGCAGGCCGGTGAGGACACCGCCGTCGATCGCCAGGTCGGCGCCGGCGACGATCGCCTCCGGGACGTCCTCGAAGCTCGCCGGGGCGGGCTCGCCGCTGAGGTTGGCCGAGGTCTGGAAGACCGGGCACATCACCCCGGCCAGCGGCCCGGCGATGAGGCGGACGCCGAGCCGGCCGGCGTCCTCGCGGCAGGCGAGCGGGTAGCGGCGTCCCGGGTTGGCGACGACGAGGGTGACCGGCCCCGGCAGCAGGGCGCTGACCGCGGCCGTGGTGCGCGGGCCGAGGCCGGAGACCAGCTCCCGCATCGCCAGCGGCGAGAAGTACATGACCGCCGAGGGCTTGCCGTCGTCGCGCCTCTTGAGGCGGTGGATCCGGGCGATCGCCGCCGCGTCAAGCGGGTCGCCGGCGATCCCGTAGAGCCCGTCGGCGGGAAACACCGCGACGCCGCCGGAGGCGATGCGGCGCTCCAGCGCGGCGCGGGCGGCCTCGGCGCCGTCGCGCTCGATCGAGACGACCTCGGTCACGGCGCCGCTCCTCCCTCCCCGGATCGGGGATCGAGCGCGCCCACGACCACGCGCTCGATCCCGGCCAGGTCGCGGCGAACCTCGATCGAGGCGAACCCAGCCTCCCGGAGCATCTCTCCCACCGCCGGCGCCTGCCCCTCCCCCACCTCGACAGCGAGTGCGGCAGTCCTTTGTACCCCTATGCGACACAAAGGACTGCCGCAACTGGCGCGCAGGGCGCGGATCGCGTCGAGGCCGTCGGGGCCGGCGAGCAGGGCCTCGCGCGGCTCCCACTCCGTAACCTCCGGCTGCAGCGAGGACCAGTCGCGCTCGGCGACGTATGGAAGGTTGGCGAGGACCAGGTCGAAGCCCTCTCCCCCGGGCGCATCGCCCTCTGCCTCGGGGACCGTGCCTGCGAGGAAGCGGACCCGCTCGGCGAGGCCGAGGCGCTCGGCGTTCGCCCGCGCCACCTCCAGCGCCCCGGGCGAGGTGTCGGTCGCGGTCACCTCGCACTCGGGCAGCTCGTCGGCGACGGCGAGGGCGATCGCGCCGGAGCCGGTGCCGACGTCGAGCACCGAGGCGGGCCGCAGCTCCAGCGCCAGCTCGACCAGCAGCTCGGTCTCCGGCCGCGGGATCAGCACCCTCCGATCCACAGCCAGCTCGATCCCGCGGAACCCTTTGCGGCCGACGATGTAGGCGACCGGCTCGCGCCGCAACCGCCGCCGCACCATCTCGCCGAAGGCCCGGGCCGCGGGTGCCGGCACCCCGGTGACCGGGTCGGCCGCCAGCGCCGCCCGCCCACACCCCATCGCCTCGGCCAGCAGCACTTCGGCGTCGAGACGCGGGTCTTCGACCCCGGCGGCGGCGAGCGCGTCGGCGGCAGCCCCCACTGCTTCGCGCGCGGTCGAGCCTGCCGTCGCCGCCGCCATGCTCAGGCGGCCGAAGCAGCGGCCTCGAGGCGTTCGCGCTTCTCCTCCGCGCTCAGCGCGTCGGTGAACTCCGCCAGGTCGCCGGCGAGCACGCCGTCGAGGTTGTGGGAGGTGAGCTTGATCCGGTGGTCGGTGACCCGGCCCTGGGGGAAGTTGTAGGTGCGCACCTTCTCGGAGCGCCCGCCGCTGCCGACCTGGGCCTTGCGCTCGGAGGCGATCTTCGCCTGCTGCTCGGCCAGCTCGCGCTCGTACAACCGCGCCCGCAGCACCCGCATCGCCCGCTCCTTGTTCTGCAGCTGGGACTTCTCGTCCTGCATCGAGACGACGATCCCGGTCGGTTTGTGGGTTATCCGCACCGCCGAATCGGTCGTGTTGACCGACTGCCCGCCCGGCCCGGAGGAGCGATAGACGTCGATCTGGAGGTCGTTCTGGTCGACTGCGACCTCGACCTCCTCGGCCTCCGGCAGCACCGCGATCGTCGCCGTCGAGGTGTGGATGCGGCCCTGGGACTCGGTCTCGGGCACCCGCTGCACCCGGTGGGTGCCGCCCTCGAACTTGAAGACCGAGTAGGCGCCCTCTCCCTTGACCGCGAAGGTGACCTCCTTGAAGCCGCCCACCTCCGAGATCGACTGCGAGAGCACCTCGGTCGCGAAGCCGCGCTCCTCGGCGTAGCGGCTCAGCATCTTGTAGAGGTCGGCGGCGAACAGGGCCGCCTCGTCCCCCCGGTCCCCGCCCGGACCTCGACGATAACGTTTTTGGCGTCGTTGGGGTCGCGCTCGACCATCGCCAGCCGGATCTCCTCTTCGAGCTCCTCCAGCCGCCCCGGCGCCTCCTCGACGACGCTGCGCAGCTCCTCGTCCTCCCCCTCGGCCAAGAGCTCCCGCGCCCCCTCCAGGTCGTCCTTCAGGGTGCGCCACTCAGCGGCGAGCTCCCGGGCGGGCTGAAGCTCCCGATACTCCCGTCCCACCTCCGCATACCGCTCCCGGTCCCCGATCACCGCAGGCTCCGACATCAGTCCCTCCAGCTCGGAGAACCGCGCTTCGACCTGGTCGACCAGCTGCTCGATCATCCTGGGAAGACTAGAGCCGCGCTACGCGACGATCTCGATCTGCTGCTGCTTCGCGGCCTCCTCGGGGTCCTCCCGGGCCAGGACCGCGTTCAGCGAGGCGATCGCCACCGCCAGCTGCTCTTCGTCGGGCTCGCGGGTGGTCAGGTTCTGCAGCATCAGCCCCGGCCACATCACCGCCCGCACCCAACGTTTGCGGCGGTTCTTGCCAGCCCACTTGATCACCTCGTAGGAGAGGCCGGCGATCAGCGGGATCCCGAGGATGCGCGAGAGCACCAGCCAGTACCAGGCGGGCAGCCCGATCGGGGCGAAGACGAAGATCGCCAGCACCATCACGATCAGCAGGAAGCTGGTGCCGCAGCGCGGGTGCAGGCGCGAGTAGAGCCTGGCGCGCGAGGGGACCAGCTCGTCCTCGGCCTCGTAGCAGGAGATCGTCTTGTGCTCGGCGCCGTGGTACTCGAAGACGCGCCGCAGATCCGGCATGCGGCTGATCGCCGCGATGTAGCCGATGAAGATCCCCGTCCGCAGCAGCCCCTCGACCAGCCAGAAGAGGAGGGGCGAGCCGAGCTGGCCCTTGATCAGGCTGGTCAGCCCGACCGGGACGACGAAGAAGAGGCCGACCGCCAGCAGCAGCGAGAGGGCGATGGTCACCCCCCAGACCCAGCCGCCGATCTCCTCCTTCTCGCCCTCCTCGTCCTCCTCCATCTGCGCGTTGGCGGAGATCGCCAGCGCCCTGAAGCCGATCTTCATCGACTCGCCGAGGGCGACGACGCCGCGGATCACCGGCGCCCGCCAGAGCCGGTGGCGCCGGGCCCAGGGGACGAGCGGCTCGGACTCGACCTCGATCTCCCCCTCGGGGCTGCGCACGGCGACGGCCCAGACCGAGACCCCGCGCATCATCACCCCCTCCAGCACCGCCTGGCCGCCGACCGGCGCGTCGCGCTTGGCGACCAGGGCGCCGTCGGGCATGCGCAGCGGGTCCCCGCCGTTGGAGGAGGAGGCCGGGGATGCCTGTGCCGCGCCCGCCGGCGGGCTCACGAACTACTTCCCGGCCCTGTGCTTGGCGGCGCGGCGCTGGAAGCGCTCGACCCGGCCACCGGTGTCGACCAGCTTCTGCTTGCCGGTGTAGAACGGGTGGCACTCGGAGCAGAGCTCCACGTGCAGGTCGTCTTTCGTCGACCGCGTGTAGAACTGGTTGCCGCACGAGCAGTGCACGTTGGCAAGCGTGTAGTCGGGGTGGATTCCTGCCTTCATGCCACCCAGTCTAGAGAAGTGCGCAAGCACCCTGTCCGAGGCTTGGGGAAAGGGCCGGCGCTGCCGATAGCTGGGCATGACGACGAGGGAAGCCCAGGCCGGCGACAGCGGCCTCGCCCGCCTCCTGCGCGGCGTCCTGATGGCCCTGCTGGTGGGCGGGACGCTGCTGGTCGCCCTCCACTACTGGCTCGGCGTCGGCGAGGGCCTCGACTTCGCGATCGGCAGCGTCGTCTACGACGCGGTGGTGCTGGGTGCGGGCATCGCCTGCCTGGGGCGGGCGTCGGTCTTCGGGCGCGAGCGCAACGCCTGGATCCTGATCGGGCTCGCGATCCTCGCCTGGGGCGCGGCGGAGGTCTACTGGACCGCCTTCATCGAAGGCAACCCGGACGCCCCCTACCCCTCGCCCGCCGACGCCGGCTATCTCATCTTCTACCCGCTCGCCTACGCCGGGCTGGCGCTGCTGGTCCGCGCCAGGGCCCACGAGATGAACTGGCGCCTGTGGATGGACGGGGCGATCGCGGCGCTCGGCACCGCCGCCCTCGGCGCCGCCTTCGTCTTCGACTTCGTTGCCGGCAAGGCCGAAGGGACGCCGCTGCAGATCGCGACCACGCTCGCCTACCCGCTCGGCGACATCGCGATGGTGGCGATGGTGGTCGGGGTGGTGGCGCTGACCGGCTGGAAGCCGGGGCGCACCTGGTCGCTGCTGCTCGCCGGCCTCTCGGCGCTGGTCGTCGCCGACATTGCCTACACCCTGCAGTCGACGGGAGGATCGCTGCCCGGGGGCAACTGGATCGACCCGATCTACCTGGTCGCCGCGGTCTGCCTCGGTGCCGCCGTCTGGCAGCCCGTCGCGGCGGCCGAGATCACCGCGCCGGAGGGAGAGGACCGCCGCCGGCAGATGATCGTCCCGCCGGTCTTCGCTGCGGTGATGATCGGCCTCTTCGCGATGCAGTACTTCAGCGCCACCAGCGGCCTCTCGACCGTTCTCTGGGCGGCGACGATGACCGCCGTGGTCCTACGCCTGGCGATGAGCGACCGCGAGAACAAGGTGCTGCTGGAGCAGGTGAGGACCGACCCCCTGACCGGGCTCGCCAACCGCGGCCGCATGCAGGTCGACCTGCCGATCTGGTTCGGGCGGACGAGTGCGGAGCGCCCGGCGCGGCTGCTGCTGTTCGACCTCAACGGCTTCAAGCGCTACAACGACAGCTTCGGCCACCCCGCCGGCGACGAGCTGCTGATCCGGCTGGGAGGAGCGCTGCGCGACGCGGTCGGCGAGGACGGGATCGCCTACCGGGTCGGCGGCGACGAGTTCTGCGTCCTGCTCACCTGCCCGCCGCGGCGCTTCGAGGCGGTGACCCGGGCCGCGACGAGCGCGCTAAGCGCGGCCGGGCCCGGGTTCGACGTCAGCTCCTCCTGGGGCGGCGTCGATGTTCCGCGGGAGGAGAGCATGCCCGCCGCGGCGCTGCAGCTCGCCGACGTGCGGATGTACGCCCAGAAGGAGTCCCGCCGCCTCGCCGACGAGCGCCACGTGGCGCCCGGGGACGTTAAGGTCGGCAAATGGCCGCGAGCGGAGATCGAGGCGCAGCAAGGGAGGTAGACCTCCCCGCCGGGAGGGTCCGCTACCGCGAGGCCGGCGAGGGCAGGCCGATCGTCTTCGTCCACGGCTACCTGGTCGACGGGCGGCTGTGGGACGGCGTCGTCGACCGGCTCTCGGACCGCTGCCGCTGCCTCGCGCCCGACTGGCCGATCGGCGCCCAGCGGATCGCGATGAAGCCCGACGCCGACCTCTCCCCCTACGGGATCGCCGCGACGATCGCCTCCTTCCTCGAGGCGCTCGACCTCGAGGACGTCACCATCGTCGGCAACGACTCCGGCGGCGCGATGTCGCAGGTGCTGGTCAGCCGCCACCCGGAGCGGATCGGCCGCCTCGTCCTCACCAACTGCGACACCCACGAGAACTTCCCGCCGGGGATCTTCAAGGCGATGCCGCCGATCGCGGCGCTGCCCGGGGGAATGGCAGCGCTCTCGGCGCCATTCAGGATCGGCGCCCTCGCCCGCGCCGCCTTCCGGCCCTTCGCGAAGACGCCGATCCCGGCCGAGCTGGTCGCCTCGTGGATGGAGCCGGGCCTGCACGACCCCGGGGTGAAGCGCGACGCCAAGAAGGTGACGGCGGGGATGAACAAGCGCTACACGCTGGAGGCGGCGGAGAAGCTGCGCGGCTCCGAGCTGCCGATCCTGCTCGCCTGGGCGCCCGGCGACAGGTACTTCCCGATCTCCTACGCCGAGCGCCTGGCCGCCGAAGCCGGCAACGCCCGCATCGTCGAGATTCCTGACGCGAATACCTTCGTGCCGCTGGACCAGCCCGGCCGCCTGGCTGACGAGATCGCCCAGTTTGCGGCGTCGTCCTAACGGCTGACCGAACAGGCGTTCCCAAAACTCGCAATGTGCGGATTTTTCGTCCGACCGGGGGGCGAATCTTCCCCGACCCCTACAGGACGGAGAGGCCAGTGGCCAAGCAGATCTTCGACCAGGCACGACCGAAGAGCACGATGGCGCGGCAACTCGACGAAGCGTTCGCCGGTTGTGATCAGTGGACCGTTGTGGCGGCGCCGCCACGGCGCAGCAGCATCGACTTCAGCCCCCGCCCCTCGAGCTCCTCGAGGATGATCGGCAGGGCGGCGGCGGTGCGGGCCCAGGAGCCCGGCGCGCTGTAGTAGTCGGCGTCGTGCAGTAGGAGGATGTCCCCGGCGCGGGCGTGGGCGGTCGCCCGGCGGGCGATCGAGGCGGGCGTGGCGCGGTGTGTCCAGTCCCTCCCCCACCGCGACCACAGCACCGGTCGCCAGCCGCGACCGCGGACGGCGCGTAACCCGGCGGCGCTGAAGATCCCGTAGGGCGGGCGGTAGTCGGCGACGGCCTGCCCGCTCGCCTCCTCGATCGCCGCCCTGGCGCGGTCGGCGTCGTCGAGCAGCTGGCGGGGAGTGAGGCGGAGCTGGTTGCGGTGGCGGTGGCAGTGCAGCTCGACCCGGTGGCCGGCGGCGGCGATCTCCGCCACCAGAGCCGGGCGCCGCGCCACCTGCTCGCCGGCGAGGAAGAAGGTGGCCAGCGCCCCGGCCTCGCGCAGCGCCTCCAGCACCGCCGGGGTCCCCTGGGGGTGAGGGCCGTCGTCGAAGGTGATCGCGAACCCCTCCTCTCCCTCTTGCCGCAGCGTGAGCGGGAGCGAGTTCCCGATCGCCGGCACGACCGGGGCCAGCGCCGGGCCCGCGTAGGCGGCGGTCGCCGCGGCCAGGCCCGCCCCGGCCGCCGCCGCGATCAAGGCGTCGAGGCCGCCGCGGCTTCCTTGGCGCCCGCCGCGGGCGCGGCGGGTTCGGCCGGGCCGATCGTCTTCGCGGCGGGCCTGGCCACCGCCGGCTGATCGCTGTCGGTGCCGAGGTGGATGCGGCTCGTCACCGGCCGCAGCGGCTTCAGCGGGCTCTCGCGCTTGACCAGGGAGAGCATCAGCACCAGGGCGATGGCGGCCAGGGTGACGGCGGCGGCGACCCGCTCGACGCGCAGGCGCCAGACCGGCTGTGGGCGCACCCGCGGGCGGACCGTCAGCGCCCGCGAGGCGATCGAGGGCAGCGAGGCGAAGGAGGAGTCGGGGGAGCGGCGCTCGCGGGTGACGTGGCGCAGGACCGATTCCAGCTCGTGCTCGGAGCGCGCCACCTCGGCCAGGCCGAAGCGTTCGAAGGCGGCGTTGTTGGCCCGCAGGTGGCCGGCCGAGAAGCCGTAGGAGACGACCGGGCAGCCGCGGATGTGGGCCTCGAGCACGGTCAGCCCGGCGGTCGCGTGGATCATCGCGTCGGCGGCGGCCATCCAGTCGCTCATCTGCTCGGTGAAGCCGAGGATGCGGACCTGCTCGTTGCCGGAGAAGCGCTGCTCCAGGCGCTCGCGAACACCCTCGTTGCGGCCGGTGATGCAGACGACGAGGGTGTCCTCGTCGGCGAGCGCGGTCTCGATCGCGCCCTCGAGGTCGCCGATCCCCCAGCCACCGCCGGAGACCAGCACCATCCGCGCGTGCGCCGGCACGTCGAGCGCCTCGCGGGCGTCGCGACGGGTCCGAGGCATCAGGAAGTCGCGTGAGATCGGCGGGCGCACCCACTCCACGGTGCCCGGGCCGACCAGCCTCTCGACCTCCTCGATCGACTCCGGGTGGGTGACGTAGTGGAGGTCGACACCCGGGTGCGCCCAGTAGCGCAGCCCCGCCAGGTCGGTGATCGCCGACTGGACCGGGATCGCCAGGCGGCGGTTCTCGCGCAGCATCCCCAGCACCGCGGTGACGCCGGGGTAGGTCGAGATGACGACGTCGGGGTCGCGGGCCTCGACCGCCTTCAGCAGGCCGCGGCCGGAGAAGACGTAGCCGAGGTGGTGGAAGAGCCAGCGCGTCGGGGCGAACTTGGTGATCAGCCAGTACTGGATGTCGAACAGCCACGGCATCCAGCGGAAGGTCACTTTCGAGCCGTTGCGCAGAACTGTCGCTGAGAGCTTCCCCATCGCCTCGAGACCGTTCTCGATCTCGACCTCGGCGCCCGGGACTTCGGCTTCGATGTCGGCCTTGATGATCCGCGCCGGCAGGTCGTGGCCCTCGCCGATGTCGGCGGTGAGGACGAGGACGCGCGGCGGGCGCTCCTCGGAGCCGCTGGCGCCGGCCAGCAGCGCCCCGGCGGCGTGGTCGTTGCCGTTCAGCGACGGCTTTTTGCCGGGGATCGGGTCGGGCGGACGGGTCGTGTTGCGGACCCACTCGACGTACCTGCGGACGCCCTCGCGGAAGCTCGTACCCGCCTTCCAGCCGAGCTCGGAGAGCGCGCGCTCGTTGGAGATCTCCTTGCCGGGGAAGTCGCCCGGGCGCGGCGGCGTGTGGACGATCTCGCAGTTGTCGGTGTTTTCCTGTACCCGCTCGGCGATTTCGAGGATCGTCACGACCTCGTCGCCGGAGAGGTTGTAGGTGCGGCCGGCGGCCTCTGGCGCCAGCGCCGCGACGATGCCGTCGGCGAGGTCCTCGACGTAGATGAAGCTGCGAGTCGTGCTGCCGTCGCCGGCGATCGTCAGCGGCTTGCCTTCGAAGGCGAGGTCGGTGAACTTGGCGACGACGCCGGCGGCACGGGCGCGCGGGCCGTAGGGGATGCCGAAGCGCAGCACCGTGTACTCGAGGTCGTAGAGCTCGGCGTAGCCGGCGCAGTAGGTCTCGCCGGCGAGCTTGGTCGCGGTGTAGAGATGGCGCGGCGCCGGGATCGGCGTCTCCTCGCTGACGCTCTGCTCCGCGCAGTCGCTGTAGACCCAGGTGGTCGAGCCGTAGACGACGCGGCCGACCTTGGCGCCGCAGGCCGCCTCGAGCACGTTGAGGGTGCCGCGGGTGTTGACCTCCTCGGCGAGGACCGGGTCCGCGAGTACGTGGCCGACGTCGGCGACCGCCGCCAGGTGGATCACCGCGTCGCAGTCGCGCATCGCCAGGTCGAGGTTGGCGGCGTCGGTGATGCTGCCGGTGAAGGTCTCGACCTCCAGCGGCGAGTGGTACGGCGAGGCGCTGAGGTCGAAGATGCGCGGCGTGATGCCGCGCTCGAGCAGGCGGTCGACGACGTGGGAGCCGATGAAACCCCCGCCTCCGGTTACCAGGACCCTCATGAACCCTCCTCCTTTAGTGCCTCCGCGCGGCTCTCGGGGCGGTAGTACAGCGGCACGCACCAGTGGTTCTCGGCCACCCAGTCGGTGTTCGGCAACTCGTCGGAGCGGCCCATGATGCGGTGGCAGGGCTGGTCGTAGACGCGGCCCGTGCTCTTCTCGATCTCGTCGAAGACGATGTACTTGTAGAGGCCCGAGGTCATCCCCTCGGGCAGCTCCAGCCGCGCCGGGTGGGCCGGGTCGAGGTGCTCGCGGGCGTAGGCGTTCTTCCAGGCGACGATCTCCTCCATCCGCTCCGCCTGGACCAGGCCGAGGGCGGCGGTGAACTCGCTCATGCGGAAGTTGAGGCCGTCGACCTCGTGCTCGAACTTGCCGTAGTTGCGGAACTTGGCGGCGTAGTCCATGAGCTCCGGGTTGGCGGAGACGAGCACACCGCCCTCGCCGGTGGAGACGGTCTTGGTCGCGTAGAGCGAGTAGACGCCGGCGTCGCCGAAGCCGCCGGGGCGCCGGCCGTTCCAGCCGGCGCCGTGGGCGTGGGCGCAGTCCTCGAGCAGGAAGATCTCGTTCGCGGCACAGTATTCGGCGATCCGCTCGGAGTCGAAGGCGATGTGGCCGCCGATGTGGACGAGGATCGCGGCGCGCGGGCGGTGCTTCTCGGCCTTGGCCTCGAAGTCCTCGAAGGACATGCAGAGGTCGCCGCGGTTGCAGTCGACGAACTCGACCGCGGCGCCGGCCCCGATCGCCGCCAGCGGCGTCGCCATGAAGGTGTTGGAGGGGCAGAGCACCGTCTCCCCCTTGACGCCGGCGAACTCGAGCGCGGCCAGCGCCCCGCCCGCCCAGCTGGAGAGGCCGAGGCTCGGCAGCCCGTTCCACTCGGCCCAGCGGCTCTCGAAGGCCTCGAGCTTGGCGCCCTCCGACCACTGCTCGGAATCGAGCACCTCGGTCCAGAGCTCGAACAGCCTGGCGCGGTCGCGATGGTCGAACCCGATTGCGAACCTGGTCGCATCCGGCACGGTTGTCTCTGCGGGTCCTACGATGACTCCTTGGTGGGTGTGGCTGGGGGAGGAATGACCTTCGCAGGACGAGTGGAGGTGCAGAAGGCGGGGCAAGGCTAGCAGTGAACCCGGACCCGACGACGCGCCCGCGCGGCAATCACTCGCTCGCGTGGGCGCTCTCGAGCACGGCTCCGACCGCCCGCGAGCCCGCCAGCAGAGTGGTGCCGGCGATGGCCACGGCCATGAAAGCCACCAGGGCGAGGCCCCCGAGAGGCGTGCCGGACAACGACTCGCCGAAGATCAGCGGCGCCAGCAGGACGGGCACCAGCACCTGCACGGCGAACATCATCGGGGCGACGTGGGTGGCCGGGCGGTGCTGCAGGGCGCTCATCTCGCTGAGCAGGGCGAGACCCTCCGAGGCGGCGGCGGTGGCGAGCCAGGCGATCGCGACCAGCAGCGCCCCCGCCGCCAGCTCGTCGGTCAGCAGCTTGCTGGCGATCGCCGTCCAGGCGTAGCCGAAGCCGGCGCTGAGCACGACCAGCAGGCCCGCCGAGGCCGCCCGGCCGCGCAGCAGGTAGGGAGCCACGACCGGGATCGCCACCAGGACGAGGGCGAGGGCGATCGCCGCCGTGCCCGCGTGCTCAGTGGTGCGCTCGGGCGCTGCCCAGGCGACTCCCGCCACCCCGGCCACGATCGCCGCCACCGCGACGAGCTCACGCCGCCCCGGCGCCTCCCCCAGCCGCGTCACCCCCAGCCAGAGCAGCAGGATCAGCCCGCTCGCCAGGCACGGCTGCACCACGGTCAGGGGAGCGAGCAGCAGCGCCACGATCTCCAACGGCCACCCCAGCAACCCCAACGCCGTCGCCCCCAGCCAGCGCCGGTTCCGTATCAGCCTCCCGATCAGCGAGGGCCGCAACGAGTGCTCATGGGAGACCTCCCGCGCCTCCAGCGCCTGCAACGCGATCGAGGTGTTGTAGAGGCACGAGGCCCCTACGGCAGCAACTATCCCGAGCGCCAGCACGGCGCGAGGTTAGCCGTCGCCGAGCCGCGACGGTCTATTTCCTGCCGTGGCGGTGCCCGCTCTCGCCTTCTGATCGCCAGCGGGCACGCCACTTCGCGGCCGTTCGCTCGCTGATGCCGGCGGCCTCGGCCGCCGGCATCAGCGACCAGCCCTCCTCTTCGATCCGCTTGACCAGCAGCTTGCGGCTGTTTGGGCAGGTGCGGGCGTTAGCGTGGATGTCCATCCGGTGTCCTCCTTGTTGCTGGGTGTCTCGACAACCCCAGACTTCAAGGAGGCCCGGATGAACAACGTGGTTAGGAACTACACCTAGTGCTTGGGCTTCTTCTTTTTATGCTTCTTGGCGGTCGGGGGTGGCTTCAACGTCGACTTCAACGTCACCACTTTTTTGCCGAGTCCTTCGGTAATCCTGATCTTGACGATCAGCGCACCCTTTCCAGCTCGGCTCAGCGCGGCCAGCGCCTTTCCGGTGACTTTCACCTTCACCTTGACCTTTTTGCCCGGCGCCAGCGTTTTCGGCACGATGGCCTTTACCGGATAGGTCTTAGCGCCCGACTTCTTCGCCTTCTTACTGGCGGTCGATGTTTTCCCGTGGCCATGCTTTTTGCCGGCCGCTTTCGGCTGGCGGATTTTCAGCAATGCCGAAAGCACCTTCAGCTTGCAAGGCGAGCTGCCGCAGACGATCGTTCCGATCACGGCCTGATGCTTCTTGTTGAGCTTGACCTTGCCCTTACTGGCTTTGCCTTTGGCCGGGGTTGGCGGGGGCGGAGGCGGTGGCGGTGGGGTCACCGGCTGCCAATCCGGTCCATAGGCTTCGTTGACGATCTTGGTCAGGCCAGAGCCGTCGAGCCCGATCGTGTAGAGACCGCTGTCGATCTTGCCCGAGGAACCATAGGAGCTGCGTTCAAACACGATCCTCGACCCATCTGGCGAGAAGGCGGGGGACGACGCGTAGCTTTTAGTCGCTCCGGGTGGCAAGGGAAGGATCGAGAGGAGCGACACCGGCCCGCCGCCGGCGCCGACCACACCGATTTCCCGACCTCCATGCGCAAAGACAATCCGTGATCCGTCGGGGGAGAAATTCGGCCCAAAGTCATAGGGCCCAGAAGTCACCGGAACCGCAGCTGCTCCAGGTGAACCGACCACGTAGATCATCGAGTGCGAACCAGACCAGCGGGAAAAGGCGAGTGCGCCGTTGGCGGCATAGGTTGGCCCGTTGTCTTCGTTGGCCGAGGAGGGCGGCGTCACATCACCGGTAACGGCGCCGCTGGTCGAGCTGATCGTGATGATGTGCGAGGTGCATCCGGCGCATTCTTCTTCGTAGTTGAAATACGAGCCTTCGGTCGAGCCGTAGCCGCTGATGCAATTCGTGTCGTTCAGCGCTTCGACGGCGCAAATGCTTGTGCCCGTGTATTTCCCTTTGCTTTCGGCCACAGCGAGTTGAGACCCATCCGGTGAGAAGGCCGGACTGCTCGTCCTCTGCCAGGTTTCGTCGTAAGTCTGGATCCTGACGAAGGGGATGACTTTGGCGGAATGGGGATCTTCGTAGTTTTCCTGCCATTTCGTGTCACTTGAGCTGGAACTGCTGCCAGAAGTCAGTTGCGTCAGTCCGGAGCCATCCGCGTTCATCACGGCGACGCCATTTTCACGGCCGAAGGCGATCCGACTGCCATCGGCGGAGTAGGAGGGGCCGTAGTCGCTGCTACCCACGGTGAGCTGGGTCGGCGAGCTGCCATCGGCGTTGGCGGACCAAATCGATGTCACATAGGCAGAGCCGGAGGAGTAGGCGATCTTGCCGTTCAAGCCCGGGAACGCGGCATTTCCGTCGTCGCTGGCCGAAACGATCAGCGCCGCGAACCCCAACAGCGCCGCGGCGCCAGCCAGGATCGCGAACCGCATGCGGACACGCCCAATCAAGCCGCTACCTTCCCCCATCATTTCAGCCTTTCTGATCAAATCCGATTCACCTTCGGCGAGACCGAGGCGCGAATGCACAACTACCTCTGTTTGTTAATCCGGCTTTATATCAACTAACCCGGCAGTCAGCCTCTCCACAGCTCACCTATGCTCGCGGACCGACCAGGCCGCGCCGGCCGCGGCGAAGTAATGAACATCGTCGAATACCTAACCGGACTCGCGCTTGTCGGCCTCATCGTCGGCGGATTCTGGTTGAGCGCCCGACGACTGCGCCTCTGGCTGATTCCCGATTGGACCGCGGCCCCAGCTGTCCTCGCCACAATCGTTCTCACGCTCTCGGTAACCGTCGTCGCAGCCGAGCTTCTGGGCATCGTGGGCTTGCTCGACGTTCCCGCCCTGGTGATTGCAGCGGTCGGACTCCCGCTCGGCCTGAGTCGCTGGCAGCCGGGCCGAGCAGGCGACAGGACTTCGACTCCGCCTCCCGCGCCCGGCGCCGGGCGCCTGGCCGCTGCGATTGCGATCGGCGCAGCCCTGCTCACCGCCGTCCACTGGGCCGGACCGGTCCTGGAGAGCCTCGATGTCGGCATCTACCGCCAGGACAGCCTCTGGTACCACATGCCATTCGCCGCCTGGTTCGCACAAACCGGGTCGGTTGGAGGCCTGCTTCTCACCGACCCCCTGAAGCTGGCGGTTTGGTACTACCCGCTCAACTCCGAGCTGCTGCACGCAATCGGAATGGTCGCGCTGGGTAACGACCTGCTCTCACCGCTGCTCAACTTCGGTTGGATGGGCATCGCGCTGCTGGCCGCCTGGTGCATCGGACGCCCGTTCGGCCTTGCCGCAGCCACCCTGCTCGGCGCCGTTCTCATCGTCGATTCCGACATGATGCTGATCCAGGCCGGCAACGCGCCAAGCGACATAATGGCGCTCGCCTGCCTGCTCGCCGCGGTCGCGATCCTGGCCAACGGCTGGGCCGCGGAGAGCCCATCGGCACTAGGCACACAGGGTGCCGGGGACCTGAGAATCGCTTCCGGCCCGCTAGCCGTTGCGGCGCTGGCAGCTGGCCTTGCAATCGGCGCCAAGGTGACGATGCTGGTTCCCGTGGCCGTGATCACCGGTGGATTGCTCTGGATGGAACGAGGCAGAGCTCCCCGTCGCGCCAGGATCTGGCTCGGCGGGCTGCTCGCCACTGGGGGTTTTTGGTACCTGCGCAACCTGGTGCATTCCGGAAATCCGCTGCCCTGGCTCAATTTCGGCCCTTTGCCGGGACCCGACCAAGAAGCTCTCTACCCGCGGCCGGCACACTCAATAGCCGAGTACATTGCCAACCAACACGTCTGGGACAAGTTCTTTCTCCCCGGCCTTGACGAAACCCTTGGGCCGCTTTGGTTCGTCGTCCTCTTTGCCGCCCTGGCCGGGATCGTGCTCGGCCTGCGCCGTCGCCACAGCACGCCGGTCCGCGTCCTCGCGCTCGCCGGCGCGGCGATCCTGATCGCTCACGTCTTCAACCCTATCTCGGCCTCGGGCCTGGACGAAGGGCCCTACGGGTTCGCCTCCAACCTGCGATACGCCGCTCCGGGGATGGCGATCGGACTGATCCTCCTGCCGCTCTGCGAGTCGCGCTTTATCGCCCGTCGGGTGCTGCTTCCCGCCTATGCGCTGGTCGTGGCGGTGACCGCCCTCGCCTCAACGGAATGGGTCCAGCCCCAGTTGTTCACGGCGCTCGCGATCGGCGCCAGCGCTGTCCTCATCCCCGTATGGCTGCTGCGCGCGCCGGCGACCAACCGCCGCCGCCTGGTCCTGCTCACCGTGCTCGCGATTACCGTGGCCGCGGGCTACGTGCAGCAGCGCCAGTACTTCGAAGACCGCTACCGGGTCGACGTGGCGCCGCCGCTGGACAACCCCGGATTTCGCGCCACCCCGCAGTGGAAGCTGATCCAGTCATGGGCTCGCGAACAGCACGGCCTGCGAATCGGGATCGTCGGCACACCGGCCGCCTACGGCCAGTACGTCCTCTACGGCGAAGACCTCTCCAACGAAGTCCGCTACTTGGGCGAACCGCAGCCCGCCGGCGGCCTGACCCCGATCGCGAGCTGCCGCCGCTGGCGGGAACGGATCAACGCCGGGCGCTTCGACGCGATCCTGATCACCCCCGAGGACCCCGGCTCGCCGCTGATTCCCCCACAGGTCGGCTGGACATCCGCCGACAGCGTCGCAAGGACAATCCTGCAGGCCCTACCGGCCGGACTCTTCTGGCTGACCGGACCGCTGGACCCCGACCGCTGCGCCTACGCCCGCTCCCTCCCACCCGGAGCAACAGGAGGTCTCCACCTACCCCCTGGCCAACTCGCCCCTGGCCGACTCCCCCCACAATTCGGCGGCGGCCCGACCACCGGGCAGTAACCAGCAGAACCGTCGAGGCGGCCCTACTCAGGTCTCTTGGTAAAGCGGCCCGTCTCCCCCCTCGGGGAGGGTCAGGCGGCCGCCCTTGGCGGTGATCGCGCCACACTGGACGCAGTTGGAGGCGGTGACGTGGACGTCGACCTCCCTGGCGCCGTTCTCGAGCTGCTCGTCGGGGATCTCGTAGACCTGGGCCGGGCACATCGATACCCACGTCTGGGCGATCTCGCGCGGCACCCTGGTCTGGATGCGGACGTGGTTGGGGGCGTCGTCGCGGGTGGCGTTGCCGGAGAGGAAGACCGAGTCGAGCTTGTTGAAGGTGAGCTCGTTGTCGGGCTTGACGTACATGTCGCCGGCCCTGCCGAGGTCCATCTCGTGCTCGGCGTCGTCCTCCTGGCTCCAGTGGCCGCCGGGGAAGTTGCCTTTGGTCACGGTCATCGCCGAGGCGATCGCGCCGCCGAGGAAGAATCCCTTGGAGAAGGGCTGGCGCATGTTGCGCGATTCGTGGATCTCCTTCTCGATCGGCGAGTTGTGGACCTTCTCGTCGTAGGCCTCGAAGTTGACCGAGTCGATGTCCCGCTTCAGCGTCTCGACGATCGTCTCCGCCGCGTACATCCCCGCGTGCATCGCGTAGTGGACGCCCTTCAGGGTCGGCACGTTGACCATGCTGGCGGCATCGCCGGCGATCATCATCCCGGGCACGGCCAGCCGCTTTGGCATCGAGAAGTAGCCTCCGGAGGGGATCGTCTTCGCCCCCCAGGCGACCCGCTTGCCGCCGTCCAGCATCTTCTTGATGAAGGGGTGGGTCTTGAGCAGCTGCAGCGCGTCGTGGCAGCTGAAGGTGGCGTCGGTGTAGTCGAGGCCGACGACGAGGCCGATGCAGATCTTGTCCTCGCCCATCGGGTAGATGAAGCTGCCGCCGAACTCGTTGAAGCGGGGCGATTTGCGCAGCGGCCAGCCCATCGTGTGGATGACGCGGTCGAGCGGCTCGGTCACCTCCCAGACCTCTTTCACCCCGAGCTTCCCAGCGCATCGGGTCGGCGCCGTGCAGGTCGAAGTAGTCGTAGGCGGCGTAGGTGAGGTGGCCGACGGTGCCCTCGGCCAAAACCGTCGCCTTGGCGACGACGTCGGAGCCGGGCTCGAAGTTGGCCAGCTCTTCGCCCTCCTTGCCGCGGCCGCGGTCGCCCGAGCGCACGCCCTTGACGACGCGATCCTCCACCAGCAGCTTGGTGGCGGCGGTCTCGGAGAGGATGTAGACGCCTGCCTCCTCGGCTTTCTCGGCCAGGAACCGGCCCAGTTTGGAGACCGAGGTGACGTAGTTGCCGTGGTTGCGGAAGTTCGGCGGCATCGGCTTCAGCGGCAGCGCCGCCTTCGAGGTCAGCAGGTAGACCGCGTCCTTGGTCACCTCCTGGTAGACCGGCCACTCCGACTTGTCGAGGTCGGGGAACAGCTCTTCCATCGCCGAGGGCCGCATGTTCGCTCCGGAGAGCAGGTGCGCGCCGGCGACTTTGCCCTTCTCGATCACCGCGACCGGGACCTCGCCCAGCTTCTCGGTCAGCTCCGGCTCGTCCTCGAGCAGCTGCATGACCTTGTTGGCGCAGGCGAGGCCGGCGGGGCCGCCGCCGACGATCGCCACGCCAACCTCGATCCGCTCGTCCGCCGGGTCGGTCGGGGGACCGACCACGTCGGCGGAATCGAACGGCGGCGGGAACTCGCTCGGAGCTACTCCCGGCACTTTGCCTAGCTCCCCTTCTTGGCCTTGATCGCCTCGGTCAGCTTGGGGACGATCTTGTGCAGGTCGCCGACCACGCCGAGGTCCGAGAACTCGAAGATCGGCGCGTTCGGGTCCTTGTTGATCGCGAGGATGTTCTCCGAGTTCTGCATCCCGACCTTGTGCTGGATCGCCCCGGAGACGCCGGCCGCCAGGTACAGCTTCGGCGCGACCGTCTTGCCAGTCTGGCCGATCTGGGCCGCGTAGGGGTACCAGCCGGCGTCGACGACCGCGCGGGTCGCGGCGACGGCGCCGCCCATCGACTCCGCCAGTTCCTCGGCGATCTTGAAGCCCTCGGCCGCGCCGAGGCCGCGTCCGCCGCCGACCAGGATGTCGGCGTCCTCGATGTTGACGTCGGCGCCACGCTGCTCGCCGCGCTGGACCATCGTCGCCTTGGTCGACCAGGGCGAGAGCTCGACATCGACGTCGACCACCTCGGCCGTGCCGCCGCTCTCCTTGGCGTCGAAGGCGTTGAGGCGGCCGATGATGATCCCCGGCTCGCTGACGTAGCCGACGTCGGCGATCTGGGAGTCCTGCAGGATCGGGCGCTCGGCGACCAGCTTGCCGTCCTGCACCTTGACCTCGGTGACCTCCATCGTCACGCCGGCGTTCAGGCGCGCGGTCAGGCCGGCGCCGATCTCGAAGCCGAGCAGGCCGCCGCCGAAGAGGGCGTAGGAGATGCCGTTGTCGGCGATCACCTTCGCCATCGCGTCGATGATCGGCTGGGCCAGGCCCTCCGGCACGCTCTTGGCCCGGTAGACCTTGGCCGCGCCCCAGTTGCCGAGCGAGGCGCAGGCGTCATCGGCGATCTCGCCGACGACCAGCGCGGCGGCCTCGCCGCTACCGAGTGCGCCGGCCAGCTTGGCCGCCTCGGAGATCGCTCCGAGCGAGTTCTTGTTGAAGTTGCCCTCGTCGTCGTGGAGGGCGTAAACCAGAATGCCTGCCATCTAGATCAGCTTCCTCTCGTCGAGCCAGGCGACGATCTTCTCGACCGTCTCGTTGGTGTCCTCGTCCTCGATGATCTCGCCGGCCTCCTTGGCGGGCGGCGGGTTGAGCGCGAGGACCGCGGTCTTGGAGCCGCTCTCGCCGACCATGCCGCCGTCGATCCCGACGTCGCCCGTGGCCTTGGTGTCGAGCGGTTTCTTCTTCGCTCCCATGATCGCCTTGAGGCTGGGGTAGCGGGGCTCGTTGATCGCGTCGCCGACGCTGATCACGGCGGGCAGCTCGACCTCGACGGTGTCGTACCCGTACTCGGCCTGGCGCTCGCAGCGCAGCTTGCCGTCGGCGACGTCGATCTTGATCACCTGGGTCAGCGAGGGCATCCGCAGGTGGTCGGCGACGACGGCGCCGATCGTGTAGCACTCGCCGTCATCGGACTGCTGGCCGAGCAGGACCAGGTCCGGGCTCTCGGACTCGAGCACCTTGGCCAGCGAGTAGCCGGTGGCGCAGACGTCGGAGCCGGCCAGGGCGTCGTCGGAGAGGTGCACCGAGCGGTCGGCGCCGAGCGCGACCGCCTTGTGCAGGGCGCGAACGGCGGAGCCGGGGCCCATGGTGACGGCCACGACCTCCTCGACCGGGATCGCCCCACCCTCCTTGATCTGCATGGCCGCCTCGAGGGCGTGCGTATCGAAGGGGTTGAGGTTTTTCTCGCCGCCGCGGTCCAGTCGCATCGTGTTGGGGTCGATGCGCTTCTGAACGGCGGCGTCCGGAACCTCCTTGACCAGGACGCAGATCTTCAAGTTGAAGCCTCCTTGGGCTGGTTGATTGACCAGTCAGTCAGTGAGTCAGGGGAGTTTATCCAGCTTGCGGACGGAGCGCTATCCGTCGTTGCGGTGGCGCTCATCCGCGCCGGCGCGGATGAAGTCGACGATCTCGTCGGTGCCGGCGCCGGGGGTGAAGACCGCGGCGACGCCGAGCTTCTTCAGCTCCGGGATGTCGTCAGCGGGGATCGTGCCGCCGACCGTGACCAGGACGTCGTCGACGCCCTGCTCGGCGAGCAGCGCCACCACCCTCGGCACCAGCGTCATGTGGGCGCCGGAGAGGATCGAGAGGCCGACCGCGTCGGCGTCCTCCTGGATCACCGTCTCGGCGATCTGCTCCGGCGTCTGGTGCAGGCCGGTGTAGATCACCTCCATGCCGGCGTCGCGCAGGGCGCGGGCGATGATCTTGGCGCCGCGGTCGTGCCCGTCCAGGCCGGGCTTGGCGACGACGACGCGGATCTTGCGGGCGGTGGCGGTGGTGGCCATGCGGCGGGGAACCCTAGCGCCTGTCTCAGAAAACCGGGGACTCCGTGTAGGTCCCGAAGACCTCCTGCATCGCCGCGATCATCTCCCCCTCGGTGGCGCGGGCGCGGGCGGCGGCGAGGATCGGCGGCATCAGGTTGGCCTCGCCGGCTGCCGCCTGCTTGAGGTCGGCCAGGGCGCGCTCGACAGCGGCGCCGTCGCGGCGGGCGCGGGTCGCGGCCAGGCGGTCGGTCTGCTTGCTTTCGAGACTCTGGTCGATCTTCAAGATCGGGGTCGGCTCTTCGTCGTCGGTGACGAAGTCGTTGACGCCGACGACGATCCGCCGTCGCTCGTCGAGCTCGCGCTGGTAGGTGAAGGCGGCGTCGGCGATCTCGCGCTGGGGGAAGTTGCGGCGGATTGCCTCGACCATCCCCCCCAGCTCGTCGATGCGAGCGAAGTAGCCGTAGGCGGCGGCCTCCATCTCGTCGGTCAGCTTCTCGACGAACCAGGAGCCCCCGAGCGGGTCGGCGGTGCTGGTGACGCCGGACTCGGTGGCGATGATCTGCTGGGTGCGCAGGGCGACCCGCACCGCCTCCTCGGTCGGCAGCGCCAGCGCCTCGTCGAAGGAGTTGGTGTGCAGCGACTGGGTGCCGCCGAGCACCGCCGCCAGCGCCTCCAGCGAGGTGCGGACGACGTTGTTGAGCGGCTGCTGGGCGGTCAGCGAGACGCCCGCGGTCTGGGCGTGGAAGCGCAGCCGCATCGACTCCTCGCGCCTGGCGCCGTAGGTGTCGCGCATCTCGCGGGCCCAGATCCGGCGCGCCGCCCGGTACTTGGCGATCTCCTCGAAGAAGTCGACGTGGGCGTTGAAGAAGAAGGAGAGCCGGGGGGCGAAGTCGTCGACGTCGAGGCCGCGCTCGAGCGCCCGCTCGACGTAGGTGAAGCCGTCCTTGAGCGTGAAGGCCAGCTCCTGCTGGGCGGTCGAGCCGGCCTCGCGGATGTGGTAGCCGGAGATCGAGACCGGGTGCCAGCGGGGCATGTTCTCGCTGCACCACTCGATCATGTCGGTGACCAGCCGCATCGCCGGCTCGATCGGGAAGCACCACTCCTTCTGGGCGATGTACTCCTTGAGGATGTCGGTCTGGATCGTCCCCCCCAGCCGCTCCGGCGCCACGCCCTGGCTCTCGCCGACGAGGACGTAGAAGGCGAGCAGGATCGCCGCCGGCGCGTTGATCGTCATCGAGGTGGTGACGCCGCCCAGCGGGATCCCCTCGAAGAGCTGCTCCATGTCGTCGAGGCTGTCGACGGCGACGCCCTCGCGCCCGACCTCGCCGAGGCTGCGCTCGTGGTCGGAGTCGTAGCCCATCAGGGTCGGCATGTCGAAGGCGGTCGAGAGCCCGGTCTGGCCGTGGTCGAGCAGGTAGTGGAAGCGCTCGTTGGTCTCCTCGACGGTGCCGAAACCGGCGAACTGGCGCATCGTCCAGAGCCGCCCCCGGTACATCGACTCGTACGGCCCGCGGGTGAACGGGTACTCGCCGGGGCGCCCGATCGTCGCCTCGGGGTCGGCTGGAGCGTCCTCGGGCCCGTAGAGAGCCGCGATCGGCTGCCCCGACATGGTCTTGAATTCAGCCTCTCGCTCTTCGGTGCGCGCATCGGTCGCGCTCGGCTCGGCAGCCATGGGGAGAGAGTCTACGGGCGGCGGGAAACGCCGTCGCAAAGGGCTTTCAGAGCGCCATCGCGGATTTGGGCGGAGCCTCGGTACGGGTTTCTACCGGGGCCTATCCAGTGTTCAGCACTGAAGCGCGGTGGCCTGCGGGGTGAGAGCGTCGTCACGACACAAATCCATGTCTCACTCATCGACAACAACGACTAATGGAGGTGCCTAGATGCGCAAGGGATTGGAGATAGGAGGGATCGTCGCCGCGATCGTGTTGATCGCGTTCGGCGTCGTCTCGATCGTGATGGGGGCCAACGGCCGCGACACCGTCAAGACCGAACTCAACCGACAGAACATCGAAGGCTCCGAAGACATGACCCCGTCGGCGATCGAAGGCGAGGCCAAGGGGGCCGGCCTCTCCGCCAGTGTCGAACTGCCGACCTGCGACGTCGCCGAAAAGGAAGTCGACAACGGCGAACGGGCGCGCTGCTTCGCCTCCTACATGCGCATCCACGCGCTCGAGGCGACCGGCGGTCATACCTATTCCGAAATGGGCCGCTTCGAAGCTAAGCCCGACACGCCGAAGAGCGAACTCGCTGACGGTGGCGGCACCGACAACGAAGAATTCGCCGTCAAGGACCCCACGACCGGCGAACCCGCCGACAACGCGACGCGCGAAACCTGGGTCACCGAGACGGCACTCGCGACCGCCCTCAACGCCAGCTACATGGCCGAAAGGCTGTCGCTGTTCGGGATCGTGATCGGGATCGCTCTGCTGCTGACCGGGATCGGCTTCGCCGTCCTCGTCGCCGGCGGCGCCGTCCGCGACCCCGACACCGTGCTCAAGTTCCTCCGCTCGCACAAACCGCACGCGGCGCATCCCACGGCGCCTCCTGAGGACTGAGGAGAACGCTCCGCGGGGCCGCTACCGCCGCACCGGAAAGCGGCGGGGCGGCCCCTTGCGGCGGGCCGTGATCCGCGACGCGCCGAACCCGGCGACCGTCGCCAGCAGGGTCACCGCGACGGCGACCAGGCGTCGGCCGAGGCGCTCGAAGCGCATCGTCCGCCAGCCCTCCTCGCGGGCGATCGCGGCCAGCGGCGGGTCGGGGTTGACCGCGACCGGGTTGCCGACCGCGCGCAGCATCGGCAGGTCCGAGAGCGAGTCGGAGTAGGCGTAGGAGGCATCGAGGTCGATGTCGTGCTGGGCGGCGAAGGCCTTCATCGCCTCGACCTTGCCGGGGCCGTAGACGAAGGGCCCGTCGAAGCGGCCGGTGAAGCTGCCCTCGGCGTCGACCTCGTAGCGGGTGCCGATGCCGCCCTCCATCCCCAGCACCCGTGCCAGCGACTCGACCACGTCGTTGCCGGCGGCGCTGACGATGAAGGTCGGGCGGCCGGCGTCCTGGTGGTCGTGGACCTCGTCGAGCATCTGCGGGAAGACCCGCGGCAGGATCGCCGCCATCACCTCCGGCCCCATCCGCTCGATCGTCACCGCCGGCACGCCGCGGATCAGCTCACGGGCGACCCGCAGCACCTCGGCGGTGCGCTCGTCGGTGGTGCCGCGCAGGCGGTAGCGCAGGTGCTCGACGCCCCAGCTCGCCAGCTGCCGCCGCCCGACGATCCCCTGCCGGGTGGCGACGCGCGCGAACTGCATCCCGGAAGACCCCGCGATCAGGGTCTTGTCGAGGTCGAAGAAGGCGGCGGCGCGGCTCACACCCGAAGCGTCAGACCTCGATCACGATCGCGTCGCCCTGGCCGCCGCCGGAGCAGATCGCGGCGACGCCGAGGCCGCCGCCGCGGCGGCCGAGCTCGTGCACGAGGGCGCCGACGATGCGGGCGCCGGAGGCGCCGATCGGGTGGCCGAGGGCGATCGCGCCGCCGTTGACGTTGACCTTCTCCTCCTCGACGCCGAGCATCCGCACCGAGTTCAGCGCGACCGAGGCGAAGGCCTCGTTGATCTCCCAGAGGTCGACGTCCGCGGGGCTCTTGCCGATCTTCTCGAGCGCCTGCTTGGCGGCGTTGGCGGGGGTCCTCGCCAGGTAGGCGAAGTCGTCGGCGACGGTGCCGTAGGAGAGGACGCGGGCCAGCGGCGCCCTGCCTTCCTTCTCGGCCCAGTCCGAGGAGGCGACGACGATCGCGCCGGCGCCGTCGTTGACGCCGGGGGCGTTGCCGGCGGTGTGGGTGGCGTCGGGGCCGCCGATCGCCCGCAGTCCGGCCAGCGTCTCCAGGGTGGTGTCCGGGCGGATCGCCTCGTCGGCCTCGACCGTGCTCTCGCCCTTGCGCGACTTGACGGTGACGCCGACGATCTCCTCGGCGAGGCGGCCGGCGTCGGTGGCCTCGGCGGCGAGCCGGTGCGAGCGCTCGGCGAAGCGGTCCATGTCGACGCGGGCGATCTCCAACTCGTTGGAGACCTCGCTGGCCTCGTTGATCATCTGCTGCTCGGTGAAGGGGTTGGTGAGGCCGTCGTGGGTCATCGCGTCGATCGCGGTGACGTCGCCCATGCGAAAGCCGAAGCGGGCGCCGGGAAGCAGGTAGGGCGCCTGGCTCATCGACTCCATGCCGCCGGTGACGGCGACCTCGGTGTCGCCGGCCCGGATCGCCATGTCGGCGATGCCGAGCGAGCGCATGCCCGAGGCGCAGACCTTGTTGATCGTCTCCGAGGGGACCTCCTTGGGGATGCCGCCCTTGATCTGGGCCTGGCGCGAGGGGATCTGCCCCTGGCCGGCCTGCAGGACCTGGCCGAAGACGACCTGCTGGACCTGCTCGGCGTCGACGCCGGAGCGCTCCAGCGCCGTCTCGATCACCTGACCGCCGAGGTCGGTGGCGCCGAGCGAGGAGAGTGCGCCGCCCATCTTGCCGAAGGGAGTGCGCGCGGTTCCGAGGATCACTGAGCTGGGCATCTACTGCCTTTCTTCTGCGAGGTCGTTAGGTCCGGACAAATGGGGGCGGAGCCCGGCGGGTGACGATACCGACCGGCACCCATAGACTCGCGCCCGATGAAGGTCGAGGTACAGCAGGGAGAGTTGGCCGAGGCCGCGGCGGGGCTGGCGGT
Organism: uncultured Actinomycetes bacterium; assembly: GCA_963714045.1. Classification (GTDB taxonomy): domain Bacteria; phylum Actinomycetota; class Thermoleophilia; order Solirubrobacterales; family 70-9; genus VAYN01. The sequence continues at coordinate 1,028,979 of OY970225.1, read as the reverse complement.
CGTCGGCCTCCACGAGGGCGGCGAGCTGCCGGACGCGGTCGCCGCCGCGCCGGGCGCCGGCGCCGCCAGGGGGGCCTTCAAGGAGAAGCTGCTGCTGCACATGGAGGGCGGGGCCCCGGTGCTGGTCGTCGGGCTCGGCGAGCGCGGGGATGCCGACGCCGAGCGGCTGCGCGTCGCCGCGGCGCTCGCGGCGCGGGAGGCGGGGCGGCTGCGGGCCGACTCGCTGGCCTGGGCGCTGCCGGAGCTCGGCGACGACGTCTCCGCGGAGGCCGCAGCCGAGGCGCTGGTGACCGGCACGATCCTCGGCGCCTACCGCTTCGAGCGCTTCAAGGGCGCCGGCGCCGGCGAGCCCCCCCGCCGCGGATCGAGTCGCTGACGCTGCTGGCGCCGGCGGGCGTCGCCGCGGCGGCCGCGGCGGCGCGGGTCTGCGCCGAGGCCCAGAACCGCGCCCGCGACCTGCAGAGCACCCCCGCCAACGTCGCCACGCCGAGCTGGCTGGCGGCCCGCGCGGAGGAGATCGCCACCGGGGACGACGCGGTCACGGTCGAGGTGCTCGGGCGCGAGGAGATCGCCGCCAAGGGCATGGGCGGGCTGGCCGCGGTCGGCCAGGGCGGCGCCGAGGAGCCGCGCCTGATCGTCCTCCGCTACGCCGGCGGCGGCTCCGGCCCGACCCTGGGCCTGGTCGGCAAGGGCGTCACCTTCGACACCGGCGGCATCTCGCTCAAGCCCGGCGCCGGCATGGAGGAGATGAAGTACGACATGTCGGGAGCGGCGGCGGTGCTGGAGTCGGTCGCGGCGATCGCCGAGCTCGGCCTTCCCGTCGGGGTGCTCGCCGTCGTCCCCGCGACCGAGAACATGCCGTCGGGGACGGCGGTCAAGCCCGGTGACGTGATCACCCAGTACAACGGGGTCACGGTCGAGGTCAACAACACCGACGCCGAGGGGCGGCTGATCCTCGCCGACGCGCTCGCCTACGCGGTCGAGCTGGGGGCGGAGCGGGTCATCGACCTCGCCACCCTGACCGGGGCCGTCGTGGTGGCGCTGGGGTCGACCTACGCGGCGGTGATCGCCAACGACGACGAGCTCGCCGCCGCGGTCGAGCGGGCGGGGGCCGAGAGCGGCGAGCTGGTCTGGCGCCTCCCCCTCCACCCCGAGTTCAAGGCGCTGATGAAGGGCACCGTCGCCGACCTCTCCAACCTCGCCTCGAAGCGCAAGGCGGGGACGATCACCGCCGCCTCCTTCCTCGAGGAGTTCGTCGGCGAGACGCCGTGGGCGCACGTCGACATCGCCGGCACCGCCTGGGACGTCGGCCGCGAGTACACCGGCAAGGACGCCAGCGGCTTCGGCGTCCGCCTGCTGGTGGAGTTGGCTCGGGGCCAGAGCTAGCTTCGGGAGGGTCGCGTACCCCTCCCCCTTCATCGCTTCGGACTCGCCGGGTAGAACAGGTCGGCGGTGATCTCCGCCTGGGAGATCGCGACCTTCGCGACCCTGCGGCGGCGCTTGCGGTGACTGCGGATCAGTTTCATGACGCAACCCTACCCTAGTGAGTTGCTTGATGCAACCATGTGTGCGAAGATCACAGACGTGCTCAACCACGAGTACCCGGGGCAGCTCTGCTCGATCGCCAATTCGCTCGAGGTGATCGGCGAGCGCTGGTCGCTGCTGATCGTCCGCGACGTCTTCAACGGCAACCGCCGCTTCGGCGAGATCCAGGCCTCGCTCGGCGTCGCCCGCAACGTCCTCTCGGCCCGCCTGCAGCGCCTCGTCGACGAGGACATCCTCGAGCGCCGCCGCTACCAGGAGAGCCCGGAGCGCTACGAGTACTTCCTGACCGAGAAGGGCCTGGACCTCTGGCCCACCCTGATCGCCCTGCTCAACTGGGGCGACCGCTACTCCCCCAGCCCCGGCGGGCCGCCGAAAATCATCCTGCACAAGGTCTGTGGCGGCCGCGTCAGCGACCGCGGCGTCTGCGAAAGCTGCGGCAAGGTCCTCCACGCCCGCGACGCGATCCAGATTCCCGGCCCCGGCCGGGAAGCGGCCCTGGCCGCGGCGGGCGCGACCGAGTCGGCCTAACTCTCACCCCGCTCCTTTTCTTCCTGTGCCAGCTTCTTCTGCTCGTCGGCGATGACGATGTACTCCTCGACCATCAGCTTGTCCTTGGGCCGATTGGCGGCGCGCTTCATCGCGATCAGGTGATCCAGAGAGGCAACTCGAACCAGCACCCCGTGGATCTCCATCTCCGTCGCGGCGCCCTTCAGGTCGTCGAACGACCGGATTCCGGCGACATCTCCCAGCGCGTCGAAGTCGCCGTAGGGGGTGATGAAGGTGAAGTTGGCGCCGTTCTCGATCGTCCGCGAGTCCAACACGAAGGGCAGATCCGGAGGAGCGCCACGCAGCCTGACCCCGATTTCCTCGAGCGCCGAGACGAGGCGCGAGACGTTGGCGCGATCACGCGCGTAGACGATGTCGAGATCGAAGCTCGGATAGGCGGACCCCCGCGCGATGCCGGCCATACCGCCGATCAAGACGAAGTCGACACCGTGACGGACAAGCGGCTCCAGAAGCCGCTGCAGGTCCGGCGCCTTGCGCGGCAGCGACCTATCGGTCATCCCGACCATCCCGGCCGCTTTGGAAGCGGGCTCATGTCGATTACCTGGTTGGCGAATGCCAGCCCATAGTCGAGGCGACCGGATGGACTGAGGCTCAGCTGGGCATCGTTGAGGGTGCGATCGATGCCGAAGTCGCGCACCTCGGAGGTCAGCGAGAGATCCTCCCCCAGTAGATAGAGCAGCTCGCGCAGGGTCTCGACTGAGGGCGAAACCCTGTCGCGCTCGATGCGCGAGATCGCCGACTGGGTCGTCCCGGCGCGCGTTGCCAGACCACCCTGGCTGACGCCGTGACGGCGGCGGGCCTGCTTCAGCAGTTCGCCTGGGGTCATGGGGCAAATATAGCGTATTTGTACTTATCGCATATACGCTATGAAGACCGTTTCCCCGCTCGTCATCCCATCGCGCTAGCGTTGGCCGGACGGCCAATCGAGGTGAACGAGCGTTGAGGAGGAAGTGATGGCGACTGCGGCGGAGCTTCGGGTGCGGGACAGGGCCTTCATCGGCGGCGAGTGGGTGGAGCCGGCGGGGAGCGAGGCGATCGAGGTGATCAACGCGGCCACCGAGGAGGTGATGGGCACGATCCCGGCCTGCGCGGCCGAGGACGTCGACCGCGCCGTGGCCGCCGCCCGCGCGGCCTTCGACTCCTGGTCGCGGACCCCGCGCGAGGAGCGGGCCGGCTACCTGACCGCGATCGCCGCCGGGCTCGGCGAGCGCAGCGAGGAGATCGCGGCGACGATCGCCCAGGAGCTGGGGATGCCGCTGAAGCTGAGCCAGATGATCCAGGTCGGCCTGCCGGCCAGCCAGTTCGCGGCGATGCCGGGGCTGATGGAGGAAGTCGCCTGGGAGGAGCAGATCGGCAACTCGCGGGTGCTGCGCGAGCCGGTCGGCGTGCTCGGCGCGATCACCCCCTGGAACTACCCGCTGAACCAGATCGCCGCCAAGGTCGCGCCGGCGCTGGGGGCCGGCTGCACGGTGGTGCTGAAGCCGAGCGAGGTGACGCCGCTGAACGCCTTCCTGCTGGCCGAGGTGATCGAAGCCGCGGGCCTGCCCGCCGGCGTCTTCAACCTCCTCACCGGGTTCGGGCCGGTGGTCGGCGAGGCGATCGCCGCCCACCCCGGCGTCGACATGGTCTCCTTCACCGGCTCGACCCGGGCCGGCAAGCGGGTCAGCGAGCTGGCCTCGGCGACGGTGAAGCCGGTGGCGATGGAGCTCGGCGGCAAGTCGCCCAACGTGATCCTCGACGACGCCGACCTGGCCCGTGCGGTGCCCGACGGGGTCGCCAAGTGCTTCCTCAACTCGGGCCAGACCTGCAGCGCCCTGACCCGGATGCTGGTGCCGCGCGAGAAGCTGGCCGAGGCCGAGCAGATCGCCGCCGCCACCGCGGAGGCGTTCACGCCGGGTGACCCGTTCGCGGAGACGACCCGGCTCGGCCCGCTCGTCTCCGAGGTCCAGCGCGAGCGCGTGCGCGGCTACATCGAGAAGGGCGTGGCCGAGGGCGCGAAGCTGGTGACCGGCGGCGCCGAGGCGCCCGAGGGGCTCGAGCGCGGCTACTTCGTCCGCCCCACCGTCTTCTCCGAGGTGACGCCGGAGATGACGATCGCCCGGGAGGAGATCTTCGGCCCGGTGCTGGCGATCCAGCCCTACGACGGCGAGGAGGAGGCGGTGCGGATCGCCAACGACAGCGCCTACGGGCTCGCCGCCGGCGTCTGGTCGGCCGACCAGGAGCGGGCGATCGCGGTCGCGAAGCGCATCCGCAGCGGCCAGATCGAGATCAACGGAGGGGCATTCAACCCGCTGGCGCCGTTCGGCGGCTACGGCCAGTCGGGGCACGGGCGCGAGAACGGGCGCTACGGGCTCGAGGAGCTGCTCCAGGTCAAGAGTCTTCAGCTCTAGCGAGGCCGGCGTGGGGAGGGTCCTGCGGGCGGGGCAAACAGGCTCCGTTCTCGGACCCTCCCCACGCCGTCCCCACGCAGCGGAATAGGCTGAACGGCATGAACTTCGAGCTCTCCGACGAGCAGAGATTGCTCCGGGACACGGTGCGTGAGTTTGCACTTCAGGAGGTCAGGCCGGTTGCGGAGGAGTTGGATCGGACCAAGTCGTTCCCCTACGAGATCGTCGCCAAGCTGGGAGCGCTGGGGCTGATGGGGATCCCGTTCCCGCAGGAGTACGGCGGCGGCGGGGCGGACACGCTCTCCTACGTGCTGGCGGTGGAAGAGCTGGCGCGGATCGACTCCTCGGTCTGCATCACGATGGCGGCGCACACCTCGCTGGGGACGATGCCGATCTACCTCTGGGGCAGCGAGGAGCAGAAGGACGAGTGGCTGCCCCTCCTCTGCAGCGGCGAGAAGCTCGCCTCCTTCGGGCTGACCGAGCCCGAGGCGGGGTCCGACGCCGGCAACGTCCGCACCACCGCCAAGCTCGACGGCGGCGAGTGGACGGTCAACGGCGCCAAGCAGTTCATCACCAACTCCGGCACCGAGATCTCCGGCTGCGTCTCGATCACCGCCGTCACCGGGGAGGCCGGCGGGCGCAAGGAGATCTCCAACCTGATCGTCCCAACCGGCACCCCCGGCTACGAGGTCGGCGAGGCCTACCGCAAGATGGGCTGGAACGCCTCCGACACCCGCCCGCTCTCCTTCGAGGACTGCCGGCTGCCGGAGACGGCCCTGCTCGGCCGCCGCGGCGACGGCTTCAAGAACTTCCTCCACATCCTCGACGGCGGTCGGATCGGCGTCGCCGCGATGGGCGTCGGCCTCGCCCAGGGCGCCCTCGACGAGGCGATCGCCTACGCCAAGGAGCGCCAGGCCTTCGGCCAGGCGATCTCCAGGTTCCAGTCGATCCAGGCCAAGATCGCCGACCTCTCGGCCCAGATCGAGGCGGCGCGGCTGCTGACCTGGCGGGCGGCGCTGGAGAAGGACGCCGGCCAATCCTTCACCCTGACCGCCGCCCAGGCGAAGCTGATCACCGGCCGCCTCGCCGTCCGCGCCACCGAGGAGGCGGTACAGATCCACGGCGGCTACGGCTTCATCGAGGAGTACCCGGTCTGCCGCTTCTACCGCGACGCCAAGATCCTCACGATCGGCGAGGGCACCGACGAGGTCCAGCAGATGGTGATCGCCCGCCAGCTCGGCTGCTAACCGCCCGCCGCGGGTTTTAGGCGGCGCGGAGGGTGAAGCGGACGCTGGTGCCGAGGGTGGCCGGCTCCAGCCAGATGCGGCCGCCGTGGGCCTCGACGATGGCGCGGGAGATGGCGAGGCCGAGGCCGGCGCCGTCATCGCCGCGGGCGGCGTCGCCGCGGTAGAAGGCGTCGAAGACGCGCTCGCCGTCGGCGGCGGACACCCCCTCGCCGTCGTCGGCGACCTCGATCTCGACGCCGTCTGCGGCCGTGCGCGCCCGCACGGTGACGCTGCCGTCGGCGGGCGTGTGGCGGATCGCGTTCTGGATCAGGTTGAAGAGGACGCGCTGGACCTTCTCGGCGTTGGCCTCGGCGAGAACCTCGCCGGGCGGCAACTCGGCGGCGATCCGCACCCCCCGCTCCTCGGCCGGCGCCCGCATCGCCGCCACGGTGTCGCCGATCAGGTGGCCCAGCTCGACCTGGCGCATCGTCCAGGAGATGTCACCCGCCTCGATCCGCGAGAGCTCGAAGAGGTCGTCGACGAGGCCGCTGAGGACGGCGACGTGGGTGCGGATCTCGGCCAGGTAGCGGTCGCGGGTCTCCCCCGTCGCCACCCCGTCGTCGATCGACTCGACCAGCAGCCGCAGCGAGGCCAGCGGCGTGCGCAGGTCGTGCGAGGCGGCGGCGACGAGGCGGCGGCGCGCCTCCTCGATCTCGCCGCGCGAGCGCTCCTCCATCGCCAGGCGGACGGCGAGCGCGGCGGCCAGGGCGGCGCCGAGCGCGGCGAGCCCGACCAGGGCCATCTGCGCGATCCCCATCCGGTGAGGGACGGTGACCGCGGCGGCCCCGGCGAAGAAGGCGGCGACGGCGATGACGGCGGCGCGCTTCATATCACTGTTTCGCGCTTCGCTCGCTCGCACTCATAACCACCGGCGATCTTGCTCACTCGCTCCGCGCTCACGGCCTCAACCTGTAGCCGACGCCCCAGACCGTCTCGATGAAGCGCGGCTTGGTGGGGTCGTCGCCGAGCTTGGCGCGGAGGCGGCGGACGTGGACGGTGACGGTGCTGGTGTCGTTGAAGAAGGGCTCGCCCCAGACCGTTTCCATCAGCTGGTCGCGCGAGTAGACGCGGCCGGGGTGGGCGGCGAGGTGGGCGAGCAGGTCGAACTCGCGCTGGGTCAGCGAGAGCTCCTCGCCGTCGAGGCTGGCCCGGCGCGTCGCCGGCTCGATCCGCAGCGACCCGTGCTCGATCGGCGGCGCGTCCTCGTCGGCAGGCGCGACCCGCCGCAGCACCGCGTCGACCCGGGCCACCAGCTCGGCCGGGGAGAACGGCTTGACGACGTAGTCGTCGGCGCCGCGCCGCAGGCCGACGAGGCGGTCGGACTCCTCGCCGCGGGCGGTGAGCAGGATCACCGCGATTCGCGGCCCCGGCCGCTCATGCAGCTGCCGCATCACCTCGGTCCCGTCGATGCCGGGCAGCATCAGGTCGAGCACGACCAGGTCGGGCCGGTGCTCCTCGACCAGCCGCAGCGCCTCCGGGCCGGCGGCGGCGCGGTGGGTCTCATAGCCGGCCCGCTCCATGTAGCGGCCGACCACGTCGAGGATCGTCGGCTCGTCGTCGACGACCAGCACGATGCCGTGGGAGGTCTCGCCCATGCCGTCAATTGTGGCCGTCCTAGCCAAAAGTGAAGGCATATCCCTCCACCCCCGCTTCCGGTTCCAGGGTGAGGACGTGGTGGCCGACCCGCGGCAGGTCGACGAGGTTGTAGAGGCGCTGGCCGGTCACGGTGACGCTGCCGCCGTGGACGTCGGAGCCGGCGTCGGCGGCGGCGATCGGGTGGCCGTTCAGCAGCACCCGAACCCGTCGGCTGTGACCCGGCGAGCCGAGCACCAGGTAGACCCGCCGCGCCCCGAAGTTGAGGTCCAGCGAGGCCCCGCCGGCCGCGGTGGCCGAGTCGAGCGCGATCCGCCAGCGCCCGTGGTAGGCGAATTCGTTGGCCGGGAGGGACGCCGGGGCGCTGAAGTCATGCAGCCCGGGCGACAGCATCGGGTTGGTGAAGCGTTCGGCGCGGGCGGCGCCGAGGTAGGTCTCTGGGGTGGTGACGGTGCTCGACGGGGTGACCGCGTGGACGGCGGCATCCCGGCCCCGGACCCGCCTGCCGGCTTCCGCCAGCAGCTCGCGGATCACCCGCTCTTTCTCCCCGTATTCGCCCTCGCCGAAGTGGACGAAGCGGACCCGGCCGCGGGAATCGACGAAGTACTCGGCCGGCCAGTACTGGTTGCCGTAGGCGTTCCAGGTCGCCTGTTCGTTGTCCTGGGCGACCGGGTAGCGGATGCCGTTTTCGCGGATCGCCGCTTCGACGTTGCCGGCCTCGCGCTCGAACGGGAACTCGGGCGTGTGGATGCCGACGATGGTGAGGCCGTCCTTGCGGTACTTCGCGTCCCAGGCCTTCAGGTACGGGAGGGTGCGGATGCAGTTGATGCAGCTGTAGGTCCAGAAGTCGACGAGGACGACGCGGCCGCGCAGGCCGCGCAGGGTCAGGGGGTGATCGCCGGGAGTGTTAAACCAGTGCTCGTTGGCGACGAATTCGGGGGCTTCGCCCAGCACCGGCAGGTTCGAGTCCGGGCCGGCGGCGGCGCCCGCGGCGGGGCGGGGCGCGCTCGCCGCCCTGGCGCCGATCCCGTGGCCGGAGGCGCCGCGGATGCGGGCCAGCGCCGACTGCGCGGCGGCGGTGTCCTCCAGCCCTTCGCTCGGGTTGACGAGGAAGCTGGGCAGGTCGCTGGCGATCGTGTTCTGGAAGCGGATGTCGTAGTTGCGCAGCATCGCCAGGGCGACGACGACCATCACCGCGCCCATCGCGATCTGCAGGCCGACTCCGCGCCGGGCCAGCGGCGCGACGACCCGGCGGCCGCCGAGCATCAGGAAGTAGAGGACGACGGCCGAGCCGATGCCGTAGCTCAGCGCCACCGCCAGGCGGCCGGTGCTGAAGGACTGCGAAGCGGAGACGGTGATGACGCCGGCCAGGATCGGCCCGGCGCAGGGGGCGTAGACGAGGCCGAGGCTGGCGCCCACCGCCGTCCCCGACCAGAAGCCGTCGCCCTTGCCCTTGGCGACGCCGGCGCGGCTGGCGAACTGGCTCATCCAGGCCTCCAGCCGGGCCGCGAGCGGCGGGATCATCAGGGTCAGGCCGAACGCCAGCAGGACCACGATCGCCAGCTTGCGGAGGAAATCGTTGGGCAGGCCGAGGGCCGAGATCACGTAGACCAGGGCGACGGTGGCGAAGGTGAAGGAGACCGCCAGCCCGGCGACGATGCCGAGCGGGCGGCGCCGGCCGCCGGTCGCGCCCGCCGAGAGCGCGATCGGCAGCACCGGCAGCACGCACGGCGACAGCGCCGTGGCCGCGCCGGCGAGGAACCCGAAGAGGATCAGCAGCGCCATCCGCCTATTCCATGTGATCGCCGGCGGCGCTGTCGTCCTTCATCGCTTCGCCTTCGTGCTTCATGGCGCCGCCCTCGTGCTTCATGGCTTCATCGTGCTTCATCGCATCGCCCTGGGACGACTTGTTCGCCTGGGTCGACTGGGTGGTCGTGTCGGCGCTGGAGCTGCCGCCGCAGCCGCCGAGCGCGACCGCTCCCGCCAGCGCCAGCGCCGCCAGTGCCGGAACCGCCAATGTCCTGCTTGCCCGCATCATGCTCCCTTCGTAGAGGTCCGTTGGCGCCCACGCTAGGAGGCAAATGTGACGCGGAGAGAAACTCCGCCGGCGCCGGCTCAGCCGCCGGCGGGCGTCGCGGTGACGTCGCCCTCGGGGCGGCCGGCGACCTCGGCCGCCCGCCCCACTCCCTCACCGATCCCGAAGTGGGCGCAGATCGTCAACTCGTGCTCGCGCCGCAGCGGCCGCGCCGGGTCGACGACGGGCGCGGTGCGCAGGGCCTGCGCCTCCGCGGCGATCCAGACGCCGAAGGCGGCGCCGGCGCAGTTGCGCAGCGGCGCCGCGACCAGCCTCGTCTGGCGCCGTTTCCCGAGCCGCACAACCAGCCAGACGGGATCGCCGCTGCCGCTGTCGGCGTAGAAGCCGTGGACGGCGCCCACCGCCTCGCCGCCGATCGCCGTGACCTCGGCCCCGACCCACCGCGCCGCCTCGGCCGGCGAGGGCATCGCCGCCGCCTCAGCCATCGGCCTGGCGCTCCAGCAGCTCGGCGGCGGCGCTGGCGGGGTCGAGCTCGCGCCGCACCACCCGCTCCAGCAGCTCGGCCGTGCGGGGGTCCTCGGCGGCGGTCGCCTCGAGCCGGCGGCGCATCCGCGCGGTGGCGATCCCGAGCACCTCGCTGCGCAGGTTGCGGGCGCGGCGCTCGGCCAGCGTCCCCGCCGCCTCGATGAAGGCGCGGTGCTCGTCGATCTTCTCCGCCAGCTCGGCGACCCCCTCGCCGCGGGCGGCCTCGGTGCGCAGGATCGGCACCCTCCAGCCCTCGGGGTCGTGGGAGAGCGCCAGCACGCCGCGCACCTCGCGCACCATCGTGTCGGTCATCGGGTGGTCGGCCTTGTTGACGACGATCACGTCGGGAATCTCCATCACCCCCGCCTTCAGCGCCTGAATCGAGTCGCCCGAGCCGGGCATCAGCGCCAGCACGATCGTGTCGGCGTGGTCGACGATGTCGATCTCGGCCTGGCCGACGCCGACGGTCTCGATCAGGACGTCGTCCTTGCCAGCGGCGTCCATCGCCAGCGCCACCTGCAGCGCCGCCTCCGAGAGCCCGCCCAGCGCCCCGCGGGAGGCCATCGAGCGGATGAAGACGCCGGGGTCGAGGAAGTGGTCGGAGAGGCGGATGCGGTCGCCGAGCAGGGCACCGCGGGTGAAGGGGCTGGAGGGGTCGATCGAGAGCACCGCGACCTCGCGCCCGGCCTTGCGCAGCTCCGCCGTCAGCGCCCCGATCAGGGTGCTCTTGCCGACTCCCGGCGGGCCGGTGAAGCCGACGATCCGGGCCCGGCCGGTGCGCGGGTAGACCTCGCGGACGAGGTCCCAGCCGGCGGGGTCGTCGGACTCGATCAGCGTGATCGCCCGCGCCAGCGCCCGCTTGTCGCCGGCGAGCAGGCGCTCGGCGAGCGAGGCGGTCTTGGCGGCGTCCGGCATGGCCGCGCCAGTCTAAAGTCCCGGCCGCCGTGATCCGCTCGATCCGCTTCCTCGCCCGCAACCGGATGCTGAACCACCGCTACGCGCGGCTGCTCTGGCGCTACACGTGGCGGCGGCTGCTGACCCGCGCCGGGCGGCGCTGGCACACCGACGGCCTCGTCTTCCTCGGGCGGCGGCTGGAACTCCAGATCGGCCGCGGGGCCGAGGTCCGCTTCGGCCGCTTCGTCTGGATCGGCGACGGCTCGAAGATCCGCTGCCACGAGGGCGAGGTCGAGATCGGCGCCAAGACGGTGATGGGCCAGGAGTGCACGATCTCCGCCTACCGGCGGGTGCGGATCGGCGAGCAGTGCGTGATCGCCGACCGGGCGATGTTCATCGACTTCGACCACGGCGTCGTCGAGGTCGAGCGCCCGATCCGCGTCCAGGGCATCTACATGCGCGACGTCGAGGTCGGCTCCAACGTCTGGATCGGCTACGGCGCCTGCATCCTGCGCGGCGTCCGCGTCGGCGACAACTCGATCGTCGGCACCAACTCGGTGGTGACCAGGGACGTCCCCGCCAACGCGGTCGTCGCCGGCATCCCCGCCCGCGTCATCCGCATGCGCGATGCCCCGGAGCGCCTGCGCTGGCCCGACCCGGTCGAACCGGACCCGAACGCACCCACGACGCTATAGCGCCACTCCGACCTGGGCACACCTGGCCAAGCAGATCAAGGACGCAGGCCGCGTGGCGTGCTCTGCACGCGAGCGGCCGAGGACGCAGAGATGCGCAGCGCCAGGTGCGCCCAGGTCAGGCGGGGCTGGGGTCGCCGGCGAGATCGGCGTAGACGGCCGCCGTCTGCTCGGCGACGTCGCCCCAGTCGAAGCGGCGCACGTGCTCGTAGGCTTCGGCGACCAGGCGGCGGCCGAGCTCGTCGTCGGAGAGAACGCGGATCGCCACCTCGGCCAGCGCCTCGGGGTCGTGGGCGCGGAAGCGCAGGCCGGCCTCCTCATGGGGGACGACCTCGCGCAGGCCGCCGGTGTCGGCGACGATGCAGGGACAGCCGGAGGCCATCGCCTCCAGCGCCACCAGGCCGAACGGCTCGTAGATCGAGGGGACCACGGTGAGGTCGGCGATCCGGTAGAGCGAGTGCAGGACGTCGTCGCCGATCCAGCCGAGGAAGGTGCCGTGCTCCATCAGGCCCAGCTCCTCGGCCTGGCGGTGCAGCTCGGCCTCGTGGGTGCCGGAGCCGGCGACCAGGAAGCGCGTGCCCGGAGCCTCCTCCAGCACCCGCGGCATCGCCTCCAGCGCCAGCTGGAAGCCCTTCTCGTAGACCAGTCGGCCGATCAGCAGCACCAGCTTCTGCTCCGGCGCGGCGAACTCGGCGCGCAGCCGCTCCAGCTCGGCCGGGTCGGGCGCCCCCAGGTCGTCGGGATCGATCCCGTTGGGGATGACGCTGATCCGCCTCTCCTCGACCCCGAAGATGTCGGCGATCTGCTCGCGCATGTAGTGGGAGCAGGCGATCACCCGCTGCGAGCGGTTGACGATCCAGCGCTCGACCCCGTGGATGTAGGTCTGCGGGTGCTTGTCGACCCAGCCCTGGTGGCGGCCGTACTCGGTGGCGTGGATCGTCGTCACCAGCGGCGCCTCGAAGCGCTTGGCGAGGTGGTCGCAGGCGTTGGCGACCAGCCAGTCGTGGCCGTGGACGAGGTCGAACTCGTAGCTGTCGCCGAGCTCGACCCCGGCGGCGAGCATGTCGGAGTTCATCCGCTCGACCCAGGTGACGAACTCGCCGAGGTCGGTGGGGCGCTTGGGCTCGCGGATGCGGTGGACGACGACGCCGCCGGCGCTCTCCTCGGCCGGGGACTCCTCGCCGCCGCGGGTCAGCACGTGGACCTCGACTCCGCGCTCGACCAGGGCCTCGGAGAGCTTGCGGACGTGGCGGGCGAGCCCGCCCTCGATCAGCGGCGGGTACTCCCAGGAGAGGATCAGGACGCGGGTCATCGTTTGCGGCGTTAGGGCTCCAGCAGCGGAGCGAGGCTCAGGTCCGGGGCGAGGGAGCGCATGTGCGGATCGGTGGTGGAGCCTGAGTCTATGGCCTCCAACAGGGCCCCGGCGTGGTCGGTCGCCCGCTGGAAGGCGTAGTCGCCCGCCTGGCCGCGCTTGTCGAGGAAGGCCCAGTCGCTCGACTGTGCGGCCAGCAGCTCGCGGGCGGCGCGCCGGGCGGCGTCGCCGCGCAGCCCGGCGGAGAGCGCCCGCAGCAGCCGCAGCTCCAGCCGGCGCGTGCCCCAGGCGAGGTCGGCGACGGGAGGCGAGTCCCAGGTGGCGAAGCCCTTGTCCTCGCCCCAGGTCGAGGCCCTCAGTTCGCGCTCGACCGGCTCGTGCTCGGCCAGCGCCTGGGGAACGGTGAGCGTCCGCACCCCCGCCGCCTCGGCCCCCTCCAGCACCGCCCGCAGCCAGAGCGGGCCCTCCGACCACCAGTGGCCGAGCAGCTCGGTGTCGATCGCGAAGACGAGCAGGCCGCGATGTCCGTGGGCGTCCGCGTAGGCGCGCAGGCGGGCGGCGGCGGCGGCGAGGAACTCGGCGCCCTGGCGGCGCGCGGCGGACGCGGCCGCGGCCGGGTCGTAGGCACCCCCTCCCACCTTCCACAGCCGCACCCCGCGCAGCGATTTGCCGGCGAACTGGGCGTGGGCGGGATCGGCGGGGTAGCCGTCGAGGGACCAGAGCCAGCCGATCGCCTCCCAGTCGATCGGCAGCGCCACCGGGCCGGCCTCGGTGCGCACCGGCGCCAGGGCGTCGAGCGGGTCGCCGTGGGCGCTCTGGTCGACGCAGAACCAGCGCACTCCCTGCTCGGCAAGGCGCCACTCGAGGCCGGGGACGTAGGCGCACTCGGGCAGCCAGAGGCCGCCGTCCCAGCCGAAGCGGCGCCGGTGCGAGCGGATCCCGGCATCGAGCTGCAGCCTCAGCCCGGCGCGGGTCGCGAGCAGCGGCAGCACCGCGTGGGTCGCGGCCGAGGCGGCCAGTGCCACGCGGCCCTCCGCCGCCGCCCGCTGGAAGGGCGCCAGCGGGTCGCCGCCGGCCGCGTCGAGCAGCTCCAGCGCGTGGCGGTAGCGGGCGAGCTCGGCCTCGCAGGCGGCGCGGCACTCGGCCGGGACCTCCGGGATGTCGGCCTCGGCGGCGCCGATCCTCCACTCGAGCAGGAACTCCCGCAGCCGCTCCCGCACTCCCGCGTCCTCCAGCTGGTCCGCCAGGACCGGGGTCACGGTCATCGTCAGCCGATCGGCGATTTCCAGCACCGGCAGGTAGGAGCGGATCACCGCGTCGAACAGCCACTCCTCGCCGAACGGATAGGTCCCGAAGCCCTCCACGTAGGGCATGTGGCTGTGCAGCACGATCGCCAGGTCGCCGTTAGACGGCTCAGACATGGCAGACGGCTACGAAATCCAATGCTCTGTCGAGATCCCCTTTTCTGAGTGCGAAGTCCGAGGCCGAGATCGCCGGCGTGAAGCGGTCGTAGAAGCGCTTGGTCAGGCCGAGGCGCCTGTGGACGCTGTCCCAGCCGAGCTTGATCGCGACCTCGTGGGCGCGCAGCTTGCGGGCGTGGAAGAGGCCGAAGAGCTCGACCCGGGGGAAGTGGCCCTCACAGAGCCGGCGGAACTCCTCGGCGCGGTACTCGTGCAGGTGCCAGGGGTTGTCGGACTTCTCCGCCCCCGGCGGCGCCAGGGTCAGCAGGTTGGGGGTGGAGACGAAGGCGACGCCACCCGGCGCCAGCATCGACTTGAAGTGCTCGAGGATCGCCCCCGCGTCCCGCACGTGCTCGATCGTCTGCAGGAAGACGACGGCGTCGCAGGGCTCGGCGAAGCTCTCGACCAGGTCGCGCTCGAAGCGCAGGTTGGGGCGGACGTAGCGCAGCCGCGCGTGCTCGTGCGCCTCGGGGTTGGCGTCGACGCCGACGACCGCGGCGGCGGAGCCGGCCAGCACGGCGGAGCCGTAGCCCTCGCCGCAGGCCATGTCGACGACCCGCAGCCCGGCGGTCCGCGCCGCGATCCACTCGTAGACGACGAGGTGGCGCCGGTACCAGTAGTTCTCCTCCGGCACGTCGGGCAGCGTCCGCTCCCCGGTCAGCGGCAGCGGCGGCACCCCGGCGGGCTGGTTCAGCTGCACGAACTCACGTTCCACGACACCGGACCGTATTGTTCCCGGCCCGATGCCGGCCTCCCCGACAGCCACTCCCGAGCACATCAAGGACGTCAACGCGCGCTACCACGACGCCGCCGCCGACGAATACGACGCCAAGTGGGGCATCGACTTCGGCGAGACCGGGCAGGAGCAGGTGCGACTGAAGCTGGCCAAGGCGCTCGGCGGGCGCGCGGGGCGCTGCTTCGGCGACGCCCTGGAGATCGGCTCCGGCACCGGCTACTTCTCGCTCAACCTGGTCCAGCTCGGGGCGATCGAGCGGCTGACCGCGACCGATATCTCGCCGGGGATGCTGAGGCGGCTCGGCGCCACGGCCGAGGCGCTCGGGGTCGGCGACGTCACCACGGTCGCCACCGAGGCGGAGACGCTCCCCTTCGAGGACG
Source organism: uncultured Actinomycetes bacterium (assembly GCA_963714045.1). Classification (GTDB taxonomy): domain Bacteria; phylum Actinomycetota; class Thermoleophilia; order Solirubrobacterales; family 70-9; genus VAYN01. Next base: position 1,013,567 of record OY970225.1, on the reverse strand, counting down.
AGAGCTTCGACCTCGTCTTCGGCCACGCCGTCCTCCACCACATCCCCGACCTCGACCGCGCCTTCGCCGAATTCCGCCGCGTGCTGCGGCCGGGCGGGACGATCGCCTTCGCCGGCGAGCCCTCCCGCTACGGCGACCGCCTGGCGGCGCTGCCGAAGCGGGCCGGGATGCTGGCGGCGCCGGCCTGGCGGCGGCTGACCGGGGCGCGGCGCCGCGCCGTCGCCGAGGCCGAGCTCTCCAACGGCCACTCGCTGGAGGGCGAGGTCGACGTCCACGCCTTCGCCCCCGCCGACCTGCGCCGCATACTGAGCGCGACCGGCTTCGAGGATCGCCACGTCGGCGGCGAGGAGCTGCTCTCAAACGCCTGGGGCTGGGGCCTGCGAACGGTCGAGTCGAGCGCCGAGCCGGACTCGGTCTCCTGGCGCTGGCGCAGCTTCGCCTTCCGCAGCTACATCGCCCTGCAGAAGGTCGACACCCGCCTGCTCGAGCCCCACCTCCCGGCCGAGCTCTTCTACAACCTGCTCGTCTCCGCCCGCAAGCCCGCCTAGCGGCCCCGCATCAGCCGGTCGGCGCGCTCTCTGCAGACGTCGACGATCCGGTCGATTACGGGCCGGTGCCAGCCTTCCTCCATGGCCCCCTCGCGAGCCTCTTCGGCACGGGCGAGAACATCGGCCGACCACGTCCGCACCAGCCCCGGAAGCTGGCCTCCGAGTCCGCTTTCGGACGCCAACCTCCCCCACGTCGCGAGATCGACTTCCTCGGGATCGTCGACCCCGCCCACGCTCATCGCCATGCGGCTCGTCAGCTCCGGGTACACGGCAGTCGAGACCACGTCATAGAGGGGCGCCAGCCTCGTTCCGACGGCGGGGTCGTAGAAGAGGGCGAAGTTCTTCCCGTGCGCGTCGCCATTGCCGAGGAGGAAGTTGAGGAGCACCGCTTTCATGAAAGCGTTGACGTCAAGGGCGGCACGCACACTCCCCATCGTCCTCAGAAGCTCGACGATCGCCGCCACTGACGGCCCGCCGTTCCCCTCGTACTTGGCCGCGGGCAGGACACCGAGCGCCTGGCACATATCCTCCTGGTGGAGACGGCGCAAATGCCCGCCGTCGTCAATCGCACGGTCGAAGCGCCTCACGTAAAGGCACGGCGTCGAGCCGACCGTAACGATCTCCGTCGCCGCCGCTTCCAACCCCGTTGCCGCGGCCACGACCATGCAGAACGCCTCGTTGGCGGCGAGGTCCTCATATCGGCCATTGTCGGGCTTGAGCAGGCAGTCGCTAGGCGTGCCACCCCGCGGTCGGCCGAACTCCCCCGACGGCAATCGCCTGAGCACGAGCTTGTCTTGGATGCCGCCGAGGCTGAGCCTGACGCCATCGGGCTCGGTGCTCACGCCGAGAGGATGGTGCGGCAACTCCTCGATCATCGCTTCGAGCTCGCCGGGAGACAGCGGTTCAACGACTTCGTCCGCGGAGGGGCGAGGGCGCTCGCCGGCCGGCAGGACGACGACGGCGCCGGCGCAATCCGCGCCCAACTCTCGCAAGAGGCCGAACCCGTCTTCCTCGCTGAGCCCGAACCTACGGGCGATCTCGCCCCGTACCGCACCCTCGGGCAGCAGGCCCTCGAAGAAGGGCGCCGAGCGGGCGGGCGCGAAGGCCTCTTGCCGAACCGGCAGGGAGGCCGAGAGGACGATGTCGCCCTCGGCCCGAGAGGCAAGCACCTCCTGTCCGTATGCGAAGCGATAGCGGGACGGGCCGCGCCGCTCGATCGTGCCCATTTCCCTTCCGTCAAGAAAGACGGCGAGCTTGGCGCCAGCCCGCGGCGGGACTCCCGCGCGGCGTACCGCGGAAAAGCCGGGGGCCCGGCTCACGATCGCCTGCCGGTGCCGGGCGAGCGCCTGTCCACGCGCAGCCGCATCCCCAAGACCGCCAGCACGGGAACGAGGCTGTCGAGCCTGCTCGTCGGCTTTCCGTGCTCGATCTGGTGGATGACGCGGGTGCTCACTCCCGCCGCGAGCGCAAGCTCGTCCTGCCGCAAGCCGAGGTCGGTTCGCGCCGCGTGGACGGTTTCTCCGATCGCCTTGGCGTCCCGGCCGGCGAGATCAAGTTTGGCGTGCATGATCATGCAGAATAGCTGGATAACCACGGTAGAGCAAGCCCTTATGCAAGATCACGCATTTAAGCTCCCCGGAACCGCCGATCGCACCGTTATGCAGGATCGTACATCAGTCGTCTGAAACGGGGCCGGGGCGCGCTCGGTACAGCTTCACGCGCGAGTCGATGCCCTTGAGGCGGCGCTCGCCGACGTAGGAGTAGGCGAAGCCCTCGCCGGCGGCCTCGCGGGTGGCCGCGTCGACGACGACGCTGCCTGGCCGGGCGACGGCGGTGATGCGGCTCGCCAGGTTGACCGAGCGCCCGTAGTAGTCGCCCGACTGCGGCAGCGTCGCGCCGGTGGCGAGGCCGGCGCGCAGCCAGGGGAACTGCTCGCCTTCGGCCTCGGCGGCGGCGATCAGCCCCAGCGCCGCCGAGACCAGCGGCGCCGCCTCGGTCGAGACCAGCATCACGGCGTCGCCGATCGACTTGACCAGCCGCACCGGCGGCTCGGCGACGGCGGTCGCCATCTCCTCCAGCCGCCCCGCGACCATGCCCAGCTCCTCGGCCGCGATCTCCTCGCCGAGGCGGGTGAACTCGACCAGGTCGGCGAAGCAGACGGTGAGGTCGACGGTGCCGCCGATCTCCCCCGAGGCGAGGTCGGCGGCGCCGATCACGTCGCGGCGGATCTGCTCCAACAGGTGTGCCTGCAGCGCGTAGACGAGCGTCGGCCCGATCAGCGGCAGCATGTACTCGGCGGTGGCGGCGAAGCGCTGGGCGACGTCGCGCTCGGTGTCGCCGGGCTGGGTCAGCGTGCGGATGATCAGCTCGCGGTTGGCTTCGGCGATCCGCGCTGTCCCCATCCCGATCGTGCGCGCCACCTGCAGCATGCCGTCCTCCGGCAGGCCGGTGTCGTGGAAGGCCTTGGTCAACCGCGCCGCCTCGAGGTCGGCCTCGGTCGCGCGGCGCTCGTCGGGGTCGCCGTAGGGGACGCCGAGGGCGGCGCTGAAGCGCAGCAGCAGCTCGAGGTCGAGGCCGGAGATCTCTGCGATCTCGCGCGCTGTGTAGCGCGGGCCGGGACCGGCGACGGCGCGCTCGACCGGCAGCAGGGTCAGCCGCCCGGCGGCGACCGCTTCGCGCAGTTCCTCCAGCGCCACCCCTTCGCCGGCGAGCTGTTCGAGCAGCGCCAGCCGCGCCTCCCGCGCCACCCCCTCGAGCTCGTCGAGCAGCCCCTCCGCCGCGAAATCGATCTCAGGAGCGCCCGCCATCGCGGCATTCTCGCCTAATCGGCGTGGGCGACGGCGCCGCCGCGGCGGGGGTCGCCGCCGCCGCTGAGGGCGCCGGTCCGCGGATCGCGCGCCACGGCCTGGACACCGCCGAAGAAGAGGTTGATCGCGGGACGGCGGGCGACCGGGGTCCCGCCCGCCTCGATCCGCGCCAGCGCCGCCTCGTCGATCCCCGGCTCGGCCTGCAGGACGCCGGCCTCGAAGTGAAGCCGCGGCGCCTCGACCGCCGCCGCCACCGGCATCCCCTGCTCGACCGTCCGCACCACCGTCTGCAGGATCGCCGAGCGGATCCGGTTGGAGCCGGCGCTGCCGAGGCCGAGCACGATCTCGCCGTCGCGCAGGACCATGGTCGGCGCCATCATCGAGGGGACGCGGCGCCCCGGCGCGATTCCGTGGAAGCCGAACGGGTTGAGGTCCTCCTCGCCCAGCATGTTGTTGAGGATCACGCCGGTCCCCGGCACCAGCACGCCGGAGCCGGAGCCGTTGGAGCAGGTGACGCCGGCGCACATGCCGTCGCCGTCGAGGACCGAGATGTGGGTGGTCGAGCCGAGCAGGTCGGCGGCGGCGAGGTCGAGCCCGGCCGGCTCGAGGAAGCCCGTCTCCATCCCCTCCTCATACAGAGACTCGGCGAAGGCCTCGCCGCGGCGGCGGTTGGCGGCGTCCATCGCCGCGACCAGCTGCTCGGGGCCGCTGCGCGGGCCGAGGCGCTCGAGCAGGCCGAGGCAGAAGGCGATCAGGATTCCGCCGGAGGAGGGCGGCGGGTTGGTCAGCACCTCGGCGCCGCGGAACGGAGCCCGGATCGGCCTGCGCTCGATCGCCTCGTAGGCGGCGAAGTCGGCGGGGCCGAGGGTGCCGCCGTGCTCGACCACGAACTCGGCGAGGGCGGTCGCGACCTCGCCGCGGCGGAACGGCTCCGCCCCTTCGGCGCCGAAGCGCTCCAGCGCCTCGGCCAGCTCGGGGAAGCGGAAGAGCTCGCCCTCGCGCAGCGTCCGCCCCGCCGGCGCGTAGAGCTCCCGCGTGCCCGGCAGCCGCTCGTGGATCGGGGCGAGGATGTCGAGGATGTAGGCCTGCTCGGCGTTGACCGGCGCCCCCTCGCGGGCGAGGCGGACGGCAGGGGCGGCCAGCTCGACGAGCGGCACCGTGCCGAAGCGCCCCAGCGCCAGCTCCAGCCCGGCCGCGGTCCCCGGCACGCCGCAGGAGGCGGGGCCGACGTAGAACGTCTGCACGGTCTCGGCGTCGAAGTGGACCGGCACCGGCGCCAGCTCGGCCCGCCGCTCGAACCCGTCCCTGCCCGGAGCCGCGACGAAGAAGTCGATGAGGACTGTCTCCCCCCCTTTGTGGACCATCATGAAGCCGCCGGCGCCGAAGCCTGTCAGCGGGCTCTCGACCGCGAACGACGCGAGCACCGACGCCACCGCGGCATCGACGGCGTTGCCGCCCTCGCGCAGGACCGAGGCGCCGGCCTCGGCGGTGAGGGGATGGCCGGCTGCGACGACCCCCTTCATCGGCGGGTGCCCGGGAGGGCGCTACCCGGGGAGGAACTCGGGAACGTCGATGCCAAGCTCGCCGCCGCGCTCGGAGCGGCCGCGGCCGGCGTCCCCGGTGCGGCGGATCGTCGGCTCGGCGGCGCGGCGCGGCGGACTCGGGTGGCCGTCGAAGCGGGTGGCGACGACGGTGACCCAGATCTGGTCGGAGAGCTCGTCGTCGACGTTGGCGCCGAAGATGATGTTGGCGTCGGGGTGGGCGGCCTCGCCGACCACCTTGGCCGCCTCAGAGACCTCGACCAGCGAGAGGTCGGAGCCGCCGGTGATCGAGAGTAGGATCGAGCGGGCGCCCTCCATCGAGGTCTCCAGCAGCGGCGAGGAGATCGCTTTCTCGGCGGCGAGGATGGCGCGCTCGCTGCCGTGCGCCATGCCGATCCCGAGCAGCGCCCGGCCGGCGTCGGACATGATCGTCCGCACGTCGGCGAAGTCGAGGTTGATCACGGCGGGGAGCGTGACCAGGTCGGAGATGCCCTGCACGCCCTGGCGCAGGACGTCATCGGCAACCTGGAAGGCCTCCACCATCGAGGTCTGCTGGTCGAGCACCTCGAGCAGGCGGTCGTTGGGGACGACGATCAGCGTGTCGACCTCGGCCGCCAACTCCTCGATGCCCTTGCCGGCCTGGTTGCTGCGGCGGCTGCCCTCGAAGCTGAACGGCTTGGTGACGATGCCGACCGTGAGCGCTCCGACCTCGCGGGCGAGGCGGGCGACCACCGGGGCGGCGCCCGAGCCGGTGCCGCCGCCGGCGCCGGCGGCGACGAAGACCATGTCGGAGCCCTTGAGCAGGCGCTTGATCTTGTCCTGCTCCTCGAAGGCGGAGCGGTGGCCGACCTCGGGGTCGGCACCGGCGCCGAGGCCGCGCGTCTGCTCGTCGCCGATGTGGACGGTGACGTCGGCAACGCAGAGTTGCAGCGACTGAAGATCGGTGTTGACCGCCATGAACTCGACCCCGGGGATGCGGGCGTCGACCATGCGGTTGACGGCGTTGACGCCGGCCCCACCGACGCCGACGACTTTGATCACCGGCTGATGCGGCTCGCCGCTCCCGGGCGGCTCATAAGCAGGCTCCTCCCGCCCATACCGAGGATCGCTGACGACAGGCTCCTCCCGCCGCGGCTTCGGCTCCTCCGAGAAGACCCGCTTCAACCTCTCCGGCGGCGTCTCGGCGGCGGGCTCGGGAACAGGTGGCGGCGTGGGCTCCTCCGCCTGCGGCGGATCGGCGGGGGCGTCGTCGGAGGTCGAGCGGAAGAGGTCCGAGAGGGGCCCCTCGCGCATGCTCGCCCGCTTACGACGACTCATTGGCCAGAACCTCCTTCGCCAGCTCCCGGTAGTAGTTCGCGGCGCTGCTGCCGGAATCGTACTTGAGGACGGAAGCGCCCTTGACCGGCGCCTCGGCGAATTTGATCGCCTTTTTGATCCGGGACTTGAAGACGAGGTCGCCGAAGTTCTCCTCGAGGATCTCCACCGCCTCCTTGGCGTGGACGGTCCGCGAGTCGAGCATCGTCGGCAGGATGCCCTCGATCACGACGTCGGGGTTGAGGTTCTCCTGAATCATCCGCAGCGTGTTCTGGAGCTGGACCAGACCGCGCATCGACAGATACTCGCACTGGACGGGGACGATCACCTTGCTGGCGGCGGTCAACGCGTTGATCGTCAGCAGCCCGAGGCTGGGCGGCGTGTCGATGCAGACGAAGTCGTAGTCGCCGGAGACCTCTTTGAGGGCCTTCTCCAGCGAGCGCTCGCGGCCGATCTTGGTGCTCATCGCGATCTCCGCCCCGGCCAGATCGATCGAGGCGACGGCGATGTCGATCTCGCGGTGCTGGATGATCTCCGAGATCGGCATGTCGTTGACGAGCACGTCGTAGAGGCTCTTCTCGACCTTGTCGGGGTCGATCCCCTGGCTCATCGTCAGGTTCCCCTGCGGGTCGAGGTCGATGCAGAGCACGCGGTAGCCGGACTCGGCGAAGGCGACGGCCAGGTTCAGGGTCGTGGTGGTCTTCGCCACCCCGCCCTTCTGGTTGGCGAACGCGATCACCTCCGCATGCTTCACCGCCCCCTCCGGCTCGACCGCCACGGGCCTGGCCTCCCCTCTACTGGGAGCGATCAAGTCCCGAGGCATCAACCTCTCCGGCTCCTCGGGCGCGACAGCGACGACCGCGGGCTCAGGCTCGGGCGCGGGCGCGGGCGGCTCAGGCGCCGGACGCTCCGGCACGGCTTCCTCCATCCTCTGCAGCTCCTCGACGATCGGGTGCTGCTCGTCCACCTGGATGGGGGCTGGCTTCGGCTTACGGCTTAGAAATCCCATTGCGCGGACTATTCGTATGGAGAGCCTCTTTTCCTGCCGGCTCCCGAAATTGCTAGGAATTGCCCGATCCCCGAGCTCCTCGACAAGCGGCTGGTCATCGTCACCGGCAAGGGCGGAGTCGGCAAGACGACGGTGGCCGTGGCGCTCGGCATGCGGGCCGCCGCCGAAGGCAAGCGGACGATCGTCTGCGAGGTCGCCTCGCAGGAGAACGCCTCGCGGATGTTCGACCACACCGAGGTCGGCTTCCACGAGGTCGAGATGGAGGAGAACCTCTGGTCGATCTCGATCGACCCCGACGAGTCGATGCGCGAGTACGTGCTGCTGCAGCTGAAGGTGCGGGCGATGCGCGACATGCTCTTCCGCAGTCGCATCTTCAACTACCTCGCCGCCGCCACGCCGGGGCTGAAGGAGCTGGTGACGATCGGCAAGATCTGGGAGCTGGCCCAGCTCGACCGCAAGATCAAGAAGGGGCGCAAGTACGACCTGGTGATCGTCGACGCGCCCGCCACCGGCCACGGGGTCGGCTTCCTGCAGACGCCGCGCACCTTCGCCAACATCGCCCGCGTCGGCCCGATCCACTCCCAGGCACAGCGGCTCGACAGCTTCATCACCGACCACGAGCACACCGGCACCGCGATCGTCGCCCTGCCGGAGGAGATGCCGGTCAACGAGTCGGCCGCGCTGGAGCGCGACCTGCGCGACGAGGTCGGGGTCGCGGTCGACCGCGTCTACCTCAACGGCCTCTACCCCGAGCGCTTCACCAAGCCCGAGGCCGAGCGCCTCGCCGGGCTGGCGGCCGGCGAGAACGGCGCCGTGCGGGCGGCGGCGCGGGCGGCGCTCTCCGAGCGCAACCGGGCCCGCTCCCAGCGCGCCCAGCTGGCCCGCCTACGGCGCCGGGTGAAGGCCCCGGTCAAGACCCTCCCCTTCCTCTTCGAGCCCGACCTCGGGCCCGAGGCGGCGCGGCGGCTCGCGAAGAGGCTCTCCTGATGCCGACGCTCGGCAACGTCCTCGAGGGCAAGCGGATCTGCATCTGCGCCGGCTCCGGCGGGGTCGGCAAGACGACGACCTCGGCGGCGATCGCCGCCGGCATGGCCTCCCAGGGACTTAAGGTCTGCGTGCTGACGATCGACCCGGCCAAGCGCCTGGCCGACTCGCTCGGGCTGAAGGAGCTGGGCAACGAGGCGCGCCGGGTCGACCCGGCCCTGCTGGAGAAGCAGGGCGTGGAGATGAAGGGCGAGCTGTGGGCGATGATGCTCGACGCCAAGGCGACCTTCGACGAGTTGATCGCGCGCCAGGCGCCGGACGAGGAGTCGCGCGACCGCGTCCTCGAAAACCGCATCTACCAGCAGATCTCCAGCGCCCTCGCCGGCTCGCAGGAGTACATGGCGATGGAGAAGCTGTTCGAGCTGCACACCGAGGGCGAGTTCGACCTGCTGGTCCTGGACACGCCGCCGACCCGCAATGCGCTCGACTTCCTCGACGCGCCGCGGCGGCTGACCCAGTTCATCGAGGGCCGCTCGCTGCGGATGTTCATGCGGCCGACCGGGCTGGCGGCGAAGGTGGCGGGACGGGGCGCCTCGGTCGCGCTCAGCGTCTTCAAGCGGATCGTCGGCTTCGACCTGCTGGCCGACCTGGCCGAGTTCTTCAACGCCTTCAGCGGCATGGTCGACGGCTTCCAGGCGCGGGCGAAGCGGGTCAACAAGCTGCTCGCCGACCCCGGCACCTGCTTCCTCGTCGTCTGCGGGCCGCAGGGGGAGCCGGTCGACGAGGCCGTCTACTTCCACCGCAAGCTGGTCGAGGCGAAGCTGCCCTTCGGCGGCGTCATCGTCAACAAGGTCCACTACCCGGCGGAGAAGCTGCGCGGCGACGGCGCCGACCTGCCGGCGGCGCTGGCCGAGAAGCTCGGCGACGAGGACCTGGCGCGGCGGGTGGCGGCGAACTTCTCCGACTACCAGGCGCTGGCCGAGCGCGACGCCCGCAACATCGAGCGCCTGGCGCGGGAGCTGCGCACGCGCGGCGTCATCCGCGTCCCCTACCTCGACGAGGACGTCCACGACCTCGCCGGCCTGGCCGAGATCAACCGCTACCTGTTCGCGACGAGCAAAGAGCGCATCGCCATCGCCGCTGGTCGCGCCTGATCAAGCAGATCAAGGACGCAGGGAGCGTGGCGTGCTTCGCACGCGAGCGACCGAGGACGCCGAGATGCGCCGGTCAGGCGCGGCCAGCGCCGTAGTGGCCGTACTCGAACTCGAGGTGGCTGACCTCCCAGTCGGCGTCCTCGGGAACCGGGAAGAGGTGGCGCACGCGGGGGGTGTCGATGCGGTCGCGGTGCTGGACGTCGCGCTCGCGCGCGGCCGGCCACTCGAGCGAGTCGCCGCGGCGCTCCTCGGAGACCTCGTCGAGCCACGGCGTGGCCGTGATCCTGATCTCGTCCTCGGCCGGGATCGGCTCCATGATGCGGGTCTCCTGCATGTGGGATTCCTCCTCCGTGGGGTACGCAGGGCCCTCATCCGGCCCCGAGAGATTCAGATTGCGATCGGGTCCGGATGAGGGCGACGAAGAATCAATTACCGGCATGTCCTCCGCTTCGCGTCCGGGCATGCCGGACAAGTCCTCGGCCGAAACCGTGATCTCGGCGTCTCCTTCGGCGAGGCCGGTGGCGATCAGGGTCTCGTCGGCGGTGGCGCTGAGGTCGCTGCCGAGCTCGCCGAGGGCGGCCTGCAGCAGCAGCCCGCGGACCTCGTCCTCGGCCCAGTGCGCCAGCTCGGCGGCGCGGGCGCTCGGGTGGCCGTTCATCAGCGAGCGCTCCAGCTCCAGCGCCTGCTCGAGCCGCTCGCGCGCCTCGACCCGGTCGAGGGTGTCGTCGGCGATCAGCGCCGCGGCGCGCATCGGCAGCGAGGCACCGACCGGGCCGTGGCCCTCGAGCACCGCCCGCAGGGCCAGAAGGTGGTCGCTGAGCCCGTCGAGCGCGCTCTCGCGCTCGCAGCCCATCTCGAAGCGGCCGACCGCCCAGCTCAGCGCCGCGTCGGGGTCCGGCCGGGCCTCCAGCCCGCGCGCCAGCTCGACCAGCTCGCCGGCCTCCTCCTCGCCGAGGCGGTAGCCGCCGGCGCGGGTCGCGGGGGCGCCGGTGGCGATCCGCCGCCAGCAGTCCTCGCCGGTGGGGGCGAAGGCGTAGGGGCCGAGGCCGATGCCGCCGCCCTTGAAGAGCCTCATCACGCTGACCAGCTCGCGCAACTGGCGCAGCGCCGCGTCGGCGCCCTCGCCGGGGTGCTGCTCGGCGACCGCGAGGTACTGGGGCTCCCAGGAGGCGCGGCCCATGCCCTCGCTGCGCATCGCCTCGACCGGGGCCTCGATCGAGTCGGCGCGGACGATGCGGACGTCGCGCGGCAGCTGCAGCCGGGGGCTGGACATCCGCAGGCCGACAAGCGGCACGATCAGCACCTCGGCGTCGTCGGCGTCACGGGCTTCGGCGTCGAGCATCGAGAGGGCGCTGTCGAGGCGGGCGCGGTCGAGCGAGAACCCGGTGCTGCCCTCCCAGAGGGAGGAGACAAAGGTCGTCAGCATCCGCTCCGCCCGCTCGCCCGGGTCGGCGGGGACGGACTCCCCGCGCGCCTCCAGGTAAGGGGCGGCGACGCCGGCCTCGGTGGCGGCTTCGCGGGCCGGGCCGAAGCTCGGCAGCGAGCGCAGCTCATCGGCGCGCTCCTCGACGAAGCGCGAGGTCAGCGGCACGTAGCTGTAGAAGGCGGAGTCCTCGCCGCTCTCGGCGGAGACGTCGAAGGGGATCTGGTCGCCGCTCGCGACCAGGGTGCTGAAGCGCGTCGCGGCCTCGGTGGCCAGCCGCTTCAGCGCCTCGTTGAGGAGGAAGTCGCGCACGTCCCAGGCTTCCGGCCCCCCCGCGGCGCTCCTGCGCCTGCACGGTGCCTTGCAGAACGGCGCCGCTTTGGACGTTTGATCTAGACCGCGGCGGGCTCGGCGTCTTCGGCCAGCAGCCAGCGCGTCCCGTACCTGCGCATGTCGTCGATCAGCGGCACCAGCGCCTCGCCCTTCTCGGTCAGGGCGTACTCGACCCGCGGCGGCACCTCGGGATAGGTGTGCCGCTCGACGATCCCCTCCTCCTCCAGCGCCCGCAGCCGCAGCGACAGCGTGCGAGGGCTGATCCCCTCCAGCGAGCGCTCCAGCTCGCAAAACCGGCTGCTCCCATCCGCCAGATCCCGGATCAGCAGCAACGTCCACTTCCCGCAGACGACCTCGGCCGTGCGGCAGACGGGACAGGTTGAGTTGCTCAGCGCGCTCATAGGACGAAGCGAGGCGAAGATCGATCACCTCGCTTCAACAAGTGTAGCCACATGGCTTCACTAACTGAAGCTTTGGGAAAAGCAAGGCGGAATCGGCGTTTGGCGGCGGCAAGCGGCTAAAGGCCGGCCAGCGCCCATCCGATGGGTACCGGTGATGTCAGCCCCTGCGCAATCGCCCCCCGCCGCCGAGGAGGGCTTTGCCCTGATCGAGGTCCTGGTCAGCGCGCTCGTCCTCGCCATCGTCGCGGCCGGCGTCATGGCTCTGTTACAGGCGGTCACGCATTCCGCCGCCAGCGAGCGCCGCCACGCCGAGGCCTACGCGGTCGCCCAGGAAGACCAGGCCCGGCTGCGCTCGATGCGGCTCTCCTCGCTCAACAGGCTGGAACAGACCAGGCCCGTCTCGATCGACGGCAACGAATTCACGGTCGAATCGCAGGGTGTCTTCGTCAACAACACGAGCGGCCAGCCGTCGTCCTGCACCTCAGGAGAAACCTCTGCCGACTACGTGCGGATCACCTCGACGACGACCTGGCCCGGCGCCCAGCAGCCCGTCGTCATCCAGAGCATCGTCTCCCCCTCGAACGGCTCGCTCGATCCAAATCACGGCACACTCGTCGTCACCGCCAAGAACGCCGCCGCCGAACCGCTCTCCGGTATCGGCCTCTCGGCGACCGGCGCCGGAAACTTCAGCGGCACCACCGACTCCACCGGCTGCGCCAACTTCACCGACCTCCCGGCGGGCAACTACAGCGTCGTTCCCAACGCGCCGGGCCTGGTCGACAAACACGGCGAATCGGCCGCCGCGCAGCCCACGAGCGTCATCGCGGGGGGGACCAACACCCTGCCGCTCGAATTCGACTACGGAGCGACGCTGCCGGTCAAATTCAAGTACCGCGTCGGCAGTGGCTCGGAATTCAAAGCGGCGACGATCGACTCGGTCTTCGTCTTCAACGCCTTGATGAACCCGGCGAAAGCGTACTGGGCGCCCGGCAAAGCACGGGTATCCGAAATCGTCGCCACGCCGGTCTTCCCCTTCACCAGCCCGGACAGCGTCTATGCGGGTGCCTGCGAAGCAAACAACCCGGGCAGTGGGGCGGCCCTGGGAAGCGTCACCCTCCAGCCCGGCAAAACCCTGGAACCGGCGCTGGAATTGCAGGTTCCGGCTCTGGAACTGACGGTGACCAGCAGCGGCTCGCCTGTAAGCGGCGCACTGATCACGATCACGGACGAAAACTGCGAAGTCGAAGGCAAAGATCTGATGCGGGAATTCACCAGCGACTCGAATGGTCATCAGAGCAACGCCGAATACGGTCTTCCCTGGGGCAAGTACGAACTCTGTGCCTCTGCCTACTACTCCAACGAATATCACCGCCGGCGCAAGCCGGGTGTCACGGTACACAGCCTCACCTCCACGACCTCAGAAATTCTGAGCCTTTCGGGTTCAGGCTCGGAATCAGGGAGCAAAAAGAAATGTCCCTGACGCGTTTCGAACCGATTCGCGAGGAGACCGGCACGACCCTGATCGAGCTGATGGTGGCGCTGATGACCGGGCTGGTCATCATCTCCGCCCTCACCGCGGTGATCCTCACCACCCTGCACGGCTCGGCACGTGTCACCGCCCGGGTCGAAGCGACGCAGCGCGCCCGGCTGGCGCTGGGCAAGCTGATGGAAGAGGTCCACTCGGCCTGCGTCACGCCGGAAATCGCGCCGGTGAAGCCGGAAAGCGACGGCAGCCTGCTCCGATTCGTCCATCAAACCGGGTCCGAGGTCTCCCCCACGCCGGTCCTCAGCGTGATCAGCCTCAGCGGCGACACCCTCTCTCAGTCGGACTACGAAGCGACCGGCGGCACAGCGCCCAACTGGACCTTCTCGGAAGAACCCAGCTCGACCCAAACGCTGCTGACCGACGTCAGCCCCACCCCGCCGAACAGCTCGATCTTCAGCTACTACAGGTATTCCGGGGGAACGATCTCCGAAGCGCCGCAGGCGACGCCGCTGAGCGAAGGCGAAGCCGCGCTCACGGTCGAGGTCCACGCCGCCCTCGCCGCCGCGCCCGAACACACGCCGGTGTCCGACGCCGGCGCCTCTGCAAGCGTCCAGGACAGCGCCACGCTGCGCCTCACCCCGCCCTCGTTCAACGAAGGATCGCCGGCCCGGCCATGCCAGTGAGGGGCGACAACAACGAGGCGGGCTTCACCATGATCATGACCGTGATCGGCCTCTCGCTGATGGCCGCCCTGGTGCTGGTCGCCGTCACCGCCGTCAACGGCGACTCCCACCTGACCGCGCACGACCTCAAGCAGAAGCAGGCCTACGAGGCCGCCAAGGCGGGGATCGACGACTACGCCTACCACCTGCATGCCAACAACAGCTACTGGACCTCATGCGCGAACGTCGCAAAACCGACCGCCGTCAACCTGAAGAACGCCTCCCCCGCGGAAGCCGCGAACAGGCGCCCCGTTCCCGGCATCACCGGAGCCGATTACGCGATCGAACTGCTGCCGTCGACCAGCCAGACGACCTATTCGCAGTGCGACGAAAACCATGCGACCGAAAGCATGCTGCAGTCGCTGGACCCACTGAAGGGGACCTTCCGGATCCGCTCCACCGGCTTCCACGGCGGAGTCGAAAGAACGATCGTCGCCACCTTCAAGCCGGCCAGCTTCCTCGACTACGTCTACTTCACGCAGCGCGAGACCTCGGATCCGCGAACCTACGGCAGCGAATCGCTGAGAACGGCTGCCGAAACGCAGTGTGGCAAGACGATCGCCGAAGGCCGCTACGAAAGCGAAATCCTCTACCACCAAGGCTACTGCGACGTGATCTCCTTCGTCAGCGGTGACTTCGTCAACGGTCCGATGCATACCAACGACGCCTTCGTGATCTGCGGCAGCCCCACCCTCGGCGGCTCCGCCGCCGATCCGATCGAGGTCAGCGGCCCGCCACTCGGCTGGTTCTCCACCTCCAGCGTGCCTCACTCGCACTCAAGCTGCGGCGGCTCCGAAAGCAACTTCAAAGGGACGTTGACCGCCAACTCGGCGATCCTCACCCCGCCATCGACCAATAGCGAACTACAGGAAATCGCCGAACCGCAGTTCAGGTACAAAGGCCAAATCCGCATGTGTCTCAGCGGGGAATCGATGACGGTGATGACGCTGACCGGCAGCGGAACCTGCGCATCGCCCAGCAGCGTCATCTACAGCGGCACGATCCCGGCCAACGGCGTCGTCTACGACGAAAGCGGCACCTGCTCGAGCGCATACACACCCTTCAACGTCTCCTACGCAATCACCGAACCGCCGTCGGAATGCGGCAACGTCTACCTCGAAGGCAACTATTCCGGGCAGCTGACGATCGCCGCGGCGAACGACATCGTGATCACCGGCAACGTCTGCCTCGAATCCTGTTCGAACGAACCTCCACTGGAAGGAGAAGGCGTGCTCGGCCTGGTGGCCAATAACTTCGTGCGGATCTACCACCCCCACACACAGTCCTACAACTCATACACACACACGTATGAATGCAACCAAAACGCATCGGGAACACTGCAGGACGTCACCATCGATGCCGCGATCCTGGCAATCGCGCACTCCTTCATCGTCGACGACTACAACTGCGGCGCCAAGCTGGGGACGCTCAAGGTCAACGGCGCGATCGCGCAGAAGTACCGCGGCGCTGTCGGCACCGGTGGGAGCGGTTGGGGGGGCACCGGTTACCTGAAGAGCTACAACTACGACGGCCGGCTGAAGTACATCGAGCCGCCGAGCTTCATCGCGCCGGAAAAAACCGCCTGGGTCATCGGACGCGAGACGCTCGAATGATGCCCTGCAATTTCGAATTCTAGGTAGGCACAGGCAAAGGTTCCATGGCCGTTTGGCCGATGCAAGTTGCAATGGGGCGCCTCACCTCACCTCTCAAGATGAACATCCCATCGCTGAAAAAGAGCAGAAGCAAGGAGTCGGCCGTGGTCGGCCTCGAGATCGAGGCCGGCAGCATCGGCGTCGCCGAAGTGCGCAGCAACGGCGCCGTGCACATGACCGCCGCCGCGACCGCGCCGCTCGCCCCGGAGGCGTTCCACGACGGCGAGGTAGCCGACCCCGGCAGCGTCGCCACCGCGCTGCGCGAGCTCTTCGCCGAGCACAAGCTGGGCAAGCGCGTTCGGCTCGGAATCGCCAACCAGCGCGTGGTCGTACGGACGATTCGCCTGCCGGCGATCGAGGATCCCGGCGAGCTCGACGCCGCGGTCCGCTTCTCCGCCCAGGAGCAGATCGCAATGCCGCTGGACCAGGCGGTGATCGACCACCGTGTCGTCGGTGGAGTCGGTGCGACCGAGGACTCCCCGCCACAGGTCGACGTGATCGTCGTCGCGGCCCGTCGCGACATGATCGCCGCATCGCTCAAACCCCTGAAGGACGCCGGCCTCGAACCGGTTGGCGTCGACCTCTCGGCCTTCGGCATGATCCGGGCGCTGGGTGACATCGCCGCCCCGGTTACCGCCGAGCCCGATGCCCAACCGGCGCCCGCCGCCGTCCTCTACTGCAACGTCGGCGACGTCACCAACCTCGCCGTCGCCAAGGGTCGCTCCTGCCTCTTCACACGCGTCTCGCCCGTCGGCCTCGAGGACATCGCCGGCGGTCTTGGCTCGGTCACCGGCCTGTCGCCCGAGCACGCCCAGATGTGGCTGATGCACGTTGGGCTCACGCAGCCGCTCGAGCTGATCGAGGGCGACCCGGACACCGTCTCGAAGACTCGCACGGCGCTCGAGAAAGGTGCCTCGGCGCTGCTCGACGAGTTGCGGCTGTCGCTCGACTTCTACGGCGCCCAGGAGGCCGCGGTGCCGATCGAGCGCGTCGTCCTCTGCGGTCCCGGCAGCGCGATTCCCGGCCTTGCCGAGCAGATGGAGCCCGTGCTCGGGCTGCCGATAGCGATCGGGCGCCCCGAGGCGCTCAGCGGCCTCGACCCTGCCTCATCCGCGCGCCTCACCCTGCCCTTCGGACTGGCCCTGGACCGCTGACATGCGCCCCGTCAACCTGATCCCGTCCGAGGAACGCCCGGGTGAGCGCCGGCCGATGCGAGGCGGCCCGCTCGCCTACATCGTCGTCGGCGCCCTGGCCGCGGCGGTGATCGGCGTCGCCGTGCTGGCGGTCACGAACAACCAGATCTCCGACAGCAAGGCGGAAATCGTCAAGCTGAAAGACGAAAAGGCGGCGGTCGAAACGCGCGCCCAGGCGCTCGACGCCTACACCCAGTTCCACGCCCTGCGCGAACAGCGCGTCGCCACGGTCACCAGCCTCGCCGACAGCCGCTTCGACTGGCAGCGGGTGATGCGCGAACTCGCCCTCGTCCTTCCCGGCGACGTCTGGCTCACCAACCTCACGGGTACGGCGAGTCCCAGCGTCTCGGTCGACGGCTCGGCCAGCGTCGCCCTTCGCAGCTCGATCCCCGGCCCGGCGCTTGAACTGAACGGCTGCGCGAGCGGCCAGGACGCCGTGGCCGGCTTCGTGCAGGCGCTGAAGCAGATCGACGGCGTCACCCGGGTCGGCGTGCAGTCCTCGCAACTCGGCGAAACGGGCGGCTCCGGTGGCAGCTCAACCTGCCAGACCCGCTCCTTCATCGCCCAGTTCCAGATGGTCGTCGCCTTCGACGCGGCGCCGGTCCCCAGCGAAGCGGCCGAAGGCGAAGCGGCGCCGGCGCCCGTTCCGGCGCCGTCCGGCGAAACCACCACGGCGTCGACCGAAACGGAAGGCAACTGAGATGGGCTCCTCCAACCGCCTGATCGTCTCGATCCTCGTCGTCGCCGCCCTCGCGATCGGCTTCTGGGTGCTGCTCCTCGGGCCCAAGCGCGAAGAAGCCAGCCAGCTCTCCAGCGAAGCCGGGCAGCTGCAGGTCGCGCTCAGCGAAGCGCAGTCCAAAGCGGCCGAGGCGGCGGCCGCGCGGCAGGAATTCCCGGCCGACTACCGCCAGCTCGTCGTGCTCGGCAAGGCGGTCCCGGCGGGCGACGAAACCTCCTCGCTGTTAGTCGAGGTGAACGCGATCGCTGCCTCCTCGGGAGTGAGATTCGACAGCATCCAGCTCGAAGGCTCGGGCGAATCGTCCGCCGCCGCAACTCCCGCGCCCGCACCGGAAGCCGCTCCGGCGACCCCGCCGGCAGGCTCCTCCGCCGCGGTTCCGGCCTCATCCACGATTCCACCGACCGAGGCGGCGGCTTCGGTGCTTCCGCTCGGCGCCGCGATCGGCCCGGCGGGCCTCGGCGTCATGCCCTACAGCCTCGATTTCAGCGGCAACTTCTTCCAGATCGCCAAATTCATCAAGGGCATCGACTCCCTGGTCCACACCGGGGACAGGTCGAACGTCGCCGTCGACGGCCGGCTGGTGACCCTGGACGGCTTCGCCCTCAATGCCGAAACCGAAGAAGGCAAGGCGGCGTCGGCTCTGAACGCGACCTTCGCCGTCACGACCTATGTCACGCCCCCGACCCAGGGCATAACCGCGGGCGCCACGCCCGCAGCGCCGGCGCCGGTCACCACACCGGCGGGCGCAGCCGAATCGGCCTCGGCCGCCT
The DNA here is from genome assembly GCA_963714045.1 of uncultured Actinomycetes bacterium. Lineage (GTDB taxonomy): Bacteria > Actinomycetota > Thermoleophilia > Solirubrobacterales > 70-9 > VAYN01. Next base: position 995,491 of record OY970225.1, on the reverse strand, counting down.
CCTCCCAGGCGGTGTCGGCACGATGAACATGCTGAAGAAGGGTCCCGAGTTGAAAATGCCGGAGATCAAGATCCCCGACTTCCTGCTCGACCTCTACTACGACCTGCGCGAGCGCCACCTGCTGCCGCTCGTGGCGCTCCTGCTCGTCGCAATCGTCGCCCTGCCGATCGTGCTCAGCAGCGGCTCTTCGGACTCCGAATCGGCGGAATCCGAAGCCGCGATCGCCACCCCCGGCGCCTCCGTCCCCTCCTCGAAGCTGATCGTGGGGAAAGCGGCACCCGGCCTGCGCGACTACCGCCGCCGCCTCACGGGGACTCCGAAGGACCCGTTCGAACAGAAGTACACGACTCCCGAAGGCGAAGGAAACGCGGTCGGCAGCGCGCCCGCAACCGAAAGCTCATCGTCCGGCGGCAGCGAAAGCACCTCGGTCACGACGGAATCGTCGCCGCCCGAAACGACCAGCTCGAACCCGACCGAAACCAGCCCCGGCACGCCGCCCAGCGAAGGCAACGGAGAACCGTCGAGCGGCGCGCACCTGAGGTATTACTCCTTCGCGATCGACGTTCGCATCGTCCCGGTCTCCTCAGGCGCGAGCACCAGCAAGGCCGAGCCTTCCGTACGCCACAACCTGCCGGAACTGACGATGCTGCCCAGCCGCAAGGAGCCGGCGCTGACCTTCATGGACGTCAGCAAGGACGAAAAGAAGGTTCTGATGCTGGTCTCCGACAAGGTCACCGGCCTCTTCGGCGACGGCGTCTGCGTGGTCGGCTCCGAGCACTGCCAGCTCATCGCCCTCGAAAAAGGCATCCCCGAGACCGTCGTCTACGGGCCCCAGGAACGCACCTTCCGCATCGAGCTGCTGAAGCTCCGCCTCCTGACCAGCAAGCACCTGAACAAGGCTTCGCTAGGCGGCTCGAAGGGAAATAGCGGCAAGTCACATCGGGAACCGTCCGCTGGGTAACCGCCATCCGGCGCTGAGTCAACCCAGGTAGAGGTCGACCAGCTGCACGCCCGCCAGCAGGCCGACGACTCCACCGAGGGCGAGAAAGGGGCCGAATGGGATCGCCATCTTGCGCGCCTTGGATCCATGGCGCGCGATCAGCGCCAGGCCGACCAGGCTGCCGGCGAGGAGGGCGACGAGGATCGCCGGCGCCACGGCGCGGCCCAGGAAGAGGCCCATCGTCGCCACCAGCTTGACGTCGCCGAGGCCCATCCCGGCCGGGTAGGCGAGGGCGATCAGGAAGAGGATTCCCCCCGCCGCCGCGGCGGCGATCAGCCGCTCGGGCACACCACCCGGATCGGTCGGCACCGCGATCGCCAGGCAGAGCACGGCGCCGGCGAGCAGAACCTTGTTGGGGATGATCCGCTGCTCGAGGTCGGTCAGCGTGACGATCGCCAGCACCGTGACGAAGACCAGCCCGATCGCCGCCTCGGCGGCATCGTGGCGGTAGACGAGCACCGTCGCGGCGAAGAGCAGCCCCACCGCCAGCTCGGTCAACGGGTAGCGCGGCGAGATGCGAGCGCCGCAGCAGCGCGCCCTGCCTCGCAGCAGCAGCCACGAGAACACGGGCACGTTGTCACGGGCGAGGATCCGCGCACCGCAGGCGGGGCATTGTGAGCGGGCAAAGGCGATCGAGATCCCCCGCGGCACCCGGTGGGCGACCGCGGTCGCGAAGCTGCCGGCGGCCAGGCCGGCCAGGAACGCGATCGGGACGACGCCGGCCATCGAGCGGGAGTTGTACCTGAGGCGGCGGCTGCCGCGGAGGAGAGACGGGCGGTTACTTCGCCTTCCGGACTACCTTGAAGCGGCGCTTGGCGCCCTTTCTCTCCGCGTTGCCGGCGCTGTCGACTGCCTTGACCCGCAGCACGTAGCGATGGGTGTGGAGGTGGCGCAGCCTGAAGGGCGAGTTGCACGTCCTCCACCTGCGGTGGTTGACCTTGCAGTAGAAGTGCGTCCCCGGAGGGTCGTCGGTGATGTCGGTGAAGCGGAAGACGGCCTTGTGATGGCGGGTCTTAACGCCCGGGCCCATGGTGATCCGCGTGCGCGGCGCCAGGGAGTCCTCGACGAAGGTGACCGGTTCCGAGCAGGCAGACGCGACACCGCCCGCCACCGAGACGGCGGAGAAGGTGTTGAGGGTGTTGTCGGCGACGTGGACCGTGAGGCCTGCCCCAAACTCCGCTCCGGAGCCGGTCGCGACGGCCCCTCCGGAGCAGCTCGAGCCGGCGAAGACCTTGACCGTCGTGGCCCCCGGCGCGCTGCCGGTCACCATCGGAGCGTTGTCGTTGGCGCGGCCCCCTGGCAGCATGCGCAGGTGCGGAGCCGAGGGCGGAGAGGCTGAGGCAGAACCGCCAGAGGGCGGCGATTCGCCGCCGCCCGCTTCCCCGCCCCCAGGCGGCCCTTCTTCACCCGGTGGTTCTTCTTCACCCGGTGGTTCTTCTTCGGGCGGCGGTGTGCCCTCCCAATATTTGAGCGGACCCGAGCAACCGGAGTGTTGGGCCGGTTCAGCGAGGTCGACCTGCCAGGCGGAGAACGTCGTTACAGAGTTTTCGACGACAGACACCGGGATGCCAGGGGATTCGAGCTCTTCCGTCAGCCCGGTTTCCACCGGTTCTCCTCCACAGGACGGGGAGGCGAAGATCTCGATTTCGTATTCGGCTGGTCCCGTCGCCCGCCCAATTGCGGATCGCTCGAGCCCAGGGGACATCACCACCTGGGAGATGGGATTTTCTTCCCCTTCGCCCAGGATGAGTGGCGTAAGCGAGTTGGCGGGCAAGGCTGGGCTGGAGGACGGGTTGGTTTCCGTCAGCACCGGCACCGGAGGTTGTTCCGCGGCCTGCACCGCCGGCGCTGTGAGCAACATCGCCGCGGTGACCAGAACCGGCAGCAGGCGCAGCGAGAGGCGGGCCGTACCGGCCCGCCTCTCGACTGCGATTGCGCGTTGCTTACGCATAGCTAAACGATGCGATCAGGGGGATTAGCCCCAGGCACCAACACCTTCTTCAACTTCAGGACAGCCACCATTGCCCGCTACAGTGCACGGATATTCCATGGTGCCACCGTTGTTGATGATCTGGAATTCGTTTCCGTTCTGTTCGTCTTCCACTGTGAGGGTGTAACCGGTTTCTTCCGGTTCCACAGTGATGCCGCCATTTGCTTCCGCAATGGTCGGCTCGATTTCGTGGAGGGCCGCCTGATTGCATAGGTTTTCGTCATAGACACCGTTGTGGTCGGTGGCGCAGGTCTCCATCGCAACCTGGAGCGAATGAGCGGTCTCCTTGGCCTTGGCGTCGCCGGCCTTTTCCTTCTGGTTGAAGAAGGCGGGCAGGGCGATTGCGGCCAGGATTCCGAGGATGAGCATGACGACGAGGAGCTCGATCAGCGTGAAACCGGCCTCCTTGTCGCCACTGAGCCGGGCGCCAATTTTGGCCCGGAGATTCTGGATAAACATTTAGAGACCTCCTGAGGTCCTAATCGTTTGAGCCAGAGCCCCGTCGCCTGAAGCCACGTGGTGTCTGTCGACCCCGGTGGTAGCCCGGCCGGCTCCCGGATGGGAGCCCCGACAGCTTTGCGTCCCCGCCTCGCGACGGGTTTGCCTGTTGCACCGAGGCACTGGCAGATTCATTACCTGTCTCTATTCGACCGCCCCAGAGATCCCTTGATCCCCGAAATTTGGGTTTCATAGCCCGAAAAGTCGGGCTTCCAAGCCAAAATCCCCGGATAACCCGTAAACCAGCTTGACCCGTGGCGACCTATCGCGTCTGTGGTGCCGGCCTACTGGGACGATCCTGGCCCGCCGGAGTGGCGAGTCGCTCCTCGAAGCGATCGAGCAGGCTCCATAGGCCCCTTGCCTCCCAGACGCGGCCCCAGTTGCGCTTCGTGACCTGCTTCAACACGCCTCGCTCCGAGAGTGCGTTCAGAGCGAGCCGAGCAGCCTCCTCCGAGGTGCCGGCAATTTCGGCGGCCTTCTTCACATCGATCACCGGCTGCGCCGGCAAGGCCTCGATGACCTTCTCGGCGGTCGATCCCCGTCGAGCGCCGGCTTTGGCTTTCCACTCCGCCTGCAATTCCGCCAGGCGCTTGCCGAAGTCCTCAGCGGCGGCCGTGGAGGCGACTGTCGTCTCCGCAAAGTAAGTCGTCCAGTCGGATTCCTCGCCCCCGCGATAGGCCCCCAGCGCCTTGATGTAGCTATCGACGTCGGTTGCCATCAGGAGGCTTACGGGCGGCACGTGATGGGAGGCGAGGCCACGACGCCTGAAGATCACGTGGATCAGGCATCGCCCGATGCGGCCGTTCCCATCGGCGAAGGGATGGATGGTCTCGAACTGGGCGTGAGTCAGGGCCGCCTGCAGGGTCGCGGGGAGATCCTCCCGGTTCATGAACGCGGCGAGATCGTCGAGCAAGCGTGCGATCTCCTCCGCGGGAGGGGGAATGAAATCCGCGCCGATGGGGGTGTGGTAGCGGCCACCGATCCAGTTCTGGCTGTCTCGAATTACCCCGGCGATCTTGGCCTGCGTGCTGCCCAGCAAGGTGCCGTGGAGGTCCACGATCGTCCCAGCGGAAATCGCATCGCTTTCCGCTCCGATTCGGATGGCCTGCTCCATGGCCTCGATGTTTGCCAGCACCTCGCGCGCTCGTTGATCCCCTGCTCCGCGCGGGTCATAGCCCGCCTCGCTGATTCGCTTGTGAGAGATCAGGAGCCCCTCTATCCGCGACGACGCGAGGGACTCTTGACGCAGCAGCTGCCGAGCCATCGCCTCAATTTGATTGGCTCGCGCGGGGTCAAGCCGGTTGAGGCCACGAACCGCGGCATCGGCGTCCGAGAGAAGCCCCGAAATCGACCCAGTCACCTCCGGCTCAAAGCCGGAGATCGGATCGGGAACGTAGGCGTCGAATCTCCCCGGCATGCGCTCGGCACGACCTTGGCCGGCTGGATTTCCGGGCCATAACTGCTTGATGTAGCGCCCTCCGGGAGTCATTGACTTCTTTGGGAAGGTAGCGCAGATTTCCAAGGTTGTTGCCACTTCCTTGGATTTCTCACCAACGAGACATCAGGCCTCGAGCTGGGCTCCGACCTCGTATTTCTCGACCGAGACCCGCTGGCCCATGCCCTCGCCGGGTGGGCTCATCGCGTCCAGGGTCTCATCGCCCTGGCGGTAGTCCTCCTCGGTCTCGAACAGGGTGATCGCGATCGAGCGGCCGCCCTCGAGGTCGTTGAGCAGCAGCAGGCCCTTCGCCGGCACGCCCTCGGGCGGGCCCGAGTCAGCATCGCCCTGGATCCGCGCGGCGGTCTCCTTCAGCACCGCGGCCGAGGCGCCCTCCCAACGTGCGACACGTGCGTACATCTCGTCCTCCTCCACTCGCTGTCGGCGGTCCGACGAGACTACACCCGGCGCCGAAGCCGCCCTTGGCGATGGCTGGAGAGGTCCTCCAATGCGCGGCTAGGCAGAGCACCGGGGCAATCAGGGAAGCTGATAGAAAAAACTAGAGCACAAAGATCTGTAGCTGATCTTTTTGGTTATTATTTTTCTAACTGTCAGAATAAAATCTGTAGGACGGATCAATTCTGGCTACAATCAGATATATAATTTATGACACAAACTCTCTCCCCCACTGACTTCCGCATCCTTGAGGAGCTCAACGACCGAGGCCGGACCTACCTCGACCTTGCCCTCGACAAGGCGTGGCTCTCGGCAATCACTCCCGATCCACGCCTTCAAGTGGCTCGCATGCGGCAACGAGGGACCCTCTTGCCTGTTGCCGCCGGTCGATACCTGGTGATTAGCCCAGGGGAGGCAACCGAACTCGACGAACTCCCGCTCGGCCTGCTCCTGGCAGCAGCGTTCGCCGGACGCGAGGACTACTACCTCGGCTACCTCAGCGCCCTCATCGAGCACCGCCTGACCGACGAGCACAGCCGTGAGGTTTACGTGGCGGTCTTCGGGATCCCACCCAAGCTCAAGACGTTGGCGGGGCGGCCTGTCCACATCACGAGGCTGACCAGCGGCCGCAAGAAGTTCGGCCAGGAACGCATCCGCGCACTGGGCCGCACCTTTTACTTCCGCTCTGACCTCGAGCGCACCCTGCTCGACACCCTCGACCGGCCTGCGTTCTGTCACGCGCCGGAAACCTGGGTCCGCGCATGGTCGCGCGGTTTCGCATCTGAGCAGCTGGATCGGTCACGCCTCGTCGACTACGCCCTCGAGATCGGCGGAACCCTTGCCGCGCGATGCGCCTTCTGGATGCGCGAGCTCGGGGACATCCGCAACTCGCGCTTGATCCTGCGCTCGATTAACGCGCCGCTCACCGGCCCCAGGCTGCTCGACTCGGCCCACTCCTTCGATGCACAGGACTGGAGCCGCGACCGGGAAACGGGCCTCATCGTCAACATGCCCATGCACGCCATCGACGGCTGGCTCTCCTACGGCAAGTGAACATCGCGTTCCCCAGCAGAGAGGAGATGCGGGACTTCTCTCGCGAGAACGATGTTGCCTACAGCGACACCGTCCGAGACGTGGTTCGGCTAACTGCGATCGCCCACCTGAGCGAGAGCAACTTCCTGAACAAGGACTGCGTCCTCGTCGGCGGGATGGCCATGCGATTGCGAGGCTCCAATCGCTTCACGATCTTCGACACTGACTCCTCCCTGCGACATCCACCCGTCAACCCGGACGCCGTGGCCGACAGCCTCACGCTGAAAAGCGATGACCTTGAGATCGAACCCAAGGACCAGCGCTCGTGGAGGGAGGGGGCCATGATCCTCACAGCCAAGCCCATCGCCTACAAGGCTTACTTCGCCGGCACCGCCACCAAGCCGATCGAAGACGAATTCTCCCTCACGGTCAGCGAAAGGGGGCTTGGGATGCCTCCCGAATGGCTCAGGCTTGTCGTTCGCGACTACCCAGCCCTCACCTTCGACCCGATTCCGCTCATCCCCGTCATGCAGCTCGACGAGCAGACCGCCGAGAAGGTCCTCGGCTGGTGCGGGAACAGCATGGCCAAGCACTATTCGGACCTCGGCTGGATAGCGCGCGAGCTCGGCCACGAGCTGCACGGCGAGGCGCTGCGCGAGCAGTGCGAGAAGAAGCTGGAGGTGAACCGCGCCCTGGTTCCGGCCTTCAAGTCTTTCGGCGGTGTTGGCGATCTCATACCCGCCTTGGCCGAGCCCGACAACTACTACGGACCACTGAACAAAGAGAAGGATCGCCGGACGAGCAGCCTTCGGTTCGTCGGGAACATCGTCGGGAACAAGATGTCCCTCGATGAAGGGAAGCACTACGTCTGCGAGCGCATCATCCCGCTACTCGAAGGCTAAACAACGATCATGGCCAGCTCGGACTCCCCTGAGGAGAGCGTGCTTCAGTGAAGTTGCTCAGCGAATGTGTTCGTAGATGCTGAACATCGGCAGGTACATCGCGATCACGATGAAGCCGACGATGCCACCGACGAAGACGATCATGATCGGCTCGATCAGGGCGGTGAGCGCCTTGACCTTGGCGTCGACCTCGGCCTCGTAGAAGTCGGCGACCTTGGCCAGCATGTGCTCGAGCTGGCCGGTTTCCTCGCCGACCGCGACCATGTGGCCGACCATCGGCGGGAAGATCGGGTTGTCCTCGATCGGGCCGGCGAGGGTGCCGCCGCGCTTGACCGAAGCGTAGACGTCCTCCATCGACTGCTCGACGACGACGTTTCCCGCCGTGTCTCCGGTCAGCTTGATCGCCTGCAGCATCGGCACGCCGGAGGAGACGGCGCCGGAGAAGGTGCGCGACCAGCGCGCCAGCGCCACCTTCTGGATCACGTCGCCGATCTTCGCCGGCAGCTTCAGTTTGAAGCGGTCCCAGAGCTCGTGCCCGCGGTCGGTCTTCTTCCACTTGAAGAAGGCGAAGAAGAGCAGGACCAGGCCGGGGATGATCACGAACCAGTAGCCGGTGATCGCGTCGGAGGCGCTGACGCAGATCTGCGTCGGGATCGGCAGCCCGGCGGCTTCCTCGGGGTGTTCTTCGGCCAGTTCTTCGAAGATCTTGGCGAAGACCGGGATCACGAAGGCGACGATCGCGATCAGCACCACGGTCGCGAAGCCGAAGACCAGCGCCGGGTACATCAGCGCCGATTTGACCTGGCGCCGCAGCGAGTCGGCTTTCTCGACCTGGAAGGCGATCCGGTCCATCGCCTCATCGAGGCGCCCCGACTGCTCGCCGGAGCGGACCATCGCCCGGAACAGCCGGTCGAAGACCTTCGGGTAGCGCTCCATCGCCTGCTCCAGGGAGCTGCCGGCCTCGACGTCGGCGCGCACCCCCGCCACCGCTTCTTTGATCTGCTCGTCCTGGGTCTGCTCTTCGAGCGTGCTGAGGGTGCGCAGCATCGGCATCCCCGAGGCGACCAGGGTCGCGAACTGGCGCGAGAAGACCGCCAGCTCGCGCATGTCGACGCCCTTCCAGCGCTTGAAGAAGTCCTCGATGTTGATCGGGTTGGACTTCTCGCTGACGTCGAGGACGATCAGGCCGCGCTGGCGCAGCTGCTCGGTGACCGCGGCCTTGGAGTCGGCGTCGAGCTCCCCGGCCGAGGTGCCACCGGCCAGGTCCATCGCCCGGAACTCGAAGGTGGTCGCAGACATCGCGGACTAGCTCCCCGGCACGGCGGAGACGGGGGGCGGGGCGCTGCCGGTCGCGGTCGCCGCTTCGGCCTGGTTGAGCGGGGCGCCGCCGAGCAGGCGGCTGAGCTCCTCCGGCACCGAGGCGCGCTGTTCGGCCAGCGAGCGCGTGATCTTGCCGGTGCGGACGAGTCGCGCCAGGTCGGCGTCCATCGTCTGCATCCCGACCGCGCCGGAGGTCTGCAGGGCGGCGTAGATCTGGTGCGTCTTGCCCTCGCGGATCAGGTTGCGGATCGCCGGCGTCGGGATCAGCACCTCGCAGGCGACGGTGCGGCCGCGCCCGTCGGCGGTCGGCAGCAGCTGCTGGGTGACGATGCCCTGCAGGGCGATCGAGAGCTGGGTCCGCACCTGCCCCTGCTGCTCGGGCGGGAAGACGTCGATGATCCGGTCGACGGTCTGGGCGGTGGACTGGGTGTGCAGGGTGGCGAAGACGAGGTGGCCGGTCTCGGCCGCGGTCAGCGCGGTGGAGATCGTCTCCAGGTCGCGCATCTCGCCGACCAGGATCACGTCGGGGTCCTCTCGTAGGGCGGCGCGCAGGCCGAGCGCGAAGTCCTTGGCGTCGGAGCCGATCTCGCGCTGGTTGACGATCGAGCGCTTGTGCTGGTGCAGGAACTCGATCGGATCCTCGATCGTGAGGATGTGGTCCTGGTGCTCGCTGTTGATCACGTCGAGCATCGCCGCCAGGGTCGTGCTCTTTCCCGAGCCGGTGGGCCCGGTGACGAGGACGAAGCCGCGCGGCTTCTCGGTCAGCTCGCGCAGCACCTGCGGCACCCCGAGCGAGTCGAGCGCGGGGATCTCCTGCGGCACCAGGCGGAAGGCGGCGCTGACCGTGCCGCGCTGGAAGAAGCAGTTGACGCGGAAGCGGGCGACACCGGGGATCGCGTAGGCGAAGTCGAGCTGCTGGTTGTTCTCGAAGCGTTTGCGCTGGTCGTCGTTGAGGATCCCGTAGACGACCTCGCGCGTCTGCTGCGCGTTGAGGACCGGGAAGCCCTCCATCGCGCGGATCTTGCCCTTGTCGCGGATCGCCGGCGGGAATCCCGGGGTGATGTGGACGTCGGAGGCCTTGGTCTCGACCATGTGGCCGAGCACCGCGGAGAAGTCGAAGTCAGGCTGTGACACGGAGAACCTCCTCGAGGCTGGTGTTGCCGGCACGGACCTTGGAGACGCCGTCCTCGCGCAGGGTCAGCATCCCCTCTTCGCGGGCGACCGCGGCGATCTCGGTCTCGGCGGCGCGGGCGATCGTCATTTCCTTCAGCTTGTCGCTGAGGCTCATCACCGAGTAGATGCCGACCCGGCCGCGGTAGCCGCTGTTGTTGCAGCGCGGGCAGCCGACCGGCTCGTAGGCCTCGACCTCGGCGCCCACCTTGACCCCGGCCTCGGTCAACGCCTGGGTCGGGATGATCGCCCGCCGCTTGCAGTTCGAACAGAGCTTGCGGGCGAGGCGCTGGGCGACGACGCAGTCGACGGCGGAGGCGGTGAGGAAGGTCTCGATCCCCATCTCATTGAGGCGGGCGATCGCCCCCGGGGCGTCGTTGGTGTGCAGCGTGGTCAGCATCATGTGGCCGGTCAGCGCCGCCTCGATCGCGATCCGCGCCGTCTCGGCGTCGCGGATCTCGCCGACCATGACGATGTCCGGGTCGGCGCGCAGGATCGAGCGCAGGCCCCTGGCGAAGTCGAGCCCTGCCTTGCGGTTGACGTTCATCTGGTTGATGCCGTCGATCCGGTACTCGACCGGGTCCTCGATCGTGATGATCTTCTTCTCGATCTCGTTCAGCTCGGCCAGCGCCGCATAGAGCGTCGTCGACTTGCCGGAGCCGGTCGGGCCGGTCACCAGCACCGCGCCGTAGGCCTGGTGGAAGGCGTCCTCGAAGCGGGCCCGGGCCGAGCCGTCCATGCCGAGTTCGTCGAGCGTGCGCTGCGCGTTGCTTTCGTCGAGGATGCGGATCGTCGCCCCCTCGCCGCGCTGGGTCGGCAGCGTGGTGACGCGGAGGTCGATGCGGCGCTCCTCGACGGCGACGCTGACGCGGCCGTCCTGGGGAACCCGCTTCTCGGCGATGTCGAGCTCGCTCATGATCTTCAGGCGCGAGATCACGGCGCCGGTCATCCGCTTCGGCACGTGCGCGGCTTCCTTGAGGACGCCGTCGACGCGGAAGCGGATCCGCAACTCGCCTTCCTCCGGCTCGATGTGGACATCGGAGGCCCCCTCCCCCACCGCCTGGGCGAGGATGCTGTAGACGAGCTTGATCACCGGCGCGTCCTCGGCGCTGGCCTGCATGTCGCTGACCGCGGCGAGAGCCTCCCCCTCGGCGTTTTCCACCTCGTCCTGCTCCTCGATGATCGCCTCGGCAGCGGCGTTCTGCAGCGTGCCGAGGCGCGAGAGCAGCGACTCGACGTCGGCCCTGGCGGCGACGGCGATGTGGCAGTCGAGGCCGGTGGCGATCTGGATGTCGTCGACGGCGAGGACGTTGGCCGGGTCCGCCGCCGCGACCAGCAGCGTGTGCTGGTCGACGTAGCCGACCGGGACGGCCGTGTAGCGACGGGCCATCGTCACCGGGAACAGGGCCGCGGCGGCGACGTCGATGTTGTAGACGGAGAGGTCGACGTGGTCGAGGCCGTAGCGCTCGGCGGTCGCCCGCGAGAGCTGTTCGTCGTTGATCGCCCCCTGCTCCACCAGCAGCGACTCCGGCGTGCGCCCGGCGCTGCGCGCCGCCTCGATCGCCGAGTGCACGACGTCCTGGGAGGCGAAGCCGAGTTCGACCAGGACGTCGGTGATGAAGCCGCGGGAGTGGCCGCGGTGCAGGGGCGGGGTCAGCCCGGGAGTTCCCTGAGCCTCGGGGCCCGGCAGCGCCGGTGCGGCCGATGTGCCGGAGTCCGGCACCGGCTGCAGGTGGCTCGGGTACTGGAACCTGTCGTTCGAGCTCATCGCCGGCTCAGTTCGGGTGGTAGGTGGCTTCGGGGCCCTTGTAGCCGGCGTCGACGACCGCCTGGACGACGCTCTGCGGGGTCTGGAAGCCGTAGTCGACGGAGGCCTGCGGGACGCCGCCGCTGAGCCGCCGCGGCCGCATCACCAGCAGCGCCGGCACCTGCTGGACGTCGACGCCGAGGGTGATCGCCGCGTAGCGGGCGATCTTCCTGGCCGGGACGACGAAGAGGGCCACCTCGGGATCGGCCGCCAGGCCGCTGACCGCGCCCTTGACCAGACGGTCGTCGATCCCGCCGTCGTGGACGACCAGCAGGACCACGGTCTTGCCGGAGGCGTAGGCGGAGGCGACCGGGGCGGGCATCGGCGGCGCCGGGATCGCGGCGGGGATCGCGGACGCGCCTTCCGCGGCGGCGGCTTCGACCGCGCCTTCGACGGCTTCGCCGGGAGTCGCCCCGGTGGCGGTGCCGCTGGCGTTGGTGCCGGCGACGGAGACGGTCGCTTCGGTCGGCGCCGCCGCCGGCGCCGATTCTTCGCCTTCTTCGCCGCCGCTCGATTTCAGGAACATGAAGGCGGCGACAGCGATCAGGACGACGACGAGGCCGACCTGGGCGGCCGGGCTGTTGTTGAGCTTCTCCCTCACTGCGGCACCGGCTCCTTGTCGAGCTGCTCGATGCCGCTGGCGCGCTGGCCGCCGGCTGCCAGCATCAGCTTGAAGTCGTGCGGGCTGGAGGCGTAGTCCATCGCCGTCGCCTCGGTGATCCTGCCCTCCATCGCGTAGGTCAGCAGCGACTGGTCGAAGGTTCGCATCCCGTAGTACTCGCCTTCGCCGATGACCTCGGTGATCTTGCCGGTCTCTTCGGGGTTGAGGATCAGGTCCTGGACCCGCCCGGTGACGACCATCACCTCCGAGGCCGGCACCCGCCCCTCGCCGCTCACGTCGGGGACCAGGCGCTGGGCGATCGCCCCCTTCATGGTCGAGGCCAGCATCACCCGCGCCTGCTGCTGCAGGTGCGGCGGGAAGAAGTCGATGATGCGGTTGATCGTCTCGGTCGCGTCGAGGGTGTGGACGGTGGAGAGCACGAGGTGGCCGGTCTCGGCCGCGGAGAGGGCGGTGCGGACCGTCTCCTCGTCGCGCATCTCGCCGATCAGGATCACGTCGGGGTCCTGGCGCAGGACGCGGCGCATCGCCCGGCCGAAGCTCTTGGTGTCGGAGCCGACTTCGCGCTGGTTGACGATCGAGCGTTTGTCTTCGTGCAGGTACTCGATCGGGTCCTCGAGCGTGACGATGTGCTGCGCCCGGGTCTGATTGATGTGGTCGATCATCGCCGCCAGCGTCGTGCTCTTGCCGGAGCCGGTGGTGCCGGTGACGAGGACGATTCCGCGCGCCTCTTCGGCCAGCGAGCGGACGACGTCCGGCAGCCCGAGGTCTTCGATCGAGCGGATCTCGAAGGGGATCGCGCGGCAGACGATCGAGATCGAGCCGCGCTGCTTGAAGGTGTTGACGCGGAAGCGGGAGACGCCGGGCAGCGCGTAGGAGAAGTCGGCCTCGCCGTCGTCCTCGAATTCGGTCAGCGAGCGGACCTCGGCGATGTCGTGGAAGGCTTTCTCGGTGTCCTTGGCGGTCAACTCGCCGAACCCCTCGAGGGGGATCAGCTCGCCGTGCATGCGGGCGACCGGGGGCGAGTCGACCTTGACGTGAAGGTCGGAGCCCTCCCGCTCGACGAGGGTACGCAGCGCTGAATCGATCTCGAACATCCCGACCTGTATCGGCCGGGCAGCCGCTTCACTTAACGGTGCAACGGGGGTGAGGGACGAGGCACCCTCCCCTGGAGGCCGTCGCGCAGCTGAGTCGCCCGAGGCGATTCGGGAGGTTCTCCTATGAGCCTCCAGGGGAGGGTGCCTCGTCCCTCACTACACGCAGCATCGGGATGAACAGTTACCCGGCCGCCTCGCGGGAAAGTTGCCGTGGTCCGGAGAGGGTCCAGTGACCCTTCCCCGGAGGCTCACGAGCAGACACTCCGAACCCCCGCACGCGATTAGCTGCGCGACGGCCTCCGGGGGAGGGTCACTGGACCCTCTCCCCGCTTGGGCGCTTTAAGCGACCTCGCGCAGTTTCTGGGCCTCGCCCAGAGACTGCAGCTTTTTCAGGCTCTGATTCTCGATCTGGCGGATCCGCTCGCGGGTGACGTTGAAGGTGCGGCCGACCTCGTCGAGGGTGCGCGGGTGCTCGCCGCCGAGCCCGTAGCGAAGTTCGAGGACGCGGCGCTCGCGGTAGGAGAGGTTCTCCAGCGCCTCCTTCAGCGCCTCTTTGGTCAGCAGGTCCGCGGCGCGGTCGAACGGGGACTCGGCCTTCTCGTCGGCGATGAACTGGCCGAACTCGGACTCCTCCTCGTCGCCGACCGGCTTCTCCAGGCTGACCGGCGCCTGGGCGGAGCGCTTGATCGAGTCGACCTCCTCGGGGTCGATCCCGGTCACCTCGGCGATCTCCTCCGGGGTCGGCTCGCGGCCCAGCTCGGTGACCAGCTTACGCTCGGCGCGGCCGATCTTGTTCAGCTTCTCGACCACGTGGACCGGGATCCGGATCGTCCGCGCCTTGTCGGCGAGCGCGCGGGCGATCGCCTGGCGGATCCACCAGGTCGCGTAGGTGGAGAACTTGAAACCCTTGCGGTAGTCGAACTTCTCCGCCGCGCGGACCAGGCCCAACGTCCCCTCCTGGATCAGGTCGAGGAAGGGCAGGCCCTGGTTCCGGTAATTTTTCGCGATCGAGACGACCAGGCGCAGGTTGGACTCGACCATTTTCTGCTTCGCGTCGAGGTCGCCGCGCTCGATGCGCTTGGCGAGTTCGACCTCCTCCGCGGCGGTCAGCAGGCGGACTTTGCCGATGTCCTTGAGGAACAGCTGCAGGGAATCCGTGGTCATGTCCGGTTTCAGGTCGAGCGCCTGTTTCTGGCGGCGCCGTCCTTTTTTGCCGGTGTCGGCGGGCATCGCGTCCGCGGCCGCTTTCTGGGCCGGGTCCATATCCTCGACGAGCTCGATCCCCGACTTCTCGAGGTGCCCGTAGAGGTCCTCCACGTCAGACTCGTCGAGATCGACCTCGGACACGGCCGAGGCGATGTCTCCGAAGGTCAGCACGCCCAGCTGCTGACCGCGATTGATGAGGCCTTTGACCTCCTCCAACTCCTGAAGCTCAGCTACCAGCATCCTGTTCTACTCGTTTCCCTCGCGCATCGTGTTTAGTCCAAGTCGTGGCATGAAAAAACTCCGCGGCGGCGAAAGTCGCGGAGTCAAACGCCTGTTCGCATGGTAGTCGCTTCAGTTTGTGAAGTCAATGCCCAAATCCCCGCGCCAACCCCGACCCTGGCTCAACGCCTTCTGGCAGCGCGCCTATCGCGAGAACGTCACCGGGCTCTCGGCGATGGTCGCCTACAACCTGATGCTGGCGGTCTTCCCCTTCGCCCTGCTGGTCCTCTTCGTCTTCGGCCAGGTGCTGAAGATCGGCGGCGTCGAGACCAGCGTCGTCAACGACCTCGAGCGCCTCTTCCCCAGCGTCGAGCAGCAGACGCTGACCGACGTCCTCAACCGGATTCAGGACAACTCGACGACGATCGGGATCGCCGCCTTCCTCGGCTCGCTCTGGATCGGCGCCTCCTTCTGGGGAGCGATGGACACCGCCTTCTGCCGCATCTACCACGTCGAGTGCCGCGGCTGGGTCGAGCAGAAGCGCTTCTCCTTCGCGATGCTGGGCGTCGTCCTCCTCTTCATCGCCGCCAGCATCTTCGTGCCGGCGCTCGAGAGCGCCGTCGTCTCCAGCACCGACCGCCTCCCCTTCGGCCTCTCCCACATCAAGGCGATCGACACCGTGCTGCTGCTCGGCGCCGCCCTGCTGATCACCTTCCTGATCTGCACGGTGATCTTCTGGGCGGTGCCGAAAGGGCACATGCCGTGGCGGGCGGTCTGGCCGGGGGCGGCCTTCGTCACCGTCGCCGCCGGCCTCGCCAACTGGCTCTTCCCGGTCTACCTCTCCAACGTCTCCAGCCTCTCGCGCTTCGGCTCGACCCTGGGCTTCATCCTCATCGCCCTGCTCTGGTTCTACGTGCTCAGCCTGGCGCTGCTGGCCGGCGCCGTGATCAACTCGCTGCGCCACGAGCTGCACGAGACCGGCGAGATGCCCTACGCGGCGGCGGCGCCCAAGGGCGACTGCAGGGACTGCTGAGCCGGGGGCTCAGGAGGAAAGAGCCGCGCGCAGAGCCTCGGCGAGCGGCATCGGCTCGACGTCGAAGAGAGCCATGCCGGAGGGGTCGCTGACCACGGTCTCGGTGGCGAGGCCCTCGATCAGGGGGCGGGCGACGCCGGGGTCGACGGGGGTGACGAGGCCGATCCACAGCGAGGAGAGGTACGGGGTGAGGACGGGGACGACGATGCGCAGGGGCGGGCGGCGGCCCATCGCCCGGGCGAGCTCGTCGATCATGCCGCCGTAGGTGGTGACGTCGGCGCCGCCGATTTCGATCTCGCGGTCGAGCGGGGCGGCGAGGTCGGCGGCGGCGGCCAGGTAGGCGACGGCGTCGTCGATCGCGATCGGCTGAGTCCGGGTCGTCACCCACTTCGGTGTGACCATCACCGGCAGGCGGCGGACGAGGTGGAAGACGGTGCGGAACGACTCGCTGCCGGCGCCGATCACGGCGGCGGCGCGAAGGTAGGCGACCGGGACGGCCCCCGCCCGCAGCGTCTGTGCGGTGGCGTGGCGGCTGTCGAGGTGGGTCGATCCCTCTCCCAGCCCGCCGAGGTAGACGATCCGGCGCACGCCGGCATCGGCGGCCGCGGCGGCGAAATTCTCGGCCCCGGCCCTGTCGCGCGCCGCGAAGTCGCCGCCGGAGCCCCGCCCCATCGAGTGGACGAGGTAGTAGGCGACGTCGACCCCCTCCAGCGCCGGGCCGAGCGTCTCCGGCTCGAGCACGTCGGCGGCGCGCAGGTCGCAGCCGAGACGCGCCAGCTCCGGGCTTGCCTCGGGGCGCCGCGCCAGCGCCCGCACCTCCACCCCCTCCCCGCGCAGCCGCGCGCAGAGCCTGCCGCCGATGTAGCCGGTAGCCCCGGCAACCGCGATCACCTTCCTACCGTAGCGCGTATGATGCTGCGTATGAAAGAGCGGGTGACCATTTCGGTGGAGCCGGACGTTCTCGTCGACGCCCGGGCCGCGGTGGAGGCGGGGAGGGCCCCCAGCCTTTCGGCCGCGGTCGAAGAGGCCCTCAGGGTTGCAAGCAAGCGCCAGGCGTTGAGGGAGGCGCTCGAACTGTCGGAAGCCGAACACGGGCCGATCAGCGAGGAGGCGAGGGAGTGGGCACGGAGAGAACGGGAAAGAGCGGGACGCGAGATCTCGTCCTTGACGCAGGAGCGCTGATCGCATTCGAACGCGGTGACCGGGCGGCCCTGGCACTTGTCGAGGATGCGCTCGTGCATGCCTCGCGCCTGATCGTTCCCACGAGCGCCCTTGCGCAGGCTTGGAGAGGAGGGCCACGTTCGGCCCCGCTGGCGCGACTGATCGATGCGGTGGAGATCGACTCGCTTGACAGCGATCGCGCCAAAGAGGTCGGGGTTCGACTGGGAGTTCGAGGCGCAAGCGACGTTGCCGACGCTCACGTCGTCTGCTGCGCGGTGGAACACCGAGCCGAAGTCGCGACCTCGGACCCCGATGACATCAGAGCCCTCGCCGACACCGGTGAGCCCCTGGCCCTGATTCCAGTCTGATGCGGGCGCTCAGCCGTAGCGCTCGCCGATGATGGCGCGGAGCTTGGCGCGGTCGTGGCGGGCGTGGACGCGGCGGACGGTGCCGGAGCGGGAGCGCATCACCAGCGACTCGGTGGTGGCACCAGGGCCGCGGTAGCGGACGCCTTGGAGGACGTCGCCGTCGGTGACGCCGGTGGCCGAGAAGAAGACGTCGTCGCCGCTGCAGAGGTCATCGGCGGTGAGGATCCGGTCGAGGTCGTAGCCGCCGTCGAGGGCGGCCTGGCGCTCGCCGTCGTCGCGCGGCCAGAGCCGGCCCAGCAGCTGGCCGCCCATCGACTTCAGAGCGGCGGCGGAGAGCACGCCCTCGGGGGTGCCGCCGATGCCCCAGAGCAGGTCGACCGGGGAGCGGTCGCTGACCGCGAGCAGTGTCGCCGAGACGTCGCCGTCGGTGATCAGGCGGATGCGGCCGCCCGCCTCGCGGACTTCGCGCATCGCCTCCTCGTGGCGGGGCCGGTCGAGCATGACGACGGTGACGTCGCCGACGCTGCCGCCCTTGCGCTCGGCGATCAGCTTCAGGGTCTCCGGCAGCGGCCGGTCGAGGTCGAGCAGGTCGGCGATCTCCTCCCCCCCGGCCATCTTCTCCATGTAGACGCAGGGGCCGGGGTCGAACATGGTGCCGCGCTCGGCCAGGGCGATCACTGCCAGGGCGCTGGGCATGCCGAGCGCGCAGAGGCGGGTGCCCTCGAGCGGGTCGACGGCGATGTCGACGACCGGCGGCGTGCCGTCGCCGATCTGCTCGCCGTTGTAGAGCATCGGCGCCTCGTCCTTCTCCCCCTCGCCGATCACGACCATGCCGTCCATCGAGACCGAGTCGAGCACGAAGCGCATCGCGTCGACGGCGGCCTGGTCGGCGGCGATCTTGTCGCCGCGGCCGACCCAGCGGGCACAGGCCAGCGCCGCCGCCTCGGTCACCCGCACCAGCTCCAGCGCGAGGTTGCGGTCCGGCTTGGCCTGAGTGCTCTCGGGCATCGGCGCCGGAGGCTATAGGGTCGCCGCGTGGATGCGCGTTGGGGATTGACGTTGCCGCTGCCGGGGCTGCCGCTGGCCGAGCACGGGGAGTTGGTGAGGCGGGCCGAGGCGCTCGGCTACACCGACCTCTGGAGCGGCGAGACCAACGGGCCGGACGGGTTCACGCCGCTGACCCTGAGCGCCGCCTGGACCGAGCGGGCGCGCCTGGGCACCGGCATCGTCGGCGTCTTCCAGCGCGGGCCGGCGCTGCTGGCCCAGGAGGCGGCGGCGCTGGCCGACGCCTCGGGCGGGCGCTTCGTGCTCGGGATCGGCTCCTCCTCGGACCGCATCGTCGAAGGCTGGAACGGGATCCCCTTCGAGAAGCCGCTGAGCCGGGTTCGCGAGACCCTCGACTTCCTCCGTACCGCCCTCGACGGCGAGCGCACCGCGACCGGCTTCAAGCTGGAGACGGCGCCGGCGCAGCGGGTGCCGATCGTGCTCGCCGCCCTGCGCGGCAGGATGCTGCGGCTGGCGCTGGAGCGGGCCGAGGGCGCCTTCACCAACTTCCTGCCGCTGGGCGGGCTGCCGCAGGTGACCGCCCAGCTCGAGGGGGCGCCGGCGGGCTTCGAGCTGCTCTGCCGCTTCTTCTGCATCCCCGGCGAGCGCGAGGCGGTCGAGCCGCTGGCCCGCTTCATGTTCTCCTCCTACATCACCGTCCCCGTCTACGCCGACTTCTACCGCTGGCTCGGCTACGGCGATCGGATCGACCCGATGATCGCCGCCTGGGAGGCGGGCGACCGCCAGGCGGCCGCGGCGGCGGCGCCCTGGGAGGCGATCGAGGAGATGTTCGTCTTCGGCACCCCGGAGCAGATGAAGGAGCGGCTCGCGGCCTTCGTCGAGGGCGGGATCACGCTGCCGATCCTGACCCCGATCGTGACCCCGGACAAGCTCGGCGAGACGATCGAGGCGCTGGCGCCCTGAGCCCTAGCGCCAGGTGCGGGGCCAGGGGCGGGGCTGGGCGGCCGCGGCGACGCGCATGCGGCAATCGACGACGACGGCTCCACCCGGCCCGGCGAGGACCGGGTTGAGGTCCAGCTCGGCGATCTCGTGGTGGGCGTCGACCATGGCGCTGACCCGCAGCAGCAGCTCCTCCAGCGCCTCGAGGTCGGCCACGGGACCGCCGCGGAAGCCGGTCAGCAGCGGGTAGGTCTTCAGCGAGCCGAGCATGGCGCCGGCGTCGTCGGGCGAGATCGGACAGATCCGCACCGAGACGTCGCCGAGCAGCTCCGCCCGGGTGCCGCCGGCGCCGCAGGCCAGCACCGGGCCGAACATCGGGTCGGCGACGACGCCGATCAGCATCTCGACGCCACCGTCGGCCATCGCCTGCACGAGGAAGCGCTCGCGCTCGACGCCGGCCGCCGTCAGGCTCGCGTCCATCGCCAGCGCGGCCTCCTCGACCGCCGCGGCGCCGCTGAGGCCGGTCCGCACCGCACCCAGCTCGGTCTTGTGGACGATCTCCGGCCCGACCGCCTTCAGCGCCACCACGGCGCCCAGCTCGGCGGCCGCGCGGCCGGCATCGGCGGGGTCCGCGGCGAGCCGCGACTCGGGCGTGGCGATCCCGTAGCAGTCGAGTATCCGCGCCGCCTCGTCCGCCCTCAGCCACCCGCCGCCATCGGCGAGCGCCTCGGCGATCGTCGCAGTCGTCTCGTCGCCGCGAGCGTCGGCGAAGCTCGGCGGCTCGCGCCGCGGCCGCGCCCGCCACTCGACGTGGCGCATCACCCGGCCCAGCGCCCGGGCGGCGTCCTCCGGGTAGACGTAGGCGGGGATCTCGCCCGCCACCGCCGCGTGGTCGCCGCTCGACATGAAGACCGCCTGTAGCGGGATCGCCCGCTCGACCGCGGCCGTCGCCTCGCGCACAGCCGCGGCGACGTCCTCGGCCCGGGTCAGCAGCGGCCGGATGAAGATCACGATCAGCGCGTCGATCCCCTCCCAGGCGGCGAGCGCGGCGATCGCCCGCCGGTAGTCCTCGGCGGTGGCGGTGGCGATCATGTCGACCGGGTTGGCGAGCGAGGCCTCGGCCGGGAGGAACTCGCGCAGGACGGCGCGCACCTCCTCGGGCAGCTCCGGGACCTCGAGCCCCTCCGCCTCGCAGGCGTCGGCGCACATGATCCCCGGGCCGCCCGCGTTGGTCAGGATCCCGACCCGGGGCCCGCCCGGCAGCGGCTGAGCCGAGAGCAGCGAGGAGACGTCGAAAAGCTCGGCCAGGGTCTCGGTGCGGATCACCCCGGCCTGCTCGAAGAGGGCGTCGACGGTGACGTCGGAGGCGGAGAGCAGGGCGCCGGTGTGGGAGCCGGTGGCCCGCGCGCCGGAGACCGAGCTGCCGCTCTTGACGGCGACGATCGGCATCTCGGAGCCGATCCGCCGGGCCAGGCGCGAGAAGCGGCGCGGGTCGCTGAAGGACTCGATGTAGAGCAGCGCCACCTCGGTCGCCGGGTCGCTCTCCCAGAACTCGAGGAAGTCGTTGGCGGTGATGTCGGCGCGGTTGCCGATCGAGGCGAAGGAGGAGACGCCGAGGCCGCGGTCGGAGGCGAGGTCGATCAGGGCGAGGCCGAGGGCGCCGCTCTGGGTGACGAAGCCGACGTTGCCGGCGGGCGGCGCGCCCGGCGCGAAGGTCGCGTTGAGGCCGGCGCCGGCGCCGGTGTTCAGCACCCCGAGGCAGTTGGGGCCGACCAGGCGCATGCCGACCTCGCGGCAGGCCTCGACCAGCTCGCGCTCGCGCCGAGCCCCCTCCTCCCCGGCCTCGGCGAAGCCGGCCGAGAGCACGACCAGCGCCGGGATGCCCTTGGCCGCGCATTCGCGGGCGACCGCCGGGACCGTCGTCGCCGGGGTCGCGACGACCGCCAGATCGACGCCGTCGGGCAGCGCCGCGACGTCCGGATAGGCGCGCACCGCCTGCACCGCCTCGGCGGCCGGGTTGACCGGGTGGACGACGCCCTCGAACTCGGAGTTGAGGAGGTTGTGGAAGACCTCGCCGCCAACCGTGCCGCGGCGGCGCGAGGCGCCGACCACGGCGACCGCGCGCGGTCGCAGGAAGCGCCGCACGGCGGCTTTGGCGGCGAGCCGATCCCGCTCCTCGAAGCGCTCCACCGCCGCGGCCGAGAGCGAGGTCGGCAGCTCCACCCCGACCGAGCCGGGCAGGGCGGAGATCTCAACCGGGAAACCACTCTCGCGGAAGACCTCGACCATGCGGTGGTTCTGCGGCATCACCTCCGCCCTGAAGACGGCGATGCCCTGGGCGCTGGCGACCTCGGCGAGGTGGGCGAGCAGGATCGTGCCGAGGCCCATGCCCTGCATCTCGTCGGCGATCGCGAAGGCGACCTCGGCCGCGCCGGGCTCGGTTTCCAGGTAGGTCCCGTGCGCGACCAGGCGGCTCTCCTCGCCGCGGGTGGCGACCAGGCCGTAGCGGCTGAGGTAGTCGACCTCGGCGAGCATCGCGGCGGCGCCGTCCAGGTCGGGGGCACCAGAGAAGAAGCGGAACATCCGCGAGTTCGGCCCGAGGCCGGCGAAAAGCGTCAGCAACGGCTCCCGGTCGGAGCGCCGCACCGGCCGCAGGTGCATGGTCGAGCCGTCGCGCAGGACGACATCGGCTTCGAGGTGTGCGGGGTAGCCGGGCTCCATCGCGTTCGAGAGTAGCCGCGGAAGGACGCGCGGACCCACTTGTCCCCCGGGTTTAGAGTCGGCTGGTGCTCTACTTCAGCCATCCCGCCTGCCTCGAGCACGATCCGCAGGCGCAGTTGCGGGCCCACCCCGACCGGCCGGAGCGGCTGCTGGCGATCGAGCGGGCGCTGGAGGCGCGGGGCTGGCTGGGCTGGCAGCGCCGGCCCGCCCCGGCGGCCGAAGAGAGCTGGCTGCAGCTGGTCCACAGCGCCCGCCACGTCGAGCGGATCCGCGACCTCTGCGCCGCCGGTGGCGGCGCGATCGACGCCGACACCTTCGTCGGCCCGGCCTCCTACCGCGCCGCCCTGCACGCCGTCGGCGGTGCCTGCGAGATGGCGCGGGCGCTGCTCGCCGGCGAGGACACGGTCGGCTTCTGCGCCGTGCGGCCCTCCGGGCACCACGCCGAAAGCGAGCGGGCAATGGGCTTCTGCCTCTTCGACAACGTCGCCGTCGCCGCCGAGCTGGCGATCCGTGAGCTCGGCGCCGCCAGGGTGGCGATCCTCGACTGGGACGTCCACCACGGCAACGGCACCGAAGAGATCTTCCGCCGCCGCGACGACGTCCTCTTCGTCAGCATCCACCAGCAGGGCCTCTTCCCCGGCACCGGCGCGCCCGACGACGTCGGCGTCGGTCCCGGCGAGGGCTACACGGTCAACCTCCCCGTGCCGGCCGGCAGCGAGGAGGACGTCTGGCTCTCGCTGGTCGAGCACATCGTGCTGCCGGTGATCGGCGCCTTCGAGCCCGACCTGGTCCTGATCTCGGCCGGCTTCGACGCCCACCGCGACGACCCGCTGGCCGACTGCCGGCTGGAGACCGAGTCCTTCGCGCGGATGGCCCGCCACATGCGCGACCTCGCCGCCAGCCTCGGCGTGCCGCTCGGCGCCGTGCTGGAGGGCGGCTACGACGTCGGCTCGCTGGCCGCCTCGGTGGTGGCGACGATGGCAGCGCTCGGCGGCGAGGGCGAAACGGTCGAAGCGGCGCCCGACCCGATCGTCACCTCGCGAGCCTCAGCGCAGGTCAGCCGCTACTGGGACCTGTGGCCCTGGCAAGGCTGAGCGCGTAGTCGCCGGCGGCGTCGGTGAACCAGCCGCACATCTCCAGGCCGGCCTCGGCGTAGACGGAGTCGAGGCGATCGCGGGTGAACTTGGCCGAGATCTCGGTCCGCATCTCCTCGCCGGCGGCGAATGAGATCTCCAGGTCGAGGCCGTCGAGGCGCACCTCCTGGTCGGCGAGCGAGCGCAGGCGGATGTCCATCCGCGCCTCGTCGGCGTCGTAGCGGGCGACGTGCTCGAAGGCGTCGAGGTCGAAGTCGGCACCGAGCTCGCGGTTGAGCACCTCGAGCACGTTCTTGTTGAACTGGGCGGTGACGCCGGCGGCGTCGTCGTAGGCGGCCTCGAGCCGGGCCGTCTCCTTGACCAGGTCGGTGCCGAGCAGGAGGTGGTCGCCGGGGCCGAGCAGCGCCGCGATCCGCTCGAGGAAGGCGCGGCGCGGGCGCGGGTAGAGGTTGCCGACGGTGCCGCCGAGGAAGGCGACGAGCCGGGCGCCGTCGACGCTGGGGATGCGCTCGAGGTGGTGCTCGAAGTCGCAGACGAGGCCGCGGACGGCGAGACCGGGGTACTCGTCGACGAGGCAGGCCGCGGTGGCGTGGGTGATCTCCTCGGAGATGTCGACCGGGACGTAGGTGTCGAGGCTGCCGGCGTCTCGCATCGCGCTCAGCAGGTGGCGCGTCTTCGCCGCCGAGCCGGAGCCGAGCTCGACCAGGGTGCCGGGGCCGCCCGCCGTGGCGAGGATCTCCGGCGAGCGCGCGGCGAGGATCTCGCGCTCGGCCCGGGTCGGGTAGTACTCGGGCAGCTCGGTGATCTGCTCGAACAGCCGCGAGCCACGCTCGTCGTAGAAGTACTTCGGCGCCAGCTCCTTGGGATCGGAGCCGAGGCCGGCGCGGACGTCGCGCGCCATCGTCGCGGCACCGTCGGCGTCGAGGTGGACGGCGATCGCGATCATGCGTCCCTCGCGCAGCGCAGACCGGCGAAGATCTGGCGCCTTTGCGGCAGGTCCCAGTTGCGGAAGCTGGGTCGAACGACGCGCGGGTGCGTCGCCCAGGAGCTGCCCCGCAGCACCTTGTGCTCGAAGCCGAAGAAGGGCTCGGAGTACTCGCGGTAGGGGAAGGCCTCGAAGCCGGGGTAGGCGAGGAAGTCCGACGACGTCCATTCCCATCCGTGGCCGGTCCCCTCCAGGCGCGGGCGGGCCGCCTCCCACTCCCGCTCGCTCGGCAACCGCTTGCCGGCCCAGCGGGCGAAGGCGTCGGCCTCCTCCCAGGAGACGTGGATGACGGGAGCGGCCGGGTCGATCAGCGAGCGGCGGCCCATCGCGGCGCTGACCCAGCCGCCCTCGCCGTCACGGTCCCAGTACAGCGGCGGCTTGGCGCCCGCCTCCTCGACGAACCCGGCATACGCGGCGTTGGAGACGGGAGCTCGGTCGATCTCGAAGGCGGCCAGCTCGACGGTGTGGCGGGCGCGCTCGTTGTCGTAGGCGAAGCCATGCGCGGGCGCGCCGATCTCGTACTCGCCTGCCGGCACCTCAATCGTCTCCGTCCCCGCGGCAACAGGCTTGACGAGGCGCGCAGCCTCGGCCAGCTCCGACTCGTAGCCGTCGACCATCTGCAGCAGCTGCAACATCGTCTCGTTGTGTTGGAGCTCGTGCGCCAGCAGCAGCTCGTAGACGAAGCCGTCGCGCAGCAGCGGGTCCTCGGCGTCGGGAGAGACGTCGACCGTGTCGAGCACCTCGAGGGTGCGCTCGCGGACATCGGACATGTAGGCGCGCAGCTCGGCGTCGCGCAGGATCGGCAACTCGCCGCGGCTCCTGCGCGGGTTCTCAATCGCGTCGTAGAAGCGGCCGAGGTCGCCGCGCAGCGGCTCCAGCCCGCCGATCGTCTGCACCAGCCAGAGCTCCTCGAAGTTGGCGATGTGGCCGAGGTCCCAGGCCAGCGGGCTGAGGATCGGCGAGTAGACGCGGTTGAGCTGCGCGTCGTCGAGCGGCTCGATCAGCGCCAGAGTGCGTGCCCTGGCCTCGGAGAGGCCTTCCGCGATCGCTGCCTTGGAGCTTGCCGTCACCTCGGTGGCGATGCGAAAACCCTAGCGGTTAAGCTGCCGCGGCTTTGAAGATCGACGGCACAGGAGCGCTGGTTGCGGGCGGGGCCTCGGGGCTCGGAGCGGCCACTTCGCGGGCGCTGGCGGAGGCCGGGGCCCGGGTCGTCATCGCCGACCTCAACGCCGAGAAGGGCGAGGCGCTGGCGGCGGAGATCGGCGCGACCTTCGTCGCCGCCGACGTCACCGATGCCGAGGCGGTCTCCGCCGCGGTCGAGCGGGCGGCCGGCGCCGAGGGCGGGCTCCGCGTCTCCGTCTGCTGCGCCGGGATCGGCTGGGCCGAGCGGGTCGCCCACAAGGGCGGCCCCCACAACCTCGAGTACTTCTCCAACGTCGTCAAGGTGAACCTGATCGGCAGCTTCAACGTGCTGCGCCTGGCGGCGGCCGCGATGAGCGGGAACGAGCCCGACGCCGAGGGCGAGCGCGGGGTCTGCGTCAACACCGCCTCGATCGCCGCCTACGACGGCCAGATCGGCCAGATCGCCTACGCCGCCTCCAAGGGCGGAATCGTCGGCATGACCCTGCCGGCGGCGCGCGACATGGCCTCGCGCGGCGTCCGCGTGATGACGATCGCTCCCGGCCTCTTCGACACCCCGCTGCTCGCCGCCCTGCCCGAGGAGGCGCGTACCGCCCTCGGCGCCGGCATCCCCTTCCCCTCCAGGCTCGGCCGCCCCGAGGAGTACGCCCGCATGGCCCTGGAGATCGTCGCCAATCCGATGCTCAACGGCGAGACGATCCGCCTCGACGGCGCCCTGCGGATGCCGCCGAAGTAGACAGACAGGCGATGTGCGGCTCCGAGCTTCGACCGACAAGCTCGGCTGACATTTCAAGCTTCGGCCGGGCGCTGCCGATGCGGCCGGTATGAAATTCCCAACCATCCCGCGCCGCATCCGCTTCGCGCCCCTCCTGGGCGCCCTCCTCCTCGCCCTGGCGTTGCCAAGCGCCGCCTCGGCGACGATCAATCTCAAAATCGTCAACCAGAGCGGCAAAAGCCCGAACGAAGTTTTCGTCACCGTCGCCGCACCAGCAGGCGAACCCTTCGTTGTCAGCGACATGACCAACAACGTCCCGAAATCGCTGAAAGAAATGTCCGGCGGAGGCCCGGAAAGCAACGAAGTGGAAGTGGAAATCACCGAAATCGGCTCCGGCCGCGTCTACGTCAGCTACGGCGCCGGCGTCGACGAAGCGACGACCATCTCCTCGCCGACCCGCTTCGACTGGGCCGAGTTGAACGTCGCACCGACCAACACGACCGACGTCGCCAACCTCACCGCGGTGGACCAGTTCGGGATCGGGATGCGGCTCGACACCTTCAACGCAGCCGACGAACACAAGGAAACCGTCGGTGCCGCCAACTCGGACACGATCTTCAACGCCCTGCAGGGAATACCGGGGGGTCCGGAGGCGACCATCAAGAACGGCGCTGAACTCATCCGCGTGATCTCGCCGAACAAATCGAGCGTCTACCCACCGCTGACCGATTACGTGAAGTCGATGGCGGGCCAGACGATCACCCTCCACACCGCTTTCTTCGGCTCGCCATTCACGACCTCCATCTACTCGGGCACCTTCGCTGCCGACGGCTCCATCACGCTGCAGGGCACGACCAATCCGGGCGGCGGAACCTCTCCAATCACGATTCCCGGCGCCGAACTGATCGCCGACATCTACACCGGCGGCAACACCCCGAACACGCTCGAAGGAGCGATCAAGCGCGACGTGCTCTCCGGCTTCAGCACCGGCTTGTGGGGCGGGAAGTACGGCAACGACGCGATCGGTTTCTGCACGGACCCGAACACGACGCCGGAAGGTACCTGGTGCCCGAAAGGGTTCAATCAGCCGTCCTTCGGCGACGCCCGGACCAGCCTCTCCCCCTTCCCCACCTGCGAGCAGTACGCGGCGGTGATCAACCAGTACAGCGACGTCTACGGCAACCCGTACAGCGACGCCTCGAAGAAGGTCACGGTCAGCCTCAATCAAACGAGCGGGCCCGAAGTGAAGACGCTGCAGCTGACGATCCTGCCGGACGCGGGCAACGCCGGGCCCGCGGTCGGGGGCAACCCCAACTGCGGCGCTGCTTCCGTCAGCCCCAGCGGTCCCAAAAACGTCAGCCCCAGCGGCCCCAAAAACGCGAAGTCGGCGATCACCCTGCACCTGCTGAAGAAGGCCAAGGTCAAGAAGGGCACCGTCAAGATCGGCCGGATCACCTGCGGCGCCAGCTGTGGACGGATCAAGCTGATCGCCAAGAAGGGCAAGAAGGTCGTCGCCCGGGCCAAGACCAAGATCGAGAGGCGGGCCGGCCCGCTGAAGTTGAAGCTGACCAAGAAGGGCAAGAAGATGCTCGCCGGCCGCCACCAGCTCAAGGTCGCCGTCAACGTCTGGATCACCTCTCCCGGCCAGAAGGCCGTCCGCAAGCACGGCTCGATCAGGCTGATCCGCTGACTTAGCTGGTCCCACTCGCCTCGGGGTCGCGCCAGACCTGCTTTTGCCACGGCGGGCTGATCGCGAAGGTCGTGCGGTCCCCGGCGGCGACGGGCTCGAGCGGGATCAGGTGGACGCGGCGGCCGGGGGTGAAGTGGTCGACGTGGGGGATGCCGGCGGCGTTGCCGGCGTGGCTGCCGCCGGAGACAAGGAGCAGGCCGGTCTCGGGCCCCCAGCCGTTGTGCTCGCGGGCGCCGACGGCTTCGGCGATGTCCTTGAGCGGGCCGATCCCGGCGTCGGAGCCCCAGTTGGCGACGCTGCGGGCGTAGTTGTAGCCGTTGTGGGAGGAGGCGCGCTCGTCGACCTTGCCGTCCGCGCCGACCCGGATCTGGACCCCCTCCCAGTCATCCGGGTGGTACCCCTCTTCGCCGGCGATCGGGACGCCCCGCAGCGTGGCGGAGTCGGCGTAGTAGGTCCAGTACTGGATGTAGAGGTTGCCCACGCGGGGGCCGGAGCAGTCGGCGCCCTCGGTCTCCTCGCCCGCCCGGCAGTCGACCACGTGGACGAAGGCGGTCACCGGCATGCGCTCGTCCGTGCGGTGGACGAGGCCGTGGGGGGAGTAGTCGCCGCAGGCGGTGCTGCGGCAGCGGCGGAAGTCGACCGGGACCGCACGCGAGCCCTCCTCGAAGGCGAGCGTCGGCATGTGCTCGCGGACCAGCTTGCCGACTTCCGACCCGTAGGACGCGATCAGCGCCGGCTCGTCACCGCAGCCGTCCGCCAGCGAGGCGGCGCAGAGGATCCGCGAGGCGACCGCCCGCGCCAGGTCCGCCCCCGGCA
Organism: uncultured Actinomycetes bacterium; assembly: GCA_963714045.1. Classification (GTDB taxonomy): domain Bacteria; phylum Actinomycetota; class Thermoleophilia; order Solirubrobacterales; family 70-9; genus VAYN01. Next base: position 967,073 of record OY970225.1, on the reverse strand, counting down.
CCCGCACCCCGGCCGCGACCAGCCCCAGCAGCAGCAGCGAGACGACCCCTAACGTCCCCACCCACTCCACCGTCCCCTGCCCCTGTTCCCCTCTCCGCATACGCGGTCAAGGGGCCGAGCCCCCAATGTCTCCCCCCAAGCCGGTCCCGGTAGGGGTGGAACGTCTTGTACTTTTTCGCCGCAGCCCAACCTCGGACGACCGCAAGCGACGTCGAAAAAGTTAAGTGAACCCCTACCGGGACCGGCTTGGGGCCCTAAAGGTTTTGGATCTCGGCGGCGATGTCCGCCGCGGCCTTCTTGGCGTCGTCGAAGAGCATCGAGGTGTTGGGCTCGTAGAAGAGGTCGTTGTCGATGCCGGCGAAGCCGGGGCTGAGCGAGCGCTTGATCACGATCACCTGCTGGGCCTGGTCGACTTCGATGATCGGCATCCCGGCGATCGGCGAGTTGGGATCGTTTTTCGCCGCCGGGTTGGTGACGTCGTTGGCTCCGACCACGACCGCGACGTCGGTGCGCGGCATCTCGGGGTTGATCTCATCCATCTCCCGCAGCTGCTCGTAGGGCACGTCGGCCTCGGCCAGCAGCACGTTCATGTGGCCCGGCATGCGGCCGGCGACCGGGTGGATCGCGTAGCTGACGGTGACGCCGCGCTTCTCCAGCTCGTCGGCGACCTCCTTGATCGCGTGCTGGGCCTGGGCGACCGCGAGGCCGTAGCCCGGAACGATCACGACCGAGTCGGCGTAGGCCAGCTTGATCGCCGCGTCCTGGGCGCCGATCGAGACGTGCGGGCGTTCCTCGGTCGAGCCACCGCCGCCGCCGGCCGGCGCGCCGCCGAAGCCGGCGAAGAGGACGTTGGCGACCGAGCGGTTCATCGCCGTCGCCATCTCCATCGTCAGGATCGTTCCCGAGGAGCCGACCAGGGTGCCGGCGACGATCAGCGCGACGTTGTCCAGGGCGAAGCCGGCGGCCGCGGCGGAGAGGCCGGTGAAGGCGTTGAGCAGCGAGATCACGACCGGCATGTCGGCGCCGCCGATCGGCAGCACGACCAGGTTGCCGAGCACCGCGGCGAGGATCAGGATGCCGATGAAGATCGCCTGCGAGGGATCGCCGTTGTTGATCGCGATGTCGACGCAGCCAGCGACGATCAGGATCAGCAGCAGGGCATTGATCACCTGCTGCCCGGGGACCGCGAGCGGCCGGGTCGGGATCAGATCCTGGAGCTTGGCGAAGGCGATGTTGGAGCCCCAGAACGAGATCGAGCCGACGACACCGGCGAAGAGAACGGGAATCAGGGTGTCGAGCGGGATTTCCTCGCCGAGCGAGATCCCGTGGCGGATCTCCGACCAGGCGATCAGGGCCACAGCGCCGCCGCCGACGCCGTTGTAGAGGGCGACCATCTGCGGCATCTCGGTCATCTGCACCCGGACCGAGGCGACGTAGCCGATCGTGGCGCCGACGCCGAGGCCGGCGGCGATCAGGCCCCAGTTGCCGATCCCGTCGAGCAGCAACGTGGTGACCACGGCGACGACCATGCCCGCGGCGGCGACCAGGTTGCCCTGCTTGGCGGTGGTCGGGTGGGTGCCGCGTTTGACCCCGAGGATGAAGAGCGAGAAGGCGACGATGTAGAGGGCGGTGGCGGCGTCACCGCCCGGCTTGAGCACGGCCTCGACCATCAGGAGCCGCCCTCTTTGTCAGCGTCGGCCTTCGGTTTCGGCTTTTTGGAGAACATGCCGAGCATCCGGTCGGTGACCATGAAGCCGCCGACGATGTTGATCGCGCCGAAGGCGATCGCGATCGTGCCGATCACGTACTCGAGCGGGTCGTTGGCGTAGCCGACGACGATCAGGCCGCCGAGCATGACGATGCCGTGGATCGCGTTGGTCTGCGACATCAGCGGCGTGTGAAGCGTCGTCGGCACCTTGGAGATGACCTCGAAGCCGACGAAGGCGGCGAGGACGAAGATCGTGATCTCGGTCATCAGGCTCATAGCTACTTGGCCGCCCTCTCGTTCTTGATCTCGCCGCCCTGGGTGATGCAGGCGGCGGCGAGGATGTCGTCCTCGAAGTCGACGCTGACGGCGCCCTCCTCGTCGACCAGCAGGCCGAGCAGGTTCTCGAGGTTCTTGGCGTAGAGCTGGGAGGCCGGCGCCGGCATCTCGCTGGCGAGGTTGCGCGGGCCGATCACCTTGACGCCGCCCTCGACCACGGTCTCCCCCGCCCGGGTCAGCTCGCAGTTGCCGCCGGTCTCGGCGGCGAGGTCGACGATCACCGAGCCGGGCGCCATCCCGCGCACCGCATCGGCGGTGATCAGCAGCGGCGCCGGGCGGCCGGGGATCGCCGCGGTGGTGACGACGATGTCCTGTTTCGCCGCGTTCTCGGTGAGGGCGTCGCGCACCTGCGCGTTCTCCTCGTCGGTCAGCGGCCGGGCGTAGCCGCCCTCGCCCTCGGCGTCGGGGATGAAGTCCAGTTCAAGCGGCCGGCCACCGAGCGAGGCGATCTGCTCCCAGGCGGCGCGGCGGATGTCGAAGCCGGTGACGATCGCGCCCAGCCGCTTGGCGGTGGCAACCGCCTGCAGCCCGGCGACGCCGGCGCCGAGGACGAGGACCTTGGCCGGCGGCACGGTGCCGGCGGCGGTGGTCATCATCCCGAAGAAGCGACCCGACTCGCGGGCGGCGATCAGCGTCGCCGCGTAGCCGCCGGCGGCGGCCTGCGAGGAGAGCGCGTCCATCGCCTGGGCGCGGGTCGTGCGCGGGATCGCCTCCATCGCGAAGCTGGTGACGCCGGTGGCGGCCAGCGCCCGGTTGGACTCGGCCGCGGTCCAGGGCGCCAGGTGGCCGATGAAGATCTGATTCGAGCCGAGCCTGCCGATCTCCTCGCTGGAGGGGGCGGCGACGCGGAGGACCACGTCGGCGCCCCACGTAACCTCGCCCTCGACGACCTCGGCCCCGGCCTCCGCGTACTGGGAGTCGGGATGGCCGGCGGCGTCGCCGGCGCCGGACTCGACCAGCACCTCGACCTTCTCGTTCTTCCTCAGCGACTTGACCACGTCAGGGACCAGCGCCACCCGGCGCTCCCCATTCGCGGTCTCTTTCGGCACTCCGATCTTCACGCGGCGCGGAAGGTTATGGGATGGGTCAGCCGCGCGTCTCGACCCCGGAAACCGAGGCGAGGCGCTCGAGGGTGTGCAGTTGCTCGGCCCGGTCGACGTGCACCGGGGAGACGATCAGGCGATCGATGCCGGCACCGCGGAAGCGCTCGACCCGCTCCGCCACCTCGGCCTCGGTGCCGACCAGCGAGGTCGCCTCGACGATCTCGTCGGGCATCGCCTCGAAGGCGCCGGCGCGGTCGCCGTCCTGGAAGCGGCGCTGCACCTCGTCGGCGACCTCGCCGAAGCCGAAGCGGTGGGCGAGGTCGACGTAGAAGTTGGTCTTGCGGCTGCCCATGCCGCCGAAGTAGAGGACGAGCCCGGCCTTGACGACGCTCTTGGCCGCCTCGAGGTCGCCGTCTATCGCCACCTGCAGCGAGGGCGAGACCTCGAGGTCGGAGCGCTGCCGGCCGCCCTTGGCGAAACCCGCCTCCAGGTGCTCGCCCCAGGTCGCCTCGAAGGCGTCGACGCTGAAGAAGATCGGGATCCAGCCGTCGCAGATCTCCGCCGCCAGCTCGACCGATTTGCGGCCGATCGCGCCGACGAAGACCGGGATCTCGTTGCGCAGCGGGTGGAAGTTGAGCTTCAGCGGCTTGCCCTCGCCGCCGGGCAGCGGCAGCTGGAAGTGCTCCCCCTGATGGTCGACCGGGCCTTCGCGGGCGACGATCTCCCGCACCACTTCGATGTACTCGCGGGTGCGGCCCCAGGGCTTGGCGTAGGGAACGCCGTACCAGCCCTCGGAGACCTGCGGGCCGGAGGGGCCGAAGCCGAAGATGAAGCGCCCGCCGGAGAGCTTGTCGATCGTGGCGCCGGCCATCGCCGCGGCGGCGGGCGGGCGGGCGGGGACCTGGAGGATCGCGGCGCCGAGCTTGATCGTCTCCGTCTGCGCCGCCAGCCAGGCCAGCACGCTGACCACGTCGGAGCCGTAGGACTCCGCCGCCCAGACCGACTCGTAGCCGAGCCGCTCGGCCGCGGAGACCACCTCGACCGCGTCGTCGCCGGCCGGGCCGATGCCCCAGTAGCCGAGGTTCAATCCGAGCTTCAAAGCCATCCGGGCCGCACCCTATTGAATAGTCGCCATGGCCACGCTTCAGCCAGCCGCCGAGCAGGGCCTCACCAGCGCCGAGGCGGCCAAGCGGCTGCGCCGGCTGGGGCAGCCGCGGGAGACCTCCTCGCGCTCGACCTCGAGCATCGTCGCCGGCAACGTCTTCACGCTCTTCAACGCGATCATCGGCGTCTTCTTCGTCCTCGACCTGGCGCTGGGGCTCTACGCCGACTCGCTCTTCGGGTTGATCGCCGTCGTCAACTCCTACATCGGCATCCGCCAGGAGCTGAAGGCGAAGGCGACGCTGGACGAGCTGGCGGTACTGGTCGCCCCCCACGCCAGGGTCCTCCGCGACGGCGAGGTGGTCGAGCTGACGGCGGAGGAGATCGTCCCCGGCGACGTCGTCCGGGTCGAGCCCGGCGACCAGCTCGTCGCCGACGGCGCGGTCCTCGCCAGCCGCGGCGCCACGCTCGACGAGTCGATGCTGACCGGCGAGGCCGACGGGATCGCCAAGGGCGCCGGCGACCGCGTGCTCTCCGGCTCCTTCTGCGTCTCCGGCTCCGGCCGCTACCTGGTCGACGCGGTGCGGGAGGAGAGCTACGCCGGCCGCCTCGCCGGCGAGGCGCGGGCCTTCCGCCACCCTCCCTCGCCGCTGCAGGTGGAGGTCAACCGGGTGATCGTCGCCTGCACCTACGTGATGGCACCGCTGGCGGCGATCCTGCTGCTGACGCTGAGGATCCGCAGCGTCAGCCTCGACAGCGCCGCCCAGACGGCGACCGCGGGCCTGGTGACGTTGATCCCGGAGGGCCTGGTGCTGCTGATGAGCGTCACCTTCGCGGTCGCGGCGGTGCGGCTGGCGCGGCGCGACACCCTGGTCCAGCAGATGAGCGCCAGCGAGAGCCTGGCCGCGGTCGACACGATCTGCGTCGACAAGACCGGAACCCTGACCGCGGGCGAGCTGCGGCTGACCGGGGTCGAGTTCGCCGAGGGGGTCGACCACGCCGCGGCGGGGGCGGCGCTGGCGCGCTTCGCGGCGAGCGCCGGCGAGCGCAACCGCACCCTGGAGACGATCGCCGAGCGCTTTCCGGGCGAGGCCGGGCGGGTCGGCGCCGAGGTGCCCTTCTCCTCGCGGTGGAAGTGGAGCGGCGCCACGCTCGCCGACCGCGGTGGCGGCTCCACCTACGTCCTGGGGGCCCCGGACGTGCTGGCCGCGGCCGGGGCCCTGACCCTCCCCCCCGGGCTCGCCCGCAAGCTCGAGGAGGAGACCGCGGCGGGACGGCGGGTGGTCGCCTTCGGCCAGTCGGAGGAGGCGCTGCCGGCGGACCCCGCCACGGAGGCGCCGCCGCGCCTGGGGCCGCTGGCGCTGGTCGTGCTGGAGGAGACGCTGCGGCCCGACGCGGCCGAGACGATCGCGATCATGCGCGAGCAGGAAGTCGACCTGAAGCTGATCTCCGGCGACGCCCGCGCCACGGTCACAGCGGTCGCCTACGCGGTCGGGGTGCCGGTCGACGCCGGGGTGGTCGAGGGCTCCGAGCTGCCGGAGGACCCCGAGGAGCTGGCTCGGGTGGCGCTCGCCAACACGATCTTCTGCCGGATCGCGCCGGAGCAGAAGAAGGCGCTGGTCGCCGCCCTGGTCGGGGCCGGGCGCTACGTGGCGATGATCGGCGACGGCGTCAACGACGTGCCGGCGCTGAAGCGGGCGCGGATGGCGGTGGCGATGGGGTCGGGGACGCAGGTGACCAAGGGGGTCGCCGACGTCGTCCTGCTCAAAGACGAGTTCTCACGGCTGCCGGAGGCGGTCGGCGAGGGGCGGCGGATCGCCCGCAACATCCATCGCCTCGGGCGCCTCTACCTGACCAAGACCGTCTACGCCGCCGCCCTGATCCTGCTGGTAGCGGTGCCCGGCTTCGCCTTCCCCTTCCTCCCCCGCCACCTCACCCTGGCGGCCTTCCTGACGATCGGCATCCCCTCCTTCGTGCTCGCCCTGGCCCCCTCCGACGGGCCGCTCTACCGCGGCCGCCTGCTGCGCGCCCTGGCCGCCTTCGCGGTGCCGGCGGGGCTGGCGACGGCGATCGGCTCGATCCTCTCCTTCTTCCTCGTCGACACCGTCTTCGGCGGCAGCCTCGCGGCCGGCCGCACCGCGGCGACGACGACGCTGATCGTCCTCGGCCTCTCCTTCGTGCTGCTGCTGGAGCGCGGGCCCGGCCGCGAGCACATCGCGATCCAGAGCTACATGCTGGCCCTCGTCGCCGGCCTCGGCGCCCTCTACGCGCTGATCCTCGCCGCCGCCCCGATCCGTCACTTCTTTGAAATGGAACTGCTCAGCGCCACGCAGTGGTTCCTCGCCCTGCTGGCCGCCGCGATCGGCCTGACGATCGCCAGCGCCCTCTGGCGCCTACCCCAGATCGAACGGCTGGAAGAAGCGCCGGTGGAGCCGGAAGGCGCGGTCTAAGACTCGCGTGGCGGAAGGACAAATTGGGTGACGATCAAGTTGGCCGCGAGGCGGGGCTCCTCGCCCTCGCGGACGCGCTCCATCCTCACCTCGATCACGACCGTGCTCTTGCCGGTGTGGAGGGGCTCGGCGACGGCGACGATCTCGTCGCCCAGCAGGCCGGCGGCGAAGACGTTCAGCTTCAGCTCGATCGTGGTGAAGTTGTGGCCGGGCGGGATGACGCGGAAGGTCGCCCAGGCGGCGACGGTGTCGCCGAGCGCCGTCCAGACCCCGCCGTGGACGAAGCCGCCCGGGTGCAGGTGCCGCCTGTCGACGACGATCCGCCCCCGCGAGTGTCCGTCCTCGATCTCCAGCGGCTCGATCCCGAGGTCGCCGGGGAAGCTGCCGGGGAGGAAGGCTCGGACAGTCTCCGGCGTAATCAGGGAGCTTGGATGCGGCGCGTCGCTCAGTTGAGGCGCTCCACGATCATCGCCTTGCCCTGCCCCCCGGCCACGCACATCGTCTCGAGGCCGACCTGCTTGTCGTCGGTCTCCAGCACGTTGAGCAGGGTGCCCATGATGCGGGCGCCGGTCATCCCGAAGGGGTGGCCGAGGGCGATCGCGCCGCCGTGGGTGTTGAGCTTGCTTTCCTCGATCCCGCATTCGGCCATGATCGGGATCACCTGAGCGGCGAAGGCCTCGTTGAGCTCGACCGCGTCGATGTCGCCGATCGTCATCCCGGACCGGTCCAGCACCTTCTTGATCGCGCCGATCGGCGCCACGCCCATCAGCTCCGGCTCGTTGCCGTGGGTGGCGGCGGTGACGATGCGGGCGCGCGGGGTCAGGCCCAGCTCCCCGGCCTTGGTGTCGCTCATCAGCAGCACCGCGGCGGCGCCGTCGTTGAGCGGGCAGGAGTTGCCGGCGGTGACGCCGCCGCCGCCGAAGGCCTCCGGCAGTTCGGAGAGCTTCTCCAGGGTCGAGGAGGCGCGCGGGCCGTCGTCCTTGCTGACCTCGGTCCCGTCGGGCAGGGTCACCGGCACGATCTCGCGGTCGAAGAAGCCGTCTTCCTGCGACTTCACCGCCAGTTCCTGGGAGCGCTGCGCGAACTTGTCCATGTCGGCGCGGCTGACCTCGTACTTTTCGGCGACGTTGACCGCGGTCAGGCCCATGTCGATGTAGGCGTTGGGCTGGCCGTTCTCGCCGATCAGGTTCGGGTTGCGGTCGTCGGCGCCGGCCGGCTCGGTGCGCTCGTTGAAGCGGCTCACCCACTCGACGCCGGCGGCGATGTAAACATCGCCCTCGCCGGCCTTGATCGCGTTGCCGGCGTGGCGGATCGCGTCGAGGCTGGAGGAGCAGTAGCGGGAGACGGTGACGCCGTTGACCTCCTGCGGCAGCTTCTCGCTGAGCAGGGAGACGATGCGGGCGATGTTGAAGGCCTCCAGGCCCTGCGGCATGCCGACGCCGCAGAAGACGTCTTCGATCAGGGCCGGGTCGACCTCGGGGTTGCGCTCGAGCAGCCGGTCGACCACGAAGGCGCCCATCTCCTCGGGCCGCAGCTGGGCCAGCGAGCCCTTGAAGGCGCGGCCGATCGGCGTGCGGACGGTGTCGACGATGACTGCTTCGGGCATTCGTGGTCTCCTTGAGCGCTGGGTGAGTAGCTGAAGTGCGGGCCGCAGGGTAGTTGACCCGGCGCCTCGCCGTTCTGTCCCGGCGCCGAGGATTTGTGCGAAAACGCACGATACGCACCCGTCGCGTCCCCCACCTGCGTTACATTCGCCTCAATCCACCTCGCGCCCAGCGCGAGTCTGCCGCGAGGCGGCAGCGAAAGGAGGGCCCGCCATGCCGGAGGGCTACTGCGTCAAAGAGCGCAAGAAGGTCGAGATCAAGGACGCCAAACAGGTGACCATGAAGAACGGTCGCCCGGCGATCCAGGGCACGTGCCCCGATTGCGGGACCAAGATCTTCAAGATCGGGAAACTCTAGGGAGAGAGCTTGAACCCGGGCTGCATCCGTCCCCTGGATGGATGCAGCCCGGGGCATTGAGCCGCGGGGGGCTACCGGGGGCGCTTGCGGTAGGAGGCCGAGGGCGGGACGAGGGCGCGGATCTCGGCCAGGAGCCGGGCCGAGAGTTCGCTCGGATCCTCGTCGGGTCGGGCCTGGCCGCCGGCCGGGTCGAAGAAGCGGACGCTGACGCGCGGGCGGCGTGGGAAGCCGGTGAGGTCGGAGGTGCCCTCGATCGCGACCAGGGTGATGTGGGCCTCGGGGACCTCCAGCGCCAACCGGCCGACGCCGCTGCGCGCCCGCAGCACCTTGCCGCGGGAGCGGGTGCCCTCCGGGAAGACACCGATGCACACGCCCGCCCGCAGCGCCTCGATCGCCCGCGCCAGCGCCTGTTTGTCACCCGAACCGCGCTCGATCGGGATCTGGCCCATCCCGTGCAGGATCGGCCCCAGCCCGCGCACGTCCCAGAGTTCGGCTTTGGCGAGGGCCCGAATCTGACGGCGCCTGACCGCCGCCACCCCGACCATCACCGGGTCCCAGTGGCTGTCGTGGTTGCCGACGACCAGCAGCGGCCCCTTCTCGGGCAGCGCCTCCAGGCCCTCGACCCGCAGCCGCCCCCACAGCGCGACCGGCCGGTTGAGGGCCATCGCGACTCGGTAGGTGCGGGTTCGCTCACGCATCGGGGCGTGAGTTGTACTCGAAACGCCGCCCCCTCCATCGGCAGCGACTATCTAAAGTGTCATTTGTGTCGCAGCGGCCCCTAGAGCTGATCCTCGCTCGCAACCTGATGTCGGCGCTCTCGACGCCGGCCTTCCTGGTCGACGAGGGCGGCGTCCTCGTCTTCTACAACGAGGCCGCGGGGATGATGCTCGGCAAGCGCTTCGAGGAGCTCGGCACGGTCGGCGCCGAGGAGTGGGGGCAGCTGTTCGGGCCCTTCGACGAGAACGGCGAGCCGATCCCCTACGACGACCTGCCGCTGGTCACCGCCGTCCGCAACGGACGCCCCGCCCACGCCGAGTTCGAGATCCACTCGACCGACGGCGCCAGCCACGAGGTCGAGGTCTCCGCCTTCCCGATCCTCACCGCGCACGGCTCCCAGGGCGCGATCGCCGTCTTCTGGCCGACCCGGCTGAACGGCAACGGGGCGCACCCGGCGTGAAGGTCAAGCTCTGGGGGACGCGCGGCTCGATCCCCTCCCCCGGGCCGGAGACGATCCGCTATGGCGGCAACACCTCCTGCGTCGGCGTCACCCTCTCCGACGGCTCGCTGCTGGCGCTCGACGCCGGCACCGGCATCCGCAGCCTCGGCCTCGCCCTGGGCGAGGAGCCGGCGCGGCTGCACATCCTCCTCACCCACCTGCACCTCGACCACATCCAGGGCCTCGTCTTCTTCGCCCCCGCCTTCCGGCCGCAGACCGAGATCGTGATCTGGGGGCCGGCCTCGCCGGAGGCCTCGCTGCGCGACCGCATCGCCCGCTACATCTCCGCCCCGCTCTCGCCGGTCGAGGTGCGGGAGCTGCCCTGCGACGTCTCCTTCCGCCACTGCCCGCAGAGCGAGTGGGAGATCGGTCCGGCGCGGATCCGCGCCGCCTCGGTCGCCCACCGCGGGCCGACGCTCGGCTACCGGATCGACGAGGGCGACTCCTCCCTCACCTACATCCCCGACCACGAGCCGGCGCTCGGCGCCGACCTCGACCGGCTCGACGAGGACTGGATCTCCGGCTTCTCCCTAGCCCGCGACACCTCGCTGCTGATCCACGACGGCCAGTTCACGGACACCGAGTACCCCGAGCACCTCGGCTGGGGGCACTCGGCGCTGCGCCACTCGCTCTGCTTCGCGCGCCGCACCGGGGCCGAGCGCACCGTCCTCTTCCACCACGACCCGCTGCACTCCGACGACTTCCTCGACGGGTTCGGCGCCGAGGCGCGGGAGCGCTGGGTGGAGATGGGCGGCGGCCCGGCGGCGATCGAGCTGGGCGTCGAGCGGGCCGAGTACGAGCTGCCGGCGCGGGTGCCAAGCCCGGCCGCCACCGCCTGACCGCTACCCTGCCCGCAGTGCCGTCGACCCCACGGATCGATGCAACCGTCGAGCGCTCGCCACTGGTGCGCGAGGCGCTGGAGACGGCACGCTCGGCGCATGCCGGCCAGGTCCGCAACGGCAGCGGTGGGATGCCCTACATCCACCACCCCCTGACCGTGGCCGAGATACTGGCCGAGCACGGCTGCTCCGACGCCGTCCTGGCCGCGGCGCTGCTGCACGACGTCGTCGAGGAGAGCGAGGCCACGGTCGAGGAGATCCGCCGGCGCTTCGGCGCCGAGGTCGCGGCGCTGGTCGCGGCGCTGACCGACCCCGAAGAGATCGAGCCATACGAGCTCCGCAAGGACGCGCACCGGGCCGAGGTCGAGGCCGCCGGCGCCGACGCGCTGACGATCTTCGCCGCCGACAAGCTCGCCAACATCCGCGCCCTGCGCCGCGTCTACGCCGAGCAGGGAGAGCCCGTCGGCGCCGAGCTGAAGGCGCCCCTGGACGTCAAGGTCGCGGTCTGGGAGGCCGACGCCGCCCTGCTGCGCTCCGCCTGCCCGGCCCTGCCCTTCCTCAACGAGCTGGAGGAGCAGCTGGCGGGCCTGCGGGCGGATCGACTCGCGGCAAGCCCTCTTCCCGGAACTTGAGCCGGCGCTGCAGCGGCAGCAGGCCCCAGAGGAAGACGAACATCGCGAAGGCGGCGGCGGTCGTCAGCACGGTCGCCAGCGGGCTGAAGAGGATGTCGGTGATGAACATGATCGCGCCGGTCATCGCCAGTGCCAGGAAGGCGAGGCCGGCGATCGCGAAGCGGTTGGCGAGGAAGACGAGGCGGTGCTTCTGCTGGTAGTGGAAGGTGAGCCGGTGGTAGGCGGAGGGAGCGATGAAGAGCGCCGCCGAGACGGCCGTGCAGAGCAGCGTCCCGAAGTAGACGCCCTTCTCGAACGGCGTGATCCGTTCGAAGTTGCGCTGGAGCGGAACCGCCAGCAGGAAGGCGAACAGCACCTGCACTCCGGGCAGGGCGACCCGCAGCTCCTGCAGTAGCTCGCCGAGGTTGCGATCGAGGCGCTGATCCTCGCTCTCGTCCCTTCCCGACGGCCGGTCGACCATGCGCTCACCATAGGCGAAGGGAAGGGTGCCGTCGACAGTGGGCGTAGGATCGCGGCGGATGGGGCGTCTCGCCGTGATCCTCGGCAGCAACGCGCTCGGCCCGGGGGGCGAGGAGATCGCGGCTGCGGCGGCCGAGCACGGGGCGGCGATCGTCCTCCGCCACGGCGAGCCCGGCACCCCCTACGCGCTCCCGCACGAGATCGACCACGTCGCCAGCCTGCGGCCGCTGGTCGAGCAGGGCTGCGACCGGGTGCTGGCGATCGGCTCGGTCGGCTCGCTGCACGCCGAGCTGCCGGTCGGCAGCCTCCTCTGCCCGGACGACTTCATCGCCCTCCACGCCGGGGCCTCGATCTTCGCCGACGCCCGCGCGCACTCCGCCCCGGGCTTCAACCCCCGCTGGCGTCGCGAGGTGATCGAGGCCTGGGAGGCCGGCGGCCAGGCTCTGCGCGACGGCGGCGTCTACTGGCAGGCGCACGGGCCGCGCTTCGAGACCCCGGCCGAGATCCGCCTGATCGCCGCCCACGCCGACGTGGTCGGGATGACGATCCCCTCCGAGTGCGTCGTCGCCGGCGAGCTGGGGCTGGAATACGCGGCGCTCTGCGTCGTCGACAACCTCGCCAACGGGATCGGCGCGGGCGTGCTCGACGTCGCCGCGATGGAGGGCGACCGCGCCGCCAACACGGCCCGTTTGCGCGAGGGCCTTGCCGCGGTGCTGCCGCGGCTCGGCGCGGTCGGGCGATGAGCTTGGCCGTGACCGGGGCGATGCTCGACGGCGAGGCCGTGGGGCTGCGCTGCGAAGACGGGCGGATCGCGGCGATCGGGCCGGACGTCGCGCCACAGGCCGGCGAGGAGACGATCGAGGCCGGCGGCGGCCACCTCGTCGCGCCGCTGCTGAACGGGCACACCCACGCGGCGATGACGCTGTTCCGCGGCAGCGGCGGCGACCTGCCGCTGATGCCGTGGCTGGAAAAACGGATCTGGCCGGTCGAGGCGAAGCTCGACGCCGAAGACGTCTACTGGGGCACGCGGCTCGCCTGCGCGGAGATGATCCGCACCGGCACCGCCCGCTTCTGGGACATGTACTGGCACCCCCGGGCGGTGGCCCGGGCCGTCGAAGACTCCGGCCTGCGCGCCACCGTCGGCGCGCCGCTGTTCGACGCCGACGGCAATTTCGAGCGCCTGCGCGAAGCGGCCAGGAGCAGCCTCGAGGAGCTGGCGGCGGACGCGCCGGGCGTGACCCCCTCACTGACCCCGCACTCGATCTACACGGTCAGCGAGGAGTCGCTGCGCTGGGTCGCCGAGCTGGCGGCCGAGCGCGGGGTCGCCGTCCACATCCACCTCTCCGAGACCGAGCCGGAGGTCGAGAGCTGCCTGCGCGACCACGGCCTGCGCCCAGCCTTCTACCTCGACCGCCTGGGGCTGCTGGGCGAGCGCACCCTGCTCGCCCACGGTGTCCACCTCGATCGCGCCGAGCTGGAGCTGATCGCCGAGCGCGGCTGCACGGTCGTCGCCAACCCGGTCGCCAACATGAAGCTCGCGGTCGGCGGCCAGCTCGACTACGTGGCGGCGCGCGAGGCGGGGATAGCGGTCGGCCTCGGCACCGACGGCGCCGGCTCCAACGACTCACTCGACCTGATGGCCGACGTCAAGGCCTTCGCCCTGACCCAGAAGCACGCGGCCGGGACGGCGACCGCGATCGGCGCCGCCGAGGCCTGGGAGGTCGCGACCGGCCGCCGGGCGCCGCTGCTCGGCGGCAGCACCGCGACGCTCGCGCCCGGCGCGCCCGCCGACTTCCTCCTCCTGCGCCCCGACGCCTACGAGCTCGCGATCGGCGAGCTCGTCTCCAACCTCGTCTACGCCGCCGCGGGATCGGTCGTCGACACCACCGTCGTCGCCGGCCGCCCGTTGATGCGCGCCGGCGAGGTCCCCTGGCTGCCCGAGGCCCTCGCCCGCGCCACCGAGCGCGCCCACCGCCTCGGCCTCGCATGACGGACGTCCTCGACAAGGTCGCCCAGGGGCTCGAACAGTCCCTGCTGATGGCCTACGAGGTCTGGTGGGCGCTGGTGCTCGGCTTCGCGATCTCGGGCGTAGTCCAGGCCTGGGTGCCGCGCGAGCGGATCGAAGGCGCCCTCTCCGGCGGCGGCTTCGTCCCGGTGGCGAAGGCGGCCGGGCTCGGCGCCGCCTCCTCCTCCTGCTCCTACGCGGCGATCGCGATCGCCAAGTCGCTGTTCCAGAAGGGGGCCTCGGCGGTGACCGCGCTCTCCTTCCAGTTCGCCTCGACCAATCTGGTCTGGGAGCTGGGGCTGGTGCTCTGGGTGCTGATGGGCTGGCAGTTCACCCTCGCCGAGTACGTCGGCGGCATCGTCCTGATCGCCCTGATGGCGGTGCTGCTGCGGCGCTTCGTCTCGCCGCGGCTGGAGGAGCAGGCGCGGCGGCACGCCCAGCAGGCGCAGGAGGGCCACCAGCACCACAGCGGCGGCGAGGCGGAGCTGGGCTGGCGCGAGCGGCTCGCCTCCCGCGACGCCTGGGCCGACGTCGCCGCCAACTTCCGCGGCGACTGGACGATGCTCTGGAAGGAGATCGCGATCGGCTTCCTGCTGGCCGGCTTCATCGGCCTGCTCGGCGACGAATTCTTCAACGTCCTCTTCGTCACCGACGCCCCGCCGCTCCTGCGGACGCTCGAGAACGTCCTCGTCGGGCCGCTGATCGCGATCCTCAGCTTCGTCTGCTCGGTCGGCAACGTGCCGCTGGCGGCGGTGCTGTGGTCGGGCGGGATCGGCTTCGCCGGGGTGATCGCCTTCATCTTCGCCGACCTGATCGTGATCCCGATCGTGCTCGCCTACCGCAAGTACTACGGCACCGCCTTCGCCCTGCGGATCACCGCCCTGATGTTCGTCACGATCGTGATCGCGGCGCTGATCGTCGACGGGCTGTTCGGCCTCGCCGGGTTGATCCCGACCGGCCCCCGCCCCACCCGCACGGACGTGTTCGGCTCGATCCAGCTCGACTACAAGCTGGTCCTGAACCTGGTCGCCACGGCGGTCTTCGCCGTCCTCTTCTGGCTCACCCGCGGCCGCGATGCCTCACACTGCCACTGAGGCCGCCCTGATCCGCGCGAAGGAGACGTGGGCGGCCCAGGCGGCAGCCAGGCCCGAGGTTGCAGCCAGGAGCAGGGCGACGCGGGGGTCGTAGGCCTCCGAGAGCCAGCCGGTGAGGGGGCCGCCGATCGGGGTCGAGCCGAGGAAGACGACCGAGTAGAGGGCCATCACGCGGCCGCGCATCTCCGCCGAGACGGCGAGCTGCAGGGTCGAGTTGATCGTCGCCGCGAAGGTGACGGCGGCGGCGCCGAGCAGGGCCAGGACCGGGATCTCGAGGGCGAGCGAGGGCATCGCCGCCGAGAGGGTCGCGAGGACGCCGAAGGCGAGCGCGCCGCCGGCGATCAACCGCGGGCCGGTGCGGCCGTGGGCGCCGTTGACGAGGGCGCCGCCGATCGAGCCCACCGCCATCGCCGAGACCATCGCCGCGTAGGTCGAGGCGCCGCCGCCGAAGCTGAACTTGGCCAGCAGCGGCAGCACCACCTGGAAGTTGAAGCCGAGCGTCCCGACCAGCGCCATCAGCGCCAGCGGCAGCGCCAGCTCGGGGGTGCGGAGGACGTAGCGCAGGCCGGCGCGGATCGCGCCGGGGGCGCGGGGCGCGACCGGCGCGGTGTGCAGGCCGCGCGGGTCCATCCCCCAGAGGGCGGCGATCATCGCCACGAAGGTGAGTGCGTTGAGCGCGAAGCAGGGGACGACGCCGAAGCCGGCGATCAGCAGGCCGGCCAGCGCCGGCCCGACGATCCGCGCCATCTGCACGATCACGCTGTTGAGGCTGACCGCGTTGACGACCCGATCCGGCCCGACCATCTCGATCACGAAACTCTGCCGGGCCGGGTTGTCGACCGCGTTGACCGTCCCCATCGCGAACACAGCCCCGAAGACCATCCAGGGCGCGACGACCCCGGTCGCCGTGACCGCGAAGAGGCCGACCGCGGGGATCGCCATCAGCGCCTGCGTGGTCATCAGCAGATGCCGCTTCGGAATGCGGTCGGCGAGCAGGCCGCCCCAGGCGCCGATCAGGAGCATCGGCAGGAACTGCAGCGCCGTGGTCAGGCCGACGGCGACGCCGCTGCCGGTGAGGCTGAGGATCAGCCAGATCGCCGCCACCGTCTGCATCCAGGTGCCGGAGAGGGAGATCAGCTGGCCGGCGAAGTAGCGCCGGTAGTTGGGCACCTCGAGCGAGTCGAACGAGCGGCGCAGCGCCGCGCTCAAGATTCCCCTTCTTCCAACATCTGCTCGAGGATCTCGGCTGCCCGCTCAAGCACCTCGATATCGGCCACCGGCATGTCGCGCATGCGGCGCGCCAGGTAGGCGTTCTTGCGCCCGCGCAGGCGCCGTAACCGCTCGCGCCCGGCGGCGTTGACGCCGATCAGGGCGCTGCGGCCGTCGGCCGGGTCGGGGGTGCGATCGATCAACCCCTCGCGCTCGAGGCAGCCGAGGGTGCGGGTCACGGTCGGCCGTCGCACCTGCTCCAGCTTCGCCAGCTCGCTCGGTGTCAGCGGGCCGTGGCGCTCGATCGTCGCCAGCGCCGCGGTCGAGGTCGGCGTCAGCCCCGTCGCCTCCGCCGCCGCCTCCTGCCGCAGCCGCCGTGCCGTCCGCACGATCCCCAGCCGCAACCGGGCGGCGGAGTCGGTGAGCGTGGTGTCCTTGGCTGGCGCGGTCATTGATTAGCGTAGGTAATTAGTTTAGCAAACTAATTTTGTGCCCACGTCGAACTCGAAGACTTACCGTTGCTATAGCCACGGTAAGTCTTCGAGTTCGCTGCGCCGGCGCTCTAGTAGCGGTAGTGGTCCGGCTTGTAGGGGCCGTCGAGGGGGATGCCGAGGTAGGCGGCCTGGTCGGGGCTGAGCTCGGTCAGCTCGACGCCGAGGGCGGCGAGGTGCAGGCGGGCGACCTTCTCGTCGAGGTGCTTGGGCAGAACGTAGACCTGCTTCGCCTCGTAGTCCTCGGGCTTGCTGAACATCTCGACCTGGGCGATCACCTGGTTGGTGAACGAGTTCGACATCACGAAGCTCGGGTGCCCGGTGGCGTTGCCGAGGTTGAGCAGGCGGCCCTCGGAGAGGAGGACGATCGAGTGCCCGTCGGCGAAGCGCCACTCGTCGACCTGGGGCTTGATGTTGATCCGCTCGACGTCGGCGCGCCCCTCGAGGCCGGCGACGTCGATCTCGTTGTCGAAGTGGCCGATGTTGCCGACGATCGCGTTGTGCTTCATCCGCGCCATGTCCCCGGCGGTGACGATGTCCTTGTTGCCGGTGGCGGTGACGAAGATGTCGGCCGTCTCGACGACTTCGTCGAGCCTGCGCACCTCGTAGCCCTCCATCGCCGCCTGCAGGGCGCAGATCGGGTCGATCTCGGTGACGATGACGCGGGCGCCCTGGCCGCGCAGCGAGGAGGCGCAGCCCTTGCCGACGTCGCCGTAGCCGCAGACCACCGCGACCTTGCCGCCGATCATCACGTCGGTGGCGCGGTTGATCCCGTCGACCAGCGAGTGGCGGCAGCCGTAGAGGTTGTCGAACTTCGACTTGGTGACCGAGTCGTTGACGTTGATCGCCGGGAACAGCAGGTCGCCGGTCTCGGCCAGCTGGTAGAGGCGGTGGACGCCGGTCGTCGTCTCCTCGGTGACGCCCTGGATGTCGGCGGCGACGCGGGTCCAGCGCTGAGGGTCCTCGTCGAGCGAGCGCCGCAGGGTCTCGAGGACGATTTTGAACTCGCCCGACTCCGCGGTCTCGGGCTCCGGCACCGCGCCGGCCCGCTCGAACTCGGCGCCCTTGTGGACGAGCAGGGTCGCGTCGCCGCCGTCGTCGAGGATCATGTTCGGGCCCTCGCCGTCGGGCCACAGCAGCGCCTGCTCGGTGCACCACCAGTACTCCTCCAGGGTCTCCCCCTTCCAGGCGTAGACCGGCACCCCGGAGGCGGCGATCGCGGCCGCCGCGTGGTCTTGGGTGGAGAAGATGTTGCAGCTTGCCCAGCGCACCTCGGCGCCGAGCGCCGTCAGCGTCTCGATCAGCACGGCCGTCTGCACCGTCATGTGCAGGGAGCCGGTGATGCGCGCCCCCTTCAGCGGCTGCGCCGCGCCGAGCTCCTCGCGGGTCTGCATCAGGCCCGGCATCTCCACCTCGGCGAGCGCGATCTCCTTGCGCCCGAACTCGGCGAGGCCGATGTCGGCGACCTTGTAGTCCTGCGTGACGGTGCTGGTGCTCATAGGGTCGGCGTCTCCTGGTTCGTTGATTGCCCGGCCATGGTACGCGAAGGCGGTGGCCCGCCGGGCCACGCGAAGGGGCTGGGCCGGCCGGCGTCGAAACAGTCGCGGTGAGCTCCGAAGCCGCAGCCGCGCCCGTGCGCTACCCGCCGGGGATGAACGCTCGCAGCACCCGCGTGGCGGAACGGCTGAACACGCCGATGCTGATCGCGGCGGCGCTGACCCTGCCGACCGTGGCGATCACCGAGTCGCACCCCGGCGGGGCGCTGGAGAAGATCGCGATCGCCCTCAACTGGATCACCTGGACCGCCTTCCTGGTCGAGCTGGTGGTGATGCTCTCAGTGGTGCCGGACCGCCGCGCCTGGCTGCGCCGCCACCCGCTCGACGTGATCATCGTCTTCCTCACCCCGCCGGTGCTGCCCCCCGGCCTGCAGGGCCTCCGCGCCCTGCGCCTGCTGCGCCTCCTCCGCCTGCTGCGCCTGGCCCAGCTCTCGCGCGAGGTCTTCTCGCTCGAGGGCCTGCGCTACGCGCTGCTGCTGGCGACGCTCACCGTGGTCGGCGGCGGCGCCCTCTTCACCGCCTTCGAGAAGCACAGCCAGCACCTCAGCTTCGGCGACGGCCTCTACTGGTCGATCACGACGATGACCACCCTCGGCTCCAACATCTATCCGAGCACGACGGGAGGCGAGATCGTCTCGACCGTGATCCTGATCGTCGGGATCGGCTTCGTCGCCCTGCTCACCGGCGCCTTCGCCCAGCGCTTCCTCGCTCCCGAAATCGTCGAGGTCGAGGAAGAGCTGGCGGAAGAGCAGATGACCGCCGAGGCGCTCGCCCTGCGCGAACTGCGCAGCGTCCAGGAACAGCTGCAGGCGCTCGAGGTGGCGGTCGAGCGGATCGTCAGCCAGCGCGGCGACTAGCCCGGAAAGTGCGGCAGAGCTTTGGGTCGCTATACGACCGAAACCTCTGCCGCGCTCAGTCCTCGTCGCCCTCTTCGGCGATCTTCTTCTCCAGCTCGGCCATCACGTCGGGGTCGCGCAGGGTCGTCACGTCGCCCAGCGCCCGGCCCTCGGCGATGTCGCGCAGGAGGCGGCGCATGATCTTGCCGGAGCGCGTCTTCGGCAGGTCGTCGGCCCAGATGACCCGCTTCGGGCGGGCGAATTTGCCGATCCGATCGGCCACGATGCCCCGCATCTCCTCGACCAGCTCGTCGCTGGGCTCGATGCCGCCGCGCAGGGTGACGAGGGCGCAGATCGCCTGCCCGGTGTCCTCGTCGTGCTGGCCGATCACCGCCGCCTCGGCGACCTTCTCGTGGGCGACGATCGCCGACTCGACCTCGGCGGTCGAGAGCCGGTGACCGGAGACGTTGACGACGTCGTCGATGCGGCCGATCACCCAGAAGTAGCCGTCGGCGTCACGGCGGGCGGCGTCGCCGACCAGGTAGCGCTCCCGGCCGAAGCGCGAGAAGTAGGTCTCGACGAAGCGCTCGTCCTCCCGGTAGAGGCCGCGCAGCATCGAGGGCCAGGGACGCTCCAGGACCAGCAGCCCCTGCCCTTCGGAGACCGGCTCGCCATCGGACTCGCCGACCACCTGCGCCTCGATGCCCGGGAACGGGGTGGTCGCCGAGCCCGGCTTGGTCGCTGTGATCCCCGGCAGCGGTGTGATCATGATCGCGCCGGTCTCCGTCTGCCACCAGGTGTCGACGATCGGGCAGCGCCCGCCGCCGATCACCCGGTGGTACCAGAGCCAGGCCTTGGGGTTGATCGGCTCGCCGACCGAGCCCAGCAGCCGCAGCGAGGAGAGGTCGAACTTCGCCGGGATCTCCGCCCCCCACTTGATGAAGGTGCGGATCGCCGTCGGCGCCGCGTAGAGGATCGTCGCCCCGCAGCGCTCGACCAGCTCCCACCAGATCCCCTGGTGCGGGTAGTCCGGAGCCCCCTCCCACATCACGCTGGTGGCGCCGTTGGCGAGCGGGCCGTAGACGATGTAGGAGTGGCCGGTGACCCAGCCGACGTCGGCGGCGCACCAGTAGACGTCGTTCTCGGGGTCGAGGTCGAAGACGTAGCGGTGGGTCGCGGTGACGCCGGTCATGTAGCCGCCGGTGGTGTGCAGGATTCCCTTCGGCTTCGCGGTCGAGCCGGACGTGTAGAGGATGTAGAGCGGGTGCTCGGCCTCCATCGGCTCGGCCGGGCACTCCGGGGCGGCGGCGGCGAGCGCCTCGTCGTAGAAGACGTCGCGGCCCTCGCGCATCGGGCACTCGATGCCGGTGTGGCGGACGACGACGATCGTCCGCAGCGAGTCGAGGCCGCCCATCTGCTCGTCGACCGCCGGCTTGATCGGCGCCGTCCTGCCCTTGCGCCGGGCGCCGTCGACGGTGACCAGCGCCTTGGCGTGGGAGAACTCCATCCGCTCCCGCACCGACTCCGCCGAGAAGCCGCCGAAGACGACGTTGTGCGGCGCCCCGATCCGGGCGCAGGCCAGCATCGCGACGACGACCTCGGGGATCATCGGCAGGTAGATCCCGACCACGTCGCCCTTCTCCACACCAAGATCCTTGAGCGCGTTGGCGAAGCGCTGGACGTCGCGGTGCAGTTCGGCGTAGGTGATGTCGCGCTCCTCCCCCTGCTCGCCGCGCCAGTGATAGGCGACGCGCTCGCCCCGGCCAGCCGCCACGTGGCGGTCGAGGCAGTTGGCCGAGGCGTTCAGCCGCCCGTCCTCGAACCACCTGTAGAAGGGCGGGTCGGAGTCGTTCAGGCCCTGGCTCGGCTCGGTCTCCCAGTCGAGCAGCTCGGTCGCCTGCCGCATCCACCACGCCTCCGGGTCGGCCGCCGCCTCCGCGTAGATGGCGGGGTCGCTCCAGCGGGCGCGCTCGCGGAACTCTGCCGGCGGCTCGAACCGCTCGACCTCGAGCATCTCCTCCAGCTCCCGCTCCAGATCCCCGTGACTCCCCTCAGGCGCCATCGCCCAACGCTACCGCCTCAGAATCAGAAGGCGAAGATCAGGGAGCAGGTGATGCCGGCGACGATGCAGTAGATGCCGAACGGGGTGAGGCGGTTGGTCTCGAAGAAGCGGAGTAGGAACTTGACGGCGACGTAGGTGGTGATCGCGGCGGCGATCGCGCCGACCAGGGCCTGGCCGCGGACGCCGTCGCCGGCCGAGCCGAGCAGGGTCGGCAGCTTCAGCAGCCCGGCGGCGGCGATGATCGGCGTCGCCAGCAGGAAGGAGTAGCGGGCGGCGTCGTCGTTGGAGAGGCCGGTGAGCAGGCCGCCGCCCATCGTGATCCCCGAGCGCGAGATCCCCGGGATCAGCGCCGCGACCTGCGCCGTCCCGATCGCCAGCGCCTGCTTGAGGCTGATCTTCGAGATGCGGCCGTCGACATCCCCTTCGAAGTCGCCCGGGCGCGGCGGCCGGCGGCGGTAGCGCTCGAAGATCAGCAGCAGCACCCCGTTGATGGTGAGGAAGATCGCCGCCGAGGTCGGCGAGGCGAAGAGCTCGCGCAGCTTGTGCTCCAGCGCCAGGCCGACGATCCCGGCCGGGATCGTGCCGGCGACGATCACCCAGCCGAGGCGGGCGTCGGTGTCCTCCGGGGTCGAGCGGCCGCGGACCGAGCGGCCGAGCCCGCGGAAGATCCGCATCCAGTCCTTGAGAAAGAAGAAGAAGAGGACGGCGGCGGTGGCGCAGTGGGTCGCGACCAGGAAGGAGAGGAAGAATTCGTCGTTCTGGTGGATGTCCCAGCCGAACAGCGACGGCGCGATCACGCCGTGGCCGAGGCTGGAGATCGGAAACGGCTCGGCGATCCCCTGGACGGCGCCGAGAATGATCGCCTGCAGGTAGGAGATGGGTTCCACGAGGTCGCGACCCTATTCGGATTCTCTAAAGAGCGGCCGGACTCAGTAGCCCGAAGGGTGTCTGGCGATGAAGCCTTCGGGGGAATCCACCGGCGAGGAGTGCCAGCGCGGGCCGGGGCCGCCGACGGTGTCGAAGGCGAGGCCGGCGATCATCATCCAGGCGTGTCCGGCGTTGGCGTAGACGGTGATCCACTTGCCCGGGCCCGGTTCGCCCCAGGTCTCCAGCCCGGTCGAGTCGAGCGGGCTTTCGAGGAAGCCGCCGCCGTGCAGGGCGTAGCTGACCGCGCCGGAGCAGTCGTAGCCGGAGGATTCGAAGGAGCCGTGGCCGCCGCCCCAGATGTAGGGGGTCGTGGCGATCGCGTTGGCGGCCGAGATCGCCGACTGGATCGCGCTCGGCGCCGAGGCCGGAGCGCTGGCCTGGCTTTCGCTGATGAAGCCGGCGGTCTCGCCGGGGGTCAGCGGCGCCGGCACTTCGCCGGTCGGCACCGGGCCGCCTTCGGAGGCGATCTGGTTGGAGATCGAGGCGAGGTTGCTGCTCAGCGCCTGTTCGCGGCTTTCCAGCGCTTCCATCGCTTCGCGGCGCTGCGCCTGCGCCGACTTCAGTTCGGCGAAGCGGGACTCGGCCGCGGCCCTAGCGGCGGCGACTTCGCGCTCGTTGGCGGCGATCGCGTCGCGGGCGCTTTCGATTTTGGCGCGGTTGTCGGCCAGCCGCGCCACCGCTTCGGTGACCTCGTCGCGCAGGGTCTTGACCCGCTCGACGACCGAGTCGTCGTAGCTCTGGATTCGGTTCAGGTATTCGGTCTGGGCCGTCATCTCGGACCAGTTGTCCGATTCGAGGATCGCGTTGATGACGTCGGGCGAGCCGGCCTCGTAGATCGCCACCAGGCGGTCGCGCAGCACCCCGAGGGCGCGGCCCAGCTGTTCGCGGACTTCTTCCAGATGCTGCTGTTCCTTTTCCAGCGCCGCCGTCGCCTGGTCCAGTTCGCGCTGCTTTTCGGCCAGTTCGGCCTCGACCGCGGCCTGCTTCTGGCGCAGCGCCGAGACTTCGCCGATCATCGTGTCGATCGCCGCGTTCTGTTCGGCGATCGTTTCCGCCAGCGAGCTCTGACTTTCGCGCACGTGGTCGAGCTTGCCCTGGGTGGCGTCGAGCTTTTCCTGCGGGGTCATCGCCGGCGCGCTCGCCTCCCCCGAGGCCGCCAGCGCGCACAGCGCCGCCAGCAGCAGCGCCGCGAACAGCAGCGCGCGCCGCTTGGACGCGCCCGGGTGGGTGTCGAGGAGGGAGGCCCGCATCGGTTCCGCGCCGCCCCGGGAGGGGCTCGGCACGGGCCGCGCAGGCTAGCGAAGACGCCTGAAGATTGTTAGGAGTTGCTAATAACCTGCAACTTCCCATGCAAAACGGGCACTTCTGAAGGAGTCGGAGCCCTCATGTCGAGGGCCCCGACCGTTCAGTCCTAGGCGAGCAGCTTGGCCTTCGCCTTGTCGAACTCCTCGGCGCTGAGGGCGCCCTTCTCCTTCAGCTCGTTGAGCTTGTGGAGTTCGTCGGCGGGGGTGGTGTGGGCCTGCTGCTGAACGTATTCGTCGAAATGCTTTTTCGCGTCGGCCTGGGCTTTGATCGTTCTGTCGCGCATGCCGCTGCCGCGGGCGATCAGGTAGATCAAGGCGGTCAGGAACGGGATGAAGACGAGGAACAGGACCCAGGCCGCCTTCGCCCAGCCCGAGAGCTCGTGGTCGCGGAAGAGGTCGGTGAGGATCGTGATCAGGATCCAGATCCAGATCACGAAGAAGAAGATCTCCAGCGCGATGAGGAGCAGTTCCCCAAAGCTGATGTCTGCGAGCGGCAAGGTGCTTCCTTTCGGTCAATTGGCGGCTTCTGGCGGCACGATGCCGCGCTGTCTTGTTCAGCACGCTAACCGCCAGACCTGCATCCCGCATCCGTAGTTTTCGTCTATCTCCAGCCGGCTCCGAGCCCCTGGCAGAACAGCACCACGGCGACCGAGGTCGCCAGGTTGAGGCTGGAGACCCCCGCCCGCATCGGGATCGCGACGCGGGCGTCGGCGCGCTCGAGCAGCTCGGCGCTGAGGCCGTGGCGCTCGGTGCCGAAGGCGAGGACGGCGCGGGAGGGCAGGCGCTCGGCACGGAGGTCCTCCCCCTCGGGGTCGACCGCCAGCAGCGGGCGATCGCCTGCCGGCAGCGCCTCGACCGCGGCGACCGGCAGCGCGAACTGCAGCCCCGCGGCGCCGCGCACGGCGTCGGCGGACCAGGGGTCGCTCTCGCCGGTGGTCAGGACCCCCGCCGCGCCGGCCGCGGCCGCGACCCGGATGCAGGCGCCGAGGTTGCCCATGTTCCGCGGGCGCTCGAGCAGGACCAGCGGGGCCGGGCGCGGGTCGGCCAGCGCCGCGGCCACGTCGACCGGCGGGCGGCGGGCGATCGCCACCACTCCGGTGGGCGGCACCTGCGGCACCAGCTCGGCCAGTCGCTCGGCGTCGACCTCCTCCACCACCCCGCACAACTCGCCGACGAGGTCGGGCGCCAGCTCCCCGGCCAGCTCCTCCAGGTCTTGCGCGTCTACCGCGACCGCCTCGAGGAGCTCGGCGCCGAAGCGCAGCGCGTGCTTGAGGGCGTGGAAGCCCTCGACGACGGTCAGTTGCGGATCGCGCCGCGCCCTGCGGAAGCGCACCGTGCGCTCATGGTCATCCATCGCCCAATCATGCCGCGTGCGGGCGCACGATCTCGAACTGGCTCATCAGGCCGTGGTCCTCGTGGTCGAACATGTGGCAGTGGATGACGAACTTGCCGGTGTAGTCGGTGAAGTGCCCGGCGAGCAGGATCCGTTCGCCGGGGAAGACGAAGAAGGTCTCCTTGAGGCAGTCTTCCCAGGGCGGCGGCGGCTTGCCGTTGCGCGCCAGCAGGAGCCAGTCGCTGTGGTGGAGGTGCATCACGTGGGCGACCCCGGTGCGGTTGACGATCTCCCAGGCCTCGGTGGTGCCGAGGACCGGGAAGGCGTCGGCGCGAGCGGGGTTGAAGGTCCTGCCGTTGATCAGCCAGGTGGTCTTGAAGAGGCCGCCGATCGAGATCTCCCAGGTGTGGTCGGGCTTGCGGGGGCCTCTCTCCCTCGCCCTCCTCGCCCACTCCGGCAGCGGCCGCAGCCGGAGTGGGACGCGGGTTCTGTCGGAGACGCGGCCGGGGGCGACGCGGAACTGCATCAGGGCGCCGGCGTAGGAGCGCGCGCCCTGCGGGTTGCGACCGCCGTGGCGGGCGCTGCGCAGCTCCACCGAGCGCCCCTCGGCGCCGGCGAAGTCGACGACCACCTCGACCCGCTCGGCCGGCCCGATCAGGATCTGGTCGCGGCGGACCGGTTTCGGCATCAGGCCGCTGTCGCTGCCGATCTGCACCATCGGGGCGCCGTTTGAGAGCTGCAGGTTGTAGGAGCGGAACTGGGAGACGTTGAGGATCCGCAGCCGGTAGCGGCGGCCGCTGACCTCGTGATGCGGCATGAAGGCGCCGTTGACGAGGACGCTGTGGCCGAAGACCCCGTCAGCCGGCGGCCGCAGCCCGGTGAAGGGGTCGGTCAGCTGGTTGTGGCGGTCGAAGCTGCGGTCGGCGATCAGCAGCGGGATGTCGCGCTCGCCGCGCGGCAGCGGCAGCGAGTCCTCGAAATCGTCCTCGACGATCCACATCCCGGCCAGGCCGCGCCAGCTGTGCCGGGCGGTGCGGTCGAGGCGGTGGTCGTGGTACCACTGGAACGCCGCCCGTTCGGGTCGCCCGTCCTCGACCAGGTCGTAGACGTAGGTTTTGCTGCCGCCGGGCGGGATCAGCAGGTCATTGCCGGACTGGCGCGGGGAGAGGCCGCGGGGGATGTGGCAGTAGTAGGAGACCGGCTGTGACTTGGTCAGGCCGCCGGGCTGGCCGTCGAACCGGGTGCGGTTGTGGCCACCGTGCAGGTGCACCGACAGCTCCCCCGCGGAGGCCGGCAGCTCGTGGTGGAAGGTGACCCTGGTCCGCTGGCCGGCGCGGCGGCGCACGGTCGGCCCCGGGAAGGTGCCGCCGTAGGTCCACAGCTTCGTCTTCGGGCCGGGGAGGATCTGCGCCTCGGCCTCGCGGATCGGGATCCGGATGTGGGAGTCGCTCAGCTCGCGCGGGATCGGCAGCCGCGCCTGGAAGGGCACCGCCGTCCGCGCCTGTGCCCGCGGAGAGTCCTCCCCGACGAAGGGCAGCAGCCCGCCCCCGCCCCTCAGCGGCGCCAGCAGACCGAGCGCGCCACCGCCCAGGGCGCCGAGGAAAGCTCGGCGCCCGAGGCGGGGCGTGGATGTGAGCTGCCCAGACGTGCCGCTAGCTGCCGGCCGGCAGGACCGTGACCTTGCCCTGCATCCAGGGATGGATCGCGCACACGAAATAGATCGTCGGCGTCGTCGCCGGATCGGCGGTCACCTGCTGGCTGATCGAGGTGCCCGGCTTTTCGCCGGTGAACCAGGAGTCGCCCTTCTTGCTGGTGCTGCCAAGCGTGCTCCAGCCTTCCGGCCCGGCCTTGGCCGGGTTGACGGTGATCTTCTCGGTCTTCGGGTTGAAGCCGTGCCATTTGGCGATCGACATGCAGATGTGCTTCGGCGTGAAGCAGTTCCTACGCGCGTTCGGGGTCTTCGGCTGCGAGCCCTTGGTGACCAGCGAGAACGTGTGCGGGCCGACCTTGTGGGGGTTGGTGTCGTTGACGATTTCCAGCTGATCGCCCTGGTGAACCGTCGGCGGGGCGACGAACTTGAGGGAGCCCTTGACTTCCTCGATGTGGATCACGTCGGTGGTGCCGGTTGCGGGGACGACCGTTTCGGTGGGGCCGTCGGCGCCCGCCGCGAAACCGGGGCCGAATGCGGCCAGGGCGACGACCGCGGCGGCCGCGACCAGCAGAACGAGATGCTTTCTCATGAGAGTCCTTTCGAGGTCATGGGGCGCCGATGCCTCCGCCGACCGCTGGGGGCGGACCGCTGGGGGCAGGCGTGGGAGTTGGGGTTGGGGTCGGGGTCGGGGTCGGGGTCGGGGTCGATTCCTTTTCGGCTCCAGATTCGCCCTTTTCTTCCTTCTTCTTCTTGCCTTCTTCTTCTTCGGATTCTTCTTCTTCGCCTTCGCCCGGTCTCGCCGCCGCGGAGGAGGAGGTGTGTTCGCTGTGCAGGCCGGAGAGTTCGGGCAGGCTATCTGGAACTTCGAATTCCGGGCATTCGCCTTCCTGGGCGGATTCCATGTAGGAGCGCCAGATCGGCCCGGCGGTCGAGCCGCCGAAGCCGGTGTATTCGCGCGACTGCGGGTGGCCGACCCAGACCGCGGTCGAGTACATCGGCGTGTAGCCGACGAACCAGGCGTCTGACTCTTCCTCGGAGGTACCGGTCTTGCCGGCCTCCGAGGAGCAGCCCATGTAGGTGTAGCCGGCGCCGGTGCCCTGCGTGATCACGCCTTCCAACAGTTTCGTCACGTCGTAGGCCTCGCCCTCGGTCAGCACCCGTTCGCCGGCCGCGGCGTCGGCTTCGTCGACCTTGCCGTCGGGGAATTCGACCCGGCCGATCGCGGTCGGGTCGTGGTGGATGCCGCCGTTGGCGAGGGTCGCGTAAGCGTCGGCCATTTCCAGCGGGGTGACGCCGACGCTGAGTCCTCCGATCGCCTCCGCCGGAACCGATTCCAGCGGCGCTTCGATCCCCATCTGGTGCGCGGTGTGGGTGACGTTTTCGGAGCCGACGTCGAGGTCCAGCTGGGCGAAGATGACGTTGACCGAATCCCAGGTCGCGGCCGACAGCGGCATCACGCCACCCCCGGGCTCGGCGTTGTGGACGGTCCAGGGGATCCCGCCCGGCGGGTTGAGCGTTATCGGCGAGGTGCCGTCGTAGTAGGTGGAGTAGGGGTCGATCCCCTGTTTGATCGCGGTCGTCAGGACGAAGGTCTTGAACGACGAGCCCGGCTGGCGGTGCGCCTGCCAGGCGTAGTTGAACTGGCTTTCGCTGGCGTAGCCCTTGGTCGAGGCGAGGGCGACGATCGCGCCGGTATTGGGATCGACCGAGGCGAGGCCGGCAGCCGGGCCTCCTTCCGGGTAACAGACGTAGCAGGAGCCGTCAACCGCTTCTTCGGCCTTCGCCTGAAGGCTCGGGTCGATCGTCGTATAGGCCTTGAGGCCGCCGTTGCGGACGGTGTTGATGCCGTACTTGTCGATCAGTTCCTGCTGGACCAGGTCGAAGAGGAACGGGTCGCGGATGACCTTGTACTTGTCGCCGGGACGGAGGCCGAGGCCGCTGTGGACGGCTTCGCTGTATTCGGCGCTGGTGATGTACCCCTGTTCCTCCATCGTGCCGAGCACCTCGTTGCGCCGCTGCGTCGCCGCCGCGGGGTCGAGCAGCGGGTTGTATTCGGAGGGCGCCTGCGGCAGGCCGGCGATCAGCGCCGCCTCGGTCAGGGTCAGGTCCTTGGCGGGCTTGCTGAAGTAGGTCTGCGCCGCGGCCTCGGCCCCGACCGCGGTCTGCCCTTCGACCGTCCCGTAGGGCGCCGTGTTGAGGTAGGAGGTGAGGATCCATTCCTTGTCGTGGGCTTCCTCGAGGTCGTTGGCGAGGTGCGCTTCGATCAGCTTCCGCTTGATCGTCTCTTCCGGGTTGGTGATGTAGAGGTTGCGGACCAGCTGCTGGGTGATCGTCGAGGCGCCCTGAACGGGCTTGCCGCCGGCGAGGATGTCCTTCCAGGCGGCGCGGGCGATGCCTTCGGGGTCGATCGCGCCGTGGTGGAAGAAGTTCTTGTCCTCGATCGAGACGGTGGCGTCCTTGAGGGTCTGCGGAAGTGCGCTGGAGGGGACCGGCTGGCGGATGTTGTTGGAGCGGATGAAGCCGATCAGGCTGCCGTCGGCGGCGTAGATCGCCGAGGAGCGGCCCTTCTGCACCGGCTGCAGGCTTGAGAGCGGCGGCGCCGAGTTGTAGACGCTGAGCGCCCAGGAGCCGCCGATGCCGCCGGCGATCGCGGCTATTCCGACCACGACGACGAGCGCGATCACGAACTTATGCCAACTGGAAGCTGGCGGCTTGCGCCGCCGCCTGCGGGTACGGGTCGCCATCGACTGGCCGATTGTAGAGTGGCGCGCCCGCCGGCTCGGGCGCTTGTGAGCGCACGCAATCGTTCCTCCAATAGGCTCGCGGGCGACTGGTGACCGCCGCGGGAGGAGGAGGGGCGTGAAGCTCGTGATCGGGATCGTTCGCCCTGAGCAGGCGAACCAGGTGCTCGAGGCCCTCTATCGGGCCGAGGTCCGCGGCTTCTCGATGAGCCGCGTCCAGGGGCACGGTGGCGAGCTCGACCGGGTCGAGACCTACCGCGGCACGACCGTGAAGATGGACCTCTCCGAGAAGGTGCGCTTCGAGGTCGCGGTCTCCGACTCCTTCGCCGAGACGACGGTCGAGGCGCTGCGCGAGGGCGCCCGCACCGGCGAGGTCGGCGACGGCAAGATCTTCGTGCTGCCCCTCGAGCGGGCGATCCGGATCCGCACCGGCGACGAGAACGTCGAAGCGGTGACCCCGGTCGGCGGCGCGCCCGAGGGGGGCTCGTGACCGCCGCGCTCCCGGGGATCGACAGCGGCGACACCGCCTGGATGCTCATCGCCACCGCGCTGGTGCTGATGATGACCCCGGCGCTCGGCCTCTTCTACGCCGGGCTGGTGCGCTCGAAGAACACCCTCAACACGTTCATGATGTGCGTCGCGGCGATCGCGATCGCCACCGTCACCTGGGCCGCGGTCGGCTACTCGCTCGCCTTCGACGGGCACGGCAGCCTGGTCGGCGGCCTCGGCAACGCCTTCCTCGCCGGGGTCGACTTCGCGCCGCGCGAGGGGACCGCGATCCCGACCCTCGTCTTCTTCGCCTTCCAGGCGACCTTCTGCATCATCACCGTCGCCCTCGTCTCCGGCGCCGTGGTCGAGCGGATGCGATTCGGGCCCTTCCTCGTCTTCGCGGCGCTGTGGTCGGTGCTGGTCTACGCGGTGCTCGCCCACTGGGCGTTCGGCGGCGGCTGGCTGCAGGCGCACGGCACCCTCGACTTCGCCGGCGGCGTCCCAGTCGAGATGGGCTCCGGGTTCTCGGCCCTGGCGGCGGCGCTGGTGGTCGGCGCCCGCAAGGACTACGGTCGCCTCGCCCTCCTCCCCCACAACGCGATGTACGTGCTGCTCGGCGCCGGGCTGCTCTGGTTCGGCTGGTTCGGGTTCAACGGCGGCAGCGGCTTCTCGACCGGGAACCCGAGCGTGCTCGCCTTCACCAACACCCTGCTCTGCCCCGCCTGCACGCTGCTCGTCTGGTTCGCGCTCGACCTGCTGCGCGGCCGCAAGGTGACCGCGGTGGGCGCCGCCACGGCGATCGTCGTCGGCTGCGTCGCGATCACCCCGGCGGGCGGCTACGTCAGCCCCGGCTGGGCGATGCTGCTGGGCGCCCTGGCGGCGCCGCCGAGCTACGCGATCATCGTCTGGCGCACCCGCACCCGGGTCGACGAGACGCTCGACGTGCTCGCCGCCCACGGCACCGCGGGCTTCTTCGGGATCCTCTTCATCGGCTTCTTCGCCCAGGCCGCCTGGAACGGCACCGCCGACGGCCTCCTCTACGGCGATGCCGCGCAGCTCGGCCACCAGGCGCTGGCCGCCTTCGCCGCCCCGGCCTACGCCTTCGCGGCGACCTACCTGCTGCTGCGGCTGATCGGCGCGGTGGTGCCGCTGCGCGCCGGCGACCGCGAGGAGGCGATGGGGATGGACGTCATCCAGCACGGCGAGGAGGCCTACGTGACCGGCGAGGGCGCGATCCTCGTCATCCCCGACGACGAGCGCCAGCCGGTGCCAGTGGCCGGCCCGGGATGAGCGGGGCCGACCGAGAGATGGCCGCGAAGAACGTCTAGGCGCGCAGCTTGTAGCCGCGACTGAAGAGGCGCAGGTTGAAGGCGAACAGCACCGCGGTCGCGGCGGTCAGCGCCAGCAGCGAGAGCGGGATGCTGACTTCGGTGTAGCCGACGAAGCCGTAGCGGACCAGGGAGATCATGTAGAAGATCGGGTTGAACCGGGTCAGCGTCTCGAACGGCTGCGGCAGCAGCGAGGCCGAGTAGAAGACGCCGCCGAGGAAGATCAGCGGCTGCAGGACGAAGGTCTGGGCGAAGGCGACGTCGTCGAACTGCTCGGCGCGGACGCCGATCAGCACCCCCAGTTGCGAGAAGAAAAAGCCGACCAGGAACAGGGCCGGAATCAACACCGCCACGTTGTCGACCGGCAGGCCGACGAGAACCACGGAGACGACAAAGGTGATAGCCGCCACCATCAGGCCGCGGACGAAGCCGCCGAGCGAGAGCGCCAGCAGCAGCTCGCCCGGCGAGGCCGGCGAGGAGAGCTGGTCCTGGATCGCCCCCTGGAACTTCTGCTGCAGGATCGAGGAGGAGTTGTTGGTGAAGGCGTTGGTCGCCAGCGCCATCATGATCAGGCCGGGGATGACGAAGAGGATGTATTCGATCCCGTGCAGCTCCTTGATCCGCGAGCCGAGCGCGGCGCCGAAGACGGTGATGTAGAGGAAGGTTTCCAGCAGCGGCCCGCCCAGGGTCTGTTTCTTGATCTTCATGAAGCGGTTGACCTCGCGGCGCCAGAGCGTCGCGAAGCGGATCTGGGCGGCGCTCACAACAAATCCTCCCGCTCCGCTCCCGGCACGAAGAACCAGAGATGCACGCTTGGTCGCTCCGCGCTCAAAGGATCGGCTCCTCGATCTTGGAGCGCGACAGCTCCTTGCGGCCGACCAGCGCCAGGTAGGCGTCCTCGAGGCTGGAGACCCCGAAGCTATCGGCCACGTCGCGGCTGCTGCCCTCGGCGACGATCTCGCCGCCGGTGATGAAGGCGATCCGGCTGCAGAGTTGCTCGGCCTCCTCGAGGTAGTGGGTGGTGAGCAGGATCGTCGTCCCCTCCTCGTTGATTTTCTGCACGTAGTGCCAGAGCTCGAAGCCGCAGCTCGACGTCGACCCCGGCGGTCGGCTCGTCGAGGATCAGCAGCCGCGGCCGGTGCATCACCGCCCGGGCCAGGATCAGCCGCCGTTTCATCCCCCCGGAGAGGGTCCGCGTCCGTTCGTGGCGCTTGTCGGTCAGCGAGAAGGTCTTGAGCAGCTCGCTGGTCCGCTCGCGGCGTTCGCGCTTGGGCATCCCGAAGTAGCCGGCGTGGTAGTCGAGCGTCTCCTCGACGGTGAGGAACCAGTCGACGTTCGGCTCCTGCGGCGCCAGCCCGACCGCCTGCCGCGCCTCGCCGTAGTCGCCGATCGCGTCGTGGCCGAAGACCCGGATCGAGCCGCCGGTCGGCTGGGCGAGCCCGGTCGTGCAGTGGATCAGCGTCGACTTGCCCGCCCCGTTGGGGCCGAGCAGGCCGAACAGCTCGCCCGGAACGATCTTCAGCGAGACCCCGCGCAGCGCCTCGACCCCGGTCGGGTAGCGCTTCTCCAGATCCTCGATGAGCAGTGCGCTCTCTTTCACGCCCCCAAATCTATTGAGCGCCCGAGCTCGGCCCGCAGCCGACCGGGGGGCGTGTCTGAGCTGGACCGCCAATAGTGGCGGCCAAACTCAGACACGCCCCGCTATAAGTGGCCTGTGGCCGCTCCGCTGCTCGTCGTCGACACGCCCTCGATGCTGTTCCGCGCCTTCTACGCACTGCCAAGCAAGATCGTGGGGAGCGACGGGCGGCCGGTGAACGCGCTGCTCGGCACGGCGAACCTGGTCCTGCGCGAGATCGAGATCCACCGGCCGCGCGCCGTCGTCCTCTGCTTCGGCCCCGATGCCGCCTCCTACCGGACCGAGCTCTACCCCGCCTACCACGCCAAGCGGGAGGAGGAGATGCCGGCTGAGCTGGCGCCCCAGTTCGAGGCGGCCGGGGACTTCTTCGAGGCCTTTGGCTGGACCGTCGCGACCAGCGCCGACCTCGAGGCGGACGACCTGCTCGGCACCTACGCCCGCCGCGAGGCCGCCAAGCTGGGCGGCCGCGCCCTGCTGCTGACCGGCGACCGCGACATGTACCAGTGCGCCACCGAGGCGGTGACCGTGCTCTACGTCAAGACCGGCGGCGGCAAAGGCGCCGAAGAGGTCGGGCCGGACGAGGTGCGCGAGCGCTACGGCATCGATCCCGCGCTGGTGCCCGACTTCATCGCCCTGCGCGGCGACCCCTCCGACGGCCTCCCCGGCGCCAGGGGCGTCGGCCCGAAGACCGCCGCCGAGCTGCTGCGCCGCCACGGCTCCCTGGAGGCGGTGCTCGACAACGCGATCCGGGAGCCGCGCCCGGCGCTGCGCGGCGCCCTGATCGAGGCCCGCGAGGACCTCATCGCCTTCAAGGACATCGCCACTCTGCGCGACGCCGGCGTCTCGCCGCCCCCGGACGCGGCGACCGACTGGGCCGACGCCGCCGCCGCGGCCCGCAAGCGCGGCATGAACCGCCTCGCCGAGCGCCTCGAAGCGAACGGAGCCTGAGCGCTGCGGACTTTGTACGTGTTATAGGACGTAAAAAGTGCGCAGCGGCGCTCAGCGGTAGTCCGGATTGGGGAAGTCGGTGCGACAGCCGGCATCCCAGGCGGTGCGCTGGTTGCCGTGAGCAGGGATGCCGTCGGCGTCCTTGAGGATCCGCGCCAGGTGCAGCATGTTCCAGGCGGCGAAGGTGGTGTTGCGGTTGGTGAAATCGTTCTCCGGGCCGCCCGAGCCCTCGTCGAGGTATGACGGCCCCGGCCCGGCCTCGCCGATCCAGCCGGCGTCGGCCTGGGGCGGGATCGTGTAGCCGAGGTGCTGCAGCGAGTAGAGCGTGTTCATCGCGCAGTGCTTGACCCCGTCCTCATTGCCGGTCACCAGGCAGCCGCCGACGCGGCCGTAGTAGGCGTACTGGCCGGCGTCGTTGAGCAGGTGCGAGTTGCCGTAGAGGCGCTCGACGATCTGTGTCGCCACCGAGGACTTCTCCCCCAGCCAGATCGACATCCCGAGGACGAGGATGTCGGCCGCCATCACCCGCTCGAAGATCGCCGGCCACTCGTCGCGCTCCCAGCCGTGCTCGGTCATGTCGGGCCAGACGCCGGTGGCGATCTCGTGGTCGACGGCGCGGATGCACTCCACCGCGACCCCGTTGCGGCGCATGATCTCCATCGAGATGTCCATCAGCCCCTGGGTGTTGGAGACCTCGGGGCTGCGCTTCAGCGTGCAGTTGATGAAGAGGGCCCTCAGGTCCGAGTAGTCGGTCTCGCTCTTCTCGCACAGCTCGACCTGCATCGGGGTCAGCTCGGTCACGTCGCCTCCTCGCTCGGGCTCGTCGTCGGTCCTAACCGCCGAGGCCGCCGAACACGGCGAACGGGTTCGGCGGACGCTCGGCCCAGGCGACCTGGCCGCTGCCCTCGACGGTGACCCTGCTGCCGGCCGGGGCCTCGCCCTCCAGCCGCTCCGCCAGGGCCTTGGCGCTGTCCTCGTCGGTGGCGCCGACGACCAGGTACTTCCAGCGCCGCACCGCCGGCACGCCCTCGGCGCGCAGCAGCTCGTCGAAGCGGACGGCGTCGCGGTGAGACGGCAGGTCGACGCGGACCTCGAATTCGGGCGCGCCGCGCTCCGCCATCTCCCGGCGCTCGGCGGCGATCAGCTCCTCGTGCTCGGCGACCCGGGCGGCGTCGCCCTCGGGCAGCGGCAGGTCGGGGTCCTCCCACTCCTCCGCCGCCGGGTGCCAGTGCCGCAGCTCCGGCGCCACCGCCCAGCCGTGTTTCTCCCCCAGCCTGACGATCAGCTCGCTCGCCTTCTCGGCCTGCTCGCGCGTCCCCGCGTAGACGAAGACCCGGGGGCCGTCGCGGGAGACGATCACCCGGTCGTGGAAGGCGAGGCTGAGCTCGTGCTCCAGCTCAGCCGCGTCGAGCCGCTCGGCCAGGGACTCGCCGTGGCCCTGATCTTGGACGTCTATCTGCAACCGCCACTCGTCGTTCATGTCCTCAACATAGAGTCTCCTGTAGATGAACACCTCCCAAGAGGTCGGCGGGGACGGCGATCGCGGCGTCGCCGTCGTCACCGACAGCACCACCTACCTGCCGGCCGAGCTGATCGGGCGCTGGGGGATCGAGCAGGTCAGCCTCTACGTCGGCTGGGCCGGGGACCACCGGCCGGAGCCGGAGTACGACCTCGACGAGTTCTACGCGCGCCTGCGCGGCTCCGACGACCTCCCCTCCACCTCCCAGCCCTCGGTCGGCGATTTCCTCGCCCGCTACGAGCCGCTGGCCGAAGCCGGCCGCGACATCGTCTCCGTGCATATCGCCGGCGGCCTCTCCGGCACCTGCGAGAGCGCCCGCGAGGCGGCGCGGACGATCGAGGAAAAGGGGTACCCCGGGCGGGTCGAGGTGGTCGACGGCCAGACCGGTGCCGGCGGGCTCGGCTGTCTCGTGCTGGCCGCCGCCGAAGCCGCCAGGCGGGGCGAGCCGCTGCCCGAGGTGGTCGAGGCGGTGCACCGCACCCGCGAGGGCCTCGACATGTGGTTCTGCCTCGACACCCTCGAGTACCTGCGTCGCGGCGGGCGGATCGGCGCCGCCCAGGCCCTGGTCGGCTCGGCGCTGAAGATCAAGCCGATCCTCACCTTCGGCACCGAGATCTCGCCGGTCGGCCGCGTCCGCACCAAGAAGCGGGCGATGGAGCGGATGGTCGCCTACCTGCATGAGCTGGCGGAGCGTGGCGCCTCGGGCTGGTTCGTCCAGCACGCGCAGTCCGCCGGCGACGCCGCCACGCTGGTCGCCGAGGGCACCGGGATCCTCGGCCGGGACCCCCTCTTCTGCACCCAGGTCGGCCCCGTGCTCGGCGCCCACCTCGGCTCCGGGATGCTGGTCGGCGGCGTCGGCTGCGCGCCCGCCGCGGACTGAGCCGGGCGCCGCCTCAGCCCTGTTTTTCGAGCTGCTTGGCCAGGCGGCGCATCGCCCTGCCGTTGGCGCGGCGGATGAAGAGGCGCGCCAGCGGCGGCAGCAGCCGTTCGGAACGCGGCACCGTCTCCCAGGCCAGCTCGAAGC
Organism: uncultured Actinomycetes bacterium; assembly: GCA_963714045.1. Lineage (GTDB taxonomy): Bacteria > Actinomycetota > Thermoleophilia > Solirubrobacterales > 70-9 > VAYN01. Next base: position 931,175 of record OY970225.1, on the reverse strand, counting down.
CGATCGCGGTCCCTCCCCCGGGCCGCTCCTCGAGGCGATAGGTCCCGCGGGTGCGGCGCTTGCCGCTGGCGCTGACCCCCTGCTCGACGATCCGCCCCGGGCGCTCCGACTCGACGACCTCGAACTCGGCCCATTCGCGCGAGCCGGGGGCGCTGACCCGCGCCCGCGCCCTGGCGCCGACGCCCCGGGACGGCCCGGAAAAGCTCCAGTCGACGAAGAGGTGGCCCATGAACCCGGCGTGGTTGGCGAGCAGGTCGAGGAAGTCGAAGACCTCCTCGCGGGGCTTCGAGACAGCGGTCGAGACGGTCACCGGCTTCAAGCGCTGCTGAACTCCCCGGGCTTGGTCGACGGCGGCGTCCAGCGGAGCCCCTTGATCAGCTCGCAGGGGTCGACGTCGAGGGCGCCGGCGATCTTGACGATCGTGTCCAAGCGCGGCTGCCGCTGGCCGTTCTCCAGCAGGCCGATCTCGGTTCTGTGCATGGAACTCAGGTGACCCAGCTCTTCCTGTGTGATCCCGGCTTTGGCTCGGTAGTGGGCGAGTTTTCTGCCGAAGTACTCGGCGGCGCTGGCGCTGACATTGCTCACGCGGGGATCGTTTCGTTTGAGCCGCCAGATAGCTACCGACTTGAGCCGGGAGACTATTGCCTTCATCCGCTCTATAATCCCCCAGTAATCCGGAGGCGCGATCCCCCCCGAAATACGGAGGCGGATCTCCAAGCGATAGGAGGCGTGAGTGGCGAGAGAGAAGCGGAAAAACGACGAGGAGCGCGCGCAGGCGGCGCTGCGGGCGCTCAACCACGGTCTGCGGCGGCGGATCCTGCGCCTCACCCTCGACGGTCGGGACGTCATCAGCCCGACCGAAGCGGCGCGGATGCTCGGCGCGCCCCTCAGCAGCGTCAGCTACCACTTCAGGGTGCTGGCGGAGAGCGGGGCCGTGGAGATGGTGAAGGAGCGGCCCGTCCGCGGCTCGATCAAACACTTCTACCGCGCCGACGAAGCGCTGGCGAAGATGCCGATGGTCGCCGAAGTCCTCGCGGCCACAGGCACCGGCGACTGAGCCGCTCCGCGGCGCTCAGTAGCCGGTACCGGTCTTGACCCGCTTGCGCTCGGACGGGTGGGCGCCGCCCTTCTCCTGCAGGGTCGAGCAGGCCTGTTCGATGTCGTCGGCGAGGCGATCGACCTGCTCGCGGCTGAGCGTCTCCTTGACCAGCGCCCGCAGGACCTTCACCTTTTCGGCCTTGGGAGGGAGCGTGTAGGCGGGGAGCATCCAGCCGCGCTCGGCCGAGAGCTGCCAGGAGAGGTCGAACTCGTCGTAGTTCTTGCCCTCGACCAGCTTGAAGGCGACCAGCGGCAGCTGCTCCTCCCCGGCGCCGATCAGCTCGAAGTCACCGCAGGACTCGAGCCGGTCGGCCAGGGCACGGGCGTTCTTCTGCATCGCCTCCATGATGTAGGCGTAGCCCTGGCGCCCGTAGCGGACGAAGTTGTAGTACTGGGCCAGCACCATCGAGGCGCCGGTGGAAAAGTTGAGGGTGAAGGTCGCGTCGGTCTTGCCGAGGTAGTTCTCGTAGAAGACGAGGTCCTCGGCGAGGTCGCCCTTCTCGCGGAAGACGAGCCAGCCGACGCCGGGGTAGACGAGCCCGAACTTGTGGCCGGAGACGTTGATCGAGCGCACCTGCTCAAGCCGGAAGTCCCACTCGGAGTGCGGGTAGAGGAAGGGCCAGACGAAGCCGCCGCTGGCGGCGTCGACATGCAGCGGCACGTCCATTTCCCGCTCCTTCTTGATCCCGAGTAGGAGGTCGTTGATGCCGACGATGTCGTCGGCGTGGCCGGTGAAGGTGGTGCCGAGCACGGCGGCGACGCCGATCGTGTTCTCGTCGACCAGCGCCTCCACGTCTTCGGGGCCGATCGTGTACTTGCCCTCCTGCAGGGGCACGATCTTCGGCTCGACGTCGAAGTAGCGGCAGAACTTCTCCCAGACCACGTGGACGTCGCCGCCGAAGACCAGGTTCGGCTTATCGACGGGCTTCGATTCGGCTTCGCGGCGCTGCTTCCACTTCCACTTGAGCGAGAGCGCGCCGAGCATGATCGCCTCCGAGGAGCCCTGGGTGCGGGCGCCGGTGGTCTCCCCCGGGGCGTTGAAGAGGTCGGCCAGCATGCGGATGCAGCGCTGCTCGATCTCGGCCGAGATCGGGTACTCGGCGTGGTCGATGAAGTTGCGGTAGAGGTTGTCGGCGATTATCCGCTGCGCCTCCGGCTCCATCCAGGTGGTGACGAAGGTCGCCAGGTTGCGCTGCGGGTCCCCCTCGACCGCCAGTTCCTCACCGACCAGGCGCATCGCGTCGAGCGCGGACATGCCGCTGTCGGGAAAGTCGCCGGCGGGGGCGTCCTCGGTGAGGAAGCGGTTCCCGTAGAGCATGGCGGCCTCGTCGACGCTCGGTTCCTTGGGCATGAGGCCACGCTATCGTGCCCGTGGTCGCACCGCTCGGTTTTACCGATCTTCAGAAAGGACTCGAGGGTGAACGGAGACGACGTCAATGAGATGGGACCGATCGACTACGTGCTGGTCGAGTGGCCGGGGCGCCAACCGACCGGCGAGGCGGTTCCGCACCTGGTCGACCTGGTTGACCGCGGCCTGATCCGGATCCTCGACCTCGCCTTCATCGCCAAGGACGAGGACGGCTCCGTCGCCGCGATCGAGATCGCCGACCTCGGCGGCGAGGTGGCGGAGTTCGCGATCTTCGAGGGCGCCTCCTCGGGGCTGTTCTCCGACGAGGACTTCGAGGAGGCCGGCGAGGCGCTGGAGGCCGGCACCGCCGCCGCCCTGCTCGTCTACGAGAACCTCTGGGCCGCCCCCTTCGCCTCCGCGGTCCGCCGCTCCGGCGGCCAACTCGTCGCCGGCGGCCGCATCCCCGTCCAAGCCGTCCTCGCCGCGCTCGACGCGGCCGAGGCAACTTCCTGAGGAGGAGAGCTTCATGCCAGGACTACTGAGAGGCGTTGCCCGCACCGCCGTCATCGCCGGCACCGCCACCGCCGTCAGCAACCGCGTCTCCCGCCGCCAGGGCGAGCGCTGGGCGCAGCAGGAAGCACCGCCCCAAGCCGCCCCGGCGCCCGAAGCCGCCCTCGCGGCGCCGCCGGCCGGCGGCGAGTCGACGATCGATCAGCTCAAGGAGCTCGGCGAGCTGAAAAGCCAGGGGATCCTCACCGAGGAGGAGTTCGCCGCCCAGAAGGCGAAGCTGCTCGGCGCCTGAGCCTCACCGCGGCTCTTCCGCCAGGATCTTCAGGTCGCCGCTGACCCAGGCCGGGAGGAACGGGTAGACCATCCCCGCTCGCTCGTACCCGCGGGAGTCGACCAGGTAGAGGGCGTCGGTGTGTTCGACGTCGCCGCTGGTCCGCCGGACCTCGATCCTGTATTTCTTCCAGACCGCTTCCAGCTGCGCCCTGGTCCCCAGCAGCCAGCGCCACTGGAAGCCGGCCAGGCCGAACCGCTTCATCGCCCGGCGGGCGGAGCCGGGAGTGTCCTGCCAGGGGTTGACGCTGACGGCGACCACGACCGGCCGCTCGGAGCGGGGCACCATCTGGAAGGCGGCGGCGAGCGCCCGGCCCTCCAGGGGGCACTCCTGATGGCACTGGGAGTCGAGGAAGGTGACGATGGCAGGCCGGCCGCGCAGGGAGGCGAGCGTGAAGCGCTGTCCTTCGGAGTCGGTCAGCGCGAAGTCGGGCGCTCTCCGCAGTCCCCGTGGCCAGACCGCCTGGCCGCGGACCTCGGCCGCCGGGCGGCCGCTCTCGGAGCCGCCGCTCGTCAGGGCGTGCACCCCGAAGCCGAGCAGGATGCCGGCGAGGGTCGCCAGCCCGACCGCCGCCATCCACAACTTCACGACTGCTTGCGGATCGCCGCGATCGCGTAGGCGGCGAGGACGGCGATCAGCACCAGCAGCGGGAACACGGTCGAGAAGACGCCCGAAAAGCTCGTCCAGCCCGCGTCCGCGAGTAGCTGCGGCAACGTATCCATCTCATCCAACTCCTCTCGGCAGCGCATTCGAACGGGCGGCTGGGCGCCCGCGGAGGTCGCGGGGCTCCAACCAACGGTAGGCGATGACGACGATCGCGATCGCGTAGGAGAGCGAGCCGGGGACCCACATCACGCCGGCCGCCAGCTGCTGGTCGGTGAAGGCGGAGATGCCGCCCGGCCTCCCGGCCGCCTCGGCGTAGGCGGAGTAGAGCGGCGCGCTCGCCAGCGCCAGCACGATCGCCAGCACCCAGCCGACGACCATGGTCGAGGCGAGGTAGGCGAGTTTCCCCGGCTCGCCGAGCGGCGAGCGCCACGGCGGCGAGTAGACGACCCGGGTCCAGAGCAGCAGCGCCGTGGCGAAGAAGGCGAGGTGCTCGAAGGCGTGCAGCGGCGGCGAGCGCAGCGTCGCGTCGTAGAGGACGGGGACGTGCCAGGCGCAGAGGTCGAGGTTGAAGATCAGCCAGGAGGCGACGGCGCCGCCGGCGAACGCCGCCGCCCGGCGCAGCGGCGCCCAGCGCGGCGCCGTCGTCAGCTCCCGCGCGAGCGAGCGCCGGAAGGCGATCGGGAACCCCCGCCACATCCGGTTCCAGGGCCGGGACAGCGCCAGCAGCGGCGGCGCCACCGCGATCAGCAGGACGTGCTGGACCATGTGGACCCAGAACAGCTCGTCGGCGAGCCGGTCGATCGGCGAGCCGAGCGCGACGGCGACGGCAGCCAGCCCGCCGGCGAAGGCGGCGCTGCGCCAGCGCTCCCCGGCCCGCCGCGCCCGGACACCCCCCCGGCCGCCGAGCCAGTAGAGGAGCGCCGCCGCGAGCACCCAGATCAGCGCCGGGTCGCCGGTCCATCCCTGCGGCATGGTGAGAGCCGCCGCCACCGCTCAGACCAGGTAGAGGACAACCCAGGCGAGGACGCCGATCGCCGCCAGCAGCCCCCAGTACATTGCCCCCGGCACGAAGCCCTCGGGCACCGCGTCGGCCCGCCCACGGTTGCGCAGCCCGGCGGCGAAGACCGTCTCGACCCGGTAGAGGGCGACCAGCGCGACGACGACGTAGAGCGCGGTCCAGCCGAAGAAGACGCTGGCGTAGCCGCCGCTTTCGGGGCCGAAGGAGATGTGCGCGTACTCGAAGCACTGGGCGACGCAGGCGAAGAGGCCGAGGGCCAGGGCGAGGCCCGCGGCGGCCACCCAGCCTCCGCGTCCCCCCCTGGAGACGCGCGCCGCGTAGCCGAAGGCCAGGGCGCTGAGGGCGAGCGCGGCGGCGATCGCGATGCCGTAGCCGCTGGGCGGGTCGACCCCGGCCGGGCGCCAGAGCCCGTTGTTGTCGAGCGAGCGCAGGTAGAAGTAGGCGAAGACGAAGCCGAGGAAGAACATCACCGTGGCCCCGGCGAGGATCCCGAAGCCGATGCGGTCGATCCGCTCGTGGAGCTCCGGGGTCTCGGCGTAGCCGTCGGGCTGTGCTTGGGCGGGGGCGTCGCTCATCTCTCTCCTATCCGGAAGCCGGCGCTTCGGCCGGGCGCGGCGGCAGCGGCGCCGGCGGCACGCCGTAGTCGTAGGGGTCGGAGTCGATCGTCGGCTGCCGCGGGAAGTTCTCGACCGGGACCGGGGTCGGCGTCTGCCACTCCAGCGACCTCGAGTCCCAGGGGTTGTCGGGTGCCGGCTCGCGGACGAAGACCAGCGAGTAGACGACGTTGAAGAGGAAGACCAGCATCGAGGCGCCGAGCACGAAGGCGGAGACCGAGACCCAGACGTTGAGCGGCTCCAAGTGGGACGGATAGGTGACCACGCGGCGCGGCTGCCCCATCAGCCCCAGCGCGAAGAGCGGCGCGAAGGTCGAGTTGAAGGCGAGGAACATCGCCCAGAAGTGGATCTTCCCCAGCCTTTCGCTCAGCATCACGCCGAACATCTTCGGCACCCAGAAGTAGATCGCGGCGAAGAAGGCGAAGATCAGGCCCCCCATGATCGTGTAGTGGAAGTGGGCCATGACGAAGAAGCTGCCGTGGGTGGCGACGTCGCTCGGCACGTCGGATAGAAAGACGCCGGAGGCGCCGCCGATGAAGAAGTTGAAGAACCAGGCGAGGCAGAACAGCATCGGCACCCTGTAGCGGATCTTCGCCCGCCACAGCGTCGCCATGCCGGCGAGGAAGACCAGCCCGGTCGGGACCGAGATTGCCTCGGTGGAGAACATGTAGAACGGCCGCAGCGAAGAGTTGAGGCCGCTGACGAAGAGGTGGTGCTGCCAGACGAAGAAGCTGAGCAGCGCCACCCCGAGGATGCCCGCGACCGCGATCCGGTAGCCCCAGAGCGGCTTGCGGGCGAACACCGGCAGGATCTCGAGGACGATCCCGAAACCGGGCAGGGCGAGGACGTAGACCTCCGGGTGGCCAAAGAACCAGAACAAGTTCTGGAACAGGTAGGGACTGCCGCCCGCGGCGGCGAGGAAGTAGGAGGTCTGGACGCCGCGGTCGAAGGCGACCATCAGCAGGGCGGCGATCAGCACCGGCGCCGCCAGCACCATCAGGACCGAGGTGCTGAGCGCGCCCCAGCAGAAGATCGGCAGCCGCCGCCAGGTCAGCCCCGGCGCCCGCATGGCGACGATCGTGGCGATCATGTTGAGCCCGAGCAGCGTCATCGAGAGCCCGACCAGGGCGAAGAAGAAGATGTAGGAGTCGAAGCCGTAGTTGGCCTGGACGTTGAGCGGCGCGTAGCCGGTCCAGCCGGTCGGGAAGCCACCGAAGAAGAGTGTCGTCGTCAGGATCGCGCCGGCCGCCATCAGCAGCCAGAAGGTGACCGCCTCGACCCGCGGGAAGGCCATCCGCCGGGCGCCGATCATCAGCGGCACGAAGTAGTTGGCGAACGGGCCCAGCACGCCCGAGGTCATGATCCCCATCATCATCGTGCCGTGCAGGCCGACCAGGGTCAGGTAGTCGCCGGCGCCGAAGACCTGGGGCGAGGGCTTCAGCAGCTCGACCCGGATCAGCATCGCGTTGAGGCCGGCGATGAAGAAGAAGAGGCCGACCCCGACGAGGTACTGCTTGCCGACCACCTTGTGGTCGGTACAGAGGCCGAAGTAGCGGCCGACCCCGCCCTCCTCGTTTTCGGTGTGGGAGCGCTCGCGGCCGAGCATCCGCGCCAGCGGGTAGCGGAGGAAGCCGAGGCCGCCGAGGAAGCCGACCACCGAGAAGACGTAGCCGAGCATCAGGGCGACGTCGTTCTGGTTGGTGTCCTCGAAGAAGTCGAGGCTCTCGGCGTGGATCTGGTGCCCCAGCCACCAGCCGAAGTAGAAGCCGACGATCCCCAGCACCAGCCCGCCGAGGAGGTTGTAGCCGACCAGGCGCCGCCAGATCGGCCGGGAGGCCGCTTCGCTCATCCGCCCCTCCTGTCGGGTTCGGGGAAGTAGTGGGTCGAGTACTTGGGCAGGACCCTGGTCGCCGGCGCGAAGACCCGCTGCTGTTCGCGGATCCAGCGCGCGAAGGCGGCGTCGCCGACGACCTCGCCGTTGTCGAACATGTAGCCGTGCCAGAGGCCGCAGAGCTCAGAGCAGTGGATTTCGAACCCGAGCTCTTCCTTCGGCTCCAGGTAGGCGACGTTGTCGACTCCCGGGTTGGCGTCCGCCTTGACCCCCAGCTTGGGTGCCCAGAAGGAGTGGATCACGTCGAGCGAGGTGACGTGGAGCTCGACCTTCTGGCCGACCGGCAGCTCCAGGTGCGCGGTCTCGACCCCGCCGTAGGTCGGGTAGCGGTAGGTGAACTCCCACTGCTGGGCGATCACCTGGACCGGCAGCACGTCGTTGCCGGAGAGCTTGAAGGCGGGGCTCGGGCCCTCGCCGCCGCCCGTCCCGGCGTCGGTCAGCTCGACCGTGCCGAAGCTGGCGAGGAAGAGGACGATGACGATCGTCACCACCAGCCAGGGGACGTGGACCCCCGGGTTGTCGCGGGTGGAGACGCCTTCGGCGGGATCGCCCTGCCGCCGCCTGAAGACGATCAGCGTGTAGGCGAAGTAGACCGCCAGCGCGACCGCGATCGGGGTGACGATCCCGAGCAGGACGGTGTCGTCGAAGACCTGGTTGGAGGAGGCGGTGGTGGCGTTGCCGGGCGGCAGGGTCGGGGCGATGACCGCGACCACGAACGGGGTCAGGATCGCGCTGAGCACGAGCCAGGCGATCGCGATCCTGCGCATGTGGTTCGGCTCGTTCACCCTCGCTCGCTCACGTCACTTCGAGGAAGCCGTCCATGTAGCCGATCGTCTGCATCGGCCCCCCGAAGCCGGCGAGGAAGCCGGCGGCGCAGGGCACGAAGCACTGCCAGCGGTAGCGCCCGGGCTTGCCGGTGTGGACCGTGAAGGTGATCGTCTCGTGCGCCTGGCTCAGGGAGCAGGGGCCTTCTTCGCACTGGTTCTCCGCCTCGTCGGGGACCCCCCGCAGGGGGACGACGAGGCCGATCTGGGGCACGGCGAAGGTGTGGGAGGCTTCTTCGGGCGGGATCGACTTCATCGCCTTGCCGTCGACCCGCATCGTGTCGCCGACGGTGCCCTGGACCTGGGAGAGGAAGGGATTGCGGAGCCCGCTGTCGCCGTCGAACTGGTACACGGTGAAGTGGACCGCCGCGTGGGCGGGAACCTTGAAGTTGGTGCTGTGGACCCATTCGCCCTGGTCGTTGCGGATCAGATATGAGACCCAGGGGGGATTGCCTCCCTGCGGGCCCACCGCCGCCTCGGTCTTGAGCGTCAGCTGCACCGTGTGGGCCGAGGTCTGGCGCCCGGCCTCCGTCGGCGGCGAGCTGGAGAGGTCGGCGACGTAGAACCCGATCAGGGCCGCCACGACCACGACGGCGACGGTGACAACCGCGACTCTCGCCCCTAACGAACTCACGAACCCCTTTCGAGCAACTTCCCCGGTGCCGGTCAGGACTTCCGTGTCTGCAACAACCTAGTCCGTCGGGCGGTCGCTGGCAAGCAGCTCCCCGGCGAGTATCCGCGCCGCCATGTCCTTCGATTCCTCGCGGTAGGCGCGGCCGTCCTCGAACTCGATCACCGGGTATTTGCGCTGTCCCGAGAGCCGCTCCAGCTCGTCGCGCTTCCCCGGCCGCAGGGGGCCCTTGACGATCTCGTACTCGATCCCCTGCGCGTCGAGCGCCTTCTGGACCTTCCAGCAGGGATGGGCGCCGACCTTGGCCCACTCGACCGAACACCGATGCAGCTTCACCGCCATCGACCCACCATAGCCGGCCGGCGCGAGGCGGGCACAATCTCGCTCGCGGCCGATGTCATCACGCCTGCTGCGATTTCGCGAGCGACCAGAGGGCGAGGATCGCGGGCGCGACGACGATCGTCAGGGCGGCCAGCTCGGCGATCGCGTCGGCGGCGCCGAAGCCCTCGAGGTGGGCCGCATGGAAGGCAAGGTGGAGCGCGGCGGCGAGCAGCCAGGCGGAGGCCACGGCGCGCACGAGCGTCGGCTCCAGGGTCCAGGCCGCCCAGGCGAAGAGGACGGCGAAGCCGAGGTAGAGCTCACCGACGTCGGTGACCAGGTGCTCGTTGTATGGGGGCAGCAGGTGGACCCACTGGGCGACGAAGGGGAAGTCCGCGTAGAAGGCGTGCGGCGCCACCGCGGCGGGCAGGCCGGTGAACAGGGCGGAGAGGAAGAGGAACCCGAGCGAGAGCCGGGCCAGCCTCGCCGAGGACTCATCCACGCTCGGCCAGCCATTCCGGGAAGGACCTGCCGGGAGTCGCGGCGGCGGGATTGCAGAGGGCGCCATCGCGGAGGGCGTGGCCGGCGCGGCCGATCATCGGCAGGCGGAGCCGCAGGAGCGCTTTGGGATCTGCCTCCCGCCAGGCGCGGGCCAACTCGGTGAGGGTGAGGATCTGGGGGCCGGCGGCCTCGGGCAGCATGCCCGCCGGCTCGGCGTGGGCGGCGTCGGCCATGCGGCGGGCGACCTCGGCGGGGTCGATCGGCTGCAACCTGGCGGCGCCGGTCGGCAGGATCCGTCGCCGCGCGGCGGACGCGAAGAGGCCGGCCACGAGCGAGTGGAACTGGGTCGCGCGGAGCAGGCTCCAAGGCACAGGGCCGGCGGCGATCGTCGCCTCCTGGCGGACCTTGACCTCGTAGTAGGACAGCGGCACCCGGTCGCAGCCGACGATCGAGATGCCGACGTGATGGCGCACGCCCGCCTCGCGCTCGGCCTCGAGCAGCCTGGCGTTGCCTTCGACGAGCAGGTCCTCGGCCCTGCGCCTTGAGTTGGAGGCGTCGACGACCGCCTCGATCCCGTCCAGCCCCTCCTCCAGACCCTCGCCGCCGAGCAGGTCGACGACCCGGTGCGAGGCTCCCGGAGCCACCTCGGCGGGCGGCCTGCGACTCAGCACCCGAACCTCGTCTCCCCTTGCCGTGAGCTCGGCGACCACCCGCGCCCCCAGCGCGCCGGTACCGCCGACAACCGCGATCTGCATCAGGTAGCTCCTTTCGAATTGGCCGCTACGAGAGCGAGCCGTCCTCGACTACCCACCTGTGCCGCAGGTCGGCGACGGTGGCGATGCGTTCATAGTCGCGGTCGTAGTGGACGAGCGGCACGCCCGCCTGCTCGGCCGCGGCGGCGAGCAGCAGGTCGGCGGGCGGGACGCGGCGATGATCGCCGTCGGGAGAGAGAAGAAGCTGGACCTCGCGCGCACGGCTCCAGAGCACGCCCGGCATCGGCACCGACTCGAAGGCGTCCAGGCGCTCGGCGACCCCACGAGCGCGGGCCTCGTTCGGGGCGAGGCGCGTCAACTCGAGCACGACCAGATCGCAGACCAATACCCGCCCCGCCGCGACCTCGGCGTTGAACCACTCCGAAAGGCGGGGGAAACGGCGATCTCGCACCCACGTCCACACGCCCGTATCGAAGAGTGCCGGCCGGTCGAGCTCGACCGGCGTCGCTGCGGCGCCGGCGCTCAGAGGCGCTCCCGTCCCTCCCGAACCTCCTCGGGGGTCCCATCGATGTCGCGACGCACATCGAAGCCCTGAAGAACCCGCCGCCTCGTCGCCTCGCGAAGTGCCGCGTTCACCGTGTCGCTTAAGCCCTTCGTCCCCAGCTCCCGCCGCGCGGCAGCAAGCGCCCGATCATCAACATCAACCGTGGTGCGAGTCATGCGCATCATCGTAGCGCATCAAGCCTCGCCCAGGTCGATCTGCGAGCCCGCCGCGGTGACGCTGCTGTCGGCGGAGACTCGTTCAGAGCTGGGTGGCGACGATCGCGGCGGCGACGGTGAGGATGGCGGTGGTGGGTGCGACGGCGGCCTGGAACATGGCCCGCTGGAAAGAATCGAAGCGGGCGTTCATGGCGTCCATCTGCCGGCTGAGGTCGTCGAAGCGCCGGTCAACCTCGTCGAAGCGCCGGTTGACTTCGCCACGGAAGTCGTCCAGCCGATCGTCGGTCCAGCTCTGCCTCATCGCCTCCATGTTGCCACTGTAGACAATGAGATGCAACGTGTGGCGCGCAGAACGTGACTTCTTGGGATCGGTTGCACCTCGGCGGCGGCGGGTCGCGGCGGTGCCGTATCCGGACGTGTCGCGGCGACCTCCCCGCGGGCGCGCGGGCGGCGCACCCTGACGTACTCGGCCGCGTAGTAGGAGCCGACCACCAGTGCCGCCGCCAGCGCCTGCGCGACGAGTCCCTCAACGGTCGGGAAGACCGCGAACCAGAGCCCCACCCAGCCTGGGATCGCCAGCGGCACCGAGGTGACCGGGAGCCAGCCGGCCAGCTGCATCTCCTGCACGCTCTCGCCGACCATCACGATCAGCACCACTCCCAGCAGAACCCCGGTCAGCACCAGCATGCGCTTGTAGTGGAGGCGACGGTGGGCGAGAAAGGTGAGCAGGCCGACGACGAGGGTGAGCGCGAGGCCGATTCCCACCCCCTGCAGCACAGTGGCGGCGCCGTAGGTGAGCCGCATGTTCTGGAGGAAGAGGACGACCTCGAAGCCCTCGCGGTAGACCGAGGTGAACCCGAGCAGGATCAGCCCCAGCATCGTCGCCCGCGCCGGATCGACGCCGGCGCGGTCGAGCAGCCTGCGGCGGCGGCGGTGATGGTGTGCGATCCAGCCGGTCCAGTAGACGCGGTGGAAGAACCAGTTCATGACGACCAGCAGCACGATCACCGCCAGCAGCCCGGTCGCGGCCTGGATCGCGAGGCCGCCGCCGCCAAGCATGCCGATCAGCCACGCCGCGGCGAACCAGGTGAGGACGGTCGCCGCGAAGCCCGCGCCGGTACCGGCGGCGACGGGCTTGCGGTAGAGGGAGTTGGCACCGAGCATGCTCGCGGTCACGGCGGCGATCACGAGGATGGTCTCCAGGCCCTCGCGGAAGACGAGCAATCCGCTGTCGAGGATCACCGCTCCGTGACTCAGATGAGATGACGACGCAGTCGGGTCCGGCACCCCTCCCGATGCCCCGAGCGCACTCCAGGAAAGCAGGGCGGCACCGAGGCCCACCAGCCCCAGCGGCCACCAGCGGGCGTATGATCGCCTTTCCGTCATCGAGCGTGTTAGGGTAGCCTAATTCCAAGTGATCGAATCTCTGGGTGAGCCGGCTTCTCACCTGGGACTCTCCGAGCGAGAGGCCAGACGGCGACTGGCCCAGCACGGCCCGAACACGATCGAGCGGCGCGAGCGGCCAAATCGCCTGCGAGACCTCGCCGCGCAGTTCACGCACCCGCTCGCGCTGCTGCTCTGGGTGGCCGCTGCGCTGGCCGCGGCGACGGCGGTCGTGCCGCTCGCGCTGGCGATCGTCGCGGTGATCGTCCTCAACGCCGTGTTCGCCTTCGGGCAGGAGCTCGAGGCCGAGCGCGCCACCGAGGCCCTGCGTGAGTTCCTGCCGCCGCAGGCGCGCGTGCGACGCGGCGGCAAAGAGGCGCAAATCGACGCTGCCACCCTGGTCCCCGGCGACCTCTTGCTGGTCGAGGAGGGCGACCGGCTCTCAGCGGATGCCCGCCTCCTCGCCGGCGACGTGGAAATCGACGCCTCTCCCCTGACCGGCGAGTCGCAGCCCGTCGTCCGCTCCGCCGGGCCCTCGCCTGCCGCCACCTCGCCCCTGGAAGCCACGAACCTGGTCTTCTCCGGCACCCTCTGCACCGCGGGAGAGGCCGAGGCGGTGGTCCTCGCGACCGGGATGAGCACCCAGCTCGGCAGGATCGCGGCGCTCTCCCAACGCGTGCGCGCCGACCTCAGCCCACTCCAGGTCCAGGTCAACCGCGTCGCCCTGCTGATCGCCGCGATCGCGCTGGCGGCTGGTGCGGTGTTCTTCGCGCTCGGGACGACGATCGCGGGGCTCTCGCTCCACGACTCCGCCACCTTCGCCATCGGACTGCTCGTCGCCAACGTGCCCGAGGGGCTGCTGCCGACGATCACCCTGGCGCTCGCGGTCGGGGTGCGGCGCATGGCGCGGCGCCGGGCGCTGGTCAAGCGCCTGACAGCGGTGGAGACGCTCGGCTCCACCGATGTGATCTGCACCGACAAGACCGGCACCCTTACCGAGGGGCGGATGAGCGTGCGCGCGATCTGGGCCGACGGCGAGGTGCTGCGGCCCGGCCACGATCCCGCCGCGGGCGCGGCCCGCGAGCCGTTCTCTGCCGTTCTCCGCACGGCGCTGCGCTGCAACAACGCCTCGGCACACCGCGAGGCAGACGGCTGGCGCCTCGGCGGGGACCCCAGCGAGAGCGCCCTGCTGGTCGCCGTCGCCGAGCTGGGCGAGGATGTCGAGTCGGCCCAGGCCTCGCGGGAGGAGGTCCGCCGCGCCCACTTCCATTTCGACCCACGGCTGAAGCGGATGGCGACGCTCGACCGCGAGCCCGGCGGTGAGCTCTGGGTCCATGTGAAGGGCGCGCCGCTGGAGCTGTTGGACCGCTGCGGGGCGATCCGCGGCCGCGAGGGCGACCGCGTTCTCTCGCCCGCCGACCGCACCGCGATCCGCGAGGCCTTCGAACGGCATGCCGGCGGCGGCATGCGGGTGCTCGGCTTCGCCGAGCGGCGCACGAAGGAGCCGCCCCGGGAGCGGGAGGGCGCCGAGGCCGACCTCACCTTCGTCGGCCTGATCGCCCTCGCCGACCCGCTGCGCGCCGAGGTCCCGGGGGCGGTGGCGCGCTGCCGTGGAGCCGGCGTGCGGATCGTCGTCGTCACCGGCGACCACGGCCTCACCGCGACCGCGATCGCCCGTGAGGCCGGCATCGTCCACGGCGAGCCGACCGTTCTCAGCGGCGCTGAGATCGATGCGATGCCAGAGCCCGAGCTGGACCGCCTCTTGACCGAGACCGAGGAGCTGATCGTCGCCCGCAGCAACCCGGAGACGAAGCTGCACCTGGTCGAGGCGCTGAAGGCCGAGGGGCACACGGTGGCGATGACCGGCGACGGGGTGAATGACGCACCGGCGCTGCGCCGCGCCGACATCGGCGTGGCGATGGGCGAGTCGGGGACCGACGTGGCGCGCGAGACGGCGACGATGGTGCTCGCCGACGACAACTTCGCCTCGATCGTCGTCGCGATCGAGGAGGGCCGCGTCGTCTACGAGAACATCCGCAAGTTCATCACCTACATCTTCGCCCACCTGACCCCGGAGGTCGTCCCGTTCCTGCTCTTCGCCCTCTCCGGCGGGCGGATCCCGCTGCCGCTGACGGCGCTGCAGATCCTCGCCATCGACCTCGGCACCGAGACGCTGCCGGCGCTGGCGTTGGGGACCGAGCCGGCCGAGCCCGGCATCCTCGAGCGCCCGCCCCGTCCCCGCCGCGAAAACATCGTCACGCGAGAGATGCTGACCCGCGCCTGGCTCTGGCTCGGACTGCTCGAGGCGGCGCTTGTGCTGGGTGGCTTCTTCGCCGTGCTCGTGGCAGCCGGCTGGTCGCCTGGGGATCCGACCGGCGCCGGCTCGCCCCTGCACGACGAGTACCTGGCGGCGACGACGATGACCTTCGCCGGGATCACCGCCTGCCAGGTCGGCACCGCCTTCGCCGCCCGCACCAGCCGCGCCTCGCTGTGGCAGATCGGCTTCCTCTCCAATCCGCTGCTGCTCTGGGGGATCGGCTTCGAGCTGGTGTTCGCCGCCGCGCTGATCTACCTGCCGCCCCTGCAGGGCCTCTTCGGCACCGCGGCACTCGACCCGTGGCAACTCGCGATCCTCATTCCCTTCCCCTTCGTCGTCTGGGGCTCTGACGAGCTGCGCCGCTGGGCGCTCAGGCGCCGCCCGTAGGCGTGCTTATGGCGGCATCTGAACATAGGCAACCCCCATTCGCCGACCGGCAGGATGCCGGCCGCAGGCTGGCCGAGCGCCTGCTGCCCCTCGCGCACGAGCAGCCGGTCGTCATCGCCCTGCCCCGCGGCGGCGTGCCGGTGGCGCGCGAGGTCGCCCTCGCCCTCGACGCCCCGCTCGACATCCTCGCCGTGCGCAAGCTCGGCGCTCCGCACAACCCCGAGTACGGGATCGGCGCCGTGGCCGAGGACGGTACCCGCGTGATCGACCCCGAGGCGCTGTCCGCGCTCGGGGTCAACGGCGGCGTGCTCGAAGCGATCGTCGAGCGTGAGGTCGCCGAGTTGCGCCGCCGCGTCGTCCTCTACCGAGACGACCAGGCGCCGATAGAGCTGCGGGGCCGGACGGTGATCGTCGTCGACGACGGCATCGCGACCGGGGTCACCGACGCCGCGGCGCTGCGAGCGGCGCGGCGGCGCGGCCCGGGGCGCCTCGTCCTCGCCGTGCCGGTCTGCGCACCTGACTCGGCACAACGGCTGCGCGAGTACGCCGATGAGATCGTCTGCCTGCACGCACCGGCGCCCTTCTACGGCGTGGGACAGTGGTACCGCGACTTCTCTCAGGTCTCCGACGAGGAAGTGATGACGGCGCTGGAGGAATTCCGGAGATTCCCCTGAACCGAGGCTCGGCTTTCTCCTGAGAAATCGGTACCCGACTGGTACCCGCGCCGGGCACGCGTGCCCCCAGACTTTCGGCCCCTGAGGGCCTAATTGAGGGCGGCTACGAGTTCCTCGCGGGAAGTGATGCCGAGCTTTCGGTAGACGTTGGAGAGGTGGTACTGCACCGTCTTGGTGCTCACCACCAGCTCCTCGGCGATCTCGCGGTTGCTCTGGCCGCGGGCGGCGAGCCGGGCGGTGCGCAGCTCCGCGGGGGTCAGCGCCGCGGGACCGCGTAGCGCCCTCCGCCGCGGCCGGCCGCCGGACGCGGTCAGCTCGGCGGCGGCGCGCTCGGCGATCAGCACCGCTCCCATCTCCTCGGCGGCGGCGAGCGCCTCGCGCAGCGGCTCGCGTGCCTCGCGGCCGCGGCCGAGGCGGCGCAGGTGGGCGCCGAGATCGGCCAGGGCCCTGGCGTGAGCGAGCCGCGCCGGCGACGGCGCGAGAACGGCGCGTGCCTCCTCGAGGTGCTCCAGCCCCTGCTCGCCGCCGGCGACGGTTCCGAGTGCGGCCAGCGCCATACCCAGCGGCCGCGGCGCAGCGGCGCGGCGGGCGGGGGCAAGCTCTTCCTCGAGCAAGGCCCGGGCCGCGGCGCCGTCCCCGAGCCGGTGCAGGCAGAGGGCCGCCCGCAGCCGCCACTGGCTGTAGGGCTGATGCCCCCCCATCGGCGAGACCAGCTCGCCGCAGGCGAGGAGGTCTCGGAGAGCCTCGCGGGGCGCACCGCGCAGCGCCGCCAGGCGACCGCGCGCCTCGAGCGCCAGCGCGAACGGGATCGTCCCGTCCCAGTCGGCGTCGCTGCCGGGCAGGACCAGCGCCTCGGCCGCCGCGTCCAGTTTCCCCTGGCCGATCAGCGCGTGGGCGAGGACCGAACGCGCCGACGGCTCGTACATCTCCCAGCCCTCGGTCCCCAGCGCGGCCCCGACATCGGCTGCAGCACCGGTCAGGTCGCCGCCGTAGAGGCGTCGCCATGCGCGCATGTAGCGACAGGTGGCGAGGGCAATCCGGCCGTCCAGGAGCTCGGCCCTTTCGGCGGACTCGGTCACAACCCGCTCCGCCTCCTCGTAGGCGTCCGACCAAACCAGGGCGGCGGCGACCTGGGAGACGGTGATCGCCTGGCTGTCGGCACCCTCCAGCATCTCACCGTCCGCCCAGGCGCGCAGGGCGAGCGCGACCACCTCCTCGCGATGCTCGCCGCGGACCCCGGCCTCGAGCGCCAGCTCCGCCAGCAGGGCACGCTCGGCCGGCGTCGAGCCCGACTCCGGGCCGGCGCGGGCGCTGGCCAGCCGTGGGTCGTCCGGGTCAAGGCTGCCGGCGTAGCGGGCGGCGGCCAGCGACCCGGTGCGCAGCTCGACCGCGAGACCATCGTCGGCCTCCTCGGGCAGCTCGGTCGCCCCCCGCTCGAAGACCCGCTCGGCAGTCGCGTAGTCGCCGCGGGAGTAGAGGCTGCGACCCAGACGCAGGTCGGCCTCGGCGCGCAGGCGAGGATCGGAGCTGGCGGCGCGGGCGTCGCGCAGCCGCTGCTCGGCTCCCGCCACCCCAATCAGGCCCTCGGAATGGCCGAGCCTCAGCAGGACCTCGACCCGGTCGCGCCCGGTCGCCGGCTCGCTCAGCGCCCGTTCGAGGTACCCGACCGCGGACCTCGGCACGCCGCGTCTCAGCGCCTGCGCCGCAGCCGCGCACAGCCACTGCACGGTGTCGTCCCGTGCTTCAGGCGAAGCTCGCAGCAGGTGCGATGCGACGCGCTCGGGGTCGACTCCCTCCGCCGCAAGCAGGCCGGCGGCCCTCGCATGATCGCGGGCTCGCGAGCCACTCGGGTAGGCGCCGTAGGTCGCCTCCCGCACCAGCGGGTGCACGAACTGGATCGGTTCACCCGCCTCGAGGATTCCCGCCGCCTCGAGCGCGTCGAGCGCGTCGGCCAGCTCATCCGGTCCGACGTCCGCCAAGGCGCGCACGCGATGCGGCGCCGCATCGCGGTCGAGCACGGCAGAGGCGACGGTGACCCGCTCGGCGACCGGGCCGAGGCGCTGCAGCCGCGGCAGGACGGTCGCCGCGACGTCGACGGCGCCATCGGCGAGCACCTCGTCCAGCTCCGCCCCGCCGGGGGGCGACTTGCGATCCCGGAGAAGCGCC
Organism: uncultured Actinomycetes bacterium; assembly: GCA_963714045.1. Lineage (GTDB taxonomy): Bacteria > Actinomycetota > Thermoleophilia > Solirubrobacterales > 70-9 > VAYN01. Next base: position 913,125 of record OY970225.1, on the reverse strand, counting down.
GCCACCCGGGTCACCAGCAGCGGGTTGCCCCCGGTCGCGGCGGCGCACGCCCCCTCTAGCCCCTCCCCCGGCGTCACGCCGTGCATGCGGAGCAGCTCCCCGACCCCGCTGGGGCTCAGCGGACCGAGCGAGATCAGCTCGGCGGGAGGCTCACCGCGAATCAGGGCGAGGGCCTGCGGGTCGGTGGTCCGCTCGCCGGAGCGCAGGGCGAGAACCACAGCAATCCCCCCCTCGGGGACGCGGCCGCAGATCGCCGCCAGTGCGGCGAGGCTCGCGGCGTCCGCCCACTGGACGTCGTCGACCAGCAGGGCCAGCGGCCGCTCCGCGGCAGCCTGGAGGCACGCCTGGGCCAGCCCGACGCAGACGTAGGCGGCCATGTCCCGTGAAGCCTCGTCCCCCGGCGTCATCTCGCCGGAGAGGAGAGGCGTCAGCGACCTGGGAGCCTCGCCGGCGGCGAAAAGCGGTCGCAGGATCGGATCGAGGAGGTCGAACACGAAGGCGAAGGACGCCGTCGTGGCGAGGGGGCTGGCGCGGTTGTGGAGAACCTCTAGGCCGGAATCGCGGGCGAACCCGTCGGCGCGACCGACCAGGTGGGTCTTGCCGGTCCCGGCGGTGCCCTCGACCATCACCGTCGTGCCGCCACCGGAAGCGGCACGATCGATCGCGCCACGAATCCGCGCCAGCTCGGAGACGCGCTCGACCGTCCCCTTCACGCCCGGATGTTTGGGATCGCGATCACGCATCGGAGATATCGCCGGTGCGTGGAGTGGAAGAGACACGACAACGGCGTTCGCCCACCAGACTGTAGGACACTGTGCGATTAGTCGCCTAAATCCGCTCCAACCTCGAGGCGGGGTCGGAGGCGCTCAGGCGCCGCGACCGCCCTTGCCTCGCTTCCGCGGCTTCAGCTTGAAGGTGACGCGCTTGGTCGCTACCCGGCGGTACTGACCCCCGCCGATGCTCTGGAAGATGTAGACGTTGGCCCGCAGACGGCGCCGCTTCGAGTGGTTCTCGAGCTTGCGGCCCTTGCCGTTGAGGGAGACCTTCACCCGCCGCCTTTCGCCGCCCCGCAGCGAGACCTTGGCCTTGCCGAGGACCACGGGATGCTTGGGCTTGCGCCCGCCCCGCTTGCCTCCGCGCCGGAGGCGGGCGAGGACTCGGCTGGCGCCGGGGAAGTTCGGAATGACCTCCCGCACGCCGTTGTACTGGCACACCACGTAGATCAACTTGCAGCGCTCGTTGGGCGCACCGAGGCAGCCCTGGTCGAAGAGGGCGCTTCTTTCCCTGACCTTGATCGCCGGGGGCTTGGCGTTGCCGACCGCGGTCGCCTTCAGCGGCCCGGATTCGGTGCGGGGCTGAGCCGGGACGGGGGTCGGCGCCGCGGCCGGCGCCGCCGGGGTCGGCGCAGTGCCGCCGCCTCCGGGTTCTTCGCCGGGCCCTCCCGGTTCTTCGCCGCCTTCGCCGAGCACTCCCGCGAGCCGGCCGATCAGCCCCGGCTCGCCGTGCGCCGTCTTGCCGACGAACCAGACGTCGTCGCCACTGCGTTCGGGCGCCACCGCCTGCGGGCTGATCTCGAAGGAGCCGGGAGTGGAGCTGACCCCGTAGACGCTGGCGCTCGGTTCGGTGCCGGGGACGATCCGCACGATCGCGTTGGTCTCCGGGTGCACTTCGTTGCCGGCGACCGCGACCCAGAGCGTGCCGTCATGTGCCGTGGCGATCGCCCGCGGGACGCTGCCGGAGAGGTTCGGTTCGAAGGAGACGAGCGAGTATTCGGTCGCGGTCGCGTTCCCCGATCCGTCGAAGTGGAGTCGCCCGATCGAGGCTTTGAGCTCGTTGGTGAACCAGACGTCGCCGTCGGCGTCGACCGCGACGTCGGTCGGTCCGACGCCGCTGTAGGTGCCCGAGCAGGGGGTGCCGCCGCAGGGCGGCGAGTACTCCTTGTAGGTGCCTTCGACGCTGCTGAGGACCCGGGCGATCCGGTAGCCGCCGCTGTCGGCGCTGGACTGGGTGAACCAGGGCGTTCCATCGTCGCCGACCGTCACCCCCCAGGGCCGCGCCGACCACCGCGGGCCGACGAAGGTGCCGGTCTGCAGGGCGAGGTTGCCCATCTCGGTGATCGTCATCGAGGTGTCGATGTGGGCGAGACGGTTGCCGTAATAGGGCGGGCCCGCCGGGGTCGGCAGCGACTGGGTCTCGGCGAACCAGGCGCTGCCGTCGGGCGCGGCGCCGATCCCGTGCAGTAGGACGCCGCCGGGAGCTTCTTTGATGAACATCGCGCCCACCGAGCCGGCGCTCACCGCCGCCCGCCCAACGACTTTGTCGCTGCGCGTGAACCAGGCGTTGTGGAAGACCGGGTCGTACTCGAGGTCGATCAGCACCGGCGCGGTCACACCGTTGGTCGGGGTCGGTTCGAGCGTCATCCCATTCGCCGTCCCCGGCGTCGCCAGGGCGGGATTGAGGATGCCGATTGCCGGCAGGCCGGCTCCGCCGACGGCGATGTCTTCGGCGCCGAAGAGGACCATCCCTTCCTCGGTGGTGGCGACCGTCGTGTTGCTGCGTTTACCTTCCGGCAGCTGGTAGAGCTGCGCCGCCGACGCGAGGGCGGGCAGGGCGATCAGGACGAGCGCGGCGAGCAGCGCGCCCCCCAGGGTCTCCCGTCGGGCGTTCACCGATCGAAGTAATCACAACCGCTCGCCCTCCACCACTGGGTGCCCCCCCAAACTTTTGGCCGGCACGGCCCCGGCAATTAGGCCGCACAGGTCGCATACCAGCCTGCGGTCGATCTTGCCGCCGCCGCCGCGCTCAGCGGCGGCGCTTGCCCTTCTTGTGGCGCTTGCCCTTGTGACCCTTGCCGTGCTTCGACTTCTTGAAGACGACGTTGCGCTTCTGGGTCGCCGCCTTCCCGCTGGCCGGCTTGAAGGTGACCTTGACCGGCAGCTTCAGGCGCCCGTGCTTGTTCAGCGACTGCTTGCCGAGGCCGGTCAGCTTGAGGACGAGGCGCACCTGGCCGGCGCCCATGGTGCGAACGGTGGTGGTGCGCATCAGCGGCCGCTTGCGAGCGCCGCCCTTCTTGCCGTGCTTGCCGCTCTTGCCGGCCTTGGCCTTCTTCGGCGAGCTGGCGATCAGCTTGCCGGGGCCGGGCACCTGGGCGAAGACGATCGCCTTGCTGCCGTTGCCGGCCCGCTTCAGCTTGCCGAGCAGGCTGAAGCGGTTGCTCGGGGCGGAGATGGGCTTGGCGACCGGAGACGGGCTGACCACCGCGGCCGGAGTCGAGCCAGCGCTCGACGAACCACCGCCTTCCCCGCCTTCCGACGGGGGCGGGGGCGGCGTGTAGGTGGAGGCGAAGACGCGGGCGGCGCCGCCCGCCACGTAGGCGAGCTCAGCGCCGTCTTCGCTGGCCGCGACATCGACCTGGCTGGCCACGGTGCCGGTGCCGGTCAGCGGCTGCGGGGCTCCCCAGGAGCTGCCGGCGCCGGAGGGCCGCGCCGCCGCTTCGACTTCGCCGTCGGCGACGAAGACCGCATAGGCGGTGCCTTCCGGGCCCATCGCGACGGACAGCTGGTCATGGGCGGCGGCCGTTTCTTCGGCGATCGTCTGGATCGGTTCGAAGGAGCCGCCGTGCGGCCGGTAGCGGCTGACGTAGCGACCGTCGGCGGCCCGCCAGGCGACCAGCAGGTCACCGACGGAATCCGAGAGCACGTCCGGGTAGCTGCCCTTGGTGGTGCCGCTCAGGTTCGACTCGCTCAGCCGACCGCCGGTGCCCACCGCTCGCGCAAAGCTGAATTCGGCGAATTCGACGTCGTCGCCCGGCGAGGACTTGCGGGTGTAGACGATTGCCGCGCCACCGCCCGGCAGGCGGGCGATGCGGGGGATGGAGCCGCAGAGGCAGCCGGGGTCGTTTTCGTAGCCGACGGCAAGTTCGCCGCCTTCGGACCAGCTGCCGGCGGCCGTGCGGCCACCGACCGAGATCGTCCGCTGGTTGCAGCAGATGTCGCTCTTGCCGACGACGATCGCGGTGCCGTCGGCGGCGGTCTCGATCTCCAGGTTCTGCCAACCGCCGTATTCGATCGTCGCGACGGAGGCCGTGGCGGCGCTCGGGCTTTCGATCGTCGTGCCCCCGATGTGCCAGTAGCAGTTGCCGGCGCAGTAATAGTCTTGACCGAAGGCGGCGACGCCGAGCTCCCCCGCCACCGTCGAGTCGAAGGCGTCGACGTCGGGGTGGCTGATCCCGGCGTCCGCCGCCGGGCCGATCAGGTTCTGGACCGAGCCGAGCGCACTCAGCGCCGAGCTGCGGGAGCGCGACTGGATCGCGTGTTCGCCGCTTTCCAGATAGTGCCAGCCGATGATCGCGGCGCCGCCGGCGCCCAGCGAGATCGTCGGCTCGGTGTTGGTGCCGCCGCCGCTCATCACCTGCGCCGAGCCATAGGAGCCGCTCGCGGTCCGGAAGGCCGCGGAGACGTCCTTGTCGCCGGAGCCGTCGTTCCAGACCACGCCGGAGTCGCCGGCCCAATCGGAGGAGACTTCGAGGCCTTGGGGGTTGGTCGTGCCGCTCGTGGTCGAGAGGGGCTCGGGCGCCGACCAGCTGGCCCGCGCCGCCCCGGCGAGCAGCAGCGTCACCGCCAGCGCCAGCATCGTCGCCACCGTGACGACACGCAGATTGTGTGCCACGCGCTCGTTGCTACCCCTGATCCCTCGGTCCATTCTCGACATCCCTCCCTCTGTCGGCTTCAAGGCAGCCACCGCTTCTACCTGTCCCGAGAAGGCGCGTCTACTGGGAGCCACCCCAGACTTTTGGGCGGTAATCCTGGGGTCTTCAGGCGCTGACCACGGCCCGAAGCGCAGTGCCGCTTCCCGCCCTGAGAAGCCAAGATGCTCGCAACAAGGCTGATCCCACTTAGTACCCGCTCGCCTGCTCTATCCGAATCCCAAACATGAGAAAGGGTAAGCGTTCAGTCGGGTAGGGGGACATAACCTCCGCCCGGCGAACTTCTCGGCGTGGAGCGCGCCGAGGCCGAAGCGATCTACGACGCCGGTCGCGAGACCGTCGTCGCCGTCTTGCTGCGGATGGACGAGCAGATCCAGCGGCTGACCAAGCAGGTGGAAATGCAGGGCGAGGAGATCGCAGAGCTCAAGCGACGCCTGAACCGCAACTCCCAGAACTCCTCGGTGCCGCCGAGCCAGGATCCGTCGCACGCGCCCGAGCGCAAGCGCCCCGATCCCTCCGGGCGTCCCCAGGGCGCCCAGCCGGGCCACAAGGGCAAGGGACGCAAGCTCCTGCCGGCCGAGGCGGTGGATCGGGTGGTGGACCACTGGCCGATGCGTTGCGCTTGCGGGCGCTGCTTCGCCGCGGGGGATGAGGAGGCCGGCGAGCCCGCCCGCCACCAGGTCACCGAGCTGCCCGAGATTGCGGTGGTGCTCACCGAACACCGCCTGCACCGTCGCCTGTGCCCGGACTGCGGCGCCGCGACCCGCGCCGAGCTGCCGACCGACGTTCCCGCCGGCGCCTTCGGCCCACGCATGGAAGCGGCGGTGACGACCCTGGCGATCCGCAACCGCGTCTCGCGCCGCGACACGGTCGAGCTGATGGGCGAGCTGTTCGGCGCGAGGCTGGCGAGCGGCACGGCCGACGCGATCCTCGCCCGAGCCGGCGAAGCCCTGGAGGAGCCCTACGGTGACCTGCTCTCGCGTATCCGCTCCGCACCGGCGCTCAACGTCGACGAGACAGGCTGGAAGCTGCGCGGCGAGGGGCGCACGCTGTGGGGTGCCGTCAGCTCGCGCGCCGCCGTCTTTCGCATCGCGCCCGACCGCCACGAGCGCGAGGCCGAGGCGCTGCTCGGCGAGGACTTCGGAGGCATCGTCGGTTCGGACCGCTGGTGGGCCTACCGCGGCTTCGACCCGAAGCGCCGCCAGGCCTGCTGGTCGCACCTGATCAGAGATCTGACCGCCCACTCCGAGGGGCTCGCCGCCCAGAAGGAGTTCGGCGAGGCGGGGCTCGACATCGCCCGGCGCCTGTTCAAGGCCTGGGATGACTTTCGAGAGCACGGCGACCGCCGTCGCTTAAAGCGCGAGGTGGCGCCGCTCAAGCGAGAGTTCAAAGCGTTGCTTCGGCGCGGCTCGGTGGGCCGCCCCAACAAGCTCACCTGGGGCTTCTCCAAGAACCTGCTGAAGATCTGGCCGGCGCTTTGGACCTTCGTCGAGGTCGAGGGCGTGGAGCCGACCAACAACCGGGCCGAGCGCGCCCTGCGTGGCCCGGTCATCCACCGCAAGCTCTCCCTCGGCAGCCAGTCCGAGCGCGGTGAGACCACTACCCAGCGGTTGCTCTCGGCCTCGGTGACCTGCCGACTGCAGGGCCGATCGCTCTTCGCCTACCTGGCCGACGTCCTCGCGGCCCGGGTTCGCGGCGACCCCGCTCCACTGCTGGCCTGACCCACGGTTTCCCGCTGGCCGCGGTCGTGATCGCGCCTACCGAGAGGTGGCGACTGAACGCTTACGAGAAAGGCCCCGTTTCCAGGGCCTTCTCGCATAGCGGGGGCGGGATTCGAACCCGCGACCTTCGGGTTATGAGGTCTTTCCAGCTCCTTCAACCCGCTTGATTCGTGCCTGTGGAGGGGGTCGCAGTTGCCCTGAGTTGGGGGCACTTTCCCTCAATTTGTGACCCGATTTGTGACCCGCTTGGCGGCGCTGGCCGAGCCCCAAACGCCGGTCCCACGCCAACGGCGTTTGTTGCTCAAGCCGACGCCGCGACCACGACCGAGACCTCGTCGTAGTCAATCGCACCGCGCTTCTGCGCTCGGGCAGTGACGAGCGACGGCTTGCGGCTCGTGGGAGCGACATCAAGCACGAACTCGATTCCGAGTCGCCGGACGGCGTTGATGATCGTGTCGATCTCGGGGTTGTGCTCCCCGGACTCGAGCTTCACGACGCGCGGCTGGGAGACGCCGAGCTTCTTCGCCAAGGCGCGCTGGCTCAGCTTGTGCTCGGCGCGGTAGCGCAGCAGCGTCGCGGCGAACTCGCGCGCCGGGGCGAGCCGCTGCCATTCGGCCTTGAAGCTGGGATCGGCGAGCTGCTCCTCCGCTAGGAGCGCATCGAATGTTTTCGTTGAAGCTGCCATCGAATCTCCTTTGTCCGTATGGGGATGATAACAGCTCTATTATCGCCTTAACGATGGCGACCGAGGCGGTCTTCCGCGCTCGCAACCGCTCGGTCGAAGTCCTTCTTCTTCGCCGCAATCGCGAGAACGATGAATCGCTGCCCGAGCCTCGCGTAGATCGGCCGGACCTCACAAGCCCCCTGCTTCGGACGCAGCTCGAAAAGGTCCGCCCTGCCCTTCAGCGACTTCATGTGCGGCGAGGGGAGATCCGGCCCGACGTCCCTCAGCTTCTGAACGACGTTGAACACGGCCTTGCGATCGCCGCGTGACTTCACGTCCTCGAAGTCGATGACCGCGTCGCTGTCGAAATCCACAATCCAGTTCTTGACCTGCCTCGTCATGCGCGGCGACTCTAGCCTCATCCCCCGACTGGGCCCCGGGTGGCGGCACCAACCCTGACGGCGGTCGAAGGCTCGGCCTTGTTGACACCGGCGGGGGCAAGCAGGTTTTCGAGTAGCTTGCGGAGCATGGCCGCTGATGCACGGGCTGGGGTGATTCGCCTCCGCGACGGACGTGCACTGGCCTATGCGGAATGGGGCCCTGCCGGCGGGCGGCCGGTTCTCCACTTCCACGGTGTCCCTGACGGACGGTTCAGCTGGGGCGGGGGTTCCGCCTGCAAGGATCGCGGGGTCCGGCTGATCGCGGTCGACCGCCCCGGAATCGGTGGGTCCGATCCGAAGCCGGGGCGCTCGGTAGCGGACTGGCCCGCGGACGCGGAGGAGCTAGCGGAGCAGCTCGGGCTCGATCGCTTCGCCGTGAGCGGGTGGTCCGCGGGCGGAGCCTACGCTCTTGCATGCGCCCACGAGTTACAGCCGCGGATCGACGCGGTGGCGCTCGTCAGCGGAGCCGGCAGGCTCGACCTGCCCGGCTTCGTCGAGCAGATGTCCACCGCAGCGGCCTGGAGACTCGCCGCGCGCGTCCCGTCGGCGATGACGCTCGCCTACTCGGCCCTCGCCCACCTTGCGCGCCGCAGCCCCGGCGCCGCGCGGAAAGTCCTGTTCTCGGGAGTCCCGAAGGCGGACAGAAAGGTGATAGATCGCCCGAATGTGGGAGAGCGCCTTGTGTCCGCCTATGTCGAGGCGACGCGAACCGGCGGGCGGGGCGTGACCGAAGATATGCGGGCGCTGCTCAGTCCGTGGAGCTTTGACCCGAGTGAGATCGACCTTCCCGTCCACCTGATTCACGGCACGGAAGACACGATTGCACCCCCGGCGCACGCCGAGTACTGGATCGAGACTCTTCAGGCCACCCAGCCTGTCTGGGTGGAGAGCGCCGGTCACTTCCTGATCGAGGACCACGTCGCAGAGATTCTCGACACGCTCGCTGGGTGAATTCTCTCTCGCTGACGTTCGTCCTGGACGTCAGCGTGGGTCCCTCCACATTCGCCACATTGGCGGTCCGCTCCTTCCGGGCCGGATCTCCTCAGTCACCTCGAAGCCGTGGCGTTCGTACAGCGCCCTGTTCCGCGGCGCGCTCGCCTCGAGATAGGCCGGAAGACCCTCCGCGTCGCAGCGCTGCAGAACGGGGTGCATCAGGATCGAGCCCATACCGCGCCCCTGGCTCTCGGGGTCGACCCCGACGAAGGCCAGGTAGTGGTGCGGCTCCGTGGGATGGTTTTTTTCGACCGCGTTGAGCGTCCCCAGCAGCCGGGGCAGGTTGCGGCCGAAGATGCGCAGCATCGCCGGCAACAGGGCGATCTGCTCGCGAACCGCCAGCTTCCAGGTCCCAGGCGGCTCCCAGACGCATACCCCGGCTGAATCGCCAACCGTATAGGTCTCCTCGTGGCGAAGCCACACCTCCCTCAGGTAGAGGTCGAAACCGCGCCCGGCGATCGCCAGCCTGCGGGAGGGATCCGGCAGAAGCCAGCTGAAGAGCGGGTCGTCGTAGAAGGCCCTGGCGAGGGTCCCCGCCAGATTCGCGGCCTGGGCCGGTCGAGCCTTGCGTACGTCGTGGCGGTCTGGGGTTACTGCGCCGTCGGCATGGGAGGACATGCCGCCAAGTATCGTCACCCTCTCCCTTTCTCGCTACAGAGCCGAACCCTTGATTTTTCCGCTCACTCCTCGGGGAGAGAACCGGAAGCCAAGGACACCTCCGAACAAGAGCGCAGCGAGGCGAATGCGATGAATACGGAGAGTGAGCGCGCGGGTCATGCGATCGCTCGATCCAGGCTCGCTCGTCTATTCGGGAATCCGGCAGCCGCTCGGAGCACCACTCGCCCGCCATCCGAAGGGGCCAGGGTGGCCCCAACCCGTTTGATCGCCGCCTCGGGGCCATCGGCGGACTCAAAGCGGAAGCGCCGCAGCATCGCCCGCAAGACGATGCGCAGCTCACTGTTGGCAAGCGGGGCGCCGATACACCGCCGGATGCCTCCCCCGAACGGCATGTGCGAGTAGGGCGTCGGCTTGCCTTCGAGGAAGCGCTCGGGCTTGAAGGCCAAGGGGTCCTCCCAGAGGTCCGCGCGGCGCTGAGTGATGCTGAACACGGCGCTGACCACCGTCCCTGCCGGAATCGGGCGCCCGCCCAGCTCGGTGTCCTCCATGGCGCAGCGCGGCGTGTCGGCGACCGGCGGTCGAATGCGCAGCAGCTCCTCGACGAAAGCCTCCAGGTACTCGTCGGCGCCCACCTCCAGCTCCTCGACGAGTCGATCCTGCACGGCCGGGTTGCGGGCGAGGCGCTCGCCCGCCCAGGCAAGCGCGGTGGCAGTCGTCTCATGGCCGGCATTGAGCAGGCCGAGCATCTCGTCGCGCAGCTCCGCGTCGCTCAGATGCTCGCCCGACTCGTCCCGAGCGACGATCAGCATCGCCAGCACGTCGTCGCGTTCGGCAACCGCCGGGTCGGCGCGATGCCGCACGATCTCCTCGTTGATCAGCCGGTCGACGGGATCCCGGCGGGAGAAGAAGAGCCTGCTCGGGTGCAGTCGTCCTCCCCGGCGGAACATGAATGGGAAGAAGAGGAGCGGGGCGAAACGGGGGTCGAGCATGCGGAGCATCGCCGCGTTGAGCTCGGCGACCCGCGCCGCGTCCTTCATGCCGAAGACCAGGCGACAGATCACATCGAAGGTGATCCGCTGCATGGTGGGGCGCAGCGAGATCGGCACGCCGAGCGGCAGCCGGTCGAGCTCCTCCTCCGCGATGGCCTCTATCCGCTCGGTCCAGCGCTTGACCTGCTCGCCGTGGAAGGGCGGCAGAAGCAGCTTACGCTGGCGCATGTGGTCATCGCCGGAGAGAAAGATCACCGAGCGCTCGCCCGCGATCGGCTTGATCAGGTCCGCCGAGCTGCCGCGGATGAAGCGCTTCCTGTCGAAGAGGACCGCTTGAACGTCCTCGGGGGCCGTCACCGCGACCAAGGCGGAGTAGGGATAGGGACGAACGGTGAAGACGTCGCCATAGCGACGCAGGCACGACTCCATGAAGCCGATGAAGTCGGTGTTGAACCTCAACGTCTGATGGAGGCGGGGCGTGTGCGGCCCCGGCGGGTAATCGACCCGGGAAGGCATGCCGCGATTCTCGGCCGCCAACCCTCGCTTCGCTACGGAGTCGAACCCTTGACTTTTCGGCCTACGTCTCGACGTACAGCGGCCCGAGCGCCTCTGGGAGCGCAGCCCGAGCCCCACGCCCCGAGATCCCGAGCTTCGAATAAGCGCGCATCAGGGTGCCCTCGACGGTCTTCAGCGTCACGCAGAGCTCCTGGGCTATCTCACGGTTGCTGCGCCCGCTCGCCGCGAGAACCGCCATGCGCGACTCGGTCGCAGTGAGGGCGTCTGGACCCTCGCGCACTGCGCGGCGGGGCCTCGCCCCCGCCGCCCGCAGCTCCTCCATCGCCTGGCTGACGACCCGGCTCGCACCGCAGCGGTAGGCCAGGTCGAGACCCTCGGCGAGCGGCTCACGGGCCGCCGCTCGTTCCCCACGCCGGCGCAGCTCTGCGCCAAGCTCAACGAGGGAGCGTGCGTGCTCGAGACGAAAGACGGAGCCCCGCAGCACCTCCACCGACTCGCGCAGGAAGCCAATGCGATCGTCGGGCTCGGCGACGATGCCGCTGAGCCGTAGCATCGTGCCGACGTAGCCATCCCCGCCGAAGCGACGCGCCACGTCGAGCTCCGCGGCGGCAAGGTCGCGCGCCTCCTCCGCCTTACCTCTGCGATGGGCAAGGAGCACTTCGACCGGGTGCCTGACGTCGTTGTTGGTACGCAGGCCCGGACCGACCAGGTCTCCCCGCCTTCGCAGCACGTCGAGGTCGGCCACCGCCTCGTCGTAGCGCCCCTGCTCGAGGCGCAGCTGCGCCCGCGCCCAGTAGAGGCTGAAGCTGCCCGGCGCGTCCTGGTGCCAGTGCTCTGGCTCCGCCGCCTCCAGGGCGGCCTCGACGGCCTCTAGCTCGCCGCTGTCGAGCAGCGCAAGCGCGTGGACTCCGTGCGCCCAGGCCCGGTGGGCGCCGGGGTCGGCGACGGCGAGGGCAGCCAGGGCGCCAGACACCGCGTCCGGAAGCGCACCCTGGCGGTAACGGGCGCAGGCCAAGGTCAATTCGACGGCGAATACCTCCCGGACCCGTCCCTCGCTCCGCGTCGGCTCGAGCTTCTCGCGCGCAGAGGACTCGGCTAGGTCCGGGCGGTCGCTGAAGATCAAGATCCAGGCGGTGATGAACCACAACTCCCCGGTGAGGCCGCCGTTGCGGAAGCCGCCCTCCCGCAGGGCCCGCTCGGCGAGCTCGGCGGATTCCGCCGCGCGTTCGCCGGTAAGCGCGACGCCAGTGGCCATCGCGGTCAGGATCGGCTGTGCCGCGGGTCCCTCGGGTACGCGTCCCGCGTAGGAGGCCAGGCGCTCGAGCCCCCTGCCTCGAGCCTCCTCCGAGAAGAGGGCATAGGTGATCAGCTCGGCATCGATTCGTTGCTGGAGAAGCGGATCGCTATCGCCGATCCGCTCGATCTCCCGGTCCAGAACGGCGACAGCCTCGGGAAAGCGATTGGTCGAGGCGAGGATCTGAGCCCGGGCGATCGCGATCTCGGCCCGGCTTTCGGCATCCGCCGCGCGCTTCGACGCCTCGGCAAGATGCGCAAGCGCCTCATCCGCTTCTCCGGTCGCATCCTCGGCGGCCGCCAGCTCACAAAGAACCTCTACGCGCACGTCCGTAGGTGGCGGCTCTTCGAGGGCGCGCGTCAGCGCACTTGCTGCCAGGTCGGGCGCGCCGCGTTGCATGGCGGTGGCGGCGAACTCGCGCAGGCGTTCCACTACCCAGGGGTCGTCCTCGGGAAGGCATGAGAGGAGGTGACCGGCCACGTGATCTGCCCCGGCTCCCTCGCGATCAAGCAGGCGCGCGGCCGAGCGGTGCCAGGCATCCAGCTGACCGGCGGAGACACGCGCCTCGACAGCGGCGCGCACGACCGGGTGGCTGAAGCGCGAAACATCCTCTCCCTCAAGGATGCCGCGGCCGCGGAGTTGCTCGAGGATCCCCGCGACCTGTGCGGCCGGCACGTCGCTGAGGAGGGCGACGCGCCCGGGCCGCGCCCCCTCGCCGAGCACGGCGATCGCTCCCGCCACCGACGGCGCGGCCGGATCGACCGATTCGATGCGCTGCCACACGTGGCGCGCCAACCCCTCGGCGTCGATTCGCTCGACCGCCTCGATTGACGATGCGTCCGGACGCAGATCTTCGTCGCGCAGAGCCAGGAGCGTTTCGCGAAGGTAAAGCGGCGAGCCGCCGGTTCCTGCCCGGCAGGCGGAAGCGAAGTCCGGCGACGGCTCCTCGGCGAAGATCGCGCGAGCCAACTGCATGGCGCCGGAGGTGCTCAAGGGTCGCGGTTCGACTCGGGCCCTCGCCGTCTCTCTCAGTTCGTCAAGCGTCGGCGAGGCCTCCTCGCCAGTCCGCTCGGCGATCACCACGGCAATGGGAAGTCCCTCCAGCCGGAGGCTCAGGTAGAGCAGATGGCGCAGGGAGGGATAGTCGGCCCACTGCACGTCGTCGACCGCGATCAACAGTGGGTCTCGCTGCGCCAGCTCGGCGACCAGCCAGTAGAGCCCGTGCAGGATCTGAAAGGAGAGGTCCGCGCCGCCGCCGTCGGGTGCCGCGGCGCCGAAGACCGCGGCGGCCCCTTGTGCCAGCGCGTTGCGCTCGGTTTCGTCCACTTCCTGCAGACCCGTTTCGTAGAGCTGCCGCACGACCCCGAAGGGGAAGCCCCGCTCCAGCTCGAGGCCGGTTGCCTCGAATACTCGGAACCCCCGTGTGGTGCCCATCCGACACGCCTCGCTCAGAAGGGCCGTCTTTCCGATGCCCGCAGCGCCGCTAACCCAGGCGCTGCACCCGTCCTTCCCGCACGCCGCGTCCAGCACCTGCTCAATGGTGCTCAACTCATCCGAGCGCTCTATCAGTTCAGAAGCGGACACGGATGGGAAAGGTAACGGCCGTTCCCACCTCGGTGAAATGTTCAGGCCGGTACCCGGCTGAGCCACTCGGTGCGGGGCCCTCTGCCAGCCTCAGCGCTACCGAGCCACCCGTCGAGCAGCTCGGCGGCGCGCTCGGTTCCGTCGCCCTCGGCGCGGATCGACTCTCCCAGGGACGCAGCCCGCTCGCGCACGGAGTCGGAGAGAAGCCGACGCATGCCCGACTCGAGCTTTGCGCGGTCGAGGACGCTTGAACGGCACATGCACGCCGGCGCCGAGCTGCTCGAGGCGCGCGCCCCAGAACGGCTGGTCGCCCCAGACCGAGCAGACCATCGTCGGCAGCCCCGGTCGCAGAGATGCGGCGAGCGTCCCGGCGCCCCCGTGATGCACTGCCGCTGCGCAGCGCGGCAGCAGGCGCTCGTGATTCACCGCCCCGACCACCGTCACATGCTCGGGCAGGTTGACGGCGACTCTGCCGTCGCCGGCCCGTGGCAGGTTGAGCACCGCCCGGACGCCGAGCGAGCGCGTCACCTCTGTCGCCGTCGCCAGGAGCCCCTCGGGATCGAGCACCGGCATGCTGCCGAAGCCGAGGAAGACCGGCGGCTCCCCCGCATCGACCCAGGTGGCGAGATCCTCCGGGAGGCCCTCATCGATTGCCGACCGGACGGTCGAAGGAAGTCGCCAGAAGCCGGTGACGACGTGGTTGTCTCCCCAGTCGCGGGGCCTCGGCACGAGGCTGGGACTGAAAGCCTGCAGCACCGGGGTGCGGGGGTCGGCGCAGAGACGGAGCGTCGACCGCGGCACGCGCGAGAGGCCGAGGCGCCGGGCGAACGCCCGGTTGTCGGCAAGGTTGGCGAGCCACCAGATCTGGGCGCTGACCAGCTCATCGCCAGGCTTCAGGGCGGCCACTTCCCGGGCGCGATAGTCCGGAAAGGCCATGCGCTCGGTCGTAAGTATCCAAGCCAAGGCATCCCGCTCGCCGATGATGATCATGTAGCTGGCTGCCACCCACGGGGACCGTATCGTTTCGCGCGGCGACCTTAGTGACGTTGACGAGCATCTAGGAACCGAGGCCCTATGGCATGATCGCCGTCGTGAGCTCGGATCGCCCATCCAGCCCCACACCAGGCTGGTTCATCGACGAGTTGAGCTACGCCGGTAGGGAGAATCTCGACGCAGGCCACATTGCTCGCTACGACGCCAAGGAGGACGCGAGCGCGACCAGCGAGGTCGCTCTCCTCAAGGGCATGGGTCTGACGCGAGAGTCCCTCGTCTTGGAGTTCGGGGCCGGCACTGGGCAGTTCAGCGTTGAGGTGGCGCCGGCGTGCGCCCGGGTGATCGCCGTGGACGTATCCAAGCTCATGCTAGAGCTGCTCCAGACCAAGGTCGCGGATCTCGGGCTGAGCAACGTCGAGATCGTTCGAGCCGGCTTCCTGACCTATGAGCATGTTGGGGACCCGGCCGACTTCATCTACTCCCGCTACGCCCTCCATCACCTACCCGACTTCTGGAAGGCGGTTGCGCTCAGCCGGCTTCGTCGCATGCTCCGACCAGACGGCATGCTCCGACTATGGGATGTCGTCTACGACTTCGCTCCCGGGGATGCGAGGGATCGAATCGAGGCGTGGTGCGCCACAGGAGGCAACACCGTCGAGGCGGAGTGGAGCCGCGCGGAGCTGGAGGAGCACGTCCGCAACGAGCACTCCACCTTCAGCTGGCTCTTCGAGCCGATGATCGCGCGAAGCGGCTTCGAGATCACTCAGTCCGAGCACTCCGAGGACGGGATCTTCGCGAAATATCTGCTTCGCGCCGTCTGACGAGAAGCTCATTGCCGAGCCGAAGCGCCACGCCCAGATACAGGTTGAGGAAAAATTTGTGACCCGTTTGTGACCCGCTACCCGTTGCGAGAAAAGGGCCTGGGCGTGAGAAAGGCCCCATTTCCGGGGCCTTTCTGGATAGCGGGGGCGGGATTCGAACCCGCGACCTTCGGGTTATGAGATCGCGACTGCCCCGCAGTGGAGTTGCTTTACGCCTGAGCCGTGGGAATGAGTTGGGCTGACTGCGGCGGTCTTCGCCTCAAAATGGTGCCCGGATTGGTGCCCGCTCAGTTGATCCCGGCGAACAGCTCGGCGGGCGGAACCTCCAGTCCGGCAGCCAGCTTGAAGATCGTGTCGAGCGTCGGTTTCCGCTCGCCTTTCTCGATCCGGGCAATCGCGGTCTGATGGACGCCCGCCGCCCAGCCCAATTGCTCCTGCGTCAGTCCGCGCCGCTCACGGATGCGGGCGACATTGGCGGCAAAGATCGCTCGCGGAGTCTCGGCCTTGGCTGCCACTCCGCCAGCTTCGCCACGCTGCGCCTGCCTCTACCTGCCAAATTGTCATATTGTCCCGAGACTCACAACTCGTCACGCTCACCGGAGGGTCCATTGACTCGAATGCTCACGGTTGTCGCTGCTGTAACTCTCTCGGCTGCTGCCCTGGTTGCCTGCGGTGGGGGAGGCGATACCCAGACCGTGACCGAGACGATCAGCGAAGAAACCACGACGGCTGTCGAAGGCGGTGGCGCCTCCGACAACTCCCAACCCGAACCGACAGACGGCGCCGCCAAGTCCGGCGGCATAGAAGTAGCCGTGACGGACGCCTATGCGAAGCCAGCCGTGAGCTACGAGGGCGGTACCTACAGCAGCTTCACGCCCAATGCAGAACCGAAGACGATTAAGGCTCCGCAGGGCGGTAGGTATGTCTACGTGGTGACGAAGGTGACCAATGAATCGTCCGAAGGACTCGACCTAACCTGTGGCTACCCGATGGAAGTCAAGCTGGTGGACGACTCTGACCGACGATTTGATCCGGTTGAAAATCTCGACTACATTGCGGGAAACCCGGAATGCAACGCTCAACTCCAACCCGGTTTCACGGACAAGATGACCTATGTGTTCTTGGTCCCGCCGGGTGCGGAAAGCGATGCCTTCCGCTTCGCGCAGGTAACCGAAAACCTAGAAGACAAGCCGCCAGCGGAAATTGCCATCTCGGGCGTTTAGGCCGCAACTGGGCAGCGCCACCACGTCGGGCGCCCAAGCCCCGGCAACCTTGAAAACCCTCGACACGGAGACACCATGACGATCACGATTAACGCATGGCGAGGGCCAGGATTGCCGGACGCAATGACGACTATTCGGGGAGCCCTCGCCGTGGGGGCGATCCTCCTTGGTCTCGCGGCGCCCGCCTGCGCCACGGCTGCGCCCCACCACAAATACCCGCTCAAGCACCCAAAGGCCGAACACTGCAAAGCGCATTACGTGAAGAAGGTCGAGAAGGTCGAGGCACACAGAAAGGGCAAGGTCGTAAGGGTCCGCAAGACCTTCTGCGTTTGGGTTGCGCCGCAGAAAGCTGGAACTCAGCCGACGCCGCCCGCCCCTCAGCCGACGCCGCCCGCCCCTCAGTCGACGACCACGACTCTGACCGTCAAACCGCGTGGCTGCGAATTCTTTTCCGGCGGAATTGGAGGATTTTCCTTTTCGGGGGAAAATTGTGAATATATCCTCGTCGTTTCGGTTGCCGACAGCGTCGGCGTCTCTATTCCTTCACCGACGACGACCCTCGCGGTTACAAACGCGGCGAAACCTGGAGAATCTTGGACGGTTCCAGGCGCGGCCGAAGTTGGAATCGTTAGTCATTATGAGTGCGGCAGCACTGTGGAACTGATCGAACAGGAAGGTCTTCCGCCAATCAGGCCTCCCGGAGCCGAAGTGAAAACGGAATGCGCCACCTCGATCTACAGGACAACGCTGGATGCTCTTGGCCATGTCCGGAAAATCAAAATTGCCGACGTTCATGAAGGAGGGGCTTGGTCGGTTGTTGCGGTTTACGGCGGCTCAGCGGAATACTCCGGGTCGAGTAGCGCTCCACAGACGCTGTAGGTAGGTTCCGCGCAGGCTGCGCCTATGACCAGCTTCGAGCGCTCGCGCGCGGAAGCTGGGCTTGTCAGAGGATGACCCGAACGTCCTCCGGGACTTGCGAGAGATGGTTCAAGCGGCAAAGGATCGTCCCGAACCCCAGCGATGATCCCCGGCGATGTAGATTTAGGCGCTCACCGGCCGGCCAGTAGCGTCCTGGTTGCGGCGTCGGTTTGCCTTCTGGCGACGGCGCACGGCGTGCCAGGTCTGCGGCGCGACGATCCGGCCGGGCACCTTCCGCATGTAGATGTCTCGGCTGAGGATGCCCTGTACGGTCCCGGGCGACATGCCGACCTGGGCGGCGATTTTGGTCTGCGACACGCCCTTGGCCGCCAGCTTGTAGATGCCCCTGACGACTTCAGCCTCGTCCTCTAAGACCGCCAGCCCGTGCTTCACGCGCCGGTACCCATAGGGGACACGCCCGCCCTGCTTGCGCGCGTGCGGATGCTCGGCCGCCGCGTCGTCGCGCCCGCGCTTCAGCCGCTCGACCGTCCGGCGACGATCCTCAGCGGCGACCAGATGCCCGAGGCTCCCGGCCAGACCGTCGCCGTTGTATTCGAGGGCGAACAGGACGACGACCCCGACCTGATTGAAGGCTCGCAGGGCGTCGAAGGCGGCGAACTCATCGCGGGCGAGACGGCTGCGATCCCCGACGAGCAGAACCCCCGCGCCCAACTCCCGGCAGGTGTCGAGAGTGGCCGAGAGTCCCGAGCGTTCCGCCAGCGGCACCGACCCGCTCACGTCCTCGTGGAAGTCGGCCGCGATCCGCAGCCCTTCCCGCTTGGCGAAGGCGCGGATTGCCTTCTGCTGCCCGGCGAGGCCGAAGCCCTTGGTCTGCTCGTCTGACGAGACGCGCCTGTAGGAGACGGCGACGCCCGGTTTGGTCTGGGGGATCGGGTTCATTTTGGCTCCCGTGAGTTTGTGGTCGCGCTGTCGGCAGCATACTGAGTTTGCATGTCAACGTGTACGTTAGAATGTGATTTTCCCATTATATCCCTGCAAATCAGACCTTTTCTAAACCCGCTGTATCATTCCATGTATGAGCCAGAGAGCCCCCCAGACGGGCGATAACACCTCAGATTTTGCGGCGTGGATGCGGTCGGCGATGGCCGAGCACGACGTGAGCGGCGTTGTCCTGTCGCGCGTTACCGGCATCGCTCAGTCGCAACTCAGCCACTACGCAACCGGCAAGTTCGAGCCGCGGGCTGACAACCGCTGGCTCATCGAGAAGGCCCTAGACGGAAGCCGCGCCAGTGACCAGGCGATCAAGCGCGCCCGCTCCATGCGCGCGCTCCCGATGATCGGATCGGCCGAACTCGGTCGCAAACTTGGGCGGCGGTGATGGAGGGCAAGGCGATGGCGGGCATAGACCGCCCCACCGAGCGGCGTTTTTGTTCGATGCTGGAAGAGCTTGGAGGCGGGCCCGCCGATAGGCAGGGAAGGCTCGGCGCGGAAGCGCTCCTATGCGATAACGCCCATTTCGAGCAGGGCGGTCAACTCTGGTACGGCGAGCGGGAGCCGGAGACGGACGCTGAGCGTGCCGCGCTGGAACGCTGGCGCTCATGAGCGTTTATTCCAAAAATGTAGGCCGGTCGAGTTGCGGGGCGGAGGCTAGTAGGCGGGCGAAGCCTGAAAGCAAGGGGGCCAAAGCCCTTTTCCCTTGACGCCAGCGAAAGGCTGTAAGTGAACCTGTCGATTAACCCGGAGCCGAAAGGAACGGCTCCCTAACGCAGTCCGGCCCCGCGAGGAACGGGGCCGGAGAAAGTGAGGCACAGAATGCTCTACAACCGGAAGTGTAGATGTCCCCACGAGGTCGGCTCAAGGTGACGACCGTGATCGACACGGCCGCTGAGCGGGAGCGCGAGATTGCCGGCTACTTCGCGGCCATCCCAGCCGCCGAGCGCGGGGATGCCTTCGACCGCGTGAATCGCCGCGTCGTCTTGCAGGCTGACCCCGATGACTTGGAGGCTCCCGCGGGCTTCCAGTTCGCCGCCGACCTTGGCGACATCGCTCGCGGTGGAGTACCGGAGCCGGAGCGGCTGATCCCCGACCTGCTGTACGCGAACCGCGTTCACTGGCTGTCGGGCCATCCCGGCCACGGAAAGACGACCGTAGCCGCCGAGGCTGCGCGCCAGCATATGGACGCCGGAGGGCATGTCGTCTGGCTCGATTGGGAGGCGGGGTTGCGGCCGACTGTCGCCCGGATGCTCGCGGTCGGAGCCGAGCCAGAACAGCTTGACGAGCTGCTCCACCTGGCTATCTCGCCGCCGCTGTCGGCGGACGACGATGGCTTCGCGAAGATCGCGGCCGCCTTGGATGCCTACCCTGGCGCGCTGGTTGTCTTCGACTCCGCATCGAAGGCGCTGGGAGCTGCCGGAGCCGACGAGAACAATCCCACTGAGGCGACTGCCTGGACGACCAAGATCATCCTCCCGGCGCGCGAAGCGGGCGCGACGGTAATCGTGATCGATCATGTAGTGAAGGGAGCCACGAAAACGACCCCATACGCGCGCGGCGCGGGGAGCAAGCTCGCCGATACCGATGTCGCTTGGTACGTGGAGGCGACGATCCGGTTCGACCGCGACACGCCGGGCAAGGTCGAGCTGACCCGTCATAAGGATCGCGAGGGCCTGCTGCCAGAGCGGCTGGTCTTCGAGGTCGGAGACGGCGCGGGCGGGCTGCCGGTGAAGCAGGTAGCCGCCGAGACGGAGACCACCCGCGCCGAGCGCGACGCTGGGTTGCGGGGGAAGGTGCTCGCCATCTTGCAAGAGCACACGAGTCCGGCCGAACCGCGCTCCACGTCGCAGATTGTCGAGTTGGTACATGCGCAGAAGGCGGCGGTACTGGCGGCACTGGGCGAGCTGGTCGCGCTCAACGGCGCGGGGGTCGAGCAGAAGCCCGGCCCGCGCCGCGCAGTCCTCTACTGGTATGACTCGGCGGCCCGCCGCGACTTCGAGGCGTTGGCCTGAATGGCGGCCGTGGAGGCGGCGTTGACCTGTTCCCAGACCTGTTCTGACGTAGGGCTGCGGGAACAGGTCGCGGAACAGGTCAGGCGGCCGGATTCGACCTGTTCCGGCTACCCGTTCCCAACCTGTTCCGGGCCTGTTCCCATGCGGCAGAACAGGTCGGAACAGGTTGGCGGATTTGCCTCTACATCCGCCACCTGTTCTCCCGGTTCCCGCGCCTATGGGCGCGGAACGGGAACAGGTCGGGTAGGCCGGTCAGGGGAACACCCGAAGCCGGGGAAGGACGGCCGCTGATGGCCCGCGACAGAGCCGCCGAACGCGCCCAGCGCCGGGAGCTTGGCTACGTGGGGACGGTCGGCACCCGGCACGGTGTCCTCAAGGTGGCGCTGCCCGACAAGCGCGAGCGCGTCCGGGCGCGGTGCCCCGTCGAAGGTTGCCCCGACGCCTTCCACTCCACCTTCGAGGCGATGCCCCGCCCGCGCCGCCGGGGCGAGCGCTGCGACGCCAAGTTGACCGACGCCGACGAACACTGACTGACTCCACTCGGCGGGAGGGCACGCGGCTAACTTGTGAGCGTGGCGGTGCCCTGACAGTGGGGGCACTTGAACGTCTGACCCATCGCGCCCGTCACGCTCACAGGTTTCTGGCAGGCCGGACACTTGACCCGGCGCTTCCTTACTTTGGTCCTCTTGTCCCGCCCACAGTGATGGCAGACATAGGTTCCGGCCTTGAGTCCCTTGCCACAGAATGGGCATCTACCGCCGGTCGAGGCCACGCCCGGTTTCAGCGTGGTGACTACGTCAGTCGCGGACCTGACGATGTAGCCGAGGATGCCGAGGACGATGCCGGCAACGATGAGAACCCCCAGCACAGTGCCACCCACGTCGGCGGTGTAGAGAATCTGCGCGACGGACACCACGCGATCCTACAAGCCACTGCATAGAGCGCGTTGAGACAGCCATCCTTGTACCTGCAAAGCCCACAGGGCCAAAGCCCTAATCCAACCGCTCCACTAGGAAAAACGCCAAATCTGCGGCACGGTCTGCGCCGTTTCAAGCCCAGAATCCTTGACCCGGTGCAAAGGTAGCCCGAACACCCTTCCACGCCCGAAGGCGGCGCGAGAGAGCGCCAGGCGGGCCGGATTGAGAGCGCCTGACATCGGCTGAGGCATGGTGCGGTTGACCCCCGTGGGATGATCGAAGAGGTAGCAATCGCTCCCCCGGAACCGACCGAAAGGGGGATCGCGATGACCGAAGACAGCACTACGGCGATGCCGCCGGTTTCGCCGCTTTTGACCGCGGCGGAGGCTGCCGAGATTGTGGGGGTATCGCAGGAGCGCGTCTGGGAACTCTCTCGCCAGCGCAAAATCCCCACCGTGAAGATAGGCCGCACCCGCCGCTATCGTGCGGAGTCGATCATGGAGTGGATCGTGGATCAGGAGACCCCGGCGGCCTAATGGCGCGGCGGTCCTACGGCTCCGGCTCGCTGTTCGAATACCGCGGCAAGTGGTACGGCCAGTGGCGGGGTGATGACGGGCGCCAGATCAAGCGCAGGCTCGGCGCAATCCGTCGCCCCGGCTCCGACGCGGGACTGACCAAGACGGCGGCCAATGCCCGCCTTCGGGAGCTGATGCGCGAGGTCCGTCTTGCCGCTCCCCCAGAGCGCTTCACGATTGAGGCGGTCGGCGAGCGCTACATCGAGTGGGTCCGCCAGTACAAGGAAGCGAAGCCCTCCACCTTGCAGGATTACGAGGGAATCCTGCGCCAAGCGGTCGCGCACTTCGGCACCCGCTCAGTCGAGCGCATCGCCGTCGCCGAAGCCGCGGCCTACCGCGACGCGAAGCTGAAACTTGGCCGCTCGCCGAAGACGGTTACGAATCACCTGAACTTTCTCAATGGGCTGTTTGCCTTCGCGGTCAAGCGGGAGTGGGCGCGCTCCAACCCGGTCGCCGCGGTGGACCGGCCGCGGCCCGCCAAGCTCATATCCGAGCTTCGCTATCTCGACCCGGCGGAGGTTGACCGCCTGCTCGCCGCGGTCCCCAGCGATGACCCCGGCCCTACCGACCTGGCGCTCTACATGACCGCAGCAATGTGCGGCCTGCGCCAAGGCGAGTTGATCGCGCTTCGCTGGCGCGACGTAGACACTGAGGCTGAGGCCATCCGGGTCCGGCGCAGCTTCACCCGCGGAAAGATGGGCACCCCGAAGTCCAAACGCTCCAACCGCGCCGTTCCGATGCCGCCCCGCGTGCTCGCCGAGCTTGAAGCCCACCGGAAGCGCTCGCCCTACTCCGGCGACGATGCGCTTGTCTTCCCCCACCCCGCCACCGGCAAGCCCTATGACCCGAGCAAAATGCGGAAGCGCTACGCCGCCGCGTTGAAGGCGGCCAAGGTGCGCCGGGTCCGCTTCCACGATCTTCGCCATACCTACGGCACCCGCATGGCGAACGCCGGAGTCCCGATGCACGCGCTGCAAGCGCTGATGGGGCATTCCAACATCGAGACCACCGAAATCTATGCCGACTACGCGCCCGACCCGAACCGGGAGGCGGCGTGGGCGGCGGCCGCCTTTCCCGACAATTAGAGCGGACCCCTTCCGGCTAATAGCGAGAGCGGCGGCGCTGTACTGCGAGATCGGCCTTCGCCTCCGACCACGAGGTGGTCGGTTCTCCCCGTTCTCTCCTCAGTCTCGCTTTGGCGAGTTTCCATTCCCGCGATTCGTCGGCCATCGCGCCTCCGAAACAAAGGACCGCCCACGCCACCGCCAGGACACCGAAGCCGACGGCGATGTATCGATAGATGCTCCCCCCTTCAAGGTGCGTGCCGAAAAGCCCATCGAGGACTACCGAGGCGATCAGTCCGGCGACCAGAGAAAGGACAGCACCGACCGCTATCTCGATGACCGCCAGCAGAATGCCGAGCCACCCCAATTCAAACGGCGTGGTGAAGAACTCGACGAAACCCTCGCTGCCGTCCTCCCAAACCTGCCGCCAGTCCATTGCCCCGCACATGACTATCCGGTTTGCTCCGCAAGGGAATCAGCGGCTCGATCAGTGATCTGGCGGTAGGTGGTCGGGCCGCGCTGCGCCCCGAGGCCGAGCAGGGTCTGGAAAGCGGCCATCGGGGTGCGGCGGCGGTTGTGGCGGAAGACGAACTCATCGAGGTAGGACTGCAGGTGCTCGGGCGAGACGCCTCTGTGAGTGCCCTGCAGCCAGGTCTTCAGGTTGGAGACAGCGCGGTGGGCGCGCGGCAGGAGCTTCTGGGCGTCGGGGTGATCGCGCCGCTGCAGTAGGGGCCGGTGGTCGAAGCCCGCGCCGGCGAGCTTGCCGTAGCCGTCCCAACCGTCGGTGTGGACGATCGCGCCCGGCTCGACGCTCGCCTTCACCCAGGGGGTCAGGGTCTTCTGGCCGGCGTCGGCGAGCACCTTCAGGCGCAGCCGACCCGAGCCCTCGCCACGAACCTCGACGATCACGCCGACCAGGGTCTTGGTGCCGTCGCGCTGGCGCCCGCTGCGCCTGCCCTCGTGGTGGCCGCCCACGAGGGTCTCGTCGACCTCGACCTCCCCGCGCAGCGGCTTGCGCTCCGGAGCCACCATCGCCCGGCGCAGCTTCTGCAGGATCAGCCAGGCGGTCTCATAGCGGGAGATCCCGAGCTGGCGCTGCAGCTGCACGGCTGAGATTCCCGGCGTATGGGTGGTGAGGAGGTAGGCGGCCCAGAACCAGAGCGTGAGTGGGGTGCGGGTCTTGTGCATGACCGTTCCCGCGGTGACCGAGGTCTGGTAGCCGCAGCCTTTGCATTGCCAGAGATGGCGCCGATGCTCGCCGCCGACCTCCTCGGACCCGCAGCGCGGGCAGTGGTAACCGTCCGGCCAGCGGGACTCGAACAGGTAGGCGCGGCACGCTGCCTCGTCGGGGAAGCGGCGTTGGAACTCCACGATCGAGCGGGGAAAGGTCGGACGCGTCACCGGCCGACCGTAGGTCAGGCGTCGGACGGACCAAACCGGATAGTCATGTGCCCCGCAAAGATAGTCGGCCGCGCCGACAGCAGTCGCGTGCGGCACGAATCTGGGCGAGGAATTGGTGCCCGATTGGTGCCCGCGCGGTTTCTTGCTCCCCGTCCCTAGAACGCCGAAAGCCCACCGTAGTGGGCTTCCGTCCTATAGCGGGGGCAGGATTCGAACCTGCGACCTTCGGGTTATGAGCCCGACGAGCTACCTGGCTGCTCCACCCCGCGACGGTCACCGGATGGTAGCAACGGGGGCTTGGTCGGGGGTGTAGGTGGGCGTTTGCGCAAGGGGACTCTCGGCGTCGCCGCTCTCTAGAGTCCCCGCCCCCATGGCAGCGGGCTCCAACAGGGTGGCGGTGATCGACGTCGGCACCAACTCGGCGCGGTTGCTGGTCGCCGACGTCGCCGGGGGTCGGGTGGCGCCGGTGGAGCGGCGCAGCCGGGTGACTCGGCTGGGGCGCGGAGTCGACCTCTCCGGGCGGCTCTCGGCCGGCGCCATCGAGGACACCTGCGAGGCGATCGGCGAGTACGTCGCCGCCTGCGGGGAGCTGGGCGCCGAGGCGGTCGACGCGATCGCCACCAGTGCCGTCCGCGACGCCGAGAACGGCGGCGCCTTCGTCGCTGAGCTACGGGAGCGGTTCGCGCTCTCGGCCCGGGTCCTCGACGGCGAGGAGGAGGCGCGGCTCACCTACCTCGGCGCCACCTCGGAGCGGGCGCCGACGGAGCCGACGCTGGTGGTCGACATCGGCGGCGGCTCGACCGAGCTGGTCGTCGGCACCGGCTCGGAGATCTCCTTCCACGCCTCGCTGCAGGCCGGCGTCGTCCGCCACAGCGAGCGCCACATCGCCTCCGACCCGCCCACCGCGGTCGAGCTCGAAGCCCTCGCCGGCGACGTCCGCGGCCTGATCGAGGCCGCGGTCGGCCACGGCGTCGAGGCGAGCGCCGGGATCGCCGTCGCCGGCACCCCGACCTCGCTGGCCGCGATCGAGATGGAGCTCGACCCCTACGACCCCGAGCGGGTCCACGGCCACGTTCTCTCCCTGCCCTCGATCCAGCGGATGCTCTCGCGGCTCGCCTCCGCCCCGCTCGCCCAGCGGGTCGAGATACCCGGCCTCCACCCCGATCGGGCGCCGACCGTCGTCGCCGGCGTGGTGATCCTAGTCGAGACGATGCGCGCCTTCGGCCTCGAGCGGATCGAGGTCTCCGAGCACGACATCCTCTACGGCACGGCGATCGCCGCCGCTTCGCGTTGCGGCTAAGTACCGAGGATCGCGGTCGGAGAACTTCTCGGTACCCGGTGGACAGCCGCCCCTCCGGGTGCAGGACAGATGGGTTAAGTCTCCCACCCGATTCAAAAATTGGGTAGGGAGTGCCTACTTGATTATCAGTATCGGGGTAGGAGCCGACTAGACGCGTCGGATAGTCGAGCAGATAATCGGCTCACCGGGGAAGAGTTGTGGATTTCCACATCTCAGGCCCGGTTACAGGGCTTGGGCGATTGCCGCATCATGGCGCCTCCCGCCGTCTGAGCCCATCTAATACATGGTCCCTGGAGACGTACCCCTGCCCGTCCTGAGGGGCCAGCGTGAATCGGTCGCCAGCGATGGCGGCCGATTTTCGTTTCGGCTTTCCTAAGCCAGATTCGACTTGCGGGGGTAGACGACCTCGGGGTCGGTGAGAACGTTCACCAGGGTCGGCCTGCCGGACTCGAAGGCGCGCTCCAAGGCGGGCCGCAGCTCGCTCGGCTCGCGCACCAGCACGCCGTCGCAGCCGAGCGATTCGACCAGTTCGTCGTAGCGCGTCTCCGGCCGCAGCTCGGCCGCGACCGAGTAGCCGTAGAGGAACTTCATCGGGTGATGCTCGAGCGCCCAGATCCCGTTGTTGCCCATCACCCCGACCACGCCGAGCCCGTGACGCGCCATCGTGTCGAACTCCATCCCGGCGAAGCCGAAGGCGCCGTCGCCGAGCAGCAGGCAGACCTGGCGGTCCGGGTGGGCGACCTTGGCCCCGATCGCCTGGCCGGGCCCGGCGCCGAGGCAGCCGAACGGCCCCGGGTCCATCCAGCAGCCCGGCTCGTAGGTGTCTACGAAGCGGCCGGCGTAGGAGACGAAGTCGCCGCCGTCGCCGACCACGATCGCGTCGCGGTCGAGCACCTCGCCCAGCTCGCGGTATATACGGACCGGATGCAGGGGCGAGCGCGGGTCGTCCAGCTCCGCCCGCTCGGCGGCCCGCTTCTCCGCCTCGATCGCCCGCAGCTCCTCCAGCCAGCGCCCGCTGCGCGGCTCGCCGCCGCCGGCCGCCGCCTCGCGGATCGCCGCCAGGCTCGCCCTGACGTCGCCGACGACGTCGACCTCGGGCGCGCGGTTGGCGGTCAGCTCGTTGTCCGCCACGTCCAACCGCACGATCTTCGTCTCCTCGCCGAAGCTGCCGCCGAAGCCGAGCCGGAAATCCATCGGCACCCCGACCACCAACGCCACGTCGGCCCCCTGCAGCGCCGCGCCGCGGGCGCGGCTGAAGGCCAGCTCGTGATCGGCCGGAAGGCAGCCGCGGCCGAGGCCGTTGAGGAAGACGGGGATGCCCAGCGCCTCCGCCAGCGCCCGCAGCTCTCCCTCGCCGTGCCCCCAGTAGAGGCCGGTGCCGGCCATGATCGCCGGCCGCTCCGCCGCCGCCAGCAGCGCCGCCGCCTCCTCGACCCCCTCCCCGGGGGCAGCTGCCGGAGCCACCGCCGGAGCCGGGATCTCGGCCTCGGCCTCGGTGAAGACGACGTCCAGCGGGTAGTCGAGGAAGGTCGGCCCGCTCGGCGCCGCGAGCGCCAGGTCCAGCGCCGCCGCGGTCATCGCCGCAATCCGGCCCGGCTCCTTGACCGTCGCCGCCGACTTGACCAGCGGCGAGACGAAGGGGAGGTGGTCGATCTCCTGTAGGGAGCCCGAACCCCAGCGCAACTCCGGCGCCCGCCCGCCGAGCACGGAGACCGGCGAGCAGTTCGCCTGGGCGCCGGCGATCGCGCTGATCCCGTTGGTCACCCCGGGCCCGGCCGTGAGCGCGGCCACGCCCAGCCCCCGGGTCGCCTTCGCCAGCCCCTCGGCGGCGAAAACCGCCGTCTGCTCGTGCCGCACGTCGACGATCCCGATCCCCTCCGCCCTGCAGCCGTCATATATGGAGAACAGGTGTCCCCCCGACAGCGTGAAGATCTGCCCGACCCCGCGCGACTTCAGGACCTGCGCGACTATCTGCCCCCCGTGCGCCTCCATGGATTGAGCCTATAAGGGAGTGCCCGGGGCGGGACTCGAACCCGCAAGCCCCAAAAGGGGCAGCGCCTTTTAAGGGCGCCGCTTTTGCCAGTTTCGCCACCCGGGCCCGCCGATGGTATCCCGCTTGCGGCCCCATAAAAGCGCAATAAATGTTCGCGGCCCGCAACTCCGCCGGTGTTACGGTGTCCTTAGTCATAGAAACGACGCTTCCCTGGAGGAGAGCTTGGAGGCATCCGCACTAACGCACGCCAGTCGCCGCGGACTGCTCGCCCGGCGCTCTCCCCTGCTCAAGCTCCAGGGCGACGCGCAATTGATCGCGATGGCGCGCAGCGGCAACCCCGGGGCCTTCGAGACGATCGTCGACCGCTATCAAGGCCGCCTGCTCGGCTTCTGCCGGCAGATGCTCGGCTCCACCGAGGACGCCGAGGACGTGCTGCAGGAGGTCTTCGTCAACGCCTACCGGGCGATGCTGGCCGACGAGCGCGAGATCAACCTGCGCCCCTGGCTCTACCGGATCGCCCGCAACCGCTGCCTCAACCATCTGCGCAAACCGACCGCCGACGCGCAGGAATCGATGGACATGGTGCCGGCGGTCGAGGCCTCCTCCACCGCCGAGCGGGCCCACAACCGCGAGGAGTTCCGCCAGCTCCTCTCCGACGTCAAGAAGCTCCCCGAGACCCAGCGCTCGGCCCTGCTGCTGCGAGAGATGGACGCCCTCTCCTACGAGGAGATCGCGACGGCGATGGACACCACGGTGCCCTCGGTCAAGTCGCTGCTGGTGCGGGCGCGGATCTCGCTCGCCGAGGCGAGCCAGGCCCGCCTGCTGACCTGCGGCGAGGTCCGGGTCGAGCTCTCCGAAGCGGCCGAGGGCCTGCGCAAGGTCTCGGCCCCGGTCCGCCGCCACGTCCGCGAATGCGACGAGTGCGCCGACTTCCGCTCCCAGGTCCGCTCCAACGAGAAGGCCCTGGCGGCCCTCTTCCCGGCCGGCGCCCTGGTCGCGCTGAAGGGCTTCATCGCCTCCAAGCTCGGGCTCGGCGGGGCTGGTGGCAGCGCTGCTGGGACCGCTGGCTCCGGTGCGGCGGGAGCAGGAGCCGCCGGAGCGGGCGCGGCCGGGGCCGGCGCGGCGGGCGCCGGGGCCGTCGGCAGCGTGGGCGCGGCGATCGGCGGCAGCGGCGCCGCGGGAGGCATCGGCGCGATCGGCGGCGCGATCGGCACCAAGGCCGTTGCCGGCGTCGTCACCGCCGCCGTGATCACCGCCGGCGTCGGCGCGGTCGAGGTCAAGCAGAACGCCGGCGGCCCGGTCGACCACGGCGCCAAGATCTCCTCCCTCCAAGCGAACCTGCCGCACGCTCCCGCCCTTGCCCCCGCCCAGGTCAGCGAACCGCGGACCGCCACGGCCGAGCCCGAAACCGCGCCTCCTCCGGCCGAACCTGCGCCCGAACCGACCCCGCAGGATTCCCCGGCCGAACCGGCGCCGGAAGCGGCCCCCGTCACCGGGGGCGAAGACGCCGGACAGTCCAACGCCGGTGAAGAAGGTACCGGCGTTGGAGGTCCGACCGGTGAAGGCGTCACCGTCGCCAGCCCTCCGGCCGGCGCCACGGCGGGCGCCCACGGCGGAGGCGGCACCGTCGTCGTCACGGTCGGCGGCTCCACTCCCCCGCCCCCCTCCAGCCCACCCGCCGAACCCGCGCCCTCGCCCGCTCCCGCTCCCGCTCCGCCAGCCGAATCGACGCCTCCGGAAGGCTCGACGCCCCCGGCCAGCTCCAGCCCTTCCAAAGGCGAAAGCGCCGTGTCCTCCTCTCCGGATCCCGAAACCGAAACCGCTCCGCCCACGGACTGAGCCGTACGCCCGGGGATCGCGCCCGCCAGGGGCGCGGCGCTACCCGAGGCCGATGACTTTGAGCCGGCGCATCAGGCAGGTGCCGGCGAACTGGCGGGTTTCCTCGAGCGAGTAACCGAACAGCTCGAAGTCCTCCTCTTCCGCCCAGGGCGGCGAGAGCACCCCGTCGGCGACCGGCAGCGCCTCCTCGAGCGTGCGCTGGATCGCCTGCTTGTAGCGGTCGTCCTCACGCGCCTTCTCGCGCAGGAAGACCGAACCGAAGGCGACGTGGCGATGCTCGTCGCGGGCGACGTTGCCGAAGCCCTCGACGAAGGCCGGCAGCGTCCCTTCGCGTTCGTTGAAGTCCATGATGAAGTGCTGACCGGTGAGGGCCAGCATTCCCTCGATCACCATGTGGTAGAGGGTCACCGCCTCGACCAGGGCCTCGGTGTCCTCCGGTTCGGCCGAGAGGCGGTCGGTCCGCTGCTTCAGCATCTCGTCGAAGAGGCGGCCGAAGTTGTCGTTGAGGTGCTCGGAGGTCTCAGCGAGCATCTCGGTCAGCCCGTCGGACTCGAGCACTCCGACCTCGCGGTAAAAGCGCTCGAAGAAGCGGACGTGGCGGGCCTCGTCGGCGATCTGCGTGCAGAGGAAGATTTTCTGGTCCTCGGTCGGGGCGGCGCGCATGATCGGCCCCAGCTCCTCGGCCACCTTCTGCTCGCCGATGAAGAAGGATGAGAGTCCGTACATGCGCTGAAATCGCTCCTCCTCGCTGATCCGCTCGTGCCAGTCCTCGCGGTCGCGAGCGAAGTCGAGCTCCTGCGTCTGCCACTGCTGGCGCTCCCAGAGCAGGTAGAGCTCCTCGTAGGTGAGGAGCTTGACGTCGGCGGTGCGGTCCGCCGCCTTCATCAGGGCCGGGTCGGCCGTCTCCTGAAAGTCGGCGCGCTCGGTCCTGGACTGGGTTCCGGTCTGCTCGGTTTGCTCAGGCGGCATG
This sequence comes from uncultured Actinomycetes bacterium, assembly GCA_963714045.1. Taxonomy (GTDB): domain Bacteria; phylum Actinomycetota; class Thermoleophilia; order Solirubrobacterales; family 70-9; genus VAYN01. The sequence continues at coordinate 882,621 of OY970225.1, read as the reverse complement.
CGTCTCTCCGGGCTCCAGTATGACGACCTGGGATGAGGTTCGGGTCTCGACGTCGGCCCTGAAGGCAGCCGCGTCGGTGGCGATCGGCGGGAAGGTGTCGTAGTGCATCGGGATCACGGTGCCGGCACCGAGGAACTCGACCGCGACGACGGCGTCGTGGCGATCCATCGTGTAGTGGCCGCCGATCGGCAGCAGGGCGACATCGACCGGGTTGCGTTCGGCGATCAGCTTCATGTCGCCGAAGAGGCAGGTATCGCCGGCGTGGTAGACGGTGACGCCGCCGATCGAGATCACCAGGCCGGCGGGAGTGCCGGTGACGGTGCCGGGGGTCGGGCTGTAGGGAGCCTCGGCGGAACCGGCGATCGTGCTGGTGTGCCAGGCGGGCACGAGCTTGATCCAGCCCCAGCCGAACTCGACCGTGCCGCCGAGGTTGGGGTCGTGGACGTTCTCGACGCCCTGCTCTTCGAGCCAGTTGGCTATCTCGACGATCGCCACGCACTCGGCGCCGGTGCGGGTGGCGACGCCGACGGCGTCGGCCATGTGGTCAGCGTGCCCGTGCGAGATCGCGACGTGGGTCGGCTCGACCTCCTCGGCCGTGGCCACGGCCGCCGGATTGTTGGGCTTGAGGAACGGGTCGACGAGCAGCCTCGCCTCCCCGTCGCTCAGCTCGAAGCACGAGTGTCCGTGGAACTTGATCTCCATCTCAGTCCTTTCTTAATCGGAGGGGTGCAGGGCCGCGGTCGCCAGCCCGGCGAGGGCGCCGACGACGCCGCCGAGGAGGCCGGCGACGAGGTCGGCGGTGGTCACGAACAGCGGTAGGGCGATCAGGACCGCGGCGGCAACCGCGACGCCGATCAGGTCGTACTCCTCGTCGATCGCGCCGTGCGCCTCGGCGCGGCGGATCGCGAACCAGGCCGCGACGGCTCCCAGGGCCATCCCGTTGCCGCCGGCGATCACGGCGATGTCGCCCCGGGCTTCGGCGACGCCGCTGGCGGCCAGCATCCCCAGCGAGCCGCAGGCCACCAGCAGCAGCGCTGTCGGCAGGCTGCCGAGGCGCCGCTCCAGCCCGGTCGCGAAGATCGCCAGGGCGACCGCGACGACGAACAGGTAGCCGACGTCGACGTAGACGAAGGGGGCGGTGAGAAAGCGCCACCACTGGCTTTCGAGCGGGACCAGCAGGCCGCCGAAGCTCGAGAGCGGGTTGCCGCTGGCCTTCTGGACCAGCAGCAGCGCGGCCGAGCCGAAGACGATCGCGAGCGTCGCGTAGGGGCGGAAGGGCCTGGAGACGTCCGGCCTGGCCCGGCGGCGCAGGCGCGGGCGACGGCGGCGCGGGCGCTGCGCCTCGAGGCCGTCGCCGCGCCGCTCCAGCTTCGGCGCCCGCTTGCGCAGGCGGGTGCCGCAGTAGGGGCACTCGGTGACGTAGGGACTGACCTCGGAGCCGCAGTTCTTGCAGATGACGCTGAGCTCAGTCTCGCTCATGGTCCGTCGAGAATAACCCCCTCGTGCCGAGCGCCGCTGCCGTTTGCGATGGCATACTGCCGGGACACCCGTATTCGAGGAGGAATCTACGTGGAGCTGAAGAGTCTGACCGAGCAGAAATCGTTGCTCGCGACCCTGCCGCCAGGCAAACGCGCCCGACTGCACCGGCTGCTGTTCGAGTTCGGCCCCGGCAACGGGACCCTGATGCTGTTGCCGATCGACCAGGGGATCGAGCACGGCCCGCGCGACTTCTTCCCCAACCCCGCCTCGAAGGATCCCGACTACCAGTTCCGGCTCGCCGCCGAGGCCGGCTACTCGGCGCTCGCCTGCCAGATCGGGATGGCCGAGAAGTACTACCCCAACTACGCCGGCCGGGTGCCGCTGATCCTCAAGGTCAACGGCAAGACCGACATCCCGCCGTCGGCCAAGGCCTTCTCCTCCTGCAACGCCAGCGTCGAGGACGGCGTCCGGCTCGGCGCCGACGCGATCGGCTACACGCTCTACGTCGGCTCCCCGCGCCAGGACGAGGACCTCGCCCAGCTGCGCCAGGTGCGCCAGGACTGCGACCGCTTCGGGATGCCGCTGGTGGTCTGGTCCTACCCGCGCGGCGAGGCGATCGACGGCAAGGGCGGCGCCGGCTCCTTCTACGCGATCGACTACGCGGCGCGGATGGCGATGGAGATGGGCGCCGACGTGGTCAAGCTCAACATGCCGAAGATCGACCCGGCCAAGGACAAGGACTCCCCCGCCCCCTACGACGAGATGGAGGTCGACCAGGCGGAGGCGATCCGGCACTGCGTCGAGTCGGCCGGGCGCGCCCTGGTCGTCCTCTCCGGCGGCTCCAAGACCGACGACGAGACCGTCCTCCTGCACACCCGCGAGGTGATGGAGGCGGGCGGCTCCGGCGTCATCTTCGGCCGCAACGTCTGGCAGCGCGAGTGGAGCGAGGCGCTGGAGATCATCGGCCAGATCAAGCAGACGCTGCTCTCCAGCGTACGGCGCACTCCGTAGCGCCCGGGGGGAGAGTCACCGGCCCGCCCGGGCTTGGGCGGGGGTGGGGCGAAACGCGGGACGCGGCGGTTGGATCGGCAGCGTGGTGCTGCTGGCGCTCGCCGCCGCGATCCTGCTGCGCCCGTGGGAAGGAGGGGGCGGCGCTGAAGGCGGCCCTCCCAGCGCCAACGCCTACGTGGTGCGCGCGGTGGACGGAGACACGATCGAAGTCCGGCTCGGCGACGAGTTGGAGGACGTCCGCTACATCGGCGTCGACACGCCGGAGACGGTCAAGCCGGGCACGCCGGTGCAGTGCTTCGGGCACCGGGCCTCGAACTTCGACCGCCGCCTGGTCGAGGGCAGGCGGGTGCGGCTCGTCTTCGGGGTGGAGCGCCGCGACATCTACGGCCGCCTGCTCGCCTACGTCTATCTGGGGCGCCGGTTCGTCAACGCGGAGCTGGTCCGCCGCGGCCTGGCGCGGACGCTGACGATCCCTCCCAACGATCGCCTCGCGCCGCTCTTCGAACGGCTGCAGCGCCGCGCCGCGCGGGTGGGCCGGGGGCTCTGGGGCGCCTGCCGGCCGTGAGTGCGCTCGTTGCGATCGGCACGTTTCGCCCATGCCGGCGCCCTCGGGCCTTTGCTACGGTCCCCGCGGCCCTCGGGCCACCTCACCCATGAGAATGCGACAGAGCATCTCCCAGTTCGAGACGGCCTTCGAGCAGGAGACTTCACTGGAGCGCCGCCGGCGCGAGCAGCTGCGCAGGCGCGCCGCGAACCGTTCGCGTGCGCGGAAAATCAACCGCACCGAGCAGGAGGGCAAGGTCCGCTTCAGCGTCCTCGCCGTCTGCCTGACCGTCACCGTCGTCGTCGTCGTCGTCGTCATGTTCGAGGCGCTGGCCTTTCTGATGGCCTAGCAGCGAACGACCGGCACTCTTGAATAGACTCGCCCGCCGATGGCCCGACGCTCACTGAAGCCGCAGCTGAACCAGATCCGCGCCTGGGTGCACCAGGGGCGGACCGACGCCTGGATCGCCCACCAGCTCGAGATCAGCGCCACCGAGCTGCGTGAGTTCCGCAAGCAGTACGACCTCTCCGCCGACGACGAGAACGCCGGCTCCAGCGAAATCGACCTCCGCGACGAGATCGAAGCCGAGATCGAGGCGGCCGCCGCCGAGCAGGAGCAGGTCGAGGCGGATGTCGACGAGGAGGAGGGCGAGGGCGGTGCCGAGGCGGAGGGCGAGGATGCAGATCGCGCCGGCTCCGAATCCCGCCCCAAACGCCGCCGCCGGCGCGGTCGCCGCGGCGGGCGCGGCCGGCGCAAAGAGCTCGAGGCGACCTTCGACCACGGCGAAGACGAGGGCTACGGGCTCTGGCTCGACGCCTCAGTCAAGAACGACCCTGTCTACAAAGAGCACTGGGCCGGCAAGCGCGACGTCACGGTCCGGATCGATGCCGACCAGATCGTCATCCGCCGCGCCGGCTCTCCCGCGCCCGAGCCCGACGAGTCGGGCTCGGACTCAGACGAGTAGCTGCCGGCCGCCGGCAAAATCACTGGCGCCACGGAGGTAGAGCCAGAAAGCCGCGTCGGCGAGCGACTGCGCGTCGGCCTCCGCCGCCGGCGCGACGTCGATCGCCACCTGCAGGCACCAGTCGGTCCCGCGCCCGTAGAGGTCGGCCAGCTCGGCGGCGGCGAAGGTCGGCCCGATCCGCCGCCGCAGCTCCTCGCGGACCGCGTCCACGACCCGGTCGGCAAGCCTGCGGGCGCGGGGGTCGAAGAGCGCCTGCAGCTCCCTGTAGCCCTCCTCCCACTGGAACAGCGCATTCTCGAGTGGATAGCCCACGGCGCCGAGACTACCCCGCCGCCGATGAGACTCTTGGGCGGTCAATTGCCCGGAGTGTCGGGGATTTCGCGCAGGGGGGCGTTGACCACGCTGCAGGCAGCGGGGTCGAGGGGGCCCTGGACCCTCCAGACGGTGACCGGGCCGCTGCGGAGGATCGGGGCGACGGTCGGCTCCCCGCGCAGCCAGCGCCCCTCCGGCGAGGCGATCGGACGACCCGGGTGGATGAAGTTGAGGAAGGGGGCGGTGACGAGGTAGTCGAGGTCGGCGGCGTTGACGGCGGCGCGGAAGGCCCGGCAGGTGGGGATCGCGTTGAAGGCGCCATGGAGGCCCTCTTCGCCGAGGTAGACGACCCGGTTGGAGAGGTCGGCGCCAAAGAAACCGTACCCGGCGAAGCCGGCGCTGGTGCCGGCGAGGCCGATGCGGGCGCCGCTCGTGTCGCGCGCCCAGCGGTAGGCGGAGTCGAGGTGCATCCCCGGGATGCTCTCGGCGGCGACCTCGTTGCGGAAGCGTTCGTGGAGGTAGTGGCGCTGAACCGGATAGCCGATCGCGACCACGGCCAGCGCCAGGGTGGCGAAGCCGGCGGCGACGATGCCCCTGCTCGCACCCCTGCCACGGGCCGCCAGCAACGCCGCCGGCACGAGCACGGCGAGGACGACGACCAGCAGCGCGAAGGGACGGGCGGGGTCGCGGAGGGCGGCGTCGCCGCGGTCGCTGACGGCGAGAACCGCCAGCAGCGCCGCCAGCAGCCACCATTGCCGCCGCCCCTGGTCGAAGAAGCGCGGCAGCGGCGCCAGCGCCAAACCGGCGAGCAGGGCGCCGTAGACGTAGCGGACGTTGATCCCGAAGGCCACCGGGGCGCCCTCGGCTCCCGCCGCGCTGAGCGGTGTGAAGAGGTAGGCGAAGAAACCGAAGAGGGCGACCGCGCCCATCGCCCGCACGACGCGGTCACGCCCGCTCAGCAGCGCCAGCAGCGCCGCGACGACGGCCCCGCCGACGACGAGCGGCCAGAGGGCGCCGAAGGCATCGTGCAGGCCGGGGAAGAAGTAGCGGCTCCAGACGTGGGTGTCGGTCGCGTAGTGGGCGACGCTGAAGTCGGGGCGGCCGATCTGGAGCCGCTCGGGGTGCGGAAGTGAGATCGGCCCGAGATTCTCGGCCGCGGGCAGCGGGTTGCCGGCGACGACGAGGTTGCGCAGGTACCAGAAGCCGCCGCCGAGCAGGGCGGGCACGAACCACCACCCGGCCGCCGTCCATCTCCTCCCCGTCGGCGCCAGCACCAGCACCGCCACGCTCAACGCCGCCGCCATCGCCAGCGCCGTCACCTTCGTCCCCGCCGCCAGCCCCACCGCGAGCCCGGCGGCGACCAGGGGCCAGCCGGCCGGCAGCCGGCGGCCGGACTCCGACCAGGCGTTGACGAGGATCGCGATCGCGGCCAGGAGCAGAGCGGCGGCCATCAGGTCGTTCTTGGCGGCGCCGGGCTCCCGCACGACGAGCGTGTGGCACTCGAGGACCAGTGCGACGGCGATGACGCTGAGGTTGCCTCGCCCGTACGGCCTGCCCACGCACCAGGCAGCCAGGAACGCCACCGCCAACCACCAGTAGTTGATGAACAGCGACAGCGTGTCCCGTCCCGTCAGCAGCATCCCGTCCGCGTGCAGCAGTTCCGAGTTCTGCGGGTAGAACCAGTTCGTGAAGACCGTGTCCACGTGGTGCATCCCGGTCACCGAGTGGCTCTGGGCGATGTCCGCCGCGAACGGGAGGTGGTACCAGAGCGAGTCGAAGTTGAAGACGCCGCGGTCGAGGGCGTGCTTGGTGGTGATCGCCCAGTGGGCAACGACGAGGGCGACGACGGCGACTGCGACTAGGGACATTGCGCAGCGGCCGGCGGGTCCTGTCGGTGCGGCATCCCCCACGGTGCTCCTCAGCAGCAGGGACAGGCCGGCCACAAGGACGGAGACCGCGACGAGGGTCCCTGCGTAGAGGAGACCGACGGTGCCGAGTGCCTCGGATAGCCAGGTCAGGAGGGCTATGGCGAGGATGGCCTCGATTAGGCGGGCCGGGGCGCCGCTCCAGGTGGGGAGCAGGCGGCGGCGCAGGCGGTAGGCGCTGAAGCCGAGGGAGAGGGCGAGCGCGGTCAGTTGGGCGGCTCCCAGGAGGTAGGAGCCGAGGCTAGGCATCGTGGCTGCCCGCGGCGCGGTTCAGTTGGCCAGGCCGCGGACGACGACCGGCGTCTCGCCTTCGGCGACCATCCCCTGCCCGCGCGCCATGCGGTCGATGACGATCGGGTCGGCGGCGGACTGGACCCGGTTGTGAAGCCTGGTGCTCTCGTGCTGCAGTTCGTGTAGGCGCGCTTTGGCCGCGGTCGTCGCCGTGTACGTCTTGACGAAGTCGATCGCCGGGTTCAGGTAGGAGTAGAGGACGGCGGCGAGCACGACCGTCAGCGCGATCCGCCCGACCCGATCCCAGTTGACGCGGCTGGCGCCGCGGCGAGTGGCCGGCCTGCGACGCGCGGCTGGGCGACGACGCGACCTGGCCGCGGTCCGGCGGGCCTGAGCGCGCGCTGCCATGCCCGGTGCTTTGCGGCCGGGCCCCGCATTCCTTCATTTAGGAACGGCGCTGGACGAATGCCTGCAGGCCCGGGAATTCTGCCGCAACCCCCAGCTCCTCCTCGATGCGGAGCAGGCGGTTGTACTTGGCGACACGATCGGAGCGGGATGGGGCGCCGGTCTTGATCTGGCCGGCGCCGGTGGCGACGGCGAGGTCGGCGATCGTCGTGTCCTCGGTCTCGCCCGAGCGGTGGGAGATCACGGTGGTGTAGCCGGCCGCGCGGGCGATGCGGATCGCCTCCAGGGTCTCGGTCAGGGTGCCGATCTGGTTGACCTTGACCAGGATCGAGTTGCCGACGCCGAGCTCGATCCCGCGGCGCAGCCGCTCGGGGTTGGTGACGAAGAGGTCGTCGCCGACCAGCTGCACGCGGTCGCCGAGGCGCTCGGTGAGGAGCTTCCAGCCGTCCCAGTCCTCCTCGTCCATCCCGTCCTCGATCGAGACGATCGGGTAGCGCGAGAAGGTGTCCTCCCAGTAAGAGGCCATCTCCGCCGGAGAGAGGCTGCGACCCTCGTGCTCGAGCACGTAGGCGCCGTTCTCGAAGACCTCGCTGGTCGCGGGGTCGAGGGCGATGAAGACGTCGGCGCCCGGCTCATAGCCGGCCGCCTCGACTCCGGCCAGCACCGCCTGCAGCGCCGCCTCGTTGGAGTCGAGGTCGGGAGCGAAGCCGCCCTCGTCGCCGCCGGCGGTCGAGAGGCCCCGGGAGGAGAGGCTCTTCTTCAGCGCGTGGTAGACCTCGGCGCCGACCCGCAGGCACTCCGAGAAGCTGGAGGCGCCGGCCGGGACCACCATGAACTCCTGGAAGTCGACCGAGTTGTCGGCGTGGGCGCCGCCGTTGAGGACGTTCATCATCGGCACCGGCAGCAGCGTCGGCTCGCCGCCCCCGTAGAGCTCGGCGAGGTAGCGGTAGAGGGGCTGGTCGGAGTCGGCGGCGGCGGCCTTAGCGGCGGCGAGCGAGACGCCCAGCAGCGCGTTGGCGCCGAGGCGCCCCTTGTTCGGCGTCCCGTCGAGCTCGATCATCGTCTCGTCGAGGGCGCCCTGCTCGGCGGCGCGGGCGCCGGTCAGCGCCGCGGCGATCTCGCCGTTGACGTTGGCCACCGCGCGCGAGACGCCCTTGCCGGCCCAGGCCTCGCCGCCGTCGCGCAACTCGACCGCCTCGAACTCCCCGGTGGAGGCGCCGGAGGGGACGGCGGCGACGCCGCGCGCGCCCGACTCCAGAACCACCTCGACCTCGACGGTCGGGTTGCCGCGCGAGTCGAGGATCTGGCGAGCGTGGATGGAGGAAATCGCACTCACGGACGCGCGAGTCTATTGACCCCGGCGGTGGAAGGAGCGCCTATTCGCCGGTCGGCGGCGCGGCGCCGGTGGCGCCGGGGGGGACGCCTTCGGGCAGGGTCGGCGCGCCTTCGCCGGATTCCGTGAGGCCTTCCGGCCGTGGGCGCTGCGCCAGCGGTTCACCGCCCGGTTTGAGGATCGTGACACTGCCGGGCAACGCCGGTTTGGCCTGGGCGACCGGCGCCGGGCATTCTTTCGGCGTGCCGCCTTTGGGGTTGGCTTCGTAACAGGTGGCGGGGGCGCTCGACGGGTGGCCGGAGCCGACGTAGTTGGCGCACCTTTCGATCACGAAGCCGGAGGCGCAGAAGGTTCGCGAGGTCCACTTGCTCTGGTAGCCGGCGACGAATTCGGAGAAGGATTCCTGGGCGAGCTGCTGGGTCAGCTGGCTCTTGATCTGGGAGCTGACTTCGTCCAGCGTCTGGACTTTCTCCGGGTTCAGCTTCTCGACCTCGACCACGTAGTAGCTGCCTTCGTAGCTGAGGGGGCCGGCGACCACGCCGGTCGGGCTCTTGAAGATCGCGGCGAAGAGCGGTTCTTTGCCCTGCAGGACTTCTTCGGAGAGCCCCGCCTGGAGCCCGCCTGTGGATTTGGTCGTCGGGTCGGTGGAAAACTTCGCCGCGACCTTCTTCCAGCTCGCCGCCGAGTCGTCCTTGTCGAGCTGTTCCTTCGCTTCTTCGGCCTTCGCCTTGTCTTTGTTGACGACGATGCGGACGTCGCGCGTCGCCGCGGTCGTGTACTGGGTCGACTTGGCGGCGTCGTAGTAGTCGGAGACTTCGGAGCTCGAGGGGGTCGGCGCTTCTTTCGAGACCGCTTCCTGGATCGCGGTGCTGAGCACCTGCAGCTTCACCCGGGTGATGACGTCTTGCTTGGTGAAGTGCGAGGTCTTGAGGAATTTCTGGTACTCGGCTTCGGTTTTGAAGTTCTGCTTTTTGATCTGAGCCAATTCGGTGGCGATCTGTTTCGGGGTCGCCGTGATGCCGAGTTCTTCGGCCTCGCCCTGGATCCAGATCGTGTCCAGGAGTTCGCCGAGCGCCGCTTTCTGCAGTTCTTCGTATTTTTCTTCGCCCGGCTTGGGCGGCGTTTTCAGCCCGCCCTGGGCGGCCTGACGAAGCAGCGCCAGCTTGAATTCGGCTTCGCTGATCGTGGAGATGTCGCTGGGGACGCCCTGGACGAGCGCGACGTCGCCGGAGGGCACGCTCGGCTGGCCGATCCCCTCGGCGATCGCGAAGCCGGCGAAGAGGGCGACGAACAGCGCGCCGAAGAGGACCAGCGCCAGCCGCTGGCGACCAGCCGACTTCCTGCTCTGCCCCGGTTTCGCTCCCACGAAGCGGGCAGCATAGTCAATCGGCTGGGCGCCGCGCCTCTCGCAGGCCGGCGGCCATCGCCAGGACCGCCGCCAGGCGCTCCTCCGGGTCGCCGGCGACCCGCACCGCGGCGGTCTGCTCGCGCCATTCGTAGAGCGCCCCCTCGACCTGCTCGGCGAGCACGCCGGCCTGCTCTGAGTCGAGCTCGACCCCGGTGATGCTGAGGCGGCCGCCTCGGAACTCGACGCTGCGAGCGCCGGCCAGGCCGAGCTCGATCCGCGCCTGCTGCAGCTTCAGCAGGTTCTCGGCGGGGTCCGGCAGCTGCCCGAAGCGGTCGCTGAGCTCGTCGCGGATCGCCCGCAGCTGGCCCGGCTCCCGCGCCGCGACGATGCGCCGGTGGACGTCGATCTTGGCCGCCTCGAAGGGGACGAAGCTGGCCGGCAGGTAGGCGTCGACGGGGACGTCGAGGCGGACCGGCTCCGGCGCCTCCTCGCGTTCCTCGCCCTCCTCCACCCCACTCGCCGCCTCGGCCACAGCCTCGTCGATCATCTGGCAGTAGAGCTCGAAGCCGACCGCGGCGACGTGGCCGGACTGCTCGTCGCCGAGCAGGTTGCCGGCGCCGCGGATGTCGAGGTCGCGCATCGCGATCCGGAAGCCGGAGCCGAGCTCGGTGTGGTCGGCGAGGGTCGAGAGCCGCGCCGCCGCCTCCTCGCTCAGCGCCTCGGCCGAGGGGTAGAGCAGGTAGGCGAAGGCGCGCTCGCGAGAGCGGCCGACGCGGCCGCGGATCTGGTAGGCCTGGGAGAGGCCGAGCTGGTCGGCGCGCTCGACGATCAGGGTGTTGGCGGTGGGGATGTCGAGCCCCGACTCGATGATCGTCGTCGTCACCAGGCAGTCGGCCTCGCCGCGCAGGAAGCTCAGCATCGTCTCCTCCAGCGCGTGCTCGTCCATCTGCCCGTGGGCTTCGAGGAAGCGGGCGCCGGGGACCAGGCCGCGCAGCCGCTCCGCCACCTCCGGCAGCGAGTCGATCCGGTTGTGGAGGACGAAGGCCTGGCCCTTGCGCTCGACCTCGCGCTGGATCGCCTTGCGGATCAGGTCCTCGTCGTAGGGGCCGACATAGGTGCGGACCGGGCGCCGGCCCTCCGGGGGGGTCTCGATCACCGAGATGTCGCGCAGGCCGGCGAGGCTCATCTGCAGGGTGCGGGGGATCGGCGTCGCCGAGAGCGCCAGCACGTCGACCTTCAGCTTCAGCTGGCGCAGCAACTCCTTCTGCTTGACCCCGAAGCGCTGCTCCTCGTCGACCACGACCAGCCCCAGCTCCCTGGCGCGGACGTCGCGGGAGAGCAGGCGGTGGGTGCCGATCAGGACGTCGACCTTGCCGGCCTCGAAGTCCTTGAGGACCGCTTTGACCTCGGCCGCCGGCCGCAGCCTGGAGACGCCCTCGACCCGGAACGGCAGGTCGGCGAGGCGCTCGCGGAAGGTGCCGAAGTGCTGCTGGGCGAGGATCGTCGTCGGCACCAGGACCATCACCTGCTTGCCGTCGGATGCCGCCTTGACCGCCGCGCGCAGCGCCACCTCGGTCTTGCCGAAGCCGACGTCGCCGCAGACCAGCCGGTCCATCGGGCGCTCGGACTCCATGTCCCCCTTGACCGCCTCGATCGCCTCCAACTGGTCGGCGGTCTCGCGGTAGGGGAAATTCGACTCCATGGCGATCTGCCACTCGCCGTCGGGGGGGAAGGCGTGGCCGCGACGGGAGCGGCGCTCGGCGTAGAGGTTGAGCAGCTCGCCGGCGAGGGCGCCGGCGGCCTTGCGAGCCCGCGCCTTCATGTTCTGCCAGCGTTTGCCGCCCAGGGCCGAGAGCGACGGTTCGCCGCCGGCGCCGACGTAGCGGCTCAGCTTCGCCAGCTGGTCGGTGGGGACGTAGACGCGGTCCTCGCCCTTGTATTCGAGGTAGAGGTAGTCGCGGGTGATGCCGCCGACCTCGCGGGTCTCGAAGCCGGCGAAGCGGGCGACGCCATGGTCCTCGTGCACGACGTGGTCGCCGACCCGCAGTTCGCCGAAGGCGAGGCGGCCCTTGCCGGCGCCGGGGACGGGCTCCTCGGTGCGGCGGCGGTGGACGAGGCGGCGGAAGGGGTAGACGGCGAGTTTCAGCTCCGGGCTGACGAAGCCCTCGCGCAGGCGCGCCTCGACGAAGGCCAGCCCGGGGTCGGGCGAGAGCCGCCCGCCCTCGAGCATGCGGGCGTCGAGCCGGTCGAGGCCGTAGCGGGCGCGCTCGGCCTCGCCACGGTTGTCGAAGGCGACGACGGTGCGATAGCCGGAGCGGATCATTTTCTCCAGCTCGCCCTCGGCCTCCTTGACGCTGCGGGCCGGCGACTCGGCGCGAACGGCGCGAAAGGCTTCCTCGTCCTCCTCGCCGGCGGCGGTCAGCGAGAGCGCGGCGCGGGCGGCCAGCGGCGCCGCGACATCGACGTAGAGGTGCTGGGCGTCGTCGGCGTGCATCGAGGCGGTCGCGTCCTCCCAGTGGTCGCGCAGGGCGGGCTCGATCTCCTCGGCGGCGGCGAGGACGACGGCGGCCTCGCCGGGGATCAGGTCGAGCGGCGCCTGGAAGTGCTCCAGCGGCAGCAGCTCGGCGAGGTTGGAGAGCTGCTCGCCCTTCTCGGTGGCCTCCAGCGCCGCCAGCTCGGCCAGTTCGCGGTGCTCGGCGTCGAGCTCAGCCGCCGGCGCCAGCTCGACCAGCTCCGCCTCGCCCAGCGAGCGCTGGGTGAAGGTCGAGAACCAGCGCATCGACTCGACCTCGTCGCCGAACAGCTCGATCCGCACCGCCCGCTCCTCGGTCGCCGGGTAGACGTCGAGGATGCCACCGCGGACCGCGAACTGGCCGCGCTCCTCTACCTGCTCGACCCGTTCGTAGCCGGCGCCGACGAGGTCGTCGGCGACCGCGCCCAGCTCGATCTCCTCGCCTCTGGCGATCGCGAAGCCCGCCGGGCGCAGGGAGGCGTCGGGGACGGCCTCGGCGAGCGCGGTGGCGCTGGCGACGACGAGCGCGTCGGCTTCTCGAAGAACACCGACTCGGCTGCGCTCCGCTCGCGGATTCATCAGATCGTGACGCTCGCTCCGCTCCGCCGATAGCGCGTCGAGGGCGTCGATCCGCAGCCCGACCAGGTGCGGGGGCGGGGTCACGTGGGAGGCGTAGCCGGTCCCGCGCGAGGGGTAGAGGCGGACCCGGCGCGGCGCCAGGTAGGCGCGCAGGTCGGCGGCCAGGTCGCGAGCGGAACGGTCGTCGGCGCTGACCAGCAGCGCCGGGCGCCCGGCCAGCCCGCGGTCGTCCTCGAGCAGCGCCGCCAGCAGCAGCGGCCGCAGCATCGCCGAGGCCGGCACCGACACCGCTTCCCCGCCGCCGGCGCCCGCGCGCACACGAGCGGCGAGCGCATGCACGCGCTCGCTCTCGACAGCGATCTCTACGAGGGGCCGGAGGCTCACTCAGAAAACGGTAGCCCCGGGCCGGAGCGCTGCCACTCGACCTGGCCGATGCCCTCGGCCGCCGAGCGGCCCTCGACGTCGTCCCACTCGTGCAGCATCCGCTTCAGGCGGGCGACGGCCTCGGGGGGATGGGCGGCGACGGCGGCGGCCAGCTCCAGGGCCGATTCCTCGGTGGCGGCGGCGGGGGCGACGCGGTTGACCAGTCCCAGGCGCAGCGCCTCGTCGGCGCCGACGGTGCGGGAGGAGAGCAGCAGGTACTTGGCGGCGGCGAGGCCGCAGAGAGTGACCAGGCGGGCGGGGCCGACCGGGACGCCCAGCGCGGCGCCGGGGAAGCGCATCCGCAGGTTGGAGCCGCCGACCCGCATGTCGCAGGCGATCGCGATCTCGGCGCCGCCCCCGACGACGTCGCCATGGCAGGCCGCGATCGTCGGCTTGGGGAAGGCGACGATGGAGTCGTAGAGGTCGGCGAAGAGCTGCATGCGGCGGACCCTCGCCTCGGCGTCCATCTCCTCGCGGACGTCGGCGCCGGCGGAGAGGCCGAGGTGGTCGGCGGAGCTGATCGTCAGCACCCGTACCTGCTCGTCGCCGCGCGCCACCGCCAGGTGCTCGAGCAGCTCGACCAGCATCTGGGTGTTGATCGCGTTGCGGGCTCCGGCGCGCTCCAGGCGCAGCAGGGCGACGCCCTGCTCGTCGACCGCGTAGCTGGTCAGTTGGTCACTCATCCGGGCGGGGAACCTAGCTGCTCGACGAGCCGCTCCGCCTCGTCGGCGGCGCGGCCCACCAGCGCCTCCACCTCCTCTCGCGGCTCGCGGAAGCGCGAGAGCACGTAGGAGGCGACGATCTCGGGGTCGGTGGAGTCGGGGCGCCCCACCCCCACCCGGATCCGCCAGAACCCGGCGTCGCCGAAGCCGCGCTTGAGGCTCTTGAGGCCGTTGTGGCCGGCGAGGCCGCCGCCGAGGCGGGCCTGGACCTCACCGAACGGGAGGTCGATCTCGTCGTGCAGGACGATCGTACGGTCGAGCGGCGCCTTCAGCGAGCCGCGCGCCGGGCCGGCCGAGGTCCCCGATTCGTTCATGAAGGTGAGCGGCTGCAACAGCGCGACGCGCGGCCCGCCGGGCCCGGCGCGGCCTTCGACGAGGCGGCCGCGGAACTTGTCGCGCGCCCGCGGCAGGTCCCAGCGCCGGGCCAGCTCGCCGACGACCTCGAAGCCGACGTTGTGACGGGTTCCGGAGTACTCGGGCCCGGGGTTGCCGAGCCCGACGATGAAGATGCGGCCGCCCTGCTCGCCACGCTCGCCGCGGCGGCGGAACAGCGACAGGCGCTACTCGCCGCCCTCGCCCTCGGAATCGCCCGAGTCGCCCTCGGCGGCCTCGCCCTCGCCCTCGGCGCCCTCGCCCTCGCCGACCACCTCGGTCTCCTCCTCGACCTCCGGCTCGGGCTCTTCCTCGACCCGCGGCGGTGAGAGGGTGACGATGGTGACCTCGTCGGGATCGTCGGCGACGAAGGTGACGCCGTCCGGCGCCGCGATCGCGGAGAGCTGAAGCGTGTCGTTGATCTCCATCGCCGCGACGTCGGCGACGATGCGATCGGGGATGTCGGTCGGCAGCGCTTCGACCGTGATCTCGCGGGTGACGTGCTCGAGCACGCCGCCGCCTTTGACGCCGGGGGCGGTCTCGGCGCCCTCGAGCTCGATCGCGACCTCGGCCTGGATCGCCTCGTCGAGCCTGACCTTCTGCAGGTCGATGTGCTGGAGGCTGCCGCGGACGGGGTGCAGCTGCTGCTCCTTGACGACGACCGGAACGGCTTTGCCGCCGTCGATCTCGAGGTCGAAGAGCGCCGCTCCCTCGCCGATGATCGCCCGCACCTCGCGTTCGGAGACCTGGAACGAAGTCGCCTCCGAGCCGCCGGAGTAGACGACGCCGGGCACCAGCCCCTCGCCGCGCAGGCGGCGGGCGGTGCGGGACCCGAACTCGGCGCGGGGAGCGACCTTCAGAGTTGAGCGTGCGCTGGCCATCGGACGGGAGAGGATAGAGAACCGGAGCGAAACGGAACCTGTGGCAACCTTCGGGCGTGGCCGACGACTCGAAGATCCCCAAGGGCAGGGTCCGCCGCTCGGCGAAGCTGGGCTCGATCGTCGGCGTCCAGGGCGCCCGCTACGCCGGCACCAAGGCGACAAACGTCGGTCGCTCCGAGGAGGGCGGCAAGGAGCGGCTCGAGCAGCGCCACCTGGAGACGGCGATGAAGATGGTCGGGGCGCTGGGGCAGATGAAGGGGGCGGCGATGAAGCTCGGCCAGTTCGCCTCCTTCATCGACACCGAGTTCATCCCCGAGGAGTACCGCGAGATCTACCAGGAGCAGCTGGCGAAGCTGCGCACCGACGCCCCGGCGATGCCCTGGGAGAAGGTCGTCAAGGTGCTGGAGGAGGAGTACGACGGCGAGCCGCTCACCGAGCTCTTCGCCGAGATCGAGCCCGAGGCCTTTGCCGCCGCCTCGATCGGCCAGGTGCACCGGGCGGAGCTGCTCGACGGCCGCCGGGTCGCGGTCAAGATCCAGTACCCGGGGATCGCCGAGGCGCTGGAGGCCGACCTCCGCAACGCCGGCACGATCGTGCGGCTGGCCCGGGCCCTCGCCCCCGGCCTCGACGCCAAGGCGATCGCCGACGAGCTGCGCGAGCGGGTGATGGAGGAGCTCGACTACGAGTACGAGGCGCAGAACCAGCGCTCGTTCGCCCGCGCCTACCGCGAGCATCCCTTCATCTACGTGCCCGAAGTCGTCACCCGGCTCTCGCGGCGGCGGGTGCTGGTGACCGAGCTGGTCGAGGGGCTGGGCTTCGAGCAGATCAAGCAGCTGCCGCACGAGCAGCGCAGCCGCTTCGGCGAGATCGTCTTCCGCGGCAGCTTCGGCTCGATCTACCACCTGCAGCACTTCAACGCCGACCCCCATCCCGGCAACTACATCCTGATGGAGGACGGGCGCGTCGCCTTCCTCGACTTCGGCATGACCAAGAAGCTCGACCGCGAGCAGATCCTGCTCGAGCAGCGCGCCTTCGACGCCGCCTCGCGCGACGACCCGGAGGCGTTCCGGCAGGCCCTGCACGACCTCGGCTTCGTCAAGAAGCCCTCCAAGCTCGACGCCGAGCGGCTGATGGACCACATGCGCGCGGTCGGCGGCTGGTACATCGAAGACCGCGAGATCGAGATCAGCGCCCGCCGGGTAATGAAGATCATCGAGTCGACCAACGATCCGCGCTCGGAGTACTACGACCTGATGCGGCGCGAGTCGATCCCGGCCGACGAGCTGATGGGGCGGCGGATGGAGATCGGCGTCGTCGCCGTGCTCGGGCAGCTGCGGGCGAAGCGCAACTGGCACCGGATCATGCGCGAGTGGGTCTACGCCGACCCGCCGGCGACCGAGCTCGGCGAGCAGGAGTGGGAGTACTTCGAGGAAAGAGGGGTCAAGCGGACCCCGGGCCTCGCCGAAACCACCTGAGACCGGGGACGAACCACCAAGGAGGAACGATGCAGCGAATCAAGCGCGGTTGGGGTCTGACCAAGAAGAGCTGGGGCCTGTTGAACGGACATCGCGAACTGATCCGCTTCCCGCTCTACGGCGCCGTCGCCACGACGCTGCTGGCGATCGTCTTCCTCGGCCCCGGCCTCTACCTGCTCGACCAGGACAGCCTCGGCGGCGCGATCCCGCTGCTGGTGATCGGCGTCTACGTCCTCAGTGTCGTCGGCTTCTACTTCAGCGTCGGCCTCGCTGCCGCCGCCGACATGATCTTTCGCGGCCAGCAGAACGTGACGGTCGCCGACGGCCTCGCGGTCTCCCGCGCCAACTTCAGCCAGATCTGCGGCTGGGCGGCGCTCTCGACCGCGATCAGCGTGCTGATGGGCGTGCTCGAGAACCAGGGCGGCATCGGTGGCCAGATCGCCGCCCGCCTGGTCGGCATGGCCTGGTCCCTGGTCACCTTCCTGGCGGTGCCGGTGATCGCGATCGAGGGCACCGGCCCGCTGGAGACGTTGAAGCGCTCGGCCTCGATGTTCAAACAGCGCTGGGGTCAGCAGATCACCGGCAACATCGCGATCGGCGCCGCCGTCTTCCTGATCGGCGTCCTGCCCGCTGCGATCCTGATCGTGGCCGGGGTCGCGCTCTGGTCCTCGGCCTCCTTCCTCGGCGCCCTGCTGGTCATCGTCGGCGCCCTGGTGCTGGCGATCGCGATGCTGGTCTCGCGGGCGCTCAGCGGCATCTTCGGCGTCGCCCTCTACCGCTACGCGCTCGACGGCCAAGCGGTCGGCGGCTTCACCCAGGAGGAGCTCGAGTCGGCCGTCCGGGTCAAGAAGGGCGGCCGCAATGCACCCCCGACGGCCACCCCCGGCACCGTCTGATCGCTGCGCTGCGCGGTTTTTCCCGGCTATAGCCGGGTCAATCGATGCAGCGCTGAAAGAGGCGGGGGTCGTTGGAGCAGAGGCCGCTGACGCCGGCGGCGACGAGCTCGCGCATCCGCTCATCCTCGTCGACGGTCCAGGCGATCAGCTCGACCCCGGCAAGCTCGCAGATGCGGCCGAGGCGGGCGCTGACCAGGGGGTGGTAGACCCACATCGCCTCGACGCCGAGCTTCGGCAGCTGCTGGGCGGCGAGGCCCGGCAGGCGGTAGCGCATCCCCACCAGCGCCGCCAGCATCGCCGGCTTCGCCCAGCGCTTCGAAGGCCAGTCCTTGGTCACTTTGGGATAGGTCCAGCCGCGCCGCAGGTCGGGGGCCAGTTCGAGGATGCGCCCGAGTGAGTACAGCTCCATCGTCGAGATCATCGCCCGCTCGGTCAGCCCCCGCTCGCGCAGCGCCGCAACGATCTCCTCCTCGCGGCCGGGAAGCTTGATGTCGAGGTCGATCTCGACCCGGTCCAGCGGTGGCTCGAGGAAGGCGTCGAGCGCCTCGGTCAGGGCCAGCGGCGTGCGGCGCTCGGCGTCGGCCCAGTCGTGGGCGACGACCAGCGGCGCCCGGCGCTCCAGCGGCAGGTGCGCGTCGCGCAGCCAGAGCACGTCGAGCTCGATCGTGTCGACGCCGGCCTCGACCGCGGCGCGAAAGCTCTCCAGGGTGTTGCCGGGGGCGATCAGGTCGGCCCCCTTGTGGCCGACCAGCCGCAGCTGCTTGGACGCCTCGCTGGCCAGAGCCTCAGAACAGCTGGTTCTCGCCGGCGAAGATCTCGGAGACCGAGTCGTCGGTGAAGATGCGGCGGATCGAGTCGGCGAAGGTGCTGGCGGTGGAGAGGACGGTGATGTTGTCGGGGGCGCCGGGGCGCAGCGGCAGCGTGTCGGAGACGACGATCCGCTCGATCTTCGAGTCCGCGAGGCGCTCGTAGGCGGGGCCGGAGAAGACGCCGTGGGTGGCGCAGGCGATGACCCGCGCGGCGCCCTCGTCGAGCACGGTCTGGGCGGCGGCGCAGAGGGTGCCGGCGGTGTCGATCATGTCGTCGACGAGGACCGCGGTCTTGCCCTTGACGTCGCCGACGACGTAGCCGATCTCGGCCACCTGCTGGGCGGGGCGCTCCTTCTCCATCACCGCCCAGTGAGTGCCGATCCGGCGGGCGAAGTTGCGCGCCGTCTTCACCCGGCCGGCGTCGGGCGAGACGATCACCAGCTCCTCGGTCAGCTTCTGGTCGACGAACCACTGGGTCAGCATCGGCATCGCCGTCATGTGGTCGACCGGGACGTGGAAGAAGCCCTGGACCTGGCCGGCGTGGAGGTCCATGGTGAGGACACGGTCGACGCCGACGCCCTCCAGGCACTTGGCGACGATGCGGGCGGAGATCGGCTCGCGCGGGGCGGACTTCTTGTCCTGGCGGGCGTACCCGTACCAGGGCAGCACGGCGATGATCCGGTGGGCGGAGGCGCCCTGGGCGGCGTCGATCATCGTCAGCAGCTCGATCAGCGCGTCGTTCGGGGTCATCCCGCTCTGCTCGTTGGCGCAGGTGGACTGGACGATGAAGACGTCGGCGCCGCGGATCGACTCCTCGTAGCGGCAGTAGACCTCGCCGTTGGCGAAGGTCTTCAGCGTCACCTGGCCGAGGTCGATGTCGAGCTTGCCGGCGACCTTGGCGGCCAGGTCCATCGAGCTACGGCCGCCGAAGACCATCATCCGCTTCGAGTAGTCGTGCTGGATCGCGGTGGCCACCTGCGGGCGCTCTTCGATCGTGCTCACGGGCTCTCTTCCTCTCGCATCTTCGCCGCCTTGCGGGCGGCGTATCCGTCGATGTTCCGTTGCGCGTTCTCGCTCACGGCCAGCGCCCCCTCGGGAACGTCGTCCTTGACCACCGCACCAGCGCCAGTGTAGGCGGAGTCGCCGACTTCTACCGGCGCGATCAGCATCGTGTCAACGCCGACCCGCACGTCGCGGCCGATCACTGTCCGGTTCTTGCGGAATCCGTCGTAGTTGGCGGTGATCGTGCCGGCGCCGAGATTGCTGCCGGGGCCGATGTCGGCGTCGCCGACGTAGGCGAGGTGCGGGACCTTGGAGCCCTTGCCGACGTGCGAGTTCTTGATCTCGACGAAGGCGCCGGCCTTGGCGCCGGCGTCGAGGAGCGCGCCGGGGCGCAGGTAGGCGAAGGGACCGACCGAGCAGCCGTCGCGGACCTCGCACTCGACCAGGTAGGAGTGGACGACGGCGGACTCGACGCCGACGGCGCTGTCGATCAGCGTGGTCAGCGGACCGACGACGGCGGCGGCGCCGATCTCGGTCTGGCCGCGCAGGCTGGTGCCGGGCTCGATGCGAGCGTCGGGGCCGATCTCGACGCCGGCGTCGATCCAGGTGGAGCCGGGGTCGACGACGGTGACGCCGGCGAGCATGTGGGCGTGGAGGATGCGGCGGCGAGCCTCGGCCTCGACCGCGGCGAGGTCGGCGCGGTTGTTGACGCCCATCGTCACCGCGAGGTCGTCGGCGAGGTGGGCGGCGACGGTGTGGCCCAGCTTGGCGCGCAGGGCCGGGAAGACATCGGGCAGGTAGTACTCGCCCTGGGCGTTGTCGTTGGAGAGGGTCACCAGCGCGGCGGCCAGGGGAGCGGCGTCGAAGGCGTAGGTGCCGGCGTTGATCTCGCGGATCGCGAGCTCCTCGCCGCTGGCGTCGCCGGCGGCTTTGGCCTCGACCACGCGCTCGACCTCGCCGGAGGCGGCACGGACGACGCGGCCGTAGGCGCCAGGGTCGTCGAGCTCGATCGTCAGCATCGTCGCCGCGGCCGGCGAGTCGGCATGGGCCTCGAGCAGCGCCGCGATCGTGTCGGTGCCGATCAACGGCACGTCGCCGGAGAGGACGAGCACCGTCTCGCTCTCCTCTATCAGCGCCAGCGCCGCCCGGATCGCGCCGCCGGTGCCGTCGGGCTCGGGCTGGACCACGGTCTCCACGCCCTCCGGCAGGGCGGGTGAGATGTCACGGCCGGGAGAGACGATCGCCGCCACCCGCCCGGCGCCCGCCTCGCGCGCGGCGAGGATCGGCCAGGCGACCATCGGCTGCCCGCAGACGGGGTGCAGCATCTTCGGCAGCGAGGAGCGCATGCGCGTGCCCTCGCCCGCCGCCATTACTAGGACCAGGGGGTTGCTCACCCCTGGATCGTATGCGTAATGGGGCCGTGTGCCCCTCCCCCAGAGGCCGTTGCGCAGCAGATTGCGGGCGGCGATTCGGCTCGTCGGCGCGGGAGCCTCTGGGGGAGGGGCACACGGCCCCATTCAAGCGCTGGGTCCCGAGCCCGCGCCCGCTGTGCGGCCCGTTTGAGCACTTCAGGCGGCGCGCGATAGATCGCGGCCGACCAGGGCGACTGAGGTGAGGGTCCAGCCGGCGAAGATGAGGTCGATGCCGACGAGGAGGCCGATGGCCCAGTCGGCGGAGCTGGGGAACTTGGCGAGGACGAGGATGCCGACGAGCAGGCCGGCGACGCCGCTGAGGCCGACCCAGCCGGCGTTCTGCTGGCCGCGGGCCATGAAGGCGACGGCGATCCTGGAGATCCCCATGAAGAGGAAGTAGATGCCGAGGACCAGGGTCAGCGTGAGGGTGCCGTTGTGCGGTTCGAGGATCAGGTAGAGGCCGACGATCACCGTCAGCACCGCCCAGATCAAGCGCAGGACCACGGTCCCGACCGAGTGCGCCGAGAAGGCGGCGGCGATCAGGAAGGCGCCGGCGATCAGCAGGATCCAGCCGATGAAGATCGCCGTCCCGACCGAGGCCACCGCCGGCACCAGGATCGCGACGCAGCCGACGACGATCGCCAGCACCCCGACCGTCATCAGCCCCTTCCAGCTCCGGGCCAACCCTTCGCGCACCTCCGGGTCCATAGACGCTCCACCCATCTCCATGCCGCGGACCTTAAGCCCCCATCCGGACACGATCAACCCGGGGCATCCGCGCCTTCGGCCTCAGCCCGCTCTCGCTCAATCTGCCGCTCATAGAAGCGAACCCACTTCCGCACCGCGTTGTCCGAAACCCCGTACTTGCGCCCGACCGCGACATAGCTCGTCGCCTCGATCTCAGCCAGCAGCTGCTCATACGGCGGTCTACCCACACGTCTCAAGGCAGGCTTGGGCCTTCCCCGCAGCCGCGACCGGTCCCACCGAGACCCACAGGCGCGCGAGCAATAGCTGTGACTTCGATACTTTGCCTCGAACCGCTTGCCGCATTTCTTACAGGGGCGGATATCCGGCTCACGTCGGTTCTTTCGCCCACAGTGCGTATCGAGCGTTGCGGCGCAATTCGGGCAGACGATCTGCAGATTCTCCAGGCGGTTGTCATCTGGGACTCCGTTGATGTGGTCGAGGATCAAAGACATCGACCGACCCCTCCAGAGTTCGCCCTGTCCGCAGTGCTCGCAGCGTCGCGCCTTGAGACCGTCGGCAAAGAGTCGCTGCTTCAACTTCCCTCGCGAGTAGCTGGAGTTCCTAACGAGAACCTCGCACAAAGGGGCGGCCCTAACCGAAGGGCCCTTGCGAGTGGAAACTCCCGCATCGAAGTGATCAGTCGGGATCTTCCAAACCTCATGGAGGTACCTCTTGAGAACGGCGTGGTTGCCGCCCGCTGGTCGAACGCCAAGCTTCCGGAGAGCCTCGCTATAGGACCGGGAGTCAGCTACAGCTTCACGTGCTTCCTGCTCGTCGTACCGCGGCATAAGAGGAAAGGTAGCTCGTCTTGTAGACAGAACATTTCGAGTCCTCTGGCGGTAGGCTGAGGGCACATTCCGGGATGGTGTAATCGGTAGCACGCGTGGTTTTGGTCCACGAAGCGGATTGGGTTCGAATCCCCCTCCCGGAGTAAGAGGAGCTACTCCTCCGACGAGGTGCGGGGGACCTTGCCGGCCTTTGCGCCGGGCTCCAGGGCCGGGCCGCGGGGGGAGGCGATGCCGAGGACGCGCATCGCCTTGAGGCCGAGGCCGAGCTTCTCGCGGCCCTCGGTGGCGGAGACGTCGTGGCCGCAGAGCTCCTTCACCCGCTCGAGGCGGTAGCGCACGGTGTGGCGGTGGGTGAAGAGCTGTTTGGCGGTGGCGGCGACGTTGCCGTCGTTGTCGAGGTAGGCCTCCACGGTGGCGACCAGCTCGGTCTCGTACTGCTCGTCGTAGCCGGCCAGCGGCTCGATCGTCTCCGCGAAGAAGCGTTCCAGCTCACCCGGGTCCTCGCTCATCGCCGGCAGCAGCAGGCGGTAGGCGCCGGTGTCCTCGAAGGCGAGCAGCGGCTGGCCCTCGGCCTCGCCGACGTTGACCGCCAGCCGCGCCTCGCTGCCGGCGCGGTAGAGGTCGACCGGGTCGGCGCAACGGCGGCTGCGGCCGGTCGTCAGGTGGAAGCCGGTGAGGCTGTCGTCGAGCTCGCGGGCCAGCCCGGCGGCGGCCCGGGCCAGCCGCTCGTCGTCCTCGGCCGGGACGATCGCCGAGACCTCGGCCGCGACCTCGCCGTCGGCGGCGCTCGCCAGCGCTCCCGGGGCGAGCGATCGCAGCGCCCGCATCGTCAGGGTCAGCACCCGCTCCCGCCACTCCCCCGTCTGCGCCGCCCGCGGCGCCGCCCGCAGCACGACCACGCCGGCGCCGCGGTCGAGGTCGGCGCCCAGCTCGGCGGCGCGGGCGACGATGTCGCCGCGGTCGGTCACCTGGCGCCCGAGCACGGCGAGGACGAAGGCGCTCGCCACCTCCTCGCTCTCCCACTCCGGCGAGCGCGAGCGCTCCAGCTCCAGCGCCAGCAGCGTCGTCACCATGCGGGCGAGCGCCGGGTCGGGCGGCGCCTTGGCCCGGTAGCGAAGCTCGCCGACGGCGGCATCGGCGACCCGCAGCTCCACCGTGGTCACTCCCTCCCCCCCGGAGAGCAGCTTCTTCTCCTGGTCCGGTGCGGCACCGGCAACCGCGAGGACGGCGCTGGAGCGGTCGATCAGGGCGACGCTGGCGTCGAGCAGCCGCGCCGCCGCGCGCGCCACCGCGGGCAGGCCGGCGCCCGATTCGACCGCTTCGGAAAGCGCGTCGAGGAGCCCTGGATCTTCTGCTTTTGCAGGGATTTCAGCCCCCTTGGAGGTCGCCGGCATCGGCCCATTATCCCCGGCCGGCGCCGCCTAGTTGCCGTTGACGAAATTGACGATGTCGGTGTAGTAGTAGACGATCACGAGCCCGATCACGACTCCGCAGACGAGCAGGGCGGCGAGGACGAAGATCGAGAGGAAGCCGGCGGCGGCCTTCTCCCAGAGGCGGCCGTGGGCGCTCAGCGCCGGGCTCAGGATCAGGGTCACGAAGGCAACCAGGCAGATCAGCCCGGCGGCGCCGAAGAGCAGGTACTGGTGGCCGATTTTGGCCAGCCCGAAAGGGATCATCGCCGTGGATTCTGCCGCACCTGGGAGATGACGAGGCCGATCGCCGCGCAGAGCGAGAAGGCGGCGGCCCCCAGCGCCCAGCCGCCGCTGATGTCGCTGAGGTAGTGGACACCGAGGTAGACGCGGGAGAGCCCGACCAGGGCCGTCAGCGCGATCCCCGCCCCCACCACGGCCGCCCCGCGCCCCATCCCCGGCCGCAGGCGCAGCACGATCGTCACCGCCAGCCAGACGTAGAGGACCGAGTGGGCGGCGTGGCCGCTGGGGAAGGAGGAGCCCGAGAAGCCGACCAGCGCCCCCTCCGGCCGCGGCCGGTCGACGGCGGCCTTGGCCTCGTGGATGCCGATCGAGGTCAGCGTCATCCCCGCCAGCAGGACGCCGAACTCGGTCCAGCGGCGGCGGGCGGCGAGCAGCGCCGCGCAGACGATCGTCAGACCCCAGGTGAGGGCGCCGGAGCCGAGGGCGGTGAAGAGCTTGGAGAAGTCGGTGAGCCAGCCGCCGCGGAGGCCTTCGACGAGTTCGATCGCCGTCGAGTCGCCGGGCGTCGGGCCGGGGTGAGCGGCAATCCTCACCGCGTAGGCGACGAGCACGAACAGCGCCACCGCCAGCGTCGCCATCAGCGAGGTGAACTCGAGGCCGAAGGTGCCGCCGGGGGTGACGCGGTCCCAGAGGAACCGCAGCTGCGGCCGGTAGCGGCGGGCGAGGACGACGAGCCAGCGCGTCGCAGCGTGCGCCGCCATCCAGCGCACCGCCGCGCGGCGGTTCTCCTCGACCCGGAAGTGGCGGTAGAGGGCGATCCCGCCGACCACGACCACGATCAGCGTGGCGAGCAGGAAGGCGCCCTTGCCGGCGTACTTGGCGGCGGTCTCGATGCTGCGCGAGAAGAAGTAGCCGATGAGGATGTGGGCGCTGGCCCAGAGCCCGGTGCCGAGAATGCTGTACGGGACGAAGGCGCGGTAGCGCATGCCCGAGCTGCCGGCGATGAAGGGGGCGAAGGCGCGGACGAGGCTGATGAAGCGGCCGATGAAGATCGTCTTGCCGCCGTGGCGGGAGAAGTAGTCCTCGACCCGCTCGAAGCGCTCGTGGCCAATCCCGAAGCGGGGCCCGTGGCGCATCACGAACTCGCGGCCGAGCCGGCGCCCGAGGAAGAAGCTGGTCGTGTCCCCGGCCCAGGCGGCGAACCAGGCGACGGCGATCAGCAGGTAGATGTCGATCGCCCCCTGGCCGGCGACGGCGCCGCCGAGCAGCATCACGGTCTCGCCGGGGACGACGAGGCCGACGAAGGCGCCGGTCTCGGCGAAGGCGAAGACGCCGACCAGCAGGTAGGTCCAGGCGCCGAGCGTGTTGGAGACGTCTTCCAGCAGGCCCTGCAGGTCGAGGTGGCCGAGCTTGCGGCTGAGCAGGTAGTAGCCCACAGCCACCGCGATGGCGACGATCGCGATCAGCAGGCGTTTGCGGCTGCTCCCTCCCTCGCCCTCCCCGGCCATCCTCATGGCGCCCTCCCGGTCTCGCAGACGATCGCGTCGTCGCGGTCGATCGCGGCCGCCGCGGCGCGGGCGGCGGCGAGATCGCCGAAGAGCCCGACCGCGGTCGGGCCGGAGCCGCTCAGCAGCGCCACCGGGGCGCCGGCTTCGCGCAGCTCGTCGAGGGCGTCGCCGATCCCGGGGCGCAGCGAGCGGGCCGGCGCCTCGAGGTCGTTGACGAGCAGCTCGGGGTAGGAGAGCGGCGAGGCGCCGGCGCCGGCCGCCTCGCGCAGGCGGACGGCGAGCGCCTCCAGCTCCGCCGGCTCGCGGCCGGCGGCGAGCCGGTCGGCCGCGGCGAAGACCTCGGCGGTGCTCAGCCCGCCACCGTCGGGCAGCAGCACCGCGGCGTGGGCGGCGGGCTCGGGCAGCGGCTCGACCCGCTCGCCGGCACCGCGGACCAGGGCCAGCGTGGGATGCAGCTGCGAGGGGACGTCGGCGCCGAGCTCGGCCGCCAGGCCCTGCAGGTCGCCGACCTCGCCGGCAGCCAGCCGCAGGATCGCCGCGGCGTCGGCGCTGCCGCCGCCGAGCCCCGCGGCGACCGGGATCCGCTTCTCGATCTCGACCCGCAGCGGCCCCCGCTCCCAACCCCGCTCGCGCAGCGCCACCAGCGCCCGTGCGGCCAGGTTCTCGCCGTCGACCCCGGGACAGACGACCTCGTCGGCGTCCGCCGCGGCGACCGCGATCAGGTCGGCCAGCGCCAGCGGCTCGAAGAGGGAGCAGAGCTCGTGAAGCCCGTCGGCGCGGCGCGGCCCCAGGTAGAGGCAGAGGTTGAGCTTGGCGGGGGCGTGGAGGAGCATGCGGTGGGCGCCTAAACCGATAGGGGTCTCGCTCAACTTTTTCTGAAGACAGGCATTGGCTGTCCGTCGGCCTCGGCGCAGAAAAAGTACAAGCCGCTCGACCCCTATCGGTTTAGGCGCCGTGCCAGCGCCTCCAGCTCTCTGGGAGAAAGAGCCTCGGCGCGAGCGTTTTGTGGGAGGTCCAGCTCGGCCAGGGCGGCGCGGGCGAGGGCCAGCGAACCGGCCCGGCCGTGCTCCAGCGAGCGGGCGAGGGACTTGCGGCGGTGGGCGAAGGCGGCGCGGACGAGATCGCGGGTGGGCGGGTCGGCGGCGGGGCCGATCCGGCGCAGCCGCAGGATCGCCGAGTCGACCCGGGGGCGTGGCCGGAAGACGGCGGGATCGACCCGGCGCGCCAGCTCGACCTCGCAGGCGAGCTGGGCGAGCACGCTCGGGGAGCCGTAGGTGCGACTGCCGGGGGCCGCGCGCAGGCGATCGGCGATCTCGCGCTGGACCATCACCGTCCAGCTTGTCAGCGACGGCAACAGCTCGATCGTGCGCAGGATCAGCGGCGTCGCCACCGCGTAGGGCAGGTTGGCGACCATCGCGGTCGGCGCCGGCTCGAACCCGGCCAGGTCGAGCTTCATCGCGTCGCCCCAGTGCAGGCTGACGCCCGGCAGGGCGGCGAGCGAAGCCAGCGCCGGCTCCAGGCCGCGGTCGATCTCGACCGTGTGGACATGGGCGGCCACCGCCGCCAGGCGCTCGGTCAGCACCCCTTCCCCGGCGCCGACCTCGAGCACCACGTCGGCCGGCGAGAGCGCCGCGTCGCGGACGATCGCGTCGAGCAGGTTGGGATCGGCGAGGAAGTTCTGGCCGAGCCGCACCATCCCGGCGCCGCTACCAGCCGAAGAGCGCGCGGGCGTTGGCCTCGACCGTCCGCTCCAGCTCCTCGTAGGAGACCCCGCGCGCCGCGGCGACTATCTCGGCGGTGGAGACGACATGGGCCGGTTCGTTGGGCCGGCCCCGCACCGGCTGCGGCGCCAGGTAGGGGGCGTCGGTCTCGACCAGGACCAGTTCGTCGGGGAGCTTCGCGGCGGCCTCGCGCAGGGCGTCGGACCTGGGGAAGGTGACGATGCCCGAGAAGGAGCAGAACCAGCCGCGCTCGATCGCGTCCTCGACCCGCCAGGGGGCGAGGAAGCAGTGGAGGACGACCGGCACCCCGGCCGCGTGGGCGTCGAGGATCTCGAAGACCTCGTCCGACGCCGTCGTCTCGCCATCGGGGTCGCGGGCATGGATCACGATCGGCAGCCCGTGTTCGCGGGCGACGGCGATCTGGGCCTCGAAGGCGCGGCGCTGGTCGGCGGCACCGGCGCCGTCGCGGTAGTAGTCGAGCCCGGTCTCGCCGATCGCCCGAACCTTCTCGTGGGTCGCGAGCCGGGCGATCTCCTCGCCGAGGGTGTCGTCGAACTCCGCGGCCGAGTTCGGGTGGCAGCCGACCGCCGCGAACACCTCCTCGTGGCGCTCGGCGGCGGCGATCGCGACCGGGTTGGTGTCGGCGCCGAGGCCGACGTTCAGCATCCTCCCCACCCCCGCCGCGCGCGCCGCCGCGACCAGCTCGGCCTCAATCCCGTCGCAGAGGAAGAGGTGGGTGTGGGAGTCGATCATCGGCGCCGTTCAGCCTATCCCGGCGCCGTCGCATTAGCCTTGGCGCGATGGCCGACCCCGCCGACTACTACCGCGAGATCTACATACGCGGCCTGGCCGGCGAGACGCCGGCGGTCCCGGTCTCGATCGCGAAGCTGGAGCGGCGCGCGACGGAGGCGATGGAGCCGCGGGCCGCCGACTACGTCGGCGCCGGGGCCGGCGGCGAGGACACGATCCGGGCCAATGCCGAGGCCTTCCAGCGCCACCGGATCGTGCCGCGGATGTTGCGCGACGTCACCGCCCGCGACCTCTCGACGGAGGTGCTCGGGACGGCGATGCCGGCGCCGCTGCTGCTGGCCCCGATCGGCGTCCAGAAGGTCGTCCACGAGGACGGCGAGCTGGCCACCGCCCGCGCCGCCGCCGCGGTCGGGACGCCGATGATCGCCAGCACCGCCTCCCACTTCACCCTGGAGGAGATCGCCGCGGCGGGCGGCGACGCGCCGCGCTGGTTCCAGCTCTACTGGCCCAACGACCGGGGCCTGGCGGCGAGCTTCGTGAGCCGGGCCGAGAACGCCGGGTACGCGGCGATCGTGCTCACCGTCGACACCTTCGTCCCCGGCTGGAAGCCGCGCGACCTGCAGCAGGCCTGGCTGCCGTTCCTCAACGGCATGGGGGTGGCCAACTACTTCCAGGACCCGGTCTTCCGCGCCGGCCTGGAGCAGACGCCCGAGCAGGACCAGGGCGCCGCCACCGGCCACTTCCTCGGCGTCCAGGCCAACCCCTCGCTGAGCTGGGAGGACCTCGGCTGGCTGCGCGAGCGGACCGCGCTGCCGATCCTGGTCAAGGGCATCCAGCACGTCGACGACGCCCGCGAGGCGCTCCGCCGCGGCCTCGACGGCATCGTCGTCTCCAACCACGGCGGCCGCCAGGTCGACGGCGCGATCGCCTCGCTCGACGCCCTGCCGGCGATCGCCGAAGCGGTCGGCGACGAGCTCGCGGTCCTCTTCGACAGCGGCGTCCGCACCGGCGCCGACGTGCTCAAGGCGCTCGCCCTCGGCGCCGACGCGGTCTGCCTCGGCCGCCCCTACATCTGGGGCCTGGCCCTCGACGGCCAGGCTGGCGTCGAAACGGTCCTGAAGATGACCCTCGCCGAGCTCGACCTCACCATGGCCCTCTGCGGCCTCACCCACCTCGACCAGCTCGACCTGGACTGCCTCTCCAGCTAATCCTCGATCTTGGGGAATAGGGCGGGGATGCGCTCGACGCTCTGGCCGCCCGGGCGGGAGCCGAGTTCGGCGAGAGCGCGGTCGTCTTCGCCGAGCGCGGCCAGCAGCGTCGCGCTTGCCCGGGGCAGGTAGGGGACGAGCAGCAGGGTCGTCACCCGCAGGCCCTCGACCAGGTTGTAGAGGACCTCGTCGAGGCGCTCGGGGTCGGCCTCGTCCTTGGCCAGCACCCACGGCTGGGTCTCCTCGACGAAGCGGTTGAGCCGGCGGACCAGCTTCCAGGCCTCCTCCAACGCCTGGGTCAGCTCGGCCCGGTCGAGCAGCTCGCAGAAGCGCGGCACGACGCCTTCGAAGTCCTCCGCCAGGACCGCGTCGACCGCCGCCACCGGCACGGTGCCGTCGCGGTAGCGCTCGACCATCGCCAGCACCCGGCTCGCCAGGTTGCCGTAGTCGTTGGCGAGCTCGGTCTCGTAGCGAGCCTCGAAACCGGCTGTGGAGATCGAGCCGTCCTGGCCGAAGCTGACCTCGCGGAAGCAGTAGAAGCGCAGCGCGTCGGCGCCGAAGCGCTCGATCACGGCGAACGGGTCGAGCACGTTGCCGAGCGACTTGGACATCTTCTTCTCGCCCATCAGCAGGTAGCCGTGGATCGTCATCCGCCGCGGCGGCTCGAGGTCGGCGGCCATACAGAGCGCCGGCCAGATCACCGCGTGGAACTTGAGGATGTCCTTGGCCATCACATGCAGGCTGGCCGGCCAGAAGCGCTCGGTCAGGTCCTCCCCCTCGCGGGCGAAGGTCAGCGCCGTCACGTAGTTGAGCAGGGCGTCGAACCAGACGTACATCCGCTGCTCGGGGTCCCAGGGCAGCGGCAGCCCCCACTTCAGGGTCGGGCGCGAGAGCGAGACGTCCTCCAGCCCCTGCTTGATGAAGGCCACCGCCTCGTTGCGGCGGAACTCGGGGACGACGAAGTCCGGGCGCTCCTCGTAGAGGCCTTCGAGCTGGGCCTGGAAGGCGGCGAGGCGGAAGAACCAGTTCTCCTCGCGCACCTTCTCGAGCGCGATCTCGTGGATCGGGCAGGTGTTGCCGGGTCCGAGCTCGCGCTCGGTCTTGAAGTCGGCGCAGCGCGGGCAGTACCAGCCCTCGTAGACCCCCTTGTCGACCCAGCCGTTGTCGTAGACCCGCTGCATGATCTCGGCGACCTTGGCGGTGTGGCGGGGATCGGAGGTGCGGATGAAGAAGTCGTTGCTGGCGTCGATGATCGGCATCAGCGCTTCGAACTTGGCCGCGTTGCGGTCGGCCAGCTCCTGCGGCGAGATCCCCTCCTTCTCGGCTGCGTTCTCGATCGGCTCGCCGTGCTCGTCGGTGCCGGTGAGGAAGAAGACGTCCTCGCCGCGCTGGCGCATGTGGCGGGCCAGCACGTCGGCCGCCATCGTCGAGTAGGCGTGGCCGAGGTGGGGCTCGGCGTTGACGTAGTAGATCGGCGTGGTGACGTAGTAGGACACGGCTCTACCTTCGCGCCTCGCGCCCGGTCAGCGCTTTGTAGAGGTCGTTGGCGCGGGTCCCGGTCAGCGCCGCGACGACGCTGGCGGCGGCGCGCGGGCGGGCGCCGGACTGGACCAGGTGGCGCAGCGCGTCGACCGCGAAGCCGACGTCTTTGTCGTGGGAGTCCGCGGCGGCGGGGCCGATCACCAGCACGATCTCCCCCTTGACCTCGCCCCGGAAGCGGCGCGCCAGCTCGCCCAGCGTCCCGCGCGCGACCTCCTCGTGCATCTTCGAGAGCTCGCGGCAGACGGCGGCCTCGCGGTCGGGGGCGAGCGAGGCCAGCGCCGCCAGCGACTCGCCGACCCGGCGCGGCGACTCGAAGGCGACGACGGTCTCCGAGGAGCGCAGCACCCGCTCCATCTCGCCGGCGCGGCGCGGCAGGAAGCCCTCGAAGCGCCAGCGGTCGGTCGGCAGCCCGGAGGCGACCAGGGCCACCGGCACCACCGAGGGCCCAGGCAGGACCGTCACCTCGAGGTCGCGTTCGATGCAGCGGTGGATCAGCTTGTAGCCGGGGTCGGAGATCGCCGGCATGCCGGCGTCGGAGACCAGCGCGACGACGTCGCCGCGCTCGATCCGCTGTGCCAGCTCGGTCGCCCGCGCGGTTTCGTTGCCCTCGTGGTTGGAGACCAGCCGCGGCGCCGGGCGGATCCCGAGCTTGTCGAGCAGCGAGCCGGTGCGGCGGGTGTCCTCGCAGGCGACGTAGTCGGCGGAGACCAGCGCCTCGCGCACCCGCGGCGTGACGTCGTCGAGGTTGCCGATCGGGGTCGGGCAGACGACCAGCCTGCCCGGCATCAGCCCTCCCCCCGCTCGAGTTCGATCCGCGCCATCGCGGCGGCGCCGATCATCCCCGCGTCCGGGCCCATCTCGGCGGCCACCACCGGGATCTCGTTCATCGGCCGCAGCGCCCGCCCGCGCAGCTCGCGGCGCGCCGGCTCCAGCAGCAGGTCGCCGGCGGCCATGACGCCGCCGCCGACCACGATCACCTTCGGCTCGAAGATGTTGGCGAAGCTCGCCAGCGCCACCCCCAGCCGGGTCCCGACCAGGTCGAGGACGGCGGTCGCGGCCGGGTCGCCGCCCAGCGCCGCCTCGGTCACCGCCTTGCCGTCGACCGGGTGGCCCGCGGCGAGCATCGCCGCCAGCACCGAGTCCGGGTCGTCTTCGGCGGCGGCCCTGCCCTCGCGGCCGAGCGCCGTGCCGGAGGCAAGCGTCTCGACGCAGCCGCGCCCGGGGCAGTTGCCCTGGCAGGGCGGGCCGTTGAGGTCGATCACGACGTGGCCGAGCTCGGCGCCGGCGCCGGTGGCGCCGCGGTAGACCTCGCCGCCGAGGATCAGGCCGCCGCCGATCCCGGTCCCGATCGTCAGCATCACCGCGTCGTCGGCGCCGCGAGCGGCGCCGTAGAGGTGCTCGGCCAGGGCGGCGACGTTGGCGTCGTTGTCGACGAAGACCGGCAGGCCGACCCGCTCGCTGACCAGGTCGCGGATCGGCAGGTCGGCCAGCGGCAGGTTGACGGCTGAGACCGCGACCCCCCTGTCGTGGTCGATCGTCGCCGGGATGCCGAGCCCGACCGCGGTCGCGCCGGGCCGGGCCTCGCGCGCCTCGCCGACCTCGCGGACCAGCAGCTCGACCAGCGCCTCCTCGCTCTGCCCGGTCGAGGCCTCGCGGCTCTCCCAGAGGACCTCGGTCCCGTCGAGAACGCCGACGAGCATCTTCGTCCCGCCCAGATCGACCCCGATCGTCCCGCCTGCGCTCACGGGCAAATGGGGGCTGGAAGGCGGGCGACCGAACACATCGCCATGATTTCTAGCCCTTTTATGCCCGACGATGGCGAGCAGCGGCCTTCGGGGCCGCCCGACTACAAGGTCTACCGATCCCGCAGGGGCGTCTTCTCGCGGTTGAAGTCGGCCGACCTCTCCGGCCTGCGGGAGCGCGCAAAGCTGCCTGGGAAGCGGCCGGGGAGGCGATCCCGCAGGGACCGGGGAGGCGATCCCGAGCGCCGGTCGCGACCCCGTCGCACCCGCCTCAGGCGAGTTCTCAAATGGGTCGGCATCGCCGCTTTGGGATGGATCTTGCTCAGCTTCCTCGCCTTCGCGGTCTCCGCCCAGCTGCAGTCGTTCAAGCTCTCCGGCGAAGCCCGCGACGCCCTCCACGGCAACCCCTTTCTGCTGCCGAGCGCGCAGACGATCCTGGTCCTCGGCACCGACGCCCGTCCGCCCGACACCAAGGAACCCACCGCACCGCACAAGAAGAAGTGCTTCGAACAGCAGTCGCACGGCGACGCCCCCCACGACGGCTGCGAAGCCGGCGAATACCGGGCCGACACGCTGATGTTGATCCGGGCCGGCGGCGGCGCCTTCCGCAAACTCTCGATCCCGCGCGACAGCTACGCCGAAATCCCCGGCCACGAAACGACCAAAATCAACGCCGCCTTCGCCTTCGGCGGCGCCGCCCTGCAGATCAAGACGATCGAGCAGTTCCTCGGGATCAAGATCGACCACGTCGCGATCGTCGACTTCACCGGCTTCGAAGACCTGATCAACGCGGTCGGCGGGGTCGAAGTCGACGTCCCGCACAAGCTCTGCGCCGACATATCCGGCGGCGCCGGCGGCGGCCAGGGCGGGGTCACCCTGCGCCTGCACAAGGGCGAGAACACGCTCGACGGGGAAAAGGCCCTCGCCTACTCGCGGGTCCGCGAGCCGAGCGAATGCCCCGGCCCGGGAAAGAGCGCCTACACGCTCGGCTACAACGACCTCGCTCGCGAGAAGGCCCAGCAGTCGGTCATCAACGGGATCAAGGGACGCCTAACCGACCCCCTGCGCGCCCCCTACAACTTCATCAAGGGCCCGATCATCGGCTGGGACGCGCCGAAGGCGTTCGTCAGCGACATGGGCTTCTTCACGATGCCGCAGCTGGTGCTCTCGGCGGCGATCGGCGGCAGCGCCCCGGCCGACGTCCTCTGCGGCTCACCCAAGGCAGGCTGCAATCTCAACGGCCCGGGCGGCTCGATCGAAGTCCCCGAGTCGGTCCGCCGCCACGCCGTCCACCGCCTCCTCAACGGCTGAGCCACGACGGTTGGTGAATTGGGCCGCCCATAGCCGGCTCAACTCACCAACCGTCGCCATCGCTCAGTCGGCGGCGGCGGCCTTGGGCTTAGCGTCGCTCGACTTCGACTCGCTCTTCTTCGAGTCCGAGGAGCCGGAGTCCGAGCTGGAACCCGAGTCCGACGGCTTCGACTCCTTCGAGCCGTCACCGCCTCCCGCGCCCTTCTTCTTGCCGTAGTCGGTGTTGTAGAAGCCGCTGCCCTTGAAGTGCACCGCGACGGGGTGCAGGACGCGCACCGCCGGGGCGCCGCACTCCTGGCACTCGGTGAGCGCCTCGTCGGCCATCTTCTGGATCACGTCGAAGACGTGGCCGTTCTCGCACTTGTACTCGTAGATGGGCACAGGGTGCGGGATTATCGCAGCCGCTACGGTTCCGGCATGGCCACCGCCGAGCAGGAGAAGCGCCCGACTGAGGTCTCGATGGAGGAGATCGTCGCCCTCTGCAAGCGGCGCGGCTTCGTCTTCCCCTCCTCGGAGATCTACGGCGGCCTCGGCTCGACCTACGACTACGGCCACTACGGCGTCCTGCTGAAGAGCAACGTCAAGGCCGAGTGGTGGCGGGCGATGCTGCAGGAGCGCGACGACATCGTCGCGATCGACTCGGCGATCCTCCAGCACCCGCGGGTCTGGGAGGCCTCGGGCCACCTCGAGGGCTTCACCGACCCGCTGGTCCAGTGCCTCGGCAAGTGCAAGAAGCGCTGGCGCGAGGACCACCTGCGCGAGGCCGTCGAGGCCGAGGGCGGCGACCCCGAGGCCGAGCTGGTCTGCCCGCAGTGCGGCGGCGAGCTCTCCGAGCCACGCCAGTTCAACCTCATGTTCGAGACCCACATCGGCCCGGTGGCCGGCGAGGGCTCGGAGGTCTACCTGCGCCCGGAGACCGCGCAGGGGATCTTCATCAACTTCAAGAACGTGCTCGGCTTCGCCCGCAAGAAGCCGCCGTTCGGGATCGCCCAGGTCGGCAAGTCCTTCCGCAACGAGATCACCCCCGGCAACTTCATCTTCCGCACCCGCGAGTTCGAGCAGATGGAGATGGAGTTCTTCGTCCCGCCCGACGACGCCCCCAAATGGCACCAGCACTGGATGGCCGAGCGCGAGCGCTGGTACACCGAGCTCGGCATCCGCCCCGACCACCTGCGCGTCCGCGCCCACGGGGAGGACGAGCTCTCCCACTACTCCTCGGCGACCAGCGACATCGAGTACCTGTTCCCGATCGGCTGGTCGGAGCTGGAGGGGATCGCCGACCGCGGCGACTTCGACCTCACCCAGCACGCCAAGTTCAGCGGCGAGAAGCTCGAGTACTTCGACCAGCAGACCAAGGAGCGCTACGTCCCCCACGTGATCGAGCCCGCCGCCGGCGCCGACCGCGCCACCCTCGCCTTCCTCGTCGACTCCTACGAGGTCGAGGAGGTCGAGGGCCGCAGCCGCACCGTCCTGCGCCTGCACCCGCGCCTGGCCCCGGTCAAGGTGGCGGTCCTCCCGCTCGTCTCCAAGGAGGGCATGCCGGAGAAGGCCCGCGAGGTCTTCCAGGATCTGCGCCGCCGGCTGCCCGCCGAGTTCGACGAGGGCGGCTCGATCGGCAAGCGCTACCGCCGCCAGGACGAGATCGGCACCCCCTGGGGCATCACCGTCGACCACCAGACGATGGACGACGACACCGTCACCCTCCGCGACCGCGACTCCCTCGAGCAGACGAGGGTCCCGATCGAGGGCCTCGCCGACGACCTCGCCGCCCGCCTCGAGCAGCCCTGGCGCAGCCCAAAGCTTCCGTAATTTCCAGGCCTTTTGCATTTTGCTCAATACACTGAGTAAAATTACTCACCATGATGAGCGACCTGGGGCCGTATCGGCGCAGGATCTTCGGCCAGCTGGCCTCCCGGCTGACGGAGAAGCCATCTCGCCTGCAGGTCGTCAGCGGGCCGCGGCAGGTTGGCAAGACGACCGTCGTCCACCAGGCGCTGGAGGCGTCTGAAGCCCCGAGCCACTACGCCAGCGCCGACGATCCGGCGCTGCGCGACTCCGCCTGGCTGGAGGCGCAGTGGGAAGAGGGACGGCGACTCGCCCGCGACCGCCCCGGCGGCGCGATCCTCGCGATCGACGAGATCCAGAAGGTCACCGGCTGGGCGGAGACCGTCAAGCGCCTGTGGGACGAAGACCGAGGCGCCGGCCTGCCGCTGCGCGTGGTGCTCCTCGGCTCGGCGGCGCTGCTCGTTCAGCGTGGCCTGGGTGAGAGCCTCGCCGGGCGCTTCGAGCTGATCCGCGCCCCGCACTGGTCGTTCGCGGAGATGCGCGAGGCCTTCGGCTTGAACCTCGAGCAGTTCGTCTTCTTCGGCGGCTACCCCGGCGCCGCCGAACTCATCGACGACGAGCAGCGCTGGGCCACCTACGTGCTCGACTCGATCGTCGAGACGACGATCTCCCGCGACCTCCTGCTCCTCACCCGGGTCGACAAGCCGGCGCTTCTGCGCAGCCTGTTTCGCCTGATCTGCGACTACTCGAGCCAGATCGTCTCCTACCAGAAGCTGACCGGCCAGCTCCAGGACGCCGGCAACACGACCACGCTCGCCCACTACCTCGACCTCCTCGCTGACTCCGGCCTCGCCGTCGGCCTCGAAAAGTACTCCCCGGGCAAGGTTCGCCAGCGCCGCTCCACGCCGAAGCTGCTGGCGCTAGACACCGCGCTCGTCTCGGCAACCTCGGGCCGTACCTTTGCAGAGAGCCGGCAGGACCCCGAGCACTGGGGACGACTGGTCGAGACCGCCGTGGGCGCCCACCTCTGCGCCACCCGGGATCCCCGCGCCGAGATCCTCTACTGGCGCGACCGCGGCAAGGAGGTCGACTTCGTCATCCAGCGCGGCAAGCAGCTGACGGCGATCGAGGTGAAGAGCGGGCGTCGACGCGACGGTCTGCCGGGGATGGCGGCGTTCGAAACGCGGTTCGGCCCCACGCGCAAGCTGCTGGTCGGGGGCGACGGCACCCCCCTCGACGCATTCCTCGCGAGCGAGTAGGCTCGCCTGCAGCCCATCCGGCAGGAGAGAACGGAGAGACATGGCTTACGAGATGAAGATTCGCGGGACCGAGCACGAGGTGAAGGTGCGGAGCCCCTGGGCCGTCGCCCTCTTGCCGATCATCACCCTCGGCATCTACCACTTGGTCTGGTGGTACAAGATCAACAAGGAGCTGAAGGAGTACGGCGAGGCCAAGGGCTACGACCTCGGCCAGAACCCGACCAACTCGGTGCTGGCGCTGTTCCCCGGTGGCCTGATCATCATCCCGGCGCTGATCACCTACTGGAACGGCACCAAGCGCGTCCAGGGGGCGGCGAAACTCGGCGGCAAGGAGCCCGTCAACGGCTGGATCGCGCTGCTGCTCTACCTGTTCATCGCTCCCGGCCTCTGGGCCTACCTCCAGGTCTCCCTCAACCAACTCTGGCAGCAGGAAGCCGAGCCGCTGCCGGGGCAGGACGCGCCCCCCGCGCCCGCGGACGCGATGCCGCCCCGCCTGCCGGACGACCCGGCGGCGCCAGGCTCCGCCTGAGCTTCGAGGGCGACTTGAGCGCGGGCGCTACTTGACCGCGAGCAGGTCGATCACGAAGATCAGCGTTTCGTTCGGGCCGATCGCCGGCGGGGCGCCAGCCGGGCCGTAGGCGAGGTTCGGCGGGATGGTCAGCTCCCGCCTTCCGCCGACCTTCATCCCTTCCACGCCCTGGTCCCAGCCGGGGATCACTTCGCCGGCGCCGAGCGTGAAGGTGAAGGGTTCGCTGCGGCTCCACGAGGAATCGAATTCTTCTTTCGATTCGTAGCCGACGCCGACGTACTGGACGGTGACTTCATCGCCGGACCTGGCTTCGGCGCCGGTGCCTTCGACCAGTTCCTTCTGCTCCAGCTTCTTCGGCGGCGGGCCGCCGGGAACGGTGACCTTGGGCTTGACGGCGGTGTCTTCGGCGCCCTTCGCCTTGCCCGCGGCCGCCGCTTCGGTGCTCGTCGCGGTCGAGGACGAGGAGTCGCCACCGCCACAGCCGGCCACGGCCAGCGCCAGGCAGAGCGCCAGCGTGGCGAAGACCCCGATCGTCGGCAACCTCCCAGTCACGGCGGGCATGCTACCCGCGGTCGCGGCAGCGTGCGCGGCGCTCAGCGCCGGCCGGCGAGGGAGTCCCAGAAGCGGCGCAGGGCACCCGGGGGGCGTCCACCGGCCAGATCGGCCGGGTTTACCGAGAGCGCTCCGGGGTTGGCCCCCGGCGCCGGCAGGCCGGCGGCCTCGGCGGCGTCGATCTTCAGCACCACCCCACCTTCGTAGATCTGCCCGACCTCGGGGGCGTCGACGAAGCGGTGGCCGCCCGGGCCCGCGGTCGTGTCGAAGACGATCCCGTCGAACATGTCGAGGTTCGGCGCCGACATCACCCGCACCACGCGCCCGAGCCTCTCGCCGTCGCTCGAGTACACCGGCACGCCTTTCTCCACCGCGAGATACGAGCTCGGCTCGCCCAGATCTTTCACCCGCTGAGCCTAACGGCTGGCTATGCTCGCCCAACCCGTTCCCGGAGGAGAGGAGACTCGCATGGCAGTCGGCCTATGGATCAGTTTCGCCGGCGGTACGCAGGAGCAATACGACAACGTCCAGGGGCAGATGGGGATCGACGCCGATCCGCCCGAGGGGTTGATCTTCCATTCCGCCGGCCCGATGGAGGGCGGCTGGAACGTGATCGACTTCTGGGAGTCGCGGGAGCACTTCGACCGCTTCCAGCAGGGGCGGCTGGGCCCGACGATCGCCGAGCTCGGCGACAAGGCGCCCCCGGGGCCGCCCCAGATCAAAGAGTTCCCGGTTCACCACTTCACCAAGCCGTAGGCGGCGGGTGGGCCTGAACCTCGCATCGATCGTCACCGAGAGCGCCGCGCGGGTGCCGGACAGCCCCGCGGTGCGCCTCGGCGACGCCGGGCTGAGCTACGCCGAGCTCGACGAGCGCAGCGCCCGCCTGGCGACGCTGCTGCGGGAGAGGGGCGTGGAGCGGGGCGACCGGGTCGGGGTGATGCTCCCCAACGTCCTCGAGTTCCCGGTCGCCTACTACGGCGTGCTGCGGGCCGGCGGCGTCGTGGTGCCGATGAACGTGCTGCTGAAGCGCCGCGAGATCGCCTTCTACCTGGAGGACTCCGGCGCGAAGCTGCTGCTCGCCTGGCACGGCTTCGCCGGTGAGGCCCGCGAGGGCGCCGCCGACGCGGGCGCGGAGACGATCGAGGTCGAGCCGGAGAGCTTCGCGGCGATGCTGGCCGAACACGAGCCGGTGCCGGGACTGGCCGACACCGCCGCGGACGACACCGCGGTGATCCTCTACACCTCCGGCACCACCGGCAAGCCGAAGGGCGCCGAGCTGACCCACGCCAACCTGCACCGCAACGCCGACGTCACCTCGCGCACGACCTGCGGGATCGCCGAAGGCGATGTCGTCTTCGGCGGCCTGCCGCTCTTTCACTCCTTCGGCCAGACGGTCAGCATGAACGCCTCGCTGATGGTCGGCGCCTGCCTCACCCTGGTGCCCAGATTCGACCCCGGCGAGGCGCTGGAGACGATGCAGCGCGACGGCGTCACCCACTTCTACGGGGTGCCGACGATGTACGGGGCGCTGCTGCACCACCCAGGACGGGAGAGCTACGACACCTCGGCCCTGCGCACCTGCATCACCGGCGGCGCCTCGATGCCGGTCGAGGTGCTGCGCGGCTTCGAGGACGCCTTCGGAGCGATCGTGCTGGAGGGCTACGGGCTCTCCGAGACCTCGCCGGTCGCCTGCTCCAACCACCCCGGCCACGAGCGCAAGCCGGGCTCGATCGGCACCCCGCTGGAAGGGGTCGAGATGCGGGTCGTCGACGAGGACGACAACGACCTTGCCCAGGGCGAGGTCGGCGAGATCGTGATCCGCGGCCACAACGTCATGAAGGGCTACTGGCAGCGCCCCGACGCCACCGCCGAGGCGATGCGCGGCGGCTGGTTCCACTCCGGCGACATGGCCCGCATCGACGAGGAGGGCTACTTCTACATCGTCGACCGCAAGAAGGACCTGATCATCCGCGGCGGCTACAACGTCTACCCGCGCGAGGTCGAGGAGGTCCTCTACGAGCATCCGAAGATCCGCGAAGCGGCGGTGGTCGGCGTCCCCCACGACGAGTGGGGCGAGGAGATCGGCGCCGCGGTCGTCCTCCACGAGGGCGAGGAGCTCGCCCCCGAGGAGGTCGGCGCCTACGTCAAGGAGCGGATCGCCGCCTACAAGTACCCGCGGCTGGTCTGGTTCGTCGACGAGCTTCCCAAGGGCCCCACCGGCAAGATCCTCAAGCGCGAGATCGCCCGGCCCGCGTCCGTGTGAGCGACCTCACGGCAGCCACTTGGCCAGCCAGCCAGGAATCGCGCTAGGCTCACCGGGCCCGCGGCATGCAACACCAAAAGGAGCAGAGATGAGCGTCGCCTCCCAGAGCCTGATGGACAACGTCACCTACGAGGACCTCTACAAGCGCTGGGAGGGAGGGAACTGGAGCGCCTACGAGATCGACTTCTCCAAGGACAAGGCCGGCTGGGAGTCGCTGAGCGACATCCAGCGCCGCTCGGCGATGTGGATCTACTCGATGTTCTTCTACGGCGAGGACCGGGTCGCCGACACCCTCGCCCCCTACATCACCGCCGCGCCGACCGAGGAGCAGTCCTACTTCCTCGCCACCCAGCAGGTCGACGAGGTCCGCCACTCGGTCTTCTTCCACCGCTTCTTCAAGGAGGTGATCGGCGTCGGCGGGGACTCGATCCAGTCGACCCTCGCCTCCACCCTGCCCCAGCTCAACTGGGGCTACCGCGGCATCTTCGACCGTCTCGACGTGATGGCCGAGGAACTGCGCAAGGACCGCTCGCTGCCAAAGTACGCGCAGGCGATCACCCTCTACCACCTGATCGTCGAGGGCAGCCTGGCCCAGCCCGGCCAGCACTTCATCGAGGACTTCTTCTCCTCCGAAGAGACGATGCCGGGGTTCAGCTCGGGGATGGCCAACGTCTCCCGCGACGAGCAGCGCCACATCGGCTTCGGCGTCAAGGTCCTCTCCGAACTGCTGGCCGAGGGCCGGCCGGGATTCGAGGAGAACCGGGCGGCGGTGACCGACCTGCTGCGCGAAGTGCTCCCCTACGGCCCCGCCGTGTTCTCGCCGCCAAACATGGACCGCGAGTACACCGAGTGCTACGGCTTCAGCCTCGAGGACATCTTCGCCTTCGGCCTCAAACTGATCCGCCAGCGCTGGCGCACGATCGGCTACGCGACCGAGGAGATGCCACCCGGCGTCTTCCCCTTCGACCCCGAGGCCTCCGAGGAGGAGATCGCCGAGCGTCAGGTGAAGCTGATGATGGCCGGCATCCTCGGGCCTCCCGACGGCCCCGCACCCGACTCCTCGCCGGACCTGCAGCGCCTCTACTTCGACGTGGTCAAGCGCGTCGTCGACCCGGCCGCCGCCAACGGCTCGCCGCTCGTCTACCAGTACCGCTTCACCGACGCCGAGCCCTGGCACCTGACGATCGACAACGGATCGACCCGGGCGGAACCGGGCGAAGCGCCGAACCCGACCCTGGTCGTGGAGGCCAGCTGGGCCGACTTCGTCGCCACCGGCAAACCCGAAGCCAACCCGCTGAAGATGATCCTGCAGCGCCGCCTGCGCCCGCGCGGCCCGATCCGCGAGCTGGCGCGGATGCGCAAGGTCTTCCCCAGCTAGGAGATCGGCGGGCGGGCGTCCGCCCAGGGCCGCTCGGCCTCGAGCTGGGCGGCGAGGGAGAGCAGCGTCGCCTCGTCGCCGGGGCGGCCGACGAGCTGCACCGCCAGCGGCATGCCGTCGGCGGCAAAGCCCGCGGGCACCGACATCGCCGGGTTGCCGAGGTGGTTCCAGGGGACGCAGAAGGGATAGAAGCGGCTCATGCCGAGCACCGTCCAGAGGGCGCTGCGCCCCTCCCAGCGCCTTACCGGCAGCGCCGTGCCGCCCATCACCGGGGTCATCAGCACGTCGCATGAGTCGAAGATCGAGTTGACGCGGGCGGCGTCGGCGGCCTCGCCTCGGCGCGCCCGTTCGAAGATCCCGTCCGGGATCAGCCGGCCGAGCCGGGCGAAGCCGCGGGTGCGGCGTTCGAGCCGCTCGGGGTGCGGCACCCTGGCGAAGTCTTCGGCGATGCCGCGCAGGTAACGCGGCGTGATGTTGTTGCCGATCCCGCCCCAATGCGGATCGCGCTGCTCGACCTCATGGCCGAGCGAGCGCAGCAGCTCGGCGGTGTCGGCGACGGCGCCCTTGGCGACCTCATCGACGGCCGGCGGCGCGGCGGCCCGCGGCGGCGCCGTCGACCAGACGACCCGCAGCTTGCCGGGTGGGGTCGCGGCGGCCTCGCGGAAGGGTCGCTCGGGCGGGGGCGGCGCGCCGGGCTCCCGCGAGCCGCCGCTGACGAGATCGAGCCAGAGCGCCGTATCGCCCACCGTGCGACTGACGCAGTTGTAGGCGGAGAGGCCGTTCCAGTGCTGGAGGTCAGGCGCGAGCGAGACGCGGCCGCGCTGCGGTTTCAGCCCGACCAGCCCGCAGCTGGCCGCGGGGATGCGGATCGAGCCGGCGCCGTCGGTGGAGAGCGCGATCGGGACCATCCCCGCCGCCACCGCCGCGGCGCTGCCGCCGCTGGAGCCGCCGGGGGTGCGCTGCGGGTCCCAGGGGTTGCGGGTGACGCCGTAGGTGGCCGACTCGGTGAAGCCGCAGATCGCCAGCTCGGGCAGCAGGGTCTTGCCCACCACGATCGCCCCGGCCTCGTGCAACCGCCGCACGATCTCGCTGTCGGCCCTGGCCGGCTCGTCGAAGCCGTCGGTTCCGTAGGTGGTGACGTCGCCGGCGACGTCGACGCAGTCCTTGACCGCGATCGGCACGCCGAGCAGCGGCCGCTCCTCGCCCGCCTTCAGCCGCGCCTCGGCCTGCTCGGCCTCCAGCAGCGCTTTTTCGGCGAAGACCTTGCGGAACGAGTTCAGCTGCGGATCGAGCCGCTCGATCCGCTCCAGGCACAGCCGCACCAGCTCACTCGGCGAGACCTCCCCCGTCCGCACCAGCTCCGCCTGCTTGGCTGCTCCCGCGAAGGCGAGGTCGTCTCCTCCCATGGCGGGGAGACTATTCAGGTCAGCTCGAGCTCGGGGTCGGCGGCGGCGCCCTCGAAGCTGAGGTCGGGCAGGGCGCGGTCGAGCCAGGAGGGCATCCACCAGTTCCACTCGCCCAGCAGCTTCATCGCCGCCGGGACGAGGATCAGCCGCACCAGCGTCGCGTCGAGCGCGATCGCCACCGCGCAGCCGAGGCCGATCTCTTTGATCGAGGGCACGCCGGTGAGGACGAAGACCCCGAAGACCGCGGTCATGATCAGCGCCGCCGAGGAGATCGTGCGGGCACTGGAGGCGAGGCCCTCGGAGACGGCGCGCTCGTTGTCGCCGTGGCGCATGTAGCGCTCGCGGATGCGCGACATCAGGAAGACCTCGTAGTCCATCGAGAGGCCGAAGACGATGGCGAAGATCAGCGGCACGTTGATCGTGTCCAGCGCGCCCTGGCTTTCGAAGCCGAGGAAGCCGTCGAGCCAGCCCCACTGGAAGATCGCGACGAGGACGCCGAAGGCGGCTCCGATCGAGAGCAGGTTCATCAGCACCGCCTTCAGCGGGATCAGCAGCGAGCGCAGCATCACCATCAGGACGAGGAAGCTGAGGGTGAGGACGAAGAGGACGATCTTCCACATCGAGCCGCTGATCAGGAGGCGGACGTCGTGGCTGCGGGCGGTCTCGCCGCCGACGTCGACGCTCGCCAGGCGGCTCAGGGCCGTGGCGGGAACGACGCTCCCGCGCAGGCGGTCGACCAGTTCCGCGGCGGCGTCGGACTCGCTGGGCGCGCTCGGCGTGGCCTGGATCAGGGCGCTGTCGCCGGCGTAGGCGGGCGGCGCCACCGCGCTGACCCCGGGCGTGGCCTCGAGGCGACGGGCGAAGGCGAGGACCGCGGTGCGGTCGGCCGGGGTCGGCGAGCCGCGGAAGGCGGCGACGACCTGCATCGGGTCGGTGCCGCCGCCGAGCTGGCGCGAGGCGAGTTCGTTGCCGACCCGGACGTCGCCGCCCTTGGGGAACTGACTCAGCGCCTGGGTGCCGGTCTCGATCGAGAGCACCGGGATGGCGAGGGTCAGCAGCACCGCCGAGACCGCGATCACCGCGGTCCACGGCCGCGCCATGACCCGCCGGGTCCAGCCTTCCCAGAAGCGGCTGGCGCCGGCGGTGCTCGCCGCCACCGGCGCGGCGACCGGGCGGCGGAAGACGGTGTGCTTGAAGAAGCGCTCCACCCGGCCGACGACCCCGCCGGGCAGGACGCGGTCGCCGAGCATCGCGATCAGCGCCGGCAGCAGCGTCGTCGCGGTCAGGATCGAGACCGCAACCACGGTCATCGCCCCCAGCGCCATCGAGCGCAGCGCCTGGTTGTCGACCATCCAGAGCCCGGCGAGGGAGATGATCACCGCCAGCCCGGAGAAGGTCACGGCCAGGCCCGAGGTGGAGAGCGCCTCGGCCCGCGCCTCGCGCT
Organism: uncultured Actinomycetes bacterium; assembly: GCA_963714045.1. Taxonomy (GTDB): domain Bacteria; phylum Actinomycetota; class Thermoleophilia; order Solirubrobacterales; family 70-9; genus VAYN01. The sequence goes on along the minus strand of OY970225.1, from coordinate 838,401 downwards.
TGCCGCGCCCCGCTTCGCGCTCCTCCCGGTAGCGGGCGAGGATGAACAGCGAGTAGTCGATCGCGACGCCGATGCCGATCATCGAGGCCATGTTGGTGACGAAGACCGAGGTTGTCATCTGCAGCGAGATGAAGTAGATGAGGGCGCCGGTGACGAGCACGCTGACGAAGCCCAGCGCCAGCGGCAGTGCTGCCGCGGCCAGCGAGCCGAAGACGACGAGCAGGATCAGGGCGACGATCGGGAAGCCGCTCCCCTCCGCCTGCGAGAGGTCGCGCTTGGAGATTTCCTGCATCCCCGCCCAGATCGTCGGCTGGCCGATCAGGTACGGGGTGACGCCGGCGCTGGCGCTGCCGGGTTCGAGGTCGTCGCGCAGGGTCGCGGCCGAGTCGATCAGCTCGTCGGAGGACTGGCTGCTGCGCAGCGGCAGCAGCGCGAAGCCGGTGCGCTGGAGCCGGCGCCGCCCCTGCAGCGCCGCGGCGGGTGTCAGCCTCACCTCGTCGATCGTCGCCACCTCACGGCGGACCCGCCCGACCGCCGCGGCGCGCTCGGCGGGACTGGAGCGGGTGGTCGCCTTCAGCGCCACCGAGATCCCGTCCGCCTGGGAGCCGAAGTCCCGCTGCAGCGCTTCACTGACCGCCAGCGACTGGCTGCCGGGAACGTCGAAGCCGCCACCGGTGAGGTGTTCGGTCTGGCGCGCGGCGAAGGGCAGGGCGCAGACGACGATCGCCACCCAGGCGGCCAGAACCCAGCGGCGGCGGCGGCCGAGCACTCCCGCAAGTCGATTCATCCCATCGCGCATTGGCTGGTCAGCCAGCCTTTCGCAAGAGCGCCATCCGGTCTGTGACCCCCGTCACGCTTATGCCATCAAGGAAGTAATGCCTATGAGCGAAGTTCGACTACGCCGTCCTCAGCTTGAGGAAACTGCTTCCCGTGCCTCTGGGACACGTGATGCACGGCCAGTTCGCGCTCATCGAATAGTTCGCCGCAACTCCGACATTCGTAATCGAGTCGTCCCACCGCAGTCCTTCGCTCCCCCTCGAGATCGCTACCCACTCGCCCCCCGAGGATCAGGCGAAATGCAAAGGTCAAGAACAGGACAACGGCGAGAATCGCGAAGGGCAACGGCAGCAAATCCACAGCGGCGAGCCTACCGTGGATCTCGCCCTTGAGTACCTAAACAGCCTTCCCTTCCGCGACGATGGCGCGGATTACCTTGAGGGTGTCCCGCCACGCGGGGCGATCCTTCCCATCCTCATCGCCTATCGCGACCTGCATCGCGAACTTGCCGCACACACGCATCTCAGGGAGCGGGCGGTCGTCGGGAAATCGGTAAAGCGCGAGCTTTGTGCCGTCCTTGAGCGGCCGATTAGCTTGAATCAGGGGCTTGACCTCAATCGGCTCGATCTTCGGCGTAGTGCAGAACACATCGAGGACGGCTTTGGGCTCGGCGAAGACCGCCATCGCGTTAAGAAGGCGATGCTTGTCGGTGTTCCACATCCTCTCCAGGCCCCAGAGCGGGTCGCTCCCTGCGTCGTCGCTGCGGACGTACGGCTGCGACCGCTCGATGAGTGCCCATGCGTCACTGTCGAGGGGGATTCCTTTGAGCGGCCCGCTCCCTTTCTTGCGCCACAACTGAAATGGTCGCCGTCGGCGCTCGACATTCCGCCGCCACGCCGCCCGCGAGTTCTTGATCGGCCATGCCGTCGAGTTGGTGACTTTGCCTCCGCTGCGTTCGACCAAGTGACAGGCGAGATGATCGAGGGCGGAGCGCATATCGTGGACGATCTCTCCCGCGATAACGCTGAACTGCGGCGGGATTGGCTGCAACTCGCGCAGGATGAAGATGTAGCGGCGCTTCCCCTTCTCGACTTCTCGGTCGGCTCCCCAGGGCTGATTTTCCGCAACCCAGGCGCGCCAAACCTTGTCGAACGCATCCATTTGGGCCTCCGCCCGGTCGAGCTTGGCCTCGATACCGTCGAGCCGAGAGAACACGCGATACCCTCGCTTTCTAGTTCCTTCTCCGTCCTCTGCTTGCTCCGCTTCGGCTCCATGAGATCCCGTTTAGAGTAGCTGGCATGACTGATTCCGGAGGCCCGTACGTAATGCTCGCCGCCCTTTGCGAGCAGGTGATCCAGGCAAATGATGGCCGCGTCAGCGTCATCAATGTCGTCGAGCAAGTCACGATTGGAAGGCAGGGGCCAGAAGTCCCGGATGAGATGCCGCCGTTCGACTTTCATATCAAGTCGATCATCGAGCTAGTGGGGGGGAAGGCAAAAGGGCGGTTCGGCGTCAAGATCCAGCCAGAGGCCCCAAGTGGCGTCAAGCTCCAAGCCATAGAGCACACCGTCCGATTCGGAGAAGGAAGTGGCGTCCGTCTAGTTGGTGACGTTCAGATCAAACTGGAGGAGGAGGGTCCCTACTGGATCGATGTGATCCTGGTCAGGGGCCGGGGCAAAAACCAAGCCGAGGAGCTACTTACGAGGATGCCCCTGCGAGTTGTTTACCAACCGTTGAAGACGACCATTGACCGCTCGCCGGAAGATTGATCACCTGATCTTTGTCTGCCCCGGAGAGCGTAATCTCGGGACTAAGTCGCTCCAGTTCTTCCCGTAGTTCTACCTCTGTCCAGTCTCCGTTCGTAAACTCCGCAATCCGCAAGGTGATCGCCGTTGCCAGATTGTGGGCCGGTGCGTCCGATTGCGGGGAGAGGTCCCAGGTGGCAGGAACAAGCCAGGCCTCAAATTCCGCGAGCGATATATCGCCGCGGATATACCAGCCAAGTCGCATCTGGATTGTCTGATCGAGTGATTCAGTCATGTCTCGTCCTCTCAAACGCGTTACGAAGGAAGAGTTGCGGAACCTGTTCAACGCGGGAGCCTATTGGGACCGCGCACAGGAAGGGGAGTTCGTTGAAGAGATCGAGCGGTCGGAAGAGATCCGACCGACCTTGCGAAGGAAGCTGCGAATGCCTCATAAGTCCGTCTCCCAGACTGTCGCATATCGGCTCCCTGGGGGCGAGAAAGTGGCTCTGGTGCACCAGTACGTCCGTCCAGACGGCAGGATTCGCGGGAAGCCCGATCCCAAGTATCTGAAGATCGACGGCGTGATCCACACGCCCCATTTGGAGCCATCGGCGGACCCCACTTCTACAGCGAAGGGATAAACGTGACCATCATCACGCTTATCCCTCTCACGTAGCGAGGAGCGACGACAAAACATTCCGCCGGCGGTGAGGATAGTTTGGGGATATGGCGGGAGAGTTCGAGAAATTGGCCTATGAGGCGACGCTCCGCGGGCTTGGTAAGCAGGAGGGGCTGCTCGAAGCGCTCTGCAGCAGAACCGGCGTTTTGCTGGCACCAAAACCTCAGACCGGCGGTGGCGGCACTCCGCCTGCTCCGCCTCCCCCCACGCCGGGCCTCGGGCGACCTGAGACGCGCGGCGGCTGAGCCGCACCGGGAGCGCTACTCGGCTACGAGGAGGTGGCGGGCTGAGGCGGCGCCGGCTGCCAGGGCTTCGGCGTTGTCGCGCTCGGGGTCGGAGAGGGCCTGAAGGGCGAAGCCGTCGCCGACCGCGAACAGGTAGGAGACGATCGCCTCGGCCTCGAAGCGGAGCTTCAGCACGCCCTCGCGTTGCTTCGCCTCCAGCACCTCGGCGACGTGGGAGCGGGTGCGCTCGAACAGCTGCCCGACCTCGCGCTGGATGTCGGGGTTGCGCCGGCCGGCGCTGAACAGCTCGTAGAGGAGGAGGAAGAAGCCGGGCTCGTTCTCGATCATGTCGGTGAGGCTGGCGAGGAGGACGTCGAGGACGTCGTCGACCGACTTCGCCTTCGCCAGCCGCTCGTCGAGCCGGGCGACGCGGATCTCGGCGTCGCGGCGGACGACCTCGACCAGCAGCCGCTCCTTGGTCCCGAAGTAGTAGTGGAGGAGGCCGCGGCTGACCCCGGCCTCGCGGGCGACCTGCTCGAAGGTCGACCCGGCGGCGCCGCGGCGGGCGACGCTGTCGCGCATCGCGTCGACGATGCGCTGCGCCTTGTCGCCGCTCAGCTCCCGCTCTTTGGCCGCAGCCTCCAACTAGGAGCCGTTGATGCTCGTGGCGCTGGTGTACTCGAACTCCTCTTCGGCGCCGAAGAGGGCGTCGAGCACGGCCTTGCGGGCGTCCTCGCTGAGGACCAGGGCGATCGCCGCTCCGATCAGGGCGAGGAGGACCAGGCGGCCGAGCCTGCTCTTGCGCTTGGGCGGCTTGCGCAGGCGCTCGGAGGCCTCGCGCAGGCTCTCGGCCGCCTCGCGCAGGTCCTTCTGGACCTTCTTGTCGCTGGTCACGGCCTTGACCGCGCCCTTGCCGTTGCCGGTGGCGCGCCCGTAGGCCCCGCGGGCGGCCTCGAAGGCGTCGCGAAGGCTGTCGCGCAGCTCGTCGTCCTCGATCAGTCGCTGCACGTAGGGGTTCTCGCGGGCCGTCTCGTAGATGTCGGTGGCGCGGGTCGCCGTCGTCTTGCTCATACCGTCTCCTCGCTGGTCTGCAGGTCAGTTGGAGGATATACCCGAACCTCGCGGTGGCTATCCCGGGCCGATCCCGTCGAGCAACACGCCGTTGTTGCGGAAGTCGAGCTCGGCGCCACGCAGCGCCGGCAGCCGCAGCGGCGCCAGGCCCGGCCCCGGCAGCTCGAAGCGCCTTATATAGAGACGGCCGGCGCGTTCGCGCGCCGCTTCGTAAAAGCCGGGACCGAGCAGCCGGGCGGCAGGCGGCGGCACTTCTCCGTCGGAGACGAAGTCGACTTCGTGGACGAGCCAGTCGTAGCCGTCGGCGGGGGCCACCTGGATCGCCCCGGTCGAGAGGTAGTAGCGCAGCGAGGCCTCGCCCAGGGCCCAGGTCACGATCGCCCGCGGCGCCCGCGGTTCGCCAAGCCGCGCGGCGACCGCGCTCCAGTCGGGGCGCTGCAGGTCCGGCGAGACGCCGGCCCAGACGCAGAAGCCGAGCGAGTAGGCCAGCAGCGCGGCGCCGAGGACAATGCCGAGGCGACGGGCCGCCGGCAGCGTCAGGCCGATCGCCACCGCGAGCAGCAACGGCACCAGCGCCGGCAGCAGGTTGCGGGCGAGGACGTAATCCTTGCCCGGCGCGACCAGCGCCAGCGCCAGCGGGACGCCCACCGCGGCCAGCGATACGGAGAGCGGGATCGCCACCGCCCGCCGCTGCTCGCGATCGGCGCGCACGGCGAGCAGCGCCAGCGCCGCCAGGGCCAGGGCGAGCGGCACGAAGGCCAGGGCGGGATGCTCGGGGCGGGCGATGATGTCGCCGGTCTCGCCGGCGAAGAAGGTCGTGGCGGTTTCCCAGAGCCGGTGCCCGAGCGAGAAGTTGCCGATCCACTCGGCGTGGCCGCTCGACATCTGGTGGCTCGCCAGCGGCGCCAGCGCCAGCGCGGCGAGGGCGACGATCCAGAGCCCGGCGAGGCTGGCGCGGCCGCGGCGGCGCAGCAGCCAGACGGCCTCGGCGGCGATCGGGAAGACGGCGAAGTAGTGGGTGGCGAGGGCGAGGGCGGAAGCGACGCCCCAGAGCGTGAGGTCGCGGCGCGCTCCGCGGCGCAGGGCGCGGACGCAGTAGAGCAGCGAGATCGCGCAGAGCAGCGCGAGGAGCGCGTAGGCCCGCGCCTCCTGCGAGTACCAGAGCAGCATCGGGTTGACGGCGACCAGCGCCGCCGCCCAGAGCCCGGCGCGGCGGCCGCGCAGCTCGAGGCCGATCAGGTAGGCGACCGGGACCGTCGCCACCCCGGCCAGGGCGGAGAGCGAGCGCAGGCCGAACTCGCCCGTCCCCGTCACCTGCGTCCAGACCCAGGCCAGGGCGTAGTAGAGCGGCGGCGCCGACTCGCTGAAGCCGACCGCGTCCATCGCGTGGCCGAAGCCGTCGCGGAGGACGCGGCTGGCGGTGACGATCTCGTCGTGGTGGTAGCTCTGGACGCCGAGGGTGGCGAAGCGCAGGGCTGCGGCCAGCACGGTCAGCCCGGCGAGGATCCAGAAGGCCCGCGAGCGGGCGCGAACGGCCTCCATCGCGCCTATGAGAGGGCTACGTCGAGCGCCTTGGAGACCTCGTCGACGAAGACGAACTCCAGGTCGCCGAGCTCATGCTCGGGGATCTCCGCCACGTCGCCCTCGTTGCGACCGGGCACGATCACCCGCGCGATCCCGGCCCGCTGCGCCGCCAGCGACTTCTCCTTGAGGCCGCCGATCGGCAGCACCTGGCCCGTCAGCGTCACCTCGCCGGTCATCGCGACGTCGTTGCGGACCGGCCGGCCGCTGATCAGCGAGGAGAGGGCGACGGTCATCGCCACCCCGGCCGAGGGGCCGTCCTTCGGCACCGCTCCCGCCGGCACGTGGACGTGGATGTCGTGCTCGGCGAACCAGTCCTCGCCCAGCTCCGGGTCGAGGAGCGCCCAGTGGCCGCGGACCCAGGAGAGCGCCGCCTGCGCCGACTCCTTCATCACGTCGCCGAGCTGGCCGGTGATCGTCAGCTTGCCCGAGCCCGGCATCGCCGTCGCCTCGATGAAGAGGACGTCGCCGCCGGTCGGCGTCCAGGCGAGGCCGGTGGCGACCCCGGGGTCCTTGGTGCGGCGGCGCTGCTCGGCGAAGACACGGCGGCGGCCGAGCAGCTCGCGCGCCTTCTTGCCGGAGACCCTGGCCTTGCCCCTGGCCTTGCCTTCGGCGACCTCGCGGGCGACTTTGCGGCAGATCGTGCCGATCTGGCGCTCGAGGTTGCGGACGCCGGCCTCGCGCGTGTACTCCTCGATCACCGCGGTCAGGGCGGCGTCGGAGAGCTCGATCTGGGAGGCCTTGAGGCCGTTGGCCTCGATCTGGCGCGGCACCAGGTAGCGGCGGGCGATGTGGCGCTTCTCCTCGACCGTGTAGCCGGCGAGCTCGATCGTCTCCATCCGGTCCAGCAGCGGGCTCGGGATCGTGTCGAGCACGTTCGCGGTGGCGATGAAGACGACGTCGGAGAGGTCGAACTCGAGGTCGAGGTAGTGGTCGCGGAAGGAGTCGTTCTGGGCCGGGTCGAGCACCTCCAGCATCGCCGAGGCGGGGTCGCCGCGGAAGTCGGCGCCCATCTTGTCGATCTCGTCGATCATGAAGACGGGGTTGCGGGAGCCGGCGTCGCGCAGGGCGCGGACGATCGTCCCCGGCAGGGCGCCGATGTAGGTGCGGCGGTGGCCGCGGATCTCCGCCTCGTCGCGGACGCCGCCGACGGAGATGCGCTCGAACTCCCGCCCCAGCGCCTTCGCGATCGAGCGGCCGAGGCTGGTCTTCCCCACCCCGGGCGGGCCGACGAAGCAGAGGATCGGACCCGGCGAGTCGGGATTGAGCTTGCGCACCGCCAGGTACTCAAGGATGCGGTCCTTGACCTTCTCCAGGTCGTAGTGGTCGGCGTCGAGCACCTCGCGGGCGTGGCCGATGTCGAGGTCGTCCTCGGTCCCCTTGGACCAGGGCAGCTCCAACAGCCACTCCAGGTAGGTGCGGATGACCCCGTGCTCGGCGGCGGCGGGTGGCAGTTTCTCCAGCCGCGAGAGCTCGCGCTCGGCGGCCTTTTGGGCGTGCTCGGGCAGCTTCGCGGCCTCGATCTGCTCGCGCAGCTCGTTGATTTCCGCCTGTTCCTCGTCGCCCTCGCCGAGCTCGTCCTGGATCGCTTTCAGCTGCTGACGCAGGAAGAACTCGCGCTGGCCCTTGTCGATCTCCGACTGCACCTGGGACTGGATCTGGGTGCCGAGCTGCACCACCTCGAGCTCGCGGGCGAGGATCCGCGAGAGGTGGCGAAGGCGCTTGGCGACGTCGACCTCCTCCAACAGTTTCTGCTTCTCCTCGGTGCCGACCCGCAGGGCGCCGGCGATCAGGTGGCCGAGCGCCGCCGGGTCGTCGATGTTGGCGACCGCCATCTGCAGCTCCTCCGGCAGGTAGGGGATCTGCTCGACGATCTCGGTGAAGGTGCGCTGGACGTTGCGGGTCAGGGCCTCCAGCTCGGGGCTGGGCTCGCTGACGTCGGGAAGCTCGGCGATCCGCGCCACCATGTAGGGCTCCTCGGCGACGAAGGGGCCGAGCCGGACCCGCTGCGTGCCCTGGACGAGGATGCGGAGGGTGCCATCGGGGACCTTGACCATGCGGGCGACGACGCCGACGACGCCGACCTCGTAGAGGCCGGACGGGCCGGGCTCCTCCTCCTCGGGGTCGCGGGCGGCGACCATGACCAGCATCCGGTTGGCGCCGAGCACGTCGTCGACCAGCTTGATCGAGCGCTCCTGGCCGACCGCCAGCGGGGTCAGCGTCTCCGGGAAGGTGACGGTGTCGCGCAGCGGCAGCACCGGCAGCGCGTCGGGGAGCGGCTGATCGGCGCGGATCGCGTCCTCTACGTCGAGCGGCGAGTCGACCACCTCGAGCACCGGCGCCCCCTCCATCACTGCCGCCCTATCGGCACCTGGCGGGTGGTCTCGGCCGGGTCGCGCAGGGGCAGCTCAATCCGCAGGACCCCGTCTTCGTAGGTGGCTTTGGCACGCTCGGCGTCGACCTCGACCTGCAGCTCGACGATCCGCCGGAACGGGCCGGAGGGGATCTCGACCTGCTGGTAGACGCGGCCCTCGGTCTCCTGCACCGGCCGCTCGCCGACGATCGCCAGGTGGCGGCCGCTGACCTCGATCCCGACCTCGCTCAACTCCACTCCGGCGAGGTCGACCTTGACCACGGCCCGCTGCGGCTCGCCGCAGTAGTAGACGTCGACGTTCGGCGAAAACCCGGTCGTGCGGCGGCTGACGTACCGCGTGCGTCCCCAGGAATCGCCCATCATCTGATCCATCTCCCGCCGCATCCGGGCGAAATCGGCGAAAAGATCACGTTGAGGCATCGGCAAAACATAGCCCGCCGCGGCCGCTGAGTGACTAAGCGGCGCGAGATGCCCAGCGGGGGGCGCGCATGAGGAGGACCGGCTGCTTGGGAGGGACAAGGCCCTCCGGGTGGTTGGGGCGGAAGGTGGCGCAGGGCTCGCTCAGCTCGAGGGCGCAGAGGAGGTTCTTGTGGAAGAAGCAGTCCTCGCAGATGGGGGGCTTCGGCTTGCGCGGCATCCGGCGGGCATCTTGGCAGCGCCGCGACGCTCCCGTGGGGGGCAATTCCGCAAATCGCTACCTCTTTGACACAGAGTCGTCACATCTTCCCCGCGTCTTGCGGGGGGCGCGGGAGGCCGCCGCTACTATTTCCCCTGATGGAGGCTCACAACCGCAGCGCCAAGCTCTCGGCATCCCCCCCGCTCTTCAAGAGCGAGCTCCTCAACTTCTTCTCCCGCGTGCACCCGGCCGTGCCCGCCATCGTCTTCGTGCCGGTGGTTCTCGCGATGGAGTGGCTGGGGGCGAACCGGGGCTACGGCGCCCTCTCGCTGATCGGGCTGACCCTGGCCGGGATCGGGATCTGGACGCTGACGGAGTACTGGCTGCACCGCCTCGTCTTCCACTGGGAGCCGGACAACGCCCTCGGCCGGCGCATGCACTTCATCATCCACGGCATCCACCACGACCACCCCAACGACAAGCTGCGGCTGGTGATGCCGCCGGGGGTGGCGATCCCGCTGGCGGCGCTCTTCTTCGGCGCCTTCACGCTGCTGTTCGGCACCCCCGCCGCCTACCCGCTGTTCGGCGGTTTCATCGCCGGCTACCTCTTCTACGACTACACGCACTACTACGTGCACCACTTCGTGCCGAAGTCCGACCTCGGCAAGAGGCTGCGCGAGCAGCACATGCGCCACCACTTCCAGGACCACCGTTTCGGCTACGGCGTCTCCTCGCCTCTTTGGGACGTCGTCTTCCGCACCCTGCCGCGCAAGCGCCGCCGCTAGTCATCCAAATGGCCACATGCAACAGTGGTCTTGACTAAATAAAGAGTCACAGTCACTGTCACTGTGCCACACTCCGGGAACCAGACCCGAACTGCTTTTGGATGGAAAGGAACCCCAGATGCCCAGCACCACAAACGTACTCGACGAGGCCCGCGATTTGGTGGAGAAGCGCCTCAAGGACCTCGACGAGGAGCGTAAGCGTCTCGAGCGCGCACTGGCCGAGCTCGGCGGCAAGGCGCTCCGGCGCGCCCCCGGCCGTCCCCGTGGAGGCAAGTCCGCCGCGGCCGCGGTGACTCCCCGCCGTCGCCGCAAACGACGCGGCGGCACCCGTGGCGACCAGGCCGTGAAGCTGATCGAGAAAGAGCCGGGGATCAGCGCCTCGGACGTGGCGAAACAGATGAAGATCAAGCCGAACTACCTCTACCGCGTCCTCGGCGACCTCGAGAAAGAGGGGCGGGTCACGAAGAAAGGCCGTCAGTACTTCCCGGCCAAATAGGCAGCCTGGGCCTGGTGTCTAAACCAGGCCCAGCTTGCTGACGGCCTCGCGCTCGTCGCGTAGCTCGGTGACGCTGGCGTCGATGCGCGTGCGAGAGAAGTCGGGGACGTCGAGGCCCTCGACGATTTGCCACTCGCCGTCCGAGCAGCGGCACGGCTGCCCGGCGACGACGCCCTCCTCGATCCCGTAGGAGCCGTCGGAGGGAACGCCCATCGAGACCCAGTCGCCGTCCGGCGTCCCCAGCACCCAGTCGTGGACGTGGTCGATCGCCGCGTTGGCGGCCGAGGCGGCGCTGGAGGCGCCGCGCGCGTCGATCACCTCGGCGCCGCGCTTGGCGACCCGGGGGATGAACTCGCCGGCGATCCAGGCCTCGTCGTCGACCGCCTCCCAGGCGCTGCCGCCCTCGACCCTGGCGTTGACGAGGTCGGGGTACTGGGTGACGGAGTGGTTGCCCCAGGCGGTCATGTTGGTGACCGCCGAGACCGGCTTGCCGAGCTTGTTGGCGAGCTGGGAGATCGCCCGGTTGTGGTCGAGCCGCATCATCGCCGTGAAGCGCTCGCGCGGGACGTCGGGAGCGTTCGACATCGCGATCAGGCAGTTGGTGTTGGCGGGGTTGCCGACGACGAGAACCTTGATGTCATCGGCGGCGCCGGCGGCGATCGCTTCGCCCTGGGGTTTGAAGATGCCGCCGTTGGCCTCGAGCAGATCGGAGCGCTCCATGCCCGGGCCGCGCGGGCGGGCGCCGACCAGGAGCGCCACGTTGGCGCCCTCGAAGGCCTGCTTCGGGTCGTCGCTGATGTCGACCCGGCGCAGCAGCGGGAAGGCGCAATCGTCCAACTCCATCGCCGTGCCCTCGGCCGCCTTGACGGCGGCGGGGATCTCCAGCAGGCTCAGCTCGACCGGGGTGTCGGGGCCGAGCATCTGGCCGCTGGCGATCCGGAACAGCAGCGCATAGCCGATCTGGCCTGCGGCGCCGGTGACTGTGACCTTCACGGGGGTGCTCAAAGAAATCGTCTCCTTGGAGTAGGGGGTTTGGGGAACCGCTAAGCCATCGCTCGCTGTAGGCCCTCGTCGATCGAGGCGAGGAACTCCTGGGTGCTCTGGTGCGCCTGGCCGGCGCCGACGAGCAGCGCCAGGTCTTTGGTCATCTTGCCGCTTTCGACCGTCTCGACGCACACCCGCTCGAGCGTCTCTGCGAACGCCGACACCGCCGGCGTCTCGTCCATCCGGCCGCGGGCGGCGAGGCCGCGGGTCCAGGCGAAGATCGAGGCGATCGGGTTGGTCGAGGTGGGCTTGCCCTCCTGGTGGCGGCGGAAGTGACGGGTGACGGTGCCGTGCGCGGCCTCGGCCTCGACGGTCCTGCCGTCGGCGCTCATCAGCACGCTGGTCATCAGGCCGAGCGAGCCGAACCCCTGGGCGACGGTGTCGGACTGGACGTCGCCGTCGTAGTTCTTGCAGGCCCACACGTAGCCCCCCTCCCACTTCAGCGCCGCCGCGACCATGTCATCGATCAGGCGGTGTTCGTAGGAGATCCCGGCAGCCTCGAAGTCGGCCCTAAACTCATCCTCGTAGACCTCGGCGAAGATGTCCTTGAAGCGGCCGTCGTAGCGCTTGAGGATGGTGTTCTTGGTCGAGAGGTAGACCGGGTAGCCACGGTCGAGCCCATAGCGCATCGAGGCGCGGGCGAAGTCGCGGATCGAGTCGTCGAGGTTGTACATCGCCATCGCGATTCCCGGGCCCGGGAAGTCATACACGTCGAGCTCGACCGGCTCGGAGCCGTCCTTCGGCGTGTATGTCAGCGTCAGCGCCCCCTCGCCGGGGACGACCATGTCGGTGGCGCGGTACTGGTCGCCGAAGGCGTGGCGGCCGATCACGATCGGCTTGGTCCAGCCCGGCACCAGGCGCGGCACGTTGGAGATCACGATCGGCTCGCGGAAGATGACGCCGCCGAGGATGTTGCGGATCGTCCCGTTCGGCGAGCGGTACATCCGCTTCAGGCCGAACTCCTCCACCCTCGCCTCGTCGGGGGTGATGGTCGCGCACTTCACTCCCACCCCGTGCCGCTTGATCGCGTTTGCGGCGTCGACGGTGATCTGGTCCTCGGTCGCGTCGCGGCTCTCGATCCCGAGGTCGAAGTAGACGAGCTCGAGGTCGAGGTAGGGAAGGATCAGCTGCTCTTTGATGAACGACCAGATGATGCGGGTCATCTCGTCGCCGTCAAGCTCGACGACAGGGTTCTTGACCTGGATCTTCGCCACCGGCGCGCGATGCTATCTACCTGCCACAATCGGGGGCGATGGCAACCGCGGAGCGCCGTACGGCCAGCAACCACGAGGTGGCGAACCAGCCGCCGCCGCTGCTGGACTACAACGTCTACGAGACCGACCGGCCGCTGGTCGAGGCGGTCCGGCGCGAGGGAGCGGAGTGGGCCGAGCGGCGCATCTCAGCGGTCGGCGAGCTGGCCGGCTCCGAGCAGGCGCAGACCCTCGGACGGCTCGCCAACGAGAACCCACCGAAGCTGCGCACCCACGACCGCTACGGCCACCGCGTCGACGAGGTCGAGTTCCACCCCGCCTGGCACGAGCTGCTGGGCATGGCGGTGGGGCACGAGCTGCACTCCTCCCCCTGGGAGGACCCGCGGCCCGGCGCCCACGTCGCCCGCGGCGCCGCCTTCATGTGCATGTCCCAGGCCGAGGCCGGGATCGGCTGCCCGATCTCGATGACCTACTCGGTGATCCCCGCCCTGCGCACCCAGCCGGAGCTGGCCGCCGAGTGGGAGCCGCGCTTCTTCTCCGGCTCCTACGACCCGCGCAACGCGCCGGCACCCGGCAAGTCGGGCGCCCTGGCGGGGATGGGGATGACCGAGAAGCAGGGCGGCACCGACGTCCGCGCCAACACAACCGTGGCGCGGCCGGTGAACGGCGGCGGGCCCGGCGCCGAGTACGAGCTGACGGGGCACAAGTGGTTCATGTCGGCGCCGACCTGCGACGCCTTCCTCGTCCTCGCCCAGGCCGACGGCGGCATCTCCTGCTTCCTCTTCCCGCGCTGGACGCCGGATGGCGAGCGCAACCGCTTCCGCCTGCAGCGGCTCAAGGACAAGCTCGGCAACCGCTCCAACGCCTCCAGCGAGGTCGAGTTCGACGCCGCCTCGGCCTGGCTGGTCGGCGAGGAGGGCGCCGGGGTGCGGACGATCATCGAGATGGTCAACCACACCCGCCTCGACTGCGTGATGGGCGGCGCCACCGGGATGCGGGCGGGGGTCGCCCAGGCGATTTACCACGCCTCCCACCGCTCGGTCTTCGGCCGCGAGCTGGTCGAGCAGCCGCTGATGCGAAACGTCCTCGCCGACCTCGCGGTCGAGTCCGAGGCGGCGACGATCTCGGCGTTGCGGCTGGCCCGCGCCTACGACGAGTCGATCGGCGGCGACGAGGAGGCGGCCGACCTGAAGCGGATCGCCAACGCCGTGCTCAAGTACTGGATCTGCAAGCGGGCGCCGATGCACGCCGGCGAGTCGCTCGAGTGCCTCGGCGGCAACGGCTTCGTCGAGGAGTCGGGGATGCCCCGCCTCTTCCGCGAGAGCCCGCTCAACTCGATCTGGGAGGGCTCGGGCAACGTCCAGTGCCTCGACGTCCTCCGGGCCATGATCAAGAGCCCCGCCTCGCTCGACGCCTTCTTCGCCGAGCTGGCGGAGGGCGCCGTCGCGGAGCCGCGGCTGGACGCCTACGTCAACTCCCTGCGCGAGGAGGTCCCCGGCGACATCGAGACGATCGAGGCCCGCGCCCGCCGCATGGTCGAGAAGATGGCCCTCGCCCTCCAGGCCTCGCTGCTGGTCCGCTACGGAGACGAGGCGGTGGCCGACGCCTTCTGCGCCTCCCGCCTCTCGGGCGACTGGGGCCAGGCCTTCGGCACCCTTCCCGCCGGTACCGACTTCGGCCGCATCATCGAGCGCCACCGCCCGGTCGCCTAGTTGCGGCAGTCCTTTGTACCCCTCATGACTATCCGGTTTGGTCCGTCCGACGCCTGACCTACGGTCGGCCGGTGACGCGTCCGACCTTTCCCCGCTCGATCGTGGAGTTCCAACGCCGCTTCCCCGACGAGGCAGCGTGCCGCGCCTACCTGTTCGAGTCCCGCTGGCCGGACGGTTACCACTGCCCGCGCTGCGGGTCCGAGGAGGTCGGCGGCGAGCATCGGCGCCATCTCTGGCAATGCAAAGGCTGCGGCTACCAGACCTCGGTCACCGCGGGAACGGTCATGCACAAGACCCGCACCCCACTCACGCTCTGGTTCTGGGCCGCCTACCTCCTCACCACCCATACGCCGGGAATCTCAGCCGTGCAGCTGCAGCGCCAGCTCGGGATCTCCCGCTATGAGACCGCCTGGCTGATCCTGCAGAAGCTGCGCCGGGCGATGGTGGCTCCGGAGCGCAAGCCGCTGCGCGGGGAGGTCGAGGTCGACGAGACCCTCGTGGGCGGCCACCACGAGGGCAGGCGCAGCGGGCGCCAGCGCGACGGCACCAAGACCCTGGTCGGCGTGATCGTCGAGGTTCGTGGCGAGGGCTCGGGTCGGCTGCGCCTGAAGGTGCTCGCCGACGCCGGCCAGAAGACCCTGACCCCCTGGGTGAAGGCGAGCGTCGAGCCGGGCGCGATCGTCCACACCGACGGTTGGGACGGCTACGGCAAGCTCGCCGGCGCGGGCTTCGACCACCGGCCCCTACTGCAGCGGCGCGATCACCCCGACGCCCAGAAGCTCCTGCCGCGCGCCCACCGCGCTGTCTCCAACCTGAAGACCTGGCTGCAGGGCACTCACAGAGGCGTCTCGCCCGAGCACCTGCAGTCCTACCTCGATGAGTTCGTCTTCCGCCACAACCGCCGCCGCACCCCGATGGCCGCTTTCCAGACCCTGCTCGGCCTCGGGGCGCAGCGCGGCCCGACCACCTACCGCCAGATCACTGATCGAGCCGCTGATTCCCTTGCGGAGCAAACCGGATAGTCATGTGTACCCCTATGCGTCACAAAGGACTGCCGCAACTACTTGGCGTCGCGTAGGGCGCGCCCGACCTGCTCTACCGTGATCACGCCGCTCAGGCGGCCGTCGGCATCGACCGCCATCAGGGCGCCGAAGCGGCGCAGGTTGCGGTTGGAGAGCAGGGAGTCGAGGGGGGTGTCGTCGCGGACCTGGAACGTCCCGTCGTCGCGCTCGAGCAGGTCGGCGACCAGGGAGCTTGCCCGAGAGGTCTCGGGCACCTCGTCGGCGCGATCCCGCACCAGCAGGCCGAGGAAGCGGTGGGCGGCGTCGACGACCGGGAACCAGGGCCAGCGGTAGCGCAGGAAGTACTCGTCCAGGGCCTGCTCGATGCTGAGCTCGCCCGGGATCGCAACCGGCTCGCGGTCCATCACGTCGGCGACGCGGATGTCGCTGACCTTGTCGCTGATCGCGGTCTGCATGACGGCGCCGCGGGCGGAGCCGTTGACGACCATGCCGATCAGCGCCAGCCAGATCCCGGCGAAGACGGCGCCGGTGAAGACGAGGGCGAGGCCGCCGGCCATGATCAGGTAGGCGAAGAGGCGGCCGAGGTTGGCGGCGAAGCGAGTCGCGCTGGTGCGGTCGCCCGACCGCCGCCAGGCGATCGCCCGGGCGACCCGGCCGCCGTCCATCGGGAAGGCCGGCAGCAGGTTGAAGACCAGCACCAGGGCGTTGACCGACGCCAGCCAGGCGATCATCGCCAGCACCCCCGACACTCCTGAGCCGGAGTTGAGCAGCGCCGCTTCCCCGAACTCCCCCCAGCCGACGGCGGCGATCCCGCCGAGGGTGAGGACGACGACGATCGCCAGGGTCACCAGCGGCCCGGCGATCGCCACCTTCAGTTCGGTGGCCGGGCTCTCGGCTTCGCGGTCCATCCGCGCCATGCCGCCGAAGATCCAGAGTTGGATGCTGGAGATGCCGATCCCGTTGCGCATCGCGACGATCGCGTGGCCGAGCTCGTGCAGCAGGATCGAGCCGAAGAAGCCGAAGGCGCTCAGCACCGCCAGCAGGAACGGGGTGGTGGCCGAGCCGGATTCCCCGAGCAGGTCCCCGTAGCTCCGGGACATCCAGAAGATGACGAGGAAGAGGACGAGGAACCAGGACCAGTCGACCGCGATCCGGATGCCGCGAACGTGGAAGAGGGTGAAGGAGCCGCCGCCGAGCATCCACCAATGGTACGCGGAGGCTCAATTCCGACTGCGGAGTCGGATTTCGCCTCTATAGCATCCGCGCTCGTGCCATCCCATGACGTTCTCGTAATCGGCGCCGGCCTCGCAGGGCAGCGCGCCGCTCTCGCCGCCGCCGAGGAGGGCGTCTCGGTCGGGATCGTCAGCAAGGTCCACCCGGTGCGCTCGCACTCCAACGCCGCCCAGGGTGGGATCAACGCGGCGCTCAACCCCGGCGACTCCTGGGAGTCGCACGCCTTCGACACGATCAAGGGCTCCGACTACCTCGGCGACCAGGACGCGATCGAAATCATGACCCGCGAGGCCCCGGAGGAGATCCTCCACCTCGAGCACCTCGGCGTCACCTTCCACCGCAACGAGGAGGGCAGGCTCGGCACCCGCGCCTTCGGCGGCGCCTCCGCCGCCCGTACCTACTACGTCGCCGACATCACCGGCCAGGCGATCATGCACGTGCTCTACGAGCAGCTGATGAAGCACGCCGACTCGGTCGCCCGTTACGAGGAGTGGTTCTGCACCGCCCTGGCGATGGACGAGAACGGCGAGTGCTGCGGGGTAGTCACCCGCAACGTCGCCGACGGCTCGATGGAGCTGTTCGAGGCGAAGTCGGTGATCCTCGCCTGCGGCGGCAACGGCCAGGTCTGGAAGCCGACCACCAACGCCCTGATCTGCACCGGCGACGGGATCGCGATGGCCTACCGGGTCGGCGCCAAGCTGATGGACATGGAGATGATCCAGTACCACCCGACGACGCTGGCGGGCAAGGGCTTCCTAATCACCGAGGGGGCCCGCGGCGAGGGCGCCCACCTGCTCAACGCCAAGGGCGAACGCTTCATGGAGCGCTACGCGCCGAACAAGATGGAGCTGGCTTCGCGCGACGTCGTCTCCCGCGCCGAGCAGACCGAGATCGACGAGGGCCGCGGCTTCCCCGACGGCACCGTCGCCCTCGACATCACCGTGGTGCCGAAAAAGCGCGTGCACGAGGCGCTGCGTGAGATCGTCCTCGTCGGCCGGGACTTCGCCGGCGTCGACATCACCCGCGAACCGATCCGCATCAAGCCCGGCAACCACTACACGATGGGCGGCGTCAAGACCGACGTCGACGGGCGCACCGACGTCCCCGGCCTCTACGCCGCCGGCGAGACCGCCTGCGTCTCCGTCCACGGCGGCAACCGCCTCGGCGCCAACTCGCTGCTCGACACGCTGATCTTCGGGCGCCGCTCCGGCGCCGACGCCGCCGCCCGCGCCAAGCGGGTCGAGGGCTCGCGGCCCTCGCGCAAGGCGCTCGAGGACGAGGACGCGATGATCGCCGACGTCAACGGGCGTGAGAAGGGCTCCGGCCGCCGCGTCTCCGAGATCAAGCTCGAGCTGGGCCAGACGATGGACGCCAAGGTCGCCGTCTTCCGCGACGAGGCCGGGATCGCCGAAGCGCTGGAGACGGTCCGCCGGCTCAAGGAGGAGGCGAAGTCCGCCTACATCGACGACCACGGCAGCGTCTTCAACCAGGACCTGCTCGGCGCGATCGAGCTCGGCTACATGCTCGACAACGCCGAGACGACCTGCGTCGCGGCGCTGGAGCGCAAGGAGAGCCGCGGCGCCCAGTACAGGACAGACTTCCCCGAGCGAAACGACGAGGAGTGGCTCAAGCACATCGACCTCGAGCGGGCCGACGACGGGCCCGAGATCTCATACTCCGAGGTGACCATCACCCAGTGGGAACCGGAAGCGAGGACTTACTGATGGCCGAGTACACGATCAAGGTCCGGCGGTTCCAGCCCGAGAGCGGCGAGGGGGCCTACTGGGAGGAGTTCGACGTCGACCTCGAGCCCTCGCTCTCGGTCCTCGACGGGCTGCTGCAGACGAAGGACCGCGAGGACGGCTCGCTCGCCGTGCGCTGCTCCTGCCGCGCCGCGATCTGCGGCTCCTGCGGGATGAAGATCAACGGCCAGTCCGGCCTCGGCTGCAAGACCCAGATCGGCGAGGCGCAGGAGCTGGCCGACAAGAAGGCGAGCGCGGTCGGCGGCGAGGCCAGCGGCAACGTGATCACGATCGAGCCGATGGGCAATATGCCGGTCATCAAGGACCTGATCACCGACATGGAGTCGACGCACTGGACCAAGATCCGCCGCGTCACCCCCTGGCTGCTGCCGCACGGCGAGGCGCCCGAGCGCGAGTACGTGGTCGACCCGGAATCGATGCTCGACATCACCCAGTCGATGGCCTGCATCCAGTGCGGCGCCTGCGTCTCCTCCTGCCTCTCGATGGAAGCCGACCCCGACTTCATCGGCCCGGCGGCGCTGGCCAAGGCCTACCGCTTCGTCGGCGACCCGCGCGACGCCGAGACCAAGGAGCGCCTGCACGACCTCGCCGAGGACCCGCACGGCATCTACGACTGCACCCACTGCTTCAGCTGCGTCGACGCCTGCCCCAAGGACGTGGCGCCGATGGACCAGATCATGCGCCTGCGCCGCAAGGCCGGCGAAGAGGGGATCGAGGACCCCAACAGCGGTCACGACCACGAGGTCGCCTTCGTCAAGATCATCGAGAAGAAGGGGACGCTGGACGAGTCGCTGCTGCTGCAGGAGTCCTTCGCCCCGGGGGTGAAGGGGAAGCTGAAACCGAGCAAACGGGCGATCAGAGAAATGCTCGGCTCGATCCCGACCGCGATCCGCGGCATCAGGACCGGCAAGATGCGCTCGCTGCCGAAGCTGATCCCGGGCGTCCACCACAAGCTCCCCGATGGCGCCCAGGACGAGGTCAGGGCGATCTACCGGCACGCCGAGGAGCACAACGAGGAATTCAACCTGTACATCAAGGGCGACGAGGGCGAGCTGGCCGAGATCGAGGCCGAGGAGGAGCGCGAGGATCGCGCAGCCACCGCCGCGCCGACCAGCGAGGAGGCCTCGAATGGCTGACCGGATCAAAGTCGCCTACTGGCCCGGCTGCGTCTCGCGCGGCTTCACGCCGGAGCTGCACGGCTCGATGGCGCTGGTCGCCGAGAAGCTGGGGATCGAGCTGGTCACCCTCGACCGCGCCAACTGCTGCGGCGCCGGCGTCATCGCCGAGCACAACCAGGAGCTGGCCGACACCCTCAACGCCCGCACCTTCGCGCTCGCCCAGCAGACCGGGCTCTCGATGATGAACATCTGCTCGACCTGCCAGGGGGCGCAGTCGGAGTGCCAGCAGCGCCTCGACGCCGACTCCGCCTACCGCGCCCACGTCAACGAGGCGCTCTCCGGCCAGGGCCTCTCCTACGAGAAGTCCGAGGACGGCTCCTGGAACAACAAAAACTTCCTCTGGCTGCTGGTCGAGGACTACGGGCTCGACCGCCTCAAAGAGCAGGTCGTGCGGCCGCTCTCCGGCCTCAAGGTCGGTCCCTTCTACGGCTGCTACATCGTCCGCCCCAAGGAGCGCCTCGGCTACGCCGAGCACCCCGATCGCGATATCTACCTGGAGAAGGTGATCCAGGCGCTCGGCGGTGAGGTCGTCGAGTACGACGGCGCCCGCAAATGCTGCGGCTTCCCGGTGATCGCGATGAACCGCGAGACCTCGCTGAAGCAGGCCGGCACCCACGTCGGCGACGCGATCGACGCCGGCGCCGACTGCCTAGTCACCCCCTGCCCGCTCTGCCACCTCAACCTCGACATGCAGCAGCCGGAGGCGGCCAAGGTCGTCAACCGCGACCTCGGCCTCGCCGTCCTGCATCTCCCTCAGCTCGTCGGCCTGGCGCTGGGCGCCGACCCCAAGCAGCTCGGCATGAGCAAGCACATCGCCTCGACCGGCTGGGTCGAGGAGCGCCTCGCCGGCGTCCCCGCGTAGAAACTGAGGTTTCGCTCCAAAAATGGAGCACTAACCTCTATTAAGGCCATAATGCGCTAAGTTTGGTGCGTTATGACTGCAGAAGATCGAGGCAGTGACGAAACAGTGCTCGCGGGGCTCGGCGAGCGATTGCGCGCCGAGCGCCTGCGCCGCAACCTGACTCAGCAGCAGCTGGCCAACGAGGCCGGCGTCGGCCGGATGACCGTGCAGCGGATCGAGGAGGGCGAGTCGGGCTCACTGACCAGCCTCGTCCGCATCCTGCGCGCGCTCGGGGAGCTTGAAGGCATCGAGCGGCTGCTCCCCCCGCCCGGCCCCAGCCCGCTCGAGGAAGTCGGTCGGCAGGGGCGGCGGCGCCGACGCGCCCGCACCACCGCCCGGGCGGAGTCGACCGAGCCGCAACGGGGAGCCTGGCGCTGGGGCGACGAAGGGTCTGGAGACGGCGAATGAGTAGCGCGGCCAACGTCCTCCTCTGGGGCACGCGCATCGGCGCCGTCTCGCTGCCGGACGGAGAGCAGGCCGCGAGCTTCGAGTACGACCCGGAGTTCGTCGCCAGCGGGATCGAGCCGGCGCCGCTGGAGATGCCGCTCCAGGTGGCGCGAACCTTCCGCTTCCCGGGTCTCACGCCCAGGAGCTTCGCCGGGTTGCCGGGAATGCTCGCCGATTCGCTGCCGGACCGCTACGGCAACGCGCTGATCGACGCCTGGCTTGCGACGCAGGGGCGCGCGCCGGAGAGTTTCGACGCGGTCGAGCGACTCTGCTACATCGGCAGGCGCGGCATGGGGGCACTGGAGTTCAGGCCCGCGCGCGGGCCGCGGGCGGCGACAGACCACCCGGTCGACGTCGAGGCGCTGGCCGAGCTCGCGGCCGAAGTCATGGCCCACCGCGCCGACCTGGCGGTCTCGCTTCGCAAGCCGGGACGGCGAGGCGCTTTGCGCGAGATCCTCAGGGTCGGCACGTCGGCGGGTGGCGCTCGACCCAAGGCGCTGATCGCGCTCGATCCCGAGAGCGGCGAGGTCCGCTCCGGCCAGCTCGATCTGCCGACCGGATTCGAGCACTGGATCCTCAAGTTCGACGGCGTCGACGACAGCAGCCGAGAGCTCGGCGCAAGTCGTGGATATGGCGCGATCGAGCTGGCCTACTCGCGGATGGCGAGGCGCGCCGGGATAGAGGTGAGCGAGTGCCGCCTGCTGGAAGAGGGCGGCCGCCGTCATTTCATGACCCGCCGCTTCGATCGCGCCGAGACCGGAGACAAGCTCCACATGCAGTCGCTGGCCGCGCTGGCCCACCTCGACTTCAACCAGCCGGGGGCCAACTCATACGAGCAGGCCTTTCAGGTAATCCGCCGGCTCGGACTGCCACCGACAGCGGCCGAGCAGCAGTTTCGCCGCATGGTCTTCAACGTCGTCGCCCGCAACCAGGACGACCACGTCAAGAACATCGCCTTCCTGATGGACCGCTCCGGACACTGGTCTCTCTCCCCAGCCTTCGACCTCGTCTACGCGCACAACCCGGAGGGTCGCTGGACCGCGCGTCACCAGATGTCGATCAACGGCAAGCTCGACCGGATTGCGGTTACCGACCTGCGTGCGGTGGGCGCGCTCGCCTCGCTGCCACGCGGCCGGGCGGAGACGATCCTGGGGGAGGTGGTCGACGCGGTACGCGCGTGGCCGGAGTTGGCCGCCGAAGCGGGCGCCGGGGAACGACGCGCCGCCGAGATCGCCTCGGCCCACAGGCTCGAGCTGCCGCGCGGCTGATCTTCTAGTCGAGCCCCGCCGACCCGAGATGGCCCGGCTCGGCCTCTCTCTCCAGTCCGACCCGAGCCGCCATCCAGCGGGCGCCGACGGTGTCGGTGAGGCCGTGGGCGACGATCGAGGCGATGATCGCCAGCGAGGCGATGTCGAAGATCAGGGTGCCGTTGCCGACCTGCGACTTGAGGACGAAGAGGGCGAACAGCATCGAGGCCACGCCCTTGGGCCCGAACCAGGCCATGAACCGCTTCTCGGACTTCGGGATCCCGGTGCGGACGAAGGACAGCATCACCGCCACCGGGCGGGCCAGCAGCAGGGCGAAGAGGACGAAGGCGATCAACGGCGGGATGCTGTGGTGGAAGCCGGTGGCGACGATCAGGCCGCCGAAGACGAAGAAGGTCAGCACCTGGAGGATGGCGCTGGCGTTCTCGGCGAACTCGACGAAGCCCTCGGGCACGTCGCGCTCGCTGGCCGCCATCGCGATCCCGCAGACGAAGGCGGCGATCAGGCCGTTGCCGAAGCTGACTTCGGCCAGGCCGAAGGCGAAGAGGGCGAAGCCGACCGCGTAGATGCCCTCGTAGCGGGCGGTCATCCCGCCGCCCGGCAGGTGGTGGTGCAGCCAGCCGCCGATGGTGCCCAGGCCAACCCCGATCGCCGCCCCCACCGCCGCCTCGCCGACCAGCTTCGCCGCTTCGGTGCCGGGGTTGCCGCCGGGGCTCGCCAGGACCAGGAAGAAGAGGACAAAGGGCAGCGCCAGGCCGTCGTTGAGGCCGGACTCGAGGTTGAGCGTGTGGCGGACCGAGCTCGGCACCAGGCGCGAGGTGACGACGGCGGAGGTGACGACCGGGTCGGTCGGCGAGAGCACCGCGGCGAGCAGGAAGGCCTCGGCCCAGCTCAGACCCGGGAACAGGGCCTTCGCCGCCAGCGCCAGCAGCGCCATCGTGATCGGCATCGCGATCGTCAGCGCCCGCGCCACCGGGCTCCAGTGACGGCGCAGCAACTCGCGCTCGACGAACATCCCGTCGGAGAAGAGGGTCAGGATCAGCGCCAGCTCGACCAGCTCGACGATCGCCTTGTCGGTGGCGTCGACGTGCACCACCCCGGCCCCCGCGAGCCCGATGCCGAGCGCCACCGAGAGCACCGAGGCCGAGAGCACCGTCCCCTTCATCACCCCCGACAGCGCGGCGACCACCGCCAGCAGTCCGCCGAAGAGAAGCAGCGCCTCGCCGAAGCCGATGTCCACGGCCTAGCCCCGGCTGCCGAGCAGGCCGCGCTCGACCAGCAGCTCCGCCACCTGGACGGCATTGGTGGCGGCGCCCTTGCGGAGGTTGTCGGAGACGACCCAGAGGTCCAGGGCGCGCTCGTTGCCGGGGTCGCGGCGGATGCGGCCGACGAAGACGTCGTCGTGGCCGGCGGCCTCGATCGCCATCGGATAGCGGCCGGCGGCGGGGTCGTCGACGACGGTCACCCCCGGGGCCGCGGCGAGCAACTCGCGCGCCCGCTCCGGGCTCAACGGCTTCCTGGTCTCGACGTTGACCGCCTCCGAGTGGCCGGTGACCACCGGCACCCGTACGCAGGTGGCGCTGACCCGGATCGACTCGTCGCCGAGGATCTTCCGCGTCTCGTTGATCAGCTTGCGCTCCTCGTCGGTGTGGTCGTCGCCGGCGGGAAAGTTGCCTGCCTGGACGAGCGCGTTGAAGGCGATCGGGTGCGGATACACGGCTGCCGCCGGCTCCTCTCCGGCCAGCACCGCCCGCGACTGCTCGAGCAGCTCGTCGATCGCCGCCTTGCCGGTGCCCGAGACAGCCTGGTAGGTGGAGATCACCAGCCGCTCGATCCCGGCCTCGTCGTGGAGCGGCTTCAGCGCCACGACCATCTGCATGGTCGAGCAGTTCGGGTTGGCGACGATCCCGCTGTGGCCCTCGAGCGCGTCGGGGTTGACCTCGGCGACGACCAGCGGCACGTCGTCGTGCATTCGCCAGTGGCTGGTGTTGTCGACGACGGTGGCACCGGCCGCGACCAGGCGCGGGACCCACTCGGCGCTGACCGCGCCGCCGGCAGAGGAGAGGACCACGTCGAGCCCCTGGATCGACTCCTCGCCGAGCTCGCGACAGACCAGAACCGAGCCGTTCCACTCCAGCTCCCTGCCGGCGGAGCGCTGCGAGGCGAAGGGAACGACCTCGGTGACCGGGAAATCGCGCTCGGCGAGCAGCCCGAGAATCGTCGAGCCGACCAGCCCGGTCGCGCCCAGCACCCCGACTCTGTATCCGTCGCCCGCCATCGCCCGATTATGACGGCGGCTCAGCCGGCGACCGTGGGGCGGTGGCCCGGGCCGGTCGCGTCTTCGGGCCGGATCGCGTCGTCGCCGAGCTGGAAGGCGTCGTGCAGTCCCCTGACCGCGTCGGGGACGCGGTCGGCGGCGATGACGCAGGAGATCTTGATCGGCGAGGTGGAGATCATCTCGATGTTGATCCGCTCGGCGCCGAGCACCTCGAAGACCTTGGCGGCGACGCCCGGGTGCGAGCGCATGCCGGCGCCGACGATCGAGACCTTGCCGATCCGCTCGTCGGTGCGGATGCCGTTGCTGACGTCGCCGAGGGCGGCGATCGTGTCGGTCGCCGCCGCCAGGTCGGCGCGATCGACGGTGAAGGAGAGGTCGGCCAGCTGGTCGCCGCCGACCGGCTCGTTCTGGATGATCACGTCGACGTTGACGCCCGCCTCGGCCAGCGCGTGGAAGATGCGGCCGGCGACGCCGGGCTCGTCGCGGACGCCGGTCAGCGTCACGCGGGCCTCCGCGTTGGAATGGGTGACGGCGGTTACGAAGGGTTGCTCCACGGTCTCGTCCTCGGCTACCACGAGGGTACCGGGGCCGTCCTCGAAGCTGCTGCGGCAGTGGATGCGGACGCCGTGGTTGCGGGCGTACTCGACCGAGCGCAGCTGCAGCACTCCGGCGCCGGATGCCGACATCTCGAGCATCTCCTCGAAGGAGAGGCTCGGCAGCTTGCGGGCGCCGGGGACAAGGCGCGGGTCGGCGCTGAAGACGCCGGCGACGTCGGTGTAGATCTCGCAGACCTCGGCGCCGAGCGCGGCCGCGAGGGCGACGGCGGTGGTGTCGGAGCCGCCGCGGCCGAGCGTGGTGACGTCGCGGCTCTCGGTGGAGACGCCCTGGAAGCCGGCGACCAGGACGATCCGGTCCTCCCCCAGCGCCGCCTCGATGCGCTCGGCGCGGATGTCGACGATGTGCGCCTTCGTGTGGAAGGAGTCGGTGACGATCCCCGCCTGGGACCCCGTCAGCGAGATCGCCTCGTGGCCCATGTCGTGGATCGCCATCGCGCAGAGCGCGCAGGAGATCCGCTCCCCGGTCGAGAGCAGCATGTCCATCTCGCGGGCGACCGGGCGGGCGGAGATCTCGTGCGCCTGGGCGAGAAGCTCGTCGGTCGTCTTGCCCCGCGCCGAGAGCACGGCGACGACCCGGCGCCCGGCGTCGCGGGCGGCGACGATCCGCCCGGCGGCGCGCTTGATCTGCTCGGCGCCGGCGACGGAGGTGCCGCCGAACTTCATCACGACGATGTCGGAGTCCGCTCTGGCCATGGACGGCTGAGAATAGCCGCCGCTCGATGCCGCGAGCGGGAGCGCCGCTCAAAGCCCTGGTGGCCGAGCTCGGCTGACCCTCAGCCCGCGCCGGGCCCAAGGATCGCGCTTGGAGATATATCGGTTTGATATATATTCGGCCGAATGGACGATCTGAGCGCCACCGCTTACGTGATTCTCGGGATGGTCCGCAGGGAGCCGCGGTCGGGCTATGAGATCAAGGCGCTGGTCGACAAGAGCACACGGCTCTTCTGGGCGGCCAGCTACGGGCAGATCTACCCGGAGCTGAAGCGGCTCGCCGCGGCCGGCCTGATCGAGGGCGTCGACTCCCCCACCGGCGGGCGCCGGCGCACCGTCTACGAGATCACCGCCGACGGCGAGGAGGAGCTGAAGGCCTGGCTGCGGTTGCCACCGACGACCTTCGAGATGCGCGAGGAAGGACTGCTGAAGCTGTTCTTCGCCGACGCGCTGCCACGCGAGCAGGCGGTCGAGATCCTGCGGGCGATGCGCGCGCACCGGCTCGAGGTCAACGCCCAGCTGCGCGCGATGGAGTCCCAGAAAGCCGGGACAGACGACCCGTTCCCGCTGATCGTGCTGCGGAGCGGCATCGAGTTCACCGAGTGGTTCGCCGACTGGTGCGAGCGGATGGAGCGCCAGCTCCTCGATTCCGCTCCCGAGAAAAGGAGCAGCTGATGTTCGACGCCCTCGCCCGCTTCGCCGACGGCAACGCCCGCCGGATCGGCATCTTCGCCGTCCTCTTCTTCCTCCTCGCCGGGGCCCTCGGCGGCGGCGTCGCCAGCCGCCTCGACCCCTACGGCGCCGACGACCCGGCGACCGAGGCGGTGCAGGCCCGGGAACGCCTCGACGACGCCGGGCTGCGGATTCCGGCGGTGCTGGCGATCGTCAAGGACGCGCCGGTCGCGGCGCCGGCGACGCGGGCCCGGGTCGAGGCGCTCGAGCGCAGCGTGCGGCGCCGCGCCGACGTCAAGTCGGTCACCGGCTACTACGACACCCGCTCCCCCGTCTTCGTCTCCCACGACCGCCGCTCCACCTACTTCGCGGTGGCGCTGAAGCCGACCGGCGACAAGCGCTGGCAGCAGGCGGGCGCCGACGTCGCCGACGTCCTCGCCGCCCATCCGGGCGTCGTCGTCGGCGGCGCCGCGGTCGCCCAGGAGCAGGTCAACAAGCAGGTCGAGAAGGACCTGCGGATGGCGGAGATGCTCGCCTTCCCGCTGCTCTTCGGGCTCTCACTGCTGTTCTTCCGCAGCCTCGTCGCCTCGCTGCTGCCGCTGATGATCGGCGGCCTGGCGATCGTCGGCACCTTCCTCATCCTCCGCCTCGCCAGCGAATTCGGCTCGATCTCGATCTTCGCCCTCAACCTGACCACGGCGCTGGGCCTGGGCCTCTCGATCGACTACAGCCTCTTCATCGTCTCCCGCTACCGCGAGGAGATCGCCAAGGACGAGCCGGGGCTGGCGGCGATGCGGCGCGTGCTCGCCACCTCCGGGCGCACCGTCTTCTTCTCCTCGCTGACGGTCGCCGCCGCGCTCGCCTCGCTGCTCGTCTTCCCGCAGCGCTTCCTCTACTCGATGGGCCTCGGCGGGGCGCTGGTGGCGCTGTTCGCGGCGCTGATCTCGCTGACCGTGCTGCCGGCGGTGCTGACGATGCTGGGGACGCGGGTCAACGCCGGCGCGCCGAGGTTCCTGCAGCGCCGGGCCGAGGCCGACACCCGGCCCGACGAGTCGGGCTTCTGGTACCGGCTCTCGCGCTTCGTGATGCGGCGCCCGGTCCCCGTCGCCACCCTCAGCGCCCTCTTCCTGATCGTGCTCGGGCTGCCCTTTTTCGGGATCAGGTTCGACACGGTCGACCCGACGGTGCTGCCGAAGAGCGCCAGCGCCCGCCAGGCCTACGACACCGTCAGCGCCGAGTTCCCGCCCTACCGCGAGACGCCGATCTGGGTCGACCTCGAAGGCGCCGGGCCACGGCGGGCGGCGCGGTTCGCGGCCCGCCTGCGCCGGGTCGACGGCGTCGCCGAAGTCAACCCGCCGCAGCCGCTGCGCGGGGGGGTGACCGCGATCCAGGTCGTCTCCACCCGGCCGTTCGTCAGCGAAGCCAGCCAGGCGACGGTGCGGCGGATCCGCGACCTGCGGGCGCCGCCGGGGGCGACGGCCCTGGTCGGCGGCGCCACCGCGGACTTCATCGACCTCCAGAGCAGCCTCGTCAGCCACCTGCCGATCGTGCTTGGGATCATCGTCCTCGCCACCCTGGTCATCCTCTTCCTGATGACCGGCTCGGTGATCCTGCCGATCAAGTCGCTGCTGATGAACTTCCTCAACCTCAGCGCCGTCTTCGGCCTGATGGTGCTGATCTTCCAGGACGGGCGGTTGGAGGGGTTCCTCAACTACTCGAGCCCGGGGGCGATCGAGCAGACGATGCCGATCCTGCTCTTCGCGGTCGCCTTCGGCCTCTCCACCGACTACGCGGTCTTCCTCCTCTCGCGGATCAAGGAGGCGCGCGACAACGGCGCCTCGGAGGGCGAGTGCGTGGCGATCGGGCTGGAGCGGACCGGGCGGATCGTCACCGCCGCGGCGCTGCTGTTCGCGGTCGCGATGTTCGCCTTCGCCACCTCGCAGATCATCTTCATCAAGGAGAACGGCGTCGGCACGGCGCTGGCAGTGTTGATCGACGCCAGCATCGTGCGGGCGCTGCTGGTGCCCTCGCTGATGGCGCTGCTCGGCAGGTGGAACTGGTGGGCGCCGGCGCCGCTGCGCCGCCTCCACGACCGCATCGGGATCAGCGAGTCCGGAGAGGTTGCGCCAGAGGGAACCTGATCCTCAGCCCACGGCGGCCAGCTCGCCGGGTCGCGTCGAGCTTGGCGGCTTGCTCGGCAGGAGGACCGAGAGGGCGGCGGCGGCGAGGACGAAGGCGGCCGAGGCCCAGAGGCAGGCGGTGAGGCCGTGCCACTCGTAGAGCAGGCCGGAGAGGATCGTGCCGGCCAGGCGGCCGCCGGCGTTGGCCATGTAATAGAAGCCGACGTTCATCGTCGCCCTGTCGTTGTCGGCGTAGGCGAGGATCAGGTAGGAGTGGACGGCGGAGTTCATCGCGAAGACGACTCCGAAGGCGACCAGCCCGGCGACGAGCACGGCGGTGGGGTCGAGGCCGGCCGTGAGGCAGACGGCGATCGCGGCGGGGAAGGCGGCCAGC
Organism: uncultured Actinomycetes bacterium; assembly: GCA_963714045.1. Classification (GTDB taxonomy): domain Bacteria; phylum Actinomycetota; class Thermoleophilia; order Solirubrobacterales; family 70-9; genus VAYN01. The sequence continues at coordinate 809,485 of OY970225.1, read as the reverse complement.
GCGAAGGCCAGCCAGGTCGCGGTCGCCCCGTCGGGCTCGGCGCCTCCCCCCTTCCCCCGCCGGCGGACGAAGCCCGGAGCCGCCGCCTGCACCGCCCCGTAGCCGATCACCCAGACCGCCAGGAAGCCGCCGGTCTGCACGAAGCTCCAGCCGAGCACGGTCTCGAGGTAGACGGGGAGGCCGACCACGAACCAGACGTCGCGCGAGGCGAAGAGGAAGATGCGGGCGGCGGCGAGGACGTTGACGGCGCGGTCGTTGGAGAACATGTGCTTGAACCTGGCCCTCGCATCGGGCCGGCCGAGGTGCCCGTGCATCAGCCGCGCGACCACCGCAGCGGTGATGAGGACCGCCCCGGCCAGGATCGCCATCGAGGCCTGGAACCCGGCCAGCGTCAGCATCAGCGCGCCGAGGAAGAAGCCGACCCCCTTCAGCGCGTTCTTGGAGCCGGTCAGGATCGCGACCCAGCGGTAGAGCGAGGATTCGTCGCCCGCGGGCACGACCAGCTTCACCGCGCTCTTGGAGCTCATCTTGGTCAGATCCTTGGCGATCCCCGAGAAGGCCTGGGAGGCCATCACGTAGGGGACGACCAGCCACGCCTGCGGCGCGAAGGCGAGCATCGACATCGCGAAGACCTGGGTCCCCAGGCCCATGAAGAGCGTCGTCCTCAGCCCGAAGCGCGCAGCGAGCCAGCCACCGACGAGGTTGGTGACGATGCCGAAGATCTCGTAGAAGACGAAGAGCGAGGCGACCGTGAAGGCCGAGTAGCCCAGTTCGTAGAAGTAGAACAGGACCAGCATCCGGGTCGCCCCGTCGGCGAGCGTCTCGACCCAGTAGGCGGCGGTGACCAGAGCGTAGTTGCGCAGATCCTCCTGCCGCCTTCTCGGAGCCGGCTCAGTCGAGGCCATGGGCGACCGCGCGGGCGAGCTCGACGAGGCGGTTGGCATAGCCCCACTCGTTGTCGTACCAGGCGAGGACCTTGACCTGGGTTCCGCCGACGACCATCGTCGAGAGGGCGTCGACGACGCCGGAGCGCGGGTCGTCGCGGTAGTCGACCGAGACGAGGGGGCGGTCCTCGTAGCCGAGGATGCCGGCCAGCGGGCCGGCGGCGGCCGCCTCGAGCAGGCCGTTGACCTCCTCGACGCCGGTCGGCCTCTCGACCTCGAAGACGCAGTCCGTCAGCGAGGCGTTCAGCAGCGGGACGCGCACCGCGAGACCGTTTAGGCGCCCCTCCAGCTCGGGGAAGATCAGCCCGATCGCCGTCGCCGAGCCGGTCGTCGTCGGGATCAGCGAGAGGCCGGCGGCGCGGGCCCGGCGCAGGTCCCGGTGGGGCGCGTCAACGATCGTCTGGGTGTTGGTGAGGTCGTGCAGGGTCGTGATCGACCCGTGGCGGATGCCGATCCCCTCGTGGATCACCTTCACCACCGGCGCCAGGCAGTTGGTCGTGCAGGAGGCGGCGGTGAGGACGTCGTGGCGGGCGATCTCGCCGGGGTCGTCGTTGACGCCGACCACCACGTTGAGGGCCGACCCGTCCTTGACCGGCGCCGCGACGACGACCTTGCGGACGCCCTGCTCGAAGTAGGGGGCGAGCGACTCCGCGGTGCGGAACTTCCCGGAGCACTCGAGCACGACCTCGACCCCGGCCTCGCCCCAGGGCGCCTCGCCGGGATCGGCGGCGGCGGAGTAGCCGACGCTCCTGCCGTCGACGAGAAGGGCGCCTCCCTCCCCCTCCGCGCTCCGCGACCACCTGCCGTGGACCGAGTCGAACACCAGCAGATGGGCGGCGGTCGCGGCGTCGCCGCTCAGCTCGTTGACGTGGTCGAATGACAGCTCCGGCCAACCCCATGCGGCCCGCAGGGCCAGCCGCCCGATCCGGCCGAAGCCGTTGATGCCAACGCGTGTGCTCATCGGCGGTCCCACGGCAGCCTATCTATTGACATTTGTGATTTCAATCGATATACGTAAATAGATGACTGTCGATCTGGAGTTGGCGCCGAAGCAGAAGCGGCCGGCGGGCGAGCCCTGTTGCGAGCCGGTCGTCTATCCCGACATCGAGCGCGCCGAGGCGGAGCGCATGGCCAGGGTGGCGAAGGCGCTCGGGGATCCGATCCGGATGCAGCTCGCCGACGTGCTGCGCAAGCACGCCGGCAAGGTCTGCGTCTGCGAGCTGGTCCCGCTCTTCGACCTCTCCCAGCCCACCGTCTCCCACCACCTCAAGGTCCTGCGCGACGCCGGCATCGTCGAGTCCGAGCGCCAGGGGCTGTGGGCCTACTACTACGTGATCCCCGACGCCCTGAAGGAGCTCTCCACATGGCTGACCAAGTGAGCGAGACCGACGAGATCCGCGAGGCCGTGCGCGCCCGCTACGCCGCGGCGGCCGAGAGCGTGGACTCACGCTGGACCTCGTTGGGCTGCGGAAATCCCATCGCCGTCGCCGAGCTGAGCGCCGGGGAAACCGTGCTCGACCTCGGCTCCGGCGGCGGCATCGACGTGCTGCGCTCCGCCGAGCGGGTCGGCCCGACCGGCAAGGCATACGGGCTCGACATGACCGACGAGATGCTTGCCCTCGCCCGCGAGAACCAGCGCGAGGCGGGAGTTGAGAACGTCGAGTGGCTGCGCGGCGAGATCGAGCGGGTTCCGCTCCCCGCCGAGACGGTCGATGTTGTGATCTCCAACTGCGTGATCAATCTCTCCGGCGACAAGCCGGCGGTGCTGGCCGAGGCGGCACGGGTGCTGAGGCCCGGAGGGCGGTTCGCCGTCTCCGACGTGATCGCCGACGAGGACATGGATGCCGCGACCCGAGCCGACCTGGCCGAGTGGACCGGCTGCATCGCCGGCGCGCTCACGCGCCGCGAGTTCGAAGAAGCCCTGGCGGCCGCGGGCCTGGTCGACGTGGAGGTCACCGAGACCCATCGGGTCCACGACAAGGCGGGATCGGCGATCATCCGCGCCCGCAAGCCGTGAGCGATGGCTCACCCGAGCATCGGCTTCAGCCGGACGGGCTCGGAGCCGTTGAGGTTTCGGCGTTGTAGACGGTGCTGTCGAAGGGCGTGAGGGCGATTTCGCCGGCGTAGCCGATCCGTTCCAGTTCGAACAGTTCCTCGATGCTGAGCAGCAGCGAGTAGTGGTTGAAGTAGCCGCTGTCGTTCTTGCTCCCGGGCGCGACGAAGGGCGAGAGCAGCAGCAGGCCCACCCGGCCGCCGCCACCGCTCGGCTTGACCGGGCCGGCGGCTTCCGGGGCCGCCGCGGCGGACGTTTCGGCCGGCAGGTTCGGGTAGGCCGGATCGATGCAGCAGGAGCCGGCGTCCGGCGTCGCCCCGGCCTGCCGCGCTTGGGCGGAGGTGATCGCGATCAGCCCGCCTTCCTTGTAGGCGGGCGAGGCTTCGATCGCCGGCACCACCCGCCGCAGGAACTCTTCGACGGCGGCGGGGCCGACGGGCTGGCCTTCTTCGCAGGACCCTTCGCCGCCCGCGTCGCAGGCGTCGGGAACGATGTAGGAGAGCGCCGGCGTCTTCGTCGCCGTCTTCAGGTCCCGCGCCAGCTGGTCGAGGCTGACGTCGTCGGTCGCGCATTCGGGGCTGTCGAGCACGGAGTGGAAGTAGACGAACGGGTTGCGCTGGCCTTCTTCGCGGGCGCAGCCGTTGACGAGGCCCTCGACGTAGGCCTTCCATTTCAGTTTCTTTTCCCCCAGCTGGCCCGGCAGCGTCGGGGTTTCCGCCGGGTACACGCAGCCACTGCCTTCGACCTGCCCCGCGGGCGAGACCGTGGCGGGGACGATGTCGGTGTAGTTGGGGCAGCCGGCCGCGGTTTCCGCCGTCGGCCCCTGGCCGCTGAGGAGGGCGATCTGGTTGGCGAGCTCGCCCTTCGTCACCGCGTAGTAGTTGGAGATCAGCTCGCCCTTTTCGGGCAGCGTCCGCGCCAGGTAGGGAGCCGTGGAGCCTTCGCCGAATGTTTCTTCGTAGCCGTTTTCGCCGAGCACGATCAGGAACACGTGCGTGACCGGCGGCAGCGCTTCTTCTTCTTCGAAGAATTCCGGCGGCGGGGTCGGTTGCGGGGCTTCCGGGGCCGGTTCTTCGGGCGGGAGCGCCGCGAACGGAGCGCTGGAGGCCGTCCCCGGCGACGCCGCGGCTTCGGGCGCCGGTTCCGGCGCCGCGCTCGCCGTTTCGGCCGCTTCGCTCGGCGGCACCGCCGGGGGGGCCACTTCGAGGACGATCGAGCTCAGCCCGGCGCTCTGCGCGATCTGGCTCGTCGCCGAGCCGAGCAGGACGCCGAGCGCGAGCATGCCCATCACCGCCACCGCCGCGGCCCGCGGCGAGGGCATGAAACCGGCTGCCGCCGCCGCCTCGCCGGCACCCTCCTCCGGCCCCTCCTCGCCGCGGTCGCGGCGCAGCAGCGTGGCGAGCCGCGCGGCGACCGCCGGCGGCAGCGCCCCGCGCCGAGCCCCGCACTCCAGGCAGTAGCGCTGGTCTCTCGCGAATGCCCCGCCGCAGGCGGCGCAGCTGCCGGGGCGGGCGAAGCCGCGGGTCTCGTCGTCGTTCGGAGTTGCCACTCGCGGCGAGTATCGCCTCGGTCGGTTACCAGGATGTGAAGATCCTGAGTCTCGCCGATGCCTGAATAGTGCCGTCCTTCACAACTCTTAAACACCTTCGGCGGGTGGTGGGCCTGAAGATGACCGTGTGACCGCTGGCGCCGAGCCCGATCCAGTCGAAACGCCTACCGCGTCGTTGGAGGTGGCGCCCGCGGCTTCGGGCGCGTCGGCGATCCAGCCGACCCCGACCCATACGGCTGCCGCCGTTCAGTCCTCGATGGTCGCCCCGAGCGGGGACCAGTGCCCAACCTGCGGCGCCCATATGGCGGCCGACCAGCGCTACTGCCTCGAATGCGGGCACCGCAGGGGCGACCCGCGGCTGCCCTTCATGGACGCGGTCGTCTTCATGGACGCGGTCAAGCGCCCCCGCGACGCGGCGCCGCCCCCACCCCCGCGCGACAGCCGGCCCCGCATGTCTCCGAACGCCTCGCTGGTCGCCGGGGTGGCGACCCTCGTCCTGGCGATCGGGGTCGGGGTCCTGATCGGCCGCTCCGGCGAAAGCGGCGGCTCGACCGCCGCGGCGCCGGCGACGCAGGTCATCAAGGTCGGCGGCGGCGGAGCGGAAACCGCGAGCACGGCCACCAACGAAGCCGGCTCCGGCAAGAAGAGCGGTGGCGGTTCGGGCGGGTCGAAGAAGACGAAGGCAAAGAGCGAAACCGGCAGCAGCGGGACGACAAAGGCCGCCGAAGAAGTCCTCAAGCCCGCCGGCGACGTGAAGCTGCCGCCGCCGACCGTGCAGCCCGGCGGCAAGTGCGAAAGCGGCGCCGCCGGTTGCGAAAACGGCGAATTCAACGGCAATTTCTTCGGCGAATGAAGCTGAGAGCGCCAAAGCGCAAGCAGGCCGCGGGCGCTCCGCCCCCGGCGAGTCCCCCGCCCGCTCCCGGCGCCGCCTCGACGACCGCGTTGAACAAGGCCTACGGGCAGGAGTTCGTGGTCGACCTGCAGCGCCGTCGCGACCAGCTCGTCGCCCGGGTCGCGGAGCTGCAGTGGGACCTCGGCGGGCTGGTCTACGAGATGGCGATCCGCAACAGCATCAAGGTCGAGGTCCTGGTCAAGCGCGCGGTCGAGCTGCAGGACGCCGACGCCGAACTGGGCGAGGTCGAACGGATCGTCCGCATGGAGGAGACCGGCACCGCCGGCTCCTGCGGCTCCTGCGGGGCTCCCCACAGCAGCGGCGCCACCTTCTGCTGGCAGTGCGGGAAGTCGCTGCTGCCGCAGGTCTCCGGCGACGCCATCCTGCGCGGCTGAGTTCGCCCCGGGGCCGCCAGTAGCCTCAGCCGAAGCGGCCGGTCACGTAGTCCCTGGTCCGGGGGTCCCGTGGCTGGCTGAATATCGTCTCGGTGTCGTCGAACTCGATCAGCGTCCCGACCGGCTTGGCGTCGCTGGAGTCGAGGCTGAAGAAGGCGGTGCGGTCGGCCACCCGCGCCGCCTGCTGCATGTTGTGAGTGACGATGACGATCGTGAAGCGGCCTTTGAGGCTGTGCATCAGGTCCTCGATCGCGCCGGTGGCGATCGGGTCCAGCGCCGAGGCGGGCTCGTCGAGCAGCAGCACGTCGGGCTCGATCGCGATCGCGCGGGCGATGCAGAGCCGCTGCTGCTGGCCGCCGGAGAGCCCCAGGGCGCTGTCCTTGAGCCGGTCCTTGACCTCGTCCCAGAGGGCGGCGCCGCGCAGCGCCTTCTCGACCCGCTCGTCGAGCCCGGACCTGAGGCCGAGGTTGCGCGGCGCCCAGGCGACGTTGTCGTAGATCGACTTCGGGAACGGGTTCGGCTTCTGGAAGACCATCCCGATCCGGCGCCGCACCTCGACCCGGTCGACGTTGCCGCCGTAGATGTCGTGGCCGTGGTAGAGGACCCGGCCGCCGATCCGGAAGCTCGGAACCGAGTCGTTCATGCGGTTGAGGCTGCGCAGGAAGGTCGTCTTGCCGCACCCCGAGGGCCCGATCAGGGCGGTGATCTGGCCGCGGCGGATCCGCAGCGAGACTCCCGCCAGCGCCTGTTTGGCACCGTAGTGGACGGAGACGTCCTGGGCGTCGAAGACGATTTCGGTCGGCGGGCTGTGGTGGCCGTTGGCGCTCGCCGCGAGGTCGCCGACCGGGGGCGGCGGCCCGGTCCGGATCCGCACCCGAGAAGGCGGCGCCGAATCCCGGCTCAGGGCCGGGTCGAAACCGCTCATGAGGCCATCTTCCGTTTGCTGCGGGCGAGCAGGGCCCGGGCGCCGAGGCTGGCGAAGAGGATGAAGGAGATCAGGATCAGCGACAGACCCCACGCTTCGGTGAAGCCTTCCGGGTTGGCTTCTTCGGAGAGCGAGTAGATCCGGACCGGGACGTTCGGCAGCGCTTCGAACGGGTTCAGCGAGTAGCTGCCAGGGTCGAAGACGGAGGTGGCGAAGATCAGCGGCGCGGTCTCGCCGGCGGCGCGGGCGACGGAGAGCACGGTCGCAGTGAGGATGCCGCCGAGGGCGCTGGGCAGAACAATGCTGAGCACCGTGCGCCAACGGCTCACTCCCAGCGCGTCGGCCGCTTCGCGCAGGTTGCCGGGCACGAGCAGCAGCACCTCCTGGCTGCCGCGGGCGATCAGCGGCACCTCGATGATCGCCAGCGCTACCGAAGCGGCGAAGCCGGACTGCTGACGGTGGTTGACCAGCAGTCCGAAGATGAAGAGCCCGATGATGATCGAGGGCAGGCCGTTCATCAGGTCCATGGTCAGCTTTACCGAGTGCGCGGCGCGGTTGCCGGCGTACTCGGTGAGGAAGAGGGCGATCAGGACCCCGAGCGGCGTCGCGATCGCGGTCGCGATCGCGACGATGATCGCCGTCCCGACGAGCTCAGGGCCGATCCCTGCCGGCGCCGCCTGGGTGATGAAGTCGAAGCTGACCGCCTTGGCCCCGCGGGCGATCACCGTGTAGGTGACGACCCCGAGGACGCCGACCGCCAGCACCGCCGCGGCTGTCGCCCCGTACTCCGTGAACCGGCTGACGACCCGGCGGCGGCGCAGGTTGCCGCTCGGCGTCAGCGGAGCGGTCGGGTCGAACTCGGTCGCGTCGCTCATCGCAGCGTCCCACCTTCGAAGCTGAAGCGCCTGCCGATCCAGTGGGCGACGAGGTTCGAGGCGACGCCGATCACGAGCAGGATTACCCCCAGGTAATAGAGCGAGGCTTTGTGCATCTCGGTCAGGGCGCCGGGGAACTGGTTGGCGATCCGCGCCGCCAGCGTGTCGCCGGTCTTGAACAGGGAGGCCTGGATTGCCGAGCCGGCGCCGATCACCTGGGCGACGGCGATCGCCTCGCCAAGGGCCCGCCCGAGCCCGAGCAGCGAGGCGGCGACCACGCCCGAGGCGGTCGACGGCAGGACTACCCCCCGCACGACCTCCCAGCGGGTGGCGCCGAGGGCGCTGGCGCCGTCCTGGAGGTCCCGCGGCACCGCGAGGAAGAGGTCGCGTGAGATCGAGGCGATGATCGGGATAACCATGATCGTCAGGATCAGGCTCGCGGTGAAGACGCTCGAGCCGGTCGTTTCCGGCGCGCCGAAGATCGGGATGAAACCCAGCGTGTCGTGCAGAAACGGCTCCAGATGTTCGTGGGCGAAGGGGGCGAGGACGAGGACGCCCCAGAAGCCGAGGATGACGCTGGGGATCGCCGCCAGCATTTCCACCAGCGGCGAGATCACGCTCCTCACCCCTTTCGGCGCCAGCAGGCTCAGGTAGAGACCGATGGAGATGGCGATCGGCGCTCCCAGGAGCAGAGCGAAGAACGAACTGACCAGGGTCCCGAAGAGCAGCGAGCCGGCACCGAACACGCCGAAGTTCGGCTGCCAGGTCGTGTCGGTGAGAAAGCCGATGCCGAACTTCGAGATCGCGGGGATCGCCCCGTCGACGACCTGGTAGGCGATGGCGACGATGACCAGGGCGCCGAGCAGCGCCGCCAGCAGGCAGACGACATAGAGCGCCGCGTCCCCGATCCGGTCCAGCTGCTTACGGCGCCTCGCGGAACGCACCGTGGCCGGGCGAGGCCCGTCGAGTGTCGGCGTTCCGGCCGCTGCGCTCATGCGCGGCAGGGTAGAGGAGGCAGTGACCCCACTTGTTACGAACTTTCACACTTACTGTCACATTTTTGTAACACCATCTTTCACGGGATTGACACATATGTGTGATTCCCGGCCCCGATGCTATGCCGCGCCCGGGCCGCACCCTTGCGCCCGCGAGACATGGAAACGAATCGAAAGGAATTCTCTTGAATCGCATCAGGTTGCTTGGGGTGGCCATCGCGGCCGTCTTCGTCATGGCGACGGGAGTTGCCAGCGCCTCTGCCGCAGGCCTCACCGGGGCCGGGTCGACGCTGGTCGCGCCGCTGATGGCCAACTGGATCAACGGCTTCGAAATCAAGGAAGGCATCCCGGTCAAATACGGCTCCGTCGGCTCCGGTGCCGGCATCTCCCAGATCACCGCCAGGACCGTCGACTTCGGCGCCTCCGACGCTCCGCTGACGCCGGAACAGGCCGCTGCCTGCAATGGCTGCGTACAGATCCCGTGGGGGCTTTCGGCGGTCGGCATCGGCTACAACCTCCCCGGTGTCAAGAAGGGCGCTCTGAAAATGTCAGGGAAGGTCCTGACTGGGATCTACTTCGGCAAGATCACGAAGTGGAACGATCCCAAGATCAAGGCGCTCAATCCCGGGCTCAAGCTGCCGGGCCTGACCATCACCCCGGTCTTCCGCACCGACGGCTCCGGCACCACCTACGCCTTCGTCAGGTACCTGTCGAAGATCAGCCCGGCTTGGAAGAGCTCGGTCGGCTACGCGACCACGGTCAGCTTCCCGACCGGCGTGGGCGGCAAAGGCAACTCCGGCGTCACCTCGGTCGTCACCAAGACGCCGGGCGCGATCGGCTACATCGAGGCCTCCTACATCATCGCCGCTGGCCTCGGAGCCGCTGGCGTCCAGAACAAGGCCGGCAACTTCGAGTACCCCAACCTGAAGAACATCGAAGCGGCGGCCGCCGTCGTCAAGAAGGTGCCGGCGAACAACGAACTCACCATCTCCGACCCGCCGAAGAAGGCGAAGACGGCCTACCCGATCTCCACCTTCACCTACGCGCTCGTTCCCCACAACGCCCCCCAGAAGGGGTTTGTCCAGCAGTTCGTCAAGTACTGCGTGACGATCGGCCAGAAATACGGTGCGGCGCTCGATTTCGCACCGCTGCCCAGTGTCGTCAAGCAGGCGGCGCTGAAGTCAATCGCCTCGCTCTAAGCAGCAGCTGTTGCCTCGCGCCGCCTAGGCGAAAGCCTGGGCGGCGCGGCGGCGCAGGTCGGCGTTGAGCATGCCGGTGACCTGACTGGGGCTCTCCCCGGCCGAGGGCACGGCGTCGCCGATCAGGCCGCTGGCGCGGAAGCCGTAGAGCGGCGCGTCGAAGCCGAGCTCGCGGATCTTGCGGACCAGCTTCACCGCACCGGGAGTGTCGGCGCCGGGGCCGCAGAGCACGATCGCGGTCACCTCGAGGGCGCCGAGGGCGCGCTCGAGGCGCTCGTCGCCGAGCTCGTTGGAGAGGACGAGGACGCGGAAGCCGGCGCGGCGCAGGGCGAGGTCGAGGGCCTGGGTGTGGACCTCCTCGGCGTCCTGGCCGTGGCCGGCGTCGAGCAGCAGGATCCCGGCCGGGCGCGAGGCGGCGGCGGCGAGGCGACGAGCGCCGTGCAGCCAGCCGGTCGCCCAGCGCGAGGCGAACTCGAGCTCGGCCTCGCGGTCGGGGTCGGCGGCGAGCTGGTCGATCGCCGGCAGCAGCAGCTCCTCCACGGTGCGCTCCAGCGGGCGCAGCGCCAGGCTCTCCTCGACCGCGCGGTCAGCGGCGTTCTCGTCGAAGCTCTCGAAGGCGGCGAGCATGTCGCCGCCGCTGGGCGGCGCCGACTGGCGCTGGCGGGCGAGCTCGATCGCCGAGGAGATGTTGCCGGTCTGGGCGAGCGCGTCGCGCAGGGTCTGCAGCTCCACCAGCTCGTAGTTGCGGTGGTTGCCGACGGTGCGCTTCGGCGTCGGGTAGCCGTAACGGCGCTCCCAGCTGCGAAGGGTGTTGGGGCTGACGCCGAGCACTTCGGCCGCCGCATTGGTTCGGATTCCCGGCATCTGCGGGGATTGTTCCACCCCGGATGCGGGTTTACATCGGTTATGGACAGATTTCAGGAATCTGTCAGCGATCTTGCAAGGCGCTCAGCCGGCGCTCCGCAGGGCGCCGACCCCCACCGGCTGGCCGACGGCGCGCGCCCGCCACATCGCCGCGTCGGCCTTGTGCAGCAGCTGCTCGACGTCGCCGCCGTGCTCGGGGCAGGCGACGACGCCGGCCGAGACGGCGATCCGCAGCCCCCCCGCCCGCTCCAGCTCCTCCAGCTGGCCCAGCAGGCGCTCCGCCATCTGCACCGCTTCGACGGTCTGGATGTTCGGCGCCAGGACGCAGATAGCGTCCTCCTCCAGGCGGAAGGCTTCGTCGACGATGCGGATGCTGTCGCGCAGGGCCGCGCCGACTATCGCCAGCACCGTCTCCTGGCCGCCGGCGGCGTCGCCGTTGCGCGTCCCCGGACCGGAGGCATCGAAGACGGCGAGGGCGAAGGGGTGGCCGTAGCGCCTGTTCGTCTCCGCCATCTGGTCGAGGCGGCGGCGCATGTGGCCGGGCCGGTAGAGGCTGGCGAGCTCATGGGCTTCGTCGGGGACGGCGGCCGGGGCGGGCGGCGCGACACCCGCGGGCGCAGCGGCGGCGCTCTCGTAGGCGGCGTCGACCGCGGTCGCGGTGACCGAGCCGAAGTCGGCGGCGAGGCGCTGGGCGGCGGCGGCGAACTGCTCGGTCCCCTCCCCCAGCTCCCGGTGCAATCCGGCCAGCAGCGAGGCCTGCAGCGAGGAGACCTCGCGGGCGATCCGTCCCGCCGGCGAGCCGCTCTCAGGGCCGTTGCTTGAATCCGAGCGAGCCGCCACGCCGTGACCTTGGCGAAAGCGGCGGACGTAGGCGCCGCGCAAAGGCGCTATTTGCGGCGCGAAGCCCGTCCAGGACGGATGTCCGATTTGCGGGGCTAATCGAGGCTGCGGCGGCCGGCCAGCGCCTTGCCGAGCGTAACCTCGTCGGCGTGCTCGAGGTCGGCGCCGACCGGCAGGCCGCTGGCCAGGCGGGTGACCGCGACCTGGCCGCGCAGCGCCTCGGCAATGTGGAGGGCGGTCGCCTCGCCGGTCGTGGTCGGGTTGGTGGCGAGCACGACCTCGCTCACTCCCCCCGCTCGACCCGCGCCAGCAGCTCGGCGATCTTCAGGTCCTGGGCGTCGACGCCGTCGATCGGCGAGAGGGCGCCGCCGAGCACGTGGTAGAGGCCGCGGTATTCGTGGGTGCGCTCGATCGGGATCACGTCGGCCGGCTCCTCGACCACGCAGATCGTCGCCCGGTCGCGGTTGTGGTCGGCGCAGATGCGGCAGCGCGGGCCCTCGGCGAGGTTGAAGCACTCCTCGCAGAGGCCGACCTTCTCCTTCACTTCGCGGATCGCGTCGCCGAGCGCGAAGGCCTCTTCGTCGGGCGCGCGCAGCAGGTGGAAGGCGAGCCGCTGGGCGGTCCGCTGCCCGATCCCCGGCAGGCGCGAGAGCTCGGCGACGAGGCGCGCCAGCGGGGCGGGTCCCTCCGTGCTCAACCTCCGAGAGCCCCCAGGCCGCCGCCGAGCCCGCCCGTGATCCCGCCCATTTTCGAGCTTGCCAGCTCCTGGGCGGCACGCAGGCCCTCGTTGACCGCGGCCTGGACCATGTCGGTCAGCATCTCGGCCTCCTCGGGGTCGATCGCCTCGGGGTCGATTGCGATCTCGCGCAGGGTCAGGTCGCCGCCCATCTTCACCTTGACCATGCCGCCCCCGGCGCTGGCTTCGACCGTCTCCTCCTTGAGCTGCTCCTGAGCCTGCAGCATCTGGTCCTGCATCTGCTGTGCCTGCTTCATCAGGGCGTTCACGTCGAAGCCCCCGGGCCCGCCTCCTCTTGCCACCTAACCGACCTCCTCCGCGTCGAACTCGCTCTTCAGCTTCTCCAGCAACTCTTCCTCGTCCATGCTGCCGCCCTCGGCGGCCGGCGTGGCGCTCGCCTCCGGCGCCGGCGCCTCACCCTCGAGCAGCACATAGGCCGGCCGCAGCGCCTGGCCGGTGACGGCCTCGAACGCGGCGGCAACCGCGTCGCGTCGCTCCGGATCTTCGGCCTTGCGTTTGTTGAAGGTCTTGTCGGTGGGGAATCCGACCTTCAGCCCCTCCTCGTCGAGCCTCACCGGCCGCGCCCCCTCGAAGGTCGCCGCCAGCGCCGGCGCCGTCTCCCCCAGCTTCTGCAGTACCGCGGGCCAAACCCGCCGCACCTCCGCCAGATCCATCTCGCCGTCCGGCATCTCCGGCTCCCCGACCTCCGGCTCCGCCGACTCGGTCGAGGCTGGATCGTCTTCCGGCGCGGGATCTGCCGCGGGTGGCGGTGGGGCGGGGGTCCCCCGCGGCGCGGAGGAGGCGGAGCCTCCGAGCACCGTGGGGGATGCCGCACCGACAGGACCCGCGGCCCTACCCCCTCCGTCAAGCTGCTTCTCCAGCCGCTCGACCCTGCGCAGCAGCCCCTCGGTGGACGGGTCGAGGTCCGGCCGCGCCGCTTTGAGCAGGGCGATCTCGACCGCCATGCGGGCGTCGTCCCCCTCGCGGACCGCGGTCAGCGCGCTCGCCAGCTCGTCGATCGTGCGGAGGAGGGTCGCGGTGCCGATCGCGGCGGCCTGGGCCTGGAGCCGGGCCGAGTCGGTCGCCGTCACCACGAAGGAGGTCGGGACCTCTCCCGTCGTCTGGGTCACCAGGAGGAAGCGCAGGTGCGCGAGCAGGTCGCGGGCGAACTGGGAGGGGTCGCGGCCGGAGCGGGCCATCTTCTCGACCCCGAGCAGGACCGCCTTCGGATCCTCGGCGAGGACCGCGTCGACGGCTTCGAAGAGCAGCTCGGCGTCGGCGGCGCCGAGCATCTCCAGCACGTCGTCGAGCTCGACGTGGCTGCCGCCGAAGGCGACCAGCTGGTCGAGCGTGCCGAGCGCGTCGCGGAAGCTGCCGGAGGCGGAGCGGGCGATCGTCGCCACGGCGCCCTCGCCGACCTCGATCGACTCGGCCGCGGCGACCCGCGTCAGCACCTCGGAGATCTGCTCCAGCGAGGGCCGCTGGAAGTCGAAGCGCTGGCAGCGGTCGGCGATCGTCGCCATCACCTTGTGCGACTCCGTGGTGGCGAGCACGAAGACCGTGTTCGGCGGCGGCTCCTCCAGCGTCTTCAGGAAGGCGTTCCAGGCCTCCTTGGTCAGCATGTGGGCCTCGTCGAGGATGTAGACCTTCCAGCGGCCGCCGGCGGGAGCGTAGGCGACCCGCTCGCGCAGGTCGCGGACGTCGTCGACCGAGCGGTTGGAGGCGGCGTCCATCTCGATCACGTCGATCGAGGTGCCGGCGGCGATCGTCAGGCAGGACTCGCATTCCCCGCATGGTGTGACGGTCGGCCCGCCGCGCTCGCAGTTGAGCGAGCGGGCGAGGATCTTCGCCATCGAGGTCTTGCCGGTCCCTCGCGAGCCGACGAAGAGGTAGGCGTGGTGGACCTTGCCCTGCTCGACCGCGTTGCGCAGGGTGCGCACCACGTGCTGCTGGCCGACCACCTCGTCGAAGGAGCCCGGGCGATGGCGGCGGTAGAGGGAGGTCGACTCGGTCATCGGGGGGTCGAGCCAGTGTATCCACGCCCCGACAGGGGTCCCCCCGGTACCGTGCGCGGGTGCCACCGAGGGTCTCCAGCTGGCTGACGCCGGCCGCCTGGGTCGCCGCGGTGACCGCGGCGCTGCTGCTCGTCTTCCCGGTCGGCTTCCCCAACTACGACACGATCTACGCCCTGGTCTGGGGACGGGAACTGGCGCACGGGGTCGGCCCCGACTACGGCGCCGCCCTCCCTCCCACGCCGCACCCGCTGGCCGACCTGCTGGGGCTGGTGACGACGCCGCTGGGCGACGGCGCGATCACGGTGACGATGGTCGTCGCCTACGCCTCGCTGGGGCTGATCGGCTACCTCGCATACCGCCTCGGCAGCCTCTGGTTCGACCGCTGGATCGGCGCCGTCGCCGCCGTGATCGTCCTCACCCGGGCGCCGTTCCTCTCCAACGGCCTGCGCGCCTACGTCGACCTCCCCTACATCGCCCTCTGCCTGGGAGCGCTGACGATCGAGACCAGGCGCCCGCGCGCCGGCTGGCCCGTCCTGGCCCTCCTCGCTCTAGCCGGCCTCCTGCGCCCCGAGGCCTGGCTCTTCTCCTTTGCGTATCTGGCCTATCTCGTCCTTGGCGGCGATGACATGAGGGCGACGGGGGTGCCCCTCGAACCGACGGATACTCAAAAACGCGGCCTAATTAGGCCGCGTTTTGTTGGGGCGAGGGGCACCCCCGTCGCCCTCATCGCACTGACCTTGGCCGGCCCGGTGCTCTGGGTCCTCTTCGACGGGATCACCACGGGCAACTTCCTCTACTCCCTGACCGGCACCCGGGAAACGGTCGAAACCCTGAAACGCCAGACCGGGCCGGTCGACCTCGTCCTCTACGGGCCGCGGCGCCTCGGCGAAGTCCTGCAGTGGCCGGGGATGGTCGGGGCGCTGGGCGGGGTCGTCCTCGGCTTCGCCTTCCTGCGGCGGCGCTCGGCCCTCGGCATCGCCGCCGTCGTCCTCTCGCTCGGCGCCTTCGCGCTGCTGGCCGGCGCCGGGCTGGCGATCATCGCCCGTTACACGATGCTCGCCGGCGCCGTGCTCTCGATCTTCGTCGCCCTGGCGCTGCTCGGTTGGCGCCTGCTGGAGCCGGAGCACCCCTGGCGCCGGCGCTGGCAGATCTTCGCCGGGGCCGTCCTGATGATGTTCGTGATCTGGCTGCCGAACCAGTGGGACCTCGACTCGACCGTCCACAGCGACCTGGCCGACCAGGGGACGATCGAGCGCGACCTCACCGACCTCGTCGACGCCGGTGCCTTCGAGCCGCTTTGCGGCCGGATCGCCGTCCCCAACCACCGCGCCGTCCCCCGCCTCGCCTTCGGCCTCGACGTCAAGCCGACCCGGATCGTCAGCGCCAGCGAGGAAGGCGTCCCGCGGCGCGGCTACTTCGTCGCCCCCGCCAGCCCCTTCGTGATCCACAACTTCATCCTCGACCCCAACGACCCGACCCTCTTCTCGTTCAAGGTCCCCTCCGGCTTCCGCCAGGTCGCCCACAACGAGTCCTGGAAGGTCTACCGCCGCTGCTGAGCCGGGATAGGCAGCGCTCCGAAGCATCCGCGCGGAGAGATCGACTGAGCGCCAAGCGCGGTCGTCATTTCAACCGCTATCCGGTTGAAATGACGACCGCGCTTGGTGAAATGGACCGTGCACCCGCCTTCGAGGCGAGGTCACCGGGCGTGTCCGTCGTTTTTGGCTCCTGCCGGGCTCACCTGCGGCACCCGCGGCATCCGCTTAAGGCTGCTTCCTTCCGGACCTGACCTGATTCGCGTGCCCACGTCGCGCAGGACCCGGCCGTCAACGCCGCCGCGACGCACTGACCCCGACGGCCAGCCCCTCGGAACGGTAGTCGGCCCCGCTAGAGCGGATTGCGGGTTACAGGGCACCGCTGATTCCCCGCCTAGCACGGTCCGCTTCGATCCTACTCCGGCGGGCATAGGATCGGCGCGCCCCCGTGATCCACGTCGACACAGAGTCGTTCTTTGTCATCGTCCTCTCCGCGGCGGCCGCGGCGGTGACGGTGGCGGCGCTGCCGCGCAAGCTCGCGCCGCCGGTGGTCGTCGTCGAGCTCTTCCTCGGCATCCTCATCGGCCCCCAGGTCTTCGACATCGCCAAAACCGACAGCTTCATCGACTTCTTCTCCAACCTCGGCCTGGGGATGCTGTTCTTCTTCGCCGGCTACGAGATCGACTTCGAGCGGATCAGAGGCAGGCCGACGAAGCTGGGCGCCTGGGGGTGGCTGCTCTCGATCGGCCTGGCCTATGCGATCGGCGGCCTCCTCTACGCGAGTGGGACGATCGACTCCGCCCTCTACGTCGGCTCGGCGATGGCGACGACCGCGATCGGCACCCTGATCCCGATCCTCCGCGACAACGGCGAGCTGAAGACCAAGTTCGGCACCTACCTGCTGGCGGCCGGCGGCGTCGGCGAGTTCGGGCCGATCCTCCTGGTCACCCTCTTCCTCTCCACCAAACACCCCCTGCAGGAGGCGGCGATCCTGATCGCCTTCGTGATCCTGGCGATCGCCGTCGCGCTGATCTCGGTGCGCCTCGCCTGGCGCGGCTGGCCGGCTCTGGAGCGAACCTTCGAGGCGAGTAGCCAGCTGGCGGTGCGGATCACCGTCGTCCTCGTCTTCGGCCTCGTCCTGCTGGCGGGCAAGCTCGGCCTCGACGTCCTGATCGGCGGCTTCGTCGCCGGCATGATCACCCGCCTGGCGCTGAAGGGCCACGAGCTGCAGGTCTTCGAGTCGAAGCTGACCGCGGTCGGCTTCGGCTTCTTCGTCCCCTTCTTCTTCGTCACCAGCGGCATCTCGTTCGACCTCGACGCCCTCGGCTCGGTCGCCGCGATCCTCAAGCTGGCGATGTTCTTCGGCCTCTTCCTGGTGGTGCGGGGGACGCCGGCGCTGCTGCTCTACCGCGGCGTCTTCGGCGCCCGCGACCGCGCCGCGCTCGCCTTCTACTCGGCGACCGAGCTGCCGCTGGTGGTAGCGATAACCACGATCGCGATCGCGGTGGGCGAGATGAAATCCTCGACCGCGGCGGGCCTGGTGGGAGCGGCGATGCTCTCGACGCTGGTCTTCCCCTTCGTGGGGCTGGCGTTGCGCAAACAGGCCGAGCCGGGGGCCTATGATTGACCTCTCCCGGGCGCGTAGCTCAGTGGGAGAGCGCTCGCTTCACACGCGAGAGGTCGCTGGTTCGAAACCAGCCGTGCCCATGGCCCGAGCCGGCGCGAGGCCGATTCGCCGGGACGGCGCTCCGTAGTTCGCCGCCTCACTCCTCGGCCTTCCGCTGATGTGGCGGCTGTAGCGCGGGCATACGGTCGTCGTGAGTGACGGCAAGTACCGAACAGCTTCGTGACGCCTATCTGCCCAACCGCCGCGTGCGGCTCGGCAGCGATGTCGCGGCCCTTTGCGCGGCGGCGCTGGTGGCGGGGCTGCTCGGGGCCGGGCTGACCTGGTGGGGGCGCTCCGCCCTCTTCGACCTGGCCGACAACGAACTGCAGGTGGTGAAGCTGGGGACCGGCTACTTCGCCGGCCCGATGATGATCCTGGTGACGCTACCGCTGGTGCTGGGGCGGGCGCGGCAGGTGGCGATCAAGCGTTGGTTCAAGCAGCGGCTCGTGCTGGCGGCTCTGCTCTGGGTGGCGGGCCTCGCGGTCCTCGCCGCCAAGCTCGCCGGCCTCGACGGCTACGACCTCAAGGCGGGCGCCTACGTCACCGCCGGCCTCCTCCTGCTCGGCCTGCTCGCGACCCTCGCCATGTGGCCCAGCGGGCTGTCCATCGTCAAGGTCGACCGCAACGGCTACATCCGCGAAACGCCGGGCGCCCCGAGCGAACGCGAAGGATTACTGGGGTCAGAGCAACATTAAGTCTTCGAGTTCGCCGGGATGCGCCGCTACTACCCCTCCCCACTTGGCCTGCGCCGCCCCCGCTTGCGTTCGCCGATGCGGCGCTTCTGCTCGAGGCGGCGGTGGCGCGAGGCCCTGGTCGGGCGGGTGGGACGGCGGCTGCGCGGGACCGCCAGGGCGGCGGCGAGCTTCTGCGCCAGGCGCGCCAGGGCCAGCTCGCGGTTGCGGGACTGGCCGCGGGCGTCCTGGGCGACGGCGGTGACGGTGGCGCCGGCGCGCTCGAGCAGGCGCGCTCGCTGGGCGTCGTCCAGGGCCCGGGAGGCCTCGACGTCGAAGACCGCTTCCACCCTCGAGGCGGTGACGTTGGCGTGCTGGCCGCCGGGCCCGGAGGAGCGGCTCGTCCGCAGCTCGATCTCGGCCAGCGGGATCGCGAGCCGCGCGTCGATTCTCAGCTCGTCGGCCATCGGCCCACCTCAGCCCGCCAGCTCGGGGATGTGGCGCTCGACGTGCTCGGCCAGCGTCCGGCGCACCCAGCGCTGGGTCTCGGCGTCGGCCATGCGGTAGCGGCCGAGCAGCATCTTCTGGTCGGTCAGCGGCAGCCCGGCGATCTCCCAGCGCACGGCGAGGCGCTCGAACAGCGCCTCCGAGCGCCGCCGCCAGGCGTCCTCCAGCGAGGCGGCGTCGCCCGCCGGCGGCTCGCCGATCTTGGCGATCGTCGCGGCGCTGAGCGACTGCCGCAACGTCAGCGTGTTCCCCTCCGGGTCCGCGTACTCGACGGTCGGCGCCTTCCGCCGCGGCCGCCGCTGCTTCTTGCGCTTAGCCATCGCCGCCGAGTTTGACACCACCGGGGCGGGTTGAGACAGGCTCTAAAGTCGGCAGCGGTGCAACCGCTCACCGTCATCGGCGTGCCGATCGACTCCGTCGGTCGCGACGGCGGCACCGAGCACGGGCCGGCGGCGCTGCGCGAGCTGGGCCTGGTGGCGGCGCTCGGAGGGACGGACGCGGGCGACCTCGAGGTGAGGATCCGCGGCGAGAAGCGCGACCCCGCCAGCGGCATCCTCGCCGGCCCCGACGTGCTGGAGGCGACGGCGACGATCCGGGCCGCGGTCGCCGAGCGGATCGGCGGCGGCGCCCGGCCCCTCCTCGCCGGCGGCTGCTGCGCCGAGTTGCCGGGGGCGCTGGCGGGTGCGCGCGACGCCCTCGGCGGCATCGGGCTGGTTCACCTCGACGGCCACCTCGACCTCTACGACGGCCAGACCTCCCCCACCGGCGAGGCCGCCGACATGCCGGTCTCGGTCGCGCTCGGCCTCGGCCCCGCGGCCTGGGTGGAGGTGGCCGGGGGCGCCTCGGTCACGCCGGAGCGCGCGGCGATCGTCGGCTTCCGCGACCGGACCGAGTCGATCGAGCACGGGATGCGCCAGCCGGAGGAGCTGCGGCCGCCACCGCTGCTCCGCTCGGCCGAGGACCTGCGCGCCGCCGGCCCCGGGGTCGCGGCGGCGGAGGTGCTGGCGGCACTCTCGGAGGCGGGCCGGTTCTGGCTCCACCTCGACGTCGACGTCCTCGACCAGGCGGTCTTCCCCGCCACCGACTACCTGATGCCGGGGGGCCTCGACTGGGACGAGCTGGACGCGGTGCTGGCGCCGCTGCTCTCCTCCCCGGCCCTGGCCGGCGCCTCGCTCGCCTGTTACAACCCGGAGAAGGACCCCGGTGGCGCCTGCGGCCGTGCCCTGGTCAGCGCCCTCGCGGGGGCGCTGTAGTCAGTTCCTCCGCATAGCGGGAGATAAGACGACAGCGCTCAGGCCAGCGCGTCGATCTTCGCGGCCAGCTCGAAGTCGGCCGCGGTGAGGCCGCCCTCGGAGTGGGTGGAGATCGTCACCGTCACCGTCGCCCATGAGATCGCCAGGTCGGGATGGTGGTTCATCGCCTCGGCCGGCTCGACCAGGGAGTCGACGAACTCGACCGAGCCGACGAAG
This sequence comes from uncultured Actinomycetes bacterium, assembly GCA_963714045.1. Lineage (GTDB taxonomy): Bacteria > Actinomycetota > Thermoleophilia > Solirubrobacterales > 70-9 > VAYN01. Next base: position 789,358 of record OY970225.1, on the reverse strand, counting down.
TCGCCGCGATCGAACCGCTTGGCGATCGCCGCCCCCGAGCGCTTCCAGCCGGGCAGCTGCGCGAGCCTCGCCCCCACCTCGGAATCGCTCAGCAGCGCCACCCGCCCATCGTGCCACACGGCGACCGCCGCATCGCCGCCCGCCGATGGGGCCCCTTCAGCGCCGGGTCAGCCCCCGATCGGGGCTCGGGGGTTCGAGCCCCAGAAGACCACGGTGCCGAGCATGCCGATGATGTGGACGGCGATGATGTTGACGACCATCGATTTCGCCGTCGCGGTGCCGACCCCGACCGGGCCGCCGCGCGCCGTGTAGCCGTAATAACAGCCGACCAGCACGATCACGGTCGCCATCACCATTCCCTTGATGAAGCTGAAGAAAAGGTCGGTCGGATCCTGGTAGGTCCAGAAGATCAATAAGTAGCCGCCCGAGGAGACGTCGCCGACCTGGTTGACGACCGCGAAGTAGCTGGCGAAGTAGGCGACAGCGATCGCGACCAGGTACATGAAGGGGATCGCGATCCAGGCTCCGAGCAGGCGGGTTGCGGCGAGGAAGGTGACCGGCTCAACCCCCATCACTTCGAGCGCGTCGATCTCGTCGGAGATCCGCATCGCACCGAGCTCGGCGACGATCCCGGTCCCGACCTTGGCGGCGAGGATGTAGCCGAAGGCGTAGGGCACCCCCTCGCGCAGGTCGCAGTAGGAGGAGAAGATCCCGGCCAGGGCCGGTGCGCCCTGAGCGCGGACGAAGTAGGCCCCCTGCACCCCGCACTGGAGGCCGAGGATGAATACGAAGGCCCAGATGATCAGCGCCGAGCCGAAGATCAGGATCCCGGCCTGACGCAGCCCCTCGCCGAAGTATCGGAAGGAGCGCCCGGTGAGGACCAGGCCCCCGACCCGGGCGCCGAAACGGGCCATCTCGCCCAAGCCGTCGAGCCACTCGCGCGGAGCGTCGAGCCAGCCGATCATGGGTCGCTCGGGATTCACCGCACCGCCTGCAGTTCGGGATTGGTCGCAAGCAGGATCGAGGTGGCGACGAACTGGAAGAAGAAGACGGCGACCAGCGAGATCACCACCGACTGGTTGACCGCCCGCCCCACTCCCTCGGCGCCGCCCGAGGCGGTCATCCCCTTGTAGCAGGAGACCACGGCGATGATCGCACCGAACAGCGTGCACATCAGGACCGACGCCCAGAGGTCGGTGACCGTCGCGTTGCTGAAGAGGGTCGCGAAGAAACCGCCAAGCGGCTGCCGGTAAAGCAGCTCGGCCGCCATGCCGGCGGAGAGGCCGAAGACGATCGCGAAGATGTCGAGCAGGCTGGTGACGATCATCAGCGCCAGGAACCGCGGCACGACCAGGTTCTTGATCGGGTCGACGCCGAGCACCTGCAGGGCGTCGAGCTCCTCGCGGATCTTGCGGGCGCCGAGGTCGGCGGTTATCGCAGTGCCGGCGACGCCGCTGACGACGACGGCGGTGACCAGCGGTCCGATCCAGCGCACCGCGAAGAGGACGAAGAAACCGCCGAGCCGATCGAGCGATCCGAGCAGCGAAAGGATGCCCGCCGACTGCAGGCCCGGCGCGCCGAGGCAGAGGGCGAACGTCGAGACGGTCAGCGGGAACCAGGAGAGCTTGAGGACGAAGAGGAACTGCCAGACCAGCTCCTCGCCGTAGGGAAACGGAGGGCGAACGGCGGAGACGATCGTCCGCACCGTGAGGATCATCATGTTCCCCACCTGGACGAACAGCGCGCTGACGGAGCCTGCGCTCCTCGCTAGGGCTTCGCCCGCCACCGGCTCATCGCCCTTCCCAGCGGGCCGCGCGCCTGTGCTTCCTCCCGCACCCGCTGCTCCGCCGCCCTCTGCGCTTCGGAGAGCTGGGCGATCAGCGTGTCGCGGGTCTCCTCCAGCTCCTGCACGCCGGCGACGTGGGCGACGGCGCGCCACGGCGCCGTCGGCAGCTCCTCGGGGCTGAGGTGACGGGCGTAGCTGGCGAGCTCTGCCTCCAGCCGGCCGATCTGGCGCCGCAGCTCCTGGCGCACCTCGATCGCCTCGCTCTCCTCCTCGAGGTCGGGGAGGACCGGTGGCGAGACCGACGGCGGCGTACCCCCGCCGCTGTCACCGGGGATGCTGGCGCAGGCCATCGCGACGATCGCCAGGTCGCGCGGGCCGAGGCCGGCGTCGCTGGCCCGGCGCAGCGCCTCGGCGGCGATCTCCTCCAGCTCGGGAGCCGGCACGACGCCGTCGGCGACGAAGGTCCCCTGGCCCTGGCGGCTGACCACCAGGCCATCCGCCTCGAGGCCCTCGTAGACCGCGCGCACCGTCCCCACGTTGACCCCCGCCCACTCGGCCAGCTGACGGAAGCTCGGCAAGCGCTCGCCGGCCTCCATCCCACCGGTGCCGATGAGCGCCCGCAGCCGCCAGCCGAGCTGCAGCCCGACGGGAAGCTCGTCGGCCGGGTCAACCCGAAACGGGGTCTCCAACTGTGTCATTAAAACGCACAATAACGATTGAAGGTGTATCAATCAACTGCAACAGTTCTGAAGCCGTTGTCAGGGCGAGCGGGTGCCCCTCTCCAGACACTCAACATCGAGCCATAGCGAGATGTGTCTGGCGAGGGGCACCCGCTCGCCCTCCACCGCTACGGCGTCAAAACGATCTTCAACGCTTCGCGGCGGTCGTAGATCGCGTAGGCCTCGGCGGCTTCGGCGAGCGGCATGTGGTGGGTGACCAGGGGGGCGGGGTCGAGTTTGCCGGCCTCGAGCAGGGCGAGGACGCGGTCGACGTGGGCGATCACGTTGGCGAGGCCGAGACGCAGGTCGAGGCCCTTCAGCCAGGCCAGCCCCAGCGGCACCTCGCCCTTGCCGGCGTAGGCGCCAATCCCGGAGACGACGCCGGCGTCGCGGGCGAGGCTGATCGCCAGCGCCAGCGGGCCGGGGTCGCCGACCGCGTCGACGGCGACGTCGACGCCGAGCCCCCCGGTGGCCGCCCGCACCGCCCGCTTCGGCTCCTGCTCGGTCAGGTGCAGCGGCGTGGCGCCGAAGGACGCCGCCATCTCCAGCCTTTCCGCGACCGTGTCGATCGCGAAGACCTCGACCGCGCCGCCGGCGAGCGCCGCCTGCACGGCGCAGAGCCCCACCGGCCCCAGCCCCAGCACCGCGACCGTGTCGCCGGAGCGCATCCCGGCGTGGGCGACGGCGTGGTATCCCGTCCCCATCACGTCGCCGGCGAAGAGGGCGACGTCGGCCGACATCCCCTCCGGCACCCGCCGCAGGGTGAGGTTGGCGCGCGGCACCAGCAGCCGCTCGGCCTGGGCGCCCTGGAGGTCGCCGAGGTTGGCGCCGTGGCCGAAGGTCCGGCCGTCGCGGCAGCGGTGGTAGTCGCCGCGCAGGCAGGAGGAGCAGGTCGCGCAGGCAGTGTGGAAGGTGCCGAGCACGCGGTCGCCGACGGCGACCCGCTCGACACCCTCCCCCACCGCCAGCACCGTGCCGACGAACTCGTGGCCGATCGTGAAGCCCGGCTCGACCGGCACCCGGCCGTGGTAGATGTGGAGGTCGGAGCCACAGATCCCGCTCGCCTCGACCCGGATGACCGCGTCGTCGGCGGCGGCGAGCGTCGGCTCGGCCTTCTCCTCGACCCGAACCTCCCCCGGCCCCTGAAACGTGACGGCGCGCATGCGCCGAACCGTACAGGCGACGGCTGTTCAGGCGCTGACGCCGGCCACCTGGAAGCGGCTGCCGGCTTTTCCGTCGGGGTTGGCGGTCTCGGCGATCCGCGATTCCAGCGCCAGCTCCTTCTCGAAGTCGGCCGCCTCGCCGTGCTGGAAGGAGACGTCCTTGCCTTCGAGCAGCTCGATGAAGACCTCGACGAAGCGGGCGTCGAGCTGCTTGCCGGCGACGCGGCGCAGCTCGACGATCGCGTCGTAGCTCGACATCGGCGTCCGGTAGGAGTCGCGCGCGGTCATCACGTCGTAGGTGTCGGCGACGGAGATGATCCGCGACAGCTCGGGGATCTCGTCGCCGGCCAGCCCGCGCGGGTAGCCCTTGCCGTCGATCCGCTCGTGGTGGGCGAGGATGATCTCGGCCACCGGCCCGTAGCCGTCGAGCGAGGAGACCACCCGGGCGCCCTGCTGGGGGTGGCGTTTGATCAGCATCCAGTCCTCGTCGGTGAGCGGCACGTTGGCCTTGAGGATGCGGTCGGGGAGGATGAACTTGCCGATGTCGTGCAGCAGGGCGGCGATGTGGACGAGCTCCTCCTCGCGCCGCGAGTAGCCGGCCCGCTGGGCAATCGCCCGCGAGTAGCGCGCCACCGCGGCGCTGTGCCGGGCGGTCATCTGGTCGCGCAGGTCGAGCGTGCGCAGCATCGCGCTCAACATCCCGACCTGGAAGCTGGCCAGCTGTTTGCTGCGCAGCTCCAGCTCCTCGGCGCGCCGCTGGGAGAGGAGCAGGGCGCTGAGCAGGTACTGGAAGGTGATCAGGACGACGCCGAAGAAGGCGACGCTCGCCAGTCCCAGCTGAATGTAGAGGAAGGCGACGCCGATCGTCATCAGCGCCGCCATCAGCTCCGAGGGCAGGATCGCGAAGAGAACGGTCCGCAGTTTGTGCCAGAACGGGGTGCGTTCCAGGTAGCACATGGAGGCGATGGTCATCGTGAAGTTGGTGCCCAGCGAGAGCAGGAAGAGGCCGAAGACCGCGAGGTAGAAGGACAGGTTCGACGTCGTCAGGCCGATTGCTTCGATCGCCGCGTGAAAGACAACCCCGCCGAGGAGCGGGAAGAAGGTGTAGTCGAACACGTTGTTGAGCAGCGCGAACCAGCTCGACCGCCAGCGCAGCCAGCCGGCCAGAATCGTGAAGATCCCGATCAGGGCGGCGGGGGTCCCTCCCAAGAAGACCATCGCCACGACCAGCGCCAGGAAGCTTCCCGAGACGACCAGGCTCGACTCGAGGTGGGGCGCCGCCGTGAAATCGCTGAAGATGGAGAAGGCAAGCAGGACGCCGAACAGGGCCAGATCCCAGTTCCCCATCGGGGCGAGCAGGACGGCGACGACGAACAGGCCGAAGAGGGCAGTCCCCATGGCGGCGACGACAAAGGGAGTTGGGCGTTGGGTTTCAGCCATCGAGCTCTACGCAGGGTCCGAAAACCGGGACATGCCGTGCCTGCCGATCGGGGTGCCGCGCATACGGCGCAGACACCCCCGCACACCACGATCAACTCAAACTAGCTGGAAAATGGGAGGATGACAAGAATGATGGACTCATTGCACGAGCCCATTCCGCACCCGTTCCGGGGACGGCGGTGGAGCTGGGACCGGATATGAAAAAGGCGCCCGAAAGGCGCCTTTTTCGAAGTTTGGCCAGATGGCCATTCCCTGCTTGAGATCTAGCGAAGACGAATACCCATGTTCTGTCCCTTCCTTTTGGTTGAAGCCCGTAACTTGTGACGAACTGTGCAACTTTCGGGTCGCTCTGCGTAAGTTTGTAGCACAAGTTTGGCGAAACTTGTGCATCTGCAGGAAATCTTGTCAAGAAACCAGGTAGCGAAGAGAGCAAGCAATGCGTAAACAAGGCCTCCTCAGCCCCCTTCGCAGGCCTGTGTTCCGTCGCCTGGCGGCCACCTATGCGGTCAACGAGCTGGGTGACTGGATGGGGCTGATCGCTCTCTCGGTGCTGGTCTACGACCGGACCGGCGACGTCATCGCGACGACCGTCCTCTTCATGGGAACGGGATTCGTCCCGGCTCTGCTGGCGCCACTGCTGGTCACCCGGGCCGAGCTCTCGCCGCCTCGATTCGCCCTGCCGGTCATCTATTGCGGCGAGGCGGCCGCGTTCGGCGTCCTGACGCTCCTGGTCAACGACTTCTCACTCGCCGCCGTGGTCGTCCTTGCGGCCATCGACGGTGTCCTCGCGATCGCCAGCCGGTCGCTGACCCGCGCCGTCGTGGCCTCGACCCTCGAGCCGGGCGAGGAGCTGCGCGCCGGGAACGCGATCCTCAACATCGCCTTCACCGGCGGCGCCGCCGCCGGCCCCGCCCTCGCCGGCGCGATCGTCGCCAGCTTCGGCGTGCAGACCGCGCTGCTGCTCGACGCCGTCTCCTTCTGCGTGATCGCGTGGATCCTGCTCACCGCCGGCGCCCTCCCCCAAGCCGACCCCGAACCCGGGCGCATGCGCCAACGCCTGCGCGCCGGGATCGCCTACGTCCGCGAGAAGACGTTGCTGCGGCGACTGCTCGTCGCCCAGGGCGTCGCCTTCGTCTTCTTCTCGACGGTGATCCCGGTCGAGGTCGTCTACGCCAAGGAGACGCTGGGGGTGGGCGACGCCGGGTACGGCCTGATGCTCGCGTCCTGGGGCGTCGGGATGGTTCTGGGCGGCTTCATATTCGCCAGCCTGCCGCGAGCCCCGCTCCCCCGCCTGCTCTTCTTCAGCACCCTGGCGATCGGCGTCGGCTACCTCTGCATCGCCCTCGCCTCCACCCTCGCCCTCGCCTGCGCCGCCTCGGTGGTCGGCGGGGCGGGAAACGGGGTGCTGTGGGTGTCGACCATCAGCGCCGTGCAGGAGCTGACGGTCGCCGGGATGCAGGCCCGGGTGATGAGCATTCTGGAATCGCTCAGCACGGCGATGCCGGGGATCGGCTTCGCACTCGGCGGCGCGATCGCGGCCCTCTCAAGCCCCCGCGTCACCTTTCTCGTCGCCGCCCTCGGCGTCTTCGCCATCCTCGCCCTGGAGGTTCCCGCATTTCGCTCTAAATGGCCTGAACGAACGGCAAGATCAAATTCAAGGAGCCTTGGCGGCGCCGACGAACCTGTGCTGGAGTTGATTCCGGCCGTCTACGGCGGTCAAAACCCCTTTCAGGCAGACCCGGAGGTCAAAAGTTGAAGAAGCTAGGCGTGACTCTGGCAGTGACGGCGCTCGCTCTCGGTGGCGCAATCGGCCTCACCGCCTGCGGCTCTTCGGGCGGCAGCAAGGAAGGCGGCACGCTGACCGGCAGCTACGCCTCCTTCCCCGACTACCTCGACCCGGCGCTCTCCTACACGCAGGAAGGCTGGACGGCGATGTACGACACCTACATCCCGCTGCTCACCTATAAGCGAGCCAACGGCCAGGAAGGCGGAGAGATCGTCCCGGGCCTCGCCGAGAGCATGCCCAAGATCAGCAACGGCGGCAAGACCTACACGCTGACCCTGCACAAGGGGCTCAAGTACTCCGACGGCACTCCGGTCAAGGCATCGGACTTCAAGAGCTCGATCGAACGCCTCTTCAAGGTCAACTCGCCCGGCTCCCCCTTCTACGAAACCATCGTCGGCGCGGCGAAGTTCGCCGAAACGAAGAGCGGCGGCATCCCCGGCATCAAGACCGACGACAAGACCGGCAGGATCGTCATCGACCTGACCGGTCCGCGCGGGACCTTCACCAACGAGCTCGGCATGCTGTTCGCCGCGCCGCTGCCGGCCGGAACGCCGGCCAAGAACCTCTCCGCCGACCCGCCCCCGGCGACCGGCCCCTACTACATCACCAAGTCCGAACCGGGCCGCGGCTGGTCCTACGCTCGGAACCCCTACTGGGCCAAGGCCAACGGCCCGCAGGTCGACGCGGTCGGCGACGGCCACTTCGACAAGATCGAGATCAAGGTCGTCCGCAACGACTCCACCCAGGTCAACGAAATCGAACGCGACAAGACGATGTGGATGCAGACCCTGGTGCCAGCCGACCAGCGCGAACACATCGTCGACAAGTACGAAGGCACCCAGTTCCGGGTCGACCACCCGATCAACCTCTACTACTTCTGGATGAACAACGAGAAGGCGCCCTTCGACGACGTCAAGGTGCGCCAGGCGGTCAACTACGCGATCGACAGCGCCGCGCTGGAACGGATCTACGCCGGCTCGCTGGCCGCCGCCCACCAGATCCTCCCGGAAGGCATGCCTGGCCACGAGGACATCGACCTCTACCCGCACGACATGGCCAAGGCGAAGGAACTGATGGCGGAAGCCAACCCGTCGGACCGCGACATCACGGTCTGGACCGACAACGAAAGCCCCAATGACGAAGCCGGCGCCTATCTTCAGGACGTGCTGACCAAGATCGGCTTCAACGCCAAGCTGAAGACGATCAACGCCGACAACTACTTCGGGATCATCGGCAACGAAACGACGCCCGACCTCGACATCGGCTGGACGGACTGGTACGAGGACTACCCCAACCCGAACGACTTCTTCCAGCCGCTGCTGGCCGGCGAAAGCATCTCGCCGACCAACAACCTGAACTTCTCGCGCACCGACATCCCGGCGCTCAACGCGAAGATCTCCAAGCTCGCGGAAGAACCGCTCGGGCCGGAACAGGAAGCCGAGTACGCGAAGCTCGACAAGGCCTACATGGAAGAAGCGGTCTGGGCCCCCTACGGCGCCAACACGACCTCGACCTTCGTCGACAGCGAAATCAACCTCGACAGCGTCATCTTCAACCCGACCTTCGGGCACAGCCTGGCCAGCTTCGAACTGAAATAGCCGCCCGGCCCTGCTTCACACTGTGAGGGTGGCCTCCGAGCCCAATGCAGGGGAGGCCGCCGCCGCGGCGGCCGGCGGCCCCTGGAGCCTCGCCCGGCGGCGGCTGCGGCACAACCGGGTGGCGCTCGGCTTCCTCGGCCTCTTCGCGCTGATCGTGATGTTCGCGCTCGCGGCGCCACTCTGGGCCGTCAACGTCGCCCATACCGGGCCCAACGACACCCACACCCTGGAAAAGATCGAGGTCGGCGGCGAAAAGCGCGAGGTCGTCAACCCCAGCGGCAGGCCGATCGACGCCCAGTGGTTCGAAGCCGGCGGCAGGTTCTTCCTCGGCGCCGACGGGCGGCTCGGCCGCGACGAGATGGTGCGGCTGATGTACGGCGGCAGGACCTCGCTGTTGATCGCCTTCACCTCGGCGCTGATCACGACGATTCTCGGCACCCTGCTGGCGCTGCTCTCGGGCTACTACCGGGGCTGGACCGACACCGTGATCTCGCGGACGATGGACGTCGTCTGGGCCTTCCCGGTGACCCTGCTGGCGATCTCGCTCGGCCTCACGCTGGCCGTCGGCGGCCTGAGCCTCGGCCCGCTGCACCTCTCCGGCGGCTCGATCTGGATCCCGATCCTGATCATCGGCGGCGTCATGGTCCCCTACATGGCGCGCCCGCTGCGCGGCGAGGTCCTCTCGCTGCGCGAAAAGGAGTTCGTTGAGGCGGCCGAGTCGCAGGGAGCGGGGGCGATGCGGGTGATGTTCGCCGAGCTGCTGCCCAACCTCGCCTCGACGATCATCGTCTTCTTCACCCTCAACATCGCCAACAACATGCTGCTGGAGTCGACGCTCTCGTTCCTCGGCGTCGGCGTGCAGCCGCCGGCCACCTCCTGGGGGACGATGGTCGGCAGCGGCTTCGACCTGATCGCCAGCGCGCCCCAGCTGAGCCTGATCCCCGGCCTGATGATCCTGCTCACCGTGCTCTCGGTGAACGTCTTCGGCGACGGGCTGCGCGACGCCCTCGACCCCCGCTCGAAGCTGCGGCTCGAGGCGCACGCCGGCATCGCCGAGCCGGAGGGGACCGCCGTCTGATGGGGCGCTTCGTGGTCAGGCGCCTGGGCGGGATGGTCGCGGTCCTCTTCGCGGTTTCGCTGCTGACCTTCGTGATCTTCAACGTCGCCCCCGCCGATCCGGCGCACAACATCGCCGGCAAGAACGCGAACCCGCGGCTGATCGCCAGCATCAACGAAGAATGGGGCTTCGACGACTCGCTGCCCCAGCAGTACCTGACGATGATGAAGAAGATCTTCAGCGGCGAACTAATCTCCTACGAAGGGCGGGAAAACGTCGACGAACGGATCGCCGAAGGGATCCCGGCGACCTTCTCGCTCTGCGTCGGGGCGGCCGCGATCTGGATGTTCTTCGGCATCCTCTTCGGCTACCTCTCGGCGGTGCGGGCCGGCGGCCTGCTCGACCGGGTGCTGACGATCGTCGCCGTGGCGGGGATCTCGATGCCGATCTTCCTGCTCGGCGCGATCTTCCTCAGCTACCTGACCTACAAGACCGAAATCTTCCCCTCGGGGGGCTACGTCGAATTCGCCGACAGCCCGCTCGAATGGGTCGAACACCTGGTCCTGCCCTGGACCACCCTGGCGATCCTCTACATCGGCTTCTACAGCCGCGTGCTGCGCTCGAACATGCTCGACGCGATGAACGAGGACTACGTGCGAACCGCGCGCGCCAAGGGGCTGAGCGAGCGCCGGGTGATGACCCGCCACGTGATGCGCAACTCGCTGATCCCGATCGTCACTCTCTTCGGCCTCGACTTCGGCGCCCTGCTCGGCGGCGCGATCCTGATCGAAGGCATCTTCAGCCTCAACGGCATCGGCCAGTACGCCTACGAATCGCTGAAGAACTTCGACCTGCCGCCGATCATGGCGATCGTCCTCTTCGGCGCCTTCTTCGTCGTCCTCTTCAACGCCCTGGTCGACATCGCCTACGCCTGGCTCGACCCGCGGATCCGGCTGGGGGCCTCGGCGCAATGAGACTTCCTGTGTCAACCCCCCGTGGGTTGAAGACGCCTGAGGTTGCCGTGTTTAGCAGGGTCGTAAGGCACTTCGTCCTGCCAGCAGCGCCAAAGAACGCGCAGCCAGGCGCGGCCGAGCACCCGGATCGCATGAGGGTGGTCGAGACCTCGAGCGCGGGCGCCCAAGTAGACGCTGCGAGCCCATGGGTGGTGGTGCCTGGTGGAGTCGGCCAGGCAAGACACTGCGTCTCTGAGCCGCTTATCGCAGGCCCAGCGAAAACCGGCAACCTTGCGCTTCCCCGACTCTCGCGCCACCGGCGCCATCCCGGCGTCGGCGGCAAGCACCTCGGCGCTGGGGTAGCGGGAGCGGTCATCGCCGATCTCGGCGACCAGCCTCGCCGCCGTGATCACCGACTTCGGGTCTTTGAACAACGGCAGGAAGACCTCGCCATCAGAATGGGAGCGCACGGCGTGGGCGATCTGCGAAGTGAGATCGCGGATCTGAGCGACGATCGGCCGAAGCGCTGCGACCAGACCGAGCACCGCCCCTCGCCGAGCCTCGGCCTCCAGAGCCCCGGCGCGGCCCTCCGGGGCCGCGCGCAGCCGCTCGAGGAGCTCAGCAGGCGAGCGGCGGCGGCAGTAGCCGTTGCGGGCCAGGAAGCCAGCGAGCCGCTTCTCCCCGAGCCCTCGCGCATCAGCGGGCGCCGGGTAGCGCTCCAAGAAGGCGAGTGCGATCGCCGAGTCGACGTCGGCGAAGATTCGCGCTGCACCGGGCCAGAAGGCATCCAGCTGGGCGCGCAGCTCATTGGCAAGCCGCACCCTGGCCCCGACCAGATCCTCGCGTGTGCGGGTCAGCGCCCGCAGCGCCTTGGTCTCATCGGAGTCGGGCGCAAGCGCCCGGTGGCGATGGGAGTCGGTGCGCGCCAGCTCGGCCAGCACGAAGGCGTCAAAGCCGTCGGACTTGCCGCCGGAGGCCTCATAGCGAGGACGAGTCGCTTTCAGCTTGTTGGGGTGAATCGGCAAGACGGTGAAGCCCGCCTCCAAGAGGCGATCGACCAAGAGCCCGTCGGGACGCTCGATCGCCACCCGCACGACGCCGAGGGTCCGCATCCGGGAGATCAACTCCCTGAGGCCCGTCTCCTCATGGGTGTGCATCTCGCCCTCCAGCGTCACTCCGTTCCCGTCGACCACGCAAAGCGCATGCTCCTCGCTGGCCCAGTCGATGCCGGCGAACGTCTCCATCTCCTACCTCCTCGGATCGCTTTCAATTGCGCCGGCCGGGAGGTACCGTTGCGGATGCTCATAGTTGGGCGCTTCGGGGCGCCACTTCCTGTGGCCGCTTCAGGTGCCTCCGACCGCCGGGAGACGCTGGTCTCATCGTGGCCCTCTACGGGGCAAGCGCTGACGGCGTTCTCCCGACGGCGGTCGGCTTCTCTCTGTGCTTCCTGGGATTCTTCGGCGGCCTCCCTTCGGTCGGCCTCTCCATCTAAATCTCAAGAAGAACGGAGTGAGCTTCCCCTATGAGCGCGGCGGGCACGGGCGGCGGGGCAAGCGGCGGCGGGGCGCTGCTCTCGGCGCGGGAGCTGCGGGTCGGCTTCGCGACCGAAGCCGGGCTGCTGCAGGCCGTGGACGGGGTCAGCTTCGACCTCGCCGCGGGGGAAGTGCTGGCGATCGTGGGCGAGTCGGGGTCGGGCAAGAGCGTCACCGCGCAGACGATCCTGGGGCTGACCCGCTCCGCCAACGCGCGAATCGAGGGGTCGGTGCGGCTGGGCGGCGCCGAGCTGCTCGACGCCGGCGAGGGCGAGCTGCGCCGGGTGCGGGGCGAGCGGATCGGGATGATCTTCCAGGACCCGATGACCTCGTTCAATCCGGTCTACCGGGTCGGCGCCCAGATCGTCGAGGCAATCCGCGCCCACCGCGACGATGTCTCCAAGGCCGAGGGGCGCGCCCGGGCCGTCGAGCTGCTCGACTCGGTCGGGATCGCCGACGCCGAGCGGCGCGTCGACGACTATCCGCACGAATTCTCCGGCGGGATGCGGCAGCGGGCGATGATCGCGATGGCGCTGGCGCTGGAGCCCGAGGTGCTGATCGCCGACGAGCCGACGACGGCGCTCGACGTGACGATCCAGGCGCAGATCCTGCGCCTGCTCGAGGACCTCAACCGCGAGCGCGACCTGGCGACGATCCTGATCACCCACGACCTCGGCGTCGTCGCCGAGGTCGCCGACCGGGTGCTGGTGATGTACGCGGGGCGGATCGTCGAGGAAGGGACGCTGGACGAGATCTTCTACGACCCCCAGCATCCCTACACCTGGGGCCTGCTCGGCTCCCTGAGCCGGATCGACCGGCCGCGGCCGCGGCGGCTACCGCAGATCCAGGGGGCGCCGCCCTCGCTGCTCGACCTGCCAGCGGGGTGCTCGTTCCGCCCGCGCTGCCCGCACGAGTTCGGCGAGTGCGCCGAGCCGCCGCCGCTCGAGGCGCACCTCGCGGAGGCTCCCTCCCACTGCGACCGCTGCTGGCTCCCACCCGGGCAAAAGCGCGAGAAGCGACAGGTCGAGGGGCGGATCGGCCTGGAGGCGCAGGCCTGATGGCCGCCGGCGATCCCCTGATCGAGGTGACCGACCTGGTCAAGCACTTCCCGGTCAAGCAGGGACTGCTGATCGACCGCACGGTGGACCGGGTGCGGGCGGTCGACGGGGTCAGCCTCAGCGTCGGCCGGGGGGAAACGCTGGGACTGGTGGGCGAGTCGGGCAGCGGCAAGTCGACCCTCTGCCGCACGATCCTGCAGCTGCTGGCGCCGAGCTCGGGCTCGGTCCGCTTCGAGGGGCGGGAGATCGCCGGCCTCTCGCGGCGGGCGATGCGGCCGCTGCGGCGCCAGATGCAGATGATCTTCCAGGACCCCTACGCCTCGCTCAACCCGCGCAAGCGGGTGGGCCAGATCGTCGGCGACCCGTTGAAGCTGCAGGGCGTTTCCTCGGGCGCGGAACTGCGCCGAGAAGTGCAGGAGCTGCTGGAGCGGGTCGGGCTCTCCGCCGAGCACTACAACCGCTTCCCGCACGAGTTCTCCGGCGGTCAGCGGCAACGGATCGGGATCGCCCGCGCGATCGCGCTGAAGCCGAAGCTGGTCGTCGCCGACGAGCCGGTCTCGGCGCTCGACGTCTCGATCCAGGCGCAGATCGTCAACCTGCTCGACGACCTCCAGGACGAGCTCGGCCTCACCTACCTCTTCGTCGCCCACGACATCGGCGTCGTCCGCCACGTCTCCGACCGGATCGCGGTGATGCACGACGGCAGGATCGTCGAGACTGGCAGCGCCGACCAGGTCTGCGAGCGGCCCTCCGACCCCTACACGAAGGAGCTGCTGGCGTCGGTGCCGATCCCGGACCCGCGTGAGAGCCGCGAGCGACGAAGCCGGTGAAGGGGATGCGGGAGGCCCTCCCCAGACACATCTCGCTATGGCTCGATGTTGAGTGTCTGGGGAGGGCCTCCCGCATCCCCTTTCAACAGGTTGCGTAGGGTCGCGGTAGATGGATTTACCTCTGTCGCCGCCGGTGAAGCCGCAGCTGGCGCTGACGCGCAAAGAGTTGCCGCTGGGTGAGGAGTGGGCGTATGAGCCGAAGCTCGACGGCTTCCGCGCGATCGTCTTCGTCGACGGCGACGACACCTACGTCCAGTCGCGCAGCGGCAAGGCGCTGGCCCGCTACTTCCCGGAGCTGGAGTTCACGCCGGGGCGCTGGGTGCTCGACGGCGAGCTGGTGATCCGCGATGCCGAGGGCAGGATCGAATTCGACGCGCTGCAGAGCCGCATCCACCCGGCCGAGTCGCGGATCGGGCTGCTCTCGAGGGAGATCCCGGCCGACTACGTCGTCTTCGACCTGCTGGCCGAGGGCGACGAGTCGCTGCTGGAGGTGCCGCTGAGGGAGCGCCGGGCGCGGCTGGAGGCGCTCGCCGAGCGGGCGGGGCTGGAGCTGACGCCGCTGAGCGCCGACACGGCGCAGGCCGAGGAGTGGCTGGGCAGCATCGAGGGAGTGATGGCGAAGCAGCTCGACGCTCCCTACATACCCGGCAAACGGCGGGGGATGGCGAAGGTGAAGCGCGAGCGGACGATCGACTGCGTGGTGATGGGCTGGCGGCCGGGGAAGGAGGAGGGCACGGTCGGCTCGCTGATCCTCGGCCTCTACGACGGCGGGGAGCTGCGCTCGGTCGGCCACATCTCCGGCTTCACCGCCGCGGCGAAACGGGCGATGCGCGAGATGCTGGCGCCGCTGGAGAGCGGCGAGCGGGGCGGCGCCGAGCCAAGCCGCTGGACCGGCGGCCGCGACCTCGAGTGGGTGGCGCTGCGGCCGGAGCTGGTGATCGAGGTCGGCTACGACCACGCGGCCGCCGGGCGAATCCGCCACGGCGCCCGCTTCCACCGCTTCCGGGACGACAAAACGCCGGAGGAGTGCCGGTTCGAGCAGCTGGACGAGGGGGCTTAGAACAAGGGCTGCTGGCGGGCGGGTCCTGTCGGGGCGGCATCCCCCACGGTGCTCGAATGCCGCTTCGCGGCCTTCTCCGCGCCGCGGGGGGCCCCCGCCACCCCGCCACCCGCCCGAGCGGCGCCTTGCCCAGCTCGGGTTCGGCCCCAGCCGCGGACTGCTCTCGTGGTGCGCTTACTCTGGGCAGGCTGCATATATGCCCGGTCGTTGGCGTAGAGCTGCTCATAACGGGGGAGGAGGTCGGGGCGTTTTTCTTTTAGCCAGGAGAAGAAGACGTCCTTGACCTCGTCGCGGAGGTGGAGGGCCACTCCGCCGAGGAAGGTGGCACCGGCGGCGCGGGCGCGCTCGACGATCGGGCGGACCTGGTCGGGGTCGTCGTTGATGCCGGGCATCAGCGGCGCGATCAGGACGCCGGAGTCGATACCGCGGCGACGCAGCTCGGCGACCGCGTCGAGGCGGGCGGCGGGGCTGGGCGTGTGCGGCTCGGTCGCCCGCCAGGCCTCCTCGTCGAGCGTCGGCACCGAGAGGTTGACCGAGACCGGCAGGCCCTTACGCGCCATCCGCTCGAAGATCTCGATGTCGCGCATCGCCAGCGGCGACTTGGTCAGGACCGAGACCGGCGTCTCCGCCGCCTCCAGTGCCGCGAGGATCTCCGGCATCATCCGGTAGCGGCTCTCGACCCACTGGTAGGGGTCGGTGTTCGTCCCCAGCGCCACCAGCTCCCGCTTCCAGCTCGGCCGCGCCAACTCCGCCCGCAGCAGCTCAGGCACGTTGACCTTGACCACGATCTCCCGCTCGAAGTCCCGGCCAGCGTCGAAGTCGAGGTAGGTGTGCGTGCGCCTAGCGAAGCAGTTGTGGCTGACCATGCCGTTGGCGATGAAGTCACCGGTCCCCGTCGTGATGTCGTACATCCGGATGGATTTGCCCATGGGTTCGATCGCGACCACTCCCAGCTTGGCCTGTGACTTGATTGCGATGCCGTCTATCGAGCGCTTCCTGCTGATTGCCGGATCGATGCGTTGAAACAAGCGCATCTGCTCGCGGAGCCCGCCAAGCAGTCGCACGTTGCGGGCTCCAATCGCATTGGGCTTCTCGATTGTGAAGGAGTGCCCAAGCCGTCGCAGACCTTCGGCCGTTCTCTCGATGATCTCGTTGTCTTTGTTGCAGATTCGAAGGGACTCGTTGCGACTTCCCTCAGCATCAAAGATGCCGGCAAGAAATCCCCGCGACCACTCGTCAGTGGCCGAGGCTGGCCAGCAGACCAGCTCCCGAATGCCGTCGACTCCATCACGCGAAGACGTGCGGATGGCTTTCATCGGCCGATGTCGCTCGTTGCCCTTCAGGAACTGAAATTCACTGGTGCGAATACCCGCTCCGGCCAGATAGTCCCGTGACCTGTGCAAGGCCTCAGAATCGGTCAGCGCCAACCGAAAGCGATGAACATCGAAGACCGAACGGCCCGGCCGCTCGTAGGAATACGAACCAACGTGCCCATCGCCACGGATCATTCCGCAGAGATAGCCGCGTCGATACTCGAGGTTGTCCGGATCCCCGTGGAACTTCAGCGGCGATCCCCACTTGACGATCACACCGTAACGGCCTCGGCGACCTCCTGACGATCGGCGTTGGGCTGCGTGGTGTGTAAGGCGTGACGCTCGATCGCGATGACGAGCTTGGCGAGGTCGCGGTAGCCGATCACCCGCCGGAACTGCTGCTCGGCGACGAGCATGCCGGCGGCGGTCCAGCGCTTGCGCATGTCGCCCTGGCGCCAGCGCTTCACGTTTCGCTGGGTATGGCGGACGATCTCGATCATCGACTCGATCGGGTTGGTCGAGCCGAGCGTCTTGGCGAGCTGGCCGTCGATCCCGAGCCGCGTCAGCGTCAGCGTCTCCTCCATCCCCTCGCGCAGGGAGGCGGCCGCGTCGGGCCAGGAGCGGTCCAGCTCTGAGCCGAGCAGCTCCAGACGCTGGCGGGCGAGATCGGCGTCGGTGAGCGCCCACGCGGCCCGCAATCGCCCGCGAACCCGGTCGCGGTCCGCCTCGGGCAGCAGATCGGTGACGTTGCGCTCCTTATGGCGATGGCAGCGATGCACCAGGGCGTGCTCTCCGAAGACCTCGCGGATCGCCTTGGCCAGCGCCTTGGCGCCGTCGATCACGAAGAGGATCCCCTGCTCGGGATCGAGGCCGCGGTCGACCAGGTCGGCGAGCAGGGTGCGGGCCAGGGTGGCGTTCTCGGTCGAGCCCTCCCACAGCCCGAGCGGGACCTTGACGCCCTCGGTGGTGATCCCCAGCGCGACGACGTGCATGCGCTCGGCGATCTCCAGGCCGTCGAGCATCATCGCCGCCAGTCGCACGTCCTCCAACCGCCGCGACATCAGCTCCTCCAGCGCGGTCTGGGTGCGTTCCACGAACGCCTCCGAGACCGAGGACTTCGAGGTCGCAGATGACTCCTCCTCGACCCCTTCGCCGACCGGCTCGCCGACGCCGGCGAAGCGACGCGTGGAGACGCCGGCGAGCATCCGGTCCATCACCGCTCTGGTCAGCGGGTCGCGGTCGGCGAAGTGCTGGTAGGTGCCGAGCGACAGCTCGCGTTCGTCGTCGGCTGAGCGCATCCGCGGCCGGCGCACCCCAACGCGGCGGCCGCCCAAGGTCATCGACCCATCCTCGTGACCATGGCGCTTCGCCGTCCGCTCGGGGTCGTGCTTGCCCTTGGGGCCGACCACCTCGGTGACCTCGGACTCCATCAGCTCGTGCACCACGCTGAGCCCGACACCGACGCTCAGCGCGAGCAGTCCCTCCCTCGCTGCTCCGACCATCTCGCCCAGGGCTTCCTGGACCTTCGGTGGGAGCGGGCTATCTGCGGTCTCGGTCGTCGTGGCGACCTTCGATGCGGGTACCTTCTTCACGGCGGTTCCTCCTGTCTCGGTTGGACTTCAAGCGCCCAGCACGCTGCCGATGGCAGCGGACGGGGCGGGAGGACCGCCGTTCAAAGTTCTACGAGGTTTCGGACAACCTCCGATACTCATCCGAGTCCACGACCGCTGGACCTAGGGATCCGATCCCCATCAGCTTGTTGTTCAGCGTAAGAAAAGGCCGCTGCATCGGGCCGTGTTCAGCGCCAACGACATGCTTCCACCCTCTCCTGGTGAGGAAACGATGATCGGCACTTGCAATCAACTCGGTTCCATCTTCCAGCACGATCCGATAGGCGGGCTTTCGCGTTGACCAATGGGCGCGGACCTCCGTGATCTTGTATCGCCGATAGTTGCCTCTTCGCGCCGTGCCGTAGATCGCATCACCCACCCGAACGTCCTCCAGGCGTCTGGTAGTGCCGTCCGCCATGAGGATCGGCGTCCCGCCATCCAGGCAGTAGGCGCAGGCATGACTGCATCCGCGAAACGGGTTGATCGTCCACTCGAATCCGAAGCGACCTCCCGGCACGTGGTTGAGGGCGGAGCGGGCGCGGACCTCGTGGAAGTTGATCCCCATCGCCTCCGGCGCGTCGAAGGTGCGGGTGACGGCACCATCGCCGACTCCCGGCAACCGCAGGTCGTTCTCGACTCGCTGCTCGTCCCAGCGCATGCGAACACATGTTCGCATGCGCTCCGGCGGCATGGCCGACAGGGCGATCAGGTGGCCGCAGCGAGAGTCAGGGCAGCTCGCCGCGGATCACGTAGCGGAGGACGTCGACGACCTGCCCTGGCTTGCGGGCGGTCGCCTGGGCAGCCCGGTCGACCTCCTTCAGCGCGTGGTCCAGCTCGGGGTCGTGGAGGGTGATGACCGGCTTGCCGAGGGCGGCGGCGAAGCCGGCGTCGAAGGCCGCGTTCCACTGTCGGTATTTGTCGCCGAAGCGGACAACGACGAGGTCGGCGGCGCGGATCAGCGTCTGGGTGCGGATCGCGTTGACCCCGGCGCCCTTGTGGTCGCGCCAGAACGCCTCGCCCTCCTCCCCCAGCGTGCCGGCGCCGGCGTCGTCGGAGGCGGCGTGGTCGGTGACCGGCGCCGAGAACTCCACCGGCAGGCCCGCCTCACGTGCCCCGGCCTCGATCCGCTCGCGCCAGTCGGAGTGGATCTCGCCCGAGAGATAGACGCTCCAAGTGCGAGGGGGAGGGGACGCCCCCTCCGAAACACTCAAGCGCGACTCCCGTCGCGCGTTTCGGAGGGGGCGTCCCCTCCTCCTCCGGCGGTCTGCTCTTCGAAATGCTTGCTCAGCATCGTCACCTGGCCCTGGTAGTTGGAGCCGAGGCCGGCGCCGTAGAGGCGCTCGGCGGGGGCGGACATGCGCTCGAGGCCGAGCTTGCAGACCGGCTGGCGGTGCTCGACCATGAAGGAGACGTCGCGGGCGCGGACCTCCAGCGCGGCGCGGCTGCCGGGGCGCCCGCCGTCGGGGTCGTAGCCGAAGCCGGGGTCGAAGAAGCCGGCGTAGTGGGTGCGCAGCTCGCCCGCGGTCGGGTCGTAGGCCATCATCTCGGCGGCGATCTGCGGCGGGATCGAGACCCCCTCGGCCGAGAGCAGCAGGTAGAAGATCTCCGGCTCCAGCACCACCCGGCCGCCGGCCTCGGGAAAGACCGGGTCCCAGTAGTCGCTCCAGCGGTAGGCGCGGACCCGCGAGAGGTCGACCGGGAGGCTGTTCTTCTTCGCCCTGTAGCCGACGGTGCGATCGCCGGGCCCGGAGAGGTCGAGGCTGAGGAAGAGGCCGTCGGCGAGCGCCAGCTCGGACTCCGGCACGGCCTCCGAGTCCATGTAGAGGAGCGGCGACTCGCCCTGGAGGGCGCGGATCTCGGCGTCGCCGAGGCGGACGTCGCCGCGCGAGAGCCGCAGCTGGTTGAGCGAGAGCCCGGTCTTGACCTGGATCGCGAAGGAGCGGGGGACGATCTCCAGGTAGAGCCTGCCGCGGTAGCCGGCGCGGATGTCGTCGAAGCGGTGGTGGCGGTCGGTGATGACGCGGGTGAAGACGTCAAGGCGGCCGGTCGAGCTCTTCGGGTTGGCCTTCGCCCGCACGTCCTCGGGCAGCGCCAGCTCCTCGATCAGCGGCACCAGGTAGGGGCGGTCGCGCTCCAGCACGGCGCCGTCGCGCAGGTCGACCCTCTGGAAGGCGAGCCCCTCGGTCTTCTCCTCGACGGTGGAGTCGACGTCGGGCAGGAAGGAGCAGCGCAGCGCCCAGGCGAAGTCGCCGAGCCGGAGGTCGATGCTGGCGGGCTGGATCGCCTCCGGGCGAATCCGGTAGTCGCCGGAGCTGACCCACTCCGCCTCGATCGCCCGGCTCAGCTCCTGCGAGGGGAAGACGCCCGCGGTCGGCTCGCTCATCCGCGGGAGGTTATGGTCTCATGGCCCGAGCAGGGCGGCCGGCACGACGCCGATGCCGTCGGAACGACGGTAGGCGACCTCACCGGTGGTGACGACGATGGCGTCGAGCAGTTCCCCGCCGATCTTCTCCCGCAGCCACTTCAGGTGCGTCAGGTCTCGGTCGCGGACCGTTCGGGTCAGCTTGACCTCGATCGCGACGACGCGCCCGTCCTGGCGTTGGACGATCAAGTCGACCTCTCGCTCGCCGGAGAATGTCCGAAGGTGGCCGACACTCGCCTCGGCATCCTGCGCGTAGACGCGAACGCAGAGGGTCACCAGGGACTCGAAGAGCGCCCCGAGAAGCGTGCCATCGCGGGGGATCGGTGGGCCAAGCTCCTGGTTGTCGAGCAACGCGGATGCGCTGGCTCCAAGTAGACGGGCGGCCAACGCCGGATCGGCCAGCTGATGCTTCGAGCCGGCAGAAAGACGCGACAGGTGACGCCGAGTCGGCTGCCAAGCGGGAACGGGGTCAAGGATCCATAGGCGCTCCAAGACGTTGCGGTAGGGCTTCGCCGCGTCCTTTGACGGCTTCTCGGCTTCTTCACTCGTCGCGGCATCGCGAATCTTCTCGAAGGAGGTGGTCGTCGAGGAAGCCGCCGCGTAGGCGCTCATCCACCGGCGCAGGCCCGCCGGGTTGCGCAACTCGTGCCCCAACTCGCGGAAGTCGCGATCGACGATGCGGTCGACGTAGCTGTCGAGCTGCAATCGCAATGCCCTGTCCGAGAGGCCCCTGAGACCCGGAAAGCCAGAGGCGACGATCTCCTGGGTGTAGTCCTCGAGCGTCGTGCCTGTCTCACCGGAGAGGTCGGGCTGTGCGCCGCTGAGCAGCTCGGAGAGGCTGACTGCGCTATCCGTTCCGGCGCGCTCGAGGAGCGACAGCGGGCGCATGCGGATCGTCGGGATTCGAGCGGCGCCCGAGTGCCTGCCAGTGTCATCCGGCGAGGCAGATCCAGTCAATAGATACTGGCCGGGGTCGGCACCGGCATCGACCGCCCGGCGAACGAGGTCCCAGCTCGCGGGCAGGCGCTGCCACTCGTCGATCAGGATCGGCGGGTCCGCGGCAAGGAGGCGCTTGGGGTCGGCTTCGGCAAGCGCCAACCGGCCCGGGTCGTCGAGCGCATGGACGGTGACAGCGCGCCGAGAGGCCGTCTCGGTCTTCCCAACGCCCTTCGGGCCCTCGATAGCCAGGGCCGGCAGGGAGCCAAGCAGCTCGTCTAGCTCGTTATCGAGAATTCGCCGGTTGTAGGCCATTGGCAAAGCCAAGCCTTCCATTTCGCAGCAGCCTAGCAGGCTATTTCGCAGCAGTCTAGCCTTCTATTTCGCAGGACCTTACTGGGCGTACCTGCCATGCCCTCGGGGGGGCAAAAACAACGGAGGGGGTGGGATTCGAACCCACGAGCGCCTTGCGACGCCAACAGTTTTCGAGACTGCCCCGTTCAACCGCTCCGGCACCCCTCCGGGGAAATCCTGCGGCGGATTCTAGAGATGCCGGTCTCCTCACAGGCCTAAAGGACCGCGGCCCGCTGCCGATGGTGACGGGTGGACGGTGGCGAGCAGACACGGAGCGGGCGGTTCTTCGACCGCCATCCGCGGCTGCTGCGCGCGGTCGCCCTGGTGGCGCTGACCTGGGGGGTCGGCTACCTGACCTGGCGCATCGGCTGGAGCGGGCAGGGAGCGAGCCCGGTGCTGTTCGCGATGCTGCTGGCGACCGAGCTCTACGGGATCTACGCGCTGGCGATCCTCACCTGGTTCTCCTGGTCGCGGCCGCCGGCGGTGCGGCCGCCGGCGACGCCGGGGCGAGCGGTCGACGTCTACGTCTGCACCTACGACGAGCCGACCGAGGTCGTGATGGCGACGCTGGCCGGCTGCCGGGCGCTCACCTACCCGCACACCACCTACCTGCTCGACGATGGCCGGCGGGCGGAGATGGAGGAGATCGCGAAGCTGGCCGGGGCCGAGTACATGACTCGGCCCGACAACTCCCACGCCAAGGCGGGCAACCTCAACGCGGCGCTGCCGCGGACCGGGGGCGACCTGGTGCTGGTCCTCGACGCCGACCACGTACCGATGCCGGACGCGCTCGACGCGCTGGTCGGCTACTTCGACGACGAGCGCATGGCCGTGGTCCAGACCCCGCACGACTTCTTCAACCACGACTCGGCCCAGCACTACGCCGTCGGCCGCCACGAGCAGTCGCTCTTCTACCGCGTCGTCTGCCCCGGCAAGAACCGCCACGGCGCCACCTACTGGTGCGGCTCGGCGGCGCTGATCAACCGCCACGCGCTGCTCGAGATCGGCGGCGTCGCCACCGAGACGATCGCCGAGGACTTCCATACGACGATCCGGCTGCTGCGCGGCGGCTGGCGCAGCCGCTACCACGACGAGGTCCTGGTCCAGGGGCTGGCGCCGCACGACCTCGACGGCTACCTGCTGCAGCGCGACCGCTGGGCCCGCGGCAACCTCGCCGTCTTCACCCTGCCCGAGTCCCCCCTGCGCGCTCGCGAGCTGCGGCCTCTGCAGCGGCTCTCCTACGCGGCCAGCCTGCTCGCCTACCTGGCGCCGCCGATGCGGCTGCTGCTGCTGGTGACGCTGGGGCTGGTGCTGTGGACGGGCGAGCTGCCGATGAAGATCAGCGTCATCGCGCTGGCGGCGCTGTGGCTGCCCTCGCTGGCGCTCAACCTCAGCGCCGGGGCGGCGCTGGCGCGCGGCTACATGCGGATCCCCGAGACCGCCCACTACGAGCTGCTGACGATGGAGATCTACACTCGCGCCCTGCGCTGCGTCGTGCGTCCCGGCAAGACCGCCTTCAAGGTGACGCCGAAGCAAGGGTCCGACGGGGGTGGGCTGGACGCCGTCCGCAAGCTGCGCCTGGTGATCTTCTGCACCGTTCTGCTCACGACCGGCACGCTGATGCGGCTGCTCGACCTGGCCGGGGTCGGGCCGCTGCCGGACATGCCGGGAATCGCCGCGGTGATCGTGCCGCTGCTGGGGTTGTTCGAGCTGCGGCGGCTGGCGAAGACGCTGCTGGCGGTCGGGCGGCGGCGCCAGCGGCGGCTCGTCTACCGCTTCGAGGGCGACGCCGAGGCGCACTGCTTCACCGACGACGGCCACGTGCCGGCGCGGCTCATCGACGCCAGCGCCGCCGGGGTCGGGCTGGTGGCTGAGGCGCCGCTGGAGGTGGGGACGCGCCCGGCGCTGCTGCTGGCGCTGGCCGACGCGGCCGGCGCCGTGCATGAGGTCAGCGCCCTGGTCGAGGTGCGCAGTTGCCGCGAGGTGGACGGCCGCCACCTGGTCGGCGCCACGATCGCCGAGATCGACCCCGACTCCCGCCTGCGGCTGATGGAGTGGTGCTACGTCGTCTGCAGTCACGAGCGCCTGCGCGGCCACCGCCCGGAGGCGACCCCGCTCCCGGAGTCCGAGGCGATCGTCGTCTCCCTGAACGATTACCGCGATACGGAGAGGGTGGGATTCGAACCCACGAGGCGGGTTAACCCCGCCCACGCGATTTCCAGTCGCGCTCCTTAAGCCACTCGGACACCTCTCCGGGGTGCCCTTCCAAGGGTATTGGCTCTCAGCCGCGGCGGGCGTCGAAGAAGTCGCGGAGGAGAGTGGCGCACTCGGCCTCGCGGACGCCGGCGATGACCTCGGGGCGGTGGTTGAGGGCGGGGTTGGCGAGGATGTCGAGGACGCTGCCGGCGGCGCCGGCCTTGGGATCGGGGGCAGCGAAGACGACGGTGGGGATGCGGGCGAGGACGATCGCGCCCGCGCACATCGCGCAGGGCTCGAGGGTGACGTAGAGGGCGGTGCCGGGGAGGCGCCAGCCGCCGAGCGCCTCGGCGGCGGCGCGGATCGCCAGGATCTCGGCGTGGGCGGTGGGGTCGCGGCGCAGCTCGCGCTCGTTGCCGGCGAGGGCGAGCGGCTCACCGTCGCGGAGGATCGCGGCGCCGATCGGGACGTCGCCGTGGGCCTCGGCCAGGCGCGCCTGCTCGATCGCCAGGCCCATCGCCCACTCGCGCGCGGCAGCGGCGTTGCCACCGCTCGTCGATCCGGGCCGTTCGGTCATCGATCCGGGAGTATGTCCCCCTACAACTTCGCCGGCATGCCGGTGTTAGCTCTAGAGCTCGCTCGAACGCTGGGGTCGGGCGGCTTCGCCAGATGACACGATCGCTCCCGATACTCGCCACCGTCGCCCTGCTCGCGGCGCTTGCCGCGGTGGGGGCGGGCGGCGCTGCCAGGGCCGGCGCTGCTCGCGCCGCGCCGGGCGACAGCGGCCCCGCGACCGCGCTCTCCCCCGCCCGCGGGTTCGCGCCGCGCCGGCTGGTCGTCAAGTTCGAAGGGGAGCGGCGGGGACGGGCGGTCGCGCTGCCGCCTGGCGTCGGCGTGCGGCGGACGGCGGTGGCGCTGCGGGGCAACCCGCGGGTCGCCTACGCCGAGCCCGACTACGTCGCCACCGCCTCGGCGGCGGACCCGAGCTTCGGGTCCGAGCTTCCCAACGACCCGGGCACCCTTGGCGGCGCCTCCGAAGCCGCCGCCTCGGCCGGTGACTGGGCCTTCAAGCAATGGAACTTCCTCCCCTGGGAAGGGAGCGCCACGACCCGGCTGCCGCTCTCCCCAGGCGGCATCGACGCGGTCGGGGCCTGGCGCAACCTGGAGGAAGCGGGACGGCCGGGGGCCAGGGGCATCACCGTCGCCGTGCTCGACACCGGGATCGCCTACCGCAACCTCGGCGCCAGGTTTCTCCGCAGCCCCGACTTCGCCCCCGGCCAATTCGCGAAGGGGTACGACTTCATCGACGACGACCGCCTGCCGCTGGACGAAAACGGGCACGGCACCCACGTTGCCGGCACGATCGCCGAGAAGACCGACAACTCGATCGGAGTCACCGGCCTCGCCTACCGGGCGAAGCTGATGCCGGTGCGGGTGCTGGACAGGCACGGGCGCGGCCAGGCGACCGACATCGCCAAGGGCATCCGCTTCGCCGTCGCCCGCGGCGCTCAGGTGATCAACATGAGCTTCAACTTCGGCTGCGGCAAGCGGGTGCCGGAGGTCGACGAAGCGCTGCGCGAAGCCTACGAGCACGGCGTCGTCGCGGTCGCCTCGGCCGGCAACCTCGGCTCGGAGAGCTGCGTCTCGGAGCCGGCGACCGGGCCGCGGGTGATCGGCGTCGGCGGCACCACCGAGGGCGGCTGCCTCGGCAGCTACTCCCTGGCCGGGAAGGGGATCGACCTGGTGGCACCGGGCGGGGGGGCACCGGTGGCGGGGTGCCCATCGGCCTCGGCGCGGCCGATCTACCAGGTGACGCTGCAGCCGGGCTCGACGCGGAGCTTCGCCATCCCCGGAAACTACGTCGGCACCTCGATGGCCGCGGCGCACGTCAGCGGCGTCGCCGCGATGGTGCTCGCCAGCGGTGCGATCGGGCCGCAATCGACCCCGCAGGCCCGAGCGACGGCGGTCGCCCGGCAGCTGCGGATGACCGCCCGCAGCATCGGCCTGCCGGCAACCGAGCAGGGGGCCGGCCTGATCGACGCCGCCCGCGCCACCGAACAACTCCGTCCCTCTTAAGCCGTCCGGATCACCTGAGGGTGACTGACCAAGCAGATCAAGAACGAGGGAGGGAGTGTGCTCCGCACATGACCGACCGAGGACGCCGAGATGCGCCGGTCAGACGCCCTCAGGTGGTTCGGACAATGATCACGCTGCAGGGGGCATGGTGGGAGATGTTGTTGGGGACGCTTCCCAGTAGGAAGCGGCGAGCTCCCCGTCATCCCCTTGTTGCCGACCACGATCAGGTCGGCCTTGGTCTCTTCGGCGACGTTGAGGATCGCCTCGGCCGGGTCGCCCTCGACCGGGTGGGCCTGGACCTCGATCCCCTCCCTGCGGGCGTCCGCGGCGGCGGCGTCGAGGACCAGGTTGACATCCTCGCGCGGGCCGATCTCGAACTGGACGTCGGCCGGGGCGTCGCGCTGCTGGTCCTTGACCTTGCGCTCGGGGATCGGAGCGTAGGCACTGACGACGCTGAGCGTCGCGCCGGAGAGCTTGGCGAGGTCAACGGCCTGGCGGACCGCCTCGGCGGCGGTCTCCGACCCGTCGGTTCCAACCACGATGCGAGTAAACACGCCGCCTCCTCTGCTCGGTCGCTGAACGGGGCCGATACTAACGCCGCGCGTGGGCGGGAAGCCCGTGGAAGCCGGCGCCGAGGATCTCGGTCGGGGTCGTCGCCAGGCGCACGATCGCGATCGCGATCGAGGCGATCAGGCAGACGATCAGCACCGCCATCCCGACTTTCCAGATCCAGGGCACGCGGCTAGGGTACGGACATGGGGCTGGAGAAGGTCGCGGACGGCGTCTGGCTGCTGCGGGGGGACCTGCGGGGGGCGATGAACGTCTACTTCCTCGAGGACGGGGACGGGGTCGTGCAGTTCGACGCCGGCAGCAAGGGGATGCGCAAGGCGGTGCGGGCGGCGGCGGCGGAGCTCGGCGGGCTGAAGCGGATCGTGCTCGGGCACGCCCATGCCGACCACCGCGGCACCGCTCCATACATGGGAGTGCCGGTCTTCTGCCATCCCGACGAGGTGGCCGACGCCGAAAGCGACGCCGCGATCGCACCCTACTTCGACCTCTCGCAGCTGCCGGTGGCGTGGGTGCGCTGGATCTACCCCTTCCTGCTGCGGCGCTGGGACGGCGGTGCGGTGAGGATCGCCGGCACGGTGATCGAGGGCGACGAGGTCGCCGGCTTCCGCGTCATCCACTTCCCCGGCCACGCGCCGGGCCTGATCGGGCTCTGGCGCGAGAGCGACCGGGTGGCGCTGGTCTCCGACGTCGTCTACCTGGTCGACTCGGCGCGGCTGAAGCCGCTGCCGGAGGGCGAGGCCAGCGTCCCCCACCCCGCCTGGGCCTGGGACCACCACAAGGCGAAGGAGTCGGTGCGGAGGCTGGCGGCGCTGGACCCGAAGGTGGTCGGCACCGGGCACGGGGAGCCGCTGCGGGGCGAGAGCCTGCGGGAGACCCTGGAGCGGGCGGCCGAGAAGCACTGAGGCCCGGCGGGGGCCGCGGGCGGCATCGCCCGCCCGGCTGCCATAAGTTGCGTCCTGATGATCGGGACCTACGCCTCGGCGGCGCTGATCGGCGCCGCCTCGCTGCTGGTGGGGCGCGCGCTGCTGTCGCTGGCGGGGCGGCGCTCGTGGTCGTGGCTGGAGCCGGGGGTGGGGCTGGCCGCGGTGCTCAGCGTGACCGGGGTGCTGGCGCGGGCGCCGGGGCACGGGACCAGCGCCACCATCGGGGTCGTCGCGCTGCTGGCGGCCGCGGCGGTGGTGGCTCGGCGGCTGCCCTACGAGGCGCCGGGGGCGCTGCGGGCGGGACTGCCGGTGGCGCTCGTCGTCGGGGTCGCGCTGGCGATCCCGTTCGCGGTCAGCGGCCGCTGGGGACTGCTCGGCGTCGGCTTCAACAACGACCTCGGACTGCACCTTGCCTGGGCCGAGTGGCTGCGCAGCGGCTTCGGGCCGGCGCCCGATCCCGGCTACCCGCTGGGGCCGCACGGGCTGGCGGTGGCGACCGCCGCCTTCCCGGGGATCGGCCTGGGACAGGCCTTCGTCGGCGAGATCGTCGCGATCGGGGTGCTGACCGGACTGACGGCGCTCGGGGCGCTGGGCGAGATGGCGGCGGGGCGGCGCGTCCTCGCCGCGGCGATGGTCGCCCTCCCCTACCTCGCCGCCTCCTACTACGCCCAGGCCGCCTTCAAGGAGACCGCCGAGGCCCTCCTCGTCCTAGCCTTCGCCCTCTACCTGACCACCTTCAATACCGGGGTAACCACCTTCGACGCCCAGCGAGCACCCGGGCCAGAGAGCCAGAGCAGGGGGACCCCCTCTCCGGACACTCAACATCGAGCAAAGCGAGATGTGTCCGGAGAGGGGGTCCCCCTGCTCTGGCTCCTCCCACCCTTAGCGCTCGCTGGCGGGATCTTCTTCGCTTACAGCTTCGCCGGCCTAGCCTGGCCCCTGGCAATCCTCACCCTCTGGAGCCTGACCCGGCCGGCGGTGCGGCGGGCGCTGCGGCCGCGGGCGCTGCTGCGCTTCGCGCTGCGGCCGGCGACACTGGCGGCGATCGTCGTCCTCGGTGGGCTGGCGGTGGCGGCGACGCTGGTCGGCCCCTTCGGCTTCGTCCACAGCTTCAACAAAGTCGCCGGCAGCAACACCTATGGCCCGGTCTCGCCGATCGAGGCGCTCGGGGTCTGGCCGGCCGCGAACTACCGCCTCGACGCCGTCGGCGGCGCCCACCTGACTGGCCTCGCCGCCGCGATCGCGACGCTGGCGCTGCTGGTCGGCGTCGCCTGGTGGGTGCGGCGCGGCGAGCTGACGATCCCAGTCGCCCTCGGCGCCTGCGGCGTCCTCTACCTCGCCTCCCTCCCCTTCAGCGGCGACTACTCCCAGGCCAAGGCGCTGATGATCGCGGCGCCGCTGGCGATGCTGGTGGCGATCCGGCCGCTCCTGACGGAGTTCCCCTGGGTGGGGGAGGCAGGGGGGGACTCGTCGGAGCAACAGCGGGGAGGCTCCGACGAGTCCCCCCTGCCTCCCGACGAGGGCGTTCCGGCCTGGTGTGGGTGGGCTGGGGGGTGCTGGCGGTGCTCTTTGTCGGAGGAGCGGTGTACTCGAGCTTGCTGGCGCTGCGAGACGCGCCGGTGGGGCCGGGGGGGCATGGGGCGGAGCTGGAGGCGTTCCTGCCGATCGTCCGGGGGAAGCCGGTGCTCTACGCGGGGCAGGACCGCTACGCGGCCTACGACCTACTGGGAGCGGACACGCACGTGCCGCTGGTCGAGTTCCCCGACGCCGAAGTCGAAGCCAATCCGGAGAAGCCGTTCGACACCGGCGACGCCTACAGCCCGATCGACTTCGACTCCCTCTCACGCGGGACCCTCGACCGCTTCCCCTACGTCGTCACCGGCCGCGGCGCCTGGAACAGCCAGGCGCCGCCGAACTTCCGGCGGGTCGCCGCCACCCCCTCCTACGTGCTCTGGAAGCGGACCGGCCCGACCCCCGAGGACCGCCATGTCCTGCTCGAGGGGACCGAGGCGGCGGCGCTCGCGGGCTGCGCTGCGCCGGAGGTCCGCATCCTGCTCGCCAACCGGGGCCGCGCCTCGCTCTTCCCCGGAGCGGCGATCGGGCCCAAAGGCGCCTGGAAGGAGGGCAGCGTCCTCGGCACCGGCCAGAGCGCCTCGCAGTCGCTCGAGCTGCCCGCGGGAAGCTGGAACCTCTCGATCCAGTACTTCTCCCCCTTCGGCCTGACCCTCTCCGCGCCGGGCTTCCGCGAGCCGCTGAAGGCGGCGCTCGACGGCGAGCGGCCGAACACGATCAGCCTCGGCAACAACGGCCAGTTCTGGCCCGCCGGGCGCTATGAGAGCAGGGGGGGCAAGGTGAAGTTCACACTCGCCGCGGCCGACGCCAGCGCCCTGCAGAGCCTCAGCGGCTACGACGGCAAGGCCTACGTGGGCGAGCTGGTGGCCGTCCCCGCCAGGCCCCACCGCATCGTCCCGCTCAGCGCCGCCTGCAACCGCTGGGTCGACTGGTACGAAGCGGCCGAAACGCCCTAGACGGCCTTGGAGAGGAGGCGGTCGGGGGGGACGCGGACCACGTCCCAGACCGCGCCCGTCTTCTCCAGGCCGTCGATGACCAGGGCGGAGACGTCGAGCTGCCAGCGGCCGAGGCCGTGGGTGGCGGAGGTCGGGAAGGCGTGGTGGTTGTTGTGCCAGGCCTCGCCGAAGGTGGGGATCGCGATCAGGGCGAGGTTGCGCGACTCGTCCGTCGTCTCGTAGTCGCGGTTGCCGAAGACGTGGCAGAGCGAGTTGATGCTGTAGGTGAAGTGGTGGAGGACGAAGACGCGGACGAGGCCGCCCCAGAGCAGCCCGGTGAAGGCGGCGAAGAGGGTGCCGCCGATCGCCCAGCCGAGCGCGAAGGGCAGCAGCAGGCCGCCGATCGCCCAGTAGATGAAGGTACGGTCGACCCAGCTGACGATCGGGTCCTTCAGCAGGTCCGGCGCGAAGCGCTCCTTGTTGCCGCGCTGGGTGTGGATGAAGAGCCAGCCCATGTGGGCGTGGTAGAGGCCCTTCAGCGCCCCCGACCAGCCGTGGCCGTGGTCGACGTGGGGGCTGTGCGGGTCCCCCAGTTCGTCGGAGAAAGCATGGTGCTTGCGGTGGTCGGCGACCCAGGAGATCACCGGACCCTCGATCGCGGCGGAGCCGAGGATCGCCAGCAGCCCGTGCAGCCACGGCTTCGCCTTGAAGGCGCGGTGGGTGAGGTGGCGGTGAAAGCCGACCGTGATCCCCAGCCCGGTCAGCAGATAGAGACCGAGGAAGAGGAAGACGTCGCTCCAGTGCAGAGCGCTGCCCCAGACCTGCCAGGCGGCGAGGCCGATGGCGACGAACGGGATCAGGGTCACCAGGCCGGTGATGATGCGGTCCCGCGTCTCGTTCTCGACGGGCTGGATGTCTGACGGGAGTGGGCCGGCGGTAGCGGACATGCCCGGCGATGATACGACTCGCGGCTGAAGCGCGGGCCGGATGGCCCATCGATCGATGTCGCATCCGCCGGTTGTTAGGGTGCGACGCGATGGCTTTCGCGACTACGGAGCCGCTGCGGCGGGAGATCGAGGCTCGCATTCCGGAGCGGCCGTTCGCGGTCGAGTTCTGGGACGGGACCAGGCTGCCCTCGATCTCCGGCGACGGGCCGACGTTCAGCGTCCGCTCGCCGCGCGCCGCCGCCCACGTGCTGCGGGCGCCGGGGCAGCTCGGGCTCGGCCGCGCCTACGTCAGCGGCGAGCTCGAGGTCGACGACATCGACGCGGTGATCGAGCTGCTCGACGGCTGGCAGCCGCCGGCGCTGGAGGGGGCCGACAAGCGGGCGCTGCTGCTCGGCGCCGTGCGCGCCGCCGGGCTGACCCCGCCGCCGCCGCGGCCCAAGGCCGAGCTGCGCCCCAGCGGCCGCCGCCACAGCAAGGAGCGCGACGCCCGCGCCGTGCGCCACCACTACGACGTCTCCAACGAGTTCTTCGAGCTCTTCCTCGGCCCGACGATGGTCTACAGCTGCGCGATCTTCTCGCGCGGGGCGAAAACGCTGGAGCAGGCCCAGGAGGAGAAGCTGGAGACGGTCGCGCGCAAGCTGGAGCTGAAGGAGGGCGACCGGGTGCTCGACGTCGGCTGCGGCTGGGGCGGCTTCCCCCTGCACGCGGCGACCAGGCACGGCGCCAGCGTCGTCGGCATCACCCTCTCCCCTCCCCAGGCCGAGAAGGCACGGGCGCGGGCGGAGGAGGCCGGGGTCGCGGACCGGGTCGAGATCCGCGTCATGGACTACCGCGACCTGGCCGCGACCGGCGAGCGCTTCGACGCGATCGCCAGCATCGGCATGGTCGAGCACGTCGGCGCCTCCCAGATCGAGGTCTACGCGCAGACGCTCGCGCGCGTGCTGGAGCCGGGCGGGCGGCTGCTCAACCACGGGATCACGCGGCTGCGCCACAGCGACGCCGAGGCCGGCGCCTTCTCCGAGCGCTACGTCTTCCCCGACGCGGCGCCGCTGCACCTCTCGCGCAACCTGCTGGCGCTGGAACGGGCGGGCTTCGTCACCCACCACGTCGAGGACTTCGCCGCCGACTACGCCGAGACCCTGCGCCACTGGGCGCGCAACCTCGACGAGAACCTGGACGAGGCGATCCGCCTCGCCGGCCCCGAACGCGTCCGCGTCTGGCGCCTCTACCTGCGCGCCGCCCGCAACGGCTTCGAATCCGGCTTCACCTCGATCTACCAAGCCCGCTGTAGCTTGGGTTAGGCGGGAAAGCCGTCTGAGACGTCGGGGATCGCCCAGTTGGCGCCGGCTTCTCGCAGCTGGGCGACGCTGAAGTTGCCGGTGGCGACGCCGACGACTTCGACGCCGGCGCCGTGGCCGGCGACGACGTCGCGGGGGGTGTCGCCGACGGAGATGCTGGCCTCCTTGGCGAGAGTGCCGCCGGAGACCATGGCGCCGCGGCGCAGGGCGCAGCGGGTCAGCTCGGTGCGCTCGTTGGAGTCGGAGCCGTAGCCGCCGAAGGAGAAGAAGCGGTTGAGGCCGGCGCGGGCGAGCTTGATGTGGGCGGCGGCCTCGACGTTGCCGGTGGTGAGGCCGAGCAGGTGGCCGGCGTCGACCAGGCGCTCCAGGAGGTCCTCGACGCCGGGCATCACCCGGTAGCCCTCGGACCCGTCGATCGCGGAGGAGAGATGACGCAGGTAGCGGCCCATCGCCCCGGCCAGCTCGCGCCCGTCGGGGTCGCGGCCGAGGATGTTGCGCAGGGCGACGCGGCCGACCTCGGGGTCGGTCATCCCCGACTCGGTCACGTCACGGATGTCCAGCGGCTTGCCGTAGAGCTCGACGAAGGCCTGCTTCCAGGCCTCGCCGCCGGCGCCGCCGGTGTCGATCAGGGTGCCATCGATATCGAACAAAACCGCTTCGATCACGCGCTTAGGCTACCCGTGCCGCCTGCCCCGGCCGTGCCCGTGGCGAGACCTACGGTGCGGGAGGGCGCTGATCGTCCTGCCGCGGCGGAAGCGACGGTGGAAGCGGTGGTGCCTGACGCGCGGATGCGAGCGCGTCTCTCCGACGGCGGCGGCCGCCTCGTGGGCGGGGGCCTCTCCGGCGGCGGCAACCGCCTCGTGGGCGGGGGTTCCGCGACCGCCGAGCGAGGAGGTGAAGGCGCCGGCGGCGCTGCCGACGCGCAGCGTCGCCGCCTTGGCGCCGGCGCTGTCGGGGGCGAAGCGGACGCGGAGCAGGCATTCCTCACCGGCCGCGAGCAGGGTCCCGGTGCAGTCGTCGCCGGCCAGTGCGAACTGGTCGGGGTCGGCGCCGACCAGCGCCACCGCGCCGAGCTCGAGCGGCGCCGAGCCTTCGTTGCGAACCGCGAAGGCGTGGGCGGGCCCGCGACCGCCGGCGGCCTCCTCGCCGAAGTCGAAGGTGCCGGGGGCCAGGGTCGCCGCCGCGGCGACCCCTTCCCCGGTCAGGGCGATCATCGTGCCGCCTTCGTCGTTGCCGAAGAGGGCGAGGCGGGCGACCTTGGGGCCGCTGCCCTGGGGGCGGAAACGGACGTGGGCGACGCAGCTGGCTGCGGGCGGCACCGGTTCGCCGGAGCAGTTCTCGTCGACCAGTTGGAAGCTGCCGGCGTCGCCGCCGGCGATGACGGCGATGAAGAAGGCGCCGGGGAGGTCGCCGCTGTTGGTCAGGGTGATGGTGCGGACGGGGCCGCTGGCGCCGACCGTCTCGGCGCCGAAGTCGAAGGGGTTGGCGTCGGCTTCGACGACGGCGCGGCCGCCGCGGCCGCTCAGCGCCGCGGTGAAGGCTTCGCCGTTGACGGTGGCCCGCAGGGAAGCTTCGTAGGAGACGGTGTCCTGCGGCTGGAAGTAGACCTGGACCCAGCAGCTCTGGCCGGGTTCGATCCAGCCGCCCGGGCCGTTCCAGCAATCGTTGCTGCCGGTCCAGAAGACGTTGGAGTCGGGACCGACGATGTCGAGGCCACCGAGCTGCACCGGCGCTTCGCCGGCGTTGGTCAGCTGGAAGCCGGCTTCGCTGCCCTGGTACACCCACTGGGTGCCGAAGTCGTAGCTGCCGGGCTGGAAGGAGAGCTGCGCCGGCGGCGCTCCGCCTTCACCTTCGCCTTCGCCCCCGGGCGGGGCCGCGAGGCCCGAGGCCGGCAGGACGAGCGCGGCGAGGGCGATCGCGAGGAGGGAGAGGACGGTGGCGCCGACAGGCCTCGGCAGGGCATTGGTCTTGGGCATGCGCCACCATCGGGAAAAGGCGGCGACCGCTTGAGGCTGGGTGGGAAAGTTCATCCAACCCGGACGGCTCGGACAACCGGCTCAGTGCTCGCCCTCCAAAAGGTCGCGCTGGCTCAGCGTGTAGAGCAGGCCGAGCGAGGGGAGTACCAGCACCGCGGCGACGGCGAAGACGACGAAGACGATGTCCAGGGTCGGGGCCGGCGCGGCCGCCTGATCGATCCGCAGGCTGGTCGGCAGCAGGTAGGGGAACTGGGCCACCCCCCACCCCCAGATCACCGCGACCACGGCCCCGGCCGCCAGCGGCCGCAGCGGCCGCCGTCCCCCGCGCAGGAGGACGGCGAGGAGGGCGAGGCCGCAGAGGGCGGAGAGGACGACGAGCGGCAGGCCCTGGTCGGTGAGGCGGTCGAAGACGTAGCGGGCCTCGGAGTGCAGCTCGACCAGGCCAAACGCGGCGGCGGCCCCGGCGGCCGCGGCGGCGAGAAGGGCGCGGCGGACGAAGTAGCGCTCGAGGTCGGCCTCACCGGCGCGGCGGGCGTCGCCGACGAGGAAGACGGCGGAGAGGTAGGCGCCGGTGGCGACGAACATCGCCCCGGTCAGCAGCGGCAGCGGCTCCAGCCAGCTGGAGAAGGCGTCGCCGTTGCCGGCGGCGGGGACGTTGCCGGCGGCTATCGCTCCCACGACCGTGCCCATGAAGAAGGGGGTGAGGACCGATGAGAGGGCGAAGGTCGCACCGGCGGCCCGGCGTGCCGCCAGCCCCTCGATCGACTTGCGGAAGGCGAAGCCGGCACCACGCAGGACGATCCCGACCGCGGCCAGCGCGATCGGCACGTAGAGCGTCGAGAAGACGGCGCTGAAGGCGGGCGGGAAGGCGGTCCACAGCACGACGAGGATGAAGATCAGCCAGACGTGGTTGGCCTCCCAGACGGGAGTCAGCGAGCGCTGGATCAGCGCCCGCGGCCGCTCGCCGCGCTCAGCGTCGCCGGCGATCAGGTCCCAGAAGCCGCCGCCGAAGTCGGCCCCCCCGAAGAGGGCGTAGAACGTCGCCCCGACCCAGAGGATCGCCGCCGCGGCG
Organism: uncultured Actinomycetes bacterium; assembly: GCA_963714045.1. Taxonomy (GTDB): domain Bacteria; phylum Actinomycetota; class Thermoleophilia; order Solirubrobacterales; family 70-9; genus VAYN01. Next base: position 754,176 of record OY970225.1, on the reverse strand, counting down.
TCGGCCCTGCTCATGGTTCAGCCTCGGTCGGGGGGGCGTACGGGGTGCCCTCCGGTTCGGTGGCGCCGGAGCGCCAGCGGCGCGACATGGCGCGCAGGACGAGGACCGCGGCGGTGCCGATCGCGGCGTAGAGCAGCAGGGTCAGGGCGAAGGCGAACCAGAGCCCCCTGGCCTCGGTCACCGCTTCGGAGGTGCGCATGTAGCCCTGGACTATCCACGGCTGGCGGCCGACCTCGGTCACGATCCAGCCGCACCACAGCGCCAGGATCGCCGCGGCCCCGGAGACCGCGACCGCCCGCAGGAACCACGGCGTCCGCGGGATCTCACGCCGTTTCCACCAGGCCCAGGCGAGCCAGAGGCCGAGCAGCAGCAGGGCGGTGCCGCCCCCGACCATCGCGTCGAAGGAGAGGTGCAGCAGGGTGTTGGCCGGCGGCCGTTCGTCGGTGGGGATGTCTTCCAGCCCGACGACCTTGGTGTCGGCGCTGAAGCCGACCAGGAAGGAGTCGAGGTCGGGGATCGGGATCGCCGCCTTGACCCCGCTCGAGGTGCAGATGCCGCCGACGTACTCGGTCTGGTGGCCGCCGGTCTTCTGGATGCACTCCATGCCGGCGAACTTGGCCGGCTGGTGGTCGGCCACCGCGCGCGCCGCGGTGTCGCCGACGAAGAGCTGGACCGGGGTGACGATGCAGGCGATCGTCAGCGGGATCAGCAGCCCCAGGCGGTGCAGCCGGTCGCGCCGCCCCTTCAGCATCCCGACCGCGTAGATCGAGGCGACGAGGAAGCCGACCACCATGTAGGCGGCGAGGATCATGTGCGGCACCTCGTAGCCGGTGGCCGGGTTGAAGAGCACCTTCAGGGGGTCGGTGTCGACGACCTTGCCGGCCGCGTTCAGGGTGAACCCCTGCGGCTGGTTCATCCAGGAGTTGGCGGCGACGACGGCGAAGGCGCCGCCGATCCCGGTGAAGAACATCGGCACCCCCGACCAGAAGTGGGCCCAGCCGGAGAGCCGCTTCCAGCCGTAGATGTAGATCGCCAGGAAGATCGCCTCGAGGAAGAAGAAGATCCCCTCGATCGCGAAGGCGATCCCGAAGGCGGCGCCGAAGCGGTCCATGAAGCGCGGCCAGAGCAGCCCGAACTCGAAGGTGAGGACGGTGCCGGTGACGGCGCCGACGGCAAAGGTGACCGCCATCGCCTTCGACCAGCGCCGGGCCAGCTCGATCGCGTCGTCGTCGCGGCGCTTGAGGCCGATGTAGTTGGCGAGAAGGATCGTCGCCGGCAGCGCCACCCCGAGGCAGGAGAGGACGATGTGGAAGCCGAGCGTGAACGCCATCTGCTCGCGCGCGGCGAGCAGGTTCGACGCCGACGCCGCCAGGGGGAGCGGGTCGAGCGAGGGCATCGGTCGAGACTACTCGCCCTTGCGGGCGTTGCGGTAGCGGCGGATCAGCGCGTTGGTCGAGCTGTCATGGCGCAGCTTCGGCTCACGGCCGGCCTGCAGCTCGGGGATGATCTTGACCGCCAGCACCTTGCCCAGCTCGACTCCCCACTGGTCGAAGGAGTCGATCCCCCACACGGCTCCCTGGGTGAAGACGCTGTGCTCGTACAGGGCGATGAGCGCGCCCAGCGTCTCCGGCGTCAGGCGCTCGGCGAGGATCGTGTTCGAGGGCCGGTTGCCCTCCATCACCCGGTGCGGCACGACCTCCTCCGGCGTCCCCTCCTCGCGCACCTGCTCGGGGGTTTTGCCGAAGGCCAGGGCCTCGCCCTGGGCGAAGACGTTGGACATCAGCAGGTCGTGGTGGTCGCCGAGCGGGTTGTTGGAGTGGAAGAAGCCGATGAAGTCGCAGGGGATCAGCCGCGTCCCCTGGTGGATCAGCTGGTAGAAGGAGTGCTGGCCGTTGGTCCCCGGCTCGCCCCAGTAGATGGCGCCGGTGTCGTAGTCGACGCGGGCGCCGTCGACGGTGACGTGCTTGCCGTTGGACTCCATCGTCAGCTGCTGCAGGTAGGCGGGGAAGCGGTGCAGGTACTGGTCGTAGGGGAAGACGCCGCTGGTCTGGGCGCCGAAGAAGTCCGAGTACCAGACCGCCAGCAGGCCCATCAGCATCGGCAGGTTGGAGGCCGGCGGGGCGCTGCGGAAGTGCTCGTCCATGGCGTGGAAGCCGGCCAGCATCTCGGCGAAGCGGGCCGGGCCGATCGCCAGCATCGTCGAGAGCCCTATCGCCGAGTCCATCGAGTAGCGGCCGCCGACCCAGTCCCAGAAGCCGAACATGTTCTCGGTGTCGATGCCGAACTCGGCGACGCCCTCGGCGTTGGTGGAGACGGCGACGAAGTGCTTCGCCACCGCGTCCTGATCGCCGCCGAGCCCGGCCAGGGCCCACTCGCGCGCCGTGCGCGCGTTGGTCATCGTCTCCAGCGTCGTGAAGGTCTTCGAGGAGATCACGAAGAGGGTCTCCTCGGGGTCGAGGTCGCGGGTGGACTCGGCGAAGTCGGTGCCGTCGACGTTGGAGACGAAGCGGAAGGCCAGCTCGCGGCGCGAGTAGTGGCGCAGCGCCTCGTAGGCCATCACCGGGCCGAGGTCGGAGCCGCCGATGCCGACGTTGACGACGTTGCGGATCGGCCGGCCGGTGTGGCCGCGCCACTCGCCGGAGCGGACCCGCTCGGCGAAGGCGCCCATCCGGTCGAGCGTCTCGTGCACCTCCTTGACGACGTCGGCCCCGTCGACGAGCAGCGAGCGGTTGCGCGGCATCCGCAGCGCCACGTGCAGCACCGCGCGGTCCTCGGAGACGTTGATGTGCTCGCCCTCGAACATCGCTTCGCGCCGCGTCTCGACGCCGCGCTGGCGGGCCAGCTCGCCGAGCAGCATCACCGTCTCGTCGGTGATCCGGTTCTTGGAGAAGTCGAGGTGGAGGCCGGCGCCGTCGGCCACCAGCCGCTCGCCGCGCTCGGGGTCGGCGGCGAAGAGGTCGCGCAGGTGCTCGCCGCGGATCTTCTCGAAGTGGGCCTGGAGCTTCCCCCAGGCCGGGCAGTCCCTCAGCTCGCTCACCCGGCGGCGACCCCGCGCTGGGAGGCGATCGACTTCAGCAGGTCTTCCCAGGAGGAGACGAAGCTGGCCTTGCCCTCCTCCTGGAGGCGGGCGGCGAGGGCGGCGACGTCGATCCCGGCGCCGGCGAACTCCTTCAGCACCTGCTCGGCGTTGCCGCCATCGGCCGGAAAGAGGTCGCCAATCTCGCCGTGGTCGGCGAAGGCGAGCAGGGTGTTCTCCGGCATCGTGTTGACGGTGAAGGGGGAGGCGAAGGCCTCGATGTAGAGGGTGTCGGAGGCGCCGGGGTCCTTGGTCCCGGTGCTGGCCCAGAGCAGGCGCTGGGCGCGGGCGCCCTCGTTGAGCAGGCGCTGCCAGCGGTCGGAGTCGAGCAGCTCGTGGTAGGCGCGGTAGGCGCGGCCGCCGACGGCGATGCCGAGCCGGTTGCGCAGCTCCTCCGGGACGTCGTCGGCGACGGCGACGTCCCAGCGGCTGATGAAGAGCGAGGCGACCGAGGCGACGTCGGGGTCGAGCCCGGCCTCGACCCGGCGCTCGATCCCGCGCATGTAGGCCTCGGCGGCGCCGAGGTAGTGGCGGTCGTCGAAGAGCAGGGTCACGTTGACCGGGACCCCGGCGAAGATCGTCTCCTCGATCGCCCGCTGGCCGGCCTCGGTGCCGGGGATCTTGATGAAGAGGTTGTCGCGCTCGGCCTTGGCGTGGAGGGACGCGGCCTGCTTGATCGTCGCCTCGGCGTCGTCGGCGAGCAGCGGTGAGACCTCGAGCGAGACGAAGCCGTCGACGCCGTCGGTGCGCTCGTGGACGCTGGCGAAGAGGTCGGCGGCGCCGCGCAGGTCGGTCACCGCCAGCTCGAAGAAGACCCGCTCCTCCGCGCCGGCCCCCACGCCTTCGCCGGACTCGGCGGCGGCGCCGAGGGCGGCGATCTGCTCGTCGTAGGCGTCGCCGCCGGAGATCGCCTTGTCGAAGATCGTCGGGTTGGAGGTGAGGCCGGTGACCGAGAGCTCCTCGATGTAGCCGGCGAGGGTGCCGTCGGCCAGCATCGTGCGGGTGATGTTGTCGAGCCAGAGGCTCTGCCCCAGCTCGTGCAGTCGTGCGGTTGCCTTCACGGGGACCCCCTTCAGGTCGTTGACTTGACGGTCGCGCGCCCCGCGACCTCGCGCACCACGTCGGCGATCTTCTCCGGCGTGAAGCCGAACTCCGCCTCGACGTCTTTGAACGGCGCCGACTGTCCGAAGCCGCGCATGGCGACGATCTCGCCGTCCGTTCCGACGTAGCGCTCCCAGCCCTGCGGCGAGCCCTCCTCGATCGCGACCCGGGCGCTGACGCCGGGTGGCAGCACCTCGTCGCGGTACTCGGTGTCCTGGCGGTCGAAGATCTCCCAGCAGGGAAGGCTGACGACGCGCGAGCGGATGCCCTCGGCGCTGAGCGTCTCGTGGGCGCCGAGCGCGAGCTGGACCTCGCTGCCGGTGGCGATCAGGATCACCTCGGGGTCGCCGCCCTCGGGGTCGGCGAGCACGTAGCCGCCGCGGCGCGCGCCCTCGGCGGAGGCGTACCTAGAGCGGTCGAAGACCGGCACGGTCTGGCGGGTCATCACCAGCGCGACCGGGTTGCGGGTGCGGTCGATGGCGCAGCGCCAGGCCTCGGCGACCTCGTTTGCGTCGGCGGGGCGGATCACGTCGAGGTGCGGCATCGCCCGCAGCGAGGCCAGCTGCTCGATCGGCTGGTGGGTCGGGCCGTCCTCGCCGAGCCCGATCGAGTCGTGGCTGAAGAGGTGGATCACCGGCAGCTCCATCAGCGCCGAGAGGCGGATGCCGGGGCGGCCGTAGTCGGAGAAGGTGAGGTAGGTCGACCAGAGCGGGCGCAGCTTGCTGAGCGAGAGGCCGTTGCAGGCGGCGGCGGCGGCGTGTTCGCGGATCCCGTAGTGGACCTGGCGGCCGTTGAAGCTGCCGGGCTCGAAGTTGGTGACACCGTCGAAGGTGAGGCGGACCGAGGTCGAGTCGGTGAGGTCGGCGGAGCCGGAGATCATCCAGGGGATGCGCTCGGCGATCGCGTTCTCGACCTTGTTGGAGGCCTTGCGGGTGGCGAGGCCCTTCTCTTCGTCGGCCTCGAAGGAGGGGATCGCGGCGTCCCAGCCGTCAGGCAGCCGGCGCCGCTGCATCATCTCGATCTCGGCCGCCAGCGCCGGCTTCTCGGCGCGCAACGACTCGAACCTGCGGCCCCACTCGGCGTTGAGCTCGGCGCCGCGGGCGCCGACCTTCTCGTCGAAGCGCTCGCGGACCCCGTCGGGGACGAGGAACTGGGCGTCCTCGGGCCAGCCGTAAGCGCGCTTGGTCAGCTTCACCTCCTCCGCGCCGAGCGGTTCGCCGTGAGCGGACTCGGTGTCCTGCTTGTTCGGCGAGCCCCAGCCGATGTGGCTGTCGACGACGATCAGGGTCGGGCGGCCGGCCTCGGCCTTGAACTCCTCGAAGGCGCGGGAGAGCAGGGTCGCGTCGTTGGCGTCGCCGACCCGTAGGACGTTCCAGCCGTAGCCCTCGAAGCGGCTCAGCACGTCGTCGTCATAGGCGAGCGCCGTGTCGCCGTCGATCGTGATGTGGTTGTTGTCGTAGAGCCAGCAGAGGTTGTCGAGCTTGAGGTGGCCGGCCAGCGAGGCGGATTCGTGGGAGACCCCCTCCATCAGGCAGCCGTCGCCGGCGAGCGCGTAGACGTCGAAGTCGAAGAGCTCGGCGCCGAAGCGCTCGCCCTGCCACTTCGAGGCCAGCGCCATCCCGACCGAGGTGGCGATCCCCTGGCCGAGCGGCCCGGTGGTCGTCTCCACGCCGGAGGTCCAGCGGTACTCCGGGTGGCCCGGCGTGCGCGAGTGCAGCTGGCGGAACTCTTCGATCTCGTGCAGGCTGACGGCGGGCTCGTCGAGCACGTCGTAGTCGGCGTTGACGCGGCGCACCCCGGCCAGGAAGAGCAGCGAGTAGAGCAGCATCGAGGCGTGCCCGGCCGAGAGCACGAAGCGGTCGCGGTTGGGCCAAACCGGGTCGGCGGGGTCGTAGCGGAGGTGGTTCTGCCAGAGCTCGTAGGCGACCGGCGCCATCGACATCGGCGTCCCCGGGTGCCCCGAGTTGGCCTTCTGCACCGCGTCGATGGACAGGGTGCGAATCGTGTCGATGGCGAGCTGGTCGATGTCCTGGCCCATGACGCGAGTCCGATCCTAGCCACAACCGAGCGACGAGCCGACTCCCCCTCGCGCGGACCCGGCGCAAGTCCAGCGGCAATCGGGACTTCGCAGGATTGAATTCTTATTTAAATATGTATTTCCAGATGATAGAGATAGTTTATTATCTCTTAAATGAGGAAACGCCCACACATGCTCTCCCCGCTGACGATTGAGGCGGCTCGCCTCCTCGGTGCTCGCGTCCGCCTGGCGCGTCGCGAGCGGCGCTGGACCCTGCAGGAGCTGGCCGACCGCGCCGGGGTCACCGCGGTGACGATGCGTAAGGTCGAGCGGGGCGATCCGAGCGTGAGGCTGGGAATCGCCTTCGAGGCGGCGGCGCTGACCGGCGTGCCGCTCTTCGACCCCGACCGCTCGCGCCGCCACCTCGAGAGCGAGCGCGTCGACGACCGCCTCGCCGTCCTGCCTCAGCTGGTTCGCAGGCCCGTTGAGGTGGACGATGACTTCTGAGCCGCAGCAGGCCTTCGTCTGGGTCTGGCTTCCCGACGAGACCGACCCGGTCGTCGCCGGCCGACTCGACCCCGAAGGCGAGGTCCTCACCTTCACCTACGGGCGCAGCTACTTGGAGCGCGAGGGTCGGATTCCGCTCTACCTGCCGGAGCTGCCGCTGCGGCGAGGAGCGATCCCGCCGCGGGCCGGCGAGGTGGCCGGCTGCATCGCCGACGCGGCGCCGGACGCCTGGGGACAGCGGGTGATACTCAACCGCCTGAGCGGCGGCGGCGGGGCCGACACCGCCGGCCTCACCACCCTGATCTACCTGCTGGAGTCCGGCTCGGACCGGATCGGCGCCCTCGATTTCCAGGCTTCGGCGACGGAGTACGTCCCCCGTGCCCTCGACGAGGCGACGCTGGACGAGCTGGCGCGGTCCGCCGAGCGGGTCGAGCAGGGCGTCCCGCTCTCTCCCGCTCTCGACCAGGCGCTGCTGCACGGCAGCTCGGTCGGGGGGGCGCGGCCCAAGGCCCTGCTGCGCGACGGTGGCCGCCAGCTGATCGCGAAGTTCAGCTCGAACACGGACGCCTACCCGGTGGTCAAGGGCGAGTTCGCGGCGATGGAGTTGGCGCGCCGCGCCGGTCTCGACGTGGCGGCGGTGGAGCTGACACGGGCACTCGGCCGGGATGCGCTGCTGGTCGAGCGGTTCGACCGGCGCGGGGCGCGGCGCCGGGCGATGATCTCGGCGCTGACCATGCTCGAGCTCGACGAGCTCGGCGGCAGGTACGCGAGCTACGCCCGCCTCGCGGATGTGGTCCGCGGCCGCTTCGCCGATCCGGCCGCAACCCTGCGCGAGCTGTTCGCCCGCATCGCCTTCAACATCCTCAGCGGCAACAACGACGACCACGCTCGCAATCACGCGGCCTTCTGGGACGGAGCCACACTCACTCTCACTCCCGCCTACGACATCTGCCCGGCGCCGCGCGCCGGCGGCGAGACCGCCCAGGCGATGGCGATCGGCCACGACGGCTACCGGATGAGCCAGGTCGCCGGCTGCGTCGCCCACGCCTCGACCTACCTGCTCTCCGAGGCCGAGGCGCGCGAGATCGTCGATCGCCAGATCAAGGTCATCGAGACCGAGTGGACCGACGTCTGCGACCGCGCCGAACTTACAGAGGTAGAGCGCAACGGCTTCTGGCATCGCCAGTTCCTCAACCCCTACGCGACCGAGGGCTACTGACCGGGGGTTCGATGCGGTGACGCACCCTCGAATAAAGTGACGGCGTGACTGGGGCGGATGCGGAGAAGCGGGCGGCGGCCGAGGCGGCGGCGGAGCTGGTCGGGGACGGGATGACCATCGGGCTGGGAACCGGGTCCACGGTCGCCTTCCTGCTGCCCGCGATCGCCGCGCGGGGGCTGAGCGGGATCCGCTGCGTCGCCACCTCGGTCGCGACCGAGGCGCAGGCGCGGGAGCTGGGGATCCCGGTGGAGGAGTTCAACTCCCTCGACCGGCTCGACATCGCGATCGACGGCACCGACGAGGTGACGCCCGACGGCTGGCTGATCAAGGGAGGGGGCGCCGCCCACCTGCGCGAGAAGATCGTCGCGGCGGCGGCCGCGCGCTTCGTCGTCATCGCCGACTCCAGCAAGCCGGTCGAGGCCCTGCGCGGCCCGGTGCCGCTGGAGCTGTTCGGCTTCGGCGCCGCCTCGACCCTGGCCCGGCTCGGCGCCGACGTCGAGCCGCGTGACGTCCCCCCCAGCCCCGACGGCGGCGTCATCGCCGACTATCGCGGCCCGATCGGCGACCCCGCCGCGCTGGCCGCCCGGCTCGAGGCCGACCCCGGCGTAGCCGCCCACGGCCTCTTCCCTCCGGATATGGTGAGCGAGGTGCTGGTGGGGGCCGGGAGCGCCGTCGAACGTCTGACGCTGACCTGACCCCGAAGGAGACCAGATGACTGACTTCACCGGACTGGCGATCGCCGGCCGCGTTGCCACCCCGAGCGACCCCGACTGGGACCAGGCGCGCGCCGCCTGGAACCTGATCGCCGACCAGAGCCCCGAGGCGGTGGCGCTGGTTGAGAGCGCCGAGGACATCGCGGCGACCGTCCGCTTCGCCGTGCAGCACGACCTGCGCGTCGCCGGCCAGGGAACCGGGCACGGCGCCGCGCCGCTCGGGCCGCTGGAGGGGACGATCCTGATCAAGACCGAGCGGATGCGTGAGATCGAGGTCGACCCGGGCTCGCGCACCGCCCGGATCGAGGCCGGCGTGCTCTCGGCCGAGCTCGGCGCCGCCGCCGGCGAGCACCGGCTCAGCTCGTTGCCCGGCTCCTCGCCCGACGTCGGCACGGTCGGCTACACGCTCGGCGGCGGCATGAGCTGGCTGGCGCGCGCCCACGGCTTCGCCTGCAATCACGTGCGCGCGATCGAGCTGGTCACCGCCGACGGCGAGGCGCGAACGGTGGATGGCGAGAGCGACCCCGACCTCTTCTGGGCGCTGCGCGGCGGTGGCGGTGGCTACGCGATCGTCACCGCCCTGCGGCTCGAGCTGCTCCCGATCGCCGATCTCTACGCCGGCGCCCTGGTCTTCCCGGCGGCGGTCGGCGGCGAGGCGGTGCGCACCTACCGCGACTGGGCGGCGAGCCTGCCCGACGAGGTCACCTCGATCGTCCGCTTCCTCACCCCACCGCCGATCCCGGACGTGCCCGAGCCGATCCGCGGCGTGCCGCTGCTGACGATCGGGGCCGCCTGCGTCGGCGACCGCTCCAGTGGCGAAGCGACGATCGCACCGCTGCGTGCCAGCTTGGGCTCGCCGATCATGGACGCCTTCGAGCAGATGCCCGCCGCCGGACTCAGCCATATCCATATGGATCCGGAGAACCCGGTGCCGGGAATCGGCGGCGGAGTCACGATCGCCGCGCTGCCCGACGAGGCGATCGACGCCTTCACGGCTGCCGCCGGCCCCGACTCCGGCTCGCCACTGCTGCTCAGCGAGCTGCGCCATCTGGGGGGCGCCGCCGGCCGGCCGGCCGAGAACGGCGGCGCGCTCTCGCACCTGGACGCCGGCTTCGCCATGTACAGCGTCGGGATGCCGATGACGCCGGAGCTGGGCGAGGCGATCCACGGCCACCTCCGCCACCTGGAGGAGACGATGGCCCCCTGGACCGCCGGCGGCGGCTACTTCAACTTCACCGAACGCCCCTGCGGCGTCGACGCGATCCTCCCGCCCGACGTCTGCGCCCGCCTGGCCGAGGTGAAGCGGCGCTACGACCCCGGCGACCGCATCCTCGCCAACCACGCGGTCGCCCCCGACAGCGCCGGCTGAAGCTCCGCCGGCCGCGCAGGTGCCGGGCCGCTCAGGCGGGATTGGCGGAGCGGATCGAGGCCAGCCGTTTGTAGGCCTCGTCCTCTTCGCCGACCAGGCCAGCCAGCGTCTTCGCCGCGGCCTCGATGTCCTCGGGAGTGGCGACGGCGACCGCCTCTATGTCCGCCCAATCCTTGGTGCGATCGAAGAACGCCTTGAAGACGACGAGGGAGGCGCAGTCGAGGACGGGTGCTTCACGGCCCTCAATCGGAACCCAGACGACCGCGGTGGAAACCTCCTCGTGGAGGGGGAGATTGTTCAGAAAGACGTCGATCGGCACGCCGTCCCAAAAAAGGCGCGACTGACCGTCGCGCTTCACTTTCTCGATGTCCCTGGCGCTTACCTGGACTCCCCCGGGCAGAGCCTCGAGCACCTTCTTGGCATCGGCCGCGTCGCGGAAGATGTTGACGTCGAGGTCGCGGGTGCCGCGCGGCTCTTCAACGCAGTAGGCAAGGGCGATTGCACCTCCGAAGGCGTGGGGCAGAGACCGTGCCTTAAGTGAGTCGTGGATCGCGAACAGCTTGTCGACGAGCTCGCTCATACCGCCTCCACTTTTCGACCCAGTCTGTCCACCAGGGGTGGATACTGCATCTCGGCCCGCGGCCGGAACGGCAGAGCCTCAGCCAGCTCGAGAACCTGCGTGAGAATCTGGCTGGCGCGCTCTGGATCGACCGGTGGCGTACGTCGGGCGAGCTGGAGATCCATGCCTCCGGCCGCAGCGATCCGGAGCAAGGCCTCGGCGCCTGGCTCCCGCCCTCCGTGCAGATAGACGCTGAGAACCGAACGGGGAATGCCGGCCCGCCTCGCCAGCTCGGCTTGGCTGAGTCCGCTGCGGCGCTGGATCTCGCCGATCAGCGATGCCACCGAACCAGGCGTGGCCAGAGAACAGATGGCGGTCATATGTCTATGTTAGCGAATACGCTAACGACCTGCTGGCTGGGGCGCCGCGGCCTCGTCGCAGACGACGACCATGTTCTCGTTGCGGACGCGGCCGGCCGGGATCGAGGGGTCGGCGGCAAGGAGCTTGGCCAGGGGCTCGCGCTTCTCGGCGCCGGTGACGAGCCAGAGGATCTGGCGGGCGGCGTCGATCGCCGGGTAGGTGAGGGTCATGCGGCGGTGGCCCTGGTACTCGCCGCCGGTGAGGGCGACGCGGCGGTCGCGCACCTCCAGCACCGGGTCGCCGGGGACCAGCGAGGCGGTGTGGCCGTCGGGGCCGAGGCCGAGGTGGACGAGGTCGAAGCGCTCCGGCAGCGAATTCTCGTATTCGTGGGCGGCGGCCTCGAGGTCGCGCTGGGTGACCGGCATCGGCCGCAGCGCCGGCTGGTGCTCCATCGAGAGGCCCAGCACCATGTGGGTGAGGTTGCGGTCCTCGCTGCCCGGCGAGGCGATCCGCTCATCGACCTGGAACAGCTCGGTCTCCTCCCAGGGCATCCGCTCGAGCTCGCCGAGGATTGCCAGCATCGCCCAGGGCGAGCGGCCGCCGCTCATCGCGAAGCCGAACGGCCCCCGCGCCGCCGCCGCGCCCGCGCCGGCCTCGGCGATCAGCTCCGCCGCCCGCCGCGCCGCCGCCCTCTCGTCGGCGACGACCTCCAGCCTCGGGGCCATGCCCGGCTGGCTCCCTAGCTCGGCTTCTCGTCGTGGCCGCCGAACTGCTTGCGCATGGCGGAGAGCACCTTGTCGGCGAAGTCGTCGTTGCCGCGCGAGGCGAAGCGCTCGTACAGGGCCGTGGTCAGCACCGGCGCCGGCACGCCCTCGTCGATCGCCGCGATCGAGGTCCAGCGCCCCTCGCCGGAGTCGGAGACGCGGCCGGCGAAGTCGGAGAGGTCGGGCGATTCCTGCATCGAGGCGGCGGTCAGGTCGAGCAGCCAGGAGCCGATCACGCTGCCGCGCCGCCAGACCTCGGCGACCTCGGGCAGGTCGAGGTCGTACTGGTAGTACTCGGGCTGCTCCAGCGGCGCCGTCTCCGCGTCGGCCTCGCGCTCCACCTTGCCGGCGTTGGCGTTCTCGAGGATGTTGAGGCCCTCGGCGTAGGCGGCCATCACCCCGTACTCGATCCCGTTGTGGACCATCTTCACGAAGTGGCCGGCGCCGTTGGGCCCGCAGTGCAGGTAGCCATTCTCAGACGGGGAGACGTCGCCGGAGCGCCCCGGCGTGCGCTCGGCCTGCTCGACGCCCGGCGCCAGCGAGGCGAAGATCGGGTCGAGCCGCTCGACCGCGCCGTCGGGCCCGCCGATCATCAGGCAGTAGCCGCGCTCGAGGCCGAAGACGCCGCCGCTGGTGCCGCAGTCGACGTAGTCGATCCCCTGCTCCCCCACCTTGGCGGCGCGGCGGATGTCGTCGCGGTAGTAGGAGTTGCCGCCGTCGACGATCGCGTCGCCGGCCTCGAGCTCGGCGGCGACGTCATCGACCGTCTGCTCGGTGATCTCCCCGGCCGGGACCATCACCCAGACCGAGCGCGGCGCGCTCAGCTTCGCCGCCAGCTCCCGCAGCGAGGAGGCGCCCTCGGCTCCCTCGCCGGCCAGCGCCGCAACCGCTTCGGGGTTGACGTCGTAGGCGACGATCTTGTGGCCGTCCCGCATCAGGCGGCGCGCCATGTTCGCCCCCATGCGGCCGAGGCCGACGATTCCTAGCTCCATCCCTTAACCCTACGTCACTCGGATAGCCTGGCGGGCGGATGTCCAAGGCCGCAACGAACCACACCGACGGCGCCGCCGACGTGCTGGCGATCTTCGGGATCAGCGGCGACCTGGCGAAGAAAATGACCTTCCGGGCGCTCTACCGCCTCGAGGCCGCCGGCAAGCTCGACTGCCCGATCGTCGGCGTCGCGATCGACGACTGGGACGACGAGAAGCTGCGCGCGCACGCCCGCGACTCGATCGCCGCCACCGTCACCGACCCCGACGAGGACGTCTTCGGCCGCCTCGCCGCGCGGCTCTCCTACGTCCAGGGCGACTACGCCGACGCCGCCACCTTCAAGCGCGTCGGCGAAGCGCTCGGGGGGGCCGAACGTCCCGTCTTCTACCTCGAGATTCCGCCCTCGCTGTTCGCCACCGTGGTCGGCGGCCTCGGCGAGGCGGGGCTGACCGGGAACGCCCACGTCGTGATCGAGAAGCCCTTCGGCCACGACCTCGACTCGGCGCGGGAGCTCAACGCCGAGCTGCGCGCGGTGCTGGAGGAGGAGCAGATCCTGCGGATCGACCATTACCTCGGCAAGGAGCCGGTGATGGACATCGCCTACCTGCGCTTCGCCAACTCGATCCTGGAGCCGGTCTGGAACCGCCAGCACGTCTCCCACGTGCAGATGACGATCGCCGAGGACTTCGGGGTCGACGACCGCGGCCGCTTCTACGACGCGGTCGGGGCGATGCGCGACGTGATCCAGAACCACGCCCTGCAGGTGCTGGCGCTGGTCGGGATGGGCCCGCCGACCGGCAACCACCACGACTCGATCCGCGACAAGAAGCTGGAATTCTTCAAAGCGGTGCGGACCGCCGACCCGAAGCGCTACGTGCGCGGCCAGTACGACGGCTTCCTCGACGTCACCGACGTGGCGCCGGGCTCGACCACCGAGACCTTTGCCGCGGTCGAGCTGGAGGTCGACAACTGGCGCTGGAGCGGCGTCCCCTTCTTCATCCGCGCCGGCAAGTGCATGCCGGCGAAGTCGAGCGAGGTGAACGTCGTCTTCAGGCGGCCGCCGCGGCTGGGGATCGGCCGCGGCAAGACCCCGGAGCCGAACCAGATGACGATCCGGATCGAGCCCCAGCCGGGCTCGCGGATGCGCCTCTACGGGAAGAAGGCGGGCGAGGAGGCGTTCGAGCCGGCCGACCTCGAGGTGCTGTTCGAGAAGATGCCGGGGGAGGATCCCGAGCCCTACGAGCGCCTGCTCGGCGACGCGATCGCCGGCCGCCACCAGCTCTTCACCCGCCAGGACACGGTCGAGGAGACCTGGCGGATCGTGCAGCCGCTGCTCGACGACCCGGGCCCGGTCCACCCCTATGAGCCGGGCACCTGGGGCCCGCCCGAGGCCAACGAGCTGACCCGCGGGATCGCCCAGTGGTCGGACCCCTGGCTGCCCTGACCGCCCAATGCCTAGTGGCGTGCTAGGTTTTCGGCAGTCCTAATTAGGGCTGCCTAACATGATCCCCACCTTCGTCATCACCCTGCGAGAGGGCGTCGAGGCCTCTCTGATCATCGGCATCGTCGCCGCCTTCCTGGTCAAGGAGGGGCGGCGGGACGCGATGCGCCAGATGTGGATCGGGATCGGGGTCGCGATCGCCCTCTGCGCCGCCGTCGCCGTCGGCCTCGACGTTCTCGGGCACGACCTGCCGCAGCGCGGCCAAGAGCAGCTGGAGACGGTGATCGGCCTGATCGCGGTCGGCGCCGTCACCTACATGATCGTCTGGATGCGGCGCAACGCCCGCGGCATCAAAGCCGCGCTCGAAGGCGAGGCGGCCTCGGCGCTGGCCGCCGGCTCGACGATCGCCCTGGTGGCGATGGCCTTCCTCGCGGTCCTGCGCGAGGGCTTCGAGACCTCGGTCTTCCTCCTCGCCGCCTTCCAGAACTCGACCGACACCGCCGCCGCCAGCTCCGGCGGCGTGCTGGGCCTGATCGCCGCCGTCGCGATCGGCCTCGGCCTCTACCGCGGCGGCGTCCGCATCAACCTCACCCGCTTCTTCCGCCTCACCGGGCTGATCCTCGTCTTCGTCGCCGCCGGGCTGCTGGCGACCGCCGCCCATACCGCCCACGAGGCGGGCTGGATCAACGGCCTCCAGGGCCAGGCCGTCGACCTCTCCTGGCTGGTCCAGCCCGGCACCGTCAGCGGCTCGCTGCTAACCGGGATGCTGGGCCTGCAGCCCCAGCCGACAGCGATCGAGGTCGCCGTCTACCTGCTCTACGCGGTGCCGATGGCGATCTACGTCCTCTGGCCGCAGCAGCTGCGCCTGCGCCGCGGCCGGGTCGGCGCCCGCCGCGCCGCCCCCGCCGAGAACCCGGCGTAACGCCCTTTCCGCGCACACGGCAAACAGCGCTCGTTCGGGGGGAGAGGCCCGTCCTCGACGTGGCTTAGCCTGGGTGGGTGAGTGTCGCGACCGGAGATAGGGCTGATCAGCTGCTGGGCGAGCTGGGCTTCGAGCGCTGGCGGCCCGGGCAGCGGGAGGCGGTGATCGCCGCCCTGGAGGGGCGGGACTCGCTGATCGTGATGCCGACCGGCGGCGGCAAGAGCCTCTGCTACCAGCTGCCGGGGCTGGCGGGCGAGGACCTGACGATCGTCGTCAGCCCGCTGATCGCGCTGATGCGGGACCAGTGGCAGCGGCTGACCGCGGCCGGGCACCCGGTGGCGATGATCTCCTCGGGGATGAGCGAGGAGGCGGCGCGGCGGGCGCTCGGCCAGGTACGCGGTGGCGAGGCGCGGATCGTCTACTGCTCGCCGGAGCGCTTCGGCTCCAGCGTCTTCCTCGACGCCCTGGCGCAGCGGCGAATCGACCTGATCGCGGTTGACGAGGCGCACTGCGTCTCGGAGTGGGGGCACGACTTCCGGCCCGACTACCTGCGGCTGCCGCAGATCGCCGAGCGGCTCGGGCGGCCTACGGTGATGGCCTGCACGGCGACGGCGACGAAGCCTGTCGCGGCCGAGATCGCCTCGCGGTTCGGGATGCGCGAGCCGCTGCTGGTGCGCTCCGGCTTCGACCGCCCCAACCTCTCCTTCGACGTCGTCCCGCTGGAGGGGACCGGCTCCAAGGCGCGGCGCCAGGCGCTGCTGGAGGCCGGGCTCGGCGACCCCGCCAACCGTCCCGCGATCGTCTACTGCGGCACCCGCAAGGACACCGACGAGGTGGCGGCGACGCTGCGCGAAGCCGGTCAGAACGCGCTCGCCTACCACGCCGGGATGGAGGCCGAGGAGCGGACTTCGGTGCAGCGGCGCTTCATGGGCGGCGAGGTCGACACGATCGTCGCCACCAATGCCTTCGGCATGGGCGTCGACAAGGCCGACGTGCGCTCGGTCTGGCACATGACGGTCCCGACCAGCGTCGAGGCCTACTACCAGGAGGCTGGCCGCGGCGGGCGTGACGGCCTGCCCGCCCGCGCCGTGCTGCTGGCGATGAAGGCCGACCTCGGGCGGTTGGTTCGGTTCAACGAACAGCGCGCCGGCGACCCCGAGCTGGCGATCGCCCACGAGCGCGGCTGGCGCGCCTACCACGCGATCAAGGACTTCATCTACTCCGAGCGCTGCCGCCGCCGCTCCCTGCTCGACCACTTCGGCGACCGCGCGGCGGGGGCGCCACTGGAGCGCTGCTGCGACGTCTGCGACCCGCAGAGCTGGCTGCCGGACCCGGAGACGATCGCGGTGCGGCGGCCAAAGCGCGGCGGCGGCTCGGCGACCCCGCCTCCCGACCTCTCCCCCGCCGACGCGCCCCTCTTCGAGGCGCTGAAAGCCTGGCGCCTGCGGGCCGCCGCCGGCAAGCCCGCCTACACCGTCGCCAGCAACCGCACCCTCGGCGCGATCGCCGCCGTCCGCCCCGCCGACGATGCCGCCCTGATCGAGATCGGCGGCGTCGGCCCCGCCTTCATCTCGAAGTACGCCGGCGAAGTCCTCGCCCTCGTCGCCGACCACCCCGCCGCCCTGGCCGCCTGAACCGGCCGCCGAGCGTTCGCACCGGGGCGCGTGTTGGGGGAGGTCATGGGCACGACCGGTCGAAAAGGGCTCGGATGACCGGCGGACACAGAGCCCGAGCAGCGGTGTGCGCGTTGGCGCTTGTCGCCGCGCTGGCGCTCGCCGGCGCGGCGCGGGCCGGCGCCGGGCTGCTCGAACCGCGCGGCAAGCAGGTCTTCTTCGGCGCCTCCGACACCGGCGACCCGGCCCAGTTCGGCGAATTCTCGACCGCGCTGAGCAAGCACCCGGCGCTGATCGAGTCCTTCCGCAGCTGGGGCAGCGACTTCCACGGCTCGATCGAACGCTGGCAGACCGCCCGCGCCCGGCCGATGCTCCACATCACCACCGCCGACTCCGGCGACGGCCACGAGATCCTCACCCCGCGGGCGATCGCCACCGGGGCGGGCGACGACTACCTGGTCCGGCTCAACCGACTCTTCTCGGCGAAGAGGATGCGCGCCTACATCCGCCCGCTGGGCGAGCCCAACCGCTGCCTCAACGTCTATGCCTCCTACGACTGCGGCGGCGGCGCCCGCGACGCCGCCCACAAACCGCGCTGGTACCGCCTCGCCTTCCGCCGCGTCTACGTGATCGTCCACGGCGGCGGCAAGGCGAAGGCGATCGACGCGCGCCTGGCCGAAGCGGGGCTGCCGCCCCTGACCAGCGACGTCGGCGGCCTGCCGAAGGCGCCGGTGGCGATCGTCTGGAGCCCGCTCCCGTCGGGCTCGCCGACCGTGCCGCAGAACCGGCCCCGCCACTTCTACCCCGGCTCGCGCTGGGTCGACTGGGTCGGGACCGACTTCTACGCGTCCTACCCCGAATGGAAGTCGCTGACCGGCCTCTACAACCGCTTCGCCGGCGAAAAGCCCTTCGCGCTGACCGAGTGGGGGGTCGAAAACGGCGACGACCCGAGCTTCGTCCGCGAGCTCTTCACCTGGGTCGGGCGGCACCCGCGCTGCAAGATGCTGGTCTACTACCAGGACTTCGGCAGCACCAGCAGCTACCGGATCCAGAACTACTCGGCCAGCCTCGCGGTCCTCAGGAACCGCCTCCACTCGCCGATCTTCCCGTCGTTCGCGCCCGGCGCTCCGCAGCTGCCGCCGCCCCCGCCGGGCGGGGTCGCGCCGCCCGCGGGCTGAGCCCGTCGAGCAGGACCGCGTTGTTGGCGTAGCCGGTGAAGTTGCGGATCAGCTGGCCCCAGCGCAGGCTCCGGGGGGCCGCGGCACGGTAGCGGACGAGCGTCATCCTCCCCAGCCTCACCTCCTGAACCTGGCGAAAGGACGGCGGCAGGGCCCGGTGCCGGGGCGGCGGTGGACGGCCGCTGACCACGTCGACCTCGGCGACCGGGACAGGTCCCAGGCGCCAGCGCTTCCACTTGGCCTCCAACTCACCGCGGTCGAGGTAGAAGGCGAGCGGTTCGCCCCCCTGGTCCCAGGCCACGATCGCGCGCGGGCGGCGGGGCGGGCCGATCTCACGCGCGGCGCGGCGCCAGTCTTCGCGCTGCAGGGCGGGGCGGAAGTCGGAGTAGACGCAGAAGGCGAGCGAGTAGAGGACGAGTGCGGCGCCGACGGCGATCCCCAGCCGGCCGGATCGCGGCGCCGCGATCCCGGCGGCGGCGACCAGCGCCAGCGGCACCAGCGCCGGCAGCAGGTTGCGCTCGAGCACGTAGTCCTGGCCGAGCGCGGCGAAGACGAGCGCGATCAGCACGCTGCCGCCGCCGATCGCCAGCGCCACCGCCGCCCCCCGCCGCTCCCGCTCGCCCCCGCGCCAGAGCAGCAGGGCCACGGCGGCGGCGAACAGCGCCATCGGCACCAGCGCGTGCTTGAGCAGGCCCGCCTCGCCGACGAAGAAGCTGATCGCGGTCTCGCGCAGGCGGCCGGCCATGCCGAAGCTGGCGATCCAGTCGTTGTTCTTGCCGCGCGCCTGGTGCAGGGCGATCGGGGCCAGCGCCAGCGCCGCCAAGGCGATCCCGGCGAGGGCCGCCAGCACCCGGCGCAGCGGCCGCGCCGCAAGCAGCAGCCAGGCCGCCTCGATCGCCAGCGGGAAGATGGCGAAGTAGTGGGTCGCCAGGGCCAGCGCCGAGAAAGCTGCCCAGCAGCCGAGGTCGCGGGCGGAGCCGCTGCGCCGGGCACGGAGGAAGAAGAGCAGCGCCGCGGTGGCGAGCAGGACCAGCAGCGCGTAGGCGCGGGCGTCCTGCGAGTACCAGACCAGCATCGGGTTGACGGCGACGATCGCCGCCACGGCGAGGCCGGTGCGGCGCCCGACCAGCTCGCGGCCGGCCAGGTAGGCGACCGGCACCGTCGCGGTCCCGAACAGGGCCGAGAGCGAGCGCAAGCCGAACTCGTCGACGCCGAACAGGTGCGACCAGGCCCAGGCGAGGACGTAGTAGAGCGGCGGCGTCGACTCGCTGGTCCAGACCAGGTGCATCGTCCCCGAGAGGCTGGAGACGAGGACCCGCCCGGCGGTCACCGCCTCGTCGTGGCGGTAGCTTTGCAGGCCCAGGGTCGGGAAGCGGAGCGCGGCGGCGAGCGCGGTCAGGCCGATGACCGACCACAAGAACCATCGCGCCCGAGCCGTGTTGGTGACCGTAAGAGCTCCGTCCAGTCGAAGGGAGAAGCGCATGAAACGCGCGCGAAGCCAGGCAAAGCTACTCGTAACGCTGGTCGCCACGGCATCCCTGCTGGCGGCGGCGCCGGCGGGCGCGGTGCCGCTGCGGCCGGGAGGCGGGCAGGTCTTCTTCGGCGTCTCCGACACCGGCGTCAACTCACAGTTCACCGAATTCTCCGAACTGGTCGGCAAGCACCCGGCCGTGATCGAGACGTTCCGGGCCTGGGGAGACGACCTGACGGGAGCGATCAAGCGCTGGCAGAAGGCCGAAGCGCGTCCGATCCTCCACATCTCCACCGCCGACCCCAACGACGGCCACGAGTTGATCGACCCGCGCCAGATCGCCAACGGCTACGGCGACAGCTATCTGATCGGGCTCAACTACCTCTTCTGGTCGCAGGGGATGCGGGCCTACATCCGCCCGCTGGGCGAGCCCAACCGCTGCCTCAACGCCTACGCCTCCTATGACTGCGCGGGCAACCTGCGCGGGCCCCAGCACCGGCCCTACTGGTACCGGCAGGCGTTCCGCCGCATGTACATCGTCCTGCACGGGGGCGGCAAGCTGGCGAAGATCGACCTGCGCCTGAGCAGGGCCGGCCTGCCGCCGCTGAGCGACGTCAACGGGCCGCTGCCGACGGGCCTGCCGAAGGCGCCGATCGCGGTGCTCTGGAGCCCGCTCGTCACCGGCGCGCCGGGTGTCCGCTGGAACCGGCCCGAACGCTTCTACCCCGGCCGCGCCTACACCGACTGGGCCGGGACCGACTTCTACTCCGGCTACCCGGAATGGAAGGCGCTGACGCAGCTCTACAACAGCTACCCGGGCCAGCCCTTCGTCCTCACCGAGTGGGCCGTCGAAGGATCCGACGACCCGACCTTCGTCAAGCGCCTGTTCGTCTGGGTCAGGCGCCATCCTCGCACCAGGATGCTCGTCTACTACCAGGACTTCGGCACCGTCAACCCATACCGGATCCAGAACTTCCCGGCCAGCCTGGGCGTGATCCGGCGTCGGATCGCCGGCGAAGAATTCCCGCCCTACGCCTTCGAACCGCCGCGGCTGACGCCGCCGGCCCCAGGCGGAGCGAGGCCGTAGCCACCGCCGCCGGGCGCATACGGCGGCGGGTGGCGGCGTCGCCGCACCTCGTCGTCCTCGCCGGGATCGTCCTGCTCGGGGCGGGGCTGCGCTTCGCCACGCTCGACCTCCAGAGCTACCGCTACGACGAGGCGGTCACGGTCGGGCGGATCCTGCGGCCGAGCCTCTTCGACACGCTCTCGGCCGTCCCCCACAGCGAGTCGACGCCGCCGCTGTACTACCTGGTCGCCTGGTTGTGGTCGCGCCCGTTCGGCACCGGCGAGGCCTGGATGCGCTCGCTCTCGGCGCTGGCCGGGACGGCCTCGATTCTCGTCGTCTACCTGGGTGCGGTGGCGCTGCCGCTGCCGCGGCGGGCCGGGCTGGTCGCGGCGGCGATGGTCGCCGTCAGCCCGGTGCTGATCTGGTTCTCCCAGGACGCCCGCGCCTACGCCCTGGTCTTCCTGCTCACCGCGCTCTCCTTCCTCTTCTTCGCCCGCGCCCGTCGCGGCGGCGCCCGCCGCGACCTCGCCTGGTGGGCGGCCTTCTCGGCGCTGGCGCTGGCGACGCACTACTTCGCCGGTTTCGTGGTCGCCCCCGAGGCCATCCTGTTGCTGGCGGGAAGCCGGCGGCGGCGCGACGTCGCCCTGGCGATCGCCGCGATCGCCGCGATGGGCGCGCTGCTGGCGCCGATCGCGCTGCGGCAGGCCGACAACGCCCACGCCGGCTGGATCGGCGCACAGCCGCTGGGGCAGCGCCTCGAACGCGCCGGGGCGAAGCTGGTCGGCAGCGACAACGGAAACGAGCACGGCGCCCGCCAGCCGGACCCGATCCCGCTCGGCGTTCCAGCCGCCCTCGCCCTCGCCGCGCTGGCGCTCCTGCTCTGGCGCGGCGACCCCGACGAGCGCCGCGCCGCCAGGGTCGCGGCGCTCGTCGGCGGCGGCGCCGTGGCGCTGCCGCTGCTGCTCGGCCCGCTCGGAGCGGACTACTTCGACGGCCGCAACCTGCTGCCGTCCTTCGTGCCGCTGATCGTCGTCCTCGGCGCCGGCTTCGGAGCCAGGCGCGCCGGCCGGGTCGGGCTTGGCCTGGCGGCGGCCTTCTGCCTCTGCTCGCTTGTCTTCACCCTGGAGATCGACCGGCTGCCTCGCCTCCAGCGCGAGGACCTGCGCAACGCCGCCGCCGAAGTCGGCGCGATGCGACCGGGGATCGCCGTGGTGGCGATCCGCTACGCCACCAACCAGCCGCTGCGCTACTACCTCGGGGCGAGCTTCGCCACCTCGACGCCGCCGCCCCTGCGCGAGATCGACCTGGTCGGCTCTGGCCAGGCCGCCGACCGCAACGCCCGCCGCCTGCTGCCCGCCGCCTTCCACCGGGTCGAGTCGAAGCCGGTCTCCTACAACTTCACCCTGACCCGCTACCGCTCCCGCCGCCCCGTTCGCGTGCCCCTGCGCGTGCTCCAGAACGGCGCGCTCGTCGGTGGCGGGCGGCTCGCCTCCGTGCTGGTCGCGTCTGCCTCGGCTCCCTGATCTTCCCGTCCTTGCGCTTCGCCGCGACTGGCGCCTTGCGCGCCGGCGCCAGCTTCGGCCGCAGCGGCTGCAGGGCGTTGATGCTCGAGTAGCCGACCAGGTAGATGCGGCGGCCATCGGAGATCACCGGCGTGTAGGTGCCGGTCTTGTAGTGGAAGACCTGGCGGCCCGTCCGCATGTCGTAGCCGTTGGTCGAGCCGTTGGAGAACTCCGCCAGGTAGACGATGTTGCCGACGGCGGAGAGGGAGCCGACCACCTGGCCGCCGGCCGAGCGCTCCCAGCGCGTTTCGCCGTTCTTGGCGTCGAGGGCGTAGACGTTGCCGTCGAAGGAGCCGACGTAGAGGGTCGGCGGGGTGCTCGGAGTGCGGGCGACCACCGGCCCCGAGTAGACGTAGCCGCCGGTCGAGTGGGTCCAGGCGAGGGTGCCGTTCTCGCGGTCGTAGCTGTAGACGCGGCCGTCGTTGTTGCCGGCGTAGACGCGACCGAAGGCGACGGCCGGGGTCGAGTAGAACTCGCCGGCGGCGCCGAAGCCGGGCCCGAGCGAGCCGCTCTGCCATTTGAGCTTCCCGGTCCTGGCGTCGACGGCGTTCATGTAGCCGCCGTAGTCGCCGACGTAGAGCGTCCCCTCGTAGAAGGCGGGTGCCGACTTCACCGCCCCGCCCAGGGTGGTCGCCCAGCGCACGTTGCCGTTGCGGGTGCTGAGCGAGAAGAGCTGGCCGTCTTCGCAGCCGAAGTAGAGGCTGTTGCCCAGCACCAGCGGCGAGGACTCCGCGCGCCCCGGCAGCGAGCGTTTCCAGAGGATCTTCCCCGTCCTGGCGTCCAGCTTCACCACGTGGCCGGGGACGAGGTTGACGATGTAGAGGCGGCCGCGGCGATAGGCGGGCGAGGAGGCGTTGAGACGGCCGATCCGGCGTTCCCAGAGGACCCTGCCGGTGTCGGCGTCGAGGGCGAAGGCGGTGCCGTTGTTGTTGACCGCGTAGAGCCTGCCGCGCGCGTAGACCGGCGGGAACTCCAGCAGCGGCTTCTCGGTGTAGTGCCAGATCAGGCGGAACGGGGGCTTGACCCCCTTCGCCGGCAGGTAGCGGGTGCGGGCCGGGTTGAGGCCGAACATCGGCCAGTTGACCGTCTTCGCCTTCGGCTTCGCCGCCTTTTCGGGGCGGAAATGAACGTGGGTGTTGTGGACGTCGGCCGGCCGCTTCAGCAGCTGGTAGCCGACGGCGACGGCGCTGAAGGCGAGCGCGGCGAGGAGCAGGCCGACCGCCAGCCGCCGGTGCTCTTGCCAGAAACGCTGGAGGGGGGGCAGGTCGGGCATTCCTCGAAGGATTACTGTGCCTCTGGCCCCACTAATCCTTCGAGGACGCGGCGGCCCGGCGCTCGGACTCCTTGGCGATGCCGTCGAGCAGCTGCTTGATCGCCAGCCTGACGACGGCGACGACGACGCCGCCGGCCAGCGGCAGGGTCGGCGTGGTGTGGACCGCGTAGACGACCCTGGTGCCGCTGCCGCTCGGCGTCAGCTCGACCGTGCCGACGTGGTCGCGCACCGGCGCCCCCGACAGCAGCTTGTAGGAGAAGCGGCTGGAGGGATGGAAGGCGATCACTTCCTCCCGCAGCGGCGGCCCGACCGAGCTCAGGACCCGGATCGCGCCGACGCCGTTCGGCGCCGGCTCCCCCTCCCGCTCCAGCACCGATTTGCGCATCGGCGTGATCTCCGCGTAGCGCCGGTGGTCGGTCAGCACCTCGAAGACGACCTCGGCCGGCGCCGCCACCTGTCGCTCGAGCGTGAAGCTGGCCATCGGCGCAGGCTACGTCAAAGCCCAGCGCTGGGGATCCGTGCCCCCGACCGCGCCCACCTCGCCCCGCAGCGCCAGGTGTTCGAGGCAGGAGAGGACGATCTGCAGGACCCAGGCGCTGGCCGGGGTGTTGAGGTTCTCGGCGCCGACGATCTCGGCGACGATTTCGAAGCCGGTCCGCTCGCCGCCGGCGAGCGCCTCGCGCACCTTGCCGAGCAACTCGTCGACCTGGCGCCGCGCCTCGGCGATCTTCGCCTCGGGGTCGCGGAAGGGGCGGCCGTGGCCGGGCAGGCAGAGGTCGACCTCGAGCGGCTCGACCTCGGTCAGGCTGGCGAGGAATTCGCCGACTGGGTCGGGCGTGTGGCCGTGGTCGAAGAAGAGGACGGTGCGGCCGAGCAGGTGGTCGCCGGAGATCATCAGCCGGCGCTCGGGCTGGTACAGGACGACGTGGGAGGGCGCGTGGCCGGGGGTCTCGTGGACCTGCCAGGCGCCGAGGCCGGTCTCGACCTCGACCCCGGGGAGGAGGTCTCGGTCGGGAGCCTGGATCGCGTCGACCCCGGTCTCCTCGTCGCCCTCGCGGGACTCGCGGTAGCGCTCCAGGGCGGCGAGCGGGACGCCGCTCTGGCGGGCGACCTCGAGCCGGTGCTCGAGCGCCGCCGCCGGGTCGTCGGCGAGCAGGCGCACGTGCTCCCAGGCGGGGTGCATCCAGAGCTCGCAGCCGGCCGCCTCGACGATCGAGGAGGCGAGCCCGTAGTGGTCGATGTGGGAGTGGGTGCAGACCAGCAGGCCGACGTCCTCGACCCCGAACCCGGCCTGGGCCAGCGCCAGGTCGAGCTGGCGCAGCCGCCCAGTGCCGCCCATGCCGGTGTCGAAGAGGACGATCCCCTCCCCGCTCTCGATTGCCCAGGCGTTCCCGTGCGGAACCCCCGGCCAGGGCAGCGGCAGGCGCAGGCGCCAGACCCCCGGCAGCACCTTCTCGGTCCGCGCCGCGTTGGCACGTGCATCGCCCGCCATCAGCCCATCCTCTCAGGCTCCGCCTTCGCGGGGGCTAGCTGGTGGCGAGGCCGATGGCCAGCAGCGGGAAGGCGAGCATGACGCCGAGGTAGGCACCCGTCGCGGCGCCGCTGGCGAGGCTGCCGGTGCGCGAGCGCGCGCCGGCGAGGGCGCCGACGAGGAAGACGAAGGCGGCGATTCCGAGTCCGAGCCAGAAGACGGGCGGCATGCGGCGGCGACAATACCGAAACCCCGGGTCGGCGGGCCCGTTTCGGGTACGTTGGCCCGGTGACGGCCCGGCTGCGCCGAGCGCCCCTGGCGCTCGCGACGATCCTGCTGCTCTGCTCGCCGGGCGCTGCCTGCGCCGCGCCGAGCGGCGCCACGACCGCATCGCAAAGCGGGGCCGCGCCCTCACCGGCCCAGCGCCTCGCCGACGCCTACGCGCCGGTCGCGATGCTGCGCGAACAGCGGGATCCGCCCTGCGACACCAGCGCCGAGCAGTACCAGCCGACCAGCGTCGAGACCGTGCTCGGCAACCCGACCGTGACGCTGCGCAGGGAACTGCCGGAGGGCAACCTCGAAGACGTCAAGCGGGCGCCGACCGCGGCCGACGTCGCCGGGCTCCCGGACGGCTACTACCTCGACCTGCGGGGCGAGGCGCTCGGCGACACCTGCGTCTACGCCCGGGACTTCGCCCAGCTGGTGAAGGAGGGAAAGGCGCCGGCGATCGTCTACGCCCACATCGCCCGCGAAGCGGGCCACCCCGGGTTCGTCCTGCAGTACTGGTTCTTCTGGTACTTCAACCAGTTCAACGACCTGCACGAGGGCGACTGGGAGGGGATGCAGCTCTCCTTCGAAGCGGCGACCCCGGCGCGGGCGCTGCGCGAAGAACCGCGCGAAATCATCCTCTTCCAGCACGCCGGCGGCGAGCGCGCCGGCTGGGGCGACGCGAAGGTGCAGAAGGAGGGCAGGCGCCCGATCGTCTACCCGGCGGCCGGCTCGCACGCGACCTTCTACGACTCCGCCGTCTACGTCGAGAACGGCCAGGAAGGCTCCGGGGTCGGCTGCGACAACACCTCCGAACCGCTGCGCGAACTGCGCCTGCGGCCGGTCCTGCTGCCGAACCGGGTCTCCGAACGCGGCAAGTTCAAGTGGCTCAGCTACGAAGGGCGCTGGGGCGAACGGGAAAAGGGCTTCAACAACGGCCCGACCGGCCCGACGACGAAGACGGTCTGGAGGGAACCGTTCGCCTGGATGGCGGGCCAGCGCTCGACCAGCCCGCGGCTGCCGGGGGGCTCGGTGGTCGGGCCGCAGGTGACCAAGGCCTTCTGCGGCGCCGTCGCCTCGGTCTCCGACCTGATCAACCTCGACGCGAAATCGCGCCCGGCCGCGATTACGACGATCGCCGTCGCGGTGCTCCTGATGGTCCTCCTCGTCGTCCTCGTCAGGTGGGGCCCGGTCGACCTCGAGCGACTGCGGGCGCGGCGCTCCTTCGGCCAGCTGGTCCGCACCGCGCGCCGGCTCTACGGCCGCCACTGGCTGCCCCTGGTCGGGATCGGACTGACCGCGATCCCGATCGTCGGCGGCGCCAACTGGCTCGCCGGCCTGCTGGCGGCGGGGCGCGGCGTCGACAGCGCCGCCGGTCGCGGCGGCTTCAACCTCGCCCTCGGCGACCTCCTCGAAAGCTTCGCCCGGCCGGCCGCGATGGCGGTCGTCGCCGGCGCCGTCGTCGTCTTCGTCCGCCTCCTGGTCGAATCGAAGCAGGCAGGTTTCCGGCCCGCCTGGCGCGGCATGGGCCGGCGCTTCTGGCGGGTGGTGGGAGCGCAGCTGCTGGCGGTCCTCGGGGTCTTCCTGCTGGCTATTACAGTGATCGGGCTTCCCTGGGCGATCTACAACTACGTCGCCTGGAGCTTCGTCAAGCAGGAGGTCATCTTCGAGGACGCCTCGGTCCGCGGCGCCCTGCGCACCAGCCGCGGGCTCGTGCGCGGGCGCTGGTGGCACACTCTCCGGGTCGCCGGCTTCCTCTTCGTGGTCAGCGTCGTCGTCGGCCCCGTCCTCACCTTCGCCCTGATCTTCACCAGCCTGCCGCTGATCTGGATCAACCTCATCGGCTCGCTGATCTTCTCCCTGCTGATCCCCTACGTAGCGATCGGCGAGACGCTGCTCTACTTCGACCTGCAGGCACGGGAGGAGGCAGAGCCCGCGGGGCCGCGGCGCTCGTGGCTACGGCGGCCGTTCAGGCGGCTGGCAGCCGCCGACGCCCGATCCGCCTGAACAGCCGTTCGGCGCCGACCCAGAGCAGGCCGAGCAGCAGCAGCGGCAGGCAGACGAAGGCGACGACGCCGAGCCCGGCGCTCAGCATCAGGACGATCAGCGCCAGGGCCAGCGCCAGCAGGGCGTCGACCAGCAGCGCCCTCCGCGCCCGCGCCCCCGGGGTTATCCGCCGCGGCGGCCTCATCCGCCCCCGCCTCCCTTCTTGTAGACGGCGAAGAAGTCGCGTTCGTCGGGGGTCAGGTAGCGCGTGTCCGGCCGGAACATTTCCGGCAGCAGGTTGGAGGGTTCGCCGGCACCCGGATAGCGGTAGCTGATGAAGCTGGTCCAGTCTTCGTTGATGTCCAGCTCGAGCGCCCGCACGGCGCCGGCGCGCTTGAGGATTTCCGCCAACGAGCCCACCGTCTGGTAGTTGGCGGCGGCGTAGATCAGGTTGCCGCGGCTGTCGATCCCCAGCCCCGAGCGCCAGACGCGGACCGCGTTGTTGACCGTGGCGCCCCATTCCGGCCCGTCGCTGAGATTGGGGTTGAGCCTGCCTTCGTCGACGATCGGCGGCAGGTTCTGCTTGGCGAACCAGACGTGCGGGACCGGGCTTTCGCCGGAGTGCCAGCTGACGATGTCGATCCGCCCGTCGCGGTACTCGACCAGGGTGGCGATGCCGTTCACCATCGGCACCACGGTTTCGCCGCGGTAGATCAGCCCGGCGTTGGAGGTTTCCAGCGGGAAGCCGCCGTTGAAGGTGGCGACGACGCGGCCGCGCAGCTTCGGCGGCACCTCGGCCGGCCCGCGGTGGGAGATTTCGGGCGGCTCGGCGAGCCCCGGCACGTAGGCGAGATGGGTCCGCCGCGAGTCGATCCAGGCGACGCCGGCGACGAACTGCGGGTATTCGGGGTCGCTGCGGAAGGTCGTCAGCAGCACCGGCGGCTCCCGGCCCGCGGTGGCGGAGGCGGCGTGCCAGACCCCCTCCCCCTTCAGCGCCGGGTGGATCAGCGGCTCGATCCGCGGCGGCCGGTAGGGGTCGGCGGCACTGCTGCCGCCGCCCGAGCCCGACACGCCGACCTGGGGCAGCGAGGTCAGCGCCGGGCCGCCCTTCGAGGGGGCGGTCAGCGTGTAGTACTCGTTCTCGACTTCGGAGACGAGCGCGTTGCCGCCGTGGGAGCGCAGCCACTCGACGCTGGCGACGCCGAGGCCGATGTTGCGGGGGCGCTGGATCGCGTTGACCCAGGAGACGGCGACCGGGACGAGGCAGAAGACGATCGCCAGCAGCGCCACCCGCCGGGCCCGTCGCCAGGGGGCGATCCGGCCCTCGCTCCGTCGCCTGGCCGAGGTCACGGGAGAAGCCTGCATCGGTGCAGTAAACAGCGCCTTAGAAGACCCTGAGCAAATTCACATCTTTGCAGGGGCTGGGGGCCGCCAGCCGGAGCGGATAGGTTGGGAGCGTGAAGCTGCTCGCCTTCAGCGACCTCCACCGCGACCTGGCCCAGGGCGCGAGACTGGTCGAGATGTCGGCCGCCGCCGACGTGGTGATCGGCGCCGGCGACTTCGCCTCGGTCCACGAGGGGCTGGAGGAGACGATCGCGGCGCTGGCGGCGATCGAGGCGCCGACCGTGCTCGTCCCCGGCAACAACGAGACCGCCGAGGCCCTGCGCGCCGCCGCCGCCGGCTGGGACGCCGCGACGGTGCTGCACGGAGAGGGCGCGACGATCGCCGGCGCCGAGTTCTTCGGCCTCGGCGGGGGGATCCCGGTGACGCCCTGGGAATGGAGCTTCGACCTCGACGACGAGGCGGCCGCGGAGATGCTGGCGGGGTGCCCGCGGGGTGCGATCCTGGTCCTCCACTCCCCCCCGCGCGGGCATTGCGACGCCAGCGCCGACGGCACCTCCTTCGGCAGCCCGGCGCTGCTGCGGGCGATCGAGGAGAAGCAGCCGCGACTCGCCGTCTGCGGCCACATCCACGAGTCCTGGGGCTGCGAGAGCGAGGTCGGCGCGACAGCGGTCCGCAACCTCGGCCCGACCGGCACCTGGATCGAGCTCTAGGCAGCGATGGAGTCGAGCGGACCCAAGCGCGGCGGCCTGGTCCTCTCGGCGCTGATCCTGGTCGCCGCTGTCGCCAACCTCAACCTGGCGGTGGCCAACGTCGCCCTGCCGGACATCGGCATCGCCTTCGACGCCGGCCAGACGACGCTCAACCTGGTCGCGGTCGGCTACTCGCTGGGCCTGGCCGCCTCGGTCCTCTACCTCGGCGCGCTCGGCGACCGCTACGGGCGCAAGATGATGCTGATCCTCGGCATGGCCCTGACCATCCCGGCCTCGCTGCTGGCCGGCTTCGCCCCCTCGATCGGCGTCCTCTTCGTCGCCCGCCTGCTCGGCGGCGTCGCCGCCGGGATGGCCTTCCCGACCACGCTGGCGCTGATCACCGCGCTCTGGTCGGGCCCGGCGCGGACGAAATCGATCGCCCTGTGGTCGGCTCTCGGCGGCGCCATCGCCTCGCTCGGCCCGCTCCTCTCCGGCGCCCTGCTCGAGAAGTTCGACTGGGGCTCGGTCTTCCTCGTCACCCTCCCCCTCGCCGTCGTCGCCCTGTTCATGGCCTGGCGCTTCGTCCCCTCCCACGTCAACGAGACGACCGCGCCGGTCGACAACCAGGGCGGCCTGCTCTCGATCGTGATGGTGGCGACCCTGGTGATGGGGATCAGCCTGGCGCCGGCGCCGGGCAAGCTGACCCTGGCGATCGGCCTGATCGTCATCGCCGCGGCCGCGGCCGGCGCCTTCGTGCTGCGCCAGCGGCGCGCGCCGGAGCCGCTCTACGACCTCGCCGTCGCCCGCCGGCGCATCTTCTGGGTCGCCGCCTGCGCCGGGATCATCGTCTTCGGCTCGCTGATGGCGGCGATGTTCGTCGGCCAGCAGTTCCTCCAGAACGTGCTCGGCTACTCGACCCTCGGCTCGGGCGCCGCGATCCTGCCGGCGGCGCTGCTGATGGTGATCGTCGCCCCCCGCTCGGCGAAGCTGGTCGAGGCCCGCGGCGCCCGCTTCACGCTGCTGCTCGGCTACGCCTTCTGCCTGCTCGGCTTCCTCACCATGCTGCTGCTGTGGAAGGAAGGGGTCGCCTACTGGAAGGTCGCGCTCGGCTACGGCCTGGTCGGGATCGGGGTCGGCTTCGCCGGCACCCCCGCCTCGCACTCGCTGACCGGCTCGGTCCCGGTCACCCGGGCGGGCATGGCATCGGCCACCGCCGACCTGCAGCGCGACCTCGGCGGCGCGATCATGCAGTCGCTCCTCGGCGCCCTGCTGACCGCCGGCTACGCCAGCGCCGCCAACGCCGCGATCGCCTCCGCCCCGCAGCAGGAGAGGATCACCGAAAACGTCGAAAACGAGCTGACCAAGTCCTTCTCCAGCGCCGCCAACCTCGCCGGCCAGTACCCCGGCCACAGCGAACAGATCGTCGCCGCCGCCAAGACGTCCTTCCTGCAGGGCGGCGACTGGGCCTACACCGCCGGCATCGTCGCCGTCGCGCTCGGCGCCATCCTCGTCTTCCTCCGCTTCCCCAAGGGCGAGGAGGAGAAGCGCCTGCTGCGTCAGTACAACGACGAAGACGCCGGCGGGGCGAGCATGTCCGGGGGCTAGGTTCAGCGGTGCCAGCCGAGCCCTCTCCCGGCGTCGCCTATGAGAGCACCGCCGGGCGCTGGCTGCTGGCGGTGGCGGTCGTCGGCTCGGGGATGGCGTTCCTCGACAGCACCGTCATCAACGTCGCCCTGCCGGACATCGGCCGCGACCTCGGCGCCGGCACCAGCTCACTGCAGTGGATCCTCAACGGCTACCTGCTGACCCTGGCCTCGCTTATCCTGCTCGGCGGCTCGCTCGGCGACCGCTATGGGCGCCGGCGCGTCTTCGTCCTCGGCGTCGGCCTCTTCACCGCCGCCTCGCTGCTCTGCGCGGTGGCGCCGAGCGCCGAGCTGCTGATCTTCGCCCGGCTCCTGCAGGGGATCGGCGGGGCGCTGCTGACGCCGGGCAGCCTGGCCCTGATCGAGGCCAGCTTCCGCCCCGCCGACCGCGCCCGCGCGATCGGCGCCTGGTCGGGCCTGGGAGGGGTGGCGGCGGCGCTGGGGCCGCTGCTCGGCGGCTACCTGATCGGCGCCGTCTCCTGGCGGGCGATCTTCCTGATCAACCTCCCGCTCGGCGCCTTCGTCGTCTGGGCGGCGAGCCGCCACGTGCCGGAGACCCGCGACCCGACGGCCAGCGGCAGCCTCGACCTGCGCGGCGCGGGGCTGGCGGCGCTCGGCCTCGCCGGCGTCACCTACGCGCTGATCGAAGCCCCCAACGGGGGCGCCTCGGCGCCGATCCTCCTCACCGGCGCCGTCGGCCTGCTCGCCCTCGCCGCCTTCTTCGCCGACGAGCGGCGCAGCCCGAGCCCGATGCTGCCGCTGGAGATCTTCCGCTCGCGCCAGTTCAGCGCCGCCAACGGGGTCACCTTCGTCGTCTACGCCGCCCTCGGCGGCTTCTTCTTCCTGCTCGTCTCCTTCCTGCAGATCTCGCTCGGCTACACCCCGATCGAGGCCGGCGCCGCCTCGCTGCCGGTGACGCTGCTGATGCTGGCGCTCTCGGCCCGCTCCGGCGCCCTCGCCCAGCGCATCGGGGCGCGGATCCCGCTCACCGTCGGTCCGCTGGTGATCGCCCTCGGGCTGCTGCTGATGACGCGGATCGAGCCCGGCGAGCGCTACGTAACCACGATCCTGCCGGCGGCGATCGTCTTCGGCCTCGGCCTGGTGGCGGTCGTCGCGCCGGTCACCGCGACCGTCCTCGCCGCCGCCGACAGCCGCCACTCGGGCATCGCCTCCGGCGTCAACAACGCCGTCGCCCGGGTCGCCGGCCTGCTCGCCGTCGCCGTCCTCCCCGCCGTCGCCGGCCTCAGCGGCGACAACTTCTACGACCAGGCGAAGATGACCGACGGCTTCCACGTCGGGATGGTGGTCTGCGCCGTCCTCGCCGCCGCCGGCGGCATCCTCGCCTGGTTCACGATCAGCTCCACCGTCCTCCACCCCGAGGCCGAACCGGCCGAGGGCACGGAGGACCTGGCGGGGGAGTTCAGCTGCGGCGTCGGCGGGCCGCCGCTGCGACCGGGGCGGGAGGAGGCCGGCGTCGCGGTGCCGGCCGAGTCAGCCCAGTAGCAGCGACGCCGCCGTCCGGCGGAGCACTTCGGCGGCGATCGCGCGGACCAGCTCCGCCTCTCGCTCCGCCATCGCATCGACGTGCGGCAGGCGCGGCGGCGGGGCGGCCAGCGTCGCGCGGCGGGGCGCGGCGGAGGCGGTCGCCCCGGACTCGAAGGCGAGGCAGCCCATCACCCCCCGGGCGATCAGCCGGGCGCGCAGCTCGGCGCCGGCTTCGATCGGGTGCAGGTGGTCGGCCTGCATCAGCTCCGGGTGGCGGGCGACGGCGCCGGCCCAGTCGGGCGTCTGCGTGCCCGGCCGCGAGGCGGCGAATTCCGCCACCACCCGGTTCTTGCCGCTGTCGCCGACGCCGCCGGGGTGGAGCCCGTGGATCGTCGGCACGACCATGCAGCGGTCGCCGACCGCCGCCGCGACCTTGGCCAGGTTGCCGGCGAGGATCTCAGGATAGCTGGGGTTGTCGTTGGTCCCGGCGTCGAAGACGATCACCCGCTGGGAGGGGTCGTAGCTCCGTTCGAACAGTTCGAGGATCTGGAAGCTGTTGTAGCCGCCGACGGCGTCGACGGTCACCGGAATCCCCGGCAGGTACTTCGAGAGGTGGGGAGAGGTCAGTTCCTCGAGGCTGTCGCCGACCACGAGCACGCCTCCCGGCGGCGCCGCGCGCGCGGCCGGGGCCAGGGCCACGAGGGCGAGGGCCGCCAGTCCCACGATTCGCCGAATCGCGACCATGGCGCGGATTTCTACACTACGCCCCGATGACTCCCGTCCCGCTCGGCGCTCACCGGCGGCCGCCGCTCGGATGCGCGCTGGCGGTCCTGGCGGCGTTGCTCCTGGGCGGATGCGGCGGCGGAGCGGCGAGCGTGGATCGCGCCACGCCCCCGCCCGAGCGCCGGCCCGCCGGCCAACCGTGTCCGGCCAGGCTTGGCGCCTTCGTCGCATCGCTCGAGCGCCTGCGCCGCCAGCTCGCCGTCGGCCTCAGCTACGAGCAGTACGCGGCGAGGATGAAGGGCCTCGGGGCCTCCTACGAGGCGATCCCGGTCGGCCACCTCGGCATCGGCTGCCTGACGCGGACCGGCGCCCCCGCCGAGCGGGCCCTCAACGAGTACGCCGGCGCCGCCAACGCCTGGGGCGAATGCCTCGCCGACGCCGCCTGCACGACCGCCTCGATCGAACCGGTCCTGCAGCGGCGGTGGCGGCGGGCCTCAGGCCTCCTCGACGAAGCCCTGTAGGCGACGCCCGCGCGAGCGGGCGCTCGGGGGGCGCGGGCTCAGCGACCGCTCTTGCCCCGTTTCGCCCGCGGCGGCTTGGCGGCGTTGCGGAGGGTTCGTTCGCCTGCTTTCTCGGTCGCCTCGCCCATCGCGATCTGGAACATCGCCAGCAGGGCGTCGGAGGCGAGCGGGCGCATGCGGTCGAGCGCTTCGCGCACCTTCGGCCAGTCCTCCTCGGGGCGGCCGGCCTTGTCGAACGGCTCCCAGATCTCTCCGACGAAGAGGTCGACGAAGACGCGCGCGGCGCCTTCGGCCTGGCGGCGCAGCTTGTCGGCGGTGGCGAGGGCCGCCTCGGGGCTGACGCCGAGCTCGATCAGGGCGGCACCGGCCCGCTGCAGGCGCGGGCTGATCGACTCGACCTTGCCGTCGGGCAGCTCGCGCAGGATGCCGAGCTTCTCGCCGCGCCGGACCAGCTTCGGGTCGAGCCTCCTCGCCCCCCAGAGCTCGGCCAGCTCGGCCGCGTCGAAGATTTCCGGCGTCTCGTCCTCGAACGGGGCGCGCACGGCGCGGGCGAAGTCGACGATCTCCGCCGAGGAGCCCTCGGTGCTCTCGAGCACGCGGCGGATCGCCTCCAGGTTCAGCCCCTCGGCCTGCATTTCGCGGGTCAGCTCGATCCGGGCGACGTGCTCCTCGCCGTAGTAGCCGGTGCGCCCGTGCACCTCGGGCGGCGGCAGCAGGCCGCGCGTCTGGTGGGCGCGGATGTTGCGGACGGTCATCCCCGTGCGCCGCGCCAGCTCCCCGATCGTCAGCTTGCCCTCGGGCGCCTTGGGGCGTTTGGGCCGCGGGCTCATCGGCCCATGGTAAGCGACCGACTGCGGCTAATCGCAGAGCGGCAGTCGCTGCCCGTTCATCTTTCCCGCCGCGTCCGAGCAGAGGAAGGCGATCGCCTCGGCGACGTGCTCGGTGGGGGTGAAGGTGGGGAAGTCCTCGCCTGGGTTCTCCTCCCGCATGCGCGGCGTGAGGAGGGCGTCGACGACGACGATGTTCGCGGTGGCGGTCGCCGAGGCGCCGGTGGGAGCGGTGGCGAAGCCGTCGGCGAGGGCGAGGGTCCAGGCCTCGGCGGCGGCCTTGGCGGCCGCGTAGGCGGCGTTGGCGTTGCTCGGCGACTGGGCCTGCTTGGCGGAGACGAGGACGAAACGGCCGTGGGGGCTGGCCGCGAGCTGGTCGTGGAAGGCGCGGGTCGTGTGCTGGACGGTGCGGACGAGCAGGTCGTGGAGGAGGTCCCAGTCGGAGAGCGGCGCCTCGTGCAGTGGCTTGCCGCCACGCCAGCCGCCGACCAGGTGGATCAGGCCGTCGACCCTGCCGAAGCGCTCGACCAAGGCCGCGCACCAGGCCCGCGTGGCGTCCTCATCGAGCAGGTCGACCGCACGCCCGTCCCAGCGTTCGCCGATGCCGAGCTCAGAGCCGATCGACTCGAGCGTCTCCGGGCTCCGATCCGTGCCGGCCACAGTCGCCCCAGCCTCCCCAAGGCGAGCCGCCACGAGCGGCCCCAGCCCGCCGCCGACACCGGCGACGGCGAAAACCCGACCGTCAAGCGAGGCCTTCATTCGCCCATCTTCCCCCATGCGCCGCCGGCCAACAATTTGAATCTTTCAAGGGAGCGCTCGTCTGGATCCCACTCGGCCACAGCCCGGACGTCGACCTCATAGCGGAACGCAAGGGCAGCTTGAACCGCATACAGGTGAAAACGTCCGTGCACCAGGTAACCACTCCAAATGGCCACAAGCGTTGGGAGGTAAAGATCGTGACCAACGGCGGGAACCAGAGTTGGAGTGGAGCAACCAAGAAGTTCGATGCTAGTCGCGTCGAGTATCTCTTCGCCCTCACCGGCCACGGACGACGCTGGTTCATCCCTGCAGGCATGGTCCAGGGAACTCGGGCAGTTCAACTCGGAGGACCTAAGTACTCCGAGTTCGAGATCGAGCCGGGGTCGCCGGTCGAATCTCTCGTCTATCCAGAAGGCAACCCCATAGAATTGATAAAAGATTAGAGGGGGAGTGCCAGAGCGGTCAAATGGACTTGACTGTAAATCAAGCGGCTTTCGCCTACGCAGGTTCGAATCCTGCCTCCCCCATAGTGTGATGTCTCGCACTGCCTCCCCCATCGAAGAGCGACAGGGCAAGACAGCAGGTACCCCGGTCCCGGTAGCGGACTAAGCCTGCGGGGCTTCGAGCCGCTGTTTCATCTGCTCGTTGAAGGCGGTTATCGCCGAGAGGGGGCGCATGAAGACGGTCAGCTCGGCGACCTTGCCGTGCTCGTCGAGCTCGAGGAAGTCGATGCCCTCGAGCTCGCGGTCGCCGACCCTGGCCTCGAAGCGGAGGCAGACGCTGCGCTCGCCGGCCAGCTCGTCGACGTAGGTGAGGCCCTCCAGGGTGGCGGCAACGTGGGTGAGGACCTGGCTGACGACATCGCGGCCCTCGAAGCCGCGGAAGAGGATCGGGCTGTGGAGGACGACGTCCTCGCGCAGCGTCTCGGTCAGCATCCCGAGGTCCTTCGATTCGGCGGCGACGCGGAAGGGGTGCGGCTCGGCCATCGCGTCTACTCTATGGCCCGTGCCGAGTGATCGCTTCTACTCCCGCATGTCGACCTCCATGGGCGCCACCGGGCTGCGCTGGACCGGCAAGCTGAACGTGCCCCTCTACCGGCTCAGCGGCGGCAGGGT
The DNA here is from genome assembly GCA_963714045.1 of uncultured Actinomycetes bacterium. Classification (GTDB taxonomy): domain Bacteria; phylum Actinomycetota; class Thermoleophilia; order Solirubrobacterales; family 70-9; genus VAYN01. The sequence goes on along the minus strand of OY970225.1, from coordinate 718,145 downwards.
CGGTGGCAAGGTCGGCAAGGCACCGGTCCTGCTGCTGACCACGACCGGCCGCAAATCGGGCCAGTCGCGCACCGCCCCCGTCGTCTACCTCGCCGACGGCGAGCGGCTGGTGGTGATCGGCTCCAACGCCGGCCACTCGAAGACTCCGGCCTGGTCGCTGAACCTGAAGGCGAACCCCGACGCCGAGGTCGAGGTCGGCCGCAGGCGGGCGAAGGTGCGCGCCCGGGTCGCCGAGGGCGAGGAGCGGGCCGACCTCTGGCGCCGCCACAACGTGCAGTACTCGGGCTTCGACGACTACGCCGAGCGAACCGACCGCGACATCGCGGTCTTCGTCCTGGAACCGCGCTAGCTCGCTTCTCTCAGCATCTGGGCCTCGGGGAGACGCTTCAGCTTTTTCAGCGTGTTGTTCTCGATCTGGCGGATCCGCTCGCGGGTGACGCCGAACGTCCGCCCCACTTCCTCCAGGGTCAGCGGGTCGGCCCCGGAGAGGCCGTAGCGAAGTTCGATCACCTGCCGCTCGCGTTCGGGCAGCGCGTCCAGAGCCTTGCGCACGCCCTCCTTCTGCAGGTGCTCGCTCGCTTCCTCGAACGGCTCCAGCACGGCGTCGTCGGCGACGAAGTCGCCGAGCTCGGATTCGTCCTCGTCGCCCACCGGTTTCTCCAGCGAGACCGGCAGCTGGGAGACGCGGAGGATGTCGCGCACGTCGGCGACCGGCCAGCGCAGCTCCTCGGCGATCTCCGCCGGCTCCGGCTCCCGCCCCAGCTTCTGCACCAGCTGGCGCTCGACGTGGGCGACCCGGTTCAGCTTCTCGACCATGTGGACGGGGATGCGGATCGTCCGCGCCTTGTCGGCGATCGCCCGCGTCACCGCCTGGCGGATCCACCAGGTCGCGTAGGTGGAGAACTTGTAGCCGCGGCGGTAGTCGAACTTCTCGACCGCCCGGATCAGCCCCAGCGAGCCCTCCTGGATCAGGTCGAGGAAGCTGAGGCCGCGGCCGAGATAGCCTTTTGCGATCGAGACGACGAGGCGCAGGTTGGCCTCGACCATCTGCCGCTTGGCCAGCATGTCGCCGCGCTCGATCCGCTTCGCCAGCTCCACCTCCTGCGCCGCCGTCAGCAGCTCGACCTGGCCGATCGAGCGCAGGTAGAGGCGCAGCGAGTCGAGGCTCGGCTCGACCGTCAGGTCCAACTCGGCTTTTTTCGCCGCACCGTTGGAGTCGCCGCCGCGCTGCTCCTTGTAGGCGCTGACGCCGTCCTCGGCGATCACGTCGACCCCGTGCTCAACGAGGTGGGCGTGGAGGCCGGAGACCTGCTCCTTGGTGATCTCCACCTCCTCGAGGGTGACCGCGATCTGCTCGAAGGTCAGGTAGCCGCGTTCGCGGCCGAGAGCGACGAGCCCGCGCAGCTCCTCGATCTCCGCGATCGGGTTCTCCCCCCCGTCGCGATTCGCAGCATCGCCAACCGTCTCCAACGGTTCGATAGTCACCCGCGGCGAAGTATAGGCAGAGGGAATCTCCGCGGAGAGTTCGCGGAGACCCTCCGGGTCGCCGGCCGTCCCGGTCGCTTACGCTGCATAAGCAGATGGCCAGCCAGCCGACAGCCGCCACCCCCGCCGACGTCCAGGCCTCCCTGCCGGCGACCCAGGTTAGCCTCTCCCGCGTCGGCGTCACCGGCGTCGAGAAGGTGATCCGGGTCAGCGTCGACGGCGGCGAGAGCCTCTTCTACGCCGAGCTCGAGTGCTTCGTCGACCTCAACCCCCGGCAGGCGGGCGTCCACATGTCCCGCTTCGAGGAGATCGTCGCCGAGGCGATCGACGAGGTGGTGCTGGGCGAGGCCTTCGAGGCCGAGGTGCTGGCCGCCCACGTCGCCCAGAAGGTGCGCGAGCGCCAGGGTGGGCTGCGGGCCGAGGTCTCGGTCGCCGCCCGCTACCCGGAGACGGTCTCGACCCCGCGAAGCGGCAGGAGCACCCAGGAGATCTACGTCCTCTTCGGCACCGCGGTCGACTCCGAGCGCGGCACCCGGACGCTGACCGGCGTCCAGGCCCAGGGCATGACCGCCTGTCCCTGCGCGCAGGAGATGGTCGCCGGCCTCTCACGCGAACGGCTCGCCGCCGAGGGCTTCGCCGCCGAGGAGATCGAGCGCGTCGTCGACATCGTCCCGATCGCGACCCACAACCAGCGCGGCATCGGCACCCTGCACGTCGGCTGCCCCGAGGGCGGCCCCTCCTGGATCGACGCGCCGGAGCTGCTGGGGATCGTCGAGAGCTCGATGAGCTCGGAGATCTACGAGCTGATGAAGCGCCCGGACGAGATGGCGGTGGTGGTCAAGGCCCACGAAAACCCGCGCTTCGTCGAGGACTGCGTGCGGGAGATGGTGCGCCAGGTGGTCGAGGGCTACCCGGACCTGCCGGAGGACGCCTTCGTGATGGCCCGCCAGGAGAACCTGGAGACGATCCACCGCCACAACGTCGTCGCCGAGCGCTACGGCACGCTTGGCGACTTGCGGGCCGAGCTCGCCGGCGGCGAGCACCAGGCCCGCCACCTGAGCAGGCGCGAATGGCTTGAGGGAGTCGGGTGACCCTCTCCCGGAGACCGTCGCGCAGCTGATCGAGCTCCCTGGGCGCGAATTGTTTGCTCAGGAGCCTCCGGGAGAGGGTCACCCGACTCCCTATGCGGCCGCGGCTCGTTCCTTCTGCTGTTCCTCGATCCGCTTGCGGAGGCCGAAGAAGTAGTCGGCGCCGCTGAGGACGGTGGCGATCAGGGCGGCGTAGACGAGCAGGTCGACCCCCAGCGGCGCCGGGTCGGCCACGATCAGGGCGATCACGGCGGCGATCTGCAGCACCGTCTTCAGCTTGCCGAGCCAGCTAGCGGAGATCACGAGGCCGCGCTCGGCGGCGATCGTGCGGAGGATGGTGACGGCGATCTCGCGGGCGATGATCACCATCGCCACCCAGGCTTCGAGCCGGCCCAGCGAGACCAGCGAGATCAGCGCCGCGGTGACCAGCAGCTTGTCGGCCAGCGGATCCATCAGCTTGCCGAAGGTGGTGACGGCGTCGCGCGAGCGGGCGAAGTAGCCGTCGAGCCCGTCGGTCAGCGCCGCCAGGGCGAAGACCGCCGCCGCCAGCGCGTCCCCGTTCGGCGTCTCCCCCAGCAACGCCACCACGACCACCGGCACCGCCAGGATGCGAAACAGCGTCAGCGCATTCGGCAGGTTCAGCGGGAACATCCCGCTCAGTCGCTCCGTTCGGCGGCGAGCTTGGCGTCGCGGGCGGCGAAGTACTCCTCGCCCTCGATGCTGATGTGGGGGACGAAGCGCTCCATCCAGCCGGGGAGCCACCAGGCGCGCTTGCCGAGCAGGACCATCACCGCCGGGACGAGCAGGCAGCGGACCAGGGTCGAGTCGATCGCGATCGCAACCGCCAGGCCGACGCCGAACTCCTTCACCACGGGGTCGCCGTTGAGGACGAAGCTGGTGAAGACGCAGACCATGATCGCCGCCGCCGAGGTGATCACGCGGCCGGTGTTGGCGAGCCCTTCGACGACGGCGCGGCGCTCGTCGCCGGTCTGGGTGAAGTGCTCGCGCATCTGCGTCAGCAGGAAGACCTCGTAGTCCATCGAGAGCCCGAAGAGGATCGCGAACATCAGCAGCGGCACGAAGCTGACGATCGGGATCGCGTGGTCGAGGCCGATCAGCGAGGAGCCCCAGCCGAGCTGGAAGACCGCGGTCACCACTCCGTAGGCGGCGGCGACCGAAATCAGGTTCATCGCCGCCGCCTTGATCGGCACCAGCAGCGAGCGGAAGGCGACCAGCAGGACGAGGAAGCTGAGGGCGACGACGATCGCGATCATCAGCGGCAGCTTGTCGGCGATCTGGGTGGCGAGGTCGATGTAGCCGGCGGTCTGGCCGCCGACGTAGGAGTGCGCAGCGGTCCCCTTCAGCGCTTTGGGGATGACCGTGTCGCGCAGGCCTTCGACCAGTTCGACGGTCGCGTCGGCCCAGGGCTCCGACTTCGAGAGCACGGTGAAGACCGCCACCGTCCCCGCTTCGTCGAGGGTGGGTTCGCTCACCGCTTCGACGTCGGCGGCGCCCCCGATCGCCTGCTCCAGCCCCGGCAGCACCCGCTTGGCTTCGCCCGGGGAGTCGAATTCCGAGGCGATCAGCAGCGGCCCGTTGACGCCCGGGCCGAAGCCCTTGTTGAGGCTGTCGTAGGCCTGGCGCGAGGTCGTGTCCTTGGGCAGGGCGCTGATGTCGTTCTGCCCCAGTTCGAGCTGGAAGATCGGCAGCGCCAGAATCACCAGCACGACCAGGGCGGCGATCGCCGAGCGCCAGGGCCGCGAGGCGACGCGCTCGGCCCAGCGGCGCCAGCCGTGCGGTTCGGAGTCGTCCGGGTGTGTCTTGCCGAGCTGGACCCGCAGCGAGTCGATGCGGGGGCCCAGCGCCCCGAGCATCGCCGGCAGCAGTGTCGCCGCGGCGCAGACGGCGACGACGACGGCGATCGCCGCGGTGAAGCCGAGCGTCGCCACCAGCGGAATCCCGGCGAAGGCGAGCGAGCAGAGCGCAATCACGACCGTGAAGCCGGCGAAGACGACGGCGCCGCCCGCGGTCGCGGTGGCGCGGGCGATCGACTCGCGCAGCTCCATCCCTTCGCCGAGCTGGAGTTTGTGGCGGGTGACGATGAACAGCGCGTAGTCGATGCCGACCCCGAGCCCGATCATCGTCGCCAGGGTCGAGGCCACCCCCGGCACCTGCAGCACGTGCTCGAGCAGGCGGATGATCGAGAGCGCGCAGGCGAGGCCGATCACGGCCGAGGCGATCGGCAGCATCATCGCCGTCGCGGTGCCGAAGGCGAAGAGCAGGATGATCACCGCGGCGGCGAGCCCGATCGCCTCGCTGACCTCGGTCGAGGGCTTGGAGAGCTGCTGGCCGACGTAGCTGCCGACGGCGGTGTGGAGGCCGGCGGCGCGGGCCGGACGGGCCGCGTCGAGGATCCGCTGCGCCTCGACTTCGTCGATTTCGCCGGGGCCGATGCCGAGGACGACGGGGATGTAGCCGACCTGCCGGCTGGCGCTGAGGAAGTTCGCCCCCCGCGGGCTCAGCGGGCTGACCGCCGAGTTGACGTCGGGCAGCGCTTCCAGGTTCTTCGCGGTCGCGGCGACGGCGGCGCTGTATCTGGCCGCGGTCAGTTTGGCGCCTCGCGGCGCTTCCATCGTCAGCGGGTTGCTGCCGTAGGCCTGTTCGGGCAGGTTGTCTTCCAGCAGTTCGGTCGCCTTGGTCGAGCCGGTCCCCGGCAGGGTGAGGTTTTCGCTGGTCTTGCTGCCGCCGGCCTGGCCGGCGAGTACGAGGGCGATCGCGAGGACGACCCAGGCGGCGATGACCGGGTAGTGGTGGCGCGAGCAGAAACGGCCGATCGCGTAGAGGGGGCCGGTCATTCGGGCATCTTCGCCGACGGGGCGGGCGTCGTGCCGTCCTCGAACGCCTCCGGGATCGATTCGGCGGCGTCGGCGCCGAGGGCGCGGCGCAGCGCGGCCAGGTGCTGTGCCTGGTTGGCGGCGATCGAGCCCAGCAGCGAGCGCGGCCAGGGGGCGGTGAGGTGGGAGATCGCCCGCAGGTCGTCGGCGACGGAGACGCTTTCGACTTCGTAGAGGAAGCCGAGCGCGCCGGCCCGGGTCCTCAACCCCTCGCTTTCGATCTCTTCCGCTTCCGGTTCGGCCTTTTCGCCGAGGCCACGCAGGGCTTTGACGATCGCGTCGACGTGCTCCTGTTCGGACGCGCGGTATTCGCGCGCCATCGCCAGGGAGCGGCCATGGAGCAGCGGCAGCGTGCGCTCGTAGGCGCGGACCGCGGCCAGCTCGCGGGCGAGGACGACGTTGAGAATCTCGGCGTCGGCGGCCTTGTCGGGGACGGCGGTCGTGGTGTCGCCGCCGCTGCCGCACCCCGCGACAACCAGCACCAAGACGGCGGCGAGCCCCGCGGCCGGGAGCCAGGTGATTGGGTTCCGGGTGATGGAGATGCGGCGAAGCCTATGAGCAATCGCAGCGGCGACACGCTCGCCGCGCTGGCGAGCGAGGTCCACGGCTGCCGGCGCTGCCCGCGGCTGGTCGAGTGGCGGCAGGCCCGCGCGGCCGAGCCGCCGCGCCGCTACCGCGGCCAGGGCTACTGGGCGAAGCCGCTCGACGGCTTCGGCGACCCGGCGGCGCGGGTCGCGATCGTCGGCCTGGCGCCGGCGGCCCACGGCGCCAACCGGACCGGCCGCATGTTCACCGGCGATCGCTCCGGCGAGTGGCTCTACGCCGCCCTGCACCGGGCCGGCTACGCCAACCGGGCCGAGTCGGAGCGCCGCGGCGATGCCCTGCGCCTGCGCGACGCCTACGTCACCGCGGTCGTCCGCTGCGCCCCCCCGGCCAACAAGCCCACCCCCGGGGAGCGCGACAACTGCCTGCCGTACCTGGAGCGCGAGCTGGAGCTGCTGGAACGCTGCCGCGTCGTCGTCGCGCTCGGCTCCTTCGCCTGGGACGGCGCCCTCCGCGCCGCCCGCGCCCTCGGCGCCGAGCTGCCGCGCCCCAAGCCCCGCTTCGGCCACGGCGCCGAGGCCGACCTCGGCCGCTGGGCGCTGCTCGGCTGCTTCCACCCCAGCCAGCAGAACACCTTCACCGGCAAGCTCACGGTCTCGATGATCGACGCCACCTTCGCCCGGGCCCGGGAGCTGGCGGGTTAGGCCTTCTTCTTGGAGGGAGCTACCTTGCGATCGTTTGACATCGGCGTCTCGAAGCCCATCATCGCCACCGTCACCGAATTCCCGGTCGCGTCCGCCTTCGCCAGTCGTTCGGCGCTCGTTGACTGAATCTCGAAGACCCTCTCCAGCGCTGTTTCGAGCGCGTCCTTGAGCTCTCCCCAGCCCTGCTCGTCAACGATCATCGGGGTCCAGCTCAGGTGCCGGTCGATCCGCTTGTCGAATGTCCCCGAGGTCAGTGCCGCCGATGCGTCGTTGACCACGGTCTGGAGCAGGCTCGCGCTCAGCCCAGGACGAATGGACGACGGCAGCGCAGCCCATTCGGAGATGTCCAGGAAGGCCCGATCGGTGGCCCGGTAGTAGTGCTCCATCGCGCCACGCCTCGGCGCGGTGTCGACGAGCTCGATGCATTCGCATTCCTTCAGCACTTTGATGTGGTAGCTGACGTGGCCAACGCTCTGATCGAGCTCCTTGGATATTTCGTTCGGGCTGGCGATTCTTTCGTTGAGGATGATGAGCGCTTGAACGCGCACCGGGTGGCCCAGCGCCCTGACCAGGCGCTGGTCCATCGCGCCTCTGTGTCGATCCAATCTCGCATCGCTCTTGCTACTGCCGGTCGAGTCCTTGGGCGTCATGGCGGCTTCGGTTCTCCTCCGTTTCACAGGGTTTGGCCCCTGATCGCTCCATCGTATTGCTCCATACCCCGTTCGCTGGACAATTGCAGGCACTTTTAAGAAATTGACCTACTATCGGAACTCTTTTTAGCAATGTGTTGGTCTCCACTATTGACTGTAAATCGCCAATTTCGGTTGGCCTATCGGACGGGGGATTAGAGATGACGATCAGCGCTGAGCGCGTAATTCCGATGATCTCGATCCACAAGGCTGGCTGAGCTCGACGGCATGCTCCGGCCTCGGATCAAGCGCACGACGGAGCCGATCGGCTCGCCCGAGGGCGACGTCTACCTGATGCGGCCGAGCGCCGGCAGCGACATCCGGATCGAGAACCCGGATGAGGAGCAGCGGCAGCTGCTCGAGGCGCTCGACGGCGAGCGCACGCTCGAGCAGCTGCAGGAGAGATTCGGGGAGGAGGCCGTGGGCGACGTGATCTCCCAGCTGCAGGAGCTGGAAGTGATCGAGGACGCCGCCGACGACGACCTCGTCCCCGCCGCGGAGCTGGCGCGTTTCGACCGCCAGCTCCGGTACTTCAGCGACATCGGCGGCGGCGGGCTGACGCCCTCCGAGTGCCAGCGGCGGCTGCGCGAAGCGAAGGTGGCGGTGCTCGGGGTCGGCGGCCTCGGCGGCTGGGCCGCCTGGTCGCTGGCCTGCTGCGGAGTCGGCAAGATGTGGCTGATCGACGGCGACCGGGTCGAGGCCAGCAACCTCAACCGCCAGATCCTCTACACCGAGGCCGACGTCGGCCTGCTGAAGGTGGAGGCGGCGACGGCGCGGCTGCGCGCCTTCAACTCGGAGATGCTGGTGACCTCGACGGCGCGGCGGCTGGAGAGCCAGGCCGAGATCGCCGACTTCATCGACGGCGCCGACATCGTCATCGACGCCGCCGACTGGCCGGCGCACGAGATCGAGCGCTGGTGCAACTCGGCCTGCTTCGAGGCCGGCATCCCCTACATCACGATGAGCCACTTCCCGCCGATCGCGCGGGTCGGGCCGCTCTACGTGCCGGGGCGGACCGGCTGCTTCGCCTGCCAGGAGACCGCCTACCGGCGCCAGTACCCGCTCTTCGACGTGGCGGTGGAGCAGCGCCGCGCCAAGCCCTCGCCGGCGGCGACGCTGGGCCCGGCCTGCGGGCTGATCGGCGGCCAGGTGGGGCTGGACGTCATGCACCTGCTGACCGGGCTGGCCGAGCCCTCGACCCTCGGCGTCGCCCACATCTACGACCTGCGGACGATGGCGGTCGAGCGCGAGCCGGTGGTGCCGGAGCCGGGCTGCCCCGTCTGCGGCCACCTGCAGCCGGCGGCGGCGGTGAAAGAGAAGGAGAAGGAGAAGGAGAAGGAGAAGGAGAAGGAGACGGAGAAGGAGACGGCGGAGGGATAGCGACGGCGGCCGGGGGCTCGCCGTCGCCAGGGCGGTTCAGCGGGCGCGGGCGGCGAGGCGGGCCGAGGGGTCGAAGAAGAGCGCCAGCCACATGAATGGGGTGACGGCGGGGGCGACGAAGGCGACCGGGATCGAGAGCAGGAAGACCCCGGCGATGTAGGTGGAGCGCAGGCGCGACTCGCGGTGGGCGGCGGCGTCGAGCGCGGTGAGGCCGGCGCGGCGCGCGTCCGCCGCCATGTACATGCCGACCAGCACCACGCCGGAGAGGTTGGCCGCGTAGAGCGCCACCGCCGCGGTCTGGCCGCCGTACTTGCCCAGCACCTCGCTGCTGAAGGGGATCAGCACGACCCAGCTGAGGTAGAGGAGGTTGAGCGCGATCAGGCGGCCGTCGAAGCCGACGACGTCGGCGAAGAAGCGATGGTGGACCAGCCAGAAGCGCCCGATCACCGCGAAGCTGATCGCGTAGGCGAGGAGGTTTTCCCGCTGGTCCCAGAGCGCCTGCCCGACTTCCCCGCCCGCCAGATCCTTGGCGATTTCGAAGTTGAGGACCAGCAGCGTGATCGCGATCGCGAAGACGCCGTCGCTGAAGGCGACGATCCGCGAGAACTCGACCTCGTTCCCCTCGCGCCGCTTCGAGTTCCGCTCTCTCGCCACACCGGGATCATCGACCCCGGGCGCGACGGAACCGCGACCCGATCCTCCTAGAATGGGCCGCACCCGCCGGCGTAGCTCAGTTGGTAGAGCACTTCACTCGTAATGAAGGGGTCCCCGGTTCAAATCCGGGCGTCGGCTCTCGAAAGCCCAGCAAATAAGCATATTTCCTGATTAGCATCCAGGGCGCGGACGGAAATATGTCCCCAATATGTCCCGAGATCGGGCTAAACTGGGGCTATGACGCCTCCGCAACAAGCTCCGGCCAGACCCCCTTCGGGGCATGTTTTCCGGATGGATCGCAAGCGCGGACCACAGTGGTACGCCAAGTATCGGCTGCCAGATGGGCGCCAACTGCAGCGTCGCATCGGCCCCGCATGGACCGAGCGCGGGCGGCCGGCGGGCGGCTACTTCACCAAGCGCACCGCCGAAGCGTGGCTGCGCGACGTACTCGACGAAGCCCGACGGGGCACACTCCCCGGCCTCGTCAAGACCGGCGTCACCTTCGCCGACGCCGCCGCCGAGTGGCTGCGCTACATCGAGCATGATCGCGACCGCAAGCCGTCGACGATCACGGGCTACAAGGCGATCCTTCGAGCGCAACTCCTCCCTGCCTTCGGCGAAGAGCCGATCGAGTCGATCACCACGGCGTCGATCGAATCGTGGCTCGCCGGTTTCGACCGAGCGCCGGCGACGCGGACCAAGGCCCTCGTCCTCATGCACGGCATCTTCAAACGGGCGAAGAAGCTCTACGGCCTCCCGGCCAACCCCGTCGCCGACGTCGAGAGGCCGCCGACGCGCCCCAGCGGCGACATCGACGTGTTCTCGCCCGAGGAGGTGATGGCGCTGGTCCGGGCGGCGGCATTTGAACAGGACGCGGCGATCTACCTGACCGCCGCCTTCACCGGCCTGCGCCGTGGCGAGCTGCTCGCCCTGCGCTGGCGCGATGTGGACTTCAGCGGCCAGGTCATCCGGGTGCGAGCGAGCTATGCCGAGGGGGCGCTGACGACGCCGAAGTCGGGCAAGGTCCGCTCGGTGCCGATGGCGCCCGACGTGGCTGAGGCTCTGGCAAAACTCGGCCAGCGACCGCGGTGGACGGTCGACGACGATCTCGTCTTCGTCGGCCAGGCCGGCAGCTACCTCGACGGTCGCGCCCTACGCCGCCGCTACGACTCGGCCCTCAAGCGAGCCGACCTCCGCAAGCTCCGCTTCCACGACCTCCGCCACACCTTCGGCACCCGCATGATCGCCAAGGCCGACATCCGCCGCGTCCAGGAGTGGATGGGCCACGCCGACATCCAGACGACGATGAAGTACCTCCACTACGCCCCGCGCGAGGAGGACGCGGCCCTGGTCGCCGAGGCATTCCAACTCGACCAGCCGAACGCTCCGGCGAGCCCTCCGAGCTCATCTCGATAATCCCCGCTCTCATGAAGACCAACTACTACGTCGACGCCTTCAACCTCTTCTACGGAGCGTTGAAGGGGAAGCCCGACAAGTGGCTGGACCTGGCCGCGCTGTTCGGGCGGGTATTTCCGCGGAACGAGATCCACCGAATCCGGTATTTCACGGCGAGGGTTGAAAACCGGCCACCTGACTTTCAGCAACCCGAGCGGCAGGCGGCGTACTTCCGAGCACTCGAAACGATCCCGAGCCTCTCGATCCACTATGGCCAGTACAAGACGCGGCCGGTGCATATGCCGCTGGTGAAACCTCGCCCGCTCGGACCGAAAACGGTCCGCGTCTTCAAGACCGAGGAGAAGGGCTCGGACGTGAACCTGGCCTCGTACATGCTGCTCGATGCCTTTCGCAAGGATTGCGAGGTAGCGGTCGTGGTCTCCAACGACGCCGATCTCAAGACACCGATCGAGCTGGCGATTGACGAGCTTGGCATCCGTGTGGGAGTCCTCAACCCCCATCCGCCCGAGAAGCGCAGTCTCGATCTGCATCCAACGTTCTTCAAGCAGCTGCGTCGTGGCCCAATCGCGGCCAGCCAGTTCAAGCCGGTGTTGGGCGACGCGCTGGGCGAGATTCGCAAGCCGGACGGCTGGTAGCTACCCCCTTAAATCGCTGAGGCCCGCCGAAGCGGGCCTCGCACCCAGCCACCGAAGCGACTGGGGGGATATTGCAAGGATAGTCCGGCCGGCCGGACGTTGCAAGCCGAGAGCACTGTGCAACGCGCCTACCGGGCGATCTCAAGGCCGGCCACCGTCGCCTCGCTATCGCCCGATTCCCAGCGACCTCCCGATATCGCGCTCCCGGGAAGTATGGCGCCCCAGCCCGAGTACCCGTTGAGTCTCGTGGATGCGCCGAAGGGTCGCCCGCTGCTCCATCTCTCGCTCTCGCCCAAGCGCCCTATGCGGGTCCCTGATGCCATACCGCTGGCGGTAGGTCTCGATCTCTGCCACGCCGCGATCCCACGCTTTCTGCTTCGCACGATCGAGTGGCCTCTCCCCCAGCTCCTTCTTGATGTAGACGGGCGGAGCGAGGTGGGTTGCAACGAGCGCCAGCCGTAGGCGCTCATCGAGAACCTGCTCGGCGGCTGCCAACTCCCGGCGCGCGGTGTGCTCGATCGGCGGCATCCGGCGAAGCTCGGCCTCCAGCTGAGCGAGCTGCGCTTCGCTGCGCGTCTCGGTGCGATCGATCCGCTCACGCTCGGAGCGGCGCAGCTTTCGGGACAGCCCCTTGACCCGTTCGCGCTGGGCGTCGATACCGCCGAGGAACTCGCTCACCCGCTCAATCCGCTTCTGCAGCTCAGCGCGGTCATCCTCGTTGGTTCGCTCCTGGCGGGCCTGCGAGCGGAGAGTGTCGCGGCGCTCGATCAGCTCGGCGCTGGGCAGCGCCTCCAGCTGCGCCATGTCGTGGGCCGCGAGCTGGGCGCGGTCGCGCTCGGCTGCTTCGGCGATATGCGGGATGCCCTCGCGCAGGTAGGGGGAGCGAGGCGCAACCTCCTCGCGGTGCTCCTGAACCTCCGGGGTCGCGTAGAGCCAGGTCTCCTCGCGGCTGCGGGAGGCGGCGACGTAGAGCTCCTGCTTGTCCATCGAGGGGTCGGCCATCACGTAGGCGCGGTCGACGGTTGTGCCTTGGGCGGAGTAGGTGGTGACGGCGTAGGCGTGCTCCAAGGCCGGGGCTTCGTTGTACGGGTTGACACGCCCCAAGTAGACGGCATCGACACACACCCGCCCGCGGGTGTCGATGCCGTCCAGCACCACGCTCCGAGCCTCGGCGTCAACCTCGGCGATCCGCCAGCGCTCGCGGTTGTAGATGTCGGCCTGCCGGTCGTTGACCCGGGTGATCACCTGGTCGCCGGCGGCGAACGCTCGCCCGCCGACCTCGATCTCCTCGGCACCGAGCTTCCCGGCCTGCTTGCGAACTTCGCGAGCCATCGTGTTCAGGCCCTCGACCTCAGCGTTTCGCTTGGCGATCATCACGGCGTCCTCGCCCTTGTCGAACGCCTCGTGCCAGTCGCAGACCATCGCCTCGCGGCGGGCCTCGGCATCGGGGGCGATCGTCACTCGCTCGGAGGAGCGGTAGAGACGCAGCGCCTCGCGGCCCTCACCCTCCCGAATCCGCTTCGCCGCTTCACGGTCGAGGTCGTGGCGGTGGCGGATCACCTCGTCGAGGTGGATCGGCTCGGTTCGATCTGCGATGGCGCGGAAGAGGCCGCCGGCCTCGATCTCCTGCAGCTGCTCGGGGTCGCCTACGAGGACGAGCTTCGCTTCTGCTCGCTCAGCGTGGGACACCATGCGAGCCAGCGTCGCGGAGCCCACCATCCCAGCCTCGTCGATCAGCAGCAACGATCCTCGTGTCAGCCCGTCGACGCCTTCATGCTCAGCCCGATCCAGCTCGACGAGCAGGCTGGCGACAGCGATTGCCGGCAGGCCCTCGTCGCGCATCACGTTCGCCGCCCGCCAGGTCGGCGCCGCGGCGCGCAGTGGGGTCCTCGCCTGCGCCCATCCCTCGGCCGCGGCGACGATCGCGTAGGTCTTGCCGGTGCCGGCCTCGCCGATCACCACAGCGACTCCCTCGGGGTCGGTGAGCAGGCGGCGAACCATCTCGCGCTGGTCGTCCTTCAGGGTCGGGCGGGCGTGGATCACCCTGGCCGCGATCAGCTCGCCGGCCGGGGGCGGACCCTGGGCCTTCATCCGCTCCACCGCAGCCAGCGCTTCACGCTCCAGCTCCCAGATTCGCCGCGTGGTGTAGCGGGGGCCTTTGGCGGACTCGGAGATCTGAATCACCGCCTCAGAGCGCAGGAAGGCGTCGGCCAGGCGCTCGACCTCGACTCCCGGCGCTCCCTCCCTCATCAAGCCCGCCACCGCCTGAACCGCCTCTTTCCTGTCGAAGTGAGACGCCCCCGCCGTGACCGCACGGCCTACCTGCCGGTAGGAGGCCGTGCGGTCAAAGGCGGGGGCGTCCGGCACAAGCCCCAGCGACGCCTCGACGTCAAAGGTGCGCTCGATCGTCTCGCGGTCGAGGCCGATCTCCTGCGCCCTGGAGCGCCAGCGCTCAAGCAGCTCGCCGCAGCCGAGGTCGGCCTCCTTCGGCTTGCGGGTGGCGAGGGCGGCGACCTGCATCGAGCGCGCCGAAGCGTCCGGCCCCGCGGCCTCGAGGATTTCCGCGCGACGGGTGGAGAACTCGCGCAGGTGGGAGTCGGCGAAGCCCGCAATCTCGGCGATGCCCTTGCGGGTCGGCTGCCACTCGACGCCGAGGCGCTGGGTCAGCTCGTGGCGAAGGTGGGCCTCGTAGATGTAGCTGGCTGTGGTGGCGTGGTCGAAGATCGCCGGGTGGTAGAGGCGGGTCCAGCGGCCGTCGGGGCCCTGGGTCGCGTTGGCTACCAGGACGTGGGTGTGGAGCTGGGGATCGCCGTTGCGCGAGGAGCGGTGGCGGTAGGCGGCGGCGAGGTAGCCCGAGCCCTTGACGAACTCCTTGCCGCCGGCGCCGCGGCGGGTCCAGCAGGCGTTTTGTTGCATGTAGGTGAGGGCGGCTCCGATGGCCTCGCGGTGGGCGGTTTGGACTTCGAGGGCGGCAACCGGGCCGCCGAGGCCCCAGAGCAGGGAGACCGACTTGGGGGCCGAGAAGGTGAGGTCGAAGCCGGGGACCGGGCCATCGCCGCGGACCCCGCGCATCGAGAGCAAGGGCTCGCCGTTGACCGGGTTCTTGCCGGTCAGCATCGCGACGAGCTGTTCCTCGCCGACCTCGCCTTCGAGGCCGAGGTCGCGGGCGGCGTCGCCGATCCACTCCCCGGGCGCCTCGCCCTCGCCGGCGTAGTAGTCCTCGGCGCCTTCGGCGACCTTCCCAAGGTAGTAGCGCTCCTGGCCGCGGCCGAGCTTTGCGATCGAGAGCATCTACCTGCTCTGTCCAAGCGGAGGGCTCGGTGCATCAGCTCTTTGCGGCATCGCCTCCCATGTCGAAGAAGCGGGCTCGGTGTCCCGCTAAATCACGGAAGTGATGTGGCGTGAGGGGTGGTGCTGTTGCTGTTTGGCTGTTTGCCTGGGTGGGCATTCAGAACTGCCTGGCAGTCCTGATCTGCGTCGACATCGGGGGCGTCGTGGTGGTCGTCCTTGGGGGCTTCGTTGCTGTGAATTCGTTTTGGTTGAGGTGGCTGGCTTCTTGCTTTCGGTGGCTCAGCTTCAGCCCGACCGTCCCGGCCTGGACAAAATGGCCGGCACCGCGACCGGGTTTTCGGGACATACCCGATGCAAAACCCGTTTTCGACTGACAGTAGGGGTGGAAGAGATGCCCGAGCCCGATCTACTTGCCGAACCACTGCTTGACGCCCGCGAGGCGGCCAAGCTGCTTCATGTGCCGCGGAGCACCCTCTACGAGCTGGTGCGCTCGCGAGGGCTGCCGCACGTGCGCGTCGGGCGCACACTGCGGTTCACGCGGCAGGATCTATCCGCCTGGATCACCGCCAATACCTATGGGCTCCAAGCGCTCAACCGGGATTAGCAACCCTGCGAATCGGCATCCAGTGGTTCCGGCTCGCCCAGCTCAAGACCCCCGCCCTCCGTTTCCGTGTAGTGCCGGAACACGGCGTCGGTCAGCCAGACCACCTTGGCCGCATTTTCCCTCACCGCCACGATGGACTTCTTCTGCTCGGCCATCGTGGTTCCGAAATCGGCCATAGCGAACTGCACCGCCACCTGATCGGCGAAGTCGAAGCGCATGTCCTCTGCCTTGCCGTCCTTTCCCCACGTGACGACCAGGGCGGCTTCCAGATCGCGGACGGTTTCAAGGGCGTCTCGCAGGGCCGGACCGCCCTTGTCCTCGGCCCCAAGGTCAGCGCTGGGATAGTGGAAAACGCGGTTGCGGTCCCCCTCCAACTGCACCTTGAGAAAATTGGGCCGCAGCAGCTCCCGGTACACGCGCTTCGGTTTGTCAGGTAGGCCCTCGGCGAAATCGCGGATCACCGGGCGACTGCTTTCGCGCCGCAGGAAGTGGGCGATCTCGTAGAGATGCCCGACCAGCAACCGCGACCAGTGCAGCGCCGTCCTGTCCTTGCCGAAGCCTTCGACCAGCCGGGCGCGGCTCAGTGCTAGATCGTTACAAGCTAGGGCCAGCACCAGCACCCACCGGGCGACCTCATCGTCAGCAGGCAGTACCTCGCCAATCTTGCTCACCCGGCAAGCCTCAGAACTCCAGCAGGCCGTTCGCTGCCGTCGGCCATTGGTGATCGAGCAAATGTCGACCGAATCCAGAAGATGCTTAGACTTCAGCGATCATTTGGCGTTTGCTGCGCTTTTCAGCGTAATTCTCAAGCAGATGCAGCGACTGAAGCGAGCCAAAGGTCTCATCTACTTGATCGCTAAGAACGTGGTGCAGAGCGCGGCCTGCCCCCATGAACAGCAGGAAATAGGTCAACGCCCGCGCGTTCCTCCAGCTGTTGACCCGGCGGAGCGACTTGAGTATCCGGTGGGTCTCGTAACCCTCCATCAGCTCGGAGCCACCATGATCGCCCAAGGTAATCATCATCGCGCCGGTGATTCCGAAGGCCGATTGCTCTTCGGCCTTCGCCCTATCCGCCAGCTCGGAGGTGTCGTTGTAGTAGGCGCTCAGGTGACGAACCCACAACGGCCAGGCTTCCTCGTCACTCCTCTCTTGCAAGGCCTCCTCGTAAAAGGCGGCCTGCGCCGCGAACCCGGAGAGTACGAGACGCTCCACAGCGAGTCCGATATCTCGCTGAGCTGCTTGGTCGCGTAGCTGCTTACGGTACTTGGCGCCGAGCCGTGGGGGCGGGTCTCCGTCTGCCAGTCGTCCGATCCCGCGCTTCGACGGCGCATCGGTATCCATCTCGGCGACAACGAATCGGTGCACGAGGGGCAGGTGGTGCACATACGTCGCGATCAGCGTCTCGTTGCGCAGGCTCGCAAGCGTGCCCTCAAGGCCCTCCGACGTATACGCGTCTCCCGCGGTCTCAGCGAACTTGGTAGCCGCGGTCTCGAACTCCTGTTGAATCCGCTCCCGGCTAGCAATCTGGGGCTGGTATGCAGACATGGACTTGACTTCGCCGAGACTACCCAAGAATTACACTCTGTTGTCGTCGGGTCGCTGCTTCATCAAGCGACGCTGGCGATCGTTTCGGCTGCGACGAGTTGCTCGACCTTGTAGCCCTCCCGATACCCCTGCGGATTCCCCACGCGCTCCCAGACCTCTGTCAATGCCTGCAGACCGCTAAGGGTGGGCGGCACGAACTCCTGGGCGTCTTGGGTCCTTGCGCACTCGTCAATGGTCGCGGTCCAGGTCGCGATCGAGATCAACGGGTTCTTCGGCCCGCCGTGAAAGGTGAGCATCACGGACGGGCCGCTGCTTCGAATCCGGAGGGTCATCGCCGCACTGGCCTCAGAGGCTGCTTGAAGCTGGTGCTCAAGAACCGGAACGATGCCAGCGACTTCGGCCTCAGGCAGAAGAGCGTCCCCTCCCATCGCCAGGATCGCCGGGTCCCCAACGTGGTCCCTGACACGAAACTCGGAGAGATCCCGAGCCTCGCCCAGGCCCTCGCGGATGTCGGCGACGAGAGTCATGAACGGCTCGACGTACCGGGGCTCGGTACGAAGCGTGGAGAACAGCCGGCCGGCCCCGCCCGTCACAAGAAGTGGAAGCGATGCTGGCCGGTCCTTGAACTCGGTCAACTCCACCTGAGCCGTCAGGGATTCCTCTCCTCCTGACTCCGCGTACGCTTGCAAACCGCTGAGCCACGCTTGCGATTTGGCGATCTTGTTCTGCCGGAACATTTCCCGCGCCTCCCGGATTGCAGCGAGCCTATCGCGCGTTAGAGTAATCGCAAACCAGATAATGCGCCGCACATGTGGTCACGTCGACGCCTTTCCTGGCCGGACCCGTCGCCCTTCCAGCCGTCGACAGGCGACCTCTCCGCTCCACGAACTCTCGGTCGACCATGACCCTCCACCGGATGAAGAGGTGCGATCCTCGACTTCCGTGTCCCGAAATATGTCCCCAACCCTGCAGATCTGTACCCAGCTGGACCGATCTCACCGGACAAGATCGTGCCCAATCGGGCCAGACTTTGCTCAAATATCACGCTCGTAATGAAGGGGTCCCCGGTTCAAATCCGGGCGTCGGCTCTCAAGTCCACTACGCCGTCAGCGAGCCAGCCGGTCGAGGACCCGCTGGTTATCGTCGATCAACTTGATGAGGCGAGCCTGGAAGTCCTTGTCCTTGCGCCGAGCCTCGATGTGACTGTCGATTGCCTCACGCACTGCCTCAGAGACGGGCACGCCGTCAGCCCGAGCAACAGCCTCGAGCTCAGCAGCCTTCTCCTCTGGAAGGCGCATAGTGAATGCCTTTGACATCGTCCCTCCTTCGGACAGGGAAGTAGGTTGCCGCCCAACAATAGATGCTTGACCTCTCTACGTCAAGGTATCTTGATACCAGACAATAATGAATGAGCAAATCGACATAGCCGAGTTCCTCGTCATCTCCGAACGGATCCTCAGTGTCGATGCCAAGGCGCTGAGATCGGCAGCAAGACTCGACGCAGCAGAGTCGGCGCTGGCAGCTCCGTTCATGGGGTTCGGCGACACGCTCTTCTATCCCGATCCCGCGCAGCGCGCCGCGATCGTCTGCTCGCGAATCATCCGCAACCACCCACTCCCTGACGGCAACAAGCGCACTGGCTACCTCTGCATGCTCGTTCAACTCGAACGTGCGGATCTGACCTTCACGCACCCCGAGGGTGGCCAAGACGAGACCGCCGACGTGATCGAAGCGCTCGCCGCAAGTGAACTCTCCGAGGAGGCATTCGTAGAGTGGGTGCGAGAGCGCACAGGGTCGCCGGGAAGCGCCAGCTCACAACCGACCCCTTAAATCGCTGAGGCCCGCCGAAGCGGGTCTCGCGCCCAGAGGCACCGCATACATGCGCACCGAGATCCTTCCCCAGGCGGAGGCGCTGGAGCAGGCGGGCAGCCGCTACCCGCTGCTCGCCGCCCGCCTCGGCGCGGACACCTACACCTACGTCGCGCGGTGGCTCGGCATCTCGAAGCGCAACTGAAAGAAGAATCCGAACAGTAGATCCACAGCCCAGTCGAGACGAAATCGTGCCCAAATCGGCCCCAACTGATGCTAAAACCCTCTCGTAGTGAAGGGGTCCCCCGGTTCAAATCCGGGCGTCGGCTCTCTCTCGTCCGAGCTCCCGCTCGATCACCGCCGCGTAGACGCCGTGGAGGGCGTTGGCCGGGGGCGGCGCGGCGACCCCGTAGGCCTCCGCCATCGCCCGCGCCAGCGTCGCCTTGAAGGTGCGTCCGTGCCAGGCGTGTGCTTCGGCGGCACGGCCGACGTGGAGATGGGTGAGCTCGTGGAGGAGGGTCTTGAGCACGTCGCCAGGGCGGATCCCCGGGTAGGCCGTGACCGAGAGGCGGAACTCGCCCGGGACGGCGAAGCCGAGGCGGTTCGGGCGCTTGCTGGCGCGGCGCACGTTGAGCTCAGGGACCCGCTCCGCCAGCGGACCGTCGGAAAAGACCGGCAGCCCTCGCAGCCGCTCCAGCTCCCGGTCCAAGGGAACACCGGCAACAGCGAAGTAAGACCGAGGACGGGGGGGCCTCAAACCTGACAGCGGGGACTCCAGTACGTGGTGCGGTTGACGTCTCATGACTGGGCGGGGCAGCGGCTAGATTGACAGGGTGCTTCGGCGACGGATCGATCCGCTTGGGCGGCAGACAGTGGTGGCGATCGCGGCCGGGCGGGTCGCGATCGGGGTCGGGGCACTGCTGGCGACGCGACCGGCGCTGCGGGCACTGGGCTTCGCGGAGGTCGACGGCGATGGCCTGGCGCTGGCGCGAATCGCCGGCGGGCGCGACGTCGCCCTCGGCCTGCTGACGGCGGCAGCGCGCGACGACGCTCGCTGGCTGCGCCGCACCGCGCTGGCCGCGGCGGCGGTCGACGCCGGCGACGCGGTCGCCTTCGGCCTCGCCGCCCGCGACCCGCGGACGCGCCGCGCGGGCCTCGGCGGAGCCGCCTCGGGCGGCGCCGCGGCGCTGGCCGGCGCCTGGGCCTGGCGGCGGCTCAGCCGCCGCCGTTCGGGCTGAGGGCCGCGGGCTCCGGCTTGAAGTCGTGCGACTCGATCACGCGGTCGATCAGGCCGTACTCGACCGCGTCCGGGGGCTGGAAGAATTTGTCGCGTTCCATGTCTTCGTGGATCTGCTCGCGCGACTGCCCGGTGTGGTAGACGTAGATCCCGTCGAGGCGCTCGCGCAACTCGAGGATCTCTTTGGCGTGGATCTCGATGTCGCTCGACTGGCCTTCGAAGCCGCCGCTGGGCTGGTGGATGAGGATGCGGCTGTTGGGCAGCGCCATCCGCTTGCCCTTGGCGCCGCCGGTGAGGATCAGCGAGCCGGCCGACATCGCGATCCCGTAACAGATCGTCTGCACGTCGGGCTTGATGAACTGCATCGTGTCGTAGATCGCCAGGCCGGCGTAGGCGGAGCCGCCGGGGGAGTTGATGTAGAGGCTGACGTCCTTGTCGGGATCCTCGGACTCCAGGTGCAGGAGCTGGGCGATGATCAGGTTCGCCAGGTCCTCGGTCACCTGTTCCCCGAGGAAGACGATCCGCTGGGCGAGCAGGCGGCTGTAGATGTCGAAAGAGCGCTCGCCGCGAGCGGTCTGCTCGACGACCATCGGTACCAGTGGCAATTGGGCCTCCGTCTTAGGTTCCGTCGGGACTGAACTTATAGCCGACGCCACGCACCGTCATCACCAGCTCCGGCTTCTGCGGGTCGCGCTCGACCTTCTGGCGCAGGTTGGAGATGTGGACGTCGCAGGCGCGCTCGTCGCCGTCGAACTCGGTCTGCCAGAGCTCCTCCATGATCTGGGCGCGGGCGAAGACCTCGCCGGGGCGGCCGACCAGGAGGCGCAGCAGCTGGAACTCGGAGCGGGTGAGGTTGACCGGGATGCCGCGCACGGTGGCGACGTGGCGGACGAGGTCGATCGAGACCGCGCCGGACTCGATCTTCACCGCCTGGGCGAGCGGCGAGCGGTCGAGCTCGCGGCGGCGCAGCTGGGCGCGGACGCGGCCGAGCAGCTCCCGCACCGAGAAGGGCTTGGTGACGTAGTCGTCGGCGCCGACCTCGAGCCCGACCACCTTGTCGACCTCGGCGTCCTTGGCGGTGAGGACGATGATCGGCACGGCACTGCGCGAGCGCACCTCGCGGCAGATGTCGAGCCCGCTCGGCCCCGGCATCATGATGTCGAGGATCAGCAGGTCGTAGGGGATGCTGTCGCTGAGCATCTCCGTCGCCTGGTCGCCGTCCTCGGCGGGGCTGACCTCGAATCCCTCCTGGGCCAGCGCGTAGCCGACCGAGTCGCGGACCGAGGGCTCGTCGTCGGCGATCAGGATCCGCCCGCTGCTCATGCTCGCTCTCCGCTCATCGTCACGCCACCGGAGTCGGGCTCGGCTGGGCGACCGGGAGGCGGACCCAGAAGGTGCTGCCCTCCCCCTCGACGGACTCGGCGCCGATCTGGCCGCCCATCACGTCGACCATGCGGCGGGCGATCGCCAAACCGAGGCCGAAGCCCTCCTGCTTGCGCGACTCGCTGCGACGGTAAAAGCGCTCGAAAACGCGCTCGATCTCCGCCGCCGGGATGCCGGTTCCAGTGTCTATTACCTCCAAGATGACCTCGGCCTCCCCGTCGTGCCGGCCGCGTACGGTAACGGTCCCGGGGGGCGGCGTGTTCTTGAACGCGTTCGTGAGCAGGCCGATCATCACCTGGCGCAGCAGCGTCGGGTCGCCGGTGGCGGCCAGGTCGGGCTCCACCTCGACCTCCAGGGCGACGTGCGGGGGCGGCTCGACCGCGGCGACGACGTCGCGGATCGCCACCGGCACGTCGACCACCTCGCTTTCGGCGGCGCCGCGCGACTCGACCCGAGCCAGGGTCAGCAGCGACTGGGTGAGGCGACTCATGCGGTCGGCGTCGTCGGCGAGGCGGAAGAGGAAGTGGTCGCGGTCGTGGGGGTCGTTCTTGGCGCCCCCCTGGAGGACCTCGATCGCGCCGGAGATCCCGGCCAGCGGGTTGCGCAGCTCATGGGCGGCGTTGGAGACGAAGTCGGCTTCGGCCAGCTCGCGGCGGAGCTCGTCGGTGCGGTCGCGCAGGACCGCCAGCACCGCGCGCTCGTCGGGCAGCGAGCGGGCGGTCATCGCGTAGGCGCGGTCGCCGATCCGCAGCGCCGGGTGGGCGGAGAAGCCGACCTCGGAGGCGCGGTGCAGCTGCGGCAGCACCACCTGCGGCGGCCTGCCGCCGGCGTCGAGCAGGCGCGAGGCGGCGCTGTTGGAGAAGCGCACCGGCCCTTCGAAGTCGACCACCATCACCGCGTCGGTGAGGCCGTCGAAGATCGCCGCCAGCTTGTTGCGGTCGGCGGTGAGGACGCCGAAGCTCTCCTTCAGCGAGGCCCGCATCGAGTCGAGGGCGCGAGCGAGGTCGCCGATCTCGTCCGGGCCGGAGACGTTGAGCGGAGCGTCGAAGGAGCCGCCCGCCATCTCGCCTGCGGCGCGGGCGAGGCGGACGACGCGGTGGGAGATCGCCACCGCGATCAGGAAGCCGGCGAGGACGCCGATCAGGACCGCGCCGATCAACGCCTGCCGGTTGTCGCCGAAGAGGTAGACGGCGGCGGCGGTGATCAGGCTGACCGCGGCGAAGGCGCCGGTGAGCCAGAGGCGCATGCCGATGCGCGGACCGGCGGCCCTGGGCTCGGCGGGCATCTCGCCGGGAGAACTCATGAAGGTTTACTAACACAAATTCAATCTTTGCTCCCGACGGGGCGGGCGGCGGCGGCTGGCCCAAGTGGGAGAATCGGCGTGTGCGGACTCTCGTCTTCATCCCCGCCTGGAACGAGGAGGCCTCGATCGCCGCGGTCGTCGCCGACGTCCGCGAGCACCTGGCGGGGGCCGACATCCTCGTCATCGACGACGGCTCCACCGACGCGACCACGGCGCGGTCGCGCGAGCTCGGCGTCCTCGTCGCCTCCCTCCCCTTCAACCAGGGGCTCGGCGCGGCGCTGCAGACGGGCTACCTCTACGCCCTGCGCGAGGGCTACGACTGCTGCGCCCACCTCGACGCCGACGGCCAGCACCCGGCGGCCGAGGTCGCCCGCCTGCTGGCCGAGATCGAAGCCGGCAACGCCGACCTGGTGATCGGCTCGCGCTACCACGAGGCCGCGGAGAGGGCCGGCGGCGGCGAGGGCTACCGGCCGACGCTGTCGCGGCGGATCGGCACCAGCGTCTTCCGCTTCTTCCTCACCCTGGCGACGCGGCAGCGCTTCACCGACACGACCAGCGGCATGCGGGCCGCGAACCGGCGGGTGATGGCACTGTTCAGCGAGCACTACTCGCCCGACTTCGCCGAGATCGAGTCGCTGCAGCTGGCGGTGCGCGAGGGGTTGCGGGTCGAGGAGATGCCGGTGCGGATGCTGGAGCGGACCGGCGGCAGCTCCTTCCTGACGCCGCTGCGTTCGGCCTTCTTCATCTTCAAGGGCGTGGTGGTGCTGCTGGTCGGCCAATTCCGGCCGCGGCACGCGGAGGCGGAGCATTGAGCCGGCTCGCCCTCGCCGACAGCGCCGCCAGGGTCCACCTGACCTCGCAGACGCGGATCGTCGCGGCGCTGATCGCGCTGGCCTTCATGCTGATGATCCTCGAGCTGATCCGCCGCGACAGGCTGCAGGAGCGCTACAGCGTGATCTGGCTGCTGGCCGGCCTCGGCATGCTCGCCTTCGCCGCCTTCCCGACCCTGCTCGAGGTCGTCGCCAACCTGATGGGCGTGCGCGACACCAACGTCGCCCTGTTCTCGGTCGTGCTGCTGCTGCTGCTCGGCCTCGCCCTCAACTTCAGCGTGATCATGTCGAGGCAGGCCGCCCAGATAACGCGGCTGGCCCAGGAGCGGGCGATCGAGAAGGCAAAAGCCCAGGCCGCCGAGGACCGCAGCGGCAACGGCTCCTCAGGCGAGCAACCGCTCCAGCCGGAAGAACAGAGCCTCTAGGGCAAGCTCCTCCGAGACGTTCAAGTCGAGGCTGCGGCGGGTGTCCTGAACCAGTTCGGCGGCGCGGCGGGGGCGATTGGGGTCAAGCCCCGCTG
Source organism: uncultured Actinomycetes bacterium (assembly GCA_963714045.1). Classification (GTDB taxonomy): domain Bacteria; phylum Actinomycetota; class Thermoleophilia; order Solirubrobacterales; family 70-9; genus VAYN01. The sequence goes on along the minus strand of OY970225.1, from coordinate 694,135 downwards.
CCTGACTCCGCAGCCGATCCAGCTGGTCCCGGTTGAAGACGACGCCCTCCGCGCCGGAAGCGAATGCGGCCAGATCTCTGAACCAGCTCGCGACAAGCTCGAGCCCCAGATCGAGCACCTCGGTGCGACGACGCCTGCCAGCTCGCTTTGCTTCGTCGGCGATGTCTTTCGCGCGCCGCTTGACTCCCGCTTCCGCTTCCTCGTCAAGCGCTTTGCGCGTGTTGTCTTCCGCCTCCTCTCCCGCTGCCTTGGCCACCCCGAGCAGCTGCGTCACGGCCCTTCCCCATTCGAGAGCCGCGGCGCGAAGCTCACGGCCTGGGCCCGAAAGGAGAAAGCGAGCGCGATCGGGGTCTCCGGCTGAGAGCCGGGCGGCGGCCCCGACCTCCTCGGAAGACCCGGCGCCGGAGAGCTCGGCTTCGAGCACCTCGGTCGGGAGGGCGCCGAAGTCGATGGGTTGGCAGCGCGAGGCGATCGTCTCCAGCAGCGCCTCCGGCTCGGAGCTGAGCAGGATCAGGTGGACGAACCCGGGCGGCTCCTCGAGCGTCTTCAGCAGCGCGTTCTGGCTCTCGTCGCGCATCGCCTCCGCCGCCTCGACGACGAAGACCCGCTTGCCGCCTTCGAAGGGCCGGTAGGCGGCGGCGCGGATCACCCGCTCCCGCACCTCCTCGACCAGGTGCTGCGCGCCGCGCGGGGCCAGCCAGACCAGGTCGGGATGCGGCGAAGGGTCGAGCAGCGCCCGGCGACGCGCGTCCTCGGGGTCGGCGGCGCCGGTGGCGAGAATCTCGGCGGCGAAGGCGCGAGCGGCGGCCCGCTTGCCGGCGCCCTTGGGACCTCGAAAAAGGTAGGCGTGCGATGGCGTCCCCGCCAGCGCCGCGTTCAACGCGATCTTTGCCCGCGGCTGATGCTCGACCGTCATGCCCATGGCTTCCTCCCGCGGGACCCGCGGTCAGGACGCATGGTCCCTAACCGCCTCCATCACCCGCTCGTGGACCTCGTCCACGGTCCCGGCGGCGTCGACGACGACGACGCGGTCGCTGGCGATCACGGCGATCTCCTCGTAGGCCTCGGCGACGGCGCGCTGCAGGTCGAGGCCCTCGGCCTCGAAGCGGTCCTCGCTCTGGGCGCGGCCCAGCCCCACCTCGGGGTCGAGCCGCAGCAGCAGGGTCAGGTCCGGCCAGAGGCCGTCGGTGGCGGTGTCGCAGAGGCCGATCGCCTCCCCCACCCCGAGCCCGCGAGCCGCCCCCTGGTAGGCGACGCTGGAGTCGGAGAAGCGGTCGGAGACGACGGTGCGCCCGGCCTCCAGCGCCGGGCGGATGACCCGCTCGGTGAGGTCGGCGCGGGCGGCGCAGAAGAGCATCAGCTCGGCCAGCGGCTCCAGCTCCACGGCCGGGTCGGCGAGCAGCTCGCGGATCCGCTCGGCGGCGTCGGTCCCCCCCGGCTCGCGGATCGCCACCGTCTCCGGCCCCAGCGCCTCGGCCAGCAGCCGCGCCTGGGTGCTCTTGCCTGACCCGTCCACTCCCTCGAGCGAGACGAACATCAGATCATTTGGCCGCTGCTTTGGCCCGTTTCCGTTTCCGCGTCGCCGTGGTCGATTTGTCCTTGGCCGGCATCGGCTTCTTCTCCATCTCGGCTTTCGCCGCTTTGGCGGCTTCGCGTTCGGCCCGGCGTTTCTTCATCTCCTGCATCGACTCGCAGTCGTCGTTGAGGCAGAGGTTCCAGGGACGGCCGCGGAAGGGGACGACTTTGAGCCGCGGCGTCTCGCCGCAGACCGAGCAGCGGTCTTCGAGCTTGAAGACGTCGCCGCGCTGGGGCAGCGGGAAGGTCTGGTCGCATGACTCGGGGTCGTCGAGGACCCAGCCGCTGCAGCCGACGAAGCGTTTGCCCGATTTTTTGGCGCGGATGATCCGCAGCATGTGGGGCGAACCGTCGTCCTTCTTGCGGCCGGCCTCTTCGCAGACCTTGCAGGGGCCGAGGATGCGGTCCTCGTCCATCCCCTTCCAGATCACTTTCGCCAGATCTTCGCGACTGCCGTCGATTTCGGTCCAGGTCTTGTGCAGGAGGTCGCGGCTCTCGCCGACGACGGCGCCCTTGGTCATCTCGCCGGCGGCGATCCGGTCCATCTCCGCCTCCAGCGTCGCCGTCATCTCCGGCGTCGCCATCGCCGGCACGTAGTTCTTGAAGGCCTCGTACAGGGCGATCCCGGTCTCCGAGGGGACCGGCGGGTTGCCGTATACGTAGCCGCGGTCGAACAGCTTCTGGATGATGTCGGCGCGGGTCGCTTTGGTGCCGAGGCCGCGCTCCTCCATCATCTCGATCAGCTTCGCCTGGGAGATGCGGCCCGGCGGCTGCGTCTCCTTGTCGACGATCCAGGGCTCGCCGTCGAGCGCCAGCTCCTGGCCCTCGCGCAGCGCCGGGATCTCCTCGTCGGTGGAGCGGGCGTAGGTGTAGATGCCGGCGTAGCCGGGGTCGACGACGACCGAGCCGCGGACGAAGTAGGTCTCCGAGCCGGCCTCGATGTCGGCGCGGGTGGACTCGGTGATCATCGGCGGGCTGAAGGTGGCGAGGAAGCGGCGCACGACCAGTTCGTAGACGCGCTTCTTGGAGCCGTCGAGGGCGCCGGGGTGGATCGCCTGGGTCGGGTAGATCGGCGGGTGGTCGGTCGTCTCTTTCTTGCCGCGGGTCGGCTTCAACTCGCCGTCGAGCAGACCGGCGGCGGCGGAGAACTCCTTCACCCGGACCAGCGAGGTAACCAGCTCGCGGACCGGCAACGAGGCCGGGTAGACCGTGTTGTCGGTGCGCGGGTAGGAGATGAAGCCGTCCATGTAGAGGTCCTCGGCGATCCGCATCGCGCTGGCGGGGGTGATGCCGAGGCGGCTGGAGGCGTCGGTGCTGAAGGCGGTGGTGTTATAGGGAGTCGGCGGGCGGCGCGTGTTCTTGCGGGCCGTGACCGACTTGACGACCCCGGGGGCGGCGGTGCCGGCGAGGGCGGCGTCGGCCTCGGCCTTCTCCCAGAACTTGTCGACCGTGTGGTGGGTCTCGAAGGTCCCGTCGGGGTGCTCGAACTTGGCGAACAGCTCCCAGAACGGTTTGGCGACGTGGGCGCGGCGCTCCATCTCGCGCTCGACGATCAGGCCCAGGGTCGGCGACTGGACGCGACCTACCGAGAGGAAGTTGGAGCCGAAGCGGCGGCTGGCGAGGGAGACGGCGCGGGTCAGGGTCGCCCCCCAGAGCAGGTCGATGTCCTGGCGGGCGGCGCCGGCGTTGGCGAGCGGGTAGGAGAGCGTGTCGAGGTTGGCGAAGGCGCGCTCGATCTCCTCCTTGGTCAGGGCCGAGTAGCGGGCGCGCTTGATCTCCAAGCTGCCGTCGGCGGTGCCCTCGCGGGAGCCCAGGGCCGGGTTGGCGTCGAGCATCTCCTCCAGCGCCTCGAGCCCGATCAGCTCGCCCTCGCGGTCGAAGTCGGTCGCGATCACCAGCTCGTCCGCCCCTTTGGCGACCTTTTTGATCGCCTTGACGACGTTTTTGTCGGTCGGCTCCTTGATCAACTCGGCGTCGATCAGGTCGTGCAGGTCGGTCTTCTGCCAGTTCGAGTAACCCTCGGGGAAGGCCGGGCCGAGCACGTGGCCCTTGAGGCCGATCGTCATCTGGTCGACGCCGTTCTCGTCGCTCCACATGTAATAGGGGACTTTGAAGGTTTTGTCGCTGGTGGCGCCGCCGCCGCCGAGGATGTCGGCGATCTTCTTGGCGGAGTTGTTCTTCTCGGTGACGATCAGACGCATGGGGCGGCGAGGGTAGCAGGGGCGTTCGGCCACTCCCTCGCGCCCGCCGCCCGCCGATCCCCTTAGGATCGGCGACTCCATGAAGTCTCTGGTCACAGGCGGCGCGGGGTTCATCGGCTCGAATCTTGTCGACGCGCTGCTGGCGCGCGGGGACGAGGTGACGGTGGTCGACGACCTCTCGACCGGGCGCCGCGGCAACCTCGACGGGGCGCTGGCGGCCGGGGCCGAGCTGGTCGAGCTCGACATCCGCGACGCCGCCGCGCTGGCCGCGCTGGCCCGCGAGAAGCGGCCCGAGACGGTCTTCCACCTGGCGGCGCAGATCGACGTCCGCAAGTCGCTCGAGGATCCCGCCTTCGACGCCGCGGTCAACGTCGGCGGCACCGCCAACGTGCTCGACGCGGCGCGCGCCGCGGGGGCGGGGCGGGTCGTCTTCGTCTCCACCGGCGGCGCCATCTACGGCGAGGGCGAAGGGCAGCAGCTGCCGCTGGGCGAGGCGGCGCCGATCGCGCCGATGTCCGCCTACGGCCAGAGCAAGTTCGCGGCCGAGGGCTACCTGGCGCTGTACGAGCGGCTCTACGGCCTCTCCTCCATCGCCCTGCGGCTCGGCAACGTCTACGGCCCGCGCCAGGACCCGCTCGGCGAGGCCGGGGTGATCGCGATCTTCTGCGGCCTGCTGCGCGCCGGCGGGCGGCCGACCGTCTACGGCGACGGCACTCAGACCCGCGACTACATATATGTGGGGGACGTGGTCGCGGCGGCGCTGGCGGCGGCGGAGTCGACGGTGAGCGGCCCGGTCAACATCGGCACCGGCATCGAGACCGACGTACTGGAGCTGGCCGCGGCGCTGGGCCGGCTCGGCGGGGCCGAGGGCTTCGAGCCCGAGCTCGCGCCGCCGCGGGCCGGCGAGGTGCAGCGCATCGCCCTCGACGCGAGCCGGGCCGAAGCCGAGCTGAACTGGCGCCCGGCGACTGGCCTCGAGGACGGCCTCCAGCGGACGTTGAACTCCCTCTAACCTGTTCCCCATGCCCGCCCAGGCCTATGCCGGCAAGGAGTGCGTCTGCCAGTTGCGCAAGGGGATCTGCGACCAGTCCTGCGTGCGCGACATGCTGGAGACGCCCTTCTACATCGCCTGCCTGAAACTGAAGGGGCGGCGCAGCGTCGTCGTCGGCGGCGGCGACATCGGGCTGGAGAAGGTCGAGGGGCTGCTCGCCTGCGACGCCGACGTGACCCTGATCGCCCCAGTCGCCCACCCCGAGCTGGAGGACCTGGCGCGCGAGGGCTCGATCGAGTGGGAGAAGCGCGCCTACGCCGGCGCCGCCGACCTCGAGGGCGTCTTCATGGTCATCGCCTGCACCGACGACACCGACGTCAACATCGCCGTCTTCGACGACGCCGAGCGGCGGGCGATGCTGGTCAACATCGTCGACGTGCCGCCGCTGTGCAACTTCATCCTGCCGGCGATCGTCCGCACCGGGCCGCTGGCGATCGCGATCTCCACCGCCGGCGCCTCCCCCGCCCTGGCGAAGCGGATGAAGCGCGAGGTCGCCGAGCTGTTCGGCGAGGAGTACGCGCGCCTGGCGATCATCCTCAACGACGCCCGCGGCTGGGCCAAGGGGACGCTGCCGACCTACCGGGACCGCAAGGAGTTCTTCGAGGGGATCGTCAACGGCGACCCCGACCCGGTCGAGCTGCTGCGCGACGGCCAGGAGGTCGCGGTGCTGGCGCTGGTCGAGTCCGCCAAGGAGCGCGCGGCGTCAGCCCTGGCCGCAGGCTGAGCCGCGGACGCGGTCGAGCGCCTCGCGCAGGTCGCGCGCCTGAGCGGCGGTGAGGTTGGCGGCGAAGGCGACCTTCAGCTCGGCGACGACGACCGGGCGCATCTCGGCCAGCAGGTCGGCGCCGGCCGGCAGCAGGGTCGCGTAGCTGACCCGCCGGTCCGTCTCGCAGAGGGTCCGCTCCAGCAGGCCGGCCTTGATCAGCCGGTCGACCAGCTTGGTGAGGCCGCCGCGGGTGATCACCAGCGCCTCGGCCAGCTCCCCCATCCGCATCCGCTGCTCGGGGGACTCGGCGACGGTGGCGAGCACCTCGTACCAGGGCAACGGCGGGAAGTCGGCGGCGGCGAGCGCCTCCTGTAGGCGCTGGGAGATCGCCGCGTGGGTGCGGGACAGGGCGCCCCAGGCCTCGCCGTGCGGGGTCGCGACGGGTGCGGCCGCGGCGATGGGCTCGTTCATGCCCCGATCATCGCAGATGAATGTTGCCAAGACAATAGTTGTGCCTGAAACCTTTCTGCTAAAGTTGTTTCTGCATCAACTATTGAAACGACAATAATCTGATGGAGGGAACCACGATGAGCACCCAGACCGTCGCGCAGGAGATCCAAGCCGGCACCTACACGGTGGACCCGGTCCACTCCTCGATCCACTTCGCCGTCGTCCACAACGGCGTCTCCACCTTCCGCAGCGGCTTCCGCAGCTACGGGGCGAAGCTCGAGGGGGGCGAGCGGCCGCGACTCGAGGGCACGGTCGACGTTGCCAGCGTCGACGTCTCCGAGGAGATGCTGAAGGGGCGCCTGCTCTCCCCGGAGTTCTTCGACGCCGAACGCCACCCGCGGCTGAAGTTCGCCTCGACCGGCTTCGATGTCGCCGAGGACGGCACGCTGACGCTGCGCGGCAAGCTCGAGATCCGGGGAGTCGAGCACGAGGTCGAGGCGGGCGGCAGAATCGCCCAGCTCGGGACCGACCTCGGCGGCAGCGCCCGCGTCGGACTCTCTCTGGAGGCCGCTGTGGACCGCCGCAGCTTCGGGCTCGACTGGCAGGCCGAGCTGCCGAGCGGCGGCGAGGTCCTCGACTACGCGGTGACGATCTCGGTCGACCTCGAGCTCGTCGCCGAGGAGGCGTAACGATGAGGGTCCTGGGCATCAGCGGCAGCCTGCGCCGGGACTCGCTCAACCACGCCCTGCTGCGGGAGGCCGCCGAGCGGCTTCCCGCCGGGGTGGAGCTCGCCGAGTTCGAGCGGCTGCGGGAGATCCCGCCCTACGACGCCGACCTCGAGGCATTCGAGACCCCGGCGGCGGTCGCGGAGCTGCGCCGGGCGATGCGCGACGCCGACGCGGTCCTCGTCGCCACCCCCGAGTACAACCACTCGATCCCCGGGGTGCTGAAGAACGCCCTCGACTGGGCCTCCCGCCCCGCCGGGCAGAGCGCCCTGAGGGGCAAGCCGGCAGCGGCGATCGGCGCCTCGACCGGGATGTTCGGCGCGGTCTGGGCCCAGGCCGAGACCCGCAAGGTCCTCGGCGCCCTCGGCGGCCGCGTGGTCGAGGCCGAGCTGCCGGTCGCCCACGCCGGCGACCTCCTTGTCGATGGCCGGCTGCGGCTCCCTCCCCAGCAGTCCGAGCGGTTGGAGGAGCTGCTGGCCGAGCTCACCGCCTCCGCCGAGGATGCCGCGGGGCTCGCGGTTGCCGTCAGCTGAGGCCGCTGAAGACCCAGGCGACGCTGCGGGCGGACTGTTCGTTCGCCCGTTTGCGCGCGTTGCGGAAGGCCTGGCTCTTGCTGGCGCCGATGCCGGAGATGTAGAGGCCGTTCTTCTTCTTGACCACGGCGCCGTAGCCGTTGAAGACCCAGAGGGCGGATTTGCAGTGGCTGGTCCCGCACTCGTTGCGGGCGTGCAGCTTGGCCTTGGCGGCCGTGTCCTCGCCGCGCGCGTAGCCGACCTTGCCGGTGGTGGGGTCGATCGCGATCGACCCCCAGGAGGCCTGGGCGATCGCGGGGACCGCCAGCAACAGGGCCAGCGAGGCGACGGCGGCGATCGGCTTGGCGAGCCTCATGCGTGTGGAAGAGCGTAGAAGGCCACCGCCGAGAAGTGGGCGACCGCGGCGGCGATGACGAGCAGGTGGAAGACCTCGTGGTAGCCGAAGACGGCCGGGTTGGGGTTGGGGCGCTGGGTCGCGTAGACCACGGCTCCCGCGGTGTAGAGGAGGCCGCCGGCGGCGACGAGCATGGTGCCGGCGACGCCGATCGAGGTCCAGAGCTCGGGGAAGGCGACGACGGCGACCCAGCCGAGCGAGAGGTAGATGATCGCCGCCACCCATTTCGGGTGGTCGATCCAGACCATCTCGACGATCGTGCCGGCGATCGCGCCGATCCAGACGACGACGAGGATGGCGCTGGACAGCGCCCCGTGCAGGACGAGCAGGGCGAAGGGGGTGTAGGTGCCGGCGATGAGGAGGAAGATCATCGAGTGGTCGAGGCGGCGCATCCACTGGCGCACCTGCGGCCGGGTCCAGTTGACGCGGTGGTAGAGGGCGCTGGTGCCGAACAGGGCCGAGAGGCTGACCGCGTAGATGCCGACCGCCAGGGTCGCCTTCGGCGTCTTCGCGAGGATGATCAGCGCCGCGCCGAAGCCGAGCGAGAGGAAGAAGGCCCACTCGTGGGAGACGCCGCGCAGCTTCGGCTTGACCGCGGCGATCGCCTCGGACGCAACTTCTCTTGCAGATTCCGCCGTCTCGGTAGCCCTTGCCCGCACCATCGCCTTGTCACCATAGAGGGAGAAACGCGAGAAATCTCCGGTTTTGCGGAATCGGCGATCACAAAGTCCGTCCGACTCGGCGACGATCCTGGGCAGCTCCCCCTAAAAGTCGCTGCGAGAGGAGAAGTTCGATGTCCAAGACCGCCACCGCCAGTCCCGCAAACGGTCTGCAGGGCCTCTCGATAGAGCGGCGTTTCTCTACCGAGGGCATGCACCCGTTCGACGAGGTCGAGTGGGAGATCCGCGACGCGGTGATCGGCAATCCGGAGAGCCCGGCGTTCGAGCAGCGCGGGGTCGAGTTCCCCAAGGGCTGGTCCCAGAACGCGACCAACATCGTCGCCCAGAAGTACTTCCGCGGCCAGCTCGGCAGCCCCGAGCGCGAGTCCTCGGTGAAACAGATGATCGGCCGCGTCGCCGGCACGATCTCCAACTGGGGGCGGGAGGGCGGCTACTTCGCCTCCGCGGAGGACGCCGACGCCTTCGAGATGGAGCTGACCTCGATCCTGCTCAACCAGAAGGCGGCCTTCAACTCGCCGGTCTGGTTCAACGTCGGCTTCGAGGAGACGCCGCAGTGCTCGGCCTGCTTCATCCTCAGCGTCGAGGACACCATGGAGTCGATCCTCGACTGGAACACCAAAGAGGGCAAGATCTTCCGCGGCGGCTCCGGCTCCGGCATCAACCTCTCCAACATCCGCGGCTCGATGGAGCCGCTGAAGAAGGGCGGCACCGCCAGCGGGCCGGTCTCCTTCATGCGCGGCGCCGACGCCTGGGCGGGGACGATCAAGTCCGGCGGCAAGACGCGGCGGGCGGCGAAGATGGTCGTGCTCGACGTCGACCATCCGGACATCGAGCACTTCGTCTGGTGCAAGGCCGACGAGGAGAAGAAGGCCGAGGCGCTGCGCGACGCCGGCTTCGACATGTCGATCGACGGCGAGGGCTTCACCTCGATCCAGTACCAGAACGCCAACAACTCGGTGCGGGTCACCGACGACTTCATGGAGGCCGTCGCCGCCGGCGAGGAGTGGCACCTGCTCGCCCGCACCACCGGCGAGTCGGTGAAGACCCTGGACGCGCGCGAGCTGATGAACCAGATCGCCGACGCCGCCTGGCGCTGCGCCGATCCCGGCATCCAGTACGACACCACGATCAACCGCTGGCATACCTGCCCGGAGTCCGGTCGAATCAATGCGTCTAATCCGTGCTTCCCGGCGGACGCCCGTGTGCACACGACCAAGGGCCTGATGCCGATCGCGGATCTCTACGAGCGCACCGAAGGCGGAGAGGACATCGAGGTCTACACGCACCGGCAAACGGCGGGTGAGAACGGCTCGGCGCCGCGGCCCAAGGGGGACGGGGTGATTGCCAGCCGCCCACTCCGGGTGATGCGGACCGGCGTCAAGCCGATCGTCCGGCTCGCTTTCTCGAACGGAGCCGCTCTTCGCTGCACCTCCAACCACAAGCTCTGGACCCTCAACCGCGGCTACGTGCCGGCGGAGGAGCTGACCGAGCAGGACGAGGTCATGCTGAACGACAGCCCGACACCTGCCACCGATGCTTCATGGGAGTTGCCGGTAAAAGTCGAAGCGCTCGCAAAGTCATTCAGCCGCGGCAGCTCCGTCGCTTACCAGGAGTTGCCTGATCATTGGAGCGAGGGTCTCGGTGAGCTGACCGGGCACCTGGTCGGCGACGGATGGATGACCGATGTGCAAACCGGCTGGTGCTACGGAGGAGACGATCTCGACGACGGCCTGGCCGACTCCCATGAGGGAATCCTCGGGGAGCTGATCGGCGGGGTCTCCCGACAGGAGATGGAAAACGGCACGGTCCAATTGCGAGCGGGCAGCGGAGTCGTGCGCGAGTTCTTCCGCGGCATTGGTGTCACTACGGCACGGGCACACGAGAAGCGAGTGCCGGCTACGGTTTTCAACGCCCCCGTGGAGATCCAGTCCGCCTTTCTCCGTGGCCTGTTTGGGGCTGATGGATGCGTCTCCCGCAAAAGTGGAAATCGGGGTTATCACTATGTTGGCTTGGGGAGCCGGAGCGAGGCGCTCCTAAAGGACGTGCAGCGGATGCTCTCGGCCTTTGGCGTTCGCTCGCGGGTGTATCACGTTGCCAAGAGCCAAGGCTCCTCTTTCTCCTACATCCGTAAAGACGGAACCGAGGTCGAGTACGAGTCACGTCAGGGGTTCGACCTGCGGATCACTGGCTCCGACCTTGAGCGCTTCGCCGAAGCAATCGGCTTCTCGACACCGCGCAAGGAGGACGCGCTTGGGACCATGCTTCACGAGACCAGTCGCTACTCCACCAAGGCAACGGTTCAACTGGTCGAGCTTGAGGAAGACGGCCAGGAGCAGGTCTACAACCTCACCGAGCCCCTACATCACTCGTACCTCGTAGACGGCTTCATTGTTGCTAATTGTTCTGAGTATATGCACGTCGACGACTCGGCCTGCAACCTGGCCTCGCTCAACCTGATGAAATTCCGCCGCGAGGACGGCAGCTTCGACGTCGAGCCCTTCGAGCACGCGGTCGACATCGTCTTCCTGGCGCAGGAGATCGTCGTCGGCTTCTCCAGCTACCCGACCGAGGAGATCACCGAGAACGCCAACCGCTTCCGCCAGCTCGGCCTCGGCTACGCCAACCTCGGCGCCCTGTTGATGTCGGACGGGCTTCCCTACGACTCCGACGCCGGCCGCAACGTCGCCGCCGCGATCACGGCGCTGATGACCGGCCGCGCCTACCGCCAGTCGGCGCTGATCGCCGCCGGCGCAACCGGACCCTACGAGGCCTACGAGCGCAACCGCGAGCCGCACAACGGGGTGATGCGGATGCACCGCGACGCCTCCCACGACGTCGACCCGGCGGGGATCAAGGGGGACCTGCTGGAGGCCGCGCAGCGGGCCTGGGACGAGGCGGTCGAGCTGGGCGAGAAGCATGGCTACCGCAACGCCCAGGCGACGGTGCTGGCGCCGACCGGGACGATCAGCTTCCTGATGGACTGCGACACGACCGGGATCGAGCCCGACTTCTCGCTGGTCAAGTTCAAGGAGCTGGTCGGCGGCGGGCAGATGACGATCGTCAACCAGTCGGTGCCGCTGGCGCTGGAGGCGATGGGCTACTCCGAGGCCGAGATCGACCAGGTCAACGCCCACATCAAGGAGAAGAGCACGATCGTCGGCGCGCCGGGGCTGAAGGACGAGCACCTGCCTGTCTTCGACGTCGCGGTCGGCGAGCGGGCGATCTCCCACACCGGCCACATCGACATGATGGCGGCGACGCAGCCGTTCATCTCCGGGGCGATCTCGAAGACGGTCAACCTGCCGCAGTCGGCGACGGTCGCCGACATCGCCGACGCCTACACGCGCGGCTGGAAGGGCGGGCTGAAGGCGCTGGCGATCTACCGCGACGGCTCGAAGACGGCACAGGCGCTGCGCACCGACGCACAGGAGGAGAGGAAGGCCGAGGCGGAGGCCCCGGTCGGACCGGTCCGCAAGAAGATGCCGCGCGAGCGCGAGTCGCGAACCCACAAGTTCTCGATCGCCGGCCATGAGGGCTACATCACCGCCGGCAAATACGAGGACGGCTCGGTCGGCGAGATCTTCCTCACCGACATCGGCAAGGAGGGCTCGACGATGCGGGGGCTGATGAACGCCTTCGCGACGGCGATCTCGATCGGCCTCCAGTACGGCGTCCCGCTCGAGGTCTTCGTGCGCAAGTTCAGCTACATGCGCTTCGAGCCGGAGGGGATCACCGGCAACCCGGAGATCCCCTTCGCCAAATCGCTGCCCGACTACATCATGCGCTGGCTGGCGAGCCGCTTCATCGAGGACACCGACACCCTCGAGGACCTCGGCATCCTCACCACCGAGGTGCGCGCCAAGCGCGATACCGAGACCGCCCAGCTCGGGCTCGGTATCGCCGGCGATACCGCCGGCCCGGCCAGCGGCGGCAGCGGCAACGGTGGCGCCTCCGTGCCAGCGGCTTCGGCCCTGACCGAAACCCCCCCGGTGGTCCCGGCGAAGATGCAGGGCCTCGACCTCGGCCCCGCCTGCGAGCAGTGCGGCGGCATGATGCAGCGCACGGGCAGTTGCTACACGTGCTCGAGCTGCGGCAACAACACCGGCTGCGGCTGAGGTCGTAGGACACAGCGCGTTGCCGCACCCGCGGTGGACGGTGAAAAGACGGCCGCGCCCCGCTCCTTACGGCAGGTCCTCGCAGGCGATGCCGTCGTGGTCGGCGTCGAGGTGATGCGGGTCTCGGCGCGGGTGGTGCTTTTCGAAGAAGTGCTGCGCCTGCCTGTGGGTCTTGAAATCGGAGCAGTCGCGGTCGCGGAAGGCGGCGGCGGGCTGGGCCAGCGCGGCGGGGACGATCAGGACGAGCGCCAGAATGGGAGCGATCAGGCGCCAGCGTGGAAGAGCGGGCATATCGGGAGCCTCCAACGGGTTTATTGCTCGATCGTCACTGACCATACCTCCCGCACGGCGGGTTGCGCGCCCAGGCCGGTACCGAGTCAGCCGGCAACGGAGATGCGGACCAGGGTGCGGGCGGCGCATTCGAGGCGGGCCGAGCCGTCCTCGAAGCGATGGAGGCGCAGGCTGGGCGGAGCGGAGCATTCGACGCGGAGGGGCGGGCGGGCCATGGGCTTCGTCGGGCCGGCCCGGGCGGCGGCCGCGGCGGGGCCGGAGGGCCCCGGGGGCGATACGGCGAAGGCAAGGGTTGCCAGGGACGCGGTGAGGAGTGCCATGAGCGCTTTCATGGGGAGGCCAAGGGGAGAGTCGGCGCCGACTCTCCCCCCTTCTGGACCCTGGGCGAATTGGCGACCGCTCGCCCCGCCTCGCGGATTCGCGTAGCCTGGCGTCGCCGATGGCTCTCCCTCGCCTCTCGCCGCGCGCCGAGCACCGGATCCTGAAGCGGGTCTGCGGGCTGCCGCCGCGGGTGCAGCGGCGGCTGTTCGGGCCGCCGCCGAGCATCGACGGGCAGGCCCTGGCCAGCGACATCCACGTGCTGCTGAAGCTGTCGGAGCTGGCCGAAAGCGAATCCTTCCTCGCCGGGATGAGCGTCGAGGAGGCGCGGGCCCACGCCCGGCTCGAGGCCGTGGTGACCGACGCCCGGCCGCCGATCCCGATGGCGCGGGTCGAGGGCCTGGAGGTCCCCGGACAGGCCGGGCCGATCGCCGCCCGGCTCTACGTGCCGGGCGGCCCGAGGTCGTCTCCGGCGCCGCTGCTCGTCTACCTCCACGGCGGCGGCTTCGTGATCGGCGACCTCGACACCCACGACGGCGTCTGCCGCTTCCTCGCCGCGGCGGCGGGGACGACGGTGCTGGCGATCGACTACCGGCTGGCGCCGGAGCACCCCTTCCCCGCCGCCGTCGAGGACGCCTGGGCCGGCTTCGCCTGGGCCGTGGCCAACGCCGCCGCGCTGGGGATCGACCCGGGGCGGATCGCCGTCGGTGGCGACAGCGCCGGCGCCAACCTCGCCGCCGTGGTCAGCCTGCTCGCCCGCGCCGGCGACGAAGCGACGCCGGCGATGCAGCTGCTGATCTATCCGCCCACCGACGCCGCCGCCGACCTGCCCTCGCGCAGGCTGTTCGCCGAGGGCTTCCTGCTGACCAAGACCGATATGGACGCCTTCGAGCGGGCCTACCTGCCGCCGGGCACGGACCGCGCCGACCCGCGGGTCTCGGTCCTGCTGGCGCCGGACCTGAGCGGCCTGCCCCCCGCCTACGTCGCCACCGCCGGCTTCGACCCGCTGCGCGACGAGGGCGAGGCCTACGCGCTGGCGATGCGCGAGGCCGGCGTCCAGGTGGCGCTGCGGCGCCATCCCGGGCTGATCCACAGCTTCGCCAACCAAACTGCGATCAGCCGTACCGCGCGCGGAGCGATGCTGGAGGCCGCGGGCGCCCTGCGCATGGGCTTGGCGGCCTAGCAGGATCAAGTAGTTCAAGGACGCGGGGAGCGTGGCGTGCTCTGCACGCGAGCGACCGAGGACGCTGAAATGCGCTGATCCTGATGCGCCGCCGGCCGCAGGATCAGGACCTCGGCCGGAGCCTTGCGCAGCAGCCAGACCAGGTCGTCGCCGGAGAATCCGGTCGTCCCGGAGGCGCTGGCCGGGACCACGACCCGGTCGAAGCTCTCCTCCTGGAGCAGGCGGTCCAGCGCGTGGCGATAGGAGCGGCCCCGCTCGATCCGCGAGTCGACGGCCACCCCCTGGGCGGTGGCCCGCTGTTCGATCGCCTCCAGCATCGGCATCGCCCGCGTCGCCTCGCCCGGGATCGCGCACTCCAGCGGCAGGCTCTTCGGCACCTGCGCCAGGTAGGCCGGCATCAGAGTCGCGTCCTCGGCGCGGGCCAGGCGCAGGGCCGCGTCGAGCGCCCGCCGGGAGACCTCGGCGCCGACGAAGGGCAGGAGGATCCGGTGCACGGCATCGGGCCGCTCGGAGCGGCGCCCGCGCAGGCGCGAGCGGGCGATCAGGTAGCCGCCGCCGAGGCCGCCGATCAGCGCCACGCCGACCCCGACGTGCTCGATCATCGCTCGCCCTCCCCGCCTTCCTTGAGCCCCCTATGGGCGACGATCCGCACGTCGACCCCGGGCGGGGTCGCGCGCATCAGCCGCTGCGGAAGCGGCTCGCGCAGGCGAGCCAGGCCGCGAGGCGGGTCGCCCTCGCCAACCATGATGTAGGTAATGCCGCGCTCGCGGACGACGCGCGCCACCGCCGCGACGACGTCGTCGTGCTCCTCGATCAGCAGCGTCGCGCCGAGCACCGAGGCGAGCTGGCGCAGCGCCGTCACCTGACGCTCCCGCTCGCCCTCGACCGGCCTGCCCGGCGGCTTCACCCAGAGCAGGTCGAGGTCGGTGCCGAGCCGCTGCGCCGAGCGCCAGGCGCGGCGGACCAGCCGCTGCGAGCTGGGCTGGGGGCGGACCAGGGCCAGCAACCGCTCGCCGACCGCCTTCGGGGCGTCGGCGGACAGCCGCTCCCCGGCGCGCGTGCCGAGCGGCTCCCCTTCCCTGAAGACGAGCCGCTTCGACTCGACGTCCTCGGCGACCTGGCGCAGGCTGACCTCGCGCAGGGCGGCGAGGTTCTCGATCCGGAAGAAGTTGTCGAGGGCGGCGTCGACGCTCTCGCCAGGGTAGACCTTGCCGGCCCGCAGGCGCGCGATCAGCGCCTCCGGCGTGAGGTCGATGAGGACGACCTCGTCGGCGCTCCCCAGCACCGAGTCGGGCACGGTCTCCCGCACCCGCACCCCGGTCAGCTCGGCGACCTGGTCGTTGAGCGACTCCAGGTGCTGGACGTTGACAGTCGAGAAGACGTCGATCCCGGCCTCGAGCACGGCGGCGATGTCCTCGTAGCGCTTCTCGTGGAGGAGGCCCGGGGGATTGGTGTGGGCGAGCTCGTCGATCAGCGCCAGCTCCGGCTTGCGGGCGAGCAGCGCCGGCAGGTCCATCTCCTCGACGGCGAGGTCCCGGACCGGCACCCGCCGCCGCGGCACCACCTCCAGCCCCCGCGCCTGGTCGGTCGTTTCGCGGCGATCGTGCGGCTCCAGGTAGCCGATGACGACATCGTGCCCGGCGGACGCCTCGGCCTGCCCCTCCTGCAGCATCCGGTAGGTCTTGCCGACCCCGGCGGCCATGCCGAGGAAGATCTTGTATCGCCCCGGCCCGTCGGCGGGGGGCATTTCAGGCCCCCAGCAGGTTGTGGACGACGAGGTCGATCGCCTTGATCCCGACGAAGGGGACGATCAGGCCGCCGAGGCCGTAGATCAGCATGTTGCGGCGCAGCAGGCCGGTGGCGCCGATCGGCCGGTAGCGGACGCCGCGCAGGGAGAGCGGGATCAACAGCGGGATGATCAGGGCGTTGAAGATCACCGCCGAGAGGATCGCCGATTCCGGCGTGCCCAGCGACATCACGTTGAGCGCGTCGAGCGGGCCGCTGCCGCTGCCGACGGCGTAGGTGGCGGCGAACATCGCCGGCAGGATCGCGAAGTACTTGGCGACGTCGTTGGCGATCGAGAAGGTGGTGAGGGCGCCGCGGGTGATCAGCAGCTGCTTGCCGACCTCGACGATCTCGATCAGCTTGGTCGGGTTGGAGTCGAGGTCGACCATGTTGCCCGCCTCGCGGGCCGCCTGGGTGCCGGTGTTCATGGCGACGCCGACGTCGGCCTGGGCCAGCGCCGGGGCGTCGTTGGTGCCGTCGCCGGTCATCGCGATCAGGCGGCCGTCGGCCTGCTGCTCGGTGATCAGCTCCAGCTTTCGCTCCGGGGTCGCTTCGGCGAGAAAGTCGTCGACACCGGCCTCCTCGGCGATCTTCGCCGCGGTCAGCTTGTTGTCGCCGGTGACCATGATCGTGCGGATGCCCATCGCCCGCAGCTGGTCGAAGCGGGCCTTCATCCCCTCCTTGACCACGTCCTTGAGGTAGATGACGCCGAGCACGCGCTCGTTCTGGGCAACCGCCAGCGGCGTGCCGCCCTCGCGGCCGATCCGGTCCAGCTGCGCCGCCAGCTCGGCCGGGGCGCGGCCCCCCTCGGTCGCCACCCAGGCTTCGATCGCGTCGCCGGCGCCCTTGCGCAGGCGGGTGCCGTTGTAGTCGACGCCGCTCATCCGGGTCTGGGCGGTGAAGGGGACGAAGGTCGGCTCGTGGCCGGCGAAGTCGTGCTCGCGGATGCCGAAGCCCTTGGCGAGGACGACGATCGAGCGGCCCTCGGGGGTCTCGTCGGCGAGCGAGGACATCTGCGCCGCCTCGGCCAGCTCGACCTCGGTCACGCCCGGCATCGGCACGAACTCGGTCGCCTCGCGGTTGCCGAGGGTGATCGTGCCGGTCTTGTCGAGCAGGAGCACGTCGCAGTCGCCGGAGGCCTCGACGGCGCGGCCGGAGAGGGCGAGCACGTTGCGGCGCACCAGCCGATCCATGCCGGCGATCCCGATCGCCGAGAGCAGGGCGCCAATCGTGGTCGGGATCAGCGCCACCAGCAACGCGATCAGGGTCGTCTCCGAGAGCTCGGTGCCGGCGAAGAGCGCGAACGGGCGCAGCGCGACGACGACGATGACGAAGATCAGGGTCAGCGCCGCGAGCAGGATGCCGAGGGCGATCTCGTTCGGCGTCTTGCGCCGCTCGGCCCCCTCGACCAGGGCGATCATGCGGTCGAGGAAGGATTTGCCGGGTTCCTGGGTGATCTCGACGACGATCCGGTCCGAGAGCACACTGGTGCCGCCGGTGACGGCGCTGCGGTCGCCGCCGGCCTCGCGGATCACCGGCGCCGACTCGCCGGTGATCGCCGACTCGTCGACCGAGGCGATCCCCTCGATCACGGTGCCGTCGCCGGGGATCGTCTCCCCCGCCTCGATCACGACGACGTCGCCGCGGACCAGCTCCGAGGCGGGCTTCTCGCCGCCGTCGCGGAGGCGGGCGGTGGTCTCGGTCTGCATCGCCCGCAGGCTCGCCGCCTGGGCGCGGCCGCGCCCCTCCGCCAGCGCCTCGGCGAGGTTGGCGAAGACGACGGTCAGCCAGAGCCAGACGGTGACGCTGAAGCTGAACCAGGAGGGCTCGTGGCCGCCGCCGAGCGGCCTGCCGCCGAAGAGCTGGATCAGCCAGGCGACGGTGGTGATCAGGGCGCCGATCTCGACCACGAACATGACCGGGTTGCGGACCTGGACTCGTGGGTCGAGCTTGCGGACCGACTCGATCAGCGCCGGGCGGAGAATCTCGGGATCGAACAGCGAACGGGCCTGCGTCTCGGTGGTCATCTGATCGGCACCTCCTTGTCGAGGGCCATGTTGAGCTGGAGGACGTTGACGCCGGGCTCGCCGAGCAGGCCGAGGAAACGGCCGTCGGTGTGGGCGGAGATCAGGTCTTCGACCTGGGCCAGCGGCAGCTTGCGCACCGCGGCGACCCGGTGCGCCTGGATCCGGGCGTTGGCCTCGGAGATGTGGGGGTCGACACCGGAGGCCGACTGGGTGACCGCGTCGACGGGGACGCCTTCGCTGGTCAGGGACCTGTCGAAGGGTTTCTCGAGGCGCAGGTAGGCCTTCGTGTATTCGCGCACTTCTTCGCGCGCTTCGACGCTGTTGGGAGCGACGTTGCCGAAGTAGGTGACGTTGCCCGAGTAGCCGGTCGCCGAGGGGCGGGAATGGAAGTAGGCCCTGCCCTTGAATTCCTGGCCGATCAGGCTGGAGCCGACGGTCCTGCCGCCGGCCTTGACCAGCGAGCCGTTGGCCTGGCCCGGGAAGACGAGCTGGGAGATGCCGGTGATCGCCAGCGGGTAGACGAGGCCGAGGAAGACGGTCATCGCGACGACGGCGATCAACCCGGTGGTCAGGTCCTTCTTCATCAGAACAACCTCGTGGTCAGGCTCTGGACGACCGGCCCGAGCAGGAGGGCCGGGAAGAAGGTCAGCGCGCCGACCAGAATCACGATGCCGATCAGGAGGAAGACGAAGGTCGGGTTGTCGGTGCGCATCGTCCCCAGGCCGGCCGGTGAGACCTTCTTGCCGGCGAGGGCGCCGGCGACGCCGAGGACGAAGAGGATCGGCAGGAAGCGGGCGCCGACCATCACCACGCCGCCGAGCAGGTCGGCGAAGGAGATCCCGTAGGCGCCGACGTTGCCGGGCGCGCTGGGCTGGACGAAGCCGGTGTAGCCGGCCAGCGCGGAGCCGTTGTTGTTGGCCTGCGAGAGGTAGGCATAGAGGGTCTCCGAGAAGCCCTGCGGGTTGATGCCGGCGTAGATCGAGCGTTTGCCGAGCTCCGTCGCCGAGGCGATCCCGGAGGAGAGCAGCACCGCCAGCGGCGTCACCAGGACGCCGAGCGATACCAGCTTGATCTCCCGCGCCTGGATCTTCTTGCCGAGGTACTCCGGAGTGCGGCCGACCATCAGGCCGCCGATGAAGACCGCCAGGAGGACGTAGAGCAGCATCGAGTAGAGGCCGGTGCCGACGCCGCCGAAGACGACCTCGCTGAAGCTGAGGTTGGCGAACGGCACGGCCTGGCCGAGCCCGGTCAGCGACTCGAAGGCGCCGTTCACCGCCCCGCACGAGGTCACCGTGGTGATCGCCGCCCACAGCGAGGTGCCGGCGATCCCGAAGCGCTGCTCCTTGCCCTCCATGTTGCCGCCGGTGGAGCCGGAGAAGGCGTGGGTGTGGAGGCCGGCGGCGTGCTGGGCGACGGTGCCGTGCTGCTCGGCCATGTAGACGACCGCGACCGCGGCGGCGAAGAGGACGAACATCGCCGAGAAGATCGCCCAGCCCTGGCGCTGGCTGCCGACCATGCGCCCGTAGGTGTAGGTGAGGCTGGCCGGGATGACCAGGATCAGCAGCATCTCGAAGAAGTTGGTGAGGCCGCTCGCGTTCTCGAACGGGAAGGCCGAGTTGACACTGAAGAAGCCGCCGCCGTTGGTCCCCAGCTCCTTGATCGCCTCCTGCGAGGCGACCGGGCCCTGGGCGAGGACCTGGCTGCCGCCGAGGAGGGTGTGGACCACGGTCGCGTGGCTGAGGTTCTGGATCACCCCCTGGGAGACGAGGAAGAGGGCGCCGACGATCGAGATCGGGACCAGGATGTAGAGCAGGGTCCGGACCAGGTCCTGCCAGAAGTTGCCGATCTCACGCCCGCCGCGGGCGACGATGCCGCGGATCAGGGCGACGACGACGACGATCCCGACCGCGGCGGAGACGAAGTTCTGCACCGTCAGGCCCGCCATCTGGGCGAAGTAGGTGAGCGTCGTTTCGCCGCCGTAGTACTGCCAGTTGGTGTTGGTGACGAAGGACGAGGTCGTGTTGAAGCTGAGGTCCCAGGGGCCGGAGTGGAAGCCCTGCGGGTTGAACGGCTGGATCCCCTGCGTACGCAGGATCAGGTAGAGGGCGACCCAGAACAGCAGCGAGAAGACGATCAGGCTGCGGGCGTAGCCCTTCCAGTCCTGGCCGTCGTCGGGCCGCACGCGCAACGCCCTGTAGGCGAGGCGCTCGATCGGCCCGACGACGGGGCTGAGGAAGACACGCTGGTTGCTGAAGACCCGCGCCATGTAGATGCCGACCGGTTTGATCAGTGCGACCAGGACGGCGACGAAGACCGCGATCTGCAGCCAGCCCTGCGCCATCAGAGGTTCTCCCCGCGCAGCAGCGCATAGAGGAGGAAGGCGCAGACTGCGAAGGAGGCGACGAGGCCGAAGACGTCGGCGACGCCAAGGGTTGCCAGGACCGGGGTCATATCCGGTCGATCAGGTCGATCGCCCAGTAGAGGAGGGCGAAGAGCGTCAGCGCAATGGCGATGGCGAGGAGATCGGGCACAGATCGATCATGCGCCGACCCCCGTCAAGGCCGCATGAACTACAGCCCGGTTCGTATACAGATCCTGTGAAGGTCGCTCAGGCGGTGAAGCGGTAGCCGAGCCCCGGGTCTGTCAAAACGTACTTGGGGCCGTCGGGGGGCTCGATCTTGCGCCGGAGGTTGGCGATGTGGGCGCGCAGGACCTGGAGGTCGTCTTCGTAGGAGACCCCCCAGACCCCGACCAGGAGGGCGCGGTGGGTCATCAGCTTGCCGCGGTTGCGGGCCAGCTCCCGCAGCAGGCCGAACTCGGTCGGGGTCAGGTGGACTTCCTCGCCGTCGCGGAGGACGCGGCGGGCGGCGAGGTCGATCTCGATCCCCTCGGCGACGATCATCGGCTCCGCCCCCTCCGGCTCGGCGCGGCGCAGCGCCGCTTCCAACCGGGCGACCAGCTCGCGCGGGCCGAAGGGCTTGGTCACGTAGTCGTCGGCGCCGGCGGCCAGGGCCTCGACCTTGCGGTCCTCCTCGCCGACCGCGGAGAGGACGAGGATCGGCATCTGGCTCCACTCGCGCAGCCGCCGCGTCAGCTCGACGCCGTCGATGTCGGGCAGCATCAGGTCGAGGATCGCCGCCGCGGGCGGTTTGACCGCGGCCCGATCGAGCGCCTCCTCCCCAGTGCTCGCGGTCACCGCCTCGTAGCCGGCGTCGCGCAGGATCACCCTCAGCGCCCGCAGGATCTGCGGCTCGTCGTCGCAGACGAGGATGCGGGGAGGGCCGCTCATGGCGCCGCGAAGCTGACGACGAAGCTGCTGCCCTGTCCGGGCAGCGACTCGACCCCGACCTCGCCGCCGTTGGCCTCGACGAAACCCCTGGCGATAGCCAGGCCGAGGCCCGAGCCGTTGGCCGCCTGGACGCCTGCGCGGTAGAACGGCTCGAAGATCCGCTCCCGCTCACTCTCGGGGATGCCGGGGCCCTGGTCGACGACGCGGACGACGAGGCGCGGGCCGACCAGGCGCGAGCGGACCAGGACCGGCTGCCCCCCGCCGTGGACGACGGCGTTCTCGAGCAGGTTGGCGAAGGCGCGCTCGAGCTGGGTCGGATCGGCGTCGAGCGCCGGCAGCTCGGCGTCGAGCGCCAGCCGCACCGCCTCGCCGCGGGCCCCCAGCGAGTGCCGGGCCGCCTCCAGCAGCCCCGCCAGCTCGACCGGCTCGCGGCGCGGCTCCGCGTGCCCGGTCTGCAGCCGCGAGACGTCGAGCAGGTTCTCGACCAGGCGCGAGAGCCGGCGGCCCTGCTCGACCACCGCCTCGCTCAGCTCGTGGCGCTCCTCGGCGCTGACGCTGGGGGAGTCGAGAGCGGCGCCGGCGGCGATCATCGAGGTCAGCGGGGTGCGCAGGTCGTGGGAGACCGAACGCAGCAGCGAGGTCTTGAGCTCGTCGCTGCGGCGTAGCGCCTCGGCCTCGATCGCCTCGGCCTGCATGCGGTCGCGCTCGCGGGTCAGCTCCTCCAGTTCCGCCAGCGCCCGGTCGGCCTGCTCGCGGCGGCGCTCGGACTCGGCGGCGCTGGCGCGGGCCAGCTCGGCCAGGGTGCCGCTGGCGACGGCGGCGATCGCGAAGACGCCGAGGGCGACGAGGTCGCGGTCGGCGGCGACGTCGAAGTGGCCGACCGGGGGGATGTGGAACCAGTTGAAGGCGACGGCGCTGAGCAGCGCCGTCAGCAGCCCCAACCGCAGGCCCCAGACGGTCGAGACCAGCAGCACGCCGGGGATGTAGACGACGCCGAGCGAAACCGCGGGGGCGACTTCCTTCAACGGATAGACGAGCAGGGTCGCGGCGGCGACCGCGGCCAGACAGGCCGCCAGTCCCAGCCACGCCGAGGGTGGCTCGCCGCTGGGGCCGGGGAGGGTCCGGGGCTGCGACATCGCCCGCCAGCGTACGCCGCGCCGGCCACGACGTGGTTACTCGTACTGGAGGGACTCGAGTACGTTCAGGCGGGAGGCGCGGCGGGCCGGCGGGATCGCGGCGAGCACGCCGGCGAAGGCGGCCAGGACCAGCAGCACGACCAGCGAGCCGACCGGGTAGGAGAGGGTGAAGCCTTCGTCCTTCAGCGGCTGGGCGATCAGCGCCGCGAAGATCACGCCGAGAACCATCCCCAGGATCGCCCCGATCAGCGCCGTAATCACCGCCTCGTAGCGGATCATCGTCCGCACCTGCCGGCGCGACATCCCGATCGCCCGCAGCATCCCCAGCTCCCGGGTGCGTTCGTGGATCGAGAGCGCCAGCGTGTTGGCGATGCCGAAGAGCGAGATCACGATCGCCAGGGCCAGCAACGCGTAGAAGAGGTTGACCAGGTTGTCGATCTGCTTTTCCCGGCTTTCCCTCAGTTCCTGCTGGTTCAGCACTTCGGCGATCGGGAAGGCGGCTTCGACGCCCCTGGTCAGCAGCGCCTGCACCTGGGCTGCATCCGCCCCCGGCGCCGTCTTGACGAAGTCGATCGTGTCCTGGGTCTGACCGAAATCCCGCGCCAGCGCGGCCTGGGTGACCAGGACGCTGCCGAAGACGCCGAGCTTGGCCGAGAACTCCCCGGCCACTTCGAAGCTGGGTCGCTCGCGGGTCTGGCTGAGCAGCCGGAAGCGATCCCCGACTTCGAGGTCGTGTTCGGAGGCGAAGGAGTCGGAGAGGATCGCCTGGCCGTCGCCGAGGTTGCGCAGGGCCGCGGGGCCGCCCTGCTTCCATTCCACCGCGACGGTTCGTTCGATGTCGGCGCTCGGAGCCGAGACCTGGGCCCCGGCGCCGCCCGGGAGGAGCTTCGCCTGCGCCGAGCGGATCGTCGAGACCAGCTCCACCCCGGGCACCTTCCGCGCCGCGGCGGCGGCCCCGTTGGGGATCGGCGAGAAGCCGTCGCTGTTCTGGACGACCAGCCCGCCGGCGAAGTTTTCATCGACGACCTGGGCGACCGTGCTCTTCAGGCCGGCGGCGAAGACGGTGACGAAGGCGACCAGCGCCAGGCCGATCATCAGCGCTGCCGCGGTGACCGCGGTGCGGCTGGGGTTGCGCTGCGCGTTCTCCCGCGCGAGGCGGCCCGTCAGGCGCCGCATCCGCTCCAGCGGCCAGCCGGCGATCGCCGCCAGCGGCGGCACCAGGCGCGGGCTGAAGAGGGAGACGGCGATCACGATCACGACCGCGCCGCCGCCCATCAGGCCGGCGGCCGTGCCCGCTTCGGCGCTGCCGAACAGGCCGAGCAGGACCAGCGCCAGCCCAGCCAGGCCGAGCAGGACCGAGAGCGCCGCGTAGAGCAGCTTGCGGCGCCGGCCGGGAACGGGGGCGAAAGCGTGCAGGGCGGCGATCGGTGGCACCCTGGTCGAGCGCAGGGCCGGGATCAGCGAGGAGACGAAGGTGACGAGGACGCCGACCGCCAGGGCGACCGCGACCGTGCGCGACTCCAGCACCAGAGCGGTCGTCGGCAGGTCGATCCCGAGCGCTTCGAAGAGGGCGTTGAGCAGGATCGCGATGAGGAAGCCGCCGCCGATCCCGACGAGCGCCCCGAGCAGCCCGATCGACACCGCCTCGATCAGGACCGAGGTGAGGATCTGGCGGCGCGAGGCGCCGATCGTGCGCAGCATCCCGAACTCCGCAACCCGCTGGGCGACCGTGATCGAGAAGGTGTTGAAGATCAGGAAGGAGCCGACGAAGACGGCGATGAAACCGAAGACGAGCAGGAAAGTCGGCAGGAAGCTGAGGTTTTCGCGGATTTCTTCGGAGCCGCGGTCGGCGCTTTCCTTGGCTGTCTCGACCCGCACCCCGGCGGGCATCTCGCGCTCGATCCGGCGCTTCAGCAGCGCTGGCGCGACCCCCTTGGCGGCGGCGACGGAGATCTGGTCGAAGCGGCCGACCTTGTGGGTCAGCCGCTGCGCCACCGGCAGCGTCACCTGGGCGATGCTGGCGCCGCCGAAGGAGGCGCTGCCGAGCTGGGTGAAGCCGACCAGGCGGAACCTCCTGGCGCTGCCCTGGCCGATCAGCTCGATCTCTTCGCCGAGCTCCAGCCCGGCGCCGTCGGCGGCCGCCTTGTCGATCGAGGCTTCGGCCGGCCCGCGCGGACGGTGGCCCTCGACGTAGGTGAGCGACTCGAGCCCGCCCGGCAGGGTCGAGGAGATGAACTTGGGGGCGAATTTGTTGCCGATCTTCTCGCCCTTGGAGTCGAAGAAGCCGCCGGGCGTGAAGATCGCCCCCGCCGCCAGCTTCACCCCCGCGGTCGCCCGCACCCGCGGCAGCAGCGAGGCGCTGATCGTCGGCACTTCGCCGTTGTTCTGCTTGACCGGGTTCTCGGCGCTGACGACGACGCTGGTCCCGCTCAGCGACTCTTCGAAGATTTCGTCGAAGGCTGCGAAGATCGTGTCGGTGAGGATGAAGCTGCCGGCGACGAAGGCGACGCCGAGCACCACCGCCAGGGTCGTCGTCAGGGCCCGGACCTTGCGAGCCCAGAGGCTCTTGAGGGCGAGGCTAGTCAATCTGCTTCATCAGCTCGATCACGTCGTCCGCCGAGCCGGGGGTGTCGTCGTGGACGAGCCTGCCGTCGCGGAGCGTGATCAGGCGGTCGGCGTGGGCGGCGGCGGCGGGGTCGTGGGTGACCATGATCACCGTCTGGCCGAACTCGTCGACCGCCTGGCGCAGCAGGTCGAGGACGCCGGCGCTGGACTTCGAGTCGAGGTTGCCGGTCGGCTCGTCGGCGAAGACGACCGCCGGTTTGGAGACCAGAGCGCGGGCGACGGCGACGCGCTGCTGCTGGCCGCCGGAGAGCTCCGCGGGCCGGTGGGTGCGGCGGTCCTCGAGCCCGACCGTGCGGATCAGCCGCTCGACCCACTCCCGGTCGGGCTTGCGGCCGGCGATCGAGAGCGGCAGCACCAGGTTCTCCTCGGCGGTGAGGACCGGCAGCAGGTTGAAGAACTGGAAGACGAAGCCGAGCTTGTCGCGGCGCAGCCTGGTCAGCTCACCGTCGTCGAGCGCGGTGATCTCGACGCCGTCGAGCTCGACCGTGCCGGCGGTCGGCTTGTCGAGCCCGGCGAGGATGTGCATCAGGGTCGACTTGCCGGAGCCCGAGGGGCCCATGATCGCCGTGAAGCGGTCGCGCTCGAAGGAGGTCGTCACCCCTGCCAGCGCGTCGACGGCGGCATCGCCCTCGCCATAGCGGCGGCTCAGGTCGGTGGCGACCACAACCTGTCCGTCGGTGCTCACGACGGGCACCGTATCGAGATCGGGCTACGGGCTCGAATAGCCTGCGGTTCGTGGCCCTGGCCGACGACTTCGATGGACTTCTGATCGACCTCGACGGGGTCGTCTGGGTTGGCGGGGAGCCGGTCCCGGGGGCGCCCGAGGCACTCGCCGCGCTGCTCGAGGCGGGCAAGCCGATCGTCTTCGTCACCAACAACCCGGGGCGGCCGCCGGCCGCCTACGCCGAGCGGCTGCGGGGGATGGGGGTCGAGGTCGGCGAGGAGAGAATCGTCACCGCCGGCATCGTCGCCGCCCGCCTCGCCGCCGAGGCGGCCGGCGCGGGCGGCAGCGCCTTCGTGATCGGCGGCGCGCCGCTGAAGGAGATGGTCGAGGAGGCAATCGGTGCGCGAAATCCTCGCTATGTGGGGAAAGGGAACACCGATTTGGCGGTGCTCGAGGGCGAGGCCGGCCGCGAGGCGGACGTGGTCGTCGTCTCCGGCCACCGCGGCTTCGACTACGACGAGCTGCTGACCGCGAAGCTGGCGCTGGACCGCGGCGCGGCGCTGATCGCCACCAGCCGCGACCCGACGATGCCGATGCCCGGCGGCGAGTGGCCGGGGACGGGAGCGGTCCTGGCCGCGGTCGAGGCCGCCTCCGGCCGGGTCGCCGAGATCGCCGGCAAGCCAGAGCGCCACCTCTTCGAGCTGGCCCTCGGCGCGCTCGACCGTGGCGATCTGGGTCGGGTGGCGATGGTCGGCGACCGCGTCTCCTCTGACGTCGAGGGCGGCCGCCGGGCCGGGCTGGAGACGGTCCTGGCGCTGAGCGGGACCACGACCCGCGCCGAGGCGGAAGCGGCCGAGCCGCGGCCCGACCACGTGGTCGACGACCTCGCCGGCCTACTGCGGTGAGCGGCCGGGTGGCCGCGGCGCCGGCCCGGTCGCACCGGCCCGGCCTCGCCTTCGCCGGCCTCTTCGCCGTCACCTTCTGCGGCCTGCTGGCGGTCGGCGCCGTGCTGCCGGTGCTGCCGCGCTACGTGCACGGCCCGCTCGGCGCCGGCAACGTCGCGGTCGGGGTGGTGATCGGCTCCTACGCCATCTCGGGCCTGCTGCTGCGACCGATCGCCGGCCGCCTCGCCGACCGGCGCGGACGCAAGCCGACGGTCCTGATCGGCGGGCTGCTGCTCTGCCTCAGCGGCCTGCTCTACCTGCCCAGCCTCGGCCTGGCCGGGCTGATCGTCGCCCGCCTCGTGCTCGGCGCCGGCGAGGGCTCCGTCTACACCGCCGGCTCGGCCTGGATCATCGACCTGGCGCCGCCCGCCCGCCGCGGCCGCGTGCTCGGCCTCTACGGCCTCGCCGTCTGGGGCGGCCTCAGCGTCGGGCCCCTGGCCGGGGAGGTCCTGCTGCAGACGAGCGGCTACACGGCCGTCTGGCTGTTCGCCGCGACGATGCCGTTGCTGGGAGCGCTGATCGCCCTGCAGGTGCCAGACCCCTTCGAGCCGGTCTCCCACGCCGAGCCGCACCCCCTGATCGCCCCCGAGGCGGTGCGACCCGGGCTCGCGGTGGCGCTGGCCTCGATCGGCTACGCGGCCGTCGCCACCTTCATCGTCCTCCACCTCGAAGCCCGCGGGGTCGACCACGGCGCCCTCGTCTTCGCCGCCTTCGCGGCGATGATCGTCCTCACCAGGCTGGCGCTCGGGCACCTGCCCGACCGCTTCGGCGCCGCCCGAGTCGCGATCGCGGCGACGCTCGGCGAGGCGGTGGGCCTGGTGGCGATCGCCCTCGCCCACAGCCTCCCGGTCGCCCTCCTCGGCGGGATGGCGATGGGGGCGGCCTTCTCCCTGCTCAACCCGTCGCTGATGCTGATCGCGGTCAACCGGGTCTCAGCGGAGGCCCGCGGCGCGGCGATGGGAACCTTCACCGCCTTCTTCGACGCCGGGGTCGGCATCGGCGCGCCGCTGGCCGGGCTGGCCGCGGCCCTGACCGACTACGAGGGCGCCTTCGTCCTCGCCGCCGCGATCGCGGTCGGCTCCTCGCTGCTGATCTTCACCACCCTGCACCGGGCGCCGGCTGCGGTCACCGCTCGCTGACCAGCAGCGTCTGCAGGGCACGGCCGATGCGGCCGCGCTCATCCGACAGAACCGACTCGGCGGTGCCGACGCCGTTGGGCTGGGGCAGGGTGACCGCGTCGACGCAGACCCACTCGCCCTCCGGCATCCGCTCGAGGTGGACGGTGAGGTCGACGTTGATGAAGAGGTAACGGCGGTAGTCGAGGCTGGCGCTGACGCCGTTGCCGACGTCGGCGGTGACCAGGACGCGCTGCAGGGGAGAAGGCTCCTCACCGGCTACGAGGGGCTGGCGCATCCGCAGCCAGACGGTCGCCGGGCCGGGCTCGACGAAGCCGCCCTCGAGGAAGCGCACCTCCATCGCCGAGTGGTAGCCGAGCTCCTGCCCGGTCGGGAAGAAGTCGGCTTCGGCGCCATGCTCGGGCCCGGGCGGGGGCGCTGCCACGACCGCCGCCTCGGCCGGGATCTCGACCGGCGCGGTGCGGATCCGCCAGCCGCTCGCCCGCATCAGCGGCTCGCCGTCCTCGCCGCTCAGCACCGCCTCGACCAGCTGCACCCGCCGCCCCGGCCGCACAACCCGCGCCTCGACCCGCACCGGCCCGATCGGCACCGAGCGCAGGATCTCGCAGGTCACCCGCCCGACCTGGAACTCCTCAGCATCCGGCAACCGCTCGATCTCCCGCCCCAGCAGCGCCGCCGGCGGCCCCGCATGCTGAGCCCCCGGATCCCAAGGCCCCCGCGTCAGCTCGGTGGCGACGAACCCGGTACCAGCTTTTTCATAGAACGCCTCTTGCACAGCGGCGAATCGTATGGGCGTCGGGGGTCGTCTCGGCAGAGCCTCCACGCTGTTGCTCTGCCGAGACGACCCCCGACGCCCTCTACCCTTCGTCCATGCCAAAAATCGAGAAATCCGAAGAGCGGTGGCACGAGGAGTTGACCCCCGAGCAGTTCGAGGTGACGCGCAAGGCCGGCACCGAGCGTGCCTTCACCGGCCCCTACGTGGACGAGAAGGGCGAGGGGATGTACCGCTGCGTCTGCTGCGACGCCGAGTTGTTCTCCTCCGACACCAAGTTCGACTCCGGCACCGGCTGGCCGAGCTTCACCGAGCCGGCCAACCTCGAGCACGTCGAGCTGCGGCCCGACAACAGCCTCTTCATGAGGCGGACCGAGGTCGTCTGCAAGGCCTGCGACGCCCACCTCGGGCACGTATTCGACGACGGGCCGGGGCCGAACGGGCAGCGCTACTGCATAAACGGCTGCGCCATTAGGCTCGAGACCCAGTAAGCGGCCCCCGGACGCGGAGGTGGGGGCCAATCCATATCTGATTCCTCTTGGCCCCCACCGAGCAGAGGAGGCCGCGCTTGATTATTGAACCGCGCCGCCGGCGCCGAGGTAGTTGAAGCGCACGGCGAGCGCGACCGCCTCGGTGCGGGTGTCGACCTCGAGCTTGCCGATCGCGTTGCGGACGTGGGTGTGGACGGTCGCCGGGCTGAGCGCCAGTCGCTCGGCGATCTCTTTCACCCGCAGCCCCTCGGCCAGCAGCTCGAGGATCTGGCGCTCGCGGGGGGAGAGCTCGAGCAGCTTCTCCACCTCGGAGGGCTTGCCGCCGGCGAAGTCGCCGCCGAGGAAGGTCCCTCCCCCGGTCACCGCTTTGACCGCGCGAGCGATGTCCTCGGCCGGAGCCGACTTGAGCACGTAGCCGGAGGCGCCGGCCCGCAGCGCCAGGGCGAGCAGGTCCGGCTGGGCGTGGGCGGTGAAGATGATGACCTTGGTCCGCGGCCGCGCCTTGAGGACCTCCTTGGTGGCCTCGATCCCATCCCGCTTCGGCAGCTCGACGTCGATGATCAGGACGTCGGGCTCGAGCTCCTTGACGACGTCGACCACGTCGCGCCCGTCGCCGGCCTCGCCGACGATCTCGACCACGCTCGAGTTGGCCATCCGCGCCTTGATCGCCTCGCGGACGATCTCATGGTCGTCGCAGAGGACGACCCGCTTCGCATCCCGCACGCTCGCACTCATAGCGCCGCGATCTTCTCAGGGGCGCCGTAGGGATGCAAAATATTAGGTAGCGTGAAACCGCCGTCCCGCTCCTGACGATTCTCGATCAGGGCGATCATCGTCCGGCCCACCGCCACCGCCGTGCCGTTCAGGGTGTGCACCGTCCGCGGGGGCTCGCCGTCGGACGGCCGGTACCTGCAGCCGAGCCGCCGCGCCTGGTAGTCGGTCGTGTTCGAGCAGGAGGTGAGCTCCCGGTAGCGCTCCTGGCTGGGGATCCAGGCCTCGCAGTCGTACTTCTTCGCCGCTGGGGCGCCGAGGTCGCCGGCGGCAACGTTGACCACCCGGTAGGGGATCTCGAGCTCGTCGAGGATGCGCTCCTCGATCGCCAGCAGCCGCTCGTGCTCGGCCGCCGAATCGCCGGGCTCGACGAACGAGAACATCTCGACCTTGTCGAACTGGTGGACGCGGAAGATTCCGCGGGTGTCGCGGCCGGCAGCGCCGGCCTCGCGGCGGAAGCAGGTCGAGAAGCCGCAGTAGCGCAGCGGCAGCGCCCCGGCGTCGAGGATCTCCCCCGCGTGCAGGCCGGCCAGAGCAACCTCGGAGGTGCCGGTGAGGAAGAGCTCGTCCTTTGGGATCTCGTAGATCTGGTCGCGGTCGCCGGGCAGGAAGCCGGTCCCCTCCAGCGCCTCCTCGCGGACCAGCACCGGCGGCACCACCGGCTCGTGGCCCTCGGCCCGGACCAGCTCGATCGCGAAGCGGACCAGGGCCAGCTCCAGCATCACCAGGTCGCCCTTGAGGTAGGCGAAGCGCGAGCCGGAGAGGCGGGCGCCCGCCTCCATGTCGATCAGCCCCAGCGCGGTGCCGATCTCGAGGTGGTCGCGGGGCTCGAAGTCGAACTCGGTCCGGGCGCCGACCTCGCGCAGGACCACCGCGTCCTCCTCGCTCATCCCGTCGGGGGAGTCGGGGTCGGGCAGGTTGGGGAGCGAGGCGGCGAGGCGCCCGAGCGCGGCCTCGACCTTCTCCAGCTCGCCCTTGCCGGACTCGATCCGCTCCTTCAGCCCCTGGACCGTGGCCATCAGCTCCTCGGCGTCCTCGCCCGCCTGCTTCGCCTCGCCGATCCGCTTCGAGAGCGCCTTGCGCTCCGCC
The DNA here is from genome assembly GCA_963714045.1 of uncultured Actinomycetes bacterium. Lineage (GTDB taxonomy): Bacteria > Actinomycetota > Thermoleophilia > Solirubrobacterales > 70-9 > VAYN01. The sequence goes on along the minus strand of OY970225.1, from coordinate 663,184 downwards.
TGGGCGCTCTCGACCTCGGGCAGCAGCTGGCGACGGCGGGCGTCGAGGGACAGCAGCTCGTCGACCTGCTCCGCCGCGCCGCGCCGCGCCAGCGCCGCCTTGACCCGCTCGGGGTCGGAGCGGATCAGCTTCAGGTCGAGCATGTCGCCTCCGCGTCGGGCCTAGGGCGAGGTCTCGCCGGGCCGCGGCGGGGATTCGGCTTCTTCGCCGGCGTACTTGGCGACGAACCGGGCGACGGCCTGCGCCTCGTGCCCGACGACGATGTTCTGGGGCATGATCGCTCCGGAGAAACCGCCGTTCTGGATCGCGAAGAGAGCGTCTTCATAGGTCTCGGTTCGCTGGTTGAGGCTCGGACCCTGCGTCCGCTGGCCTCGATTGCCGGTCCCCTGGGTGCCGGCGGCGCTCAGCGTGTGGCAACCGGAGCAGTGAGTGGCGAAGATGACGGCGCCCCCGTGGTTGGGGTCTTCCTTGGAGACCGAGATCCCTTCCTCGCCGAAGCCGCAGGCCGAGAGGCCGAGGGCGGCGGCGATCACCATGCCTATGAGCAGTACGGGGCGCACGCGGCGCGCATCATATTGTCTGGAGGAGATCCCGAACGTCTGACGATGCCGCCGCCCGACCCAGCCCGATTCCGCGCCGCGATGTCGGCCCTGCCCACAGGGGTCACGATCGTCGCCGCCGCCGGGCCCGCCGGAGCGACCGCCAACGCCGTCTGCTCGCTCTCGATCGAGCCGATGCTGATGCTCGCCTGCCTCGACCGCGGCTCCCGCACCCTGCTCGCCGTGCAGGCGGCGGATCGCTTCGGCATCAGCGTCCTCCACGCCGGCCAGGAGCCGATCGCCCGCGCCTTCGCCACCAAGGCCCCGGTGGCGGAGAAGTGGGCCGGCGTCGCCTGGAGCGAGCGCGACGGCATCCCCGCCATCGACGGCGCCCTCGCCTGGATCGCCTGCGACCTGCGCGACGTCCTCGCCGCCGGCGACCACGTGATCGTCACCGGCGAGGTCCGCGCCCTGGAGACGAGCGAGGGCGACCCGCTGGTCTACCACGCCGGCGAGTACCGGCCGCTGGCCTGAGCCCGAAGAGGGCTACGCGCCGGTGCTTGCGGCCCGCAGCGCCAGGAAGAAGATCACCCAGCAGCTGACGGCCATGATGCCCATCTCACGGCGGACGATCGCCAGGGCGAGGGACTGCTGGGTGTCGGGGTCGAGGCATTCGAAGTCGGTCTCGCCGAGCTCGCGCTGGGCGGCGCCGGTGCGGGCGCCCTCGGCGAGGAAGGAGACGAACAGCGGCGCCAGGCCGTAGACGTAGTGGAGGCTTTCCGCCGGCTTGTGGTTGGTGAAGACGAGCAGGCCCCCGAGCGCCACCTGGAGGAAGACCGCGACCTGGGCGCCGCGCAGCAGATACCAGAACGGGATCGAGGGGCGGCCGCGGAACCAGGCGACGCCGCCGACGCCGCCGGCGAGGAGGTTGAGCCCGATCACGGCGCAACCGACGACGAGGTGCACCTCGGGCACTTATATCCTCCCAAAAGGGTCGGGATTCGGCTTGCTGATGCGGAAAGGCACTATGTAGCAAGTTGTCACAAGGTGGGTGTATAACAGCGGCCGCGTGCTCAAGAGCTACCTCCCGATCCTCGTCTTCGCGGTCCTCGGCCTCACCGTCGGCGGAGCCTTCGCGATGCTCAACCACCTGATCGGCCCGAAGAAGCCGGCGAAGCCGACCGCCGCCAGCCGCCGCCAGGGCGAGCCGTATGAGTCCGGCATCCCGGTCGAAGCGATGAAGGGCTTCAAGTTCGGGGTCAGCTTCTACCTCGTCGCGATGCTGTTCATCCTCTTCGACATCGAGGTCGTCTTCCTCTATCCCGTCGGGGTGATCCTCAAGGGGGCCGACAGCGTCTTCGTCCTCGGCGAGCTCATCACCTTCGTCGCCCTGTTGCTGGTCGCCTTCGTCTACGCCTGGCGCAAGGGGGCCCTGGATTGGAGGTAGAGCGCCGCACCCTGGCCGCGAAGCAGCGCTCCGCCCGCGACATGCTGCGCGGTGACCTCGAGGGCGAGGACCTCGAGCGCTACGTCGAAGAGCGGGTCGTCACCACCAGCTTCGAGAAGATGCAGAACTGGGCGCGGTCGAACTCGATCTTCCCGCTCACCTTCGGCCTCGCCTGCTGCGCGATCGAGGCGCCGATCTCGATCGTCACCGCCCGCTACGACCTCGCCCGCTTCGGCGCCGAGGCGCTGCGCGCCTCGCCGCGCCAGGCGGACATGATCATCCTCTCGGGCCGGGTCTCGATCAAGATGGCGCCGGTCGTGCGCCGCCTCTACGACCAGATGCTGGAGCCGAAGTGGGCGGTCTCGATGGGCGCCTGCTCCTCCTCCGGCGGCATGTTCTCCAACTACGCCGTGGTCCAGGGCGCCGACAAGTTCATGCCGATCGACCTCCACATCCCCGGCTGCCCGCCGCGGCCGGAGGCGGTGCTCTACGGCTTCACCAAGCTGCAGCGCAAGATCCAGGGCAACCCCGACCAGGGCTGGCGCCGGCGCTACGACGCCGCCGGCAGCGAGGAGTGGGCTCGCGGCGGCCCGCGCAGCGAACCCAGCCCGGAGGCCGCCGCGGCCTACGAGGCCGCGCGGGAGCTGACCCTTGCCTGACGCCCCCGGACTGGAGCTGATCCGGGGGGAAATCGAGCACGACCACCCCGGGTCGGTCCTCGCCACCTCCTTCGACCGCGACCAGCCCGCCCTGGTCGTCGACCCCGCCCAGATCCTCGATGTCCTGCGCTGGCTCCGCGACACCCCCGGCCAGCGCTACCGCTTCCTCTCCAGCCTCCACGTCGCCGACTACCTCCCGGCGGAGCCACGGTTCGGAGTCCACTACGAGCTCCTCAACCGCGACCGGGTCGAGCGCATCCGCGTCAAAGCGATGCTGGAGGACCCGCCCCGGATCGACTCCTGTGTGGAGCTGTTCCCGACGGCCGAGTTCCAGGAGCGCGAAGCGTTCGACTTCTTCGGCGTCGTCTTCGACGGCCACCCCGACCTGACCCGGATCCTGCTCCCCGAGGACTACGTCGGCTGGCCGCAGCGCCGCGACTTCCCGATCGGCGGCGAGCCGGTCACCTTCACCTACAACGAGCGCAACTATGGCTGAGGCCGCGGGCATCGGCGCCGGCCTGATCGAGGACCGCAGCACCGAGATCATGACGGTCAACATCGGGCCGCACCACCCGGCCACGCACGGCGTGCTGCGGCTGATCGTCGACCTCGAAGGCGAGATCGTGCGCGACCTCAAGCCGGTGATCGGCTACGTCCACACCGGGATCGAAAAGTCCTGCGAGGACAAGAGCTACTGGAAGGTCATCCCCTTCGTCGAGCGGATGGACTACGTCTCCTACTTCTTCCAGATGGAGGCCTACTGCGGCGCGGTCGAGCGGCTGATCGGGCTGGAGATCCCGCCCCGGGCCAAGTACCTGCGGACGATCTTCCTCGAGCTTTGCCGGATCCACTCCCACCTGGTCTGGCTGGGGACGACGGCGCTCGACCTCGGCGCGATCTCGATGCTCTGGTACTGCTTCCGCGAGCGCGACCGCATCCTCGACCTGTTCGAGATGGCGACCGGCCAGCGGATGCACACCCGCTACTTCCAGGTCGGCGGCGTGATCGAGGACCTCCCGCTCGGCTTCGAGGAGAAATGCCGCTCCTTCGTGGAAGACATGCCCGTGCGCGTCGGCCAGTACGAAGCACTGCTGGACCGCAACGAGGTCTTCCTGCAGCGGACCAAAGGGGTCGGGATCGTCCCCCGCGAGCGGCTGCTGGAGCTGGGCGTGACCGGGCCGCTGCTGCGCGCCGCCGGCGAGCCCTGGGACCTGCGCAAGGCCTTCGACTACCTCGCCTACCCGGAGCTGGACTTCAAGGTCCCGGTCGGCACGGTCGGCGACAACTACGACCGCTACCGGGTGCGGGTGGCGGAGATGGTCGAGTCGGCGCGGATCGCCGGCCAGGCGCTGGACGCCCTCCCCGAGGGGCCGTTCATCGCCGAGGACCGCAAGTACGTGCTGCCGCCGCGCTCGGAGCTCTCGACCTCGATGGAGTCGCTGATCCACCACTTCAAGCTGGTCACCGAGGGCTTCCGGGTCGACCCCGGCGAGGTCTACTACTCGGTCGAGTCCCCGCGCGGGGAGCTCGGCTGCTTCGTCGCGGCCGACGGCTCCGCCAAGCCCTCACGGGTCCACTTCCGCGACCCCTCCTTCGTCAACCTGCAGTCCTTCAGGGAGATGGCGCTGGGCAGCTACGTCGCCGACATGATCGCCAGCCTCGGCATGCTCGACCCGATCCTGGGAGGCGTGGACCGGTGATCCCGGAGCTGCACGAGGTCGACTGTCCGGCGGAGCTGCGGGAGCGGATCGAGGAGCTGATGTCGCGCTACCCCGACCGCCACTCGGCCTCGATCCCGGCGCTGTGGGCGGTGCAGGAGCGCTACGGCTGGTGCACGCCGGAGGGCATCCGCCAGGCGGCCGCGGTGATGCGGGTGACGCCCGCCTATCTGGAGTCGGTCGCCAGCTTCTACGACCTGCTCCACACCGAGGCGGTCGGCTCGCACCGGATCGAGGTCTGCACCAACATCAGCTGCTGGATGCGCGGCGGCGACGAGCTGCTCGACGCCTTCCGCGCCGCCGCCGCGGGCGAGGAGGACCTCTTCGTCACCGGCTTCGAGTGCCTCGGCGCCTGCGACATCGCCCCGATGGCCTCGATCGACCAGCGCTACTTCGGCCCGCTGGAAGCGGCCGAGGCGGGCGTCGCGATCGAGCAGATCAGGGCCGGCGAGGACGTGCTCCCCGGCAAGGCGCTGGAGCGGCGGCCGCTGGCGGGCGACACGGCGAGCCCCGGAGGCTCCGATGCCTGACCCGCGTGAGACGCGCGTGCTGCTGGAGCACGCCGAGGACCCGGCGCTGCGGACGATCGCCGGCTACAGGGGCTACGGCGGCTACGCCACGATGGAGAGGGCCTACCGCGAGATGGAGCAGGACGAGGTCCTGAAGGAGCTCGAAGACTCCGGCCTGCGCGGCCGCGGCGGCGCCGGCTTCTCGATGGGCAAAAAGGCCTCCTTCCTGCCCCGCGGCGACATGCCGAAGTACCTCTGCTGCAACGCCGATGAGTCCGAGCCGGGCGCCTTCAAGGACCGCGAGCTGATGCAGCGCAACCCGCACCAGCTGATCGAGGGGATCGCGATCGCCGCCCTCGCGGCCGACGCCGGCCACGCCTTCATCTTCATCCGCGGCGAGTACGACCTCCAGGCCGACATCCTCGACGCCGCCGTCGCCGAGGCCTACGAGGCGGGCTACCTGGGCGAGAACATCCTCGGCACCCACCGCGACCTCGAGCTGGTCGTCCACCGCGGCGCCGGCGCCTACATCTGCGGCGAGGAGACCGCCCTGCTGGACGCGCTCGAGGGCAAGCGCGGCAACCCGCGCCTGAAGCCGCCGTTCCCGGCGGTGCAGGGCCTCTACGGCGGGCCGACGCTGATCAACAACGTCGAGACGCTCTCAAACGTGCCGCGGATCGTCGCCCACGGGGCGGCGTGGTTCAGGGGCTTCGGCACCGAGCGCTCGCCGGGGACCAAGGTCGTCTCGATCTCCGGCGGCGTGCGCCGCCCCGGCAACTACGAGGTCGAGCTGGGGATCCCGACCCGCGAGCTGATCTTCGGCCTCGCCGGCGGCCCCGAGCCCGGCCACGAGATCAAGGCCTTCTACCCGGGCGGCTCCTCCTCCCCGGTCCTGACCCCGGCCGAGCTCGACCTCCCCTACAGCTTCGAGGCGATGGCCGAGGCCGGCTCGATGCTCGGCTCGGGCTCGATCATCGTCGCCGACGACCGCGTCTCGATCCCGCGGATGGCGCTGCGCACGGCGCGCTTCTACCACCACGAGTCCTGCGGCAAGTGCACCCCCTGCCGCGAGGGCACCAACTGGACGGTGAAGATGCTCGAGCGGGTCGTCCGCGGCGAGGCGACGCCGATGGACCTCGACATCATCGGCTCGGTCCAGGAGAACATCATCGGCAACTGCCTCTGCGTGCTCGGCGACTCGATGGCGATGCCGGTGAGCGCGATGGTGAACAAGTTCCGCCCCGAGTTCGAGCAGGCGATCGTCGCCGGCCAGGCGGCGGCCCTCTCCGAGGCGGTGGCCGCGTGAGCCGCGAGGTGACGATCGTCGTCGACGGGCGCGAGATCGCCGCGACCGAGGGCGAGATGCTGCACGACGCGGCCCGCAAGGGCGACGTCGAGATCCCGGTCTTCTGTTACGACCCCAAGCTCGGCGACCCGGTCGGCGCCTGCCGCATGTGCCTGGTCGAGATCGAGGGGATTCCGAAACTGCAGACCTCCTGCTCGACCCCGGTCCGCGACGGCATGGTCGTCCACACCCGCACCGAGCAGGTCAAGCATGCCCAGAGCGCGGTGGTCGAGTTCCTGCTCGTCAACCACCCGCTCGACTGCCCCGTCTGCGACAAGGGCGGCGAGTGCCCGCTGCAGGACATCACGCAGGGCTGGGGCCCAGGCAAGAGCCGCGTGATCGACGAAAAGCGCCACTTCCAAAAGCCGGTCGAGCTCTCGCCGCTGGTCGCGATCGACCGCGAGCGCTGCATCCTCTGCTACCGCTGCGTCCGCTTCAGCCAGGAGGTCTCCGAGGACGCCGAGCTGCAGCTGCTGGAGCGCGGCGACCGCACCTTCGTCGGCACCTTCGACGACCACCCCTACGTCGCCCCCTTCCACGGCAACATCACCGAGCTCTGCCCGGTCGGGGCGCTGACCAACTACACCTACCGCTTCCGCGCCCGGCCCTGGGACATCGAGCAGGCCGGCTCGGTCTGCACGCTCTGCCCGAGCCAGTGCAACGTCAGCTTCACCGTCCGCGACGAGAAGGTGAAGCGGGTGCTGGGGCGCGACAACGCCGAGGTCGACGACGGCTGGCTCTGCGACCGCGGCCGCTACGGCTTCGAGATGTTCGCCGCCGAGGAGCGGGTGGCCGGGCCGAGGCTGAAGGGCGTCGCGACCGGCTGGGCGCAGGCGATCGAGGCAGCCGCGACCGGCCTCCTCGCCGCCGGCGAGGGCAGGGTCGCGGCGATCGTCGGCGACGCCTCCAACGAGGAGGGCTACCTGGTCGGGCGCCTGCTGCGCGAGGCGCTCGGCTCCCCGCACATCGATTCGCGCGCCTCCCGCGGCCCCGGCCGCGAGTCGCTGGTCCGGCTCTCCCAGCCCAACCTCTCCGCCAGGGTCCGCGACATCGACAACGCCGACGTCGTCCTCGTCGTCGGCACCGACCCCCTGCACAGCTCGCCGATCCTCGACCTCCGCATCCGCAAGGCGATCCGCCGGGGCGGCGCCAAGCTGGTCGTCGCCACCGACCGCCCCACCGCCCTGGACGGCGGCGCCGAGGCCACGGTGCGCTACGCCCCCGGCGGTGCCGGCGCCTTCCTGTCGGAGTTCGCGGCCGCTGCCGAGGTACTCCAGGACGCCGAGCGGGTGGTCGTGCTCTGGGGGGAGCGGATCGGGCGCGAGGGGGCCATCCCCACTCTGCTCGATCTCGCCGCGACCATGGACCTCGAGACCCAGGATGGTTCTGGGCTGCTCGAAGTTCCCGACTTCGCCAACGCCCGCGGCCTGCGCGAGGCCGGCTGCCTCCCCGACGCCGGCCCCGGCCTGGCGGAGACGAGCCCCGGCAAGGCCACCGAGGAGATCCGCGCCGCGCTGGAGTCCGGCGAGCTCAACGGCCTGATCCTCTTCGGCGTCGACCCCCTCCGAGACTTCCCCGACACCAGGGCCTGGGAGGCCGCCCTGACGGCCGCGGACTTCGTCGTCTCCTTCTCGATGTTCGAGACCGCCACCACCGCCAAGGCCGACGTCGTCTTCCCCCTGGAGACCCACGCCGAGAAAGACGGCACCGTCACCCACCCCGACGGTCGCCTCCAGCGCGTCCGCCCCTCCGCCTCCCGCCCCGGCGACATCCGCCCGAACATCCATGTCCTCTCCGAGCTCGCCGCCGACCTCGGTCTCACGACGGGTATCGACTCCCAACCCTCGGCCTTCGCCGCCCTGGCCCAAGAGGTGCCCTTCTACAAGGGCATCACCGACGCCGAGATCGGCGGCCGAGGCATCCGCTGGCAGGACACCCCAGCTGCTGCGAACGTGCCCGAAGCGAGCGCCGGTACCCCCTCCTCACTCGGTACCTCGTCGTCGGAGGGTGGAACGGCTGGCGCCTCGGTCGCGCTCCCCTCCTCCTCCGCAAAACGTTCGGAGGGGGTACCGGCGCTCGCTCTTGGGACCTACCGCGATCTGTGGGCGGGATCGATTACTGAGTTGAACCCAGCGCTGAGGTTCCTGATGCCGCAGCAGCGTGTGGAGATAGCCCCAGCGGACGCCGAGCGCCTAGGCCTAACGAACGGCGACGAGGTCGAGGTCGCCCACAGTGGGAGCGCCGTATTGGCGAAGGTGGCAATTCGGGAACGCCAGCAGGAGGGTGTCATCTTCCTGATCGAGGGCACGGGCGTGGACAACGCGAATGGCTTGCTGAACGGCGGCCCGGTCGAGGTCGGGATCACCAAGCTGAACGAGGTCGGCGCCTGATGCCGATCGCCGACGTCAACTTCGTCGAAGCGACCTGGATCATGGTCGTCAAGTCGCTGGTGATCTTCGCCGTCATCTTCGGGATCCTGCCGATCCTGACCGTGGTCGAGCGCAAGCTGATCGGCCGCTTCCAGCACCGCTACGGCCCCAACCGGGTCGGCCCCTTCGGCATCCTGCAGCCGCTTGCCGACGTCGGCAAGCTGATCTCCAAGGAGTCCTTTCGCCCCGCCAACGCGGTCTCGACCCTGTTCATCCTCGGGCCGCTGCTGCCGGTCCTCTCCGGCGTCCTCGCCCTGGCGATCATCCCCTGGGGCAACGTCCAGGACGGCGTCGGCCTCTACGGGATCGACGTCCCGATCGGCATCCTCTACTTCTTCGCCGTCGGCTCGATCGCCTTCTACGGCCTCGTCCTCGGCGGCTGGTCCTCGGGCTCCAAATACAGCCTGCTCGGCGCCATGCGCTCGGCCGCGCAGCTGATCTCCTACGAGGTCTCGATGGGCCTGGCCCTGCTCGGCGTGATCATGATGAGCGGCTCGCTCTCCCTCGTCGACGTGGTCGAGGCGCAGGGCGCGATCTGGTTCGTCATCCCCCAGTTCGTCGGCTTCCTGATCTTCATGCTGGCCGGCTTCGCCGAGACCAACCGCACCCCGTTCGACATGCCCGAGGCCGACGCCGAGCTGGTCCAGGGCTTCATGACCGAGTACGGCGGCATGCGCTTCGGCTCCTTCCTGCTGGTCGAATACATGGAGATCCTGGTCGTCTCCGGGATCGCCGCGGCGATGTTCCTCGGCGGCTGGATGGGCCCGGGCCCGGGCTGGCTCGACCCGATCTGGATGCTGGCGAAGATGTTCGCCCTGGTCTTCGTCTTCATCTGGGTGCGGGCGACACTGCCGCGTTTGCGATACGACCAGCTGATGAGCCTCGGCTGGAAAGTGCTGCTGCCCCTCGCCACCTTGAACGTCCTCGTCACCGCGATCCTGGTGGTGGTGACGTGACCTTCGATCCCAAGTCTGCTTCCTACCTCGACTCGATCGAGGTGGTCGAGGTCCAGCGTGGGCCCGAGCCCGGCGGCCTCGGCGGCGCCTACCGCGCCTTCAGGGAGACCCTGCGGGGGTTGAAGACGACGATGGCAAGGCTGATCGAGGGGCCGCTGACGATCGAGTACCCGGAGGAGAAGACGCCCGTCTACCCGCGCTTCCGCGGCCGCCACAAACTGCACAAGTTCGAGGACACGGGACTCGAGAAGTGCGTCGGCTGCTCGCTCTGCGCCGCCGCCTGCCCAGCCGACTGCATCCGCGTCGTCGCCGCCGAGAACATCCCGGGCGAGCGCGTCTCCGCCGGCGAACGCTACGCCGCGGTCTACGAGATCAACCTCAGCCGCTGCATCTTCTGCGGCTACTGCGAGATCGCCTGCCCCTTCGACGCGATCACGATGGGCCACGACTACGAGATGGCCGACTACGACCGCGACAACCTGATCTTCACCAAGGAGATGTTGCTGGCCGAGTCGATCGAGCGCACCCCGCTGAAAAGCGAGGGGGAGTAGATGGAAGCGGTGCTCTTCTTCATCGCCGCGATCGGCGCGCTCGGCGGCGCCATCGGCGTCGTCGCCATGCGCAACCCCTTCTACAGCGTGCTGGCGCTGATCGTCCACCTCTTCTCGCTCGCCGTGCTCTTCCTGCTGCTGAGCGCGGCCTTCGTCGCCGCCGCCCAGGTGGTCGTCTACGCCGGCGCGGTGATGGTTCTCTACGTCTTCGTCGTCGCCTACGTCGGCGGCGGCGGCGAGTCGGCCTGGGAGCCGATCCCCGGCCAGCGCTTCCTCGCCCCCCTGCTCGCCGTCACCCTCTTCGTCGAGCTCTCGATAGCCGTCCTCTCCTCGGCACTTCTAGCTTTGAATACGAAGGGCCCCGACGTCCCCGCCGGCTTCGGAAACCCGGCAGCTATCGGCCACCTGCTGCTGGAAAAGTTCCTGGTTCCTTTTGAGGCTTCATCGATCCTGCTGCTCCTAGCTGCAGTCGGGGCGATCGTCCTGGCGGCCCGCCAGCACGAGGAGGGGGCGGGGGACCCCTCCCCCACCGGAGGAGCCCGATGAACGTCGCCTGGTACATCGTCCTCTCCTCGCTCCTGTTCGCGACAGGCGCCGTCGGCATCCTGATCAGGCGCAGCCCGATGGTGATCCTGCTCTGCCTCGAGCTGATGCTCAACGCCGGCAACCTCGCCCTGGTCGCCTTCAGCCGCATGGTCGGCAACCAGCAGGGGCAGGTCTTCGCGATCGTCGTCATGGTCGTCGCCGCCTGCGAGGTCGTCGTCGGCCTCGGCCTGATCGTCGCCCTCTTCCGCCGCAAGCTGCCGCTCAACGTCGACGATCTGCGGGAGCTGCGCGGATGACCGCCACCGGCTGGGCCTGGCTCGTCCTGCTCCTGCCGCTGCTCGGCTCGATCTTGATCGGGCTCGGCTTCAAGGTGCTGCCGGCAAAGGTCACCGGCATCCTCGGCACGGTCACGATCGGGCTCGCCTTCGCCTGCGGAATCGGCGCCCTGCTCGCCCTGCTCGGCGAATCCCCCGAGGCGCGCCACCACGCCTCCTCGCTCTGGGACTACGCCAGCGCCGCCGGGCTCGACATCAAGCTCGGCATCTACGTCGACCCGCTCTCGGTCTTCATGGTCCTCGTCGTCACCGGCGTCTCGACCCTGATCCACCTCTACTCCTACGGCTACATGCAGTCGGACGAGGGCTACCACCGCTTCTTCAGCTACCTCAACTTCTTCGTCTTCTCGATGCTGCTGCTGGTCCTCGCCGGCAACTTCGTGCTGCTGATCGTCGGCTGGGCCTTCGTCGGCTTCGCCTCCTACGCGCTGATCAGCTTCTGGTACCGGCGCACGACCGCGACCCGCGCCGGGATGAAGGCCTTCGTGATCAACGTCGTCGGCGACATCGGCCTCGTCCTCGCCGCCATCCTGATCTTCCGCGAACTGGGGACCTTCGACTATGGCGAGGCCTTCGCCAAGGCCCCCCAGGTCTTCCACACGAACCAGTGGACCGTGACCGCGATCTGCCTGCTGCTGCTGGTCGGCGCCTTCGCCAAGTCGGCGCAGCTGCCGCTCCACACCTGGCTGCCCGACGCGATGGAGGGCCCGACCCCGGTCTCCTCGCTGATCCACGCGGCGACGATGGTCACCGCCGGCGTCTACCTGATCGCCCGCACCCACGTGCTCTTCGTCCTCGCCCCGACCGCCGCCGACGTCGCCGCCTTCGTCGGCCTGGCGACGCTGCTGGTGGCGGGGACGATCGCGATCGCCCAGACCGACCTCAAGCGGGCGATCGCCTACTCGACGATGAGCCAGATCGGCTACATGATCATGGGCGTCTCGATCGGCGCCTACGCGCAGGGCCTCTTCCACCTGATGACCCACGCCTTCTTCAAGGCGCTGCTGTTCATGGCCGCGGGCTCGTTCATCTCGGCGATGGCCAACCGCCAGGACATCGACCGCATGAGCGGCCTCTGGAAGGCGATGCGGTTCACCTCGATCCTCTTCATCGTCGGCGGCCTCGCCCTCGCCGCCTTCCCCGGCACCTCCGGCTTCTTCTCCAAGGACTCGATCCTCGCCTACGCCGAGGCGCGCGGCGGCATGTACTTCTGGATGGCGATCGGCGGCTACGTCGGCGCCTTCCTGACCGCGATCTACACCTTCCGTCTCGTCTTCCGGGTGCTGCCCGGAGTCCCCTGTGAGGAGGCCCGGGAGCTGATCGACAGCGGCCACCTCTACCACGGCCCGCCGATCAACCCGGCGACCGAAGAGCTCGAGGACACCGACGTCGGCTTCCCCGGCGCCCACCACCACATCGCCGAGCAGTCGCGGCCGATGGCGGTGGCGATGGCGGTGCTCGGATTCGGCGCCCTCTTCGCCGGCCTGATCCAGGTCCCGGGCGTCACCGACGTCCTCTTCAAGTTCCTCGACCCGGTCTTCGCCAACTCGCCGCTGAGCGCGATCCACCCCACCGTCGGCGCCGAGTGGCGTGGACTGGCGATCGGCGGAGCGATCTCGATCCTCGGCATCGCCACCGCCTGGGTGCTCTGGGTGGAACGGCCGGAGCTGCCGGCGCTCTTCCGCCGCCGCCTGCGCCCGGTCTACCTGCTCTGCCTGAACAAGTGGTACTTCGACGAGCTGATCGACTTCCTCGTCGTGCGGCCGGCGCTGGCGATCGGCCGCTTCGCCAACCGCGTCTTCGAGCGCTTCGTCGTCGACGGCCTCGTCATCGGCACCGAGGACGTGGTCGGCGGCGCCGGCCGCGTCGTCCGCACCGTGCAGAGCGGCTTCGTGCGCAGCTACGCGCTGCTGCTCCTCGCCGGCTTCGCCGGCCTCGCCCTCTACTTCCTGCTGAGCAGCTCATGATCAACTCGCTGCTCTGGACCCCGCTCCTCTTCGGCATCGTCGGCCTCTTCCTGCCGAAGCGGGCGAGCGGCTGGTGGGCGACCGTCGGCGCCGTCGTGACCCTGGGGATCGCGATCTCGCTGCTGGCCGGCTTCGACTCCGGCTCCTCGGGCCTGCAGGACACGGTCGACGTCAGCTGGATCTCCGGGCTCGGCGTCGACTACAGCCTCGGCATCGACGGGCTCAACCTCTTCCTCGTCCTGCTGACGGCGGTGCTCTGGGTCGGCGGCACCGCCTTCGCCGCCTTCCGCGAGCGCGAGCGCCCGCAGCTCTTCTTCTTCCTGATGCTGGTCGCCGAGACGGCGACGCTGGGCTCCTTCCTCGCCCAGGACCTGCTGCTCTTCGTCCTCTTCTTCGACCTGATGCTGGTCCCGTTCTACTTCCTCTTCGGCGCCTGGGGAGACGACCGCGAGGGCGGCCCAACCGCCTCGGCGGCGACCCTGAAGATGATCGTCTACACGCTGATCGGCTCGCTGCTGATGCTGGTCGCGGCGATCGCCACGGCGATCGTCTCCGCCGACGGCGGCCACCTCACCTTCTCGATCGCGGCGATCCAGCAGCAGGGCGTTCCGGCCGGCAGCCAGCGCTGGATCTTCTGGTTCTTCGCCGCCGCCTTCCTGGTCAAGATGCCGGCCTTCCTCCTCCACGGCTGGATGCCGGACGCCTACCGGGCGGCGCCGCTGCCGGCGCTGGCGGTCTTCTCGGGAGTGCTGGCCAAGGTCGGCGCCTACGGCTTCCTGCGGGTGGTGCTGCCGCTCTTCCCGGCGGCGACGATCGAATTCCAGACGGTGATCCTGGTGATCGCCCTGGCCTCGATCCTCTACGGCTCGGTGATGGCCTTCACCCAGACCAACGTGCGGCTGATCGCCGGCTACTCCTCGGTCGCCCAGCTCGGCTTCATCACCGCCGGCATCTTCGCCCTGCGCGCCGACGGGGCCGACGGCGCCGTCCTGCAGATGGTCAACCACGGCCTGGTCGTGGCGCCGATCTTCATCATCGTCGCGATCCTGGTCGAGCGCACCGGGACCGAGGACATCCGCGAGATGGGCGGAATGGCGATGCGGGCGCCGGTGTTGGCGGCGCTGTTCCTGATCGTCGCCCTGGCGACCCTGGCGATGCCCGGCTCGGCCAACTTCATCGGCGAGTTCTACATCCTCAACGGCCTCTTCCAGGCGAAGATCGTCTTCGCCTTCGTCGCGATCACGGGTGTGGCGATGTCCGCCTACTACGCGCTGCGCCTCTACCAGCACACGATGCACAACCGCGAGCCCGACGGCGTCGCCTCGCGTGAGATCGGCTGGCGCGACGGGATCGTCCTGGCGCCGCTGGTCCTCTGCATCCTCGCCCTCGCCCTCTACCCGCAGCTGATCCTCCACCGCACCGCGCCGACCGTGCAGCAGACCGTCGCCAAGGTGACCGGCGGCTCGGCCCCGGAAGCGCAGCTTGCCAAGCGATGAACTTCCACGCCCCCCACATCGACTACGCCTCGATTTCGCCGCTCATGGTGCTGACCGTCGGCATCTGCGTCGTCCTTCTTTCCGCGGTCTTCAAGCCGGTGCGACGTTTCGCTCCGGAACTGACCCTGCTGACGCTCATGGCCACCGCCAGCCTGTTGATCGCGAACTGGAACGAACCGCCGCAGGAACTGATCGCGGGGGCGCTGCAGCTCGACGACCTGGCGATCTCGATCTCGCTGCTCGCGATCCTCACCGCCGCGGTCTGCGTCTTCCTCTCGGTCGGCGAGCCGGCCGCCGAGGAAGCCGGATCGGGCGAGTACCACGCGCTGCTGCTCGGCTCGGTGCTGGGGATGACGCTGCTAGCGCAGGCGACGAACCTGGTCACCTTCTTCGTCGCGATCGAGACGCTCTCGATCCCGCTATACATCCTCTGCGCCACCAACCTGCGCCGCGAGGGCTCGCTCGAGTCGGGGCTGAAGTACCTGATCGTCGGCTCGCTCGGCTCGGCGACGCTGCTCTACGGGATGGCCTTCCTCTACGGCGGCACCGGCTCGACCGACTTCTCGGGAATCGCCGCCGGGATCGTCCACAAGGGCCTGCTCGGCGACCCGCTGATCCTGATCGGGATCGCGATGGCCGCGGTCGGGCTCGCCTTCAAGACCTCGATCGCCCCCTTCCACCAGTGGACCCCCGACGTCTACCAGGGGGCGCCGACGCCGATCGCCTCCTTCATGGCCGTCGCGACCAAGGCCGCCGCCTTCGCCGTCTTCCTGCGCTTCTTCGACGTCGCCCTCGGTCCTCAGGCGAGCGAGTGGCAGCCGGCGCTGGCGGTCCTGGCGGCGATCTCGATCGTCGTCGGCAACGTCGGCGCCCTCGGCCAGGACTCGCTGAAGCGGCTGCTCGGCTACTCCGGCATCGCCCAGGCCGGCTACATGCTTGGCGGCGTCGTCGTCGCCAGCGAGTCCGGCGTCAGCGCCCTCGTCTTCTACCTCGCCGCCTACGCCTTCATGAACCTCGCCGCCTTCGCCGTGATCGTCGCCCGCGAGCGCGAGACCCCCTTCGGCGACAGCATCCGCTCGGTCCGGGGCCTGGGAGCGGAGCGCCCGCTGCTGGCCTGGCCGCTGACGATCTCGATGCTGGCCCTGGCCGGGCTGCCGGCGACCGCGGGCTTCATCGGCAAGCTCTACCTGATCGAGGCCCTGGTCGAAGGGGACTACACCTGGCTGGCGGTCTTCATCGCGGTCGGGACGATGATCTCGCTCGCCTACTACCTGCCGGTGGTGGCGACGATGTGGATGCGCCCCGGCGGCGAGGCGCTGCCCGGCGCGACCCCGGCGATTTCCGGCGCCTCGCCCGAGGCCGACCCGGTCGATCCCGAGGCCGGCCGGCGCATCTACCTCCTCGCCCCCGCCCTACTGGCCGCCGCGGCGACGATCTTCTTCGGCGTGATCCCGCAGCCGCTGGTCGACTTCGCCGCCCACGCGGGCGCCTCGCTGTTCGGTTAGGGACGCCCGATCGGCGTCCTGCTCACCGCCGCCGCCATCGTCGTCGCCGTCGCGATCGGGGTCGGCGCCGAGCGGCGCTGGCCGGCGGGGGCCGCGCTTGCCGCCCGGCGGGCGCTGACGCTGCTCCTCTACGTCTTCCTGCCGCCGGTGATCTTCTTCAACCTCGCCGCCGCCAGTATCGACATCGGCCACGGCGTCGGCCTGGCGCTGGGGATCGTCGCCTCCTCGCTCGGCGCCCTGCTCGCCTGGTGGGTGGCCGAGCGGGTGCTGGGGCTGCCCCGCTTCCAGGTCGGCGCGGTGGTCTGCTGCGTGCTCAGCGTCAACACCGGCTACCTCGGCTACCCGCTGACCGTGGCCCTGCTCGGCCGCGACCAGCTCTCGACCGCCGTCCTCTACGACGTCCTCGTCACCGGGCCCTGCCTGCTGCTCGGCGCCTTCGCGATCGGTGCCGCCTTCGGCACCAGGGCGGGAGAAAGCCCACGCCAGCGGGTGCGCGCCTTCTTCACCCGAAACCCGCCGCTCTACGCGGCGATCGCCGGCCTGCTGGCGCCGAAGGCGCTGGCCCCGGCGACGCTGGTCGACCTCTCCCAGGCGCTGATCGTGGCCATCCTCCCGATCGGCTTCTTCGCCGTCGGCGCCACCCTGGCCGAGAACGCCGAGCACGGCGAGCTGCCGATGCCGCCGCCGTTGACCCGCCCGGTGGCGCTCGCCGTCGCCACCCGGCTCGCCGTGGTGCCGGCGCTGCTGATGCTGCTGGCGGCGCCGCTGATCGACCTCCCCGCCGCCTACCGCCTGCTCTCGGCGATGCCCTCCGGGCTCAACTCGATGGTCGTCGCCCACGCCTACGGCCTCGACATGGAGATCACCGCCGAGGCCGTCACCTGGTCGACCGCGCTCGTCGTCGCGGCCGCGCTCGTATCGCTGCTGTTCTAAGAAGCTGAGCGGCCCTCCTATCCTGGGAGGATGCTCCAGCACGTGACGCTCGAGGTGGCGCCGGGCGACGTCGAGCGCTCGCTCGAGTTCTGGGCCCTGCTCGGCTTCCGCCGGGTCGAGCCGCCGCCCGCCCTGGCCGGGACCTTCACCTGGCTCGAACGGGAGGGCACCCAGATCCACCTGGAACGCAACGAGTCCCCCACCGTCCCCCCGCACGGCCACGCCGCGGTCGTGGTCGCGGACTTCGAGCCGACCGTCGAGAGCCTGCGGGCGCACGGCTTCGAGGTCGCCGCCGGACGCGAGCACTGGGGCGCCGCCCGGGCCAAGGCGACCGCCCCCGGCGGCCACTTGGTCGAGCTGATGGCCGCGCCGCCGCGGGCCCAGCGCTGATCGGGGCGACGCGGTCGCCCTCAGCGGGGCCGGCGGCCGTTGCTGTCGAGCAGCGTGGTGACGCCGACGCCGAGCTCACGCGCGGTTCTGACGACGGCGCGATCCGAGCTGGCGATCTCGTCGTCGGGCCCGGCCGTGGCGAGCAGGACGCAGTCGGCTAGCGAGAGAGTCGCCGTCTTGCGGTGGTAGTGGGCGGCGCGGATCTCCCCGGCTCGCCAGGCGATTCGCGAATCGATCTCGAGGACGGACACCGCCTCGTCGACGAGTGGGCCGAGCTGCTCGGCCACCTGCTCCGGGGACGATCCCCAGCGGCGTATGAGCTTGTCGACGACCTCGGCCAAGCACGACGACGGCGTCGCGCAGTTACCCCGATGCAGGAGCGATGCCACCTCCTCCTCGGCCGGCTGCGCGCGCAGGAGCGCGAGCAGAGCGCTGGCGTCGAGCAGGGTCAGCTGCCGCCTTCGGCGCGGAACTTTTCCTCCTCGATTTCCGCTTCTTCTTCGCGGTCGAGCCTGCGGGCCTCGTCCACGGTGGGGCCTGGAAGGTGAGCGAAGGCGCCGCGGGCGGCCTCGATCGGGTCCTCGGGGGCGGGGCGCAGGATCAGGTGGTCGCCGCGGTCGTCGGCCACCACGACCCGCGTCTTCCAGCGCTGCCGCACCGCCGCCGGGACCGAAACCTGGCCCCCCGCTGAAATCTTGAGCCTCTTCATGAGCATGAGGATAGACCATGAAATCACCGGAGCGGCTCGATCCGCATCCCGTCGACGTAGCTGTGGCCGGGCTCCGCATGGCAGGCGTAATCGCCCTCGGGGCTGGCGTAGAGGAGGCCGAGGCAGGCGCCGATCGCGCGCTGGCCGTAGGCGTCGGGATGGAGGGACTCGCGGCTGGAGCCCTGGACGAAGGCGAGGCGGCGGACCCACTCGGCGCTCTGCGGCGAGGGGCCCGCGGGACCGACCCGGCGCGCCCGCCGGTCGCAGAGCTGGTGGCCGTCGAGCGCGTGGCGGAGATCGAGGAACTCGGCGCCGCTCGCCGCCGCCGCCCGCCGCATCGCGGCGACGATCGAGCTCGTGCCCTCCCCCGCCGCCCAGTCGGCGTCGGCGTCCCAGACCGGGCAGCCGCCTTGGTTGAGCCGGCTCCAGCCTTCCTCCGGGTAGCGGATCCAGCGCCCGGCCGGGAACGGCGACACGTAGCCCATCGTCACCAGGCGGTAGTCCGAGCGCCGGTAGCCGGCGGCCGCCATCGTCTCCCGCACCCCCCGCAGCGCCTTCGCCAGCCCTCGCTCCATGCCCGGGAGCGCCGCGTCGACATCGGCCTGGGCGCCGCCACGGCAGAGGACCGGGTCCCGCTCGGAGCTGCGTGCCCAGTCGAGCGCACACCCGGCCACCAGCCCGCCGAAGCCGACGTCGTTGGCGCCGGCGGTGAGCACCACCATCCGCACCTCGTCGCGCCGGGCCACGGCGGCAAGCTGGTCGGCCTGCGGCGGCTCGCCGAAGTGCGCCTGGCCGCCCCGCGCCGCCGGCCACACGTTCGCCAGCTTCGCCCCCGAGCAGGCGAGGTTTACCTTCGCCGCCACCGCCACCGGCGCGCTGCGGATCGGCGCCACGTCGGAGCGGTGGCAGCGGTCGGCCTCCGAGTCGCCGTAGACGCGGGCGGGGTCGTAGTCGCAGGCCCAGCCGTCGCAGTCGAAGGCCGCGCGGTCGGTCCCGGACCTGGTCCCGAGCGGTTCCGAGCCGTTGCCCAGCCAGCGCCCGCCCTCGCCGGAGATGAAGCTGTCCCCGAGCGAGACGATCGCCGCCGGCGCCGCCCCCGCCGCCGGCGCCGCCCCGAGACACACCATCGCCACAGCCGCCGTCGCGGCACACGCCATCCCCCTCACGATCCCCTCCCCGGTCTGCTGTCAGATCTGGGTGGCGATGATTCCAATCAGGGCCACGATGACGCCGCCGCCGACCTGCATCATGGTGCGGTGCAGGTCGTCGAGCCTGTCGTTGACCCGTCCCAGCTCGGCATCGACGCGGTCAAATCGCGTGTCGACTTTGTCGAACTGCCTGTCGACCTGCTTGAACCGCTCGTTCACCTGTTCGAACCGCTGATCCACTTGTTCGAACCGTTGGTCGACCTGTTCGAACCGTTGGTCGACCTGTTCGAACCGTTGGTCGACCTGTTCGAACCGTTGGTCGACCTGTTCGAACCGTTGGTCGACCTGTTCGAACCGTTGGTCGACTCGCTTGAAACGCTCGTCGACCAGCGCGAACCCTTCGTCCACGCGATGGTTGAGGTGGTCGAGCCGATCGTCGGTCCAGCTGTTCCTCATCGCCTCCATGATTGCACCGTAGACAATAAGTTGCGACGTGTGTGTGCCCGAATGTCAAATCTCTGTGCCAATTTCTAAGTCGCGCGGCGGCCGCGCTTGGCCGCGAACAGGTCCATGTCGGCGAAGCCGAGCAGATCCTCGACGGTGCCGCCGTCGGCGGGGAACATCGCGAAGCCGGTGGCGGCGGAGACCGGCCGCTCGGCGTCGGTCCCGAAGCCGCGCCGGGCGACCCTGGCGCGCAGTCGCGCCGCGACTTCTTCGGCCTCTTCGGCGTTCGCCTCCGGGACGATCACCGCGAACTCGTCGCCGCCCTGGCGGAAGACCGAGTCCTCGGCCCGCACCTCGTCGCTCAGCGCCGAGCCGATCTCGGCCAGGAGCCGGTCGCCCTCGAGGTGCCCGAAGCGCTCGTTGACGGCCTTGAAGCCGTCGAGGTCGAGCAGGACCAGCGCGAACTCGCGCGAATGGCGGCGGTGGCGGGCGATTTCCTCCTCCAGGCGCTCGTAGAGGCTGCGGTAATTGTCGACCCCGGTCAGCTCGTCGCGGCGGGCCAGCGCCCAGAGCGCCCGGTGGCTGGCCTGCAGCTGCCGCGCCATCAGAAGGATCCCGGCCGCGATCACCGCCAGACAGACCGCCTCGACAAGCGCGAGCGCAACCGCCTGGCGCCGGGAGAAGGAGCCGAGCAGGAGCGGCAGCAGCAGCCCGGCGCCGATCGCCAGCAGCCCGGCGACGAGGAAGCCGGCGCCGATCGGGCGGCGGCCACCGTGGTCTGATGTGGGGGGTCGATCCATCTTCGAAGCGGCGTCGCCTTGTCCCGCCCCCGCAGGATAGGGCGGTTCGCGCGGCCCGTCTCCGGCCCCCACTACGATGCGCCGGTGCGCTACCCGGTCGAGCAGTTCACCGCGCAGGAGCGAGCGCTCCTCGCCCCCCACTTCACCAACCTCGACCGCCCCGTGTTCGCTTTGGCCAACCTGCCAGAGACCGTCAAGGGGGCGCTTTTTGCCCGCTATTCGCGCTATTCCGGGACCGTCAGGCGGCTCTACCTGGAGGAGTTCGCGGCCGACGCCCCGGCCGAGGGTCGCCCCTTCGACGACGAGGAGGGCGCGCGCGCGGCGCAGCTGTACGAGCGCGTCTTCGTCGGCTACGGCGACGACTCGATCGCCCAGGTCGGCGGCGCCCACGTCGCCTGCGAGTGGGTCTCCAACGTCCTCACCAAGCTGCTGCAGCGCGGCCGCCTCGCCGCCTACCTCGAGCAGTCGACCCGCTACATCCCCTACGACAAGCCGATGCCGACCGAGGCCGGGGACGCCTTCCGCTTCTACCGCGACGAGGAGCTGGGCCCGGAGTTCGCCGCGGCGATGGACGAGCTGTTCGGGATCTACTCGCGCTCGCTGCGCCAGGTCGAGTCCTGGGCGGCCGAGCGCTGGCCTCGCGGCGACGGCGAGCCGGAGGTAGCCTGGCAGCGCTCGATCCGCGCCAAGGCGCTGGACCTGCTGCGCGGCCTGCTGCCGGCGGCGACGCTGAGCCACGTCGGCATCTACGCCTCCGGCCAGGCCTACGAGCAGCTGATCCTGCGGCTGATGGCCTCGCCGCTGCCGGAGGCGCGCGAGTACGGCGGCATGATCCTCACCGAGTTGAAGCGGGTGATGCCGAGCTTCGTCTCCCGGGTCGAGCGGCCCGACCGTGGCGGCGAGTGGGTCTCCTACCTGGAGCGGCGCCGTGAGCAGACCGAGGGCTGGGTCGCCCGCCTCGGCCTCGACCGCCGCGGCGGCGGCGAGGGCGTCCCCTCGGTCGAGCTGGTCCACGTCGACGGCAGCGAAGAGGATCTGCTCGCCGCCTGCCTGTTCGAGGCCGCCGCGGTGCCGGAGACTGAGGTGCTGTCCCGGATCGACGTGCTCGACCGCTCCGAGCGGGCGCGGCTGCTGGCGGCCGTGGTCGGCGAGCGCGCCAACCGCCGCCACCGCCCCGGCCGCGGCTTCGAGGCGCTGCGCTACCGCTTCGAGATCGTCTCCGACTACGGCGCCTTCCGCGACCTGCAGCGCCACCGGATGCTGACCTGCCAGTGGCAGCGGCTCGGCCCCGACCTCGGCGCCGGAGTGCCCGACGAGGTGAGGGAGGCCGGCGCCGGCGGCGAGTTCGAGCGCGCGCTCGAGGTCTCCCGCGGCGAGTACGAGCGGCTGCTCGCCGCCGGCCTGCGCGAGCAGGCGCCCTACGCGCTCAGCCTCGCCTTCCGGATCCGCTACACCCTCGACCTCAACGCCCGCGAGGCGATGCACCTGATCGAGCTGCGCTCCGGCCGCGAGGGCCACCCCACCTACCGCGCCGTCGCCCAGGCGATGCACGAGCGGATCGCCGCCATCCACCCCGGCGTCGCCGCCGCGATGAGCCACGTCGACACCTCCGCCGAGCCCCGCCTGGAGCGGATCATGAGCGAGATCCGCACCCACCGCAAGAAGGCGCGGGCGGCCGAGCAGGCCGAGGCGCCGCCGGGGCTCAATCCGTTGGGGTAGAGGGATCAGTCTGAGTAGGGGCTCGCTTAACTTTTTTGTGAGTCGTCAGCGACCGTCCGAGAAAGGCGCGCCGCCAAAAAAGTACAAGACGCTCCGCCCCTACTCAGACTGATCCCTCTGGTCCTCAAGGGGTTGCCCGTCGGTAGGTGGCTGGAGTTCGGCGGCGGCTTTCTCGCCGGCGGTGGGCCAGGGGATGGCTTCGCCGGCGGCCCAGGCCGGGGGGCGGCCGCCGGGGACCTTGCCGAGCACCAGCAGGCCGAAGTAGATGAACCAGAGCAGGGTGATGACGAACAGGGGGCCGAGCAGGAAGGCGACCCCCGCGGCCATCCCGAGCGATGCCCAGAGGCGAGTCATAACCCCGGTCCTCATCGCCCACAGACCGCTGTAGAAGAGGGCGACCATGAAGCCGAGGCCGCCGGCGATCCCCAGCCCCGAGACGATCGGCGCGAGCGACGCTTCCGCGATCGCGTTGGAGGCTTCGTCGTCTTCGACCTTGCGGGTTTCGCAAGCCGCCAGCGCGGTCTCGCCCCGCGCCGGTTCGAATTCTTCGGCGAATGCCTTGGCCCCTTCATCCTTCTGTTCGGAGTGGCACTTTTCGCCGGCTTCCTTGGCGGAGAGCGTCGACTTCGCTTCCCCGGCGACGAACTGGTCGCCGGCTTCGCCGCGGGCGCCGACCGTGAGGCCGCCCGATACGGCCAGGAACAGGGGCGCGGCGACGACCAGGCCCACCAGCTGCGGGCGGACCCGGTCGCTGCGGGCGGCGACGACCTTGAAGAGATAGAAGAGCGGGGCCGCCAGCAGCAGGAAGGCGACCGCCTGCATCAATCCCGCCAGCAGCACCGAGCCACTGTGTTCGTGAGTGGAGCGGAGGATTTCGGCGTCGCCCGTGCCGGTCACCTGGGTCGCCAGGTTCGACCCGATCAGCAGCGCCACGGCGACGAACGTGGTGACGGCAACGGGGGTCGCCCAGCGGCTCTCCCAAGCGACGATCTCGGTCGGGGTCTTGCGCACCTCAGCCCCTCTCATGGAAATAGAACTGGGGCAGGGCCCCCTCGATCACGTCCGCGGTCATCTTCTGCGCCACCTCGAGGTTGCCGCTGCGGACGGCGATGTCGTCGAGGGTGACGATGCCGGCGAGCTCGCCGCCGGAAACCACGGGCAGCCGCCGCACCCGGTGCTGGACCATCAGCGCCGCCGCCTCGTCCAGCTCCATCTCCGGCTCGCCGCAGACCAGCGGCCGGGAGGCGTGGTCGGCGACGGGAGCGTCGGGCGCGACGCCCTCGGCGAGGAGGCGCAGGGCGAGGTCGCGGTCGGTGACCATCGCCACCGGGGCGCCGGCCGGGTCGACGACGACGACCGAGCCGACCCTGTGGTCGCGCATCAGCCGGGCGACGTCGACCGCGCTCGTCTCCGGCGCGGCGGTGACGACGCCGGCGGTCATGATCTCGCTGAGCCGCATGGGCCGTACGCTACCGGCGATGGCGAATACGCAGCGCACCCCCGTTGTCCCGCTCGAGGCAGGCGCCGGTCCCGAGAACCCGCCCTGCCCCGCCTGCGGCGAGCCGCTCTTCGGCTGGCTCTCGGCGCGTCCCGGCCTGGCCGGCCCGGTCAGCCGCTGCGAGAGCTGCGGGCTGGGCGTCGTCGGCCCCCCGGGCGACGCCGACGAGGCGCTGCGGCACCTCGGCTCCACCGACAGCCTGGTGGTGGCCAACCGGGCCGGCTTCGCCGCCGCGCTGGGCAGCGCCGGCTGGGCCGGGCTGGAGCCGGGCGCCCGCTACCTGTTCACGGTCGAGTCGGTGCGACGGCTGATCGCCCGCCGCGACCAGATCGTGAAGAGCGCCCGCTGGGCGCCGGCGGCGGGCCTCGCCACGACCTGGCAGACCCTGCTCAACAGCGTCACCTTCGGCCACAACGTCGCCCTCGCCGCATTCGGGCGCGGCGGGGCGATGCCGGCGCAACGCCCCTGGCAGCGCCGCATCGACGCCCTCGCCAGCATCGTCCTCGCGATCCCGGCACTGGCCATCGCCCTGCCGATCGAGCTCGCCGGCGGCCTCACCGGCCGCGGCGCCGTGATCAAACTCCGTTTCAGCCTGCTCTAGCCAACGCCCAGCTGAGGCCGCCGGGCCAAGCAGTTCAAGGACGCAGGGAGCGCCGTGTGCTCTGCACACAAGCGACCGAGGACGCAGAAATGCGCCGGCCCGGTGGCCTCAGCTGAGGCCTTCGCGGGCCTCGCGGACGAGCGTCACGGCCTCGGGGAAGAGGACGCGGATCGCGTCGCGGACCTGCATCGCCTGCTCGTCGGCGCTGCCACCCAGGTCGAGGCGGCCGATCGAGGCGACGGTCATCTCCACCGCCAGCTTGATCGCGTTGTCGGCCCAGGCGACGCGCTGGGAGGACTGCATCTGCTCCGAGAGCTCCTCCATGCGGGCGCGGAACTCGTCGGGGTCGCCGAAGAGGTTGAAGGGGCTGCCCTCCATGCCCCCATGTTAGAGCCAGGCTCTCGGGACCGCGCAGACTCGCGACGCCGCCGGCACAGAGCCTTGACGTTTCGCGCGCCACCCGTGCGCCCACGCCCCCTAGCGTCGCGACGATGCGGGGCGGCAGAGACCTTGGGAGGGATGCCGGGCGGACGCGCCGCTCGCGCTGGGGCGGACGCTCTGAGCGAGGCTCGGCGAGCGTCGAGCAGGCGGGCCTGGCGGCGTTGGTCGCGCTGCTCCTGCTGGCGGCGATCGCCGCGGTCGCGGCCGGCGGGGAAGTCGACGCCGGCCGCGACCTGGCGGGCACGATCGGCCGCCGCCTCGCCTGCGGGCCGCGCCTCCCCGACGCCTGCCACCACCACCCCCTGGTCCCCTCCTACGGCTGGCCGCTGGCGCGGCTGGCGCGGGCGCTCGCGCCGGCGCCGGCGGCGCGGCGCGGGCGCTCCGGCCTGCCGCTCGTCCCGGTCGACTTCCGCCGCTGCCGCCGCGAGAGCTGCGCCGTCGCCGCCGGGCCCCACCTGACCGCCTCCCGCCGCCGCACCACCGCCTTCACCGAGGTCGTCGACCGCCGCCGCGCTCTCGGCTGGGTCGAAATCGTCTACTGGCTCTACCGCCCGACCATCGGCTGGGAGCGCCTCGTCCGCCGCGCCGACCAGGCCCAGATCGAGTCCGCCGCCGGGACCCGGGTCCTGCTGAAGGACGACCCGGCCCTGGTGCCGCTGGAGACCCTCCCCGGCCGCAACCACTACGACTTCCCACCGGGAGAACGCCCCCCATGGCAGTGGCGCGTAAACGGCCGCTACCCCGGCTGGTCAAGCTAGCCGCCGGCCGCGGAGGCCTTGGCCGTCGCCTTCTCCTCACCCGCGTCGTCCTGGGCCTGTTTGATCAGGCCGCGCCAGTCGGTGGTGCGGAAGACGAGCAGGATCGCGGCGAAGCCGAGGACGACGGACCAGGCGGCCATCGCGATCTGGGTGCCTACCGAGAAGGAGAGGACGGCGCTGCGCGAGGGGCCGGCCAGGGTGGCGACGAGCAGGGCCTGCTGAGCGCCGGCGCCACCGGGCGTGAACGGGATGATGTTGGCGATCGCCTGCACGCTCATCACCAGCATCACGTTGCCGACCGTGCCGGGGATGCCGAAGGCCTCGAGGAAGAACCAGAAGGCGGCGAAGCGGCAGAGCCAGCCGACCCCTTGCCAGGAGGCGACCTCGCGCAGGTAGCGGCGCGGCTGGGTGAGGATCGCCAGGCCCTGTCGGACCCGCGCCCAGAAACGCCGCACGTGGTGGGCGAGGTAGAAGATCCCCACGACGAGCACCACCAGCATGACGACGGTGACGATCGCGAAGGCCTTCGGGTGGCTGGCCCAGAAGGAGATCTCGAAGGCGGGCAGGTCGGGGATCTGCGGCAGCGGCGGCAGCAGCCCCTGGCTGATCGCGTAGAGCAGGACGAGGATCCCGACGCTGGTGTCGAAGACGGCCTGGACCAGGAAGGAGGAGGTGACCGCCGGGTAGGAGGAGTCGGGGATCTGCCGTTTGACCAGGAAGACTTTGGTGACGTCGCCGGCGTGGGCCGGCACCACGGCGTTGATCCCGGCCCCCGCCAGGTAGGCGGCACCGAGCGGCAGGAAGGGGATGCGCCGCGCCGGGTAGGCGGCCCGCAGCACGTTGCGCCAGGCCCAGGCCCGCGCCAGCTGCATCGCCAGCAGGAACAGCAGGGCGATCCCGAACGGGGTCCAGCGGACTTCCGAGAGATGGCGGAAGAATTCCGCCGAGACGTTGAAGAAGTGGTCGAAGTTGGATCCGAGATCGGCGATCGGCATCGCAGCTACACTAGCCCGCTCGTGCCGGAGACCGACACGCCCAAACCGCCCCTGAAGCCCGCCCGCGACCCCGCCGACGAGGCGATGTGCGCCCGCGCCCGCGAGCGCTACACGGCCGACCGCAGGAGCCGCTTCCGCCGCCGCCGCAAACGCCACGCGCAGCTGCCGAACTTCATCATCGTCGGCGGGCTCAAGTGCGGGACGACGAGCATCCACCACTACCTCGGCCTGCATCCCGAAATCCAGATGTCGAAGCCGAAGGAGCTGAACTTCTTCGCCCGGGAGCTGAACTGGGACCTCGGGCTCGACTGGTACGCCAGCCGCTTCGACGACCGCTTCAAGGTCCGCGGCGAGTCATCCCCGCACTACACGAACCTGCCCGCCTTCGAGGGCGTCGCCGCGCGCATCCACGCCAGCTTGGGCCCCGACGCGCGCCTCCTCTACATGGTGCGCGACCCGATCAAGCGCATCCTCTCCCACTGGGTCCACGCCACCGGCGCCGGCTATGAGACCGGCGAGCTGGTCGAGGTCCTCTCCGAGCCCAACTCCTCCTACATGAACCGCTCCAAGTACTGGATGCAGCTGCAGCCCTACCTGGAGCTCTTCGAGCGCGGCCAGATCGAGGTGATCGCCCAGGAGGAGCTGCAATCGGAACGCGAGGAGACGATGCGCAGGGCCTTCGCCTTCGCCGGCGTCGATCCGACCTTCACCTCCGAGCAGTTCGACCGCGAGTGGGAGAAGTCGAGCGCCAAGCAGGGCGACAAATATCAGTTCATGGAGAAGCTGATCAAGCTGCCGGGCCTCCGCTCCTTCGACCGCAACTTCGACCGCCTGCCGGAGTCGATGCGCTGGATCGTCGAGAAGGTCGTCCACGACCCCGAGAAGCCGCCGGCGCCGAAGCCGAAGCTCCCCGACGACCTCTTCGAGACCGTCCGCGGCCGCTTCGGCGACGACGTCGCCGCGCTGCAGCGCTTCGCCGGCCGCGAGTTCGCCGGCTGGCACGACTACTCCTGAGTAGGCTCGGCGCCGTGCAGCGCCTACTCCCAGACCCCGGCCCGACCACGGTCGAGCGCCAGCTCGAGGCCTACCGGCCCTGGGAGGAACCGCGCCAGGAGCGGCCGCTGGTGGCGATGAACTTCGCCGCCACGGTCGACGGGCGGGCGGCGATCGGCGGCGTCTCCGGGCCGATCGGCTCGGCCGCCGACACGGCGATGCTGGCAGGGCTGCGGACCCGCTTCGACGCGGTGATGATCGGCGCCGGGACGATGCGCTCGGAGCGCTACGGCAAGATCTCGAAGCGGCTCGTCGTGGTCGAAAGCGGGCCGGAAGGGCCGGTGGATCTGCCGGCGCTCCTGCACGAGCTGCGCGAGGAAGGCGTCGGAGCCGT
This sequence comes from uncultured Actinomycetes bacterium, assembly GCA_963714045.1. Taxonomy (GTDB): domain Bacteria; phylum Actinomycetota; class Thermoleophilia; order Solirubrobacterales; family 70-9; genus VAYN01. Next base: position 635,359 of record OY970225.1, on the reverse strand, counting down.
CCTCTGCGAGGGAGGCCCGAGGCTGCACGGCGCCCTGTGGTCGGCCGGCCTCGTCGACGAGCTGTTCCTGACGATCGCCCCAAAGCTCGCGGGCGGCGACGGGCCGCGGATCGTCGAGGGCGATCTGCCCGGCGTCGAGGACCTCGAGCTGGCCTGGCTGCTGGAGCAGGACGGCGAGCTCTTCGCCCGCTACCGCCGCCGCTGATCAGCCCAAAGTCCCGATATCGGGACAGCGGCGAGACGGTCACCGAACGGAAGGGTCCGTTCGCCGGTGTAGAGGACCGCGCCGAACTTGAAACGAACGCCCAGCTTGTCGCGCAGGCGGCGCAATCCCGCGAAGGAATCGCCGCTCACACTGGCGGCCGACTTGACCTCCACACCTGCGATATCGCCGGAATCGGCCTCGATCACGACGTCCACCTCATGCCCCCCCTTGTCCCGGTAGTGGTACAGGGAAGGCTCGGAGTCCGAAAGGCTGGCAAGCCGAAGCAGCTCCATCGCAACGAAGCTCTCGAACACGGCTCCGGCGACTGCGCCATCGGTTTCAATGCGCCGCGCGTTGGCCTTGAGAAGGTAGGCGAGCAGACCGCTGTCGACCAGATATAGCTTGGGACTCTTGATCTGGCGCGTCCCCAGATTCACGTGCCATGGCTTCAGAGACCGAACGAGAAAGAGATTTTCGAGCACCCGCGCGTAAGAGCGCACGGTGTTCTTGTCCAAGCCGAGCTCAACGCTCATCCCGTCGTAGCTGGCGAGGCTTCCGGTGCGAGCGGCGATGACCCCGAGCAGTCGCTCGAGTGCGTCCGGTGCTCGCAGGTTGGCTATGTCGGCGACGTCCCGCTCGATGATCGACGACAGGTAGCTCGAGAAGAAGCTGCGGAGCGCGCGTGAGCCGCGCTCCTGGGTTTCCGGATATCCGCCCCGCGCGATTCGTTCGGCGTAGGCCCCCCGACCGAACGGAACATCGCTCAGCTGAGGTGGGGCACCCTGAAGCAGGGCGTCGACGAAGTTCCCCTGACTTCCCTCGATCTCGGCGGCAGACAGTGGCCAGAGGGTCATGTAGTCGACCCGGCCGGGCAGAGCATCTTTCACAGTGGGCAGGGCGAGGATGTTCGCCGAGCCGGTGAGCAGGAACTGGCCGCGGGAATCGTCCCGGTCGAGACGCTCCTTGATCGCGAGGAGGAGATCGGGCACCCGTTGGGCCTCGTCGATCGCCGCCGGGATCTTCAGGCTCGCTACGAATCCCGTTGGATCTTCCGCAGCCGCGGCACGATTGCCACGCTCGTCGAGCGTGACCACCTGCGCCGGATAGTCGCTCGCGGTGAGGTCCCGCAACAACGTGCTCTTTCCGACCTGCCTAGCACCCAGGATGGCGACCGCTCGGCTCTCGGCCAGCATCTCGAGCACGAATGGGCGGATTTGGCGGGAAATCATCTTTAGGGCAAGTCGTGATCAATCACTAGGACAAATCGTGAATCTATGATAGGACAAATCGTGAATTAACGTTTGACAAATTGGGAGTGAGATTGCGGCTAGATGGGGGCTGACCTGGTCCAGGTAGCGTTCAGGCGGCCAAGCCCCGAGGAGAGGACACGATGGACTTCAGACCCAGCCCCCAGGTAGCGACCCTGCGTGAGCGCGTCCTCGACTTCATGGAGGCCGAGGTCTACCCGGTCGAGCGCGAGATCATGGAGGCGCTGGACGAGGAGGTCGGCCCCGGCGTCCCCTACCCCGAGATCCTGGTCGGGATCCGCGAGAAGGCGAAGGCCGAGGGGCTCTGGAACCTGTTCATGCCCGACGAGCGCTTCGGGCCCGGGCTGACCAACTGGGAGTACGGGCTGCTCTGTGAGGAGATGGGGCGCAGCCCGATGGCGGCGGCGATGGCCTTCAACTGTTCGGCGCCGGACACCGGCAACATGGAGATTCTCGCCGAGCACGGAACGGCCGAGCAGCGGGAGCGCTGGCTGGAGCCGCTGCTGGAGGGGCGGATCCGCTCCTGCTTCTCGATGACCGAGCCGGAGGTCTCCGGCTCCGACCCAACCCTGCTGCAGGCGCGGGCGGTGCTCGACGGCGAGGAGTGGGTGATCGACGGGCACAAGTGGTTCACCTCCGGCGCGGTCGGGGCCGAGCTGGCGATCGCGATGGTCGTCACCGACCCCGACGCCCCGCCCTACGCGCGCGCCTCGATGATCTGCGTGCCGACCGACGCGCCCGGCTTCAACCTGGTGCGGCCGATCCCGGTGATGGGCCACGCCGCCGGCCCCGGCCACTGCGAGATCCGCTACGAAGGCTGCCGCGTCCCGGCCGCGAACCTGCTCGGCGAGCGCGGCGCCGGCTTCGCGATCGCCCAGGACCGCCTCGGCCCCGGGCGCATCCACCACTGCATGCGGGCAATCGGGACCGCCGAGCGGGCGCACGAGATGATGTGCCGCCGCGCCAACGAGCGCGTCGCCTTCGGCGGGCCGCTGGCCGACAAGCAGTTCGTGCAGGAGTCGATCGCCGCCTCGCGGATGGAGATCGACCAGGCCCGCCTGCTCACCCTCTACGCCGCCTGGAAGATGGATACCGAGGGCAAGCGCGCCGCCCGCCAGGCGATCTCGGCGATCAAGATCGTCGCCGCCAACATGGTCATGGACGTCCTCGACCGCGCGATCCAGATCCACGGCAGCCTCGGCATGACCGACGACACCCCCCTCGCCGCCCTCTGGCGCTTCAGCCGCATGCTGCGCCTTGCCGACGGCCCCGACGAGGTCCACAAGATGGTCCTCGCCCGCCGCGAGCTCAACCGCTGGGCCAAGCGCGACGAAGCCGCCGCGGCCGGCGAGCTGAAGACGAAGCACGCCCCGCGCATGGTCTGAGCATCGTCCAGGGAAACCTGCATAGGTATGTGCATATGACCTACTAAGGTCTGCGCATGCTGAATCGACGCCTCCAGGTACTGGTCGATGACGAGCGCTACGAACGGCTCTCACGGGAATCCGATCGGATCGGCGCACCGGTCGGGGAGCTCGTTCGGCGCGCGATCGACCATGAGTTCCCGGGCATCGGGGCTCACGCGGAGCGCGAACATGCCGGCCGCGAGCTGCTGGCGATGCCACCTCCTCCGGGAGAGGGTCCGGAGCCCGACTGGGAGGATCAGAAGCGGGATATTCGCGACGCTCCGATGCGCAAGTGGTGAGGCGCTTCCTGTACGACACCTCGATCTTCGTCTACGCCCTCGACAGCGAGCATCACCACAGGGAGCCGTGCCGCGAGATCGTCCGCCGGGCGGCAGCCGGCGACCTGCAGGGCGAGGCCAGCGCGGATCTCCTTCAAGAGCTCGTCCACCAGAGGGCGCGCCGCACGGGTGACCGCCTTGGCGCGGCGGAAGCTGCGCGAAGGGTCACCAAGCTCGCGTGGTGGCACCCTCTCGAGCCCAATGACATGCAGCGAGCGAGCCGTCGCCACGCTGATCGACTGATACCTGGGAGACCGGGCTATCCACAAGCTGAGTTAATATCAGATCTGATAATTTCCCTCTATGACTGAGAAGTCCTCCGTCGAGGACCGGGATCCGCGGTTCGTCGCCCTGCTGGAGTCGGCGGCCCACCTGCAGCGGCTGGTACCGGGAGCGGTGCTGGTCGGCGGCGCGGCGGCGATCCTCTATGCGGACCATCGCGAGTCGCGCGACCACGATCACGTCCTCGCCGACTTGGCCGATCGCTTCGAGATGGTGCTGGAAGCGGTCGAGGGAGACGAAGGCTGGGCCACGAACCGGGTCACTCCCGGCAAGGTGATCCTCGGCAACCTCGACGGGATCGAAGCCGGGGTTCGTCAGATGATCCGCAGGGCACCGCTGGAGGTCGCCACGGTCACCCTCCCCTCGGGCGGCGAGGTGGCGGTGCCGACGCTGGAGGAGACGCTGCGGATCAGGGCGTTCCTCGTCGTGCGCCGCAACCAGACCCGCGATTACCTGGACCTGGCTGCCCTCTCCGAGCACGTGGGGGTCGACCGAGCGGCCGAGGCCCTGTCGCAAATCGACGACTACTACGCGGACCAGGGCGAGCCTGGCGACGGGGTGGCCTCCCAGCTGATCCGCCAGCTTTCCGACCCGCAGCCCGCCGACAGCTCGGTGATCGCCGAGCTCTCCTCATACCGGCGCCTGCGCCGACGCTGGAGCGATTGGAGCGCGGTGACCGCCGTCCTGGGAGAGGTCGGCGCGCGGATGGCGGGGGGCTCGTGACCGCGCTGGCCTTCCGCAACGTCGACGCCTCGCCGGACGATCCGGTCGCAGAGTGGCCGCTGGAGGGGATTCAGACCGCGCTCGAGCGCGGCAGCCTGCGGCACTGGCGCCGCCTGGCGCAGGCGATCCAGGCGGAACCCTGGGGGTCCGTCGCCCGCCGGGTCGAAGAGGTGCTCACCTACAGCCGGCCCTACGGGGTCGCGAAGATGATGGAGCGGGTGACCGCGCGGGCGCGCGACGCGGCGGAGTCCTCGGAGCGCGAAGCCGTCGCCGCCGAGGTCGACGCGCTGGTGCGGGCGTCGGGCCTCACCCGCGCCGAGTTCGCCTCCCGCATCGGCACCTCAGCCTCTCGCCTCTCCACCTACGCCACCGGCAGGGTCATCCCCTCGGCGGCGCTGTTGGTGCGGATGCGGCGGATCTCCCAGTGAGGCGGCTTCACCTCAGCTGAGGTACGCACGCGACCTACGAGTCCTCTTCGCTCTCTGAAGCGGTTATGACGCGATAGCTGATCGCAAGGGCGGCGATCAGGACGACGCCCAGCACGATCAGTCCGAACCAGCCGATGAAGACGAACGCCGCCAGGATGGCGAGAACGGCCAAGGCAACGCCCAGAACCAGGGGGATGCCGACCAGGTCCGAATCGGTTGGGGGCTGCCACCGAGACATCAGGAGTCGCCGCCGGTAACCCAGGCTTCGGCGGCGGCACGTTCAGACACGGGGAAGACGCGAATTTTGGCCGGGATCATCCAGCCGACGGCCTTGAGGGCATGGCCGATCCACTCGGCGTCGGTGACCACGGCCATCAGCTCCCAGCCACGCAAGTGCTCGAGGCCCAGCTTGGTGTCCTCCCAGGCAGCGCCGGCGTTGACGCGGTCGAAGCGATCGCCGAGAACGTAGAGGAGGCGAACCATGTCGTATTTCTCCAAGGCGGCCTCAGCCGCCGGGATCAAAACGTTCTTGTAGTCGTCGGAGTTGACTTCACCGACCGCCTCGACGCCGACCACGTTTTCGGGCAAACCCGGAAGCAGCTCAATCATGCGATCGCGAGCGTAACACTGCGAGTCATAGACGATCGGGAATTCCGCAGGAAGCGACCGGCAAGCCGACCGCGGGCCCGGGCGTCCACGCCTCCCTGCTCTCGACAATCAAGGTCCTGGGCGAGCGACAGCTCACCTATGCCGGCCACCCGCTGTACATCGATATCGCCACCACCAAGCCCGGGGAGACCTCCAAGGTCGGTACCAAGCAGTTCGGTGGGAAGTGGTATGCGATCAATGCCAAGGGGCGCGCTGTTAAGTAGAGCCGCGCGACGGGCGGGCAGACGGACGATTCGCGGTTTAGGGTGATCGGAGTTACAAAACCGCTGAGGGGGACTGGATGCGAAAGAGGATGATCTGCGGGTTGGCTCTGCTGGCAGCCCTAATCGTCGGAGTCTGCGTGGCTGGATGTGGCAGCAGCAGCTCGACCACCACCGAAACGACGGCCGCGATCAGCAAGGCTGAATTCGTTGCCAAGGGCAACGCCGTCTGCGTCAAAGGCGAAAAGGCGCAGGAAGCCGAAATCAACGCCTACGCCAAGAAACACGGCCTGGAAAACAAGGAGCCGAGCAAGGCGCAGGAAGCTGAGCTCGTGGAAACCGTCCTGGTGCCCAACATCCAGAGCCAGATTGACGGCGTCAAGGCCCTCGGTGCCCCGAGCGGCGAGGAACAGCAGGTGAACTCGGCTCTGGAACTCTCCCAGCAGACCTTGGAAAAGATCGAAGCCAACCCCGAACTGGCCTTCGGCAAGAATGACACCTTCGCCGCCGCGGGCAAGCAGCTGCACGCGCTCGGCCTCAAGGAGTGCGCGCCGAACAGCTGAGTACGCAGCATCACGAAGCGGCGAGTGGGAAGCACGGTCCTCCCACTCGCCGGGGCTTCCTCGTCGCGGCTCAATGGCGTATCTGCCTGATTCGGCTGCGCACGAAACCGGTCCATGCCCGCGGACGGCGCAGCAGGGACAGCGCCAGCGGCAGCGAGTCGAAATAGGTGAAGCGTTCTGTCGCCAGCCCGTTCCGGTCGACGACGAAGCGGTCGACCGACTCCCAGGAGATCGGGGCTCCGCCGGCTGTGCCGCGAACCGTGAACTCGATCAGGACGCCGTCGTGGGTGGCGCCCCAGCGGTGAACCTCGGCGGTCATGTCCGGGATCAGCTCGAAGAGACCGGCGAAGGCGTGCTTGCCTGCCTCCAAGCCGTGTGTCGTCGGCGTCATCGGCGCGGACAGGCGAGCGTCAGGGGCCAGAACCGTGTCGAGCCGCTCAACGGCGGGCGCCTGCCAGAACTCCGTGAAGCGCCTGACGAAATCCGCTGCTAGCTCGGGATCCCGGCTCATGACCAGCACCCTAACGAGGGGCCACTTCTTTGGAGGTCTCGCTTCGCCCGAAACGCCAAACTCAGCCAGCGCTGCTTCATCCACGGGCCGCTTGGATAATGTGGGTGGGCGGTCACCCACCACTACTGAGGCTCCAACCAGCTGTCGAATGCCACGCCTGACCGAACAGAACAAGACCGAGGCACCGACTTTTCCCCGCGGGTGCTGGAGGCCGCGGCGCCGTTCATCTCGCGCGTGCGGGGGATTCTCGCCGACGGCGTAAAGCGGAGAGAGCCATGGCTGAGCCGCTCGTCAGCCTCGAGGGCGTCGAGAAGTCCTACGGCAGCGGCTCCGCCGCGCAGGTCGTGCTCGACAACCTCTCGCTCGAGATAGCCGGGGGAGAACTCGCCGTCGTGCACGGCCCCTCGGGCTGCGGCAAGACGACCTTGCTCAACCTGATCGGCGGCCTCGACCGCGTCGACAGCGGGCGAATCCGTTCCTGCGGGACCGAGCTGACAAACGCTTCGCGGCCCGAACTGACCGCCTACCGCGCCCGCTCGGTCGGCTTCATCTTCCAGTTCTACAACCTGCTCCCCACCCTGACGGCGCTGGAGAACGTCGAGGCCGGTGTGCGGGTTGCCGGGGTCGAGCGGGAGGAGGCGCGAGCCCGCGGCAGCGCGCTGCTCGACCGGGTCGGCCTGGCGGAGTTCGCCGGGCGCTTCCCCGCGCAGCTCTCCGGCGGCCAGCAGCAGCGCGTCGCGATCGCCCGCGCCCTCGCCAAGCGACCGCGCCTGCTGCTCGCCGACGAGCCGACCGGGAACCTCGACGAGGAGACCTCCGCGGCCGTCCTCGAGCTGATCCGCGAGCTCAACCGGGAGACTGCCGTCACCTTCGTGATCGTCAGCCACAACCCGGCGATCGCCCGGGCCGGAGACCACGTGGTGCGGCTCTCCCACGGGCGCCTTGCCGAGTCGGGGACGGTCTCTTCCGGACCGGTGGCGCCCTGAGACCGGCGGCGCCCTGATGCTGGCGCGCAAGGCAATCCGCGACCTGCGCGCGATGGGGCTGCGCGCCGTCCTGATCGTCGCGGTGATCGGAGCCGGCCCGGGAACGGCGGCGGGCATCTCCCTTGCCCTGCACGACGTGGGGCAGACTCGCGACGCCTTCTACGCGCGATACGCGCTCGCCGGCCTCGACCTGCGCCTGCGTCGTCCCCTCACCCAGCAGCTTCTGCTGGCGCGGGCTCGGGGGGCGGGGGCGACGCGGGCGGAGCTGCGCCTCATCCTCGACGGTGCCGCCTCCCAACCGGGCCGCGGCGGGCAGAGCTCCGCCGAGGTGGTCGGCATGCCGGTGGACGCGTCGCTCAACCGCCTCGCCGTCACCGCCGGCCGGGGCCTTGATCGCGCCGGGGGCCGCGGGGCGGTGATCGACAGCGACTATGCGGATCGCTTCGGCATCCATCCGGGCGATCGCCTCCGCCTGTGGATCGCCGGGCGCACGATCGCCGTGCGCGTCCGGGGCCTGGCGCGAAGCCCCGAGTACCTGCTCGCCACCGCCAACCCCGACTACCTGGTGCCTCAGCGGGGCTCACTCGCCGTTGCCTTCCTGCCCCGCGCCTCCCTGCAGCGACTGACCGGCCTTCGCGGCTACGTCAACGACCTTGCCGCCGACCTCCCTGGCGGGGGGACGGGTCGCCGCGCCGGCCGGTTGGCCGCGGGCCTGCCGACTGCGCGCGTCACTCCCCGCTCCCGCCAATACGGACTGCGCCTGACCGAGGCCGACATCCACAGCTTCTCGATCTTCGCGCCGGTGATGGGGGTGGTGTTCGGGATCGTCGGGCTGCTGCTGATCGCGCTCAGCCTGCGCCGCCTGGTCAACTCCCAGCGCCGCGAGCTGGGCGCGCTGCTGGCGATCGGCTACCCGCCGCGCACGGTGATCGCCTCGGTACTGCTGCCGGCGGCGGCGCTCGGCGCGCTCGGCGCCGCGCTCGCCGTCGGCGTGGCAATTGGTGTCGGGCGGCTCGTCGCCGACGAGTACTCAAGCGCCGTCGGCTTCCCGGTGACCCAGCACCCGCTGGCGGCCGGGCCGCTGGCGCTGGCGGCCGGGCTGGCGCTGGCGGCGACGCTGCTGGCGGCGGTCCTTCCCGCCCACCGGCTTGCTCGCCTCGACCCGATCGAGGCGCTGCGCGGCGAGAGCGTCGGCTCCTTCGAGCTGCCCGGCTGGCTGCAGCGGCTCACCTCGATCGGACCGCCGGCGCTCACCTACGGCCTGCGAGGGCTATTGCGCCGGCCGCTGCTCAGCGCCGCCACCGTGGTCAGCATCGCCGGCGCGCTCGGCCTGGCGGCGGCGCTCAACATCCTCGTCTCCTCGACCCACAGCTCGGTGGACGCCGCCTTCGCCAACCAGGGCTGGACGCACTCCGTGGACCTCGCGCGCCCCCTGCCCCTCAGTCGTGTTGCGACGCTCGCCAGGCGGGCCGGAGCCGCTCGTGCCGAGCCGGCGGTTAAGGGACCGGCGGAATTGCGCGTGGTTGGGGCCGCGGGCTGGACGGGTGCCCAGCTGGCCGGGCTGCCGCGCCGCCCGTCGCTGATGCGACTTGACCTGACCTCCGGCTCGGGTCCCGGGCCGGGCCGGATCGTGCTCAGCGCACAGACCGCGCGCAGGCTCGGCGCGTCGCTCGGGGACCGCCTGTCGCTGCGCACCTCCGGCCACAGGGCAGTGGTCGGCGTCGGCGGCATCGCCCGCACTCTCGCCGGAGAGCAGATCTACCTGCCATGGAGCGAGGCCTCCCGCCTGCTCGGCCTCCCCGGCCGGGCAACCAGCGTCCTCGTCGACGGGAGCGCGTCCGTTGCACGCCGCCTGCGTGGCGATCCCGCCGTGGCCCGCGTGACCTCGAAGGCCTCCGCCCTGACCGCGGAGCGGGAGCTGCTGGGCGAGTTGACGGGGCTGATCTCCGTCCTGCAGGCGATCAGCCTCGGCGTCGGCGCCCTCTTTCTCGTCTCCACCCTGGCGCTCTCCTACCTGGACCGGCGCGGCGAGTTCGCGACGCTGGCGGCGCTCGGCTACGGGCGGCGCCAGATCGGCGGGGCGGTGGCCGGCGAGGCCCTCAGCCAGACGATCGCCGCGGCGGCCCTCTCGATCCCCCTCGGCGTGCTGATCGCCTCGCCCCTCTCGCAGCGGATCTCCGAAGCCTGGTTCGAGATCGGCCTGCATCCCGAGCCCCCGAGCTTCCTGCTGGTCATCCTCCCCGCGCTCGCCCTGGCGCTGCTCGCCGCTGCGCATGCGACCCAGCGCGCCCTGCGACTCAACATCGCCGCCACGGTCAGAGCCCGCCTGATCGGTTGAACGGCGCAGTAGTTAGCCACTTCGGCCGGCGGTCAACCACGGATGTTCATCGCCCGTGCGCCTGGGATCTTCCACGGTATGAACCAGACAATCGCCCCGCCACAGACCACACCGTTGCCAGAGCTCATTGACCTCACCGACCGCACCGCGATCGTCACCGGCGGCGCGATGGGGATCGGGCTCGGCATCGCCCGCCGCCTGCACGAGGCCGGTGCGAGCGTCGTTGTTGCAGACCTGGACCCCCTCGCCGGCGAGGATGCGGCCAAGGCTCTGCGGGCCCAGCGAGCAGACAGTGCTCTCGGGTTGCGCTGCGACGTCAGCGATTCCGAAAGCGTCGAGCGCACCGTGCACGCCGCGGTCGAGGCCTTCGGCGGTGTCGACATCCTCGTCAACAACGCGGGGATCTTCCCAATGCTGGCGTTGAGCGAGTTGGACCTCGAGACTTTCAAGCGCGTGATCGACATCAACCTGACCGGCCTGTTCCTGTGCACAAAGGCCGTCTCAGCGCAGATGATCGCTCAGGGCAAGGGCGGTCGGATCGTCAACATCACATCGATCGACGCGCTGCATCCGTCGATGGTCGGGCTGGCCCATTACGACGCGTCCAAGCACGGCGCCTGGGGCTTCACCAAGAACGTCGCTCTGGAGCTGGCGCCGCATGGCATCTCTGTCAACGCGATCGCGCCGGGCGGGATCAAGACACCCGGCGTCGGCGACATGGACCAAGCAAACCTGAAGGGTTTTGAGGCGATGATCCCGATGGGGAGGATGGGCGATCCCGACGACATCGGACGCGCGGCGCTGTTCCTCGCCTCCGAGCTCTCCAGCTACATGACCGGCGCCCAAATCGTCGTCGACGGCGGACGGTTGCTGGCCTAGCTTTCGCACCGGCCTAACAGCGGCTCTACTGACGTTTCCGTGGGTGAAGTAGGGCGCTGAGAGGAGGCGCACGCCGCTCCGCGCCTAGGTTTCCGGCTGTCAGAAGGCTGGAAATCGAAAGGAGCGGCTGCGGCACTGCGACCGACAGCGTCGGGAACGTCTATGTCATCAGCGGCGGCAAGGCCACGAGGAATTACCGGGTGCTGAAGTACAGTTCGCACGGCAGGTTGATCGACCAGTGGGCGCCGATCCATCTCCGGGTCGGCGTTGTGCCCGGGGCCATTGCGACCGACAGGCGGGGAAACGTCTACCTTGCCATGGGCAGGTGGGTCGGGAGGTTCAGCTCGAAAGGACGCCAGCTGGCCCGATGGAAGTACACCGTTCCCGGACCGTCGGGCCGGGGTCCCATCAACGTCCAAACGAACGGGATCGCCACGGACGCTGCCGGCGACGTCTACGTCACCGGGGGCGCCTGGGTCACCAAGTTCACCAGTGAAGGTGGCGTCCTGGCTGCTTGGGGAGCGGGCGAACTCAACCAGGCATGGGGTGTCGCGACGGATCGGTCCGGCCATGTCTTCGTTTCAGATGCGAAGCTGAATCGTGTGCTGGAGTTCACCTCCGATGGCGCCTACCTCGGCCAGGTCGGTCAGGCAGGGTCCGGCAACGGTCAGTTTCGCGGGCCGCATTCTCTGGCCACCGACTCGAGGGGCGATTTCTACGTCGCCGACACGAGCAACAATCGCGTCCAGAAGTTCGGCGAGCCCTCGAGCGCGTTCAAGCTGACCAAGGTGACACTCGACCGGCGTCACGGCAGCGCACGCCTCGTCGCCAACGTGGCCGGGGTGGGCAGGCTGGACATCGCCGACGCAGGGACCAAGGCGGTCCACCGAGTCGCGAGGGGGGCGGCGAGGTCGTGCTGCCGATCGCACCAGACGGTTCCACATGGGCGAAGCTCGTCACCCACGGCAAAGCAACGGTCGAAATCCGGGTCACCTACACGCCCACGACCCCGGGCACCGCGGTCCCGGCATCACGGTCAAGACGCATCACGCTCAAGGTAGACCGATAGGTCCTTCCTTCCGATGACGGTTCCCAAGGTCGGCCCCACTACCGGCCCGCGGGCTCCAGCCACGCGTAGGCCCAGAGCTTGACCTGGTCGAGCAGCAGGATCCAGACGATCGCGTAGCCCCAGGAGAGGGCCGCCAGCTTCCAGCTGAGCGGGTGCATGAGCAAACCGGAAACGGCGATAAGGGTGGCGAGGACCTGGGTTCCGACCACGGCGATCAGCAGCACCCAGGCGGGGCGGTGCGACCACAGCCGCCCCCGCGTACGGGCGACGAACAGGGTCAGGTGCCCCGCCACCGACAGCTTCAGATACATCAGGGTCTGGGCTTCGGCGTGGCCAACGCCGAGCGGGCCGATCGCGATGCCGACCAGGGAGAAGGACTCGACCACCCCGGCCAGCCCAAGCACGGTGGCGATGCTCAGCACCTCGCGCAGGTCCCAGCGCTCCGGGCGGGGCGAGGGCACCACGCGGTCGTAGGCGATGGTCAGGATCGCCGCGTCGTTGAGCATCGCCAGCAGGACGATCTGGATCGGCGTCACCGGGAAGAAGTCGAAGGCGACGATCGAGAGAGTGACGAAGAGGACGATCCGGATCGTCTCGGTGATCCGGTAGATCGCGTAGTTGGTCATCCGCCGGAACACCTCGCGGGCGCGGTGGATCGCCTCGACGATCACCGAGAGTCCGGGCGCCAGCAGCACGATGTCGGCCGCCGCCCGGGCCGCGTCGGTGGCGCCGGAGACGGCGATGCCGGCGTCGGCGCGGGCGAGCGCCGGGGCGTCGTTGACGCCGTCGCCGGTCATGCCGACGATGTGGCCGCCGGCCTGCAGCGCGGCGACGATCCGGTACTTGTCCTCGGGCACGACCTGGGCGAAGCCGTCGGCCTCTTCGACCCGTTCGGTCAGTGCCTCGCCCTCGAGCCGCTCGATCACGCCCGACTCGAGCACCTCCTCCCCCATCCCGACCTCAGCGGCGATCTCGCGGGCGATCTCGACCCGGTCGCCGGTGACCATCTTTATCTCCACCCCGAGCGCCCGCGCCTGCTCCAACGTCTCGCGCGAGTCCTCGCGCGGCGGGTCGGCGATCGCCAGCACGCCGATCAGCCGCCAATTGCCCTCGTCGGCCCGGGCCACGGCAAGCGCCCGTTGGCCCTTGCGGGCAAAGTTCGCGGTTGCCGCGGAGACTCGATCGGCTCCTGCGGCCGCCTCGCCGACGAGCTCCAGGATCGCCTGCACAGCGCCCTTCGCGACCTTGCACTCGGCGCCGCCCGACTCCCGAACGAGCGCCTCGGCGCGCTTGCGGTCGGCGTCGAAGGGCTCGAAGTCGAGCACCTCGCAGTCCTCGACCGGCCCGCCGAGCGCCTCCAGAATCGCGGCGTCGATCGGGTCGCGACCGCCCTGCTCGACGGTCAGCGCCGCATCGCGCAGGACCTGGTCGCGACTGGCCCCCTCCCCAACGACCGCGACATCGGCGATCGCCAGCTCGTTGCGGGTGATCGTCCCGGTCTTATCGGCGCAGAGCACGTCGACGCCCGACATCTCCTCGACCACAGGCAGATGGCTGACGACCGCCTGGCGTCTGGCCAGATCGCGGGCACCCACCGCCATCGTCACCGAGAGCACCGCGGGCAGCGCCACCGGGATCGAGGCGATCGTCACCACCAGCGCGAACTCCAGCGTTGTCGCCAGGCTGTGTCCACGCAGCAGGGAGACGACGACGATCATCGCGACGAGGGTCATCGCGATCGCGATCAGGTAGCGGCCGATCGAGTAGATCGCCGCCTGGAAGTGGCTCGGCGGGCCCTCCTCGCCGGTCAGCGCGGCCGTGCGGCCGAACTCGGTCGCCGCACCGGTGGCGAGCACCCGCGCCGTCGGCGCCCCGCGTGAGACGACGGTGCCCGAGTAGAGGGCCTCCCCTGGCCCTTTGGTGACGGGCAGCGACTCTCCCGTCAGCGCCGACTCGTCGGCATCGACGGTGCCCGCGAGGATCCGCGCGTCGGCCGGGATCACATCGCCGCGCTCGACCATCAACAGATCGCCCGGGACGATCTCCTCGGTGGCAAGCGTCCGCCACTCGCCGTCGCGCTTGACCCGCCCCTGCTTTGCGAGCTGCTCCTTCAGGGCGGCGATCGCGTTGGCGGCCTGGTGCTCCTCCCAGAACCCGACCAGCCCGTTCAGCAGCAGCAGCGCGAGAATGATTCCGAAGTCCGGCCAGCGCGCCGTCACCGCGGTGAGAACCAAGGCAAACTCGATCATCCAGGGGATCGGTGCCCAGAAGTGGGAGAGGAGCTCGAGCAGGACGCTGCGCTCCTGCTCGACCAGCGCGTTTGGCCCATAGCGTCCGAGCCGCGCGGTGGCCTCCCCACCGCTCAGCCCCGTCTCGGTGCCGACCCCCTCGTCGGCGTGGCGGTCCTCCTTGCTGCGCTGGTCCTGGACGCCGTGAGTTGGAGCATCCGCCGCGGCGACGGCACCAGACCCCGAGGCGTCGCGTCGCAGCTTCACCCCGGCGTCCCCACCCCCAGCAGTCGCGGCTTGATTTGCTCGGGGATCACGACACGGCCCATTTAAGCGAAGCGATGCCGAGATCCTCCGCCGCCCGCAGCAAACCCGAGATCGGCGGGTTGGAGGAGAGATGGGATTGACGTCGAGCAGAGCTTCCGCACCGATCGCGCTTCTCGTTGGGACGCTGGCGTTGCTGGCGATTCTGGGCACCGCGACCGCCGGCGCTTCGTCGGTGCGCTGGTCGCCGCGTCCCACCACCGCTCCCTGGCAGTGGCAGCTACAGGGCAAGATCGATACGAGCGTCCCCGCGTCCGTCTACGACGTTGACGGCTTCCAGACGCCGGCCAGCACAGTGCGCCGACTCCACCGCCAGGGCCGCAAGGCGATCTGCTACCTCGACGTCGGCAGCTGGGAGACCTATCGCCCCGACAAAGGCGAGTTCCCGCGCTCGGTGATCGGGCGCCGCTACTCCGGCTTCCCCGACGAGCGCTGGCTCGACATCGCCCACTTCCACCGCTTCGAGAAGCCGCTGAAGCAGCGCTTCTCAATGTGCGCGCGCAAGGGCTTTGACGCGGTCGAGCCCGACAACCTCGCCGGCTGGGAAAAAGAAAACCACACCGGTTTCAAGATCACCAAGGCCGACCAGCTGCGCTTCAACCGCTGGGTCGCCCGCCAGGTCCACGGTCGCGGCATGGCGGTGGCGCTGAAGAACGACGGCCGCCAGGCCGACAAGCTGATCAACGTCTTCGACTTCGCGATCGTCGAGCAGTGCTTCCAGTACCACGAATGCGGCTACTACCGGGAATTCATCCGTCACGACAAGGCGGTCTTCGAGGCCGAGTACGAACAGGAGCCGAAGCAGTACTGCAAGACCGCGCGGGCGATCGACTTCAGTTCGATCCACAAGGCATACGACCTCTTCGCGCAGCCCTGGTACCCGTGCGTGCGCTGAAGAATCGCTCACCCCGCATTGTCAGGTCAGCGTCCGACTGCAGTAGGCCTCTGGACCCGGTGCCGCTCGCCTAACCACGCGAAAGCGGGACTGGTGTATGCGCGAAAGCGGGAAAACCAAGCCCGCAAAAACGGTATCGTACAGGCGTGCCTGCTGTCGATTACATGGCTCGAGGGCTACCTCGACCAGCTACTGACCAGAGACATCGAGGCGCTCTACGGTCACCGCGACCCACTTCTTTTGCGGCGCTACTTCGAGGCGCTTGCGCTCAACAGCGCCGGGCTAGCCGAGAGCAAGACCCTCTACGAAGCCGCCGGCGTCGACCGCAAGACCGCGATCGCCTACGAGCGCCTGCTCACGAACCTGCTCGTGCTCGACACGATGCCGGCATGGATGACCAACAGGCTCTCGCGCTTGATCAAGAGTGGCAAGCGCTACCTCGTGGACCCTTCGCTGATCGCAGCGGCGCTGCGCCTCGACCAGGCGACCGTGCTCCGCGACGGCGATCTGCTTGGTCGCGTCCTCGAGACATTCGTGGTGGCTCAGATGCGGCCCGAGGTCGAGCTCAGCCCCTCGCGCCCGCGCCTACATCACCTGCGCACCAGGGATGGCGGACACGAGGTGGACTTGATCGCCGAGCTGCCGGCAAACAGCGTCGTCGCGATCGAGATCAAGGCCACTGCGGCCCCGGGTAACTCCGATGCCAGGCACCTCGTTTGGATGCGCGACCGACTCGGCGAGCGCTTTCTCGCCGGTGCGGTGCTCCACACGGGCCCACGGCCGTTCCAGCTCGCTGAGCGGATCTTCGCGCTGCCAATCTGCACGCTGTGGGGGTGAGGCCCGCAATTTGCGAGAGGACTGGAGCGCCGGCGGAGAGCTCGAGCTCCTCTTGATCTCCCCCTGAGGCGCTCCCAACCAGCGCCTCAGGGGGAGATATTGCCACGGTCGGCACCCTTCTCGAACGACCACGCATTTGGCACCGCCTAGCACCATCGCCTCCACCAAATCTTGCCCCGCGTACTCTCCCCCCTTGCTCGTGTGGCGGAATACGGATGCGCCACTTGAGGAAGGGCGAAAGAATCGGCAAGACTCCGCGAAGCGTTCGGCGGTATCGGAACGCAGCCGCGAGTCGGCCCTCAAGCTTCACCGAGCGCACGCACCCGTTTGCGCGGCTGGGCCGTGAAAGGGAAAACGATGAGACACGCAATTCCTCACTCCCAGCGAGCGTCCAGGGCATCTCTAGGAGCGTTGCCGTTGGTGCTCGTGGCGATCGGCGTACTGGTCGCCGCACTAGCCGCGGCCGCGTTCGCAGCCAATAAGAACCATCCGATCAAGCCGGTCTCGCGCTCCAATGCGGGTGCTACCAAGCTGGCCCGGTCCATCTTCGAGGGCAACAACGACAAGCTCGTGCAGGCCAAGTTCGTCACCGTGCCACCTGGGAACGACCCGGTGGCAACGACGACCAGGAGCATCGCCGGGTTCCCACGCAAGGGCGAGTCCTTCGCGATCCTCTCCACCGGTTGCGCCCATTTCGCGATCCGCAAGAACAACTCAGGGTCGACCGGGTGCACGGACGGCGGCGTCAAGACCCGCGGCGCCAGGGACGTCACCATCTGGCGGATCCGGGTCAAGGTGCCCAAGGGCGCCAACTGCCTCTCCTTTCGCTTCAAGTTCCTCTCTGAGGAGTTCCCTGAGTTCGTCGGCACCGAATTCAACGACGCCTTCATCGCTGAACTGGACCACTCACCGACCTGGGATGCCTCTGGGAATCAGAGCCCGACGATTTCCGCGCCGAACGACTTCGCGACGACCCGCAACGGCAAGAACATCATCAGCGTAAATGCCGCCGGTGTCGCCAAGGTGTCTCGAGCCGCTGCGAAGGGCACGACCTATGACGCAGCGACCGGCAAGCTGCGGGCCTCGACCCCGGTCAAGCCTGGCCAGAGGCTGCTCTACCTGTCGCTGTTCGATCAGGGCGACCGCCAGTACGACTCGGCCGTCTTCATCGACAGCCTGCTGATTCGCCATTCGAATAGCTGCAAGTCGGGCCTGGTCGGCAGCAAGTAGCCACCCTCCCGCGAACGCGGCGGCCGATCGGGAGCCCAGCCCCCCGATCGGCCGTCCGCCGCGTCGCTGCGAGTCCGCCGGTGACCCGAGTCGGTTAGCGTCGCCGTCACTGCAATGAGGTGGTATGGAGGAGCGAGCATGGAATCCAAGGCGATCGACCCGGTCGAGTTCCGCGAGGCACAGCACAAGCAGTGGGATTCCGCTGCGGTGGGATGGAAGGAGTGGAGCGAGTTCACCGACAATGCCGCCGGGCACATCAGCGAGCGGCTGGTGGAGCTCGCCGGCGTGCGGTCGGGAAACCAGGTCCTGGACGTCGCCGCCGGCTATGGCGAGCCGGCGCTGACCGCGGCGCGGAAGGCCGGCCCGGGGGGCCGGGTGGTCGCGACGGACATCTCCGCCGAGATGCTCGCGTTCGGGCGTGAACGCGCGGCGGCGGCCGGCTTGGGCAACGTCGAGTTCATGGAGTCGAACGCCTCCAGCCTCGATTTTCCGCCCGAGAGCTTCGACGCCGCCGTCTCACGCTGGGGAATCATCTTCGAGCCTGACGCGGAGGCCGCCGCAGGGCGCATCCGAGGCTTCCTCAAGCCGGGCGCGCGGATGGCGATCAGCTCGTGGGGCGAGCCCGATCAGGTCCCCTTCCTCTCGATTCCGATGAGGACGACGATGGAGCGGCTGAATGTGCCCCCGCCCCCGGCCGGAACGCCCGGGCCCCTCTCCCGGCCCACCCCCGCCGCCATCGGCGGGTTGCTCGAGGGAGGTGGGTTCTCAAAGGTCGCCGTGGAGCAGGACGAGGTCACCTTCGAGTTCGACTCCCCGGAGCGCTTCACCGCCTACATCAGGGCGATCTCCGCCCCGATCCGGGCGATGATCGAGCAGCACGCAGGCGAGGCCCAGGAAGAAGCCTGGGACGCGATCACGCAGGCCGCGGCCGATGCGGGGGGTGGCTCGAAGCCGCTGAGCTTCTCGAACGTGGTGCTGCTCGCCTCGGCAACCGCCTAGCGCCCGCCTCGTACAACTCGGGAGGCCGGCCACAAGAGCCTGTTGCGCTTGGCGGACGTTCCGGCGGTCCTACACTGCGCTTTAGGAAGCGCATTTATGTTTCAGCCCGCCGTGGCCCCTATTCACCAGCCCACTCCCGCCCCGCCGGACGTCGATGCCGACGCGGGCCGTCCCTACTGGCGGGAATCGGTGGCTCGGCACGAGCAACCCTCGCTTCGACACAGCCTCGTCGACATAGCCACCTCCGTGGTGCCCTACCTGGCCCTGACTGCAGGGATGTACCTCTGCCTCGACGTCTCGGTCTGGATCGCCCTCGCCCTCGCAGTTCCGGCGGCGGGCTTCCTCTTGCGGACGTTCGTCGTCTTCCACGACTGCGCCCACGGCTCCTTCCTGTCGACCAAGCGAGCGAACCTCTGGCTCGGCCGGCTCACCGGGCTGCTCGTCTTCCAGCCGTTCGGGAATTGGCGCCACAACCACGCCGTCCATCACGGCACCGCGGGAGACCTCGACCGTCGGGGGACCGGGGACGTCTCGACGCTGACCGTGGAGGAGTACCGGTCCCGCCCCTGGAAGCAGCGGCTGGGCTACCGGATGTTTCGCAGTCCCCTGGTGATGTTCGGGATCGGCCCGATCTGGTCGTTGATGATCGGGCCTCGCATCTGGTCGAACAAGATGCGCTCACGTCAGCGCCGCAGCGTGCTCGCGACGAACCTGGCCCTCGCGATCGTCGTCGGGACGATCGTCTGGCTCGCCGGCCTGCAGGCGTGGCTGCTGGTGCAGATGCCGATCGCGATCCTCGCCGGCACGGTGGGCGTCTTTATGTTCTACGTCCAGCACCAGTTCGAGGACGTCTACTGGGAGAGCTCCCGAGCGCTGGAGCTACGCAGATGCCGCCCTGCGGGGAAGTTCCTACCTGAAGCTGCCGAAGCTCTTCCAGTTCTTCAGCGGGAACATCGGCCTGCACCACGTTCACCACCTCAGCGCCAAGATTCCCAACTACAACCTGCAGCGCACCCACGACGAGAACCCGATCTTCCACGATGTCCCTGTGCTGAGCGTCCGCGACGGGCTGCGCGCAATCCGACTCAAGGTGATCGATCCGAAGAGCGGCCGACTGCTGACCTGGGGCCAGGTCAAGGCTCATGCCCAGGCCGCTTCGCCTTGATGCGGGGTCTGAAGCGCAGTTCGGCCGGCGCTCGCAAATTCGCGCGAAGCGAGAGCGATGCACCCCTACACTGCGCCGATGTCCGCCGAGCAGGTCGACAGCTACCTGCGTGATCTCGAGGAGCCGAAGCGCGCAACGCTTCAAGAACTGCGCCGCACGATTCTCGAGGTCGTCCCAGAGGCTGAAGAGGGGATCTCATACCGTGTCCCAGCGTTCCGTTTGCACGGCCAGGTCATCGCTGGGTTTGCGGCGTTCAAGAATCATGTGAGCTACCTGCCCTTCAGCGGCTCGGTCCTCGGCCAGCTTGCCGATGAGCTCGACGGCTACACGATGACCAAGAGCTCTCTGCACTTCCCGATCGACCGCCCCCTACCGACGGCGCTCGTCAAGAGACTGATCGCCGTGCGTCTCGCGGATCGCGTGCTCTGAATCGTTGACAGCCACAGCAGGAAGTCATTCCCGCCTACTTCACGACGAAAGTCAGGAAGCCGCGGTCGGGAGCCTTATCCGTGTAGGTGTCGTCTTCGCTCAGGTAGGCACGCCAGCGGAAGGACTTCTTGGGCAGGTACTTCAGCGGCACCTTCCAGGTCGAGACGCGTCCGCTGATCCCGAACGGCACCTTCGGCCAGTAGTGCATGTGCCATCCCCGCAGCTGGGCGTCCCCGCAGGACTGGACCTCAGAGTAGCGCCCCAGCGCGACAGGCCGGAGTCGCCGATCTGAGCGTTCTAGCTAGTCATCTAGCTACTCCTGCTAGCTTGTTCGCATGGCGCGCGTCGGGATGCACGAAGCGAAGACGAACCTCTCCAAGCTGGTCGAGCGAGCGGAAGGCGGCGAGGAGATCGTGATCACGCGCCGGGGCGAGCCCGCAGTGCGCCTGGTCGCCGAGCAGCGTGGCGACGGGTTCGCCTCGCTGGCGGGAGCCTGGCGAGGACGGGTCAAGATCTCCGAGGACTTCGACGAGCTGCCGGCCGATCTCGCCGAGTCGCTCGGCATGCGGCCCTGACACTGCTGCTCGACACCCACGTCGTCCTCTGGTGGATGGCGGGTGAAAAGGATCGCCTCAGCAAACCGGCCGCCGCTGCGATCGGGACGAAGGGCGCGCGGGTCCTGATCAGCGCGGTGGTCGTCTGGGAGGTGGCGATAAAGCGCCGGCTGGGCAAGCTGGAGGCGCCGGGCGACCTGCTCGAACAGCTGGAACGGGCGAAGGTCGACCTGCTGCCGATAACCGCTCGCCACGCCGACCGGGTCGGCACGCTGCCCCTGCACCACCGCGATCCCTTCGATCGCCTCCTGATCGCCCAAGCCGAGGTCGAAGGACTCGCCCTTGTCACCGCGGACACCGGGCTGTGCGACTACGGGATCGACATCGTCTGGTGAGCCGAGCAGCCTCATGATTCCCGCCGCAGATACTCAGCTCTATGCCGTAGACGCCCCGGGCGGTACGCCTGCCCTGCTCTTCCTCAGCGGCGGCTTCGGCACCGTGCGGAACTGGAGCCGCGTCATCCGCCGTCTCGACGGCAAGTACCGCACGGTGCGCTTCGACGCGCGGGCGCGCGGCAAGTCGGGCAGATCGGCCGACTACTCCGTCCAGGCGGCCGTCGAGGACATCGGACGGGTCATCGACGCGACCGGCATCGAGCGCCCGATCCTCGTCGGGTGGTCTCACGGCGCCACGATCGCCGTGCGATACGCGGCTCAGCACCCTGAGCGGGTCGGCGGTTTAGTGCTCATCGACGGTGCTTACCCGATCGCCATGTTCGACGAGGCCGGAAAGCAGAAGGTCCGCACCCAGTTCCGTCGGTTGGGATGGATGATGCGCATCCTGGCAGCGCTCGGCCGCTCGGCCAAGATGTCTCCCGCCGAGTCCGCGGACGTCGTGATCGAGATGGACGCCGTCAACGGCGAGCTCGGCCCCGACTTCGCGGCGCTGGAATGCCCGACCGTGTTCGTGGTCGGCACCGGAGCCCACTCGGGCGCCACCGAGGAGGAGATGCGCACCGTGCGCGCTGCCGTAGCCGACGCCGAGGAGAGCAGCGAGCGCGTGTCCGTATTCGCGACGACACCCCACAAGCACACGCAGATCCTCAGCAAGGCCCCCGACACCGTGGCCGCCGCGATCGAGGCCGTCATCCACGAGTCTTCCTGACCAGCGTTCGACCGCTCGACGCTTGGCACAAGGCCAGGACGAAGCGGGGGCGCTCCTGCTTCGGTTGGCATGCAGTCGCGGCGCCCGCCTGGGTGATTTGCGAGCGCTGTTGAGCGGGCCGAAGACACTCGCGAACGTCCGATACGGGAGCGCCGTAAGGTCGGTGCGGCGTTTCCCCTTTTCGTCCGACGCGAGCGTTTACCGCTCGCAGTTGACGCGCTCGCAAATCGCGCAAGCGGGAGTCAGATCCAGTGCAAGGTTCAGTCAGCCCCCGCTCGAGGCGGCTCCTCTTGCCATAGCGCAGCGAGATCACGCGCGCCGTGGATCAGGCCGAGGACATAGACATCGAAATCCTCGATCTCGTAGATCAGGCGGTAGCTCCCGATGATCAACTCGCGGACCGCCGCCTCCTCCAGCTCGGGAACCGTGCGTCCTCGCTCGGCCATCTCCTCAAGCGATCTGGCGCGGTCGCGGACACCTCGCACGAACGCCGCTGCATAACCCGGGGAGTCCTCGGCGATGTAGTCAGCGATGCGCTCGAGGTCTCGCCAGGCGGTCTCGGTCCAGGCTACTCGTCGAGCCGCCGGGCCAATCGCTGCTCGACCTCGTCCTGGGGCAGGACTCTGGTCGCCCTGACGTCTTCGCGGCCGCGCCTGATGCGCTGCAGGACGTAGAGGTGGTACTGAATATCCTCAAACGAAGCCCCCTCGGGGAGGCCGTCGAGGACTCTTCGGGCGTCCTGTTTCGCGGTTGCCATCGCATCCAGGGTACCGCCCGGCGCGGTGGCTGCAAGGGCATCTGGGCCGTGGGTCGCCCTCGCAGCGCTGACGGCACCTGGCTGCGCCTGCCACATCGCGGCTCCTTTTCGTCCTTTGCGACAGCGAGCTGGCCCGTGGCGGAGACGCTCGCATTTCGCGCAAAGCGGGAGCGTCGGACTGGTTCTCCCAGACGCGCCCTTTTCAGTGTCCCCGCACGTGCCGTATCAGCCAATCGATCTGCCCTTGCTGGCGCTCGATCTCGGCTTGCTGGCGGTGGTTTTGCGCCCTGAGGGACTCGTTCTGGCGCTGCTGGCGCTGGACCTGTGCCAGCATCAGCGCCGGCAACTCCTGGTAGAGGACCGTGTAGGGGCGGCCGTCGCGCTGGCGGGCGACCAGGTTGGGATAGACCTTGGCGACCTGCTCGGCCAGCAGCCCGTACTGGACCGGATTTGCACCCCGCACGTCGCCGTGGCGGTAGCGGAAGGAGATCGGCCGCAGCCTCATCAGCCGGTCGAGCGCATTCCCGATCGGGTGGACGTCGGTCTTGAAGCGCCGTGAGGAGGCGTCGACTCCGAGCTGCCCTTCCCCGTTGACCACGACGGCGGGTTGGGCGCCCAGATTGGTGCCCGAGACGCCGGCGAGGAAGGCGCCAACCTGCGTGCCCTCGTTGCCGATCCGGATGATGTTCCCCTCGCCGGCGGCCCCGGTCACGTTGGCGCCGATGTCGATGTTGTTGTCGCCGGTCGTCAGGTTGCGCCCGGCTCCGCTGCCCAGCGCGACGTTGCCGTTGCCGCTCGTGTTGGACTCCAGCACGCTCCGCCCGATGCCCGAGTTGTCGCTCCCTTCGATATTGGCACCAAGGGCGTTTTGGCCGACCACCGAGTTGCTGCCGCCGACGATGTTGTCGCTCATCGCCTGCTGGCCGAAAGCCGAGTTGTCGTTGCCATTGGTGTGGTACATCGTGTTCTGCCCAAAGGCGGAGTTCTGGCTGCCGCTCACGGTCTGGGAGAGCGCGTCTCTGCCGAACGCCGAGTTTCGGATCCCCACGGTGTTGGAGGACAGGGCTCCCTGGCCGAGGGCCGCGTTGTCGTTCCCGTTCGTGTTCGCCTGCAACGCCGCTCCCCCGACCGCGGTGTTGACGCTGCCGGTGGTGTTGTCTCGCAGCGCTCCCTGGCCGACCGCGGTGTTCGCGCCACCGGTGGTGTTCTGCATGAGCGCCCCTCCCCCGACCGCGGTGTTGACGCTGCCGGTGGTGTTTGCCAGTAGCGCGCTGAAGCCGACGGCCGTATTCCATTCGGCGATCGTGCTGTTGGCGAGCGCGAATGCCCCCACCGCCGCATTCTTCTCGCCGCTCGTATTCTGCTGGAGCGCGGCGGTGCCGAAGGCCGAGTTTTCGCTGCCTATGGTGTTGGCGGAGAGCGCGCCCTCACCCACCGCGGCGTTGCCGTGCGCGGTGGTGTTGGAACCCAGGGCACCGTCGCCAACTGCCGTGTTGCCATCACCGGTTGTGTTGAAACCGAGTGCTCTCTGGCCGACGGCGGAGTTGCGGCTGCCGAGCGTGTTGTCCTGAAGGGCGCCCTGGCCGACGGCGGAGTTCGCGCTCCCGGTGGTGTTTTTCCAGAGGGAGCTCTGGCCGATCGCCGCGTTGGAGCCTCCGCTCGTGTCTTCGTGCAGCGCATTCACCCCGACCGCGACGTTGTCGCTGCCGGTCGTAGAGTCGCCGGCGGCCAGCGCCTGAAATCCCATCACCGTGTTCCTGTTGCCCGTGGTGTTGTTGGCCAGGGCAAACGTGCCGACGGCAGAGTTTTCGCTGCCGGTGGTGTTCGCGATCAGGGCGTAGTTGCCAAGCGCGGAGTTTTGATCGCCGGTCACGTTGGCGTCCAAGGCAAGGCGGCCGACCGCCGTGTTGACTGTGCCGCTGGTGTTCGACCGGAGCGCCCACTGGCCGACCGCGGTGTTGTAGTCGCCGCTCGTGTTGGCCTGTAACGCATAGTGGCCGAATGCCGAGTTCTGGGATCCGGTGGTGATGGCCGGGAACGGTTCGACGCTGACCGCGAGATTTTCGCCCGTGCCGTCGTAGACCCCAAGCCGGCATTTGAGAGACCCCCCGCTGGAGACGTCGATAAGCGCTTTCCCGTCCGCGCAGGGACCACCCGTTACGTTGAGCGATGGGTTGGGGTAAGTGCCCGAGAGGGCCCCACCCGCCGCCCCGCTGGGCGGGCCTCCGGGGGTCGCGTTGCCAGGCATCGCCTCGAGGGCGCCGGCGCCCAGGGTGCGCAACGACGGGACCGCCGCAGCCCCGTCTTTGTTGGCGGATGCAACCTTTGCGTCCGTGACCGCCCCGTTGGCGATCGACGGATTCGGATAGGCGCCCCCGAGGTCGCCACCGGCGTTGGACCCGCTTTGCAGGAAGCCGCTGGGGAGCATGTTGCCCAGCCGTTCGGAGTTGACCGCGGTGGCGCCTGCGCCCAGGAACTCATAGGCGTGCTGACCGTCGAGGGTGTCGGCGTTTGAGATCGAGCTGCCGACTGTGAGGAATTCCGATGCGTGCCTGCCGTCCAGCGTGTCGGCGTTCGTGGCGCTCGGCACGGTGCCCAGCGTGGAGGCATTGATGTCGGCGCCTGTCAGGGAATTGTCCTTGACCTTCGAGCCGTTGACGGCGTTCTTCTTCAGCTGCGCCGTGCCGACGGAGTTCCTGGGAAGCCTCTTTGCCGCCGAGGCGGCGGCAACCACCGCCTTGTCGCCCCCGCCGCCTGTGCGTGAGGGTTGCCCCGATTCGGTTGCTGCGCTTGCGGCGCCGTAGGCGGTGACGAGCACCGCCATCGCCACTGCGACCAAGGCGACCCCGTTGGAGCGGATGAAGCCGCGGCTTCGGCTGTCCGGTTCGCTTCCACTTGGATCCCCCGCGGTCATCGCCAGCCTCCTTCCTTGCCTTGGCGTTGGACAATTCACCTGGAACTGGCTAGCTGCGCCACTTCTCGTCGCTCAACCTAGAAGGAAAATGGGGGGCGGCCATCAGGGGCTATCCACAAACGTGGGTGGTAGTTGGCCGCACTTGCCGTTACCGCTCCCGCGTGGTCGCGAGCGCGTCGGCGGACGCGGCTTACGCTCCTGCAATGGAGAGAAGCGGGCGCGTTAACTCAGGCTTCTCCTTGGTCAGCGTGTACTGACTTGCCGGCCTTGGGGCTGCGCAGGCGGCCGCGTAGCTCCTCCGCCGTGTTCGCAGACAGATTGGCGAGGGCCATTGCGCGCGCGACGGCATCGACGGCTGATAGTTCGTCCGGCGTCAGGTGATTGCGCGCGCTAACGGCCAGATCAGGGTCGATCGGCCCGGTAAAGCGGGCCTGGGCCAGCGCCGCAGCGTAGGCAACGGCCGCGCGGTTGCGATCGTCGAGGGGCCCCAGATCCCCCAAGCCGATTGCTTGCAGATCGCCGGGGGTGACGCCGGCGCGGCTGGCCCAGCGCTCGTGAACAAAGGTGCAGCCGCGACAGGAGTTGACGTGGCTGACAGCAACCATGACCCGCTCACGCAGGGCCGGATCGAGGCCGCCCCGAATGTAAGTGGTGGCAAGGGGCCGGGACCGCCGCACGACGCCAACAAGGTCTCGGATCGCCTCGCCTGGGGAAGCGAACGTGCGGGGCGATTGGTGAGGAGCGGCATCGGTCCTCACCCGAGCCGAGTTCGCCTCCGCATCGGCACCTCAGCCACCCTCGCCTACGCCACCGGCAAGGTCGCCCCTCGGCGCACTGCTGGTGCGGAGGGCAGAGCAGAAGCGTGTCTTGTTGGATCTCCGATCGCAGCTGGCCAGGCGCATAGGCACTTTATCAGTACATATTCACCAGATGGTTAACCGTGTTGATATAGACATCTCAAAAACAAAATAGTGCGATACAGCGGGTACGCAGGTCCCCAGAGAACCCGCGTACCCGCTTCAATAGGCTGAGTGTCCTACGGTGCCGTGTACACCCAAACCGCGTTGTAAACGACGACCCCAGTGGCGACGCTTTTGATCTGGAACGTGAAACCGTAGGTGGATGGGCCACCGGAGCCGGTCTCGTCGAAGAGCGCTGGTGATTGGCCATTCGAGTTCCTGACCTGGTACACGCACAGCTGGCCAGGGTCCGCCTGGCCCAGGCCCGGACAGCCAGCCCCCGAGCTACCGGTGATCATATGCCGGTTGGCCGCTGGAATAGGTGTACTGGGAAGAATCTGGAAACTTCCTGCTGTACCCAGGAATTTATTAGCTCCTTCTGCTTCTTCCTCAATACTGAACATACCGGTAATCGTTTCACCGCTCTTTAGACTGGCATTGCGCGCAACGGGCAACACGCCTGGAGCTAGATCTGCACTAGTAAGCGAGCCGTCGGTGACCTTTGACCCGTTCACCGCGCCGTCGGCGAGCTTGCCGGTCGTCACCGCGTTGTCGGTGATCTTTGGCGTGGTAACAGCATTGTCACCGATCTTGTTGGTGGTCACCGCGCCGTCGGCGAGCTTGCCGGTCGTCACCGCGTTGTCGGTGATCTTTGGCGTGGTAACAGCATTGTCACCGATCTTGTTGGTGGTCACCGCGCCGTTGGCGAGCTTGCTCTCGCTGACTGCGCCGTTCTTGATCTTGGCGGTTGTCACCGCATTCTTCTTGATTTTCGTCGTGGTGACAGCGTTCTTCTTCAGCTGCTTGGTGCCGACTGTGTTCTTGCCCAGCTGTCCGGCGGCGAAGGCGGTGGCGCCTCCGATCACGAGGAAGACTGCGAGGGACGACATCACGTTCGCGTACGTGAGTCGCTTGCGTATCTGCTTCAAGAGAGCTCTCCTTGATCGCGGGAGGGGAGGGCGTTGGACGAGCCTCCCGGCCCCAGTTGCGGGAATGGGCTGACAATCACAGGTCGAACGGCCTTCGTCAAGCCTTCGAGGCCCGGGTCTACCCAGCCGCCCAGAGCCGATCGGCGGGGAAGGCATGGAGACGGTCGTCGTAGGTGAAGGCATGGCGCCCCAGGTGCAGCACCACGCCGCCCAGAAATCTGTCGCCGAGCGTGTCGCGCAGCAGAATGGAGAGGGTTGAACACGCAAAATGGAGAACCCTTAACTCCCGAAATGGAGGGGTCTAAGCCCGAAAATGGAGGGCCGCGGGACGCTCCCCCGCGGAATCAGCCCCGCCGCTCCGCTTCCTCCGCCGCCTCGGCCAAGCGCTCGACCAGCCTGGCGAAGCCTTCCAGGCCCGGGTCGACCTTGCCGTAGCCGCCGGCGGCGTAGCGGGCGTAGACGCCCTCGAGGATGATCGCCAGCTTCCAGTAGCCGAGGGCGATGAAGAAGTCGAGGTCGGCGAGGTCGCGGCCGGAGCGCTCGGCGTAGCGGGCGCGCAGCTCCTCGCGGGTGGGGAAGCCGGGGGCGAGGTTGGCGGGCTGGCCGAGGGCGATCGTCTCCTCGCCGCGCTCGGGCCAGTAGACCATCAGCAGGCCGACGTCGGCGAGCGGGTCTCCCAGGGTGCAGAGCTCCCAGTCGACGACCGCGGCGACCTCGCCGGCGGGGGTGAGGATCATGTTGTCCAGCCGGTAGTCGCCGTGGACGATCGTCGTCGCGCCCTGCTTGGGGATGCGGGCGGCGAGGCGCTCGTGGACGGAGTCGATCGCCGCCAGCTCACGCGTCTTCGACTTCTCCCACTGGCCCTGCCAGCGACGCAGCTGGCGGGCGACGTAGTCCTCCCTGCGGCCGAGGTCGCCGAGCCCGACCGCGTCGGGGTCGATCGCGTGGATCGCGACCAGGGTGTCGGCGACGCGCTCGCCGATCGCCCGGCGCTCGCCCTCGTCGGGGAACGCCTCCGCCTCGGCCAGGCCGCGCAGGATCGGCCCCTCGACGAACTCCATCAGGTAGAAAGGCGCGCCGTTGACGCTCTCGTCCTCGCAGAGCCCCACCACCGGCGCCACCGGCACCGCCGTCGGCCCCAGCGCCGAGACGACCTTGTGCTCGCGCGCCATGTCGTGCGCCGAGCCCAGCCGCTTGCCCAGCGGCGGGCGGCGCAGCGCCCAGCGGTGGCCGTCGGCGTCGCCGACCCGGTAGGTCAGGTTCGAGTGCCCGCCGGAGATCCGCTCGAAGGAGAGCGGCGGCGCGGCCTTGGGGACGTTGAGCGCGAACCAGGCTTCGATGCCGCTGGGATCGATGCCCTCCGGCGCCGCGCCGGAGCCGTCGGCGCTGCCTGTAGCCTCGTCGCCCATCGCCGCGCAAGCATATTCCGGACGGGGCCGCCGCCTGAGCCCATCCCTTGCCAACCGGCTGCGGATCGGCTTCGCGATCGGCTTCGCGATCCTCACCGCGATGGCCGTGATCGGCGTCGGCCGCTTCATCCAGCAGCGCCAGGACTTCGAGGACGCGATCGCCCACTCCTACCAGGTGGAGATGGCCGCGCGGGTGCGGTTGGCGCGCCACCCGGACTCCGGGGGCGCCCGCGCCGCGATCGCCAACCAGGCCCGCCGACGCAGCGAACTGCGCGACCAGATCTCCGGCGACACCCGCGACACCGCCCTGCTGGTCGCCGCCGGGCTGATTGCCGGCCTGACCGGCGCCCTGCTCCTGTTCAGCGGCCTGATCGCCTCGATGCGGCGGCCGCTGGAGGAGCTGGTCGACGCCGCCGGGCGGCTCGCCGGCGGCGACCGCGGCGCCCGGGTCGAGGTCGGCGGGCTCTCGGAGACCGCCACCCTCGGCGCCGCCTTCAACGAGATGGCCGACGAGCTGGAGCGGGAAGCGAGCCAGCGCGACCAGCTCGACCGCCTCAAAGACGAGTTCGTCCTCACCGCCTCGCACGAGCTGCGCAGCCCGCTCACCTCGGTCCAGGGCTTCGCCGAGCTGCTGATGCTGGAGCGGGACTCGCTCTCGCCCAAGCAGGTGGAGACGGTCGAGATCATCCTCGACAACTGCCGCCACCTGGTCCGCCTGCTCAACGACCTGCTCGACCTCGCCCGCAGCGACGCCGGGCGCCTGGCGATAACGGCGGAGCCGACCGAGGTGGGGCCGCTGGTCGACGACGCGGTGCGGACGATGCGCGCCCAGACCGAGGCCGGGCGCCAGGCGCTGAGCGCGCGGATCGAGCCCGGCCTGCCCCTGGTCGAGGTCGAGCCGGGCCGGATTCGCCAAATACTGGTGAACCTGCTTACCAACGCGCATGAGTACTCGCCCGCGGGGGCGTCCATCGGGGTCACGGCGCGGGCGCTGGATGCCGAAGTGGAGATTGCCGTGAGCGACGACGGGCCGGGGATACCCGAGAGCCAGCTGGACCTCATCTTCGAGCGCTTCACCCGCGGCGACGCGGGGCTGACCCAGCGCGTCGGCGGCACCGGCCTCGGCCTGGCGATCTCGAAGTCGCTGGTCGAGCTGCACGGCGGCACGATCGCGGTCGACTCGACCCCGGGGGTCGGCTCCACCTTCAGCTTCCGCCTGCCGGCGGTGAGCTGATGGCCCGGGTCCTGGTCGCCGACGACTCGGAGACGATCCTGCTGCTGATGCGGACGCGGCTGGAGATGGCCGGCCACGAGGTCGAGACCGCGGCCGACGGCCAGGAGGTGACCGAGCGCCTGCGCGAGGGGGCGTCCGGAGGGCTTCCCGACCTGCTGCTGCTCGACGCGATGATGCCGCGCAAGTCAGGCATCGACGCCCTGCGCGAGCTGCGCGCCGAGGGGGTCGACATCCCGGCCCTGATCGTCAGCGCCCACCAGGACGCCGCCGACGCAGGCGCCCCCGACGAGCTCGAAGTCAGCGGCTACGTGACCAAGCCGATCGACTTCGACCGCCTGCTGCAAAGCATCGCCGAACTGACCTAACCCAGCTCCGCGCGAGAGGGCCGGATGCCCTCTCCCAACGCCTCAGCTCTTGGCGATCTCCAGGCGGATCTCTTTGCCTTTGAGCTTGGTGCCATCGAGGAACTCGACGGCGCGCTCGGCCTGGTCCGGGGCGACCTCGACGAAGGAGAAGCGGTGCAGGACGCGGACCTCGTGGATCGCCTCCTCGGGCAGGACGGCGCCCTCGCGCAGCGCCCAGCGCAGGTCCTCCTCCTCGATCCCGCTGCGCTCGCCGCGGTTGACGAAGAGCTTGACGCTGTCGCGCTCGGGCTCCTCCGGGGAGTCCTCGCCGCTGCCGCCCGGCCCGACCTTCTCGGTCCGTTCGCCGCGGCTGCTCGGGGTGCTGCGTTCGGCGCGCTCCGGCCGCTCGCGGCGCCGCGGCCGCGGAGCGTGCTCGAGGCGCTCCTCGGGGCTCTCCCACTCGCCGATCGAGGTTTTGACGTCGCGCTCGATGCGGGCGATCTCGTCGCGCTGGGCGGGGGTGACGAAGGTGATCGCGCGGCCGGTCCGCCCGACCCGCCCGGTCCGCCCGATCCGGTGCACGTAGGTCTCCGAGGAGTTCGGCACGTCGTAGTTGATGACGTGGGTGACGTGCTCGATGTCGAGGCCGCGGGCGGCGATGTCGGTCGCCACCAGCAGCCGCACCCGGTGGTCCTTGAAGGCGATCATCACCCCGTCGCGGACACCCTGGCTGAGGTCGCCGTGCAGCGCCTTCACGTCCAGCCCTTTGTCCTTCAGCGTCTTCTCCAGCTTCGAGGCGCCGATCTTGGTGCGGGTGAAGATGATCGCCTGCTCGGGCTCTTCGGTCTTCAGCAGCTCGACCAGGCGCGCCGCCTTGTCTTTGGCCGGGACCTCGATGAAGGCCTGCGCGATCGCGTCCACGGTCAGCGTCTTCGGCGTGATCCGGATCGTCGTCGGGTCGTACATGTAGCCCTCGGCGAGCTTCTGGATCGGCGGCGGCATCGTCGCCGAGAAGAGCGCCGTCTGGCGCCCGCTCGGGCACATCCGCAGGATCTTCTCGACGTCCTCGATGAAGCCGAGGTCGAGCATCTCGTCGGCCTCGTCGAGGACCACGTAGCGGGCCGCGGTGAGGACCAGCGAGCGGCGGCTCATCAGGTCCATCATGCGGCCGACGGTGGCGACGACGACATGGGCGCCGGAGCGCAGCTGCGACTGCTGGGAGCGGATCGGGGCGCCGCCGAAGACGGCGACGATCTCGATGTCGAGGTGCTCGGCGTAGGCGCGCAGGGCCTGCGTCACCTGGATGCAGAGCTCCCGCGTCGGCGTCATCACGATCGCCTGGACCTCTTCGTCGGCCGGATCGAGGTACTGCAGCAGCGGCAGGCCGAAGGCGGCCGTCTTGCCGGTCCCGGTCTGGGCCTGGCCGATCACGTCGTGGCCGGCCAGCAGCTCCGGGATCGCCTGCTCCTGGATCGGCGTCGGATCCTCGAAGCCGAGCTCGTCCAGCGCCTGCTGGATCGGCGCCGAGAGGCCGAGGTCGTGGAAGGGAGTGCTCATCTATTTAGAGGGGTCGAGGAGGAGCTTGCCGCTGCTGCGGCGGGCGATCAGGTCTTCGTGGGCCCGCGCCGCTTCCGACAGAGGGTAGACGTCGCCGACGGTCACCGCGAGCTCCCCCGCGGCGACGGCGCCGAGCAGCTCGCCGATCATCGGCGCCGCCAGGTCGCGGCGGGCCAGCAGGTGCAGCAGCCAGAAGCCGACGACGGACTTGGAGCCGCGCAGCAGGGCGGCGGTGGAGACGTCGCGCTGTTCGCGCGAGGCGATGCCGAAGACGACCATCCGCCCCAGCGGCGCCAGCACCCCCAACTCGGCGTCGAAGGCCTCGCCGCCGCTCATGTGGAGGACCGCGTCGACGCGCTCGCCGCCGTTGGCCTCGCGGATCGCGGCGCCGAGGTCCTCGGCGCGGGAGTCGACGGTGGCGTCGGCGCCGAGCCGCTCGACCAGCGCCCGTTTCTCGGCGCTGGAGGCGAGGCCTATCACCTTCGCGCCAGCCCGCTTGGCGACCTGCACGGCGAGCGTGCCGGTGCCGCCGGCAGCGGCCTCGACGACGATCGTCTCCCCCGGCTCGATCCGCGCGCAGCGCTTGACCAGCGCCATCGCGGTCAGCCCCTGCAGCAGCATCGCCGCCGCCTGGTCGTCGTCGACCTCGTCGGGGATCGGGATCAGCAGCGACTCGGGGACGACGGCCCTCTGCGCGTAGCCGCCGCTGCCCAGCAGCGCCGCGACCCGGCGCCCGTCCGGCGTCCGCCCGCTGATCTCCGCCCCCGGCACCAGCGGCAGCGACTGCTCCGCCAGGTAGTCGTTGCGGGTCGCGTGCGTGTCGGCGAAGTTGACCCCGGCGCGGGCGACCTCGACGACGACCTCGCCCTCGCCGGCGACGGGCTCATCCACCTCGACATGCCGGAGCACCTCGGGCCCGCCGAACTCCTCTATCCGAATCGCCTTCACGAGCGGCGAACCATAGTCGGCGCCGGAGAAAGGGAGCCGGGTGTGCCTCGACGGCGCCTCCCCGCTGTTGCGCCGTCGAGGCACACCCGGCTCCCTATACGCTCCGCCCAATGTCGCTGACCGTCGTCGGATCGATCGCCTTTGACGCCGTCAAGACCCCGTTCGGGGAGCGCGAGCGCATGCTCGGCGGCGCCGCCGTCCACTTCTCCCTCGCCGCCAGCTTCTTCACCGAGGTGCGGCCGGTGGGCCCGGTCGGCGACGACTTCGGCGCCGAGCAGTTCGAGCTGCTGGAGAGCCGCGGGGTCCTCACCGAGGACATCGAGCGGGTCGCGGGCGGGCGCTCCTTCTTCTGGCGCGGCCGCTACGAGTTCGACCTCAACGTCGCTCACACCGAGGACACCC
Organism: uncultured Actinomycetes bacterium; assembly: GCA_963714045.1. Classification (GTDB taxonomy): domain Bacteria; phylum Actinomycetota; class Thermoleophilia; order Solirubrobacterales; family 70-9; genus VAYN01. The sequence goes on along the minus strand of OY970225.1, from coordinate 602,216 downwards.
AGCTCGGCGTCTTCGCCGAGTTCGAGCCGAAGCTCTCCCCCGCCTCCCGCGCCGCCGACACCCTCTTCCTCGCCAACATCCAGCCCGACCTGCAGCGCCAGGTGCGCTCCCAGTGCACCGCCGCCCGCTTCAGCGGCCTCGACTCGATGAACCTCTGGATCGAGACCGCGGGGGACTCGCTGCGGGCGGCGATCGCCGAGGTCGACTGCCTCCTCGTCAACGACGCCGAGATCCGCCAGCTCACCGGCGAGTCGAACCTCGCCCGCGCCGCCCGCGCGGTGATGGACCTGGGGCCGCGCGCGGTCGTCGCCAAGCAGGGCGAGTACGGGGCGGCGCTGTTCACCGAGGACGGCTTCTTCGCCCTGCCGGGCTTCCCGCTCGAGGACGTGCGCGACCCGACCGGCGCCGGCGACAGCTTCGCCGGCGGCTTCTTCGGCTACCTCGACGGCCACGGCGGCGAGGTCGACGAGTCCCACCTGCGGCGGGCGATGGGCTACGGCACCGTGCTTGCCTCCTTCAACGTCGAGGAGTTCGGGACCGAGCGCGTCTCCCGGCTCAGCCGCGAGGAGATCGACGAGCGGCTGGAGACGCTGCACGGGATGACCCAGTTCGAACCGCTCCCGTCCCCCTGACGCTCCCGGCCTCTTAACAGCCGGCGCTCCCAAGCTGGCAGAATGAGCGCCGGCATGGGCTCCGACTCACTCACCGTCACCGACAACCGCACCGGCAGGACCTACGAGCTGCCGATCTCCGACGGCACCGTGCGGGCGATGGACCTGCGCCAGATCAAGGTCGACGAGGACGAATTCGGGATGATGGCCTACGACCCGGCCTTCACCAACACCGCCTCCTGCCGCTCCGCGGTCACCTACATCGACGGCGCCGCCGGCATCCTCGAACACCGTGGCTACTCGATCGAGCAGCTCTGCGAGCGCTCCACCTTCCTCGAGACCGCCTACCTGCTGATCTTCGGCGAGCTGCCGACCGGGCCGCAGCTGGACCGCTGGGTCTTCGACATCACCCACCACACCTTCGTCCACGAGGACCTGAAGCACTTCTTCGAGGGCTTCCGCTACGACGCCCACCCGATGGGGATGCTGCTGGCGGGCGTCGGCGCGCTCTCCACCTTCTACCCCGACGCGAAGCAGATCGGCGACCCCGAAGAGCGCTACATGGCCGCCGTCCGCCTGATCGCCAAGGTGCCGACGCTCGCCGCCTTCTCCTACCGCCACAACATGGGCCTCCCCTACGTCTACCCGGACAACGACCTCAGCTTCGCCGAGAACTTCCTCTCGATGATGTTCAAGAAGACCGAAGACAAGCACGTGCCGAAGCCGAGCCTCTCGAAGGCGCTCGACATCCTCTTCATCCTCCACGCCGACCACGAACAGAACTGCTCGACCAGCGCGGTGCGCGGGGTCGGCTCCTCCGACGTCGACCCCTACTCGGCGGTCGCGGCCGGGGTCGCGGCACTCTACGGGCGGCTGCACGGCGGCGCCAACGAGGCGGTGCTGCAGATGCTGCGCCGGATCGGGTCGACCGACAACATCTCCGGCTTCCTCGAGAAGGTGAAGTCCCGCGAGGAGAAACTGATGGGCTTCGGCCACCGCGTCTACAAGAACTACGACCCGCGGGCGCGGATCATCCAGCAGCACATGGACGAGGTGTTCGAGGCGACCGAGTACAACCCGCTGGTCGAGATCGCCCGCGAGCTGGAGAAGCAGGCGCTCGACGACGAGTACTTCACCTCGCGCAAGCTCTACCCGAACGTCGACTTCTACTCGGGGATCATCTACGAGGCGCTGGAGATCCCGGCCAACATGTTCACGGTGCTCTTCACCATCCCCCGCACCGCCGGCTGGGTCGCGCAGTGGATGGAGATGCAGGAAGACCCGGAGAAGAAAATCGCCCGGCCGCGGCAGATCTACACCGGGGCGCGCGAGCGCGAGTACGTGGCGCTGGAGGATCGCAGCGGGCCAGAGAAAATCGTCGGCCCGCCGGCCCGCCGGCCCAAACGCCCCCGCCGCGGAGCGTAGAGGGCCGGGTGACCCTACCCCGGAGGCCGTTGCGCAGCAGGTCGCTGGCGTCGATTTGGTTGGTCTGAACGGGAGCCTCCGGGGTAGGGTCACCCGGCCCTCAATCGCCTACGCTGGGTCCGTGGCTCGTTCGAGGTGGAAGCTGACGGTGCGGGTTGGGTCTGAGGTGGAGCATCTCGGATTCGATGATCTGGGCGAGGCGGTTGCCGCGATGAGGGAGCAGGCGCTTCGGATCCGCGCCCAGGCGCCGCCGAAGACGGCCTCGCTGCTGGGGACCTACGGGCCGGGGGATCAGGTTCAGGCGCGGCTGCAGCTGACGGGCAGGGGGTTGTGGCGCAAGCCGGTGGCCGGGGTCGACGTGCGGGGGGACGGGGAGTTCGTGCCGTTCCGCGGCGGAGTCGGACGGGAGGAGTTGGACCCGAGCGGCCACGGGACGCCGTTCGACCTCGTGCGGGAGACTCTGGAGGCAGAGCGAGGATGAGCGACTCCGGCACCGAGATCCCCAAGGGCAGCTACGCCGCCGGCGAGCGGGTGAAGCTGCCGCCCGGCGCCGAGCCGCCGTTCACCGTCTTCATCAACGGCATCGAGCAGAGCGAGGGCGCCGACTACTCGGTCGAGGGCGGCGAGATCGTCTTCTCCCGCCCGATCGTCAAGGAGAAGGTCGGCACCGGCCGCTGGCTCGCCATGTACCTGGGGTTGTTCGGCACCTACCGCAAGGACGAGACGATCGACCTCCAGTTCAGCCGCGACGGCAAGGTCCAGCTCGTCTCCGACCTCGCCGTCGTCCCCTACCCGGAGGCGCCGTGAACCTCGGCTTCGTCCTGCTCGCCGACCACAGCGAGGCCGTCAACGGCAAGCTCTACCTCAACGGCGGTGGCTGGAACGTCCTGCGCCTGCCCGAGCTCCCCCACGAGTGGTCCTTCCACATCGGCCTCGGCATCGACGTCGCCTGGCACGAGACCAACTCCCCCCATGAGCTGGTCGTCACCATCCAGGACCCCGACGGGGTCGAACTCGGCGAGGGCCTCACCGCCAGCTTCGAGACCGGCCGCCCGCCGGGCATGCCCCCGGGCCAGGAGCAGCGGCTGGTGATGTCGATCGGCGCCACCGCCCGCTTCGAGGCCGCCGGCCCCCACGCCGCCGTCGTCCAGGTCGACGGCTCCGAGCTCGGCCGCGCCCGCTTCTACCTGATGGAGGCCGAGCCCGAGGAGGGGCTCGCTACTTGAAGACGTAGAGCAGCAGGAAGGCGATGATCGCGAAGGCGGCGCCAGCGGCCTGGATGCCGCGGTCGCCGGCGACGATCGCGGCCATCGAGCGGTCGTCGGAGCGGTCGTAGATCAGGTACAGGTAGCGGAAGATGCCGTAGACCACGGGCGGGATCGTCAGCATCATCCGGCTGCCGATCTGGGGCGAGTTGACGGTGTAGATCGCGTAGCTGATCACGGTGCCGGTGGTGACCAGGGAGACCATCTGGTCGAGGAAGGGGAGCGAGTAGTGCTCGAGCACGGGGCGGGTCGCGGTCCCCTCGTGCAGCTCCGAGACCGCCTCCTGGCGGCGCTTGGTGAAGCCGAGGAAGGCCGCGAGCATGCCGGTGCAGAGGATCAGCCACTCCGAGGCGTGGGCGTCGACGGCGCTGGCGCCGGCGGCGACGCGGAGGATGAAGAGGCCCGCCAGCGTCATCACGTCGATGATCACGACCTGCTTGAGGCCGAGGCTGTAGGCCATCTGGGCGATCCCGTAGCCGACCACCATCAGGCCGACCTGCCAGTTGACCGTGGCGAAGGCGAGGGCGATCGCCAGCGCGGCCAGCACCGGAGCGATCGCCTTCGCCGCGTCGAGCGACAGCTCCCCCGCCGCCAGCGGCCGGAAGCGCTTCTTCGGGTGCTTGCGGTCGAGCTCGACGTCGATCAGGTCGTTGACGAAGTAGCCGGCGCTGGAGATCAGGCAGAAGGCGAAGAAGGTGAGGACCGCCTCGAAGACATCGTGCGGCTGGTTGAACTTGCCCGAGAAGAGCAGACCGGCGAAGACGAAGACGTTTTTGATCCACTCCTTCGGCCGCCCGGTCTTGATCGCCGCCCGCAGCGGCGAGCGCCGGGGCACGACGGGTTCCTCGGGGCCTGGTTGGGCGGCGGCTGGCGGCACGGTCGGCTGTTCGGAGGTGATCGTTTCCAAAGTCGCGAAAGGGTACCGCCGGCCCGCGTCACTCCCCCGTCCCGGCGGGTGCTGGCAGCCGGATTGTGAAGCCGGCGCCGCCGCCGGGGAGGTTTTCGGCGGTGGCGGTGCCGCCCATCGCCTCGCTCAGCTCGCGGACGATGGCGAGGCCGAGGCCGGCGCCGTCGGGGGAGGCGTCGCCGGCGCGGGAGCGGAGGTGGAAGCGCTCGAAGGCGCGCGGTAGCTCCGCCTCGGGGATGCCGGGGCCCTGGTCGCGGACGCGGACCTCGCCGGGGGCGGCGGCGAGCGTCACCGCTCCCCCGGGCGGGCTGGCGCGGATCGCGTTGTCGAGCAGGTTGGTGACGACCTGGAGGGCGCGGCCGTGGTCGGCGACGGCGGGGGCCGGCCCGCCCTCGACCCGGACATCCACCCCGGCCTCGCGTGCCCGCGGCCGCAGCCGCTCCTCCGCCTCGCGGGCGACCGCCGCCAGGTCGACCGGCTCGCTGCGCACCTCCAGCACGCCCTGGCGCAGCCGCGCCAGCGCCAGCAGGTCGCCGACCAGCCGTTCCAGCCGCGCCGCCTCGCGGGCGACCACCGCGGCCGCCTCGCCGGGCTCGACGGTGCCGTCCTCGATCCCCTCGGCGTAGCCGCGGATCGAGGTCAGCGGCGTCCGCAGATCGTGGGAGACAGAGAGCAGCACCGCCCGCTCGGCGTCGCGGGCCAGCGCCAGCTGCTCCGACATGCCGTTGAAGGCAAGCGCCAGCTCGTCGAGCTCCTCGGTCCCCTCGCGCGGCACCGGCTCCGGGCTGCGCCCCGCCGCGACCTCTCCCGCCGCGACCGAGAGGCGCCGCAGCGGCTGGGTGAGGCGCCGCGAGAGCAGCGCCGCCACGGCGGCGGCGGCGAGGGTGGCGACGCCGCTGGCGATCAGCAGCGCCGCCAGATAGCGGCTGAAGTCGCCCCCGAGAACGTCCACCGGCGGAGGCGGGGGAGGAGGGCGCAGCGGCCCCGGAGGCGGCGAGCTGAGGCGTTGTTCGGCGTTGTGGCGGAGCGTTTCCCGCACCGCGTCGCGGGTCAGGACGATGCCCAGCGCCAGCGAGGCGCCGACGGCGAGCAGCACGACACCGAGGATCGCCAGGAAGAGACGCGCCCGCAGCGAGCGCATCAGGGCGAGACCTTGTAGCCGGCGCCGCGCACGGTCTCGACGAAACCGGGGCGGCCGAGCTTGGCCCGCAGCTGGGCGACGTGGACGTCGACGGTCCGGGTCCCGCCGGCGAACTCCCCGTCCCAGGCCAGCTCCAGCAGCCGGTCGCGGCTGAGGACCACACCGGGATGGGCGAGCAGCGCCGCCAGCAGGTCGAACTCGCGCGAGGTCAGCTCGACCGGCTCGCCGCCGGCGCTGACCGTGCGCGAGTCGCGGTCCAGGGCCACGTCGCCGGCCACCAGCGCGCCTCCCGCCCCCGGCGCGGCGCCGCCCGCCCGGCGCAGGATCGCCTTCACCCGCGCCACCAGCTCGCGCGGGGAGAACGGCTTGACGACGTAGTCGTCGGCGCCGGCTTCGAGCCCGGCGACGCGGTCGACCTCCTCGTCGCGGGCGCTGAGGATGAGGATCGGGACGCCGGTGCGGGAGCGCAGGCGGCGGCAGACCTCGAAGCCGTCGATGCCCGGCAGGCCGATGTCGAGGACGACCAGCCTCACCGGGTGCCGAGCCAGCTCCTCCAGCGCCTGCTCGCCGCTGCGCGCCCAGACCGCGTCGAAGCCATCCCGCCGCAGGTAGGCGCGCACCAGCTCGGCGATCGCCTGCTCGTCCTCGACGACGAGGATGGCTCCGTTCATCGGTCTAGCTTCTCATTCGCCTCCGCCGGGAACCGGGGCCCCGGGAGGGGGCGGGAGCTGGCCGCCGCGGCCGCCCTTCGTCGCGCCCTTCGGGGGCGGCAGCATGATCGTCTTGGCGCTGCCGCCCTCGGGCCCGCAGACGACGACTTGCTGGCCGGTTTCGAGGTCGCCGAGGGTCGTTTCCTCGCCCGGCTTCCCCAGCACCTTGGTGCCGTCGTCGACGGCGATCGTCACTTCGCTGCCGTCGTTCTCGGTCAGCGTGATCGAGCTGGCACCGACCGCGGCGACCTTACCCCGGTCGAGGCGGATCGTCGCCGCTTCACCGTCCTTCTTCTGGACGTGGAACTCGGCGTAGGTCAGGCCTTTCATCATCGGGCCGAGCGGCGGTGGCCCGGCCGGGCGCCCGCCGGGGCCCTGGCTCCCCTGAGAGCCACTTTGCGAACCGCCCTGCGCCGCCGCGACCCCGCCGACGACCAGCGCCGCGGCGACGCCGAGCATGGCGATCGCGCGCATCTGCTTTCGAGCTGCCTGGAACATCTGGAACCTCCCTCGTCGTTAACTGGACGAGACCGATCCTCGGACCACGGCGTTCGGCGCCGGTCAGGCGCGTGTAAGCGATCTGTAAAGGCCATCCGTGGAGTGCGGCAGTCCTTTGTGACGCATTGGGCCACACATGACTATCCGGTTTGGTCCGTCCGACGCCTGACCTACGGTCGGCCGGTGACGCGTCCGACCTTTCCCCGCTCGATCGTGGAGTTCCAACGCCGCTTCCCCGACGAGGCAGCGTGCCGCGCCTACCTGTTCGAGTCCCGCTGGCCGGACGGTTACCACTGCCCGCGCTGCGGGTCCGAGGAGGTCGGCGGCGAGCATCGGCGCCATCTCTGGCAATGCAAAGGCTGCGGCTACCAGACCTCGGTCACCGCGGGAACGGTCATGCACAAGACCCGCACCCCACTCACGCTCTGGTTCTGGGCCGCCTACCTCCTCACCACCCATACGCCGGGAATCTCAGCCGTGCAGCTGCAGCGCCAGCTCGGGATCTCCCGCTATGAGACCGCCTGGCTGATCCTGCAGAAGCTGCGCCGGGCGATGGTGGCTCCGGAGCGCAAGCCGCTGCGCGGGGAGGTCGAGGTCGACGAGACCCTCGTGGGCGGCCACCACGAGGGCAGGCGCGGCGGGCGCCAGCGCGACGGCACCAAGACCCTGGTCGGCGTGATCGTCGAGGTTCGTGGCGAGGGCTCGGGTCGGCTGCGCCTGAAGGTGCTCGCCGACGCCGGCCAGAAGACCCTGACCCCCTGGGTGAAGGCGAGCGTCGAGCCGGGCGCGATCGTCCACACCGACGGTTGGGACGGCTACGGCAAGCTCGCCGGCGCGGGCTTCGACCACCGGCCCCTACTGCAGCGGCGCGATCACCCCGACGCCCAGAAGCTCCTGCCGCGCGCCCACCGCGCTGTCTCCAACCTGAAGACCTGGCTGCAGGGCACTCACAGAGGCGTCTCGCCCGAGCACCTGCAGTCCTACCTCGATGAGTTCGTCTTCCGCCACAACCGCCGCCGCACCCCGATGGCCGCTTTCCAGACCCTGCTCGGCCTCGGGGCGCAGCGCGGCCCGACCACCTACCGCCAGATCACTGATCGAGCCGCTGATTCCCTTGCGGAGCAAACCGGATAGTCATGAGGGGTACAAAGGACTGCCGCAATCTTCAGGGGTCGATGAGGACGCCAGGGTTGAGGATCGCGGCGGGGTCGAGCTCGCGCTTGGCGGCGCGCAGGGCGGCGGCGAAGGGGGCCGGGCGCTGGCGGTCGTAGGAGGGGCGGTGGTCGCGGCCGACGGCGTGGTGGTGGGTGATCGTGCCGCCGGCGTCGAGCAGCGCCGCCGAGACGGCGGCCTTGACCTCGTCCCACTGCTCCACCTCTCCCCCGCGCACGGCCGGCGCCAGCACCGTGAAGTAGGGGGCGACGCCGTCGGGATAGACGTGGGTGAAACGGCAGCTGAGCCGCGCCGCGCCGGGGCCGTCGGCGGGAGTGCCCCCGGCCTCCGCCACCGCCGCCCGCGCCGTCTCCATCACCGTCGCGTGGAGCTCCTCGAAGCGGTCCCAGGTGATCGCCGTCTCGAACGTCTCCGAGAGCACCCCGCAGGCGACGAAGGTGTCGCGCAGGTAGGGCGCGAGCAGGAAGGCGCCGCGCCAGGAATCGACCGGCGACCGCTCTGGCTCGGCTGGGCCCCCGCCGGTAGAGGCGGCGCTGCCCTGGCCGCCACCCGCGCTCCTCTCCGCGCCTCTGTCGCCGGCGCGGACGCGGCCACCGTGCTCCTTCGCGATCGCCAGGGCGATGTCCATCCAGGGCTCGACCGGGTGGTGGGCCGACTCGAAGCCGAGGATCAGCAGGTTCGACTCGCCGGCGCCGGCGCCGGTCAGCTCCGCCTCGGAGGCGTCGAGCAGGCGGCAGTTGGCGGGGTGCAGGCCGGACTGGGCGATCTCTCGCACCGCCCGGGCGGCCGCCATGAAGTCGCCGAACTCGACCCCGCACGAAGCCTTGAACTGCGGCCTCGCCCGCACCCGCACCCAGGCCTCGGCGATCGCGCCGAGGATCCCCTCGGAGCCGATCAGCAGCCGGTCCGGCGAGGGCCCCGCCCCGGAGCCCGGCAGCCGCCGGCTCTCCCAGGCCCCCCGCGGAGTCAGCGCCCGCACCGACTCGACCAGGTCGTCGACGTGGGTCTCCAGCGTCGCGAAGTGGCCGCCGGCGCGGGTCGCGATCCAGCCGCCCAGGGTCGAGTACTCGAAGGACTGCGGGAAGTGGCGCATCGTCAGCCCGTGCTCGCGCAGCTGCTCCTCCAGCCGCGGCCCGGTCGCGCCGGCCTGGATCCGCGCCGCCAGCGAGGCCGGGTCCACCTCCAGCACCCGGTCCAGCCGCCGCAGGTCCATCGTCACCACCGGCCGCTCGCCCAGCCGCGGCTCGACCCCGCCGACGACGCTGGTGCCGCCGCCGAAGGGGATCACCGCCGCGCCCTCGGCCTCGGCCCAGCTCAGCACCGTCTCGATCTCCGACTCGTCGCGCGGGAAGGCGACCAGGTCCGGCGGATTCGGGAACTCCCCGCGGAACCCCCGCACCACGTCCCGGTAGGCCTTCCCCAGCGCGTGCGACACCCGCTCGTAGCGCCCGCCGGAGAACAGGTCTCCCAGTCGCGCGGGCGCCTTCAGCCGCGCCTTGCGCAGCTCCACCTCCGCCAGCGGCACCGGCTCCTCCGGCTCACCGCCGAACCCGAACCGCGCCCGGATCCCCGCCGCGGCCTCCTTCAGCTCCTTCTCCGAGGGCGCCTGATCCTCGTACCCCCACCCCCAGTGCTTCAGGCGCCGCGCGGCTACCAGTGCACGCCTTTCATCAGGTGGGCGAAGGCGACGGCCTCGGTCGAGGGGGCGCGGTCGCGCGCCTCGTCGCCTTTGCCCTTGGCGGCCTGGGAGTCGGGGAAGAGCTTGTAGGCGGTGTTGAGGATCGAGTCGCTGGCCTTCGGCGCCACCGCGTAGAGCAGCTCGCCGAAGTTGCCGAGCCTGGTCGCCACCTTCTTCGGTTTGTTGACCATCGCCTTGGCGATCATCTCCGCCGCCTCCTCGGGAGTGATCGCCGGGAACATGTCGTACATCCGCGTCGGCGCGATCATCGGCGTCCGCACCAGCGGCATGTTGATCGTCGTGATGTGGACCTTGTCGTCGACCACCTCGGAGGCGATCACCCGGCTGAAGGCGTCCAGCGCCGCCTTCGAGGCGACGTAGGCGGAGAAGCGCGGCGGGTTGGTCTGGGTCCCGATCGAGCTGATGTTGATGATGTGGCCCTGCTTGCGGGCGCGCATCGTCGGCAGCAACGCCAGGATCAGCCGCAGGGCGCCGAGGTAGTTGAGCTGGATCGTCCGCTCGTAGTCGTGGAAGCGGTCGTAGGAGAGGGCGACCGAGCGGCGGATCGAGCGGCCGGCATTGTTGACGAGGATGTCGACATGGCCGTGGTAGGCCAGCACCTCCTCGGCCATCCGCTCGATGTCCTCGGTGTCGGACATGTCACAGCGGTGGATGTGGGCGGAGCCGCCGGCGGCGGCGATCTCCTCCTTGGTCTCCTCCAGCTTCTCGACCGAGCGGGCGACCAGCAGCACCGTCGCGCCGGCGTCGGCCACCTTCACCGCGGTCGCCTTGCCGATCCCCGAGGACGCCCCGGTGATCAGCACCACCTTGCCCCGCACCGCCGCCGACAGCGAGCGGTCCTTGAAGAGGTCGGGGTCGAGGTTGCGCTCCCAGTAGTCCCAGACCCTGGCCGCGTAGCTCTCCAGCGGCGGCACCTCGATCCCCGAGCCCTCCAGCGCCCTGCGCGCCTGGGTCGAGTCGAAGCTGGTCGGGTAGTCGACGTAGGCGAGGACGGAGGCGGGGAGGCCGAGCTCGCCGAGGGCGATCTCCAGCGCCCGCTTCCCCGGCGGGAAGAGCTTCAGCGCCGTGCGCGCCAGCCCACTCGCCGGCTCGGTCACCTCGGCCCCCAGCCGCACCGACATCTGCGGCGCGTCGGCGGCCTTGGCGAAGAGGTTGATCACCTCGCCCGCGGTCTTCGGGTGGGGGTCGGTGAGGTGGAAGGCGCGGCCGTCGAGCTCCGGCTGGTGGGCGATGTGGTCGATCGCGGCGGCGACGTAGTCGACCGGGACGATGTTGATCTCTCCCCCCTCGATCCCGACCGTCGGCAGCCACGACGGCAGCACCCGCCGCGCCCGCTGCAGCGCCTTGAAGAAGTAGTAGGGCCCGTCGATCTTGTCGATCGCGCCGGTGCGCGAGTCGCCGACCACGATCCCCGGCCGGTAGACCCGCCACGGCCGCGGGCACTCCTCGCGGACCAGCCGCTCGGACTCGTGCTTGGTGCGGAAGTAGGGGTTGGTGTCCAGCCGTTCGGCCTCCTCGAACATGTCCTCGCGCCACTCGCCCTTGTAGAGGCCGGCCGCGGCGATCGAGCTGACCTGGTGGAAGCAGCCGGCCTCGATCGCCCCCGCCAGCTCGACCGCGTGCCTGGTCCCCTCGACGTTGGCGACCTCCTGCGCCTCGGCGCCGGCGGTGATGTCGTAGATCGCCGCCAGGTGGAAGAAGTGGTCGACCTCGCCCCGCATCGCCACCATGTCCTCCTCGGAGACGCCGAGCCCGGGCTGGGAGAGGTCGCCGGCGACCGGGACGATGCGGGCGCCGTCGGCGCCCCAGCCGGTGCGCAGCTCCTCCAGCCGGCCCCGCGACCCGGCCCGCACCAGCGCGTAGATCGTGCCCTCGCGCTGCAGCAGCCGCTCGACCAGGTTGTGACCGATGAAGCCGGTGGCGCCGGTGACGAAATAGCTCATCGCTCTCAGCCTACCGTCACTTAGAAGTCCCTTACCCGGTTTCCATAGACTCAGAGGGAGAAATGGCGGAGACGGCCACCGTGCAGATCGCGATGCCCGAGATGGGCGAGTCGGTGACCGAGGGAATCGTGCTCGAGTGGCACGTCGCCGAGGGCGACTTCGTCAGCGAGGGCGACACGGTCGTCGAGGTTTCGACCGACAAGGTCGACGCCGAGGTGCCGGCGCCGATGGACGGGGTCATCACGAAACTCGTCGCGAGCGTGGACGACGAGGTGCCGGTGGGAGCCCCGTTGGCTGAGATGGAACCCGGCGAGGGCGACGGGACGGCTGAGGGTTCGGACCGCTCAGCTGCGGGTCCTGTCGAGGGGGGGAGCCCTGCGGGCGAGCACGTGGGTTCGTTCTCGGGCTCCCCCCCTCGCCACCCGCAGGTGGGCGCTGGAAACGGCTCAGGGTCCGACGTGGTCGGCGATTCCCAAGACGTGCGCGCGACACCCGTTGCTAGACGGGTTGCCGAGGCGACCGGGGTGAATCTCGGGGCCGTCCAGGGGTCTGGGCCGGGAGAGAAGGTGACCAAGGCCGACGTGCTTGCGGCGGGCAATGGCGGCGCTCCCGATGGGACTGCGACTTCCGCACCGGGCGGCGCCGGTGAGGCGAAGCAGTTGCGGGGGCCCGCGGCGATGCTGGCCAGGGCGATGGATGAGAGCCGGGCGGTGCCGACGGCGACCTCTTTCCGCACGGTGGCGGTCGACACCCTGGACGCCAAGCGCAAGGCGATCAACGCGGTGCTGAAGGAGCGCGGGCTGAAGGTCTCTTTCACCCACCTGGTCGCCTGGGCGATCGTGCAGGGCGCCAGGGACTTCCCGGTGATGGTGCGCACCTTCGAGGAGCGCGACGGCAAGCCGTTCGCGCTCGAGGGCGGGCCGGTCAACCTCGGCATCGCCGTCGACGTCGAGCGCAAGGACGGCTCCCACAGCCTGATGGTGCCGGCGATCAAGGGTGCCGACGGCCTCGACTTCGCCGGCTTCCACTCCCGCTACGAGGAGCTGATCGCGAAGACGCGCGAGAACAAGCTCAGCGCCGACGACTTCCAGGGCACCAACGTCTCCCTCACCAACCCGGGCGGGATCGGCACCGTCGCCTCGGTGCCGCGCCTGCTCGCCGGCCAGAGCGCGATCATCGCCACCGGCTCGATCGCCTACCCGCCGGAGTGGCTGCACGCCTCGCCGGAAAGGCTGAAGCAGCTCGGCGTCTCGAAGGTGATGACGATGACCTCGACTTATGATCACCGTGTGATCCAGGGGGCCGAGTCGGGCGCCTTCCTGCGCCGGGTCGAGCAGCTGCTGCAGGGGGAGGACGGCTTCTACGAGACGGTCGCCGCCGACCTCGGCCTCGACGTCGGCGGCGTCGCCAGCGCCCATCCGGCCTCCGCCTCGGCGCCGCCGCTGGGCGCCGCCGCCACGCCGGGCGCCGCGGGGGGCGTGGTCGACGAAGAGCTGCTGCAGGCGGTGCAGGCGGCGACCTCCCTGCTCAAGGCCTACCGCACCCAAGGCCACCTGGCGGCGCGGCTCGACCCGCTCGGCTCCGAGCCCAAGGGCGACCCCGCCCTGCAGCCGGAGAACGTCAACCTGACGCCGGAGCTGATGGCCCGGATCCCGGCCTCGATCCTTCGCATCGGCGTCCCCGGCGAGACCCTGCTGGAGGCGCTGCCGCGGATACGCCAGACCTACTGCGGCACGATCGCCTACCAGGTCGAGCACCTCTCCTCGCACCAGCAGCGGATCTGGCTGCGCGAGATGATCGAGACCGGCGCCCACCGCCAGCCGCTCTCAGACGACGAGAAACGCCGCCTGCTGGACCGGCTGATCGACGTCTTCCAGTTCGAGCGCTTCCTCGAGAAGGCCTATCTCGGCCAGAAGATGTTCTCGATCGAGGGGCTCGACGTGGTCGTGCCGATGCTCGACGAGCTGGTCACGCTCTCGGGCCGCGCCGGCGCCGAAGAGGTCGTCTTCGGGATGGCCCACCGCGGCCGCCTCAGCGTCCTCGCCCACAACATGGGCCGCCCGGTCGAGTCGATCCTGGCCGAGTTCGAGGGCTCGAAGCGGATCGAGGCGGTCAAGGCGGTGGCGGCGATCCCCCACGGCGGCACCGGCGACGTCAAGTACCACTACGGCCACCGCGGCGTCTACGAGACCTCCGAGGGAGAGAAGATCTCGGTCCGCCTCTACCCCAACCCGAGCCACCTCGAGTTCGTCGACCCGGTCGTCACCGGCGGCGCCCGCTTCCTCCAGTCCGACTTCGACGGCGCCGAGCTCAGCCACGACCCCAGGCGCGCGGTGCCGGTGCTGCTGCACGGCGACGCCGCCTTCCCGGCCCAGGGCGTGGTCGCGGAGACGCTCAACCTGCAGGCGCTGAAGGGCTACAGCACCGGCGGCACGATCCACCTGATCCAGAACAACCAGGTCGGCTTCACCACCGACCCCGAGGAGGCGCGCTCGACCCCCTACGCCGCCGACATGGCGAAGGGCTTCAACGTGCCGATCGTCCACGTCAACGCCGATGACGTCGAGGCCTGCTCGGCGGCCGTGCGGCTGGCGATGGCCTACCGCGAGCGCTGGGGCCGGGACATCGTCATCGACGTGATCGGCTACCGCCGCTTCGGCCACAACGAGACCGACGAGCCCGCCTACACCCAGCCGACGATGGCGGCGAAGATCAAGTCCCACCCGCCGGTCTCCGAGATCTACGCCGAGAAGCTGATCGGCGAGGACACCGTCTCCGCCGAGGACGTCGGCAACGCCTCCGAGCATCGCCGCGAGGAGATGTCGGCGGCGCTGAAGGGGCTGCGCGAGAAGATGGAGGCGGGCGAGTACGAGGACCCGACCGTGACCGGCACCACCAGCAGCACCGGCGAACTGCTCGACCGCACCGCCAGCCCCCCGGTCGACACCGCCCTGCCGGCCGAGCGTCTGCGCGCGATCAACCAGGCGCTGCTGAAGACCCCGGAGGGCTTCAACGTGCACCGCAAGCTGCGCCGCCCGCTCTCGCGGCGGCTGGAGGCGATCGAGCAGGGCGGGATCGACTTCGGCCACGCCGAGGCGCTCGCCTTCGGCTCGCTGCTGACCGAGGGCGTCCACGTCCGCCTCACCGGCCAGGACACCGAGCGCGGCACCTTCTCCCACCGCCACCTCGTCCTCCACGACGAGAACACCGGCCTCAGGTACTGCCCGATGCAGAACCTCGACGACGCCTCGGCGCCGTTCGAGCTCTACAACAGCCCCCTCTCGGAGATCGCCTGCCTCGGCTTCGAGTACGGCTACTCGGCCGCCTCGCCGAGCGCCCTGGTCCTCTGGGAGGCCCAGTTCGGCGACTTCGCCAACGCCGGCCAGGTGATCATCGACAGCTTCATCGTCTCCGGCGAGTCGAAGTGGGGCCAGACCAGCCGCCTCACCCTGCTGCTGCCGCACGGCTACGAGGGCTCCGGGCCCGAGCACTCCAGCGCCCGCATCGAGCGCTTCCTCGCCCTCGGCGCCGAGGGCAACATCCGCATCGCCAACCCCACCACCGCGGCCCAGTACTTCCACCTGCTGCGCCGCCAGGCGCTGATCCGCAAGCCGCGGCCGCTGATCGTCTTCACCCCCAAGGGGCTGCTGCGCCTCGACCGCGCCGGCGCCGGCCTCGAGGAGCTGACCGACGGCGCCTTCCAGTTCATCCTCGACGACCCCACCGCCGCCGAGCGGCGCGAGCAGGTGGAGCGGCTGGTGCTGTGCACCGGCAAGGTGTACTTCGACATCGACGCCAGCGAGCGGCGCGAGGCCGCCGAGAGCGTCGCCATCGCCCGGGTGGAGATGCTGTACCCGTTCGCGAAGGAACAGCTGCAGGAGCTGATCTCCTCCTACCCGAACCTGAAGGAGATCGCCTGGGTGCAGGAGGAGCCGCGCAACATGGGCGCCTGGAAGGTGATGTCGCGCCGCATGCCGCAGCTCCTGCCCGAGGGCGTGGAGCTCACCTACATCGGCCGCCAGGGCCGGGCCAGCCCGGGCGAGGGCTACTCCGGCGCCCACGCGCTCGAGCAGGAGCGCATCGTTCTGACCGCACTCACACCCGGCGCCTGAGGGCTCCGATGCGGGGGTCGCCGTTCGAGAAGCCCGTGCCGGGGCGCCTGTTCGTCTGGGTGAAGCGGCTCTCCTGGGTGGAGCTGGCAATCTTCACCGCGCTGATCGTGTTCTGGCTGCTGCCGGGATTCGAAACCGAGACGATGGTGTTCGGGTGGGCGCACGGGCTGGGGTTCGTCGCCCTCTGCATCGTCATCTGGATCGCCGCGGTGCGGCGCGAGGCTCCGTACACCCTGCTCGCCGCGACACTGACCCCGGTCGGCCCCCTCGGCAGCGTGATCGGGATCGAACTGATCGAGCGCAAGGGCTGGGGAGTGGCTCGTGAGGCCGAATAGGCGCCCCACCGGCGACATTTCCGCCCATCTGCCGTATGACGGGGGAGACAACCGATCGATTGCGCTTGACCACAGGGTGTCCAACCTGTATAGCTAAGTGCTGACTGTTCTTCCTGGGCAGTCCCGTCTAGGGGGAACGGCCGCGTCGGCATCCCTCCCTGGCTACCGACGCGTTGGTGCGGTGAGGGTCGCGCGGACCCCCCTGCCTCCCGCGGCCCCACCGTGCCCTGTGCGTTATCTCAGGTTCCTGAGGACCGTCTGCAGGATGCCGCCGTTTTGGAAGTAGGCGATCTCGTTGGGGGTGTCGAGGCGAACGGTCGCCGCGAACTCCGTCGAGGAGCCGTCATCTCGCCTGGCGCTCACCGCCACTGACTTCGCCTCGCCGTTCTCGAGGTCGCCGAAGTCGAAGGTCTCCTCGCCCGTCAAGCCGAGAGAGTCGATCGTCTCGCCCGCGGCGAACTGGAGTGGCAGCACGCCCATCCCGATCAGGTTGGAGCGGTGGATCCGCTCGAAGCTCTCGGCGATCACCGCCCGCACGCCGAGCAGCTTCGTCCCCTTCGCCGCCCAGTCGCGCGAGGACCCGGAGCCGTACTCCTTGCCGGCCAAGACCACCAGCGGCACCCCTTCGCCGGCGTACTTCGTCGCGGCGTCGTAGATCGTGGTCTCCCCGCCGTCTGGGAAGTGACGGGTGTGGCCGCCGCGCCGCCCGACCAGCCTGTTCTGGAGGCGGATGTTGGCGAAGGTGCCGCGGACCATGACCTCGTGGTTGCCGCGGCGGGAGCCGTAGGAGTTGAAGTCGCCCGGCTCGACCCCATGCTCCATCAGCCAGTGGCCAGCCGGGCTGTCGCGCTTGATCGCCCCGGCGGGCGAGATGTGGTCGGTCGTGATCGAGTCGCCGAGCAGCGCCAGCGCCCGGGCGCCGGCGATCGGCTCGACCCCGGGCGGGTCGGCCGGCATCCGCTCGAAGAAGCTCGGCTGCCGCACGTAGGTGGAGTCCGGCCAGGTGTAGCGGTCGCCGGCGGGGACCTCGACGGCGTTCCATTCCTCGTCGCCGGAGAAGACCTCGGCGTAGTTGCGCGAGAACATCTCCGCCGCGACCGAGGCGCCGACCACCTGCTTGATCTCCGCGGCGCTCGGCCAGACGTCGCGCAGGTAGACCGGCTCGCCGTCGGCGCCCTCCCCCAGCGGCTCGGTGGCGAAGTCGACGTCCATCCGCCCGACAAGGGCGTAGGCGACGACCAGCGGCGGGCTGGCCAGGTAGTTGGCCTTGACGTCCTGGTTGATCCGCCCCTCGAAGTTGCGGTTGCCGGAGAGGACGGCGCAGACCGCCAGGTCCTTCTCGGCGATCGCCGCCGAGATCTCCGGCTCCAGCGGCCCCGAGTTGCCGATGCAGGTGGTGCAGCCGTAGCCGACCAGATTGAACTGGAGCGCGTCGAGGTGCTCGGTCAGGCCGGCGCGCTCGAGGTAGTCGGTGACCACGGTCGAGCCCGGCGCCAGCGAGGTCTTGACCCACGGCTTGCGGGTGAGGCCGCGACGGACGGCGTTGCGGGCGAGCAGGCCGGCGGCGACCATCACGCTCGGGTTGGAGGTGTTGGTGCAGCTGGTGATCGCCGCGATCACGACCCGGCCGTGGTCGAGCTCGAACCCGGTCCCGTCCGCCAGCCTCACCGCGACCGCGTCGTCGCTGCCGGCGCGCTCGGCGACCGCCGCCGCGCCGGCGGGGCTGAGTGCCGGCCGCGGCTTACCGCGCTCGTCGTCGTGATCCTCGGCCGGCGGGTCGGAGGCGGGGAAGGACTCCAGGTTGGCCTCGTCGACGCCGTTGCCCAGCTGCTCCGCGGCCTCGGGGTCGAACTCGGACATCGCCTCGAGGAAGGACTCCTTCGCCTGTGAGAGCGGCACCCGGTCCTGCGGGCGCTTCGGCCCGGCGATGCTGGGCACGACCTCGCCCAGGTCCAGCTCCAGCAGGTCGGAGAAGGCGGGGTCGGGACTGGACTCGTCGTGGAACATGCCCTGCTCGCGCGCGTAGGCGTCGACCAGCTCGATCGTCTCGGTCGGGCGGCCGGTGAGGTCGAGGTAGCGCAGGGTCTCGGCGTCGACCGGGAAGATCGCGCAGGTCGAGCCGAACTCCGGCGACATGTTGCCCAGGGTCGCCCGGTCGGCCAGGCCCAGGGTCGGCAGCCCGGGCCCGAAGAACTCGACGAACTTGGAGACGACGCCGCGCTCGCGCAGCATCTCGGTCACGGTGAGGACGAGGTCGGTCGCGGTCGCCCCCTCGGGCAGCTCGCCGCCGAGCTTGAAGCCGACCACCTGCGGCAGCAGCATCGAGATCGGCTGGCCCAGCATCGCCGCCTCGGCCTCGATCCCGCCCACTCCCCAGCCCAGCACGCCGAGGCCGTTGACCATCGTCGTGTGGGAGTCGGTGCCGACCAGGGTGTCGGGGTAGGCGCGGAGGGCGCCGCCGGCCTCGCGGCTGTAGACGACCTGGGCCAGGTGCTCGAGGTTGACCTGGTGGCAGATGCCGGTCGCCGGCGGCACCACGCGGAAGTTGTCGAAGGAGTGCTGGCCCCACTTGAGGAACGAGTAGCGCTCGCGGTTGCGCTCGAAGTCGTGCTCGGCGTTGACGGCGAAGGCGCCGGCGTTGCCGAAGGCGTCGACCTGGACCGAGTGGTCGATCACGAGGTCGACGTCGACCAGGGGGTTGATCTTCTCCGGGTCGCCGCCGATCTCGGCCATCGCGTCGCGCATCGCCGCCAGGTCGACCACGGCGGGGACGCCGGTGAAGTCCTGCATCAGCACCCGCGCCGGCTGGAAGGGGATCTCGACGCTGGGCTCGGCGGCGGCGTCCCAGCCGGCGATCGCCTCGACGTCGGCGGCGCTGACCGAGACGCCGTCCTCCAAGCGCAGGACGTTCTCCAGCAGGACCTTGATCGAGTACGGCAGGCGGGCCACGTCGAAGCGGGGCTGGAGGGCGTCGAGCCGGAACACCTCGTACGTCCGCCCACCCACCTCGAGCTCCGAACGGGCGCCGAAGGTGTCTGGATGGCTCACGCCTCCATCCTACGAAGCGGTGGGCGTGGGGTCCGGCGTCACCACTTGCTGGGGGGATGGCCGTCAGCGACGGCTTTTGCCGCCTTTTGACCGACTGAGCCGCTCTGAGCGCGGGCGGAGATGCCGGGGGCCGCCAGGGCGAAGTGGGACATCGCCCGGAGCCGCAGCGGCGCCGGGACGACCTCGGCCTTGTCGCCCTCGATCACCTTCACGGTGGCGGCGCCGACGCGCTCCGGCGTGGTCGTGCCCATGCCGGGCGGTGGCTTGGCGCCGGAGTCGGCGAACATCCCCGCCTCGCGGACGAAGCCGGGTGAGACGAGGGAGACGCCGATGCCCTGCGGGCCGAGGTCCGTGCGCAGGCCGAAGGCGAAGCCGCGCAGGCCGAACTTGGTCGCGCTGTAGAGCGAGGTGCGGGGACTGGCGACCTTGCCGTTGAGGGAGGAGACGAAGACGAGGTGGCCGGAACCGCGCTCGACCATCGCCGGGTAGAGGGCGCGCGCCATCAGCATCGGCGCCTCGAGGTTGACGCGCAGCGCCCGCGTCACCTGGTCGGGCGTGAGCTCGACCATCAGGCCGCCGCCCTGCACGCCGGCGTTGGCGACGAGGATGTCGACGGCGCCGGCCTCGGCGGCCAGCTTCTCGGCCGCGCCGGGCGCCGCCAGGTCGGCGGGCGCCGTCCTGTGCCCGTCCCCCGGCAGCTCCGCCGCCAGGGCGTCGAGCGCCTCGGCCTTGCGGCCGCTGAGGACCAGCGTCACGCCACGCTGCGCAAGCGCCTTCGCGATCGCTCTGCCGAGGCCGCCGGTGGCGCCGGTGAGGAGAGCGGTGCGGCCGGCAAGTTCCATCCCAGAGCGCAAGCTAGCAGCCGTGCGGCCGACAGGAATCGGGGATGAAAGTGCGAATGGCCACTAAATGTTTGCGTTTTATGAGCAAGCTGCCGGCAGATGGTCTAGACTGCCGCCGTTCCATAGAACCGAAACGCCGAGTCCCGCGCGCACACAGGGCGCAGTGGGAACGGGGGAACCACGTTTTCGGGGCTAACCCGCCTAGTTCAGGCGGGGGCGCAGGCTCCTTTCGCGCCAGCCCGACAGCTAACCCCGTAGGCCGACCAAGGAGATCGGTTTTGCTGTCTGACAGGTTCAAGCTCAAGGCGGGATTGGGATTGGCGGCGGCATTCGTCGTGGTCGCCCTCCTCGCCCCCGGAAGCGCCTCGGCGCGTTGCGCCACCGGTGGCCTCACCCCCGCCGCGGTCGACGTCTGCACCCCGACCGCCAAGGCGAAGCTGCTCTCGACCGGGGAACTGATCCCCCCCAAGAGCGCCCCGCCCCGGGTCGTCTCGGTGATCGAATCGGCCAACAAGATCCGCACCAAGCCCTACATCTGGGGCGGCGGCCACGGCCGCTGGTGGGATCGCGGCTACGACTGCTCGGGCTCCGTCAGCTTCGCCCTGCACGGCGGCGAATTCATCGAAAGCCCGCTGCCCTCGGGACCGATGGAGAAGTGGGGGCTGTCCGGCCTCGGGCGCTGGATCACCGTCTACGCCAACCCCGGCCACGCCTACGCCGTGATCGCCGGGGTCCGCTGGGACACCGCCGGCGACTCCAGCGGCACCGGCCCGCGCTGGCACACCGAACTGCTCAGCAACGCCGGCTTCGTCGCCCGCCACCCCGCCGGCTACTGACCTCAAAGCGAGGGGGAGTTGGGTGCCCCAACTCCCGCACCCACTTGCTTTCCTGAACGGCTGGGCTAACGTCTTGCTGTAGCCGCGTCAACTCCTGACATCCGCCTGACTGGCCTCACCAAGCACTACGGCGAGGTGGTCGCGGTTGCGGGGATCGACCTCGAGGTCCAGCGCGGCGAGTTCTTCACCTTCCTCGGCCCCTCCGGTTCCGGCAAGACGACGACGCTGCGGATGATCGCCGGCTTCGAGGACCCCAGCGGCGGCACGCTCGAACTCGCCGGCGAGGAGGTCAGCGGCGTGCCGCCGTATGACCGTGCGGTCAACACCGTCTTCCAGGACTACGCCCTGTTCCCGCACATGACCGTAGGCGACAACGTCGCCTACGGGCTAAGGGTGGCCGGGGTGGACAGGTCCGAGCGGGCCAGGCGCCGCGACGAGGCGCTGGAGATGGTGCGGCTGCCCGACTACGCCGGGCGCAGGCCGGGCGAGCTCTCCGGTGGCCAGCGCCAGCGGGTGGCGCTGGCGCGGGCGATCGTCAACCGGCCCAAGGTGCTGCTGCTCGACGAGCCTCTCGGCGCCCTCGACCTGAAGCTGCGCGAGCAGATGCAAGTCGAGCTGAAGTCGATCCAGAGCGAGGTCGGCATCACCTTCGTCTACGTCACCCACGACCAGGACGAGGCGCTGACGATGAGCGACCGTATCGCCGTCTTCAGCGACGGCCGGATCGAGCAGGTGAGCCCGCCGCGAGAGCTCTACGAGCACCCGGTCAACGAGTTCGTCGCCGGCTTCGTCGGCATCTCCAACGTGATCGAGCGCGACGGCAGGCGGCTGACGATCCGGCCCGAGAAGATCCGGCTGCTGGAGCCGGGCGCGGCGGCCGACGGACTCCACAGCGAGCGCGGCAGGGTCGTCGGGGTCGCCTACGCGGGGATGGTCAGCCGCTACACGGTGGCGCTCGAGGCCGGCGGCGAGCTGCAGCTGGTGAGGCAGAACTTGGAGGGCGCGTCCGCCGTGGCAGCGCCCGGACAGGGGGAAGAGGTCCTGGTGGGATGGCTCCCGGAGCACGCGGCCGCCGTCCTGGGGAAGTCAACTACCGAGGAGGTTTCATCGTGAGGACAAAGGATTCTCATCCCGCTCGAACAGCGTGGCTCGTCGTCGCCGGCCTGGTCGCGTTCATGCTCGTTCTCGCCGGCTGCGGCAGCTCCAGCAGCTCCAGTGGCAGCGAAAACGAACTGCAGAAGCTCGGCAAGTCAGAGGGCGAACTCAACCTGATCTCCTGGGCCGGCTACGTCGAAGCGGAATGGACGAAGCCGTTCGAAAAGGAATCCGGCTGCAAGGTCAACGACAAGGTCGCCGGCACCTCCGACGAAATGGTCGACCTGATGAAAACCGGCCAGTACGACGGGGTCTCCGCCTCCGGCAACGCCACCGCGCGGCTCGTCGCCGCCGGGCAGGTCGACCCGGTCAACGTCAGCCTCGTCCCCAACTACAAGACGGTCTTCCCGGACCTGAAGAACCAGCCGTACAACACCTTCGAAGGGAAGCCCTACGGGATCCCCCACGGCCGCGGCGCCAACTTGCTGATGTGGAACTCGAACAACGTCAAGCCGGCTCCGGATTCCTGGAACGTGACGCTCGACCCGAAGGTCGCCGCCAAGTACAGGGGCAAGATCACCCAGTACGACGACCCGATGTCGATCGCCGAAGCCGCGGTCTACCTGAAGTTCCACTCGCCGGAACTGGAAATCGAAAACCCCTACGAGCTGAACGAAGAACAGTTCGACGCGGCGGTCAGCCTGCTGAAGGAACAGCGGCCCAACGTCGGCGAATACTGGTCCGACGCCGCCAAGCAGATCCAGGCCTTCGGCAGCGGCGACGACGAGGTCGGCACCACCTGGCAGTACCAGTACTTCGCGCTTCGGGAAGAAGGCGTGCCGGTGGCGGCCAGCCCCGCCAGCCAGGGCTTCCTGCCCAAGGAGGGCGCGACCGGTTGGTCGGACACTTGGATGATCAGCTCCAAGGCCAAACATCCCAACTGCATGTACAGGTGGATGAACTACATCATCTCGCCGAAAGCCAACGCCGAGGTCGCCGAATACTTCGGCGAGGCGCCGGCGCAGAGCCTTGCTTGCGAAGAAACCGCGAACAAGAACTTCTGCAGCGAGTACCACGCGGAAAACCCGGCCTTCTGGAAGCGGGTCTACTACTGGGAAACCCCGCTCGCCGAATGCGGCAACGGCGAAGAAGACTGCATGAACTACAACGACTGGGTCAAGGCTTGGACCTCGATCAAAGGCTAGGCCGCACGGTCGCCGCCGATGGCGGCTGAGGCCGTCGTCGCGAGGAGGTCGGTGGGCCGCAGGCTCGCCGGCCTCTTCCACGGGCGCCCCCGCCTGCAGGTTGGGGCGCTGCTGGCCGCGCCTGGCGCCTGGCTGGTCGTCCTCTACCTCGGGTCGCTCGCGGTCCTGCTGATCGCCGCCTTCTGGACCGTCGAACCGCTCAGCGGCGAAGTCGTCAAGGGCTTCAGCTTCGAAAACTTCGAATCCCTCGTCAACGAACCGGTCTATCGGGACATCGTCGGCCGGACCGCGCGGACGGCGATCCTGGTGACCCTGACCGACGCGGTCATCGCCTTCCCGATCGCCTTCTACATGGCCAAGGTGGCGAGTCGCCGCGGCAAGGCGATCCTCGTCATCGCGGTGCTGATGCCGCTCTGGTCCAGCTACCTGGTCAAGGTGCTCTCCTGGCGCACCATGCTCTCCCAGGACGGCATCGTCAACTGGGCGCTGCAGCCCTTCGGCCTGCACGGCCCCGGCTACGGCCTCACCGCCGTCTGGCTGGTGATGAGCTACCTCTGGCTGCCGTACATGATCCTGCCGATCTACGCCGGCCTCGAGCGGATCCCGGACTCGCTGATCAGCGCCTCCGAGGACCTCGGCGCCTCGCCCTTCACCACCTTCCGGCGGGTGATCCTGCCGCTCGCCTTCCCCGCCGTCGTCGCCGGCTCGATCTTCACCTTCTCGCTGACGCTGGGTGACTTCATCACCGTGCGGCTGGTCTCCAACAGCCAGTTCATCGGCAACGTGATCGCCTCCTCGATCACCAACGACCTGCCCTTCGCGGCGGCGCTGGCGCTGGTCCCGATCGTGGTCATGATCGCCTACCTCGCCGTGGCCCGGAAGCTCGGCGCCTTCGAGCACATCTGATGCGACTCTCGCGACGGGCAAGAGCGCTGCTGAGGGCCGCCGTCGGGGTCGGCCTCGCCTTCATCTACGTCCCCCTGGTCGTGATCGGGATCTACGCCTTCAACTCGAGCAAGATCCTCGAATGGCCACCGCCGGGGATGACCCTGGACTGGTTCGCCAAGGCGTTCGAAAGCGAATCGGCGCGGGAAGCGCTGCTGACCTCGATCGAGGCCGGCCTGATCGCCACCACGATCGCCCTGCTGCTCGGCACGCTGGCGGCGATCGCCGTCGGGCGCCACCGCTTCTTCGGCCGCGAGACGATCTCCTTCCTGGTGATCCTGCCGATCGCCCTGCCGGGCATCGTCACCGGCGTCGCCCTCAGCAACACCTTCACCCAGGTGCTCGGCATCCCGCTCAGCCTGCTGACCGTGATCGTCGGCCACGCCACCTTCTGCATCGTCGTCATCTACAACAACGTCGTCGCCCGCCTGCGCCGCACCTCGGGGTCCTTCGAGGAGGCCTCGGCCGACCTCGGCGCCCACACCTGGCAGACCTTCCGCTACGTCACCTTCCCGAGCATGAAAACGGCGCTCGCCGCCGGCGCCCTGCTCGCCTTCGCCCTCTCCTTCGACGAGATCATCGTCACCACGTTCACGATCGGCGCCGGCGAAGAAACCCTGCCGATCTGGATCTTCCGCAACCTCTTCCGCCCCAACGAGCTGCCGATCGTCGACGCCGTCGCCGTGATCGTGATCCTGATCTCGATCGTCCCCGTCTACATCGCCCACCGCCTCAGCCGCGAGGAGGGCGGGGCGGCGGCGGTCAAGGGCGGTGGCGCCGCCGAGATCGCCGAGGTGACCGCGGCCCCGTAGCTACAGCGGGATGTTGCCGTGCTTGCGCTTCGGCTGCTCGACGCGCTTGGACTGCAGCATCCGCAGCGCCTTGGCCAGCTTCGGGCGGGTTTCGCGCGGCTCGATCACGTCGTCGATGTAGCCGCGCTCAGCCGCCGAGTAGGGGTTGGCGAAGTGGGCTTTGTAGTCGTCGATCAGCTTCTGGCGACGCTCGTCGGGGGTCGGTGAGGAGGCGATGTCCTTGCGGTAGATGATGTTGACCGCGCCCTCGGGCCCCATCACCGCGACCTCCGCCGTCGGCCAGGCGACGTTGAAGTCGGCCAGCATGTGCTTGGAGTTCATCACGTCGTAGGCGCCGCCGTAGGCCTTGCGGGTGACGACGGTGAGCTTCGGCACCGTCGCCTCGGTGAAGGCGTAGAGCAGCTTGGCGCCGTGGCGGATGATCCCGTTCCACTCCTGGTCGGTGCCGGGCAGGAAGCCGGGCACGTCGGTGAAGGTGACGATCGGGACGTTGTATGCGTCGCAGGTGCGGACGAAGCGGGCCGCCTTCTCGGAGGCCTCGATGTCGAGCACGCCGGCGAGGAAGGCGGGCTGGTTGCCGACGATCCCGATCGGGTAGCCGTCGAGGCGGGAGAAGCCGCAGACGATGTTCTTGGCGAAGTGCTCGTGAACCTCGAAGAACTCCTCGTCATCGACGACGCGGGCGATCACCTCGCGCATGTCGTAGGGCTTGGAGGGGTCGTCGGGGACGAGCGTGTCGAGCTCGGCGTCTTCGCGCTCGGGGTCGTCGGAGGGCTCGAAGCGGGGCGGCGCCTCGAGGTTGTTCGAGGGCAGGAAGCTGAGCAGGTAGCGGGCGTCCTGCAGGCAGCTCTCCTCGTCCTCGGAGGCGAAGTGGGCGACGCCCGATTTCGAGTTGTGGCTCATCGCCCCGCCCAGCTCCTCGAACTCGACCTCCTCTCCGGTCACCGTCTTGATCACTTCCGGGCCGGTGATGAACATGTGCGAGGTCTCTTTGACCATGAAGATGAAGTCGGTCATCGCCGGCGAGTAGACGGCGCCGCCGGCGCAGGGGCCCATGATCAGGCTGATCTGCGGAATCACTCCCGAGCACTGGACGTTGCGGACGAAGACGTCGCCGTAGGCGCCGAGGCTGACGACCCCCTCCTGGATCCGCGCCCCGCCGGAGTCGTTGATGCCGATCACCGGCGCCCCGACCTGGGCGGCGAGGTCCATCACCTTGCACATCTTCTCCGCCATCACCTCGCCGAGGCTGCCGCCGAAGACGGTGAAGTCCTGGGAGAAGACGAAGACGGTGCGGCCGTCGATCGTGCCGTGGCCGGTGACGACGGCGTCGCCCCAGGGCCGTTTCTTCTGCATCTCGAAGTCGTAGGTGCGGTGGCGCACGAAGGTGTCGAGCTCCTCGAAGGAGCCGGGGTCGAGCAGCTTCTCGACCCGCTCGCGGGCTGTCATCTTGCCCTTTGCGTGCTGCTTCTCGACCGCTTGCTCGGAGGCCGAGTGGATCGCTTCCTCCCGCAGCTCACGCAGGTAGGAGAGCTTCTCCTCGTGGGTCACCGGGTTGCGTTCGCGCATCGGCGCGCGATTCTATGGAGAACGGCTCAGGCGCTGCCGAACGGCTGCTTCTGCGGCGTCGCCAGGCGGTCGAGGAAGCGCTCCAGGTCGGCCTCGCTGAGGCCGGACTCGGCGCCGGCGCGCAACTCCACCCGGGTGCCGAAGCCCTTCTCGGCCATCGTCACCTCGAGCCCGTCCAGGGCCTGGATCAGCTCGGCGAGCTCGGGCTCGGACTTCATCAGGGTCCGCGATGCCTCGATCATGCGAGCCGCTTCAACCGCCCGCGGCCCATTCCTCCCCCTGGGCGAGGACGTGCCTAGAAGAAGGCGCCGCCGCGGTACTCGCCGAAGGCGTCGCGCATGACGCCGCAGACCTCGCCGATCGAAGCGTCGGCGGCGAGGGCGGCGCGGATCGGGTGCAGCAGGTTGCCCTCGCCGGCGGCGACGTCGCGCAGCGCCTCCAGCCCGGCGTCGACGGCGGCCTGGTCGCGTCCCTCCTTGAAGGCCTTGAGCCGGGCCAGCTGGCGCTGCTCGGCCTCGGGGTCGACCTTGAGGATGTCGACGTCGTCGACCTGGTCGGTGACGAACTTGTTGACGCCGACGACGACGTCCTGGCCGCTCTTGTAGCGCTCGTGGTAGCTCAGCGCCGACTCCTCGATCTCACGCTGCATGAACTCCAGCGCCTCGACCGAGCCGCCCAGCTCCCCGACCTTGTCCATCAGCTCCCAGGAGCGCTGCTCGATCTCGTCGGTCAGCGACTCGACGAAGTAGGAGCCGGCGAAGGGGTCGACGGTGTCGGCGACGCCGGACTCGTAGGCGAGCACCTGCTGGGTGCGCAGGGCGATCCGGGCCGAGCGCTCGGTCGGCAGCGCCAGCGCCTCGTCGAAGCCGTTGGTGTGCAGCGACTGGGTGCCGCCGCTGACCGCGGCGAAGCCCTGCAGGGCGACGCGGATGATGTTGACCTCGGGCTGCTGGGCCTGCAGCGTCACCCCGCCGGTCTGGGTGTGGAAGCGGATCTTCATCGAGTTCGGGTTCTCCGCCCCGAAGCGCTCCCTGACGACCTCGGCCCACATCCGCCGCACCGCGCGGAACTTGGCGATCTCCTGGAAGACGTTGTTGTGGCAGTTGAAGAAGAAGGCGAGGCGGGGGGCGAAGTCGTCGATCTCCAGGCCTCGCTCCAGCGCCGCCTCGACGTAGGCGATCGCGTTGGAGAGGGTGAACGCCACCTCCTGCACGGCCGAGCAGCCCTTCTCGCGGATGTGGTACCCGGAGATCGAGATCGTGTTCCATTTCGGCACGTGGGTCTGGCAGTACTCGAAGATGTCGGTGGTCAGCCGCATCGTCGGCGCCGGCGGGTAGATGTAGTTGCCGCGCGCCATGTACTCCTTCAGCACGTCGTTCTGGACCGTGCCGCGCAGCTTCTCCGACGGCACCCCCTGCTCCTCGCCGACCAGCTCGTAGAGCAGCAGCAGGATCGCCGCCGGGGCGTTGATCGTCATCGAGGTGGAGACCTGGTCGAGCGGGATCTGCTCGAAGCAGATCCGCATGTCCTCGATCGTGTCGATCGGGACGCCGGTGCGGCCGACCTCGCCGTTGCAGAGCGGGTCGTCGGAGTCGCGGCCGAGCTGGGTCGGCAGGTCGAAGGCCATCGATAGCCCGGTCGAGCCGTGCTCGATCAGGTAGCGGTAGCGCTCGTTGGTGTCCTCGGGAGAGGCGAAGCCGGCGTACTGGCGCATCGTCCAGAGCCGGTCCCGGTACATCCCCTCGTGGATGCCGCGGGTGAAGGGCGGCTCGCCTGGCTCGCCGAGCCGCTGCTCGAGCCCGGGTCCGACGTCGTCGGCGTCGTAGAGGGGCTCGATCTCGATCCCCGAGTCGGTGAAGACGCGGGGGTCGTCGGGCCCGACCAGCGGCGCGATCGTGCGCTGCTCCTCTTTGGGCTCCGCCATCAGTCGGAGGCGCCGACGAGGCGCTCGACGCCGGTCTGCTCGATCGTCCGCCGCAGGCCCTCGTTCAACTCGACCGTCGGCTCCCAGCCGAGCAGGTCGCGGGCGCGGCCGATGTCGGGCTGGCGGACCTGGGGGTCGTCGGTGGGGAGCGGCTCGTAGACGATCTCCGAGCGCGACTCGGTCACCTCGATCACCGCCTTGGCCAGCTCCAGCAGGGTGAACTCGTTGGGGTTACCGATGTTGACCGGCGAGTGCGCGTCGGACTCGGCGAGGGCGACGATGCCGCGGATCAGGTCGTCGACGTAGCAAAAGCTGCGGGTCTGGCTGCCGTCGCCGAAGACGGTCAGCGGCCGGTCCTGCAGCGCCTGGCGCAGGAAGGTCGGGATCGCGCGGCCGTCGTGGGGCCTCATCCGAGGGCCGTAGGTATTGAAAATGCGGACGATCGCGGTGTCGACGCCCTGCTGGCGGTGGTAGGCCATCGTCAGCGCCTCGGCGTAGCGCTTGGCCTCGTCGTAGACGCCGCGCGGCCCGATCGGGTTGACGTGGCCCCAGTAGTCCTCCTTCTGCGGGTGGACCTGGGGGTCGCCGTAGACCTCGCTGGTCGAGGCGATCAGGAAGCGGGCACGCTTGAACTTGGCGACGCCGAGCATGTGGTGGGTGCCGTGGGAGCCGACCTTGAGCGTGTGCAGCGGCAGCCGCAGGTAGTCGATCGGGCTCGCCGGCGAGGCGAGGTGGTAGACGAAGTCGACGTCCTCGGGGATGTCGACGTGCGAGGTGATGTCCGTGTTGCGGAACTCGAACGCATCGTCACGGATGTGCGCGATGTTCTCCAGCGACCCCGTCTCGAGGTTGTCGAGGCAGATCACCCGGTGCCCCTTCCCGAGCAGGTGCTCGCAGAGGTGGGAGCCGAGGAAGCCGGCGCCGCCGGTGACCACGCAGGTGCTCATCGCCGACGATGCTATCGAGGGCGAGCGCGCCGGGCGAACTCGAAGGATTTCTGTGGCTATAGCCCCGCTAATCCTTCGAGTTCGCCGGGCGCGAGGCTGGGATTCCCGCAATTTGCAGAGATTTGGGACTGGAGAATCGTCCAGAGGGGGGAGAGAACCGCGCAGGCCCCGATTTGCCCTGGCATGGTTTGGTGCGAAGAGTTGAACCGGCAGGGGAGAGTGAAGCGGTGAGTCCGGAGGTCGAGCGGGTCGGCGTCGACGAGGCGGCGCGGAAGCGTGCCGCGATCGAGACGTATTCGCGTCACGAGTCCACCCTGAGACGCACCGCCCGGCGCTACTCGCTCTGCGCCGACGACGCCGACGACGCCCTCCAGCGGGCGCTCGAGATCCTGCTCACCAAAGCCCCCAGCGACGATCCCCGCGAACTGATCCGCTGGACCCAGACCGTCGTCAAGCACGAGGCGCTGGCGGTGCGGCGCGACCGCGAGCGGATCCTCAGCGGGCCGGCCGCGGCGGCGCCGGAGGAGGGGCGCGAGGACTGGGTGGCGCTGCTCCCGGCCGACGCCGACGGCCCGCCCGAGCGGGCCGAGCGGCGCGAGGTCGTCGCCCGCAGCCGCGAGGCCCTGCAGTCCCTGAAGCCGCAGGAGCTGCGCGCGCTCAGCCTGCTCGCCGAGGGCTACTCCTACGCCGAGATCGGCGAGATCACCGGCTTCAGCCATACCAAGATCAACCGCTGCCTGGCCGAGGGCCGGGAGCGGTTCCGCAGGTTCCTCTCCCGCAGCGAGGACGGCAGCCGCTGCGCCGAGTTGGGGCCGCGACTGTCCGCCTTCTGCGACGGCGAGGCCGGCGCCGAGGAGGCGGCGGCGCTGCGCGAGCACCTGCGCGCCTGCGCCAGCTGCCGGGCGGCGCTGCGCGCCTACCGGGCGGCGCCACGGGCGGCGGCGGCGCTGGCGCCGACCCTGCCGGTCGCCCGCTCCCTGCTCGATCGCGCCCACGACGCCTTCGCCGGCCTGGCCGCCCGCTTCGGCGGCGGTGGTGGGGGCGGCACGGACTCGGCGCTCTCGCAGGTCGCGGCGACGGGCGGCGCCCGCGGGGCGGGGATGGCGGCGCTGGCGAAAGCGATGGCGATCTGCGTCGGCACCGCGGGTGGCGCGGCGGCCTGTGTGGCGACGGGGGTGGTCCCGGCGCCGCTGGACATCGGCTCCGCCCCGGCCAAGACCGCGGCCGTCGAGCGCACGATCGACCCCGACGTCACCGCCGGGTTGAGCGAAGAAAGCGGCGTCGACTACGAAACGGCGCCGGAACCGGAACCGGCGCCGGCTCCCAAGCACAAGGAAAAGGCGGCGGAAGCGAAGCCGGCCTCCGACCCCGAACCGGCCTCCGAAGGCGGCGCCGTCGAATACACCGAACCGCCGCCGGCTCCCGCCCCGGTGGCCTCGGGCGGCGGCGGAAGCGGCTCCTCGGGCTCGGCCGGTAGCGCCGCCGGGGAGTTCGGGCCATGAGGCGCGGCCCCGGCAGGATCCTGGCGCTCCTGGCCGCGCTCGCCACCGTCGCCGCGCTCTTCCCCGCCGCCGCCTCGGCGAGCGACGCGGCTCGGCTATACCCGGTCAATCTGCGGCTCGACGGCAACGAAGGCCCCTGGAGCTCGTACAACTACTTCCGGCTCCGCTGGGAACGTCCGTCGGTGAGCCACGAAGGCTTCCCGATCACCGGCGCCGACTACAGCGTCCGCGACGCCGCCGGCAACGTGGTGGTGTCCGAAAGGCACATCTCCGGGGACGTCGTCTCGACCGAACCGTTCGGCGTCCCCTGGTCGTCTCCCGGCGCCTACACCGCCGACCTCTGGCTCGAGGGGCCGGGGGGAGAGCGCGGGCCCCAGGCGAGCACGATGCTGGGCTACGACGACGCACGGCCGGGCCTGGCGCAGCCGCTCTTCCCGGCGGTCTGGGCCAGCGCCTCCCAGGCGGCGGTGGTGAGGATCTCCCACCCGTCTGGACCGCTTCCGGTCTCCGGCATCCGCGGCTACGCGATCTCGGTCGACCGCGGCGCCGGCAGCCTCCCCTGCGCGGGGCGGGAACGGTGCACCCTGGCGGAGACCGACCTCGACGGCGGCATCGGCGACGACGAAATCGCGCTCAAGGATCTGGGCGAAGGGACCCACTACGTCCGTGCCCTGGCCGTCTCGCGCGCGGGGATGCGCTCGGCGGAAACGGAGACCGCGATCGTGCGGGTGGACCCGGTCCGCCCCGAAACGACCCTGGCCGGGGCGCCGGCGGGGTGGGCCAGCGGCCCGGTGCGCCTGACCGCGACCGCGACCGACTCGATGTCGGGGATGGCCGCCGACGGCCCCGGCGGGCCGTTCACCGCAATCGCGATCGACGGCGGCGTGCCGCGGACCGACCTCGGCCCCACCACCACGGCGACGGTGACCGGCGAGGGCGTCCACAACGTCGCCTACTACGCCCGCGACGCCGCCGGCAACTTCGGCGACGTCGACCCGCGGACCGCCGCCGTCCGCATCGACGAAGGCCCGCCGACGGTCGCCTTCGCCCGCTCCCAGGACCCGGCCGAACCGGAGCGGATCGAGGCGGCCGTCGCCGACCCCCTCTCCGGCCCGGGCGGGGTGCGGGGCTCGATCGCGGTCCGACCGCAGGGAACCCGCCAGCGCTTCGAGCCGCTGCCGACGGCGGTCTCCGCGGGCAGGCTCGTCGCCCACTGGGACTCCGACTCCTTCCCCCATGGCAGCTACGAATTCAGGGTCACGGGCTACGACGCCGCCGGCAACGCCGCCAGCTCGGATCGCCGCGGCACCGGCGCCAGGATGGTGCTGGGGAACCCGCTGAAGACGCCGACCACGATCGAAGCCGGGTTCGGCGGCAGGCGGCTGGTCTGGCAGCGCTGCGCGCACGGGAAGTCCGGGCGCCGGCACTGCCGGCGGACGGTGACCAAGTCCTTCGAGAGCCGCCCCAGGGCCCGCACGGTGCCCTACGGGCGCGGCGTCTCCTTCGGTGGGCGGCTGGCCTCGTCCTCACGCTCGGCGGTCGGCGGTCTGGCGGTCCAGATCGTCGAGACCTTCGACCCGGGCGCCGAATCCTCCCAGCGCACGACGACCGTCCGCACCGGGGCCGACGGGACCTTCCAGGCACGGCTGGCGCCCGGGCCCAGCCGCCGCGTCGAGGCCGTGTTCCCCGGCACCCGGACCCTGACCCGGGCCGCGGACGGGCCGGTGCGGCTCGGCGTGCTGACGGGAGTGCGCCTGCGCGCGTCCTCCGGCTCGGCGCGGATCGGCGGCGCGCCGGTCGCGTTCCACGGCAGCGTCGGCGGCCTCGGGGCGCCGATCCCCGCCGACGGCCGGCCGGTCCAGCTCCAGTTCCGCCTCCCGGGCGGGGACTGGTCCGAATTCCGCACCGTGCAGACCGACCGCCACGGGCACTTCCGCTACCCCTACGCCTTCACCGACGACGACAGCGCCGGAGTCCGCTTCCAGTTCCGCGCCTACGCGCCTCAGGGAGGCGACTGGCCCTACGAGCCGGCCGCCTCCCTGCCTGTGGCCGTTACCGGCCGCTGACTAACGGAGCGAAGCGAACTGATCCGTGACCTGGTCGACCAGGTCCTGGGCGCGGGAGCTCTGCTCGTCGATCGCGCGGCGGACCCGCTGCTCGACTTCGTTGCGCGTCCTGCGGGCCTCGGTGGTCGCCTTGCGGCGGGCGCTGTAGCCGCGGCGCTCGGTCCGTTTCACCGTTTTGCGCAGACGGGTGCGGTAGGACTTCAGCTGCCTCTCGGCGCTGGAGCGGCCGGCCCACGGCTCGACCAGGTCGGAGATCCGGTCGCTGACGCTGAGGACAACGCCGACGGGGAGGTCGACGGCGGTCTCGGCGACGACCTGGACCTGGTTCTTCTCGGCCGCGGCGGCCTTGGTGGTGGCTCGTTTGGCCTGGGTTTTCGCTTTGCCGGTTTTGCTTTTGCTGCTCTGCGTAGCCATGAGAGTGGGGAATCCCTTCGATCGTTTTACCTGCCTGGGGAGTCGCGAGTGTAGCGAACATATGTTCTTCTCACGAACACACGTTCTAAACCCTTTGCGGCGGCTGGTTACGCGGGGTCGGCGGCGCGCTGGGCGCGGCGGACGATCTCGAGGCCGGCGGCGTCGCGGGCGGCGGCGACCGGATAACGGGCGTCGAGGCCCAGCGCCGCTTCGTCCAGCGCCAGCCCGCCGAAGGCGACGGCGCCGCCCGCCTCGCGGACGATCAGCTGCGCGGCGGCGGCGTCGACCGAGCGGCACGGCCGCAGGCTGAGCATCGCGTCGAAGCGGCCGGCGGCGACGTAGGCGGCTGTGATCGCGATCGAGCCGACGACCCGCAGCCGGTAGACCCTGCCCGCCAGCGCCTCCAGGGCCGGCAGCGAGCGCTCCGGCTCGGCCGACTCCAGGCCGACGACCTCGAGCTTCTCGGCCGCGGCGGCGACCCGGGCCGGGGCGCCGGCCAGCGTCGCCCCCTCCCCGCGCCGGGAGACGAACTCCTCGTCGGCGCCGAAGTCGTGGACGAAGCCGAGCTCGACATCGGCCATCGAGGGGCCGGAGGCGACGGCGATGCTGAGGCTGTGGGAGGGGATCGTGCGGCGGGCGTTGAGCGAGCCGTCGATCGGGTCGATCACCACCCGCGCGGCGCCGCCGGAGCCGAAACGGACCTCGCCGCGCTCCTCCGAGATGGCGATGAAGGAGGTCCCCTGCGCCGCCAGCGCCTCGAGCTCGACGAAGACCGCGTCCTCGCAGCGACGGTCGATCGCCAGGGTGCGGTCGCCGCCCTCCCCGACCCCCTCGTAGACGGTGCGCTCGGCGCTGCTCGCGGTCTCGGCGAAGATCGCCCGCTGCGCCGCCACCGCGCGACGGCAGATTCCCAGCCAGTCTGCGGAGAAAACGTCCATCGGCCGGAGACTATGGCGCGCTAGCGTTGGGCGATGCGCGAGGAGCAGGCGACGGCGGCGGCACGAGACGACGAGCGCGGGCGGGCGATCGCCCACGACGCCGGGCCGCTGCTGGTCATCGGCGCCGCCGGGACCGGCAAGACCGAGCTGCTGGCGCGGCGGCTGGCGCGGCTGGCGGCGGGCGGGACGAGGCCCGAGCGGGTCCTCCTCGTCGGCTCCACCCGCGCCACCGCGCGGCGGCTGCGCGAGCGGGCCGAGGCGCTGCTGGAGGGCCCGTTCGAGGAGCTCTGGATCGGCAGCTGGGACATGATCGGCGAGCGGCTGCTGCGCGAGCACGCCGAGGCCGCCGGCCTCGACCCCTTCTTCGACGTGCTCGGCCCGGCCGAGCGGCTGGCGATGCTGCTCGACCGGCTCGACGAGCTGCCACTGCGCCACCACGAGATCCGCGGCAACCCCGCCGGCCTGCTGGCCCGCCTGCTGACCCGGATCGACGCCCTCAAGGCGGAAAGAATCGGGCCGACGAGACTGGCGAAGCGCGCCGGCGAAGCGGAGGCGTCCGCCTCGGACGAGGCCTCGATGGAGGCGGCCAGGCGCGAGCTCGAGTTCGCCGAGCTCTTCACCGCCCACGACCGCATCCTCGCCGCCGCCGGCAGCCTCGACCGCGGCGACGTCTTCCTCGCTCTGGATTGCCTGCTGACCGAGCGTCCCGACATACGTCGTGAAATCGCCAACCGCTTTGAGTATCTGATGCTCGACGAGCTGGAGGAGACGACCAGGGCTCAAGGAGCCATCCTCGAAGCCCTCGCCGCGGATAACCCGAATCACCTCTACGCGCTCGAGGGAGACCCGAGGGGGGGTCCGAGAACGGACGCCCTCGCCCGCCCGCAGGACCCCCCCTCGGGTCTCCCCCAAACAGACGTCGTGGTTCTGGAGCACCGTTTCCGCGAGCCGGCGCTGCGGTTCTGGCGCTGCGCCAACGAGCGCGCGCAGTCGCAGGCGGTCGCCCGCGAGGTCGAGCACCTGCTGGCCGGCGGCGCCGACCCGGAGAAGGTCTGCGTGCTGGTCGCCGATACCGCGCGGCAGGGGGGCGTGGTCGCGGCGGCGATGGAGGAGCGCGGCATCCCCTTCCACCTCTCCGGCCCGGCGGCGCTGTTCCAGCGGCCCGAGGTGCGCGACGCGATCGCCTGGCTGCGGGCGCTGGCCGACCCCGACGACTCGGCGGCGGCCGCCCGAGCCCTGACCCGGCCGCCGATCGAGCTGCGCCCCGGCGACCTGGCGCGGCTGACGACGATCGCGCGGCGGCGCAAGCAGGACCTGGTCGCCGCCTGCGAGGCGGCCCTCGACAGCCCCCAGTTCCAGCCCGAGGCGCGCGAGCGGATCCAGGCCTTCCTCAGGCTCTACAACGCCGCCTCGG
Source organism: uncultured Actinomycetes bacterium (assembly GCA_963714045.1). GTDB lineage: Bacteria > Actinomycetota > Thermoleophilia > Solirubrobacterales > 70-9 > VAYN01. The sequence continues at coordinate 566,840 of OY970225.1, read as the reverse complement.
CGGCGATGGAGGAGCGCCGCGCCGACGTCTTCGTGCGGCGGCTGATCGAGCGGGTGGGGCTGCGGCGCCAGCGCCTCTTCGCCGCCCAGCCGGAGGTCGCCGAGCGGCTGCTCGGGCTCTCGCGGCTGGCCGAGCTGGCGACCGCCTGGGCGCGACGTGAGCCGCACGGCTCGACCCGCGGCTTCGTCGCCTACCTCAGCGCCGTCGCCGAGGCCGGGGTCGAGCCGGCGGGCGGCGAGGAGCCGCCGGCGCCGGGCGCGGTGCAGGGGCTGGCGATGGACGCGGTCAAGGGGATCGGCTTCGACCACGTCTTCGTGCTCGGGCTCGAGGGCGAGGCGGACTGGGGGCGGATCGGCTGGCCGGCGCGCAGCGGGCTCGTGCTCTCGCGGGTCGAGCGCGGCGAGGAGGGCGAGGCCCACCCGTCGCGCTTCTACCTGGAGGCGCTGGCGCCGGCGGACGCGGTGGAGGAGGAGCACGCCGAGGAGCTGTTCGGCCCCGCCGAGGGCCTGCACGCGACCTACCGCGCCCTGCGCGAGCAGGTGCTGGAGGCCTCCTGGCGGGCCGGGCGCGAGCTCTCCGAGCCCCGCCTCGACACTGCGATCGACGTCAACCGGGCGATCGCCCGCTACCTCGAGCTGCTGAAGCTGGCGGCGCTGGCGCAACGACCCGGCGAGGAGCCGACGGCGGAGGCGATCGAGGCGGTCAACGGCCTCCTGCGCCAGGTCGCGACGCCGGAGCAGCAGGCCGAGCTCGACGCCTCCTCGCTCGACTCCTACCTGCTCGACTCCGAGCGCGAGCAGGGCCGCCGGCGCGACCTGCTGGCCGCCCGCGAGGAGCCCTCGCTGGAGGCCTTCCTGCCGCGCCGCGGCGACGGCCGGCTCAGCCTCTCCGCCTCCGACCTCAGCCTCTACCTGACCTGCCCGCTGAAGTACAAGTTCGCGCGGGTCTTCGGCATCCCCCAGGAGCCGACGATCAACCAGCGCTTCGGCATCCTCATCCACAACGTCCTCGAGCGCTTCCACAAAGAGCCGCCGGGCAGCGACGAGGACGGGCTGCGGCAGCTGACCGGCCTCTTCGAGACCGGCTGGCGGCGCACCGGCTTCGGCTCGACCGACGACGAGCTGCAGTTCCGCGACCGCGCCCGCGAGGCGCTGCGGCTTTACTGGGAGCGCGAGCGGATCGCCGAGGGCGAGCCGGTCTGGCTCGAGCGTAAGTTCGACTTCAAGGTCGGCGAGCACCACGTGCGGGGGCGGGTCGACCGGGTCGACCGCCTGCCCGACGGCGACTACGAGCTGATCGACTACAAGACCGGCGAGCGCCGGACGCAGGCCGAGCTGGAGAACGACCTTCAGCTGGCGCTCTATCGCCTCGCCGCCCGCGAGGCCTGGGGGGTGGAGGCCGGCAGCGGCAGTTACTACTACGTGCTCGACGCCGACAAGGTAGCCGCGCCGACCCGGTCCGACGACGCCGAGCGGGTCGAGCGCACGGTGCTCCAGGTCGGCGAGGGGATCCTCGGCCAGGACTTCGAGCCGCGCCCCTCGGCGGCCGTCTGCGGCTGGTGCGACTACCGCCTGATCTGCCCCGCCGCCGAGTCCTGACGGGCGCTTCTCAGCCCTGGTCGCCGCGCTGGCGGAGGAAGCGCTGGAACTCGCGGGCGATCGTGTCGGCGGAGGGCAGCTCGTCGCCCTCGGCGGCCAGCAGGTCGACCTGTTCGGCCTCGATCCGCGAGACCAGCTCCTCGATCTCCGGGTTGGCGGCGACGGCGCGGCCGATCTGCAGCTCGTAGTCGCTCGTTTCCTCCTCCAGCTCGGAGGCCTCGACCGCGATCCCGGTCAGGCCCTCGAGCCGGCGCAGCAGCGCCAGCGCCGCCTTCGGGTTGGGGACGGCGGCGACGTAGTGCGGCACCGCGGCCCAGAGCGAGGCGGAGTCGATCCCGGCCTGGTTGCAGAGGTCGTGGACGACGCCGACGATCCCGGTCGGGCCCTCGTAGCTGGAGCGCTCGAGTTCGAGCTCTTCGACCAGCTTCTGGTCGGAGGCGAGCCCGGTGATCGGCACCGGCAGGGTGTGGGAGACCTCGGCGATCAGCGCCCCGAGGGTGATCACCATCTCCACCCCGAGCGCGTCGGCGGCGGTGGCGATCGTCTCCGAGAAGGTGCGCCAGCGCAGGTTCGGCTCGGTCCCGTCGAGCAGGACCAGGTCGCGGTCGGCGGTGGGGACCCGGACGGCGATCAGGTTGTTCTCCGGCCAGTCGATCTGCCGCGCCTGGCCTTCGTCGAGGCTGATCGTCGGCCGGGTCGACTGGAAGTCGAAGTAGTCCTCGGGGTCGACCGTGGCGATCAGCTCCGAGTCGAACGAAGCGGCGACGGCGCCGAGGGCAGTCGAGGCGGCCGCGGCGGCGTCGTTCCAGCCGCGGAAGGCGCAGACGAGGACGGGAGATCGGAGGTGCGGCAGATCCCCTTCCCAGGTGAGCGAGTCCACGCTTTGAGCGTAGCTAAGTCACTGAGGGGTCGAGCGGGCGCGGCGGATGAGCTGGGCGGCGATGAAGAGGGCGAGGGCGGCGAAGGAGAGCTGCAGGACGCGCTCGGAGACGTGGTTGGCGATGCCGACGCCGAGCAGGACGCCGAGCGGGGAGAGGGCGCCGATCACCAGCGCCTCGCGCAGGCGGACGTTGCCGTAGGCGTTCTGGCGGTAGGCGCCGACCAGGGCGACGACGACGATGACCAGCAGCGAGGTCGACTCGCCCTCGACCTGGGAGAGGCCGAGGAAGACCGTCAGCGCCGGCACGAAGAGGACGCCGCCGCCGACGCCGACCAGGCCGCCGGCGAGGCCGCCGGCGACGGCGATCAGGGCCGCGAGGAGCTCGTTCATGCGGGCCTCCCTCCCCTCATTTCAGGATCAGCTCGATCGCGACCGCGATCAGGAGCGCCGCGAAGAGGTAGGAGACGGCGCGCTGGGGTATCCGCTGCTGGACGGTGGTCCCGATCACGACCCCGAGCACGGCGGGGATCGCCAGCAGCAGTCCGGTGGCGACGTGGACGTTGCCGTAGAGGCCGCCCTGGGCGATCGTCCCCAGCAGGCCGATGAGGACGATCGCGGCGAGGCTGGTGCCGGTCGCCAGCCGCTCGCCGTAGCCGAACCAGAAGATCAGCAGCGGCACGATCACGGTGCCCCCGCCGACCCCGAAGAGCCCGCTGAAGGCGCCGGCGAGGGTGCCGATCGCCGCCAGCTTCAGCGTCTGGTCCGAGGGCATCGGCCGGAGGGGGACGGCATGCGGCGATACTAGATGCCGTGCCTCGCGAATCGCAGACGGGGGAGGACGCCCGCGCCGCGCTGCTGGAGCCGTTCCGGGCCGAGCCCGCGCGGGCGGCCGTCCTCACCGACGTCGACGGCACCCTGGCGCCGATCGCCGAGCGGGCCGAGGAAGCGGCGGTGCCGGTGGCGGCGCGGGAGGCGCTGGCGAGGCTGAGCGGGCGCTTCGGGCTGGTCGCCTGCGTCTCCGGGCGCCGGGCGCTGGAGGCGCGGCGGCTGGTCGGGCTCGACGCGATCGCCTACGCCGGCAACCACGGGTTGGAGCTGCTGCTGTCGGGCGAGGAGGCGCCGCGCCTCGATCCCTCGGTTACCGGGCAGGAGACCGCGGCGGCGGAGTTCCTGGCCGGGCTCGGGGGTGACGCGCTCGGCGCGGCCGGGCTGCGCGAGGAGGACAAGGGGCCGATCCGGGCGCTGCACTGGCGCGGCGCCGCGGACGAGGCCGGGGCCGAGGCGCGGGCGCGCGAAATCGCCGTCGACGCCGGCCACGCCGGGCTGGAACCGCGCTGGGGCCGCAAGGTGCTGGAGCTGCGCCCGCTCGGCGGCGGCGGCAAGGACGCGGCGGTCGCCTCGCTGCTGGCCACGGACGGGGTCGACCGCGCCGTCTACGCCGGCGACGACCGCACCGACCTCGACGCCTTCCGCCGCCTGCGCGAGCTGCGCGAGGCGGGGGAGCTGGCCGGCGCAGTCTGCGTCGGCGTCGTCTCGCCGGAGGCGCCGCCGCAGCTGCGCGAGGAGTCCGACCTCCTCGTCGACGGGCCGGGCGGCTGGCTGGCGATCCTCGAATGGCTGGCGGAGTAGCCGGGTGCCCTACACCGACCTACTGCGCGTGACCGTCTTCCTCACCGCGGCCGAGGCGACCGCGCTGGGGGCGATCGCGGCGATCGGGGCCAACCGCGAAGGGGACCCGACGACCCTCCTCGTCGCCGCGGCCTGGTGGCTGATCTCGCTGGCGATCGGCATCCACCTCGGTCGCCCCGCCCGCGCCGCCGGCGACGTCCGCGACGCGCTGGCCCGGGCCCGCACCGCCACCTCGCTGCCGCCGCAATCGCCCGCCCGGATCGCCGCCGGCCGACTCTGGCCGATCGCGCTGACGGCCCTCGTCGCCGGGGCCCTCGGCCTCCTCTTTCCCGGCGTCGCCGTGATCGGCGCCGGCTACGCCCTGATCGTCTCGCTCGCCTGGCACACCCGCGAGGCCGCCGTCCTCGGCATCGAGCACCGCGACGGCGTCAAGTTCTACGTGATCCCCAACTCGGCCCTGAGGCCGATCGAGCTGGTGCGCACCCCGGGATTGCGCAGCGTGCCGCGGGGCGCGGCGCACTGAGCTACTTCAGGAGCTTCTTGAACTCGCCCCAGCCCCGGGTGTTGGCGACATCGGCCTTGGTCAGCCAGGCGCGGCGGGCGGTGGCGACGGCGTAGGCCATGTTGTCGAGCGTGTCGACGCCGTGGGCGTCGGTGTTGAGGACGATGGCGACGCCGGCGTCGGCAGCGAGGCGGGCGTGGCGCTCGGAGAGGTCGCGGCGGTTCGGGTTGCCGTTGATCTCGATCGTGGTGCCGGTGCGGGCGGCGGCCTCGTCCACCGCCTCGACGTCGATCCCGTAGGGCTCGCGGCGGCCGATCAGGCGGCCGGTGAGGTGGCCTATGCAGTTGACCTGGGGGTTCTCGATCGCCTCGATCACCCGCGCCGTCATCTCCTTTTCTGAGATCGAGAATGAGGTGTGGACGCTGGCCACCACCCAGTCGAGCGCCTCGAGGAGGTCGTCGGGGTAGTCGAGCGAGCCGTCGAGGCCGATGTTGACCTCCGAGCCGGCCAGCAGGCGGAAGCCGCGCTTGCCCTCGTTCCACTCGCGGATCTCCTCGATCCGCCGCCAGAGGCGCTCGGCGCTGACGTGGTCGCCGAAGCCGTGGCTGGCGGAGTGGTCGGTGATCGCCATGTAGGCGTAGCCGCGGGCGCGGCCGGCCGCTGCCATCTCCTCCAGCGTGTTGCGGCCGTCGGAGAGGGTGGTGTGGGAGTGGAGGTCGCCCTTGACGTCGCCGAGGGAGACCAGGTCCGGCAGCCCGCCTTCGCGCGCCGCCCTCAGCTCCCCGCGGCCCTCGCGCAGCTCCGGCTCGATGTAGGCGTAGCCGAGGCGCTCGTAGACGGCCTCCTCGCTCTCGCAGAGCTCCACCTCGCCGCTCTCGGCGTCGGCGATGCCGTGCTCGGAGACGGAGAGGCCGCGGCCGACCGCCTCTTCGCGCAGCGCCACGTTGTGGGCCTTGGAGCCGGTGAAGTGCTGCAGCAGGTTGCCGAAGGCGGCCGGGGCGACGATCCGCAGGTCGACGGAGACGCCGTTGTGGGTCTGGGCGCGCAGGCCGTTGGGGCCGGGGGTGCCGGCGGCGGCGATCAGCGGGTGGGCGGCGAGGTGCTCGGCGAGCGCCGCCGGCTCCTCGGCGGTGGCGATCAGGTCGATGTCCTTGCAGGTCTCGGCCCAGCGCCGGGCCGAGCCGGCGACCTCGACCCGGTTGGCGGCCGGGTGCTCGCGCAGCGCCGCCGCCAGCTCCTCGGCGATCGGCCGGACCTTGGAGAGCAGCAGCCGGCCGGGGCCCTCGCCGGGCTCGCCGAGGCGCTCGAGCGAGGCCAGCACGTTTTCCTCCGCCTTCGGGCCAAGGCCCTTCAACTCGCGGATCCGGTGCGACTCGGCCGCCTCCCTCAGGTCCTCGACGGTGGCGACGCCGAGCTCGTCGTGGAGGCGGCGGGCCGTCTTCGCTCCCAGGCCCGGCACGCGGGTCACCTCGATCAGGGTCGGCGGGAACTTCGCCTTCAGCTTCGCCGCGGCGGGGATCTCGCCGGTCTCCAGCAGGGCGTCGATCTTCTCCGCCAGCGTCTTGCCGACGCCGGGGATCTCGGTGGCGCGACCGGCGGCGGCCAGCTCGGCGACCGAGACCGGGCTCTCGCGGATCGCCGTCGCCGCGGCGCCGTATGCCAGCACCCGGTATTTGACCGCGCCGTCGAGCTCGTAGAGGACTCCCAGCTCCTCCAGCGCGGCGGCGATCTCGGCGTTGGTCACGGGGGGAACTTAGCTGCCCTTTCGCTTCGCCAATAGCATCGCGCCGCGATGCCCCAGTCCGACCGCGGCCCAGCCTGGCTGGTCCTGCCCACATACAACGAGGCCGAGAACATCGAGGCCTTCGTCGAGGCCGCGCGAGCGAAGCTGCCGGGCGCCGCGCGGGTGCTGATCGTCGACGACAGCTCGCCCGACGGCAGCGGCGAGATCGCCGACCGGCTGGCGGCGCGGCACGAGAACGTCAGCGTCCTCCACCGCCCCGTCAAGGAAGGGCTCGGCCCCGCCTACGTCGCGGGCTTCCGGCGGGCGCTCGCCGGCGGCGCCGGCCTGGTGCTGGAGATGGACTCCGACTTCTCCCACGACCCCGCCTACCTGCCGCGGCTGCTGGAGGCGGCGGGGCGGGCCGACCTGGTGCTGGGGTCCCGCTACGTGCCCGGCGGCGGCGTCGGCGACTGGGGCCCGCTGCGGCGGGCGATCAGCCGCGGCGGCAGCGCCTACGCCCGGCTCGTGCTCGGGCTGGGCGTGCGCGACCTGACCGGCGGCTTCAAGTGCTTCCGCCGCGAGGTGCTGGAGGCGATCGACCTCGACTCGATCCAGTCCCGCGGCTACGCGTTCCAGGTGGAGATGACCTACCGGGCGATCCGCGCCGGCTTCAAGGTGGTCGAGGTGCCGATCGTCTTCCGCGACCGCCGCGCCGGCAGCTCGAAGATGGACCGCGCGATCGTCGCCGAGGCGGTCTGGCGAGTCCCCCTCCTGCGCTTCGGGAGAGGTCGCTATACTTTTTGAAGTATTGAGCTACGAACCTCGATTCCGGGAGACGGATATCCAGTGACTGGGAAACTGAACGACGTAACCGACGCCACCTTCAAAGCCGACGTCCTCGATGCCGACGGGCCCGTGCTGGTCGACTTCTGGGCTCCCTGGTGCGGTCCCTGCCGCGTCGTCCACCCGGTTCTGGAGGAGATCGACGGCGAGCGCGACGACCTCAAGATCGTCAGCATCAACGTCGATGAGAACCAGCAGACGGCGGCCCAGTACGAGGTGCTCTCGATCCCGACGATGATCCTCTTCAAGGACGGAGCGATCGCCAAGAAAGTCGTCGGGGCGATGCCGAAGCGCCGCCTCGAGGCCGAGCTGGAGCCGGCGCTCGCCTAGCGCGGCGCCGCCTCCCTCTCAGCAGATGCCGTTCGTTCACATCCACTGGTACGAGGGCCGTTCCGACGAGCAGAAGGCGGAGATCGCCAAACGCGTCGAAGCGGCCCTGGTCGACGTCGCCGGCGCAGCCCCCGAGCACTGCTGGGTCAAGTTCTCCGACTCCCCCAAGACCGACTTCATCATCGGCGAGCCGGCCGAGGACTGAGTTGACGTAGCCCTTGGCGGCGGTTCCGCGGAACCGCTCAGGCCGGGGCGCGAGCGCCCACGTCAACCGTGACCACGCGATCCGGCGCCGCGAGCGCCGCCTGAGCGGCCGCACTCAGAGCCATGAGGTCGACGTCGAGCCGCTCGGCGACCACCTCCAGCAAATCGAGGTGATCGCGAGGGCTGAGCAGCTCGACGTTGGCCGGACGCCCCTCGAACAACGCCACGTTGCAGTACGTGTCGTCGATCTCCTCGCCGTCGTCCCAGCGCGGCACCTCGATCAAGTCGATCGACAGTGCGTCCGCGTGGCTGTCGTAGCCGGCCTTCATCAACGTCTCCTCGGATGGATTGTGACGACCAAGCCCGGGTCGTCAAGGGCAACCACCACTCGAACGCTGTGCCGAAATCTCTCCCCCTTTGAGCGAATCAGGCGCTGCGCCTCAATATCTGCCAGATGCTGCTGCATTTCGTCCGAAGTGAGAGCGAAAACCGTCCGCCGATGGCGCTCGCAACTCGAGCAAGGCGGCACTGCTGGTCTGGCGGTGAGTAGTCTTGCCCGCGTGGCCGAGGTGCCCAGACCCATTACGGGCCGTTGCCTGTGTGGTGGCGTGACGTACAGCGTCGACGCCGAGCCAGTCTGGCAGGGGGTTTGCTACTGCTCGAACTGCCAGCGTCAGACCGCTTCGGCCTTCTCCCCGATCGTCGGCGTGCCGAGTAAGGCGCTCACGGTAGAGGGCACCACGCTCGCCTCGTTCAAGACCGCCAGCGAGGGCTACCAGAGCACAACGGAGCGGCGGTTCTGCTCGGCTTGCGGGTCGCCGATATTCAGCACGATCGAGTCGATGCCGGAAGTGGCCTTCCTGAAGGCGGGGACGATCGACGATACGTCTTGGTTCGAGCCGACAGCGGAGATCTGGACGCGCTCGGCGCAGCCGTGGGCGCCACATCTTGAGAACGCCACACGGTATGAACGCATCCCGGAATAGCTGACGGCCGTTCGGTCGCTGCGCTTCCGCTTTCGCGTCGTTGCGAGCGTCCACCCGGGATCGTCGACGCTTCCGCAATGGACGAGAAGCGGGCGTATCCGTCAATGCTCAGCTCGTAGCCGCCGATGGGGCGGTTCAGCTATCGCGTCACCTTTGGGGCTTCGGATTGAGGACGATCCGGAGGTTGTGGCCGTCGATCTTGGCCTCGACGCCATTGGCCGCGTCATAGGCGACGGAGGTGGCGAGGACCTCGCCAGCGAGGTACTCCTCATGGGCGCGGGCGGCGGCCAGGAGGTCGTCGTCGCCGCCCAGTGAGAGGGCGATGCGGTCGGTGATCTCCAGGCCCGCCGCTTTGCGGGCGTTCTGGACGGCGTGGACGATCTCGCGGGCGAGGCCCTCGCGGCGCAGCTCGTCGTCGAGCTCGAGCTGGAGGGCGACCGCGTGGCCGGCCTCGGCTTCGACCTCGTAGCCGTCGAGCGGCTGCAGGGCGAGGGTGATCTCCTCGGGGCCGAGCGCGTGCTCGTCGCCCTCGACGCTGATCCCGACCTCCCCCCCGTCGGCCATTACCCGGGCGACGTGGGCGGCGTCGAGCGCCTCCACCGCCGCCGCCACCTGCGGCATCCGCTTGCCGAAGCGGGGGCCGAGGGCGCGGTAGTTGGGCCTGGCGCTGTAGCTGACCAGCTCCGACTCGTCGCTGACGAAGTCGAGCTCCCTGACGTTGAGCTCGGCGGTGACCAGGCCCGCGCGGGCTTCGATCGCCTCGCGCTCGGCCTCGTTGGCGACGATCACGGCGCGGCGCAGCGGCTGGCGAACCTTGGCCTTGGCCCGGGCGCGGGCGGCACGGCCGAGCTCGACCGTCAGCCGCACCGCCTCCATCGCCGCTTCCAGCTCGGGGTCGGCGAGCGCCGGGTCGGGCTGGGGGTAGTCGCGCAGGTGGATCGAATCGGACGCCTCGCCGGCGAGGTTGAGGTGGATCTCATCGGCGAGGAAGGGGGTGAACGGGGCGAGCAGGGCCACCGTCTCCAGCAGGCAGTGGCGCAGGGTCGCGAAGGCGGCGCGGTCCCCCTCCCAGAAGCGGCGGCGGGAGAGCCGCACGTACCAGTTGGAGAGCTCCTCGACGTAAGCGGCGATCGCTCGCCCGGCGGCGGTGCAGTCGAACGCGTCCATCCGCTCGCGCACGGTCGCGACCGTGTCCTGCAGCCGCGATAAGGCCCACCTGTCGAGGTCGTTGGAGGGCTCGGGGACCTCGGTGAAATCGGCCGGGCCCAGATCCTCGGCGTTGGCGTAGAGGACCCAGAAGGAGTAGGTGTTCCAGAGGGTGAGGAGGAACTGGCGGACGGACTCTCCCACCGTCTCGACCGAGAAGCGGTACCCCGACCAGGGCTGCTGCGAGGTCAGGTAGTACCAGCGGAAGGCGTCGGCGCCGTGGGTGGCGAGGACCTCCCAGGGGTCGACGACGTTGCCGCGGCTCTTCGACATCTTCTGGCCCTCCGGGTCGAGGATGAGGCCGAGGCAGACGCAGTTGCGGAAGCTCGAGGTGTCGAAGAGGAGCGTCGACTCCGCCAGCAGCGTGTAGAACCAGCCGCGGGTCTGGTCCTGGGCCTCGCAGATGTAGTCGGCCGGGAAGCGCTCCTCGAACTCCGCCTCGTTCTCGAACGGGTAGTGGAACTGGGCGAAGGGCATCGCGCCGCTGTCGTACCAGGTGTCGATCACCGACTCGACCCGCCGCATCTCGCCGCCGCACTTCTCACAGCGCAGCGCGACCTCGTCGATGTAGGGGCGGTGGAGGTCGTCGGGAACCTCGCCGCCGGAGCGCTCGCGCAGCTCGGCGACCGAGCCGATGCACTCGACCTCGCCGCAGCGGGCGTCGGTGCAACGCCAGACCGGCAGCGGCGTGCCCCAGTAGCGGTCGCGCGAGAGTGCCCAGTCGACGTTGTTCTCCAGCCACCTGCCGAAGCGGCCGTGCTTGACGTGCTCGGGGTGCCAGCCGATCGTCTCGTTGTTGGCGAGCAGCTGCTCGCGGACCTCGGAGGTGGCGACGTACCAGCTTGTCGTCGCGTAGTAGATGAGGGGGGTGCCGCAGCGCCAGCAGTGCGGGTAGGAGTGCTCGTAGACCTGCTCGCGGAAGAGCAGGCCGCGGCGATCGAGATCGGCGATCAGCTCGGCGGCGATCTGCGGGTCCTTGACGAAGCGCCCCTCGAAGCCCCGCACCCGCCGGTCGAAGGTGCCGTCGGGCATCACCGGGTTGTAGAGCGTGCCGGCGCTGGTGGGGTCGAAGAGGCCGTTGGCGGCGCCGACGGCGAAGTCGTCCTCGCCGAAGGCGGGGGCGATGTGGACGAGGCCGGTGCCGTCCTCGGTGGTGACGAAGTCGCCGGCGAGAACGCGGAAGGCGTCGGCGGGGCCGCCGTCCTCGAGCTCGAAGACAGGGCCGCGATAGCGGCGGTCGACGAGGTCGGAGCCGGGGAAGAGGTCGACGATCTCGACCCCCTCCCCCAGCACCCGCTCGGCGAGCTGCTCGGCGAGGATCAGGGTCTCGCCGCCTACCCGCGCGCGCACGTAGGTGACTGCGGGCGCGGCCGCGACCGCGACGTTGCCCGGGAGGGTCCATGGGGTCGTCGTCCAGACCAGGAGGGACTCGCCGGACTCGCTCCCGTCCTCGCCGAGCAGCGGGAAGCGGACGTAGATCGAGGGGTCCTCGACGTCCCTGTAGCCCTGCGCGACCTCGTGCGAGGAGAGCGGGGTCCCGTCTCGGGGGCAGTAGGGGACGACCTTGTGGCCCTCGTAGAGGCGTCCCTTCTCCCAGTGCTGCTTAAGCGACCACCAGACCGACTCGATGTAGTCGTCCTCGAGGGTGACGTAGGGGTCGTCGAGGTCGATCCAGAAGCCGATCCGCTCGGTCAGCCGGTTCCACTCCTCGACGTACTCGAAGACCGACTCGCGGCAGCGGCGGTTGAACTCGGCGATCCCGAGCTCCTCGATCTCCTGCTTGGAGGCGATCCCGAGCTGCTTTTCGACCTCGAGCTCGACCGGCAGGCCGTGGCAGTCCCAGCCGGCCTTGCGCGGGACCCGATAGCCGCACATCGTCTTGTAGCGCGGGTAGACGTCCTTGAAGACGCGGGCGAGGACGTGGTGGGAGCCGGGGCGGCCGTTGGCGGTCGGCGGGCCCTCGTAGAAGCTCCAGACCTCGGCCCCGGCGCGGTTGGCCAGCGAGCGGGCGAAGACATCGCCGTCGCGCCAGCGCGCGAGCACCCGCTCCTCCAGCTCGGGGAAGGACTGCTTGGGGTCTACGGGGCTGAATCCCGGCATCAGGGGTGTCGGCGCGTCATCGGGCGGCTGATTCTAGGAGGGGATAGGCTGCGCGGCCCTTGCCCGCTTACGACCTGAACGGAAAGGTGGCGCTGGTCACCGGCGCCGCCCGCGGCATCGGCTTCGAGACCGCGCGCCAGATGCACATGCGCGGCGCCTCGGTGGCCGTCGTCGACCTCGACGCCGCCGAGGCGCGCGAAGCGGCCGAGCGGATCGGCCCGCGGGCGATCGGGATCGCCGGCGACGTCACCGACCAGGGCGCGATGCGGGCCGCCGTCGCGGAGACGGTCGAGCGCTTCGGCGGGCTCGACCTGGCGATGGCCAATGCCGGCATCGCCCCGCCGACGCCGACCACCACCCGCACGATGCCCGCCGAGGAGTGGGAACGGGTGATCCAGGTCAACCTGATGGGCGTCTGGAACACCGTCCACGCGGCGCTGCCGCAGATCTCCGAGCGCAACGGGCAGATCGTCATCGTCGCTTCGGTGGCGGCCTTCGCCGGCGGCCTGATGATGAGCCCCTACGCGACATCGAAGGCCGCGGTCGAGGCGCTCGGGCGCTCGCTGCGGGCGGAGCTGCTCCCCTTCGGGGCCAGCGCCAGCGTCGCCTACTTCGGCTGGGTGGACACACGGATGGTCCAGGACGCCTTCGCCAAGCCGGGGGCCGGCAAGCTCGAGGAGTTCGCGCCGAGCTTCCTGATGAAACGGATCAAGCCCGACGAGGCGGGGGCCGCCGTCGTGCGCGGCATCGAAGAGCGGGCGCCGCGGATCTTCGCCCCCAGGTGGTGGCGCTACGTCTCCGCCCTGCGCGGCCTGCTGGGGCCGCTGATGGAGAGCCGCCTGGCTCGCGACCCCCGCGCGGCCGCGGCAATCCGCGACGCCGAGAGCCTCGCGCGCGGCGAAGCGGATGCCACCTCGGCAGCGGGCGAGCGGACGGCCTCTAAAACCACTTAGCGCGTTGTTGCCGCGCGCCGTTTCTCGTAGTCGGCCCGCTGCACATGGTCGTAGAGGGTCTCCGGTGCGATGTCGGCTTCGTTGGGCCAACAGACCGTGTTGCCGCCGTCGTCGATAGTCAGTTCACGGAAGAACTCGACATCTCGCAAGGGCTCAAAGACTCCCCCGAAGTCGAGCAAATACGAGAGGTCAACGTCAGCGGCAAGGCCATCTGCGAAGCGCAGATAAACCTCGTAGCCACTGAGTGCTTTGGCTTCAACCAATCTGGGCGGTAGAGACAACACGTTTCGATGATAGGCCATTAGCCGAGTGGGTCAATTGACTCCAACGGCTGGTGGTTTCGGGCCCGCTCCCAATTGGCTATCAACTCAGCTTCATGCTCACGCGCCCACCGCTTCACCATCTTCCCGGCGCCCGGCGGCAATCCCCCCGCAAGACACCTAAGCCGTGCACATGACTATCCGGTTTGCTCCGCAAGGGAATCAGCGGCTCGATCAGTGATCTGGCGGTAGGTGGTCGGGCCGCGCTGCGCCCCGAGGCCGAGCAGGGTCTGGAAAGCGGCCATCGGGGTGCGGCGGCGGTTGTGGCGGAAGACGAACTCATCGAGGTAGGACTGCAGGTGCTCGGGCGAGACGCCTCTGTGAGTGCCCTGCAGCCAGGTCTTCAGGTTGGAGACAGCGCGGTGGGCGCGCGGCAGGAGCTTCTGGGCGTCGGGGTGATCGCGCCGCTGCAGTAGGGGCCGGTGGTCGAAGCCCGCGCCGGCGAGCTTGCCGTAGCCGTCCCAACCGTCGGTGTGGACGATCGCGCCCGGCTCGACGCTCGCCTTCACCCAGGGGGTCAGGGTCTTCTGGCCGGCGTCGGCGAGCACCTTCAGGCGCAGCCGACCCGAGCCCTCGCCACGAACCTCGACGATCACGCCGACCAGGGTCTTGGTGCCGTCGCGCTGGCGCCCGCTGCGCCTGCCCTCGTGGTGGCCGCCCACGAGGGTCTCGTCGACCTCGACCTCCCCGCGCAGCGGCTTGCGCTCCGGAGCCACCATCGCCCGGCGCAGCTTCTGCAGGATCAGCCAGGCGGTCTCATAGCGGGAGATCCCGAGCTGGCGCTGCAGCTGCACGGCTGAGATTCCCGGCGTATGGGTGGTGAGGAGGTAGGCGGCCCAGAACCAGAGCGTGAGTGGGGTGCGGGTCTTGTGCATGACCGTTCCCGCGGTGACCGAGGTCTGGTAGCCGCAGCCTTTGCATTGCCAGAGATGGCGCCGATGCTCGCCGCCGACCTCCTCGGACCCGCAGCGCGGGCAGTGGTAACCGTCCGGCCAGCGGGACTCGAACAGGTAGGCGCGGCACGCTGCCTCGTCGGGGAAGCGGCGTTGGAACTCCACGATCGAGCGGGGAAAGGTCGGACGCGTCACCGGCCGACCGTAGGTCAGGCGTCGGACGGACCAAACCGGATAGTCATGAGCCGTGCAATCTCAAAGGACGCTTTGGCCCCTGCGTACTCGGCGTGGAAGTGCGGCTTGCCGGGATGGAAGTCCTCGTTGAAGAACATTCTGATCGTGATGCCGCAGAACCGGCTGATGCTTGGCATCACTCGGTCCTCCGCCGAAGCACCTCTTTGAGCATTCGCCGGGGGTCGACTTCCCGATATCCGGGATCCTCCTCGCACTCCTCCCCCGACCAGAGGTAGACAAAGGCCCTCCCTTCCTTGTCGAGATGGAGATACTTCCTCGTTTCGATGTGCTTGTAGGCATGCAGGCGCAGCCCGCTGTCGAGTTCAACTTCGAACATCCACATGAACTCGTCGATGTGGTCAGGGGTGAGCTCGAGCAGTGGGGCCCACTCGGGCTTGTCGTACTGGCCGGTCGTTTCGCCGTGGACCACGCGGTCGCTGGTGAAGAACATCGACCGATCCTGGCCCGAGACCTGTCGCCGAACAAGACGTGAGTGCGCCAACCTGGACGCGGCTCTGTCAGATCATTGTGAATTCGCGCGGGTCAGGCGCTCGAGCAGGAGGACGACCGACTCGTAGGGCTCGCCGGTGGCGCGCTCGAGGGCGATCTCGCAGGTGCGGTTGCTGGAGAGGTGGGCGTCGAAGCTGCGGCCGGCCAGCTCCTCGGCCTGGGGCGCGGTGGCGGCGGCGGTCAGCTCGGGGTGGGAGATGCCGCGGTCGCCGGCGAAGCCGCAGCAGGTCGCCGAGGGAGCGACGTGGACGTCGTCGGCGAGGGCGCCGGCGAGAGCCTCCAGCCGCCCGGCGAGGCCGAGGTGGCGGGTGGCGCAGGTCGGGTGCACGGTGGCGGAGCCGACCCTCTCGGAGACCTCGAGCCAAGGCAGCAGGCGGTCGTGGGCCCAGGCGACCGAGTCGAGGATCTCCAGCTCGCCGAGGCGCTCGGCGTTCTCCTCGTCGAGGACGCCGGGGTCGGGGTCGGCGATCCCATGGGTGCAGGAGGCGGCGTCGACGACGATCGGCAGCGCCCCCTCCCCGCTCCACTCCCAGAGCCGCTCGACCATCTCGTTCGCCTTTTGCCGGTGCGCCTCGGCGAACCCCTTTGAGCTCCAGGGCAGCCCGCAGCAGCTGCCGATCACGTCTTCCGGGATCCAGACCGCCAGCCCGGCCCGGGCCGAGACCTCGACCAGCGCCTCCACAACCCAGGGCCCCGCTGCGGCGGGGGCGCCGAAGATGCGGTTGGTGCAGGAGGGGACGTAGACGGCGGCGGCACCGGTGTGGATCGTCGGCGGCAGCTCGCGGGGGGCCGGGGGCGGCAGCGCCGCGCCGCGCTTGCTGCGGTGCGCCAGGGGCCCGAGGCGGAGGCCGGCGCGGCTGGCGCCCTCGACCGTGCCCCAGCGCTTCGCCGTCGCCAGCGCCGCCCGTTCGGCGCGCTCGCCGTGACGGGCCGCGCGCAGCTCCTTGACGAACCTGCCGGTATCGATCCCGACCGGGCAGGCGAGCTGGCAGGAGCCGTCGGCGGCGCAGGTCTCCAGCGCCTCGTAGGAGAACTCCTCCAGCAGCGCCCGCTGCACCGGCGAGCCGGCGGGCTGGCGCGCCATCTCCCGCCGCAGCACGATCCGCTGGCGCGGCGTCGTCGTCAGGTTGCGGCTGGGACAGACCGGCTCGCAGAAGCCGCACTCGACGCAGGTCGTGGCCGACTCCTCGATCGCCGGCGTCGTTTTCAGGTTGCGCAGATGGACGCCGGGGTCGCGGTTGAGGACCACGCCGGGGGAGAGGACGCCGTCGGGATCGGCCAGCCGCTTCACCCGCCACATCAGCTCGGTCGCCTTCTCCCCCCACTCGCGCTCCACATAGGGGGCCATGTTGATCCCGGTCCCGTGCTCGGCCTTGAGCGAGCCGTCGTAGCGGTCGACGATCAGCTCGACCAGGCCGGCCATGAAGGCCTCGTAGCGGTCGAGGTCCTCCTGCTTGGCGAAGTCCGGGGTCAGCATGAAGTGGAGGTTGCCGGCGGAGGCGTGGCCGGCGACGCCGGGCAGGAAGCCGTGCTCGCCGAGCAGCGCCTGCAGGTCGCGGGCGCCCTCGGCGATCCGCTCCGGCGGCACGCAGACGTCCTCGACGATCAGCGCCGTGCCGGGCAGCCGCAGCTTGCCGATCAGCCCATGCAGCCCCTCGCGCACCCGCCAGGCGAGCTCGACCTCCTCCGGGTCGCGGCTGAACTCGATCGGGCGGATCGTCTCGCGGGCGGCGAAGATCTCGCCGGCGGCGGCGATGTGCTCGTCGAGCTCCGCGTCGCCCTCGGCGCCGAACTCGACCAGCAGCACCGCCGACTCCGGCGGCAGCTCCTTCCACTCCTCGGGCGCACCGACCATGTTCCAGGCGGCGGTGATCAGCGCCGGGGCGACCATCAGCTCGACCGCGCTGGCGCCGGCCTCGACCAGCTCGCGGACCGGGTCGATCGCCTGGTCGATGTCGGGGAAGTGGACCCAGGCGGTGGTGGTGCGGGCGGGCAGCGGCACGGTCTCGAAGACCGCCTCGGCGACGAAAGCGAGGGTGCCCTCGGAGCCGACCACGAGGCGGCGGAAGATCTCCAGCGGCTGCTCGGCGTCGAGGAAGGCGCAGAGCCGGTAGCCGGTCGTGTTCTTGATCGCGAACTTGCGGCGGATGCGCTCGGCGAGCTCCTCGTCGGCGAGGATCTCCTCGCGGATCGCGGCGAGGCCGGCGGCCAGCTCCGGCTCGGCCGCGGCGAAGCTCTCCTCGGCATCCGGCGCGGCGGTGTCGATCGTCGTCCCCGAGGGCAGGACCAGGGTCATCGAGCGCACGGTCGAGTAGGAGTCCCTGGTGACGCCGCAGCGCATCCCCCCCGAGTTGTTGGCGACGACGCCGCCGACCGTGGCGATGTCGGTGCTGGCCGGGTCGGGGCCGAGCTTGCGCCCATACGGGGCGAGGACGCGGTTGGCGTGGCCGAGCACGGTGCCGGGCCTGACCCGGGCCAGGGCGCCCTCCTCCTCGACCGCGACGCCGCCGAAGTGGCGGCGCACGTCGATGAGGATGCCGTCGCTCTGGCCCTGGCCGTTGAGGCTGGTGCCGCCGGCGCGGAAGGTCACCGGGATCCCCTTCTCGCGACCGTAGGCGAGGACCTTGGCGACGTCGGATGCGTCGTGGGCCATCACCACCGCCCGCGGGAAGAGCCGGTAGGGGCTGGCGTCGGAGGCGTACTTGACGATGTCGCCGGCCCTGGCGAGGACGCGCTCGTGGCCGAGCAGCCGTTCGAGCTCGCCGCGCAGCGGCTGCGCCACCCCGGCGGCGATCTCGTCGGGCGCGCGGTCGGCGGCGGGCTCGCCGGGCGGCGGCGCGAGCGACCCGCGGCTTCGCTCGAGCAGGCCCACGGCCCTAGAAGAGAGACATCCCCGGCTCCACCGGGACTTCGACCAGCTCCGGCTCCGAGGAGGCGAGGGCGGTGGACAGGGCGGCGCGGACCCCGTCGCGGTCGCTCGCCCGGTGCGCCCTGACGCCGTAGCCCTCGGCGACGGCGGCGACGTCGAGCTTTGGCAGGTCGAGGCCGGGGGCGCCGCTCACCTGCTCGACCTCGGCGAACCACTTGAGGATCGCGTACTCCTCGTTGCGCAGGACCAGGAAGGTGACCGGCGCCCGGTGGGCGACGGCGCTCCAGAAGGCGGTGATCGCGTACTGGGCCGAGCCCTCGCCGAGCACGCAGACGACCGGTCGGTCCGGCTGCGCCAGCTGCACGCCGACTGAAGCCGCGAGGCCGAAGCCGAGCCCGCCGCCGGCGCTGAAGTAGTAGCTGCCGGGACGGGAGATCCGCAGCTGGTTGCGCAGGGCGAGGGTGCTGGACGGGGACTCGAGGACGACGATCGCGTCCTCGGGCATGACCTCGGCGAGGGCCGTGTGGACGGTCGAGGAGTTGAGCGGGTCACCGGGCGGGATTTCCCCCGGGCCGGGGTTCGGCTCCGGCACCGGGCGGCTCGACTCCGGGACCGCCTCCAGCAGCGCCGCCAGGGTCAGCTTCACGTCGGCGACGATCGCGTCCCCCATCGGCGCCCGCACCGCCTCGTCGGGGTCGCTGGTGATCGCCGTCAGCCTCGCCCCCTCCGGCAGCAGCGGGCCGGGGATGTGCGGGTAGTAGGGGAAGACCGAGCTGCCGACGACGAGGATCAGGTCGTGCCCCTCCAGCGTCTGCCCGACCGGGCCGATCGCCGGCGGCAGCACGCCGCGGAAGTTGAGGTGGCCCTCGGGGAAGCCGAGGCGGACGCCGCCGGTCGCCGGTGAGGCCCAGACCGGGAGGCGCTGGCGCTCGGCGAGGGCGATGCCGAGCTCCCAGGCGCCGCTGGCGTCGATGTCGGGGCCGGCGACGAGGACCGGGTTGGCGGCGGCATCGAGGGCGGCGGCCAGGGCGCGCACCGCCTCGGGGTCGGCCGTGGCGCGGCCGCTGACCCGGCGCCCGATCGCCGCCTGCGCGTCGGCCGCGTCGACCTCGGCGTACCAGTCGTCCATCGGCAGCGAGACGAAGACCGGCCCGCGCGGCGGCAGGCCGGCGAGGTGGGCGCCGTGGGCGAGGGCCAGCGGCACGTCCTCGGCCCGCGGCGGCTCGTAGGACCACTTGACCAGGGGGTGCGGCATCCGGGTCGCGTCGCGGTTGGTCAGGTTGGCCTGCAGGGTGATCTGCGCCCGCGCCTGCTGGCCGGCGGTGATCAGCAGCGGCGAGTGGTTGGCCTGGGCGTTGAAGATCGCCCCCATCGCGTTGCCGACGCCGGGCGCGGTGTGGAGGTTGACGACGGTGGTCCGCCCGGAGGCCTGGGCGAAGCCGTCGGCCATCCCGACCACGACCGCCTCCTGCAGGCCGAGCACGTAGCGGAAGTCGGCCGGGAAGTCGGCGAGCATCGGCAGCTCGGTCGAGCCCGGGTTGCCGAACATCGTCGTCATCCCGTGGGCGCGGAAGAGGTCGAAGGTGGCCTCGCGGACGCTGGGCATCGCCGAACCCTATCCGCCGCGATTCAAGCCCGCGCGGCGTGGGTGTCGATAAGCGGCAGGTGAGCAGGCGGCCCCTCACCCTCCGAGACGGCATCGAGCGCATCGGCCTCGCGATCGCGCTTGCCGCGGCCGCGCTGCTGCTGCTGGCGGCGTCCTCCTCGGCCGCGCCGGGGGCGGGCGCCACCCGGCTGCTCTACGCCGCCGGGCGGATCGTCCCGATCCCGGCCACGATCCCGCACGAAGCCGGCGACATGGTCGACCGGCGGATCGTTCCCGACCTGCGCTGGATCGCCCGGCGCTACCCGATCTACGTCACCGACGGCTACTCGGGGCCGCTGCCGAACGGCGAACACGTCGGCTGCAACGGCTGCCACGTCAGGGGCTCCGACCACTACAACGGCCTCGCCGTCGACATCGTGCCGCTCGGTGGGAGCGGGCGCTGCGACGCCGCCTGGGCGCCGATCACCCGCCTCGCCCACTGGGCCGAGCCGGTCCAGAACCAGCCGCGGCCGCCCTTCCGCTGGGTCGGCTACGAAGGCGACGCCGGCCATGGCTGCGGCAACCACCTCCACCTCTCCTGGAACCACGCGCCGGCCCCCCAGTTCCAGCTCGCCGAATGGGTCGAAGTCTTCCCCGTGGGCCCCGCCGCGCCCGGCTCCCCCTCCCCCACGCCGGTCGAAACCGGGGGCGAACCGCCGCGCAAGCAGCGCCCACCGGCGCCCAAGGCCCCGCCCAGCCCCGCCGGCGGCATCTCCCGCGCCCCCACCGGCGGCCTCGGCGCCCGCGGCGACTGAACGGCGCGAACTCGAAGGGTTACCGTGGCTATAGGCCCGGTAATGCTTCGAGAAGTCGGCGGTTGACGACTTCATAGGATGGACGCCGATGCGTGCCCGGTTCGCAGCGATCGCCCTCGTCGTCTCCGCCGTCGCTGCCGGCTGCGGCAGCCAGGGCGACTCGACGCCGGTCGCCTGCCTCGACGGGGCGGGCACCTACCTCGCCGCCCTCGACGGCGCGCCCGGTGAGGTGCGGCTGGGAGGCGACACGCCGATCTCCGACTGCCTCGCCCGCAACCAGAGCGGCGGCGACCTGGCGAGCGTGGGAGCGGCGCTGGTCGAGGCCGCGACCAGGCTCGACGCCGGGGCTAGGGCCCGGCCCGGCGGCGATGCCAACCTCCGGCTCGGCTACCTGCTCGGCGCCGCCCAGCGCGGGGCCGAGCGCACCGAAGGCATCCACGCCGACCTGATCCGCCGCCTCACCGTCGCCGCCCGCTACGCCCCCGGCCGCCAGCCCCTCCCGCCCGCCTTCCTCGCCACCTACCGCCAGGGCTACGACGCCGGTCGTGCGCGCGGCTGAATACCCTTCAGTACAACGAACTTCGATGGAGGCCCAACTTGACTGAGCAGCTCTGGGGTGGCGAGACTTCCAAAGCCGTCGACAACTTTCCCGTTTCCGGTTCGCCGGTGCCGGTCCCCGTGGTCCGCTGGCTGGGCCGGGTCAAGGCCGCCGCGGCCGAGGTCAACGGCGAGCTGGGGCTGCTCGACGCCGAGCTGGCGGAGCGGATCGCCGAGGCCGGCGCCGCGGTCGGCGCGGGCGAGCACGACGGGCAGTTCCCGGTCGACGTCTTCCAGACCGGCTCCGGCACCTCCTCGAACATGAACGCCAACGAGGTGATCGCCAACCTCGCCGGGGACGGCGCCCACCCCAACGACCACGTCAACATGGGCCAGTCCTCCAACGACGTCTTCCCCTCCGCCGTGCACCTGGCGGCGCTGGACGAGGTCACCCACGACCTGCTGCCGGCGATGGGGGCGCTGGAGTCGGCGCTGGAGTCGAAGGCGGCGAAGTTCGCCGATGTGGTCAAGGCCGGCCGCACCCACCTGATGGACGCGGTCCCGGTCACCCTCGGCCAGGAGTTCGGCGGCTACGCGGCGCAGGTCCGGCTCGGCATCCAGCGGGTCGAGGCGACGCTGCGCCGGGTCGGCCAGATCCCGCTCGGCGGCACCGCCACCGGCACCGGCCTCAACACCCACCCGGAGTTCGCCGCCAAGGTGCGTGAGAAGCTCGCGGCGGCGACCGGGCTGGAGATCTCGGGGCCGCTCGACGCCTTCGAGGCGCAGGGCAACCGCGACTCGCTGGTCGAGCTCTCGGGCGCGCTCAAGGTCTACGCCGTCTCCCTCAACAAGATCGCCAACGACCTGGCGCTGATGGGCTCGGGGCCTCGCGCCGGGCTCGCCGAGCTGCGGCTGCCGGAGCTGCAGAAGGGCTCCTCGATCATGCCCGGCAAGGTCAACCCGGTGATCCCGGAGGTGGTGATCCAGGTCGCCGGCCAGACGATCGGCAACGACGCCGCGATCACCGTCGCCGGCAGCCAGGGCCAGTTCGAGCTCAACGTGCGGGTGCCGCTGATCGCCCGCAACCTGCTCGACTCGATCAAGCTGCTCGCCTCCGCCTCGCGCCTGCTCGACGAGAAATGCGTCGCCGGGCTGGAGGCCAACGAGGAGATGACGACCCGCCACGCCGAGGCCACCCTCGCCACGGCCACCGCGCTCAACCCCCACATCGGCTACGACCGCGCCGCCGACATCGTCAAGGCCGCTGTCGAGTCCGGCCGCTCCCTGCGCGAGGTTGCGCTGGAGCAGGGCGTCGAGCCCGCGGTGCTGGAGGAGGCCCTGGACCACCGCCGCATGGCGCGCCCGCACGAGTAGGGAGACTGACACAAGCTACGCTGGCGCGATGTACGAGGACTCGATCCGAGAGGAGTTCACCCACCAGTCGCGCTCGTTCGGCACCTCGCCAGCGATGACATCAGCCGAGACGCTCGGCGCCCTGATCGAGCTGGTGCCCGAGGACGCGGGGGCGGACTGGATCGACATCGCCTGCGGTCCCGGAGTCGTCTCGCGGGCGACGGCGGGCAGGGTCGGCTCGGTGAAGGGCGTCGACCTGACGCCGGCGATGATCGAGGAGGCTGAACGGAGGGTCCACGAGGAGGGAATCGAAAACGTCGGCTTCGCCCTCGGGGACGTTACAGCGCTCGATTTAGACGACGACTCCTTCGACGGCGCGATCACTCGCCTCAGCCTCCATCACATCCCAGCGCCGGGGCGCGTGGTGGCGGAGATGGCACGCTTGGTGCGGACCGGGGGTTGGATCCTCGTCAGCGACATCGTCGCGGATCGGGACCGCGATGCAAACGCCTGGCGCGAGGAGATCGAGCGGCTGCGCGATCCCTCCCACTGGGCCTGCCCGACGCCCGAGGGCTTGCGGGCGATGGGCGAAGCCGTCGACTTGGTCCTCGATGAGGAGCAGCTGATCCCGATCGAGATCGACTTCGATGACTGGCTCGAGCGAGGCTCGGGCGGCATCGACAACGCCGACCTGGTCGCGCAACTCTTGCGGGATCAGCCGCCGACGGCCGAGAGCTTCAGCGTTAGCGAGAGTGCTGACAGCCGCCGCCTGCACCAGCGCTACTGGCTCGGCCGCTGGCGCCTCCCCGCCTAAGCCGTCGAATCAAGGTCAGCCCGATGGGGATCGGCGCAGGAAGTCGTCGAACATCGGCACGGTGAATGCCGTGTCCCCGTGTGCCGGGCTGTAGACCATCCCCTTCTGGATCAGGCCCGAGCGACGGGGGGCGACACTCTCGACCTTCACGTCGAGCTTCGCCGCGATATCTCCTGATCGGTGCGGCCCGGGTCCCAATTCAGCCATAGCCATGAGGTACTTCTTCTCGGCCGGCGTCAGGCGGTCCATGCGAACGCGGAAGAAGTTCTCATCCAACCGTCGCTGAACGTCCCGGGACGCGAGGTTCACGTCATCGAGCGTGATCGGTGACTGCGGGGCGGCATTCCAGACGTGGTAGCCCCACTCCTGAAGGAAATAGGGATATCCCTGCGTGAATCCGATGAGGCTCTCCAGGGCAGGCTCCTCGAACTCGACACCCTGTTCCGTGGCGGGTGTTACCAAGACCGCCTTGGCGTCGTCGGGGTCCAAAGACCCGATCTCAGGGAAGTCGAACAACCGCTCCGCGTAAGACTTCGCGTTTCCCGCCAGGCCCGGCAACTGCGGTAGACCGGCTCCGACCAGGATCACCGGGAGCCCCAGCTGGACGGTCCGGTGAATGGCGCTGATCAATGCCCCCAGCTCCTCCGACTCCAGATACTGGATCTCGTCGATGGCCAGCAGAAGCCCCTTCTCCCGGTCCTGGATCGCTTCCCCAACGGATACCAAGAGGTCGGTCGTGTCCTCAGCGAGCATGCCCGAGTCGGCGCTGCCCGCGATCGCGTCGACATCGATGGCGATGGACGTTCCGTCCGGCAGGTTGTAGGAGAAGGACTTGAGGGTCCCGAGAAGCTCGTTTCACCGCACGAGAGACCGGTCCCCTGTCGAGCCCCAACAGGACCGATCGGAGGCGCGCCGCGAGCAGGTGCTCAAAGTCGCCGGTCTCGGGCGCCTCGATAAAGACTCCGACGAAGCCAGCGTCCTGGGCCATCTGATCGAAGCGATTGAGGAGAACGGTCTTGCCTACGCCACGCAAGCCAATTGGCATCAGGCTCTTTCCCGGCCGACCTGCGACTGTGCGGCGCAGGGCCACTCCGTAGCTCTCCATGAGTGTGTCGCGACCCATGAAAGCGGGCGGCTGGGTTCCGGCACCGGGTGAGAACGGGTTTTGGAAAGGGTCCAAGCTTGACGGAGCTTATCAAGCCTTATGCTTCTTATTGGGAATACGGTAAGTTCGGAAAGATCTCTCAGCCTTGGAGGGTTACGAAGCGCTCCTCGGTTAGCTCCATCACCGCGAACGCCGGCCCCTCGCGGGTGTTGCCGGAGTCCTTGACGCCGCCGTAGGGCTGCTGGTCGGCGCGGAATGTGGGGACCTCGTTGACGAGGACGCCGCCGAACTCGAGCGTGCGGGCGGCCTCAAGGGCGCGGCCGACGTCGCGGGTGAAGACGCCGGCCTGGAGGCCGAACTTGGAGTCGTTGGCCATCGCCAGGGCTTCGCCGAACTCGGCGTAGGTGTCGATCGTCGCCACCGGGCCGAAGATCTCCTCGCACCAGACCTTGGCGTCTTTGGGCGGGGAGGAGAGCAGGGTCGGGGCCAGGCAGCGGCCCTCGTCGACCAGCTCGCCGCCGGCCAGCAGCGTCGCCCCGGCGCCGACCGCCTCCTCGACCCACCCCTTGACCCGGTCGCGGTCGCCGGGGGTGATCAGCGGGCCGACGTCGGTGCCGGGGTCGAGCGGGTCTCCCACGGTCAGCTCCGCCACGTTGGCGAGGAGCCGCTCGGTGAAGGCCTCGGCGACGTCCTCCTGGACGAGGATCCGCTGGATCGAGATGCAGCTCTGGCCGGCGTGGGAGAAGGCGTGGATCCGGGCCTTGTCGGCGGCCGCCTCCCAGTCGCCGTCGGAGTGGACGATCAGCGGCGCATTCGAGCCCAGCTCGAGGTTGACCTTCTTGTGCGGGACGCGGCTGCGGATCTCCCAGCCGACCCCGGCCGAGCCGGTGAAGGTGATCGCTCTGGTCAGCGGGTGCTCGACGATCGCGTTGCCGACCACCGAGCCCGGCCCGGGGATGACGCTGAGCCAGCCCCGCGGCAGCCCGGCCTCGACCAGGATCGCCGCCAGCTTCAGGGCCGAGATCGGGGTCTGGCCGGCGGGCTTGAGGACGATCGCGTTGCCGGCGGCGATCGCCGGCCCGAGCTTGTGGGCGACCAGGTTGAGCGGGAAGTTGAAGGGGCTGATCGCGCCGACGACGCCGTAGGGGACGCGCAGCATCACCCCGAGCTTGCCGGCGCCGGCCGGTGAGGCCTCCATCGGCACCGTGCCGCCGGTCAGCTTGCGCGCCTCGGTGGCGGAGAAGGTGAGCGTGTCGACGCAGCGCTGCGCCTCGACCCTCGCCGTCTTGATCGGCTTGCCCGCCTCGGCGGCGATCGTCAGCGCCAGCTCCTCGACCCGATCGCCGACCAGCTCGGCGGCGCGGTCAAGGGTGGCGGCGCGCTCGTGCTGGGGGAAGTCGGCAGCGAGAAAGGCCTCGTGGGCGGCGGCGACCGCGCGCTCCACCGTCGCCTCGTCCCCGAGCGCGACCCGGCCGACGGCGGCGCCGTCGTAGGGGCTGGCGACCTCGCCCCACTCCCCGGTCTCCACCCACTCGCCGGCCGCGAGCAGCTTGTGATCGACCGCGTCCACCGACTGCGTCGCCATTGAGAACAGGGTAGTGCAGGCCGCTACCCGTCCACCGCGAACTTGTTGACCCAGTGATGCGCTTTCGATCGATCGGGCCCCTGCTCGCTCTCGTGCTCTCCCTGGCCCTCGCCCCGGTGGCGAAGGCCGGCGTCAGCTGGGTCGTCCACGGCCGCGGCTTCGGGCACGGGGTCGGGATGAGCGCCTACGGCGCCTACGGCTACGCCCTGCACGGCAAGGGCTACCGCTTCATCCTCGGCCATTACTACACGGGGACCGCGCTGGGGACGATCTCCGGCCCGCAGGTCGTCCGCGTCCTGCTCGACGTCTCCGCCGGCGACGTCGGCTTTAGCGGCGCCACCAGCGCCTGCGGGGTCGCCCTCGACCCCGGGCGCGACTACGAGGCCCACCGCTCCGGCGCCGCGGTCGTCCTGCGCAGCTCCGGCGGCAAACGGCTGGCGAGCTGCGGCCACAGGCTGCGCGCCGCCGGCCGCGGCACGATCGACGTCGCCGGCCTCGGCCGCTACCGCGGCGCCCTGGAGACGGTGTCGGCCGAAAGCTCCTCCGGCTCGCTCAACGTCGTCAACGCGCTCGCCGTCGACCAGTACGTGAAGGGGGTGATCCCGAACGAGTCGCCGCCCTCCTGGCCGCAGGCCGAGCTGAAGGCGCAGGCGGTCGCCTCGCGCTCCTTCGCCCTCACCGCCGGCGTCGAAGGCAACGGCTTCGACCTCTACGCCGACACCCGCAGCCAGGTCTACAAAGGGCTGGAAAGCGAGTACGCGAGCAGCAACGCCGCCGCCGACGCGACCCGCGGCCAGGTCGTCATGTACGGCGGCGAAATCGCCGAGACGCTGTTCTCGGCCTGTTCGGGAGGCAAGACCGAGAGCATCAAGAACGTCTTCGGCTCGGCGATCCCCTACCTGGTCGGCGTCCCCGACCCCTACGACTACTACTGCCCGCTGCACAGGTGGACGCTGAAGTTCAGCGGGCCGAAGATCAGCTCGCTGCTCGGCGCCTACCTCAAGGGCCGCCTCAAGCAGGTCGTCGTCACCAGGACCGGGTACTCGCCGCGGATCATCGAAGCGAAGCTGATCGGCACCGACGGCGTCACCACCGTCAGCGGCGAACAGCTCGAGGTCGCCCTCGGCGGCTACAGCACCTGGATGACCTTTCAGAAGGCCGGCAGCGGGACGCGGGGCGCGCCCGGGGGGACTCAGCCGTCCGGGTAGGGCTGAATGGGGATGCCGTGGTCGGTCTCCCTCATTCCCAGCTCGTAGGCGGCGCCGGCGGTGAGGGTGAGCTCGCGCGGGGGGAGGCCGGGGCGTTCGACTGTCAGTTCCAGGTCGGCGACGGAGCAGTTGACCGTGTGGTGCTCGGGGCCCTTGGGGTCGGCGTAGACCCAGCCGACGAAGTCCTTCTCGGGGGCGGAGACGCGGCCGTGGACGACGACGTCCTTGCCGGGGAGGGTGAAGGTGCAGACCGCCGGCTCCTCCTCGATCCTGGCGGAGCGGATCGCCCCCAGGCCGCCGAGCCGGTGCGGCTCGCCGTCCAGCATCAGCATCCCCGAGGGGATCCAGGGGCTGGTGCGGGAGCCGAGCCTGACCCGGGCGGCGCCGGCGTCGAAGTAGGTGCCGGGGGAGTCGGCGAAGCCGGTGCCCTCGAGCCAGACCCAGCGCTCGGCGTGCTCGCTGCCCCAGTTGTGGCCGATCATCCCCGGCCAGCCGGCGACGTCGATCCGCTCGCCGCCGACCTCGAGGCGGCCGTCGAAGTGGGCCAGCGGCACCGGCGCCACGAACTTGGTCCGCGGCAGCGGCGCCGCGTAGAGCCAGTCGGCCGGCAGGTACTTGCAGGGGTCCGCCTCGGCGGCGAAGGTCAGGTCCCAGGAGGCACCGAGGGCGTCCGTGGCGAGGGAACCCTCGGCCCGGCCCGGCCCGATCTCGGCGCCGCCGACCTTGATCCAGGAGCCCGGCGGCGCCGACAGCTCGGCCGCCGGCAGCGTCACCTTGGCCGCCCGCGGCCCCTCCGCTCCGCGGTCGAAGAGGACGAACCAGATCGAGGCGTTGGGTTCCGCCCCAGGCCGCTTGTGGACCGTGTGCCGGATCCAGACCCCGCGCCCGCCCCCCGGCTCGCAGGCCTTGACGTAGAAGCTCTCGTAATGACCGGCCTTGGCGGCGACCCGCGGGAACCGCGCCCCTTCGTCCATTCCCAGACCCTAGACCTTGATGGTTATGACGTCGCCGTCCTGGACGACGTAGTCGCGGCCCTCGATCCGCAGCTGCCCCTTGTCGCGGGCCTGCGAGTAGCCGCCGCACTCGACCAGCTGCTCCCAGCCGACCACCTCGGCTTTGACGAAGGCTTCCATGATCTCGGTGTGGATCGTGCCGGCGGCCTCCAGCGCGGTGGCGCCGCGCCGCAGCGGCCGGGCGACAGCCTCCTTGCCCTCGCCGGCGGTGAAGAAGACGATCAGGTCGAGCAGCTCGTAGGCGGCGCGGACCAGCCGCGCCAGGCCGGAGCCCTCGACTCCGTAGGACTCGCGCATCTCCTCCGCTTCGGCGGGGTCGAGCTCGGCCAGCTCGCCCTCGATCCGGGCGCTGACCGCGACCGCGCCGGCGCCGACCGCGCCGGCGTGGGAGGCGACCGCCTCCGGGACCTCGCCGTCGCCCTCGTCGACGTTGGCGACGTAGAGGATCGGCTTGGTGGTGAGCGCGCCAAGGTTGACCGCCGCGTTCGGCGCGGCGTCGGGGACCGGGACCGAGCGGGCGGGGCGGCCGGCGGCCAGGGCCTCGTGCACCGCCGCCAGCCAGCCGTGCTCGGCGATCGCCTCGGCGTCGCCGGACTTGGCCTGCTTGGCGACCCGGCTCAGCCGCCGCTCGACCTGCTCGTAGTCGGCGAGCACCAGCTCGGTCTCGATCGTCTCGATGTCGGCGAGCGGGTCGACGCGGCCGTCGGGGTGGGGCACGCCGGAGTCCTCGTGGCAGCGGACGACGTGGCAGATCGCATCGGTCTCGCGGATCGAGGCGAGGAACTGGTTGCCGAGCCCCTCCCCCTCCGAGGCGCCCTTGACCAGGCCGGCGATGTCGTGGAAGGCGATCGTCGCCGGTTCCAGCTTCGAGCTGCGCACCGTCTCGGCGACCTTCTCCAGGCGCTCGTCGGGCACCTGGGCTATCGCCACGTTGGGCTCGATCGTCGTGAACGGGTAGTCGCCCGTCTGGGCGCCGCCCTTGGTCAGGGCGTTGAACAGGGTCGACTTGCCGGCGTTCGGCAGCCCGACGATCCCGACCTTCATATGGGGCTGCCTCCTCTGCTCTCGGGAGAGGCCAGAGAATCAGATATGGATGGCCTCTCCCTTCCGCGTCCGGGGGCAGCCCTGCTCACCTTCATAGGGAAAGGGGAACCAACAACCCGAGGGCGACGCCGAGCAGGGCGCCGGCGAGGACGTCGGACGGGTAGTGCATCCCCAGGTAGGGGCGGCCGAGGGAGAGCGCCAGGGCGACGAGAAGGGCGCCGGCGGTGGCCGGGTCGACCCGGAACATCGCCGTTGCCACCGCGAAGGAGGAGAGCGCGTGGGCGGAGGGGAAGCTGAGCGAGCTGGGGGCGCCGCCGAGCGGCGGCAGGCCGTCCAGCGCCGGGCGCGGGCGCCTGACGAGCAGCTTGATCCCGTAGTTGAGGACGATCGCGACCGGGCCGAGCGCGGCGCAGATCAGCCACGATTCTCGCCGTTCGGGGTCGAGCAGGGCGAGGGCAACGCCGAGCACGACCCAGACGGCGCCGTTGTTGCCCGCCTTCCCCAGCGCCTTGGCGGCCGCCTCAATCCCGGGCGAGTGCCCGCGAGTCCGCATCAGGCGCAGCAGACGGAGGTCGGCGTTCTCGAGATCGGCTTTGCGCATCGGCGCCGCAGGATAAGCCGCTCGGTCAGTATGCCGTCATGCCCTCCGTCCCCGGCTACGTCCACACCCCCGGCCACCACTGCGGCTCGACCGCGCTGCGCAACCTGCTCGGCTTCCACGGGATCGAGCTCAGCGAGGAGATGGCGTTCGGGCTCGGCGCCGGCGCGAGCTTCTACTACCTGACCCTGGAGGACGCCTCGCCGAGCCGCTGGTTCAACGGGCGCACGGCGCGGCTGGAGGAGAGCTTCCGCGACCTCACCGGCGCGGCGCTGGAGATGCGCACCTTCGCCGCCGACGACGAGGAGGCCTGGGAGGCGGCGCGGGCCGAGGTCGACGCCGGCAATCCGGCCCTGCTGCTGACCGACATCTACCACCTCGACCACTACGGCAGCTCGGCCCACTTCCCCGGCCACGCCGTCATCCTCGCCGGCTACGACGACGAAGTCGCGCACCTCTCCGACACCGCCTTCGAGGACCTGCAGACGACCCGCCTCGACCACCTGGCGAAGGCCCGCCACAGCGGCCACCCGGCCTACCCGCTGGAAGGCCACATGTTCACGGTTTCCGACGCGGTCGACCGGGCGCGGCTGGAGGCGGCGGTCCCGCTGGCGATCGCGCGGGCGGCGCAGGAGATGGTCGAGCCGAGCTTCGGTGAGTTCGCCGGGCTGCCGGCGGTCGAGCGCCTCGCCGCCGAGGCCGGCTCCTGGCCCGAGGCGGCCGTGGACTGGCAGTGGTGCGCCCGCTTCGCCTACCAGGTGATCGAGCGCCGCGGCACCGGCGGCGGCGCCTTCCGCCTCATGTACTCGCGCTTCCTCGAAGAGGCGGGGAGGGAGGAGGCGCCGTTGGCCGCCGCCGCGGCCGCGCGCTGGACCGAGCTGGCGAGCGCCTTCCACGCGGCCAGCGAGAGCGAGGAGCCGACCCCGGGCCTATGGCGCGCGGTCGACGCCGCCGTCAAGCAGGTCGCCGCCGCCGAGACCCGCCTCTGGACCGCGCTGTCGGAATAGCCGGGCGAAGTAGGCGAGGCGGTTGCCGGAGTGCTCGGCGTAGACGAGGCCGGCGGCGACGGCCTGGCGCTTGAGGCTGGCGAGGGTCGTGAAGTGGGGATCGCCGAACAGCTCGCCGACGACCAGGCGGCCGCCGGGCTTGAGGACTCGGTGGACCTCCCGCAGGGCCGCGGCGGTGTCGGGGATCTCTCCCAGGACGGCGGTGAGGATCACGGCGTCCATCGAGGCGTCCTCGTATGGGAGAGCCGTGGCGTCGCCCTGGGTCGGGGCCAGGTTCGCCAGGCCGCGCTCGGCCGCCGCCCGCATCACGTGGTCGAGGAACTTCTGCTGCAGGTCGAAGAGCTCGAGCCTCCCCTCCGGGCCGGCCCACCCGGCCAGGTCGAGGCTGTAATAGCCGGTGCCGACGCCGATCTCCAGCAGCCGCTCGCCCGGCTCGGGGCGCAGCACGCCGCGCAGGCGATCGCGGCCGATCACCGGGTGCGGGGCTTCGACCCAGAAGCGCTGCCCGTAGGGACAGGCCGACGGGTTCTTGCGCCACCAGAGCGCCGCCGCCAGGGTCGCCCCGGCGATCGCGGCCAGCAGATGGCGTAGGCGCATCAGCCGCCGAGGCTGAAGCCGATGCGGTGGTCGCCGGAGTCGATGCGGAGGAAGGCGACTTTGCCGAGGTAGAGGGAGATCACGCCGTCCTCCGTGTGGAGGTCGTGCCAGCCGCCCTTCTCGAGCTGCTTGCGCAGGTCCTTGAGGTCGTCTTCGGCCAGGCGCGCGGCGATCACCTGCCCGCCCTCGAAGCCGATCTCGACTCGCTGTGCCTCGGCCATCAGTGCCCTCCCGCTGGTTCGACGATCTCGGTCAGCACCCCGCCGGTGGAGCGGGGATGGAGGAAGGCGACGCGGCTGTCGCGGATGCCGACCCGCGGCTCGCGGTCGATCAGCTCGACCCCGGCGGCGGCGATCCGCACCAGAGCGCCGTCGATGTCGTCGACCGCGTAGGCGACGTGGTGCAGGCCTTCGCCCTTGCGGGCGAGGAACTTGCCGACGGCGGTGTCGGGGCCGAGCGGCGCCAGCAGCTCGACGTGGCCGTCGCCGACGTCGAGCAGCACCGCCTCCACGCCCTGGGACTCGACCGTCTCGCGATGCGCCAGCACCATCTCGAAGCTCTGCTCGTAGAGCGCGAGCGCCGCGTCGAGGTCCTCGACGGCGACTCCGATGTGGTCGATGCTTCCAAACACGGGCGCCAGTTTATTGCTCGGCCCGCAGGATCTCCGCCAGCGCCGCCAGGCCGACCTCGAGCTGCTGCGGGGTCGGCTCCTTGGTCGCCAGGTGGCGCTGGATCTCCCGTCCCGGGGTGTGAAAGGCCTCGGCCAGGGGATCGCCATGGTGGCGGTCGCTCCAGGCGAACATCTCGACCGCGATCGAGGCGCCGCCGAGGCCGACCGCGGCCCGCGCCGCCGCGCTCGGGCGCTCGAGGAGCCGCTCCAGCAGCACCGTGCCGGCGGCCGAGAGCAGCATCATCGGCACGATCAGGTTGGAGCCGCAGCGGTCGTGCTCCTTCGGCACCGAGGCGACGTCCTCGATCCCCTGCTCGTAGGCGGCAATCGCCTTGTGCTCGACCCCGTGGTAGGCGGCGAGGTCGCGGTCCGTCAGCGCCGCCGCAGCCGGTACCGCGCCGAGCGCCTGCACCAGCCCCTCGCGCAGCGCCGAGGCCGGCGCCCGGCGCCGCAGCAGCCCGGTCGCCGCCAGTGTCGCGGCGATCGCGCCGAGCACCCGCCAGTCCTCGAACGGCAGCCGCGCCGCCGGCAGCCGCCGCCGCACCAGCGGCAGCACCGCCATCGCCTCGGCCAGTTTCAGCGGCCCGCGCAGGCCGGGCGCCCGCGCCACCAGCTTTGGAGCCAACTCGGGTTTGCGCGCCGAGGCGACCTGGACCCGGCCCTCGCGGTCGCGCACCGCCGCCGCCCAGTGCGTCGGCCCATGAATCAGCAACCCGTTACGCAGAGCCATCCCCCCTAAACGCAGATGTCCGGCGCCCTCTGAAGCCATACCGCCACCTTAGAGGCTGTCGCCGAAATACAGAGGGCACCGAGTCCAGTCCCACTCGGCGCCCTCTCCCCCCTGTGTAAGTCCCGGCTGGAGACCCCCAGTCCAGGCCTCCAGCCGGTATGTCGGCTCTCCCTGGCTTAGCTTGGAAAGCCGACCACTTAAACCCGGCGATCTTTAGGAAGTTGCGGCCGTCACTTGGGCCTGCGAAATCTCTCCCGCAGGGAAGCCAGGCGGCGGCCGAGCTCGGCCTCGAAACCGCGGTCCGTGGGGGCGTAGAAGCGGCGGCCCTCGAGTCCCTCGGGCAGCAGCGGCTGGTCGCTGACGCCGTCCGGCTCGTCGTGCGCGTAGCGGTAGCCGCTGCCGCGGCCGAGCTTCTCGGCGCCGGGATAGTGAGCGTCGCGGAGGTAGTCCGGCGGCGTCGCGGCGCCGTTCTCGCGCACCTCGGCCCGGGCGGCGGCGAGCCCTTTGTAGGAGGCGTTGGACTTCGGCGCCAGCGCCAGGTAGACGGCGGCCTGGGCGAGGTTGAGCGCGCACTCGGGCAGGCCGACCCGGTCGACCGCGCGGGCCGCGGCGTCGGCGAGGAGCAGCGCCTGCGGGTCGGCGTTGCCGACGTCCTCGGAGGCGAGGATCACCATCCGCCGGGCGATGAAGCGCGGATCCTCGCCCCCCTCCAGCATCACCGCCAGGTAGTAGAGGGAGGCGTCGACGTCGGAGCCGCGGGTCGCCTTGATCCAGGCCGAGACGAAGTCGTAGTGGCGGTCCCCCTGGCGGTCGTAGTCGAGCGCCTTGCGCTGCAGCGCGTCCTCGATCGCGGCGACGTCGACCGCTGTGGACTTTGTCCGGGCTCCAGCTAGGTCAAAGTCCACAGCGCGCGAAACCGCGCGCTCCAGAGCGGAGAGGGCGACGCGGGCGTCGCCGCCGCTGCGGTGCGCCAGCATCGCCAGCGCCGCGTCTGAGATCGGCGGCGGGTCCGCCAGCCCGCGCTCGGGGTCGGCCAGCGCCCGCCGCAGCAGCTCCTCCACCCGCTCCGGCTCCAGCGGCCGCAGCTCGTAGATCTGGCAGCGCGAAAGCAGCGCCGAGTTGACCTCGAAGTAGGGGTTCTCCGTCGTCGCCCCGATCAGCGTCAGCAGCCCTTCCTCCACCGCCGGCAGCAGCGCGTCCTGCTGCGCCTTGTTGAAGCGGTGGATCTCGTCGAGAAAGAGGATCGTCGGCCGCCCCGCCCCCTTCCTGCGCTCGCGGGCCCGCTCGATCACCCCGCGGATCTCGGCTTTCCCGGCATTGACCGCCGACTCCTCCTCGAACGCCCCCCGCGCCCCCGCCGCCGCGATCCGCGCCAGCGTCGTCTTCCCCGCCCCCGGTGGCCCGTAGAGGATCGCGCTGTGCGGCCGCCCGCTCTCGATCGCCGTCCGCAACGCCGATCCCTCCCCCAGGATGTGCCCCTGCCCGACCAGCTCGTCGAGCGACCGAGGCCGCATCCGCACCGCCAACGGAGCATTTTCACCCAGGACCTCAGCCGGCCGGTCCTCACCCATTTCGAACAATTGGTCGTCCACTGGCGCTGAGTCTAGAATCGACCGATGGCTACCACCGAGGCAAAACCCGCCGCCCTGTCCACGCTCGAGTCGTTCAACCCGGCCACCGGTGAGCTCGTCGGCTCGGTCGCGACGATCACCCCCGACGAGGTCCAGCCCGTCGTCGACGACGTCGCCCGCATCCAGCCCGCCTGGGCCGAGCTGCCGCTGAAGGCGCGCGCCGGCTACATGCGCCGCGCCGCCGACGCCCTGCTCGACGACATCGACGAGGTCGCCGAGCTGCTGGTCCGCGAGCAGGGCAAGCCCCGCGCCGAGGCCTACACGATGGAGCTGCTGCCGACCGTCGACGCCCTCCACTGGTGCGCCAAGGCGGGGCCGAAGATCCTCGCCGACGAGAAGGTGCGGATGAGTCAGGCCTTCACCCTCTCCAAGAGCGGCCACTTCTCCTATGAGCCGATCGGCGTGGTCGGCGTCATCGCCCCCTGGAACTACCCCTGGTCGATCCCCTTCGGCGAGGTCGCGATCGCGCTGATGGCCGGCAACGGCGTCGTCCTGAAGCCGGCCAGCCTGACGCCGCTGCTGGGCGAGCGCATCCGCGCCGTCTTCGAGAAGGCGGGGCTGCCCGAGGGCCTGGTCCGGGTCGTCCACGGCGGCGGCGCGGTCGGCGACGCGCTTGCCAAGTCCAGCGTCGGCAAGGTCTTCTTCACCGGCTCGGTCGAGGTCGGCCGCAAGGTCGGCGAGGTCTGCGCCCAGCGGCTGAAGGGCTCGGTGCTGGAGCTCGGCGGCAAGGACCCGATGATCGTCTGCGCCGACGCCGACCTCGACAACGCCGTCGCCGGCGCGGTCTGGGGCGGCTTCGCCAACGCCGGCCAGACCTGCTCTGGGATCGAGCGCGTCTACGTCGTCCGCGAGGTCGCCGATCGCTTCGTCGAGGGCGTCGCCCGCGAGGCCCAGAAACTGCGCCTCGGCGACCCGCTCGAGTGGGAGACCGAGATCGGCCCGATGACCTCCGACGGCCAGTACGAGATCGTCGTCGACCTGATCTCCGACGCGGTGGCGAGCGGCGCCACCAAGCTCTGCGGCGGCCCCGTCGACGTCCCCGGCCTGCCCGGCAAGTTCATCGCCCCGACCGTGCTCACCGGCGTCACCCACGCGACCCGGATCATGCGCGAGGAGGTCTTCGGCCCGGTCCTGCCGATCGTCGTCGTCGACTCCGAGCAGGAGGCGATCGACCTCGCCAACGACTCCGAGTTCGGCCTCGGCGCCTCGGTCTGGACCAAGGACCGCCAGAAGGGCGAGCGGATCGCCCGCCGGATCGAGTCCGGGATGGTCTGGATCAACGACCACTCCTTCAGCCACGGCGCCTGCCAGTGCGCCTGGGGCGGCGTCAAGGACTCCGGCGTCGGCCGCTCGCACTCCAAATTCGGCTTCTACGAGTGCGTCAACATCAAGATGAACGCCTGGGAGCCGGGGCTCACCCGCGACTTCTGGTGGCACCCCTACGACCGCACCCTCGGCGAAGCGGTGCAGGCCTCGGCGCGGATCCTCTACGGCAAGGGCGCGACCCGCACCGAGGCGCTGCGCCAGGGCGCCGGCCCGCTGCTGAAGATCGGCCGGCGGACGCTGAAGAAGCGCCGCTGAGCGGCTGGGCGAGTTTGTGTCCCTAGGGGATACAAACTCGCCCAAGCCATCGAGATCAGCCGCCGGCGATCGTGATCGTCCTCGAGGTCGCTCCCAGGCACTTGTAGATGGTGCCGGCCGCGCCCTGGCTCTCCGGCTTGACGATCGCGTAGACCTTGTAGGGGAGCGGGCCTTTGAAGTTCTGGTTCAGTTCTTCGGGATCGATTTTCCAGCGGCCTTCGGTGTCGGAGGTGTCCCTGCCGAGGACGCCGTGGCCCTTCTGCTTCAGCACCACCCTGCGTTCCCCGACGCAGCCCGAGTTCGGCGACTTCACCTTGCCGAAGTAGCCGTAGGAACTGATCTGCATCGTCGTCTTGATCGTCACGATCTTGCTCGCCCCGGCCGGCGCGACCGCCAGCGCCGCCACCGCGACCGCCAGCACGACCGCCGCGACGCCGGCCCTGACCCTCCTGCTGCTGCTCATTCGCTCCTCCTTGGAAGTTGTGCCGCGCCAGCGTAGATGATCGACATTCGACGCCCGCGCACCGGAATCGCGCGCCTGGCTTCACAATCCCTCCCCATGAGCGCCGACAGGCCATCGGAGGATCCGCCGCGGGGGGAGCCGGCGCTGCGGCTGGCCGGGCTGCGGCGCGACTACGGCGAACGCGCGGCGCTGGACGGGGTCGGGCTGGAGCTGGGAGCCGGCGAGACACTGGTCGTGCTCGGGCCCAACGGGGCGGGAAAGACGACGCTGCTGCGGATCCTCGCCACCCTGCTGCGGCCGAGCGGCGGCGAGGCGGTCGTGCTCGGCTGCTCGCTGCCCGGCGAGGCCTGGAAGCTGCGCGGGCGGATCGGCTACCTCGGCCACGAGCCGCTGCTCTACCGCGACCTCAGCGGGCGGGAGAACCTGCGCTTCCATGCCCGCCTGCACGGGATCTCCGGCGAGGGGGCTGAGGCCCGGATCGCCGCCCTGCTCGCCGCCGCCGGGATCGAGCGCCGCGCCGACGAGCGCGTGGCCGAGCTCTCGGCCGGGATGCGCCAGCGGCTGGCGATCTGCCGCTGCGTCCTGCACGAGCCGCGGCTGCTGCTGCTCGACGAGCCCGACTCCAACCTCGACGCCGAGGGGCGCCAGCTGGCGCGGGAGCTGATCGGCCCCGGCGGCGACCGCACCCGGGTCGTCGTCACCCATGACCCCGAGCGCTTCGCCGAGGAGGCCGACCAGGTGCTGCGGCTGGGGATCGGCGAGGCGGCGGTGACACGGTGACACCCTCACGCGCCGCCTTTGCCGCGATCCTCGGCAAGGACCTGCGCGCCGAGCTGCGCACCCTGCAGTCGCTGCCGGCGATGGCGCTCTTCTCCGTCACCACCTTCGTCATCTTCCGCTTCGGGCTCGATCGCACCCAGCTCTCCGGCAGCCTCGCCGCCGGCGTCCTCTGGACGACGCTGCTGTTCGCCGCCGTGCTCGGGATCAACCGCCTCTTCGTCGCCGAGCGCGAGGAGGGCGGCTTCGACGCGATCCGCCTCGCCCCGATCGACCGCAGCGCCCTCTTCGCCGCCAAGGCGGCGGCGCTGCTCGCCTACCTGCTGGTGCTGGAGTTGATCGCGGTGCCGGTCTTCGCCCTCTTCTTCCTCGACTCGGCCGCCGGCCTGGCGCCGCTCGCCCTGGTCCTGGCACTGGCCGACCTCGGCCTCGCCGCCACCGGAACCCTGATCTCCTCGATGGCGGTCAACTCCCGCGCCCGCGACCTGCTGGTGCCGCTCGTCCTGCTCCCCCTGGTGGTGCCGCTGATGATCGCCGCCACCGGCGCCACCGAGCCGCTGCTGGCGCTGGGCGGTCCCGGTTACCACCGCTTCGGCACCTGGCTTGCGGTGCTCGGCCTATACGATTTGATCTTCCTCCTTGTCGGATACGCGGTGTTCGACTTCCTGCTGGAGGACTGAGGCACGCGGTCGACCTTTCGACCGCTATGCGACCAAAACCTCTACCGCGCCAGACACATGTACGGCAAAGGACTGAGACCACTCTCGATCGCCACCGTGGCGATGCTCGCCGTGGCGCTTTCCCTCGTCTTCTTCTACGCCCCGCTCGACGCCGACCAGGGCTTCGTCCAGAAGATCTTCTACCTGCACGTGCCGCTGGCGATCGTGGCGCTGGTCGGCTTCGTCGTCGGCGGCGCCTTCGCGATCGCCCACCTGCGCAGCGGCAACCGCAAGTGGGATGCCTACTCCTACGTCTCGATCCACATGTCGGTGATCTTCGGCGTCGCCGTACTCCTCACCGGGGGGATCTGGGCCAAGGCCTCCTGGGGGCACTGGTGGGTCTGGAACGAGCCGACCCTGGTCAGCTTCCTGATCGTCTTCCTCATGTACGCGACCTACTACCCGTTCCGCTACGCGATCGAGGACCGCGACCAGCAGGCCCGCTACGCCTCGGTCTTCGCGATCGTCGCCGGCGCCTTCGTGCCGCTCAACTTCATGGCGGTGCGGATGGCGCAGAGCCTCGTGCATCCGCGCGTCTTCGCCACCACCAACGGCGGCCTGCCGGGCTCGATGATGCTGACCTTCCTCTGCTGCCTAGCGGCGATCGCGCTGCTCTGGGTGACCCTGGTCAAGTTCGAGCTGACCGCCAAGAGCGCGTCGGGACAGGTGAAGCGCCTGCGCCGCGCCCTCGACGCGCCGGCTCCCGGCGCCGCCTCCCGGATCGCCCCGGAGGTGAGCTGATGCTGCTGCCGCTGGGAGCCCCGGCGCTGCCGCTCGACGAGGCCGGCCGCTACGTCGCCGGCGCCTACATCGTCTTCGTGCTCCTGCTCGTCGTCTACGTCGCGATCATGGCGGCGAAACTGCAGCGAATCGAGCGCGAGCTGGGCGAGCTGGCGGGCTTCGCCGAGGCTCGACAGCAGCCCGACATGCCCGGACGCGAAGCGGAGGAGGTGGCGACCGATGTCTGAACTGCTGGCTCTGGGGATTTCCCACAAGACCGCGCCGCTGGACCTGCGCGAGCGGCTCTCCCTGACCGAGGGGCGTGCCGTCAGCGCCCTGCGCGAGCTGACCGACGCCGCCGGCATCCACGAGGCCGCGGCGATCTCCACCTGCAACCGCACCGAGCTCTACCTGATCGTCTCCGACCCGGTCGAGGCCGAGTCGACGGCGCTGGGAGTCCTCACCCGCCAGGCCGAGATCCGCCCCACCGAGCTGCTCGGCCACCTCTACTCGCTGCGCTCTATCGAGGCCGCCCGCCACCTGCTGCGGGTCACCGCCGGGCTCGACTCGATGATCGTCGGCGAGGCCGAGATCCAGGGCCAGGTCAAACGCGCCTACGAGCTGGCGCTGATCGAGGGCGGCACCGGCCCGATCCTCAACCGCCTCTTCCGCGGCGCCCTCGCCGCCGGCGGCCGCGCCCGCGCGGAGACCGGGATCAGCGAGAAGGGTGTCTCGATCCCCTCGGTCGCGGTCGAGCTGGCGCGCCGCGCCCTCGGCGACCTCTCCGACCGCCGGGTGCTGGTCGTCGGCGCCGGCGAGACCGCGGAGCTGGTCGCCAGGGCTCTGGTCGCCCGCGGCGTCCGCACCGTCTTCGTCGCCAACCGCCACTACGACCGCGCGATCGGCCTCGCCCAGCGCTTCGACGGCAGCGCCGTCCGCTTCGAGGAGCTGCCGGAGCAGCTGGCCGCGGCCGACATCGTCCTCGCCGCGACCAACTCCCCGCACCACATCGTCGAGCGTGACGACCTCGCCCAGGTGATGGCGGAGCGGCCGCGGCGGCCGCTGCTGGCGATCGACATCGCCGTTCCCCGCGACGTCGAGCCCGCCTGCCGCGAGATCGCCGGCGTCAGCGTCCACGACATCGACGACGTGCAGCAGATCGTCGAACGCAACGCCAGCGGGCGCGAGGCCGAGGCGAAGCGGGCGGAGCACGTCATCGAGGCCGAGCTCGACCGCTTCGAGCGCTGGCTCGCCTCGCTTGAGGTGGTGCCGACGATCGCCGCCCTGCGCGAGAGCGGCGACGAGGTCGTGCGGCGGGTCCTGGCCGAGAACGACGACCGCTGGGAGAGCCTCGGCGAGGCCGACCGCCATCGCCTCGAGGCGATGGCGAAGGCGATCGCCTCCCGCCTCCTGCACGAGCCGACCCTGCGGATGCGCCGCGCGGCCGGTGGCGACGACGCTTACCTCTACGTCAGCGCCCTGCGCGATCTGTTCGGTCTCGACGCCGAGACCGAGCCCGAGGTCGACGCCGCCGGGTCCAACGTCACCGAGCTCCGCCGCAAGCGAAGCTGACGGCCCACGTGGCGCTGCGCATCGCCACTCGGAGCAGCAAGCTGGCTCTGACCCAAGCCGGCATGGTCGCCGAGATGTTGGGTGGGGCGGAGTTGGTCGAGGTGTCTTCCGAGGGAGAGGTTGGGGACAAGGGGCGGTTCGTGCGGGGAGTCGAGCGGGCGCTGCTGGCGGGGGAGGCCGAGGTCGGGGTGCACTCGGCCAAGGATCTGCCGGGCGCGATGCCCGAGGAGCTGGAGATCGCCGCGGTGCCGGCGCGGGAGGATCCGGCCGACGTCTGGATCGGGGCCGGTTCCTCGCTCGAGGACGTTCCGGAGGGAGCCCGGGTGGGCACCGCCAGCCTGCGCCGCCGCGCCCAGCTTCTCGCCGCCCGTCCCGACCTGCGGGTGGAGGAGCTGCACGGCAACGTCGACACCCGCCTGCGCAGGCTCGCCGAGGGCGAGCTCGACGCGATCGTCCTCGCCGCCGCCGGCCTGCGCCGGCTCGGCCGCGCGGCGGAGATCGGCTTCGGGATCCCCGTCGGCGTCATCGTCCCCGCCGCCGGCCAGGGCGCCCTCGCGCTCCAGGTCCGCGCCGGCGACACGGCGGCCGCCGGGGCGATGGCGGCGATCAACGACGAAGCGGCGCTGCGCGAGCTGACCGCCGAGCGC
This sequence comes from uncultured Actinomycetes bacterium, assembly GCA_963714045.1. Lineage (GTDB taxonomy): Bacteria > Actinomycetota > Thermoleophilia > Solirubrobacterales > 70-9 > VAYN01. The sequence goes on along the minus strand of OY970225.1, from coordinate 526,289 downwards.
GCCGCCGTCGCCCTGCTCGAGGCCACCTGCGCCACCCCGATCGGCGTCCACGCCGCGCTCGACGGCGCCGGGCTGACGATCGAAGCCTTCGTCGGCCTCCCCGACGGCAGCGAGTGGCTGCGCGACCGGGTCGAAGGCGACGCCACCGATCCAGCCGCCGCCGGCACCCTCCTCGCCCAGCGCCTGCTCAGCGCCGGCGCCCGCGACCTCCTCGACCGCGCCGAGGCGATGGCGTGAGCGCGCGAGCCGGGACCGTCTACCTGGTCGGCGCCGGGCCCGGGGACCCGGGGCTGATGACGGCGCGCTCGCTGGCGCTGATCGCCGCCGCCGACGTCGTCTTCCACGACCGCCTGATCCCCCCCGGCGCGCTCGACGACGCCCGCGAGGACGCCGAGCTCGTCTACGTCGGCAAGCGGCCCGGCGTCCCCTCGGTGCCACAGGAGGAGATCGGGGCGCGCCTGGTCGAGGCGGCCCGGGCCGGGCGCAGCGTCGTCCGGCTCAAGGGCGGCGACCCCTTCGTCTTCGGCCGCGGCGGCGAGGAGGGCGAAGCGCTGCGGGCGGCGGGGGTCGAGTTCGAGGTGGTGCCGGGGGTGACCGCCGGGGTCGCCGCCACCGCCTACGCCGGCATCCCCGTCACCCATCGCGACGACGCCTCCGCGGTCGCCTTCGTCACCGGCCACGAGGATCCCGAGAAGCGGGAGACGGCTCTCGACTGGGACGCCCTCGCCCGCTTCCCCGGCACCCTCGTCTTCTACATGGGCGTCAAGCGGCTGGCCGAGAACGCGGCGGCGCTGATCGTCGCCGGGCGCGACCCGGAGGAGCCGGCCGCGGCGGTCGAACGCGGAACCTGGCCCGGGCAGCGAACGGTGAGCGCGACCCTGGGGACGATCGCCGCGGCGGTCGAGCGCGAGGCGATCCGCGCCCCGGCGCTGATCGTCGTCGGCGCGGTCGCCGCCCGCCGCGAGGACCTGGCCTGGCTCGAGCGCCGGCCGCTGCACGGCCGCCGCGTCGTCGTCACCCGCGCCCGCGCCCAGGCCAGCGGCCTCGCCGCGACCCTGCGCGAGCTCGGCGCCGAGGCGGTCGAGCTGCCGGCGATCCGGATCGAGCCGCGGATCGACTCGCCCGAGGCGCGCGCGGCCGTCGACGCGATCGGCGACTACGCGCTGGTCTGCGTGACCAGCCCCAACGGGGCACACCTGCTGTTCGAGGCGATGGCCAAGGCCGGCCTCGACGCCCGGGCCCTGGCCGGCGCCACCGTGGCGGCGATCGGACCGGGGACCGCTCGGGCGCTTGCCGAGCACGGGATCGCAGCCGACGTCGTTCCGCAGCGCTTCGTCGCCGAGGCGCTGGTCGAGGCCCTGGCCGGGGTCGAGGTCGAGGGCCGCCGCGTCCTCGTCGCCCGCGCCGCCGAGGCCCGCGACGTCCTCCCCGACGCCCTCCGCGAGCGCGGCGCCGAGGTCGACGTCGTCCCCCTCTACGAGACCGTCCGCGAGCAGCCCGGCGACGAGGCGATCGAGGCCGCGCAGAGCGCCGACTACGTCACCTTCACCTCCTCCTCCACCGTCGCCAACCTGACCGCGGCGCTCGGCGACCGCTTCCCGGCCGCCGCCCGCGTCGTCTCGATCGGCCCCGTCACCAGCGAGGCCGCCCGCGCCGCCGGCCTCGAGGTCCACGTCGAAGCCGAGCGCCACGACGTCGACGGCCTCCTCGCCGCCCTCCTGGAGGACGCCGCGAAGTGACTCCCAGCGTGCGGCAGTCCTTTGTGACGCATAGGGGCACACATGACTATCCGGTTTGGTCCGTCCGACGCCTGACCTACGGTCGGCCGGTGACGCGTCCGACCTTTCCCCGCTCGATCGTGGAGTTCCAACGCCGCTTCCCCGACGAGGCAGCGTGCCGCGCCTACCTGTTCGAGTCCCGCTGGCCGGACGGTTACCACTGCCCGCGCTGCGGGTCCGAGGAGGTCGGCGGCGAGCATCGGCGCCATCTCTGGCAATGCAAAGGCTGCGGCTACCAGACCTCGGTCACCGCGGGAACGGTCATGCACAAGACCCGCACCCCACTCACGCTCTGGTTCTGGGCCGCCTACCTCCTCACCACCCATACGCCGGGAATCTCAGCCGTGCAGCTGCAGCGCCAGCTCGGGATCTCCCGCTATGAGACCGCCTGGCTGATCCTGCAGAAGCTGCGCCGGGCGATGGTGGTTCCGGAGCGCAAGCCGCTGCGCGGGGAGGTCGAGGTCGACGAGACCCTCGTGGGCGGCCACCACGAGGGCAGGCGCGGCGGGCGCCAGCGCGACGGCACCAAGACCCTGGTCGGCGTGATCGTCGAGGTTCGTGGCGAGGGCTCGGGTCGGCTGCGCCTGAAGGTGCTCGCCGACGCCGGCCAGAAGACCCTGACCCCCTGGGTGAAGGCGAGCGTCGAGCCGGGCGCGATCGTCCACACCGACGGTTGGGACGGCTACGGCAAGCTCGCCGGCGCGGGCTTCGACCACCGGCCCCTACTGCAGCGGCGCGATCACCCCGACGCCCAGAAGCTCCTGCCGCGCGCCCACCGCGCTGTCTCCAACCTGAAGACCTGGCTGCAGGGCACTCACAGAGGCGTCTCGCCCGAGCACCTGCAGTCCTACCTCGATGAGTTCGTCTTCCGCCACAACCGCCGCCGCACCCCGATGGCCGCTTTCCAGACCCTGCTCGGCCTCGGGGCGCAGCGCGGCCCGACCACCTACCGCCAGATCACTGATCGAGCCGCTGATTCCCTTGCGGAGCAAACCGGATAGTCATGAGGGGCACAAAGGACTGCCGCAACCGCTGGCGATGAGCTTCGGTGAGCCGCACCACCACTTCGACTCGATCGACTCGACCAACACGCGCGCCCGTGAGCTCGCCGCCGCCGGAGCGCCGCACGGGACCGTCGTCACCGCCGCCGAGCAGACCGCCGGCCGCGGCCGGCAGGGCCGCACCTGGACCGCCCCCCCGGGCAAAGCCCTCCTCTACTCCGCCATCGTCCGCCCCCTCGACGAGCGCCACCTGCTCCTGCCCCTCGCCGCCCCCCTAGCCGTCTGCGACGCGGCCGAGGAGCTGCGGCCCGGAGTCGGGTGCGAAGTCAAGTGGCCGAACGACGTCCACCTCAACGGTCGCAAGCTCGCCGGCGTCCTCATAGAGGCCCGCCCCCAGGACGGCTGGGCAGTAATCGGCATCGGACTGAACCTCTCCATAGCTGCGGAGGAATTCCCGCCCGAGCTACGTGAAACGGCGACCTCGCTCTTCGACCCGAGCGTTCCGTCGTTCGACCCGATTAAGGGCGGTCGGGGTAGGGGTCGGCGGAGCCTCCCCGCTGTTGCTCCGCCGACCCCTACCCCGACCGCCCTCTCCGCTTCGAAAGTCCTAAGTCGCCACCTCAACGCCTGGGTCGAGGCGGATCAAACCACCGTCCTCGCCGCCTGGCGCGAGCGCGACGCCCTGCGGGGACGCGAGGTTGCCTGGGACGGAGGCTCAGGCGTCGCCGACGGCATCGACGACCGGGGCTACCTGCTCGTCCGCACCCCCGGCGGCGGCCGCGTCGCCGTCGGCGCCGGCGAGGTCCACCTCACCCGCTCCTGAGCCCTTCTCGCGGCTGCCCTTCGACCGCTTGGCCTTGCTCTTCGCCGCGCCGTTCTCCCCCTGCGGCCGCTTGCTGCGCTTGCGCCGCCGCTTGCCGCCTTTGGGGAAGTTGCGCAGCAGCTCGCGGGCGACCGCCGACGGTTTCCGCGCCATCCGCATCCGCGCCCCGCGCAGCACCTCCTCGCCCTCGGGAGTGTGGGAGACGGCCGCGGCCAACAGCGCCACCGCCAGCCGCCGGTCCTGTTTGCGGGAGGCGTGGACGAGTCGCCGCGCGTTGCGCCCGTGCGCCCGCCCGGAGGAGTTGACCAGCAGCCCCAGCAGCCGCTTCGTCTCCGGCCAGCGCTGCACCGCGTACTCCTCGTGCAGCTCGCGCGTGTAGGAGGCGAGCCGCCAGACCCACGCCTGCGCCTGGTCGCGCCGGCCGATCCGCTTGTCGACCAGCGCCTGCAGCAGCGTTTTGGTCCCCGCCCGCTTGTCCTCGCGGCTCCAGGTGCCGACGATGTCGATCGCGTCGTCGAAGGCATCGGGGTCGCCGAGGTCGGCGATCTCCCCCAGCGCTTTCAGCCGCAGCTGCGCGTTGCGGTTGCGCTGCACACAGGTCAGCAGGAAGCGTCGGCGCAGCTCCTTGGTGTGGTCGTTCTGCAGCATCGCCCGCGCCCGCCGCCAGCCCTGCGTGTTGACCCGCGCCCCGGCCAGCGCCGCCCAGGCGTGCTGCTCCGGGTAGTCGAGGTTCTCCACCGCGATCCGCCAGATCTCCCGTTCCAGCACCTCCATCCGCTTCTCCTCGACGTCGGAGACGGGGACGATCCGCCGCTCCACCCGCACCCTGCGCCCGCGCCCGCGCCGCACCGGCCCGACCACGATCGCGCCGCCGCGGTAGACGTCGCGGTCGAGCAGGCTGTGCAGGGTGACGATCGACTCGTCGTGGGTGGTGGCGGGATGGACGAAGTCGATCACCAGGCCGGCCTCCTTGCCCGGCGCCCGCCGGGTCACGCGGCCGACCCGCTGCTGGTAGATCCGCCGCGAGGCGGTCGGCGCCAGGTGCATGCAGATCGTCGCCCGCGGCGAGTTCCAGCCCTCCGCCAGCAGCATCGCGTTGCAGAGCACGTCGACGTCGCCGCGCTCGAAGCCGGCGAGGATCTCGGCCAGCTCGCGCTTCGGCGTCTCGCCGGAGACCGCCTGGGCGTTGATCCCGGCGTTGCGGAAGGCTTTGGCGACGTTCTTGGCGTGCTGGACGCCGGCCGTGTAGAGGACGCCGGGAACCTTGCGGAAGCGGGTCTTGTAGAGGTCGGCGATGGCGACGTTGAAGGGCTCCTGGTCGAGCAGAGCCGCCAGCTCCTCCTGGTCGAAGTCCTGGTCGACCTCGCCTTTGCGCAGCGGCACCTTGGCGATCGTCCGCACTCCCGGCCCGGGCGGGATCCGCAGGCAGCGCAGTGGCGAGATCACCCCGCGGCGCGCCGCCTGGGCGAGGTCGAAGCGCGAGGTCTGGGTCGGGAAGAGGTCGGCGACGTGGCGGGCGATCAGCGCCCCGGTCGCGGTCATGCCGATGAAGACGGGGCCGTCCCAGGCGCGGATGCAGGCGCTGGTTTTCTCGCCGAGGGCGGTGTGGGCCTCGTCGCAGATCACGATCGAGTAGGCGTCGGAGACCTTCTTGTGGTTGCGGACGAACCACTGGTAGGTCTCGACCGTGACCGGGCCGTCGGGGTCGTCGCGGCCGTCGAGCAGGGGCGGGCGCAGGCGCTCCTTGTAGCCGCGGTCGGAGATCTCGCCGATGAACTGGTCGACCAGGTTGCGGCGGTGGGTGAGGATCAGCACGCCGCCGGTCTTGCTGGCCTCGATGAAGCCGACCGCGGCGACGGTCTTGCCGGCGCCGGTCGCGTGCTCGAACCAGAAACGGCGGGCGGCGCCGGGGTCCTCGGGCGCCTCCTCGACCACGTCCTCATCCTCACCGGACGGCGCTTCCTCCCAGTCCTGCGGCTCCTCGTCGGCGGCGAGCTCCTCGTCCTCCTCGTCGAGCTCCTCCTCGCCGTCGGCGTCCGGCTCCAGCTCGTCCGCAGTGGTGACCTCGTCGCCGACCTCGACCTCGGCCGCCGCGTCGCCGTTGCGCCGCTCCTCGTCGCCGATCACCTGCTGCTGGGCCATCAGCTCGGCCAGGGTGCCGGAGAGCGCATCGACCTGGTGCGGGTTCAGCTCCGCCCCGTCGCGCAGCTTCGGCGGTTCGTCGGCGAGCAAGCGCTCCAGCCCCAGCAGCAGCGAGAAGTCGCGCCGCCACTCGATTGACGGGTACTCCGCCCCGGCGTCGAGCTCGCCCAGCGCCGCGTCCAGCGCCCGCCGCCGCGCCGTCCCCGGCGCCAGTGCCTCCGGCCCCTCGCCGTCGAGCAGGAACGGCTCGCGGACGAACGCCGCCGCGCGCTCGATGTCGGCGCTTGAAGGAACTGCCGCTCTCGCGGCAACGTCGCTGGTCTTGGCCATGGAAAGGCTTCTGGGTCCGCCCCCGCCGAACACGAGACAGCCGGCTGGAGGCAAGTAGACGAGGGCTGCCGGGAGTCGGTGTCCCCTTCCCCCGGAGATCTCAGCGGCTCGCATACGGCGAACCGAACGAACGTAGTGTAATCAAGAGACGAGATGGACAGATCCCAGAGCCTGCACCCCCGGATGACGCGCCTGCCACGACGGCTCGCGCCTTTCGTTTTTTTGGTGGCGGCGCTGGCCATCGCCGGCTGCGGGTCTTCCCAGGGCGGCGACTACGGCGGCGGGCACCCCGACTACAAGCGCGCCCTGGCCGGTTCGCCGCCGCCGCTGGCGGCCCTGCACAGGCAGGCCGACGAGTTGCTCCCCGGCGGCGTCGGCGCTTACGAAGAGCGGATCGCCTCTCTGCGTGGATACCCGGCCGTCGCCAACGTCTGGGCCTCCTGGTGCGGGCCCTGCCGCTTCGAGTTCCCGGTCCTGCAGAAGCTCGCGGCCAAATACGGCAAGCAGGTCGCCTTCCTCGGCGTCAACTCGCAGGACTCCGATGACGCCGCCAAGACCTTCCTCGAAGAGGCTCCGGTCCCCTACCCCAGCTACACCGATCCCGACAAGAAGATCGCCGGCGCCCTCGGCGCCACCCTCGGCTTCCCCGACACCGCCTTCTATGACCGCGCCGGCAGGCTCGCCTACCTCAAGCAGGGCCCCTACGCCCACGACTCCGAACTCGAAGCCGACGTTCGCCGCTACGCGCTGAAGGGCGGATAATCGAACGATGGAAGCGTTCGTCGCCGTCGCCCTCGTCGCCGTCGCCCTGCTCGTCGCCGAGCTGCTGCTCTCGACCGGGGGCGTGCTGGCGGCGATCGGGGTGGCCGGACTGCTCGTCGCCGGCGTCCTCGCCCTCGGCTCCGACTCCAGCGCCGCCGACGTCGCCGGCCCGGCCCTGATCGCCCTCGGCCTGCTCTCCGCCGTCGCCTTCTACTTCGTCACCCGCAAGGTGATCGAAGCCCACCGCGACCAGCCGGTCCGCACCGGCACCGAGGAGCTGCTCGGCGCCGAGGGCGAGGCCCGCTCGGCGATCGACCCCGACGGCCAGGTCTGGCTGGCGGGCACGGTCTGGGGAGCGCGGCTGGCGGACGCGGCTGCCCCGGCGCAGCTGGGGGATAGAGTCGTCGTCGAGGCGGTCGACGGGCTGACCCTGGTGGTGCGCCCGCAGCCGCCGTCCCCGCAGGCGAACCGAGAGGGAGTGAGCTGATGGCGGTAGTCGGTGGAGTGCTCGTCGTACTGGCCTTCTTCGTGCTGATCGCGATCGGCTCCTCGGTCCGGGTCCTGCGCGAGTACGAGCGCGGCGTCATCTTCCGCCTCGGCCGCCTGATCGCCCAAAAGGGGCCGGGCCTGATCCTGCTGATCCCGCTGATCGACCGCATGGTCAAGGTCGACCTGCGCACGGTGACGCTGAACATCCCGCCGCAGGAGGTGATCACCCGCGACAACGTCCCCGCCAGCGTCAACGCGGTCGCCTACTTCCGCGTCATGGACCCGCGCAAAGCGATCGTCGAGGTCGAAAACTACCTGCTCGCCACCTCGCAGATCTCGCAGACGGCGCTGCGCTCGGTGCTCGGCAAGGCCGAGTTCGACCAGCTGCTCTCCGAGCGCGAGCGGCTCAACGAAGAGCTGCAGGGGATCATCGACGAGTCGACCGAGCCCTGGGGCGTGAAGGTGACCGCGGTCGAGATCAAGGACGTCGAGATCCCCGAGCAGATGCAGCGGGCGATCGCCCGCCAGGCCGAGGCCGAGCGCGAGCGCCGGGCCAAGATCATCAACTCCGAGGGCGAGTTCCAGGCGGCGCAGAAGCTCACCGACGCGGCCGACATCATCAGCACCAACCCGGCCTCGCTGCAGCTGCGCTACCTACAGACGCTGCTGGAAATCGGCAGCACCAACAACACCACCGTCGTCTTCCCGCTGCCGATGGACGTGCTGAAGCCGTTCCTCCGTCCCCCCTCGGACTCCTGAGCGCGCCCGAGATACGCATCGACCAGCTCACCGGGCTGCCGACGATCCTCGCCCCCGGCCGGGCCGCGCGCCCGGACAGCTCCTCGGCGCCGAGGAGCGAGCCGAAGGGGCCGCAGAGCTGCCCCTTCTGCGAGGGTCGGGAGGACCGAACGCCGCCGGAGCTCTACGCGCTGCGCCCCGGCGGCGGCGAGCCCGACACTCCGGGCTGGACGACGCGGGTGGTCCCGAACCTCTACCCGGCCCTGGCCGGCCCATCGCCGGGTCCCAGATCCACGGAGGACCTGTTCTCCTCGCGGCCGGCGGCCGGCGAGCACGAGGTGATCGTCCACTCGCCCGAGCACGTGACCGCGATGGCGGAGCTGAGCGAGGAGCGCTTCTCCGCCGCGGTCTCCACCTGGCGCGAGCGCATGCGGGCGCACCCCGGCGCCTCCTGCGTGCAGCTGATCGTCAACGAGGGCGGCGGCGCCGGCGCCTCGCTCGAGCACAGCCATGCCCAGCTCTACGCGCTGCCGTTCGTCCCCGCCGCGATCGCCCGCGAGCGCGAGCGTGCCGGCGCCTACGCCGAGCGCAACGCCGGCGCCGGGCTGCTCAGCGACGTCCTCGTCGAGGAGGTGCGCCGGAATACGCGCCTGGTCGCGATCGACGACGAGGCGGCGCTGATCTGCCCCTGGGCCTCGCGCTCCCCCTTCGAGCTGCGGGTGGTCCCCCGCCGCGAGTCGCCCCGCTTCGAGCTCGACGAGGGCGGGGCGGCGATGATCCACACCGCCCTGCGCCTCCTCGCCGCCCGCTTCGACGGCCCGCCGGAGCTGAACCTCTGGGTCCGCAGCGCCCCCCGCGGCGCCGAGCCCTTCCACTGGCACGTCGACATCGCCCCCCGCCTCACGATCAAGGCCGGCTTCGAGCTCGGCACCGGGGTCGACATCGACGTCTATCCCCCCGAGCAGGCGGCGGCCGACCTGCGAGAGGCCCTGGGAGACTGACCGGCCGTGCCGCCCAATCCCCGACCGATCCCCCGCTTCATCGCCGACACGACCCAGGAGGGGATCCCCCACGGGCGCTTCGCCGAGCGGCTGACCGCGGCCTTCCGCGAGGCGGTCGAGGCGATCGCGGACCTGCCCGAGGGGGCCGCGACACCGCTCGAGCCCGACTGGTTTCCCGAGCGCGCCTGGGGCGGGCGCGTCTGGGTCCCCTGCTCCGCCCACACCGAGAGCGACGAGGGGAGGCTGGAGCTGTTCGGCCACGTCTCCTACGTGCAGCCGCTCGGCGGCGAGCCCGCCGACTTCCGGGCCAAGGCCGACTTCACCGACGTCCTCGCCGCCGACAACCCGGATTGGCGGATCGACCTCAACGACGACGTGATCGGCCGCTGGCGGGGGGAGAACGGCCGCGCCGGCGCCGTCACCCTGGTCTGGGGACGGCCGCTGGTCCGCGGCGCCGTCGCCGCCAGCGCCGAGCTCGAGGCCGAGACCGTCGACCAGGAGGAGATCTCCCAGGACCGCTTCACCCTGATCGCCCTCGACGCTCTCGAGGGCTACGGCGACGAGATCTTCATGCAGGTCAAGCTCTGGAGCCGCCGCGCCCAGGAGCTCGCCGCCGAGAGCCTCTACGGCTGAGGCTGGTATCTACGATGGGGCACCGGCCCCGATAGCTCAGCTGGATAGAGCGGTCCCCTCCTAAGGGATAGTCCATCGAGCTACCGAGGGCGCGCCTTCTCTCCTCGAAAGCCGCCTGGCAAGCCAAGTTCCGGCTCGCCCCAGCGATGCAAAACCCACCCGCGTTGGACAGGTAGGGACAAAGGTAGGGACAAGATGGCCATTCCCATTCGAGAAACGAAGATCGACCACCACGGCAACGAGCTTCCCGAGGACGTGTTCGCGTGTGCCCGGAAAGACAACGGGACGATCATCAGCTTCAAGGTCCGGTGGCGCGAGGAGGACGAGGACGGAATCCTGCGCCATCCGAGCAAGTCCTTCTCGAGTCGGAAATGCGGCTCGTTGGATCGCGCTCTGGAGGCAGCGACTGTCTTTCTCACAGGTGCTCAAGAGGCGGTCAGGATCGACGGGTCGGTGGCGCGCCCCGACACGGCTGGCGCCATGACGATCGAAGAAGTCTTCCAAGAGTGGGTGGTCGGTCACGGACCCGAGCTCCAAGAAGAAACCGCCGATGCTGTCGTTCGGCTGTGGGACCGGGAGATCGCGACGAGGCCGATTGTCCGCGTCAGGGTAGACCGGCTTTCACAAGACCCGTCGATTCTCACCCGGTTTCAGGATGCCCTGAAGAAGGAGGGCATGGGACCGGCAAAGCGCCGGGAGGTGCTGAAGTGGCTCCGCGCGGTTCTGCGGTGGTTCAGGCGTAAGCACCCGAACGCGCTGACGATCGAGCTCGCCGGGGTGTTCGAACTTCCGAGGTACAAGAAAACCCAGCTTGCCTACGCCGCCGATGCCGTCGGCCTGGAGCGGATCATCGAGGCGGCCCTGAACCGGCCGGCGCGGGATGATCTCCTTCCCCTGCGCGACGCTGCCTTTGTCGCGGCGCTCGGCTTCACCGTGGCATCGCGCCCCTCTGAATGGCGGCGCTCCGTTGTTTGGGACAGCCTGTTCGCACCCCCCACGGACAGTGACCTCGGAACCGTTGAGCTGCAACAGACAAGCCTGGAAAACGAGGTCGAGGTGGTGTCCGGCTTGAAGACCGGTGCCCACGTCGCCCTGCTGCTTCCGAACGCCTGGGATCGAATCGCCCGCTATCGGGAAGTGCTGGAAGATCGCTACGGACCGCAGCCCGGCAACGGCTTGGTCTTCCAGGCTCTCGGCGACGAAGGCCCTGTCTGGATCTCGCCACCAGACGGCGCTGGTCCGGCGGTGCCCCTGGCGATGAGTAAGAACGACTACACCCGCTGGACTGCACGAGTGTGGCGCCCCGCTCGAGCGATCGCGGCGCAGGCGCCCGACGCGCCTCGGGGACTTGCGAAAATGAGGTTCTACGACTGCCGCCACACGGCGATCTCAATGGCGCTGCACTCAACGCTGGTGGTCGGGCCGCATGGGATGAACCTCCATCCCCTTTCTCAGTGGGCCGCGCACGACATACAGACCCTGCAGCGGTACTACGCCCACATGATCGCGCGGTACCACGGTCAGCCTCCCATCGACATCGTGGCTGAGGGAAAGCGCGCCCGGCAGGTCGTTGAAGCGGCGCCGTTTGAGGGCGGCGATTGGACCGGATCCCAGCGTGACGCCCAACGTCGCCGTAGAGCTCGTGCCAAGGCGGACGGGAAAGAACAAGCCGCTCGACCAGGAAGGAAGATCAAGCAGCGGGGCCGGGACGGCGCGTTGGTCGCGGCCTAAGATCAGTCTGGAATTCTTCCCGTCATGGGCCTCAATCCCGCTTCTGACGCGCGGCCCGGAGCAACTTCAGGTTCTCGCTCGACTTGCCTCGACCTCTGGAGTGCTTGCGATGGCGGACCTGGCCGGTCGGCCTCTCGATGGGGACCACTTGCTCTCGTGGGGCGGTCGCCTTCTGGGCCATCATCCACTCGCGCAGGTCGCCGTAGCGAATATGGACGCCGCGGCCATTCCCGTCGCGGTAGGCAGTGAGGCTCCCTTCTCGGTAGGCCCGGCGAATGGTTCGCTCACACCGTCCGGCGATCTTGGCGGCTTCTTCGACTGAGATGAGGTCATCGAGGGTCGGCGAGTGGTTGTCGGCATCGGCGGAATGTTCCGACTGCATCGCGAGTGCCACGTTCGTCACAGCCCCGGTGGGTGTCGGAGTTGAAACCCGCTGAGGTAGCCGGCATCGAAGGTCGATTCGGGAATCCATCCTGGTCCGTGACCGGGAGCGACAAAGCCGGAGGTTCCCCAGAAACGCTTGCCCGGCGGGGTGACGCCTTTGGAGAAGCGGATGAAGGTGTGGGCGTCGGCGCCGTAGGGCTTGACGAAGATCGTCACCCACTGACCCGGCCCGGGATCGCCCCAGCCGACGAGCACGGTGGTGTCCATCGTCGGGTTCTCAAAGCCTCCGACCTGGAGAAGATGGCTGACGGCGCTGGAGCAGTCGAAGGGCCCGTTGGCCGGCGTCGGCGTCGAGCCGTGCGAGCCGCCCCACACGTATTCCGACGTCGGGCGCAGCGCGCTGAGCCGCTCCGCCTCGGCGACCATGCGGGCGACCGCTTCGTTGGGCGCCGTCGCCGCCGCCGCACAGCTCGGCCCACCGGCTTCGACCGTGCCATCGCCGGCGAACTCGCGGGCATGGGCCAGAACCTCGGCGACGTACCACTCGGCATGGTTGTAGGAGAAGATCGCGCCGTGCCAGTCCTGCGGCGCGCCGGAGGAGCGCAGCAGGCGAGCGGCGGCGAAGATCGCGTCCCAGGGGTTGTAGGGGTCCTTGACACCGTCGCCGTTGCCGTCGACGCCGAAGGCTTCCCAGCTCGAAGGCAGGAACTGCATCCAGCCTTCGGCTTCCGCCGAGGAGACGCCGAGATTGGTGCCGAAGCCGGTCTCGACCCAGTTGATCCCGGCGAGGATCGAGGGGCCTTGCCGCCCCAGCTCGTACTTGACGGCGGCCTGCTCGTAGATCGGCACCAGCCGCTGCGGCACCTTCGATCCGAGCGACCCGACCGCTTCTCCCCCACCGCAGCTGGGCGAGGCGCCGAAAAGAACCGTGATCGAGAGCAGGGCGGCGATCAGCACCGCGAGCAGGCCCAGCGGCAAACCGAGCACCAGCTTGGGCGCGCGGACGGCGGGGATTGAGCCGGCCTCCACCGCGCTCACCCGGGTGCTGAGATCGAAACGACCCACCACCTCGGGCCGCGCTTCTTGACGAGAAATCCGACCGAGAAGGGGACCGAGCGGCCGTCGCCGATCTCAACGGAGGCGGCGAGCGTCCTTCCGTCATGAGGTTCAAGCCTCACTCCGAGGGAATGAGGCCGAAGCCCGCGCCGGGTCGGCGGCACCCTCATTGCCGCGGCTGCCAGATCCTCGCCCAACCCGGCGGTCTCGCCCGGCAGCCGCGGCGGGTGGCGTCGGTAGACGCTGCGGGCGTAAGCGGCCGCGAAGCGGCGAGCGAGCCGAGCCGCGGGCGCGAGGCGCCGCGTCCCGACCGGCCTACCGTGTCCGCTCAGCAGCGAAGAGTCGGGCGAGGGCCGTTGTCCGGCGGCGCAGCCGAGCAAGGCGCCCGCCAGGACGACGAGCGCGACAAAGGACGAAGTTCGGACAGTGCGGACGCGGAGAGCCACGCCTGACCGGCGCTGGAGCGGCGTGTCGCGGGCGTCCTGCATCCGCCCCAGATGTCCATGCAGAGCCGAATTTGCATCGAATTGAGTCAAGCCGATGCAAAAGGCTTTCGCGCTGGACAAAGTGGGTAGGAGAAAACCACCGAATGCCGGGAAGACGGATGAGCGCTGTGGCAGCGCTCTCAATAGCCGGCAGTAGGGAAGGCCTGAGATGTACGGAAGCAAGGTCAGAGACGAGCTGAGTCAGGAGAAGCTCGAAGAGGCGCGGAGGGGGTTCATGCAGCTCCTTCGCAAACGCTTCTCAGCGCAATTCATCGCCAACCACGGCGAGGAAATGTTCGCCAAGGCCGCGCTGGAATACAGCCGGAAAATCAGCGAAGGCGCGGAGATCGAGACGCCGGTCGGCTGGCTGATCACCTGCGCCTGGCGCCGGACCGGCGGCCTGCTTGAAGCGCAGGGGCGCACCCCGGACATGGTCTCCGCGGACCTCTCCGCGAGCCTGACCGACGACCTGGGCCAGAGCCCCGAGCAGGTAGCGCTTGAAGAGGACCGCTTCCACAAGGTCCACGAGGCGGTCGACCAACTCTCCCGCGAGGAGCGCCAGCTCCTCGAGCTCTCCTACTTCGAGGGCATGGCCGTGCGCGAGGCGGCACGCGAACTCCACTGGCATCCCTCCAAGGCGCAGCGCTGCCACGAGGCGGCGCGGCGCCGGCTGCACGAGCTGCTCGACGTCAGCAGCTCCGATGATCTCCAGATCGAGATCGGCCTGGCCGCCTACGTGTCGCTCGCGGCCGAAGCCTCGACCGGGGGACGCATCACCGGCTTGCTCCAGCGCGCGGGCCAGAAATCCGCCGAGGGCCTGGCTTCGTTGAAGCAGCAGGCGGCCGCCACCTATACCCGCGCGGTCGACCCGACGCCTCTTGCCGGTGCCCGGCCGGGCACCGTCGCGGCGCTCTTGGTCAGCTGCGTGACGATCGGGGGAGGCGCCGCCACCTACTGCGCCCATAACAGCGTCGATCCGCTGAGCGCGGCGAGCGGGCTGATCTCCGGCGAAGAGGAAACCACGACCGCGGAAAGCACGCCGCCGCCCGAAACGACGCCGGTCGAACCCCTAGAACCGACTTCGCCCGTCGTTGAAGAAACGGCGAGCAGCGAAGCGGCGCCTTCAACGGAACCCGAACCCCAGCCGGCGCCCGACCCCAAGCCCGAGCCAGAACCGGCGCCTCCGCCTGAACAGAGCTTTGAACCCGCTTCGACCGGCTACCCGGCCACCGAAGCCGAAAGCGAAAGCGCGGCGCCCGAATCGTCAACCCCGGAACGAGCGCGACCCGCCCCGGTCTCGGGCGGGGGCGCTCCCCAGTTTGGAGGTCCCTGATGCAGAGTCTGAACTCCTCGACCGGCACCCCGGGGTGGCGTTTGCTTCTGGCCTTGGCGCTCGTCATCGCCGCCACGGCGGCGCTGGTCGCGCCTCGGCCGGCAGCGGCGGGCGAATTCACCATCAACGCCTGCCAGGCCGACGCCGGCAACTTCTCGAGCGGCGCCTTTGAAAACTTCGCGACCCGCGGGATGCGCTGGCGGCGGGCCTGCAACCCGTTGGGTCCGGGTCTGCGCGGCCTGGTCACGGCGAATGTCGTCACCAGCAGCCGGGTCGGCCACGGCGCCCAATCAGCCTTCGTCCTCAACGCCCCGCCGGGGACCGCATTCTCGCGCCTGCGCTGGTCGGGCCACGCGCAGCGCCGCGACTGCCGCTACGCGCTGCAGATGTACGCGGTGCGCCCGGACGGATCCGACGCGACGATCAAAAACGTGCGGGCGAACCGCAACTGTCCCCGCCCCGAAGGTGCGCAGGCGTCGAGCTGGCCGCGACCGCGCGCATACGACCTCGGTGGAGCCACGAAGATCGTCCAGCGCGTCGTCTGCGTCGGCGCCTCGTCGGGCCAGTTCTGCTCCGGGCGCGGCCTCAACTACATCCAGACCTTCACCGCGGAAGCAACTGTTGTCGATAGCTCCGGCCCGGCGGTGAACATCGTCGCCGACACGTCGCTCACCCAAGGCGATTGGGTCCGCGGCAAGCAGGGTCTCAACTACGAAGCCTCCGACAACGTCGGCGTCAAGAGCGCCTCCGCGAACTTGGCTGGGCTGGAGAGCGCCCATGACACCCGCGCCTGCGACTACTCGCAGCGCATTCCGTGTCCGAACGGTCTGGGGCAGGTCGCCGCCATTGAAACTGAACGGGTCGCGGAAGGCACCCAGCAGCTCTATGTCGCGGCGGAAGACGCCGCCGGAAACAGCACCGTCTCGGCGGCAGTAACGGCCCGGATCGACAACACGGCTCCTGGTACGGCCCAGGTCGCGATGGAAGGCGGCGAAGCCTGGCGAAACCGCAACGACTTCGACGCCGCCTGGGAAAATGCCGCCGAACCCGACCGAGCGCCGATCACTGCGGCGCACTACCGGGTCTGCCGAGCGGGCAGCGGCGACTGCATCAGCGACACCCGTGGCGGCGCGTCGATCGCACGGCTCGACAACCTGACCGTTCCCGCGCCCGGCGAATGGGAGCTGCGGCTATGGCGCGAAGACGCGGCGGGCAACCAGCAGCCAGACAACGCCTCGGCGCCGGCCAAGCTCCGCTTCGACCCCGAACCCCCGCAGCTCGGCTTCGAAGCCCGATCCGACTCCGACCCCACGCGGGTGTCGGTACAGGTCACCGATCCGCTCTCCGGCCTGGGGGGCGGCGAAGTTGAGATCAGCCGCGTTGGCTCGGGCACCTGGCAGGCGCTGCCAACGTCCCCGGACAGCAGCCACCTGCTGACCAGGATCGACGACGCGACGTTGCCCGCCGGCGAATACGAACTGCGGGCCACCGCGCACGACCAGGCCGGCAACCTCGCCAGCACAACCCAACGACTCGACGGGCAGCCGATGAAGGTGAAGCTGCCAATTCGGATCGCCTCCTCAATTCGTGCCGGGGCGATCGAGAAGAAACGAGTGCGGAGGACTGTCCACCACGGCGGCAAGTCCCACAAGGTGACCCGCACGATCACCGTCCTCAGCCCCCACACGAAGGTCGGCTTCGGTCACCACGTTCGCCTTGCCGGCACCCTCGTCGACGGCTCGGGCAACCCGGTCTCCGGGGAGACGGTGCAGGTCTACTCGCGGCCGCCGGAAGGAGACGAGGCGCTCGTCGCCTCGCTCTCCAGTGGGGACGGAGGCCACTTCGACTACGCGCTCGATGCGAAGGCCTCGCAGTCGCTGCGCTTCGTCTACGGAGGCACCGCCACGCGCCTGCCCGCCGAGGACGAGGTCGCGCTGCTGGTCACCGGGCGCTCGACCTTCACGGTCAACCGACAGCGAATCCTCAACGGCCAGTCCGTCGTCTTCAGTGGGCGAGTCCAGGGCAGGCCGCTGCCGGAGGCGGGGAAGCTGGTCGAGCTGCAGGTGCGCCTCTCCGACGAATGGTCGACCTTCCGCACGATCCGCAGCGAGGCCGATGGGAGCTGGCGCATTCCGTATCCCTTCCAGCGGACCTGCGGCCTGCAGCGCTTCCGCTTCCGCGCCGCGCTACCCGGCGAGGCCAGCTATCCGCTGGAGCCCGGGCACAGCCCGGTACTTGCGATCACGGTGAAAGGGCAGCCATGCTCTGCGGGATAGCCAACGTCAGTCAGCCCAAGGAGGAACCGGCATGTTGAAAGTCCCACGGCCTCGCCTCACCTACGCCAACGTCGTCGCCACGCTGGCGCTCTTCGTCGCGCTCGGCGGCAGCTCCTACGCGGCGCTGAAGATCTCCGGCAGAGATATCAAGGCACACTCGATCACCGGCCAGAAGATCAAGCGCAACACCCTCGGGCGGCGGCAGATCAAGGAGTCGAATCTGAGCGCGGTGCCGCGGGCGCTCAACGCAGCCAAGCTCGAAGGTCACACGGCCGAAGACTTCTTGGTGCGCTGTCCAGCGGGAACGCTCCCGGCTGCCGGCATTTGCGTCGAGACGCAATCCCGCCCTCCCGTCGCCTACGGCATCGCCGTCTACGAATGCGGCAAGACCGACACCCAGACGGCGGCGGGGCGCCGACTACCGGCTCATAACGAGCTGATGGAGGCGCTCACCCATCAGGAGATTCAGCTGGCGTCCGGCGGCGAGCTGACCAGCGAAGTCTCCGCTTCGACCAGCGAACCCGGCCGAGTCAACGACCTCTACATCACCGACAAGGGCGGGTCGGTCGGCCTGACCCCCGACACCTTCGCCGGAGCGAAGTCCTACCGCTGCGTCGCGCCACCGCTGAATTGAGATCCATGATCGACAAGCGAGGAGAAATCCGATGCCCTGGTTCCATGCGTTTCTGACGTCCATATCCCGCTCACGCGCTCGCTCCCAGCCTGGGCTCGGGCGAAGGGCGCTGGCCGCCACGCTGAGCTTCGTGCTCGTTCTCGGCACCGTCTCGCCGGGCATCGCGCTCGCCGGAGAGGCCGACAGCGAACAGGAAGGCTCGGCGCCCCCGGGAGCCTTGCCAGGACTGGAAGAAGCGCCGGAACTCGAACCGGGCGGAGACGAAACCGGGCTGGAAGAATTGCCGGGCTCCACCATCGGTGGCGAAGAAAGCGAAGAAGGGCCGCCGATCGAAACCGAACCGGCGCAAGAATCCGAACTCCCGGCGCCCGCGCCCGAAGCAACGGAACCAACCGCCAAAGCTCCTCCCCCGGCGGAAGGAGCGGTAGGCACGCCCTCATCAGGGCCGGAATACGGCGCGGCCTACGAACCGGCCCCGGCATCGCCTCCCACCGGAGCGGTCGAGAACGAGGGGATCATCGCGCCCGATAGCTCGCCTCCCTCCGCGCCCGAGCAATCAGCGCCGGAAGCTGCGCAGGACGCGCCCGAAGCGCCCGCGCCGGCCAGCCCATCCGAGGCGCCCGAATCCAACCCGGCCCCGCCGCCTGCGACGGCGACGAAGCCCAACGGGACCGTCGGCAACCTCGCCGGCCACCCCTCCTACACCGTCCAAGCGGGCGATTGCCTGTGGTCGATCGCCGAACGCCTGCTTCCCGCAGGTGCCAGCGTCGCTGAGGTCGAAGCCGAGGTTGCGCGCCTCTGGCGGCTGAATGCCGCCCGCATCGGGACCGGCGATCCGAACCTGATCTACGCCGGGACCGCCCTCCGGCTCCACTGATGGATGCTGTATAGGGTGTCGTTTGAGGAGTTGCTCGGGGAGCTGTTCTCTTGTATATTCCATACGTTATGCAAGCAACCCAAGCATCCCCGGCCGCGGGCCTCTACGCCCACCTCGTCGACGATCTGCGAGGCGGCATCTTGACCAACGCCGAGCTGGCGACAATCACCGGCGTCAAGGCGCGCCAGGTCCAGCACTGGGCCGCCGGCGCCCACCGACCCCAGGGGGAGGCGAAAGACCGCCTGCTGGAGCTGCACTACATCCTGGAGCGGCTGCGCGACGTCTACACCGCCGAGGGCGCCGACATCTGGATCCACGGCCGCAACCGCGACCTGCACGGCGAGAAGCCGATCGACCTGCTTGCCGCGGGCCAGTTCGAGCGAGTCCTCGCCGCCGTCGAGCGGCTCGGCGCAGGGGCGATGTAGGGGTGGATCGCGACATCGCTCGCGCGCTGTCGGGCGCGAGCACGGCCACGATCGCGGGTCGCTTTCAGCGCCATGTCTCGCCCCGGCAAGAGCCGCTTCGCGGCAGCCGGTCGGGGGGTCGCTGGGGTCCGGAGGGCGCCTACCCCGTCCTCTACCTGGGTCGCCCCGTCGACTCGGTGATCGTCGAGGCATACCGCCACCTGGTCGAGACGGTGGAGGGAATGCGGCCGCACATGGTCGGCCCTCGCCACCTCATCACCTGCGAGGTCAAGGTCACGAAGGTGCTCGATCTGCGCGAGGGAGCGAGCCGTGACGCGGTCGGCCTGGCCCCGACCGAGCTGAGCAGCGAAGTCGGCGATTACGAGACCTGTCACCGCATCGGCCAAGCGGCACACGAGCTCGGCCTGCACGGCGTCATCGCTCCGGCCGCCGGTGGCCTCGGCGAGACCTTGGCGGTCTTCGAAGATCAACTGCCGGAAGGCGAGTGGCCGGCACTGGTCGAGGAGCAGACCTGGGAGTCGCTCCCCGCCGACCCGCGTGCCAAAGAGCAATAGGCCGACCCCGAGCGCGTAACCGCCCTCTGGCGGCACCGGACAAATTCCCGACGGCAGCCGATGCAATCGCGCCGCGCGCTGGACAGCGGGGGTGCAAGGCACCTCTAGCCAAAGGAGTCCGCCGTGGCCCTCGCAGCCCTCGTCAAGTTCCAGCTCGCGCTCCAGGGCGCCGCCGTCAGCATCAAACCCAATCCCAGCGGCGGGCCCGGCACCCCGGCGCTGGAAAAACTCGTCAACTGGCTCGCCGCCATCGTCCTCCTTGGCTGCGCCGCCGGCCTGCTGATCGGCGCCGCGCAGTGGGCGTTGGGTAGCAAATCCAACAACTTCAGCCACGCCTCTGACGGCAAACAGAAGGTCTTCTACTCGCTGATCGCCGCCTTCGTCGTCGGTGCCGGCGCGGCGCTGATCAACTTCTTCTACACCTCCGGCACGGCGGTCAAATGATGGCCCGCACCCGCAGCGAGTCCTCGCCGGGCCGGGGGCGTCTGCTCGCCGCCTGCCTCGCCATCCTCGCGCTCGGCCTGCTGATCGGCCGGTCCCTCTCCCCCGCCCAAAGCGACCGCGCCGCGATACCTGCCCAAGCGGGAGCGACGCGGTCGCTGGCTGGGGTTCCGGTCGGCTTTCCCGATACCCCCGCCGGGGCCGCGCAGGCGGTTGCCGCCTATCAGCGGGCCTTCGCCACCCCGGCGATCCTGCGCCCGGCCGTGATGCGGGCACGGATCGAAGCGGTGGCCGCCCCCGACTACGCGCAGACGATGCTCACCGTCAACTCGCCCGGTGCCGAGCGCCTGGCGGCGGGGCCGCTCGGGGTCGGCGTCAGCAAGGGCGTCCAGACTCTCTATGAGGCGGTGCCGATCGGCTACCGGGTCGAGTCCTTCGAGCCCGACCGCGCCCGCGTCCTCACCTGGGGCTTCACTTTGCTCGGCAACGCGGCCTCGGTGGAACCGGCCGCCTACTTCGGACTCACCCACACCGAGCTCGCCTGGATCGACGGGCGCTGGCGGATCGCCGAGACCAAGGCGGGCTTCGGCCCGACGCCAAGGCTGGCGACGAAACCGGGGCCGCTCGGCGGCTACGGCGTGATCGACCTCGCCCGCGGCCTCGAAGGCTATGAGCTGGCTCCGTAGCTCCCTGGCGATCGCGGTCGCGGCCGGGCTGCTGGCCAGCCTGGCCGTGCTCGCCCAGCCCTCGCCGCCAAGCGCCCAGGCCAACGTCGCCTGCGACGTCGGCAGTGTCCCGACGCACGTGGTCAGCGGCGCCGTCGGTGCCATCACCGGCGGTGCGATCGGTGGCGGCAACCCGGTCGGCGATGCCTGCAACGCGGTCAGCGGCGAGGTGACGGGCGTGGTCACCAACCCGATCGGCGACGCCCTGCAGGGCGTCGGCAACGGGGTCTTCGAGCAGATCACCACCTGGGTCGCCGACGGCGCCAGCTGGTTGATCGGCCAGGTGGTGAGCGCGATCGAGGAAACGACGACGCCGCAGCTGAGCACCAAAGGCTTCCTCACCCAGTACGGGAAGATGGCGCAGATCGCCGCCCTGATGGGGCTGGCGATGTTGCTCTTGGCGGTGCTGGAGGGACTGGCGCAGGGCAACGCAGGATTGCTCGCCCGCGTTCTCCTGATCAACCTGCCGCTCGCCTTCATCGCCACCAGCGTCGCCTACGCGGTGGTGCAGCTGCTGCTGGTCGCCACCGACGGCCTCTGCCACACGATCGCCAGCGCCAGTGGCGACAACAGCCGCCACTTCTTCAAGGCGGCGATCACCGGTCTCGGCGAAACGGGCGGGTCGGCGGGCAAAGAGGTCGGCGGGCGCGCCGGAGGCCCGGTCGGCAAAGTCGCCGGGCAGGCCGAGGGCACGGCTGCGGTGCCGCTCTTCGTTACCTTCCTCGCCGCGATCATCGGCGCCTTCGCCGCCTTCATGGTCTGGCTGGAGCTGCTGATGCGTGACGCGGCGATCTACGTCGTCGCCCTCTTCACGCCACTGGCGCTGGCGGCCTCGATCTGGCCGCGCTGGATGGGCGCCCTGCGCCGCACCGGCGAGCTGCTGGTGGTGGTGATCGGGTCGAAGTTCGTGATCGTCTCGATCATCTCGCTCGCCGCCGGGCTGGTCGCCCAGAGCGACGGCCGCGTCGAGCAGATCCTCGCCGCCTCGGCGCTGATGCTGCTGGCCTGCTTCGCACCCTTCGTGCTGTTCAAACTCGTGCCCTTCGCCGAGGGCGCGATGGGCGCCGCCTACGGTCGCCGCTCGGCGTCCGGCGGGGCGATGAGCGGCGCCCAGATCGCCAGCGATGTCCAGATCTTCCGCAACATGGCCCAGTCCAACTTTGGCGAGTCGGGGGCGACCCTCTGGAACGCGAGCGGGCAAAGCGGCGGCTCCCCCGGCCCGGAGCCCTCAGGGCCACGCGGGGGCGGTCCAGCCGGCGGTCCCGGCGGCGGTGCTGCAGGCGGCAGCTCGGGCACAGCTGGCGGCGGCGCTGGCGGTAGCGGCGGCGGGGCCGGCGCGGGGGCAGCAGCCGGCGCCGGGGCCGGCGTGGCGGCGGCCGTCCCGGCAGCGGCGATGCGGGGCACCAAAGCCGCCGCCCAGCGCCTGGAGGGAACGGGCGTCGCCCAGCAGGCGAGCAGCGCAGCCGGAGGGGGAGCGACAGCACCGGACCCCAAGCCGGCGAGCGGCGGTCAGGCTGGCGGCGCTTCGGCACAAACGGCAGGAGGCGGCGGGGCGGCGGGAGCAGGTGCGCCACCGACGGAGGCCACGGGCGGGAAGGCACCGCGGGCCGGCGAGCAGCCACCGCGCCCGGCACCGGAGCCGGCGCAGGCCAAGCCTGAGAAAGGCGCTAAATCGTGAGCGCGCGCCGCTACCGCTTCGGCCCGCTCGAGCAGCGCGCCGTGGTCGGCCCCCTACGCATCGGCCAGGTCCTGATCGTCGCCAGCGGCGCCGTCCTCGGGCTGGCCTCGCTGTATGCGCTGCGCAGCGTGGTTGGGCTCGTCGTCGGCGTGATGGCGCTCTGCTTCGCGGTCGCCGCGGTCTGCGTTCCGGTCGAGGGACGCACCCCCGAGGAGTGGGCGCCGGTTGTAGGGCGCTGGCTGCAGCGACGCAAGCGCGCCGAACGCGGCTACCGCTCGAACGCACCGACGGGAGGCTCGCGACGGGGCGAGGACGGCGAGGCCGAGCACGAAGCCTCGCTGCCGCCTGAGCTCTCAGACCTGAAGCTGCTCTCAATCCCTTACGGCTCCGCCGAGGTCGGCGTGATCGAAGACCGGCGCGGCGGCACCTTCACCGCCGCGCTGGCGGTGCGGGCCGGCGCTTTCGCCATGCGCGACTCCGCCGAGCAGGAGCGCGGCCTCGACGCCTGGGGCGCGGTGCTGGCGAGCTGCGCCCGCGACGGCAGCCCGATCCGGCGCCTGCAGTGGATCGAGCAGACCCTGCCGGGGCAGGGCGATGAGCTGGCCGCCCACTTCCAGGCCCAGCGCGACCGCGCGGTCCCGCTCGACTCCGACCTCGTCCGCTCCTACATCGAGTTGGTCGAGACGGCGGCGCCGCAGACCACCGAGCACGAGGTGGTGATCGCGGTCCAGATCGACCAGCGCCGCGGCGGTCGTGAGCTGCGCCGCCTCGGCGGCGGGGTCGAGGCCGCCTGCGAGCTGCTGCTGCGCGAAGCCGAGAGCCTGGCCGAGCGGCTGACGGTGGCCGAGGTCACCGTCTCCGGCCTCCTGCGCCCGCGCCAGTACGCGGCGCTGATCCGCGACGCCTTCGACCCCTTCGGCCGCCAGTCTCGCGCCCGCGCCAGCCTCGGCCAAGACGGTCGCGAGGGCGTCGAGCCGGCGCTGATGGGGCCGCTGGCTGATGAGACCAGCTGGTCGACCTACCGAACCGACTCCGCCGCGCACACGACCTACTGGATCGCCTCCTGGCCGCGCTCGGACGTCGGGCCGATGTTCATGGCGCCGCTCTTGATGCAGACCAGCGCGGTGCGGACGGTGGCGGTGACGATCGAGCCGGTCCCCTACTCGCTGGCGATGCGCCGGGCCGAGGCGGCGCAGACCGCCGAGGTCGCGGAGGAAATCAACCGCAACCGCCAGGGCTTCATGTCGACGGCGCGGATCCGCCGCCGCCAGCAGGCGGCTTCCCGGCGCGAGGAGGAGCTGGCCGACGGCCACGCGGAGCTGCGCTGGGCGGGCTATGTCCGGACCTCCGCCCGGCCCGAGGATCTGGAGCGATCTGAGAGCGAAGTCGAGCACGCCGCGCAGCTCGCCCGGCTCAGCCTGCAACGCCTCTACGGCGAGCAGGACAGCGGCTTCACCTTCACCCTGCCGATCGCCCGAGGCCTGCGATGAGGCACCGGGCCGCAGAGCGCCCCGGCCACAGCGGCACCACCGCCCACTTCCAGGCCGCCTACCCCTTCCTCGGCCAGGGCGGTCTCGGCGCCCCCGGCGCCTACATCGGCCGCGACGCCTACGGCGGCGCCTGGATGTATGACCCTTGGGCGCTCTACCCGGCGCACCTGCCGGGGCCGAACATGCTGATGCTCGGCGGGATCGCCTCGCGCAAGTCGAGCCTGGTCAAGACCTACCTCTACCGCCAGGTGCTTCTGCGCCGCCAGGGCTGGGTGCTCGACATCAAGGGCGAGTACTGGCCGCTGGCGGCAGCGCTCGGGGTGCGGCCGATCAGGCTCGCGCCCGGAGGCGATGTGCGGCTGAATCCGCTCAGCCCGCGGGGCGGCCGCGAGGGACCGCTGAGCCTTTTGCGATCGGTTGCCAAAGCAGCGCTCCGACGCGAGCTGAGCCCGGAGGAGGACGCCGGGCTACGGGTGGCGCTGGAGGTCGTAGACGAGGAATCGGGGGCCGCCGAGCCGACCCTGCCGATGGTGGTCGATGCGCTCCTGCACCCGCGCGAGGCGATGGTGCAGGGCGTCTCCGCCGCCAGCCGCGAGGACTTCGCCGAGGCCAACCGCTCCGCCGCGCTCGCCCTGCAGCGCCTCTGCGCCGGTGACCTGCACGGCATGTTCGACGGGCCGACCAGCGAGGGATTGGACCTCGATGCGCCACTAGTCATCCTCGACCTCAGCGCCGTACAGGACTCGGCGGCGCTGGGAATCCTGATGACCTGCGCCGCCGCCTGGCAGCAGGCGATCTTGCTGGAGCGAAAGAACGCGGCCGAGCAGGAGGGCCGCGAGAGCCCGAAGCTGATCTCGGTTGTCGAGGAGGGCTGGCGCGTAACCAGCCACATCGGCGTCGCCGAATGGCTGCAGGCCAACTTCAAGCTCTGCCGCTCGCTCGGGGTGCAGAACATCGTCGTCGTCCACCGCCTCACCGATCTCGGCGCCTCCGGCGACGCCGGCTCGCGCGAGGCGCGGATCGCCGAGGGCCTGATCGGCGACGCCGACACCAAGGTGATCTACCGCCAGCCCCACGATCAGCAGGAGCTGTTGCGCTCGCGCCTGGGCCTGAGCCGGACCGAGGCCGAGCTGGCGACGACGCTGCGCCTAGGCGAGGCCCTGTGGATGGTCGGGCGCCGCTCCTTCCTCGTTCAGCACCGCCTCTCAGAGATCGAGCGCGACCTCGTCTACACCGACTGGCGCATGGTCGAGCAGGCGGCGTGAGTGGCGAGGAGCGACAGCTCTATCTGGTGCTGGCGGCGATCGCCGCCGCGCTCGGGGCGCTGATCTGGTCGACCGGCGCCCTTGCCGGCCTGCTCTTCGGCACCGGCCCGACGGCGATCGGCCTCGGCGAGCTGCTCGGCGTGGCGCTGCGCCTCCCCTCCCATCTCGGCGACCCGCGCGCCGCCTGGCCGGCAGAGGCGCGCTCGGCGCTGCCGGGCGCGGTCGGCATCTACTTCAGCGCGGCGCTGATTGGCGCCCTGCTCACCGCCCTGGCGCTGCTCGTCCATCGCTTCTTCGACCCGGGCGAGCTGCTTGCGCTGGGCACCGGCAAGCCTCGCGCGCCGAGCGCTCGCTGGGCCAGTCGCAGCGACCTGGCGCCCCTGCGCGTGCCGGCGCCACAGCCGCGCCGCCTCACCCTGGGCCGCAGCGGGCGCCACCTGCTCGCCGCCCAGGAGCGCCAGTCGGTGATCACCTTCGCCCCGACCGAGAGCCACAAGACCACCGGCCTCGCGATCCCGGCCCTGCTCGAGTGGCAGGGCCCGGTCCTGGCCACCTCGATCAAGAGCGACCTGCTGAATGACACCTTCGCCCACCGCGAGGGCGTCGGCAAGGTGATGGTCTTCGACCCGGCGCGGGTGACCGGAATGGAGCCTTCGCGGGCGACCCCGCTCTGGGGCGCGACCAACTGGCGCGGGGCGATGCGAGTGGCGCACTGGCTGGCCGCAGCCGCGCGCACCGGCAGCGGCGGACTGCACGACGCCGACTTCTGGTTCGCGGCGGCGGAGAAGCTGCTGGCCCCGCTCCTCTTCGCGGCGGCCTCCAAGGGACTGACGATGCAGGCGGTGGTGCGCTGGCTCGACGAAGGGCCCGAGGTCAACGACGACAAGATCGAGGAGCTGTTGGGCAAGGCCGGCGAGGAGGCCGCCGGGCGAGCCTGGCAGGCGACCCAGAACCGCGAGGAGCGCCAGCGCAGCTCCGTCTACACCACTGCCGAGATGATCCTCAGCGCCTTCGCCGACCCGCTCGTCGCCGAAGAGACCGAGGGCGCCGACTACAGCCCCGCCGGCCTGCTCGACGGCGGCGCCAACACCCTCTACCTCTGTGCACCGCTGCACGAGCAGGAGCGGTTGCGAACGGTCTTCTCGATGCTGGTGCAGGAGCTGCTGGCGGTGGTGTATGAGACCGCGGCGGCGACCGGGAAGCCGCTCGACCCGCCGCTGTTGTTGCTGCTGGATGAGTGCGCCAACATCGCGCCGATCCCGAACCTGGCCGAGATCGCCTCGACCGGCGCCGGCCAGGGGGTGCAGCTCCTCAGCGTCTTTCAGGACATGGCCCAGGTCAGCTCCCGCTACGGGCGGGCGGCGTCGACGATCGTCAACAACCACCGGGCCAAGGTCTTCGGCACCGGGATCTCCGACGCCGACACCCTCTCCTACGTCTCGCGGGTGCTCGGCGCCGGCGAGTTCGAGCAGCGCTCGCGCAGCACCGGCGAGAAAGGTCGGCGCTCGGAGACCGAGGGCGACACCTACCGCGACCTCGCCCCCGCCAACCTGATCCGCGAGCGCCAGCCGGGAACCGGCCTGCTCGTCTACGGACACCTGCCGCCGGCCAAGATCCGGCTGCGCCCCTGGTTTGAAGAGAAGTCGCTGCGCGAGCTGGGCGAGGCGCCAAGCGGCGGCGCCGAGGGGACCGCATGAGTCCCGAGCCGACCCCCAATCCGGTCGACGCGCCGGTCCCGCTCAGAGGTGGCGAGCGCCCGGCGCCCTCCGAGAAGCCGAACGCTTGGGAGGACGCCGTGCCCATGCGTATCGCCGCCGAGCGGACCGAGGCCGAGGAACGAGAGGCGCGGCTGCGCCTGGTGCTCGGCCGCCGCCGCTGAGGAGCCGCCGCGGTGCCCGCGGCGGCCTAATCGAGAACATCTGCGGACTTCAAGGCGACCCACTCGTACTCGCCGTTGATCAGCGGCACCTCGTCGGGGAAGCGGGCCGCCCAGACCCACAGCTCCCAGCGGTTGAAGCTGTAGCGGGATGCCCTGACCCGCTCGGCCCTGGTCATCTTCCACAGTTCCGTGACGAAGGCGTCGATCTTGCTCTCGGCCTGATGGGAATCCAGGCCCGAGATCGAGTCGTAGGTGAGCGAGTGGCGCTCTTTACCGGCCTCGTCGATCAGTGTGTCGAGCTTCTGAGTCATTGCGATCTCCTTTGGTCTTGGCCCCGCCTGCTGCGGGAGCCGGTGCCCGTCCAAGGCACGCCGAAGGCGTGCAAAATCGAGGGCAAAGCGGCTCCCGCAGAGGCGGCCTGGCCCGCGTGAGTGCCTGAGCGATCACACGCGGCGACTCGCCGCAGAGGCTCAGAGGGGCTCTGAGGACCTCTGATTTCCGGCAGGGCGTCCATTCACGCTTTATGTCCACCCCGACCCGCGCTTGCTTCGGCTGGAGGCGCTTGTCAGGAGACCCCAGATCGCCCTACTGTTATTTACTTGCGCCGATTCCGGTCGGGTCAGATTGCACGAATGCGAAAGCGTGCACAGCGCGAGCGATCGGCGTCGAGAAGGACTGAGTCCGATATGGGACCACCCCTCAACTCGGCGGCCTGCCAACGATTTGAGAGGCAGGCATAGGCTTCGCGTCCTTCAATCGTCGTCAAAGGGACGGCAGGACAGTCGCACAATCGGAGCCGGCGACTCTCGCTCTTCGCACGAAGCAGAAGTGAGACGTAGAGATGTCCTCTACGGCGCGAATAGCGGATGCATCGACGCCAACTTTTTCAATTGTCGAGACGACGGGCATTCCAGCCGTGGCGCGTATTTGAAACGCGCCAATGTCCGACATCGGTCCAGAGCTCCCACCGAGGCGCACCCCGTCCAGGTCGTCGTTGTGCGCGGTGAACATCCGGAACATCCGGGCGGTCAGCGGCTGTTTGAATTGCCCGAAGCGCCTCAGGAGGCACATCGTCAGAAGACACCTCGACCATCGCCGCAACGTCCTCGACGGCTCGCTCGATCAACTCATCGAAGTTCAGATTCGTCACCGCACCGTGTGACACGAAGATGTTCTCCGGCCGGAGATCACGATGAACCGGAGTCTGATCGTGAATGGACTTCAGCACGGCCACCACGGCCTCCGCGCGAAGCTCTGGCTCTAGGCCACGTTCCTCAGACCTCTCCTCTACCTTCGCCAAGACAACCTCAAGGCCGGAAGGACCAAGCTTCATTCGTCCTTCTGACCGCGGAAGCAGGACAGCGAGGACCATGGCCGCTGCACCGATGGTGGCGATGGCGGTGGCCACTGCGGTTGGTCCAACAGCGAACGCCCCAACCCCAACCAACGAGATGCCAACGAGCAAGAGTGCGACACCTGCGTTGTCCCGGATCCACTGATCTACGATCCATGATCTCGCCACGGTGACTGATTGTCTCAGAGGCAACACGCATTGCCGTCGAACGGTCTACCTGCCCCCGGTAATGACCCAAACCCCGGCTCCCCCTGACGCGATTCACGGCGCAGTATCCGCCGCCCGCCCGGGCTTTGACCTCGGGAACGGGCTGACCAACTGGTGCGAGGAGAGCAACCCTCGAGGCAAGAGGGCTACTGGCAGTCGCCGGACTGCTGCTCCTTGTCTGCTGGGCCATGAACGCCACCATGTCCTCGAAGGCGCGGGTGTGAGTGGCCGCCGCCCGGGCGAAGAGCGCCGCCTCGAAGCGCACCCAGCACACGGGACAGCGCACCCGCCGCAGCTCGTTGAATAGCTTGTCCAGAAGTCTGGGTCTATGCAGAAGGGAGACACGGCAGATGCGCGAAGCGACGCTGCTAGGTAGGGGGTGATCATCTCGTGGAGACTCTGACGCCAGTCGAAGATCAGGAGCGATGGGATCAGATCGCGCGCTGGAACCGGGGGATTCAAGAAGAGTTCTTTAGCGGCCAGTGGGCCGGCCGACCCGTATACCTCGATCTCGAGGACGACGTAATCGAAAGGGTCGCGCGCCGCGCGGGCTCAGACGGTGACGAGCCGGCGCGAGCCCTGGCGGAACTCTTGCGGCCCACGCTCTACGTCGACTCGGGAACCCCGCCACTTCTCACCCAGCACCTCAGCCGAGAGCGCCTCTGGCGAGCACACGGGGGCGACGAGACTCCTCCCTTTCTTGCTGTCCTTGCCTTCTTCTCGCTGGTCGCAGAGGGGATGCGCTCCGACGGTGAATTTCGCGCCAGCAACTACTACGGTCGCC
Source organism: uncultured Actinomycetes bacterium (assembly GCA_963714045.1). Classification (GTDB taxonomy): domain Bacteria; phylum Actinomycetota; class Thermoleophilia; order Solirubrobacterales; family 70-9; genus VAYN01. The sequence goes on along the minus strand of OY970225.1, from coordinate 497,014 downwards.
TTTGCCAGGCAATTGGCGTCGACCCAAGCGAGAGTTCGGTGAAGACGAAGGTCAGCCACGGCTTCATGAACGGCAGCCCTACCTTGTGGAGCGCGCTCAATGGCTGGCTTGACGCCCACGAGGGCCGCCTTGGCCTACCAACCGCCTACTCATTTGACTCGCGAGTGTACGTCGGGCTGCCGCTCTCCCAGGCGCTGGTGCGCGACGCCGACCGTCGCGTCTTCCCGGACATGTTTTCCGCCTTCCGACTGCGTCCGGGACAGGTGATCTCCCGCAGCGACATGGCTCGGCTGCTTGGCGACTGGGCGGGGGGATCGCGGATCAGCCTCAGCCTCAAGCGCCTGCTTGAGAAGGGTGGCGACATCCTCAGCCGCATCGCCGACGTCGCCTGCATCGAGCTGCAGGCTTGGGACGGCGCCATCGAGGAGAGCGAGGGGGCACCGGTCCAGGAGGCACCACTGCTGCTCACTGCGCAGATGCGAAGGCAACCGGTCGAGAGCCTCTACCTCGATATCGGAATCGAGCGCGGCCTCTCCCTGCCCTCCGGTCCCTACTCCCTCGGCGAGAGCGCCTCGACCCACGCGGTGGCTGCGTTCGAGGCCGTCGGCGGCTCCCTGACCCCGCTAGAAGCCGACGGCCATGGCTGGCGAGCGATCACCGATTCGAGTCTCCTCGCGCTGCCCGATCTCCTCCTCGCCGACGTCAAGCTCACTAACGCCGGCGTCAGCCTACGACGAGCCGCCCGGCGCCTGATCGTCCTCGAGCACGACGAGGAGCTTCGCCGCTACACCGAGGTCAGCCGGGTCCAGCTCGGATCCTCCAACCTTCTGCTCTGCCACGAGTCCCTGGCCACCGAGCTGGCGGCGACGCTAGAGCAGATCGCCTGCCCAGGGTCCACACAGCGGAGCGCCACCGAACTCGCCGGTGTGCCAGAGGGCTGGGTCGCCTTCGCCTCGGTTGAGATCTTCGCCATCAGCGAGACCGACAACGTCGACTTGATGCCGCTCGTGCCGATCTCCTGGACCCAGGTCTCCTTCGGCGGCGGCTTCCCGTTGCCCGGTCGCCTAACCTGGCTCGCCGAGGCTCCCCCCGAGATTCGCACCAGCTCGGCCGAAGGAGAGCGGGTCACCGTCAGCCTCACTTGCGAGCGGCCGCTCACGGAAGCGGAGCCCGACCTGGAGGAGCTGGCGACCTTCTGCGGCTCCGGGGTCGTTTCGATCCACCCCAACGCGGATGGCGACTATCGGATCTCATTGTCAGACGCCAACCGACCGAAGGCCGCGGTGCTCGCATCCGCACTTGTCCGTCTTAGATCTGCCGACAACCCCCGGCCGATCCTCTCCGCGGATGAGCCAGCGCTCATCCACAGCCTCGACGCTCCTTTGGGAGCGATCTCCGCTGGGGAGAGCGAAGCTTCGCGACCCCAGGTGGACGGAGCCAGCGTCCTAGTTGATGGCACCACCGAGCCACAGGACGCGACCGCCGTCGCGTCGCTGCCCCCCGCAGAGCTGAGCCTCCACGGCGCACCGGATGCCGCGGAGGAGAACGACCTGCGCCCGCAGAGTTCCAAGGTCCGCGGCGGGGAGGTCCCGGGTTGCCTGCTCCGCGGGGCCCACTACTTCGTTCTGCCCTATTACGGACCCGATGGACCCCAGGGCTCAAAAATGGAGGGAATCTGCAAGGAATGCGGTCTGGAGAAGTGGTGGCCGAGCCGGCCGCGAAGGCACCGGCGCGCCACCAAGAGCTTCGAGTCGATCCTCGCCGCCGATCCGTCGGCAGGCACACACTCGCTCGAACTGCGCCCGATCACCGAGGAAGAGCCAGCCGATTGGGATCGGCTGATGGAGGCCGTCTGCTTCGCCCGACGCGGCAGCTGGGCGAACTTTGACGCGATGGCATCCCGCGTCGAGGACGCGCCCTGGTTTCCGATCGAAGCGGCGCGGCTGCTCTCAAGCCTCGGCCACCTGAGCCTCTCGCTTCACCCGCACTCACTGCGCCCCTTGCGCTGGTCCGTCGCGCCAGCGACGATCGCGATCATCTCCGAGGCCGAGGCGGTCCTCGCCGGCCACCGCTCGAACTCGTTGCTCGAGCGCTTGGCCGATGACGTTGACGCCCTCGACGGGCGCCTCCTCACCGAGACCCAGGCCCGCGGCCCGAGCATCATCCGGTTGCTCGACCTTGACCGCGAGGCTCTGGTGGAGGTCGCCGCCTCAACGGCCGCTGCGCTGGGTCTCGATCTGCTTGTCTGTGAGGAGCCCGCGCTCGCGATCGCCACTCTGCTGCCACCCATGGACGCCTTGCTCGATAGCCTGCCCACCCTGGAAAGGGCGCCCAACCGGCCGATCGAGTGCTTTGACTTCTCCACCGCGAAATGGGCTCGCGTCGATGAGATCGATGTGGCCGGGGCGTACCGCTTTCAGGATCGGCCTCTGCGCTACTGCGTTTCCGACGGAGCGGGGACGAGTCTCCGAGTCGCTGACAATCGCCTCGCCAAGTGGCTCGCGGCTGAGGAGCTTGGGCTTAGCCTGCTTGCCTACGAGGAGGCAAGCGGCACCCTTACATGCCCGCTCGGTTCCCAGCTTCCCGGCCTCTATGAGCGAGCAGCAGTCCTAGCAAGCGGCCGAGCGCCTACTCCCCGAACTGATGGGGCCGTCGCCTACAGCGACGTTCCCGCCGTCGTCGCAAGCCGACTCTGGCAAGCTCTCGGCTCGAAGCTGAGGGTGCGCTGAGATGGCGCCGGCGACGCCGCTCTCGGTGCAGGGCGCCTTGCGGGAGGCCTACCTGCGCTACTACGACACCGCCTTTCGCCTGCGCGACACACTGCTCCAAGAGGAGCGCCGAGCGCTCTTGGAGGCTCCCGGGGTCGTCTTCACCGATCCTCTGCTCGAGCCAATCGCCACCTATGACCCGGTCAGCCCGATCTCCGAGTGCTGCGAGGCCGCGGGTGTCTCCGCCCAGATCGCCGACCCGCTTGGCCACATGCTCTTCAGCGAGGATGGTTCATTCCGATTGAGGGAGCACCAGGCGAGTGCTCTTGAAGCCTCGCTCGGTTCCGATCAATCGCGGCGAAACGTCGTCGTGACCTCCGGCACCGGCTCTGGCAAGACCGAGGCCTTCCTGCTGCCGATCTTCGCCCGACTGCTGGTCGAGGCAGAGCAGTGGGAGGTGGGCGCCCCGCTTCATCGTTGGTGGGATCACGACGTCCCTCGCGGCAGCTGGCGGGAGGCTCGCAGCGAGTCTCGCCGGCCGGCGGCGGTTCGCGCGATGGTCCTCTATCCGACCAACGCGCTGGTCGAGGATCAGATCTCGCGGCTACGGCGAGCCGTCAGCTCGGCCCGGGAGGGCAACGGTGGCGCCCCTCGCTTCTTCTTCGGTCGCTACACCAGCGCGACGATTGGCGGCGGCGAAATCCCCGGCCGGATGAGCGATGGTCGCCTGCAAGAGGCCGCAGCAGAGCTGCGCCAGATGGAGCGCGATGTCGATGAACTCGCCCCCGATGATGCGTCAGATCCAGAGCTGGTCAGCCAGTTCCCTGACCCGCGGATCGGCGAGCTGCTGACCCGCTGGGACATGATCCGGCAGCCCCCTGACGTCCTCGTCACCAACTACTCGATGCTCAACGTGATGCTGATGCGCCAGCGCGAGCAGCCGCTCTTTGAGCAGACGGCGCGATGGCTAGCTGAGGATCAGAGCCGCGCCTTCACCTTGGTCGTCGATGAGCTCCATACCTACCGAGGCACTCAGGGCACCGAGGTTGCGCTGATCCTGCGTAACTTCCTGCGTCGCATCGGGATCGGCCCCGACTCCACCCAGCTTCGCTGCATCGGCACCAGCGCATCTCTGGAGGGTGAGGATGGACTCGAGTACCTGGAGCAGTTCTTCGGCGTCTCACGAGAGAGTTTCCTGATTACGGCCGGATCTCCACGTCCAATCCCCGACGCAGCGCCGCTCTCGCGAGCCGAGTTCGAGCAGCTCGGGCGCCGGGCCGCTGATGGCGACTCCCAGGCGCTGCGACAGGCGCTCCACGATCACCAGCTGGACCGTATCGTCGCCTCGGCTTGCACGGGGGAGGATGGCCCTCGCGCGGTGGCGCTGGCCGAGGTCGAGTCGCGCCTCTTCGACGTGGGTCCCACTGAGGGCGAGGACGGGTTCGAGGCGGTCCTTGAGGCGCTTGCCCTGAAGGAGCCCGAGGCCGATCAGGTGCCGTTTCGTGCCCATCTCTTCGCTCGCTTGATCCGCGGCATTTGGGCCTGCGGTGACCCAGCCTGCACCGCGGTCGAGGAGCGCTTCAGGTATGAGGGCAGAACGATCGGGCGACTCTTCTCAGCGCCGAGGCTCGCTTGTGAGTGCGGTGCCCGCGTGCTCGATCTTCTCTACTGCTTCCAGTGCGGCGATGTCTCGCTGGGCGGGTTCGTCGCCGAGCCGATCGAGCCCGAGGAGGACGATGGCGATGCCGATGCCTGGTACCTGAGCGCCCTCGCGACCAGCGAGGCAACCGAGCCGCTGAGCGCCTTTCGACGGCCCTACGGCAAGTACATGTGGTACTCGCCAGGGAAACCACCCACTGATGTCAACGAGTGGACCCACGGCTCGCCTTTGGGGGCCTCACCCGATGATGGGCCGAAGCCGAAGGCGACGAAGCTGCTCTTCATCGCGGCCTGTTTCGACCCCCGCCTCGGGCTCCTGACGCCCGGCATGGGCTCTGATGCCACCGGCACGATGCTGAACGTCGTCAATCCGCCTGACCCCGAGCGGTTTCGGGTGCCCGCCCTCCCCGAGCATTGCCCGTGCTGCGATGCGACCGGCTTCAATCGCGATCTGCGCACGTTCTTTCGCGGAGTGGTGCGCTCCCCGATTCGAAGCCACACCACCGGGACCGCGCGGGTCGGCCAGGTGCTGCTCGATCGCATCGTCAAGTCGGTCGCCGAGCGCCCGCAAGATGCGCGCACGATCGTCTTCACCGACAGTCGCGATGACGCGGCGAGCACGGCCGCTGGGGTCGAGCTGAACCACTTCCGCGACCTCGTGCGCCAGCTGATGACCAGCGAGCTGGCCGAGGCGGTCTCCCCGGCAGATCTGCTGCACAAGGCTGCCGTCGGGGAGCCGCTCGGCGAGGGTGAGGCAGAACTCGCTGAGCTTTACAAGCGCGAAGACGCCGATGCCTGGGCCGCCTATCGCTTGATCGCGCGAGGCGCTGGGGGAAAGGAGGAGGAGGCCTCGGTGGAGCGCTTCGAGCTACTGCACGGAAGCTCGGGAAAGAGTTTGCCCTGGCGCTCGCTCCTTGAGCGCCTCCAGCAACGGCTGGTCAAGCTCGGCGTCAACCCGGCTGGCCCGGAGAAGTCTGTGGAGAAGTTTCGAGGCGAGCCTTGGTGGCGAATCTATGCGCCGCCCGACGGCCAGTGGTCCCTACTTGAGCCAGAGGCGCGACGGGTTGGGGAGGAGCAGCGCCGCCAGTGCCTCGAGCGCTACGTCGCCGATGCCCTCTTTGACCGCGGCGGTCGCGACTTCGAGTCGATTGGCCTCGGCTGGCTCGAGGCACCTGAGGCCAGAGGCGATCTGCTGCCACTGGCCGAGGATGCCGGCGCCCAGGCTCTGCGTAGCGCGATTCGCCTGCTCGGGCTGACCGGACGCTACGACGGCGCCCGCTTTCAAGCGGAGGGCATGGGCCTGGCGTTGCGCCGCTACCTGAAGGCCGTGGCCGAGCGCCACGGGCTCGAGCTCCCCGAACTGGAGCAGGCCATCGAGGAGGCGCTGCGGGAGCCGAGAGTTGCTAAGGAATGGTCCCTGGCGCTGCCCGCGCTTCAAATCGTCCTCGCCAACGACGATGCCAAGGGCTGGCGCTGTCAGAGGTGTACCGCTCTTCATTTGCACCCCTCGGCGGGAGTCTGCACCACCAGCGGCTGCAATTCCACCCATCTCGTCGAGGTATCGCTCGAGGATCACGTCGATGACTACTACGAGTGGCTCGCCCGCGATCGGGCTCAGCGCCTACGAGTCGAGGAGCTGACCGGCCAGACCAAGCCACTCAGCGAGCAACGAGCACGCCAACGGCGCTTCAAGGGGGCGTTGCTACGCCCGCCCAAGGAGAACGAGTTGACCCAGGGGATCGACGTGCTGAGCGTCACCACGACGATGGAGGTCGGCGTCGATATTGGCTCCCTGCGCTCGGTGATGATGGCCAACATGCCCCCCCAGCGCTTCAACTACCAGCAGCGTGTGGGACGCGCGGGCCGCAAGGGGCAGCCCTTCTCCTTCAGCGTCACCCTCTGTCGGGATCGGACCCACGATGACTTCTACTTCAACCACCCCGAGAGGATCACCGGGGAGCGCCCGCCGCAGCCCTACCTCGATCTTCGCCGAGCCCAAATCGTTCGCCGGGTCCTCGCCGCCGAGGCATTGCGGCTCGGCTTCCTGGCACTGCCGGCCGATCACCGTCCCGCCCACACCCCCCACAGCACTCACGGTGCTTTCGGAGAGGCGAGCGAGTGGCGCCAGAGCTACCGGGGGCCGATCGCTAGCTGGCTCGCCGAGTCCGACCAGCTCGGCCCGATGATTGCGAGCCTCACGACCTACACCGGCTTGGGCTCCGAGGAACTCGCCGCCTTTGAGCCCTGGCTCAGGGAGGATCTGGTCTCGAAGATCGATGAGGTCGTCGATAAGTCGTTTTTCACCCAATCGGAGCTGAGCGAGCGACTCGCCAACGCCGGTGTCCTACCGATGTTCGGCTTCCCGACCCGGGTGCGCCCCCTCTACTCCAGACCACCGGCCAACCTCCGAGACGACGACAGCGCCCAGGTCAGCGACCGCTCACTTGAGATCGCGGTGTCGAGCTTCTCGCCCGGGACCGAGGTGATGAAGGACAAGCAGATCCACATCGCGGTCGGCTTCGCCGCCTGGGAGTTCCGTGGTCCGCGCGCCACCCCAGTCAACCCCCTCGGCACCCCGATCCACGTTCGCCGCTGCCCCTCCTGTGGAGCAGTGGAGCCGACGGAGGAGACCGTCGAGGGCATCTGTGCCCTCTGTCATGCGACGACAAACCACTTCGATCTCTTCCAGCCCCTCGGATTCCGCTCTGACTTCGATCCGCGCGACTTCGACGACCAGGGCGAGCGCGGCCCGGCGAGCCGCCACCCCGAGCTCGCCCGGGTCCCTGATGAGCCGCCCTCTCGACAGCTCGGCGGCATCGCGGTGACGAGCATCCCAGAGTCGACGATTTTCACCATCAACGACAACGACGGCGAGTTGTTTGAGATGTACCGCTTCGACGGCACCATCGTCGTCCCCAGCGAGGACCTCTACAGCGATCCCCCTCGCCTTCCCCGCGACCGCTTCGACCGAGAGCCAGACCTTCGCGGCGCGATCGGCTGCGTCAAGCCGACCGACGTGCTCCTTCTACAGCTAAACCAGCTCGACCTGCCCGGGCCGATCGCCACCTTGACCACAAACCGCTCGCGCACGCCGGCAGGCCTCGCGGCCCTTTGGTCCTTTGCCGAGCTCTTCCGACGCGCCGGAGCCCTCGAGCTCGACGTCAGCCCAGGCGAGCTTGACATCGGCATCCAGCCCTACCCGACAGAGCAGGGACTCGCCCACCGTATCTTCGTTGCTGACGCGCTCGAGAACGGCGCTGGTTACGCCACTCAGCTGGGCCACGAGGAAGTCCTGGCGAGGGTTTTCGAGCGTATCTTCGGGGTGATCGCCCCCAAGCTTGAGGCCGATAGGCACGCAGGGTGTGATTCCGCTTGCCCCGATTGCCTGCGCAGTTATGACAACCGACGGTTGCACCCATTACTCGACTGGCGCCTTGCTCTTGACGTCTCCGAGCTGGCGGCAAAGCGCCCGCTACAGCTGCAACGCTGGCTCGCGGCAGCCGAGGAGGAGGTTAAGAGCTTTGTCGCTGCCTTCAGGCCAGCCCTGCCCGACCTCGAGAAGGTCAGGCTTGGAGAACTCTGGGGAGCCCGGTCTGAGTCGATCGGCCGAGTCGCCTTCTTCGGCCATCCGCTTTGGCGACTCGATGAGACCTATCATCTCGACCCCCAAACCAGCGCCATCGACGCCGCAAAAAAAGAACTCGGTGCAGACGCTCGCGCATTTGATCTCTACTCGTTGCGGCGCACGCCCCAAGCCGCCTTCCGGTGGCTCGCCGATCCGTCGTCTGGGCCGCGCGCTAGCCGTCGATGAAAGCCCTCTCGCTCTTCACCGGCGCAGGCGGCCTCGACCTCGGGCTCGAGCGAGCCGGCTTCGAAGTCGCCGGCTGTGTCGAGATGGACCGCGACGCTCAGCTGACCCTGGAGGCGAATCGCCCGGACTGGCGTCGGCTTAGTCCAGGCGATATTCACTCGCATCGCCCCAAGGAGATCCTCGCCGCATTCGGCCTGGCGTCGCGTGAAACGGCGCTCCTTGTCGGCGGCCCCCCGTGTCAGCCCTTCTCCAAGTCGGGGCAGTGGCGTAATGGCCGGGCACCTCGCATGAGCGACCCTCGAGCCGAGACCCTGAGGGCATATCTCGACGTGATGGACGCCGTCCTGCCCGAGCTGATGCTTCTCGAGAACGTCAGAGGCCTGATCACCACGCGCTCACGGAGGAATCAGCGTTACGAGGGGCTCGATGTTCTCCGCAGTGCCCTGAGGCGGATTAACGATCGTCACGGAACCAAGTACGAGCCGATCGCCTTCGTCCTTGACGCTGCCGACTTCGGTGTCCCACAACACCGCCATCGCGCTTTCGTCTTTGCCTCCAGGGAAGGCTCGGGCTTCGTGCCTCCGCTCGCCACGCACGGTCTTGATTCGACCAAGGGCGACAACGTCAAGAACAAACGCCACGCCAACACTTGGGACTCACTTCATGACCTCGACGACCCCGAATTCGATCCCGTTCTCCTGCCCTCGGGAAAATGGGCCGGCCTCCTGCCCTCCATTCCGGAGGGTGACAATTACCTCCATCACACCGACCGAGGTGAGGGAGAGCCGATCTTCGGTTGGCGTCGTCGCTACTGGAGCTTCATGCTCAAGCTTGCAAAGAACCGGCCCTCCTGGACAATCCAGGCTCAGGCCGGGTCTGCCACCGGCCCCTTTCATTGGCGCAGCAGGCGCTTGACCATCCGTGAGATGGCCCGACTTCAGTGCTTTCCGGATAGTTGGCAGATTGAGGGATCTACGACATCGGCGCGCCGACAGCTCGGCAACGCCGTTCCTCCCCCTGTTGGCGAGCTACTTGGCCTCGAGATTCGACGCCAGATCTATGGGGAAAAGTCCTCTTGCAAGATCCCCTTGGTTCCCATCCTCCGAGACGACTGCCCTGCACCCGAGCCGATCGCAGCCGTGCCAGATCGCTATTTGGTTCTACGAGGCACACAAGAGGACCACCCGGGGCCGGGTCAAGGCCCTGGCGCTCTTGCCATTAGTGCCGAAGCCGCCGAGTTGGCGTGAGCGCCATTCCCTATCCGCGCGAGCCAAACTCGAAGCTGGACCTATCTCGCGAGCCGGCGTCAACCCCTCTTAGTCGCCCAGTGCCGAGAACCCGGAGCCCGTTGAACCAAAGGGCTCTCGACTAGTCGGGCCCTGTTAGCCTTCCGCAGACTAATGACGGGGGCGATAATTCGAATGTGGTTCTCGAGGGCCCGGATGGCAACAAGGAGAGGTGTGCTGGGTCTCTGCTCAGAAGTCTCCCGGCGGACCGTGGTGGTCGCCGTTCTTGCGGCTGCTTTCATGTTGTCCAGCGTTGCCGGTGCCCATGCGGCCGAACCCGTTCCGTTTGCGAGCGCGAGCGCCCCATGCGGGAGTGGGCCGATTACCTTCCCGATCCAGTCGGTCGGTCACCCCGACGCGATCTACTGGTTCCGGTCCATCGGAGCGACGGGAGATATCGGCGGGGGCTCCGGGCTCGACTCGACCGCCTTCGCAGCAGGCGACAACGGTTGGGAGGGTCTCGCCATCGAAGTGTCGATCGAAGCCGGGACGGCTCCCGAAATCCCGCTCAGCTGCACGGGCGGCAGTGTGGAAGCGAAACTTGCGGAACGTCCGTCCACGCCGGCGACCTTCTCGGCCGAAATCACCCCGGGCTTCGAACGGGCTGTGGATCTACCGTTCATCGGCCCCGGGGGCGGTCACTACGCGGTCTCGATCACTCTCCTCCAAGGTGCGGTGGAAATCGACGACGTCAACGGGATCATCCAGTCCAGCGGCGAATACGCGCTGCGAGACACCCAGCAGAAGGGAGCTAACTGGATCACCGTGACGCCCGTGTCGGGGCCGACAGCGATCTTCACGGCGACCGTCAAGCTGATCCCCGTCGCGATCAATGCTCTCGCGTTCAAGCAGAGCTGCATCGCACCCGGAACCGGGGTCCCGGCCACCTACTCCCTGACCGGCGAAACGACCCTGTCCGCGAGCGTCCTCGGCCCGGGTGGCTCCCTGGTCCGCACCCTGGGGACGTTCCCGGCTCAGGCCGGACAATCCTCGATCCCCTGGGACGGCCGCAACTCAGCAGGTGCGGGTGTGCCCAGCGGGACCTACGCGCTAAACCTCCTCTCCGTCGACCCGCAAGGCGACCCGAGCGCCGCACAGGCGTTGATCTACATCGATTCCAGCCCGCCGACCGTCGCGCTCTCCTCCCCCGCTCAAATCGGTCCCACCCAGTCGGTGGGGTTCCAGGTGTCCGATCCGGGATGCGGGACGAAGTCGGCGCAGGTGGCGATCGAACCGCCTGAAGGTGACGAAACGGTCAAGGCCAGCTACGGCGAATTTAATGCCCTGCCAGCCGGGGGCAACATCGTGGTGTCACCACGCGGTGAATGGGCGAAAGGTCACTACAGATGGAGTGTCAAGGCCGTCGACAACGCCGGGAACAGCCATACCTACTCAGGCAACTTCCGCGTCGGTCGCATTTCGGGGAGATCACGGCGATGCACGGTCCCGAACCTGGCCAGGTTCAAAGTTGCAGTCGCCCACAGGAAGCTTCGTGCCGCCGGGTGCCGGGTTGGCCGTGTCTTCCATCGACCTAGTCGCCGGGTGCGCGCCGGACGGGTGATGTTCACCCAACCGCGCGCCGGAAAGAAGGTCCCGTACGGGACAAAGGTCGACCTGACCGTCGCGAGGCTCGCCGCGCACCGGCGCTAGCCAGGCGCGCCGCCCGCCTTCGGACGAAGGACACGGTCTCCCGGTCTCGTCCGATTCCGACCCAGGAAAGCATCGTTTATGGCCTCCGAGAATCCTGAGTTCAGCCCCGGCGATCGGCTCGGCGACTTCAAGATCCTCCGCCACCTCGGCCGCGGCGGAATGGGCTCGGTCTACCTGGCCGAAGACGAGCGGCTCAGCCGGAAGGTCGCGCTGAAGGTCGTCCTTCCCGGGCTGGCCACGCACCGCTCCTTCCGCCGTCGCTTCGAAGCCGAGGCGCGCGCCGCTGCCGCGATCGACCACCCGAACGTCGTGCCGATTCTCTCGGCTGGCTCCGTCGACGGGAATCTCTACTTAGCGATGCGATACATCGAGGGGGTCAACCTTGATCAGGCCCTGCGGGCGACCGGACCATTGTCGCCGGCCGACTCCGCGCGCATCCTGAGGTCGGTCGCAGCCGGACTCGACGCTGCCCACGCCGCCGGGCTGGTACACCGCGACGTAACGCCGGCCAACATTCTCCTGCAGGGCGATCTCGGGCGGGAGGGCGTCTACCTCACCGACTTTGGCCTAGTCCGCCGTGTGGACAGCAATGAGACGCGGTTGACCAACACCGGTCAGCTAATCGCCAACCTGGACTACGCATCACCGGAGCAGGTGACGACTGGCTGGGTCGATGCCCGCACCGACGTCTACTCGCTCGGCTGCGTCCTGTATCGGATGCTCAGCGGGTCACGTCCCTTCCCCGGTACCGACACCCAGAAGATGTGGAAGATCGTCAACGAGCCGGTGCCCCCGGTCCCTGGACCCGGAGAGATGAACAGTGTCGTCGCAAGGGCAACCGCGAAAGACCCGGCCGACCGCTTCCCGTCAGCAGGGGACCTGGCCGGCGCCGCATTGGTGGCGCTTGAGGGCCGCTCGACTGCGCCGAGCGAGCGAAGTGTCGCGTCGGGACCGGCAGCAACGGGGTACTCGGAATCTGTCGAAGAGCCCGGCGCGACCGAACCGCTGCCGACCGAGGTCTTCGTCGGGAAGGAAACGGTGAACCGGGCGCTCTCAACCGAGAAGCGGTCGAGGCGCCGGCTATGGATCTTCGCGGCGCCTCTCGCAATCGTCGTCGTCATCGCGCTCGTCGCCGTCCTGGTCAGCGGAGGAGACGGAAGTGGGCGGAGCGCCGAAAAAGCAGTCACCCAACCCTCGGCCCATACCTCCTCATCGGGACCGACGACGACCGTCAAGGCCACCTCCAGGGGCGCAGAAGGTCGGTTCCAAGGCCAGGTCTACAACGTCGAACCGCCGAGCGGATGGGGACGAGATCCAGAAGTCATCGAAGAGCCTCCTTACTACCCGAACCTCTGGCGTCAATCCGGAGCCGAAGGCGCTGCCTACCTGCGCACAGAAGGAACCACGGCAGTCGAAGGACAGGACCCGGTCGAAGCCGAGGAAGGCTCCCGTCTTAAAACCAGCAAGTCGCCCGACTACCACGAAATCGGCTTCGGTCCCGTCACCATCAACGGCAGGTCCGCGGTCCGCTGGGACTACGAAGTAGAAGGCGATCGGCGAATCGTCTACGGCTTCGTCGAATGTGGGACAGGGCTCGCGGTCGTCGGTTCCGCCAGTCCAGGTTTCTTCTCCTCTTACGAACACGACTTCGAAGCGGCGGCCGACTCCCTGCGGGCGAACTGCGCTGGCAACAGCTCCATTCCGGTGGTCAAGACCTACGGTCCTGCGCTGGTTAAACCCACAACCCTCTATGTCTCTCCGACGAGCGGGCCATTGGGAAAAGACCTGACCTGGTCAGATTGGGGCGACTCGCGGGCCGTCGCGACCGGGAGGATCTATTACGACACCTGTGAACCGGACTGCTCGCGCGGCTATGGCAGCACCGATGGGCATGCCGTGCTGAGCGAACTTCGCGACTGTGAAGGGCAATTCCAATACACCGTTGTGCGGCTCATTTACGACGGTCTGCCGGAGCACAACTTCTGGGGCGAATACGGCTGTGCCGGCAGCTCGCCTCGGATCCACATCGGCGCATAGGCCAACGGAAGAGCTCGGTCCAGAACTGGACCGGACCCCGTGGCCATGCCGAGGATCTCGCGCTCGCCGAGCCTCAGCGCTCTATGTGCTCGCCCGCGCCACTCCCGTCGGCTCGATCGCCACAGAGACGCCATAGGCCATGCGGAATTCGAGCAGCTCGCATTCCCCGGGACCGGGGCCGGCGAAAGTCTCGGCGTCGGCGGGGTCGAGGAAGACCCCCTCGGCCCCGTCGATGACGAGGTTGATCGCGGAGTGATCGGGAGGAAGCGTCTCCACCCGCAGCAGCTGGCCCTGCATCCCACAGCCGAAGAACTGGCCGTAGAGGTTGACGGTGGCCTTAACCTCGGCGCCGATCAACGCCTGCAGGCGCACCAGGGCCTCGGTTAGATCGACGGAGCGCAGATCGTCCATATGTGAAGAAGGCGCGGACATCGCTAACTGGGTCCCCCTTCGAGCAACTTCCGGACGTGGGCGCGGCCTTCCTTGATCGAGCGATGAACCTTGGTCCGGGTCCAGCCCCGCAGTTCGCCGATCTCCGCGTAGCTGCAGCCGAGCCCGAGCAGGATCAGGGCCGTGCGCTCGTCGGGCTTCAGTTGCTCGATCAGCTCGATCACCCGCTCGGTGTCCTCTGTGCGCTCGACCAGCTCGGCAGGCCCGATCCGCTCCGAGGTGAAGCTGATCGCCGGCTCCGCGGCGGCGGAGCGCAGCCGCGCCTCTCGCCTCGCCGCCCGCCGCCCGATCGCCCAGGCCGCCCGCTTCACCACGACCAGCATCCAACGCAGGGCGTCCTCGCCCGCCGGCCCGTCGTAGAAGCGCAGGAACTGAATGCAGGCATCGCTCAGAGCGTCATCGGCATCCTCGAAGCGGCGCGAGTGAAAACGGGCCTGGCGAAGCAGGATTCCCCGCTTGCTGTGAAGCAGCTGGTCGAGCGTCGTCGCTCGGCGCTTTCTCTTCTCCCTCGGGCTCTGCGGCTGGGTGGCCATGCCCCCGCCCCGCACGCGAATGCGTGCGACCATCGGGGCGGGGTGGCCACCCAGCCGTGGCCCGGATCTGTGCGGTTTGGCTAGTGGGCCATCCACATCCCGCGCTCGGCGCCGCGAGCGCTCTACTTGCCGAGGCGCTGCTTCTCAGCGCCCGCGCCTGCCGAAGCTGTGCCCGGCGGGAACCACGGCTCGTAGCTCGGCTACAGCCAGCTCGCGGGCGCGACGGCGCGCAGCCAGGTCATCGCGGTCAGGCGCCCTGTCATTGCCGTCAGGATCGGGATTTCGCACCTTGCTCGGGGGCGAGCTCCATTGAAGCGCCCCCAGCGAGCCGACGAGAATGTTGAGGACCCCGTCGCGGCGCTCAAGCCGGCCTCGGGCGTGGATCAGCGGAGCCGCACGCACCACCTCCCGGGAGTCCTCATAGACCGAAGGCGGCACGATCAGGTTCACGCTCCCGCGCTCGTCTTCGAGCAGGACGAAGGTGATTCCGTGGGCGGTCTCCGGGCGCTGGCGCGCGACAACCATGCCAGCGACCTCCACGGTCGAGCCGTCCCCGATGCCACCGAGATCGCTGCTGCGAAGAACCCGCGCCCCGAGCTCGCCGCGTAGAAGCGCCAGTGGATGCTCGCCGAGGTTGATCCCGGTCGAGCGGTAGTCCTCGACGATCCGCTCCCAGCGGTCGAGCGGGTCCAGCTTTGGCGCGGCTGGAGGCTCCAGCGCAAGGTGCAGTTGGCCATCTTTTCGCGTTGAAGCGCCGGCAACGCCGAGGCGCCAGTAATTCTTTCGCCGCTCGCCGCCGAGCGGGAGGTGGTCGAGAGCCCCGGCCCATGCCAGCCGCTCGAGGCCGTCACGGCTGACGCCCGAGCGGGCCGCGACCTCGGCGACCCCGAGATAGATGCCCCCTCGCTCGCGCTCGGCGACGAGCATCTCGGCCTCCTCCTCTCCGACCCCTTTCACATAGCCCAAGCCAATCCGCACGGCGAGCCCGCCGATCGCCCGTTCGACCCGGCAGGCCACCGTGCTCAGGTTCACCTCGGGCGGGGCGAGGCGGACGCCGCGGCGCTGGGCCTCGTGGGCGAGCGCGTCGGGCGGGTAGAAACCCATCGGCTGCTCGTTCAGCAGCGCACAGAGGAACTCGGGGGCGTAGTGAATGCGTAGCCAGGCCGACTGGTAGGCAAGCAGGCCGAAGGCGGCAGAGTGAGCCTTCGGGAAACCGAACCCCGAGAACCCCTTGATCTGGAGCCATACTCGCTCGGCGGTTGGGGTCGGCACTCCCTTTGTTTCGGCACCGGAGACAAAGCGGTGGTGGTGCTTTTCGATCTCCTCCTCCGAGCGCTTGCGGCTCATCGCCCGCCGCAAGCCCTCAGCCTCCGAGGAGGAGAAGCCCGAGAGCGCCATCGCGACCTCGATCACCTGCTCCTGGTAGACGATGGTCCCCAGGGTCTCGGCCAGCACCGGCTTCAGCAGCGGGTGCTCGTAGGGGATCTGGAAGCCGGGATCTTCTCGCCTGCGCTTGCGCCGCTCTATGTACGGGTGAATGGCGCCGCCCTGGATCGGTCCCGGCCGCACGAGCGCGACCTGCACGGTGAGGTCGTCCAGGTTGCGCGGTTGGGTGCGAGGCAGCATCTGCATCTGGGCTCGCGACTCGATCTGAAAGACGCCGGTGGTCTCCGCGGCGCGAATCGACTCGTACGTTTCGACGTCGGCCAGGTCGATCCGCGAGAGGTCGATCCGCTCTCCGCGGACTCGGTCGATTTCCTCGACGCAGCGCTCTACCGCCGAGAGCATCCCCAGCCCAAGTAGGTCGATCTTTAAGAAGCCGGCATCGGCACAGGAGTCCTTGTCCCACTGGACGATCTGCCGCTTCTCCATCGCCGCCGGCACCACCGGGCAGAGGTCGAGCAGGGGCTGCGTGGAGATCACCATCCCGCCGGGGTGCTGGGACGCATGGCGCGGCAGGCCAAGAGCTTCGGCAGATAGCTCGATCAAAGCGCGCCAACGAGGAGAGCCGGCGCGCTCGGCTCCGATCACTCCGCTGACGATCGCGGCGATCTCTTTCGCCTCGCCGTGGAAGCCGAGCGTCCGCGCGACTCGCTCGATCTCTCCCGCCGGCAGCCCCAGCGCCTTGCCGAGGTCGCGGACGGCGCCACGCGGGCGGTAGGTCGGGAACGCGGCGACCAGGGCGGAGTGCTCTGAGCCGTAGCGCTCATGCACGCGCGGGATCAGCTTCTCGCGAATGTCGCGCGGGAAGTCGAGGTCGATGTCGGGCATCGAGGTGGCTTCGGGATTGAGGAAGCGCCCGGCGAAAAGGTCGGCCTTGACCGGGTCGATGTGGGAGAGGCCGGTGAGGTAGCAGACGATCGAGCTGACGCTTGAGCCTCGGCCACGGCCTGGGGGCAGCACCGCTCTGGCGGACTCGCGACCGCGCACCTCCAGAGCCACTTCGCGCGCCAGCTCAAGCAGGTCACGGTGCAAGAGGAAGAAGCCGGCGAGCCGGAGGTGGCGAATGATCCGCAGCTCGTCCTCCAGGCGACGCTCGGCCCCTGCGCGCTCAGAGCCGGCGGGGTAACGCTCTGTCAAGAGGCTACGGCTCATCTCCGCCAGTTGGCGGTCGGCGCCCTCGTCCTCTGATCCCGGGTAGCGGTAGCCGAGGTCGTGGGTCAGATCAAACTCCAGGCGCTCGGCGAGCCTTGCGGTCTCCGCCACCGCCTCGGGATGCTCGGCAAAGCGCTCCGCCATCCCGCGCGGCGTTGCAAGAGCAGCGCTCCGGTTGCCCCGACGCAGCGGCTCAGATCCCTCAAGGCCGACCCCTTCGCGGACGGCGACGAAGGCGTCCTGCAGACGGGAGCGCTCGCGCGAGTGAAAATGCACGTTGCCGGTGGCGACGGCGCGAACTCCCAGCCTCTCGGCCAGGCCGGTAAGCCATCGGTTGCGGGCGCGGTCGCTGCGCTCGTAGGGGCGCTGCAACTCGATTCGAAGCCGATCCCGCCCGAAGGCTGCGAGGAGCCGCTCCCCGAGTGCCGCGGCGCCCCCCTTTTCTCTCCTGTCAAAGCGCCCGGCGAGCAGGCCATCGCGGGCGCAACCGCTGAGGCAGACCAAGCCCTCCGCATGATCGAGAAGCAGGTTGAGCGGCACCCACGGCTGGCCTGCGGCCCGCTGTGGCCCGTCGCGGGTGTGAGCGTGGGCGTTTGACAGCAGCCGACAGAGGTTGCGGTAGCCGACGGGCTCTTCGACTAGCAGCGTCAGGTGGCATAGATCCGGGCTGGTGCCCTCCGAGACGGCGACCGTCAGCTCAGCTCCAGTGATCGGCTGGATCCCGTTGGCCTTGCAGGCATGGGCGAACTCCATCGACCCCCAGAGGCCATCGTGGTCGGTCAGCGCCATCGCGGGGTAGTCGAGCGCGGCGGCGCGGGCGGCTAGCTCGTTGGGAGTAGAGGCGCCGTCGAGAAAGGAGAAGGCCGAGTGGGCGTGCAGCTCGATGTAGGGGGGCGAGCCCATCAGGCCGACTGGCGCAGCCAGCGCCTACCGAGCAGGTCACAGAAGATCACGAGCACCCTGCCATCGGCTAGTACCAGCTCGTAGTAGTGGCGACGGAGCGGGCGCTCGGTCCACCAGCGGTCTTCGACCAGCCAGTCCTCGCGCGTCGCCTCCACGGCGACGCCGTCGATCGCGCGAGGAGCGCCCCCGTCATCAACGTCGACCGCCACCGTCAGCGGTGAATACAACCGGCGCTCGCGAGTCATCGGTCGGGGTGAGGGCTGAGGAGGTAGCGGCGCTCTGGAACTCGCGACCGCGGTTCGATCTCGATCACCCGCAGCAGGGCATCTGGACCCGCTGCGGCACGCACCTCGCGGATCGCAGCGCCTACCCGTCGCCGCCGCGACTGCGCGCCGTCGATGCCGAGGTCGAGTTGGTCGACGGCCCGCGGACCGAAGGCGAGGGCGCGCAGACGAAGCGCCGCCGCAGGACCGGGCAGCTCCTCCATGCGCCGCGCAAGCAGGGAGCGAATCGTTTGCGCGGAGGCGCTCGGGCGGCCAAGTCCCTGCTCGATACTCCAGCTCCCACCACCGCAAAGCGGCGCGCTCAGCCGCAGCGCCAACAGGGTGCGCTCGCGTCGCACCGGCTCGGCGAGCAGGCGATCAACCAGAAACCCGAGAGCCCGCTCAAGCTGTGGGCCGGCGGTGCCATCAGGCAGCTCAATCTCGACCCTCAGCTCCTCGCGTGGTGGGCGCGGCCGAAGGGGCTCGTCTTCGCCACGCGCGAGCCGCAGTGCGGACAGCCCGAGCTTGCCGAAGCGATCTGCCATTTGATCGTCGTCGAGCTCCACCAGGCGCCCGAGCGTCGTCAGCCCGAGGCGGGACAGCGATTCGATCAGGGACCCCTCCGCCGGGCTGCCGCCGTCGAGTCGCTGGCGAAAGGCGGCGATGGACAGCGGGCGCAGGAAGCGAGCGAGCGAGCGCTCGGTGACGATCGCCTCTGCACCCTCGGGACGGAGAGCGCGGAACAGGCGGCGGCCGCGTTCGGCGGCCAGCACCGCGGCGAAGCGCCCTGGCGCAGCGGCGATCCGAACCGGCACGTCAACCGCCTCGCGCCCCACTGAGAGTACGTTCGAGGGCGCCCCCCCGTAGAGGCCACATAGGCCATCGACGACGAAGAACGCCTCACCCTGGCGCCCCACCTCGATCGCCGCACCGATTTCCTCGAGTTGAAAGCACACGGCCTCCCAGATCTCCGAAGCCCGCGCGGGATCGGGAGAGACCAGGCGCAGTGCAGGACAGCGAGCGAGCGCCTCGCCGAGCGCCATCCCAGCGTGAACCCCCTTTGCTTCCGCGGCGCGAGAGGCTTCTCCGATTGCCTGGCGAGCGCCCGGTACCGGCGCCAGCGCGGCAGGAGTCTCGGGTGCCCAGGAGCGCCCCGCGGCGGCTCGCAGGCTGAAACGCGGGATGAGAACACAAGCTACGGTCATACGAACATATGTTCGTATGAAAGCACGGCCGTCAAACTGCCCCCCGACACAGGCACTTGCGCGCATCACGGCACCAGCCGGGTCCGGACCCACGCGGTTGCTAGCGGACGATCCCCATCGCGCGCTCGGCGCTGCGGACGCGCTGCTTGCCGAGGCCCTGCTGGACCCGGGCCAGCCGCAACTCCGCCTGGCGACGATCGTGGCGCTGGGCCGCATCGCGCGGCCGCGGTCCGAGCGGGTGCCCTTTGGTCGAGGTGACGCCATGGCGCTGGCGATGGGCGTAGATGACGTCGACGCCTTCGTTCCAAAGCGCCGCCTTCAGCGGCTCGCTTGGCCTGGGCCCGATGCTCTCTTCGATCATCTTGCTCGGCCGCACCCGCTCGGCCGCGACGTCGCGACGACGGAGCGCCACCAAGCGCTCCTCGATCAGCGCCAGCTCCGCCCGCTCGGCGCTGCTGAGGCCGACAGGTCGACGATGCTCGCGCGCGCCCTCGGCGCCGAGCTGATCGCGCTCAGCTTCGAGACGCTCGACCTGGCCAAGCGCGTGGCGGTCGCGGGCGGAGACGCCACGGTGGGGGTGCCCCAATTGGGCACGGGCGTCGGCGATCCGCCGCTCGAGGCGGGCCACCCGCTCGGCCGCCTCGAAGGGAACCGGCTCGGCGGCTGCCTTTAGCTCCAGCTCGGCTCGGCGCCGGGCCAACTCCAGCGGCGAGCGCGCCTCGATGCGCTTGCGGGCGGAGACCTCGACCGCCGCGTACTCCCCCGCTGCGCGCTCTGAGCCGGCCCGCAGCTCGTGGGCGACGTCCTCGATCTCCCTCCTGCCCGGGCCGAGGTCGGCATCGGTCAGCTCCGAGGCGGCGACGCCGTAGGCAACGGTGACGCCGCGGGCGCGCGAGATGGCGACGGTGAAGTCCTCGCGGCTGATCCCCGAGTCGAGCAGCGCGAAGGCCGAGTCGAAGGTCTTGGACTCGGTGCTGTAGGTGGTGAGGGCGTAGGCGTGCTGGATCGCCGGCTCGCCCGAGGCGGTCGCTTTGTCGAGGTAGCGGCGATCGAGGGTGACCCCCTGCGTCTCGTCGCTGAGGCTGCGGAGGTCGAGGCGGCGCTTGGCGGCGTCGACGGCGACGACCTCCCAGCGTTCGCGGTTGGAGACCTGCGGGGTGTTGATCCGGGTGACGACGCGGTCGCCGAGGGCGAAGGGCTGGCCGCCGACGCTGATGGACTCGGCGCCGAGGCGCCCGTCGGCGATGAGGATCTCGCGCGCGCGCTCGTTGAGGTTGGCGACATCGCGGGTGCGCCGGGCGATCATCACCGCGTCCTCGCCGGCGGCGAAGTGACGGTGCCAGTCGAGCGCCTGAGCGTCGAGCGCCTCGGGCAGGGTGTCGGCGATCACCAACCGCTCGCGGGTGCGCAGCAGGTCGAGCGCGTCGGAGCCGCGGCCTTCGTGGGCGAGTTCGACCATGCGGCGATCGACCGGGTCGCGCTGGCGGCGGATCTCGGTCAGGTAGATCGGCTCGAACTCGTTGGTGTAGTTGCCGTAGAGGCCGCCGGGGCCGACGGCGCCGATCTGGCGCGGGTCGCCGATCAAGACCAGCTTGCCCTCGCAGCCCTCGGCGAGCTCCGCCAACGCGGCGATGTGAGGGGTCGAGGTCGTCGAGGACTCATCGACGACGATCACCGTGCCCGGAGGCAGCGGCGCCAGGCCGCGCTCGGCCGCCTCCTCGGTCTTGATCAGCAGGGCGGTGATCGAGGTGGCCGGGACGCCGGTGACCTCGGCCAGCTCGCCGGAGGCGCTGCGGGCGGTGGCGACACCGACGCCGCGGATGCCGGCGCCCGCCCATGCCTCCTGCGCGGCGGCAAGCGCGGTCGTCTTGCCCGTGCCCGGCAGCGCCGCGACGGCGACCACGCGCTCGCCGCCCGTGGTCAGTCGGGTGACCATCGCCGCCTGCTCGTCGCTCAGGTAGTGGTGGCGCTCGAGGACGGCGGCGAGGGTGGCACGGTCGACCACCGCCGCCACCGCCCCGGCGCCATCGCGGGCGGTCTTCATGAAGCGCTGCTCCAGCTCCCATAGGCGCGGCGTCGTGTAGTAGGTGGAGTCGAGCGGGCCGGCGCCGCGATGGATCTCGATCAGCCGGTCGGATGCCACCAACCCGGCGACCGCGCCCTCCAGCCCGCGTGCGTCGGCGCCCTCGGGCAGCCGGTTCGCGAGTGCAGACAACAAATCACGGCGGTCGAAATGGGAGTGATGGGCCTCCAGGTCGCCGAGCGCCCCCTCGACGTCGGCGGTGGCGATCTGCCTCGGCTCGCGGCGACGGACCTTGGCGAGCGTGCGGTCGATCGAGTCGGCGGTGAGGTTGAACTCGGCCGCGCGGGAGACCCACTCCGAGCGCTGGGTATCGGGGTCGACCGCGTAATCCTTGGCGTCGCGGGTGCGGTAGGCGGCGACTTCCGCGGCCGCCGCCGAGGTGGTCCCCCGCTCGGCCATCTCGGCGACGATCTCGGTCCGCCGCTGGGAGAAGTGGTCGATCACCGGCCGCCCGATCGCGGCCAGGTCCGCGTAGCCGTTGAGGACCGGCTGCCACTCGGCGCCCAGCTCGCGGGTCACCTGCGCCCGCAGCGCCGCCTGGTAGACGTGGCCGGCGGCTTTTGCCTCTCGCAGTAGCGGCGACTGGCGCTTGGGGTTGGCGAGGCTGAGCCAGCGCCCGTCGGAGGCGGCGCGGGTCATGTTGGCGGTGACGAGGTGGGTGTGGAGGGCGGGGTCGCCGGCCCTTGAGGAGCGGTGGCGGAAAGCCATCGCCAGGAAGCCCGAGGCCGGCTCGATGTGGACACCGCCTTTGCCGCGCTGCACGAAGCAGGCGGTCCGCTCCAGGTAGCCGACCGCCTCGGCGACCGCGTGGTCGTGGGCGCGGAGAATCGCCGCCCGCACCTCGGGCGAGCCGACCGCGTAGAGGAGCGAGACCGACTTCGGCGCCGCGAAGCGGATGTCGTAGCCGAGAATCGGGTCGAGGCGGCGCTCGCGACCTTCGGCGTCGATGAACTTCCGCGCTTTGGGCCGGGCGACGAGGACTTCGCCGGTGACGGGGTGCTTGCCAGCGAGAACGGCAGCGTAGGCGTCGCGGTCGACTTCGCCCTCGAGGCCGAGCTCGGCGGCCAGCTCCCCCAGCCACTCGCCGGGCGCCTCACCGGGCTTGGAGTAGTAGTCCTCGCCACCTTCGGCCACGGCTTCGATCCAGTAGTTGGCGTTGGCGCGGCCGATCTTCGTCACTCCCACCATCGCCCCTGTTGTCCACGGCGCGGCTCGGTTGCACCGGGGCGAACCACCGGGTTCGTAGTGTGTCGGGCTGTGAGGTTGGTCCTGTCTGGGGGTTGGTAGGGCCGGCTACTTCGGTTCTTCCTGGGCTACTTCTGACTTGCGTCTAAGACTTGGTGGCGTTGGCTGGCTTCGACCTTGGCCTGATGGAACTTGGTCTTCTTTTGGCTGGTCTGGGTGCATGGCGCTGTGCTCTTCTTCGCCGCCTGAGTCGGTCGCGGGGGTCAAGTCGGGGCAGCAGAGAGCTGGGCGAGACGGCGAGAAGGGCACGGACCAAGTGGAGCACGGATCCGATTCGCCCGAGCCTCTAACTCCACCCGAGCCGAAGCGTTGCAAGCCATCGCAAAGGCGGTTAGCGGGCCTCCGGTAGAGCCTCAGCCCCGATCGCCTTCACGGGGCCGCCGAGCGCGACCGCCGCCTCGACGCCAGCGCCAGCGATTGTGGCGGGGCCCTTAACCTACGAGGAGCTGCGCCCTGGTGGCCCCCGTCCCCGAGACCTCCCCTCCCGCGCCGCGAGGCAGGGAGTCTGGTCGTCGGACCGAAGGCGGATGGCTGTAATCTGGGCTCCGATTTGATCAGCCACAGGGGGAGTAAATGAGGCGTCTCGTTGCGGTTTCAGCAGGTCTTGCAGTCGTCGCTGTCGCAGTCTCTGGCTGTGGCGGGGGCGGCAGTTCGTCCTCATCGTCGGTGGGCGACGAATTCAGTGGGAAGGGCAAGGCTGAATATGTGAAATGCGTGAACGAAGAATGGAAGATCAAGGTTCTCGAAGCACGCGTCGCTCGAAGCTCCAACGAACTGGAAGAACATTTCGGGGAAGGAAAGGCCGAAAGGGTTCCGCCCGACCCGAAAGGCGAAGCCGAAGAAACCTGCGCCCAAAGCCAACGGGAGAAGGAGGGCAACCCCACTCCCGAGGACGAAGAAAGGGATGAAGCGGCGATGGAAGAAATGTCGAAGTCTTGCGGCCCCCCCGGGACGCCTGGTGCAGTGCAGGCTTGCAAGTACTACTGGCGCGCCCTTGAAGCCGAAGAACGCGAAGGCAAGTAGCGGTCGATCTCAAGCGAGAGAGGCAAATGAAGCGTCTCCTTGCGGTCTTCAGAGTTCTTCGTGGCGTCGTCGCTTTGACGGGGTGCGGCGGCTTCAGTCGTTGTCGAAGAAGAGCTGGTCGAAGCGCAGCGCCGCCCGGGTCGGGCGGGCGGTGTCGCCCTCGCGGTGAATCAGGCCGACACCGCCGAGATCGCGAACCGCGCGCTCGATCCGATCGGTCTCCGCGAAGTCCGCCTTGTCGGGCGCCATCTCACGCAGAAGGTCGGCGACCGTCAGCTGGGTCGGATGCTCGGCGACCAGGAGCGCAAGAACTGCTCGCTGGTCGCGCTCTTCTTCGGCCGCATTCGTCAGTGCGCGCGGCGCCTTATCGTCGGGATCGTGCATGGGAGTTGTCTCCTCCTGTGCGCAAAGCCCCGGCGACGGTTAGCGCCGCCGTCGGGGCGTATTGGTCTTGTCGAGGCGTCAAGTCGCGGGCCGGGGAAAGTGGTCCCCCTGGAGCGAAGAAGTCCTGCGGAAAGCTTCGGCTGGCCGCGAGGCCAAAAAAAAGCGCCCGACCGAAGCCGGGCGCCTCGTTCAACCGGACTGCTCAGAAGGGGATGTCGTCCCCTCCCTCGGCTCCGGCCCCCGCCGCGACCGGCTCCTCGGACTCCGCCAGCTCGGCCTGCGCGTCGCTGCCCTTCGGCCTCGCGTTCAGGAACTGGACCGTGTCGGCGACGATCTGGACCGCCTCGCGCCTGCCACCGCCCTCGACCTCGTAGTCGCGCCAGTCGAGCCGGCCCTGGACCGCCACCGGGCGTCCCTTCTCGAGGTGCTCGGAACAAGCGACCCCCTGGTTGCCCCAGACCGTGACGTTGAAGAAGTTGGGCTTGTCGACCCACTCCCCGGTCTGGGAGTCCTTGCGGCGGCTGTTGACCGCGACCCGCAGGGCGGCGACGGGGGTCCCGCCTCCGGTGTGGCGTAGCTCCGGGTCGTGGGTGAGATTGCCGGTGATGGCGACTACGTTGACGTTCTGCATTTCGGGCCTCCTTGAGAGGTGGTTCGATTGACGAGCCCAGGAAGGGCGCGTGACCGAACGCGCGGAACCGAGCCGGAGACGAATGTCGGAGGTGAGGGGAACCCCCCTTGTGGGGGTTGAAGCGCGGGCGGCGCGTGCCACCCTGGAGTGAGGAAATTGGACTGCCTCTCTCGGCGGCGCCTATGTACCCAATGTCGTTTGTTCGCCGGCTGAGCCGATCTGAAGCTGCGAACCACCGGGGGCGGAAGTCAAAGCAATCCGTCGCGGTGAACGGTCGCCGCAAGGACGGCTCAGGCTGCGACCAACTCCTCGTCACGGTCTGGGGCGCCCGCGGTGAGAGCCGCGTCCTCGAGCCGGGTCGCCAAGCGGTCGATCAACTCGGCATAGCGGACGATCTCCTCACCCTCGCCCCATGTCGCCATGTAAGGGACCGACCAGTCCGAGGTGTCAAGGCCGACCGTTGCGCAGACGGTGTGAGCTACGCACTCCACGACGACCTCCTCCTCGCCGTAGGTCAGCTGCGGGTCCTCCTCGCGCCGATCGCAGCGGACGAGAGCGTGGGCCAGCTCGTGAATCTCGACGCCGACCTGGGCGTTGGCCGAGAACTCAGCCGAGATCCGTTCGACCCCGATGTGCTGCCGGGAGGGCGAGCAGCACCCCAAGGCTGATCCGGGGATCTCCTCGACGGCGACGGTGTAGTCGATCGACGTAGCGAAGCCGGCCAGCGGCTCGAACAGGTCCGCGAGGCCGTCGCCCTCGACCGGGGCGAGTGGCGGGTCCAGCTCGACCGGACCACCGGGGAACTCGGGGAGCGGATCGACCTGGGCGCGGTCGAAGACCTTGACGAGACGGAAGTAGGTCCGCGGCTTGTCGTCCGGGCTGGAGCCCGCTTCCCGCCACGCGCGCATCTTCTTCTTCGATGGCGGGCAGGGAGCCCAGATGCTCAGACCGCGCTCGCCCTTGCGAACGGCGTAGCCGAGAGCGAGCCAGCGGCGGAAGCCCGCGACCCGCGTCGCGCCCGGTCGCTGGAAAGCGATCAGGAGCTGGTTGTGGAAGCTGTAGGAGTGGAAGTGGCGACGGACGCGAAGCCAACGCTGCCAGCCCTCGCTTGAGCGCAGTTCCTCGATGGCCTTTGCCATCAGCTCGCGCTCGGCGGCGCGTTTCTCGGCGCGCTCCTCGTCGCTAAGTGCGCTGCGTCTCCTCGTTGCCATGACGGCCTCCTTGGTCTTGCCTGCCCCGCTGGCGGGCGATCGCCGACCCGACGCACGGCGAAGCCGTGCCAGTATCGGGAGGGGTCGCCCGCCAGCGGACAACGGCCCTACTAGGTGGAATCGGTGGCTATGCTCGTGCCGTGCGCATTGCAGGGTGCTTGCTAGCCGGGGTGATCGTCGTCACCGGTTGGATGATCCTTGGGACGGGTCAATCTCAGGCAACGGACCTCGACTGCTCGGACTTCTCGACGCAGGCGGAAGCGCAGGAACACCTCGCGCCGGGCGATCCCTACAACCTCGATGGCGATCACGACGGCGTTGCCTGCGAGTCACTCCCGTGTCCTTGCTCGACTGAAGCGGGTGACGGGCAGACGCCGTCACCCCCTCCGGTGCCGCCTTCTTCCAGTCCTACTGGTGAGCGGATCGCCGCCCATGTCATCCGCGCGGTCGACGGCGACACCCTCAAGGTCCGCCTCGCCACCGGCGAAGAAGTCGACGTTCGGCTGATCGGGATTGACACCCCAGAGACCCATCGACCAGGAACACCCATCGAGTGCGGCGGACCGTCGGCGTCGCGGTCGATGCACGGCATGGCCGATGGCCGGCAGGTCACCCTCGTCACCGACCCCACACAGGAGCGCATCGACCGTTACGGTCGCCTGCTTGCCTACGTGATGCGCGGTCGCCAGGACCTGGACCGCATTCAGGTCCGGAGAGGTTGGGCGTCCGTCTACGTCTACAACGGCGCTCCTTTCCAGAGAGTTCGTTCCTACAGGGCCGCCGCGGCTGCGGCTCGCTCCTACCACCTGGGCGTCTGGAAACGCTGCGGCGGCGACTTTCACTCGGCGTCCTAGGCCCAGCTACCCCCAGGTCGCATTCGATCCGTAGCCGGTCAGCTCCTCGGCCCTGATCGAGGCGGCATCGCCTCTCCGGGTCGCCATGTCGTAACGGACCTCCGATACCTCCCGGCGTCGGTCCGCGCGAGAGCTCCGCTTCGTGCCCTTCAGACGTTCGATCTCGGCACTGGCCTGAGCGGCGCTCTGGGGATAGGCGAAGGTCTGACCCGCCCGCTCGGCGAGGCTTTTCAGATAACTGATCTGCTTGCTGGTGGCTGGATGTGGCTGTGAGTTGGTCATGCCCCCAGGCAGCAGGCCGGAGGAGGCCGGGGAACACGAGCTGCGGTCCCTTCACCAGCCTTTCGCCCGGCCGGGGGAGGTCTGCTAAAGCCCAGGGGCGGGACGAACTCACAGCCACGACTTGGCCACTGGGCCTACCCTGCGAGGGCGAAGAGGTCGAGTTGCTCGGGTTCCTCCGCCAGCAGCCGATGCCAATCGGGCGAACGGCCGCGGGCTCCGTTGCCCAAGCTCGGCCGCTTCACACTCGCGGCGCCCGTCAGCATTGCCGTTGCCTCCCAGGCCATGCGGATCTCCTCCTCGGAGATCTCCTCGCCGCTGGCCTCCACGCCCTGTTTGCGCAGCTCGCGCAGCAGCTCCTCGCGGGAGATTGGCTGCTCGGGCTCGTCCACCAGCTGGCCGTCGAGGGCAAGATCGGCGGCTTTGGCCTTCTGGCAGAGCAGCTCCCACTTCTTCGGATCGAGCGAGCCGAGGGTGAGGGCGACATAGACCGAGACCGGGCCGGGCGAGGTGAGGCGCCAGGCGCGAGCGATGAACTGATCAAACATCTCATAGGAGAAGACGAGGCCGGTGGCGATCACGCAGGACGCCGCCTCGAGCGAATGCCCCAGGCGGATCGAGGGAATGCCGCAGCAGAGCACCTGGGTCTTGCCGGTCTTGAAGGCCTCGATCGCCTTCGCCCGACGCCGGGGGTTCATCGTCGCCGCTTTCCCGCCGCGCTCCTCGACGATGTGGGAGGCATCGACTCCCTTTTCGCGCAGGCGCTCGCAGAGCCAGCGGCCGGTTTCGATCAGGTCCGAGCCGATCAGCACCTTCTCGCCGCGGCCGACGTGGTCGAGGGCGACCTGGAGGACTTTGAGGTTCTTCGGGGTCCAGTTGGAATGCGGAAGCGGATCGAGTCCCGACCACCCCTGATCGGGGTCGGCGGCCGGAAGGGTGGTCGCATACTCCAGCTTCGTCAGCTGCCCGAGGCCGGCTGCGAAGCGCTCGACCAGGCCCGCCTCCAAGAGTGGATGGCCAGGGTGTTTCCAGGCGAAGTAGCGCTCGAAGTTGGACGAGTTGAGCCAAAACTTGTAGAGGTCGAGCTGGGCCTTGCCCATCGGGGCGGCGATCGTGCGCGTGGTGCGTGGCGGCAGCTCGCCCATGTGCTGCTTGCGGCGGCGGACCATCGCCCCGGAGAGCAGCCGCCACAGGCGCGAGACGTTGGTGACCTGTGGCAGCACCTTGCGGTTCTCCCGGCGCCCGTCGCGGCGCCAGTACTCGATCACGCAGAAGTCGGCCTCGAACTTGGCGCGACCGCCCTCGTAGTCGAAGGGGAAGCGCAGGGTGGCATTGCCCAAGGTCCACCACAAGAGCCAGAAGACGTCGTTGACGTAGTTGGAGATCGGCGTACCCGTGAGCAGGTAGCGGTGGCGGGCGCGGAGGCCGCGGATCGCCTTGGAGCGCAGGGAGTCGTTGCCCTTGGCGAGCGTCCCCTCGTCGACGACGATCACGCCGTCGACGAAGGCGTGGGCGAGGTAGTGGCCAGCGGACTTGACCCGCAGGCGCTTGTGGACGTAGTGGCAGCGGTCGCAGACGTGGGCGCTGCGCTTCTGCCAGCCGGCGTCGAAGGAGGCGAGGCAGCGCGGGCAGAATTCCTCGGTGGTCAGAGCCGTGCGGCCCGCCTCCTCGCGGTCGACGGCGCGCGCCTTCACGACGGCGACCGGCAGCGGCTCGTCGACTCGGCCGATCAGGGACAGGACCTCGTAGTGGATGATGTAGAGGCCGGTGCCGCCGGCCTTCAGGTGGCGGGCGACAGCGCGTGCCTGGGCGGGGCTGGTGATGTGCTCGGGCTCGCAGCCATAGAAGCGCTTGATCTCGCGCTTCCATTGCGGGACCAGATCCTGCGGGCAGACGATCAGCCCCTTGGGGGCGGCGCCGCGCTCCCAGAGCGCGTGGATCAGCGTCGCGCCGCCGAGGCTCTTGCCGCCGCCCTGCTCCCAGCCGAGCACGCCCGACCCCTTGACGATCAGGCGGGCGAGATCCTCAAGCTGCCAGTCCTCGGTCTGCGATGTCTTGAACTCGAAGCCGTGGCGCTCGGCGAGGGTGCGAAGCACCCCGCGCGCCTCCTCGACCTGCTCGGGGAAGCGGCTCGCCAGGTCGCCGGGGTCGGGCAGCTCGAAGTGCTCCAGCAGGTAGGCGACATCGGTCGCGGACTCGTTGAAGACGTGCCCGTCGATCGTGACCCGGAGCACCTTCGCTTCGTGCTCGTACTTGCGGATCTCGACATCGCCGTCGCGCTTGTGGTGAGGGCGCTCGGCGTGAGAGACCTTGACGTCGCTGGAGGTGAGGAGCGGGTAGCGCTCCCCGGCCTCGAAGCCGCGCTCGGGGTCGGCGGCGATGCAGCGGATCGAGTCGAGGTCGTCGAGGAAGGCGAGCCGCTGCTGCGGGCGCACCTCATACAGTGGGCAGACCGCCTGCTCGGCCTCGGCAGTCGCGGCGCTCACCGCCTCGCGGAGAGCGGGCTCCAGGGTCAGAGCGTCTTCATCAGCGAGCGAGCTCAGCTCTCGCCACTCGCGCAGGTTCAAGGCGAAGTAGGTCGTGGGCTGGTTATTCAGCCGCTCGACGTTGCGCAGCAGGCGCCGCTGCTGGAGCGCCAGTCGCGCAAAGGGGCTCGGTCGGGCCGAGATGCGATTGCCCTTCAACGCCAGGTCGAACTTCTGGCGCTGCGCGGCGCGGTCCTCGCGGCGTCGCGCCAGCTCCTTGCCCACCGTCACGAAGCGATCCACCAGCGAGGCGCGGAAGCGACAGCGGAGCGGCTCGGGCACGAAGCCGGCGACCCGGTCGCGCTCGGCGCGAATCTCCTCGGCGAGGCCAGGAAGGTCGTCGCGCTCGGCGGTGAGGCGAAGCGGCCCGCCCGAGCGCGGAGTCTCAGCCGCTTCGGCCGGCACGAAGAAGGCGATCGTGCAGGGCAGCTCGACTCGCTCGAAGAGGTCTTCGCACTCGACCACCGCGTAGATGCCGGCGGCATCGGGGCGGCCGATCACCTCGCGCGCAAAGCGGTCGCGGCCGGCGATGAAGGCGCCGGCGCCATCGTAGGCCAGCAACGACACGGCGATCCGCCAGGTCGCCAGCGTGGAGTTCTCGCGCTGGCCGTTCAGACTCCAGTCCAGACCAAAGGGTGGGTTGCAGGCGACGCGGGGAAACCTGGTGCCGAGTAGTTGCAGCAGCGGATAGGCAAGTTGAAGATCGCCGTGGATCGCCTCATAGCCACCTGCCTTCACCTGGTCGACGTCAATCTCGACTCCGAAGCGGAAGTCGGGGTCGATCGCGGCGAGCAGAGAACCGTCGCCCGCGGTCGGGTCGAAGGTCGAGAGGGAGCGCCCGTTGACGGCGGCGATCAGCTCGGCGGCCTCGGGCGGGGAGAAGAACTGCTGCAGCCCGGTGACCGCGGCCTTGGCGCCGCGGATCGGCCGCAGGACCGATGGCGAGGAGTCGAGGGCTTCGTCGCTGAGCGCCGCGCCGGTTAGCGCTCCGCGCTTTGCCTTCGAGCGCGCCGCTGGGGTGGTTGTTGAGGCGGCCATGACCGTCCTTTCAGGGATGGCCCCGCCCTCTGCGGAGCCGATGCCGAGGCCCCCGCACGCCCGTCAGGGCGTGCGATCCTGGGCCGGAATCGACTCCGCAGGGGCGAGCGCGAACGTCTGTGCGATCCCCTCGCGGCTCATCGGGCAGGCGCCGAGGCGCTCGGCCTGACGGCGGTAGTCGGCGAGGAGGACGGCGAGCTCGGCCTTCGAATCGAAGCCCGACTCGACGAAGTAGCGGCGGTTGCCGCCGTCGCGCGGGTAGTCGTAGACGTAGACCGTGCCCTCGATCCTGCGGCCGACCAAGACCCGGTCTTCATCGGGCACCTCGTAGTGGCCGAGGACGTTGAGTCCGGCTTTTTGGGACTGCACTGCGATGGCGCTCATCTGTGCCTCCTGGCTCGTTGACGGAAGTCGTCGAGCCGACCGGCAGGGGACAGGCAGACGCGGAACCCGAGCGTCAGCGAGGGCGCGTCAGCGAGGCCCGCGAAGCGGGCCTTGAAGCGAATGCCTGCCGCTGCCAGGCTCGGAACGACTTCCTAAACGGGCCAGGTGTTCACGCTGCCTCGCCGACGGGAGTGAGTGGCGGGAACGAGGTCATATCCGTCCGGTCCCAGAGGCGGTAACCGATCCCCCAGGCGTTGACCACCATGCCCTCGGCGCCCGCCTTCCTCAGCTTTCTCCTCAGCCTGCTGGCGTGGCTGTCGAGGGTCCGGGTCTTTGCCAATCCGGTGTAGCCCCAGATGGTCGCGAGCAGCTCCTCCTTCGTGAACACCCGGTCGGGCTGGGCGGCGAGGATGAGGAGCAGCGCAAACTCTTTCCGCGCAAGCTCCAAGAAGGACTGTCCCACCGTCGCCCTGCGGCTCTCGGGGTCAACGGTCAGCGCTCCCCGCGTCAGAATCTCCTCCGCGACGGGCTGAGCGGTCACCATCCCGCAGTCCAGGTCGCCGTTGCAGGCCAGGCGCCAGCTGGTCTCCTGGTCGCGGCGGACCCGCAGCTCCCAATTCCCCTTCTCACTCAGGCGGGCCTCGATCTCCCCGGCCGGGGTCTGTATCGAGACACGGGTGAAGCGGCCCGGCGCGGTCATCTTCAGCGGGCTGTCGTGGTCGATTGAAGCGTCCATCGTGTCCTCCTTGGCTCGTTGACGGAAGTCGTCGAGCCGTCCGGCGGCGGACAGGCGGGAGCGGAACCCGAGCGTCAGCGAGGGCGCGTCAGCGAGGCCCGCGCAGCGGGCCTTTCAAGCGACTGCCTGCCGCTGCCAGGCTCTGGACGACTTCCTAAACGAGCCAGGAGAGGAAGCGGCCCCGAACTATGGGTGGAGACTGCCGCTGACGATCACCGAGAACCTAGGTGCGCCTCGGGATAGTGGACGCTCCGAGTGAACCGGAAGCCGTCGTCTTGTGTCCCAACAAACGCTCCCCTTGTCAAAAGACTCCCGGAGTTCAGGCGCTCTTCGTCCCCTACCGTGCCCGGATAGGCTCCTGGTCCTGCAGCGTTGAGCACAACGACGGGAGAACGAGAAGCATGGCCGAGGCCGCGATGAAAAACCACGCCGACTTCATCTGGTCGGTGGCCGACTTGCTCCGCGGCGACTACAAGCAGTCCGAATACGGCAAGGTGATCCTGCCTCTTACCGTTATCCGCCGCTTGGACTGCGTCCTGGAGCCGACCAAGCAGGCCGTCCTGGACAAGTACAAGGGACTCACCGGCAAGATCGAGAACGTCGAGCCCGTCCTCCAGGCCGTCGCCAATCAGCAGTTCTACAACACCAGCCCACTCAACTTCACCAAGCTGCTCGACGACCCCGACGCGATCGCCGACTCCCTCCATCTCTACATCGGCGGCTTCTCGGCGGCCGCCAAGGACGTCATCGATAAGTTCGACTTCGAGGCCCAGGTCGACCGACTGCGCAAGGCAAACCTCCTCTACCAGGTCGTCGGCAAGTTCGCCGAGATCGACCTCCATCCCGAGGCGGTATCGAACATCGAGATGGGCTACCTCTATGAGGAGCTGGTCCGCAAATTCTCCGAGCTCTCCAACGAGACGGCCGGAGAGCACTTCACCCCGCGCGAGGTGATCCAGCTGATGGTGAACCTGCTGTTCATCGACGACGCCGACGACGTCCTCACCAAGCCGGGCATCGTCAAGACGCTATGTGACCCCGCCTGCGGCACCGGCGGCATGCTGTCGGTCGCCGAGGATCACCTGCGCGCCCTCCATCCCCAGGCACAGCTGGAGGTCTTCGGTCAGGAGCTGAACGCCGAGACCTACGCGATCTGTCGCTCCGACATGATGTTGAAGGACCAAGACGCTTCCCACATCGCCTTCGGCAACTCCTTTTCCGAAGACCATCACGAGGGCAAGCGCTTTGACTACCTGCTGGCCAATCCGCCGTTTGGCGTCGAGTGGAAGAAGGTCGAGGACGAGGTTCGCGGGGAGGCCGAAACCCAAGGCTTCAATGGTCGCTTCGGGGCGGGCCTACCGCGCATCAACGACGGCTCCTTCCTCTTCCTCCAGCACATGATCGCCAAGATGAAGCGCCCCGAGGAGGGCGGGTCGCGCGTGGCGATCGTCTTCAACGGATCGCCGCTCTTCACTGGAGCAGCTGGGTCCGGCGAGTCGGAGATCCGCCGCTGGATCATCGAGAACGACTGGCTCGAGGCAGTCGTTGCGCTGCCCGATCAGCTCTTCTACAACACCGGCATCTCCACCTACTTCTGGGTGGTGACCAACCGCAAGGCGTCGGAGCGCCGCGGCAAGGTTCAGCTGGTCGATGCCCGCGAGCATTTCGTGAAGATGCGCAAGTCGCTGGGCGAGAAGCGCAAGCAGATCTCCGAGGCGCAGATCGAAGAGATCACCCGGCTCTACGGCGACTTTGCCGAGGGGGACAAGGTCAAAGTCTTCCCCAATGAGGCGTTCGGCTTCCTGCGCATCACGGTCGAGCGGCCGCTGCAGCTCCGCTGGGAGGTGACCGAGGAGACGATCGCCCCGGTCCTCGCTGCCAAGGCGATTCAGA
Organism: uncultured Actinomycetes bacterium; assembly: GCA_963714045.1. Taxonomy (GTDB): domain Bacteria; phylum Actinomycetota; class Thermoleophilia; order Solirubrobacterales; family 70-9; genus VAYN01. Next base: position 463,628 of record OY970225.1, on the reverse strand, counting down.
GGCTCGGCGATGATGAGCAGCTCGCTGTTCGCGAGCTGCTCGAGGCGCATCAGGGTTCCCAGTTCGCGGCGGAACGCGACTTGGTCAAACCTCTGAAACCTGCGCTCACCGCCCTTGGTCTATCCGTGCCGGCTCAGAAAGCCGTCTGGGCGGGGTTGGCAGTCCGTGATGAGGAAGCCCCCCCGATCACCGACCGCAAAGGCAATCCCAAGCCCGATCCGGACCTGCGCGACAACGAGAACGTCCCACTGCCGCCCGAGGCCGTGGAGTTCGAGGAGGATCCGACGGAGCGATTCGAGACGCTGACCTATCGGACGGCGGTCGACGACTACATGCGGGACGAGGTGTTGCCGTACGTTCCAGACGCATGGGTGGATCCCGACCGAACCAAGATTGGCTATGAGATTCCACTGACGCGGCATTTCTACAAGTACGTGCCGCCGCGGCCGTTGGAGGAGATCGACGCCGAGATCAAGGCGTTGGAGGATGAGGTTCAGAGGCTTTTGACCGAGGTCGCCGGGTGAACCTCCGGCCACTGAAGTATTTCTGCAGGGGACGACCAGTATACGGGCTGAATGTTTCTGCTGATCGGTATGTGCCGTCAGGCGTTCGCTTCTTACGAACGACCGATATTGGGAAGGACGGACGATTGGACCCCCAGGCTTCTGGGGTATTTCTCACCCCTCGGGAAGTACCGAGTAACTATTTCCTCCGAGACGGGGACCTGTTGTTTAGCCGGAGCGGAACGCTCGGCCGGAGCCTGCTCGTCAAGGAGCAGCGAACGCCGACAACTCATGCTGGGTACCTTGTGCGCTTTCGACCCGTGGAGGACAATTGCTCGCCCTATCTCGCGTATTGCGCGCAGTCGAGGCTAGTGCAGGATGCCGTGAACGCAGAGGCTATCGAGTCAACAATCGGGAATTTCAATGCCGAGAAGTACGCCAACATTCGACTGCCATGGTGGCCGAAGGCTACTCAACGTGCCATCGCCGACTACCTCGACCGCGAGACGGCGCGAATTGATGCCCTCATTGCGGCGAAGCAGCGGATGGTGGAGCTGCTAGAGGTTCGCTGGCGCCAGCACTTGGTCATTTCGCTTCACCTCGATGGAGAGATAGCGCCTGTAGGACGGAGACTGGCTTCGCTGACCCATGTCATGCTCGGACGGCAGAGAACCCCGAGCCAGGATGACGGTCCCCACATGGTCCGCTATCTCCGAGCAGCCAACGTCAAGGATGGGAAACTCGATCTTGATGACGTCAAGAAGATGAACTTTACCCCTGCTGAACAATCGACTTATGCACTGCGCCCGGGAGATATTTTGATTACTGAGGGTGCTGGCAGTCTTGCGGCGGTTGGAGCCACATCTATCTACCGCGGCGAGTTTGAAGGAGCTATGTGTTTTCAGAACACCGTGGTACGGCTGCGACCGCGCCCGCACGTGTCTGCCGAGTATTTGCTTTGGTGGTGCAGGGCGGCATATCACGCGGGCTTGTTCGCCGGAATTGCTGGGGGTGCGAACATCTTTCACGTCAGTGCTGATCGCATCAAGGGGCTCCGAGGTAACTTCCCCGAGTTCAAGGAGCAGAAGCGTGTCGCGACGCATTTGCGGGAGGAGGAGGGTGCCTACCTCAACTTGCGCGGCGCGCTGAACGCCCAGATCACTCTTCTTCAAGAGCGTCGACAGACGCTAATCACCGCTGTCGTCACCGGTCAGCTCGACATCCCGGAGGCCGCGTGAGCTCGGTCAGCGAGAAGCTCCTCGAGGACGAGATCAGCAGTCACCTGGTTTCTCGCGGTGGCTATCGCGTGTGCAAGGTCGGTACAGAATCGGAGTGGCGACCGGACTTCGACGCGGTGCTCGGCCTGGACACGGTCGAGCTCTTCCGGTTCATCGAAGAGACCCAGGGCCCGGCCTGGGAGCGGTTGGTCAAGGCCCACGGCGGCGACGAGGAGCTTGCCTATCGGAAGTTCGCCCAGCGATTGGTGCAGCAGATCGACGAGCGGGGGACGGTCGATGTTCTGCGGCACGGGATTCGCGACCAAAACGTCGAGTTCCGTCTCTCCTACCGCAAGCCCGCGTTCGGAGTCGCGCCTGAGCTGGTCGCCCAATACAACGCCAACCGCCTGACGGTCACGAGGCAGTTGCCGTACGACCCCGGCTCCAACAAGACGCTTGATCTCTGCCTCTTCCTCAACGGCATCCCGGTCGCGACGGCGGAGCTGAAGAACCACCTCACCGCCCAGAACATCGAGCACGCGATCGAGCAATACCGCACTGACCGCGATCCGAAGAACGTCACGCTCGGGCGCAGGGCGCTGGTCCACTTCGCCGTCGACCCCGATTCGGTTGCGATGACCACCAGGCTGGAAGATAAGTCGACCCGCTTTCTCCCCTTCAACCTCGGCCACAATCTCGGCAAAGGCAATCCGCCGAACCCCAACGGCCACAAGACCTCCTACCTCTGGGAGCGCGTCTGGACCAAGGACGCCTGGCTCGACATTCTCCATCGCTTCATCCACGTCGAGCGCCCCGAGAAGGGGCCTCTCTCCGCTCGGCGTGCAGCCGAGACGGTCATCTTCCCCCGCTACCACCAGTGGGACGCGGTGCTGAAGCTCCAGGCCGACGCCCTCGCGAACGGCGCCGGGCGTTCTTACCTGATCCAGCATTCGGCCGGCTCGGGCAAGTCCAACACGATCGCCTGGGCCGCGCATCGCCTCTCGACCCTCCACGCCGCCGATGACCGCAAGATCTTCGACAAGGTCGTAGTGATCACCGACCGCGTCATCCTCGACCGCCAGCTCCAGGACACGATCTACCAATTCGAGCACGCCCGCGGCGTCGTCGTAAAGATCGACGAGGACTCCACCCAGCTCGCCGAGGCGTTGGCCGGAGAGCGGGCTCGGATCATCATCACCACCCTGCAGAAGTTCCCGTTCGTGATCGGCAAGATCGGCGATGTCCCGGCCCGCAACTACGCGATCGTCATCGACGAGGCGCACTCCTCCCAAACCGGTGAGGCGGCCAAAGACCTGCGACTGGCCCTCGGGGCAGGCGAGGAACAGGAGCTCACCGCAGCCGAGGCCGAGGACGCCGGACTGCTCGCGACGGCCATCGACCCCGTCGAGGAGGCGCTGGCGAACTCTGTCGGCGCTCGCAGTGGGCGCCAGCCAAACCTCTCCTACTTCGCCTTCACCGCCACCCCCAAGGGCCGGACGCTGGAGATGTTCGGCACCCTCAATCCCGAGACCCAGCTTCATGAGCCCTTCCACCTCTACTCGATGCGCCAGGCCATCGAGGAGGGCTTCATCATGGACGTGCTCGCCAACTACACGACCTACCAGACCTTCTGGAAGATCGAGAAGGCGACCCAGGAAGATCCCGAGTACGACGCCAAGAAGGCGCGCCGGGCGGTGGCCCGCTTCGTCAGCCTGCACCCCCACCACCTCGCCCAGAAGGCCGAGATCATCGTTGAGCATTTCCGCCAGCACACGGCGAAGGAGATGGGCGGGCTGGCAAAGGCGATGGTCGTCACCTCCTCACGCCTGCACGCCGTCCGCTACAAGCAGAACATCGACAAATACATCAAGGCCAAGGGCTACGAGGACATCAGGACCCTGGTCGCCTTCTCGGGCAAGATCGAGGACGGTTCCGAAAAGCCGCTGACCGAGAGCAACATGAACGGCTTTCCCGAATCCCGCACGGCCGAGGAGTTCGCGAGCGCCGATTACGGCGTGCTGATCGTCGCCGAGAAGTTCCAGACCGGCTTCGACCAGCCCCTGCTGCACACGATGTATGTGGACAAGCCGTTGGTCGGACTGGCGGCGGTTCAGACCCTCTCGCGCCTCAACCGCATCCATCCGCTCAAGGAGAGCACCTTCGTGCTCGACTTCCGCAACGACACCGAGGACATCGTCGAGGCCTTCGAGCAGTTCCACGGCGCCACGGTCGCGCCTCCGACCGACCCCAACATCCTCACCGATACGCGCCGTCGCCTCGATGACTTCGACGTTCTGCGAGACGAGGAGATCGCGGCGGCGGTGCCGGCCCTGCTCGGCGCCGGTGCCTCAGATGAGAAGCGCTCGGCCGAGACCTACGCCGCCCTCGGACCGGCGAAGGCTCGCTTCGAGCAGATGGGCGACGAGGAGCGGCTGGAGTTCCGTGACGCGCTCACCCGCTTCGTGCGGACCTACTCGTTCGTCTCCCAGATCGCCGCCTTCACCGATCCCACGCTGGAGCGTGACTACGTCTACTGCCGGGCGCTTTCTTTCTATCTGCGCGACACCGGCACCGTGGAGCGGCTCGACCTCGGTAGCGAGGTCGAGCTCACCCACCTCCGCCACCAGATGACCTTCAGCGGTCCGCTCTCTCTTGAGTCGGAGGTCGGCGAGGTGCGCTCGTTCTTCGGCGAGGGGAAGGGCAGCCAGCAGGAACTCGACCTCGAGCACCTCTCCAGCATCGTCGAGGTCCTCAACGAGCGCTTCGGGACGGACCTGACCGACGTCGACAAGCTGCTGTTGGACCAGTTTGAGGAGAGTTGGGTCGCCGATGGCGAGCTATCCGATCAGGCCCAGAACAACAGCATCGACAACTTCCGCCTGGTCTTCGACCGCAAGTTTCTGCAGACCATCGTCACCCGCGTCGACGCCAACGACGAGATCTACAAGAAGATCCTCGACGACGAAGACTTCCGCACGACGATCGGCGAGTTCTACCTGCGCAAGGTCTATGAGCGCTTGCGCGAGGCGGCCTGAAGGAGTGAATCGGCAAGTCCGACAGGACGCGAACCCTCACTGTAGGCGCCACCGCATGCTTTGCGAAGACGAAGCAAAGGACCCGCCACGGCTTGAGAAGCGCCAAGGGGAGGCTCCCGTGAACAGCCCCGTGGGCCGTTCTTGCCTCAAGCGAGCGAACTACACCTGTTGAGTTGAAAGTGCCGGATCCGGACTAGACATCGCGGCTGCGCTGCGCGAGGAGCAGCGCAGCACCCAAGAGGGCAGCGGCAGTGAAGCCCAGCAGCACGAGGGCGGCAACACTCGGTTGGATTGAGAAGAACTGGGTTCCGTAGCCGCTGAGCTGGGCAGCCTTGGGTTCTTCGGCGAGTCTCGAGTTCATGCCGATCGCGCTCCCGGCCCCCGCGAAGGCCCAGCGACTGACTGTGAGATCCGCGAGCACTCTGATCACGGTGCCCATTCGCTCAAGGGCGACGAGCGCGCCGCCGAAGAGCAGCTGTGGGATCAGCAGCAGCGGGATCACACTCGTCGCCTGGTCGACGCTGCGGGCCGCCGTAGAAATCAGGAGGCCGAGGCCAACCATGGACCAACTGGTCAGTACGAGCAGACCGAGGACCTGGCCGTAGTTGCTAAGCGGCGCGTGGAACGGGCGTAACGCGGCCACCACCGCGAGCAGCAAAAGGCATTGCGCAGCGGCGATGGTGAAGAGGATCGCCGACTTGGCGATGATCTGCGCGTCGAGACGAACGCCTACTGCAAGCTCACGCAAGATGATGGCGCGCTCCCTGACGATCTCACGGCAGGAATCGATCAGTCCCAGCCACAGAGCTGCCGTGACCAGCAGGAACACGAACTGGGCACTGCGAGTGGGCGATGTATCGGGCCGCGCAAGCACGTCGTGCGGGTAGAGCATCGCGATCAGGAAGCCGATCAGCGGCGCCTGGCCCAGCAGCGCCCCGATCGTCCGCCGGTCGCGGCCCAAAGTGTGGGCGTAGCGGCCGATCAGGGTCGCGGTTTGGCGGAACAGCGAACGCCCGGCTAGGAGCGGGCCCGAGGGGCCTCGTCGGGTGCTGCGCGGAGGTCCGGGCGACGGCGTCACCGGAGGCTCGATGAGCTCGGAAGCACCATAGATTTCGTCGTAGTTGCCGACGCCGAAGCGCTCCAGGCATTCCCGCGGTGATCCGGTGAAGAGAAGGTGGCCTCCCTCCCCCATCACCGCGACGGTGTCACAGAGCGCGAGGCTGCTGGTTGCGTGGGTGACGACGACGATCCCTCGCCCGCTGTCGGAGAGCTGGCGCAGAGTGAGCATCAAGCGACGCTCAAGTGGAGGGTCGAGTCCGCTGGTTGGCTCGTCGAGAAGGAGCATAGATGGTTGCCCGATCAACTCGACCCCGCAGCTGAGGCGCTTGCGCTGCCCTCCCGAAAGGCGGTTGACGAAGGCCTCGGCGTGCTCGCCCAACCGCAGCTCATTGAGGACCTCGCCGACGGCGACCGCACACTCGGCCCGGGTAGTGTCGGAGGGCAGCCTGAGCCGAGCGGTGTACATCAGCGTCTCGCGGACCGTCAGCCGATCGTGGAGGACATCGGTCTGGGGGACGTAGCCGATTTCGGTCAGGCGCAGGTCGACCGGGTCCGCGCCAAGGAGAACGTGTCCGGAGCTCGGCTCTTTCACGCCAGCGAGGCATTTCAGCAGCGTCGTCTTTCCAGAGCCGCTGGCTCCGATAAGGGCGACGAACTCCCCAGGCGCCACGGTGAGATAGGCGGGCCAGAGGATCGTGCGATCGCCCACCTTGGCCGAGATCCCGGCGACGGTCAGGCGAGCGCCGTGCTCGTCGCTGATCACAAGCTCGTCGTTCTCGATACGGAGTCCGAACGGCCCGATGCCCGCGACCGCGTTGGGAGGCAGCGACTCCTCCCCCCTGATCAGCCGCTCGTTCAGGCGTATTCCATTGCGCGAGCCCAGGTCCGCGATCACCGGTGGACCTCCGGCCCTCAGTTCAGCGTGATGCCAGGAGACGTTCGGCTCCTCAAGGACGACGTCGTTGTCCGGAGCCCGACCGATCCGCAGCGTCTGTCCTCGGATCGGCACCCGCCGAAAGTGCCCGCTCTCTTCATTCGTGCTCGGCGATACCCTGCGCAGCCTCGCGCGCGTGCCGCCGACCTGGATCAGGGAGTCGGCGCCGACGTGCACTGGACCCGGGTCCATCAATCTTCCGTTCAGGAAGGTGCCGTTTTTCGTATCAAGGTCGAGGAGCTCCAGTTGACCGTTTTTGGGCTCGACACGGAGATGGCGCCAGGAGACCCGCTCGTCGTCAATGGGAACGGCGCAGGAAGGGTCGCGCCCGATCTCGAGCGTCGCTTTGAGCGGAAGCCGCAGACCCCCGACTTCGATCTCCCAGCCTTGGCGCCTGCTCCCCGGTCCAGTCACGCGGGCATGCTCTCACGGTGGGAGTTCGGCTGAGCGCTCGGAAGCCCTCTGGCCACTGGTCCGACATACGGATAGGCTGCGCACCACTCGTTCCAAAGGGAGTAGACCCGGTCATGACAGAGGAATTGAAGGTTGGAGATCGGCTGGGCGATTTCGAGATCCTCTCGGTCGCCGGCACGGGCGGGATGGGCATCGTCTACAAGGCACGCCAGCAGTCGCTCGACCGCGATGTCGCCTTGAAGGTGATCCGTGAGGAGATCGCCAGCGAGCCCGAGTACCGGGAACGCTTCATGCGCGAGGCCAAGCTCGCCGCCTCGGTCGACCACCCGCACGTAGTCACGGTGTATGACGTGCGCGACGAGGACGGCCGCTTGTATCTGGTCATGCAGTGGATCGACGGCACGGACCTGCGGCAGCTACTCGACTCCTCGGGCCGACTGACGCCGAAGCGAGCCGTCGCGATCGGTACGCAGCTCGCCGGCGCTCTAGACGCTTTGCACGGCATCTCGGGACTCGTGCACCGCGACGTCAAGCCGGCCAACGTCCTCGTGCGCGATGTGACCGGCGAGGATCACGCCTACCTGACCGACTTCGGGATCGCGAAGCCCCCCGGGTCCGTCGAGAGTCTGACGAGAACGGGATCGACGGTCGGCACGACCGGCTATCTATCTCCAGAGCAGATCCAGGGCGAGGAGGCCGGGCCTCGCAGCGACCTCTACTCGCTCGGTTGCCTTGCCTTCGAGATGCTGACGGGCAAGACGCCGTTCACCGGTGAGAACGAGCTCGCCGTGCGTTGGGCTCACGCCAGCGACAGCCGCCCGCTGGTGAGTCAAGTCCTCCCCACTCTCGGGCACCGATACGACGGCCTCTTTCAAACCGCTCTCGCAATCGACCCCGAACAGCGATTCGCGTCCGGTCGAGAGTTCGCCAAAGCCCTGGCCTCGGCTCAAGACTCGAGTGGGGACACCGACCCGACCGCAGTGATGGCGCAGCCGCACGCGGCGACGAAGGTCGGGCCGATAACACCGCCTCCGCCGGGAGCCGGCTACCAGAACGGGCCCCAGACGCCGCCTCCTTATGGATACGTGACCCCGTCGCCCCCGCAGCGTGATCGCTCCGGCAACCCGCTGGCCCTGATCCTCTTGGCGATCGTCGCCGTTGTCGGGATTTCCGCCGCCGTGCTCGCCGCCACCGGGGTCTTCAACAAGGAAGGCTCTCCAGCCTCGAAGACGACAGCGCACGTCAAGCAGGTGGCTCAAGCAGGGAAGAAGCCACTTGTGGAGCCGCCCGCCGGGTCGTCAGCCTGTCCAGGAACCAGTGGCCTGTGGGTGAACAGCGCTACCAGCTGTCCTTTCGCCAAGAACACCCGCTCGGCGTACGCGGAATCAGGGGGATCAGACCAGCCGCAGGTCTACAGCCCCGTGACCGGTGTGACCTACAACATGACCTGTGGAGGCTCAAGCCTCGTGACCTGCACCGGTGGTGACAACGCCGCCGTCTATTTCAGCTCGGCGAAGGCAACGGGGCAGAACACAAGCGCTGCGCCTGCGCCGGAACCCGAACCCGCCCCTGAACCGGCTTACACCTCAGGGGCCATCAAGTCCTGCGATCAGAACATCTCGGCGAACGAAGCGACCAGTTGCCCCTTCGCCGAGAATGTCTTCGTCGCCTACTGGGAAGAATACGAAGCCTACGGCGATCAGGCCTATACCTATGTAAGCGCCTACAGCCCAACAACTGGCAAGGACTACGGAGTGGATTGTTACCTGGAATCCGACGTCGTCAGCTGCTCGGGGGGGAACGAAGCATTTGTGACCTTCCCGATGCAGGCAGTCCGCGTCTACTGAATGCGCGCGGCAACGGCCATCGTCGGCGCCATCGCGGTCTCCAGCATTCTGATCGCCTTGGCCTTCATCCTCTCCGAGGGGGGCGGCTCGAGCGAGGTTGCACGGACCAAGACCGTCACCGAATTCCAGGAAGCCGCGAAGCCACGGCCGGAAGAACCATCCCTTTCGGAGGTCAGCGGAGGCGCGATAGGCGGTCCGACTCAGTGCGGCGGCGGGAAATTCACGGTTGAAGCCGTCTCCTGTGAGGTGGGCGCAGAGATCCACCGCGAGTACGCGCAAGGCGGCCGCGGAGAACTCGTCGCCGAAGACCCGGAAAGCGGCGAGTCGGTCTCGATCACCTGCGACGAAGGAACAACTCCAGTGACCTGCGAAGGCACAGGCGGCACCAGGATCTACTTCGCGCCGTAGGTCAGCCGGCGCAGCCGTGGAAGGCCGGCCCGAGACCGTTTAACTCGCCCGCCAGCCACCGCGCAACCTGGGTCAGGTCAGAGGCCCCCGCAGGGTAGGTCCCGGAGTCGTCCTTGGCGATCATCGCCACAGCCACGCCCCCATTTGCGTCCTGAATCAGCCCGGACTGCCGCACCAGATAACCGCCACCGGATTCGGCCTCGGGACCCCAACCTCCCTTCATGCTGACCCGCCAGCTAGATGGGAAGCCGCCTTCCCCGAGGCCCCAGCGCTGTTCGGGTATCACGTTTTCCATCAGTGACTCGACGAACTGCGTTCCGTGCCGACCAAGGACTTCGCAGCGCCCCAGCGCCGCGAAGAACCGGGCGGCGTCACCAACCGACCACTCCGTCTGGCCATAAGTGGAGACGGCACCGGGCGGCGGCGGAGCCGTAGCCACCCGGGTTGAAGAAGAGCCAGCCTCGTGAAGCACGCTTTCCACCGCCTGGCTCGCACCGATCAGTCCGCCTTGGCGTTCCTCAATCTTCCCGAACAGAGAAGCGGATGCTTCATTGTCGGAGGCGGTAATCGCGCTCGTGGCCCAGGCTTCTTCCTCTGGTCCCAGGGCTTCGCCCTGTTCTCTGAGCAGCGATGCAAGGATCGGCACCTTGATGCTGCTCCACGCGTGACCTTCGCGCAATTCGCCGAATTCCCGCGTTTCCCCGCCACCCAGGGGCTGGACCGCGAGGCCGACCTGGGCTGAAAGCGAGCTTGCGAGCTCGCTGAAAGACGCATCGGCCTGAGATGGAAGGAAAGCGGAGCCAGAGCCTCCGGTGGGTGACCCCGCAGTCGCCGGCGGCATCGAGTTCGAGGGCTCACGCTTCAAATGGCTGTGCTCGGGTGCCGTCGCCTGCGGCGCCGCGTTCTTGGCTGCCTTGACCACCGTTACCGTCATGGTGGCTGGCTCGGAATTGCTGGATTCACGCGAGACGAAGATGGCGATCGCACCCCCTACACCGACGGCCAAGATCAGCGCCGCGACCACTTTGGCCCAGCCAGGGGTGCCCTGCTCCTCCCCCAAGAACCGGTCATGGGAATGTCTCTTGTAGGGATCCTGGTAGCTCATCTAGCGTTGCTCAGTGCAGATGGAGACTTCGACCATATAGGCGAACCCCGCTGCAGACGGTCAGCCTCAATCGAGGAACGCGACGATGCCGGGGCGAGTGCATTCGCCAGCCTGTGGCGGTAGGTCGGAGTCTCGAGCTTTGATGCCTCCTCTGAGAGGTGGTTCGTTTGACGAGCCCCGATCAGTCCTCAACTCAGTGGACGAACGCCGTGATCGCTCGTCCAACTTCCTGGGCACTGAGCGGGCCGAAGCGCAGCGACCAAGATCCATCCAGGTTCTGCAGGTGCTTGTGGAGGACGCCTTGCTCGCGCAGGCCCTCGCGGTGAGCTTCGCAGCGCTCATATCCCGAAGCACCCTGGAAGACGGCGTCGATTCCGTAGCGCCCGTCATCCATCGGCCACAGCGTCAGCCGGTCGGCGACGGGGCCGACCGGGTAGTTCAAGTCCATGCTCATCGTCCGGACTCCGGGTGACTCTCGCGTGAGTCTTGAGACCGGCCCGGCACCGAAGAGCCCCGCGCCACCAGAGCCATCTCCACTTCGGCGCCGGCCGGGCCGGAACCGCCCGAGGGTCCATTCAGCGGAGATGGGGATGAAGCTGCGTCTGGCGGCGATCCACCCAGTTCCCGGCGCCCTCGACGCCGGTCTCGCCAGCTGAGGTCACCGATCGCCACAGCCAACGCCGCCACAAAGAGAACTGGATGCTCGATCATGCCCACTTCCTCTCTGGCGGGCGCCGACGGAATCCGCCCGCTCGACGTTAAGTTCGCCTTCCCATTTCGCTGGCAATGAATCGGCCAATTGGCGGGTTCCTTTAGCGCAGGTCGGGCCGGGCCCCCTCCGCACCTGCCCTCTGCAGCTTGCACCTCACTCCGCTCGCATGGGCGTCGAGCGTCCGCGCCGGCAGCTGTCGCAGGCCATGCTGGCGCCGATCGGGAAGTCCGCGCCCGGCTCGAGACTAGAACCGACAGGGCCGCAACTCGGAGCCCTTGGCGCGGAAATAGGGCCGATGACTCTTGTGGCCGGCGCCGCTAACTCGAATGCGACCCCGGAGGCAGTGGTAGAAGATGTGAACGGAGCAGCTCCAATGGGTCCGGTTGATCCGGCCGCCGTTGCAGTTGACGGTCCAGATGGAGAACTCGGTTTGCTTCATCAAGCGACGGCTGAATTCCCTCGCGATCGCCTTCGTGACCGTCGGCTTGACAGCCCATTCTCGTCGTTCGCGTTCTCGGCGATGGTGCCGGCGAGCTTCGGCGGCGGTCTGTTCCCTTTCGCGTTCGCGCTTTTCAGCAGTTCGAGTTTCTTCCTTGCGCTTTTCCCGTTCTTCACCTTCGCGGATTTCGCGATCAACTTTGGCGTTGTATTCCGCTTCTGCGGCTTCGTCCGCCCGAGCTTCTTCGTTGCACTGCGCGGCGTTCCGCGCGACGTATTCGTCTTTCTGTTGCTGGGTGTAATTGACTTCGTAAGAGATCGCGCTGCGCAGGGCAGCTTCAAGCTGTTCGCATTCCGCGCGCGTCTTCGCGCTTGCACTCGTCGTCGAGCCGAGGAGCAACAGCCCGATGGCCATCGAGATCGCGACGACGGCCAAGGTCTGCATACGCCGTTTCATCCAGGAACCGCTCCGCTGTCGCGTAGCTTCTTCGTGCAGTCGCCTTTGTGGGTAACGAAGACGCAGTATTCGTCGACGCGGGTCAGCCGGTAGGAGAAATGGGGCTGCTTTTCGTGATGCTGGAAGGTGAGCCAAATCTGGCCTCGCCCCACATAGCCGGTGTCACCGAGCACCCAGCCCATCTTGCAACTGATTCGCGTTGCGGAGACGCGGCGATTGCACTCGATGCTGCCGCCGGCGCGAGATTCGTAACTGAACCGGCTGAGAATCGAACGCATGTAGCTTCGGGCGGCATAGCTGCCGAGTCGGTGGACTGGCTCGGGCTTGACGCGCTCGCAGGGATAGGGAATCGGCTGGTTGAAGCCTTCAGGGTTCGGACCCTTGAGGTCGTCGACGCCGAGCCTCGAAAACTGCCAGTGGCCGACCGTCGGGCAGTAGACTGGGCGCCATAGACGAATGATCGCTTCGTCTTCGGCATAGTCCCTGCATGCGACGAGCGGCACATTCGGCGAGCAGGCGGGAAAACGAAGGGTGCCGTGGGTTGAAGCCCGGCCCGGACCCCATTCCTCCCAGCCCTGATCGACGAGGAAACGAACCTTGCCATCGGCGCAGGTCAGGGCGATTTCCTTGGGCTGATAGACCGAGCCCGAGCAGCCGATGACGAAGTAGACCCTCCGCGAGCTCCTTGCGGTCGAAACGAGAGCCCGGCGGCCCCAGGTCGACGGGTGGTCTTCGGGCCTGCTCGAGGCGTACACCCACTGGTCGTGGTGATGGCAGGACATCTGGCTTCCCCCAAGGCCCGTCAGGCAGCGAAAGCCGTTGACGTCGTAGTAGACCGAGCCGTCCCCGGTCTTGCCGTCGAAGCGGTCGTTATTGAGGGTTCGTAGGAAGTAGCCCATCGCGACTTCCCGGCCGGTCTTGCATGAAGCACGGACCGTGGCAACGCGGACCTTCGCGCCTTCGACTGTGACGGGATGACAGGGCTCGGCGGCGGCTGCGCCGCTCGACTCAACCGCGCCGAGCGCAAAAGCCATTAGGAACGCGCCGACACTCAATCGCCCCGCAACTGCCCGCATCCCGAGTCGGAGGAAAGGAACCATTTAGGGCACGTACCAGTGAAGGTCGGAAGCAAACGTTCGGTAGTAGCCCGGATTCACGCAATACAAGCGGTCATGCGAGGAGCGAATCGCTTTGGTTTCGTCAATGCAGTAATTCACGAATGCGTCTGAGCCTTCATAGATCCGTCGAGATGAACGACTCCGGTCTCGAATGCGAAACTGTCCCTTCGCTATCAGCCGCCCCGCTTGGCGGACCTCAAATTGCATCAGAGCCGGACTTCTGATGCCAAATGAAGAGACTTGGATACCGGCAGTGTCACCCACTAACGTGCGATAGACAGCCCAGCGCTTTGTCTCGAAAGCCTTAAAGCGCGAATCCAGGCAAACATCAGGCACGCGCGCGATCTTTCTTCCGCCAGCGCCTCTTATGCTGACCAAGACAGGAGCTGGTGAAACTGTCTCAAATTCTTCTTCTTTGCCAGCTGTACAGGGCAATTCAAGTGTGAATTCGTGCGAACCCTTTTCCCACCGAAGCTCCGCACGTACGCGCGTAAGCCGTCCGCGGATAGGTCGGATTTCGACCGATTTCGACTCTTCGCAAAGCACGCCATTTTCCCCAATGCTTGGACGGTCTTTCTGCGTCCAGCTCGCCGTCAATATCCCTGGTCCATCGCCCCGAGCAAACCAGAGCGTCCGGGTTTCGAATCCTTCGAACTCCGCCTTGGGTGGGTTGGGGTCAGCGGCAAAGGCGCTCGCCAGCTCGCTCCCCTTTGACGCCGGTTGAAATGAAACGCGCAGATCTTCGACATGTCCATCTGCGGTCCTGGAGATATGGGCCGAGAAGCCGCGTTCATACGCAGCGCGTTCCGGTGCGTGCAGGACGAGCGCAGGTACGACCTCCGGCGGACATAAGGATGCCGCCGCTTTGGAAGGGGCCAAGGCTCCACCACCAGCAAGAAACACGAAGGCGAACCCGACGATGAGAAGGGCGGCAGCATTAATGGCACGGAAGCGCCCCTGCCGGATCCCAAAATGCCTTCCAAGTTGATTGTTTCCCGTCATCCCGACGCTAGGAGGCTATCTGACCACGTCGGTACCTCGAAGGCCGATCTAGGTCAGGGTGGCTCGGGCCAGGAACCTTCTCCAGATTCCATGGTTTCCAGACAAGGTTGCTGCTGCTTCTCTCGAAGGACCTGACCTCAGCTATCGGTACCGGACTTGCGCTCCAGCTTGCTCGAGCTTTTTCCTCGCTGACTCAGCCGCATTGCCATCGAGTCCGGTGAGAATGGTCACCGGCGCGCTTCGAACCAAATTCAGCGATTTCTGGAGATCGAGGTCACTGAACTCCTGAACGACCTTGATGACGGACACGATGCTGTCATCGGCTACCGACAACAGGACAATGTCATTGACCTCTTGCTGTTGGTCGATCTCTGCTTTCTGGGCTTGGAGTTCAGCGTCGGTGATAACTCCACCGTCCCGAAGCCGCATCAACCGCTCAAGCTGCTCAAGCCGATCACCCGAGCTCCTGACCGGGCGGTCGAGAGTTACCTCATAGCTCTCGCTCTCAGCGCCCGACGTATCGAGCTTCGCCTTCATCCCCAGGAACTCCATCTTGCCGGTCAGGGCAACGTGGCAGGCCGGACACTCGGTCCCGGTTCTATGAGACTGAGTGTGGATCTTCGCCCCGCAATTCGGGCAGATCGCTCGGGGGTTCCAGAAACCCATGGGACCGCAGGTTATAGCTGCCAAGCACCAGGTCAGATCGCGGCAGAGTCCAACGGCCAGCCTCTACGACTGCAAGCTGAGCGACGGGCTAGGTGCTGAGCTGGAACCAAGAGGGTCAACGGGTTCCAACAGCAGCCCGATTTTTGGCTCTAGACTGGGAAATGAGCGGAGGATGGGGCTCGGACCTGCGGCCTCTGGCGAACAGCCCGCGCGCCCCGAGCCGGATTCAGTGAGGAAGCGTAAGGGCTGGTCGGCGAGACGGTGACGGAAGGGGGCGCTCTCCAGGTCTGACCGGCGCGGCGAACCGATACTCGAGGCGTTCGCCGCGAGCCGAGCAGTCGAACTGTGGGAGACTTTTACCACCCCAGTCCGCCACCTTAAGGAGCAAGATGCCCGACACTACAGCTGTACTCGACGAGGCGCGCGAGCTCGTCCAAAAGCGCCTTGCGGAGCTCACCGAGGAGCGCAAGCGTCTCGAGCGCGCTCTGATCGAGCTTGGCGGCAAGGCGACGCGTCGTTCGCCTGGCCGTCCGCGTGGGCGCAACGCCACTTCCACCGGTTCGCCGGTTACCAAGCCGCCGCGCAAACGCCGCAAACGCCGCGGCGGCACCCGCGCCGATCAGACCGTGAAGCTGATCGAGAAATCGCCCGGCATCGGCGCCGCGGAGATCGCCAAGGCGATGAAGATCAAGCCGAACTACCTCTACCGCGTGCTCGGCGACCTCGAGAAAGAGGGCCGGGTCAAAAAGCAGGGCCGCCAGTACTTCCCCGGCGGCTGAGCTTCGCCCGGGTCGACGTCGCTGGCCTAGCCCTTATGAGAGGCGGGTAAGCATGAAGATTGGGAGCCGCCACGCTTCCAACGATGGCCTCTCCCCTCACGACGCCGCCCCTCGGAGCCAGCAGGGCCTTCGGTCTACGGTTGCGGGACGTGCTGGTGAGACAGGTGTCTCTCAGGACGTGCTGGCGAGAACCCCCGGCGTCGAACCCGGCGAGAGGTCAACGGACTCGACTGACCTGCCGGGTGGCCAATTGACCCATACACAAGGAACCCCCGGCTGCCATATTGGAAGCTGAATCGCAATCCGAGAATACGGAGAGGGCGCCAATGAGGAAAGCAGTAGTTGTAGTCATTGCAGCCATCGCGGTGATCGGAGTCCTCGCGTCATCTGCCCAGGCCGAGGAAACCAAGGTCTCCGTCGAACCAGGTTTGGATCAGACGACGTTTGAGATCCCCGTCGATGTCTGCGGTGAACTTTGTGGCGAAGAAGCAGTAGATGCTTGCCCGGTTTGGCGTCCGGTGGCATCACCCGAACTGCCGGGTGCTGTCGAAGACATCCCTTGTCGATATAGCCTGGTCGTCAAGAACAGAAAGCTTGCCACCATCTTCAGCAAGGAAGGGCACGGCATGTTCGGCGAAGCCGTGATGTCTTGGTACAAGCCTGGCGACTACGGAGACCCCTGCTGGCTTGATGGCAAGACGCTCTCCTGGACCGTCAAGCTTTCGTCAGTTGTGGACCCCAGCTGGGTGAATACTGAACGGGGCAGCTTCAAGGTGGAAGCGAGTGCGAAGGCTGGCTGCAACTTCACCTTGCCCCACCTGAGGAGCTTCTGGACCTCCCGCAAGGAAGCGCGGCAGGCGGTCAAGAGCAGGCTCTATCCGATGTTCGTCTCCCATCTGGTCTGCAAGCGCACGGGCAAAGGCTTCAACTGCAAGACGATCTATAACGACACGACCACCGAGTGCCGAGCTGTCTTCCGCGCGGTCCGGATGGGATGGGTCGGGGGATCTGAATCGAACAGCTACTTCGTGAGCGTCGGGGTGGTCACCAAGCACTGCCATTCCTTTTAAGGGGGCGAAGCTCTTCTACGCGCCGTCGCGGCGCAAGACCTACGCTAGAGACTCAGGGCGAGGCCCGAACTGAGCTGAGTCGCGCGTTCAAGCTTTACGTTCCGTTCGTCGCTTGCTCTAGTTTGGTCGGCGAGGCGGCATGAACGGCAACAAGGCAACCCAGGGGCGCCAAGAAGACCGGGCTGAACCAGCGGGCGCGGGTCGGGCTCCTTGCGATCAGCCTCGCAATGCTGGCAGCGACGAGCTACGTCGTCGAGGGAAGCCTGGTCCCGGGGATCGGCAGCGAGACGCTTTAGCTTTACTCCGCGGCGCTGACCCTGTTCCTCTCCGACCTGGTGCTTGAGCCGTGGTACACGCGACCGGCGGATGCGGTCGCCAACGCAGCGGCCATTCTGCTCGCGAGTTTGGCAGCCGCCCCTTCGGGTCTCGAGATCTCAGGGAGCGCCTTCAATACAGGTAGGGTGATTTGCATCGGCGTCGCGGTGTTGGTGCTGCTCTGCGGAGCAACGGCAATGGTGACGCTGCGCCCGCCAGGAGCGATTCAGAGTCGCCTTCATCGCGGGTGCTACGGCGTCGCTGCAACGCTTGGTAGGGCCCGGGTGCTGTTCTCGGCATTCTTGCGGCGACCGCTGCCGCCGCTTATGCCGAGTCGCCGGAGAACCTTTTGATTCTCTATTTGTTCGGCGGACTACTGCTGTGGACAACGCCGCTGCAGCGGCACTTGGGAGACGTAATGCCCTACGAGGCGTCGTGCTTCGGCCAACGGCCGGCGATGTACTTATTTGACTCAAGAACGTTGAGGAGACGGCTTGAATTCCCGTCACGGATAAAGAACTCCACTTCAGATCCATCCGTGAGATACACGGGCTGGGGATGGGGCTCGCACGATGCAACTGCAAGCGTCTGCCCTCCGTGCTCAGAAAAAGTCAGCTCGACAGACGCCGAGGTTGCAGATCCCAAATAGTTCGACAGCACATTCCGGAGGGCTAGCTCGAAGCCGTCCTTATCCTGCTTCTTGCCCAACGTCTTGAAGTCGCTGTCGAGTCCCAGGACCGTGCCGTCGTCCCGCAAACCGATGAGTAGCGTGCCCCCGTCTGTGTTTAGGAAGGCGGCCAGAGTCTTTGCCACCGACTTCTGGACAATTTTGCTCACATTGCCCTCCTTGTAATCCCAGCGGAGCGATGACTTGTACTCCACGATTTTGCTCTCTCCCTGCGCGATGAGGTCCCCAAGCGTTAGATCTCCCGAGCCGGGAACCGAAAGCAGGTTGTCCATAAATTCATTGATTCCCTCGGCGATCAAAGAACGGCGAGCTTCGAGGAACTGCTCGAAATTATCGACTTGCCAGAGGGCCTCGTTCATGGGCACGAACTGCGCTTCGAGAGCAACAGCATTCTTCTCTTTGATCTCGCGGAGATAGGCCAGCGGGTCCGATTTGCTGATCTTAAGATTGGCCGCCTTTGTGAGAAATGCTGAATTTGCAATCTCATTCACAAGCGCTTTATGCCGGGCATCAGAGCTGGAATAGCCAGCGCCATAGAGCACCGCCTGCGGGAAAATATGATGCCGCTCAAGGCTGTACATAGCTCCTACGTTCTTCACGTAGAGCGGCTGGCCGTTAAACCAGTCAGTAGCTTCGCGAGCCCTCATGACGACATAGGTCATCGGGTAGAACGTGCTTAACGTTCCTCGCCCCTCCAGATCGGTCGGATCAACCTTGATCCGCCCTCGCTCCTGCAGAAGCTTGCCTCGGAGGGCGTTTGGGGCATCCCCCTCAAAGGTCGCTGCAACATCGGCATTTAGCTTAGTCTCGGCGCTTCCTGAATAACGCCCCCACATAAGGGCGGCGAAGAACCAATGCAAAAAGTCACGCTTCTCCTGTGAGGAAGCAAACTGGCCCCCGTTTTTCGACAGGTACGAAACCAACGGGACAAGCGGATAGTCCGAAGGGAGGGTCTTGGCTGAGTCGATAAATGCATCCGCACGCAACAAATTGATGATGTAGTCAAGGACACCCTCAACGGTCTTCCACGAGTCCTTGACCGTCTCGATCTCCGTCCTGTACAGGGGCTCGTAAAGTGCCGAGTCGGTCGCTACCACTGAGGTCGTACGTGTAAAGAAGTCCAGATTGAAGTCGAATCCGTGCTCGGCAAACTTGGTTTGCGCACTCTTGAATGTCTCCCGTGCCTCCGGCCAGGAGGCCGATATGTGTGCGAGCGCGAGGTCAGACTTGCTGAGGCGAGTGCCAGCACTGTTGACGAGATTAAAAATCTCGACGACCTGCTCCATGTCTGGCTCGTCGAGGGACTTTAAGTAGTACGAATAGGTCCGGATTCGGTCAAGCTTCGTGAGCTTGTTCATGTTGGCGAGGTAGAGGTCGCCCAGTTCCGGCTTGTCCTTGCGGGAACTGAGGAACTCCCCTAGGCCTTCCTGATAAAACGACGTGACTGAAATCCACTCAGGCTTCCCCTGCATCGTGATCTTTTTCCAATAGCTAAAACTCTCGTCAAGCAGATTGAAATAGAGGTCGAAGGAGAGATCCTCGCCCTCATAAAATGGAGGGGCATTCCCGGTCATGATCGCGTAAATGCTGGTTAGCCGCTGTTGACCGTCGAGGATTAGTTCGAAGTATTTCTTGGCGCTATCTGGCTCGTCCGTCTTCCTGACTTTTCCTGGATCGGGCGTTTTCCAGATCAAGAAGCTCCCCGTTGGATAGCCGCGGTAGAGCGAAGTCAGGAATGATCGAACGGCTTTGGGACGCCAGACATACCCGCGCTGGAACTCGGGAAGGATTAGGTGCTCCTTCTCGATGTCCCTAATAAGTTCCTCGATGGTCTTCTCGCCCGTCATGTCGCAACCCTATCGAGCCGAAGTGGCCTAGGATTTCGCTGTTACACCCTGGTGGCCGAACGACAATGCTTCTACTAGCCATTGATAACTCTGTCGCCGCCATCGCTCCTGGGTGACTCAAACCCGGCCAGCCCCACGGTGGCCGTGATCGGTTCCTCGCCGGACTCGGCCATTCGCAGGCCCGCCTCGACCTGTAGATCGAGCACCTTGGCGAACAGCGAATCCAGCCCTTGGATCAGCTCGTTCCATGCCTGCTCGTCAAGAACGAGCGCCGTCCAACTGAAATGCCGGTCCTCACGCGCGTCCATCGTCCCAGCCGTCATGGCCTGGGCCACCCGTTCCAAGTACGTCTGAAAGGTCGTGCCCGTCACGGAGTTCTTGACCGCCTCTGGCAAGCCCTGCCAGTCGGAGTCGTCAAACAAGGCCCGGCGTGTCCCCGCGTAGTAGTGCTCGATGGCTCCCCGGCGCGGCACTTCCTTGACGACCTCCAGGCAGCCCAGCTCCTCCAGTTTGCGGAAGTGGTAGGCGAGTTTCGTGAGCGAGCCGCCGAACTCGCGGGAGAACTCGTTGGGGCTCATCACCCGCTTGTTCAGCTCGACCAGGATTTTGATGCGAGCGGGGTGTGCCAGGGCTTTGGCGAGCTGCTGGTTGATGATCTCCGGGGCCTTGTTGGCGCTTGGTTGAGCCGGCACACGTCCTCCTAGTAGCTACAAGTTTCCGTAGTAATCCAGACGACCTTGGCAGCTTTCGCGCCGAAAATGCGCCCTCTCCTCTGAGCAGTCTGTAAAATCTGAGTAATGCTTGGCCCTGTCTGCCCATCGCGATGGGAAAGGGGGTGAAGCAAGTGAAGATCGACTCGGTTTCTGCCAAGTTGCCGCTGACCCGGATCACCAAGGCCAACTAGCGGCTTTGGCCGAACTGCCCCCGAGCCCCGGTTTTGACGGCGGGTGTCGCCGGGGGCGGCTCGGCCGTCTAGCCGATTGTCTCATCGGGCATCAGCTCAGCTGCTTCAAGCCAAGCCCGCGAGCCAGCTTGAGGACGTTCTTGTAGGTCAAGTTGCGCTCGCCGCGCTCGATCTGCCCCACGTACGTCCAGCCGGGAGCGGCGGAATTTTCGTCCGGCCAGTTAGGAAATTCACACCGACCCCCGCATTTAGCTGTTGAATGGAGGCCGTGCGTTTCGTCCGATCGCTCTCTGGGCTCGTGCTTTTGCCGGTCGTCCTTGCGGCGGCACTCGCCGCAGCGCCCGCCGAGGCCGCGCCGACGCCTGTCCACCTTGGCCAGGTCGGCAGCGCAGCCACCACCGAAACCGCCACCGGAGCGGGTGGGTGCGACTGCACCGTGGCGCAGATGGATGAGGCAAGTCCGACCAGCAATTCCTATTTGATCCCGTTCGACGGGGTGATCGTCGCCAGCGGCACTTACGTCGGCAACTTCGTCGAAGCCGCCGACACCGTGCAGGTTCAGACCGTACATAGGACCGGTTCGGCAACGGGCACCGTCACCAGTGAGGGCACGGCCCACAGCCTCCTCGGATTGTCGAAAAAAACCGTGCACAGCTTCTACGACCGCCTGCCGGCGCACGCGGGCGACGTCCTCGCTGCGCGCTTCCACGCCAGTCCGCTCCTCGAATCGACGCCATTCTTCTTCAAAAGCACGGCCACCGAAGACGAAGTGAGAGTGTCCACGGCCACGGTGGCGGGCGGCAGCCTCTCGGCCGGTTCACCGGTGGCCGAACGCCGGGTCAACCTCGAAGCCGTGCTCGAGCCCGACGAAGACCACGACGGGTACGGGGACGCGTCGCAGGACCTCTGCCTCGGCTCGCCGATCGCCACCTCGGCCTGCTCCGGTTCGCTCTTCGGCAGTGACCTGCAGGGCGAACGCTCGGTCAAACCGGCGGCCTGCCTTCCCTCCTGTCTATACGTGCAGACCTCCATCGGCGCCGTCTCCACCGCAGCGTCCTCACCCGGGGTCGTCGTTCGCTGGCGGGTTCTGAATGGCAGCAACGGCGCGTACCGAATCCACGTCCTCACCGACAATCCGGGAGGAAGCGGCGGGGCATTTCACGCGTACCACGTGTTGAGCACGAGCGAAACCGGGAACGTGACCGCGCCCACCGACCCGATGTTCTCGAAGATCTCGAGCTTCCAGACCCGGATGCCGATCCCGGCGGGTGGCTATGTCGGCCTGGCGGTGCCCGGGAGCACCGTTCCCGGCTTCCAGTCGAGCGTCGGTGGTCAGGCGCAGTACTCACGCACGGAAGCCCCGATTTCCGGCATCACCGGTGTCGTCGGTGAATCCCACAACGGCGTGATCATGTACGACGCCGACGTCGAGCCCGATGTCGACGGCGACGGCTACGGCGACGTCACCCAGGACTCGTGCCCAGCCGTGGCCTCGGTCCACGAAGGGCTCTGCCTCCAGGTGGCGGGGACCGGGACGAGCGGCGTCATCGGCGCGGAGCTTCCCGGCCGGGTCGTCGCGCCTCCAAAGATCGTGTCGCTCGCGGTTAAGCCGAAGCGCTTTCACGCCAAGCCGCTCGGAAGGGTCCCGGCTGGCGGCAGATCGGGGACCAAGGTGAAGCTCTCACTCTCCTCACCGGCAACCGTGACGCTCGCAATCGAAGTGCGGCACGGCCGCCGCTTCCACGTCGTCACACGCCTCACCAAGCATTTACCCGCCGGCCGCACCTCGGTCGATTTCAGCGGCCAGTACCGCCACGCCGGGAAGCTCACCGACCTCCCGCCCGGGCCCTACCGCCTCACCGCCACCGCTAAGAGCAGCGCTGGCGCCGGACCGGGCAAGCGCGCAACCTTCACCGTCCTGCCCCCCGGCTGATGCGTCGCGCGCAGTCCCACATCACCCGTGCCGTCACGGCCGCATGGTTTGAGTGCCCCGAGCCGGATTCGAACCGGCGGCCTGTCGCTTAGGAGGCGACCGCTCTTTCCAGCTGAGCTATCGGGGCCGAGTCCCCGCATTATCGCGCCTACGGAGCGCGACGGGGTAGGGACAAAGGTAGGGACAGATCTGCCCAGTTGAGTCCTCCAGTGTCCGCCTATGTCCTCGTGAAATCGGCATGTTCAAGCGGAAATCCCGAATTCAAGCCAAATCGGGACTTGACAAATCGTCCCTCCTAAGGGACAGGCCGCAGGTTCGAATCCTGCTCGGGGCGCTCTGCTCGGGGCGCTCGCTGCAAGGTTCCGTTCGCGGAGGGAGCAACTCCGGGGTCCGAGGGTCGTTGTACCGAAAGTGCAGCGAATGAATCGACGCGCCCAGCGGCCACCCCGTCCGATCGCGCAGCTCGCCCTCCCCGTCCTGGCGGCGCTGGCGCTGCTCGCCTGCTGGCAGGGCGTCGCGCCCGCGGGCGCCGCGGCTCGCACTCTTCACTTCGACGGCCGGCGGGTCGAGGCGCCGCGGTCGTGGCCCGTCTACCGGCTGGCGCGGCATCCCGGCATGTGCGTGCGGCTCGACCGCCGGGCGGTCTACCTGGGGACGCCGGGAGCCGACCAGCGCTGCCCGGCGGGAGCGGCGATCGGCCGGCGCCGGGCGATCCTGGTCGAACCCGGCGCGCACAGCACTCCCCGGTACCGCGGTAGTCCTTTCGACCGCATACCGACCGAAAAGACGACC
Organism: uncultured Actinomycetes bacterium; assembly: GCA_963714045.1. GTDB lineage: Bacteria > Actinomycetota > Thermoleophilia > Solirubrobacterales > 70-9 > VAYN01. The sequence goes on along the minus strand of OY970225.1, from coordinate 440,385 downwards.
GCGGGGGCTTCGGCGGCGGCCTCGGCCGGCGGCGCCGTCTTCACCGGGCTCGGCTTCGACGCCTGCAGCGCTCCCTCCTCGCGCTCGATGGCGGCCTGGCGGGCCTCCTCGCCCTACGAAGCGATCGGCGTCTACATCGGCGGCGCCAACCGCGGCTGCTCGCAGCCCAACCTGACCGCGAGCTGGGTCGGCGCCCAGACCGCCGCCGGCTGGCACCTGATCCCGACCTACGTCGGCCTCCAGGCCCCGACCAGCAGCTGCGGCAGCTGCGCCAAGCTCAGCGCCGGCAGGGCGACCTCGCAGGGTGCCGCGGCGGCGCTCGACGCGGTCGAAGAGGCCGCCGCCGTGGCGATCGGCCCCGGCAGCCCGATCTACTTCGACATGGAGTCCTACTCGCCCAGCTCCAGCGCCTCCGCCGCCACCCTCGCCTTCCTCGAGGCCTGGACCGAAAAGCTGCATTCGCTCGGCTACGTCTCCGGCGTCTACAGCAGCGGCGCCTCGGGGATCGCCGACCTCGCCGGCCAGGTCGGCGGCGGCTACGCCCAGCCCGACGACATCTGGGTCGCCGACTGGAACGGCCAGCGCAGCAGCACCTCCTCCTACCTGCCCGCCAGCGCCTGGACCGACCACCAGCGCATCCACCAGTACCGCGGTGGTCACGACGAGGCCTACGGCGGCGCCACGATCAACATCGACAACAACTACGTCGACGGGGCGACGGTCGGCACGGCGGCGGCGGGTAGCGACAACCCAATCGGCTACCTCGACCTCACCGGCTCGCCCTCGCCCGGGCAGGTGCGGGTGAGGGGCTGGGCCCTGGACCCGAGCGCGCCGACCCAGCCGCTGGCGATCCGGGCCTACGTCGGCGGCCGGGCGGGGGCGCCGGGTGCCCTCGAATACGAACTCGGCGCGATCGCCTCGGTGCCGCGGCCCGACGTCGGCGCCAGGCACACCGCGGCGGGGCCGGGACACGGCTTCGACCTCAGCTTCCCGACCCTGAAGTCGGGCCCGCAGCCGGTCTGCGTCTACGCCGTCAACGCCGGCCCCGGCGCCGACACCCTGCTGGGCTGCAAGACCATCGCGATCCCGGTCGCGATCGTGCTCTCCAACCTGAGGTCGAGCGCCCGCGGGGTGCACCTGCGGATCGCCTGCGAATGGCCGGCGGGCACCCAGTGCCCAGGGCAGTTCGTCCTCCGCACCAGGCTGAAGGTGGCGGTACACAGCGGGCGCCGGCGGCCGGCGAAGGTCCGAGTCGTCACCCGCTCCCTGGGCCGGCGGCCCTTCCGCCTCACCGGCGGCCGCGCCCACGGCTTCCGGATTCCGCTCAGCGTCGGCGCCCGCTCCCTGCTGAAGCAACGCGGCCGGCTCCGCGCCCAGCTGATCGCCGCGATCCCCGGCGGCCGCCGCGTCGCCGCCCTCCGCCTCGGTCCCCTGCGCTGAACGCGGAGGCTTACTGTGGCTATGACCACAGTAAGCCTCCGCGTTCAGCCGCGGTCGGGGCGGTCGGGGTAGACCTCGTCGATCGTGAAGAGGGCGCGGTAGGGGGCCTCGGCGGCGGCTTCGATCCGCTCGGCGCCGCCGGCGAGCCGGTCGACGACGGCGAGGACGCCGGCCACCTCCAGCCCCTCCTCGCGAACCCGCCCGATCGCGGTCGCGGTCGAGGCTCCGCTGGTCACGGTGTCCTCGACGACGAGGCAGCGCAGGCCGGGCGCGACCGGGCCCTCGACCCAGCGCTGCAGCCCGTGCTCCTTGCGCGCGCCGCGGACGAAGAAGGCGAGCAGGCCGGCCCCGGCGGGCACGGCGATGGCGGCGCAGGCGGGTGGGATCGCGGCGGTGGCCGGGCCGCCGACGGCCTCGGCGCCGAGCTCGGCGGCGGCGGCGGCGATCAGCTCGCCGGCGGCGCGGAAGCCGGCCGGGCGCATCAGCGTGCGCCGCGCGTCGACGTAGTACTGGGCCACGGCCCCGCTCGACAGCGTCACCTCGCCCAGCACCAGCGAGTGCTCGCGCAGCTCGGCCAGCAGTGTCCGCTTGGCTGCGTCGAGGTCGGTCATGGCACCCTCAGAAGACGAAGATTGACTCGCCGTAGTGCAGCTGTTCGTAGATCCGCGGCTGGTCGGCGATGAAGGTGCGCACGCAGCCGTGGCTGGCGGCGTAGTTGGGCACTTCCGCGTAGCCGTGCACCGCGTAGCCGTTGTGCCAGTAGAACGAGTAGTACATGCCCTCGGCGTTGTAGCCCGGTTCCTGGCGGTAGAAGCTGTAGTGGCCGGTGACGGTCGGGGTCGAGGGCTTGCCGGTCGAGACCGGGTAGATCGCGAACGGCTTCTCGCCCTTGGTCAGCACCAGCACCTGCTTGTCGAGCGCCACTTCAGCGTGCTCGCCCGCCTTCGGGTACTTGACGTGGTAGCCGCCCCGGCCGCCGAAGACGGCCTTGACCAGGCCGGCGCCGGCCTTCTGGTTGCGGTTCTTGCCGTTGACCTTGCGGTAGGCGAGCACCTCACGGCCGAGCCGGCCGTTGAAGCAGCGCCCGCCGCCGGAGGCGTAGCCCATCTTCGCCATCGCCCCCTTGAAGCCCTTGACCACCCGGCCGCAGTCGCCCGGGTGCAGCGCCGGGAAGCTGACCCGCCAGCTCTTGCGGACGCTGCTGTCGCCGCCCAGCGCCGCGGTCGCCGCGTGCTTGGCGCTGACCGCGTACTTGCCGTCCTCGCGGACGATGACGCTGGAGCTGAAGACGCCGGCTTCGCCCCCGCCCTTGCTCACCGCCACCCTATGGCTGACCAGCCGGTGCCCGTTCAGGTAGAAGGCGACTTCGACCCGCTGGCCGGGGACGAACGGCTCGACCGTCCCCCGCACCGGGACCTTGTCGTAGATCTCCGCCCGTCCCCCGTGCAGGTGCCCCACCTCGATCTTCACCGTGGCGTCCGGGACGGCCTGGGTGGCGCCCCCCGCGGCCGCCCCGCCGCCCTGCGCCGCGGCCGCGGAGGCGGGGGGAACAGCCAGCAGCATGGTCAGGACGAGGAGAAACCCGAGGCGACGACTCACCGGCCGGATGCTACTTCCCCGCCAGGGCGATCAGGGCCAAGGAGTTATTGAGCATGTGCAGGCCGATCCCCGGCACGATCGATCCGGTCTTCTCGTAGAGGAGCGCCAAGAGGAAGCCGAAGACGATCAGCGGCGGCACCGCGCTTATGCCGGTCAGCGCGTGCAGGCCGCCGAAGATCAGCCCCGTTAGCAATGCCGCCCCGAGCCGCGGCAGCCGCTCCCGCAGCCCGCCGAACAGCATCCCGCGAAAGCAGACCTCCTCGCTGATCGGCGCCGCGACGACGATCAGAAGCACCTGCACCGGAACCGTCCCGAACCCTTCGGCGATGTCCTTCTGGTGGGGTTCGACGACCAGCAGCGAGTAGGCGACGGCGAACAGCAGGTAGGCGCCGACCGCCGCCGCCATCCACTTCAGGGCCGAGGGCTGGAAGCGGCGCGCCCCGAGCCGCGTCGCGATCTGGCCGGGCGTGGCCGCGCCGCGCTGCGCCGCGATCGCCATCGGCACCATCAGGAACCCGACCGCCGTCGCCAGCTGCACCCCGACGTTGCCGAAAGTCGTCAGGTCCCCGTCGTCCTTGTGCCCCAATATCGCCGCCGGAATCCCCAGGACAACCCCGGTCCCAAGCGCGAGCAGGACTCCGAGCAACGCAACCCATGGGCCCCAGTTGGAGTACGGAAAGGCTAACTTGCGACCCATGTCGCCGGCAGTCTCCCAGGTCTCCCGCTCGACCCGGACCCGCCTGCGGGTTCTCCGCCGGGTCCTCCTGGTGGCGATCTTCCTCGTCCTCGTCGCCCTCGCCCTGAGCCAGTTCACCGAGCTGAAGCGGCTCGCCACCGGCATCCTCGCCTCGACCGCGGTGCTGGGGCTGATCATCGGCTTCGCCGCCCAGCACACGATCGCCAACATGGTCGCCGGAGTGCAGCTGGCGGTCACCCAGCCGTTCCGGATCGGCGACCGCATCTGCTTCGAGGAGCGCGAGGGCCGCGTCACCGACATCACCCTCTCCTACACCTATGTCGACCCCGGCGACGGCACCTCGGTCGTCATCCCCAACCAGCTGCTGGTCGAGGGCATCGTCCACAACCGCTCGACCGAAGACACGCAGGCCTGAGCCCCGGCCGGCCCCGAGCGCCGGCGGCGTGCGAAGTACCCTCTGCTCGATGACGCAGCGCACCCGGCGACGCCAGCGACGCCGCGGCGGAATCGGCGGCAAGCTCCTGATCGTCGGCGCCGCGGTCCTCGCCCTCGTCGCGATCGCCGTCATCGCCGTCACCTCCTGGGTGCTCGACGTCGCCGCCGAGGCGCCCTCCCTCGCCACCTGCAAGCCGGTCGACCGCGGCGGCAACTCCGTCCTCTACGCCGCCGACGGCAGCCGGCTCGGCGCGATCGCCTCCGGCGAGGCCCGCGCCCCGGTCTCGATCAAGCGGATCCCCAGGAGCGTCCAGCTGGCGACGGTGGCGATCGAGGATCAGCGCTTCTACCAGCACGGCGGCGTCGACGACCAGGGGATCATCCGCGCCGCGGTCAAGGACCTCGAAGCCGGCAGGGCGGTCGAGGGCGGCTCGACGATCACCCAGCAGCTGGTCCGCAACCTCTGCATCCAGAACCCGGAGCGCAGCCTCGAACGCAAGATCGTCGAGGCGAGGCTGGCGGAAGAATATTTCGAGCGCCACTCGCGCCGGGAAATCCTTGGCTCCTACCTCAACATCGCCTCCTACGGGACGATCGAGGGCGCCACCGCGGTCGGCGTCGGCGCCGCCTCGCGGATCTACTTCTCGAAGCCGGTCTGGAAGCTGAGCCTGCCGCAGGCGGCACTGCTGGCGGGGCTGCCGCAGGCGCCCTCCGAGTACAACCCGATCCTCAACCCGGCGGCCGCCCGCGCCCGCCGCAACGAGGTGCTGGGGAAGATGGCCAAGCTCGGCTTCGTCTCCGCCGGGCGCGCCGCGGCGGCGGCGCGGGCGGGTCTGGGGCTGCGCCTCTCCGGTAGCTACTTCAGGCACCGCCAGCCCTACTTCTTCGACTACGTCGAGAACGAGCTGATCCATAGGTACGGGGTGAACACGGTGCGCAACGGCGGGCTCGCGGTGCGGACGACGATCGACCCGGGCCTGCAGCGGGTCGGCCTGGAAGCGATGCGCTCGACCCTCCCCTACTCGACCGACCCCGCCTCGGCGCTGGTCTCGATCGACCCCCGCGACGGCCACATCCGGGCGATGGTCTCCAGCTCCAACTACGCCCAGAGCCAGTTCAACCTCGCCGCCCAGGGCCACCGCCAGCCCGGCTCGGCCTTCAAGGCCTTCGTCCTCACCACCGCAATCAAGCAGGGGATCGACCCCTACACGACCTTCTACACCTCGAAGCCGCTGGACCTGAACCTGCCCCGCTGGGGCCACTGGACGGTCCACACCGCCGACCAGGGCTATCAGGGCACGATCAACCTCAAGCAGGCGACGGTCACCTCCGACAACACCGTCTTCGCCCAGCTCGACCTCGACGTCGGGCCGGAGGCGGTCGCGCAGACGGCGAAGTCGATGGGGATCACGACGCCGCTGGATGGGATCCCGGCCGAGGGGATCGGTGGCCTGCGCCTCGGCGTCTCGCCGCTGGAGCTGACCGACGCCTACGCGACCCTCGCCGCCGGCGGCGTCCATCGCGACCCGGTCTCGATCGAGCGGGTGACCTTCCCCGACGGGCGGGTCGAGCGGCCGCAGGCACCGCGCCCGAAGCGGGTCCTCTCCGAAGCGGTCGCCTACGAGGTGACGCGCCTGCTCCACGACAACATCGCCGAAGGGACCGGGACCGCCGCCTACACGGGCTGCGCCGGGCAGGCCGGCAAGACCGGCACCACCGACGAATACACCGACGCCTGGTTCTCCGGCTACCAGCCCAACCTGGCGACGGCGGTCTGGGTCGGCTACCCGCAGTCGAACCGGATCTCGATGACCAGCGTCCACGGCATAACCGTCTTCGGCGGCACCTTCCCGGCGGAAATCTGGCACTCGCTGTACTCCGACGGGGGCGTCCCCTGCGAGGAATTCGAAAAGCCCGAGCAGGGGATCGTCTGGGCCCCCTACTACGGCCACTTCACCCAGGCGAGCCCGGCCGCCGCGGGACACGACGGCGCCGCTGGTGGCGGTGGTGGCAAGGGCGGCCCACCCCCGCCCGGAACCGCCGCGGTCGGCGGCTACAACCCCAACGCCTACGCCCCGGGCGCCGGCCAGGAACCGGCCCCGCTGCCGCCGCCCCTTCCCGCGGTCGGCGGGGGGAAGGGGGCCGGGGAATGACTCGTCCGAGCAACAGCGGGGAGGCTCCGCCGAGTCATTCCCCGGCCTCCGTCAACGCTGGGCGGCGGGGCGCTGGCGGCGGTAGATCTGCTCGCGGAGCAGGTAGCTGAGCATCGACCCGGGAGTTGCCTACGAGCTGATGTGGGTGGGTTTCGGGGCCTACCTGGCTGTGCTGGCGGGGGCGCCCAGGCTAGGGCGGCGCGTCGTCTGGGGGGCGATCGTGGTGCTGGTGGTGGGTTTCGCGGTCGCCCCGGTTCTGCTCTCCCACGACGTCTACAGCTACCTCGACTACGCCCGCCTCGGGGTCGTCCACGGCCTCGACCCCTACGTCCACGGCCCCCACGCCGCCCCCACCGACCCGGCCTTCGCCGGCGTCACCTGGCCCCACACGACCAGCGCCTACGGGCCGCTGTTCACCCTCGCCACCTACCCGCTGGCCTGGCTGCCGGTGGGCCTCGCCCTCGCCGCGCTCAAGGCCGTCGCCGCGCTCTCGGTCCTCGCCCTCGCCGCGGTCGTCTCCCGTCTCGCCGCCTGGCGCGGCGCCGACCCGCTCCGCGCCGCCGCCTTCGTCGCCCTCAACCCGCTCGTCCTCGTCCACGTCGTCGGTGGCGCCCACAACGACGGCCTGACGATGCTGCTGGCGATGCTCGCCGTCGCCGCCCTCCTCTCCACCCGCGAGGCGGTGGGCGGGGCCGCCCTCGTGGCCGCCGTCGCCGTCAAGGCCTCGGCCGCCTTCCTGGCCCCCTTCGCCCTCCTGGCCACCCCAAGGCGGGGCCGGCTGCTGGCCGGGGCCCTCGTCGCCGCGGCGGTCATCGTCGCCGCGGCGTGGCTCGGCTTCGGTTGGGAGTGGCTCCGCGCCTTTGGGTTGGCGGGGAAGGATCAGGGGCGGACGAGCCACCTCAGCGTCCCCACCACCTTCGCGCGCATCGCCGGGCTCGGCGCCGGGCCGCTCCGGGCCGCGGCTCTGGCCCTCTACGCCGCCTCCCTCGCCTACCTCCTGCGCTGGACCTGGCACGGCGGCGACTGGGTCCGCGCCGCCGCCTGGGCCGCCGCCGGCCTCCTCCTGGCCACCGCCTGGCTCCTCCCCTGGTACCTCGTCTGGCCCCTCCCCCTCGCCGCCATCTCAAGAGACCGCCCATTGCAGCTTCTAACCCTCGCCCTCACCGCCTACCAACTCGGAGCCCGCATCCCCCTGTAGCCACCCATCTCACCAACCCCGACCCGGGCGACCACTCCCCAAACCTACGAGCCCGCTGGGAGGAGGGGTGGGTGCCCCTCGGAACGTCTTGTACTTTTTCGCCGCTGCGCCACGGGCGACAGCTCGCATCCGCCGTCGAAAAAGTTAAGTGAGAGGGGCACCACCCCTCCTCCCTCCCCTAAAGGATTTCGGGAGAGTGGCCGCCCGGGTCGGGCTCCCCCTGCTCCTCCGCCGAAGGATGCAGGATGCCGGTGGCGACGCTCCAGCCCTCGCGGCGCCCCAGCGCCGTCACCGCCCCCACGTAGATCAGTTCCCCCACCGTCATCACGCCGCGCACGGCGATCGCGACCAGCGAGCCGAGGGCGAAGCTCTTGCCCGGCACCGCCGCCTTCACCGCCCAGGCGAAGGCGGCGTCGCGGACGCCGAGCCCAGCCGGGGCGACCAGCGTCACCAGCGCCGCGAAGTAGCCGATCGCCTGCGCCGAGCCGACCAGGAGGATGTCGTCGAGGGGGACGTGGGTGACCGAGCGGGCGACGCAGTAGATGCCGACTGCGACCACGACCCAGTTCAGCGAGTAGTAGGCGATCAGCGCCACGACCCCGCGCAGCGAGATCACCTCCGGCAACGGTTCCCGCCCGAACGCCTTCAGCGCCCGGTCCGCCAACGGCCCGAACACGCGCGGGTGCAGGATCGCCACCGCGGCCGGGATCAGCAGCAGCACCGCCCAGCGCAGCGGCTGCCCCTGCAGGTCGGGGTGGTTGATGATGAAGTAGGCGGCGACGACGATCGCCGATGTCGCCGAGATCGCCTGCTCGTAGACAATGCTGGCGATCGTGATCCGCCGCGGCACCCCCGCCCGCTCGGAGAGCAGCACCCGCCCCAGCACGTAGAGGACGCTGCCCGGCACGTAGCGGGCGAGCAGCGGCTGCCCCCAGGCGACCTGGGCGCGACCGAAGCCGATCCGGTGGCCGAGGAAGCGCAGCGTCAGGTCCCAGCCGAAGGCGCTGAAGACGTAGAAGAGAGGCAGAATGACGATCGCCGGTAGCAGCCAGACGACGTGGAAGTGGACGCCGGCGCTCTGGATCTCCGACCACTGGTCGACGACCGTCAACACCAGGAAGCCGAAGATCAGGAGGGCGAGGCCGACCTGGATCGCCAGGCGGACCCGGCGGCTGCGCGGCGGCTGGGTCCCGAACCGCGCGCCCGCCTCGCCCAGCCGGTGCAGAAATGGTTGACGCCGCTCCACGGGCCGCACCTTACGTGGGTCGCCCATTCGGGGGCTGTCGGAGAATCAGCGCGTGCGGCTGGCGGGCGCCGGACCAAGCGGGGCCAGGACGCAGGAAGGTCTAATGGCAGAGCCATTTGACCGACTGAGGACGCCGCCCCGCGCAGCGTCCGCCGCCGCCAGGCGTGCGTGATGATTTTGCGATAGTCACCGGATGGGCGAGTTCGAGCTGCTGGCGCGGATCAGGGAACGGCTGCCGGGGCCGGGGCCGCGGGTCCTGCTCGGCAGCGGCGACGACGCCGCCGTCACCGTCCCCGGCGGCGCCACCGCGACCTCGGTTGACGCCCTGGTCGAGGGAGTCCACTTCCGCCGCGACCGCGCCGGGCTCGCCCAGATCGGCCGCAAGGCGCTGAGCGCAGCCCTCTCCGACCTGGCGGCGATGGGAGCCGAGCCGGGCGAGGCCTACGTCGCCCTCGGCGTCCCCACCGACCTCGACGAGGACGGCTGCCTCGAGCTGATCGACGGGATCGCCGCGGTCGCCGCCGAGACCGGCACGGCCCTGGCCGGCGGCGACGTCACTCGCGCTCCGGCCATGACCCTCGCGGTCACCGTCGTCGGCCACGCCGATCCCGCGGAGCGGTTCGTCACTCGCGCCGGCGCCCGGCCCGGCGACGCCCTCGTCCTCACCGGCGAGCTGGGCGGCGCGGCGGCGGGCCTGCTGCTGCTCGAACGCCCCGAGCTGGCGGACGCGGTGCCGGAGCACGCCGCCGAGCGCCTGCGCCGGCGCCAGCTCGACCCGACCCCGCGGCTCGCCTCCGGCCGGGCGCTGGCGGCGGCGGGCGCGACGGCGATGATCGACCTCAGCGACGGCCTCGGCGGCGACGCCGCCCACCTCGCCGAGCGCAGCGGCGCCGCTCTCCGTATCGACGCCGACGCCCTGCCGCTGGCCGACGGCCTCGCCGCGCTCGCCGCCGCTGCCGGCCTCGACCCGCTGCGGCTCGCGACCGCCTGTGGCGAGGACTACGAGCTGCTGGCGGCGCTGCCGCCAGAGCGCCTCGCCGGCGCCTCCCGCGGGATCGCGGAAGCCGACGAAGCCAAGCTGACCCAGGTCGGAGAGGTCGTCGCCGGCGAGGGCGTCGAGATCAGGCTGCCCGGCGGGGGAACTCTGACGCCGTCCGGATTCGACCAGCTGGCCTGAGCGCGGGACTCGCCCCGGTCAGCAGCTCGCGGACGCCGCGGCGCCGCAGCATCGCCACCGCGACCCGGGAGGGATCCGGCTTGTAGCCGCCGGACTCGACGAGGCTTTTCAGCTCCTGTGACTGCATCGCCATATTTATCGGCCCGAGCTTCCAGATCCTTAGTTCTTGGTACTCGCACATGCGTCCAGGCATAGGCGGGGGCGCCCCGCACTACTCTTCGTGCGTGGCCAACGGGACGGCTCGCATACTCCTCGTCGACGACGAGCAGTCGATCCAGACACTGCTCAGCTACCCCCTGCGCAAGGACGGCTACCACGTCACCTCCGCCCTCGACGGCGGCGAAGCGCTGCGGCGCTTCGAGGAGGGCCGCTTCGACCTCGTCATCCTCGACCTGATGCTGCCCCGCCTCGACGGCGTCGAAGTCTGCCGCCAGCTGCGCTCCCACAGCCAGGTGCCGATCATCATGCTGACCGCCAAGGGCAGCGAGACCGACAAGGTCGCGGGCCTCGAGGTCGGTGCCGACGACTACATCACCAAGCCCTTCTCGATGCGCGAGTTCCGCAGCCGCGTCAAAGCGGCACTGCGGCGCTCGCGGATGGGCGGCGAAGCGCCCGGCAGCGAGTCGATCGAGTGCGGCGAGATGACGATCGACTTCGACCGCCGCATGGTCACCCTGCGCGAAGAGGAGATCCGGGTCACCTACGTCGAGTTCGAGATCCTCGGCGCCCTCGCCCGCTCGCCCGGCCGCGTGCTCACCCGCGAGACCCTGCTCGAGCACGTCTGGGGCGACTCCGAGTACCGCGACCCGCGCACCGTCGACGTCCACATCCGCCACCTGCGGGAGAAGCTGGAGAGCGACCCCAAGCAACCCGAGTTCCTCTTCACCGTGCGCGGGGTCGGCTACCGGTTCAGGGAGTAGGCCCGGGATGTCTCGCTTCAGGCTCACCAACCTGGGCAACCGGATCACCGTCACCGCGGTCGCGATCAGCGTCGGCACGGTGCTCGTCGTCTATGTCTACGCGGTCACGATCGGGGGCAGCGCCAGCGGCCTCTCGGCGGTCAAGGGCCAGATCCTCATCGGCGGCCTGATCGCCGTCGCCCTCGCCACCGCCCTCGGCCTCTACTACGCGCAGATGGCCGCTCGCCACATCAGCCGCCTCCAAGACGCCGCCCGCAAGGTCGCCGACGGCAACTTCGAGACGACGATCCCGATCGCCTCGGCCGGGCAGCTGGGGCAGCTGGCCCGCACCTTCAACGAGATGCAGCGGCGCCTTGCCGAGCTCGACAGCGCCCGCAAGCAGTTCATCGCCAACGCCTCGCACGAGCTGCGGACACCGATCTTCAGCCTCGGCGGCTTCGTCGAGCTGCTCGAAGAGGAGGACCCGAGCCCGGAGGAGCGGGCCGAGTTCGTGCGCACGATGCGCCGGCAGATCGAGCGGCTGACCAAGCTCACCGCCGACCTGCTCGACCTCTCCCAGCTCGACGCCGGGGCGATGGTGATGCAGGCGCGCAGCGTCGACCTCGGGGCGATGGCGCGGGAGGTGACCCGCGAGTTCGGCGCCCGCGCCGAGTTGCGCGGCTCGCGCCTGGAGCTGCGCACCCCCGAGCGCCCGGCGATCGCCCGCGGCGACCCCGACCGGCTGCGCCAGATCATCCGTATCCTGCTCGACAACGCCCTCACCCACACCCCCGAGGGCACCAAGGTCACCGTGACCACCTACTCCGTCAACCGCCGCGCCGAGCTGACCGTCTCCGACGAGGGGTTCGGCGTCCCCCGGCGCGTCCAGAGCCGCCTCTTCGAGCGCTTCTACACCGCCGACAAAGCCGGCGGCTCGGGGCTCGGGCTGGCGATCGCCAGCGAGCTCGCCCAGCGCATGGACGGTCGCATCACGATCAGCTCCAGCCGCCGCTTCACCGCCTTCACCCTCGACCTCCCACCCGCCGAGGTGGACGGCGAGGGAGAGGCGCCCGCGCCCGTCAGGGCGCCGGCGTGAGACTGCTCGCGGCGGCGTGCCTGGCATGCCTGGCGCTGCTGAACGGCTGCGGCTCGGGCGGAGGCGGCTCGGACAGCGGCACCGCCCAGGCGCCGGCGCAGCCGAAGGCGAAGCCGCAGGTGGTCGTCGAGGCCGCCGACAGCGGCTTTGACGCCGCCCGGGTCTACCGCGAGGCCTCTCCCGGCGTGGTCACGATCCGCTCGATCTTCGCCGGCGGCGGCGGCGCCGCCGAGGGCTCCGGCTTCGTCCTCGACACCAAGGGGGAGATCGTCACCAACGCCCACGTCGTCACCGACGAATCCAGCGGCAGGCGCAAGCCGGCCAAGGAAGTCTTCGTCGAGTTCCCCGACCGCAACGTCGTCGAAGCCCAGATCCTCGGCTTCGACCCCTTCGCCGACGTCGCCCTGCTCAAGGTAAAGCCCGACGGCTTCGCCCTGCACCCGCTGAAGCTGGGAGACGACGCCGGCCTCCAGGTCGGCCAGCCGGTCGCCGCGATCGGCAGCCCCTTCGGCGAGCAGCAGTCGCTCTCCAGCGGCATCGTCTCCGCCACCGACCGCTCGGTCAAATCGCTGACCCAGTTCCAGATCGAGGGGGCGATCCAGACCGACGCCTCGATCAACCCCGGCAACTCCGGCGGCCCCCTGCTCGACGCCGGCGCCCGGGTGATCGGCATCAACCAGCAGATCGAGACCAACTCCGGCGCCAACGACGGGGTCGGCTTCGCCGTGCCGATCTCGGCGATCCGCCGCTCGATCGCCCAGCTGCAGGAAGACGGGACCGCCGAATACGCCTACATCGGCGTCTCCAGCCAGGCGCTCTACCCGCAGCTCGCCGCCAAGCTCGGCCTCGACACCGGCTTCGGCGGCCTGCTCGCCGAAGTCGTCCCCGGCGGCCCCGCCGACAAAGCCGGGCTGCAAGGCGGCGACAGGAAGCTGCGCTTCCAGGCCGGGGAGTACCGCACCGGCGGCGACGTCATCCTCCAGGTCAACGGCCACGACGTGGTCCAGCCCGACGACCTCGCCCGCCTCATCGCCTCGTACAGGCCGGGCGAGAAGGTGACGCTGACCGTCCTCCACGACGGCCACAGGGAGCAGGTCGAGATCACCCTGGGCAAGCGCCCGGACAGCGTCGGCGGCGGCTGAGCGGCCCGGACTCGGCCGGCGGTTGAGTAGCGCGCCGCGGCCGCGACCCCCATCTGCCGCGAAGCCGTGTAGAACTCCGGCCTTGCTTCAGGAAGTCGCCCTCGGCCAGAAGTCCCTCACCGACTACACCCACGTGGTCGGCAAGGAGCTGACAGAGCGCATCCGCGAGCTGGCCGAGCCGCTCAAGGGCAAGCGCATCCTCCACGTCAGCGCCACCGCATTCGGCGGCGGCGTCTCGGAGATCCTCTACACGATCGTGCCGCTGATGCGCGATGTCGGCCTCGACGCCCACTGGCACGTGATCTTCGGCAAGGAGGAGTTCTTCAACGCGACCAAGCTCCTCCACAACTCCCTGCAGGGGGACCCGGAGACCCTCAGCGACGAGCAGTGGGAGCTGTTCGACGAGATCAACGCGCTCAACGCCGACGGGCTGCAGGGCGAATGGGACGCGGTGATCGTCCACGACCCGCAGCCGATCGGCCTGCGCCGCGGCGCCCTGGAGAAGGGGCGGCGCTGGATCTGGCGCTGCCACATCGACCTCTCGACCCCGAACCCGGCGCCGATCGCCCGCCTGCTGCCGCTGATCGAGGAGTACGACGCGACCGTCTGGCACATGCCCGACTACGTGCCGGCGGGGGTCGACCACGGCCGCGACGGGGTCAACATCATCCCGCCGGCGATCGACCCGCTCTCGCCCAAGAACATGGCCTTCTCACCCGACGACGCCGCCTTCGTCTGCAAACAGTTCGGGATCGACGTCGACCGGCCGCTGGTCACCCAGGTCTCCCGCTTCGACCCCTGGAAGGACCCGATCGGCGTCATCGACGCCTACCGCGAGGTGACCGAGCAGGTGCCCGAGGCGCAGCTGGCGATGGTCGGCTCGATGGCCAGCGACGACCCCGAGGGACGCGAGTACTTCCAGAAGACCTACGAATACGCCGACAACGACCCCGACATCAAGATCCTCAGCAACCTCAACAACGTCGGGGCGATCGAGGTCAACGCCTTCCAGTCGCAGTCCGACGTCTGCCTGCAGAAGTCGATCCGCGAGGGCTTCGGCCTGACCGTCACCGAGGCGCTCTGGAAGGGGCGCCCGACCGTCGCCGGCAACGTCGGCGGCATCCCCCTGCAGATCGCCGACGGCGAGTCCGGCTACCTCGTCGACTCGCCCTCGGAGTGCGCCCAGCGCTGCCTCGAGATCCTCGCCGACCCGGAGCTGGGCCGGCGCCTGGGGCGGGCCGGCAAGGAGCACGCCCGCCGCGAGTTCCTCTCGCCGCGGCTGCTGCGCGACTGGCTCGGCCTGCTCGGCGATGTCGGCACCTGATCTCTCAGGCCCCCGCCCGCGCAGGCCCTAACCTCTGCGGCGTGGACTCCTCGCCGCTGATCATCGTCTCCAACCGGGGGCCGCTCCAGTTCGAGCGCGACGAGGGCGGCGAGCGGACGCTGCAGCGCGGCGGCGGCGGCCTGGTGACGGCGCTCTCCGGCCTCGTCTCCCACCGCGACGCGCTCTGGATCGCCTCGGCGATGAGCGACGAGGACGTCGCCGTCTCCGAAGAGGAGGGCGGCCCGGTCGAGCTCTCGATCGACGGCATCGACTACCAGGTGCTGCTGGTCGGCTCCGACCCCGAGGCCTACGACCGCTTCTACAACGTCATCGCCAACCCGATCCTCTGGTTCATCCAGCACTACCTCTGGGACCTCTCCAACGCGCCGGACATCCGCCAGCAGGAGCTCGACGCCTGGGACTTCGGCTACCAGGCGGTCAACCGCGACATCGCCACCGCGGTGCTCGGCCAGATCGAGGGGCGCGAGCGGCCGCTGGTGATGCTGCACGACTACCACCTCTACACCGCCCCGGGGATGATCCGCGAGCAGCGCCCCGACGCCTTCCTCCACCACTTCGTCCACATCCCCTGGTCCCAGCCCGACAGCTGGCGCATCCTCCCCGGGCGGATCCGCGAGGCGCTCTTCCAGGGGATGCTGGCCAACGACATCATCGGCTTCCACACCCACGCCTACTGCATCAACTTCCTGCGCTGCTGCGACGAGCTGCTGGAGGCCGATGTCGACTACCTGGCCGGGGAGGTCCGCCACGCCGGCGGCCGCACCCTGGCCCGCGCCTACCCGCTCTCGATCGACGCCCGGCGGCTGCAGCGGGCGGCGGACTCGCCCGAGGTGGCAGAGGCCGAGCGCGAGGTGCTGGAGCGCCGCCGCAAGCACCTGATCATCCGCGTCGACCGCGCCGACCTCTCCAAGAACGTGCTGCGCGGCTTCACCGCCTTCGACACCTTCCTCACCCAGCACCCCGAGTTCCGCGAAGAGGTCACCTTCATCGCCCACCTGCAGCCCTCGCGCCAGGACGTGCCCGAGTACGCCGAGTACCTGGAGCGGATCGAGGCCCTGGTCGCGGTCGTCAACCACCGCCACGGAACCACCGACTGGATGCCGATCGACCTCAAGATCTACGAGAACTTCCACGACGCCGTCGCCCGCTACAAGCACTTCGACCTGCTGATGGTGAACTCGCTCTTCGACGGGATGAACCTGGTCGCCAAGGAGGCGCCGGCGGTCAACACCCGCAATGGGGTGCTGATGCTCTCCGAGAACACCGGCTCCCACGAGGAGCTGGCCGACTGCGCCCTCTCGGTCAACCCCTTCGACATCCAGGAGCAGGCCGACGCGATCTACCGGGCGCTGACCATGGACCCCGAGGAGCGCCGCCTGCGAGCCGAGCGGCTGAAGGAGATCATCTACGCGCGCAACCCCGGCGACTGGGTCGACGACCAGCTGCGAGACATCGCCGAGCTGCGCGAGTCGGTCGCGTAGGGGGGAGAGCCGCCTCCGGCCCGGGCCTTGGCCCCAGGTGGCCCGAATTCGGATTCGCTGGAGAGCCCTTGGCAAGATCGCGGCGGTCGCCGTGGGCGGGCTGCTGGCCCTGCTGACGCTTCCCGGGCTGCTGAAGCCGCCGCCCCCTCCGCCCCTGGCCGGCGACATCGGCCTGCCCCAAACCCCCGAGCGCGGCAGTCATTTCGCCCGCATAGCGACCGAAAGCTCTGCCGCACCCGAGAAAATCAGCTCCAAGCCCAGTCCCAAACCCAAGCCCCACCCCCACCCCCGCCCCAAGCCCCATTACCGACATCCGCTAATCAAGCCTCCACCGCCTCCGGTCGCCGTGCCCACCCCGCCGCCGGCCCCACCCATCCCCATCGCGGAACCGGCCCCGCCGCCGGCGCCCGAGTCCTCTTCCCAACCCAGCGACGGGTCGGCGGAGTTCGCACCGCGCTGACCGGGGAGCGGGACACAGACCCCATGCGAATCCCGCCGCTATAGTCCCTCGCCGTTTTGGCAGCCCCGCGCGAATACGAGCTGGTCCTGATGCTGGACCCCAACTTGGACGCCCCCGCCCGCGACGCGCTGGCGCAGGAGGCCCGCGGCCAGATCGAGGCCGGCGGCAGTCTCAAGCACGAGAACAGCTGGGGCCTGCGCAAGATGGCCTACGAGATCGACCGCCGGACCGAGGCCGACTATCGCTGGCTCCGCTTCGAGTCGACCAACGAGCTGCTCGACTCACTCGACCACAACCTCAAGATCGCCGACGGCGTCCTCCGCTTCCGCATCTTCAAGGTCGACCCCGACGCCCCGGTAATCGTGCCGCCGGCGGCCGGCGCCACCCCCGGGCCGCGCGAGCGCAGCGCCACGGGAGCCCGGGACGAGCGCGGCGATTCTGCCGACGACTCCGACGAGTAGCGCCGCTGCGCCCCCGCTCTTTGCGAGGAATCGCCCTCCGTGGGGGGAGAGGTCGCGCCGCCCGCGCTCTTAGACTGGAATTCAACCAGCGACTTCTAGAGGAGTGAGCGCATTGGCGGCTTCGAACGTGAACGTGGTGGTCATCACCGGGAACCTGACCAAGGATCCCGAATTGCGGCACACCGGGGGCGGCACCCCCGTCTGCGAACTGAGGGTGGCGGTCAATAGCCGCCGCAAGGACGGGCAGAGCGGCCAGTGGGTCGACAAGCCCAACTACTTTGACGTCGTCGTCTGGGGGGCCCAGGGCGAGAACTGCGCCAACTACCTCAACAAGGGTCGCCCGGTCGCGGTCGAAGGGCGGCTCGACTGGCGCGAGTGGGAGGCCAAAGAGGGCGGCGGCAAACGGCAGGCGGTGCAGATCGTCGCCAACTCCGTCCAGTTCCTCGGCTCCCGCGACGGCTCCGGCTCCGGCGGCGGTGGCGGTGGCGGTGGCGGTGGCGACCAGGGCGGGGGCAACGGCAACGGCGGCTACACACCGCCCAGCGACGTCCCCGTCGACACCTCCGACCTGGAAACCGCCCCGGCGGCCGGCGGCGGCGGCGAAGAAGACATCCCCTTCTAGCGGCGCTGGTTGCCCGGCAGGCGACCATTGGGCGCGGATCGGTAGCATCACGCGCCCAATGGCTCGAACCAGAGAGAACTCTTCATCGGACGGGAACCGGCGCGGGCGGCGCGGCGCCGAGCGGGCGCGGCCGCGCAAGTACACGCGGGTCAACGCCGAGACCGTCGACTACAAGGACCTCAACCTGCTGCGGCGCTTCCTCTCCGACAAGGGGAAGACGCGCGGCCGGCGCGTCACCGGGCTTTCCCGCCGCCACCAGGCGCAGCTCTCGGTGGCGGTGAAGCGGGCGCGCGAAATCGCCCTGCTGCCCTACGTCGGAGAGCGTTGATGGCGCAGGCCATCCTGCTCGAGGACGTCGAGTCGCTCGGCGAGCGCGGCCAGGCGATCGACGTCGCCCCCGGCTACCTGCGCAACTACCTGGTCCCCCGCAAGCTGGCTCAGCCGGCGACCCCAGGGGCGCTGGAGGAGGCGCAGCGCCGCCGCGAGGCGGCCGAAAAGGCCGAGAAGGCGCGCGCCGAGCGCGAAGCAGAAGCCGCCGGCCTGCTCTCCAAGACGGTGCTGACGATCCACCAGCGGGCCGGCGAGGACGGCAAGCTGTTCGGCTCGGTCGGGCCCAAGGAGATCGTCGACGCCCTGCGCGACGCCCGCGACCTGCGCATCGACAAACGCAAAGTCCGCCTCGAGCAGCCGCTGCGCGAAGTCGGCACCTTCATGGTCGAGATCGAGCTCGCCGACGGCGCCGTCGCCGCCGTCAAGACCATCATCAGCGAGGAGAAGTAGGACGCGACTCGGCTGGGCACGCTCGGAGCGGACGACCGTCGCCCTGGCCGCGGTCGCGCTCGGTGGCGCCGGAGCTGTGCTCGCGGGGGAGTTCGGCCGCATGCTGCGCCGCCGCTCGCATGAGCGCGATAGCGGCGAAAGCCTGATCGAAGCGGCGCCGAGCGCCGCGCTCGACACCGTCGGCGTAGCCGCTCGCGGCTACGAAACAGCCCCACGCAGCGAAACCGTCCTCTTCAACCTGCTGGCCGGCTTCCTCGGATCCTTTGCCCTGGTGCGGCTCTCCACCTGGGGGATTCGCGACCAGTGGTGGCCCCTCCACAACGTGCGGATCGGCGGTCGCCACATCCACCACTTCGTCCCCGGGATCCTGATCGCCTTCGCTTCCGGCACTGCCGCCCTGCTGACCGAAGACAACGCCCTGGAGGACCGCCTGGCGGTGCCGATGGGCATCGGCATGGGCCTCACCTTCGACGAGTCGGCGCTGCTGCTCGACCTCCGCGACGTCTACTGGAGCCGCGAAGGCCTGCTCAGCGTCCAGCTCAGCCTCGGCGCCACCGCGATCCTCAGCATCGCCATCCTCACCCAGCGCATGCTCCGCCGCGGCGAGCGGCGCCAGGAGGAAGCCGGCCTGATCCCCCCGGCCGAAGGCTTTCCCGGCAATTAGCGGCAACGGCCATGTCGCCGGCCCTGCCCTCTGGTTTGCTTGGGCTCCGGGGCGTATCCGCCGGCCGGGGGCCTTAACTAGACATCGATGCCGCAGCCATCCTCATCCCACGTGCCGCCGCAGAACATCGAGGCGGAGGAATCGGTCCTCGGGGCGATGCTGGTGGCCGAGCCGGCGCTGACCCGGGTGATCGACGAGGTGAAGCTGAACGCGGCCGATTTCTACCTCGACCGCCACCGGGCGATCTTCGAGGTCGCCCACGACCTCTACGCCGCCTCCAAGCCGGTCGACGAGCTCAGCGTCAGCGAGGCGCTGACCCAGCGCAACAAGATCGAGGAGGCCGGCGGCAAGCACTACGTCTCCGAGCTGGCCGCCAAGGTCCCGGCCGCCGGCAACGCCAAGCACTACGCCGAGATCGTCCAGCAGAACTCGCTGCTGCGGCGCCTGCTCGGCGCCGGCCAGGAGATCCAGGGCTGGGTCAACGACCGCGCCGGCGAACCGCGCGAGCTCTCCGAGCGGGCCGAGAAACTCCTCTTCGACGTCGCCCACAAAGAGCAGGCCAGCGACTTCCGCCTGCTCTCGGAGATCCTCCACGACGAGGTCGACCGGCTGGAGAAGCTCTCCACCGGCGAGACCGAGCTGACCGGCACCCCCGCCGGCTTCCGCGACATCGACGCGATCACCGGCGGCTTCCAGCCCGGCAACCTGATCATCGTCGCCGCACGGCCGGCGATGGGGAAGTCGGCTCTGGTCGCCAACATCGCCGAAAACGTGGCGGTCAAGCGCAACATGCCGGTCGCCTTCTTCTCGCTGGAGATGTCAGAGGTCGAGCTGGCCCAGCGCTTCATCGCCTGCCGGGCGCGGATCTCCGGCGACAAGCTGCGCAAGGGGCAGGTCTCCCAGCGCGACTGGCCGAAGGTGGTGCGCGCCTGCAACGAGCTCGAGGAGGCGCCGCTGTGGTTCGACGACTCCTCCGATCTCGGCATCCTCGACCTGCGGGCGAAGGCGCGGCGCCTGCACGCCCAGGAACAGGACCGCGGCGGCCTCGGGATGGTGATCGTCGACTACATGCAGCTGATGCGCTCCGACGACCACCGCGCCAACCGGGTCGAGCAGGTCGGTCAGATCAGCCGCGGGCTGAAGATCCTCGCCCGCGAGCTGGAGGTGCCGGTGCTGGCGATCTCCCAGCTCTCGCGGGCGCCGGAGCAGCGGACGCCGCCGAAGCCACAGCTCTCCGACCTGCGTGAGTCCGGCCAATTGGAGCAGGACGCCGACGTCGTCGCCTTCCTCTTCCGCGAGGACTACTACCGCGACCCCGACGACGAGCCGGACGGGCTCGCCGACCTGATCATCGCCAAGCACAGGAACGGCCCGATCGGGACCAGGAAGCTGGTCTTCCTCGACCGCTTCCCCAAATTCGCCGACTTCTCCGGCCAGGAGCGGCCGATCGAGCAGCCGGCCGGCGAAGGGGCGCCGCTGGCCGACGCCGCCCCGGCGGGGCCTGACTTCTGATGCCGGCGATCGCCCGCAGCGAGCCGTTCCGCGAGCGGGCCTGTCCGCTTGGGGTCTGCGACGGGTCGGGCTGGATCCTCGACGACGGCGACGACGAGGCCCGGGCCTGCGAGTGCCGCGAGGCGCGGCTGCGGCGCGGGCGCAACCGCGGCGTCGCCTCGGTGATCCCGCGCAAGTTCCAGGGCGTCTCCTTCGACCGCCCGCCGGTCAGCGATATGGCTCGCGACTTCACGGGCCGCGCAGCCGTGGACGACATCCGCCGCTATCTGGACAACCTCGACGAGAACCTCGACGAGGGCCGGGGCATCTGGCTGTTCGGCGGTTCGGGCACCGGCAAGACGACGCTGGCGATGCTGGTCTCCAAGGCGGCGCTGGAGGACAGCCGCTCGGTCGCGATCTACTCGCTGCCGAAGCTGCTGGCGCGGATCCGCCGCACCTACGACTCCGAGCCCGGTGGCGACTCCTACCTCTCCTTCTTCGAGCGGCTGACCTCGGTCGACCTGCTCCACATCGACGACCTCGGCGCGGAGAAGCGCTCCGACTGGGTGTTGGAGCAGCTCTACGCCCTCGTCAACGAGCGCTACGAGGCACAGCGTTCGATCCTCGTAACTACCAATCTCGACGAGCTGGAGCTAAAGGAGCAGATCGGCCACCGGACCGTCTCGCGACTGGTGGAGATGTGCGGCGATTTCATGATCCCACTGCACGGCAAAGATCACAGGGAGTCAGTGCAGGCGCTCGCAAGTTGAACGCGTAGGGCCTCCGCACCCGTCACAATCCAGCGCTGATGCCAGGCGTAGTCATAGTCGGCGCCCAGTGGGGCGACGAGGGGAAGGGGAAGGTCACCGACCTGCTGGCGGAGCGGGCGACGACGATCGTGCGCTTCCAGGGCGGCAACAACGCCGGCCACACGATCGTCCGCGAGGGCCAGGAGTTCAAGTTCCACCTGATCCCCTCCGGCATCCTCTACCCGGAGAAGACCTGCGTGATCGGCAACGGCGTGGTCCTGGACCCGAGCGTGCTGCTGGGGGAGATCGACGGGCTCAAACGCCGGCGGATCGACGTCGGCAACCTGCGGATCAGCGCCAACGCGCACCTGATCATGCCCTACCACGTGCTGCTGGACACGGCCGGGGAGACCAAGCTCGGCAAGCTCTCGATCGGCACCACCCGGCGCGGCATCGGCCCCTGCTACGCCGACAAGGCGCTGCGGCTCGGCATCCGCGTCCAGGACCTGCTCGACGAGAAGATCCTGCGGACCAAGATCCGCGCCGCCCTGGAGCCCAAGCAGCAGGCGCTGCGCGAGCTCTCGGTGCAGCGGCGCAAACTGCGCAAGGAAGCCGGCGAGGAGGCGGAGAAGGAGAGCTCGGAAGCCGCGGCGGCGGCGCCCGACCCCCGCCTCGACCTGCACACGATGACCGAGGAACACGTCAACTTCGGCCACCGGCTCGAGCCCCACATCGCCGACACCGCGAAGCTCTGCTGGGACGCGCTGGACGGCGGCGACACGGTGATCTTCGAGGGCGCCCAGGCGACCCTGCTCGACCTCGACCACGGCACCTACCCCTTCGTCACCTCCTCCAACCCGATCGCCGGCGCGGCCTGCGTCGGTGCCGGGGTCGGGCCGACCGACATCGACGAGGTCTGGGGGATCGCCAAGGCCTACGCGACCCGGGTCGGCGCCGGCCCCTTCCCGACCGAGCTCGAGGACGAGGCCGGCGAGCACATGGTCGAGCGCGGCCGCGAGTTCGGCACCACCACCGGCCGCCGGCGGCGCTGCGGCTGGATCGACCTGGTCGCCCTGCGCTACGCCGCCCGGCTCAACCGCATGGACTCGCTGGCGATCACCAAGCTCGACGTGCTGAGCGGGATCGGGCCGCTGCGGGCGGCGGTCCGCTACCGCTCCAAGGAGGGCGCCGTGCTCGACAGCTTCCCCTACCACCAGTCGATCCTCCACTCGGCGACGCCGGAGTACGAGGAGCTGCCCGGCTTCGGCGAGGACATCGGCGAGTGCCGCGAGGAGACGAGCCTGCCGCGTGCCGCGCGCGACTTCCTCGGCTTCGTCGCCGACTTCGTCGGGGTGCCGATCCGCCTGGTCGGTGTCGGCCCCGACCGCGACCAGGTCGTCTGGCTCGCCTAGATCGCGTCGAGGGGGCGGAGCGGTCGCTGCTCTACAGTCCTGGGGTGGCTTCCGGTAAACGCGCGGCTAAGACCGAGCGGCTGCCGCGGGGAAGGCACGGCTTGCCGAGGGAGGCGGTGACCGAATCCCAGCGCAACCGCATCCACCAGGCGATGATCGAGGTGGTCTCCGAGCGAGGCTACCCGGCGACCCGCGTGGTCGACGTGATCGGCGTCGCCGGAGTCTCGCGGAAGACCTTCTACGAGCTCTTCGAGAGCAAAGAGGACTGCTTCCTCGCGGCCTACGACGTGCTGCTCGGCAACCTGCTGAGCGACACCGGCGGCGGCTTCGAGTCGAGGCCAGGGGCGCCCTGGGCGGAGCGGGTCGCGGCCGGGCTGGGGGCGCTGCTGGAGCACCTCGCCGAGCATCCCGACGAGGCGCGCTTCGCGATCGTCGAGGTGCTGGCGGCGGGGCCGAAAGCGCTCGCCCGCCGCGACGCGGCACTGCGCCAGTTCACCGGGTTCCTCGAGTCGGGGCGGGCGGAGACGTCGGTGGAGCTGCCGGGGATCACCTCACTCTCGCTGGCGGGCGGCGTCAACGAGCTGCTCTACAGCGAGATCCTGCACGGCGCCGCGTCGCGGCTGCCGAGCCGGCTTCCCGATCTGATGTTCTGGATCGCCCTGCCCTTCCTCGGCCCCGAGGGCGCGGCGGCGGAGCGCGAGCGGGCGCGGATCTCGATGCGCGAGCGCTGAGTCGCCTCTCCGGGCAATGGGTACTGAGGCGCTTTTTGCTTGTTAAGCCGCTCTTTTCCCTCGGCAGCCGGGTTTGTATAAGAGCCCAGGGTGGTAGTTTGAGCCGCTGGAGGGATAGTTCCCACGCAAGTTTTCGACGGCTGAGGCTCAGGACGGGCAGGCCGCAAAGGAGAGATATAGGGATATGCGCAAGCACCTTTTGATTACGACGGCCCTCGGGGCCCTGATCGCGCTCACCGTGGCCGGCATCGCCGTGGCGGCGAAGGACACGACCGTCCGCGCCGGCAACCTCGAAGTCACGATCGACGGCTCCAGCGGCGTCACGCCGAAGGCGCTCTCGAAGAGCAAGTACACGCCGATCGCGTTTACCGCCGCCGGCAGCGTCCGCAACAAAGACGGCACCCAGCCGCCGCCGATCAAGGAAGTCCTGCTCGACTCCAAGAACGTCGCCGTCAACGTCAAGGGCTACCCCACCTGCCCCAGTAAGGAACTACAGACCCGCGACACCAAGACGGTCGAAAGGGTCTGCGGGAGCGCGATCATCGGCAAGGGCAAGACCAACGTCGTGGTCCAGTTACCCGAACAGAGGCCGATCCCGGCGAAGAGCCCGCTGCTGGTCCTCAACGGCGGCACCAGGGGCGGCACGACCACGTTCTACATCCATGCCTACCTGACCCAGCCGATCGTCACGGCGATCGTCACCACGGTGAAAATCAAGAAGTCCGGCAACGGCCTGAAGACCGTCTCCACGATCCCGAAGATCGTCAACGGCTACGGTTCGGTGACCAGCTTCTCGCTGAAGATCGACAAGAAATTCACCTACAAGCACAAGAAGTACAGCGTCCTCAGCGCGAAATGCGTCGGCGGCAAGATCCAGGCCCACGTCACCGCGAAGTTCTACGACAACAGCAAGCTGTCGACGAACGTCCTGCGGACCTGCACCTCGAAGCCCTGAGGTAGCGCCAAGCCGGGCATCGCCCGGACAGGCTGATGTGAGAAGGGCGGCCGGCGGCCGCCCTTCTCATTTGCCCGGCTGTTCGAAGGTCTGCTGGTAGGTGGTGGCCGGGCCGCTGCCGTAGATCGGTTCGAAGGGGGACTGCTGGGTGCAGGCGGGGGCGGGGAGGGTCGCGGTGGTGGACCCTCCGGAGAAGGCGAACTCCTGGAGGCGTTCGAAGAAGGGTTCTTCGGCTTCTTTGGGGGTGTTCTGGGTGCGTTCCTGGAAGGCGGGGTCGTTGGGGGTTTCGGGGTCGAGGGCGGCGGTGATCCCGGCGCTGCACTGGCGGGTGTCGAAGCCGGGCAGGCCGGCGGCCAGCCCCTTGGCCCACAGCGGCGGGCTGTAGGCGCTGTTGCGGTTGCTGGCGAGGCGGTTGGGGAAGGTCGCCAGCGATTCCGGGTTGAGCGGGGCGATCACCCGGAGGAAGTGGGTTTTTTCGCCGTTGGCGTTCTGGGTCGTCAATTCGCCGTTGGTGGCGGCGGCGATGTTGGCGAAGAACGAGGTGACCTCGTGCTTGTAGAGGCCGAGGCCGGTGAAGATCGGGTTGAAGTTGCGCAGGAAGGGGTCAAGAGCGCGCAGGAGCGGTGGGAAATCGTCGCGGAAGAGCCGGCGCAGGGCCGGGAAGCCGGTCGGGGCGCGGGCGATCACCGTGGCCAGGCCTTCGAAGAAGCCCTTCGCTTCCGGCGCCAGGCGGGAGAAGGCGACCAGGGTCGGCGAGAGCTGTTCGGCGGCGGGCACGAGCTGGCGCATCAGCGGGTCGGTGTTGAGGGCGAAGGCCTTGAGCCGGTTCAGGGTCAGCCTCGACTCGTCCTGGAAGGTGGGGAAGGCGCGGAACAGCGCTTCGATGTCGCGGTCGCGGCGGGCGGTGGTCTGGAAGACCGTGTTGGAGCTCTGGATCAGGCTCGCCAGCTCGCCTTCGCGGCCGCGAAGGGCGCGGAAGGTGGTGGCGCCGTTGCGGAAGAGCTGGGCGACCTCGTTGCGCTGCGTGTCGAGAACGCGGAAGAGCCTGTCGAAGTCGCTGAAGGTCGGTTCGAACTCGCCGATCGCGTAGGAGAGGCTCTGGCCCTGGCCGTCGATCGCCACCGCCGCTTCCTGCATCCAGCTCTGGAAGGCGGCGCGGGTTTCGGGGTCGAAGGTGCGGAAGATCTCGTCGAGCTGGACCGATTCGGCAACGTTGGCCTCGGGCACGGTGCCGCCGTCGGCGAGCCGGGGGCCGTTCTTGGAGCCGGGGGTGAGTTCGATGTAGGTCTCCCCCAGAAGCGTCTTGGTGCGGAGGATCGCCCGGGTCGAGAGCGGCAGCGGCGCGTAGCGATCGTCGATGTCGACCGTCGCCAGCGCCTGCCTGCCGTTCGGCGCCAGGTCGATGCTGCGGACTTTGCCGACGTTGACGCCGGAGATCCGCACGTCGGACTGTTCCGCCAGCTGCGTCGCCTCGTTGAACGGCACCTTGATCTCGTAGGGCTTGGCCCGGAACGGCGTCGGCCCGCCGAAGGTGACCCAGAGGAAGAGGAGGATGCCGAAGCACGAGAGGGCGAAGCCGGCGATGACCAGGAGCTGCGTGGTGCTGGGGGCGCGCTTGCTCATTTGGGCGTGTATTCGCAGTGTCCGCTGGCGGTGTAGGGAACGGGGATTTCTTCGGCGCGGGGGACGTTGGTCACCTGCAGGACCGTCTTCAGGAACGGCAGGATGCCGGCGGCGGCGTAGCCGAGGTCGGCCCCGGTGCAGGAGATCAGGACGAGGCCGCGCAGGGTCGGGCCGCCGGCGTCCTGGAGGTTGAAGGAGGCGTTGAAGTCGTGGTTGAGCCAGGGCACATAGAAGAGGGCGCTCGGGCGCGAGCCCTTCGGCTTGTAGGCGAGCTCGTTGAAGAAGGAGTTGAGGGCGCCGAGCGAGTTGCCGAAGCCGCGCACGGTCTTGTTGAACGGCCCCGAGGCCTCGTTGGCCTGGGTCAGCAGCGGCCGGATTTCGCGGGTGAAGGGGCGGATCTGGTCGCGGATCGGCGCCGTGGTCTGGTTGAACATCCGCTCGGTCGCCTGGAAGGCGGGCTTCAGCGCCTGCGCCTGCGGGATCAGGCCGGTGAGAGCCGGGTAGGCGGCGTCGGAGAAGCGCTTGGAGCTGGCGAGGCCGGCGCGGCCGGCGCGCAGCGCCGCCGGGAACTCCCGCAGCGATTCCTGGATCGCCGCCTGCTGGTTGGCGAAGTTGCCGAGGGCGGCGTCGGAGGAGGTGACGAAGCGCTTGAGCTCGGCGTCGTGGCGGCCGAGTTCGGTGGTGAGGGCGGCGAAGTCGTGGATCACCCGCGCCAGGGCAACGTGGCGCTGGGCGACGACCCTGTTGAGCTTCGCCGTGTAGTGGACGAAGGGCTGGAAGCGGCGCAGGGCGTTGGAGAGCTGGCGGCCGCGGCCGCCGATGCCCTGGGCGCCGCCGGCGACCAGCAGCTGCAGGTACTGGCGGGTGTCGCCGTCCAGGGTCGAGAGGAAGGCCTCGAGGTTCGTGTTCGGTTCGGTCTGAGCGAGGGTGAAGTTGGTGCCGTCTTCGATGGACTTCTCGCCACTCCCCGGTTCGACCTCGACGATCATGTCGTTGAGCCCGGTTTTGGGCCGCAGCAGCAGGCTCGCGTTGGGGTGGATCAGCTTCATGTATTCGGGGACGATGTCCATCCCGACCACGGCGTGGCCGTCTTCGAGGTCGACCGAGGTGACCTTGCCGACCTGGATGCCGGCGATGTCGACCGACTGACCCTGGCCGGGGGTGACCGCCTGCGCGGTCGAGAACTCGGCCGTGATGTGCTCGAATTCTTCGCCGACGAAGGGCAGCCACGACGGCAGCGAGGCCTTCTGCTGGGTGAAGATCCCCAGCATCATCACGATCCCGGCGACGGCGAGGACGACGATCGCGATCGTGTCCTTGCGGTGCCCGCGTGACTGGCGCGAGAGCCAGGCGCGGAAGTGGCGCCAGCGGTTGGTCTGGGCGGCCGGCTCGGTCACGGGCTCACCCCCCCGGGCGAGGGAGAGGGCGGGCCGACCTGGCCGAGGCGGCCGTTGACGTTGGGCGCCGGGTTCGTGTAGCAACGCACGTCGGGCTTCAGCGGCGGCATGCCGCCGAGCTGGGGCTGGTTGCCGATCGGCGCGACGATCGTGTGGGCGTAGTTGATCTGGTCGCTGAACGTGCTCTTGTTGCCCTGCGGGTTCGGTTCCCCGACCAGCAGTGGGCCGCCGCCGGCCTGGGCGCGGGCGTAGGGGCCGTTGCCGTCGTAGTTCTGGGCGAAGCTGGCGAAGTTGACGAAGTTGTAGAGGAACTCACGGTAGTTGGGGCCGCCGGTGGAGAAGCGGTCTTCGATCGTCTGGTTTCCGGTCGGCACCAGCACCTTGGCGGTGCAGAGACCGAGCTGGTTGAGCTGGGGCAGGGTGACTTCCTTGCCGGCCTGGGCGGCGCCGGCGAGGCCCGGAGTCGATTCCTCCAGCAGTTTCGCGACGCCGCCGCCCTCCTTGCCGGAGAGCAGCGGGCGGACCTGGGCCAGCCACGGTTTGGAGGCGCTGATCAGGCCGGGCAGCTGGGCCACGGCCGGGGTCAGCTCGATCGCGTAGGTGCGCAGCGGCGGCAGGGTGCGGTTGAGGCTGACCAGCGAGGAGTGGGCTACCTTCAGGGTCGGCGCCAGCAGATGGACCGTGGTCGCGAGGTTGGTGGACTGGGCGGCGAGGGCGCCGGTGAAGACGTCGAAGTTGTCGATCAGCCCCTGCAGGTCGGACTCGCGGCTGGCGAAGGCGCCGAAGGTGCGCCCGGCGCCGGCGACGAGGCGCGAGAGGTCGCGCTGCTGGGTGCCGAGGAAGGCGTTGGTGACCTGGGCGCTGTAGCGGCCGGCGTCGCCGCCGTACTTGAAGACGTTGTTGAAGGCCTGGGCGCCGGTCAGCCCCCGCACCTCGGGCAGCTGGGTGGCGTCTTCGGCCGCCGTCGGCTGGTGCGTCAGCGCCGTGCCGTAGCTCTCCAGCAGGCGGCTGAGGTCGGCCCGCACGGGCGACTGCAGGGCGGTCAGCACCTCGTCGATCTGGACCGCGGTGGAGGTGCGGCTGACCGGGATCGTGGCGCCGCTGTCCATCTCCGGGGCGCTGGGGCTGCCGGGATCGAGGTCGAGGAAGAAGTTGCCCTCGAGGAAGATCCGCGGGCGGACCGCGGCGAAGGCGTCGGTGTGGATCGGCCGGCCCGCCCCGTCGACGGTGAAGGCGACCGTGGTGGCGTTGCCGTCGCGGCTGGTGGAGATGACTTTGCCGACTTCGACGCCGGCGATCCGCACCGGCGAGTTGAGCGCGATGTTGGCCGAGTTGGAGAAGGTCGCCTTGAGCTCGTAGCCGTAGCTGGTGAAGGGGACGTGGCCGGTGAAGGCGAGGTAGGGGCCGAGCGTGAAGATGAGGATGAAGACGATCGCGATCGCGGCGTTGCTAGGCCGCCACTTGAAGCGCCTGTCGGTCGCGCCCTGCCTGGTGTCGCGCTCGGGGAGGCGGCTCACTTGCCCTTCACCTGCCCACGGGTCGTCGTTCCCCAGACTTCGGGGGCGTTGCCGATCACGGTCTTGCCCGCGACGTACTTCTCGTTGCCCGCTTCGCAGCCGTTGGGCTGGCCCGGGGCGGCGGTGTTCGGGTAGGGGTTGAAGTGGAGGTGGTTTTCGCGCTCGGGCCCGTTGGCGGGGGCGGAGGCCGGGCTGCCCTCGCTGTTGACCCCCGCGGGCGGTTCGAAGGGGATGAAGTTGAGCCAGTTGCCCTGGTCGTTGCCTTCGCTGTTGGAGTTGGCGAGGTTCTTGAAGGCGAGGGTGATGTAGTTGCAGGTGGTCTGGGAGGGGGCAATGAAGCGCAGCGAGGGCTTCAGCAGGCTGTTGGTGTCGGTCAGCAGGTCGAGGCCGTTGAAGACGCCGGGGGAGTCCTGGAAGGCGACCAGCGCTTCGGCGGTCGGCTGCAGCTGGGCGTTCAGCACCGGCGAGGCGTTCAGCACCGGGACGCCGGCGTGCAGGGCTTCGGCGATCACCGGCGAGGTTTCGCCGAGGGCCTTTGCCCCCGGCTTCAGCGCCGTGAAGAAGCGGGCGGAGTCGTGGAAGAAGGGGCGCAGGGCGGGCAGGTCGGCGTTGACCGCGTCGAGGGTGCCGGGGCCCTTTTCGATCGTTTCCTGGATGTAGGGGCGGGAGACGCGAGCGAAGGCGCCGAAGGTGCGGTCGAGGGCGACGAAGAGGCTGGCCTGGGTCTCGGCGACCGGGGCGACCGTCGCCGAGAGGTCCTCGAGCGCGCGCCAGAAGCCGCCGAAGTCGGTGCTGGGAGCGACCAGCACCCGCAGCACCGGCTGGGCGCTGACGGCGAACCGCCGCAGGGCGCCGATCCCTTCGTTCAGCTGCGGGCCGCGCCCGGCCAGGGCGTTGCCGAAGCCGGCCTGGTTCTGGCGGATCGCGTCGCGGGTGGGTTTGTCGAACATATCGAAGAATTCGTCGATGTCGACCGGTTCCGGCTTGTAGGCGGTGAGCGGGATCGTTTCGCCGGGGGCGAAGCCCTTCGAGGAGTTGCCCGGGGTGACCTGGAGGAACTTGAGGCCGAGCGCCGACTTGGGCCGGACGGTGACGGTCGAGTCGACCGGCAGCGGTTCGGCGCTCCTGTCGAGGTTGAGCGCCAGTTCGGCGGCGACGCCGCCATGTCCGGTCTGGACCGGGACCACCGACTTGACGATGCCGATGCGGACGCCGCCGATGCGGACCTCGTTCCCTTTGACCAGGGCGTCGGCGTTGGGGACCAGCGCCCTGAGGTTGTAGGTGGAGACGAAGGGGAGCCCGTTGTTGGCGTTGTAGGCGAGGAAGACGGCGACGATGACGACCAGGATCGTCACCGCCCCGACCAGGATCGGGCTGCTCGCCACTCCCTGGATTCCGCCGCGGTTCCTCATCGCCCCAGGAGGTAGTTGAGGAGCGGCGCGGTGCCGCCTGACTTTTCAGCCGACTCGCGCTGGATCAGGTTGAAGAGCGCGGCGCTGCTGCTGGCGGTGCCTGCGGCCGCGTTGGTGCCGTTGAAGCGGGCCGAGCAGCTGGAGGTGCCGGCGGTTTGCCCGACGTAGTTGAGGCAGTTGCTGAGGGTGACGAGGGTGCGGCCGAAGTGCCCGTACTGGTCGAAGCCGTTGAGCGCGGCGGTCGAGTTGTAGATCAGTTCGACCAGGCCGTCCCAGCCCTTGGTCTGCTTGATGTTGGTGAGCAGCTTCGCCAGTTCGGTGGTCGGGACGACGCCGCTCTTGGCCAGCTTCGCCGACTTGCGCACGACCGGTTCGGCTTCGCGGAAGATCGGGCCGGAGGCTTCCCCGGTCTCGCCGAGGCTCTTCAGCGCCACCGTCGTCGCTTCCGAGAACGGGGTCAGGGTCCGGGTCGCGTCGGTGAAGGAGGGGGCGGCCTTGCCGAGGTCGGTGAAGACCGGCGCGGCGGCGTCGGAGAAGCCCTGCAGGCTGCGCATGGTGAGGCGGAACTCGCGCAGGAAGGTGGGGAACTTGCGCAGCGAGGCTTCGAGCGCGGCGCCGCGTTCGGAGCTGGCCTGGGCGGCGGCGCCGGCGTTGGCGAAGAAGCCGGCGACGTGGGCGCGCTCACGCGAGAGCGGGCCGAGGATCGTCTCGGAGTCGCTGGCCAGCTGGGCGAGGCGGTCGCGCTGGGCGGAGAGGGTGCCGAAAAGCCGGTCGACGTCGCGCAGCACCGGGTTGGCGCGCTTGACCAGGACTTCGATGTCCTTGCCGCGGCCGGCGAGGCCGGCGCCGAGTTCGTTGAAGATGAGCCGGAAACGCTGCGCGTAGGGGAGCGTCTGGATGTCGTTGATCAGGTCCGGGTCGACGCTGGTGCCGTTGCTGCCCAGCGGCAGCAGGTACTGCCCGGCGCCGGGCTGCCCCGACGGGATCTGCTTCAGCGGCGGCGGCGCCGGCGAGCCCGGCGCCCGCGGCAGGGTCGGGCGGCAGTCGACGAACTTCTCGCCGATCAGCGACTGCGGCCGGATCAGGCAGCTGGCGTCGCTGCGGAAGTCCTGGAAGCCGGGGTCGGTGATGTCCATGACGATGATCGCCTTGCCGGGGACCGCGACCGGCTTGCCGTCGCGGTAAGCGACGGTCTCGCCCGGCATCGAGACGTCGACCGATTCGATCGTGCCGACGTTGGCGCCGGCCACCCGGACCTGCTCGCCGGTGACCATGAAGGCGCCGTTGTCGAAGACGGCGCGGACCATGTAGCCGCTACCGCTACCGCTGCCGGAGGCGAGGAGGACGACGGCCACCACCGCCACGACCAGCCCCGCCGCGATTATCAGCCGCCGGGTCATGGTCCGGGAGGGGCGTCGGAGGGATTGCATTCGGAGGAGCCGACGCTGCTGCCGCCGTGGGGCGGGGCGACGAAGGGGCTGGAGCCGTCGGCGGCCGCCGGGGCAGCGCCGCCGGGGCAGCGCCGGTGGATCGGGGCCGAGCCGCCGAAGGCTTCGAACTGCCGTTCCTTAGCGATCGGTTCCAGGGTGCCGGCGTCGTACTTGAAGAGGTTCTGGACGGCCGTGGCAACGCGCACGTAGTGGCCGTTGCCGTCGTAGAAGCCGGCGACCTGGCCGAGCTTGCCGAGCCCGTTGAAGATCTCCGGGGTGTAGGAGCGGGCGAAGTCGAGGTTGGGCTGGAAGGCGGCGATCGCTTCTTCGGAGTGCGGGAACGCCTTCGAGGCACGCTGCTGGACCGTCGGCAGCACGGTCAGCAGTTCACTGGCGTCGTTCCCCTTGCCGGGCCTGCGGACGGTGAGGCGGAGGTTGCGGGTGAAGGGGATGAATTTGGAGATCACCGGCCGCAGTTCGGCCAGGAACGGCGCCAGGTTCTTCGTCGCCGGCTTCGAGGTTTCGACCAGCGGGTCGAGGTCGTCGAGGGCGGCACGGAGGTTGACGAAGGTCGTGTTCGCCTGGCGCATCACCGGCGGCAGGCGGCGCAGGGACTGGTCGAGGGCGACGTTTTGGGAGGCGATCGCGCCGAAGGCGGTGCTGGCGTTGGAGACGGCGCTGGAGAGCGCTTCGCCGCGCTGGGCAACGGTGGTCACGAGCTTGCTGGAGCTGACCACGAAGCGTTCGAAGAGGCGCTGGTCGGAGTTGAGTTCCTTGACGAAGGCGTCGGTGCGGTTGAGCGCCGGGCCGAAGTACTTGTAGGCGTTGTTGGCGGCTTCTCCCTGGCCGGCGTAGATCGCCGCGTTGCCCTTGATGAAGTTGCTGAGGCCCCTGCGGACCGAGGGCGGGAAAGTGTTGAAGAGTTGGTCGATGTCGATCGGGGTGGTGGTCGAGGCGAGCCCCAGTTCGGCGCCGTCGGCGAGCGGCGGGTTGCTGTTGGGCCCGGGGCTGATCGAGACGTAGTGGTTGGCGACGCCGGAGAGCGAGGTGGCCCGGATGACCGCGGTCGTGCCCTCGTGCAGCTGCTGTTCGACTTCGACGTGGACTTCGGCGAGGTTGTCTTCGCTGAGCTCGATGCTTTCGACCGTGCCGGCCGGGGAGCCGCCGATCAGCACCTGGTTGTCCGGCACCAGCTGGGCGGCGTTCTGGAAGACGAGGGTGTACTTGTGGCCGCCGGAGCCGCCGAAGTAGACGATCGCGAGGGCGATCACCGCGACCGCAAGGGCGGCGAGGGCGGCGATCCGGGCGGGAGTGAGCCCCCGGCTTGGCGCCGAGCTTTTCTCCTCGCCTGGTGAATTCTCAGCCACGGGTCGTCGCTTCTCGTTCCCCGGCCTCCGACCCGGTGGAACGGGCGGCCGAATCGTATCCGAGCCATCCCCGGGCAAGAGCGGCGCGAGCGGGGACTTAACTGGAAGTCAACGCGCCGCCGCGGCGGCGCTCAGACATCGATCCTGGGGACGGCCCGCTCGAGGGCGCGCGGGAACCACCAGACGCGGTCGCCGATCAGCAGCATCAGCGCCGGCAGGAGGACGATCCGCACCACCGTGGCGTCAAGGATGACGGCGACGGTGAGGCCGATCCCGAGCTGGCTGACCGTGGCCAGCGAGGAGCCGGCGAAGGCGATGAAGACGGCCATCATGATCGCCGCCGCGCCGGTGATCACCCGCGCCGTCTTTTCCAGCCCGAACTCGATCGCGGCGGCGTTGTCTCCCTCGCGCTCGTAGTGCTCGCGCATGCGAATCAGGAGGAAGACCGCGTAGTCGATCGAGAGCCCGAAGACGATCCCGAAGATCATCACCGCGCCGACCGCGTCGATGTATTCGTGGCCGCCGAGCGGCAGCCCGGCGGGGACGTTGGAGAGCACAGTGAGGACGCCAAAAGCAACGCCGACGGTGAGGAGGTTGAGTGCCACGGCGAGCGCAGCCAGGGGCACCGCCCGCAGGACGAGGACGAGGACGAGGAAGGTGGCGAGGGTGATCGCCAGCACCACGATCGGGATCGTGGCGCGGGTGACGCGACTGTAGTCGTTGAGCTGGGCGGCGCCGCCGGCGACGCCGGTGGTGAGGCCGGTTTCGTCGGCGAGCCCACCGGCTTCTTCGTCCAGCTTCTTGTTGAGCGCGATCGAGCCGGGGGTGTTGAACGAGTAGCGGGAGATGACGAGCATCGAGGCCGCCTGGCCGCCGTGGCGGAGGTCGATCGTGGCGCCGGCCGCTTCGCGGGTGCGCGGCGGCGTGCCGTCGAGGGCGGAGAGGACGAAGTAGCCGGAGTTGAAGATCCCCGGCGTGCGGCGCTTGATACGGCGGACCTGGTGGCGCACCCTGGCCTTGCCGCCGAGCACCTGGACGCTGGCGCGGCGCAGACCGGCCTGCAGCGGCGCCGAGCGGACGGCGCCGCTGGCCAGCGCCTGCTCGAGCGCCTCGGCGCCGCCGCCGAGGCGGGCGATGGCGCCGGCGAGGGTGACCGAGCCGCCGCTGAGCTTGACGAGCCCGGCAGCGAGGCTCTTGGACTGACTGTCGATGCGCTTGGCTCCGGTGGCGAGCTGGTCGCCGCCGTGGGCGATCTTCCTGAGGCCGTCGGAGAGCTTGCCGGCGGCGTTGGTGAGCTTCTCCAGGTTGATCAAGGTCGAGCGCAGCCAGGCGGTGACCGTCTTCGATTCTTCGGCGTCTTCGAGCAGCACCGCCTGCAGCGCTTCGAGTTCGGGGACGAGGCCCGCGTAGCCGGCCTCGTAGGGGGCGCCGCTGACTGGGTCGGCGCCGCTGACCGCCGCTCCGGCGTGGCGGACCGCGTCCAGCGCCGGCCCGTAGTTCGGATCTTCCTTGCCGACGGTCATCCCCTGGAGCTGGGCCAGGGCCGCCTGCAGCTGCTCGTCGGCGGCCTTGGCGGACCCGATCAGCCGCGGCAGGGTCGTGTTCGCCTCCTGCTCCAGGGACTTTTCCACCTTGCGGGAGCGGTTGAGGGCGTTGGTGCGCAGGTTGGAGCCGCCGAGAGCCTGAGCGCCGAACTTCAGCTGCAGGGCGCCGATCGCGGCCTTGTGCTGGGCTTCGGCGAGTCGCTTGGCGCCCTTCGCGTAGCGGTCCAGCGACGGGATCGCCCGCTGAGCGCCGGCGCTGGCCCGGGCGAGGCCGCCGACGAGCAGTTCCGCCCCTTCGCCGACCCGGTCGGAGCCCTGGGCCAGCAGCCCCGCCCCGGCGCTCGCTTCGGAGATGCCGCCGCGCAGCTGGGCGACGCCGGCGGTGGCCAGCGCCAGGCTGCGGCCGAGACGGGTGAGCTGTTTGACCGGGCCGATGTTGCCATCGGAGCTGAAGATCGCGTTGCCGGTTTCCCGCAGCGGCGCGACCCGTTTGGCGATCTGGGCGGGGCCGACCACCGCCTGCACGCCCGGCAGCGCCGCGATGCGGTGCTGGAAGCGGTTCAGCGCGTCGAGGCTCTTGGCATCGGTGATCGCGCCTTCCCTGGTCGCGGCGACGACGACGAAGGGGGCTTCGTAGCCGGGGGCGGTGACGCGGGCGATCTTTTCGGCGTCGAGGCGGGCGGGGTTGTCGCGGGGCAGCTGTTCGGGGCTGGGCGGGCCGGTATTCAGCGCGATCGCCGGGACGGCGAGGAGGAGGACGACGGCGCCGATCGCGGCTGCCACCGGCGCCGGCCGTCTCAGCGCCGCGGCGACGATGAGCATCAGGCGCGAGCGGCCGTTCGGCGTCGAGCCGATCCGCCAGCGGTCGACGTTGGGGCCCAGCAGCGCCAGCACCGCCGGGGCGAGGACGGTGGAGATGGTGACGGTGAGAAGGACGACCATCGCCAGGGTGCCGGCGAGCGAGGCCAGCAGCGACCCCGGCAGGATGAAGATCGAGACCAGCATCGAGAGCAGCAGGGTGCTGCCGGCGAAGGCGGTGGTGCGCCCGGCGGTGCGGCGGGTCACCCGCGCCGCCTCGACCGGCTCCAGCCCGGCGGCGAGCTCCTCGCGGAAGCGGGAGACCATCAGCAGGGCGTAGTCCACCCCCAGGGCCAGCCCCATCATCGAGCAGACGAGCAGGGCGAAGGCGTCGATGTCGAACCAGGAGGCGGCGAGGTAGAGGATCCCGCGCGAGGCGATCACCGTGATGGCGCCGAAACCGAGCGGGATCGCGGCGGCGACCGGCGAGCGGAAGACGAGCAGGAGCACGATCAGCAGGAACGGGAAGGCGATCAGCTCGCCGCGCTCGCTGGCGTTTATCGAGCCTTCCTGGAGGGCCCGCGAGATCGAGGCGAAGCCGGTCTGGGTCGCCCGCACCGGCGGGTGGATCTCTTCTTCGAGGATGCGGTTGAGCCGGGGGACGGTGTCGTTCACCCCCTTTTTGATCTCGACGTGGAAGTCGGCGAGGACCAGGGCGCGGCGCGGGCGGGGGCGCAGGTTGACCACCGAGCCGCGGTCCCAGGGGGAGATGGTGGTCACCCGGGGGTCGCGGCGCAGAGCGCGGATCAGAGCCGGGCCCTGGCGGTCGATCGCCGCCGGCGGGCCCTGCAGCAGGATTGCGAAGGGCATCGAGGCGCCGAAGTGGCTGCGAAGGAGGGCGTTGGAGCGCGAGGATGCGGTGCCGGGGATGTTGAGGGTGGTCGGCTCGAGTCGGCTTTCGACCCCGGTGCCGACCAGGCCGAGGACGACCAGGACCAGCGCCGCCACGGCCAGCACGGCGCGGGGGTGGCGCAGCGTCAACGGGAGGCGCCGGCCCGAACCCCTTCCTCCGGCGTCCGGGCGGCCCCTGCTCATGCTCCTCCTCACGCGTGGTAGTTTGGCGGTCCGGGAAGCGGGAGGGAGCAACGGATGCGGAAGACTGTGTTAAGAACGCTTGCGGCGGTGGCGGCGCTGGGACTCGTCGGCGCCGCCTCGGCCTACGCGCTGCGGATCGAAGTCGGCGACATCGTCGTCACCGGCGATGGCAATTTCTCGCCGACGACGCTGCCCAAGCACGGGTACGCGCCGATCAAGCTGCACGGCTACGGCAAGATCGAAACCTCCGACGGCTCGCTGCCGCCGGTCCTCAAACAGCTCACCTTCTGGTTCGACAAGCACGGGGCGGTGGAGACCCGGGGGCTGGCGGTCTGCCCGAGGCGAAAGCTCATCGCCACCACGCCGGCGCGGGCCCGCAAGAACTGCAGGGGCGCGATCGTAGGCACCGGCTTCGGCAAGGCCGTGGTCAACTTTCCCGAACAGGCGACGATCCCGGCCTCCTCGCCGCTGACGATCTTCAACGCCCCACCGCGGCACGGCAACCCGGCGGTGTACGTCCACGCCTACACGACGGTCGGCGGGCCTTCGGCGATCATCATCCCGGTCACGATCCAGAAGGTCCACGACGGGCGCTACGGGTTCAAGACCGTGGCCGAGATCCCGAAGATCGTCAACGGCTACGGGACGCCGACCTACGGGCGGCTGAAGATCGGCCGGGAATGGACCTACAAGGGGAAGCGGCTGAGCTACGCGAACGCGGGCTGCCCCGACGGCCACCTGCAGGCGAAAGTGCGGTCCAGCTTCGCGGACGGCTCCGTGCTCGAGGGCACCTTCCTCAAACCTTGCACCGGCAAGTAGGGCCGGGGGCGCTCCGACCGGGCGCCAATCTGGTTGGAGAGTCAGGATGAGGAGAACGCCGCTCAAAGTCGCCGTCGCCGTGGGAGGGCTTTTCCTGGTCGCCTGCGCCTGCGCCTACGCAGTGACGATCGAAATCGAAAGGATGGTGGTCAGCGCCACCGCCGACATCTCGCCGCGGGCGCTGCCGGCGCGGGGCGAGGCGCCGGTGACGGTGAGCAGCGTGACGCGGATCGGGACCAGCGACGGCTCGACGCCGTCGACCCTGAAGGAAATCTCCTTCCTCTTCGACAAGCACGGTTCGGTGGATACGAAGGGCCTGCCGGTCTGCACCGTGGCCAAGCTCACCGGCACGACCCCGGCGCAGGCGCGGAAGCGCTGCGCCGGGGCGATCGTCGGCGAAGGGATCGGCAAGGCGAAGGTCGACCTCCCGGGCGTGGCGCCGACGCGGATCTCCTCTCCCCTCACCTTCTTCAACGCGCCGCCGGTCGGCGGGCGGCCGAGCCTGATCGTCCACGCCTACGAGACCGTGCCGGCGCCGAAGACGCTGCTGGTCCCGCTCACGATCGAACGGGTCCACAGGGGGCGCTACGGCTTCCGGGTGCGGATCGCGGTGCCGCCGATCGCCGAAGGCTACGGCGCGGCGACCCTCGCCAAGGCGACGATGGGCAGGACCTGGAAGCGCGGCGGGCGGACCGTCGGCTACACGAACGCGTACTGCGCGGGCGGGCGGCTGCAGGTCTACGGCACCCTCTCCTTCACCGACGGCGGCCGCTTCCCCGGAACCCTGGTCTCGCCATGTCACGTCTCCGGCTGAGGACGGCCGCACTGTGCGCGGCGGCGCTGTGCGCGCTGGGCGGCGCCGGGGCCGCCAACGGGGCGCTGGTGATCGTCAACGGCATCGTCCTCCACGCCGACGGCGGCTACCAGCCGCACTCGCTGCCGCGGCACCGGTTCGCGCCGATCCACTTCCAGGGCCACTTCGACATCGCCGCCAGGGGCGGCGGCGAGCCGGTGCGGCTGGAACAGGCGGTGATCGACTTCGACCGCGACGGCCGCCTCAACTCCGGCGGGCTGCCGAGGTGTCCGGCGGAACGGGTGGCGAGCGTGGGCACGGCCGAGGCGCGGCGGGTCTGCGCCGGGGCGATCGTCGGCACGGGCCGGGTCGAAGCGGCGATCGGCCTCGGCGGCACGACCGTCCGCGCCGCCGCGCCGCTGACGATCTTCAACGGGCCGCGGCGGAACGGCGACCCGACCGTCGTCCTGCATGCGCGGACCACTGTGCCGACCCCCCAGACCTACGCGATCGTCGTCCCGATCGAACGGCGCCGGGGCGCCTTCCGCTACCGCGCCACCCTCGACCTGCCGCCGATCGCCGGCGGCCTCGGCGTCCTCACCCGGGTCGAAGCCGAGATCGGCCGTCGCTTCGGCGCCGGCGGCAAGCGGCGCAGCTACGTCTCCGCCCGCTGCTCCGACGGGATCCTCCGGACCCACGGCCGCTTCACCTTCGCCGACGGCACGATCGTCGACGGCGCCGTCGAAAAAGCCTGTACGCCCCGGTAGCGGCGAACGCGCTCGGCGGCGCGGGCTTCCTATACTTGCCGACCCCGGGCCGTTAGCTCAGCTGGTAGAGCAGGAGACTCTTAATCTCAAGGTCGCTGGTTCGAACCCAGCACGGCCCACTCACCAATACCCCGATACCTATTCACCGAGACTGGTGCTGCCGAGGGGGCCGAGGGGGTTTTCAAGGCTTTCTTTGCCGGTGCCCTTACTGGCTTTCTTGATTTCGGCAATCTTTCTCTGGACTTCGCGGCCTTCTTTGGCAGATTCCTGGACTTTATTTTCAAGGCTTTCGCGTTCGAACTTGGTGTTGCTGAGCTTCTTCGCTTTATCCAGCGATTCTTCAGCACCTTTGAAATCGAGCGCCCGGTTTTGGTAGATGGCCAGGGTGCTCAGGGTGCCGACGCTTGGCTGCTGTTCAGCCACGATTTCCTCGGCTTCTACCACCGTTTTCCAATTCGCTTCGTACTCCGAGGGGGTTCGAGAGGCGCTTGCCAAATATTCCAATGATCGTGCAACGAACTGAGCCGCACTGGCGGTCGGTTCGTCCGTGGCCTTGAGGTAGCCAGCCCATGCTTCGCTGCTACGTTGGAGTTCAACCTCGGCTTGGTTCGTTATTTCTTCTTCTTCCCGCGCAATCGCAACTCCGGCATTCGACCGTGCCCTGGTCAGCCCGAGCAGCAGATCAGCGTCTCCAGGGCTCTGTTTCAGTTTGTGTTCGATCTTCTGGGCTTGTTCTTCGAACTGAGCGGGGATGTTGCCGCTGCCGCTGCTTCCGCCGAGAAGGCTGTTGATGTTGACCGGGCCGACGACGAGGAAGAGGCTGGCGCCCATCAGCAGGGCCAGCACGGCGTAGACGAATTTGACGACGTGCCGCCGCCGTCCCCGGATGTCGAAGACCATCCTGCGCTCGCCACCGCTTCCTGCCATCAGCTCCTCACCGCTCCTGAGTAGAAGGCTCCGCCAGGCCTCCCGATTCGCCCGGCCGGCCAAAGGCCCGCGCGAGCAAGATACTCAACTCGTAGAGGACGAGCAGCGGGACCATCTCGATCAGCATCGAGACCGGGTCCACCCCCGGCAGCGCCGCGGCGACGATCGCGATCAGCAGGTAGGCGTAGCGGCGATTCGCCCGCAGCTGCTCGACCTTGACGATGCCGAGCCGGACGACGGCGAGGATCGCCAGCGGCAGCTGGAAGATCAGGCCTCCCGCCAGCATCGTGGTCGAGAAGAAGCTGTAGTAGTCGCGGGCGCGGACCTGGACGTTGAACTGGCTGTCGTTGAAGTTGAGCAGGAACTTGACCGCGGCCGGCATCACCGCGAAGTAGGCGAAGGCGATGCCGGCTCCGAAGAGGAGCGGGAAGAGGAGCAGGATCGGCAGCACGGTGCGGCGCTCGCGGTCGCTGAAGGCGGGCAGCACGTAGGCGTAGGCCTGGTAGAGGACGAACGGCATCGCCAGGATCAGGGCGCCGTAGGCGGCGACGGTGAGGGTCGTCGTGAAGGGCTCGGTGACCCCGAAGGTGATCAGCTTCTTGTGTTCCGCCGGCAGCGGCCCGCCGGCGATTTCCAGCAGCAGGTGGTTCTGCCAGAAGCAGAGCGCCAGGGCGACGCCGAGGACGGCGAAGCAGACGATGAGGCGGAAACGCAGCTCGTCGAGGTGCTCCACGAGGGTGAGGCGATCCTCATGGGAGACCGCCTTGACGCGGCGGGGCATCCCGTCACGCCTCAGCTGCGTTTGTCGTGTGCGGCCTCGGGCTCGGCCGGCTGCTCCACGGGGGGCGCCGGCTTCGTTGCGGCGATCGCCTTGACGTCCTCGTCAGCGTCGTCGTCGTGCTTCTCGCCGGTGAGGGCGCCGCGGAACTCGCGGATGCCGCGGCCGAGGCTGCTGCCCAGCTCCGGCAGGCGTTTCGGCCCGAACACGATCAGGGCGATGATGAGGACGACGACGATCTCGAGGGGGCCGATGTTTCCGAGCATCTGAACCATGGTAACGGGGTCGGGGCGCGTCCGGATCAGCCCGAGTCGGGCAATTGGATACCCGGTAGTTGGGTTTTGTCACGAATCTCAGGGAAAAGTGCATCAAGTGCCGGGCAGCGGGGTTCGATAGGTGACGGATGGCAGAGCCCAGCCACAACCCGACGAAGCAGGCCGAGCGGATGCACGTCTGCCCGCGATGCGGCTCCTGTCTGGTGCAGCCGACCTGCTGGGAGCAGGCGGGGGATCGCGCCCACTGGCGAGTCTGGCGGCGCTGCCCGGAGTGCGAGTGGACGTGCCAGGGAGTGCACGGGGAGCACGAGATCGACGCCTTCGACGAGGAGCTCGACCACGGCGCCCAGGAGCTGGCCGGCGAGCTGAAGGCGCTGGAGCACTCGAACATGGCCGACATGGCCGAGGCATTCGCCACCGCCCTCGAGGCCGATTTGATCGGCGCCGACGACTTTCAGCTGTAGCGCTGGACTACGCCGTCGGCGACGAGGTTCAACAGCTGGCGCTGTTCGGGCTCGAAGGGGGCGGCGGCGAGGCTTCGCTTCGCCGCGGCGACCAGGTCGAGGGCGCGGGCGCGGACGCGGTCGAGGGCGCCGGTGGCGGCGATGCGGTCGCAGAGGGCGGCGGCGGCGGCGGGGTCGAGGCTGTGCAGGTCGGCGGCGCGGATCCCGGGGTCGACGGTGGCGGCCTCGATCAGCGGCAGGGTGACGGTGCCGTCGAGCAGGTCGGTGCCGCGAGCCTTGCCGGTGCGCTCGGGCGGTCCGGCGACGTCGAGGACGTCGTCGAGCAGCTGGAAGGCGAGGCCGATGCCGGAGCCAAATTCCGCCATCTCCTCCGCTCCCGCACCGGGATCGCGGGTCGTGGAGTGGCCGAGCAGGCAGGCGCATTCGAACAGGGTCGCGGTCTTGAGGCGGCAGCGGTCGAGGTAGCGCTGCTCGGAGACGCCGAGGTCGAAGGCGTCGTGGCGCTGGGCGAGCTCGCCGCGGGCGAGGGCAACCGAGGCGGCGGCGAGCAGCTCGACGGCGCGACCGTCGCCGGCGGCGGCGAGCAGGGCGAAGGCGCGGGCGAGGAGCAGGTCGCCGACGGCGACGGCGCGGTCGTGGCCGGAGCTGGCGACGACGGTCGGGTGGCCGCGGCGCAGCGGCGCCTGGTCGAGGACGTCGTCGTGGACGAGGGTCGCCATGTGGACCAGCTCGATCGCGGCGGCGGCGCGGACCGAGGCCTCCCCCCCGGCCTCGCCGGCGCAGAGCAGGACGAGCATCGGCCGCAGGCGCTTGCCACCGGCCGCCAGGGTCGCCGCGGCGTCCTTGCCGAGGCGCTCGCCGTGGCCGTCGACAGCAGCGCGCAGGCGCTCCTCGACCTGGCCGAGGCGCGCCGGCAGCCAGCGGCTCGACGCGTCCAGGACCGCGGTCACCGGCGGTGGCACCGCCGAGCGGCGGGTCACTCCGGGAGGGGGCCCTTGACGCCGCTGTGGATCGCGATGATCCCGCCGGCCAGCACCGTGTAGCGGATGCGCTGGAAGCCGGCCCGGTCCATCTTCTCGGCCAGGGCCCGGGGGGCGGGGAAGCTGCGGACCGATTCGGGCAGGTAGGAGTAAGCCTCGGGCTCGCTGGAGAAGCTGCCCAGTAGCGGCACGACGCGGTCGAACCAGAGCGAGTAGAAGAGCGAGAGCGGCGGCCGGGTGGGCTGGGTGATCTCGAGGATCACGGCGCGGCCGCCGGACTTGAGGACGCGCGACATCTCGCGCAGGCCGACGTCGAGGTCGGCGAGGTTGCGGACGCCGAAGCCGACGGTGACCGCGTCGAAGCGCTCGCCGTCGTAGGGGAGCCGGAGGGCGTCGGCCCACTCGAAGCGGACCCCGTCCGTCCCCCGCCCGGCGGCCTTCTCGCGGGCGAGGTCGAGCATCGGCTCGGAGAAATCGCAGCCGACGGCGCGGCCGCCGGGGCTGACCCGGGCGGCGAGCTCGAGGGTGAGGTCGCCGGTGCCACAGCAAACGTCGAGGGCGGCGTCGCCGGGGGCGAGCTCGGCACGGGCGGCGGCGCGCTGGCGCCAGCGGTGGTGGAGGCCGGCGGTCATCACCGAGTTGAGCGCGTCGTAGCGCCCGGCGACGCGGTCGAACATGCGGTTGACCTGCCCCGCGAACTGGGCCGAGTCTCGAGTTGGCTTAGTTGAGTGAGGAGAGGAAATCAGCGAGCTCGTTGAGCTTCTTCGGCGGCAGATCGCGGAAGGAGGGCATGATACTCGGCCCGATTTCCACCGAGCGGATGATCGCCGCCCGCGGAATCCGCGCCGCGATGTGGGTCAG
Organism: uncultured Actinomycetes bacterium; assembly: GCA_963714045.1. Taxonomy (GTDB): domain Bacteria; phylum Actinomycetota; class Thermoleophilia; order Solirubrobacterales; family 70-9; genus VAYN01. The sequence goes on along the minus strand of OY970225.1, from coordinate 397,305 downwards.
TTCCGGCCCGGGGCCATTGTTGCCGTTCTCGCCGAGCTTGTGGCAGGCGAGGCAGCCGGAGCCGGCGACGACCTCCTTGCCTGCCTCGTAGCGCGGCGCCACCTTCATGTCGATCTCGGTCGGCGAGCCGCCGGTGGCGCCGAGGTAGGTGAGGTAGACCATCGCCACGATGGTGAGGCAGCCGGCGGTGGTGGCGAGCGGGCGGCGCTCGGGGCGGCGCTCGGGGCCGCGGTCGTAGAACGGCAGCAGCAGCAGCAGCACCATGCAGACGGTGGGGATGCCGATCGTCGCGATCGGGACCAGCTCCGGCGGTTTGATCACGCGCAGGAGCTCGAAGAGGAAGAAGAAGTACCACTCGGGCCGCGGCACGTAGGTGGTCGTGGTCGGATCGGCCTTGGGCCCCTGCTCGGCGCCGAGGATCAGCGACATCGCGATCACCACGGCGACGACGATCAGCGCCATCGCCGAGTCCTTCATCACCGCGTAGGGGAAGAACGGCTTCCCCTTCTTCTTCAGGAGCTCGTACTCCTCCAGGTATGCCTGCTTGTCGGCCGGCTTCATGAGGCGGGCGACGCTCCGTTGCCGCTGCCGTTGAGAGAGCCGTTGTCGGCGCCGGAGTCGAGTTGGGCGACGGGGACGGCGTTCTTCGGCTTCTCGGCCCGCAGCCAGGGCGGCGCGGTGGTGCCGAGCTTGACCACGAGGTACATGTGAGCGCCGATCAGGGCGATGATCGCCCCCGGCACCAGCAGCATGTGGATCGAGTAGAAGCGGGAGAGGGTGGTGGCGCCGAGCTCCGGGCCAGCGCGGAGGAAGTCGCTGAGGTAGGGGCCGACGACGGGGCCGGTGCCGTTGATGTTGATGCCGACGACAGAGGCCCAGAAGGAGCGCTGGTCGAAAGGCAGCAGGTAGCCGGTGAAGGCCATCGTCATGGTCAGGATCAGGAGGACGACGCCGATCACCCAGTTGAGCTCGCGCGGGTACTTGTAGGCGCCGAAGAAGAAGGTGCGGCCCATGTGGAGGAAGACCAGGATCACCATCAGGCTCGATCCCCACTTGTGCATGCCGTGGACCAGTTGCCCGAGCGGGACGTCGTTGTTGATGTGGGCGATCGAGGCGTAGGCCTGGGTGGTCGAGGGGGTGTAGAACATCGCCAGGAAGACGCCGGTGGTGGCCTGGACGATGAAGGCGAAGAGGGTGGCGGAGCCGAGCGTGTAGAACCAGTTGGTCCCCTTCGGCACCTTGCGGTAGAGCATGCCGGTGAGGAAGCCGCTGGCGCCGGTGCGCTGGTCGACCCAGGCGAGCACGTCGACGGGGGCCTCCTTGGCCTGGCCGCCGAGCCGCTCCACGTGTGTGGGCCGGGGTGGCGCCGAGGTCTTGAGGTCGGCCGGCGCCTGGCCCTTGGGCACGCCGCCGGCGCCCGGCTTGGCCGGTTTGCGCAGGGGAGCGGGGACGACTTTGTCCGGAATCTTGGGCATGCGGAGCTTCGGCATCAGGGCGGTGGGAAGGTAGAGGGCCGGGGCGGGTAGAGGTATTCCCAGATCCCGCCGGTGAACTCGCCGGGGTCGCGGGCGCGCACCGGTTCGAGCTGCGAGGTGACGCTGTAGCGCGGGCCGAGCTCGACCTGGCCGTTGCGGACCCGCGTCTGGAACTGGTCGAGCGGGCGCACCGGCGGGCCGCCGATCCGCTTGCCCTGGAAGTCGTAGACGCCGCCGTGGCAGGGGCAGATGAAGTTGCCGGCGGCCTCGACGAAGCGGACCGGGCAGCCGAGGTGGGCGCAGCGGTTGGAGACGGCGACGAACTTGCCGGGCTCTTCTTCGAGTTGCTTGGAGCTGCGGCGGACGTAGGCGGTGACCTTGCCGGCGTCGCCGATCCCCCCGGTTTCGGTGAAGACGACCTGGCGGTAGGTGTCTTCGACGAAGTCGCCGGTCGGGCCAACGGCCTCCCAGCGCTCCTTGCCGCGGTGGAAGATCGGGGCGACGGCGAAGCCGACGGCGGGGAGGACGATGGCGGCGCCGGCGACCCCGCCGAGGCCCTGGGCGGCGATCGTGAAGGCGCGACGGCGGGTCATCGACTCGCCCTCGAAGTAGCCGGGAGGGTCGGGCTTCGCCCGCTGCTGCCGGGGGGCCTCCTCGGCCCCGTTCATCTTGTCCGCGCTATCTGGTGCCACAGTCGGTCCGCGTTCGGCCGCGCAGTCTATTGCGTTGGGACGCGACCGGCGGCGAAGCCCGGAGGGTGGAGTCAGCCGCCGGCGATCTCGCGGGCGGCGGCGCGCCAGAGGCCGGGGACCGAGGCGGGGTCGCCGTCGGCGTGAAGCTGGGCGCAGCGGCCGATCAGGTCGCTGAGGATGGCGACCGAGCGCTCGTCGCCGAGGGTGGCGAGGCGTTCGAGGCCGAGGGCATACAGATAGTCGCCGGCGAGCAGGGCGAGGTCGGAGTCGTGGCCGGCGAGCAGGCGCGACTCGCCGTAGTGGAGGAGGTAGCCCTCGTGGACGGCCTCGACGACGAGGGCGTACTCACCGCCGCCCGCCAGATCGCCGAGCACGGACGTGGCGGCCGGATCGACGACATGGGGCGAGATCGGCGTGTCCTCGACACGCAGCTGCTCGGCGAGGGTCTGGAGGGCGTTCATCCAAGGGCCTCGGCGGCGGCTTCGAGGGTGCGGTCGACGGCGGCCTCGTCGTGGGCGAGGGAGACGAACCAGGCCTCGAACTGGGAGGGGGGCGGATAGACGCCGCGGTCGAGCATGGCGTTGCAGAAGCGGGCGTGGGCGGCGGCGTCGCAGCCGCGGGCGGCGGCGAAGTCGCGGATCGGCGCGGGGCTGAAGAAGAGGGTGAGGAGGCCGGGAGCGGCGGCGACCTGAAGCGGGCGGTCGGCGGCGAGGGCGGCGAAGCCGGCGGCGAGGCGGTCGGTGAGGGCGCCGAGGCGCGCGTACGCGGCGGCGTCGAGGCGGGCCAGGGTGGCGAGGCCGGCGGCGACGGCGAGCGGGTTGCCGGAGAGGGTCCCCGCCTGGTAGACGTCGCCGGCCGGGGCGATCCGCTCCATCGTCTCGCGCGGGCCGGCGAACGCGGCCGCGGGCAGGCCGCCGCCGATCACCTTGCCGAGCACGGTCAGGTCCGGCTCGACGCCGTAGAGCTCCTGGGCGCCGCCGCGGGCGAGGCGGAAGCCGGTGATCACCTCGTCGAAGACCAGCAGCGCGCCCGCCTCGCGGGTGGCCTTGCGGAGGAAGCCGAGGAAACCCTCGGCGGGCGGGACGACGCCCATGTTGGCGGCGAGCGGCTCGGCGAGGAGGGCGGCGACCTCATGCTCTTCGAGGGCCCGGGTCACCGCCTCGCGGTCGTTCCAGGGGACGACGACGGTGGTCGCCGCCTGGGCCGCGGGGACGCCTGGGCCGGCGGGGACGCCCAGCGTCGCCAGGCCGGAGCCGGCGTCGGCGAGAAGGGCGTCGGAGTGGCCGTGGTAGGCACCGGCGAACTTGACGACGACGTCGCGGCCGGTGGCGGCGCGGGCGAGGCGGACGGCGCTCATCGCCGCCTCGGTGCCGGAGCTGGTCATCCGCACCATCTCGGCCGAGGGGACGCGGGCGACGATCGCTTCGGCCAGCTCGACCTCGGCGGCGGTGGCGGCGCCGAAGCTGGCGCCGCGCCGCGCCGCTTCGATCACCGCCGCGACCACCGAGGGCTCGGCGTGGCCGAGGATCAGCGGGCCCCAGGAGCCGACCCAGTCGAGGTAGCGGTTGCCGTCGACGTCGATCAGCTCGCAGCCCTCGCCGCGCTCGACGAAGATCGGCTCCCGCCCGATCTGCCGCATCGCCCGCACGGGCGAGTTGACGCCGCCGGGGAGCACCTCCAAGCCGCGGCGGTAGAGGGCCGCCGAGCGCTCGTGACTAGGAATGCTCGGCCTCCCAGGCGGCGTAGTCGTCGGTGAAGTAGTGAAGGCGGATCTTCTTGTACTCGGTCGAGGAGTAGAGGGTGGCGCGGTCGTCCGGCCCCATCCCGCACTCCTCGGCGATCGAGTCGAGGATCGCGTCGCACTCCTGCTTCGAGCGGCCGTGGGCCATGGTGAAGACGCTGTAGGGCCAGTCCTCGTAGGTGGGGCGCTGGTAGCAGTGGGAGATGCCGCGGAAGGAGGCCATGCGGGCGCCGGTCTCCATGATCTCCGCCTCCGGCACCTTCCAGACGCCCATGCCGTTGGCGGAGAAGCCGGCGCGGCGGTGGTAGAGGATGGCGGCGACGCGGCGGAGGATCTTGCGGTCGACCATCGTGCGGAGGCGGTCGAGCAGGGCCTCGGTGTCGACGCCGAGCGCGGCGGCGGCGGCGGCGTAGGGCCGCTCGACCGCGGCCATCGGCCCCTGCAGGGCCCTGATCAGGGCGATGTCGTCGGCGTCGTAGGGCTGGCGGTCGAGCTCGCGGGGCGGGGCGGCCTCGACCGCGGCGGCGAGGGCGTCGGTGCCCTTCTCCATCTCCAGGTTCATGTTGATCTTGAACAGGGTCAGGGTGGGGAGCTCGCGCATCGAGACGGCGCCGGTCTCCCGCATCAGCACCTCGAGCGTGCCGGCGAGGCCGAGCTCGGAGTCGGGCGGGGTGGCGATCGTGAACCAGAGGTTGAAGTCGTGGGTGCGGAGGTAGTTGTGGGAGACGCCGGGGTGGGAGTTGACGATCTGGGCGGCGCGCTGGGGGTGCTCGGCGTCGACTTTGGCGGCGACCAGCATCGACTCGTAGCCGAGCGCGCGGGTGTCGAAGATCGGCGTGATCTCGCGGATGATGCGGCCGTCGAGGAGGCGCCGGGTGCGGGCGAGGACGTCGTCGAGCTCGAGCTCCGCCGCCGAGGCGAGACGGGCGAAGGGCTCGGGGTCGAGCGGGAAGCTCGACTGCAGCAGGTTCATCAGCCGCTTGTCGGTCTCGTCGAGCGGGATCGCCGAGCCGTCCTTGCGGCTGCGGGCCTTCGACTGGGGAGCTTTCACCGACATATCGCGCTCACACTCACTCCCTCGCGAAGAATCAGATCGTGACGCTCGGTCGTTCGGATCGCTATAGCCACGGGGCGGCCTCCTTGGCGTAGTAGGTGACGATCGCGTCGGCGCCGGCGCGGTGGATCGAGGTCAGGGTCTCGACGACCGCGGCGCGCTCGTCGATCCAGCCGTTGGCGGCCGCGGCCTTCAGCATCGAGTACTCGCCGGAGACGTGGTAGGCGGCGACGGGCGCGGCGGTCGCGTCTTTGACCCGGCGCACGACGTCCAGATAAGGGAGGGCGGGCTTCACCATCAGCATGTCGGCGCCCTCGTTGAGGTCCAGCTCGGCCTCGCGCACCGCTTCGGCGGCGTTGGCCGGATCCATCTGGTAGCCGCGACGATCACCGAACCCCGGAGTCGACTCGGCGGCGTCGCGAAAGGGGCCGTAGAAGGCGGAGGCGTACTTGGCGCTGTAGGCGACGATGGGGGTGCCGGGATGGCCCTCCTCGTCGAGCTGGAAGCGGATGCTGCCGATGCGGCCGTCCATCATGTCGCTGGGGGCGACGGCGTCGGCGCCGGCCTCGGCGTGGGAGATCGCGGTTTTCGCCAGCAGCTCGACGGTGACGTCGTTGTCGACCTCGCCGTCGCGGACGAAGCCACAATGGCCGTGCGAGGTGTACTCGCAGAGGCAGACGTCGGTGATGACGACGAGCTCGGGGTGGGCCTCCTTGAGAGCGCGGACCGCCATCTGGACGACGCCCTCGTCGTCGTAGGCGCCGGAGCCGGACTCGTCCTTGGCGGCGGGGACGCCGAAGAGGAGGACGGCGCCGATGCCGGCGGCGGCGAGCGCCCCCGCCTCCTCGACCAGGGCGGAGATCGAGAAGCGCTCGATGGCGGGCATCGAGGGGACCTGCTCGCGGACCCCCTCCCCGGCGATCACGAAGAGTGGCTGGATCAGGTGGGCCGACGAGAGCTCGGTCTCGCGGACCAGGGCGCGCAGGGCGCCGGTGCGGCGCAGACGGCGCATGCGGGTGGCGGGAAAGGGCATCGCTCTCCGATTCTAGGGACGGAAGACCCGATGCCCCTCCTCACTCAACTTGCTCGGGTGGATCGATGGTGGCCGTCCGAGATGGTCGGCGACCGAGAAGTACAAGCCGTTCGGAGGGGCATCGGGTCTTCCGTCCCGGGTAGCGTTGGCGCGATGGAGGGGGCCACAACCGCTTCGCTGGAAGCTCAGGGGCTGGTCAAGCGCTACGGCGAGAGGGAGGCGTTGAAGGGGGTCTCCTTCTCCGCGAAGGCGGGGGAGTTGGTGGCGGTTATCGGGCCGAACGGGGCGGGGAAGACGACCTTGCTTTCGATCGTGGCGGGGATCTCCAGGGCGGATGAGGGAGAGGTTCATGTGCCGGAGGGCGGGGTCGGGTGGGTGCCGCAGCAGGCGGCGCTGTACCGGCGGTTGACGGTGGAGGAGAACCTGCTTCTGTTCGCCCGGCTGGAGGGGCGGGCGGACCCGCGCGCCTCGGTCGAGGAGATGCTGGAGCTGGCCGGGCTCGGTGAGCGGCGGGGGGAGATCGTGGCGCGGCTCTCGGGCGGCAACCAGCAGCGGATCAACATCGCGATCGGGCTGCTCTCGCGCCCGCCGGCACTGCTGCTCGACGAGCCCAGCGTCGGGCTCGACCCGCGCCAGCGGGCGCGGCTGTGGGAGTTCGTCGCGGGGCTCGCCGGGGGCGGCACGACGGTGATCTTCTCCACCCACGACATCCAGGAGGCCGAGCGCTACGGGCAGCGGCTGCTGGTCCTCGCCGACGGCGAGTCGCTGTTCGACGGGCCGGCCGGGGAGCTGCGCGAGGCGGTGCGGCGAGAGGCGCCGGAGGCCGCCGACCGCGACTTCGAGACCGCCTTCGTCGCCTACCTCCAGCACCGGGGGCACTAGCAAGTGCGCGCGGAGGGAGCATCCATATCTGACTCTCTGCGACCGGAGCGCGCGCGCAGCCATTTGCTCTCAGTGCGCTGGCTCTTGCTCAAGGACCTGCAGATCCTGCGGCGCTCCCCCCTGCAGGCGCTGCTGCTGGTCGCCTACCCGGTGCTGATCGCGATCCTGGTCGGCTTCGCGATCTCCCGCGGGCCGGAGAAGCCGCGGGTCGCCTTCCTCAACGAAGTGCCGGCCGGGAGCCGGGTCAGCGTCGGCGGCCAGCGGCTGCCGGCGGCCGGGGTCAGCGAACGGATCTGCTCGCGGGTCGAGTGCGTCCATGTAAAGGACCGGGCGGCGGCGCTGGACGCGGTTCGCTCCGGCGACGTGCTGGCGGCGCTGATCCTCCCCGCCGACCTGGTCGACCGGATCAACTCGCTCTCGACCCTGACCCCGGGCACGCCCCGGGTCGAAGTGCTGGTCAACCAGGACGATCCGGTGAAGGCGCAGCTGGTCGACGAACGGATCTCGACGCTGCTGGCGCAGGCGAACCTGGCGATCGCGCGGCGGATCGCGGGCGAAGGCGGCCACTACCTCAACCTGCTGATCGACGGCGGCAAGTTCACCGTGGCCGGGCAGACGTTCCCGATCCTCGGTCTGCGCGCCAGCGCCCAGATCCTCGCCGCGCTGGAACCGGCGCTGCCGCCGGGGCCGCTGCGCGAGTCGTTGCGACAGGTGACGAGCTTCGCCAGCCAGGCGCGCGACAACCTCGACGTGGCGGGGCCGCTGATCGAGCGGCTGGCGCAGCCGATCGCGGTGAAGAAGGAGGTCGTCAGCGGCTCGGCGCCGCCGCTGGAAATCTTCGCGATCGCGGTGGCCGCGACGCTGACGCTGGCCTTCGTCACGGTGCTGCTGGTGGCGGGGTCGCTGGCGCTGGAGCGGGAGGAGAACGCCTTCCCGCGGCTGACCCGGGGGCTGGTGTCGCCGGCGGCACTGCTGGAGGAGAAGGTGCTGCTGGGGATGGCGGTGGGGCTGGCGGTGACGCTGCTGATGCTGGCCGGCCTGGAGATCTTCGTGCCGCTGGAATGGGGGCGGATCGGGCTCTGGCTGCTGGCAATCCTCGCCGGCGGGGCGGCTCTGGGGGCGGCGGGGGCGGCTCTGGGGGCGGCGGCGCGCGAGGTCCGGGCCGTCTCCCTGCTGGCCTTCATGGTGACGCTGCCGGTCGCTTTCCTCTCCCTGGTTCCCTCCGGCGCCGTCGGCGCCGGAGTCTTCGACGCTGTCGGGGTCGTGACCGCGCTGTTCCCCTTCAAGCCGGCGCTGCAGGCGATGACCGCGGCGCTGGACTCGGCCGGCCCGGGGATCGGCGGGCCGCTGCTGCACCTGGCCGCTCTGGCCGTCGCCTACGGCCTGCTCGCCCGGGTGGCCCTGCGCCGCTTCGCCGCGGTCTGAGTAAGGTCGGCTCATGCGGGTGCTCTTCATCGGCGACGTGGTCGGCAGCCCGGGGCGCAAAGGGCTGCGGGAGGCGATGCCGGCGCTGCGCGAGCGACACTCGCCGGACCTGGTGATCGTCAACGGCGAGAACTCGGCGGGTGGGGTCGGGATCACCGAGCGCACCGCCAACGACCTCTTCGGCGCCGGCGCCGGGGTGATCACCAGCGGCAACCACGTCTACCGCCACCGCGAGGCCTACGAGTTCATCGACCGCGAGCAGCGGGTCGTGCGGCCGGCCAACTACCCGGCGGGGAACCCCGGCCGCGGGCACACCGTGGTCGAGGCGGGCGGGATGCGGGTGGCGGTGGTCAACCTCAGCGGCGCCGCCGGGCTGAAGGTCGCGCGCTCCCCTTTCGACACCGTCGACGGCATCCTCGAGCGGCTCGAGGCCGACGCGGTCGTGGTCGACTTCCACGCCGAGATGACCAGCGAGAAGGTGGCGATGGGCTGGCACCTGGACGGGCGGGTGGCGGCGGTGCTCGGCACCCACACCCATGTGCCGACGGCCGACGGCCGGGTGCTGCCGGGCGGGACCGCGTTCATCTCCGACGTCGGGATGACGGGGTCGCGGGCCAGCGTGCTGGGGGTGAAGCCGGAGCAGGCGCTGGCGGCGCTGATCACGCAGATGCCGACCAAGTTCGAGACGGCCGACGACGACGTCTGGGTGATGGGGGCGGTGGTCCAGATCAACGACAAGGGGCTGGCCGACTCGTTCGAGCAGGTGATGGTGCCCGCTCCGCCGGGATAGAGGCCATCGCGACCAGGAGGAGGGGGTAGAACCAGACTATGTAGAGGTAGAACCAGTGGTGCATGGTTATCTGGAGGGCTATGAGCAGGGCGGCTCCAAGGGCAGCGACTTGGACCAGGGTCTTTTCCCGAGGTCGGAAGGCGAGAAGCAGGGAGAGCGCGAACGTGGCAACGAGAAGAGCGATCCGCAGCGGTTCAAGGGAGGTCTGGCCCCAGATGCTGAAAGGGGAGTCGCGGCCCGCCTGGTAGGCGATGGTGCGGTCGTAGAAGGTGTGGAGGCCGGGATCGATTGCCGGCCACAGCATCGCTAGAGCTGAAACCAGGAGGAAGGCCCCGGCGAAGAGCAGCGCTGGGCGACCGGGCCTCTCTTCTGGGTCCGGTCTGTAGGTGAAGAGCATCGGCGCCAGCAACGCCGGGGCGAACTTCGAGAAGGTGGCGAGGGCGAGCATTGCTCCTCGGGCGGCGGGTCTGGCGAGGAGCAGGAGGGTGGCGACCAGGAGCGCCGCCACGAGGGTGTCGTTGGAGTTGGACTCCAGGGCGAAGGCGGTGTAGGGGTAGGCGGCCCAGCCGAAGGCGAGAATCGCGGCGAGGCGGCGGCCGGCGGGCCCGGGGCGGATGCGGATGCCGAGCAGGATCAGGAAGCCGAAGGTGGCGAGATCGAAGAGGACGGCGCCGCCGTGGGCGGCGGGGAGGTCGTCCCAGCTGCCCGACCAGGGCCAGACCAGCTCGGCGGGGACGTAGGCGTAGTAGTTGACCGGGCCGTAGGTGTCGCCCTGGGAGACGTCCGCGGGGAAGTTGTCGTAGATCGGTTCGCCGTGGGTGACGCGGTCGGCGCCGACGACGCTGGCGTAGCCGACGTCGATAACGCCGGAGTCGGCCATGTTGAGCCCGACCCGGAACCCCATCAGGAACAGGGCCGCGACCAGCAGCCAGGCGGCGGGCCAGACCGGGCGCAACCCCTCCCCCCTTCCCCGCAAGCCGATCCAAAGCACCCGTCCCAGGAGGTAGAGCAGGACCGGGTACTGGAGCGGGACCGAGACGCCGATTTCGCCGCGGTTGAACCAGATGTGGGAGACGCCGAAGCCGAGCAGGACGAGGAGGTCGAGGTTGGCGAGGCGCCAGAGGCGGCGCCAGTCGAGGAGGCCGAGCAGGAACAGAGCGCAGAGCGGCCCGAAGACGTAGGGGGCGTTGAGCCTGTGGCCGAAGGCGCCGGAGTAGCCGCGCGCCATCTCCCAGGTCGCCTGGTACCCGTGCCAGACCGTGGTGTCGGCCCTCACCGGCGCTCAGGCTCCCAGGCCGAAGTGCTCCAGCACGAGCGGGGCGACGTCACGGAGGGCCCATTGCTCGCGCTCGTCCGCGGACGCCGGGCCGCAGCCGACGAAGAGCAGCGGGCCGAGCGAGTCGCCGGCGTGGAGGGAGCCGTGGCTGCCGCCGCCGGCGTGGAGGGAGCCGTGGCTGCCGCCGCCGGCGTGGGTGGCGCCGCCCCAGTCGACGGCCTCGAAGCCGGGGGCGAGCGAGACGACGAAGTCGCCGGCGTGCGGGGCGGCGAGCGCCGAGAAGACCCGGGCCAGCGGGTCCGGGTATTCCTCGCTGCTCAGGCGCCCGTCGGCGACCGTCGCCGCCAGGGCCGCCGGCTCGCCCTCGAGCTCCCAGCGGCCGCCGCGGAGGTCGGCGACCTCGCCGCCGGGGCGGAAGCGCAGCACCTCGCCGCGGCGCTCGACCACCGCCCAGGCCCCGCTCGGCGGCGGGCCCGGCTGCTCGCGGCGCAGCGGCGAGCCGGCGGCGTCCTCCAGCCGGCAGACCAGGTCGACGCCCTCGATCACCGTCAGCCTCGTCGCGGCCGCCGCCGGCTCGGCTCGCTCCCCCTCTCCCGGCAGCAGGTAGACGTGGGCGGCGCGGCCGGTCGGGCTGACCGCGAGCTGGGCCAGCTCGGGGCGCTCGTCGGAGGGCTGCAGCACCGACCACTCGCGGCCCAGCAGATCGGCCAGCGGCAGGCCGCGGTGGACGGGGGTCTGGGCGTGGTCGGCGACGAGGATCAGGGCGTGGTCGGCGAGGAAGGGGTCGAGGCCGCCGGACGCCTCGACCAGCTCGGCGAAGCAGCGGTCGGCCTTGGCGATCGACTCGACCGAGGCCCCGGGCCCATGCCGGTGCGAGTAGTTGTCGTTGTCCGGCAGCGAGAGCAGGAGGAAGTCGAAGCCGTTCTCCCGGATCAGCTCGGCAGCGCAGCAGGCGGCGTAGCCGTCGCGGCTGCCGGGGATCGAGGTCGAGCGGCAGGGCACCTCGCGGCTGGCGTAGAGGTCGCCGTAGAAGAGCTCGGCCGGGCCCCAGGTGTGGTGGCGGAACTTGAGGCGGGTGGCGTCGACGGCGCGGCGCATCAGTCCCTCCAGCGAGACCTGGTGGCGGTGGCGGCCACGGTAGATCAGGAACGGCGTGCAGGCGGTGCGGGCGCCGGCGTCGTCGAGGCGCTCGAAGAGGGTCTCGACCTCGGGGCTGAGGTGGGCGAGGTTCATGTTGTAGACGAGGTCGTAGAGGGCGCGGAAGACGCCGAAGGCGCGCGTCGCCTCGAGCGAGGAGCCGTACTCGACGTAGCGGCGCTCGAGCCGGTGGTACCAGTTCATGCCGCTGATCCAGTGGCGATCGGCACCGACCCCGGTGACCAGCTCCGAGCAGGCGACCGGGGTCACCGAGGGGAAGCTGGAGACGCAGTCCTCGACCAGGACCCCGCGCTCGATCAGCGCCGCGAAGGTCGGCGCCCTTCCCTCGTCGACGGCGCGGTGGAGCATGTCCGTGCGCAGCGAGTCGACGTAGGCGAGGACGAGCTTCTTGGCGGGCATGGGCCGAATGATGCTCGACCGTGGCGGTCGGCCCGGCGCTAGCGCAGGACGCGGAGGCCGGCGTGCTTGCGCTGGGAGCGGCGGTGGCGGGTGATGCCGAGCCAGGCGAGGACCGCGATCGCCAGCAGGATCAGGGCCGGGACGAGCAGCGCGATGGCGAGGACGACGAGCGCCGCCAGGGCGACGAGGAAGGCGAGGGCGCCGCTGCTGCTGCCCTCGCGGCGCCCGGCCCCGGAGACGATGTCGCTGATCGCCAGACAGGCGCCGACGGCGCCGGCCAGCGACAGCAGGGCGCCGACGGCGCCGGCGAGGAGGAAGCCGGCGAGGAGGCCGATCGCCGCGGCGAGCAGGGTCATGCGGCCGCGGGCGGAGCCGTGGGTGCCGGTGGTGCCGGCGAGCATGCCGATCGCGATGCCGATGCCCAGGTCGGTGAGAAAGTCCACGTGCGAAAACCTAGCCTGCCGGGGGCCACGGCGTCGATCCGCCACACTTCCGTGCATGAGCGAGGTGCCCCCACCGCCGCACCGCCGGCGAGCCCACACCAGCACCCGCGACCTCGAGCGCTACGCCGGCCTCTTCGCCGCCCGGACCGGGGTGATGCGCTCCTCGGCGATGCGCGACCTGATGGCGGTGACGGCGCGCCCGGAAGTGATCTCACTCGCCGGCGGCCTGCCCGACACCTCGACCTTCCCTCCCAAGAGCTTCGCCGCGCAGATGACACGGATCGCCCAGGAGTCCGCGGCGGAGGCGCTGCAGTACGGGCCGACCGAGGGCTTCGAAGAGACCAAGGACTGCATCGTCGAGGTGATGGGGGCGGAGGGGATGCTGGTCGACCCCCACGACGTGATCGTCACCACCGGCGGCCAGCAGGCGATCGACCTGGTCTGCAAGACGCTGGTCGACCCCGGCGACGTCGTCATCTGCGAGGCGCCGACCTACCCCGGCGCGGTGCCGGTCTTCTGCAGCTACCAGGCCGAGGTGGTCCAGGTCGAGTGCGACGAGGACGGGATGAAGGTGGAGGAGCTGGAGCGGCTGCTGGAGCGGCTGCGCGAGGAGGGGCGGCGGCCTAAGTTCGTCTACTCGGTGCCGAGCTTCCAGAACCCGGCCGGGGTGACGATGTCGCTGGCGCGGCGGCAGCGGCTGGTCGAGCTGGCGCGGCTGCACGAGCTGCTGGTGGTCGAGGACAACCCCTACGGGCTGCTGCGCTACGGCGGCGAGCCGCTGCCGCCGCTCTACCAGCTCGACGGAGGCGACTTCGTGATCTACGTCGGCACCTTCTCGAAGATCCTCTCCCCCGGGATCCGGCTCGGCTGGGCGGTGGCGCCGCCGCCGGTGATGGAGAAGATCGTGCTCGGTAAGCAGGCGGCCGACCTCTGCACCTCGACCCTGACCCAGTACTTCGTGCGCGAGTACTTCGCCGAAGGGCGCTGGCGCGGCTACGTCGCCGACCTGGTCGAGATCTACCGCGGCCGCCGTGACACGATGCTGGCGGCGCTGCGCGAGCACTTCCCGGCGGCGGCGACCTGGACCGAGCCGCAGGGCGGGCTCTTCATCTGGGCGACGCTGCCGGAGTACATCGACACCGGCGACCTGCTGGCGAAGGCGCTGCGGGCCGACGTCGCCTTCGTCCCCGGCCAGGCCGCCTACGTCGACGAGCGCGGCCGCAACTCGATGCGGCTCAACTTCTCCGGGGTGAGCGAGGAGGAGATCCGCGAGGGGGTGCGGCGGATCGGCGCCGTGATCGCCGAGCAGGTCGAGCTCTACGAGGCATTGACGGGCGAACAGGCGATTCCGGCACGGCCGGAGGCTGCCGGAGGCGCCGACGTCCTGCCGTTTCGCAAGACCGGCGAGGGGTCGGGATGAAGGTCGCGGTGCTGAAGGGGGGGCGGTCGCTGGAGCGGGGGGTCTCGCTGCGCTCGGCGGCGCGGGTCGAGGACGCGCTGGGGCGGCTCGGCCACGAGGTGGTGGCGCTCGACGTCGGCGCCGACCTGGTCGAGCGGCTGGGCGCGGAGCGGCCCGAGGTCGCCTTCGTCGCGATGCACGGGGTCGGCGGCGAGGACGGCACCGCGCAGGAGCTGCTGGAGATCCTCGGCATCCCCTTCACCGGACCCGACGCCGCGGCCTGCGCGCGCTGCATGGACAAGTCCCTTGCCAAGCACGCGATCCGCGAGGCGGGGGTGCCGACGCCGGACTGGTTCGCCTTCAACGAGACCGCCTTCCGCGAGCTGGGGGCGGCGGACGCGCTGGGGGCGATCGAGCGGCGGCTCGGCTTCCCGTTGGTGGTGAAGCCGAGCCGGGGAGGGTCCTCGCTCGGGGTCAGGTTCGCGGCCGCGGCGGGGGAGGTGCCGCAGGCCCTTGTCTCCGCCTTCAGCTACGACGACCGGGTGCTGTTGGAGCGCTTCGCCGAGGGGCGGGAGCTGGCGGTGAGCGTGCTCGGCGAGGAGGCGCTGCCGATCGTCGAGGCGATCCCGGCGCCGGGCGACCGCTACGACTTCGAGGCGCGCTACGAGATCGGGCGGACCCGCTTCGCCTGCCCCGCCGAGCTCGGGGAGGAGCAGCGGGTCGCGGTGACCGAGGCGGCGCTTGCCACCTACCGGGCGCTCGGCTGCTCGGGCTTCGCCCGGGTCGACCTGATCCTCGGGGCGGACGGCCCCCAGGTGCTGGAGGCGAACGCGATCCCCGGCCTCACCGACACCAGCCTCCTCCCCCAGGCTGCCGAGGCGGCAGACCTCTCCTTCGAGCAACTGGTCGAGCGCATCCTCGACCTCGCACTGAGACCGGCTGCTGCTTAGAGCCGATCCCGGTAGGGGTGGAACGTCTTGTACTTTTTCGCGGCCAACCATCGGCGCTGGCCACAGACGCGACTCGAAAAAGTTAAGTGGAACCCCTACCGGGATCGGCTCTCAGGAGGTTCCGTCCGCGAAGTCTTCGGGGGTGACCTCGTCGAGGAACTCTTTGAACTTGTCGACGACCTCCTCGGTGTCCTCGACCTCGTGCTCGAACTCGATCGCCGACTCCTCGATCACGTCCTCGGCGGCGAAGATCGGGGCGGAGACGCGGACGGCGAGGGCGAGGGCGTCGGAGGGGCGGGAGTCGATCTCGACCTCGGAGCCGTTGACGGAGACGGCGATCGAGGCGAAGAAGGTGTTGTCGCGCAGCTCGGTGATGGAGACACGCTCGCACTTGGCGTCGAGCTGCTCGAGCACGTCGGAGAGCAGGTCGTGGGTCATCGGCCGCGGCGTCGAGGCGCCCTGCAGCTTCATCAGGATCGCCGCCGCCTCGGGGTGGCCGATCCAGATCGGCAGGAACCGGTTTCCGTCGACGGTCTTCAAGAGCACGATCGGCTGCTTGCCGACCATGTCGAAGCTGACGCCATAGATCTGCATCTGCTGCAAGAGAGAGGCTCCCGACCGTGGTTGACGGCCAAGTATAAGAACCCGTCCGGGCCGGGCGAATGGGCGATCCTGGATTCGAACCAGGGACCTCGTCCTTATCAGAGACGCGCTCTAACCAACTGAGCTAATCGCCCGCGGCCGGCGATGATAGCGGCGGCGGGATCGATGGTCGGACTGCGACTCTGCGGCGGCGTTTGGTGGATATCCCGACATCGCATTCCTGTCGGAATATTCCGTCACTGCTACAGTGTCGGGTTATGCCGACAGACGACTCCACCCCCAGCCCCAGGGGTCCGTTCCGCATCTACACCCCTGCCTCGCTGGGGGATGCGATCCGCCACTACCGGACCGAGGCCGGCCTGACCCAAGCCCAGCTCGCCGAGATGGCGGGGCTGCAGCGAAGCTACCTCTCCGAGCTGGAGACCGGGAAGGAGACCGAGCAGTTGAAGCGGATTCTCCGGTTGCTGAGGCAGCTCGGAGTGCGTATGACGCTCGACGAGGCGGACTGGTAGTGGCAGACGAGGTGGCGGTCTGGCTCTACGGCGAGCGAGTGGCGACCGTCGATCAAGTGCGCGGTCGCCCAAGGCTGGTCTACACCAGCGAGGCGCTCGGTCGTTACGACCTTGGCACGCCGCTGTTGTCTCTTTCGCTTCCGGTAAGCAACCAGCGATACCTACAGGGCACCGTCCGTCCGTTCCTCGACGGCTTGCTCCCCGAGGGCGAGTCTCGGAGATCCATCTCCCGAGACGTCGGGGTGCTCGCGGATGACACATACGGGTTGATCCGGGAGCTCGGGCGTGACTGCGCCGGCGCGGTGGTCGTCCAACCGGTCCGGGATCCCCCTCCCCCGGATGCGACCACGACGACAGCCGAGCGCCTGGACACCGATGAAATCGACGCACTCGTCAGAGACCTGCGCAGCTCGCCTCTCGGCGCCGGCGGAAAGGTCCGGGTCTCTCTTGCCGGGGTCCAGGAGAAGCTTGTCCTCACTCGGATGCCAGACGGCTCGTGGGGCCGGCCGGTAGACGGAACGCCCTCGACGCACATTCTCAAGCCGGAGATCGCGGCATACCCGCAAACAGTGGAGAACGAGGCGTTCTGCATGCGGATCGCGAAGCACCTCGGGCTCGATGCCGCCGCCGTAGAGACAACCGAGATCGCCGGCCGCAAGCTGATCGTCGTCGAGCGCTACGACCGCGTCGTCAGCGACGACGGCTCGGTCGAGCGCATCCACCAGGAGGACTTCTGCCAGGCGACCGGCCGCTCGCCCGACACGAAGTACGAGGAGGACGGCGGGCCATCGCTGCGTCGCGTCGCCAGCATCCTGCAGTCCGTGGCCGCGCCCGATTCCCTGGAGAAGTTGCTGCGGGCGGTCACCCTGAATGTCCTGCTCGGCAACGGGGACGCCCATGGCAAGAACTTCTCCCTGCTCCACAACCCTTCGGGAGTCCTGACTCTGGCTCCGCTGTACGACCTGATGAGCACGCTTCACTACGGAGACAACCGCCTGGCGATGTATGTCGACGGCGTTCAGCGCACCGACCGTGTGACAGCCGAAAGGGTCGCTGGCGAGGCCGTGCGATGGGGCCTGTCCCGAGAGCGGGCGATGGCGACCGTCGGCGACCTTCTGGAGCGAGCTCCCGCGGCAATGGCCGCGGCGCGCGAAGAAACCCCCGGCGTTCCCAGCGATCTGAGCTCGACGGTCGAGAGACAGCTCGCGCAGCTGCGTTCGGCGGGATGACCGAGCGCAGCGGTGGGCGGCCTGTTCAGCGGGTCCGCTTGCGCAGGGCGCGGGCGAGGGCGTCGGCTTCGGCGAGGTCCTCGAAGTGGAGCTCGGCGACGATGGCGGCACCCCTGACACGGACCGCGACCTCGTGGCCAAGGGCCGCCTCGAGGGCGTCGGCGGCTGCCTCGAGAGCGGCGGCCTGCTCGGGGTCGGCGACCGTGCGCCTTGGCCTGGCTTTTGGCTGGCCAGCCAGCCGGACCCTGTTCTCGGTCTCGCGGACCGACCAGCCGCCGCGGGCGGCGTCGCGGGCGAGGCGGCGGCGGGCGTCGTTGCCCTTGACGCCGAGCAGGGCCCTGCCGTGGCCCTCGCTGAGGTCGCCGCCCTCGAGCAGCTCCAGGGTCTCGTCGGGGAGCTCGAGCAGGCGGATCAGGTTGGAGACGGCGGGGCGGCTGCGGCCGACGCGGCGGGCCAGCTCCTCCTTGGTCAGCCCGAGATCCTCGACCAGGGCGGCGCAGGCCTTCGCCTCCTCGACCGGGTTGAGGTCCTCGCGCACCATGTTCTCGATCAGCGCCGCCTGCAGCCGCTCGGCCTCGGCCTGGTCGCGGACGACGGCGGGAACCTTCTCGAGGCCCGCCTCTTGGGCCGCGCGCCAGCGGCGCTCGCCGGCGACAAGCTCGTAGCTGCCGTCGGGCAGGGGGCGGACGAGCAGCGGCTGGACGATGCCGCTGTCCTCGATCGAGGCGGCGAGGGCGGACAGCGCCTCGGGGTCGAACTTGGTCCGCGGCTGGCCGGGGTTGGGCTTGATCAGGCCGACCGGGAGCTCGCGCAGCTCGCCGGCGCCCTCGCCGGCGCTCTCGGGCAGAATCGCCGCCAGGCCGCGGCCGATGCCGCGCTTGGCGCCGCTAGCCACGGCCGGAGAGCTCCTTCGTCAGCGCCCGGTAGGCGACGGCGCCGCGCGAGGAGGGGGCGTGCTCGGTCACGGGCAGACCATAGCTCGGCGACTCGGCGACTCGGACGCTGCGCGGGATCACCGTCTCGAAGACCATCCCGGGGAAGTGGCCGCGCAGCTCCGACTCGACGTCCTGGGCCAGCCGCGTGCGCTCGTCGTGCATGGTGATCAGCAGGCCCGCGACCTCGAGCTGAGGGTTCAGCTCGCGGCGGATCAGGCCGAGGGTCTCGAGGAACTGGACCAGCCCCTCCAACGCCAGGTACTCCGCCTGGACGGGCACGATGACGCGATCGGCGGCGGCCAGGGCGTTGACGCTGACCGGGCCGAGCGCGGGCGGGCAGTCGAGCAGCGTCACCGCGAAGCGCTCGCGCACCGGGCCGAGCCGCTCGCGCAGGCGCGTCTCGGAGCCGTCGATCCGCGGCAGCTCGACCGCGGCGCCGGCCAGATCCTTGCTCGCCGGGACCAGCCAGAGGTTGTCGGGGCCGGCGGGCCGCGCTGCCTCGGCCACCGATACGTCGCCGGTGAGGCAGTCGTAGGAAGACGGGTGCAGCTCCCGCCCGCCGCCGAGGGCCACGGTCGCGTTGCACTGCGGATCGAGGTCGGCCAAGAGAGTCTGCCGGCCCTCCGCGGCCACGCAGGAGGCGACGTTGACGGCCGTGGTCGTCTTGCCGACCCCGCCCTTCTGGTTCGCCACCGCGTAGACCGTGCCCATCCGTGACGGCCACCCTAGTTACCCGGGCGCGGGAGCGGGAGGTCGGATAGCCTGCGCCCCGTGACCGAGACCGCCGACTGGCCGCAGGAGCCCGCTGAGCGGGTGCGGGAGCTGGTCGAGGGCGTCCTCGATGAGCTCGACCTCGACGGAGAGGTCGGGATCGAGGAGGACGAGGGACGGATCGCGGTCAATGTCGAGGGCGAGGACGACTACGGGCTGCTGATCGGCAAACGGGGCCAGACGATCGACGCGCTGCAGCTGCTCTGCTACCAGGCGGCGTTCCGGGGCCTGCGGGAGCGCAAGCGGGTCGTGCTCGACGCGGCGGGATACCGGGAGCGGCGCCGGGAGACGCTGGAGGGCCGCGCCGACAGGGCCGCCGAGCAGGCGCTGACGGGCGGCAACGCGGTCGAGATGGACCCGATGAGCGCGCAGGAGCGGCGGGTCGTGCACGAGCGGCTGAAGGAGCGCGCCGGGGTCGAGACCTACAGCGAGGGCGACGAGCCCAACCGCTGCGTGATCGTCGCTCCGCTCGTCGCGGAGTGAGCCGCGACCCCACCGCCGCCCTCGACCCGGCCGGGCGCGAGGCGCTGGGCAGGGTGTTGGAGCTGCTGGGGCGGGAGCGGGCCTCGGTCAGCTCCGTGGTCGACGAGCGGGCCTGGAGGGTCCACGTCGCCGACAGCCTCAGCGGGCTCGAGGTGGAGGAGCTGGCGGGCGCCGGGCGAATCGCCGACGTGGGGGCCGGCGCCGGCTTCCCCGGGCTCGCCCTGGCCGTCGCCCGGCCGGGCTCCCGGGTCGACCTGATCGAGTCGGTCGGCCGCAAGTGCGACTTCATCTCCCGGGCGATCGCGGCAGCCGGCATCGCCAACGCCACCGTGCTCAACACCCGCTCCGAGGACTGGGCAGGGGGCGAGGGCGGCGAGTCCTACGACGCCGTCACCGCCCGCGCCGTGGGTCGCCTCTCGACCCTGGCCGAGCTCGCATCCCCACTTCTGAAGCCAAATGGAGTCCTGGTCGCCTGGAAGGGAAAACGCGACCCCGACGAGGAGAGGCAGCTGGAGCGAGCCGCGGAGTCCCTGGCGATGTCCCCGGAACAAGTGCTCGACGTGGGCAACCGCGCCGGCAGCAAACACCGGCATCTCCACATCATCAGGAAGGCCGGTCCCACCCCAACCAACCTCCCCCGCAAGCCCGGAATAGCCAAGAAACGCCCCAAGGGGGGTTGGGGGTAGACACCCCCTCCTCACTCAACTTGCTCGGGTGGATCGTGCTGCGGCCGTCCGAGATCGTTGGCGACCGAGAAGTACAAGCCGTTCGGAGGGGGTGTCTACCCCCAACCCAAGCGCAGTTGGGAGAACGGAGGGGCAGGCAGGTGGGTCGCTAAGCCTCCACAGCTCGCTGAATATTCCTGGCGCCGCCAGGCGCCATCGTGGTTGCACCGAAGCGAAGCGGAGGTGCTAGGCGCAAGCGACCCACCTGCCTGCCCCTCCGTTCGCTTACCGTCGGCGCTTCTTCTTTTTCGGCGGCGGAGGCGGAGGTTTCGCCGCTGCGATCGCGGCGGCCCCCTCGGGCGTGGCGGCGACGGGCGCCGGGATCAGCTTCTGGATCGTGTACTGCTGGCCGATCGTCCAGAAGTTGGTCGTGATCCAGTAGAGGATGAGGCCGGCCGGGAAGCTGATCACGAAGGGGACGAAGATCAGCGGCAGCACGAACATCATCGTGCGCTGGCTTTTGTCGGCGGTGACCGACATCACCAGGCCGGAGATCAGCTGGGTGCCGATGTAGAGGATCAGCAGCACGATCAGAACGCTGCCGGTCGCCTTCGCGGTGAGATCGGGGATGAAGAGGAACGACGCTTCGCTGCCGCATTCCCCGGCCTTGCAGCCGATGTCCGCCGGGAAGCTCGTTGCGGAGGACCTGGAAGAGGGTGAAGAAGACAGGCAACTGCGCCACGAGCGGGATGCAGGAGGCGAAGGGATTGACTTTGTTCTCTTTGTAGAACGCCATCATCTCCTGCTGCATGCGCTGTTTGTCGTTCTTGTATTTGGCCTGGAGCTCTTTGATCTGCGGCTGCAGCGCCTGCAGCGCCCGCATCCCTTTGAGCTGTTTGTAGGTGAGCGGGATCAGCAGGGCCCGGGTGCAGACGGTGAGAGCGATGATCGACCCTCCCCAGCTGAGCCCGGCGTTGTTGTGGAAGAACTGCAGGACCGAGTTGACGATGTCGATCAGCGGCTGCAGGATGTTCGCGGCCGGAAGGATCATGGGTGGGCCTCTCCGTGGTACTCGGCGGGGTCGACCGGGCCGGTGTGGAGGGTGAAGCGGTCCGGCACCGGGTCGAAGCCGCCGTGGCTGAAGGGGTTGCAGCGCAGCAGGCGCCAGGCGGCGAGCAGAAGGCCGCGGGCGCCGAAGCGCTCGATCGACTCGGCGGCGTAGGCCGAGCAGGTGGGCTCATAGCGGCAGCGGCGCGGGCGCGAGGGGGAGATCCAGCGTTGGTAGGCGGCGAGTGGCGCGAGGAGGATCCGTTTCACGTGGAACGCCCCCCGGCCAGCGCCTCTTCCAGGCTCTTGGCGACCCCGGCGGTGCCCTCCCGCTCGACCAGGTCGTCGATCTCCGAGCGGGCGACGATGACGAAGTCGTGGCGCTCTGGAAGCCGCTCGGAGAGCCCCCAGAAGGCCTCGCGCAGGGCGCGCTTGACGCGATTCCGGTCGACCGAGCCGCCCACCTTGCGGCTGACCGAAACGCCCAGCCTCACCTCTTCACGCTCCTCG
This sequence comes from uncultured Actinomycetes bacterium, assembly GCA_963714045.1. Lineage (GTDB taxonomy): Bacteria > Actinomycetota > Thermoleophilia > Solirubrobacterales > 70-9 > VAYN01. The sequence goes on along the minus strand of OY970225.1, from coordinate 375,833 downwards.
TCGGGGCGAGGGAATGTGTAGAGAACGAGGTAGCGGGTCGCATGGGATGTGCCGTCGCGATAGACGCGGTTGAACTCGCCGCTTCGCGAGAGGCGCCGTCGCTTCGACGCCATCTAAGGGGTGAGGCGCTTCCGCCCTTTGCGCCGGCGTCGCTTGAGGATCGCGCGGCCACCACGGGTGCTCATCCGCGCTCGAAAGCCGTGCGTCTTCGCGCGCTTCCGCTTCTTCGGCTGGTAGGTGCGCTTCATGCCGGCGGGAGTATACGGACGCCGGCATGAAATCTTTTCTGCGGGATTTGCGGGTCGCCGGAGATGGGCGGCCAGGCACGCCGCTATGGTCGCCGGCCAAGTGCCGGATGACTCGCCCAGACACGAACTCGACGCCCTCTGGCAGGCGACCCAGGAACGGCTGCGGGCCGCCGTGCCCGAGTCGACCTTCCGCCTCTGGCTGGAGCCTCTGCGGGCGGTCGGCGCCGATGCCGCCACCCTCTACCTGACCGCCCCCGAGGGCATCCGCGCCTGGGCCGAGAGGCGCTACTCGGGGCTGATCGCCGAAGCGCTGTCCACCGCCGGCACGACCCTGCGCGAAGTCGCCTTCACCGCCGAGCAGATGAAGCCCGGCGGTGAAGGAACGGGGCTCGACGGAGCCGAGCTGAACCCGAGCTACACCTTCGACCGCTTCGTCATCGGTGGCGGCAACCGCCTCGCCCACGGTGCCGCCTTGGCCGTCGCCGAGGCGCCGTCGGAGGCCTACAACCCGCTCTTCCTCCACGGCCCCCCGGGGCTCGGCAAGACGCACCTGCTGGGCGCGATCGGCAACTACCTGCGTGCCAACGCTCCCGGCCTCAGCATCCGCTACGCGACCGCGGAGTCGTTCACCAACGAGTTCGTGGGGGCGCTGAAGGCGGCCGGGGCCGAGGGCTTCAAGGCGCGCTACCGCGACATCGACGTGCTGCTGGTCGACGACGTCCAGTTCCTCGAGGGCAAGCCCGCCACCGAAGAGGAGTTCTTCCACACCTTCAACGCCCTGTACGAGTCGGGCAGCCAGCTGGTGCTCTCAGCCGACCGCATCCCGAGCGAGCTCTCGACCCTCGCCGCACGCCTGCGCGACCGCTTCGAGTGGGGGCTGACGGTCGCGGTCGAGCCGCCCGAGCTGGCGACCCGGCTGACCGTCCTGCGTCGCCTCGTCCGCGAGGCCGGGGTGGAGATCGCCGACAACGAGGCGCTGGGCGAGCTGGCGAACCGGATCGACGCCAACGTGCGCCAGCTCCACGGCGCCCTCACCCGGGTCCTCGCCCACGCCTCGCTGATGGCGCGGCCGCTGAGCAGCGAGCTGATCGCCGAGGTGATCCCGCGCGGCCGCTCCGCCCAGACGACCTCGGTCGAGGAGATTCAGCAGCGGGTCGCCGAGGGCTTCGGTATCTCCCGCGCCGAGCTGGTCGGCTCCAGCCGCGCCGCCACCCCGCTGCGGGCGCGGCAGGTGGCGATCTTCCTCACCCGCGAGCTGACCGACCTCTCGCTGCCGCAGATCGGGCGCCTCTACGGCGGTCGCGATCACTCCACCGTGCTCAACTCGCTGCGGCGGGTCGAAGCCGGGCTCGCCGACGACTCCGAGCTCGCCGGTAGGGTCAGCGAGTTGCGCGGCTCAATCCACAGCCCCGTCGGCAAAGCGGGCTGACGGCCGATGGCGCTGCAAGAATCGCCACCTTCCCACAGGCGTCTCCACAGGGTCGAAACCGCGTCCCCGCGCCGTTTCTTCCACATCCCTCGCTCTTTCCACAAGTCCTAATCCAACTCAAGAAGGCAATCACCACTTGAAGCTCACGACCAAACGAGAAGACCTCGTCGCCAAGCTCTCGATCGTCTCCAGGGCGGTTTCGACCAGGGCTGCTACCCAGGCGCTGTCCGGCGTCCTCCTCAGCGCGGCCGAGGGACGCGTGACGCTCTCGGCCACCGACCTCGACATGGGGCTGGAAACGACCCTGGAGGCGGAGGTGACGGCGCCGGGCTCGGTCCTGCTCCCCGGCCGCCTACTGGCCGAGGTCACCCGCTCGCTCGCCGCCGCGACGGTGGAGATCGAGCTGCGCGAGGCCGAGCACGACGTCGAGATTCGCAGCGGCAGCTCCAGCTTTCACCTGCGCGTCCTTCCTGCCGAGGACTTCCCGAAACTGCCGGCGCCGGGCGAGGCGCCGGGGCTGAAGATCCCGGCCAAGGAGCTGGGCGCCAGCATCGAGCTCGTCGCCCGGGCCGCCTCGCGCGACGACATGCGCCCGGTCCTGACCGGCGTCTTCGTTGCCGCCGCGGGCAGGGAGATGACGATGGTCGCCACCGACTCCTACCGGTTGGCGGTGAAGCGGACCGACCTGGAGAGCGAGCTGGGTGGAGAGATCGACGCCAATATCCCGGCTCGGGCGCTGCGTGAGCTCGGCCGCATCCTCTCCACCGAGGGGGTCGAGGAGGCGACGGTCTCGCTGCTGCCCAATCAGGCCGTCTTCGAGGCAGGGGCGATCGTCCTCACGACGAGGCTGATCGAGGGGCAGTTCCCCAACTTTCGACAGCTGCTGCCGGAGTCCTACGAGCACGACGTGCGGCTGCCGCGAAGCGACTTCCTCGAGGTCGCCCGCCGGGTCAGCCAGCTGGCGCAGCGCAACGCGCCGCTGCGCCTCTCCTTCGCGCCTGGCGAGCTGACCGTTGCGGCGGAGACGCCGGACGTGGGGGACGCGGAGGAGACGATGCCGGCGGCCTTCGAGGGCGAGCCGCTGGAGATCGGCTTCAACCCGGAGTTCCTCAAGGAGGGGATTGAGAGCGTCGAGGGCGAGGAGGTGCTGCTGCGGTTGATCTCGCCCCTGCGCCCGGGCCTGTTGCAGCCGGTCGAGGGGGAGGACTTCCGCTACCTGGTGATGCCGATCCGGCTCAACGCCTGAGGTCGCGGCGCCGGTGCTCGTCACCGCGATCGAGGCGAGGCCGGTGCGCAGCCTCGAGCGGGTCCGGGTCGAGCTCGAGCCCGGCATCGTCAGCGTCGTCGGGCCCAACGGCGCCGGCAAGACCAACCTGGTCGAGGCGCTCTACTTCGCCCTCACCGGCCGCTCCTTCCGCACCTCCGACCGCCGCGAGCTGATCCCCTTCGGCGGCTCTCTGGCCCGGGCCGAGGCGACGGTCCGCGACGGCGACGGGCTCGAGCGGCGGCTGCTGGCTTCGGTCAGCCGGACGGAAGGGCGCCGGCATCTGCTCGACGGTGCCGCTGCCGACCCGCGGACGCTCGCCCGCAACCGCCCTCCCGTCGCCGTCTTCGCGCCCGACCGGCTGACCTTGGTCAAGGGGCCGCCGTCGGAGCGCCGCGCCCACCTCGACGGCTTCGTTGCGGCGCGCTGGCCGGCGCGGGGGGAGCTGCGCAAACGCTATGGACAGGTCCTGGCGCAGCGCAACGCGTTGCTGGCGAGGGTCGCGGGTGGGCTCGGCAACGGCGCCGACCTCGATGTCTGGGACGCCGCCCTGGCCGAGGCGGCGGCGCCGCTGGTGGCGGCGCGCGAGGAGGCGGTCGCCGAGCTGAGCGAGCCGTTCGCCGCCGCCGCCGCGGAGCTGGGCTTGGAGGCGGGCGCGAGCCTCGAGTACGCGCCGCGGGCCGCGGGGTCGGCGGAGGAGATCCGGGCGGGCCTGGAGCAGCGGCGCGACCAGGACCTGCGGCTGGGCCGCGGTTCCTGGGGCCCCCACCTCGACGAGCTCAAGATCGAGGCGGGAGGGCGGTCGCTGCGGCGCTACGGCTCCCAGGGCCAGCAGCGGACGGGCCTGCTGTCGCTGCTCTTCGCCGAGCGCGAGGCGCTGCTCGCCGCTCGCCGGGTGACCCCGCTGCTGCTGCTCGACGACGTGATGAGCGAGCTCGACCCCGACCGCCGCGAGCTCCTGGTGCGGCGCCTCGGCGGCGGCCAGGCCCTGATCACCGCCGCCGACGAGGAGTCGCTGCCGGCGCCGGCGCTGGCGTCGGTGGTGCGGATGCCGCCCCCGGCTCTACCGAGCGCCGCCGCGGCATGAGCCGCCGCCGAGCCCCCCGTCAGGCCGCTACGGCGATCCGCGCCGCCCGCGACCGCGCCGCGCCGCGCACCGGCCTGGCGGCGGTCCAGGGGGCCTGGGCGGAGACGGTCGGCGAGCGCCTGGCGGGGATGGCGACCCCGGTCTCGGAGCGCGCCGGGACGCTGACGATCGAGTGCGCGGACGCGGTCTGGGCGCAGGAGCTGGACCTGATGCAGACGCAGCTGCTGGAGCGTCTGCGGGCCGAGTTGGGGGAGCAGGCGCCCTCGGCCCTGCGGTTTCGTCTGAAAGGAGGCCGTACTTAGTTGCAGTTTATCCACGATTTGCAGGTATTTTGTTTCACATGCGCGAGCTATCCGCGGCGCTCAACTGGTATTCTTATGGCAACCAGCACCATGCCCCGACCTGCCCGGACGAAGCCCCCGGACGTCGGGGCTTTCTGTGTCAACCGGAAGGGACTCATTGCCTGAGAAGAAAGCCAGCGGCGCCACCTCCGCCTCCTACGGGGCCGAGGACATCACCGTCCTCGAGGGCCTGGAAGCGGTCCGCAAACGCCCGGGCATGTACATCGGTTCCACCGGTCCCCGCGGCCTCCATCACCTGGTCTACGAGGTCGTGGACAACTCCGTCGACGAGGCCCTGGCCGGCCACTGCGACAGCGTCCGCGTCGTCCTCCATCCCGACAACAGCTGCACGGTCGAAGACGACGGCCGCGGCATCCCGGTCGGGATCATGGAGAAAGAGCAGCGCCCGGCGGCCGAGGTGGTGCTGACGGTGCTCCATGCCGGCGGCAAGTTCGGCGACGGCGGCGGCTACAAGGTCTCCGGTGGCCTGCACGGGGTCGGCGTCTCGGTCGTCAACGCGCTGTCGGAGCGCCTGCACCTGCAGATCGCCACCGACGGCTTCGTCTGGTCGCAGGACTACGAGCGCGGCAAGCCGATGACCGAGTTGGCCAAGGGCGAGGCGACCAAGGAGCACGGGACCAAGATCACCTTCCTGCCCGACCTCGAGATCTTCGAAGAGATCGGCTTCGACTTCGACACCCTCGCCGAGCGCCTGCGCGAGACCGCCTTCCTCACTCGCGGCCTGAAGATCGAGCTGATCGACGAGCGCGGTGAGACCAACAGCGTCACCTTCCAGTACGAGGGGGGGATCGAGGACTTCGTCCGCCACCTGAACGAGAACAAGGACGAGGTCCACAAGAAGGTCATCTACTTCGAGGGCAGCAAAGAGGAGGGCGCGGTCGAGGTGGCGATGCAGTGGAACAGCTCCTACCAGGAGTCGATCTTCAGCTTCGCCAACAACATCAACACGCATGAGGGCGGCTCCCACCTCTCCGGCTTCCGGGCGGCGTTGACGCGGACGCTGAACGCCTATGCCCGCAACAAAGGGCTGCTGAAAGAGAAGGACGACAACCTCGCCGGCGAGGACGTGCGCGAGGGGCTGACCGCGGTGATCTCGGTCAAGCTGCACGACCCCCAGTTCGAGGGCCAGACCAAGACCAAACTCGGCAACCCGCCGATCCGCGGGCTGGTCGAGGAGGCGGTCAACCGCAAGCTCGGCGAGTACCTGGAGGAGAACCCGACCGACGCGCGGCGGGTGATCGGCAAGGCGGTTGACGCTTCGCGGGCGCGGGCGGCGGCGCGCAAGGCACGCGACCTGACCCGCAAGTCGGCGCTGGAGAACTCGACCCTGCCGGGCAAGCTCGCCGACTGCTCGGTCAAGGATCCGAGCCTGGCCGAGATCTTCGTGGTCGAGGGCGATTCCGCCGGCGGTTCCGCCAAGCAGGCTCGCGACCGCAACACGCAGGCGGTGCTGCCGCTGCGCGGCAAGATCATCAACGTCGAGAAGAGCCGGATCGACAAGGTCCTGGCCAACAACGAGATCCAGGCCCTGATCACCGCGATCGGCACCGGCGTTTACGACGAGTTCAACCTTGCCGACGCCCGCTACCACAAAATTTGTCTCGCGACAGACGCTGACGTCGACGGCGCCCACATCCGGACGCTGGTGCTGACCTTCCTCTACCGGCAGATGCCGGAGCTGATCGACGCCGGCTACGTCTACATCGCCAAACCGCCGCTCTACCGGGTCAAGCAGGGCAACCAGGAGACCTACCTGGAGCGGGAGTCCGAACTGGAGGAGCTGCTGCTGCGCGACAAGCTCGAGAGCTTCGAGCTGACCGACGCCGCCGGCCAGGCCAAGAAGCTGACGGCGAGCCGCTGGCAGGCCTACTCGCGGCGCTCGAAGGAGTACGAGGGCTGGGGCTCCTCGTTGCAGGCCGAGTTCGGCCACGAGACCGTCCGCTTCCTCGAGGAGTCGAACCTGCTCGACGAGGGGGTGGCCAGCACCGCCGCTGCCGCGAAGCTGCTCGGTGCCAAGGCCCCCGAGGGCGCCCCCTTCGACACCGAGGTCCTGGAGGCCGGCGACGAGCTGGTGGTCGTCAAGGCGATCGAGCGCCAGAGCGGACTGGCCCGCACCCACCGGCTGCCGGCGGAGCTCTTCTCCCACCACGACTACCGCAAGTTCGTCGAGGTCCACGAGGCGCTGCTGAAGCAGGTCGGGCGGCCGCCGTTCGAGGTCCGCCTCGGCGAGCGGCGCAACATCGCGCTCTCCTTCCAGGCGCTGCGCGGGGCGGTGCTGGAGCTGGCCCGCCACGGGGTCCAGCTGACCCGGTTCAAGGGTCTGGGCGAGATGAACTCCGACCAGCTGCGCGAGACGACGATGGACCCAGCCAGCCGTACCCTGGCGCGGGTGACGCTGGAAGACGCGACCGCGGCCGACCAGATCTTCTCGATGCTGATGGGCGACCAGGTGGGTCCGCGCCGCGAGTTCATCGAGGCGCACGCGAAGGAGGTGCGTTTCCTTGACGTCTAGGGCAACTCACGGGAGGCGCGGCTGATGGCGCTCGATGCCCTGACCGGGCGGATCGAGGAGCGCGAGCTCGAGAAGGAGATGCGCTCCTCCTACCTTGACTACGCGATGAGCGTGATCGTCGGGCGGGCGCTGCCAGACGTGCGCGACGGTCTCAAGCCCGTGCACCGGCGGGTCCTCTACGCGATGCACGATGTCGGTCTGCAGCCGACCCGCGCCTACCGCAAGTGCGCCTTCATCGTCGGCGAGGTGATGGGCAAGTACCACCCGCACGGCGACTCGGCGATCTACGACACGCTGGTGCGGATGGCGCAGGACTTCTCCCTGCGCTACCTGCTGGTCGACGGCCAGGGCAACTTCGGCTCGATCGACGACGACCCGGCAGCGGCGATGAGATATACCGAGGCGCGGTTGACTCGGCTCTCGACCGAGCTGCTGCGGGACATCGACGCCGACACCGTCGACTTCGGGCCCAACTACGACGAATCGACGCAGGAGCCGCTGGTGCTGCCGGCGCGCTTCCCGAACCTGCTCGTCAACGGCACCGCCGGGATCGCGGTCGGGATGGCGACCAACATCCCGCCGCACAACCTGCGCGAGGTCGCCGGCGCGGTCGCCGCCTACATCGACGATCCCGAGATCGACATGGCCGGGCTGATGGAGCACGTCAAGGGCCCGGACTTCCCCGGCGGCGGGATCATGAGCCGCGAGGGGATCCGCGACGCCTACGCCTCCGGCCGCGGCAGCATCAAGGTCCGCGCCCGCGCCCACGTCGAGCCGCTGAAGGGGGGCAAGGAGGCGATCATCGTCACCGAGCTGCCGTTCACGGTGAAGAAGCTCGGCGACGGCGGCTTGGTGACCAAGATCGCCGACCTCGTCCGCGAGAAGAAGCTGGAGGGGATCTCCGACCTGCGCGACGAGTCCGACGGCTCGGGCATGCGGCTGGTGATCGAGCTCAAGCGCGGCGGGCCGCCGGCCAAGGTGGTCCTCAACAATCTCTACAAGAAAACCTCGATGCAGACGACCTTCGGCGCCAACATGGTGGCGCTGGTCGACGGGGTCCCGCGGACGCTGAGCCTGCGTGAGCTGATTCACCACTACGTCGACCACCAGCGCGAGGTCGTCACCCGCCGCACCCAGTACGAGCTGCGCCGGGCCGAGGCCCGCGCCCACATCCTCGAGGGGCTGCTGGTCGCGCTCGACAACCTCGACGCGGTGATCAAGCTGATCCGGGCCTCGAGCGACCCCGACGCCGCCCGCGACGGCCTGATCTCGCAGTTCGACCTCACCCGCGAGCAGGCGCAGGCGATCCTCGACATGCGCCTGCAGCGCCTGACCGCGCTAGAGGCCGACAAGGTCCGGGCCGAGCACGCCGACCTGATGGAGCGGATCGGCGAGCTGCGGGAGATCCTCGGCGACGAGGCGAGAGTGATGGCGCTGGTCAAGGAGGAGCTGGCCGAAATCGTCGAGGCCTATGGCGACGAGCGGCGCACCGAACTGGCTCACTTCGAGGGCGACGTCGGGATCGAGGACATGATCGCCGACCAGCAGATGGTGATCTCGCTGACCGCGTCGGGCTACGTCAAGCGACTGCCGCTCGCCACCTACCGCCAGCAGCACCGCGGCGGCGTCGGGGTGATGGGGATGAACCTCAAAGACGACGACTACATCGCCCACCTGCACATCTCCTCGACCCACGACTTCCTGCTCTTCTTCACCAACCGCGGCAAGGTCTACCGGCTCAAGGTCTACGAGCTGCCGGAGGGATCGCGCAACGCCAAAGGCAGCTCGCTCAACAACCTGCTGCCGCTGCGCGAAGGCGAGAAGGTGATGGCGGTGATCCCGACCCGGGACTTCAAGGAGAACAGGTTCCTCGCCTTCGCCACCGCCAAGGGCCAGATCAAGAAGACCGAGTTCCTCGCCTACAACACGCCGATCCGCGCCGACGGGATCATCGCGATCAAGGTCCGCGACGGCGACGAGTTGGTCCAGGTCCGGCTCACCTCGGGCGAGGACGACATCCTCATCGTCTCCCACTCCGGCCACGCCTCGCGCTTCTCGGAGCAGCTGGTGCGCTCGATGGGCCGTGACACCAGCGGCATCAAAGGCATGAACGTGGCGGGCAAGGACAACCGGGTCCTGGCGATGGACATCGCCCGCAACGACACCGAACTGTTCGTCGTCACCGAGAACGGCTACGGCAAGCGCACCCCGGTCTCCGAGTACCCCGTCAAGGGCCGCGGGACCAAAGGCGTGCTGACCGCGAAGCTGACCGAGAAGAAGGGCGGCCTCGCCGGCGCCCTGATCGTCGGCGAACACCAGGAGCTCCTCTTCATCTCCCAGAACGGCATGGTCCAGCGCACCTCCGTCTCCGGCATCTCCCAGATGGGCCGCTCGACCCAGGGCGTCAAGGTGATGAACATCAAGGACGACGACGTGGTCAGCGCCGTGGCGCTGGTGGTCGAGTCCGACAGCGAGGCAAAGCCAGCCGAGCTTCAGCCAGACGAACTACCTGTGACCGATGAGAGCGCTGTGGACGGGGACGGCGGGTAGGCCTCGTCTACGCCTAGCACCTTCGCTCCGCTGCGGTGCAACCTGGACGGCGCCTGAGCGCCGGGTATACGCAACGAGTTGTGGAGGCTAGGACGAGGCCTACCCGCCGTCCCCAACGAAGCGCGTCGGTTCACGGGAACTTCAAGCTCCGAGCCAGGGACGATCCGCCGACGGGAAGCTGGAGAACCACCAACGCTCCGTCCCGTGTCCTAGCTGCTGTGTACCTGGAGCCAGCCGAAAGTCGATCAGCCTTCTCGTTCCAGGCAGCTTCCGAAGTTCCGGTGCTCGTGAAGGGTGGTGGGTGTGGGTCCGAAAGTTCCTCGTCTGTTCGGCACCGCGGAGTGGTTCCTCTGGCCCGAAGGGCCATCCAATTTGTCCCGCAGGGACCTAGGAACTTTCGGACCCACACCCACCACCCCTAGGACTGCCGCTTCTTCAGGCGGCCGCGGGCAGGTACTGCTGCCAGGCCGTCGGGATCTTCGGGCTTGCGACCTGGATGAACACCGTCGCCGGCGGGGCCTTGGGGGAGTTCTTGGGGTGCATGTGGATCTCGCGGGGGAGGCGGTTGCCCTTGCGGCGGTTGCAGTTGGCGCAGGCGGCGACGATGTTCTCCCAGACCGACTTGCCGCCGCGGCTGCGGGGGATCACGTGGTCGACCGTGAGGCCGGACTTGGTCGAGCCGCAGTACTGGCAGGTCCAGGAGTCGCGGGCGAGGACGGCGCGGCGGGTGATCTTGCGCCGGTGCGCCTCGCGCGGGATCCGCACGTAGTTGACGAGGCGGATCACGTCCGGGCGCTCCATCGTCATGTGCTCGGAGTGCAGCGCCGCCCCTTCGCGCCGCTCCAGCAGCTCCGCCTTCTCCTTCAGCAGCAGCACAGCCGCACGTCGCAACGTGCAGACGTTGATGGGCTCGTAGGTCGCGTTGAGCACAAGAACCCGTGCCATGTCGGCAGATTGTAGGGGGCCGGCTTCCTACCCCACTGGATAGGAGCCGAGGATCCGCACCGACTCGGCCTTTTCCCGCAGCCGGGCGATTGCCTCCGAGACGATCTGGTCGCTCTCGGCCCCCTCGAGGTCGCAGAAGAACATGTAGCGGCCAAGGCCCTGGCGCATCGGCCGCGACTCGATTCGGGAGAGGTTGATCCCGCGGTCGGAGAACTCGCGCAGGGCGTCGACCAGGGCGCCCGGGTGGTCCTCGCCGAGCTCGGAGAAGACGAGGGACGTCTTCCAGGGCCCAGCGCCGCTCGGCTCGGTCCCGGCCGGGGCGATCCAGACGAAGCGGGTGACGTTGTCGGCCTCGTCCTCGACCCCCTCGAGCAGCAGCTCGCAGCCGTAGAGCGCCGCCGCCGCGCGGGCGCCGAGCGCCGCCCACGGCCGCTGCGACTCGCTCACCATCCGCACCGCCGCGGCGGTGCTGCTGACTTCGCGGCGTTCGACCTCGGGCAGCCGCTCACGCAGGAAGCGGGCGCACTGGGCGAGCGGCTGGGGGTGGGAGAGGACCGCCTGGACCTCCTCGACGCCGACCCCCGCGCGGGCGATCAGGTGAACGCGCACCGCGTAGTCGTGCTCGCCGACGATCGTCACCGTGCCGGCGTCGAAGGCGAGGGTGTCGAGGGTGGGCCGCACCGATCCCTCGATCGAGTTCTCGATCGGCACCAGCGCCCGCTCGGCCTCGCCGCTCTGCACGGCGAGGATCGCGTCGTGGATCGTCGCTGTGCGCAGCGGCTCGAACTCGTCGCCGGCGCCCGCCTCGCCGAGAGCGTCCTCGGTGAAGGTGCCGGCCGGGCCGAGGTAGGCGATTCGCACCGCGGGCCCCTATTCGAAGACGACCGTGAAGCTGGCTTCGTTGTTTTCGGAGATCTGCTCGCCGGGGACCGTTTCGACGTCGACTTCGAGCGTCGCTTCGCCCTTCGGCGCCGGGGTCAGCGGGATCGAGACCGAGCCGGTTTCGCCGGCGCCGATGCTTTCGATGCTCCCCTGCAGTTCGGTGCCCCCGACCGAGACGGTGACGTTGACCCCGTTCTCGGTCGATTCGCCCTGGTTTTCGACTTCGACTTCGACTTCTGGGGTTTCTTCGGCGCTGACCGTGGCCGGCGCCCCTTCGATCAGTTCGGTCCCGTTGACGCTGACCCCGCCGAGGCCGAGGCCGTGCACGCCCGGCGTCGCCGCGCCGGTCGAGCCGCTGATCGCCCCCAGCGCCGAGCTGACCGAGCTTTCCTGCAGCCACTTGGCGCCTTCGGGCAGGAAGGCGCTCGCCGGCACGTCGCTGCCCTCGATCCCGTTCGCTTCGAGCACGCCGTTGATTTCGGGCCGGACGACGGTCGAGTAGAGGACGTCGGCACCGAGCAGCTTCTGCATCTGGCGGGCGATCGCCGCGGTCGCCTTGGCCGAGCCGGCGTCGCCGAGCGCGGTGCCGATCTTGTCGGCGATCGCGGTCATCGCGCTGCTCCGCAGCTCGTAGGTCAGCTCCAGCGCGTTCTGGGCTCGGCCCATGTCGCCGGGGGCGCTGAGGCCGTCGACCCGCGAGGCGTAGTTGTCCATCGCGCTGCGGTCGGCGTCGACCTCCGCCTCGAACTCGGTCACCGAGAGCGTGCCGGGGTCGGCGAGCTTGCCGAAGAAGGCCTTGCTGGTCTGTTCGGTCTCGTCGACGATCTGGGTGACGTTGCGGGCGTAGTCGCTGAGTTCGCGGTTGGCGCGGGCGTCGAGGCAGCCCTTGACGCCGAGCACGATCAGGATCGCGACGATCAGGCCACCGCCCAGGGCAAGGCCGCGCCGCAGCATGATCTGCTGGCGTTCAGGTCGTCGTCGCGGGCGCTCGCGACGGCGCGGCCCGGCTGCTGGCGAATCCTCCAAGAGGGGGAGTATGTCGCAGGAGGAAGCGGATTCGCGGCGAAGTTGAGGGAGCTTTGGTCGGTTCCCTGGTTCTCAACCGCTTCCTGATCGAGCGCCGCATCGGCAGCGGCGGCTTCGGCGTCGTCTACGAGGCCTGGGACGGCCGCCTCGAGCGCCCGGTCGCGGTGAAGGCGATCGAGCAGCGGGGGGAGGCCGGCCGCAGGGTCCTGCGCGAGGCGCAGGCGGCGGCGCGGCTCAACCACCCCGGCATCGTCACCCTCTACGAGATGGGCGAGGAGGATGGCAACGCCCTGCTCGTCACCGAGCTGGTCGAGGGCTCGACTCTGGCCCGGCTCGCCCACGCCGGCGAGCTCAGCGACCGCGAGATCGCCGAGATCGGTGCCGACCTCTGCGAGGCGCTCGACCACGCTCACTCGCGCGGCGTCGTTCACCGCGACATCAAGCCGCAGAACGTCCAGGTCACCGAGGGCGACTGCGAGGGGGAGTCGCGGGCGAAGCTGATGGACTTCGGGGTCGCCCGGCTCGCCGAAGACGCGCCGCTGACCGCCGCCGGCGACGTCGTCGGCACCCTCGCCTACATGTCGCCCGAGCAGGCCGAGGGCCGCCCCGCCGGCCCCGAGGCCGACGTCTACTCCCTCGCCCTGACGCTGTACGAGTGCTGGAGCGGGGAGAACCCGCACCGGCGCTCGAGCCCGGCGGCGACGGCGCGGGCGATCGGCGCCCGCACCCGGCCGCTGCGGCGGCTGCGGCCGGACCTGCCGCGCCCGCTCAGCGACGAGATCGACGCCTGCCTGGCGTCGCGTCCCAACCACCGTCCCTCGCTGGAGGAGCTGGGGACCGCGATCGAGGACTCGCTCGAGCTGCTGGCGGAGCGGGCCCCGGAGCCCGCCCACCACCTCGGCTCGCGCCTCGGCGCCCTCGCCCTCGCCACCGCGCTGGGGGCCTGGCTGGCGCTCGGCCACGGCGTCCTGCTGCCCTGAAAGCCAAGCTCACCATCTAGGATTTTCCGATCGGCGTCCTGCGCAATCTCGAGTCCCGCATCGAAGGCCTGGTCGAGGGGGTCTTCAGCCGCGCCTTCAGCTCCGAGGTGCAGCCGGTCGAACTGGCGCGCAAGCTGGCGAAGGAAATGGACGCGCACAAGACGGCGTCGGTGGAACGCGTCTACGTGCCGAACGAGTACATGGTCTACCTCTCCAAGCCCGACCGGGCCAAGCTCGAGGGCTACGAGCGCTCGCTGGAGCAGGAGCTGTCGGGCTACCTGCTGGAGCACGCGCGGCGGCGCGGCTACGACCTGCTGACCCGGCCGGCGGTCGAGTTCAGCACCGACGAGCGGCTGCGCCTGGGCGAGTTCGGGATCCAGGCGCGGCTGGTGAAGCCGCCGGCGCACGAGGGCGAGAGCCCGAAACAGGGCGAAGAGGGCCACACGATGGTCTACTCGGCCGTTCGCGAGCGCGACCGCAGCCGGCCGAAACGGCCGGAGCAGGCGGTCGGCGCCCTGGTCTCGACCCGGGCCGTGGTCTCGCTCGACGACCGCCGCTACGTGCTCGACGGGCCGCGGGCGACGATCGGCCGCTCGAAGGCGGCCGAGTGCGTGCTCTCCGACCCCAACGTCTCCCGCCGCCACGCCGAGCTGCGCCGGGCGGACTCCGGCGACTGGCAGATCGTCGACCTCGGCTCGACCAACGGGATCAAGGTCAACGGCCGCCGCGTCGCCTCGACCCGCCTCTCCCCGGGCGACCAGGTGACGGTGGGAACGACGACCTTCCTCTTCGACATCGAGCAGTGACGGCCGCTGGCCGTAATCTGCTGGGCGCGTGGCCTACGACCCCATATCCGTCGCTCTGAAGTTCGGCTTCCTCGCCGTCCTCTACCTGTTCCTGCTCGTGATCGCCCGCGGCGCGATCAAGGACCTGCGGCGGACGGTCGCGCCGGCTCCCGACGCGACCGGGTTCCATGCCGCCCCGGCCTACGCCGAGGCTCCTCGCGCCGCCGACGCCTGGCTCGTCGCCGAGCGCGGCGGCGGGCTCGAAGCCGACGAGCGCTTCGACCTGATCGGAGGGCTGTCGATCGGCCGCTCGAAGGAGTCCGACGTGCAGATCGAGGATCGCTACGCCTCCAGCCTGCACGCCCGAGTCTTCTCCCGCGAAGGCCGCTACTTCGTCGAGGACATGAGCTCCACCAACGGCACCCTGCTCAACGGCGCGACGCTGAAGGGGGAGGCCGAGCTGATCGACGGCGACACGGTGCAGATCGGCGACACGGTCTTCAGGCTCGAGGTCGGCTGATGCTGCGGATCGACGACCAGGCCACCCGCACCGACACCGGCCGTCAGCGCAACGCCAACGAGGACTCGCTGTTCACGCGGGCGCCGCTGTTCGTCGTCGCCGACGGGATGGGCGGCGCCCAGGCCGGCGAGGTCGCCTCCAAGACCGCGGCGGAGTCCTTCGACCGCGAGCTGCCGCAGGCGCCGCCGGAGCAGGTCCTGCGGGAGACGATCGAGGCGGCGAACCGGACCGTCCACGAGCGCGCCCGCAGGGACCCCGAGCTGGCCGGGATGGGGACGACGATCACGGCGGCGATCGTCGACCCGAAGGCCGAGGAGGTGGCGATCGGCCACGTCGGCGACAGCCGCGCCTATCGGCTGCGCGGCGGCAGGCTGGAGCGGCTGACCCGCGACCACTCGCTGGTCGAGGAGATGCGGCGCAAGGGGCAGCTGACCGAGGCCCAGGCCGAGGACCACCCGCAGCGCTCGATCATCACCCGCGCGCTCGGCCCCGAACCGGAGGTCGAGGTCGACCTGCAGACCGTCCCCGCCCATGCCGGCGACGTCTTCCTGCTCTGCTCCGACGGGCTGACGACGATGCTCGGCGACGAGCAGATCGGGCGGCTGCTGGGGCGGGCGACCTCGATGGAGGCGGCGGCGCGGGCGCTGGTCGACGAAGCGAACCGGGCCGGCGGGCGCGACAACATCACCGTCGTCGCCTTCCGGCTCGAGGACGCGGCGGCTCCGGCGCGCTCGCCGGAGGGGGCGACCCTGATCGGGCCCACCGCCGAGGAGGCGGGGCTGACGGCGACCGAGGTGCGCCGCCGCGCCGCCGCCGAGGCCGCGCGCCGGCGCCGCGAGGAGCTCGCCGCCAGGCCGCGCCATCGCCGCCTGCGGACCGCGGCGAAGGTGCTGGCGGCGCTGGTCGTGCTGGCGGCGATCGCCTTCGGCGCCTGGTACGGCAACCGCCAGGTCTGGTTCCTCGGCACCGACGCCGGCGGCCGGGTCGCCCTCTACCGTGGCCTGCCCTACGAGCTGCCGTTCGGGGTGAAGCTCTACGACGAGCGCTACGCCAGCCCGCTGCAGACCGGCTCGCTGCCGCCGCGCCGCCGCGACGCTGTGACCGGCCACGACCTGCGCTCGCGCGAGGACGCGGTCTCCCTGATCGAAGAAATCCAGAAGAGCGAGGGGGTGCCGTGACATCGGCCCGGAACCGGGAGCTGGGCGCCCTGGTTCCCGTCGCTCTCCTCCTCACCGCCGGCTTCGCCGCGGTCTTCGCCCAGGAGAACGCCCGGCTCGGCAACCTCAGCCTCGTCTACGGGGCCTACTTCCTCGCGGTCTGCCTCGCCACCCATGTCTACCTACGGATCCGCCTGCCCGACGCCGACCCCTACCTCTTCCCGCTGATGGCGCTGCTGACCGCCTTCGGGCTGGTGATGGTCTACAGGATCGACGAAAGCCTGGCCCGCGACCAGGCCAACTGGTTCGTGCTCGGCCTCGTCCTCTTCGCGCTGACGATCCAGCTCCTGCGCGACTAC
The DNA here is from genome assembly GCA_963714045.1 of uncultured Actinomycetes bacterium. Lineage (GTDB taxonomy): Bacteria > Actinomycetota > Thermoleophilia > Solirubrobacterales > 70-9 > VAYN01. The sequence continues at coordinate 359,727 of OY970225.1, read as the reverse complement.
GAGGTGCTGGAGCGCTACCGCTACACGATTGCCGCGGTCGGGCTGCTGCTGCTGCTGGCGCCGCGGCTGCCGGGGATCGGCCAGCAGGTCAACGGCGCCTACCTCGGGGTGAAGATCGGACCGCTCGCCTTCCAGCCGGCCGAGTTCTCGAAGATCGCGATCGTCGTCTTCCTCGCCAGCTACCTGCGCGAGCATCGCGAGGTGCTGATCGTCGGTGCCCGGCGGGTGCTGGGGGTGACGCTGCCACCGCTGAAGCACTTCGGGCCGATGCTGGTGGTCTGGGGCGCCTCGATGTTCATGCTCGTCTTCATCCGCGACCTCGGCAGCTCGCTGATGTTTTTCGCCGCCTTCCTCGCCCTGCTCTACGTGGCGACCGGCCGCTTCTCCTTCGTCGTGATCGGGATGGCGATGTTCACCCTCGGCGCCTGGTTCTTCACCACCACCGTGCCCCACGTCCACGACCGGGTCGAAGTCTGGCTGCACCCCTACTCCGACCCGACCGGCAGCGGCTACCAGATCCTGCAGTCGATCTTCGCCCAGGCCGACGGCGGCCTCTTCGGTAAAGGGTTCGGGCAGGGGCTGATCACGATTCCCGGCACCCACAAGGCGCTGCTGCCGGCGGCCCAGACCGACACGATCTACTCGCTGATCGTCAACGAGCTCGGCCTCTTCGGGGCCTGCGGGGTGATCCTCATCTACCTGCTGGTCGCCGCTCGCGGCTTCAAGATCGCTCTGCTCGCCCGCGACGGCTTCTCGAAGCTGCTGGCGACCGGGCTGACCGCGGTCTTCTCGATCCAGGCCTTCGTGATCATCGGCGGCGTCACCCGGGCGATCCCGCTGACCGGCGTCACCCTGCCCTTCATCAGCTACGGCGGCAGCTCGATCGTCGCCAACTTCGTCCTCCTGGCGCTGCTGCTGCTGATCTCCGACCGGGCCCGGCGTGAGGCGACGTGAACCGCCAGATCGTCAAATTGTTCGCCTTCATCGTCGTCCTCTTCGCGGTCCTGGTCGGCTTCACGTCCTACTGGTCGGTCTTCGACGCCAAGGCGCTGAAGGAAAAGGAAGCCAACGCACGGCCGCTGCTGGAGCAGCAGCAGATCCGCCGCGGCCGCATCCTCGCCGCCGACGGCACGGTGATCGCGAAGTCGGTGGCGAAGGGGCACGGCGACTCGCTGCGCTACGTCCGCCGCTATCCGCAGGGCGCCCTCTACGGCCACCCGATCGGGTACAGCTTCGTGCGGCAGGGCGACTCCGAGTTCGAGCGCTTCCACAACGCCGAACTGGTCGGCGAAGAATCCGAATTCGGCTCGATCCTCGACCAGCTGACGGGTCGCAACCAGGAAGGCGACGACGTCGTCACCAACATCGACGCCGCGGCGCAGAGAGTGGCGCTGTCCGATCTCGAGGAACAGGGCTTCGGCGCCGTGGTGGCGATCGAACCGAGCACCGGCGAGGTCAAGGTGATGGCCTCCAACAAGCCGTATGACCCGAACCGCGTGCCCTACGAACTCAAAAAACTGAACCTGAACGTCGTCGAAACGCCGCTGCTGAACCGGGCGACCCAGGGCCTCTACCCGCCGGGCTCGACCTTCAAGGTCGTGACCGCCGCGGCGGGCCTGGAAAGCGGCGCGATCACGCCGGAAACGACGATCGACGCTCCGGGGACGCTGATCGACGAAGGCCACGTCCTCGCCAACGACTTCAACCAGAACTGGGGCGCCATCAGCCTCGACACGGCCTTGACCAACTCGGTCAACACCTGGTTCGGCCAGCTCGGCCAGAAAGTCGGGCAGGACCAGCTGTTCGAAACAATGGAAAAGTTCGGCTTCAACTCGACGCCGCCGATCGACCTGCCGAACGAAGGCCGCGAAAGCGAGGTCCAGCCGAGCGGGGTCTACGACGAAAACCGGCGCCTCCTGCACAAGAACGATCCCGTCGACCTGGCCCGGGTCGCGATCGGGCAGGAGCGGCTGCTGACGACGCCGCTGCAGATGGCGATGGTCGCCGCCGCGGTTGCCAACGCCGGCAAGCTGATGAAGCCGCAGATCTGGAACCGGGTGGTCGACCCCGACGGCCGCGTGGTCAAGCGCCTCGACCCCTCGACCTACAGCGAACCGGTCAGCGCCAAGACGGCGGCGGAGCTGACCACCGCGATGGAAGGCGTGGTCAGCGAAGGAACCGGCACCAATGCCGCGATCCCCGGCGTTCAGGTGGCCGGCAAGACCGGCACCGCGGAAACGCCGGGAAACAGGTCCTGCGGTGGCGGCGAAGCCGAGAACCAGGCCTGGTTCATGGGCTTCGCCCCGGCAAACGAACCGAAGGTCGCGATCGCCGCCTCGATCGAGTGCACCGAACAGTTCGGCAACGACGTCGCGGCGCCGATCTTCCGCGACGTCGCCGAAACGATCCTGAATGGCGAATGAGACGAGGAGGCGAAGTTGCCTGACGTGAGCGAGGGCAGTCTGGTCGACGGGCGCTACCGGGTGCTGCAGCGGCTCGGGACAGGGGGGATGGCCGACGTCTGGCTGGCCGAGGACACGCACCTGCAGCGGCGGGTGGCGCTTAAGGTCCTGCACCGCCGCTTCGCCCAGGACCGCGAGTTCGTCGAACGCTTCCGCCGCGAGGCCGAGGCGGCGGCGGGCCTGCAGCACCCGAACATCGTCTCGGTCTTCGACCGCGGCGAGTTCGAGGGCACCTATTACATCGCCATGCAGTACGTCGAGGGGCCGACGCTGAAGCGTCTGATCGACGCCGGCCTCAGCCCCGAGCAGGCGGTGGCGCTGATCCGCCAGGTGCTGGAGGCGTCCGGCTTCGCCCACCGCAACGGCGTCGTCCACCGCGACCTGAAGCCCCAGAACGTGATCGTCGACGACGAGGGCAAGGCGCTGGTGACCGACTTCGGCATCGCCCGCGCCGGCGTCTCGGAGATCACCCAGACCGGCTCGGTGATGGGCACGCCCCACTACCTCTCCCCGGAGCAGGCGCAGGGCCACGACGTCACCGCTGTCTCCGACCTCTACTCGATCGGGGTGATCCTCTACGAGGCGCTGACCGGGCGCGTCCCCTTCGAGGCCGACTCGGCGGTGGCGGTGGCGATGAAACAGGTCTCGCAGACGCCACAGCGGCCGAGCTCGATCAACCCGCGGGTCTCGCCGGCGCTCGACGCGGTCGCGATGCGGGCGCTGGAGAAGGAACCGGGCGAGCGCTTCCAGAGTGCCGGCGCCTTCGTCGCGGCGCTCGACGCGGCGATGAGGGAGCCTGGGGCGCCGGGCGGCGGCACCGCCGCCTTCGCACCGCTGCCGCCGGTGGTCGCCACGCCGGAGGAGGCCGCCGCGGCGTCGACCGATCCCGAGGAGGAGGCGCGCAAGCGCAAACGCCGCAGGCTCATCGCCGCCGCGGTCGCGGTCGCGGTCGGGGTCCTGATCGGGCTGCTGCTGACCCGGGACACCGGCACCGAAGTCCCGAACGTGACCGGCGACGAACTCAACGTCGCGGTCGCCCTGCTCCAGCAGGACGGCTTCTCGGTCGGCGAAGTGAAGCGGGTCGAGCGGGACGCTCCCCAGAACGAAGTGCTGGAGCAGGAACCGCCGTCGGGCAGGGCCTCGCTCGACTGTGCCTTCCTCACCCTCTTCTGCTCGAAGCCGAAGGTGACGCTGACCGTCAGCTCCGGGCCGGGCAGCGGCAAGGTGCCGGCGACCGCCGGGCTGACGCGCGAAGCGGCGAGCGAAAAGCTCGAAGCCGCCGGCTTCGCCGTCAAGGTGGAAGAGGTCAACTCCGACACGGTCGAAGAAGGGCTGGTGATCCACTCCGAACCGTCCGCGGGCAACACCGCGACGCACGGGTCCGAGGTCGCCGTCTTCGTCTCCAGAGGGCCGAAGCCGGCCAAGGTGCCGGTCCTGGTCGGCAGCCAGCGCCGCCTCGCCGTGCAGCAGATCCGCGGCCGCGGCCTCGTCCCCGCCGTCTCCGAAGAAGAAAGCTCCTCGCCGGCCGGTGAGGTGATCTCGCAGTCGCCGAGCGCCGGCCGCGAGGTCGAACCGGGCGCCACGGTCTCGATCGTCGTCTCCTCCGGCAAGAAGCAGGCGAAGGTGCCGAACGTGATCGGCAAGCTGCGCTCTGAAGCGGTGCAGGCCGTCCGCGACGCCGGCCTCAGCCCGACGGTGGAAGAAGAAGAAACGGAAGTCGCCGGCAAGGTCGGGCGGGCGATCGACCAGTTCCCGCCGCCGGGCTCCGAACTCGAACCGGGCGCCACGGTGACGATCGTCGTCGGCAAGCAGGCGGCGGCGGTGCCGGAAGGAGAAGAATGAGGGTCGCGGTCCTCTCCGGCGGGCGCTCCTCCGAGCACGACGTCTCGCTGCGCTCCGGCGCCGCGGTCGCCCGCGGCCTGGAGCAGGCCGGACACGAGGTCGTCGCGGTGACGATCGGCCGCGACGGGCGCTGGTCCGCCGCCGGCGCCGCGGTCGAGCTCTCCCCGGCGGGCGGGCTGCTCGGCGCCGACGCCGCCTTCCCGGCCCTGCACGGCGCCTTCGGCGAGGACGGCAGCGTCCAGGGGCTGCTGGAGCTGCTCGACGTCCCCTACGTCGGCTCCGACGTGCTCGCCTCGGCGCTCTGCATGGACAAGCTGACCCTGAAGCGGCTGCTTGCCCAGCGCGGCGTGCCCCAGGTCGACTTCGCCGCCTACGGCGAAGAGGGCTGGCGCGGGCGCTGCGAGGCGATGGGCCTGCCGCTCTGGGTGAAGCCCTCGCGGATGGGCTCCAGCGTCGGCATCAGCCGGGTCGCCGACCTGGCCGAGCTCGACGCCGCGGTCGAGCTGGCGCTGCGCCACGACCCGCGGGTGATCGTCGAGGCCTCGGCGAGCGGCCGCGAGGTCGAGTGCTCGGTGCTCGGCAACGAGGCACCGCGGATCTCGCTGCCGGGCGAGGTCGTCGCCAACGCCGAGTGGTACGACTTCGGCGCCAAGTACGAGGAGGGCGGGATGGAGCTGCGGGTGCCGGCGCCGATCGCCGAGGATGCCGCCGCCCGCGTCCGCGAGCTGGCCGCCGCGACCTTCGCCCTCGCCGGCTGCTCCGGCCTGGCCCGCTGCGACTTCTTCGTCGAGCCCGGCGGCGAGGTCCTGGTCAACGAGATCAACACCATGCCCGGCTTCACCGAGACCAGCGTCTACGCCAAGCTCTTCGAGGCCAGCGGCATCCCCTACCCCGAGCTCTGCGACCGCCTCGTCGGACTGGCCCTCGAGCGCCACCGCCGCGCCCGCTCCTACGAGTTCTGAGCCGACCAAGACGATCAGATGACTGCCGAGACACTGAGCGAACGCGGGTCCTCCGCCACGCGCCGATGAGCGACTCCTTCGACGCGATCGTCGTCGGCGCCCGCTGCGCAGGGGCGCCGCTGGCGACCCTGCTTGCGCGCGGTGGTCTACGCGTCTGCGTCGTCGACAGGGACCGGTTCCCGAGCGACACGCCTTCGACCCACGGAATCCAGCCCACCGGCGTCCAGGTCTTGGAGCGGATCGGGGTTCTCGACTCGCTCTTGAAGCTGGCGCCGCCGATCCTCCGCCTGCGCATGGTGTTCGACGACGTCTCGATGCCGGCGGCGGACGTCGTCGCCCTCACCGGCGCTCCGGGCCTCAGCGTCCGCCGGATCACGCTCGACGAGATCCTCGTCAACGCCGCTGCGAACGCGGGCGCCGAGGTTCGCACCCAAACCGCTGTCACCGGATTGGTGACGGACGCGGGTCGCGTCGTGGGCGTCCGCACGACTTCAGGCGAGCTGAGGGCGCCCCTCGTCGTCGGGGCCGACGGCGCGCGATCCGCTGTTGCCAAGATGGTCGGCGCGCGGGAGTACAACCCAACGCCTAACGGCCGCGTGTTCATGTGGGCCTACTACGAGGCAGACCCCACCGATGGCGAGATGTGGATCGGCAAGGTCGGCGACCACACCTACCTGGGCATGCCGACTGACGGCGGCCTGACCCTGATCGGCGTCTGCCCCCCGATCGAGCGCCGCGAGCAGGTTCGGGCCGATCGAGAAGCGGTCTTCGAGGCGGGCCTACGCGCCTGGCCGGAGCTGCATGCCGGGGTGGCTGGCGCGCGGCGCGAAGGACCGGTGCGCACGATGGCCAACATGCGCGGATTCTTCCGGCCCTCGGCCGGCCCCGGCTGGGCCCTGGTCGGCGACGCGGGCCACTTCAAGGATCCCACGCCGGGCCAGGGGATCGCCGACGCTCTGCGCCAAGCCGAGAAGTTGGCAGCAGCGATTCCGCGCGCGCTCGACGGCGGCCACGGCGGAGCGGACGAGGTCCTGCGCAACTGGTGGCGCTGGCGTGACGAGGACGCCTGGGAGATGTATTGGCTCGCGCACGACATGGGCGCATCCGGCCCGACTCCGCCGCTGCGCCGCGAAGCCCAGCGGCGAATTGCCGCTGACCCGGAGCTGAGCACCGCAATGGTTCGGGTCCTCAACCACGATTTGCGTCCCTCGGAAGCCTTCACCCCTGCGTTCTCCCTGACCACGATGGCCCAAGCCATGCGTCACGGCCGCGGTCACCGTCGGGCGATCATCCGAGAGGCGGGCACAACCGTGGTCGACGAACTCAGACGGCGGCGAATGGCGCGCAGGACGATTGGAAGAGGCTGACCAGCAATGACACCCTCGCCTCGCGGTCGTGCGGCGTTCAAGCGCTGGCGCTCGCGACACCGGATGTCCGAGCGTCGTGGAAGGCGATGATGACAACTCGCTCCTCAGCCTCGATGTACATGTAGACGACGATCAGCCAGCCCCACGGACCGATCAGCGCTCGACAGTCCCGCCAGACACCGGAGAGCTGTTTGCCTGCTCGCGGGAACTCCTCCAGCGTGAGCAGCGAGCGCGAAACCCGCGCGCGTGTGTCGGTCGGAAGCTGGCGGGTCGCGATCAGCTCACGAAGCTCGTCACGCGCCAAGCGCGTGACCTCGATCGCAGCCATCGACTACAGCTCGGAGAGCGGCACTGTCTCGTCGCGCCGAGCCTGCTCGATCGACTCCTGCGCCCGCTCCCAGGCGCCGGGGATTCCATCGAGGATTTCAGTGATCCGCGAAGCGCCCGGATCGGCTTCGTCGAGCGCGCTGGAAAGGAGCGAGCGAGCCAGAGTTCCCTCCTGAACATGCGTGCGCTCCGCCAGAGTGGCGAGCTTCTGCGCATAGTCCGGCTCAAGAGTGACGTTGATCCGACGGTTCCGCTCAGCCATGGCTCAAGGGTACACGCAAGGGCACACGACGTACTCGGCCGCTTGCTCGGGGCGGAGCGACCTTCGGGTTATGAGTCCGCGCAGGGTCTCAGCCCAGCAGCTTGACGTCGCTGATTTCGACCTGGTAGCGGCCTTCCTGGTCGCTTGCGGCGGCGGCCCTGTTGAACCAGATCAGGAAGTACTTTGCCGCCGCGGTGACGGTGAGGTCGACCTCCTGGGTCGCGGCGGCGTCTGTCACCACACCGACCGGCTTTCCCCATCCCGATAGTTCAGCCGGCGGGCCGGCGGCCGCGGCGTAGATCTCCGCGTCCCAGCCCGGCGTCGGCGTGCGGATCACCATCTTCGACGGGGTCGCCGCCGAGCCCGCGGTGACGTAGAGCCCGACCCCGGGGTCGGGGCCGCTCTTGGTCCCGGCGAAGGTGTCGGTGTCGTAGTGCTCGGTGCTCCAGGCGGTGCCGGTCGGGTTGCCGTCGATCGCGTATTCGATCGTGCTCGGATCCTCTTCCCCGTCGCCCTGGGGGTCGTAGTCGGTGGCGCTCGTGAGGTGGATTTCCCCGCCGCCGGTCTTCTCGCCACCGCCCCCCCCGACGCTGCCGCTGGAGATCAGCCCGACGGCCACCAGCGCCGCCGCGGCGACCAGCGCCAGCAGCGCGATCGCCGCCCAGGACCAGCGGCTGCGGCCGCTGAGCTTGCGCTTGGGCGGCGGCACCGCGTCGAGGATGCTGGTCGCCTCGCCTGTGGTCGAGCCGGCCCGAGCCGCCTCGACCTCGAGCGCGGTCGAGAGGTCGTCGATCATCTCGCCGATCCCCTGGTAGCGCCGGGTCGGGTCCTTGTCGGTCGCCCGCTCGACCACCAGCGCCGTGGCGGCCGAGACCTCGGGGCGCCGCTGCTGCACGTCGGGCAGCTCCTCGTTGACGTGTTTCATCGCCACTCCGACCTGGCTGTCGGCGTGGAAGGGAACCTGGCCGATCAGCATCTCGTAGAGGACGACGCCGAGCGAGTAGATGTCGGAGCGGGGATCGACGCCGTGGCCCATCGCCTGCTCGGGGGCGACGTAGTCGGTGGTGCCGAGGACACGGCCGGTGGCGGTCATCCCGTCCTGCTCGAGCTGGCGCGAGATCCCGAAGTCGGTCAGCTTGGCCCGCCCCTCAGCGTCGATCAGGACGTTCTGCGGCTTGATGTCGCGGTGGACCATGTTGCGGGCGTGGGCGACGGTGAGGCCACGGGCGATCTCGATCGCGTAGGCCAGCGCCTCCTGGGTGTCGAGGGCGCCGAGACGGGCGATCCGCTGCTTCAGCGTCTCCCCTTCGACGTACTCGAAGACGATGTAGGGGTGGCCGCCGTCCTCGCCGGCGTCGATCACCGCGACCACGTTGGGGTGGGAGAGCTTGGCGACGGCGCGCGCCTCCTGGCGGAAGCGCTCGAGCTGATCGGCCTGCTCGGACATCTCGCGGTGCATCACCTTGACCGCGACCTGGCGGTCAAGGGTGGCGTCGCGAGCGAGGTAGACGGTCGACATGCCGCCGCTGCCGAGCTTGGCCTCCAGCTTGTAGCGGCCGGAGAGCACGGTGCCGATCATCTGCGAGCTGGTCGGGCGCGAGTTCATCTAACTGGGCATATTGTCGGGCACGTGTCCGTACAGGTTCGCTACTGCACCGACCCCGCCTGCTCCTGGTCGTGGGGAGCCGAGCCGGCGCTGCGGAGGCTGATCTGGGAGTTCGACGGGCAGCTCGACTTCGTTTGGGTGATGGGCGGGCTCGCCCGCCGCTACGGGAGCGGGTATCGCGACGAGGAGGGCGCGATCGGCTCCGGCTCCGACTGCTACGCCGACCTGATGTCGCACTGGCTCAATGTATCCGGCGAGACGGGCATGCCGTGCGACCCGCGGCTGTGGACGGAGAACCCGATCGAGAGCACCTACCCGGCCTGCATGGCGGTCGAGGCGGCTTCCGAGCAGGGGTGGGAGGCGGGCTACCGTTACCTGCGGCGGCTGCGCGAGGGCCTGATGTTCGAGCGCCGCAAGCTCGACAACCCCAGCGCGCTGCTGGCCGAGGCAGGCGCTGCGGGGCTCGACACCCGGCGCTTCGAGATCGCGCTCGGCTCGCACGGCCCGATGGAGGCGCTCAGCGACCACATCGACGAGGTCCGCGCCGTCCCCGAAGAGGCGCGCGTTGCGGGCAAGCTGAGCCAGACCGAAGGGCGGCAGCGACTCTCCTTCCCCTCGGCGGTGTTCGTAGGCGCCGAGGGCCAGCGCCACGGCGTCTGGGGCTGGCAGCCGCTGGAGGCCTACCGCGAGGCTGCCCGGGCCGCCGGGGCGGAGCAGGTCAACGACGGCCCGCTGGCGCCGCTCGAGGCGGTCGCGCGCTTCGGCCGCATCGCCACCCGTGAGGCCGAAGTGCTCGGCCGCAGCGCCGGCCCCCCGACCTGCGCCGAGCTCTGGCGCCTCGCCGCCGAGCACCGTCTGCGGCCGGTCCGGGCGCTGACGGGGACGATGTGGGAAGCGGCCTAGACCCTATGGCCGGCCCACCTGAGCGCCGGCTCGATCCGAACCGCGCGTAAAGGTCGGCACCCGCGCATGAGATGCGCGGGTTTATCGCCGAGGAAACGGCCACGGCGAGGACCGCAATCATGGGGGTGCCGACATGGCGCAGGTTAGGACGTGGGTGGGTCTCGATGTTCATGCGGCGAAGGTGGTGGCGGCGATAGCCGACTCTGGCTCCGGCGAGTTGGTGGTGCAGCGGATGGGCGGTGCGACCGAGCAGGTGGCGGAGTTCTGCGCCGGGCTGCCGGCGCCGGTCCGGGTCGCCTATGAGGCCGGCCCGACCGGCTTCGGGCTGGCCCGGGCACTGGCGGCGAGGGGCATCGAGTGCACGGTGGCCGCCCCGGGCAAGATCGAGCGTCCCGCTCAGGACCGGGTCAAGACCGACCGCCGCGACGCCGAGCGGCTGGTGCGGTTGCTGATGATCGGCGGCCTGCACCCGGTCCGTGTTCCGACCCCCGGCCGAAGAGGCGATGCGCGACCTGGTGCGAGCCCGCGAGGACATCCGCGGCGACCTGATGCGGGCCCGCCACCGCGTCGGCAAGCTCTTGCTGCGCCACGACCTGCGCTTCGATGGCAACAACTGGACCCAGCGCCACCTCGACTGGCTGGGGAGGGTCGAGCTCCCCGAGCCGGTGGCCCAATCCGTCCTGCTCGACGGGATCGGGTCGATCGAGGCCCTGCTGGTGCGCCGCGCCGATCTCGAGTCCCAGATGAGCTCTCTGGTCGAAGGCTCCCCTTGGGAGCAGAGCGTCGCCCGCCTGCGCTGTCTGCGCGGCATCGACACCCTCAGCGCTCTGGGCCTCTGCGCGGAGGTCGGCGACTTCGAGCGCTTCGCCCGGCCAGCGCAGCTGATGAGCTACCTCGGCCTCGTTCCCTCCGAGGACAGCAGCGGGGAGCGCCGCCGCCAGGGCTCGATCACCAAGTCCGGGTCCCGCCATGCCCGGCGCCTCCTCGTCGAGGCGGCCTGGCACTACCGCCGGGCGCCGCGCAAAGGCACGGCGCTACGCCGCCGCCAGGAGGGACAGCCGCAGGCCGTCTGCGCGATCTCATGGAAGGCGCAACAACGTCTGCACCGCAGCTGGGTGCGGCTGGACTCAGAGCGCGGCAAGCGCCGCACCCTCTGCGCGGTCGCCATCGCACGGGAGCTGGCCGGCTTCTGCTGGGCGGTCTCGACAGCCGACTGAGCCCACCAAGCACTGCTTGGCCCAGGAGGCGGCGGGCTCGGCCCTTCGCGCAGCGCATCCGCGATAGCGCTATGAGCAGCCGTTCTGCGGCGACGCTCGATCCTAGACAGCGGGCGCTGAGACGAAACCCGGTCCTGCGGTAGCCAACCCGCGCATATCAGCCTGACCGCGCGTCGCGCACCAGGCCGACCGCCGCCTCCTGGGCCAAGAAGAAGGCCCGCTCTCAGCGGGCCCTTGGTGGTTGGCGACTTGACAAATGGGCGTCCATATCAGCGCTCGATTCGGGCCGGCCCCGCGATCGCGCGGCCGATTCGCCTGGCGGCCGGGTAATGGGTGCGGAGCAGGCCGAGTGCGACGGCTTCGTCGCTGGGGGGGACGACGACGCAGAAGCCGCAGCCCATGTTGAAGACGTCGTACATCTCCTCCTCGGAGACGCCGCCGTGCTTCTGGATCAGGTCGAAGATCGGTGGGACGGGGAGGGGGTCGTCGATCTCGTAGCCGACCTCGGCGGCGAGGCGGAGCAGGTTGGCGGTGCCGCCGGAGGTGATGTGGGCGAGGCCGCGCACCTCGACCTCGGAGCGCAGCAGCTCGACGACCGGCTTGACGTAGATCTCGGTCGGCTCCAGCAGCACCTCGCCGAGCGGCCGGCCGAGGCGCTCGTCGCCGAGGGGGATGCCGGCGAGGGCGGCGCGGGCAAGCGTGTAGCCGTTGGAGTGGATCCCGGAGGAGGGCAGGCCGATGACGGCGTCGCCTGGCCGCACCGCCGAGCCGTCGACGATCTCCTCGAGGGAGACGGTGCCGAAGCAGGCGCCGGAGACGTCGACGCTGGAGACCAGCTCGCCGAGCTGGGCCAGCTCGCCGCCGGGAATCTCGACCCCGGCCAGCTCCGCCCCGCGGGCGAGTCCGGCCCCGATCTGCTCGCAGACCTCCGGGTCCGCCTTCTGCACGGCGATGTAGTCGAGCATCGCCAGCGGCTCGGCGCCGACGCAGATCACGTCGTTGACGTTCATCGCCACGCAGTCGATCCCGACCGTGTCGAAGCGCCCCAGCTCCTCGGCGACCAGCAGCTTGGTCCCGACCCCGTCGGTGGAGAGCGCGATCCCGGTCCGCTCGTCGATCCGGATCACGCTCGCGTAGTGCCCCGGCAGCGGCACCTGTGCCGAGGGCCGGCCGAGCCGGATGGCGCCCAACGCCCGCACCAGTCCGGCGACCGCCGCGTCCGCCGCTCCCTGGTCGACCCCGGCTTTGGCGTACGCGTCGCTCACGTTCCCGATTCTCTCAGTCTCTCGGCGAGATCGGGCGCCGGCTCGAAGAGGTATTCGCGACCCCGCCGCCGCCGTTCGAGGAGCCCCCTCTCGCTGAGCGCGGAAAGATCCGCTCGGGCCGTCTCGTGGGTGATCCGATGACTGGCCGCGTGTCCCCCGAACGAGTAGGAAGCCTCAGGGTGTCGGATGGCGTCTGTGAGCACCTCGAGCTGGCGGCGGTTGAACGCGTCGCCCCCCGCGAGTAGCCGCTCGATTTCCTGGACTTCCTCCGCCTTGCGGCGCAGGTAGCGGTGCATCTCCTCGATCGCCCGCTCGATCACCTGCAGCTGATGGATCAGGAAGTAGGTCGTGTCGCCTTCGTCTGTCTCGGTTTCGAGGAACGCGCGGCCGTACTGCCCCGGCGCCTCTCTGAGGATCTTCGAGATCGATAGATACTCGACCATCCAGTAATCGCTCTCGCGCATCGACCAGAAAAAAAGGAGCCGAGCGGTGCGCCCGTTTCCATCCTCGAAGGGATGGTCGTAAGCGAGGCAGAAGTGCAGCAGGATCGCCCGGACGACAGGATGCACAAAGCGATCGCTGTCGTCACCTTCGTTGGCGAAGTCGCAGAGCCGCTGAAGTCGGTCCGGCAGCTCGGCGGCCGGCGGCGGCTTGTGCAGGCGCTGACCGCCCTCGCGGTCGTAAACCGCGACCCGCTCTTCGTCGGGGGTCTGGAGGCGCCCGGCGGCATCCGGATTCTCAAGCGTGTCCTCGGTGAGGATCTTGTGCAGCTCGAGGACCATCTCCGGCCGCAGCTCGCTCCCCATCTCGTTGCGCATGAACTGGATCGCCCGGTAGTTGTTGACGATCATCGTCTCGCTTCGATCGCGAGGCGCTCGGCCGCTTTTGAGCAGCTCCTTTGCGACCCGCCGGGAGGTTGCCGCTCCCTCCAGTTGGCTGGAGCGAATCGCCTCCTCCATCAGGGAGTTGACCAGGAACCGTCCCTTCGCCTGCTGGTCGGACGTCACGACCTCGTCCATCGCCACTTCGCCGCTGCAGCGCTGGTCGATGTGATGGAGGCTGCGCAGGAGGGCGTCGGGGAGGTTGTATTTGAACGGGGAGCCGTCAGTGCTCTCCATGTCGAGGAGCCGCATGTTCGGCTCGCGCTCGAGCAGCTTGATTCTCCACCACCACTCTTCTGAATCGAGTCCCCGCGGCGGGGTCAGATGGCGAAGCTTGTTCCAGTGGAGGTACTGCTCGCTCGAGCGGCGGTCGGCGGGAGCCCGCATCACTTTGAGCAGCCGGTCGCCATCCGATACTCCGAAGAGTCCGCTGGTCGGCGGTGGCGCCGCTACGTACACGCTCTAATCCAAATCTGTCCAAATCTGTCCAAGGATTTGGAAGTATATCCAAACACGGATTTAAATTTGGACTATTGCTGAAGCTTCAGCAGGACTGCCGCCGCCAGGGCGGCGCGGTAGGCGGCGTAGGGCCACAGCGCCCGGTCGCGCTCGACCAGGCCGATCAGGCGCTGGGAGGCGAGGGTGGAGGCGAAGGAGGCGGCCGCCCCGAGGGCGAGCGAGCGGCGCAGCTCGGGAGCGGCGCCGCGCCGGGCGAGGCGGGCGCCCTTGAGGGCGGTGGCGCCGACGATGATCGGCAGCGCGATCGTGCGCGAGAGCAGGTTCGCCTGGTCGCGGGAGAAGCACCGCCAGCGCGCCGCGGCGAGGGTGACGCCGTTGCGGGATACGCCCGGGGCCAGCGCCGCCGCCTGCGCGAGGCCGAGCGCGAGACCGTCGGCCGCGGTGGCGTCGCCGCGCCCGCGCCGCTGCGGCCTCGTGTCGGCGGCGAGCATCGCCGCGGCGCCGGCGAGCAGACCGTAGGCGGTCGCCCGCGGGCCGCCGAGCCGGCGCTCGATCGGCCGCTCCAGGGTGTAGCCGACGACCGCCGCCGGCAGGAAGGAGAGCCCGAGGAACAGGATCCGGCGAGCGTCGATCCGCCGCAGCTCCTCGGCGATCACCCGCCGCTGCCCGATCAGCAGCGCCGCCGCCGCGCCGGCGTGCAGCGCCACCTCGAAGCTCTTGCGCGCCTCCGGGTCGATCGCCTCCCAGTCCCAACCGGCCAGCCAGGGGACGAGGACGATGTGGGCCGAGCTGGAGACCGGCAGCAGCTCGGCCGGCCCCTGGACGATGCCCAGCGCGACCGCGCGGCGGGCCGGCAGCCGCCCCTCGCCCGGCTCGCTCAAACGACGCCGGTGCCGGCCGGCTCCGCCGCCGCGGGCTCGCCGTCACCCCCGTCGGAGCCGCCGCCGCGACGGCGCTTGACGATCAGGTAGACGATGCCGACGACGATCGCCGCCAGCACCAGGTAGTCGAGGTAGCCGAGTTTGTGGCGCCAGTCTTCCCAGTTGTCGCCGACCTTTTCGCCGATCAGCGCCAGCATCAGAACCCAGGGGACGCAGCCGGCGAGGGTGTAGGCGGTGAAGCGCCAGAACGGCATCTTCGCGACGCCGGCGGGAAGCGAGATGAAGGTGCGGACGATCGGCAGCATCCGCGAGAAGAAGACGGTGGCGGCGCCGTAGCGCTCGAACCAGTCGTCCGCCCATTTCAGGTGCTTGGGGTTGACGTGGATCAGCTTGTTCTTCTCCAGCAGGTCGAGCCGGCCGTAATAGCCGACCGCGTAGGAGATCCACGACCCGGCCAGGTTTCCCAGCACCCCCGCCGCCACGACCCCGAACAGGGTCAGTTCCCCGTTGGAGACGCTGAACCCCGCGAACAGCATGATCGCCTCGCTCGGGATCGGGATGCAGGCCGACTCCAGGGTCATCAGCAGGAAGACGGCGACGACGCCGGCCGAGCCGATGAATTCCGTGGCGACGTCCACGATCGGTTCCACGACCTTGTCGGAGATGCTGGCGAGCAAGAGGAGGGTCATAGGCGCGCCACATCGTACGCATCGCGCCCCTCTGCCCCTAAACTGACCTCCTCTCATGGGCCGGTTGAACCATCCCGTCTACCGCAACCGGATGCTGCAGGTGGCGGCCGACGCGGCGCTCGTCGCGCTCGCCTACTTCCTCGCCTTCCAGCTGCGCTTCCTCGATGACCCGCACGGGTGGCCGCATCGCTACGAGGTGCTGTTCGCCCAGTCGGTCGGCTTCGTCGTCGTCGGCAAGCTGATCGTCTTCGCCGCTTTCGGGCTCTACCAGAAGTGGTGGCGCTACGTCAGCGGCCGCGACTTCTGGCTGATCTTCCGCGCCGTCGCCGTCGCCAGCGCGATCGTCGTGGTCGTCTTCGCCGTCGCCAAGCCCTTCGCCCACACGCTGCCGCGCTCGGTCGAGGTGACCGACTTCGTCCTCACCATGCTGCTGATCGCCGGCGCTCGCCTCGCGGTGCGGCTGATCGTCGAGCGGCCCAGCCGCGGCGAGCGCCTGCCCAAGCACGAGGTGCTGGTGGTCGGCGCCGGCTCCGGCGGCCAGATGGTCGTCCGCGAGCTGCAGCTCAACCCCAACCTCGGCGCCACCGCGATCGGCTTCGTCGACGACGACCCGCGCAAGCGGGGGATGCGGATGCTGGGCCTCAAGGTGCTGGGGTCGACCGAGCAGATCGCCGAGATCCTCGACGAGACCGAGCCCGACGAGGTCGTGATCGCGATCCCCTCCGCCCCCGGCACCCTGCGCGGCCAGGTCGTCGCCGCCTGCCGCGAGCGTGAGATCCGCGTCCGCACCCTGCCGACCGTGTTCGAGCTGCTGCGCGGCGGCGCCCAGCTCAACAAGCAGCTGCGCGAGGTCCAGGTCGAGGATGTGCTCGGGCGCGAGCCGATCGTGGTCGAGCTGGACCGGGTCGGCGCCTACCTGCGCGACCGCATCGTCCTCGTCACCGGCGCCGGCGGCTCGATCGGCTCCGAGCTCTGCCGCCAGATCGCCCGGGTGCAGCCGCGGCTGCTGGTGATGCTCGACCACGCCGAGGACAACCTCTTCGAGATCGACCGCGAGATGGTCGAGCTGCGCCACTTCACCAACGTCGAGTCGGTGCTGGCCGACTGCAAGGAGCCGCACCGGATGCTGGAGACGATGCAGCGCTTCAAGCCGAGCGTCGTCTTCCACGCCGCCGCCTACAAGCACGTGCCGCTGATGGAGGCCAACCCGCTGGAGGCCGTCCGCAACAACGCGATCGCGACCCGGATCACCGCCGAGACCGCGGCCGCCTCCGAGGTCGAGCGCTTCGTCCTGATCTCGACCGACAAGGCGGTCAACCCGAAGACGGTGATGGGCGCCTCGAAGGCGATGGCCGAGTTCATCGTCGAGTCCGCCGGCAACAGGCACCCGGGGACCCGCTTCGCCTCGGTCCGCTTCGGCAACGTGCTCGCCTCCTCGGGCAGCGTCGTGCCGATCTTCCGCGACCAGATCGAGCGCGGCGGCCCGGTCACCGTCACCCACCCGGAGATGACGCGCTACTTCATGACGATCCCGGAGGCGGTGCAGCTGGTGATCCGCGCGGGCGACATCGGCGGCGGCCGGGGCGAGGTCTTCGTCCTCGACATGGGCGAGCCGGTGAAGATCGTCGACCTCGCCCACAACATGATCCGGCTGGCGGGATACGAGCCCGAGCGCGACATCGCGGTCGAGTTCACTCAGCCGCGGCCGGGCGAGAAGCTGAGCGAGGAGCTGTTCGGGGCGGCCGAGGAGGCGCGGCCGACGGCGGCGAAACGGATCAACCGCGCGGTCCGCGAGCTGGCGCTGGACCCCGAGTGGGTGGAGTCGACCCTGAACTCGCTCGAACACCTGGTGATGGCCGGCGACGAGGCGAATCTGGCCGAGCGGGTGGTCGAGCTGATCGCCTCCCCGGGCGGCGACGCGGCGAGGGTCGTCTCCGGCGAGTAGCCTCTCGCAGCCACTTTGGTGCGGGTGATCGAACAAATCGGCGCGTTCGCCGGCCTTGCCGCTTTCCTCGGCCTCGGCGTCTTCGCGCTGCTCTCCTTCGCCCACGGGCGCGACATCCGCCGCCTGCGCGAGTGGGCCGGCTCGGCGCCGGAGCGCGACACCGAGCGCAAGGAGGCGACCTCGGCGGTCGCCGCCCAGCGGGCCGAGGAGCTGCGCCAGCTGGAGGAGGCCCGCACCGCCGAGCACGAGGCGGTCGGCCGCCGCGAGGAGCGCCGCCGCCGGCGCGACGCCGGGCTGCCGGAACTGACCCGCAGCGAGCGCCTGCGCGAGCGCACCTCCGGCTTCGGCGCCCGCCTGGCCGAGCCGCGCTACCTGGTCGGGATCTTCATCGTCGTGGTGCTGCTCGCCGCCGGGGTGGGCTACGCGGTCCTGGGCGGCTCCGACGAAGCCGGCGGCAAGGGCGGCAAGCACGGCAAGCAGGCCACGGCGAAGCTGGCGCCGAGCGAAATCGAGGTGGCCATCCTCAACGGCACCGCGGTCCCGGGCCTCGCCAACAGCTACGGCAACAAGCTCGAGGGCAAGGGCTTCAAGCTCGGGGCCGTCACCAACAGCAGCTCGAGCTTTGCCGAAAGCGTCGTCATGTTCGAGCGCGGCCACAAGCCGGAAGCGCAGGAGGTCGCCGGGCAGCTCGGGATCTCGAAGCTGCAGCTGATGAGCGGGGAAATCGAAGCCGAGTCGGCTGGGGCGAGCGTCGCGGTGATCGTCGGCGAGGACAATGCCGCGGCGGCGGGCTGAGGTCGGCTGGCGCCGGCGATGAGCAGGGGCCCCAGGGCGGCGGCGATCGTCTTCGCGCTGCTCGTCCTCGCCACCGTCGCCGCGTTCGCCTACGCGCAGCGGGTAAAGCGCGACCCGCTGGTGCTGGACAAGGTCAGCTTCGTCGGCTTCCCGATCCTGCACCCCGAACACCGGGTCCACAGCTTCACTCCCAACGGCGACTGCCGCTACGACCGCATCCGGGTCCGCTTCCGCACCACCCGCTCCGACGACGCCACCGTGCAGGTGGTCAAGCCGGGCGGCCGCGTCGTCATCACCCTCGCCCGCGACCGCTTCCTCAAGCGCTACCGCTTCCACACCTTCTACTGGGACGGCCACAGCCGCGACGACGGGATCGCGGCGCCCGGCCGCTACAAGCTGCGGGTGAGGCTGCTCGGCCAGGACCGCGTCCTCGTGGTCCCCGGCGCGATTCCCCTGCACCGGGCGGATCGCCGCCCGGCGAAGACCTGTGAGCGCGGGCCGGGAAAGGCCTCCTCTTCGGGGCGGGCGCCTTGAGCGACTTCCTGGCCTCGGTCGGGGTCCTGATCGCCGCCGGCGCCGCCGGCGCCTCGATCCTGCTGCCCCCGGGCCGTGCCCGCTCGGCGGCACGGCTGCTCGCGATCGCCCTCTTCCCGATCCTCATCCTCGCCGACCAGTGGCACACGACCCAGATCGTCGACCTGCGCCACCACACCGGCCGCATCGTCGCCCTGCTCGCCCTCGCGGGCGCGGTCGTGGCGGCGCTGGCCTTCGCCTTCCGCCGCTGGCCGATCCTCCTCCCGTTGGCGATAGTGGCGGCCCTCCCGTTCCGAGTCCCTCTCCACGCCGGCGGAGACACGGCAAACCTCCTGGTCCCTCTCTATCTGGTGATCGCCGCGGGCGTCGCCGCTGTTTTCCTGCGCGACTGGACCGCCCCTCCGGCGGGTGGCGCGGCGGGGGGGACCCCCGCGGCGCGGAGGATGCGGAGCATCCGAGCACCGTGGGGGTGCCCGCCGTGACAGGCCCCGCCGGCCGGAGCGCCGCCTGGTTGCTGGCCGCGTTCGTCGTCCTCTACGCCATCCAGGGCGTCTACTCGGAGGATTTCTCGAAAGCCCTCCAGAACGTCTGCTTCTTCCTGGTCCCGTTCACGGTGGCGTACGGGTTGCTCAGGGACGTCGAGTGGAACCGGAGGTTGCTGACCTGGACGCTGGCGGTGGTCGCGGTGGAGGCCGTGGCATTCGTGCTGATCGGCAGTGTGGAGTACGCGAGCAGGAGCCTGTTCTGGAACGAGCAGGTGATCCGGTCGAATGAATTTCACACTTACTTCAGGGTCAACTCGGTGTTCTGGGACCCCAACATCTACGGTCGCTACCTGTCGCTGGTCCTCGTAGTCGTCACCACGGCGCTTCTGTGGGCGAAGGACCGCCGCAGCTTCTGGCTGCTGGCGGGGACGATCCTGGTGCTCTGGATCGGGTTGGCGCAGACCTTCTCCCAGTCCAGCTTCATCGCCCTCCTGGCGGGCCTCGCCGTCCTCGCCGCGCTGCGCTGGAGCTGGCGCTGGACCCTCGCCGCGGTGGCCGTCGGCGCCGTCGGAGCGGTGCTCGTGGTGACCCTGGTCGGCGGCTCCGGCAAGGTCAACTTCTCCCGCCTCAACATCGACACCAGCGGCCGCGCCAACCTGGTCCAGGGCGGCCTCGACCTCTTCGCCGAACGCCCCGTCCAGGGCTACGGCTCGGGTTCCTTCCAAGCCGCCTACCGCAACCACCAAGCCAACGAAGACGCTCCGGTCTCGATCTCCCACACCGAGCCCGTCACCATCGCCGCCGAGCAAGGCCTACTCGGCCTAACTCTCTACACCGCCCTGATCGCGGTGGCGCTGTGGACGATGACGTCGGGCATCAGAGGCTCCCCCTCCGTACCCGCCCGCGCAGCCGTCCTCGCTGCCTTCGTCGCCCTCCTCGTCCACACGATGGCCTACGCCGGCTTCTTCGAGGACCCGATTACGTGGGTGCTGCTGGCCGTGGGCGCCTCGCTGGCGGCCGCCCCCGTGGTCCGCGACTCCGCGTAGGGTCAGGCCGTGTCGGGATACCTGCGCCGCCTCGCGACGACCGGCGCCGCCTACACGGCGGCGAGCATCCTCTCGAAGGTCATCGCGGTCGCGCTGTTGCCGCTCTACACGCGCTACCTGACCCTGGCCGACTACGGCGCTGCCGAGGTGATGTTCGCGACGGTCGTCTCGGCCAGCATCGTCGTCCGTCTCGGCCTGATCGAGGCGCTGCTGCGCTTCTACTACAAGGACGGCGAGGACCCGGCGCGGGTGGTCTCCAGCACCTTCGCCGGGCTCTTCTGGCTCGCCACGATCGGCGCCCTCCTCGCGCTGCCGTTCGCCACCCCGATCGCCGAAGCGCTGCTCGACCCCAAGACCGCGGCCGAAGTGGGGCAGATGGCCGAGCTGGTCCGGATCTCGATCGGCGGCCTCTGGGTGCTGACCATGTTCGAGTTCATGCTGACCCTGTTCCGGCTCGAGGAGCGCGCGCGCGCCTTCTTCGTGACGACGATCCTCAACGTCCTGGTCACGATCGGGCTGACCGTGGCCCTCGTGGTCGGCGCCGGCGAGGGCGCCCGCGGCCTGCTGCTCGGCAGCTACGCCAGCGGCGCCGCCTTCGTGCTGGGCCTGATCGTCCTGCAATGGCGCCGGCTCTCGCTGCGCTTCGACCGCGGCCTGCTGCGGCGGCTGCTGCGCTTCGGGCTGCCGACGATGCCGGCCGAGGCCTCGCTCTACCTGCTCAACTTCGTCGACCGGATCATCATCGTCCGCACCCTCGGCCTGCCCGCGGCCGGCCTCTACTCGCTGGCGGTCAAGTTCGCCCAGGCGGTCAACGTGCTGGTTCGCGGCTTCCAGCTCGCCTGGCCGCCGCTGGCCTACTCGATCCGCGACGACGGCGAGGCACGCCGCGCCTACGCGACCGTCGTCACCCTCTTTGTCGCCGGCTGCGCCTTCGTCGTCACCGGCATGTGGCTCTTCTCGCGCTGGATCGTGCGGGCGCTGGCGGCGCCGAAATTCTTCGACTCCTACGAAGCGATCGGCCTGATCTCCATCGCCGTCACCCTCTACGCCCTCTACATGGTGCTGGTCGTGATCCTCGGCCGCACCGGGCGCACCGAGTTCAACTTCCCGGCGGCCCTCGCCGCCCTCGCCGCCAACGTCGCCCTCAACCTGGCGCTGGTGCCGCCGCTCGGGATCGTCGGCGCCGGCCTCGCCCTCGTTGCCTCCTACCTGGTGGTGCTGGCGCTGATGTACGGGTTCACCCAGCGGCTCTTCCCGGTCCCCTACCAGTGGGGGCGCCTGGCCCGGGTGGTGCTGACCTCGGCGGGCCTGGTCGCCGCCGGCGAGCTGCTGGCGCCGAGCTCGGGCGCGGCCGGGCTGGCCTGGCGCCTGGCGCTCTTCGCCGCCTACCCACTAGCCCTACTCGCCAGCGGCTTCTTCACCCCCGGCGAGCGCGCCTGGCTCGCGCGCCTCCGCCACCCCGCCGAGCTGGTGGCCGGCCTGCGAGCCCTCCGCGCCGAGCCCGCCGCCGTCGAAGGCCGCATCCCCGAGGTCTACGAGGCCGAGCGCATGGACGACGACGCGAGGTTCTGAGCCCGGTCGCGCAGGCTTTCTCCTCTACCGGGGAAGAGCGCTTGACGGGCGTGGGCGCGGTAGACGCGCGCTGGTTGGTTGGGGAGGACGATGGCCGCGACGGCGCGGAGGGCGTAGGCCCAGGCGGTGAGGAGGCGGACCGCCAGCGCCGCCGCCGCGGAGTGGTGCTTGCGCATGTAGAGGTCGCGGTTGCGGTGGAATTCGACGATCCGCGGCAGCCCCTTGGCGAGGTCTGTGGAGAGCTGGTCGTGGTGGACGGCCTCGGCGGATGGGACGAAGAGCGAGTGCCAGCCGGTGTCGGCGAGGCGCCTGGCGAAGTCGCACTCGTCGTAGTAGACGAAGAAGTCGGGATCCATGTAGCCGACCTCGACGGCGGCCTCGCGGCGGACCATCAGCGCGCTCGACTGGACCCAGTCGACCCGCCGCGTCGCCGCGCCCCCGCTCTGCAAGGTCAGCCAGCGGTGCAGGAACAGGGTCCCGGCCAGCGCCGTCCCCACCCCCGGGAAGCGCCAGGCGCAGGGAACCGGATCGCCGTCCGAGTCGAGTAGCTGCGCCCCGGCTGCGCCCGCCCGCGGATCAGCATCGAGAGCCGCGATCAGCGCCGACGCCGCGCCCGCCCGCAGCTCGGAGTCCTCGTTCAGGAGCAGGCAGTAGCGTCCGCGCGCCTCGCGCATCAGGGTCGAGTCGTTCTCCGCCTTGCCGGCCCGCCGCTCCAGCGCGATCAGCCGCACCTCGCCGCCGAGCTCCCGCGCCACCCCGCCGCGCGAGCGGATCGCCGCGGCAGATCCGTCGGTCGAGGCGTTGTCGAGCACCAGCACCTCCGCCTCGACCCCGGCCGGGTGGGTGCGTTCGATCGCGGCCAGGCAGGCGAGCAGGAGCTCGCGGCCGTTCGTGTTCACGACGCAGTAGGAGAGGGTGGGGGCCAAGCCGGTCACGATAATCGGCCGCGATGAAAGTCCAACTCGTCGACCCGTCGGCGTTCACGCCGCCCTACGACCGCGCCCTGGCCGCGGCGCTGGCGCGAGCGGGGGTTGAGGTCGAGCTGGTCACGACCCGCTTCCTCTACGGGCCGGTGCCGCCGGCCGAGGGCTACCGGGTCGAGGAGCGCTTCTACCGGCGCAGCGCCGCCCGCGGCCTCGAAGCCTCGGCCCGCCTCCCGTTCAAGGCGGCCGAGCACGTCCCCGACATGCTGCGCTTCCGCCGCGACGCCGACGCCGACGTCCTCCACTACCAGTGGCTGACCGTCCCCGCCCTCGACGCCCACCTGCTGCCGAAGTCGCGGCCGCGGGTGATGACCGCCCACTACATCCTGCCGCCGCGCCCGAGCCGGCGCCAGGTTGCCACCGCCCGCCGCGTCTTCGGGCGGATGGACGCCGTCGTCGCCCACTCCGAGCACGGCGCCGCCCGCCTCCGCGACGAGGTCGGGCTCGACCCGGCCCGTGTCCGCGTCATCCTCCACGGCGCCTTCGACTACCTGACCCGGCTGCCGGAGGAGAAGCCGCTGCCGGCCGAGCTGGCCGGCGCCGAGGGCCCGGTGGTCCTCTCCTTCGGCCTGCTGCGCCCGTACAAGGGGATCGAGACGCTGCTCGAGGCCTTCCGCCGGGTGGGGGGAGCCGAGCTGTGGATCGTCGGCAACCCGCGGATGGAGGTCGGCCCGCTGCGCGAGCTCGCCGCCGAGGCGGGAGGCCGGGTCCGCTTCGTCACCCGCTTCGTCGAGGACGCCGAGATCCCGGCGATCTTCCGCCGCGCCGACGTCGTCGCCCTGCCCTACCTCGACGCCGAGCACTCCGGCGTCCTCTACACCGCCCTCGCCTTCGGCAAGCCGCTGGTGCTGAGCGCCGTCGGCGGCTTCCCCGAGGCGGCGGCGACCGGCGCCGCGCGCCTGGTCCCGCCGGGCGACGCCGCCGCTCTCGCCGCCGAGCTGTCCGAGCTGGCCGGTGACGAGGCCGCCCGTGCCGAGCTGGCCACCGCCTCCGCCCGCGCCGCCGCCGGCCCCTTCTCCTGGGACGAGGCCGCCCGGCAAACCCTCGCCCTGTACGAAGAGCTGCTTCGCCGTCGCAGATAATCCCATGGTGCTCGCCATCGTCTTCTGGGTCTGCGCGGGGCTGATCGTCTACACGCACGCCGGCTATCCGCTGGCGCTGCGGGCGCTGCTCGCCCTGCGCCGCCGCCCCACCCTCAACCCCCACACCTGGGAGGAGCCGCCAACCGTCTCCCTGATCGTCCCCGCCTACGACGAGGAGGAGGTGATCGCCGCCAAGGTCGCCGACGCCCTCGCCCTCGACTATCCCCGCGAGCGGCTGCAGGTGATCGTCGCCGCCGACGGCTGCGCCGACGCCACCGCCGAGCGCGCCCGTGCCGCCGGCGCCGACCTCGTCCTCGAGCTGCCCGCCGCCGGCAAGGTCGCCGCGCTGAACGCCGCCGCCGAGCGCGCCACCGGCGAGCTGCTCGTCTTCTCCGACGCCAACAGCGCCTGGACCCCGGACGCGCTGGTGCGCCTGGTCGAGCCCTTCGCCGACCCCAGCGTCGGCTACGTCTGCGGCCAGGTCCGCTTCCTCGACGAGGGTGGCGGCAACCTCGAGGGGGCCTACTGGCGTTACGAGATGGCGGTGCGGGAGATGGAGTCGGCGCTGGGCGGGATCACCGCCGGCAACGGCGCCATCTACGCGGTCCGCCGCGACGCCTACCTGCCGCTCGCCCCGTCGGGCAGCCACGACCTCTCCTTTCCCTTCGAGCTGGCCAAGCGCGGGCTGCGCTCGCTCTACGTGCCGTGGGCGCGGGCGGAGGAGAAGATGGTGCCGACGCTGGAGGGCGAGTTCGCCCGCAAACGGCGGATGATGGCCGGGCTCTGGGACATCGTCGTCGGCGAAGGGATGCTCTCGCCGCGCGGCTACTCGCCACTGTTCGCCTTCGAGCTGGTCTCGCACCGGCTGCTGCGCTACCTCAGCCCGCTGCTGCACCTCCTCGTCCTCGCCGCCAACGTGGCGCTGCTCGGCCAGGGCTGGGTCTACACGGCGGCCCTCGCCGCCCAGCTGGCGCTGCTGGCGACGGCGCTGCTGGGTCGGCGGCTGCCGCTGGTGCCGCTGCGGGTCGCCCGCTACTACGTGATGACGACCGCCTCGATCGTCGCCGGCCTCTGGGACCGCTGGCGCAAGGGCGCCCCGGGCCGCTGGGAGAAGGCCCCGGGAACCCGATGACGCGTGTGGCTGCGCATTTCTGCGTCCTCGGTCGCTTGTGTGCAGAGCACACGGCGCTCCCTGCGTCCTTGAACTGCTTGGCCACACGCGCCATCGGTGACAATGCCTAGGCCCTTCGACATTTTGATCGCGGTGGTTGGGCTGGCCTTGCTCGCACCCTTTTTGTTCGTCGCCGCGATCGCGATCAGGCTTGGCAGCCGCGGGCCGGTGATCTACCGGCAACGGCGGGTCGGGCGGCGCGGCACCGAGTTCGAGATGTGGAAGCTGCGGACGATGGCCGAGGGCTCCGACCCGGTCGGCGTCGGCACCGTCGTCGGGCGCGACGACCCCCGCGTCACCCGCGCCGGCCGCTTCCTGCGCCGCACCTCGCTCGACGAGGTCCCCAACCTGGTCAACGTCCTGCGCGGGGAGATGGCGATCGTCGGCCCGCGCCCGACCATCCCCGCCCAGGTCGACGACTACACCCCGCGCCAGAACCGCCGCCATGAGGTGCTGCCCGGGATCACCGGCTGGGCCCAGGTGAAGGGCCGCGCCGGCATCCCCTGGGAGGAGCGGATCGAGCTCGACGTCTGGTACGTCGACCACCGCGGCCCCGGCCTCGACGCCCGCATCCTCGCCCGCACCGTCTGGCTGGTCCTCAGCGGCCAGGGCCTCGCGCCCGATTAGGGTTCCGGAGATGAGCGAACGGCCCCATGTCAGCCTGCGGCGCTTCGAGCCGGGGGATGCCGCGGCGGTGCACCGCTGGTTCAACAACCCGACGGCGACGGCTTCGCTGATGGAGCGGCGGGACTCGTTCTCGCTCGAGCAGGCCGAGGGGTGGACACGGCGGGCGATGGACGACTCGGGCGAGGACCGCAAGTTCGCGATCGTCGTCGAGGGCTACGAGGAGCCGGTCGGCTTCACCGCCCTCTACGGGCTCTTCCGCCAGACGGCGCCGGAGCTGGGGGCGCTGATCGGCGACAACGTGCGCGGCAAGGGGGTCGGCCGCCGGGCCGAGGCGCTGACGATCGCCAGGGCCTTCGACGAGTACGGCGCCCACCGCGTCTACGGCCG
Source organism: uncultured Actinomycetes bacterium (assembly GCA_963714045.1). GTDB lineage: Bacteria > Actinomycetota > Thermoleophilia > Solirubrobacterales > 70-9 > VAYN01. Next base: position 333,977 of record OY970225.1, on the reverse strand, counting down.
CATCCCCGCCCGCAACGAGATCGCCAAGAAGACGGTGACCAGCCTCGGCTGGGTGCACGAGGGGACGCTGCGGGCCCACCTCGCCCGCGACGGCGCCCCGCCCGACGACTGCGAGGTCTGGGGCGTGCTCCCGGACGAGTTCCGCGCCGCCGCCGCGGACCTGCTGGGTTGAGCGCCGACCGCGCGTCCGGGATGAGCGAGACGACCGCCACCGCCGAGCTGATTGCCGACCGCGGCGAGGCGGCTGCGTGCGCCGAGTTCTTCCGCTCCCGCGAGTTCCTCGACGCCGAGAGCGCCACTCACACCCTGCGGATCGAGGGCGAAGGCATCGAACTCCTCGCCCCTCTGATCGTCCGCGAGATCGACGGCACCCCTGAGCGCGACGCGATCTCCCCTTACGGCTACCCGGGCCTGATCGAGAGCGCCGGGAGTCAGGGGCATGCCCGTCGGAGCCTCCCCGCTGTTGCTCCGACGGGCATGCCCCTGACTCCCCCCACCCTCGATCCATCCGCAGTCGATTTCTCGGACACCGGCCTCGTCAGCATCTTCCTCCGCCACCGGCTCGGGGTGGTGGCGCTTGCGGAAGCCACGGAGCGCACCCTCGTCCAGGTCGCCGACCCGCGGCTGCCGCCGAAGAGCAGGCCGAGCGATCGGCGGCAGATTCGGCGCAACCTCGAAGCCGGTTATGAGCTGGAGCTGGTTCCGGGGACGGAGACGAGTGCCGGGCAGCGGGCTGGTTTCCTCGACGCCTACGAGCAGACGATGCGGCGGACGGGGGCCGGGGAGCGCTACTTCTTCGCCGCCGCCTACTTCGACCGCGTGCTCGAAGCCGACGGCACCTGGCTCGCCCTGGCCACGGCGCCGGACGGCGTCCTGGCCGCCGCCTCGATCGCCGCCGTCAGCGACGGCTACCTGCACTACTACCTCAGCGGCAGCGCCGACTCCCACCTCCGCGACTCGCCGATGAAGAACGTCGTCGCCCGCCTGGTCGAGCACTCGACGGACCTCGCCCTCCCCCTCAATCTGGGCGGCGGCATCGCCCCCAACGACGCCCTGGAGGAATTCAAGCGAGGCTTCGCCAACCGCACCGAGCCCTGGCACACCTCAGAGATCGTCTGCAACTCCGAGAAATACACCCTCCTGAGCGAAGGCAAGTCCGCCGGGCCGTACTTCCCCGCCTACCGAACCTAACCGTGTGAGTGAGGGCGTCGGGGACCCCCTCCCAAAACACTCAAAAGCGAGCGAAGCGAGCGGGTTTTGGGAGGGGGTCCCCGACGCCCCAACCCCCCCGAGCTAGTTTGGTTCCGCCGGAGTAGGCCCGGTGAACGTGAACGCCCGCACCGGCTCGCCCCCGTACCTCCCCCAAGTCGCCCTGCCGAAGTCGCGGATCGCGTCGAGGGTGATCGCTCCTTTGTAGGTGGGGCAGCCGAGCAGGTTGGTCCAGGTCGTCGCCGCCACCGCGTAGGGCATCCTGCCGTTGGGGAAGAGCAGGGTCGCCCCGTACATCGTGTCGTAGACGCCGATCAGCGCCAGCTGGTCCCTTTCGGCCAGGCTCGGCGAGTACTGGATCTCCAGCCGCCCGTGCTCGAGCGAGTGGACGAAGTCGATTTCCGCCGGCGTTTCCGCGTAGGCGCCGTCGGCCTGCTGGAAGGGCGGTTCGACGTGGGGGCCGGAGGTCGGCGGGTTGGTCTTGTAGTCGGGTGTCGGCGAGTCTGGCGCGATGTGCTCGTGCCCCTCGTCCGGCAGGTGCAGGCGCAGGGCGCAGCCGGCCTTCTTGGCGGCGGCGACGAGGCTCGCCACCTTCACGGCCGGCGGCGCGGTCCCGACCCGGTTGTCCGGCTCGATCCCGTTGGTCGAGCCGATCGCGGCTTCGAGGTTGATGTGGGCATCGCCTTCGGTGGAGCCGCTGTCGCCGCCACCCCCGCTCGCCAGGACCACGACGACCACCACGATCGCCGCCACCAGCACCGCCGCCACCGCGTAGCCGGCGATCAGGCGGGTGCGGTTCGAACTCTGCTCCCCCATCTGGCGTCGCAGCTTAGTCGGCGCTGCCGGTCAGGGTTCCGGCGTCCCCACGCACCCGCTCCCAGGGCCGCGAGGCGCGCAGCGCCCCCAGCACGGCCCGCGTCGCCGGCGCCTTGTTGAGCGCGTAGAAGTGGATGCCGGGGGCGCCGGCGATCAGCAGCTCGGAGCACTGCTGGGCCGCGTAGGCGACCCCGAGCTCGAACTCGCGCTCCGGGTCCCCTCCCGCCGCCTCGAAGGCCGCTTCCAACGCCGCCGGGATCGAGGCGTCGCAGAGCTCGCAGATCCGCTTCGTCTGGGCGAAGCTGGCGACCGGGATCACCCCGGCGAGGATCGGCACCCCGATCCCCCGCGCCCGCGCCGCCCGCACGAAGTCGAAGTAGACCTGGTTGTCGAAGAAGAGCTGGGTGATCAGGAAGCCGGCGCCGGAGTCGACCTTCGTCTTCAGGTAGGTGAGGTCGGTCTCGAGGTCGGGCGCCTCGGGGTGCACCTCGGGGAAGCAGGCGCCGCCGATCGCGAAGTCCCAGCCGGCGGAGATGAACGCCGCCAGCTCGGCGGCGTTGCCGAGCCCGCCCTCGAGCTGGACGAAGCCCTCCTGCCCGCGCGGCGGGTCGCCCCGCAGCGCGAACACGTTCTCGATCCCCGCCGCCTCGATCCGGTCCAGCGTCGCCGCCAGCCCCGCGGTGGTCTCCCCGACGCAGCTGAGGTGGGCCATCGTCTCCAGGCCGACGTCGTCCTTCAGCGCCCTGGTGATCTCCACCGTGCCGTCCCGGGTCGAGCCGCCGGCGCCGTAGGTGACGGAGACGAAGTCGAGCCCCAGCTCCCCCAGCTCCCGCGCCGTCTCGTACAGCCCCGCCGTCGCCTCCTCGGTCTTGGGAGGAAAGAACTCGACCGAGAAGGTAGGCCGCCGCGAGGCGATGATCGCGTCGATCCGCATCCGCGCAGGGTAGCTACGCCGAGGCTTTGCGGCGCTCTACGCGGGTCTGGAAGTACTCCTGGATGTCCTCCAGCCGCTTCCCCTTCGTCTCCGGCACCAGCTTCCAGCAGAAGGCCAGGGTGAGGATGCCGACGCAGCCGTAGAACCAGAAGGCGCCGCTGCGCCCGAGTGCTTCGATCAGCAGCAGGAAGGTGAGGGAGACGATGAAGTTGAAGGTCCAGTTGGCCATCGTTCCCACCCCGGCCGCCTTGCTGCGCACGCTGAGCGGGTAGATCTCGGCGTTGAGCAGCCAGAAGATCGGCCCGAGGCTGATCGCGAAGGAGGCGACGTAGGTCATCAGGCTGCCGATCGCGATCGCCGAGGCGAGGGTGCTGCCGCCGCCGGCGATCTTGAAGGCGCCGCCGAGCGCGAACAGCGAGATCGTCATCCCGCTGACCCCGATGAACAGCAGCGTCCGCCGCCCGGCGCGGTCGAGCAGCCGCAGCGCCAGCACCGTGAAGCCGACGTTGATGACCCCGACCCCGACCGCGGCCAGGATCGAGCCGGCGGAGGAGTCGACGCCGGTGAATTCGACGATCGTCGGCGCGTAGTAGATGACCGTGTTGATGCCGGTCACCTGCTGCAGGATCGCCAGTCCGACGCCGACCACCAGCGCCGCTTTGACCACCGGCTGCAACAGCTCGCTCCAGGCGCCCGGCTTCGCGTCGATGCTGCCCTTGATCTCCTCGATCTCGCGGTCGATCGTGTCCGGGTCGTCGACGCGGATCTTGGCCAACGTCGCCCGCGCCGCGAAGTCGTCACCGGTCATCACCAGCCAGCGCGGGCTCTGCGGCATCCGCAGCATCCCGAAGGCGAGCGTCAGCGCCGGCACGCAGCCCAGCCCGAGCATCCAGCGCCAGCCTTCGATCCCGTCGAAGGCAAGCCCGACCAGGTAGGCGACGAGGATGCCGATCGTCACCGCCAGTTGGAAGAAGCTGACCAGGCGTCCGCGGCTCTCCGGCGGTGCCACCTCGGAGATGTAGACGGGGGCGGCGGCGGAGGCGAGCCCGATCGCGACGCCGATCACGATCCGGGCGGCTACCAGCAACTCGACCCCCGGCGCGGCCGCGCTCCCCAGCGCTCCGACGATGAAGACGCCGGCGGCCAGCAGGATCATCAGCCGCCGTCCGTAGCGGTCCGCGGCCGGGCCGGCGAAGGCGGCGCCGAAGACGGCGCCGATCGGGACGGCGGCGACGACCAACCCCTGTTCGAAGCTGCTCAGTCCGAAGTCGCCCTTGATGAAGAGCAGCGCCCCGGCGATGACACCGGTGTCGTAGCCGAACAGCAGCCCGCCCAGCCCCGCGATCGCGGCGGTGAGCACGACGTTGCGCCGCGCTCGCCGCGCCGAGGACTCCGATCCCAGGCTCATCCCAGCCGGAGCTTATCCCGGATTTTGCGGGATCGCCCGCCGGGCACCCCTTGCATCGGCGGCGAGGGAGCAGCTAGGTTTGCCCTGCGACCGGGAGAGACCGGTTCCCGCGGAAGCCGAGCGGGAAGCGGCCTCGAAGGTGGCGCAGACGAGCTTCTAAGCGCGAAGGCTACGCGCGAGGCAGGCGACGAGCGTCATCCCCGGTCGTTTTTTCGTGCCCCGACCCGTCCGACCCGCCGCCTAGCTTTGCGGGCGGCCCTGGGAGACCTGCCCTCCCCGGCCCGCGACCGGGGCGCAGTTCCGGGAGTCGGGCGTCGCCGGCGAACCCCCGTGAGCCGTCGCGGCGACTAGCCCGCCCGCTCCCACCTCAAACCCGCCCGCCGCCAGGCGGCGAAACGACGGGTCGAGTGCTACTCGAAGGCCGCCGCGATCGTCTCGCCGGCGACGGCGCGGTCGGATGCGGCGCTGGCCCGCACGCCGGCCCAGTCCCGCCCGCCGGGCAGCTGCACGGCGAAGGACCCCTGGCGCCCCTCGACCTGATGGGGCCGCCCGCCGCTGGGATCGTCGTCGCCGGGGGCGAAGGGGGCGACGACGATCCGCGCCGGCTCCCCCTCCCCCTCCCGGGGGTCCTCGAAGCGGTAGGAGACGATCGCCAGGTCGCCCTCGCGGCGCGCCTCGATCCCCATCCTCGGCGGCGGGCTGCCGCCGTTCGCCCCAGCGCCTCGCCACGGCCGCGCCTCGCGATGGAGCTCGGCCGGGTCCCACCACTGCGGCTGCCGGCACGGGCCCCGCGGGCTGTCGGCCTCGAAGAACTCGCGACGGCGGGTCGAGCCCCAGCGCCCCGGCCACAGCACCCAGCCCGGGCCGTCGTCGCCGATCGCCGCCAGCCGCGGCCGCAGCCGCGGACCGAGGCCGTCGTTGTGGTCCGGCACCGCCGGCGCTTCGAAGCTGCCCGCCCGCGGCAGCGAGGCGTGGGAGCCGCGCCCGGGATAGACGACGAGCGCCGCGCCGTCGCCGGCCAGCTCCACCTGGTCCCAGCTCAGCCGTTCGGCGCCGGCGTGCTGGGCGAAGGTCGCCTCCACCGGCGCCCGGTCCTCGCCGAGCAGCAGCTGCACCATCTCCCAGTCGCCCTGGTGCTGCTCGATTCCCAGCAGCCCCTTGTCGTCGTAGTAGTAGAAGAACCAATACTGGAGCCAGAGACGACCCTCGCGGTCGTGCCGGGCGTGGCCGTAGGCGATGTCGGCGTGGCCCTCGCGGTGCCGCATCGCCAGCGCGTCGGCGGCGTGGGAGCCACCGCACTCTTCGATGTAGTCGCCCTCATGGGCGGGCCGGCCGTCGGCGTATGTGGGGCCGCCGAGGAACTCGATCGTCAGCCGCGCCTCCTCGCCGGCGGGCACCGCCGAGGCGATCGCCGCGCCGTCGGCCCGGCGCAGGGTGTTGCAGCGCCCCGCCGCGGCCAGCTCGCAGATCGTCGCCACCGGGTCGGCGCGGCAGCTCTCCAGCGAGTCGTACTGGAGCAGCGGCCGGTGGCGCTCGAGCAGCGCGCTCAGCTCCGGCGCGGCGGGCTGGGGGACCCTCTCGACCCGGCCGGCCCGCCGCGGCGGCAACCGCCCGAGGGCGGTGCGCCGGCCGCTGACGATCAGCGCCTCGCGCACCCGCCGCTCGCTCATCCAGTGTGGGTGCGGCGGCTCCGGCGGCCGCGGCTCGATCCCGCCCACCGCCGCCAGCCCCCGCTCGCGCAGCGCCGCGTCGGCAAGCAGGTAGCCGTGGTTCTCGAGCACCGCCTGCTCGGCCTCGCCGAAGGAGTCGAGGTCGGTGCGGACGGCGGCGATCACCTCCTCGACCAGGCCCGGCTCGTAGCCCGGCGGGTGCGCGTCGTCCTCTAGCGCCCATTCGACGCACTCCTCCCAGCCGGCGGCGAGGCCGCTGAGGATCAGCCCGGAGGCTCCGAAGACGAAGCGCGGGCCCCGCTCCGGCTCGCCGCCGAGCGAGTCGACCAACTCCCGCGCGTAGCGCTCCTCCAGCGCCGCGCCGCCGCTTCGCCGGGGGAAGGGGTTGCGCAGGAAGGCTCGGGCGCGGGCGTTGCGGCGGGCGATCTCGCGCATCGGCTCCGCCACCCGCTCCGGCCACCCGCGGTAGCCGCCGTCGAGTGGCCACGGCACCCGGGTCGCCAGCAGGGCGGCGACGATGCTGGCGCCGGAGACGGCGCCGACGGTCCCGGTCTGGGCGAGGATCCCGAGCTCGTTGAGCCTGGTCAGGGCGCCGAGGTGGAAGAGCGCCGCGCGGTAGCCACCGCCGGCCAGCCAGAGGACCTTCTCGCCGCGGTCGGCCTCACCCACCTCCAAGCCGCCGAGGCGGCCCAGCGTTGCCTGCTCGTTGGGCCCGGGCGATTGGGACGAGGCACCTGACATCGATGCGTGCATACTAGTCAGTAGCTTTTGTTGCAACCTACCGGCGCGACCGGCTGTGCGAGGATGGCCGCGATGAGCGGCGAGGTTCGCTACGAGCGGGTGGGGGCGGCGGCGCTGCTGACGATCGACCGTCCCGAGCGCCGCAACGCCGTCGACGGCGCCACCGCGGCGCTGCTGCGCCAGGGCTTCGACGACTTTGAGGCCGACGGCGAGGCTCGCGTCCTCGTCCTCACCGGCGCCGGCGGCGAGGCTTTCTGCGCCGGCGCCGACCTGAAGGCGCTCGACCTCGACGTCGACCATCCCAGCGGGCCGATGGGGGCGACCCGTCTCACCCCGTCGAAGCCGGCGATCGCCGCGGTCGACGGCTGGTGTCTGGCCGGCGGCCTCGAGCTGGCGCTCTGGTGCGACCTCCGCATCGCCACGCCCGGCTCCACCTTCGGCCTCTTCGAGCGCCGCTGGGGTGTGCCGTTGATCGACGGCGGCACCCAGCGGCTGCCGCGGATCGTCGGCATGGGCCGGGCTCTTGAGCTGATCCTCACCGGCCGCCCCGTCGATGTCGAGGAGGCGCACCGGATCGGCCTCGTCAACGAGATCGCCGCCCCCGGCGCGCACCTGGAGCGGGCCCTGGAGCTGGCCGAGCGGCTCGCCGCCTTCCCCCAGGAGACGATGCTCGCCGACCGCCGCGCCGCGATCGAGGGGGCCGGGATGCCGCTGGTCGAGGGCCTCGCGCTCGAGCACCGGCTGGGCCGCGAGACGCTCGCGGTCGCCGCCCGCGGAGCCGCCCGCTTCGCCGCCGGCGAGGGCCGCGCCGGCGCCGGCGTCTAGGCGCTTTTATTACCCGGCGACGCGGCGCATCTCCACCTCTGCCGCCTCCGGCCCGATGTAGGGCATCAGCACCGCGTAGAGCAGGTCCGGCAGGATCCGCCGCAGCTCCGGCCCGCGGCCGGCGCGGACCTCGTCGAAGATCATCGAGGTGGCGCCGCCGATCGCGAAGCGGGCCGTGTCCTCCGGCAGCTCCTCGCCCCGGGGGGAGACGGTGCGGCCTTCCTCGAGGAAGTAGGTGAAGCGCCCCAGCGCGGCGCGGTAGCGGATGCGGGCGTCCTCGCCGACGGCGGTCGCCTCGACCATCGCCATGCGGGCGATGTCGGACTCGCTGGCCAGCAGGTCGACCAGGGCGCGCAGGCCGGCGGCGATCCGATCTGGCCAGGGCTGCCCGACGGTGCTCTCGAAGGCGGTCGAGACGTGGGCGAGGAGGACGTCGATGACGGCGTCGTAGGCCTCGAGGAAGCAGGCCTCCTTGTCGGCGAACATCTCGTCGAAGGTGGCCCGGTCCACCGCCGCCGCCGCGACCACGTCGTCGACGGTGGTCGACTCGTATCCCTGGACCGCGGCGACCCGCATCATCGCCTCCAGAAGCCGCTCGCGCTCGGAGCGAACCGCGTAAGCCCTCGGCAAGGAACGGCTCCCGTCCGACCCGGACCGTGGATTCGATGCCGGTGACGAATCCATCTCAAGCAGCGTAGGGCAGCGGCGTCGGCCTGTCCAACCGCGCCTATGCTTCGACCATGAGCGCGAAATCGATGCCCAGGATCGGGATCGTCGGGCTCGGCTACGTCGGCCTGCCCCTGGCAGTCGCCTTCGCCGAGGCGGGGAACGAGGTGACCGGCCTCGACCTCGACCCGGCCAAGGTCGAGTCGCTGAACAGCGGCCGCAGCTACGTCGAGGACGTCCCCGACAGCGCCCTGGGGCCGCTCGGGGAGCGCTTGCGAGCCACCGCCGACTACGGCGAGCTGGCCGCCTGCGAGGCGGTGGTCGTCTGCGTGCCGACGCCGCTCAGCGGCTCCCGCGAGCCCGACCTCACCTACCTGCTCGACTCCGCCTCCGCCCTTGCCGAGGTCCTGCGCCCCGGCCAGCTGGTGGTGCTCGAGTCGACCACCTACCCGGGCACCACGCGCGAGCGGCTGGCGCCGATCCTCGAGCGCTCCGGCCTGGCCGCGGGCGCCGACTTCCACCTCGCCTTCTCGCCGGAGCGGATCGACCCCGGCCGCACCGACTTCACGATCCGCACCACGCCGAAGCTCGTCGGCGGCCTGACCGAGGCCTGCGCCGAGCGCGCCCGCCGGCTCTACGAGTCGATCTGCGACGAGGTGATCGTGCTCTCGACCCCGGAGTCGGCGGAGCTGGCGAAGCTGCTGGAGAACATCTTCCGCTCGGTCAACATCGCCCTCGTCAACGAGCTCTCCCAGCTCTGCGACCGGCTCGGGATCGACGTCTGGGAGGTGATCGACGCCGCCGCGACCAAGCCCTTCGGCTTCATGCGCTTCGACCCCGGGCCGGGGATGGGCGGCCACTGCCTGCCGGTCGACCCCTTCTACCTCGCCTTCAAGGCGCGCCAGCACGACTTCTACCCGGAGTTCATCGAGCTCGCCGGCAAAATCAACCAGGCGCAGCCGGGCTTCTGCGTCGACCGCATCGAGCGGGCGCTGAACGACACCGGCCGCTCGGTCCGCGGCTCGCGGATCCTGATCCTCGGCGCCAGCTACAAGGGCGGCATCGGCGACACCCGCGAATCGCCGGCGCTGAAGATCCTCGCCCGCCTCCAGGAGCTCGGCGGCGGCGTCTCCTACCACGACCCCCACGTCGCCGAGCTTCCCGATCTCGGCCTCTCCTCGGTCGCGCTCGAGCCAGCGCTGGCGTCCACCGACCTGGCCGCGATCGTCACCGCCCACCCCGGCATCGACTACCGCCAGGTGGTGGCCGCGGCGCCCCGGGTCCTCGATTTCCGCGGCGTCACCCGCGGCATTGAGGCGGACAACCTCGAGCGCCTGTAGCCGACTCTCCCGCGTTGATAACTTCGGGCGATGCCGACCGCCGTCGCCCCAGCCGCCGACCGCACCCGCTGGCTGGCCCTCTACGTGCTCTGCACGGGGATGCTGATGATCGTCCTCGACGCGACGATCGTCAACGTCGCCCTGCCCTCGATCCAGGACTCGCTCGGCTTCTCCCAGAGCAACCTGGCCTGGGTGATCAACGCCTACATGATCCCCTTCGGCGGCCTGCTGCTGCTGGCCGGGAGGATCGGCGACCTGGTCGGCCAGCGCCGCGTCTTCCTCGCCGGCCTGGCGGTCTTCACCACCGCCTCGCTGGCCTGCGCCGCCTCCCAGAGCGAGGGGATGCTGGTCGGGGCGCGCTTCGTGCAGGGGATCGGCGGGGCGCTGGCCTCGGCCGTGATCCTGGGGATGATCGTGACCATGTTCCCGCAGCCCGGGGAGCAGGCGAAAGCGATCGGCGTCTTCGGCTTCGTCGCCTCCGCGGGCGGCTCGATCGGGCTGCTGGCCGGCGGCGTCCTCACCGAGGCGATCAGCTGGCACTGGATCTTCATCATCAACCTGCCGATCGGCGTCCTCGTCGCCTACCTGGCGCTGCGGCTGGTCGAGAGCCGGGAGGGGATCGGCCTGCACCACGGCGCCGACTTCCCCGGCGCGGCGATGATCACGGTCTCGCTGATGCTGGGCGTGTTCACGATCCTGCGGATCACCGAGTGGGGCTGGGGGGACACCCGCACGCTCGCGCTCAGCGCCGTCTCGGCCGTCCTGCTTGCCGCCTTCATCCACCGCCAGGCGACGATCGCCAACCCGCTGATGCCGTTGCGCCTGTTCCGCTCCCGCAACGTCGCCGGCGCCAACGTGCTGCAGGCGCTGCTGGTCGCCGGCATGTTCGGGATGTTCTTCCTCGGCGCCCTCTACCTGCAGCGGGTGCTCGGCTACAGCGCCCTCGAGGTCGGCCTCGCCTTCCTGCCGACGACGGTGGTGATGGGGACGCTCTCGCTCGGCTTCTCGGAAAAGCTGATCATGCGCTTCGGGCCGCGGCGGACGCTGATCCCCGGCGTCTGCCTCACCGTCGTCGCGCTGCTGCTCTTCGCCCGCACGCCGGTCGACGGCAACTACCTGACCGACCTGCTGCCGCCGCTGCTGCTGATCGCCGTCGGCATGGGCTCCTCCTTCCCGGCGATCATGACCCTGGCGATGTCGGGGGCGACCCCGGAAGACTCCGGCCTCGCCTCGGGCCTGGTCAACACCAGCATGCAGGTGGGCGGCGCGATCGGGCTGGCGGTGCTGGCGACGCTCTCGGCCGAGCGCACCCAGGGCCTGCTCGACGGCGGCGCCTCCCAGGCGTCGGCCCTGACCTCCGGCTACCACGTCGCCTACCTCGTCGGCGCCGCCCTGGCGGCGGTCGCGGTGGGCATCGCCGTCTTCGTCCTGCGCGACGCCGCCCCGGCCGGCGCCCCTCACGCCGCGCCCGCGCCCAAGGACCGCGCCCCCGAGCCCGCCTACTCCGAGGCCGGCTAGGTGGCGAGGTCGCGGCGCTCGAACAGCAGGGTGCCGAGGGCGGCGACCGCGACGGCGACCGTGGTGACGCCGAGGAATGAGAGCGGGTCGATCCCGTTCTCGATCGCCTTGCCGTAGTAGCGGAAGACCGAGGCGTAGCGGATCCAGTCGAGGCCTCCGTCGAGGCGCCCCACCAGGTCCGCCACGTACATCCCCACCAGCACCCCGGCGACCGAGCCGGTGACGATCGGCGTCCGCAGCGAGAGGCCGGTGACGACGATGCCGAGACCGGCGAACAGCAACGCCAGCGGCCAGACGTCGGCGAAGCCGGCGAGGGCGAGGCCGAAGGGGAGGCCGGCGCCGGCGAGGGCGCTGCCGGCCATGGTCACCACGACCGCCACCGCCAGCACGCCGGCCAGCTCGACCGCTGTGGCGAGGAAGCCGGCGGCAACCAGCCGCCGCCGCGAGACCGGCGCCGAGAGCAGCACGTCGAGCCGCCCGCTTTCGGCGGCGCCGGAGAGGGCGCTGGCGATCGAGCGGGCGGCCAGGTAGCCGACCGCGAGCGGCACGATCAGGCTCAGCATCTCCGCGTCCAGGAACTGCTCGACGGTGGACAGTTCGGCGATCCCGAAGGCTTCTTTCAGCGCCGCCGGGTAGTCCTGGATCGCCTTCGAGAGCGAGTCTTCGACGCTGGGGAAGATCATCGCCTCGAGCGCCGACATCAGCCCCAGCGGCAGCCCCCAGGCGAGCAGCGAGCGGCGGCGGTCGCGCAGCTGGGCGGCGGCGAGCGCGATCACTCCTCCCCATCCTCGTAGTAGCTGAGGAAGACTTCCTCGAGGGTGGGGTGGACGAACTCGGCGCCGACGACGCCGGGGATGGCGCGCACGTCCTTCAGGTCCACCGGGTCGGCGAACTCGACCTCGACCCGGTCGCGGCGCTGCGTCCTCCCCAGCAGGTCGGCCACCCGCTCGACCGCGATCAGTCGCCCGCCGCGGATGATCCCGACCCGGTCGCAGACCCGCTCGACCTCGTCCAGCTCGTGCGAGGAGAGGAAGACGGCGCAGCCGCGCTCGCGTTCTTCCCGCACCAGCGCCAGGAACTCCTCCTGCATCAGCGGGTCGAGGCCGCTGGTCGGCTCGTCGAGGATCAGCAGCTCGGGGCGGTGGAAGACGGCGAGGATCAGCCCGACCTTCTGGCGGTTGCCGCGCGAGAGCTGGCCCAGCGGCCGGTCGAGGTCGGCGCGGAAGCGCCGCGCCAGCTCCGCGGCGCGGCCGAGGTCGGCGCCGCCGCGCAGCTTCGCCAGCAGCCCCAGCGCTTCGCGCCCGCTGCTGTGCTTGCCGTAGCCGAAGTCGCCGGGGAGGTTGCCGAGCCGGGCGCGGATCGCGACGCTGTCGCGGCGACTGTCAAGGCCGAGGATCGTGGCGCTGCCGCGGCTCGGGTGCAGGAGGTCGAGCAGGGTCCTGATCGTCGTCGTCTTGCCGGCCCCGTTGGGCCCGAGGAAGCCGAACACCTCGCCCCGCTCGACCGCGACCGTGACGTCCTCGATCCCGCGCGCGCCGCCGTAGAACTTGGTCAGCCCCTCCGTCTCGATCGCCCGCACGGACCCAATGCTGGCACCTGCACCCGTCGTCACCAACCGAACTCGAAGCATTTCTGTGCCTATAGGCCCGGTAAGTCTTCGAGCTTGAGGCCAGCCCATGCGGATCGCCCCGGCCGAATATGGTTTGGCTGGTGAGCCAGCCTGGACCTTCCAGCCCCGCCCTCGACCTTGCCGCCGCGCTGCGCGCCGGTGAGCTCTCCGCCGTCGAGCTGCTCGACGCCTGCCTCGCCGCGGTCGACGAGCGCAACCCGGAGCTGAACGCGGTTATCTGGCGCGACGACGAGGCCGCCCGCGCGGACGCCCGCGACGCCGACGCCCGCCTCGCCGCCGGCGAGGGAGCCCCCTTCCTCGGCGTGCCGATCCCGATCAAGGACCTCACCGCCGTCGCCGGCTGGCCGCTCACCTACGGCTCCAACGGCGCCCCCGAGGGCCCGAGCGAGGAGAGCGAGCTGGTGGTCGAGGCGCTGCAGCGCGCCGGCTTCGTCCTCTGCGGCCGCACCAACACGCCCGAGTTCGGCCCGATCACGGTCGCCGAGAACACGCGCTACGGCCTCAGCCGCAACCCCTGGGACCCCAGCCGCTCCCCGGGCGGCTCCTCCGGCGGCGCCGCGGCCGCGGTCGCCGGCGCCATGTTCCCGATCGCCCACGCTAACGACGGCGGCGGCTCGATCCGCATCCCCGCCGCCCACTGTGGCCTGGTCGGCCTCAAGTCCAGCCGCGCCCGCGTCCCTCGCCGCGCCCAGACCTGGATGGGCGCCGTCGTCGAGGGCGTCGTCACCCGCACCGTCGCCGACGCCGCGACGGTCCTCGACCTCACCGCCGGCCCCGACCCGCTCGCCTGGAACAACGCGATCCCGCCGGCGCGGCCCTTTGCCGAGGAGCTCGGCGCCGACCCCGGCCGCCTGCGCGTCGGCCTGATGGCCGAGGCCCCGCTCGGCATCCCCACCGACCCCGCCTGCGCCGCCGCCGCCCGCAGCGCCGCGGCGCTGCTGGAGGAGCTGGGGCACGAGGTCGCCGAGGTCGAGGTGCCGACGATCTCGGCCGAGCTGGTCCCGCCCTTTACGGTGATGGCCGCCGCCGGCCTCGCCGACTACGACGGCGTCGACTGGGAGCAGGTCGAGCCGCACAACCGCCACAGCCACGAGCTGGCGACCAAGGAGATCAGTGCCTACGACTACGTGGTCGCCGCGCAGACGCTGGAGCGGCTCTCCCGGCGCGAGGTCGCCCGCTGGGGCCGCGACTTCGACGTCATGCTGACGCCGACCTCGGCGATCCTGCCGCCGCTCGCCGGCGCCGTGCTCGAGGCCCAGCACACGGCCCCCGAGCAGGCCACCTTCGACGTCGTCGCCTCGGTCTCGTTCTGCGCCTTCGGCAACGTCACCGGCCTCCCCGCGATCTCGCTGCCGCTGCACTGGACCGACGAGGGCCTCCCGGTCGGCGCCATGCTCACCGGCGGCCCCTTCGACGAGGCGACCCTGATCCGCCTCGCCTCCCAGCTGGAAGCGGCCCGCCCCTGGGCCGAGCGCGTGCCGGCGGCAGCCGGCGCCTAGCCCCGCAGTCGCCGCGCCACCCTCCGCAGCTCCTCCCGCACGTAGTCCGGCTCGTGGTACACCTGCCCGTGGGTGAAGCGGAGCGTGACCAGGCCGGAGCTGGCATGCGCGTTGTCGCGACGCTTGTCGGCCGCCTGCTTGAAGGCGGTCCGGTGGTAGCGAAGGCTGTCGGTCTCCACCACCAGCCCCAGCTCGGGCCAGTGGAAGTCGACGCGGTGCTTGCCCAGCTGGGTCTGGGTCCCCGGTAGGGGCAGGCCCGCCTCGCGGGCCAGAGGGAGGAAGCGGCGCTCCAACTCGGTCGTGGTCAGGGTCCGGGTGGCGGTGTCGAGCAGGGTGCGGAGCCGGCGGGCACCCGGGCGACGCGGCAGCAGGTCGACCGCCGAGCGCAGGGCCTCCGGGTCGACGAGGCCGAGATGGTCCGCCTCGTTGACCGCCGCTTCGAGCTGCCCGGTCGGGAGGCAGGTGGCGAGGTCGACCAGGATGACGACGGGTCCGGTGACCGGGATGTCGTCGACGAGCCACGGGCGCAGCGGTTTGAGGACATGGGGCACGGTGGCCGACGCAGCTGGGGTCCCAGCCGTTCGCCCAGCGTCATCTGCCCTCCAGAACGCCCGCCTGTACACGCGGATGTCGAGGGGTCGTCTGCAGACGTCGGCCGGGACGACGACCTCGACCGGGCCGCGCCATGGCTTGCGAATCTTCAGTAGGGCCGCGGCGCTGCGGTGGCTGAGGAGGGCGTGCGGCCCACAGACGAGTACCGCCCCCATCCAGCGCCCACGTTCCCCCACCTCCGGCCGCCCGACCGCATACACGCCACGCATCAGCCGGTGCAGACGTCCGTTGGACAGGCGGTGGCGGATCGCCGCGGGTCCCAAGCCCAGGTCGGCCAACTGCGACCGAGTCACCACGCCGTGCTGTTTCTTCGCCAGGGCCCAGACCTTCCCCGATCGAACTCGAAGCATTTCTGTGGCCATAACCACAGTAAGTCTTCGAGTTCGTGGATTCTCCCCCCACTGGTTCGCTTGCGGAGGTCTGGGGTCGCCGAGTGTCGGGCGGCTAGTCCGGCTTGGCGTCGTGGCGGCGGCGCTCGTCGCGGCGGTGGCGGCGGAGCACCGGGGCGACGTAGCCGATCAGGGCGCCGATCGCGACGGCGACCAGGAGGATGACGATCAGCGGCGCGTTGACGGTGACGAAGAGGACGTCGACGCGGACCTGCTGGGAGTTCTGCAGCGCCACGATGACGACCAGCGCGACCAGCGCCCCGACCGCCCAGCCCCGCCAGTTCATCCCCTTCTCGCCGCCGTTGGGACCCGTGGCCATGGCGAGGATGTTAGACGCGCCCCGCCCGGCTCAGAGCCCGGCGGGATGGCGAACGGCGAAGCCGCGCGGGTCGACGCCGGGCCGGTGCCAGCGCGGCCCGGAGGTTCCCGGCAGGTCGTCGCGGGTGTCGAAGCGCAGGCCGGCGACGACCATGTAGACGTGGTCGAGGTTGGCGTAGACGCTGATCCAGCGGCCGGGGCCGGCGTCATCCCAGGAGGCGAGCTGGCCGGAGACCATCGTCACGTCGAGCAGGCCGGCGCCGTGCAGGGCGTAGCCGACCGCGCCCGAGCAGTCGTAGCCGCGGGTGGTCCAGCTGAGGTGCCCGCCGCCCCATACATAGGGGCGGTCGTCGATGTGATTGGCGGCGGCGATCACCCGCTTCACCGCGACGGGCGCCTGCGGTGGCGCGATCGCGCGGCCGTCGACGAGGCTGGCCCCGCAGGTCGAGCTGGTCCGCACCCCGCTCGGCGGCATCGAGGCGCAGCCGGCGCCCCAGGGCACGGGTTCTTCCGCGGCGGCGACCTCGGCCCCGACGGCGAGGGCCGCCGTGGCGCAAGTCATCGCCAGCGCGGCGATCGTCCTCTTCCTCATGCCCGGCACGAACCCCGAAGGCTACGGCAAGTCTTCGAGTTCGCAGCGCTCCGGGTGCCGCTCGCTCAGCTGCGCCCGAGGTATCGCAGCGCCGACCGCGCGGCGTTGTACCCGCTCATGCCGTGGACGCCGCCGCCGGGCGGGGTGGCGGCGGAGCAGATGAAGAGGCCGGGGGCGCCGGTGGAGTAGGGGTCGAGGGCAAGCCGGGGGCGGACCAGCATCTGCCGCGGGGTGTTGGCGCCGGTGGCGATGTCGCCGCCGACGTAGTTGGCGTTGCGGGCCTCGAGCTCGGCGGGGGAGCGGACGGAGCTGGCGACGATGCGCTCGCGCAGGCCGGGGGCGAAGCGCTCGATCTGGTCGAGCACGGCGCGTTCGCCGTCGCCGTCGTAGCCGCTGGGGACGTGCGCGTAGGCCCAGACCGGGTGGACGTCGCCGGCCGAGCGCCCCGGGTCGGCGAGGTACTGCTGGCCGACCAGCACGAACGGCCGCGCCGGCATGCGGCCGCAGTTGATGTCGCGCTCGGCCGCGACCAGCTCCTCGAAGGAGCCGATCGCGTGGACGGTGCCGGCGCGCCGGCACGGCTCCGCCGTCCACGGCACCCCTCCCTCGACCGCGAGGTCGACCTTGAAGGCGCCGGGCCCGTGGCGGTAGCGGCGGTAGGCGCGGGCGACCCGGGAGGGGAGGCGCTCGCCGGCGATCTCGGCGACGGCGCCGGGCGCGAGGTCGAACACCACGACGTCGGGATCGCCGAGCTCGGCCAGCGAGCGCACCCGCGCGCCCGTCTCGACCCGCCCCCCGTGTTCGCGCAGGACCGAGGCCAGCGCCGCGGCGATCGCCTGCGAGCCACCGGCCGCGACCGGCCAGCCGCCGACGTGCCCGGCCGCCCCCAGCGCCACCCCGGCGGAGGCGCTGAAGGGCCTGGTCAGCGGGCTGAAGGTGTGGGCCGCGACGCCGCCGAACAGCGCCCGCGCTCCCGCCGTCTTCCAGCGCCGAGCCACCAGCGTCGCCGGCGCCGCGGCGGCGAGCCCGAAGCGGGCCAGCAGCAGCGGGTGCCGGGGCGCTCGCAGCAGCGGCCGCATGATCTCCGCGTTGATCGCGTCGAAGTTGGCGACCGTCGGCCCGAACAGGCGCCGCCAGGCGAGCCCGTCGGCGCCGAGCCCCGCCGCGGTCTCCTCCAGCGAGCGGTGCATCGCCGCGGCGCTGCCGTCGTCGAGCGGGTGGGCGAGGTCGATCTCCGGCCAGCGCCACTCCAGCCCGTGCGCCTCGAGCCCGAGCGAGCGCAGGAAGGGCGAGGTGACGCCGCCGGGGTGGAAGGCCGAGCAGACGTCGTGCAGCACGCCCGGAACGGTCAGCTCGGCGCTGCGGGCGCCGCCGCCGATCGTCTCCTCCGCCTCCAGCACGGTCACGCTCACGCCCGCCTGGGCCAGCGCCACCGCGCAGGCCAGCCCGTTGGGGCCGGAGCCGACGACCGTGGCCGCGCTCATAGGGCAACCTCCTCCTTGTTCTTCTGAGATTGAGAGGCCGAGCGCAGCGAGGCCGTCGAAGATCCCCGGGGAACGCATAGAGCCGACCCCCGCCGGGAGAGCGCCAGCCTTGCTAGCCGCATAGACGGCCCGCATGAGACCAGCGCCTCCCGGCGGTGCGAGGCGCCAGAAGCGCCAACAGGACGTGGCGTCAGCGAACGCCACCCTATGAGCATGCGCAACGGCTCCTCATGGCCGGCTATCAGCCGATCGCAATCGACCGAGGAGGAAGCATGGCAGCAACGAGAACCGCGGGCGTCGACTGGGCCGCCGAGGCCCATGAGGTCTGCATCAGCGAAGAGGGGCGCGTCAATGAGCGCTTCTCCGTCACCCATGACGAACGTGGGCTCGCCGAGCTGGCGCGCAGGCTCGAGAGGCACGGCGTAGTTCGGGTGGCGATCGAGCGACCCGACGGGATTCTGGTCGAGCGGCTCTTGGCTGCCGGCCTCGAGGTGCTGGCGATCCATCCCAATCAGGTCAAGGCCGCCCGCGCCCGCTTCGCGGTCGCCCACGGCAAGTCCGATCGCTTCGACGCCTATGTCCTGGCCGAGCTGGCTCGCACCGACGCACACCGCTTCCGGGCGCTGGTGCCCGATGGCGAAGAGACCAAGGCGCTGCGGGCGCTGACCCGCGCCCGCGAGGATCTGGTCGGAGTTCGCGTGGAGCTGGCCAACCAGTTGCGCGCCCAACTGCAGGCCTTCTGGCCCGGCGCCCTTTTGTTCGCCGCGCTCGACAGCCCGATCTCGCTGGCCTTCATCGAGCGCTACCCGAGCCCCGCTGACGCCAAGGGCCTCGGTGTCGGGCGGATGGCCGCCTTCCTGGCGCGCAGCGCCTACAGCGGCAGCACCGATCCGGCCGAGCTGGTGGCGCGGATCAAGGCGGCGCCGCAGGGCACCGCGGGCCCGGCCGAGTGCGAGGCCAGGCGGGCGGTGGTGCTCGGCCTCATCGCTGCCCTTCGGCCGATCGTCGAGGGGATCGCCACCCTCAACAAGCAGATCCGCGAGCGCCTCGCCGCCCACCCCGACGCGGCGATCTTCGCGCCGCTGTTCCGCGGCCCCAAGACGACGATCTGCCCGGCGACCCTGATCGCCGAGCTCGGCGATGCCCGGGGCCGCTACCCGACCGAGGCGGCGATGGCCGCCGACGCCGGGATGAGCCCGGTCGCCCTGGAGTCCGGCAAGCTGCGGGTCGCCACCTTCAGGCGAGCCTGCGACAAGCGATTGAGGGTCGCCGTCGCGACCCTCGCCGACTCCACCCGCCACTGGCATCCCTGGGCCAAAGAGGTTTACCGCCGAGCTCGGGACAGAGGGCAAGACCACCCGCATGCGATCCGCACCTTGGGGCGCGCTTGGATCCGCGTTCTCTGGCGCTGCTGGCGGGAAGAAGTCCCCTATGACCCCGCTCGACATGGCAACTTTGTTCGCCTTCAGACGACGGGGGGTTGACACAGGACGTCTCATGCCGACGCCGTGGCCGGGCTCGCCGGCTCCCGCCGCCGCTCCACCTCGACCGGGAACCGCCACGACTCGTCCAGCCATGGCTGCGCCGCGACCATGTCGGCGACCGCCACCGACCCCTGCTCCAGCAGCCCGCTCGCCGCATCGTGGATGCGGTAGCGCTGGCGCCCGCTCCCCGCCGCCTCGGACTCCAGCTCGATCACCCGCACCTCGCCGGGGGCGAAGCCGCAGCGCTCCTGCACCGCCTCCAGCAGCTGGCGCCCGTGGAAGTGCCCGTCGCCGAAGTTCCAGCCGTTGACGACGTTGGAGATCAGCTCGCCCTCGCGCGCGTCGTAGGCCTCGACGTCGTCGACCGCGTGGGGGAGGAGGGCGTTGAGGGCGCGGCCGTGGGAGTGCATCGCGCGGAAGGCGAGGCCCTTGTTGAGGAGGAAGGCGGCGGTCTCGGGGTCGTAGATCTCCCCCACCTGCTCGCCGACGATCCGCGCCGGCTTCACCATCCGCTCGTCGAGCCGCCGCTCGGCCCCGCTGTCGCGGCGAAAAAGCCATTGCGTGGTCGCCCAGTTGCCGGCGTAGTAGCGCATCGAGGGAAGGAAGGAGACCTTGTCCGGGCGCAGGTTGCCGAGCAGCGGCAGGCCGACGCAGAGCACCGCGATCATCGCGATCGGCAGCGGTTCGTCGAGGGTCGAGAGCGGCACGTCGCCGTAGTGCCCGAAGAGGAAGAGGGTGCCGAAGATCATGAAGATGTTCCACTCCAGCGGCACCGCCAGCGGGAACATCGAGGTGATGTTGAGGTGGAAGAGGACCATGCCGACGATCGCGATCGCGCGCACGACGTCGTTGTCGACGGTGATCAGGAGCAGCGGCCAGCCGAACTCCTGCACGGTGCCGAGGTGGGCGATGCGGGCGGCCAGCCGCGAGGGCCGCATGTCCTCCGGGTAGTCGCGCCAGAGCCGGCGCTTCAGCGCCGTCGGCCCGACCAGCGGCGCGTTGGCGATCATCACCGAGACGACGAAGGGGAAGTGGCGGTTGAGCTTCGAGGAGGCGGCTCCCCACCAGATGAAGAGGAAGACGAACTGCCAGGCGACGATCCACTGGCCGAGCGGGAAGAGGCCGACGGCGAGGATCGTCGCGTAGATCTCCGGCCGGGCGCCGAGGAAGGCGACCTTGTCGCGCAGGCCGAGCAGGGCGAGCAGGCCGAGCAGGACGGCGATGCCGGCCGCCGGCAGCTGGCCGGCCGAGGCCGTGACGTCCGCGGGGGAGGAGACGGCGGGAGAGGCGTCGACACCGGTGGCGAAGAGGAGGTAGAGGCCGGCGGCGAGGACCCCGGCGTAGAGGGCGGCGTCGAGCGGTGTCCGCCGCGTCCCGCGCGTGAACGGCACCCGCTCCGGCCACGGCGGCAGTCGCACCGTCCCCGGCCGCAGCCAGTAGAGCGGCCCGCCGATCGGCGGCACGAAGCGGAAGCTGAGCGGCATCGAGCCGGCGCCGAGGCCGAGGATCTCCCACAGCAGCGTCCAGACCGCGAGCTTCTCGAAGACGATCGGCTGCGTCCACCAGTCACCGACCTCGCCGACGCTCCCCAGGCCCGGCGTCAGCGAGATCGCCAGCAGCGCCCCGCCCGCGTAGACGAGGAGCTTGAGCGCGTAGAGCCAGTAGACGAACGACGGCGAGCCGAACCCGTTCTCCCCCCAGTCCTGCACCAGCGGCTTCAGCCGCGCCAGGTGCGGCTTGCGCCTCCACTCCTCGAGCTCGAACGGTGGCGGCGCCGGCGAGAAGAAGCTCATCCCCGCCATGCTCTCATCGCCACCGCCCCAGCGCCAGGCCCGGTCCGGCGCAAAGCTTGGCTACCTCGCGACAGAGATGGCCGACCCCCGGCACACCCGCGTCTTGTTCCGCTACAGGCCTACGACGACGATCGACCGATGCCATCGAAACAGAAGAGGAAGCGACCAAGGCGCGGCAAGATGCTCATGTCCCAGGATCCAGACCGGGGAGCCGGTATACCCAGGTATACTTACGAGAATGGCGAAAGTGATGGTCTCGATGCCTGATGAGTTGCTGGCCGAGGTGGACGCCGAGGCGAGGCGTGCGGGGACCAGCCGCAGCGCCGTTTTGCGGGGCTTCGCGGACGCCGCGTTGCGTCGCCGCCGCGGCGATCGGGCCACGGCTATGCGGACCCTGCTGCGCAACATCGCTCCTCACGGTGGGAACGCGGCCGAGCGGGTCAAGGTGACGCGGCCCGAGCCATGAGCACGCTGCTGCTCGATGCCAGCGTCGTGCTCGCGGCGTTCGATCAGGACGATCGGCATCACCTGGCGGCCAAGGCGCTGCTGGCCGATGACTCGGTCACCCTCGCTTCCCTCGACCTCGCCCGCTACGAGGTGGCGAACGTCGCGATCCGCGCCTGGCGTGCGCCCGAGTCGGTGGCGCCGCTCCTCGCGGCGCTGGATCGACTCGCCGATGACGGCGGCGTTGTCGCCTCGACCAGCGCCCTCCTCACCCGCGCCGCCGAGCTCGGCGAGCGCCACACGATCTCCGTCTACGACGCCGCCTACGTCGCCGCGGTCGAGGAGGGCGACCGACGCCTCGTCAGCACCGACGAGCGCGACCTGGTCTCAAAGGGTCTCGCCGAACTTCCTGGTCGATCGTCTAGCTGAATTGCGCCCCCGAGTGGTGCGGGCTAACGTGATGGCCATCGGCCGCCGTCTCCCATTTGCCGCCGCTCTCGCCGCCGCCGCGCTGGGGCTGATCCCGGCGGCTGCCGGCGCGGCCTTCCCCGGCCGCAACGGACCGATCGCCTTCCGCAGCGACGCCGCGGTCGCGAAGGGGCTCAGCACCCACGCGATCTGGACGGTGGGGCCCGGCGGCGCCGCCGCCCGCCGCGTCACCAAAGGCACCTATCCGGCGGGGTACCTGGAGGTCGACTACTCGCCGGTCGTCTTCCCCGACGGCCGCCGCCTCGCCTACGCGCGCCAGCTCTCCTCGCGGGACTTCGCGGTCGAAAACCAGATCTTCGTCAAGTCGCTGTCGGCGCCGGCGAACGCGGCCGGCACGCCGCTGCTCCCCACCGCCGTCGACTACAAGATCCTCTCCCTCGCGGTCTCTCCCGACGGCCGCAGCCTGGTGGTCGCCGCCCAGCCGCCGCCGCTGGCGAAGCCGCAGATCTTCAGCCTCCCCATCGACGGCGGCGAGATGACCCAGCTGAGCTTCGGCGCCGGTTCCGCCAGCGGCCCCGAGCTTCTCCCCCGACGGCCGCCTGATCGTCTTCTCCGAACGCTCCCACGGCAAGGGCGGCCTCTTCGTCATGCGCGCCGACGGCAGCGAACCGCGCCGGCTGACCCGCCGGCCCGGCGACGGCGCTCCGTCCTTCTCGCCCTCGGGAGACCGGATCGTCTTCAACCGCCACGCCGGCGGCCCCCACGTCTTCTCGATCCGCCCCGACGGCGGCGGCCTGACCCAGCTGACCCACGGCGACTCCACCGACCGCGGCCCCGTCTTCTCCCCGAACGGCAACAGCATCGTCTTCAGCCGCTCCGTCGGCGCCCGCAACCCCGACCTCTACGCGATGCGCCCCGACGGCACCGCCCAGCACCTGCTCTACGCCAGCCCCAACCGCCTCACCTCGGACTTCGGCCCCGACTGGGGCCCGCGGCCGCGCTGAACTCGTGAAAAATTACCGGGGTCATAGGCACGGTAATCCTTCGAGTTCACACCGCGCCTCTACTCGATGCCTTCCTGCTTGCCCCCAGGCATGAGGATCTGCGTCGCCAGGTAGCCGAGGGCGAGCATGCCGGCCCCCACGTAGAAGGCGGTCTGCATCGCGTCGGCGAAGTCCTGGGGGCCGCTGGCGCCGGTCAGGTCGGTGGCGCCGGCGACGACGCTGCCCATGATCGCCATCCCCAGCGCCGAGCCGAAGTTGCGGAAGGTCTGGACGATGCCCGAGCCCTGGCCGCGCATCGAATCCGGGAGCCGGTTCAGGGCGTCGGTGTTGAGCGGCGAGAAGACGAGGCCGAAGCCGGCGCCGGTCAGCAGCATCCCGAGCAGCGTTTCCGAGCGGCTCAGTTCGGCCAGCTCTCCCGCCCAGACGATCATCCCGATCGTGCCGAGGAGGAAGCCGAGCGCGACCGGCCGCTTGGCCCCGTACCTGTCCATCCAGCCACCGCCGATCCGCGCGGCGACGAAGAAGGAGTAGAACATCGTCAGGATCGAGAAACCGGCCTCCGTCGGTTCCTGGCCGACGGCCACCTGGAAGTACATGCTGCCGAAGAAGAAGACGGCGAGCCAGGGGCCGAAGACGAGGAAGGTGAGCAGGTTGTCGACCGCGAAGGGCCGGTTGGCGATCATCGCGTTGACGTCGATCAGCGGGTCCTCGGTCCGGCGCTCGACCGCGACGAAGGCGGCGAGGACGAGGACGCCGCCGGCGATCGAGCCGATGGTCGCCGGGCTCCCCCAACCCCATTCGGTCGACTGCTGGATGCCGAGCACGGTCAGGCCCATCCCGACGACGATCAGGAAGGCGCCGCGCCAGTCGACCCGGGCCGGCCGCACGACGTCGTTGAGCTTGGCGAAGCGGAACTCGAGCAGCGAGAAGAGAGCCACCGGCACGTTGATCCAGAAGATCGCCCGCCAGGTCCAGAACTCGGTCAGGTAGGAGCCGGCGACCGGGCCGATCGCGGTGAAGAGGCCGGCGACGATGAAGAAGACCGCCAGGCCCTTGCCGCGCTCGGCCGGCGGGAAGGCGTCGAGCACGAGGACCGTTGCCGAGGGGATCAGCAGGCCGGCGCCGACGCCCTGCGCGACGCGGAAGCTGACCAGCCAGGGGACGGCGAAGCCGCCGCTGTCGGGGACCAGCCCGCACATCAGCGAGCTGGCGGCGAAGAGGACGACGCCGGTGACGACGACCCGCTTGTGGCCGAGGATGTCGCCGAGCCGGCCGCCGAGGGCGACGAAGGCGGCGGTGGAGAGGGCGTAGGCGGTGACCAGCCACTGCACCGCGGTCTCCGAGAGCCCGAGGTCGCCCTGGATCGTCGTCGCCGAGATGCTGACGATCGTGAAGTCGATCATCACCATCGCCATCGCCGGCACCAACGGCCAGAGGACGCGGTAACGCTGGAATTCGCTCGGCATGCTCTTCTCCTTTGCCTCGGGTGTGTGCGCTACGCGGTGATCGGGATGTGGCCCGGCTGCTCCTCGATGCGGGCGAGCCAGGCGCGGATCGCGGGGTATCCGGAGAGGTCGAAGTCGCCCTCGTGGGCGACGTGGGTGTAGGCGAAGAGGGCGATGTCGGCGATCGAGTAGCGCTCACCGACGAAGAAGTCGCGGCCGTCGAGGTGGCGCTCCATCGCGCCGAGGGCGAAGTAGCCGGGCGCCTTGCGCGCCTCGACCTTCTCCTTCGCGGGCGGCTCCGCGGCGATCGAGAGCCAGTAGCGCACCATCGCGATGTAGGGCTCGTGGCTGAACTGCTCGAAGGACATCCACTGCAGGGCCCTGGCCCGCCCCAGCCGATCCTCCGGCAGGTAGGGCGTGCCCTCGGCGAAGTACCAGAGGATCGCGTTGGATTCCGCCAGCGCCGACCCGTCGTCGAGCACCACGCCCGGCACGCTCAGAGCCGGGTTGACATCCCCCAGGATCTCCGCCCGCCCGGAGCGGTCGACGACGTCCACCTCCCGCCGCTCGTACTCGATCCCGAGCTGAGCCAGCAGCAGCCGCACCTTGTAACAGTTGCCCGACACCGGGGCGTCATAGAGCAGCATCGGTTGGCGAGCCTATCGGGCGGATTCTCAGGCTGGTCTTGAGCTCGCCTTTAGGCGCTCTCCCTAGCTTGCCGCCTCTCGACCTCGCCGCTGCGCATAGCCATGGATCCCCAGCCCGAAACCTCCGAACGCCGCTACTCCAAGGTGCCGGAGGTGACGGCCTTCTTCTGGATCGTCAAGGCTCTGACCACCGGGATGGGCGAGTCGACCTCCGACTTCCTCGTCCACCATCTCGTCCCCGAGATCGCGGTGGTGCTCGGCGGCATCGCCTTCGTCATCGCCCTCTACATCCAGTTCGCGAAGGACCGCTACGTCCCCTGGGCCTACTGGCTGGCGGTGGCGATGGTCGGCGTCTTCGGCACGATGTGCGCCGACGTCCTCCACGTCGGGCTCGGCGTCCCCTACATCGCCTCGACGATCTTCTACGCGATCGTCCTCGCCGTCGTCTTCAGGGCCTGGTACCTCAGTGAGGGAACGCTCTCGATCCACAGCATCCGCACCCCGCGCCGGGAGGTGTTCTACTGGGCCGCCGTTCTCGCAACCTTCGCCCTGGGCACCGCCGCCGGCGACCTCACCGCCGTCACCTTCGGCCTCGGCTTCTTCGCCTCCGGTCTGCTCTTCGCCGCCGTGATCGCGGTGCCGGCGCTGGGCTACTGGCGCTTCGGCATGAACTCGATCCTCGCCTTCTGGTTCGCCTACGTGGTCACCCGCCCGCTCGGCGCCTCCTTCGCCGACTGGCTGGCGGTCTCCCCCGAACGCGGCGGCCTCGGCCTCGGGACCGGCCCGGTCAGCTTCGTCCTGGCGGCGATGATCGCCGGCCTCGTCGCCTACCTGACGGCCAGCCGCAGGGACACCCCCGAGGAGGCTCGCGCCCCGCGCCTCCGCCACGAGGCCGCGCGACCCGTTCCCGCGCGGGGAGAACCGGAGTTGGCGCCGGAGGAGGCGTAGGGTCGATATTGATGGACCGAACTTTCCGGCATTTCTCCGAAGCCTTGTTAGATTCTCCTCCGATGCGTAACGCCATCTCGCGCAGTCGCTCGCTCGTCGCATCGGCACTGGCGGCCTGCGCGTTGGCGCTGGCGCTCGCGGCTATTGCCCTGGCCGCGGCTCCGCTGCCGAAGCCGAGCAAGGCCTACACGACTCCCACCGGCACCCACAAGGTCGGCCTCACCCTGGTCACCGGCTCCAACCCGAAGGCGATCGAACCGGGCGCCGCGGCGCTCGGCAGCCAGTACGCGCTGAGCGGCGGCTCGATCCAGTGCCCGAAGGCGAAGAAGGGCCCCGGGTTCCACCAGGTCCCGTTCGCGATCTTCGGCTTCCCGGGCGCCAAGCTGAAGCTCGTCCACGGCAAGTACGGCTTCGCCAAGACGATCAGGCAGCGCGAAACCATCCCGCTCGGCAGCACCGGCGTCAAGGCGTTCACCCTGAAGGTGAAGATCGCCGGCACCGTGCTCAGCCCGACCAAGATCGCCGGCACGGTGACGGCCAAGGGCGGCCCCTGCACCACGAAGAAGCCGCTGAAGTACACGGCGAAGCTCAACTCCAAGGTTCCGGTCGCCCCGGCGAGCGCCTCCCTGGCGTCCCGGCATGCTCAGACCGGCAAGAGCCTCCATCTCAAGGGCGAAGTCGTAAAGGCCAAGGCGGGCAAGAATGGCCATCCGGGGAGCGCCAATTCCTCGACCGTCATCCTGCGATCTGGGTCCGAAACCGTCGGCAAGCTCGCCCTGAAGGACTGCAACGGCCTCGCGATCAACGAACTGACCTGCTCGGGCAAGGGCACGCTGCGCGGAGTCGGCGCGGGCCTGGAAGTCGTGATCAGATGGCCGTGCGAAATCGTCGGAGAATCGGGGAAGTTCACCTGCGCTTCGGTCGGGTCCGGCTTCATGATCTCCAAGGGAGTCACGCGAGCGACGATTCGCGTCAAGACCGCGGAGGCCAACATCGAGAAGCTCCACCGCCGGTTCCCGGTCGAGGTCCATATCGGAGGGTGAGCACCGAGAGCATCGCGCCGTCGAGCACACGCTGGAGGGCCTGCGCGCGATCCCGGCCGACCGCAGCGTCCAGCGCGCCGTGCTGGCGACGATGCGCGACCTGGCGACCGCCGGCTCCCACGGCGCCCACCGCTACCCCCTCGCCGACCTCACAGTCGCACTCGCCGCCCAGGCCGCCGTCGCCGAGCTTCTTCACTTCGACCAACACCTGGAGCGCCTGGGCGATCGCTAAGGATGAAGGCCGCTCCGTGAGCGATCTCGCCCGCGAGGCGGTCGCACGCTACGTCAAGTCATAGAACGTGCAGTCAAATCAGGGGTGGAGCTTCTCGCCGCGCTCGAGCATGGCGACGAACTTGCGCAGCCGCCGCTCGCGCGTCTCCGGCTTCTTCGCGTCGCCGAGGCGGTAGACGATCGCGTAGCGGTTGGCGCTGTCGAGCTCGGCGAAGAACTTGGCCGCGGCGGGACTGGCGTCGAGCTCGCGCCGCAGGTCGCCCGGCACCTCCGCCGCGCGCTGGCCCTCGTAGGCGGCCTCCCAGCGACCATCGGCTTTGGCCGCTTCGACCTCGGCCAGCCCCGCTGGTCGCATCGCGCCGGCTGCGAGCAGTGCTTCCGCCTTCTCGCGGTTGATCTTCGACCAGCGGCCGCCGGGACGGCGCGGCGTGAACCGCTGCAGGAAGTGGCGCTCGTCGAGGCCGCGCTTCTGGCTGTCGATCCAGCCGAAGCAGAGCGCCAGCTCCAGTGCCTCGGCATAGGTGACGCTCGCCGGCTCGGTCCCCTTCTTGGCGATCTTCAGCCAGAGTCCCCGGGTCTCGGCGTGGCTCTCCAGCCAAGCCTCGAGCTCGGCCGGCGTGGCGAAGAGCAGGATCGGCAGCTCGTCAGGCATCGGCGGCGGAATCCATGTCGAGTGGCAGGTCTGCGTCGAGCTCGCCGGCCGCCGCCGCATAGGGCTCACGCGGGCGGGGGAGTGTGAGCGCGGCGCGCGAGATCGTCGTCACGCCTCCTCAGCCTCGACGGGGTTGTGCAGGCGCCGGCTCGCCGTTGAGGAAGCATTCGTATTGGAGCTGTGTTCCTGACCGAAGGGGAGCGCTCTTGCCGGTGAGGGTCATCCCGGCGCGCTCGTAGAGCTTGCGGGCGGGCGTGTTCTCCCGAGCGGTCCAGACGCCGGCGCGCCGGTAGCCCAGCGAAGCCGCGACGTCGAGGACATGAAGGACCAGGGGGAGGCCGACTCCCGTGCGTTGCGCATCGGGACGCACGAACACCATCGAGATGTGCAGAAGCGCTGGATCGGGTTCGCCCGCGCCGTCGTCGAACCGTCCGGGCTCGGCCAGCGCCATGCCCACGATGCCCGGTCGCAGCGCCACGAACGGCAGGGCATCTGACGCTGAGAGCTTCGCGCGGACGCGAGCGGTGCGCTCGGACCCATGCGGTGCTCCACGGGCGATGTTCGCCTCACGCCACACGCCGACCGCTGAATCAAGCTCATCGGGACGCATGCGCCGGAAATTCACGGGCGGATCGTATGTAGCCCGGCCAATGAGCCGTCGAAGTCCGGTCGATTCGCGGCGCTGTGGTCAACCTAATCTCGGCCGAGAGCCTCCGAGGCGGTCTTCGTCTCCAGCGCCGCTCGCTCGCTTACCCTCCTGCTGGCGCGATGGCAACCGAAACCGCATCGATCCAATTTCGAGAAACAACCGAGCACGGCGAGGTCTTCACCCGCCGTTGGGTTGTGGAACTCATCCTGGATCTCGTCGGTTATACGGTCGACAAGGATCTGGTCGCACTGAGGGCCGTTGAGCCGGCCTGCGGCTCCGGCGCGTTCCTTGTGCCGATGATCGAGCGGCTCGTTGCCTCGGCCCACACCCACGGTCGCGACTTGGCCGGCGCCCACGCCGCCTTGGCGGCAACCGACCTGATTCCAGAGAACGCAAGTCAGAGTCGCCAGGCCGCTCGGATGGCGCTGGGTGCGGCGGGCTTTCGGCCGAAGGTTGCGGAGGACCTGGCTCGAAGCTGGATCCGAAGCGGAGACTTCCTTCTCGAACCCCCACCGGAGCAATCCGCCGACTTCGTGGTCGGCAATCCACCGTATGTTCGCCTGGAGGCTGTGCCTCGGGAGAGATCAGACGCATACCGCCTTGCCTGCGCCACCATGGGAGGGAGGGCTGACGTTTACGTCGGCTTCTACGAGCACGGCCTGAAAGCTCTGAGCAGTGGCGCTGCTCTGGGGTTCATTTGCGCGGATCGGTGGATGCGAAACGCTTACGGCGCCCGGCTGCGAGCGATGGTCGGCGACCAGTGGGCGGTCGAGACGCTGATCTCGATGACCGGCGTCGATGCATTTGAGGACGAGGTCGACGCCTATCCGGCCGTGACCGTGATTCGCCGAGAGGAGCAGACTTACGGCCCGCTCGTTGTCGAGGGATCGGCCGAGCTGTGCGAGACCGAAACTGGCGAGCTCGTTCGCCTCGCCGCGGATAATCGGATTAAGAGGCTGGATGGCCGGGGTTTTCGAGGCGCTCGGCTTCGGGGCTGGTTCAACGGTCAGGGCGGTTGGCCGCACGGCTCTCCAGATCGCCTTGCTGTCATCGCCGATCTAGAGGCGAGGTATCCATCGCTGGAGGACACCGCGACCGGCACCAAGGTCGGTATCGGGGTCGCGACCGGCGCCGACAAGGTCTTCATCACCGAGGACGCCGAGCTCGTCGAGCCCGAGCGTCTGCTTCCCCTGGCGCTCCCACGCGATATCGCCTCCGGGGAGGTTCAGTGGTCCGGCAAGTATCTGGTCAATCCGTGGAGCCCAGACGGCCTCGTCGAGATGGAGGATTGGCCGCGGTTCGCCGACTACCTCGGGCGCCACCAGGAGCTTCTGGCGAAGCGCCACACCGCCAAGGGAGGACGCTGGCACAAGACGATCGATCGTGTAATCGAAGGACTGGTCGGTCGCGAAAAGCTCTATCTGCCCGATTTCAAGGAGTCCATATTTCCGGTCCTGGACGCCGGCGAGACCTACCCGCATCACAACCTCTACTGGGTGACATCCGATGAGTGGGATCTACAGGTTCTCGGCGGCCTCGTCCTCAGCGACGTTGCCAACCTCTTCATCGAGGCGTACTCGGTCCGCATGCGCGGCGGTTTCCTCCGTTTCCAAGCGCAATATCTGCGCCGGATTCGTGTCCCGCCAAAGGACTCGATCGATTCGGGAACAGCCGAGGCCCTTGCGGATGCCTTTCTCAGGCGCGATCGAGAAGCGGCGACGCGGCTCGCCCTTCCCCTTTATGGCCTCGATTAGATCCCCAGCTAATGCTTCCGACTCGTGAAGAGCTTGAGATTGCGGTCGCTGCCTACTGGCAGACAAAGGATCAGCAGATGGCGGTTGCAAGGACGATCCGGTCCACCGCCGAGGGTTCCTCGAAGGCGGTTCGTGGAGGCGGGCACTTCAACCCTCTGGTGAATCTGCTCTCCCGCTTTTTCACCGATGCCGGCTACCCGCTGGAGTCCGTTGGCGCCAAAGGAAGCAGCGTCGTGCTGCCAAGCTACTTCCGGCCGACCAAGCAGTGGGATCTGGTGGTCGTTCACCGGGGAGTCCTGGTCGCGGCCATTGAGATGAAGATGAAGGCCCTCGGCGGTCCATCGTTCGGCAACAACTACAACAACAGGGTCGAGGAGGCACTCGGTAGCTCCGCAGACCTATCTCGTGCCAACATCACCGACTTGACCGGCCCAGAGAAGCCGTGGCTCGGCTACCTGTTCCTGATGGACGACGCCGAGGGCTCGCGCCGGCCTACGAGCCCCCAGAAAGGCCCGTTCCCAGCAGAGAAAATCTGGCACGAGCGGTCCTACCAGGAGCGATTTGAAGTCACCGGCCAGCGTCTTCTCGACGAGGGCTACTACGACGCGGTCTGCTACCTGGTCTCCTCCGCGGACGACCCCGGCCCTCGGGAGCCTTCCCCCCAGCTCGACTGGCAACACTTCGCCGCCGCGATCAGTGGCCGAATTAAGTATCTGTCGAACTTGGGCTATCCGTAGAGGACAGACTCGGGCCTTCGAAGTGGACGGCCTCGAAGTGGAGCTAGGCGGATTCGAACCGCCGACCTCCTGGGTGCGATCCAGGCGCTCTGCCAGCTGAGCTATAGCCCCGAGGGCGGGGATGGGAAGTTGATCCCATTGCCTCGCAAGCGCAAGGATAACCGCATAGTCTTTGGCAGCCTCCGGGAACGGCTATGAGCATCCTCGACGACGCAATCCGAGAGCACCTTGATTTGAAGCGCGCGCATGGCGCGGACGACGCCGAGCTCAAAAAGCTCGAGGACGAGGCTTTTGGGCCTCCGCAGCGGCCCGAGGAGCCGGATCCGTTCGCCGAGGCTCCGACCGAGTTCCTGGCCGCGCCCGAGGTCGGGGCGGGGGAGCAGGCCGACGAGGAGCCGGGCGGCCGCCGCGTCCCCAACATCGCCGATCTGCAGGAGGCCCCCCCGCCGGCGGCCCCCGCGGAGGCTCCCGAAGCGGAGGAGCCCGACGACGGCCCCGCCGAGGAGGAGCACCCGGCGATGGAGCATGAGATCGCCGCGCCCGAGCCCGCCGCCGAGGCCGAGATCGCCGACCCCGGCCACTCGACCGAAGAGCGCCACGCGATCGCCGAGCAGCCGACCGAAATGTTCGACGTCGAGGGCCAGTTCGAGGACGCCGCGACCGAGGCCGAGGCTCCCGCCGACGAGGAGCTCGTCGACGCCGAGCAGTCCGAACCGCGCCTGGCCCCGCCCCCCGAGCAGGACGAGCCGGCCGACGAATTCGACGAGTTCTTCAGCGAGCAGCGCCTCTCCGACGAGCTGAACCAGGCGCTCGAGGCCCCGCTCCCGGACGAGCCCGGCGCTCCCGCCACCGAGGAATCCCCCGCCCCCGCCGTCTTCGTCGACGCCGACGAGGAGGACGCCGAGGACGAGCTCGAGTACGAGGAGGAGCTCTCCGAGGAGCACGAGCTCACCGCATCCGAGGACGACGCTCCCGACCCCCCGCCTGCCCCCGCTGCCTCCCACGAGGACGTGCTCGAGGACACGCCGGAGTTCCTCGAGGACGCCCCCGAGGACGACAACCTCTGGTTCGAGCAGCGCCCGCCGAAGGACTTCGACTTCGACGATTAGTCCGGCCGGCGCCGTTCGCTCAGTAGGTTTGGCGGCATGACCGCGCCCGCCCCGCCGCCCGCCGCCATCGAAGCCGAAGGCCTGCGCAAGTCCTACGGCGACGTCCTCGCCCTCGACGGCGTCGACCTCCGCGTCCCCGCCGGCACGGTGCTCGGCCTGCTCGGCCCCAACGGCGCCGGCAAGACGACCGCGGTCCGCATCCTCACCACGCTGCTCCCGCCCGACGGCGGCAGCGCCCGCGTCGCCGGCCTCGACGTCGCCCGCCAGGCCGCCCGGCTGCGGACCAAGATCGGCCTCGCCGGCCAGTACGCCGCTGTCGACGAGAACCTCACCGGGGCCGAGAACCTGGAGATGGTCGGCCGCCTCTACCACCTGCCGAAGGGCCGCCCGCGTGCCCGCGCCGCCGAGCTGCTGGAGCGCTTCGACCTCGCCGCCGCCGCCGACCGCCTCGTCCGCACCTACTCGGGCGGGATGCGCCGCCGCCTCGACCTCGCCGCCGCCCTGGTCGCCCACCCGCCGGTCCTCTTCCTCGACGAGCCGACCACCGGGCTGGACCCGCGCAGCCGCCTCGGCCTCTGGGAGACGATCGAAGGCCGCGTCGCCGCCGGCACCACGGTGCTGCTCACCACCCAGTACCTGGACGAGGCCGACCGCCTCGCCGACCGCATCGCCGTCATCGACCGCGGCCGCGTCATCGCCGAGGGCAGCTCCGACGAGCTCAAGGACCAGGTCGGCGGCGAGCGCCTCGACGTCCACCTCGAGTCGGCGGCCGACGCCGATGCCGCGATCGCCGTGCTGGAGCCGGTCGCGGCCGAGCGCCCGGTGCTGGTCGGGGGCGTGCTGCGGATGCCGATCCGCCGCCGGCGCGGCGCGATCGCCGCCGCCGTGCGCCGCCTCAACGAGGCCGGGATCGGGATCGACGACGTGGCGATGCGCCGCCCCACCCTCGACGACGTCTTCCTCAGCCTCACCGGCCACGCCGCCGCGCGGGACGGCCAGCTCCCGGACAGCGAGAGCGACGCCCCCAGCGCGCCCGCCGAGGAGCCGCTGCGATGACCGCCCTGCGCCACGGTCTCTCCGACACCCTCGTCCTCGCCCGCCGCAGCTTCCTGCGCATCCCCCGCGCGCCCGACCTGCTGCTCTCCTTCACCGTGCAGCCGATCATGTTCGTGCTGCTCTTCGTCTACGTCTTCGGCGGCGCGATCGCCACCCCCGGCTACGAATACGTCGACTTCCTGATGCCGGGGATCATCGTCCAGACGATGGCCTTCGGCGGCTTCGTCACCGCGCTCGGCCTGTCCGAGGACCTGAAGAAGGGGCTGATCGACCGCTTCCGCTCGCTGCCGATGTCCCGCGCCGCCGTCCTCTCCGGCCGCACCATCGCCGACATCGCCACCAACACGATCTCGATCGCGATCATGATCGCCGTCGGCGCCCTCGCCGGCTTCAACTTCGACGCCCCGCTAACCCACATCGCCGCCGGCATCCTGCTGCTGCTGCTCTTCGGCTACGCCTTCTCCTGGGTCTTCGCCTTCATCGGCCTCTCCTCGTCCTCGCCGGAGGCCTCGCAGTCGATCGGCTTCATCGTCATCTTCCCGCTCACCTTCGTCTCCTCGGCCTTCGTCCCGGTCGAATCGATGCCCGCCGCCCTCCAGGACTTCGCCGAAGCCAACCCCTTCACGATCGTCGTCAACGCCATGCGCGCCCTCTTCCTCGGCGCTCCCGCCGGCAACTACGTCTGGGGAGCGGTCGCCTGGTCCCTCGCCATCGCCGCCGTCTTCGCCACCCTCTCGGTGCGCAAGTACAAGCGGGCCGTCGTCCGCTGAGAGGGACCTGGCGGCGCCGCGCCCCGCACCGGGCAGGCGCCCCGAACGTCCTAGACTTCGGGACGAGGGGCCATAGCTCAGCTGGCAGAGCGTTCGGTTTGCATCCGAAAGGTCGCCGGTTCGATCCCGGCTGGCTCCATCGCCCGGCGCCAGGCTGGGTGCCGCGGCTACGCGATCAGGCTCTCGGCCCGGTGCGACTCCGGCAGGTTCTGGTCGGCGTGGTAGCTCGACCGGACCAGGGGGCCGGCGGCGACCGACTCGAATCCCAGGTCGTAGGCGGCGCGCTCCAGGGCCTCGAACTCCTCCGGGTGCCAGTAGCGCGTCACCGGCAGGTGGTTCTCGGTCGGGCGCAGGTACTGGCCGACGGTCAGCACCTGGACGCGGTGCTCGCGGAGGATGCCGAAGGCCTCGACCATCTCCTCGAAGCTCTCGCCGAGCCCGACCATCAGCCCCGACTTGGTCACCACGTCGGGTCCGCCCATCTCCTTCGCCATCCGCAGCACCCGCGCCGAGCGCAGGAACTGGGAGCCGCGCCGCGCCACCGGGTACAGCCGCGGCACCGTCTCGACGTTGTGGTTGAAGACGTCGGGACGCTCGTGGACGACCTTGGCCAGCGGCATCTCCTGGCCGCGGAAGTCGGGAGTGAGGATCTCGACCTTGCAGCCGGGGGCCAGCATCCGGATCGAGCGGATCACGCCGACGAAGGCTCCCGCCCCGTAGTCGGGCAGGTCGTCGCGGTCGACCGAGGTGACGACGGCGTGGCGCAGCCCCATCGCCTTCACCTGGTTGGCGACGCGCAGCGGCTCCAGCGGGTCGTTCCAGCTCGGCTTGCCGGTCTGCACGTTGCAGAAGCCGCAGCGGCGGGTGCAGACGTCGCCGAGGATCATGAAGGTCGCCGTGCCGCGCTCCCAGCACTCGCCGACGTTGGGGCAGTTGGCCTCCTCGCAGACGGTGTGGAGGCGCTCGGCGCCGATCGTCGCCTTCAGCCGCCGGTAGTTGGGCCCGCCCGGCGCCGGCACCTTCAGCCACGGCGGCTTGCGGGCGCGCTTGAAGGGGACGGCGCCGTCGGCCGCCGCCGCGGTCCCGCCGGGCTTGGCCCGGGAGCGGGTGACGTGGACGCGCTCGCTCGCCTCGCTCTGCTCGATCGTCTCGCTCATCGGGGGATACCGAGCCTAGCGGCCGGCAGGTCCAGGCCCAGGTCGGCCGGCTCGGCCGCGACCGGCGCCCGCCCGTAGACCGCCCCGAAGCGCGCCGCGACCGTGGCGGCGAACGCCCCGAGGTCCTGCTCGCCCCCCAGCTCGCGCGAGAGCGAGGTCACCCGGCACCCCTCGATCCCGCACGGCACGACCCACTCGAATGGCTGCAGGTCGTTGTTCACGTTCACCGCCAGCCCGTGCGTCGTCACTCCCCGGCTCACGTGCACCCCGATCGACCCGATCTTCCGCGCCTCGCCCGGCTCCCCGCCGGAGCCCGGGGGGTCGCCCTCGGTCCAGACGCCGGTCTGGCCCTCGACCAGCCCCGCCTCGACGCCGTGCTCTCCCAGCGCCTCGATCGCCACCCGCTCCAGCCCCCGCACGTACTCGAGCACGTCGTCGCCGTAGGGGCGCAGGCTCACGATCGGGTAGGCGACCAGCTGCCCGGGCCCGTGGTAGGTGACCCGCCCGCCGCGGTCGGTGTCGCGCACCTCGATCCCCTGCGCCTCGTACCACTCGACACCCATCGGCAGCTCCGCCGCCGTCGAGCGGCGCCCGCGCGTGTACACCGGCGGGTGCTCGAGCAGCAGCAGCAGGTCCGGAACTTCGCCTCGCTGGCGCTCCCCCGCCAGCCGCCGCTGCGCCTCCCGCGCCTCCTCGTAGGGCACGATTCCGCAGCGGAGCACCAGGATCTCTTCACTCATCTTTCAAATCGTTGCAGGACGCGACCCTATTCTTGAGAACCCCCCTCTGATGGTCCATTCCAAGCCCCTCCGCCCCGAATGGCTCCCGGCCGTCGCGCTCAGCTCGGCGCTGGCGGCGCTGATGCTGCTCTGGAGCCCGCCCGTCGGCGACCTCGCCGCCCAGGTCTTCCGCACCGAGCTGTTCCAGCAGGCCGGCCTGGCGATCTGGAACGGCAGCTGGTACGGCGGCCACTACACCCTCACCTACAGCGTCCTCTTCCCGCCGCTGGCGGCGCTGGCGGGCCCCCAGATCGTGGGAGGGCTGGCCGTCGTCTCCTCCTCCTACCTCTTCGACCGCCTCGTCCGCGACCGCTGGGGGGTGGAGGCGCGCTGGGCGACCCTCTGGTTCGCCGCCGGCGTCGTCACCCTGCTCGCCGACGGCCAGCTCACCTTCGCCCTCGGAGTCGCCTTCGCCCTCGCCTCCCTGCGCTGTCTGCAGACCGGCCACAGCAAGCTCGCCTCCGCCGCCGCCGCAGCCTGCGCCCTCTCCAGCCCCGTGGCCGCGGTCTCCCTGGCCGGCGTCCTGCTCGTGGGCGCCCTCGATCCAGCAAGCCAGCTCAACCGCCTCTTCCGCGGGTGGCGTGGGGGTGGGGTGTGTTCCGCGGCGCGGAGTCTGCTGAGGGCGGGGCCTGAGCCCTGGCCCCGCGATGTCCCTCTGCCCGAGGCAGAGCTAAGCGCAAGGAAGGCACCCCACCCCCACGCCAGGACCCGCGGCGGAGCGGCCTGGGCGGCCACCGTCGCCCTCGCCCTGACGCTGATCCCCAACCTCCTCTTCCCCGGCGCCGGCCAGTTCCCCTTCGCCTTCTCCTCCTACGTCGCGATCCCGCTCTGGTGCGCCGGCGCCCTCTACCTAACCCGCGGCCTGCGGGAGGAGCGCCAGCTGCGCCGCGTCCTCCTCGGCTACCTGCTCGCCTCGACGCTGATCTGGCTGGTGCCGAACGCGATGGGCGGCAACGCGGTCCGCCTCGGTGCCCTGTTCGGCGGCCCGGTCCTGGCCGCGGCGCTGCTCTCGAACCGGGAGACGCTGCGCCCGGCGATGAGGTCGCGGGCCTTCGTCGCGGTGCTGGCGCTGACCATGGCCGGCGGCCTCTACTGGCAGCTGACCGCCAGCGTCGCCCAGATCGCCCGCAGCGTCGGCGACCCCTCCACCACCGCGGCCTACTTCGAACCGGCGGCCGGCTGGCTGCGGGCGCACGGGGGGGAGGGGGCGCGGATCGAGGTGCCGCCG
Source organism: uncultured Actinomycetes bacterium (assembly GCA_963714045.1). Taxonomy (GTDB): domain Bacteria; phylum Actinomycetota; class Thermoleophilia; order Solirubrobacterales; family 70-9; genus VAYN01. The sequence goes on along the minus strand of OY970225.1, from coordinate 296,967 downwards.
ACCGCCAACCACTGGGAGTCCGCCTACCTGGCGCCGAAGTTCGAGCTGGCCCGCGGCTGGCTGCGCCAGCTCGACACCACCCGCGACGACGTCTTCTACGACGAAGGCGAGCTGACCGACGCCGCCTACGGGGCCTGGCTGCGCCGCAACGCGGTCTCCTACGTCGCCCTCCCAGACGCTCCGCTCGACTACTCCTCGGCGGCCGAGCGCCGCCTGATCCTCGCCGCCCCGCCCTACCTCAGCCTGCGCTACCGCTCCCCCCACTGGCGGATCTACCGGGTGCTGGACCCGAAGCCGCTGGTGGCGCCGCTGGGCGCCGCCCAGGCCCAGACGCTCTGGGTCGGCCGCCAGGGCTTCGCCCTCGACGTCACCCGGCCGGGCGAGTTCCTCGTCCGCGTCAGCTTCACCCCCTACTGGTCGATCGCCCGCGGCGCCGGCTGCATCCTCCGCCGCGGCGAATGGACCGTCGCCCGCGCCGCCCACCCCGGCATCTTCCGCGTCGCCGCCGACTTCTCCCTCGGCCGAGCCTGGAACGCCGTAACCGGCGCGAGAAAGACCTGCTGACGACCGAACTCGAAGGATTACTGTGCCTATAGCAACGGTAAGTCTTCGAGTTTGAGCTAAAGGGCCAGGGCCAGCGGCTCTTCGAGCAACGCCCGGACCCGTGCGAGGAACTCGGCGGCGGGGGCGCCGTAGAGGATGCGGTGGTCGCAGGCGAGCGTGACCCCGAGCATGTGGGCCGGGACGATCTCGCCATCGCGGACGACCGGGCGCTCCTTGATCGCGCCGACGGCGAGGATCGCCGCCTGCGGGGCGTTGATCACGGCGCTGAAGTTGTCGATCCCGTACATCCCCAGGTTGGAGACGGTGAAGGTGCCGCCGGAGAGCTCCGGCGGGGTGACCGTCCCCTCGCGCACCCGCTGCGCCAGCGCCCGCGACTCGGCGGCGATCTGCCGCAGGCCCTTGCGGTCGGCGTCGAAGACGGTGGGGACGACGAGCGCGTCCCGCGCCGCCACGGCGACGCCGACGTTGACCCGCGAGTAGAGCTCGAAGCGCCCGTCGCGGTAGGCGCCGTTGGCCCGCGGGTGCTCCCGCAGCGCCAGCGCGCACGCCTTCACGACCATGTCGTTGAAGGAGGGCACGACCTCGCTCTCGCCGGCGCCCACCTTCAGGCGCGCCCGCGCCTCGACCGCGCGCGACATCTCGATCTCCGCTTCGAGGTAGAAGTGCGGCGCCGTCGCCTTCGACTCCGCCATCCGCCGCGCGATCGTCGACTGCAGCTTCGACAGGTCCTCATAGGTGACCTGACCCTTTGCGGTCTCGGGGGAGACGGCCGCAGGATCAACCGCCGCGGCCGCGGGTCCTGACGTGCCGGCCACCCCCGCCGCCTCCTCCACGTCCTTCTTGACGATGCGACCACCAGGGCCGGAGCCTGTGAGTCCGGCCAGGTCCAGCCCTTTCGCCTCGGCTATCCGCCGCGCGACCGGAGACGCCTTGACCCGACCCGCCCCCTCTGCGGGTGGCGGGGTGGCGGGGGTCCCCCGCGGCGCGGAGGCGCGTTCAGCGCCGAGCACCGTGGGGGATGCCGCCCCGACAGGACCCGCAGCCGGAGCGCTCGGTCCTTCGTCGTCCCCCACCCGCGCGATAGGACTGCCGATCGGAAGAGTCGCGCCCTCCTCGGCCAGGATCTCAGTCAGCGTCCCCGCCAAGTCGCTCTCATACGCCATGTTCGCCTTGTCCGTCTCGATTTCGACGATCTCCTCACCGACCGCGATCTCGTCCCCAACCTTCTTCAGCCAGCCCAAGATCGTCCCCTCCTCCATCGAGTCCGATAGCCGCGGCATCACGATCTCCGCCATCAGAGCGACCCCTCGAGCGCCGCCAGTGCCGCCTTCACCACGTGCTCCTCATGCGGGATCGCGGCCTGCTCGAGCCGTTTCGAGTACGGCATGTGGACGTCGGCGCCGGTCACCCGCTGCACCGGCGCGTCGAGGTCGTCGAAGGCCTGCTCGGTGATCAGCGTCGCGATGTTGGCGCCGACGCCGCCGTGCGGCCAGCCCTCCTCGACGATCACCGCCCGGTTGGTCTTGCGCACCGAGGCGAGGATCGTGTCGAGGTCGAGCGGGCGCAGCGTGCGCGGGTCGATCACCTCGGCCTCGACCCCGTGCTCGTGCGCCAGCTGGGTCGCCGCCCGCTCCGCCACCTGGGCCATCTTCAGCACCCCGATCAGCGTCACCGCGTCGCCCTCGCGCCGCACCGCCGCCTCGCCGAAGCGCAGCACCTCGTCCTCTCCCTCGGGCACCTCGCCGCGCGCCCCGTAGAGGCTCTCGTGCTCGATGAACACCACCGGGTTGTCGTCGCGGATCGCCGCCTTCAGCAGCGCCTTGCCGTCGGCCGGCGTCGAGGGGCAGGCGACCAGCAGCCCCGGCACCTGCAGGTAGAGGGACTCGAAGCTGTGGGAGTGGGTGGGGCCGAGCTGGTGGCCGCCGCCGCCCGGCATCCGGATCACCAGCGGCACCCGGGCCTGGCCGTCGAACATGTAGGGGATCGCGGCGGCGTGGTTGACGATCTGATCCAGCGCCAGCAGCGAGAAGTTCACCGTCATCAGCTCGACCACCGGACGCAGCCCCGCCATCGCCGCGCCGACCCCGGTGCCGACGATCGTGTTCTCGGAGATCGGCGTGTCGCGCACCCGCCGCTCGCCGAACTCCTCCAGCAGCCCGTCGGTCACCTTGAACGCCCCCTGGAAGACGCCGACGTCCTCGCCCATCACGAAGACGCCCTCGTCGCGTCGCATCTCCTCGGCCATCGCGTCGCGCAGCGCCTCCCGCATCCGCAGCGTCGCCATCAGCCTTCGTCCTCCTCGGCGTTGACCGCCCGCTCGGGCGCGGGGGCCTCCTCCGCCGCGCCGCCGAGCTCGGCCTCCGCCGCGACCCTGCTCTCGGCGCCGTCTTGCGCGTCGCCGTGGACCGCCGGGTTCGGCCGCGGCCCCTCCGGGCGCCCGGCATACGCCGCCCCCGCTTCGGCCAGCTCGCGCGCCGCCGCCGGCATCCGGTCCTCGCGCTCGCCGCGGTGCGGCTCCGGGCTGCGCTCGTCGACCGCGTACCAGCCGCCCGGGTCCTCCAGCGCGTAGAGGTTTTCGTAGAGCGTGTCGAGCGGCGGCTCCGGCGAGGCCTCGGCGAACTCGACCGCCGCGACCACCGCCTCCTCGGCCGCCTCGCGCGCCTGCCCCACCTCGCGCTCGCCCAGCACCCCGGCCTCGACGCAGCGCCGCGCGAAGGCCTCGATCGGGTCTTTGCGCTGCCACTCCTCGACCTCCTCGCGCTCCCGGTAGACCTCGGGGTCGGCGGCGGAGTGGCCGCGGTAGCGGTAGGTGAAGGCCTCCAGCAGGGTGGGACGGGAGTCCTCGCGCGCTGCCCGGATCCCCTCGGCGACCGCCTCGCGCACGGCGACCACGTCCATGCCGTCGACCCGCGTCCCCGGCACCCCGTACCCCTCCGCCTTCTTCGAGAGGTCGGTCTGGGCCGAGTGGCGCTCGACCGAGGTCCCCATCCCGTAGAGGTTGTTCTCGACCAGGAACAGCACCGGCAGCTTCCACAGCGCCGCCAGGTTCATCGTCTCGCCGAAGTTGCCGGTGTTGGAGGCGCCGTCGCCGAACATGCAGACGGTGACCGTGTCTTCTCCCTTGTACTGGGAGGCGAGGCCGAGCCCGGCCGCGATCGGCAGGTTGCCGCCGACGATCCCGTAGCCGCCCATGAAGCGCTTCTCGGCGTCGAAGATGTGCATCGAGCCGCCGCGGCCGCCGCTGGTCCCGTCGACCCGGCCGAACAGCTCCGCCATCACCCGCTTCGGCTCGGTGCCGCGGGCGATCGCGTGGCCGTGGGTGCGGTAGGTGCCGATCAGGAAGTCGTCGGGGCGCATCACCGAGGCGGTGCCGACGATCGTCGCCTCCTCGCCGATCGCCAGGTGCAGGAAGCCGCCGGCCTTGGCCCGCTGGTACTGGCGCCCCGCCTCCTCCTCGAAGCGGCGGATCAGGGCCATGCGGGCGAGCAGCTCGTAACAGGTGCCGGCGTCGGGCAGATCGGCCATCGCAGCCACCTTAGCTCGCGGCTTCGATGGCCTCCTCCAGCCGGTCCTCCCCCCAGAAGACCTCGTCGTCGACGACCAGCGCCGGCACCCCTTCGACCCCGCGGTCCCCGGCCTCCTCGGTCGCCTCCCGCAGAGCGCTCTTGACGATCTCGGTCCGCACCGCTTTCAGCAGCGCCCGCGGGTGCAGCTCGCAGGCGGCGCCGGCGATCGTCACGTTGTCGGGGTCGCTGAGGTCGCGCCCGGCGGCGAAGGCCTGGCGGAAGGCGGCGAGGGAGAAGGAGACGGTGCGTCCGGTCTGCTTGGCGAAGGTCGCCGCCCGCATCGCGGTCAGCGTGTTGCCGGGCCAGGGCTCGGGCCAGGCGATCGGCGGCAGCCCGTAGGCGGCGGCGCGGCGCTCGACCTCCGCCATCCCCTCGGCCCGCGCCGGCGTCTGCGACCAGGAGCCGCGCCCGAAGCGCCCGAACAGCCCTCCGAGCAGGACCGGCACCCACTCCGGCTGCTCCAGCCCCGCCTCCGTGAACAGCCCGCTGACCCGCTCCGCGGCGAGATAGGCATACGGCGACCCGAGGTCAAAATAAAAAGTGGCTCGACTCATCTGAGGCTCCGAAAATCAAGCAGATCGGTGGACGCAGGGAGGCTGACGAGGGGAGCGCACACTTGTGCGTGACCCGAGGAAGCCGACCGAGGACGCCGATCTGCGCAGATTTGCAGGAGCCTCAGGCGTGGGTGGCCCAGCCGTCGACGGCGCGGGCCGCTTCGAAGATCGCCTCGGAGATCGTCGGGTGGGGATGGACGATCCGCGCCAGCTCCTGGTAGCCGCCCTCGAGCGCCATCGTCGCCACCAGCTCGGCAATCATGTCGCAGGCCCGGTTGCCGACGATGTGGGCGCCGAGAATCTCCCCGTAGGAGGAGTCGACGACGAGCTTGACCAGCCCGTCTTTGTCGTCGTAGACGGTCGCGCCGCCGACCGCCCCGAGCTTCAGCTTGCCGACCTTGACCTCGTATCCGGCCTCCTTGGCGGCCGCCTCGGTGAGCCCGACGCTGGCGACCTGCGGGTGGCTGAAGGTGGCGCCGGGGATGAGGTTCTGGTCGACCGGGTGGGTCGGCGCGCCGGCCGCGTGCTCGGCCGCGACGACGCCCTCGTCGGAGGCCTTGTGGGCGAGCGCCTTGGCGTTGACCAGGTCGCCGATCGCGTAGACCTTCGGGTTCGAGGTCCGCTGGTACTCGTCGACCCTGACCTTGCCGTTCTCCTCCAGCTCGACCCCGGCCTCGGCCAGCCCCAGGCCCTCGGTGTCGGCGCGGCGCCCGCCGGCGACGCAGAGGTAGTCGACCTCGGCGGCCTCGCCGCCATGCGTGAACTTGACCGACTTCTTGCCCGCCTCGACGTTCTCGACCGGGCTGCCGGTGGAGACGGTGACGTTCTGCTTCTTGAAGGCGCGCTCGACGACCCGGACCACGTCCTTGTCCTCGGCCGGGAGGATCTGCGGCAGCATCTCGATCAGCAGCACCTCGGTGCCGAAGCGCCCGTAGGCGGAGGCGATCTCGCAGCCCGAGGCGCCGGCGCCGACCACGGCGATCCGCCGCGGCAGCTCCGGCAGCGACCAGGCGCCCCAGGTGTCGAGGACCCGCCCGCCGAACTCGACCCCGGGGATCGGCAGCGCCTCCGAGCCCGTCGCCAGCACCACCGCGCCGGCCTCGTGGACCTCGTCGCCGACCCTGACGCCGCCCTCCGCGGTCAGCGAGCCCTCGCCCTCGATCGCCGTCACCTTGTTTTTGTCCCAGAGCATCTTCACCCCGCCCGAGAGCGACTCCGAGACGGCGGCGCGGCGGCGCCCGACGGCGTCCCAGTCCAGCGATACGTCCTTGGCGACGACGCCGAGCTCGGCGCTGCCGCCGGCCTCGGCGTAGATCTCCGCCGTGCGCAGGATCGTCTTTGCCGGGATGCAGGCGTAGTTGAGGCAGCGCCCGCCGGCCTTGTCGCGCTCCACGACCGCCGTCCTGCGCCCCAGCTGGGCGGAGCGGATGGCGGCGACGTAGCCGCCCGGCCCGCCGCCGATGACGATCACATCGAAAGAATCGGCCACGAGCCTGAGCCTATAGAACGCCGAGTCCAGGCCGTTGGAAGAACCAATTAGCGAGCATCACGATCTGATTCTCTGCGAGCGGCGCTGATATGGCGCATGACGCCACCCCCGGACGCGAAGCGGAGGAGGTGGCGTTTTATTTCGGCATCTGGATCCGTGCCATCGCCTTGACCATGAAGAAGAAGAAGGTGCCGGAGACGGCGAGCAGGCCGAGGGTCGCCGCGAACTGGGCCACCGTCGCCGCCTGCACGGCGAGCCCGAAGACGGCGCTGAAGATCAGGAAGACGAGGATCAGCTGGAAGCCGAGCACGGCCCAGTAGCGGGCGCGCCACATCCCCCAGGACATGAAGCCCATGATCATCGCCGGGGCGAGGACCTGCGGCACTTTCGGCACCTCGCCGTTGACCTTGACCCCGGCCGCGTAGCCGGCGACGATCGAGAGCGCGATCAGCCCGGCGACGACGGCGCCGATCGTCACCACCGCCGGCCGCTCGCCCTCGGCCAGCGGCTCCAGCCCCTCGCGCGCCGCCCGGTTGCGCTCCTCCGCCCTGGCGTAGCCGCGCGCCATCCGCTCGCCGCCACGCTGCTTGCGCTTGCGCGGCTGCTCAGCCACCGGGCGCCACCCCTACCGCCTCGCGCAGCGCTTCGGCCGCGGCGGCCGGGTCGGCCGCGTCGCGGATCGCCCGCACCGCGCAGAGTCGCCGCGCGCCGGCCCGCACCACCCGCTCGGCGTTGGACGGGTCGACGCCGCCGATGCCGAAGAACGGGCGCGTCGCCTGCTCGGCGGCATGGGAGACGAGGTCGAGCCCGACCGCCGGGCGCCCGGCTTTGGTCGGCGTCTCCCAGATCGGGCCGACGCTCATGTAATCGATCGGCCGCTCGTTGGCGGCGCCGATCTGCTCCTCGGAATGGGTCGAGAGCCCGACGATCGCGTCGGGCCCGAGCAGCTCCCGCGCCGCCTCCGCCGAGACGTCGTCCTGGCCGACGTGGACGCCGTCGGCGTCGCAGCTGCGCGCCAGGTCGGGATCGTCGTTGACGATGAAGAGGGCGCTGTAGACGTCGCAGAGGCGGCGGAAGGTCGCCGCCGAGCGTTCGATCTCCGCCCGGTCCAGCTCCTTCTCCCGCAGCTGCACGATGTCGACGCCACCGCTCAGCGCCGCCCGCAGCAGCGCTTCGGGGTCCCGGCCGCCCGGCCGCGCGTCGCAGACGAAGTACAGGCGCGCCGTTCGCAGCCGCTCGTGCCGCAGCGGGCCGTCGGCCTCTGGGGGGGCAAGGCTCACGCCTCGATTATGAGGGGTAGCATCGCTGGGGTAACGGGAGCCTAGTGGGCTGAGAGGGTGGCATCGAGGCCACCGACCGTCTGGACCTGATCCGGGTAATGCCGGCGGAGGCAATGGCTTGACCGAGAGACGCGGATTCGACGCGATATTCGTTGGCGGCGGGGCGATCGGCCTCAGCTGCGCCTGGCGCGCCGCCGGGCGCGGGGCGCGGGTGGCGGTGCTCGACCGCGCCGAGCCGCCCGCCGGCGCCACCCGGGTCGCCGCCGGGATGCTGGCCCCGGTCGGGGAGCTGGCCTTCGGCGAGTCGGAGCTGCTGGAGATGACGCTCGCCTCCTCCCGTCTCTATCCGGGCTTCGTCGCCGAGCTGGAAGCGGCGAGCGGGGAGCCGACCGGCTACGCGCGCCAGGGCGCCCTCCACATCGCCCTCGACCGCGACGAGGCGGCGGAGCTGCGCCGCGTCCACGACCTGCAGCGCTCGCGCGGCCTCGAGGCCGAGTGGCTGCCGCCGCGCCGCTGCCGCCAGCTCGAGCCCGGGCTGACGCCCTCCTTCAACGGCGGCGTCCACGCCCCCGGCGAGGCCGCGGTCGACCCGCGGGCGCTGACCCGGGCGCTGCTGGCGGCGCTCGCCGCCGCCGGAGCCGAGGTGCGCTCTGGGACGGAGGTGATCGCCGGCCTCTACGAGGGCGAGCGCCTGGTGGGAGTGCGGACGAGGGCCGGAGAGGAGCTCCACGCCCCCGCGGTCGTCCTCGCCGCCGGCGCCTGGTCGGGCGTCGCCGAGTGGCTGCCGGAGCACGCTCGCCCGCCGGTGCGCCCGGTCAAGGGCCAGATCGTCGAGCTCCGCGGCCGCGACGGCGCCGCCCCGCTCGCCGGGCGCATCCTCGCCTCCGAGCGCGTCTACCTGGTGCCCCGTCCCGACGGCCGCCTTGTCGTCGGCGCCACCTCCGAGGAGCAGGGCTTCGACACCGCGGTCACGGCCGGCGGCGTCCACGAGCTGCTGCGCGAGGCCTACCGCCTGCTCCCCGACATCGCCGAGATGGAGCTGGCCGGCGCGATGGCGGGCCTCCGCCCCGGCACGCCGGACAACCTGCCGCTGGTCGGCCCGGGCGCGATCGACGGCCTGCTCCTCGCCACCGGCCACTACCGCAACGGCATCCTCCTGGCGCCGCTCACCGCCGACACGATTGCGGAGCTGCTCGCTGTCGGGGTGGCTGCATGAGGATCGAGATCAATGGAGCGCCGCGCGAGCTGAGCGACGCGTCGAGCCTCGCGGACGCCGTGCGCGAGGCCGGCACCGAAGGCGAGGCCCGCGGGGTTGCCGTCGCCCTCGACGGCGAGGTCGTTCCCCGTCGGGAGTGGGAGGGGACGCTGCTGCGCGAGGGGCAGAGCGTCGAGGTGCTCGCCGCGATCCAGGGCGGCGCGCCGGAGCCGGCCGGCTCGACCTGGGAGCTGGGCGGCCGCCAGTGGTCCTCGCGGCTGATCGCCGGCACCGGCGGCTTCCGCTCGCTGGAGCAGATGGAGGCGGCGCTGGTCGCCGCCGGCACCGAGATCGTCACCGTCGCCCTGCGCCGCGTCGACCCTGCCGCCGAGGGCTCGGTCCTCGACGTCATCGATCGCCTCGGCCTCTTCGCCCTGCCCAACACCGCCGGCTGCTTCACCGCCCGCGACGCCGTCCGCACCGCCCGCCTCGCCCGCGAGGCCTTCCAGACCGAGTGGATCAAGCTCGAGGTGATCGGCGACGACCGCACCCTCTACCCCGACGCGGTGGAGCTGCTCGACGCCGCCGAACAGCTCCTCGCCGACGGCTTCAACGTCCTCCCCTACACCAACGACGACCCGGTCCTCGCCCGCCGCCTGGAGGAGGCCGGCTGCGCCGCGGTGATGCCGCTGGGCTCGCCGATCGGCTCCGGCGCCGGCATCCGCAACCCCTACAACCTGGCGATCATCGCCGAGCGCGCCTCCGTCCCGGTCATCCTCGACGCCGGCGTCGGCACCGCCTCCGACGCCGCCCTGGCGATGGAGCTGGGCTGCGACGCCGTCCTCGCCGCCAGCGCCATCTTCGGCGCCGAGGACCCGCCGGCGATGGCCCGCGCCCTGCGCGGCGCCGTCGAGGCCGGCCACGCCGCCCGCGGCGCCGGCCGCATCCCCACCCGCACCCACGCCGAGCCCTCGACCCCCTACCAGGGCCTCCCCGACCTCTCCTGATCTACGATGGCTCCGCGCCCCTGTAGCTCAGTTGGTTAGAGCGGCGGCCTTTTAAGCCGCGCGGCGCGGGTTCGAATCCCGCCGGGGGCACTGACCCGCACAGTGGTCGAACCGCGGGCAAAGAGAAAGACGGGTAGATCTCCGCGCGGCTGACGACCCTGATCTCTTCGACCAGCGATTGCAACAGCGCCTTGCGGGTCGGCTGGTCCCCGCCCTCGATCACCTCGCGGACCTGAGCCTGCAACAGCGCCAGGTCCTCGTCGCTCAGCGGATCGCGCTCGGCAGGCTCCTCGGCTGCCAGCTCCTCCTGCCGGGCTTGCAGGCCGCGCAGCCGCTCGCTCAGCTCTTTGATCCTCGGGCCGCAGGCCGATTCGGGCATCGTGCCCTCCTCGAAGGCACGGAAGTAACGGTCGAGCGACTCGCCGGTGCGACGCAGCTCGGCGTCGAGCCTCTCCAGCTCGGCGGCGCGCTGCGGCTGCTCGGCATCAAGCTCGGCGAAGGCTTCAGAGATCGCCTCCCGGACCATCGGCTCGCGTTCGAGCACCGCGAGGAGCTGTTCGAGGATTGCCTCCTCCAGCTCGTCGGCCGGCAGCCGGTCGCCTTCGCACACCTTCTTCCCGTAGCGCTGGCGCGAGAAGCAGACGTAGTAGCGGTAGCGTCCGCCGTTGCCATTCGCCGAGGCGCCGACGTAGCGCTTGCCGCAGTGCGCGCACTTGATCAGGCCGGTGAGCAGGTACTCGGAGGCGTTGGAGCGCCGCAGCGACACGTCCTCGCTCCGCTCGCGCAGCTTCTGCTGGACGCGCTCGAAGAGGTCTTTGTCGACCAGTGGCTCATGCGGCGCCGGGTGGTGGGTGCCACGAAAGAAGATCTCGCCCACGTAGGCGCGGTTGCGCAGGATGCTGAGCACCGCCTTGACGTTGAAGGGCTTTCCACCTCGCGTGCGCAGGCCGCGCTCGCTCAGCCATTGGGCGAGCGCCGAGGAGCCTTCGAGGCGCTCGGCGTAGCGGCGGAAGATCTTGAGCACAACGGAGGCCTCGGCCGGGTCGGGGACCAGGAAGTGCCGCTCGGCGTCGAGGCGGTAGCCAAAGGGGACGGAGCCGCCCGTCCACTCGCCGCGCGCGGCCTTGCGCTCCATGCCCGCGATGGTGCGCTCAACGATGGTCGCCCGCTCGAACTCGGCGAAGACGCCGAGCATCTGCACCATCATCCGCCCTGAGGAGCTGGCGGTGTCGAAGGGCTCGGTCGCGGAGCGGAACAACACGTCGGCCGAGTCGAGGCGGTCGAGAACCTGCGCCAGCCCGCGCACCGAACGTGAGAGGCGATCCACCCGGTAGACCAGCAGCAGATCAAAGCGCCCGGCCTCGGCCTCGCGGAGCGCCCGTTCGAGCCCCGGTCGCTCAAGGATCGCGCCCGATGCCTGGTCGGTGAAGCGGCGCACGATCTGCCAGTCCTCCTGGCTGGCGGCGTAGGAATCCAGGCGCGTCGCCTGCGCCTCAAGGGAGTAGGGCTGGGTCTCCTCGTCGGTCGAGATTCTGGTGTAGGTGGCGATCTTCATCGTGGCCTCCTCGGCTTGCCTGGCTTGCGCCCACGTCGATGACACCTCGATGCGCGCAAGCAGTCAAGTCCGCCGCTGGCGAGGTAATCGCGGTAGAGGACGCGCAGGGCGCCGTGGAGTCGGTCGGTCTGCTCGCCTCCGCGGCGGACGAGGCGAGCCGGGCGGACGCCGAGCCGTTCCGGGGTATCCGAATGGCCGCCACCTTGATCGCGGTCTCGTCTCTTGGCCGAGCTGCTCGCTACGGCGATCAAGGTTCGCCTCCCTCGTCGGTGGTCGGCTTGATCTTCGCCAGCGTCTCGGCGGCGCAGAAGTGGCAGCGCTCGGCGACGTGAGGGCTGGCGCGCTCGTTGCGCGCCCTCTTGGGATCGGGGTAGGCGATCTCCTCGCAGCTTCGGCAGAAGCGCAGGGCGCGGCGGTCCACCTCGTCGAGGAAGGTCTCCGGCCCGTTGCGCAGGCGGCCGGCGATGCCCTGGGCCTTGGCGAGCCGCCGGGCCTTCTGCGGGCGCCAGTCGAGATAGTCCTCGCGCAGGCGCTCCTGCCTGGTACGAGCCTCGCCGTTGCGCTTGGCTTCTTCGCCAAGCCCCCAGCTCAGCTGGTGGGCGTCGAGGAACTCTCCTTCTTCGAGGCGCTTGCGCGCCTTGCGCAGGGCCGGGCCTTCGCCATAGCGCTCGGTCAGTTCGCCGACCAGATCGAGCTGCATATCCAGGTGGTGGCGGACCAGCCCCTCGAACGCTCGGCGCTCGTTCGGCGTCAGCTCCCGCTCGTCGAGTTGAAGACGAAGCGGGTCGGCGAATATCCCACCGAGCGTGCTCAGCGCTTCGCGCTCGGCATCGTCCAACGGGTCGTCCAGTTCCTGGGTGCGCTTCAGCGCCGCTGCCGCCGAGTCGCCCAGCCGCCCGATGCCCCAGTCGCGGTGGTGCCAGGAACGCAGATGTGCCCGCAGTGCCTCGGGGTCGGAGCGCAGCCGCTCGCGCTCGGTTTCGTCGTGCTGGCGCTCGGCCTTCAGTCGGGCCAGCTCTTCGTCGAATGGCCGTCGCGCCTCGCGCAGCGCGGCAAGCAGGTCGCCAGCCTCCTCGGTCTCGTCGTCGATCAGCCAGCAAGCCTCGGTCGCGCAGTCCTTCAGCCGTCGCGCGAGGTCGCAGGCGCAGGTGAGCAGCAGTGAGTCGCGCCCCACTTCCTTGCGCATCGCCGCGAGGAAGGACCGGCCGCGCTTCTCGGTCGTGGTGACGAAGAGCAGCGCAGGGCAGAAGCGGTGGCGCTCGCGCCAGGCATCGGCCTTCGCGTACTCGGCGTAGCCGGCCGCCTTCTGCTTGAGGCGCCGGTGCGACATCGTCCCCATGTCCAGCTCGACGAAGGCGAGCAGGCTTCCTCCGTCGGCATCGGCGATCTCGATGAAGGCATCGGGTGCGATCGCCCGCTTCTCCCGCGTGATCGAGGTGGTGAACGGCTCGCGGGCATCGGCCTCGCGCTCGAAGCGGACGAGCTGCACCTCACCGGGCAGCGTCGTCGTCAGCGCCACGTACAGCTCACTGAGCCCGGCGGCATGGGCGAGGAAGAGCGGGTTGGGCTCGGGCCGCTCGCCTCCCCTCGGCGGAGGTCCTCCGCTGACGACCGCCTCGCCTCTGCGGGTCGGCCAGAGGTGGTGCGGGGCCGAGCCCCGTTCGCGGTAGGGGCGGGTGCGGCCGGCGAGGCCCTCCCGTGCGAGCCGCGCGCAGCGGTAGCGGAGCGTCCTGGCCGGCGTCTCGGGATTGATCGCGGCGAGCTGGGTCTGGGTCAGCACCCGGTGAGTCGCGAGCAGATCGAGGATGCGGAGATCGAGATCGGAGAGCACCGGGTCCCGGGCCGAGGAGCGGGAGCGAGGCCGACGAGCGCCAGCGCGTGAGGTTCCGCTTCGCGTCACGCGCCCACCTGGCGGCCGGAAGCGCTGTCGCCGCCGCGGTGGGGAGGAGCCGCTGCGTAGCCAGCCCGGAGGCGATAGCGAAGGCGTCGAGAGCGAAGGGCGCGAGCCGGTGTGCTGGGGAAGGCACGAGATCGAGATCGACCCACCGTCAATTGAGCGCGAGCCGAGTGGGGAGAGAGTCGGGCGCGGGCGAGAGGCCGCGATCCCGCGACGCCATGCGAGAACGGGCTGAGGCCACCTTGCCAGTTGGAGTCAGGCCGACTGGCAAGGCCAGCATCGAGTTCGGAAACGACCCTCATACGACTACAGACGGACGAGGAGCGATTTCGGCCCTTCTGGAGGCGCGGATCTTAATAATTGCCCTCACATCACTACAGGGAAACGAGCACCCAAAGTGGTCCCCCTTTTGTGACGGACCCGACAGTTCTCGCCCCTGGATCGGCGGGCTACGGGCGAGGCTCCTCCTCGGCGACCACGTACTCGGCCGGCCCTGAGTCCTCGACCCAACCCGGCTTCCAGGCGACGCCCTCGACCAGCTCGCCGACCGACATCGAGTAGGCGCCGGCGAGACGGATCAGGATCTCGAAGTTGGGGAGCGCCTCGCCGCCCTCGATCTTGTCGAGCCGGGCACGGGTCAGGGCGGCGCGGGCCGCCGCGTCCGTCTGCGAGAGGCCCGCGCGCTCGCGGGCGCGGTAGAGGTTGTCGGCGAAGCGCGCCTTGGCCCGGAAGCTGAACGCAGCGGCGGGCTCACCCATCGGGATCGCCCGCCGCCTGCTCGCCGTTCTCCGACCCCGGCCGCTCGACCACGTCCCATTTGCCCGGCACGACGATCGAGTAGCCGGGCTTCCACTCCAACCCGACCGCGAGATCGTCGAGGGGCACGCCCAAGCTGCCGGCAATTCGCACGGCCGTGTCGACGCGCGGCATCCGCTCACCGCGCTCCAGCAGGCTGATCTCAGTGCGGTGCAGCGAGGCGCGGAAGCCCAGCTCTTCCTGGGAGACGTCGGCGCGCTCGCGGCAGCGGGTGAGGTTGCGACCGAAACGCGCCTTCAGCTCTTCGGTCGGCGGCGCCAAGGTCGGAGGGCGGGGGCTCATCGCTCACCTCCTCCGACATCCGCCTGGCCGGGATGGATCAGGTTGGCGACGATCGCCCCGCGCCGGCTGGCGCGGCCGTCTTGCAGGGTCCAGCGCTCGGTGAGCTGTCCGGCGACCATCACCGGAGCCCCCTTGCGCAGCTCTTCGACGTGCCGCCCGCCGACATCGCCCGGCACCTCGACCTCATAGGCGGCGGTCGCCCAGAGGAGTCGTGGGTGTTCGGGGTGGGCGACCGGAAACTCGACTTCCACCAGCAGGACCGGGGTGCCGCCCGGACCACCGCCCTCGGTCGGGTCGCCGAGCAGCTTTCCGGTCACGACCGCGTAGTTCAGTCCCGGCGGCGTCGACTCGGGAAAGAGCCTTCGCCCCGGGCGCTGACCGCATCGCCCACACATCGCTACTTCGCCTCCACGAGCACGTAGCCGCGCGGCCGTTTCTTGGCCTGGCGCACCTTCTTGTCTTTGACCAGCCGCCCGAGGCAGTTGGCGACCGCCCCTGCCGAGCGGTCGATGCCCTTGCCGATCGCGGTTGCGGTCAGCGGACCGTTGTCTTTGTGCTCTGCCAGGTAGGCGAGCACAATGCCGTCCAGCTCGCCGGGGCGCAGGCGCTTGGCTTTCTTGGCGGCGCTCATACCCGGCTCCGATCCTGGGCATCGAGCTCGGCGAGAATCCCGGTGGCGGTCTCCTCGATCAGCCGGTAGCGGCGCCGGTCGGCTTCCTCGAGCTCGCGGTTGCTGCGCTCTTCCGGTGACTCGGTGAGGCCGCCCCTGGCATCGGCGCGCAGGCGGGCGAGCGTTTCGGCCAGCTCCTCGGCCGGCATCGTCACCGGCACCTGGGAGCGCCCGTCGTCTCCCAGGCCGAGGTCGTCCAGCAGGCGCAGGTCCTGGCGGAATTCCCGCGATAGCCGCCTGGCGATTGCTACGTCCCCGCGCCGCAGGCAGAGGTGTAGGTCAGGGAGGAAGGTGAGCCGCTCGACGATGTGCTCATAGACCGCGTCGCGCTGCTCGCCTGAGATCGTTGCGATGGCGTTGGGCATGGCGCCCTCTCCTTTCGGTAGGGCACCGAAGGAGCCGCCTCAGATCAGGGCCACTCTCGCCCGGGCACCGAAGTGCTCTGGGAGAATCGCTTTCGCATCGAAGGTGTCTTCTTCGGTGCCAGGTCCCGGGGCGTTAGCGCGCCGCCGGGGCCATCTATGTGGTTGTCGGCGACGTTAGCTCGGCGGGGCGGGGAAAGCGAGCCGATAGGCGAGGATGCGCGGGGATTACGGCCGATTCGGCCCGGAAAGCGCTACCGGGCGTTCACCTACGTGGTTTCGGCTCGATGGACCGTCACGTCGATCGCGTTCCGGAGCTTGCCGACTTCGGCCGTCAGATGGCGCTTTTGAAGCGGCCCCATGCCGACGATCTTCCCGTTGAGAGTCACCAGTGACTCTTTGTCGCCGTTGGCCGAAATCAGCACCTCGATCTTCGACGGGTTGCGCGTCAGGCCGACGCCAATTCGAGGGACGATCCGACCGGGCTCCTGCGCCTTCACGCCCCACCCGCAGTTCGCAACCGCCTCCTTTACAGCGAATTCAGTCTCCTGCAATGACATGGCTACGTGGAACTTGTCGCTGACTTTGCTCATCCCCTACGGCCTCTCTCTCGTTTTAGATTTCGGCCAGGTATCCCAGACGCGCATGATCGGCGAGAGGAACCCCGGATCAGTCTCGCTGATTGTCACATCGCCCAACTCGATCTCACCCGACTCTGCACGGTGCACCTTCGTCCGCCAGACTCGCACCTTCTCTTCCCGCCGCAGCGCGTAAGTCAGGAACGACTCGATGCGATCATCGCGCTCGGCCGGCCGCAGCTCCGCACGTGGATCGTCGGGGTCAACCGCCCTTGCTTCCCAGGCTTCCGTCGTAAAGATGATCTCGTTTGCTCCGAGGTGCTCCGCCTCTTCTGCGATGTTCTCGATCGCGAGGTACTTCTCGCGCTGGTCCTCGGGATAGAGGGTGATCTGTCTGAGCGGCCTGCCATCACGCAAGAGCCAGGCCAGCGTCACGTGATGACCATCGGCGACGAGTAGCTGTCGACCCCATGCATGGAACGCCTCGGCAAGATCGTAGGCATCGGCGTCTGGCGGCAGTCCCTCAAGAGGTAGCTGCGGGCCGTAGCGCTCGCGGATCTCGTCTTCGGTAAGCGCCGGGCCTCTATAGGGTTCCAAGCCGACCTCGATCAGCGCGCCCGACTGAAGATCCCGGCGGGCCGTCCGCGCCTTCCGACTGGCGAGCATGCACGGCAAGCGGCCACTCGGGTGAGGCGTCGCCGACGCGTCCTCGCACACCCCGTCCTCGCTCAGCTCGCAGCTCGACTTCCCTTCTGCACCCCATTTCTCGTGCGCGGCCGTAACCAGATTCGTCAGTACCCCGTGGCAGTGGCCGAGAACATCGAGAATCTCGTCGCCGGCAAGCTCGGCGAGCGTCCAACGCCGCTCCACCACCAAGACTCCCTCACGCTGGGCTCGCTGGGGCAGACCCACAAGCTGAACACGTCGCGCGATCTCGTGTGCCTCCATCGTCGGCTCGGCGTCGATTGCGACAACAGGGGCCTCGCTCCAGTCGCCCATCACCTGAACGTGCGCGACCGAATGGGTATCGAGATCTCCCTGCTTCTCGATCCGATTGCGGGCAGAGACCAGCCATTTCATCCGCTTATCGACTTCCATCGCTTCTTGCCAGGCCGCGTACCACTGATTGAACCCCTCGCGGTGGGAAAGCTCCTTCTTGAGTACCCATGTGACTGACCGCAGCCCCGGGATCAGAGCGTTGAGGTGCGTTGCGAAGCTGTCGGGGGTCGCGTAGGAGCGAAGGGCCGCATGCCACATCTCGTGGCACTGGTTCAGACGCGCGTGGGTCTTCGGGATTGGGCACGGCCCTCTGGGATGCGAATCGCGTTGGGGACCGTCTCCATCCTCGGCCGTCGCGCCGGTTCTCGGCTCCGGAGTCGCTGGCCAGGAGGAGGGGATCAGCCCAATTCTTTCTTCCTTGCGTTCGGCTCGGCGCCGGACCTGGCGACTCGTCTGCTCGGGTTCCAGCTCGATCCCAAATGCCTCCAGGAACATCAATGCCGACAGGACCCGACGGCAGAGGTTGTAGGCAACGCTTCCATGCTGCGCGCAGACAGAGTCTTGCTCTCCGTCGACCCAACAGCGGGCATCGCCACTCGCCCGGGTGATGAAGTCGCCGGGGCCGAGGTCGGGCCAGTAGGACGAGTGTCCTTGGAGGTAGACCCACCTCGCCCAGGCTTGGTAGTCGGAACCACCCCACGGATGCCTGCTGCCCACGCTGCCAAAAGGCACGATGCTGAGCAGTTCATCCTGGCTCCAGCAAAGGGCCCCGCGCAGATAGAACGGTAGCGGCCACGTCTCTTGCTCCCACGCCACGGGGCTGCCGTCCAGGGCCTCGAAGTCCAGAAATAGGGGAGATCGGGGAAGCATCGCCTCTGCGGAATAGAGAGCCTCCTCGTCATCGCGGTGCCAGTCCGGCACAAGCTCCATCTGGTTTGGCTCGATGATCACGAGCTCTGCCTCGGCAAGCAGCGGCAGGAACCGAAGGCTGAGGTGAATCTTTGCCGCAACCGCCTGCTCTATATCGGCCTCCGACCCAGGAGGCGGTCTGTGATTCCAGGGCCTACCCGGTTTCATCTGCGGGAACTGGTCCTTGGTCGCGATCATCGAACCCATGCCAAAGGCCAGCGTGTCGCGCCACACTGCGGGAAACGACCGCCCGTTGGTCCACGACGGACTCGGCGGGGGGTCGCCGGGGGGTGGCGGCCATGCTACGCCCGGACCGCTCAGGATTGGGCCGTCTCCTAGCGGTTGCTCGGACATTGACTCATGACGTCTAGTGTCCCGCGTCTGAAGTTGTTTGACGGGTGGCGCGGGGCAGGATGTCGTCGGCGGTCTTGGTCCAGATGAAGGGCTTGCAGCGGGTGTTGTAGGCGTCGATGAAGGCGCGGATCGTGGCGACGAGGTCAGGGACGCTGTCGAAGGATCCGCGGCGGATCGCCTGGCGGGTGATGATCCCGAAGAACACCTCGACGAGGTTCATCCAGGAGCCCGAGGTCGGGGTGAAGTGCAGTGTGATCCGGGGGTTCTTGGCCAGCCACCGGTTGATGTCGTCGTGCTTGTGGGTGTGGTAATTGTCGAGCACGACGTGCAGCTTGCGTCGCGGATAGGCCTTCGCGACGAGCTTGAGGAAGTCCAGGAACTCGGCCTTGCCGTGGCGGTCATAGCAGCGGTCGGTCACCGCGCCGGTGGCGACCTCCAGGGCGGCGAACAGCGTCGTGGTGCCGTTGCGCTTGTAGTCGTGTGTGGCCTTCTCGGGCAGGCCGGGCCGGACCGGGAGGATTGGCTGGGTGCGGTTCAGCGCCTGGATCTGGGACTTCTCGTCGACGCAGAGCACGATCGCGTTGCGGGGCGGATCGAGGTAGAGGCCGACGACATCGCGGACCTTGGCCTCAAGCTCGGGGTCGGTGGAGAACTTGAACGTACCCTGCCGCCAGGGCTGCACTCGGTAGGCGCGCCAGGCCCGGGCGACGGTCGCGTCTCCGATCCCGAGGTGCCTGCCCAGCGATCTCGAGGACCAGTGCGTGATGGCCAGCTTGGCCGGTGGCGGCTCCAGCGTCGCGGCGATGATCTGCGCGTCGTCGATCATCTTCGGCCGGCCGCTGCGCGGCCGGTCCCCCAGACCGGCGATCCCGTCGGCGGCGAACCGGTCGCGCCACTTGATCACCGTCGGACGCGACACACCCAGACGGCGAGCCGCACCGGACACGCCATCGCCGCCGTCGATGGCGAGCACGATCCCGGCGCGCTCGCGCTGACCCGCGGACACGGTGGAGGACCGCATCCACGACTCGAGCATCCGGCGATCCTCATCGGTGATGACACACGTATTGGAAGGCATGCCACATTGTCTCGTCCGGCCGTCTAAATGTCAACTAACTTATGACGCAGGACACTAGCACCTGTCGATTCGCATGTCGCGACACGCCTCAGCCCGTCCCCTTGCGTCCAAGAAGCTTGGCCAGGCTTGGAGGATGCTTCGAGTGTCGCTGCCCCGTGTACGTGAAGTGATCTCCTGGCTTCTGCTCGCTGATCGTGTGTGCGTGCCGGTGGACGACATTCGACTTGCTCTGCTCGACCGCCGAACCCTGTAGGTGCTCGTCGATCACGATCCACGCGATCGCGTACCTAGACCAGTCGAATCCTTCGAAGTCTTCGAGGATCGTCAGGTCCATCGTAATCAAGACCCAGTCCCCCTTCAGTCCCTCGCCGATGCGACGAACTACGTCGGGGTCGGGTCTCCCCTGAGCCCCGAAATCGCCGATGGTCTGCACGTCCAGGCCGCGATCACGCAGCCCGAGGATGAGTCGCTTGCCCATGAACTGCTCGTCCAAGACGAGGGTGGCCACCTTGAACCGACCCTCGCGCCCTCAGAGAGCGCTCGCGCACTCCATCCAACGCAGCGACTCGTCAATATCGCGCTGATCCAACCCATAGTCGTTGACGAGCAGCGATCGACCCTCAGTGTCGGAGGCGATCTGGGCGATCCGCTCGATCGGCCATCGGCGTCCTCGAAGTGAGGGCGCGCCACCGAGCTTCTGGGGGTCGACTTCGATCCGCCGTAGCTGTAGCTGTGCGGCGATCCACCCGCCCCGGCGCAGCATGTCCCGGGCTTCCTCTAGAAGCTGCGGCTTCAGCGTCATCTGGCCAGGCTTGCCAGAAGTCTCGACGTAGACGCCCTTCTCAACCCGCAGGACGATAACCCCACGGGGGTCGCCCTTTACGGCGTGCTGGGCAACTCCGAGAGGGGCTTCGAGAAGTGGCCAATCTGGATGTTCATCGCGGGCCTTTTCAACCGCTGCGTGGATCGCCTCGTAGTCGAAATTGCGCTCCAGTAGCCAGCGGATGACGATCGCCTCTGCGACGTCGTTGAAGGCATACAGATTGCGCGGGCGCCCCTCGTAGTGGCTAGGTCGTATCAGGCCGTATCGTGCCCATTGGCCGACTCGGTTGCCGCTGATCCCTGCCAATGCGCCCGCCCGCCAGGGCGTGAAGACCCCCCTGAACTCGGGGGCGTCACGATGTATCGGCATTTTCGGGTTCATCGAGAGGGGTTTCGACTGCCGGCATAGTTGTCCTCGGCGAGCATGCGTGGCCGGCCGATCCTTGACCGCCAGCGGGAACCCTACTTCGCGCTGATAGCCAACCTGGACTTGGTGCGCGCGAGCCGGTCATCTTCTCTCAACAATTTAGCTACTGGACCGGTGGTCGGGATCGGGGGAGGCGGAGGCGCCCCTTGTATCCGCCGTAGCTGAAACGCTAGATGCGTGACCCGGCAA
The DNA here is from genome assembly GCA_963714045.1 of uncultured Actinomycetes bacterium. GTDB lineage: Bacteria > Actinomycetota > Thermoleophilia > Solirubrobacterales > 70-9 > VAYN01. The sequence goes on along the minus strand of OY970225.1, from coordinate 276,374 downwards.
GCCCCGTTTCAGCTTGAGACGGTCAAGGCGACGCTCGACTGCGCGCGGGCGGACGTTGACTTTGAGGATGATCGGATGAAAGTTCTGGATGGCAAGCTCAGCACGCTCGCCACCTTCTCTGGGCTCAGCGTGTCGATTAGCGCCTCGCTTGGAGCCAACGTCTTGGTCGCGGGCGAGCTATGTACCGGCTTCACGATTGCGCTCGGAGCTACCTTGACCCTGGCGGTCGCGATGTTGTTGGCGACGACGCTGACCGCCTTTCGTGGGCTGCGACCAAAGCAGTATCGGGGAATAACGATGGCCGTTGCGACGGCACGGGTGACGCCCCGGCGCTTGGCCGTTGAGCCCGGCCAAGCGCTGGCGGTACTCGCCTCGACGTATTACACCGACATCCTCCCAGCCGCTCGGGCCGCTAACAACGTAAAGCTTGACCGGGTTCGCACTGCCTTTCGCTACGCTGCGGTCGGACTGATTGCCTTGGTAGCCGCCGTGGTTCTCACCGCGATCGGCGCCGTCCTTTGAGGAGGAGCTGATGTCGAGCATTGACGACGACCCTCGCAGACCTTCTGGGGAGAGCCCAGAGCAGACCGAACCCCCCGACGCCGATCGCCCGGTGCAAGGAGACACCACCGAGTACATCGAGAAGGGTTTGAAGGAGGGCGACATCGAAAAGCTTGAGGAGCAATTTGAGGAGCGCGATGACTAGGGCTCGGCTGCGCGATTGGGCCGGACCCGATCCCGACGAAGAAGAGCATGTCGAAGGCGACAACACCGAGATTGTCGAGAAGGAAACGGCAAGTGGAGAGGACAAGGGAAGGGCGAAATGAGTGGTTCTGAAGAGGATTTGCCGGTACCGCCAGACCAAACCGAGCCTGTAGAAGAGGGCGACCGGCCGACCGCTGACGTGCCGGTGAAAGGCGATCAGACCGAGGCCGTGCCGCTGAGCGCCGATCGGGATGAGGGGACGCGCCTGAATCTCTTCGACGAGCCTGACAAGAAGAGATAGGCATAGCTCGACACTTCGAGCGCCAGCCCATGTAGCGACTGGTCGCTCGACGGCGGGAAGGTAGATGTGGCCCCCGGAAGCTCTGATCGCCACCAGTGCAAGCGAATCGTGGCCCTTGTCTGCTCATTCGCGGGTGCCTTCGGGTTGACCGTTCAGCAGGTAGTCGAGCTTTTCTCGTTTCAGACCTGGGTTCTTGTGGTGGGGTGGGCGGCGATAGTCGCAATGGCGGGGTACGCGCTCTCGCCGTTGGTCAGGGATCGCCGGCTGCGCTCGTCCGGGCAGGAGCTGGTGGACATCGCCGTCTCGATGTTGGAAGACCCTGGACTGGAACTGTCTAACGACTCCCGCGAACTTCTCTCGTTTGACCAATCCGCAACGCTGGCTCGCTTCAACATGGAAAGCGTGCCGAGGCTGGCCCGTATCGCCCGGCGTCTTGAGAAGCAAGGGGCAATAGAGCACGGGGAATCGAAAGCGTTGACCGCGCTTGTCACGGATATGAGGTCATGCGAAACGCGACTGATGGAACTGCTCACTCTCGGGCGGCAGTTGGGCGCCTCGGAACCAAGGCAGGTCCGGGTGCGAAAGGGAGAAACGCCATCGATCGCGGCGACTGTTGCTCGGCTGGCTACGCTTAAAGAAAGGCTAGAGGCTTAGGACATCTGCATGCTTCGTAACAGAGGTTGAAGTGTCACCGCCGCTTACGCTGGCAGGGCAGCCTTTCCTTGAGGGAACCGCGTGCGGGACGAGGGAGGCGGGATGCTGCCTGAGCCTGGTGCACCTCGCGCAGCTCGCGGGCGGCGGTCTTGATCAACGGCTTTTCGTTGCCGAAGATGACGATCGTGGTGCGGCCGGTGAAGATTTCCATTGGCGAGATTTCGTAGCGGCCACCACCTCCGGTCGCCTTTGCCCCTCGGAACCCGTACAGGTGGCGCTTGCGGAACTTGATCGAGCTGAACGATCGGACGCAGGCACTCCAAACCTGGACCTCGAGGGGCGGGGCACAGCCGCCCTCGGTCGGCGGCGGGGTGCAGTCGCCGTAGATGAAGGTCCAGTTGATCCTCCGCCTGCCCTGTTGGCGTGCATGCCGATTGGTCGACCAGCCCTGCACTATGGCTTCGAGCGGGAGGCCGGCAACTTCCGGACCCGAGTAGTAGAGGCGGTAGGCATCGAATGCCTGCGCGTCGGCCAGGGTCAGGTCGTCGTCTGCGGCACAGCCTGCGGGCAGCGCAGCGAGAAGGGCCAGGCCGGAAAGGACGGCGACGACGCGGAACTTCCTTGGAGCAATAATGCGCCGAGCGTATAGCTACGGCGTCGGACTCGCCGACCGACTGGGCGGCGAGGCCCGCCTGACGAGCGAGATGGCATCGCCTTCGATCCGCGCCGCATGGTTCGTCTTCTGTCCCGCCGGGGGCACTTTGGCCGGTCCGAACGGGAGCCTGGGGGCGAAGCGCGACGAGCACCTGCTCCGCGTCCCCGCCGACGTCGAGGAGCAGGACGACCTCCGCCTCGACCGCATCCACGACGAGATCGACGCCGGCTTCGACGCCCTCCGCGACATCGACGACGGCGTCTCCGTCTTCGGCTCGGCCCGGGTCGCGCCCGGCCACCGCTGGTACGAGCTCTGCCGCGAGACCGCCGCCTGCCTCGTCGACCACGGCTTCAGCGTCATCACCGGCGGCGGCCCCGGCCTGATGGAGGCGGCCAACCGCGGCGCCGCCGAGGCCGGCGGCCTCTCGGTCGGCCTCAACATCGAGCTGCCGCACGAGCAGCGCACCAACCCCTACGTCAACCGCCCCGTCCACTTCCACTACTTCTTCGCCCGCAAGCTGATGTTCGTCCGCTACGCCCGCGCCTTCGTCATCTTCCCCGGCGGCTTCGGCACCCTCGACGAGATGTTCGAGAGCCTGACCCTGATCCAGACCAACCGCATCAAGCACTTCCCCACGATCCTCGTCGACTCCCAGCACTGGCGCCCCCTGCTCGACTGGCTCGACACCACCGAGGCCGACGGCCTCCTCGCCCCCGCCGACCGCGAGCTCCTGATCACCGCCGACACCCCCGGCGAAGTCTGCGCCCACGTCCGCCACGCCAGCGAAGCGCAGCGCCAGTTGGTCTAGGCGCCGAAAATCAAGCAGATCGGGGGACGCAGGGAGGATGAGGAGGGGAGCGCACTTCAGTGCGTGACCCGACGAAGCCGACCGAGGACCCCGCGATGCGCAGATTTGCAGGCGCCTAGTGGCGGAAGTGGCGGTGCTTGGTGAAGACCATCGCCACGCCGGCGGCGTCGCAGGCGGCGATCACCTCGGCGTCGCGTTTGGAGCCGCCGGGCTCGATCACGGCGTTGGAGCCCGCCTGGATCGCCAGCTCGGGGCCGTCGGCGAAGGGGAAGAAGGCGTCGGAGGCGACGGCGGAGCCGGCGAGCAACTCGTCGGCCTCCTCGCCGCGGGCGTCGCGGCACTTCTCGACCGCCAGCCGGACCGAGTCGACGCGGCTCATCTGCCCGGCACCGATCCCCAGCGTCGCCCCGCCCCTGGCGATCACGATCGCGTTGGAGCGGACGCGGCGGACCACGGTCCAGGCGAAGAGCATGTCGCTCCACTGCTCCTCGCTCGGCTGCGTCTCCGTCACCACCTCCATGATCTGCCGCGGCTCGGGGTCGCCGTCGCGGTCCTGGATCAGCAGCCCGCCCTGCACCCGTTTGACGTCGCGCTCGCCCGGGTCGGCCTGGCGTCGCTCCTCCTCGCGGAGGATCCGGATCGACTCCTTCTGCTGCAGCACCTCCAGCGCCCCGTCCTCGAAGCCCGGCGCGCTCAGCACCTCGACGAAGTTCTCGTGCAGCCGCTCGGCCAGCTCCCGCCCGACCGGGCGGTTGAGCGCGATCACGCTGCCGTAGGCGGAGACCGGGTCGCAGGCCAGCGCCTTCAGGTATGCCTCCAGCGCGTCGGAGCCGATCGCCACCCCGCAGGGGTTGTTGTGCTTGACGATCACGCAGGCGGGCTCGGCGAAGTCGCCGACCAGGCCGCGGGCCGAGTCGAGGTCGAGCACGTTGTTGAAGGAGAGCGCCTTGCCGTGCAGCTTCGAGACCCGCGAGAGGATGTGGCTGCGGGCGCCGGCGTCGGCGTAGAGCGCCGCCCGCTGGTGCGGGTTCTCGCCGTAGGAGAGGTCGAGCACCTTCTCGTAGGCGATCGCCAGGTGTTCGGGGAAGTCCTCGTACTCGGCCGAGAACCAGCGGCTGATCGCGGCGTCGTAGCGGGCGGTCTGGGCGAAGGCCTCGTTGGCCAGCCAGTGGCGCGTCGAGGCCGAGATCTCCCCGCCGCCCTCCTCCAGCTCGGCGCAGACCGCGTCATAGGACTCGGGCTTGACGACGACGGCGACGCCCTCGTGGTTCTTGGCGGCGGCGCGGATCATCGTCGGCCCGCCGATGTCGATGTTCTCGATCGCCACCTCCGGCGCCACCTCATGCCCGGAGACGGCCTGCTCGAACGGGTAGAGGTTGACGCAGACCAGGTCGATCGGCTCGATCCCCTCGCGCTCCAGAGTCGCCATGTGCTCGGGGTCCTCGCGCCGCGCCAGCAGCGCCGCGTGCAGCCGCGGGTGCAGCGTCTTCACCCGGCCGTCGAGGATCTCCTCCTGGCCGGTGAACTCGGAGACGTCGGTGACCTCCAGCCCCGCCTCCCGCAGCGCCGTCGCGGTGCCGCCAGTGGAGAGGATCTCGACCCCGAGCGCCGCCAGGCCGCGTGCGAAGTCGGCGACCCCGGTCTTGTCGGAGACCGAGATCAGCGCCCGGCGCACCCGGATCGCGCCGTCGTCGGTGCTCTCCTCGCGGGTGTCGGCGGCTGCCTCAGTCATCGATCGCGACCCTGCGTGGGTCGCTGGGGTCGATCCTAACCCGGCCCTCCGCGATCATGCGGATCGCCTCCGGGTAGAGCTCGTGCTCGACCGCGTGGATCGCCGCCTCCAGCTCGCCGCGATCCCGCCCCGCCGGCACCGGCACTTCGCGCTGGAGGATCGCCGGCCCGGTGTCGACCCCCTCGTCGACGAAATGCACCGTCACCCCGGTCGTCTCCACCCCGGCCGCCAGCGCCTGCCCGATCGCGTCGAGCCCGGGGAAGGCCGGCAGCAGGGCGGGGTGGACGTTGACGACGCGGCCGCGGAAGCGGGCGACTAACGGCGCGCCGAGCAGCTGCATGTAGCCGGCGAGGACGACCAGGTCGGCGCCCCGCGCCTCGATCCAGTCGCCCATCGCCGCGTCGCGCGCCGCCCGGTCGGCGTACGCCGCCGCGGGGAAGGCCGCGGTCTCCACCCCGGCCGCCGCCCCCCGCTCCAGCGCCCGCGCCGCCGGCTTGTCCGACCCGACCCCCACCACCTCGACCCCGCCGCGCCCGTGCAGCGTGTCGAGGATCGCCTGCAGATTCGTCCCTGACCCCGACGCCAGAACAACGATCTTGAAGGTCCCCATCAACCCGAGGCCGGCACTACCGCGATGTCCTCCAGAGCGAACTTCCCGTTCGCCTCGTCGGGGTCACCCAGCGGGTAGTGGCCGCTGAAGCAGGCGTCGCAGTGCTCCGCCGGGTCACCGCCGATCGCCTCGTAGACGCCCTCCATCGAGAGGTAGGCGAGCGAGTCGGCGTCGAGCTCCTCGGCGATCTCCTGCACGCTGCGGCCGTGGGCGATCATCTCCTCGCGGGTCGACATGTCGACCCCGTAGTGGCAGGGGTTGCGGATCGGCGGCGCCGAGATCCGCAGGTGCACCTCGCGCGCGCCCGCGTCGCGCAGCATGCCGACGATCTGCCGCGTCGTGTTCCCCCGCACGATCGAGTCGTCGACGACGACGATCCGCTGCCCGGCGACGATCTCCGGCAGCGGGTTGAACTTCAGCCGCAGCCCGTGCTTGCGCAGCTCCTGCCCCGGCTGGATGAAGGTCCGCGCCACGTAGCGGTTCTTGATCAGCCCGTCGTCGCGCGGCAGCCCCGAGGCGCGCGCGAACCCCGCCGCCGCCGGGTTGCCGGAGTCCGGCACCGAGATCACCAGGTCGGCCTCGACCGGCGCCTCGCGCCAGAGCAGCTCGCCCATCCGCCCCCGCACCTGCTGCAGAACCTTGCCCTCGAGCCGGCTGTCGGGCCGGGAGAAGTAGATGTGCTCGAAGACGCAGGTCGCCCGCCGGTCGCTCTTCACCACCTGCCGCGTCTCCAGCCCGCGCTCGGTCAGGGAGACCATCTCGCCCGGGTGCACCTCGCGCATCAGCTCGGCGCCGATGATGTCGAAGGCGCAGCTCTCCGAGGCGACGACGAAGCGCTCGCCAAGCCGCCCCAGCGAGAGCGGCCGGATCCCGTGCGGGTCGCGGAAGGCGACGATCGCCCGCTTGGTCATCACCACGGTCGAGTAGGCGCCCTGCAGCCGCGGCATCACGTCGCTGACCGCGTCCTCGATCAGCTTGCCCCCGTTGGAGGAGAGCAGGGCGGCGATGATCTCCGAGTCGGAGGTGCCGCGGAAGTCGATCCCGCGCTCCTTCAGCTCGCCCCAGAGCTCGACCGCGTTGGTCAGGTTGCCGTTGTGGGCCAGCGCCACCTCGCGCCCGTCGTCGCGCCAGACCGGCTGCGCGTTCTCCCAGGAGCCACCGCCGGTGGTCGAGTAGCGCACGTGGCCGATCGCCATCTGCCCCTCCAGCGCCCGCAGCTTCTCCTCGTCGAAGACCTGGGAGACGAGGCCGGAGTCCCGCAGCGTCGTGATGTGGCCGCCCTCGGCGGTGGCGATCCCGGCCGACTCCTGGCCGCGATGCTGCAGCGCGTAGAGGCTGAAGTAGGCGAGCCGGGCGACGTCGTGGCCGGGTGCGTATACGCCGAAGACCCCGCACTCGTCGCGCGGGCCGTCGCGGTCGGTCAGGGGCCGCTCGGCGGTGGTCAAGAGCGCGTTTTCCTCGCTGATAGAGAGACGGGACGCGCAGGCGGACTGCCTACCCCGGCAGGGTAGCAGCGGGCGAAGACCGTTCGGCCAGCAGCGCGTCGAGCGCCTGGCGCAGCCCGCCGACCGCGGAGTCGAGCGGCGCCTGGTCGCCCGCCGCGCGGGCGCGGACCAGCGCCCCCTCCACGGTCGAGACCACCAGGCCGGCGAAGGTCTCGGCGTCCTTCGCGGCGACGCCCTCTTCCCGCAGCGCCGCCGCGATCGGCGCTTCCCAGCTCTGGAAGGCGGCGGTGGCGGCGGCGGCCAGGGCCGGGTCCTCGGGGCGGGCCAGCGCCGCCGCGGCGACCGGGCAGCCGAGCCGCTCCGGGTGATCCTTGACGCGGCGCTTGAACATCGTCCCGAACATCTGCAGCGTCTCGGCCAGGCCGCGCTCCTCGAGCGAGAGCTCGATCGCGGCGCGGATCTCGACCCCCTCCAGCGCGGCCGCCTCGACCGCGAGCTGGCGCTTGCCGCCGGGGAAGTGGTGGTAGATCGAGCCTCGCGGTGCCCTGCCGCGCTCGGCCACGTCGCGCAGCTCCATGCCGGCGTAGCCCTTCTCCGCGAGCAGCCGGCGGGCGCCGTTCAGCAGCCTCTCGCGCCCGTCGCGGGCCTTCGGCTCGGTCGCTCTCGCGTCGGCGAGTCTCGTTATGCCCATGGACATAGTATAGTCCCGACCTGCGATGTATGACCGTGGTCATAGAGCGGCGGTGCTGATCGCCTGCGCGGGGGCCTTCGTCGCCTTCCTCGACACGACGATCGTCAACATCGCCTTCCCCGACATCTCCGCCTCCTTCGCGGGCTCGGGGCGGGACGCCCTCTCCTGGGTGCTCGACGGCTACTTCGTCGTCATCGCCGCCCTGCTGGTGCCAGCCGGCGGCCTCGCCGACCGCTTCGGCCACCGCCGAATCTTCCTGCTCGGCGTCGCCGGCTTCACCGCCGCCAGCCTGCTCTGCGCGGCGGCCCCCTCGCTGCCGCTGCTGATCGCCTTCCGCGTCGTCCAGGGCGTCGCCGCGGCGATGATCGCCCCCTCCTCGCTGGCGATCGTCCTCGACAGTTTTCCGCTCGAGCGCCGCTCCGCCGGCGTCGGGCTCTGGGGCGCCGCCGCGGCCGCGGCGGCCGCGGTCGGTCCGACCCTGGGCGGCGCCCTGGTCGAGCTCTCCGACTGGCGCCTCGTCTTCCTCGTCAACCTGCCGCTGGGAGTTGCGATCGTGCTCGCCGGTCGCCGCCGGCTGCCGCATCCCAAGATCCTCGACAGCCGCCTGCCGGACCTGCCCGGGGCGGCGATGCTGGCGCTCGGCCTGGCGTCGGTGACCCTGGGGATCGTCGAGGGCAACGACTGGGGCTGGACCGCCCCCGCGACGCTCGCCTGCTTCGCCGCCGCCGCGATCCTGATCGCCGCCGTCGTCTTCCGCAGCACCCGCCACCCGCGGCCGATCGTCGAGCCCGCCCTCTTCGCCCACCGCTCCTTCCGGCTCGGCAACCTCGGCACCCTGCTCTTCGCCGCCGCCTTCTTCTCGCTGATCCTCGGCAACGTCCTCTTCCTCACCGGAGTCTGGGGCTACACCGTCCTCCACGCCGGCCTGGCGACGCTGCCGGGGCCCACCGCCAGCACCCTGGTCGCGGGGCCGGCCGGCCGCCTCGCCGACCGCTTCGGCCACCGCGCCGTGATCGTCCCGGGGACGCTCGTCTTCGCCGCCGGGGTGATGGTCCTGCGCTCGACCGGCGCCGACCCCGACTGGTTCGGGATCTGGCTGCCGGGGTCGCTGCTGACCGGGATCGGCATCGGCCTCGCCTTCCCGACCCTCGGCGCCGCCGCCGTCCGCGACGTCCCGGTCGACCGCTTCGCCACCGCCAGCGCCGTCAACGCGGCGTTCCGCCAGGTCGGCGCCGTGCTCGGCACCGCGATCCTCGTCGCCATCGTCGGCGAACCGGCTTCGCTGTCCGCGGCTCTCAGCGCCTCCGACGGGGCCTTCCTCTTCGCCGCCCTCGCCGCGATTGCCTCAGGCGCCGCCGCCCTCGGCCTGCGCCGCCAACGAGCGCCAGGCGCGCTCGGCGTCGGCGAGGGGGAGGGAGATGCTGCGGTCGCCGGCGGCGATCTCGATCGCGTCGCCGCCGACCTCCCCTAGGACGGTGGCGCCGAGCGCCTCCAGCGCGGCGCGATCGCCGCTGAGCAGGAAGCCGCCGCTGCCCTCGCCGAAGAGCGCCTCCTCGGGGGAGCAGCCGCGGTCGCGCAGCGGCTGGACGTCGATCCGGCAGCCGAGCCCGGTGCCGATCGCGCATTCGGCCAGGGCGCAGGCGAGGCCGCCGTCGCTGACGTCGTGGGCGGAGGCGAGCGCGCCGGCGCGGATCGCGTCGCGGACGATCGCGCAGGCCGTGGCGACCGTGGCGACGTCGGGGCGCGGCAGCCCCGCGTCCAGCTCGCCCCGCTGCTTCGCCAGCTCCGAGCCGGCCAGGGTGGGGGAGAAGGGGCCGAGCAGCACGATCGCGTCGCCCTCATGGGCGAAGGCGCTGCCGGCGACCCGCTCCGGGTCGGGCAGCTCGCCGACCATCCCGACCACCGGGGTCGGGTAGATCGGGCCGTCGGGGCCCTCGTTGTAGAGGGAGACGTTGCCGCCGACGACAGGGACGCCGAGCGCCGTGCAGGCGTCGGCGAGGGCGCTGACCGCGCGGTCGAGCTGCCAGGCGGTTCCGGGCTTCTCCGGGTTGCCGAAGTTGAGGCAGTTGGTCAGGCCGAGCGGCTCGGCGCCGACGCAGGCGAGGTTCTGGGCGCACTCGAGCACCGCCTCGACCGTGCCGGCGTAGGGATCGCAGGCGACGCGCCGGCCGTTGCCGTCGATCGAGACCGCGATCGCGTTGCCGGCCTCGGGCAGGTTGAGCACCGCGGCGTCGGCGGACTCCGGCCGGCGCACCGTGCGCGAGCCGACCACCGAGTCGTACTGCTCGAAGGCCCAGCGCTTGGAGGCGATGCTGGGGGCGGCGAGCAGGGCCAGCAGCTCATCCTCGGCGCTCGCCCCAGCCGCCAGCGTCGCCCGGTTGCCGTAGATCCACCCCTCGGGCTCCTCCGGCTCGAGGTCGTACAGCGGGCAGCCGTCGACGAGGGCGTCCACCGGCATCTCGCCGACGAGCGCGCCGCCGCGGAGGATGCGGATCGCGCCGCTGCCGGTCACCACGCCGATCTGCGCCGAGCCGGTCTGCCACTTCTCGCAGACCGCCGCCACCTCCCCCACCCGCGCCGGCTCGACCACGCCGAGCATCCGCTCCTGGGACTCGGAGACCATGATCTCGAAGGGCTCCATGTCGGCCTCGCGCAGCGGCACCTTCGCCACGTCGAGGTCGATCCCGACCCCGCCGGCCGCCGCCATCTCCCCGGCCGAGGAGGTCAGCCCGGCCGCGCCGAGGTCCTGCAGCGAGACCAGCAGCCCCTTCTCCAGCAGCTCCAGGCAGCACTCCAGCAGCTTCGACTCCTCGAAGGGATCGCCGATCTGCACGGTCGGCCGCTTCGCCTCGTCGCCCTCGCCGAGCTCGGCCGAGGCCAGGACCGAGGCGCCGCCGATCCCGTCGCGCCCGGTCGATGCGCCCATCAGCACCACCGCGTTGCCGACCCCGGCCGCCGCCGCCCGCACCATGTCCTCTGTCTTCGCCAGCCCCAGGCACATCGCGTTGACCAGGCAGTTGTGCTCGTAGGGCTCCTCGAAGTAGATCTCGCCGCCGACCGTAGCCACCCCGATCGAGTTGCCGTAGTGGCCGATCCCCCGCACGGCGCCGTCGAGCAGGTGGCGCGAGCGGACCGAGTCGAGCTCGCCGAAGCGCAGCGAGTCGAGGATCGCGATCGGTCGCGCCCCGATCGCGAAGACGTCGCGGAGGATGCCGCCGACCCCCGTCGCCGCTCCCTGGAAGGGCTCGACCGCGCTCGGGTGGTTGTGGGACTCGACCTTGAAGGCGACCGCGTGGCCGCTGCCGACGTCGACGGCGCCGGCGTTCTCGCCCGGCCCCATCACCACCCGCTCGCCCTCGGTCGGCAGCCGCCGCAGCAGCTTGCGCGAGTGCTTGTAGGCGCAGTGCTCGGACCAGAGCAGGCTGAACATCGCCAGCTCGACGTCGTTCGGCTCCCGTCCCAGCTTCTCGACGATCAGCGCGTACTCGGAGTCCGTCAGCCCCAGTTCCCTGTGCGGGGACTCGCCCGCCATCCCCGGACGCGAGAGCGAATGCCTGTCCATATCTGATTCTTCAGGCATTCGCGGAAGCAGAGGAGATGGCGGAAAATATTCTTAGCCCATCGGTCGATCCCGTCAGCCCATCGACCGCGTGCTCGGGATGCGGCATCAACCCGACCACGTTGCCGGCCTCGTTGCGGACCCCCGCGATGTCCCGCGCCGACCCGTTCGGGTTCTGCCCCGGCGCGTAGCGGTAAGCGACCTGCCCGTTTGCCTCCAGCTCGTCGAGCACCGCCTCCGGCGCCCAGTACCGACCTTCCCCATGCTTGGCCGGAATCGAGAGGAGATCGCGGCGTCGATCCCGGGTTTTTCCATCCTCTGGCACGGAAAAATCCGGAAACGGGATCAGGTTGAGCTGGCGGCAGACGAAGCGCATGCTCTCGTTGAGGAGCAGGGCTCCCGGGAGGAGGCCGGCCTCGCAGAGGACCTGGAAGCCGTTGCAGATGCCCAGCACCGGGCCGCCGGCGGCGGCGAGCTCGGCGACCGCCTCCATCGCCGGGGAGAAGCGGGCGATCGCGCCGGCGCGCAGGTAGTCGCCGTAGGAGAAGCCGCCGGGGACGACGACCGCGTCGATCCCCGCCAGGTCGCGCTCCTCGTGCCAGACCAGCCGCGCCTCGCCCACCAGCGAGCAGGCGTGCAGAGCGTCCCGCTCGTCGCAGGAGCCGGGGAACTGGAGCACCCCCCAGCGCATCAGGCGGCGCCGTCGAGGCGCTCTATCTCGTAGTCCTCGATCAGCGGGTTGGCGAGCAGCTTCTCGCAGAGTTCCGCCAACCGCTCCGGGTTCTCGGCCTCGAGCTCGACCATGCGGCCGACGTGGACGTGTCCGATCCCCTCGAAGCCGAGCGCCGGCAGCGCCCGCTCGACCGCCTTGCCCTGGGGGTCGAGGATTCCCTCCTTGGGCCGGATCAGCACCCGCGCCCTCAGAAGCTCGTCCCCGTGATCCGCTCGAAGGCCTCGACGTATTTGCCGCGCGTCTGCTCGACCACGTCGGGCGGCAGCTCCGGCGCCGGCGGCGTCTTGTCCCAGCCCTGCGCGCTCGCCCAGTCGCGGACGAACTGCTTGTCGAAGGAGGGGGGAGTCCTGCCCGGCTCGTAGCTGTCGGCCGGCCAGAAGCGCGAGGAGTCGGGGGTCAGCACCTCGTCGCCGAGGACGATCTCGGCGCCGGCGTGGCGGCCGAACTCGAACTTGGTGTCGGCGAGGACGATCCCGCGCTCGGCCGCGTGCTCGGCGCCGCGCTCGTAGACCTCGATCGAGACCCGCCGCAGCTCCTCCATCAACGCCCTGTCGCCGACGATCTCCGCCGCCCGCTCGAAGTCGACGTTCTCGTCGTGGTCGCCGATCTCGGCCTTCCTCGCCGGCGTGAAGATCGGCTCCGGCAGCCGGTCGGACTCGACCAGCCCGCTCGGCAGCTCGATCCCGCAGACGGCGCCGCTTTCGCGGTATTCCTTCCAGCCCGAGCCCGAGAGGTACCCCCGCACCACGCACTCGACCGGGAACATCTGCAGCCGCCGCACCCGCATCGCCCGGCCGCTGACCTCCTCCGGCACGTCCTCGGAGAGGAAGTGGTTGGGGACGATGTCGTGGGTCAGCCCGAACCAGAAGACCGACATCCGGTTCAGCACCTTTCCCTTGTCGGTGACCGGCGTCGGCATCACCACGTCGTAGATCGAGATCCGGTCCGACGCCACCATCAGCAGGTCGTCCTCCCACTCGTAGATCTCACGGACCTTGCCCGAGGAATGGAGCTTGAGATCGGCGAGGGCCGGCATTAAGCCGATGCTAACCATCGGGGACGCTGGACCACAGCTACACCGATCCTGCGATGCTTGGCGCCGTGCCGCTGCCGCCCGAACCCAGCAGCTCCCCCCTGGTGCAGACGCTGCGCTGGAGCTTCCGGCCGCTGCCGTTCATGCAGGAGTGCCGGGAGCGCTACGGGGACAGCTTCAGCGTCAGGTTCGTCGGCTTCGAGCGGCCGATGGTGATGATCTCCGACCCGGCGGCGATCAAGGCCCTTTACATGGAGCGCTCGCACGGCCTGCCGCCGGGGCGCAACATCGTCCTCGAGCCGATCGTCGGCTCGCGCTCGCTGCTGATCCTGCAGGGCGATGACCACCTCGCGCACCGCAAGTTGATGCTGCCGCCCTTCCATGGCGAGCGGATGCGCTCCTACGCGCCGATCGTCGAGCAGATCGTCGACCGCGAGATCGACTCCTGGCCGCTCGGCGAGGAGTTCGCGATCCACCCGCGGATGCAGGCGATCACGCTCGAGGTGATCCTGCGCGTCGTCTTCGGCGTCTCCGACGGCCCGCGGCTGGAGCGCCTGCGCGGCGTCCTGACCAAGGTGCTGGAGGAGACGGCCTCGCCCTTCGCCCAGCTCACCGGCCTCGCCTCGCGCCGCTTCGGCGGCCGCGGCCCCTGGGCCAAATTCGAACGCCAGCTGAAGGCCGCCGACGAGCTGCTCTACGCCGAGATCGCCGAGCGCCGCGACCGGGGCGACTTCGAGGAGCGCGAGGACATCCTCTCGCTGATGATGCAGGCCCGCTTCGAGGATGACTCGAAGATGAGCGACACCGACCTGCGCGACCAGCTGATGACGCTGCTGCTCGCCGGCCACGAGACCACCGCCACCGCGCTGGCCTGGACCTTCGACCTGCTGCTGCGCCACCCGGAGCCCCTGGGGCGCCTGCGCGACTCGCTCGAGGCGGGAGAGGACGACTACCTGCGGGCGACGATCAGCGAGTCGCTGCGCCTGCGCCCCGTCGTGCCGCTGGCCGGCCGCCGGCTCAGCGTCGACCTCGAGACCGACGACCTGCGCCTTCCCGCCGGCACCGACGTCACCCCGGCGATCTGGCTCGCCCACACCCGTTCCGACGTCTACCCCGAGCCCTTCGCCTTCCGCCCCGAGCGCTTCCTCGACGACCCGCCCGACACCTACGCCTGGATCCCCTTCGGCGGCGGCATCCGCCGCTGCATCGGCGCCTCCTTCGCCGAGTTCGAGATGCGGATCGTCCTGCGCGAGGTGCTGACCCGCTGCGACCTGCACAAGGCCAGCCCGCTGCCGGAGAAAATCGGCCGCCGCAACATCACCCTCTCACCCAGGGCCGGCACCCCGGTGGTCGTCACCGCCCGCCACCCCGCCCTCGAGCGCGAGCTGGCCACCGCCTGACCCCTCGCGTCAGTGGTTCCTGGTCGCCGGGTGTTCGCGCGCCCAGCGCGCGATCGTGCCGGAGCCGGAGATCACCTCGCCGTCGTCGAGGATGAGGATCGGCACCTCGTTGGTCCCGCTCAGCCTCTTCACCTCGGCCCGCTCCGCGTCGCGGCTGCCCCAGGTCCAGGGCATCAGCCGGTAGCCGCCGACCGTCTTCAGCTCATACTCGTACCCCGCCTCGTCGAGCGCCTTGCCCGCCTTCGCGCACGGATGGGCGAAAGCCGGCCCCGTCGTCTTCTGCCCGCACGTGTAGAGGATCACGACCGCGAATCCTACGCCCGCAGCGCTTCGAGGCGCTCGAAGATCTCGGGCAGGTGGGTGAGGTAGGCGTTGTGGTCGAAGACGGCGTCGAGGTCCAGCTGCGGGGCGGCCTCGGCGAGCAGGTCGCGGAACTCGGTGCGGGTGTCCCAGGCGCGCTGGGCGTTCTCCTGGATGACCCGGTAGGCGTCGTCGCGGCTCATCCCGGACTCGACCAGGGCGGTCAGCGCGCGCTGGCTGAAGAGGGCGCCGTGGGTGAGGCCGAGGTTCTCCTTCATCCGCTCCTCGTGGACCGTCATCCCGGCCGCCACCCTGGTTGCCAGGTCCTGCATGTAGTCGAGCAGGATCGTCGCGTCGGGCAGGATCACCCGCTCGGCGCCGGAGTGGGAGATGTCGCGCTCGTGCCAGAGGGCGACGTTCTCGGTCCCGGCCTGGGCGTAGCCGCGCAGCACCCGGGCGAGCCCGGCGATCCGCTCGGTGCGGATCGGGTTGCGCTTGTGCGGCATCGCCGAGGAGCCCTTCTGGCCGGCCCCGAACGGCTCTTCGACCTCGCGCACCTCGGTCCGTTGCAGGTTGCGCACCTCGGTCGCGAAGCGCTCCAGCCCGGCGCCGGCGATCGCGATCGCGGCGGTCAGCACCGCGTGGCGGTCGCGCGGCACGACCTGGGTGGCGATGTCCTCGCGCCCCAGCCCCAGCCGCTCCATCACCCGCGCCTCGACCGCGGGCGGGATCGAGGCGTAGGTGCCGACGGCGCCGGAGAGCTTGCCGAAGGCGAGCTGCTCGAAGGCGTCGGCGAGCCGGGCGACGTTGCGGTCGGCCTCGAAGGCGAAGCCGGCGAGGCGCAGGCCGAAGGTCGTGGGCTCGGCGTGGACGCCGTGGGTGCGCCCGACGCAGAGCGTGTCGCGGTGCTCCAGCGCCCGCGCGAGCAGGGCGTCGCGGTAGGCGCGCGCCCCGGCGACGACGATCTCCCCGGCCCGGCGCAGCTGCAGCGCCAGCGCCGTGTCGAGCACGTCGGAGGAGGTGAGGCCGTAGTGGATCCAGCGCCCGTGCTCGCCGACCGAGCCGGCGACGACGTCGACGAAGGCGGCGACGTCGTGGTCGGTGACCCGCTCGCGCTCCTCGACCGCCGCGACCGTGAACGCCGCCGTGGCCCGCGCCGCCTCCGCCGCCTCGCCCGGCACCACCCCCTCCTCCGCCCAGGCCTCCGTAGCCGCCAGCTCGACCTCGAGCCAGGCCTCCATCTTCGCCTGCGCCGTCCAGACCTCGCCGATCTCGGGACGCGTGTAGCGGGGAATCACGCGTTGATTATCCGCGCTGCCAGCACGCCGGCGTTCTTGGCCCCGTCGATCGCGACGCAGGCGACCGGGATCCCCGGCGGCATCTGCACCGCCGAGAGCAGCGCGTCGAGGCCGCCGAGCGACTTGCCGAGGATCGGCACGCCGATCACCGGCAGGTCGGTGTGGGCGGCGGCGACGCCGGGCAGCGCCGCCGACATCCCGGCCCCGGCGACGATCACCTTCAGCCCGCGCATCCGCGCGTTCATGCAGTACTCGCGCACCGCCTCGGGGTCGCGGTGGGCGCTCATCACCCGCACCTCGTAGCGGATGCCGGCCTCGTGCAGCGCCGCCCCGGCCGGCTGCATCTTCGGCTTGTCGTTCTTCGAGCCCATGATGATCCCGACCAGCGGCTCGTCGACGGCGATTTCCTCGAAGGCCTCCTCGACCGCGGGCATCGTCGTCGGCTGCACGGACCCGGCCGACCCGGTCGGCCGCGGCTCCTCTGAGATCTCGCTCATCTCGTTCCTCTCTGGCTCGGATGTCAACTGGGGACGCGCTCGGCGGCGCGGGCGGCGATGTCGGTGCGGATCTGCATTCCCTCGAAGGAGATCCGGCTGGCCGCATCGTACGCGCGATCGCGCGCCGTGGCCGGCGTCGCCCCGAGGCCGGTGACGTTGAGGACGCGGCCGCCGGCGGTGACGATCTCGCCGTCGCGCGCGGCCGTCCCCGCGTGCGTCACCTCGGCCAGCGCCGCCGCCTCGGCGAGGCCGTGGATCACGTCCCCCTTCGAGGAGGACTCCGGATACCCGGCCGAGGCCAGGACCAGCGTCACCGCCCAGTCCTCGCCGAACTCCGCCGTCGCCCCCGCCAGCCCGCCGGGCTCGCGCGCGGCGAGGAAGAGGTCGAGGAGGTCGGAGCGCATCCGCGGCAGCACCGCCTGCGTCTCGGGGTCGCCGAAGCGGGCGTTGAACTCGAGCACCCTGGGGCCGCCGCCGCCGATCATCAGGCCGGCGTAGAGGACGCCGTGGAAGGGGACGCCGCGCCGCGCCATCGCCGCGACGACCGGCCGGTGGACGCTGTCGACGATCTCCTCGACCGCCGCCGCGCCGAACCCCGGCACCGGCGAGTAGCTGCCCATGCCGCCGGTGTTCGGCCCCTCGTCGCCGTCGAAGATCCGCTTGTAGTCCTGGGCCGGCGCCAGCGGTACCACGTTCTCGCCGTCGCAGAGGGCCAGCAGCGAGAGCTCCTCGCCCTCGAGGAACTCCTCGAGCACGACCGTGGTCGCGCCGAAGCGCCGCTCGGTGAAGAAGACGTCGACCGCCTCCCGCGCCGCGGCCTCGCTCGCGCAGAGGATCACCCCCTTGCCGCCGGCGAGGCCGTCGGCCTTCAGCACCGTCGGGTAGGACGCCCGCGCCAGCTCCGCGACCGCCTCCTCGCGGCTGCGCAGCAGCACGTGGGCGGCGGTCGGCACTCCCGCCTCCTCCATCAGCTCCTTGGCGAAGGCCTTCGACCCCTCCAGCTCCGCCGCCGCCGCGCTGGGCCCGAAGGCCGGCACCCCGGCCTCCTCCAGCGCGTCGACCGCGCCGGCGACCAGCGCCGCCTCGGGGCCGATCGCGACCAGGTCGACGCGGCGCTCCACCGCCGCGGCGACGATCGCCTCCACGTCGTCGGCGGCGACGCCGGGCAGGCACTCGGCGTCCGCCGCGATCCCGGCGTTGCCGGGGGCGCAGAGCAGCTCGGGAGCGTGGGCGGAGCGGGCCAGCGCCCGCACCATCGCGTGCTCGCGCCCGCCCCCGCCGACGACCAGGACCTTCAAGGACCGCTAGAGCGACCCGGCCAGGTCGTCGGCCGACATCGCGGTCAGGGTCTGGCTGGTCATCGTCCCGCGCGAGCCCAGCTCGACCGAGACCTTGGCCATCGTCTTCTCGTCGGGCGCCTCGATCACGGTGACGAAGTCGTATTGCCCGAGCGTCGCGTACTGGGCCACCACCTTGGCGCCGATCTGCTCCACCTCTTTATTGACCTCGGCCACCCGCCCGGGATTGTTCTTCAGCGTCCGCACTCCCTCAGCGGTCAGATTCGTCAGCATCAGATAAGTAGGCATTTCCCTCTCCTCTCGAAGGTTCCCGACACGGTACCCGAGCCGGTGGGGAGTACGGGTGCCCCTCCCCGGAGGCTCAAGAGCCAACGCCTGAACCCAGGGAGCACGACCCAGCTGCGCGACGGTCTCCGGGGAGGGGCACCCGTACTCCCCACCCAGCGTCAGTACCCGGTTGGATGCCGCACGACGAACCCTTCGGGGTAGGGAGGCTCGAGGTGCCAGCGCGGCCCGGTGCCGGAGGCGTCGCCGACGGTGTCCCAGCGCAGGCCGGCGATAACGGCGTAGGTGTGGGCGGGGCTGGCGTAGATCGTGATCCAGCGGCCGGGGCCCGGTTCGCCGTAGCTCTCCAGGGCGCCGGAGGTCAGCGGCGTGTCGAGCAGGCCGGCGCCGTAGAGGGCGAAGCTGACCGCGCCCGAGCAGTCGTAGCCGTAGGAGTACCAGGAGCCGTGGCCGCCTCCCCAGACGTAGGGGGTGGTGGCGATCGAGTTGGCCGCCGCGATCGCCGCCTTGACCGCGGGCGGGGCGCCGCGCGGGGCGCTGGCCAGGCCGCCGGGCGCGAGCACGGCGTCGGGGCCCGGCGTCTCGAAGCCGGTGGCGAGCGGCGCCACCCGCCAGTCGACGTAGCTGACCTTGCAGCCGCCTTCCATCTGTTCGGCCTGCTGCAGCACCTCCTGCACGTACCACTCGGCCTGGTTGTGGGTGAAGATGCCGGCGCTGAGGCTGCCGCGCGACCAGATCTCCCGCGCCAGGGTCGCCGCCGAGTCGGCGATGTCGCCGTGGCTGACGTGCCCGTCCTCGTCGCCGTCGACGGCGAAGTGGTTCCACTCGCTGGGGTCGAGGCCGAGCGGCCCTTCGCCGTGCAGCTGCTTCGCGTCCATCCCGCGGCCGAAGTTCGACTCCAGCCGGGCGATCGCCGCCAGCGCCCAGACCCCGCGCTTGCCGAGTTCGTAGCGGGCGGCGGCGTCCTCGAAGGCGCTCAGGTAGCCGGCCGGGATTTCGTCCTTCCAGGCCGGCGCCGCGCTGCAGCGCAGGACCTGGATCTGGGGGCCGAGGCCGGCCGCCGAGAAGGCCGGGTCGCCGACTTCGCCGGCGAAGCAGCCGGCGTTGGCGAGGACCTCGCTGACGTACCAGTCGGCGTGGTTGTAGGCGAAGATCGCGCCGTAGGTGTCGGCGGGCATGCCGTTGGCGCTGAGGTAGCTGGCCGCCGCGAAGATCGCGTCTTCGGGGTTGTAGGGGTCCGCGACCCCGTCGCCGTTGGCGTCGACTCCGTAGCCGGCCCAGGTCGCGGGCATGAACTGCATCCAACCCTCGGCGCCGGCCGAGGAGACGTTGAGGTTGGTCCCGAAGGCGGTCTCGACCTCGTTGATCCCGGCCAGCACCGCCGGCCCCTGCGGCCCCAGCCCGTAGGCGGCCGCCGCCCGCTGGTACATCGGGATCAGGATCGGCGGCACGCCGGTCGCGGCGCAGGTGGAGCTGGGGAGGGAGGGGATCCTCAGCACCGTCGAGGGAGCCGGCAGCGCGCCTTCGGAGCCTTCCCCCGACGGCGCTTCTTCGGTCCCTTCGCCATCGGCGCCGGCGGAGACGCCGCCGCTGCTCGCGGGAGAGGCCGGTGCGGCCGCAGCCGGCGCCGCCAGGGTCGCCCCCTGCTTCAGCGGCGCCGGGACGAAGTTCTGCGCCGGTTCTTCCAGCGTCGCGCCGGGAGTGGCGCTGGTCGCGACCTCGGCCCGCGCGGCGGCGATCGGCACGGCCAGCACGACGGTGGCGGCGGCGGTCGCGGCGACCGCGCGGATCTTGCGGGAGCTCCTCATCGTCGACTCAGCCGAGCACGTTGGTGACGCGCCAGCGCCTGCCCTTTCGCTCTTCCATTTCGAGTCGCAGCTCGCTGGTCACGCCGACCCGCAGCAGCGAGATGCTGACCGGGTAGACGTCCCCGTGCGAGGGAGCCGGCACGACGTTGAGGACCTTCGCCCGCGGCACCTTGACGTTGGCCGGCAGCCGCGGCGGCCGCCTCAGCAGCGCCCGCGCCAGCTCCGGCGTCGCCGTCTGCCCGAACGCCTTGCGCACGCCGGCGTCGACGCCACCGGTCTCGTAGACGACGAAGGCGCCGGCGAAGTCGCGGGCGGCGGCGATCGCCGCCGGGCCGGCCGGGCGCCCGTCGACGGCCGCGGCCTTGGCGGCGGTGGCGGCGGCGGGCGAAGAGGTTGAGGAGGACGCGGAGGAGCTCGAGGCGGGCGCATCGGAGGACGCGGCCGGCGAGGATTTGACGATCGCCTTGGCGGGATCGACCTGGGAGGCGGCCGTCCCGTCGACCTGCTTGAAGGCCGGGGCGGCACCGTGCAGCGTCGGCTCCGGCGGTTTCCCGGCCACGACCTTGACCGCGCCGGCCGGAGTCGCGGTCAGCGCGACCCGGGTGCCGGCGGCGGACCCGTGCGGCCCGTCGGGAGCGGCCCAGACCAGGCCGGCGACGCCGGCCGCGGCGGCCAGCGCGACGACGGCGCCGAAGGAGACGGCGCGGGCCGGCGCGCCCATCGTCTCGGCGCGATCGGAGAGCGGCCAGACCAGCTTCTCCTGCAGCGGGAAGGCGACCCGCTCGAAGGCCTGCCCCAGCCCGTCGGCGCTCGCCCGCAGGGCGGCGCCGGTGCCGGACCTGACCCGATCCTGCGCCGCCCAGACGGAATCCGAGACAGCGCCGAGCCGCGAGTGCGCGCTCGCGCCCGTCGAATCGGATCTGGTGAATCGCCGTCGGAACATCACAGTTTCGTCAAAAGCTTATGTCGGATTGTTACGAGCAACCCTTAAACCCGCATGGCTGGTGGTTAGATCGCAGCTTTCTCGAAAGCCAGCTCGCCGTCGGCGGCGTCGACCGCGACCGTGTCCCCCTCGGCGAACTCCCCCTCGAGGATCTTCAGCGCCAGCTTGTCGACCAGCTGCTTCTGGATCACCCGCTTCAGCGGCCGGGCGCCGTAGGTCGGGTCGTAGCCGAGGTTGCCGAGCAGCGTGCGGGCGTCCTCGTTGAGCTCGATCGCGATCCCGCGCTCGGCCACCCGCCCGACCAGCTGGCTCACCTGCAGCTCGACGATTCGCCCGATGTCCTCCTTGGAGAGGCGGTGGAAGATCACCGTGTCGTCGATCCGGTTGAGGAACTCGGGCTTGAAGGTCGCCGCCAGCACCTCTTCGATCTGCTCGCGGATCCGCTCGTCGACCTGCTCGCCGACGATCCGGTCCGAGCCGACGTTGGAGGTCATGATCAGCACCGTGTTGGTGAAGCTGACGGTGCGGCCCTGGCCGTCGGTCAGCCGCCCGTCGTCCATGATCTGCAGCAGCGTGTTGAAGACGTCGGGGTGGGCCTTCTCGATCTCGTCGAGCAGGACCACCGCGTAGGGCCGGCGCCGCACCGCCTCGGTCAGCTGGCCACCCTCCTCGTAGCCGACGTAGCCGGGCGGGGCGCCGATCAGCCGCGCCACCGTGTGCTTCTCCATGTACTCGGACATGTCGAGGCGGACGATCGCCTGCTCGGAGTCGAACATGAACTCGGCCAGCGCCTTGGCCAGCTCGGTCTTGCCGACTCCGGTCGGGCCGAGGAAGAGGAAGGAGCCGATCGGCCGGTTCGGGTCGGAGAGCCCGGCGCGCGAGCGCCGCAGCGCGTTGGAGACGGCCTCGATCGCCTCGTCCTGGCCGATCACCCTTTCGTGCAGGCGGTCCTCCATCTGGATCAGCTTCTGCACCTCGCCCTCGAGCAGCCGGCTGACCGGGATCCCGGTCCACTTGCCGACCACCTCGGCGACGTCGGCCTCGGTCACCTCCTCGGTCAGCATCGTGGTGCCGCCGGCGTGCAGCTCGGCCAGCCGCTCCTCGCCCTCGGCGACGGTCTTCTCCAGCTCCGGGATCTCGCCGTAGCGCAGCTTCGCCGCCCGCTCGAGGTCGGCCTCGCGCTCGGCCCGCTCGGCCTCCGCGCCGGCCTCCTCCAGCCGCGCCTTCGCCTCCTTGATCGAGTCGATCGCCTCCTTCTCGTTCTGCCAGCGCGCCTTCATCTCGGCCGAGCTCTCGCCCAGCTCGGCCAGCTCCGCCTCCAGCGCCTCCAGCCGCGCCCGCGAGGCCTCGTCGCTCTCCTTCTTCAGCGCCTCGCGCTCGATCTCGAGCTGCTGGATCCGCCGCTCGACCTCGTCGATCTCGGTCGGCATCGAGTCGATCTCGATCTTCAGCCGCGAGGCCGCCTCGTCGATCAGGTCGATCGCCTTGTCGGGGAGGAAGCGGTCGGCGATGTAGCGCTCCGAGAGGGTCGCCGCGGCGACGATCGCCGAGTCGGCGATCCTCACCCCGTGGTGGACCTCGTAGCGCCCCTTCAGCCCGCGCAGGATCGCGATCGTGTCATTGATGTCGGGCTCGCCGACGAGCACCGGCTGGAAGCGCCGCTCCAGCGCCGCGTCCTTCTCGATGTGCTTGCGGTACTCGTCGAGGGTGGTCGCCCCGACCGCGCGCAGCTCGCCACGCGCCAGCATCGGCTTCAGCAGGTTGGCGGCGTCGACCGCCCCTTCGGCCGCGCCGGCGCCGACGATCGTGTGCAGCTCGTCGAGGAAGAGGACGATCTGCCCCTCCGCCTCCTGCACCTCCGAGAGCACCGCTTTCAGCCGCTCCTCGAACTCGCCCCTGTATTTGGAGCCGGCCAGCAGCGAGCCGATGTCGAGCGCGATCACGCGGCGGTCGCGCAGGCTCTCCGGCACGTCGCCGTCGACGATCCGCTGCGCCAGCCCCTCGACGATCGCCGTCTTGCCGACGCCGGGGTCGCCGATCAGCACCGGGTTGTTCTTGGTCCGGCGGGAGAGGACCTGGATCACGCGGCGGATCTCCTCGTCGCGGCCGATTACCGGGTCGAGCTTGCCCGCCGCCGCGTCGGCGGTCAGGTCGCGGCCAAATTTCTCCAGCGCCTGGACGCTGTCCTCGGGGTTGGGGGAGGTGACCCTGTGCGGGCCGCGCACCTCGGCGATCGCCTTCTCGAGCGCCTCGCGCCCGGGCAGGACGTCGGCGACGCCGGAGCCGGGCTCGGTCAGCGCCAGCAGCAGGTGCTCGGTCGAGATGTACTCGTCGCCGAGCTTCGCCATCTCCGCCTCCGCCTGGCGCAGCGTCTGGGCCAGGGCCGTCGACATCCGTGGCTCCCCATCGCCGTCGCTCAGCGTCGGCAGGGCCTCGATCGCCTCATGGGCCTTGGCCCCGATCGCCGCCGGGTCGCCGCCGAGCTTCTGCAGGATCGGCATCACCAGCCCGTCCTCCTGCACCAGCAGGGCGACCAGCAGGTGCGCCGGCGCGATCTCCGGGTTGTGCCGCGCCGCGGCCAGCTGCTGCGCCGCCGCGACCGCTTCCTGGGACTTCACCGTGAACCGGTCAGGTTGCATCTTCGACCTCCCGCTCGAGTTCCCCGATCCGCCGCTCCAGCGCGAGGACGCGCTCGACGCCCACCAAGTTCAGGCCTTCCGCGGTCAGCTGCTGGATCCGGTGCAGTTGCTCGACGTCGCGCTGCGAGTAGAGCCGGGTGTTCTTCGGCGAGCGTTTCGGCGCGATCAGCCCCCGCGCCTCGTAGATCCTCAGGGTCTGGGGATGCATGTGCGTCAGCTCCGCGGCGACCGAGATCATGAAGACCCCCCGCTCCTCGTCGATCCGCGCCTCCACCCTTTCCCGCCGCATCGCACTCATCGGGTGGCCTTCCGCAGCAGCTCCGCCCGCGGGTCGGCGCCGTTGAAGGCCTCGGCCAGCTTCGCCGCCGCCTCCTCCTGCTCGGCGCTCAGCTTCTCCGGCACCTCGATCTCGAGCCGGTAGCGGATGTCGCCGCGGCCCTTGCCGCGCGGCTTCGGCGCGCCCTCGCCGCGCAGCCGCTGGATCGAGCCGTGCCTGGTCCCCGCCCCGACCTTGATCTTCTTCGTCCCCGCCAGGGTCGGCACCTCGATCGTCGCCCCGCGCAGAGCCTCGGGGATCGAGATCGGCACCGTCACCTCGAGGTTGCCGCCGTCGAGCCGCTTGAAGACGGGGGAGGCGGCGACGCGGGTGGTCACGTAGAGGTCGCCGGGAGGCCCGCCGCGCGGACCCGCCTCGCCCTTGCCGGCGAGCCGGATCCGCGCCCCGTCCTTGACCCCGGCGGGGACGTTGACCTTGTAGCGCTTGGTCTGCTGGGTGAGGCCGGAGCCGCCGCAGGTGGGGCAGGGGTCCTCGATGATCTGGCCGGCGCCGCCGCACTGCGGGCAGGGCTGGCTGATCGAGAAGAAGCCCTGGCTCTGGGCGTCGATGCCGCGGCCTTCGCAGCGCGGACAGGTGGTCGGCGCGGTGCCGGGCTTGGCGCCGCTGCCGTGGCAGGTCGGGCAGCGCCCGGACTTCGGCACGGTGACGCTGATCTGGGTCCCGTTGACCGCCTGCTCGAAGTCGAGCTGGACTTCGGTCTCGAGGTCGCGGCCGCGGACCTGCTGCGCCTGCCCGCGGCCGCCGCCCCTGCCGCCGCGGCTGAAGATCGAGGAGAAGATGTCGCCGAGGTCGCCGCCGGCGAAGCCGCCCGCCTGGCCGCCGCCGGGGCCGAACGGCCCGCTGCCCTGCGCCCCGCCGAAGCCACCGAACGCCCCACCCGCGTCGTACTCCTTGCGCTTCTCGGGGTCGGCGAGGACGTCGTGGGCGGCCGAGATCTCCTTGAACTCCTCCTCCGCCTTCGGATCGTCCGGATTGCGGTCAGGGTGGTATTTCCGGGCCAGCTTCCGGTACGCCTTCTTGATCTCGTCCTCGGACGCCTTTTTGGAGACGCCAAGGGTCTTGTAGAGCTCGTCCGCCATCGGCCCCTACTCGCTGACGACCACCCGGGCCGGCCGGATCAGCTGCTCGCCGAGCCGGTAGCCCTTCTGGATCACCTCGACGACCGTGCCTGGCTCGGCCCCCTCGAGCGACTGCGTCGAAAGCGCCTCATGCCACTGCGGGTCGAACTTCTCCTCTTTGGGATCCAGCGGCTCGACGCCGTTGCGAGAGAGCGCTTCCTGCATCCCGCGCAGGACCATCTGGACTCCACCGGCCAGGCCATCGGAATCCTCGTCGCCTGTCTCCAGCGCGCGCTCGAGGTTGTCGACAGCCTCGATCAGCTCCCTGGCCACCTCGGCCTTGCCGCGCAGCGCGGCAGCCTGCACCTCGGCGCCCATCCGCTTCCTGTAGTTCTCGAAATCCGCCTGCGTCCGCCGCGCCAGTTCGAGGTACTCGTCCTTCTCCTTCTGGGCATCAGCCAGGAGGGCGTCGAGATCCTCCTCGACCGCCTCTCCGGCGGGTGGCCCGGGGGGAGGGGGGGCCGAGGACGGCTTGCCCCGCAGCGCCCCCCCTCCCCCCGGGACAGGACCCGCCGGCGGGTGCTCGTCGGCGCTCACTCGCCGTCACCCTCGTCGACCACCTCGGCGTCCACGACCTCCTCCTCGTCTGAGGAGTCGCCCTCGGCAGCGGCCCCGTCGGCCAAAGCCTCCTCCTGCGACGCCGCGTAGATCTGCTCCGAGGCCTTGGTCATCGCCGTGTTCAGCGCCTCCGCCTTCGAGTTGATCTCCTCGACGCTGTCGGACTCCAGCGACTCGCGCACGCCCTTGACCGCCGCCTCGACCTCCTCCTTGGTCGCCGCGTCGACTTTGTCGCCGGCGTCCTCCAGCGCTTTCTCGGACTGGTAGGCGGCGTTCTCGGCGAGGTTGCGGGCCTCGGCCAGCTGCCGCTGCTTGGCGTCCTCCTCGGCGTGGGACTCGGCGTCGGTGACCATGCCCTGGATCTCCTCGTCGGAGAGCCCGGAGCCGGATTTGATCTCGATCTTCTGCTCTTTGCCGGTGCCTTTGTCGGTCGCCGTGACGTTGATGATGCCGTTGGCGTCGATGTCGAAGGTGACCTCGATCTGCGGCATCCCGCGCGGTGCCGGTGGGATCCCGGTGAGCTGGAATTTGCCCAGGCTCTTGTTGCCGGAGGCCATCTCCCGCTCGCCCTGGAGCACGTGGATCTCGACCGAGGGCTGGTTGTCGTCGGCGGTCGAGAAGGTCTCAGACTTCTTCGTCGGGATCGTCGTGTTGCGCTCGATCAGCTTCGTCATCACGCCGCCTTTGGTCTCGATCCCCAGCGTCAGCGGGGTGACGTCGAGCAGCAGCACGTCCTTGACGTCGCCGGCCAGCACTCCGGCCTGGATCCCGGCGCCGACCGCGACCACCTCGTCGGGGTTGACCCCCTGGTGCGGATCCTTGCCGGTCAGCTCCTTGACCCGCTCGCGCACCGCCGGCATCCGGGTCATGCCGCCGACCAGGACGACGTGGTCGATCGCCGCGTCGGCGTCGCCGAGGGCCTGTTTGACCGGGCCGACGATCCGCTCCAGCAGGTCGCCGGTCAGCTCGTTCAGCTTCGAGCGGCTGAGCTTCAGGTCGAGGTGCTTCGGCTGCCCCTCGACGGCGGTGATGAAGGGCAGGTTGATCTGCGTCTCCTGGGTCGAGGAGAGCTCGATCTTCGCCTTCTCCGCCGCCTCGTAGAGCCGCTGCAGCGAGTTCTTGTCGGCCGAGAGGTCAACGCCCTGGTCGCGCTTGAACTCGGCGACCAGCCACTCGACGATCGCTTTGTCCCAGTTGTCGCCGCCGAGGTGGTTGTCGCCGGCGGTCGCCTTCACCTCGAAGACGCCGTCGCCGATTTCCAGCACCGAGACATCGAAGGTGCCGCCGCCGAGGTCGAAGACGAGGATCGTGTGGTCCGCCTTCTCTTTGTCGAGCCCGTAGGCGAGCGAGGCCGCGGTCGGCTCGTTGATGATCCGCTTGACGTCGAGCCCGGCGATCTTGCCGGCGTCCTTGGTCGCCTGCCGCTGGTCGTCGTTGAAGTAGGCGGGGACGGTGATCACGGCGCTGTCGACCGCTTCGCCGAGCTTCGCTTCGGCGTCGGTCTTCAGCTTCTGCAGGATCATCGCGCTGATCTCCGGCGGGCTGTACTGCTTGCCGCGCACATCGACGCGGACGTCGCCGTTGGGGCCGGCCTCGACCTCGTAGGGGACGATCGTCTCCTCCTCTTTTACTTCGGCCTCCTTGCGCCCCATGAACCGCTTGATCGAGAAGATCGTGTTCTCCGGGTTCATCACCGCCTGTCGTTTGGCGACGGTGCCGACCAGCCGCTCGCCACCCTCGGTGAAGGCGACCACCGACGGGGTGGTGCGCCCCCCCTCGGCGTTCTCAAGGACGGTCGGCTCGCCGCCCTCCATCACGGCGACACAGGAGTTGGTAGTGCCGAGGTCGATCCCAATCGTCTTTCCCACTTTTTCGCGCCCTCCAGGGGTTTCGTTGTTCAAGCCTATGAAATCTGAGTCTCAGTATGGCAGATTAGAATCGTATTTCAAATCGACCCTCTATATTGATCCCACGCGCAGGAAGCGGGCATCGGGGAGGCGCCTCTACGAGGAGGAATACCTTGAGCCACGCTCACACGCGACCCCGCTGGACCGTTCTGGCGGCGCTCGTCTCGTCTCTGATGCTGATCCCGGCGCTGCCCGGTTGGGCCGCTGCCAACGGGAAAGGGCACGACCACCACGGCGGCCATTTGGTGGCGCACCACCACTCCCACGGCCACGGGAAGGGGCACCATGGCGGCGTCCGCCACGACGAGGGCCACGGCAAGGTCGTCAACACGATGACCCGCAACCTCTACCTCGGCGCGGACCTGGCGCCGGCGATCGGCGCCCCGAGCCTGGGTGCGTTCGTCGCCGCCAACGGCCAGATCCTGCGCGAAGTGACCCAGAACGACTTCCCGACCCGGGCCAAGGGCCTGGCCCAGGAGATCCTCTCCCAGAAGCCCGACCTGGTCGGCCTGCAGGAGGTCGCGCTCTGGCAGACCTCGCCGATAACCAACCCGAGCGCGAGCACGGTCCGCTACGACTACCTGAACGAACTGCTGTCCCAGCTCAACGCCGGCGGGCCGCGCTACGAAGTCGTCGTCGTGCAGAAGGAGTTCGACTTCGAAGCCCCGGCCGACGAGAACGGCGTGGCGGGGGACGGCCCTCCGATCCCGGGCCTGGAAAACGCCGAGGTCAACGGCCACCTGACGATGCGCGACGCGATCCTCTCCCGCCGCGGCGCCGGGGTCCACACCTGGCAGGAGCAGTCGGGCAACTTCAGCACCCTGCTGGAAGTCCCGATCCTCGGCAACCTGCTGCCGGTTCAGCGCGGCTGGACGGCGACCGACGCCACGGTGCGCGGCAGCCATCCGTTCCGCTTCGTCAACACCCACCTCGAGGCGTTCGACCCGGCGGCGCTGGTGCCGAGCATCCGCGCCCGCCAGGCCGCCGAACTGGTCGCGCCGGGCGGTCCGGCGACGAGCAGCCTGCCGGTGGTGCTGGTCGGCGACCTCAACTCCGACGACGACACGGTCGCGCCGGGGGACCGCCAGGCCTATGAAGCGCTGGTCGCGGCCGGCATGGTCGAGCGCAGCACGGACACCCCGCTCGGCTGCTGCCTCAACTCGAGCCTGCTCGGCGAAGGAGCCGGCGGCAGCGTCGCCGACTTCGACCACCAGGTCGACCACATCATGACCCGGAACCCCGCCCAGGTAACCCTCCAGAGCTCAGCCGTAACCGGCCTGCTCCCGGTCAACGGTCTCTGGGACTCCGACCATGCAGGCCTCTCCAGCACCCTGAGGTTCAGCCACTGACGGAGGCTCTCAACCTTCACCGGCAGTAGCGGCGACGAAGGTCGCTACTTCCTTCGTCTGCTGCTCGTTGAGGATGCCGCCGGGCATGCGTCCCGGGGTGGAGCTGTCGACGCCGTTTTCGACCGCATTGAGGACGCGGCCTTCGGTCGCCTTGATCGTCGAGGCGGCGGTCGGCCCGGTCGGGGGGCCCGCCGGCGCCAGCAGTTCGTCGAGGTTCGGCCCGTAGTTGCCGTCGGTCCCCGCCGCGTAGAGCGTGTGGCAGGTGCCGCAGTTGGTCTGGAAGAGCGACTGGCCGCCCTTGAGGTTGGCGGCGACCTTCTGGTCGCCGGTCGCGGCGTCGCCCTTGGAGCGGAAGGCCAGCCAGGGGATGGCGACCGCGAGGACCAGGACCAGCAGGGCGAAGACGATGAAGGTTTTCTTGCTCATTTGGCGGCGCGGATACTACTGGCGCTTTTCCCGGCGCGATACCAGGGGCACATCCGCCGCAGCTCGCACTCCTCGCAGCGCGGCTTCGGGCGGCAGAGCTCGCGCCCGTGTCGGATCAGGTTCACGTGCAGCTCGTGGGCGTCCTCGGGGTCGACCAGCGCCAGCATCTCGTCGTGGGCGCGCTCGAAGGAGGCCTTCGCGGGGAACAGCCCGAGCCTGCCTCCGACCCTATGTATGTGGACGTCGACCGGGATCTCCGGGATGCCCCAGGTGAAGATCAGCACGCAGGCCGCGGTTTTGCGCCCGACCCCGGGCAGCGAGAGCAGGAACCCCAGCGACTCCTCGCGCGGTGCCGTCTCGGTCCAGTCGAGGTCGGGCGGGTCGCCGAGCCGCTCGAGGATCGCCTGGATCCGCGGCGCCTTCTGCCTGCCCAGGCCGCCCGGGCGGATCGCCTCCTCGACCTCCTCCACCGGCGCGTCCCGCACCTCCTCCCAGCTCGGGAACCGCTCCCGCAGCGCCGCGAACGCCCGGTCCCGATTGTGATCGCTCGTGTGCTGCGAGAGCACCGTCTTGATCAGCTCCGCCACCGGCTCCCCATGCGGCTCGCCCAGCGGCCGCCCGTACATCTCCCGCAGCCGATCCCGAATCGCCCGCACCCGCCGCTTGCTCGGCCGCTCCCACGCCACGCGCCGCACCCTAACCACCCGCCCTCTCTTCCCCACCGTTAACGCGCGGATTACAATTGCCGCTTGGTGTCTCGGGCGATCGCGCGCATAGGAGCCAAGCTGCCCCAGGGCTGGGGGGACGCCGGGCGCCAGATCTGCATCCTGGTCGGGGTCGATATCGCCTACGAGCTGGTCCGCGGCATCGCCGACTCCCAGCGCGCCGACGCGATCGCCCACGGCGCCCAGGTGATCGACTTCGAGCGCTCCAGCCACACCTTCTTCGAGCCCAGCCTGCAGGCGTTTTTCCTGCCCGCCCACTGGCTGATCGACGTCGCCAACCAGATCTACCTCAACGCCCAGTTCTCGATCGCCCTCGGCTTCCTGGTCTGGCTCTACCTCTTCCGCAACGAGTCCTATTACTTCGTCCGCAACATGTTCGTGGTCTCGATGGGCCTGGCGCTGGTCGGCTACACGCTCTTCCCGACGGCGCCGCCGCGGATGTTCCCCGAGCACGGCTTCGTCGACACGATCGTCGACTTCTCCAAGGTCAACCACGACTCGTCCCTGGCGAAGATCTTCATCAACCCCTACGCCGCGGTGCCGAGCATGCACTGCGCCTTCGCGATGATGATCGGCGCCACCGGCGTGATGGTCTGCCGCAGCCGCTTCGCCAGAGCCTTCTGGGCGGCCTGGCCGCTGCTGATCGTCTGGGTCGTGATCGTCACCGCCAACCACTACTGGGTCGACGCGGCCCTGGGCTGGATGGTCGCGGCGACCTCGGCCGTGGTCGCCCAGCGGCTGCTGGCCCGCGCCCGCCCCGAGGCCTGGTCCTGGCGCAGCGGCGCGCCCCAGGAAGCCATGGCCCCCATCGACTAGCCTCACGCGAATGGATTCGTCGGCTCCCCCGCGGGCCCCGAGCAGTCGTCGCAACGGGCAGGAGCTCCGTTCCTATGCCCGCGAGCGGCTGATCGAGTCCCGGCTCACGCCCAACGCGATCTCGATGGTCGGCCTGGCCGGCAACCTGATCGCCGCCGCGCTGGTCACCCAGCGCCTCTTCTTCCTCGCCGGCGTCTCCTTCATCCTCGGCTCGGTGATGGACACGCTCGACGGCCGCTACTCGCGGATGTCGGGCAAGGGGACCCTGTTCGGGGCCTTCCTCGACTCGACCCTGGACCGGATCGAGGAGGGGATCGTGCTCGCCGCCGTCGCGGGCTACTTCGCCGCCCAGGGCGAAGACTTCGCCGCGGCGATGTGCGTGGTCGCGGTGCTCGGCTCGCTGATGGTCTCCTACACCCGGGCTCGGGCCGAGGCGCTCGGGGTCGAGTGCAAGGTCGGCTTGGCGACGCGCCCCGTGCGGGTAGTCATACTCTCAATCGGCTTGGTCTTCGCCAAGGGCGCCGGGCTCGGCGATTTCGAGTTTCTGGCGCCGGCGGTCTACCTGATCGCGGCGCTGACCATTGTCACCACCGTTCAGCGCGTATGGCACGTCAAGAACCAGCTCTCGAAAGACCCCGCCCAGCAAGCGGACCTGTAACCAGTCGACTCCGCGGGTGTGGCTTCCCCATCCAGCGAGCGAGGAAGGATTTCCAAATTTCATGAGTGAGACCAACGGAGCAAGCGGCAACGGGGTCGCCCGCACCGACGAGAAGGTGCGCGTCGCGATCGTCGGCGTCGGCAACTGCGCCAACTCCTTCATCCAGGGCGTCCAGTACTACAAGGACGCCGACCCGGGCGACGAAGTCCCGGGCCTGATGCACGTCGAGCTCGGCGGCTACCACGTCCGCGACGTCGAGTTCGTCGCCGCCTTCGACATCGACGCGGAGAAGGTCGGCAAGGACCTCTCCGAGGCGATCTGGTCGGGCCAGAACAACACGATCAAGTTCGCCGATGTCCCCAGCCTCGGCGTCAAGGTCGAGCGCGGCATGACCCACGACGGCCTCGGCAAGTACCTGAAAGAGAAAATCACCAAGGCGCCGGGCAAAACCGCCGACATCGTCGGCATCCTCAAGGAGACCAGGGCCGACGTCCTCGTCTGCTACCTGCCGGTCGGCTCCGAGCAGGCGGTCAAGTGGTACGTCGAGCAGGCGCTCGCGGCCGGGGTCGGCTTCGTCAACTGCCTGCCCGTCTTCATCGCCCGCGAGGACTACTGGGACAAGCGCTTCGAAGAGGCCGGCCTGCCGATCGTCGGCGACGACATCAAGTCCCAGGTCGGGGCGACGATCGTCCACCGCCAGCTCGCCCGCCTCTTCCACGACCGCGGCGTCCGCATGGAGCGGACCAGCCAGCTCAACGTCGGCGGCAACATGGACTTCTACAACATGCTCGAGCGCGAGCGGCTCGCCTCCAAGAAGGAGTCGAAGACCAACGCCGTCACCTCGATCATGGGCCACGACCTGCCCGCCGAGGACGTCCACGTCGGGCCCTCCGACTACGTCGCCTGGCTGACTGACCGCAAGTGGGCCCACATCCGGCTCGAGGGCAAAGCCTTCGGCGATGTGCCGCTGACGGTCGAGCTGAAGCTCGAGGTCTGGGACTCGCCGAACTCGGCCGGCGTCGTCATCGACGCGGTGCGGATGATCAAGCTGGCGCTCAACAACGGCATCTCCGGTCAGCTCGACGGCCCCTCCAGCTACCTGATGAAGTCGCCGCACACCCAGCGGCCCGACGACGAGGCGCGCGAGAAGACCGAGGAGTTCATCGCCGCCAACGCGCGCGGCAAGTCGCCGGCTCCGGGCGAGGCGAAGGTCTCGGCCTGAGCCCGGGCCCGTGCCCTCCGAGACGCTTGCGATAGCCCAGGTCTCGCCCCGGAGAAGCCCGCGGAGCCCCGTCACCGAGTTCGTCGCGCGCCTCTCCGAGGAGCTCGAGCGGCGCGGCCACGAGGTGCTGCGGATCGGCACCGGGGACCCGGTCAAGAAGCTGCTGAAGGCGAGCCCCCCGGACATCGTCCACGTCCACGAGCCGTTCGCACCGAGCGTCTCCTCGGCGGCGCTGCGCTACTCCTTCTCGCTCAACGTCGCCACCTTCCACGCCCCCCAGGAGCGGGTGCTCTCGACCCAGGTGGCGCGGCCGCTGGTGGAGATCTTCTTCGGCCGGATCGACGCCCGCACGGTGACCAGCGCCGCCACGGCGAAGCTGCTCGACGGCTACTTCCCCGCCTCCTATGAGCTGATCGAGCCGGGTGGGGGGGAGCGCGACTGGGCCGCGGTCGCCGCCGAGTTCGAGGCGATCTACCGTCGCCTCCTCGCCCGTCGCCGTCCCGACGGCGGCGACGCCGGGCTGCGGGAGCGGATCTCCTCCCGTCCCCTGATCGAGGTCGACCTGCACATGCACACCGACCACTCGACCGACTGCGCCACCCCGGTCGAGGTGCTGCTGCAGACGGCGCGCGACCGCGGCCTCGGGGCGATCGCGATCACCGACCACAACGAGGTCTCCGGGGCGCTGGAGGCGCGGCGGATCGCCGCCGGGATGGGCGACATCGAGGTGATCGTCGCCGAGGAGGTGAAGACCGCCGAGCAGGGCGAGGTGATCGGCCTCTTCCTCGAGCAGAAGATCCCGAAGGGGCTGACGATGGCGGAGACGATCGCCGCGATCCGCGAGCAGGGCGGGCTGGTCTACGTGCCGCACCCCTTCGACCGCTTCCACTCCGTGCCCGACTACGAGCACCTGCTCGACATCGTCGAGGAGATCGACATCCTCGAGGTCTTCAACCCGCGGGTGGCGGTGACCGCCTTCAACGAGGAGGCGGAGCGCTTTGCCCGCAAGTACCGGATCGTCCCCGGCGCCGGCTCCGACAGCCACGTCGCCCAGGGGCTCGGTAGCGTGCGGGTGCGGATCCACGACTTCGATGGCCCGGCCGAGTTCCTCGAGGCGATGCGCGACGCCGACATCACCCGCAAGCACAAGAACCTGGTCTACGTGCAGGCGCTGAAGCTGCTGCAGACGACAGGCCGCCCGAAGGCGCCGAAACGGCGCGTCCCCGACGCCAAGCCGGTGCGCGGCGGGCGCCCCCGCAAGCGCGGCTCGGCGAGCAAGAGCTGATGCAGGGAGGCGCGGCGAAAGGAGCCGCGCCCGCCTCGTCAAAGAAGTCGTCGCCGATGCGAAGCACCGACGACGAGATCCGCGAGAAATACCTGGAGCGGGCGATCCGCGAGCTCAACCAGATCAGCCACGAGATCCAGGAGTGCCCGCACTGCCCGCGCGGCAAGCTGATGCCGGTGCTCGGCTCCGGCCACCCCCAGGCCGACATCTTCATGCTCAAGCAGGCGCCGATGGCGGCGGAGATCGAGGAGGGGGTCGCCTTCTACGGTCGCGCCGGCAACGCGCTGATGAAGAGCTTCAAACGGCTCGGCATCGACCCGCTGGTCGTCTACGGCACGCTCTGCGTCAAGTGCCCGATCGCCGAGCCCGACCTCGCCGCCGGCGAGTGCATAGCTCGACTGGTCGAGGAGATGGCGATCGTGCAGCCGAAGATCGCCATCGTCATGGGCGAGCCGGCGCTGCGTATCCTCAACAGCCTCCAGGTCCCCCTCTCCCGCCCGCTCGAGCAGCGCGAGGGGGAGGTCCAGGCGTTCACCCCCACCATCGACGCCCTCTACGTCCCGGACATCGACGACTCCCTCGACGAGGAGGGCGCCAAGCAGCGCTTCTGGCGCGCCTTCCGCACGCTCGGCGTCTGGTACGAGGACCTCCCGCCCTACTGAGGCACGCAATCCATTGGTGAGTTGTGGGGTCTATAGCGCCCTTAACTCACCAATGGATTGAGAAGGGGAGATTGAGAAGGGGATCTAGGGAGCCGCGGCTGCGGCGACGGCGGTCATCGCGTCGACCTTGGCGCTGGCGAGGCCGCGGACGACAGTCGTGTCGAGGACTGAGTAGGCCGCCAGGGCGTCCTGGGCGGCAGCGGCGGTGGGAGCGGCGACGCCGACGGTTCCCTCGGGCTCGGCGAGGCGGTCGAAGTGGTTGCGGTAGCCGGCGTGGAGGTCGCGGTAGAAGGACTCCTCCTTGGCCAGGCGTGCGGCGGCGTCGGGGCCGACGGCGGTGCGGACGTAGCCGAAGATGGGCGGGGCGGGGCGGCCGGCCTCGCGGGCGCCGGCCTCGACCTGCATGCGGGCGCCGGCGGCGAACTCCGGCGTCATCCAGTTGAAGAAGGCGCCGTCGAACTCGGCCCCGGCCAGGGCGCACATCTTCGGACCCATCGCGGCGAGGACGAGGCGGACGCCGGGGAGCTGGGCGCGCAGCTCGGGGAGGGACTCGCGCATCCGCGTCAGCGGCTTCTCGGCGAAGCCGGCGCCGACGCCGAGCCAGAGGCGGGAGGGGTCGAGGCCGACGCGGTCGAGGTCGGCGGCGATCGCCTCCGGCGGCGTGCGGTCGAGTGCGATCACGGCGACGCCGAGGTCGACTCCCGGGGCCGCGGCGGCGAACTCGGCCAGCGTCTCCAGCCCCTTGGCGCCGGGATGGTCGTTCGACCACATCGACCCGTAGCCGAGCTCCGCGCAGCGCGCCGCCAGCGGCCGCGCCACCTCGGGGTCGAGCCCGGCAGCAACGCCGAAGCCCCGGCTCACGAGATCTCCCACCTTCGCCAATTCATCCCCGGCAGGCTATAGCCTGTTTTGCATCTTCCCGAACGGGAATATTGGGCAGGGATGATCTCAAGAACAGCGGTATCTTCCCGAACGGGAAGAAAAACCCACCGGGCCTCCAAATCGGCTGTTATCTTCCCGAACGGGAAGATGAGTGACCGAATCCAAACCCCGGGAGAGCTTGGCACCAGGATCCGCCGGCGCCGCAATGGCCTCCGGCTCACGCAGGAGGAGCTCGCGGCGGTGGCCCGGGTGACGCCACGTCTTCTCGGCGAAGTGGAGCGAGGGAAGAAGACGGTCCAGCTCGACGGACTGTTGCGGATTCTGGCGGCCCTGGGCCTCGACCTCCACCTCACGACGCGATGACCTCCCTCGAGGTCTACTTCCACGCGGATCTGGCGGGGCGACTGGAGCGCCTGTCGCAGGCGCGCCTCCGCTTCACCTACGAGCCGGCCTGGGTCGAGCGCGACGGGGAGGCGCTCTCGCTCAGCCTGCCCCTGCGCCGTGAGGGCTTCGAGGACGAGGAGTGCCGGCCGTTCTTCGCCGGCCTGCTGCCTGAGGGCGAGTTCCTCAAGACGGTCGCCAGGGCATTCGGGATCTCGGCCGGGAACCCGTTCAGCGTCCTGGCCGAGATCGGCGGAGAGTGCGCCGGCGCCGTCTCGCTGGTCTCGCCGGGCGAGGAGCCGCCGTTTGCGTCGCGGGTGCCTCCCACCTGGCTCGACGAGGCCGAATTGGGCGAGCTGCTGGCTGAGCTCCCGAGCCGTCCGTTGCTGATCGGGCTCGACGAGGAGGGCGAAGGCGTGCGCCTCTCGCTCGCGGGCGCCCGCGACAAGCTGCCGGTGCTCGCCCGCGATTCCGGGCTGGGAATCACGCGCGGCCATCCGCCGAGCACCCACATCGTCAAGACACCGATACCCGATCTCGACGGCATGGTCGCCAATGAGGCCTTCTGCATGGCGCTCGCGGCGGAGGTCGGACTGAACGCCGCCGAGGCGACGCCGATCCGGGCGGGAGACCGCCAGGCGCTGCTCGTCGCGCGCTACGACCGCTCAGGCAGCGACGACGACGTCTACCGCATCCACCAAGAGGATCTCTGTCAGGCCCTCGGCTGCCTGCCCGAGCAGAAGTACGAGTCGGAGGGAGGACCTGGCGTGGCGGCTTGCGCGGAGCTCCTGCGGAGAAGCTCCGCCGCGCCGGCCGTCGACCTTCTCGCCTTCCTCGACGCCCTGGTCTTCAATCTGCTGATCGGCAACGCGGACGCCCACTCGAAGAACTACTCGCTGCTGCTCGAGGGGCAGGGAACGCCGGGCCTGGCCCCCCTCTACGACCTCCTGTCCACGCGCGTCTACGGCCGTCGCCTCGGCCGCAAGATGGCGATGAGGTACGGCGGCGAGTACCGCTTCGACCGGGTCCGCGGCCGCCACCTGGACCGCCTCGCCGCGGATCTGGATGCCTCGCCGGGACTGGTGCGTCAGCGGGCGCAGGGCCTCGCGAGGGCGATCGGTCCCGCCTGCGCGGCAGCCCGTGGGCGCCTGCCGGAGGGCTGGCGGGACGCCGGGATAATCGGCGCCATCGAAGCGGCGATCGGGGACGCGGCGCAGCAGCTCGTCGCCGCCGCATCCGAACCGGCCTGAGGCTACGCGGAACCTCTTACCCGGTCAGAGGGCTTTCTCGAACAGGGCCACGCACTCGATGTGGGGGGTCTGGGGGAACATGTCGACCGGCCTCACCCGCGTCAGCCTGTAGCCGGCCTCGACCAGCTGGGCGGCGTTGGGGGCGAGCGTGGTCGGGTTGCAGGAGACGTAGACGATCTTTGCCGCCTCGCACTCGACCAGCCGCCGCACGACCTTCTGTGAGAGCCCGGCCCGCGGCGGGTCGACGACGACGACGTCGGGCCTGCCGGCCTGGACGATCAGCGGCCGCACGCCGGTGCGCGCGTTGGCGGCGAGGAAGTGGATGTTCTCGACCTTGTTGCGCCTGGCGTTGCGCTCGGCGTCGGCGATCGCCTCGGGGACGATCTCCAGGCCCCAGACCTCGCCGGCCCGGCTCGCCATCGTCAGCCCAATCGTGCCGATCCCGCAGTAGAGGTCGAAGACCTTCTCCCGCCCGCTCAGCCCGGCGTACTCGGCGACCACCGCGTAGAGGCGCTCGGCCATCTCGGTGTTGGTCTGGAAGAAGGCGCCGTGGGACATCTCCAGCTTCAGCCCGCAGAGTTCCTCGCGCAGCCGCTCGGAGCCGAGCACGCCGGTGGGGCCGTCGGTGCCGCCGGAGTCCCCCTCGATCGCGGTGTGGAGGTCGACCGGAGGTTGGGGGAGGCGTGCCGCCGAGGTGACGAGCCGGGTCTGGATCTGCCCCGTGCGCCGCCCCTCGCGGACGACCAGGTTCCGCAGCACGCCCTCGCGCGAGCGCGGGTCGTAGGGGGCGACCGACTCCAGCCGCGCCCATTCGCGCACCTCGTTGCGGGCGGCGTTGCCGGCCTCGGAGGCGAGCAGGCAGTCGTCGACGTCGACGACCAGGTCCCAGCGGCCGCGGGCGTGGAAGCCGAGCGCCGTCTCGCCGTCGCTCTCGCCGAAGGAGTACTCGAGCTTGTTGCGGTAGCGCCACTGCTCGGCGGCGGGGACGATCTCCTCCAGCTCGAAGCCCTCGAGCTCGCCGATCCGCCGCAGCGCCTCTCCCACCTGCTCGCCCTTGACCGCCAACTGGCGCTCGTAGGGGAGGCCCTGCCAGGGGGCGCCGGGACAGGGCTCGCCGCCGTGGACGCAGCGGTCGGCGACGCGGTCGGCGCCGGCCCGCAGCAACTCGACCGCGCGCGCCTCGGCGAAGCGCTTCTTCGCTTTGGTGACCTCGACCCGCACCCGGTCGCCGGGCAGGGCGCCGGCGACGAAGAGGACGAAGCCCTCGGCGCGGGCGACGCCGCGCCCGCCGAAGGCGAGCGAGTCGACCTCGACCTCGAGCAGCTCGCCGCGACGGGGGCCGCGGGCCAACTGACGCTCGCCGCCGGCTGTCGTCAAATCAGCCGAGTTTTTTCCGCGCCCGGCGCGCCGCCTGGGTGGCCTGTTTGCGTACCGGCTGCGCCCGGCCGCCGACCTCTTTGCGCGCCTGCTTGACCAGTTTTTCCAGCTCGCGCAGCATCGAGTCGGTCTGTTTGCGACCGCGCTTGACGAGGTCGCCGAGCATCTTCTCGGCGTCGCCACGGGTCATGCGGCCGCGCTTGACGGCGTCGTCGACGACTTCCTGCAGGCGGTCGCGGCTGAGCGTGACGCTCTGCTCGAGGCTCTCGCGGAACTGGGCGACGCTCTTGTCGAGCCCGCTGGTCGCTTTGCCGGCGGCGCGTTTCGCCGGTTTTTTCGCCGCCGTTTTGCGGGCCGCCGGCTTCTTGGCCCTGGCCTTGCTCGCCGGGGCTTTTTTCGCTTTGGTTTTCGGTTTCGCCGCTTTTGCTTTTTTGCTCGTTTTGCCAGCTGCTTTTTTCTCGGCCATTCGACGTGCCTCCAGACAGAAGGTTTGCGCGGGCGGGTGTGCGCTTCGACTATCTCAGGTCGGCAGCCTCCGTGGGCGCCGCCGCGCCGAACCGGGCCTGCACCGGCGCGTGGTCGGAGAGCCGCAGCGCCCGCCCTTCGAGCGCCAGCTCGCGCCGCTCCGGCGGCCAGGCGGCGGGAGGGTCGAGCGGCTCGAGGCCGCGGCCGAGCAGGTGGTCGATCGCCCGCGGAGCGGTCGGGGCTCCCAGGCCGAAGTCCTCGCGCAGCCGCTCGAAGACCGCCGGCTCCTCGGCCGGGCGCAGGTTGAGGTCGCCGCCGAACAGCAGCGGCGCCCCGTCGGCAAACTCGCCGGCGGCGCGGGCGGCGCTCAGCACGTCCTCGGTCGCCAGGTCGGGCGCGTCGTTGCTGGCGTGCAGGTTGGCGACGCAGACGCCGGAGGCGGTCCGGGTCAGCGCCATCGAGCGCCGCTCGGGCGGGCCGTCGTGGATCGCCAGCTCGCGCCGCTCGACGATGCCGCCGAGCCGGCCGGGGACCCGGACCATGGTCAGGTTGGAGCCGCCCTCGCCGGAGGCCATCAGGTCCGGGTTCTGGCGGGCCAGCAGTCCCCGCAGCCGCCCCAGCGAGTTGCGCGAGGTCAGCGCCCGGTGCGGCTCGGCCGCGCAGGCCCGGGCCAGCGGCGCCGTAAAGCGCGGCGGGCACTCCTGCAGCAGGGCGACGTCCCAGGCGGCGCCGGCGAGCAGGGTCGCGAACTCGGCGCTCAGGTCGCGGTTGACCTGGACGTGGGTCTCGTTGCGCTCCTCGATCCGCAGCAGCCGCGAGCGCCAGCTGCGCAGCTCCGGGTCGGGCGGGAAATCTCGCCCGTGGAACAGGTTCCAGGAGATCGCCGTGAACTCCACGCTCCGTAGTATCCGCTCCGTGAACGTGGAGCGAAGGAACGTCCATATCTGATTCCCCGTGACTGAGCGAACGTGAACATTTGTGTCTGAGCGGGACTTCCTCACCGGCGAAGAGCTCGGCGCCTTCGAGCTGGGCAAGCTGCTCGACCGCGCGGCGGAGCTGAAAGCCGGCCGCGGCGATGGGCTCGGCGGCGACTCGCTGGCCGGTCGCAGCATCGCCCTGGTCTTCCAGAGGCCCTCGACCCGGACGCGGATCTCCTTCGAGGTCGGGGTCGCCGAGCTCGGCGCCACGCCGATCGTCCTGCGCGGCGACGAAATGCAGTTCTCGCGCGGGGAGTCGGTCGGCGACACCGCCCGGGTGCTCTCCCGCTACGTCGACGCGATCGCGATCCGCTCCGGCTCCCACGAGGCCGTCGCCGAGCTGGCCGCCGCCGCCGAGGTGCCGGTCGTCAACGGGCTGACGCCGCTGCACCATCCCTGCCAGGCGCTGGCCGACCTGCTCACCCTGCGCGAGCGCTTCGGCGAGCTCGACGGCCTCCGCCTCGCCTACGTCGGCGACGGCAACAACGTCGCCCGCTCGCTGGCAATCCTCGGCGAGCTGGCCGGGGTCGAGGTCGTCGTCGCGGCCCCGCCCGGCTATCAGCTGGAGGAGGGGCACGGGGTGAAGCTGACCGGCGACCCGCGCGCCGCCGCGGACGGCGCCGACGCTCTATATACGGACGTCTGGGTCAGCATGGGCGACGAGGAGGAGGCGGCGCGCCGCCGCGCCGACCTCGCCCCGTTCCGCCTCGACGCCGACCTGCTGGCCGCGGCCAAGGACAGCGCCGTGGTCCTCCACTGCCTCCCCGCCCACCCGGGCGAGGAGATCGACGCCGACGTCCTCTACGGCGAGCGCTCGGCGGTCTGGGATCAGGCGGAGAACCGCCTCCACGCCCAGAAGGCGCTGCTGGAGGCGCTGCTCGCCGGCTAGCACCGGCGCTCTCCCGCCATGTACCCGCATCTTGAGCTCGGACCGGTGACGCTGCAGACCTTCGGGCTGATGTTCGCGCTCGCGTTCCTCGGCGCCGGGGCGCTGATCTGGCGGCGGCTGGGGGAGATCGGCAAGCCGCCCGACTGGGCCTATGAGATCGGCTTCGCGGCGCTCCTCGGCGGCGTCGTCGGTTCCCGCGTCTACTTCTTGGTCCAGAACTACAGCGAGGTCAAGCACGACCTGCTCGGCAACCTCCTCTCCGGGGCGGGGCTGGTCTGGTACGGCGGCGCGATCGGCGGCGCCCTCGCCGTCCTTGCCTGGGCCTGGTACCGCGACTTCCTCGGCCTCGCCCTGCTCGACCTGGCGGCGCCGGCGCTGGCCCTGGGCTACGCGATCGGCCGCGTCGGCTGCCAGCTCTCCGGCGACGGCGACTACGGCAAGCCCTGGAACGGCCCCTGGGCGATGTCCTACCCGAACGGCACCGTGCCGACCGACCGCACCGTCCACCCGACCCCCGTCTACGAGACCCTGGTCATGGGCTTCGGCGCCTGGCTGCTGTGGCATCTGCGCGAACGGTTCCGGCTCGGGATCCTCTTCGCCCTCTACCTCCTCTACGCGGGAACCGAGCGCTTCCTGGTCGAGTTCATCCGCCGCAACCATGCGGTCGCGGTCGGCCTCACCGCGGCGCAGCTGGAGAGCCTCGGCATGATCGCCATCGGGGCGGTCTGGATCCTCGCCGTGAAGCGCCGCTACGGTAGCCTCGGGCGTCCCGATGTCCGCTCCCGAGCAGCAGACCCCGCAGCCTCCCGTGCCTGAGACCGTCGGCGCCGCCGTCGACGCGGCGGCCGAGGCGATCGCCGCCGCAGGCTGCGAGCAGCCCCTCGCCGACGCCCGGGCGCTGGTCGCCGATGCGCTCGGCATCGGCGTCGAGGAGCTGGCCCGCGACGGCACCGGCGAGCTGACGCCGGAGCTGGCCGAGGCGATCGAGGCGCGGGTCGCGCGCCGGGTCGACCGCGAGCCGATGGCCTACGTCCTCGGCCATGCCCCCTTCCGCGAGCTCGAGATCGCCGTCGACGAGCGGGTGCTGTGGCCGCGCCGGGAGACCGAGTTGCTGGTCGAGGTCGCGGTCGAGCTCCCCCAGGACGCCCGCGTGCACGAGGTCGGCACCGGCTCGGGCGCGATCGCCCTGGCCCTGCTCTCCGAGCGCCCCGACCTGCGGGTGAGCGCGTCGGACCTCTCGCCGGAGGCGGCCGAAGCGGCGCGGGAGAACGCCGAGCGGCTCGGCCTCGAGCTCGACGTCCGCGTCGCCGTCGGCCTCCCCGACGACCTCGAGGACATCGACCTCGTGATCGCCAACCTCCCCTACGTCACCGACTCGACCATCTTCGAGCGCTCGCCCGAGATCCGCAAGGAGCCGCAGATCGCCGTCACCGGCGAGTGCGGCGAGGACGGCCTCGGGGTGATCCGCGGCCTCGTCGCCGAAAC
Organism: uncultured Actinomycetes bacterium; assembly: GCA_963714045.1. GTDB lineage: Bacteria > Actinomycetota > Thermoleophilia > Solirubrobacterales > 70-9 > VAYN01. The sequence goes on along the minus strand of OY970225.1, from coordinate 234,211 downwards.
GCCATCCGGCTGGAAGCTGGCGATGGAGCACGACACCCACCACGGCCCGGCGATGCGCGAGCTGTTGCGCGACGCGGTCACCCTGCGGGACTACGAAGGCGACGAGCGGGTAACCGTCGGCTTCGCCCCATGACGGGCGCCCGCCGGCGATGAGCGAGGGCCCGACGGAGGCTGGGCCGGAGGCGGGCTCCACCGAGGCGCAGCGGCGGGCCAAGGTCGAGCGGCTGCGCGCGGAGGGAGTCGATCCCTACCCCCACTCCTTCGAAGGCCGCACCCACGTCGCGGAGATCCACGCCGCCCACGACCCCGCCGCGCTGGGGGAGGGAGAGCACGTCGATTTCTCCTACCGGGTGATGGGGCGGGTCACCGGCAAGCGCGGGCACGGCAAGACCGCCTTCCTCGACGTCCGCGACATTACCGGCACGATCCAGGCCTACGCGCGGCGCGACGAGCTCGGCGAGGAGGCCTTTGGGCGGGTCGAGGACCTCGACGTCGGCGACCTGGTCGGGGTCGAGGGCGTGCTGCACGTGACCAAGCGGGGGCAGCTGGCGATCGGCGTCCGCGAGTGCACGCTGCTGGCCAAGGCGCTGCTCGACCCTCCCGACCTCTTCCACGGCATCTCCGACGTCGAGACCCGCTACCGCCAGCGCGAACTCGACCTGATGGCGAACGAGCGCTCGCGCGAGGTCTTCAAGCTGCGGGCGAAGGTCGTGGCGGCGATCCGCGGGCACCTCAACGAGCGCGGCTGGGTCGAGCTGGAAACGCCGGTCCTGCAGCGGCTGACCGGCGGCGCCGCGGCCCGCCCCTTCGTCACCCACCACCACGCGCTCGACCGCGAGCTGTTTCTGCGGACCGCGACCGAGCTCTACCTGAAGCGGGCGATCGTCGGCGGCTTCGAGGACGTCTACGAGTTCGGCAAGTTCTTCCGCAACGAGGGGATGTCGCCGCAGCACAACCCCGAGTTCACGATGCTGGAGATGTTCGTCGGCGGCGCCGACTACGGCGGCGTGATGGACGTCGTCGAGGTGCTGGTGGCGAGCGTCGTCGAGGGGGCGCTCGGCACGACCAGGGTGGAGCGCGACGGGGTCGAGATCGACTTCGCCGCGCCCTGGCCGCGGCTGACGCTGCGCGACGAGCTGCTGCGCGAGGCCGGCATCGACATCTACGAGGCGAGCCGCGACGAGCTGGCCGAGGTGGCGGGCGAGGACGCCGAGCCGACGGATGACTGGGCCGGCCTGGTCGACACCCTCCAGGGCAAGCTGGTCGAGCCGAAGCTGATCCAGCCCACCTTCGTCGTCGACCTGCCGATCGACATCTGGCCGCTGGTCAAGGTCCACCCGGAGCAGCCGCGGCTCTGCGAGGCCTTCGACGGCATCGCCGCCGGGATGGAGATCGTCGGCGGGGGGACGGACCTCAACGACCCGGTCGAGCAGCGCGAGCGCTTCGTGAAGCAGCGCGAACGCCAGGAGTCCGGCGCCGAGGACGACCCCCATCCCCACGACGAGGAGTTCGTGCGCGCGCTCGAATACGGGATGCCGCCGGCCAGCGGCGTCGGCCTCGGCATCGACCGCCTGATGATGATTCTGACGGGCTCGAAGTCGCTGCGGGACGTAATTATTTATCCCGCCATGCGCGAGCTGACGGTGTAGGACCAAGCCAGGGCGTGCCGGCGGCGAAGCGACAGTGCTTTGCACGGCGCGAAGCCGACGGTGCGGACTGGCGCCGTGTCCTACGCCGTCAGACGGAGTGCAGGAGGCCGCCGTCGAGGGGGATGACGGTGCCGGTGAGGTAGGCGGCGCGGTCGGAGCAGAGGAAGGCGACGAGGTCGCCGTACTCCTCGGGGCTGCCGAGGCGGCCGGCGGGGATCCGCTCCCGAGCCGCGGCTTCGGCCGGCTCCAGCGAGCCGCTGGGGTCGGCGAGCCGTTCGGTGGCGAAGTTGCCGGTGGCGACGGTGTTGACGGTGATCCCGTCGGCGGCGACCTCGCCCGCCAGCGTCTTCAGGAAGCCGACCGCGGCCATGCGGTGGGAGTTGGAGAGGTTGAGGCCGGGGATCGGCTCGCGGGTGGAGCTGGAGCCGACGTTGACGATCCGCCCCCAGCCGCGCTCGCGCATGCCGGGGACGACGGCGCCGGCGAGCACCCGCGGCGCCAGGACCAGCGAGCGGTAGGCGCGCTCCCACTCCTCGAGCTCGTGATCGAGGGCGCCGCCGAAGGGCGGGCCGCCGCTGTTGGCGACGAGGATCTCGACCGGACCGAGCGCCGCGGCCACCTCACCTGGCAGCGCCCCGAGCCGCTCGCTGTCGGCGGCGTCGGCGACGAACGGCGTCGCCAGCTCGCCGATCTCTGCCGCGGCCTCCCCGAGCCGCTCGGCCGAGCGGCTGACGATCGCCACCCGCGCGCCCTCCCGCGCCAGCGCCGCCGCGATCCCGCGCCCGATGCCCCGGCTGGCGCCCATCACCAGCGCCACTCGTCCCTTCAGCCCCAGATCCATCGCCGACAGCTTCCCACGCGGAAAGGCCCGAATGCCGCCACGCGGGTAAGGTTCCCCTCGGGCGCCCGTAGCTCAGTGGTCAACGGTTCCTTACGGGGGGCCAAAGAGCGTCGGTCTTTCAAGCCGAAGGTCGCGGGTTCGACTCCCGTCGGGCGCATGACGAAGAACCTACTCCCCGGTCAGATCTCGGATCGGTGGGAGGATTCTCATGCAGCGGACGATGCCACTTTCTCTGGAGAGTTCTCTGGAGTTGCCTTCTATCGCTCCGAGTTCCGCGATCGCTGCCGCCTTTCTGCCCTGATCGCCCAGCTCGATCGCGCGTTGGAGGGCCAGAACCTCGGGGCGCACGCTTTTCCTCACGGCGACCTCCGCGACGAAGGCGTCGAACCTCGTTGGCGGAGCAGTGATGCTTTCGAGATCGTTTACGTCCCAACCAATTGCTCGCGCCACGAACCCAAGGCGCTCCACTCTGGACCCAGGTTCGGCAAGGGCTCGGCTCAGGTTTCGCCGATTCTCGGTGCAGATTCGGTTGGCGACCTGGCGGAAGGCGACTATCCGCTTGCCTTCGCCCGGCAGCTCCGCTTGGCCCTCCGACGTGAAGTGGTTTACAAGGCCGATCGCGAGAACCGCCACCGTCGCCGTCGCGGCAACAGCCTCGATCCAGAGCAACGCCCCACGAGCTATGTGCCGTCGCTTGCCGATCGCTTGCTTGAATCGCTGAGATCCCGTGCCGGGCGCCAAGCGTCTCCTCCTGCCTGGTCTATATCTCCAGGAGTGCCGGCTCCCGTGGTGCCTCATCGCGGATCGCGCAGATGTTCTCCGAGACCTTGTATTTGGCCGAGAAGAAGAAGCCGCCGCAGTCGTCTTTGACGCTGCAGCTTGCGCACTCGGGGTGGTACTCGTTCTTCCAGTCGGAGATCGAGCGCACGGTCCAGGGCCAGACCGATCGCGGGATCAGGCAGAGCTGGTGGTTGTAGATCATGGTGTCGATGCGGCTGCGGTCGAGGAGCGTCACGGCCTCGACCAACTCGTTCCCGTATTCCGTCGGGTCGATCCACAGCGCGGGGATGTTGGCTCGGGCCAGCCCGATCATCTCCAGGCCCATCAGGGCCACCTGGTCGACGAAGGGGAGGTTGCGACAGATGAACTCGGCGATTTCGGGAAGCGCCGGCGCGGTCTGCTTGTGGAGGACGACGCGAATCTCGACCCGCTGCCCCAGTTGCGCGAGGTTGAGGATGCCCGGAATCGTCTGGTTGAAGGCGCCCTCCGCCTGGACCACGTAGTCGTGCCTGGCCGGCTCGGCCCCGTAGATGGGGATCCCGACCATCATGTTCGGGTTGTCGATCGACGCCCAGGCGGCGGCGTACTCGGGATCGGCGAAGCGGGTCCCATTGGAGAGGACGTGGACCTGGGCATCTGGGTGGAGATTGCGGCACAGCCGCAAGAGCTCGATGAGGTCCTCTCCGTAGAGAGTCGGCTCGCCGCCGGTGAAGCCGATCTCCGCGACGTCGCGCGGAAGCAGGCGAATCAGTTCGGAGGCCTGGGCCAGCAGGTGATCGTCGATTGCGGTCTTCGGCGGCTGCGAGCACATCAGGCAGTAGTGGTTGCAGCGCTCGGTCAGCAAGATGCTGTTCTGGTGACTCTGATGTCGCCACAACACACGGATGCGCTGTCCGTCGTCGCTTATCGCGACGACGTCCCCACCGCTCAGGTAGTCGAGCTCCGGTGGCAGCCGTACCGTGTTGTCGAGTTGGGCATCCTCGGCGCCGCTGCGAAGCAGGTAGAGATCGAAACCGTCGGGCGGGGTGCTCCCGCCATCGGAGATGAACGCTCGTTTGTCGCGCTGCGGAGTCAACGTCCGCTCGTCGGTCAGCTTCCAGACTGGGCGACGGGGGCACTCGGCGAGCGGAGCGCTCGTCGCTTTTCCTCGCAGCGCGATCAATGGCTTGCCCAGGTTCGGAAAAGGGCTCGGGTCTCCGGGTCGCCTTCGTAGCGCTCGAGGAGCAGCTTGAAGATCGCCACATTGCGACGGTGAAATCCCGAGGTTGGCTTACGCCCGAGGAAGTCGCCCGTGGTGGCGTGGTGGTAGGTCGGATCCGCCCCACAGTAGGGCTCGAAGGCGCAGTCCTGGCACATCGGCGCGCTCTGCGTGAAGCTCTCCTCCAGCGGCCGGAGCAGCGCTTCGGAGAGCATGATCTCCTCGTAGGAATCTTCGTGGAGGTTGCCGAGCCGGAAGGTCTTGTCGCCCATCTCGGCGAGCATCCGACCCTCGTCGGAGGCATAGACGTCACCGTCGTAGTTGTAGACGATGGCCCCGATCCCGATCCCCGCCGGCGAGGTCAGGTCGACGTACCCGGGATCGTCGTTGGTCAGCATCTTCTTCAGGACGATCGCCGCGTACTGCTCGACCATCGGCACGCCCGCGCGGTTCAACTCGATGATGTAGTCGAGACCCTCCTCATAGAAGGGCAGCCAGCGCTCGACGTCATAGGCGGCGAAGCTCTTGGTCTTGATCGCGAAGCCGTACGGCGAAAGCGGCCGCAGAAAGAGGCTCGTCAGGCCTTGTTCGACGTAGGTGTCGATGATCTCCTTGACCCTCCCGAGGCTCGATCGCGTCGTCGTCATCAGGGCCGAGACCCGGTCGACCCCGAGCTCCTCGCGTACCCGCTGGATACCGGCGGTTGCCAGCTCCCAGCTGTTTCGTCCCGGCCGTGGACGGTTCTTGTTGTGGAGGTCGGCCGGTCCGTCGAGTGAGGTCGAGATGAAGACGTCGTTGGCGCGGCAGAAGTCGATTACGCGGTCGTCGAGGAGAGCGAGGTTCGTCGCGATCACGAAGCCGAGGTTCTTGCCCTCGCTCTCGTTCCGCGCTCGCGCAACCTCAACCACCCGTTCGATCAAATCGAAGTTCAGCAGCGGCTCGCCGCCCTGGAACTCGATCTTGATGTTCTCCGATGGGGAGCGGAAGGCGGACTCCAGCGCCAGCGCCGCGGTGTCCCAGCTCATGTCGTAGGCCGCCTTGTCCGAGCTCTGTCGTGAAACCTGGCAGTAGGGACACGAGTGCTCGCAACGCAGGGAGGCGACGAGGATGTGCAGCGCGGTGAATTCAGAGAGTCGCCGGTAACGGGTTCGCGCCTTGATCGCGAGCAGTTCGACCGGTAGGTCGTCGCCCGCCTCGCGGATCACGTGCTTGGCTCGGAGCCTGCGGACCAGCGGCGAGTCGGTCGGAAGGCGCCCCTCGGCGACCTGGTCGAACTCGTCGCGGTCGAGGAAGAGGTGCTCACCGACGAAGTTGGTCACCAGCACCCGGCCATTGAGGCGCTCGAAGCGGAACGGCAAGAGCTCCCACGCCGTGCTTTTCGCCTGGTAGGTCTCGGCGGGTTGGAACTTAGACATCGCTCTCGGCGAGCCCGGTCTTCGAGAACGCAAGCGCGAGAACTAGGTTGCGGACGTCGCTCGTTTCAGCGCGAACCCGCTCACGTAACGCTTGATCGAGAACCTCGTTTCGCAGATCGCCGAGCAGCGCCTCGACATCGGCGTCGGGATCGGAGGGGTGGACCACGACCTCGGTCGCGGCATCCTTCGCGGAGATATCGCAGGACAGGCGATCGGACAGCCGATAGACGGCGCGCTGGACCGCGTCGAAGGAGGCGGCAGAGTGGTCGAAGGAGAGGGCGGGCTCGATCATCGCGGGTCCAGTGATCGAGCCGTCAGATCAGGAACTCGAGTAATGCGAAGAATGCGAAGAATGGGAGGAGTGCGAGTAGTGCCCGCCTCCTCCCGACGAGGAGTAATGCGAATGATGGCTGTGGTGCGAGTGATGGCTGTGATGGGAATGGTGCGAGTAGTGACTCGAGGCTCCGGCAGCCGGGTTTCCGTTCGGAAGGGCGAGCAAAGGTGCAACGGAGGCCGGGTCGGCACTCCGGGTGACGGCCGCTTGAGCCCGGCCAGCGCTGAGGCCGGCATCAGCGAGTTTTGCCGACGCACCCTGAGGGAACATGGCCGCGAGCGCGACGCCGAGCGGTACGAGAATCGGTTTCTTCCTCACGACTCCGGGACCATATGCGCACCAATAAGTGACTGTCAAGTATTAGATCTATGTTGAGCAGATGGGCGTCGGCCTAAATCGGCCCCCGTTCGCGCAGCTGCCGGACGAAGCTCTCCAGATATGGCGAGTCCTCGGCGCCGTCGTCGATCGCGATCCCGGCGAACTGCAGGTCGGGACGGACATCTTCCGCGAGGGTTCGCGCCTCGCTGGAGAGCATGTACTCGGTCAGTTCGTGGTGCGCCGGATCGGCGAGCCAGCGGAGGATCTTGACCGATCTGTCCGCCGCGTGTAAAGCTATTGTCTGCGGCCGTGAGCGCCTATTACCGACGGATTCTCGATCACACCCTTGGGGCCCTGTTGCGGGTTCAGTTCACGACGCGGGGCAGCGATGTCATCGACCACGCGGTGGTTCTGCTGCTCGAAACCGAGAAGGGAATGGAGACGATTCGCGTCTACGACGCCGCCCACGACCACAACGAGATGCACCGATATACGCGCAGCGCAGGCAAGGAGGCGGGAACGGTCTTTCATAGCGGTACTCTTGGAGAAGGAATGCGCGCCGCGATCTCCGAGGTCGAGCGCGGATACCGCGAGATGATCGAAGGATGGGAAAGGCAATGACCGCCGACAGCAATCGCTCTCCCGCCGTCAAGGTGATGGACGAAGCAATCGACCTCGCGATCGAGGGGCGCTCCCCCTATCCGGAGCGCGCCGCGTTCATCGACGCCGACACGCCCTCGGCCGGCCACGACATCGAGCGCGCCGCAGACGAAGGTCTCTCGGTCGTCCTCGTTTCAGCCGACGGCAGCACCCGGGTTCTCAAGCCGGAACTCGCGACGCACTGATCGTCCCGATCGCACTTATCAAGTCGCATTCCGGTCACAAGACGTACCCTGCCGCCAATGACAGCTGACGAGCCCGCCGCGGACCAGCCTGACGCAGCGCCTCCGGGCCGGATCGCCAGGCTCCACATCCACCTCGAGCTGCTGGCGACGATTCTGCTGGCGATCGCGGCGGTCGCCACCGCTTGGAGCTCCTACCAGTCCTCGCGCTGGAGCGGGGTGCAGGCGATCGACTTCAGCCGGGCCAACGCCGCTCGGGTCGAGTCGACCAGAGCGGCGACCGAAGCCGGGCAGGAGACCCAGGTCGACGTCCTCACCTTCACCCAGTGGGTCAACGCTTACGGGGCTGAAGACACCCGGCTGTCGAACTTCTACCGCCAGCGCTTCCGGCGTGAATTCAAGCCCGCCGTGCGAGCCTGGATCGCGACCCGGCCGCTGAAGAACCCCAACGCGCCCCCGACGCCGTTCTCGATGCCCCAGTACAAGCTCGCCAGCCAGGCCGAATCCGAACGGCTGCTGGGCGAAGCCGAAGCCGCCACGGCCGAAGCGCGCCAGTCCAACCAGCGCTCCGACAACTACGTGCTCGCGGTCGTCCTCTTCGCCGCCTCGCTCTTCTTCGCCGGCATCAGCACGAAGCTGACGATGCCGAAACAGCGCGTCGCCCTGCTCACGCTCGGGTACATCCTCTTCTTCTGCACGGCGATCTGGCTGGCGACGTTCCCGGTCACCGTCTCGGTTTGACGTGTGACAAACCTGATGTCGGCCAGCTGCTGGCGTACGATTGGCCAATGGCCAAACGGGAGACAGTCAGCGCCTCCAGTGCTGTGCGCGAGGCTCGACAGGACATCGCTCGAATCGCTTCAGACCATGGCGCACGCAATGTGCGCGTTTTTGGCTCCGCAGGGCGAGGCGAGGCCGAGGCTTCCAGCGACCTCGATCTCTTGGTCGACATGTCGGAGGGGCGCAGCCTGTTCGATCTAATCGCGCTCTCCGACGAATTGGAAGCTGCCCTGGGGATCGAGGTAGACGTCGTGACCGAGGGCAGCCTCTCGCCCTATCTGCGGGATCGGATTCTGGACGAGGCGGTCGCGCTCTGAAGGACGAGCGGGTCTATCTGCTGCATATCCGCGACGCCATCGACCGGGCTCTCGCGTACACGGAGTCCGGTCGCGACGAGTTCTTCGCCGGGTCGATGATTCAGGATGCCGTCGTCCGCAACTTGGAGATAGTCGGGGAGGCAGCGAAGCGGGTGCCGCAACCGCTCCGCGAGCGGGCCCCGGGAGTGCCCTGGCGCGAGATGGCTGGGATGCGAGACAAGCTCGTCCACGACTATTTCGGTGTCGATCTCGATCTTGTCTGGGACGTTGTCGCCTCTGAGCTGCCAACCGCTCCGGACTCGTATCACGACCCTGTTGGACGAGCTGGATAAGGAGAACGAGGCGGACGGAGGGGAGATTCAGCCCGAGGAGTGATCTTCGGGTGGGCAGGTGGGCAGATCCGCCGCGGATCGGGGCGACTCGCCTCAGCGCGTCAACGGGGAGCTGCCGATAGACCCGATCCCGGGTCTCGACGGCTGAGCCGCCCGCACCAGAGGGCGAAGAGGGCGATGGCGAGGATGGCGCCGGCCCAGTGGAGGTTGAGGAGGACGGCTACCAGGCTGGGGAGGCCGGCGAGGACGGCGCCGGTCAGGGTCGGCGCCAGTGGCAGCGACAGCATCCGCGCCGTGAAGGTGGCGCAGAGCATCCAGGAGGCCGGGCCGGCGATCCAGCCCCAGTCGACGAAGAAGCTGTGGGGGAGGGCCAGGGCGAGCGCCACCGAGAGGACGGCGACGGCGAGGAGCTGCAGCAACGCCGCCCGCCACAGGGTTGGGACGTCCATGGCGGCGAGACTACTGAGCTGAGTCATAATCAAGGGTCCGGCTCACCCGGGCGGTTAGCTCAGTTGGGAGAGCACCTCCTTTACAAGGAGGGGGTCACTGGTTCGAGCCCAGTACCGCCCATCGAAACCCCTCACCCGCCCGCCCGGAAGCGTTCGACGCGCTTCCGTATGCCGCTGACGATCTCCTCCACCGCGGGGCCCGCAAACTGGTCACCCCTGGACATCGCCTCGGCGGCGTCCCACACCTTTTCCACGAACGGATCCACACGCTGTGCGAGGAAGCGAGGGGCGACTCGAACTTCCTCGGCGAGTTGAGCCCAGGCCGAGGGGCCGACGTCTTCCAGTTCGGTCGCCCCGTCGATCGACATCGCCAGCCGCTTCGTGACTTCTCCGTACACCGCGGTGGAGAGCAGGTCGTAGAGCGGCGCCAGGCTCGGCGCGGGGGAGTGGTAGAGCAGCGAGTAGTTCTTGCCGTGCGCGTCGCAGTTGCCGATCAGCACGTTGAAGACGAGCGCCAGCCAGAACTGCTCTCGGTCACGCGCGGGAACCGCCGACTCCTCGTCGATAAGCGTCATCGCATCGCGGACGCCGGCCCCCCCTTCGTGCTGGTACTTCTCCACGTGGAGCTTGCCGAGGGCCTGGCAGAGGTCCTCCTGGTGAAGGCGGCGGATCGGCTCCTGCGTCAGGTCGCGGTCATAGCGGGTGACGATCAGGAACGGCAGCCCGGAGCTCGTTTCGCCCCGGTCGGCCGGGGCAACTTGCAGGCCGACCTCCCCGGCCAGCCGCATGCAGAAGAACTCGTTCGACACCAGGCCGGGGAAGCGGGCGGGCTCGGGCTTGAGGATGTGGCTGGTGGGCCGCCCCGATCCGTGCGGCAGCGCGAACCCCCCGTCGACCTCGACCACGGGCAACTTGCTCTGCGCACCCGCCAGTGACATGCGCACCTCCCCCTCCCGGTCGGCGGCGAGAGGGTGCTGGGGCAGTTGGGTGAGAACCTCGTCGAGCCTCTCCGGAGAGAGGATCTCGAGGCTGTCCGGCTCGGGCACCCTCTCCGCTTCCCCCAAGGGCAGGAGGGTGACCGCTCCGGCGACGTCGCCGCCGAAGCGCTCGAGCAGCCGGTAGTCGTTGGCGGCGGAGATCCCGGTGATGAGCGCGACCTGGGCGCGGACATCCTCCTCCGGCAGCAGGTTGCCGAAGAAGGCGAGACAGTCGCGATGCGGAAAGGCCTCGGTCCGCAGCGGCAGGTTCAGGGAGAGCGGCGGGCAGTTTGCCTCGACGTAGGGCTTGTCGTAGCGAAACTGCAGGTTGCCGTTGTCCTTGCGGAGCAGGGTGCCGGCGAGCCTGCCGTCGAGGTGGACCTCAAGCGTCGGTTTCGCCACGTGCCTCGACTCCCACGTTGAGCCCGAGCGCCCGCGCCGCGTTCAGCGCGATCTCCAGCCGGACGGTCTCCTTGCCCCCCTCGAGCTGACCGATGACCTTGCGGTTGACGCCGATCGACAGGGCCAGGTCGTCCTGGGTGATGCCGAGGGCGCCGCGCCGCTCGCGGATGGCTGAGCCCAGGGCCGTCGGGGAGTTGGTGCGCTTCATGGCGCCCAGGGTATCGCAGAATGCGACCGATCAGTCGCATTTCGCACTTTTAGGCTTGGATTGGCAGTGATGCGACCGATCGGTCGCAGAGCCGCTCAGCCGGCGCTGGCGCGTAGGTCCGGCGTCACCGTGCCGCCGCGCTTGCGCTCGGCCTGGGTCACGACGTCGAAGAAGACGTCGTTGCGGCCGCGGCGCATGCGGCGGGGGAAGGCGAGGCGGGCGCGGCGGTGGCCGGCGGCGAGCGAGCGGTACGCGGCCTCGTGGGCGCCGCTCCAGCGGATGCCGAAGATCTCCCGCACCCGCGGCGGCAGCGTCCCCTTGATCACCAGGTTCTGGGCGACGAGGTTGCCCCGCGCCGGCGCCGGCACCGGCTGCTCGAAGGCGACCAGCGGCGCCATCTCCAGCGCGTGCGGGGTGGCGACCAAGTCGGGGGAGGCCAGCCGCTCCTCCCACCAGGCGCGGAACTCGCGGTGGCTGCCGGGGACCTCGCTCGCCGGCAGGCCGAAGAGCTCGCCGAAGCGGACGTAGTCCTGCCAGAGCGCCTCGCGCTCGGCTTCGCCCAGCGGCCGCACCATCGCCTCGTACATCGCCCGCCCGGAGTCGGCGATGACCGCCAGCGTCCACAGCATCAGCTTCGGGTCGAAGGCCGAGTAGGTGGCCCCGGCGGGGTGGGCGCCGGCCGCCTCGGGCAGCGTCCCCTCGATCCGCTCGTGCAGGCGGTGCACCGCGGCGAGCGCCTCGTCGGCCTCCTCGCGGGTGCCGAGGAACACCGTCTCCTGGATCTTGGCGGTGCGGGCGAGCCGGGTGAAGGGCCATTCGCCCGACTTGGTGCTGAGCATCGTGCCGGTGTAGGTGAGCGGCTCCAGGGCGCCGATCAGCAGCGCTCGCTGTCCGTACAGAAGCCCGACCGAGCGCTCGCCGTGGACGCGGCGGGCCATCGAGCGGCCGGGCGGGAAGTAATACGTGTCGTCGCTCATCTGGCCAGCTGGCCAGGAATCCTACTTGCCGCCTTCCGCAGCTCGTGGGCGGCGAAGATCTCGTCGAGTTCCTCCCGCGTCAGCGTCTCGCGCTCGAGCGCGTTGGTGGCGAGCGCGTCGAGGCACTCGCGGTTGGCGGCGACCAGCGCCCGCGCCCGCCGGTAGGCGTCGCGGGCCAGCGTCATCGCCGCCACGTCGACGTCGCGGCGGGTCTTGTCGGAGACGGCGTAGTCGCCGGTCGGCATCGCGATCGGCGGCGGCCCGTGGGCGTCCAGCGCCACTCCCATCCCGAACTCCCCGACCATCTGCTTGCAGACCAGCTGCACCCGCGCCAGGTCGTCGACCGCGCCCGAGTAGGACTCGCCCATCACCTCCTCCTCGGCGGCGCGCCCGCCCAGCAGCGTCACCACCTCGTCGAGCAGCTCGACCCGGGACTTCAGGTAGCTGTCCTCCTGGGGCGAGTGGCCGACGAAGCCGAGCGCCGGCCCGCGCGGCACGATGCTGAGGATCTCCGGCGGGTCGAGCCCGAGCAGCTTGCGGCAGAGCGCGTGGCCGGCCTCGTGGTAGGCGACGATCCGCCGCTCCTTCGCGCTCAGCCGCCGCGCCTGCTGGGAGCCGACCGACTGTCGCAGCAGCGCCTCGTCGAGGTCCTCGCGGGCGAGCGCGTCGCGCCCGGCGCGCCCGGCGATGATCGCCGCCTCGTTGAGCGCGTTGGCGAGCTGGGCGCCGGTCATCCCGGTCGTCTTGCGGGCGACGTCGGTGAGGTCGAGGTCGGCGGCCAGCGGCTTGCCCTTGGCGTGGCTGCGGAGGATCGCCTCGCGGCCGTTGCGGTCGGGCGGCGCCACCAGCACCTGGCGGTCGAAGCGGCCCGGCCGCAGCAGCGCCCTGTCGAGCTTGTCGACGTAGTTGGAGGCGGCGATCACGATCACCGTCCCCGGGTCGCGCTCGAAGCCGTCGAGCTCGACCAGCAGCTGGTTCAGCGCCTGCTCGCGCTCGCTGGAGCCGCCGTCGCCGCCACCGCCGCTGCGGGCGCCGCCGACCGCGTCGAGCTCGTCGATGAAGATCACCGCCCGCCCGGACTTGCGCGCCTCCTTGAAGAGGCGGCGGATCCGCGCCGCGCCGCGGCCGACGAACATCTCGACGAAGCTGGAGCCGGAGGCGGCGAAGAAGTCGACCCCGGCCTGGGCGGCGACCGCCCGCGCCAGCATCGTCTTGCCGGTGCCGGGAGGGCCGAACAGCAGCACGCCGCGCGGCGGCTGCGCCCCGAGGGCGGCGAAGCGGTCCGGTTCGCGCAGCCACTCGGCGACGTCGATCAGCTCGTCCTTGGCCGCATCGACCCCCTGCACTTCCTCCCAGAGGACCGGCTCGGTCTTGCTCGCCTTCACCGTTTCCGGCTTCGTCGTCCCGACCGTGGTCCGCATCAGGCGCAGGAAGACGAACAGCAGCATCGCCATGAAGACGACCCCGAAGACGGGATACCAGTTGAAGAAGAATTCCTGGATTTCGCTCGCCAGCATCAGACCAGTGTCCGGGCCGGAAGCCGCGAATGCAAACGACATACGTCCACGCCCTGTCTATTGAAGCCGATCGCCCACGCCGGCCGCCCAGGCCGGATCGGCGGGCGACTCAGCCGCGCTCGACCTGGGAGCCGCCGACGATCGCCTCTTCGCCGGAGTCGGCGAAGACGATCCAGGCCTTGTTGCCGCCGTCGTAGTCGGGCGCCCAGAGCTTCATGGTCGCCGGGCGCCCCCAGACGGTGACGGCCTCCTCGCCGGTCGCGTCGAGGCCGCGCCAGATCCGCACGAAGGGGTTGTTCTCCCACTCCGCCCCGATCGTCGTCGGCTCGCGGTGGCCGGGGTGGACGACGGTCTGCGGCGGCAGCTCCATCAGCCGCATCACCGAGGCCTTGAGGTCATCGAAGCCGCTGGCGCCGGGCGCCAGCGTGCCGCCGACGGTCCCCTTGAAGAGGACGTCGGCGGTGAAGACATCGCTGCCGTTCACCAGGTAGGCGAGGTGGCCGGCGGCGTGGCCGGGGGTGTAGATCGCCTCGACCTCGAGGTTGCCCGCCCGCAGCTTCTCGCCGTCGGCGAGCGTCACCTCGACCTCCTCGTCGAGCTCGGCGGCGGTCTCCTCGTGGGCGACCAGCGGCGGGTTGCCGAGCCGCGCGCGGGCCTCGGCGAGGCCGGCGACGTGGTCGCCGTGCGGGTGGGTGACGAGGACGTGGGTGATCTCGATCCCGCCGCGCTCGGCCTGCTCCAGCAGCGGCCCCAGCTCGTCGTTGCCGTCGATCAGCACCCCGCTGCCGGCCTCCGGGTCGGCGACCAGGTAGGCGTTGGACAGCCAGGCCGGGTTCTCGGTCCGCTCGACGATCACCGCGGCCCAATGTATCCCAGCACCGCGGTCGTCTTTTCATTCGCATAGCGGTTGAAACGACGACCGCGGGTCGGGCGCTCAGCCGTAGGGCCTGTAGAGGAGCCGGTAGCCGAGCAGCTGGGTGACTGTCTCGAACTTGTAGCCGCGGGCGCGCAGGGTGTCGATGATCCCCGGCAGCGCCGCCAGCGTCTCGCCGCGGGGGCCGCCGCCGTCGTGCATGAGGACGATCGAGCCGGGCCGGGCGTTGGCGACGATCGTGCTGTAGATGGCGCCGGTGCCGGGAGTCGACCAGTCGCGCGGGTCGACGTCCCAGTCGATCGTCCGCAGGCCGAGGCTGCCGGCGGTGGCGACGACGCTCGCGTTCACCCCGCCCCCGGGCGGGCGGAAGAGGCAGGGCCGGAAGTGGGTGTAGGCCTCGATCAGGGAGGCGGCGCCGGCTATCTGCGAGTAGCCGGGGTATTCGACGTGGTTCATCGTGTGGTCGCCGATCTCGCTGCCTTCGGCGAGGATCCGCCGCATCGTGCCCTCCCGCCCCGCCATCTCCTGGCCGACCTCGAAGAAGGTGCCGACGGCGCCCTTTTCCCGCAGGACGTCGAGGAAGCCGGGCGTGTATTCGCTGGGGCCGTCGTCGAAGGTGAGGGCGACGGCCCGGCGGTCGCGGGGGCCGTTGGTGAGGAGCCCGGGGCTGCCGCCGCTGCAGCCGACCGCGCGCACCGGCCGCAGCCGGAAGGCGAGGCTGCCGGTCGCGGGCAGGGTCTCGGCGCAGCCGCCCCCGGGCTCACAGCCGGCACTCGCCAGCACCCGCCAGGAGTAGCGGCGGGGGGAGAGGCCGGCGGCTTCCGGGAGCAGGGCGACGACGAGCTTGCCGGGCTTGGGCCGCTTCACCGTCGCCCCCGCGCTCCCACGCTCGACCGGCTTGCCCTGCGCGTTGACGGCCTCGACCCCGACCCGGCGGCGCGCCTTCGGCCCTCCCAGGCAGATGCGGCGCTCGCCGGTTCCGCCGGCGCGGCTCAGTCCCAGGCAGAGGTAGCGGGCGGCGGCGCGGCGGGTGTCCGGCCGCGCTTCCAGCTCGGCGAGGGGGACGGGCGCCGCGGTCCGCACGGTGAAGACCAGCTCGCGGCCGGCCTGGTGGAGCCCGGCGTCCGCCAGCTGCCGCTGCCCCGGTTCACCTGTCTGCCGCTGCCCGGCGGTCCGCCGAGCGGCGGCCGCGGACGGGACGGCGAGGAGCGCGATCGCGGCCAGCGCGACGATGCGCAGGATCGCGCCGGCCGATTCTCGAAGGGTTACCGTTGCCCTGACCACGTCAATCCTTCACGTTCGTCGCCAGCCGGCCCAGGGTTGGGGACTCGATGACGATCTCGTCGCCGGGGGCGAGCCAGACGCGGGGCTGGCGGACGCTGCCGACTCCGGCGGGCGTGCCGGTCGAGACGATGTCGCCGGGCTCCAGCGTCATCAGCCCGGAGAGGTGGGAGAGCAGGCGCGGGACGCTGAAGATCAGGTCCGCGGTCGAGGCAGCCTGCATCTGCTCGCCGTTCAGCGTCAGCTGGAACTCGATCCCGTCGTGCGGCCCGGCCTCCTCGGGGGTTACCAGCGCCGGCCCGCAGGGGGCGGAGCCGTCGAAGACCTTGCCGGGCATCCACTGCGGGGTGGAGAACTGCAGGTCGCGGGCGGAGAGGTCGTTGAGCAGGGTGTAGCCGGCGACGTGGCCGAGCGCGTCGGCCTCGGCGACGTCCCTGGCGCGGCGGCCGACGACGAAGGCGACCTCGGCCTCGAAGTCGACCTTGGCGCTGTTGGCAGGCAGCGGCACCGTGGCCCCGGGCGCGGCGAGCGCGTTGCGGAACTTGGCGAAGAAGGTCGGGCTCTGCGGCGCCTCGATCCCGGCCTCGGCCGCGTGGGAGCGGTAGTTGAGCCCGATGCAGACGATCTTGTCGGGGTCGGGGATCGGGGGCAGCAGCGCCACCGCGGCGAGCGGGTGCGAGGGGGCGCCCGTGTCCCCGAGTCGCCCCCGCAGATCCTCGACCCGCCCGGCGGCGATCAGCTCCCGCAGCCCGCCCCGGTGCGGCTCCCCGAGCAGCGCCCAAGCGTCGACGACGCGGTCGTCCTCAAGCACCCCGGCCCGGGCCCCGTCGCCGGCGTCGTAGCTGACCAGCCTCACGCCGGCAGCGTAGAGGACTGGGCGCTTTGCTCCCGCATACCGGCCCCCACCCACATCCAGGCTTCCGCACCCGCTAGATTTGGCGCCCGGGCCGCTCCCAACCGGCCCATCCGAATCTCTCGGGGGCGTAGCTCAGCTGGTTAGAGCGCCGGCCTGTCACGCCGGAGGTCGCGGGTTCGAGTCCCGTCGCTCCCGTAACTCGAAGTGCCTGCATTTGAGCGTGGTTCTGGCTCGTCTGCTGGAGGTGTCTTGTCCCCCTCGCCGGAGCCCAAATCGGCGTT
The DNA here is from genome assembly GCA_963714045.1 of uncultured Actinomycetes bacterium. GTDB lineage: Bacteria > Actinomycetota > Thermoleophilia > Solirubrobacterales > 70-9 > VAYN01. The sequence goes on along the minus strand of OY970225.1, from coordinate 217,583 downwards.
TCTGCCTGTTTCTGCCCAATCGGCGTCGCCAAGCAGGCCGCCGAGGCGAGTCCGAGGACGCATCCCGGTCACGTTCGTGTAGACGCGCAGAGTCATGCGCGGATCGCGGTGTCCCATCTGCGCCGCGGTGATCGCCGGGTGCTCGCCCAGCTCGGCTCGCAGCGCCGCGTAGGTCCGGCGCAGCGCGTGGAACGTGATGCCTTCCGGCAGCGGCGGCCGGTCTTCGGCGGCAAGCAGCTCGTTCGCTTTCTCGATCGCGCCGTAGAGGACGCGAGTACGGACGCTGTTGCGCTCGCGCGGTTTCTCGCGGATGCGTCCGGCGAAAACGAAGTCGTCGGGCTGGCTCCATTTCGACGCGATCTTGTGCCCGCGGAGCAGTTGCACCAGCTCGGGATCGAGGACGACCTGGCGGACGCCGGCGGCGGTCTTTGAGACGGCGACATTGAGCACGCCTTCCCGAAGGTCAACGTCGCGCCAGCGCAGGTGCGTCAGCTCGGAGACGCGGAGGCCACCGCCCATAATCGCGGTGGCGAGCAGCGCCCGGTGCGGCCCGGCCGCTCGCAGCAGTACCTGCACCTGCTCACCCGTGAGCCGCGCCCGCTTCGGCTCAGCCTCCTTCAGTTTCTCCACCTTTGTCTTGACCGGATTGTGCTCGATCAGCTCGTAGCGGACGGCCGCGTCGAGAATCTGCCCGAGCCGGGTCAGCGTCTTGTTGATCGTCCGGTTGGACAGCGGCCGCTCGACCAGGCCCTCCTGCCGCTCACGGACCTTCGCCGCCTTGTAGCGGTCAACTTCCCGTGCGCTGATCTCCGAGAGCCTGTGGTCCTTGAAGAAAGGCAACAGGTGATGGCTGAGCGCGAGGTATCGGGCACCAGGGTGAGCGACCCGTCCGGGCGCTCGTCGGTGACGACGTACTCTCCGGCCGATCACCGCTGAGCTTGACGTGGGCGTACTCCATGCCTGCAATGTTCGCAGAGACCCCGCCAGCAGTCGAGGACTTGGCATGTTCGGCGGCGTTCTTGCCACGCTCCCTAATCTACGACTGAGGCCGACCCCTCCTGCTCCCGCCTCTTGTCAGCCGCCCCGGGTTCCGATCCGGAGCGGCTGCGGGCGGCACGTGAGGCCATCGCCGCCCTGGGCGTGTATGTCCACCGGCCGGGAGAGGCGATTGGGGTGCGCGCCGCGCGGCTGCGCGCCCACCATCCGATCAGCCTTCCCGACCCCTATTGCCTGGCCATCGCCGCGCACACCGGCGTGGCGGACCGAGCGGCGGTGACAGTCCTGCGTCGCCGCTAGGGTGCGCTCCTCATGCAAGGTGCGATCGACGAGTTGAGCGGACTCGACCTGTCGGAGGTCAGGGAAGAGGTCGGGTCGAGGTCGTTTCAGCGCGGACGCACCTACGCTCGCAATCACCGGGTCGTCGCCGTCGATTGGGATCCGAGCGAGCTGACGCTGAGGGGGACGGTGATCGGCACCGCGCCCTACGTCACGACGGCGTATTTCGCTGAGGTCGACGGGGGTCTCGCCTTCGACACTGGCGAATGCACATGCCCGGTGGGATACGACTGCAAGCACGTCGCTGCGATCCTGATCGCCGCGGTCGACAAAGGTGACTCCGCCCCGAGTGCCCGGCGCGCCACTCGGTCCGATTCGCCCGGCACCCCGGCCTGGGAGCAGTCTCTGCGGGAGTTGATCGACGCTCCGGCGGCATCGGCCGGGGAGCGGCCGCTGGCGATCGAGCTCTCCCTGCGGCCGGGTCACAGCGGGCCGCAGCTGATGGCCCGGCTGATGCGTCCCGGAGCGCGCGGCGGCTGGGTCAACGGCTCGCTCTCTTGGAACGGGCTCGACTCGTGGCAGGTTCGCGACGGCGGATTTCGCTCCGACCATCTGGCGCTCGCCCGCGAGCTGCACGCGGTCTACTGCGCCCACGCCAGCTCCTACTATCGCTACGGCTACAACGGCGACCGTGCAATCGACCTGAGCGCCTTCGACAGCCCCCAGCTGTGGTCGCTGCTCGACGAGGCCACCCGGATCGAGCTGAGGCTCATCCACGACCTGCCGGGTTTCGGCGAGCTGCCGCCCTACGAGCGCGGCGAGCTGCTCGTCGACCTGAGCCGCGACGGCAAGCGGGGCTCGGTCGCGACTGCGGTGCTCCACCTCGAAGGCGAGGAGGAGGCAGCGGGGCTCGAGCCGCTGCTCTTCCTCGGCGCGAGTGGGCACGGCGTCGTCTGCGCCGAGCGCGACGAGAGCGCCGACGGCCCCGATCTCGAGCGGCGGCGACTGCGGCTCGTGCGGCTCGCAAGGCCCGCTCCGCCGCAGCTGCAGCAGATGGTGCTGGATGGCGAGCGGCTCGAGATCCCGGTGAGCGAGCTCGACCGGATCGCCGTCGAGATCTTCCCCGCACTGCGCCACATCGCCCCGGTCTCCTCGTCGGACGGGTCGTTCACACCGCCCGAGATCTCGGAGCCGTCGCTCGTGCTGCGGGCGAGCTACGGTGCCGGGCACGCGCTTGAGCTCGACTGGGCGTGGACCTACGGGATCGACTCGCAGACGCGAGGGGTGCCGCTCGGGATCGGCACGGCAGCCGACGGCTTCCGCGACCGCCGCGCCGAGCGCGCGATCCTCGCCGAGACCGTGCTCACCGGGACCGGCCTCGAGGACCTCGGCCTCCTCGATGCGGCGTTCCGCCCGGTGGAAGCGCCGCCGGCCTCGCTCGCCGGGATCGAGACGATGCGCCTGACGACCGAGGTGCTGCCGCGGCTGCAGGAACACGGAGTCGCCGTCGAGGTTGTGGGAGAGCCGGCCGACTACCGCGACGTCGGCGACTCGCTGATGATCGGCGTCTCGACCGCCGAGATCGCCGGCGAGAGCGATTGGTTCGACCTCGGCGTGACGATCGGCGTCGAGGGGCGCGAGTTGCCGTTCGCCGAGGTGTTCGTCGCCCTGGCAGCCGGCGAGTCGCACCTGCTGCTCGACGACGGCGCCCACCTCTCGCTCGATGATCCCCGCCTCGAGTCGTTGCGCCAGCTAATCGTCGAGGCGCAGGCCCTCGCCGACTCGCCGTCGGCCTCGCTGCGGATCAGCCGCTACCAGGCCGGGCTGTGGGCCGAGCTCGCCGCGCTCGGCGTCATCACCGAGCAGGCCGAGGCCTGGCGGCGCCAGGCCGGCATGCTGCTGGAGCTCGACGAGGTCGCCCACCATGACCCGCCGGCCGCGCTGGAGGCCGAGCTGCGTCCCTACCAGCGCGAGGGGTTCGGCTGGCTGGCGTCGCTGTGGGAGCTGGGGCTCGGCGGCATCCTCGCCGACGACATGGGGCTCGGCAAGACGCTGCAGACGCTGGCGCTGCTCTGCCACGCGCGCGAGCGCGATCCCGGCGTCGGCCCGTTCCTGATCGTCGCGCCGACGAGCGTCGTCTCGAACTGGGTCGGCGAGGCGGAGAGGTTCACGCCCGAGCTCACGGTCAGCGCGGTCACCGACACGCTGAGGAAGTCCGGCTGCTCGATTGAGGAGCTCGCAGCCGCCGATGTCGTGGTGACGACGTACACGCTGTTCCGGCTCGACGCGGAGGCTTATCGTGAGGTGGAGTGGGCCGGCCTCGTCCTCGACGAGGCGCAGGCCGTCAAGAATCACCAGTCGAAGACGTACAAGTGCGTCCGCGAGCTGGCGGCGCCGTTCAAGCTCGCCCTCACCGGAACTCCGATGGAGAACAACCTGACCGAGCTGTGGTCGTTGCTCTCGATCGCCGCACCGGGGCTGTTCCCGGACCCGAAGCGGTTCGCCGAGCAGTACGCGCGGCCGATCGAACGCGACGGCGACGGCGAGCGGCTGGCGCGCCTGCGGCGCCGGATCAAGCCCCTCGTCAAGCGCCGCACCAAGGAGCTCGTCGCGGCCGACCTGCCGCCGAAGCAGGAGCAGACGCTCGAGGTCGACCTCCACGCGCGTCACCGCAAGCTCTACGAGACCCGGTTGCAGCGCGAGCGGCAGAAGATCCTCGGCCTGATCGACGACTTCGACCGTAACCGGTTCACGATCCTGCGTTCGATCACGCTCTTGCGCCAGCTCAGCATCGATCCGAGCCTCGTCAACGAGGGTCACGACGACGTTCCCTGCGCGAAGCTCGCGGCGCTGGTCGAGCAGCTCGGCGAGGTGATCGGCGGCGGCCACCGAGCGCTCGTCTTCAGCCAGTTCACTGGCTTCCTGGCCAAGGTCCGCGACCGTCTCGACCGCGAGGGGATCGAGTACTGCTACCTCGACGGGCGCACGCGCAAGCGCGACAAGGTGATCGAGCGGTTCAAGCTCGGCGCCGACCCGGTCTTCCTGATTAGCCTGAAGGCGGGCGGCTTCGGCCTCAACCTGACCGAGGCCGATTACTGCTTCCTGCTCGACCCGTGGTGGAATCCGGCAGCCGAGACGCAGGCGATCGACCGCGCTCACCGGATCGGGCAGACCCGCCCGGTGAACGCCTACCGGATGATCGCCCGCAACACGATCGAGGAGAAGGTCGTCGCCCTGGCGCGCCGCAAGGCGGAGCTTTTCAGTGGCGTCATGGACGACGGCGACCTGTTCGCCGGCAGCATCACGGCCGACGACATCCGTGGGCTCCTCGATGAGCCGTCGCGCGAGCGTCGCGGGCAGGCACGCAAGGTGCTTACCGCAGCAGCGTAGCTCAGCCACGAATCTCAATCCGGTGTCCTTGACGGACTCCTGCCCCGTCGCTCCCGTAACTCGAAGCGCCTGCGTCTGAGCGTGGTTCTGGCGCGTCTGCTGGAGGTGTCTTGTCCCCCTCGCCGGAGCCCAAATCGACGTTTCTGCCCGTGCCCCTGACAGGAATGCTCGATGAGAGATCGTTTTGGAAATCATGCTATTTCCGAAACGAGCTGCTAGCCTTTTCTCATGTCATCTCGCCCGGCTCCAACGCAGCTGCGACGCCGTGCCGCGCTTGCGCGCTTGGAGGCTGAAAAGCTGGCCGACGCGGTTTCCGAGCTGCGCTCCGCCTCACGCTCGAAGTCCGAGTTCGAGCGGGCGGTGGAGCGAGTGGAGGAGCTGAGCGCGCGGGTTCAGAAGACACTCGACCTACCCGGCGGCCTGACGGTCGCCCAGGCAGCCGAGCGGCTGGAAGTGAGTGAGCCGACGGTCCGCAAGTGGCTCGCCGAGGGGCTGCTGGAGCGAGTGGCCGGGCGCAAGCCGGTGGAGATAACCCAGCGCAGCGTGATCGACGTCGAGCGCGTGCTGGGTGCCGTTCGCGAGAGCTACCCGGCGCGGCGCTGGAGCGAGGCGCTGGCGGCCTTCCTGCACGACCGCGACCTGCTGGGGCAGGGGTGGGCGCGCGAGGGCGTGGAGCAGCTGAGGCGCGGCGAGCTGATCGAGCGCTGAGTAAGGTCCCGCTGCGATGGCGGGCAAGGAATGGACGCCCGTCGTGTGGGGTCTTGCGGGCGGGCTACACTTTCCATCATGGAAACTCGCCTGTGGCCGGACCTTCCTGACAAGCACCGTTGGGCGCTGGAGTTGATGGGAAAGCGCTTGGAGAACACCACCCAGCCCGCGAGGGAGCTTTCCGCTCGCGCCGAGGAGCTTCGCGCCCAGGCGGCGCAGACCGACATCGATGGTTATCGCGATGCGGCCCTAATGCTGGCTGACCGTTATGAGCAGGCAGCGGCTTCTCGCCTCGCTTCGGCGTAGCCCTACTGCCACCCCATCGAGTCCATCCGGGCGGCGATCTCCAACTGCCGGTCGAGCAGAGACTCGGCGTCGACCTTGATGCGCACCAACTCGGATTTCAGTTCAGCGAGCGTCTTCGCGGCCCCCACGGCGTCGAGCAAGACCTGATCCCGCCATTTGGCGGAGAGCTGGCGGGCAGTGGCCGAAAGACCGGGCAGCTCGACCGTCGCGATTCGCGCCGACTCCTCAAGGAGCTGGGCCTGCTCGGGATTGCCTTGATCGCTTGCGATCAGCTCACGCCGAATCTCGAAGATGGACTCATGGGCGATTGTCGCTGTTTGGAGCAGCAGGTCCAGCTCCTTGATGGCAGTTGGGTCTTCTGGCACGTCGGCCATCCTGCCGCAGCGTCCGGCACGAAACCCTGCCGACTTCCCGCGAGGTTCCATTGGGCACTGGTGCCCAAACGGCGGTGAATCCAACGCAATTTACGGCTACTCGGCGAGTCACGACCGCGCAGGCGGCATCGCCCTCATTCCGCATCAAACAGGGAAATCTGGCCGTCTGGAGCGTCCTCCGGGTCGCTCCTGTCACGCCGGAGGTCGCGGGTTCGAGTCCCGTCGCTCCCGTTGTCCCTGCTCGCTCTGCCAGGATCAGCTGGCCTTCAGCTCCAGCCGCAGCTTCGTGCTGTGCCTGTGGGCGTCCACCACCGTTACGGTGATCTCGAGCTTCTTGACCTTGCCCTTGCGGACCTTGCGCCGAAGGGCGCGGCTCTCGGAGATCAGCTTCCCGGCGGCCTTGATGTGGACGCTGCGGCTCGGCTTCTTCAGCCTGATAGCGAGCTTGCCGTGGCGCAGCTTGGCCGACCGCACCCTGCCGCCCGAGACCGAGAGTCCCCTGAGCGTGGGGGAGCGTCTGGCAGTTGCGCGGCTCGCCCTTGCGGACTTCCTGTGTGTCGCGAACCCCTTGCGGTTGAAGCTCAATCCGCGCGGCAGCGCGACCGTGACCCGGAACACCTTCGGCCCGTTGGCTTGTCCGACTATCACCTTCAGCTTGGGGTGGCCCAGCCCGACACCGGTCAGGGCGCCCTTGACGGTCGTCCCGCTCACGCCGACCCACGCGTCGCCGAGCTGGTCGAGGGCCACGCACTCCGTCACCGAAGCGCAGGCGATGGCGCTCATCACGGTGAGGGGCTTGTACCGGGGGAGCAGCGTCGCCTTGAAGCTGCTCGGCGCGCCCGGGTCGCCCTCCAACACGTAGCCGAGGCTGTCGACGGCGACGCAGGAGCTCACCGACGGGCACGCCACGCCAACCAGGCCGTGGCGGCGAAGCCCGATCGCGACCGGGGTCGGCGAGCCGGGCGAGCGCGGATCGAACGTGGCCTCCAGGCCGTTGTAGCCGTAGGGGGCGCCGCCCAGGCCAACCGCGATGCAGCGGCTGGTCGACGGGCAGGCGACGCTGTAGGGCGCGAAGCCACCGATCGCGACCGGCGTCGCCGAACCCGGCGAGTTCGGATCGAACGTCACCAGGTCGCCATCAGTCCCGGTCGGGCCATATGGCCCGACCGCCGTGCACTGGGTCAGCGACGGACAGGCGACACTGTCGAGCCGGTTGTCGACCGTGACCGGGGTCGGCGAACCCGGCGAGTTCGGATCGAACGTGATCTCTTCGCCGGCGAGGCCGACCGCCGTGCACTGGGTCGTCGACGGGCAGGCGACGCTGTCGAGGCTGCCGTCGGGGTCGATCGTGACCGGCGTCGGCGAACCGGGCGAGCGCGGATCGAACGTCACCTCCTCGCTGGGGGAAACCGTCGTGCACTGGGTCAGCGACGGGCACGCAACGGTAGCGGCGGTGCCGGTGCTGTCGATCACGACCGGCGTCGGCGAACCCGGCGAGTTCGGATCGAAGGTGATCGCCACGCCCGGCGCGAACAGCGCGTTACCCTCCTCGCCATCGACCAGCGTGCACTGGGCGCTGGACGGACATGCCAGAGCGAGGTTTGCCACGTCGGACGCGTTCGGATCGACCGCGAACGGCCCCGACCACGTCAGCGCGGCACGCGCCGGGGCGGCCGCCAGCGCCAGCGCGCACACCGCCACCAGCATCGCCGCCACCCCTGCGCTGCGCGCCTGCGAGCAGCGAGCAGCAGCTCCAGCGGCAAATTGACGACGTGAGGGTGTGAGAAGCATGATCAACCTCGATCTCGGTCGTGATGATCGATCATACGGCGCGGGCCTCGGCAAGCGCAACGGGGTAGCGACCGAGAGACCAAGGGGCGCGTTCTACCCGATGCATGTCGGTTAAGGTCGAGGGATGCGAGGGATGGTTGCCCTCACGTGCGCGTTGGTCTTGGGGTGCGGTGCCGCTGTGGCCCGCGCCGACGGCGTGGCCCCGATCGAAGGTCCGTGGCACGCGAAGACGTCGGCCGGGCTCCCGGTCACCTTCGAAGTGACGGCGGGCCAGGTCGTCCACCCCCGCTTCCGCTTCAAGTGGGGCTTCTGCGGGACGTTCGAGTCCGAACTGGGACCCCCCGTCCCGATCGAACCGAACGGCCACTGGAAACACGTCGAGGGCCAGGGCCCGTTCATCGAAGCCACCTTCGTCGCGCCCGACCGCGCCGAAGGCACGATCACCGCGCCGAGTCGCATGCTCCCCGGCTGCCCGGAAACGCACGCCACGTTCGTCGCCGAACCGGGCGAAGCGCCCTTCGAACAGGCGGAATCGGTCGTCCTCGCCAACGCCCGCACCCGCCGCCTCGTGCACAAACCCACCGGCATGCTCCTGAAGCGCGACGGCTCCCTACGACTCAACCGCCTCCACTGGAGCGGCTTCGGCGAACCGGTCGCACACGCCACCGGGCGCGCCTACCTGCGCAGCGGCTGCCGCCGCTGCCCCGACCGAGTCGTGAAGCGCCCCCGCGTCATCGTGCTCCTCAACGAACTGACCCAGCAGGGCGACTACCGGGTCTACCTCCACATCCGCTACGACTTCCACGGCCCGATCCTCCGAGGCTTCTCGCGCCACGGCTCACGGATCCTCGAATAGCCCCGATCGCGCCTGACTACGCCCGTCAGGGGTCACATCCGATCCCGTCGCCATCGGCGTCAAGTCCGTAGTGATCGACGCCCAGCACCTCGACGGTGCCGGTGTAGAGCGGCCCGTCGCCGCTGCCTCCCGCGCAGTCGTAGTCGACCGCGTTCGGATCGAGACAGCCGCTGTAGTTCGGATCGCATTCTTCGGGCGTCTGTTCGGCTTCTTCCGCGGCCTGTTCTTCCACCCGCCGGGCTTCCTGTTCCGCTTCTCGTTCTTCACGCGCCGAAAGCACGGCCAGCCGGTGGGTGAAGGAAGCGGCGTCGCTTTCTGCGCTCGCCAGTCGAGCTTCGGCGTGACCGAGCTTGCGCCGAGCCGTTCGCAAGTCGCGTCGATCCGCGTTGGCGACCGCGAGCAGCGAGGACGCCGTTCGGCCGAGTTTTGCCGCCCTTTGTTCGACCTGAGCAAGTTCCGGCGTGCTCGCATCCCTTCCGTCGGCTTCGAGGCGCAACGCGGCTGAGGCTTCGCTGCTTTCGGCTTCGCCGGCGAAGACCGCCGTCCCGAGCCCGATCAGGCATAGCGCCCCAAGGACCCCCGCCGTTACCTGGGCGACCCGCCGCGGCCATCGCTCACGGCGCAGCACCGGTTTCGAGCGGCCGCGTTGCACTTCGACCGAATGGCGAGCGAGCACCAGCGCGTTCGCAAACACGAAGCCGAGCAGGAACAGCGCGACGCCGATCACCCCGACGACGCCATCTGCGCTGCTCATTGCCGCACCGACGATCACCATCAGCAGGCCGCCGCCGACGCAGAGCCCGATCGCCTGGCCGAGGGAGACTCGGGTCAACCAGGTGACCGGGGCCGAGGCTCGAAACCGGTCCCAACCGAACGCGATGCCCGCGGCGATCAGCGCGGTCAGCCCAAGGCCAAGGCCGAAGCGGACCGTTTCGTCGTGCTTTTCGGCAGCGTCGCGCTTTTCGTTTTCGATCCGCGACACCTTGGCCGCCGCGGCGAGGCGGTCAGTTCGCAGCTCCCTTTCGATCCTCGCGACTCGCCGATCCGCCGTGTGAGCGGCAGCGGCCACCGGAGCCGCCCGCTCACTGCTCGCTTCGAACCGGCTCTCGGCTGGACGCACGGCGCCCTTCAGTTCATCGACTTCGACAGCGGCGACTTCGGCTCGGGATTCGGCTTCGCTCAGAGCTGCGTTCAGATCTCGCGCCGAAGCCTGACCGCCCCAGGCCAGCGCGGAAATCCATGCCAGTAGGCCCACCGCGAACGCGGTACGCAACGAACCTCCCCCCAAAATCAAGCGCGGGAGATGTAGACGGCCTTGCTGTGGACGTCGTCTACCAGGGGTTGGTGGAGGACGGCGTCGGTGCCGTGGCCGAAGACCTCCAGGCACTCGAGGCCGGCGCCCTGCAGGGCGGCCAGCACCTCGGCTTCGGGGAAGTGGCGCTGGCGGTGCATCTGCGGCGGGATCCGGGGCCCGTCCTCGCCTTCGAGCGGCAGGACTTCGAAGCTGGCTTCGGAGATCGAGCCGGGCTCGGCGTCCGGGGTGGAGCGGCCCTTCCAGACCAGCCGCCGTCCGTCGCGCTCGATCACCACCTCTTCGGCGAAGAAGGTGCGGTAGGACTGGAGCGCGTTGACGTCGAACATCAGCAGCCCGTCCGGGGCGAGGTTGCGCCGCATCCCGCGTAGCGCCCGCTCCAGCTCCTCGCCGCTGAGCAGGTAGTTGACGGCGTCGTCGAGGCACCAGACGAGGTCGAACTCGCCGAAGGTCGGCAGTTCGCGCATGTCGGCGACGGAGAGCTCGGCTGCCTCGCCGACCTTGCCGCGCGCCAGCTCGACCATCGAGGCCGAGATGTCGCAGGCGGTCACCTCCCAGCCGCGCTCCAGCATCGGGATGAAGCTCTTGCCGGTGCCGCAGGCGACGTCGAGCAGGCGCTCGCCCCGCAGCCCGTGGCGCTCGAGTTCGGGCAGCAGCCCGCCCAGCCACAGCTCGTAGTCGTGGTGAGCTGTGAAGTCGTCGTAGACCGGAGCGATCGCCTCATAGGCGATCTCCGCCCAGCGCGGTCGCTGCCCCCCTGCGGTTCTGACCTCCACGACGAACAGACCGAATTCTGGCTCGAAAAAGTTTCAGCGTTTAACTTCACCGGATCAGTAACGGGTTATGTAGGTTCGTTCGATCGGCACGTCAAGCGGGCATCGGGATGCTGGGGATGGATGGGAATGGAGTGAGGCGCGCAGGGTCTGCCTCCGCCACGCCTACCGCTACGCGAGCAACCCCAGCGAGGCCGAGGACATTGCCCAGGAAGCCCTGCTCCGCGCCTGGCGCCGCCGCTCCACCCTGCGCGAGGCCGACCGCCGCAACCAGTGGCTGGCGACGATCGTCCGCAACGAGGCCTTCCGCCTGCGCGCCCGCATCCGCCCCGACCCGACCTCGGAGCTGGAGACCTACGAGGGGGCCGAGGACGCGCAGGTCGTGGCGACGGTCGAACGGGCCGACCTCCACGCGGCGCTGCAGCGCCTCAGCGACCGCGACCGCCAGCTGCTCGAGCTGCGCTACACCGAGGACCTGACCCAGTCGGCGATCGCGCAGCGGCTCGGCATCCCCGAGGGGACGGTCAAAGTGCGCCTGCACCGCGCCCGCAACAAGCTGCGCCAGGTCTACACGCCAATCTGAGCGCGGTCCGCGCGCCCTGACCCGCCCCGCACGCCTGTACACGCGGGCGAGCGCCGCCGCCGGAACTTCGGACCGCTGTACAACCGCACCGGCTCGATTCCAGTCGACCATTTACCCATGGAGACCGCACCCCGCCAGATCGTGGCCTTCGGCGGCGGCGGCTTCTCGATGGAGTCCGGGAACCCGCTGCTCGACGACTACGTGCTCGGCCTCACCGGGTCCGAGCGCCCGCGGGTCTGCTTCCTCCCCTCCGCCAGCGGCGACGCCGACCACTACATCGTCCGCTTCTACCGCGCCTTCTCCTCCCACCGCTGCGAGGCCAGCCACATCTCCCTCTTCCGCCGCGAGCAGGGGCCGGAGGACCTGCGCCGCCACCTCCTCTCCCAGGACCTGATCTACGTCGGCGGCGGCAGCGTCGTCAGCCTGCTCGGCGTCTGGCGGGCGCACGGGATCGACGCGATCCTGCGCGAGGCCTGGGAGGCGGGGGTCATCCTCTGCGGCCTCTCGGCGGGGTCGCTCTGCTGGTTCGCCGAGGCCGTGACCGGCTTCCACGGGGCGCCGAAACGGCTCGAGGGCCTGGGCCTCCTGCCGTTCAGCAACTGCGTCCACTACGAGCGCGGCTCGAAGCGGCGCGAGTCCTACCACCACTTCCTGCGCGAGGGGATGCCCTCCGGCTACGCGGCCGAGGACGGCGCCGCCCTGCACTTCACCGGCACCGAGCTGAGCCGGGTGGTCTCCTCGCGCCCGGAGGCGCGCGGCTACCGGCTCGACGTCGCCGGGCAGCGGGTGGTCGAGATGCGGATCGCCACCACCTTCCTCGGCGACCGCGGCGCCGCCCCGAGCGCACCGACGCCGGAGGCGCTCTCCACCGCGCCGGCCACCTGATGGAGGTCCGCCGCATCCTCGCCCTCGGCGGCCACGACTTCACCTCGCGCCCGGCCGACCGCGCCGTCTGTGAGCTGCTGCTGCGGCTGGCCTCCGAGCGCGGCGGCGAGCGGCCGCGGATCTGCCTGCTGCCGACCGCCAGCGGCGACACCTCCGAGCAGATCGGCCGCTTCTACGCCGCCTTCGGCGAGCGCTCATGCGAGCCCTCCGACGTCTCCCTCTTCCGGCTCGGTCGGCGGCCGATGGCCCTGCGCGACCACCTGCTCGCCCAGGACCTGATCTACGTCGGCGGCGGCAGCCTGGTCAACCTGCTCGCGGTCTGGGAGGCGCACGACATCGCCTCGATCCTCAGCCTCGCCTGGCGGCAGGGGATCGTCCTCGCCGGCCAGAGCGCCGGCGCGATGTGCTGGTTCGAGGCCGGCATCACCAAGTCCTCCGGCAAGCCGCTCGCCGCCGCCGGCCTCGGCCTGCTCTCCGGCAGCCTCTGCGTCCACTACAACAACGAACCGGAGCGCCGCGCCGCCTACCTGGCCGCCGTCGGCGACGGGATGCCCGGCGGCTACGGCCTCGACGACTACGCCGGCCTGCTCTGGGAGGGGGAGGGCTCCCCCGCCGCCGTCACCGCCCGCCGCGGCGCCCGCGCCTACAGGGTGAGCAACTCCAACGGAACCGCCCAGGAGTCCCCGCTCCCGGCCCGCTTCCTCCCCGCCCCCGCCCCCGCCGCCCTGCGCGAAGACATCGCCGAGTTCCGCCGCATCAAGACGATGCGCAAGCGAGCCGGCTGGCTCGGTTAGCTACATCGCCCCGCCGGCCGCCGACGGCGCGGTCGGGTCGGCGCCGGCGTCGCCGACCTGCTCGCGGGCCAGGTAGTCCTCGGCCAGCAGCGGGTTCTGCCGGGCCCGCTCGACGATCGTCAGCAGCGCCGACATGCTCGAGACCTCCTCGACCTGCTCCTTGATGAACCACTGCGTGAACTGCTCGCCCTGGTAGTCGCCGGCCTCGCGCGCCAGCCGCGCCAGGTTGGCGATCTGCTCGCTGACCCGCTTCTCCTGGTCGAGCGCCAGCTGCACCGGGGCGACCGTGTCCGGGAAGGAGTTTTGCGGCGCCTCGACCCCGGGGATCTCCAGCGGGTGGCCGGCATCCATCAGGTACTTGACGATCATCATCGCGTGATTGCGCTCCTCCAGCGCCTGCCGGTAGAAGAAGGAGGCGAGCTGGGGCAACGTCGCCGTGTCGTAGTAGGCGGCGATCGCGATGTATTGCTGCTGGGCGCCGAACTCGTGGCCGACCTGCTCGTTGAGCGCGTCGGCGAAGGTCTGGTCTGCCATTTGGTCTCCTTCTCGTCGGGGGTCAGATGATCCAGCGGAAGCCGGTCGGCTCGATCGCCGGCGCCAGCGGGCTGGAGGGCAGCCCCGGCCTGGTTGCCCGCTCAGGGTCGTTGTAGCCGCCGGGGGCGACGTCGTTGGGGGTGTCGGGATGGAAGATCGAGGCGAGGTACTGGATCTGGCCGCGGCCCTGGCCGAGCTCGGTCTGGCCGCCGCCGTAGGCGCCGATGCCGCGCTCCTCGCAGTAGTCGTAGGCGCCGAAGAGGTCGCGGACCGGCCCGAAGCGCGAGGGCTTGACGTTGACCGTCCGCGGAGGTGACCACGGCATCGCCTCGATGTCGGCGATCGAGTGGATCGGCGCGTCCCAGGTGACCCGCTCGGAGACAGGGTCGAGCAGCGGCCTGGTCTCTGCGGTGACGTCGGGGTCCTCGAGCCAGGCGTCGGGGAAGGCCTCGATCAGCTTCGCGTAGAGCTCGGGGTCGGTCTCGACGTCGACCACGGTGCCTTTGTAGAAGCCCTTGAGGTCGAGCGAGTCGACGGCGCCGGTCGCGGCCAGGGCGGCGATCAGCTCGTCGTCCCAGTCGTTGACCGGGTCGAGCTTGAAGCGCAGGGAGGGGTAGACGGCGAGGCGGGCCGCCAGCGGCTCGATCGTGGAGCGCTCCCCGGCGGAGCGGGCCAGCCGCATCGAGTTGACGAAGTTGACCGGGCGCGGCTCGCGGCCGAGGGCGGCGGCGAGGTTGGTGGCGGCCTGGCGCAGCGCCAGGTCGAGCGCCGCCGACTCGAAGGCCCAGCGGCGGTAGGGGCGGGAGACGTCCTCGCGCACCGGCGGCCCCGCCGGGAAGAGGTCGATCGCGTCGAGCGCCGCCGAGAAGCCGGCGAAGGTGCCGGAGTAGGCGAGTCCCGCGGGCGGGCCGTGGCCCTGCTGGGCGAGGTGGTCGACGGCGTCGTAGGTGACGTCCTCGCCGATCCCCTCGTGGCCGCCGCCGCGCAGCTTGACGATCGTGGTCAGCCGTTCGAAGTCGCCGATGACGATTTCATGGCCCTCGAACCCGCAGGACTCGATCTCCAGCGGCAGGTCGGCGATCAGGTCGAAGGTTGGCATGGCACGAGTCTAAGAGGGCGAGGAGGGAAGGGAAGTGGTCGGCAACGTGTGTACACTTGCCACATGACTACGACCAAGACGGCGCGGGTCCATCTGCGTATTGCCGCTGAAGACAAGGAATTGTTCGAGCGAGCCGGGTCTTTGCATGAGGAGTCCTTGACCGAATTCCTTGTCGAGAGCGGCCGTGAGCGTGCGGAGCGACTGCTGGCCGATCGCACGCACTTTGCCCTGGGCGACGCTGACTGGCGAGCGTTCACCGCGGCGCTCGATCGCCCCGCCGAGGCTCGTCCGGAGTTGGCAAGACTGTTCGCTCGTCCTCGCCCTGAGTAGGGCGAGGCGTGACGCGCTTCAGCGACCCCGAGCCACTGGGGCCGGATCACCCGCTGAGTGGCTTCGATTGCGGGGTGGATTCGTTGAGCGGCTGGTTGCACAAGCACGCCCGCGCGGCTTCCGCTTCCGGTTCAGCCCGGACCTACGTCATCGAAGACGCCGAACGGGGTCGAGTGGTCGGCTACCACGCCCTCTGCGCGGCCTCCGCGAGCCGAGGCGAGGCAACTCCCCGGGCGCGCCGCGGGATGCCACGCCATCCAATCCCGGCGGTCCTACTGGCTCGGTTGGCCGTCGATCGGAGCGTCCAGGGTCACGGCCTCGGAGCATTCCTGCTGCGCGACGCGATGGCCCGAACCCTCGCGGCAGCTGCAGAGCTTGGGATTCGCGTCATGCTCGTGCACGCGCTCGACGAATCGGCCCGAGACTTCTACGTGCACCACGGCTTCGAACCGTCGCCAACCGATCCGATGAACCTCCAGCTACTGGTCAAGGACATCGAGGCATCCCTAGGGGGAAGCGGATGAAGCACACCGCTCATGGGTACTGGTTGGAGGAGGCGGGGGCGGTTGCGCCGGCGCCGCCGCTGGATGGGGAGCTGGAGGCGGACGTGGTGGTGGTCGGGGGCGGGTTCACCGGGCTCTGGGCGGCTTGGCATGTAAAGGAGCTGGAGCCGGAGGCGCGGGTCGTCCTGCTGGAGGCGGACGGGTGCGGGCGGGGGCCGAGCGGGCGCAACGGGGGGTTCTGCAACGTGATGTGGTTCTCGCTGCCGAGCATGCGGCGGCGCTGGGGGGACGAGGGCGCGCTGGCCGTCGCCCGCGCCGCCGAGCGCGCCGTCCACGAGATCGGCGAGCTCTGCGAGCGCGAGGCGCTCGACGCCTGGTTCCGCCCGGGCGGCTACCTCCAGGTCTCGACCGCGGCCGCCCACGACGAGGTCTGGTCCGAGGCGCTCGCCGCCTGCCGCGAGCTCGGCGTGCCCGAGGCCGTCCAGCCGCTCTCCTCGGCCGAGGTCGCCGCCCGCTGCGCCTCGCCCGCCTTCCGCGGCGGCGCCCACTACCCGGTCGCGGCCACGGTGCAGCCGGCGCGGCTGGCGCTGGGCCTGCGCGAGCGGCTGGCGGCGCGCGGCGTCGAGCTGTTCGAGTCGTCCCCGGTGCGGGCCCTGCGCGACGCCGCGGACGGGGTCGAGGCGCGCACGCCCGGGGGAACCGTGCGGGCCCGCACGGCGGTGCTGGCGATCGGCGGCGCCGCCAAGTCCTGGCGTAGCCCTCTGCGCCACCGCATCACGATCGCCTCCTCCCACATCGTCCTCACCGAGCCGGTGCCCGACCTGCTGGAGGAAATCGGCTGGACAGGCGGCGAGTGCATCACCGACAGCCGCGCCCTGATCGACTACTTCCGCACCACCCCGGACGGCCGCATCCTCTTCGGCTGGGGAGGGGGGAGGATCGCGATGGGTGCCCGGCTCGGCGGCCGCTCCGAGCTCGACCCCGCGGTCGTCGCGGCCACCGCCGAGCACCTCCGGGCCGTCTTCCCCGGCCTCGCCGGGCGCCGCATCGAGCACGCCTGGGGCGGCCCGATCGACGCCTCGCCGACCCACCTGCCGATGGTCGTGCCGCTGCCCGGCGGCCGCGCCTTCGCCGCCGCCGGCTACACCGGCAACGGCGTCGGCCCCTCCAACATGGTCGGCCGCACCCTCGCCTCGCTCGCCCTCGACCGCCGCGACGCCCCCTCCCGCCTCCCCTTCGTCGACCCCTCTCCGCCCCGAGTCCCCCCCGAGCCCTTCCACTGGATCGGCGGCGAGGCGATCCGGCTCGGGATCATGGCCAAAGAGGAGGCCGAGCTGGCGGGCCGCCGCCCGGGCCGAGTCCCCTCAGCTATAGCCAGGATCCCGGAGCTGATCGGCTTCCACATCGGCAGGTAGTCGCTTCGGCCTGCGAGGAGGGACGGGTGCCCCTCTCCCGGAGGCTCAAGGAACCGCGCCGGAACCCTGGCAGGCAACCCAGCTGCGCGACGGTCTCCGGGAGAGGGGCACCCGTCCCTCCTACCAGCGGGTAGTAACGACCTTCTTCCGGGTATAGAAGTCGACGGCGTCGGTCCCGTTGGCGTGCAGGTCGCCGTCGATCGAGTCCTTCCAGCCGGAGAAGGGGAACCAGGCGACGGGGGCGGGGACGCCGACGTTGACGCCGAGCATCCCGGCCTCGGCGCCGTAGCGGTAGCGCCGCGCGGCCTCGCCGGAGCGGGTGAAGATGGCGCCGGCGTTGCCGTAGCGGGAGCCGTTGACGAACCCGAGCGCCTGGTCCAGATCGTCCACCTCGACCAGGGCCAGCAGCGGGCCGAACAACTCCTCGCGGGCGAGCTCGGACTCGGGGTCGGCGGCGGCGGCGATCGTCGGGCCGAGCAGCGTGCCGGCCGGACCGGCCTCGCCGCGGCCGTCGAGCAGCAGCTCGGCGCCCTCGGCCTCGGCCCGGCCGATCGCCGCCGCCACCCGCTCGCGCGCCGCCGCCGAGACCAGCGGGCAGACGTCGGTGGCGGCGTCGGCGCCGGGCCCGACCCGCAGCGCCGCCGCGGCGGCGCTCAGCGCCCGCCGCACCTCGGCCCGTCGTGCCCCGTCGCCGACAACGACCGCGACCGAGCCGGCCAGGCAGCGCTGCCCGGCGGCGCCGAAGGCCGAGCCCATGATCGCCGGCACCGCCTGCTCGAGGTCGGCGTCGGGCATCACCACCAGCGAGTTCTTGGCGCCGCCCAGCGCCTGCACGCGCTTGCCGCCGGCGACGCCGCGCTCGGCGACCATCCGCGCCGTCTTTGCCTGGCCGACGAAGGAGATCGCGTCGATTCCCGGGTGGTCGAGCAGGCCGTCGACCGCCTCGTGCGCCCCGTGGAGGAGGTTGACGACCCCGGGCGGGATCTCCGCGACCGCGTCGACCGCCTCCATGATCAGCGCCGCCGGCCGCGGGTCCGCCTCCGAGGGCTTCAGCACGAAGCTGTTGCCGCAGGCGATCGCGTGGGGGAGGAACCAGAGCGGGATCATCGCCGGGAAGTTGAACGGCGTGATCGCGGCGACGACCCCGACCGGCTGGCGCACCGATTCGACGTCGACGCCGGCCGCCACCCCCTCCAGGGTCTCGCCCTTGAGCAGGTGAGGAATCGCGGCGGCCGACTCGACCGACTCCAGGCCCCTGCCGACCTCGCCGTCGGCGTCCGGCAGCGTCTTGCCCATGTCGGCGCAGACCAGCGCGGTCAGCTCCGGCCGGCGCCGCAGCAGCTCCTCGCGCAGCGCCAGCACCGCCCGGGCGCGCCGTTGCGGCGGCTCCTCGCGCCAGCCCGGCTGAGCCGCTCGCGCCGCCGCGACCGCCGCATCGACCTCCGCCGCCCCCGAGAGCGGCACCATCGCCACCGTCTCGCCGGTCGCCGGGTCCACGTCCGCGAGCGCCTCCACGCTCCCGGCCTGCCGCCACTCCCCCCCGACGTAGTTGGCCAGCCGCGAAGCCTCCGGCCGCTCGGCGGCCATCAGGCCGCCGCTGCGGCGGGACGCGTCGCCGGCGTCGACTCCTGCTCGGGCCGGATCGCGGCCATCCGCTCTGCCCGTCGCTGCTGCCAGACGGTGAAGCCCATCGCCAGCACCGTCGTCCCGAAGAGCATCATCGCGATCACGTTGACCTCCACCGGGATCCCGCGCTGGGCGGCCCCGTAGATGTAGAGCGGGAAGGTCACGGTCGTGCCCGAGTTGAAGTTGGAGATCACGAAGTCGTCGATAGAGAGCGCGAAGGCAAGCAGCGCCCCGCCGAGGATCCCCGGCATGATCAGGGGCAGAGTCACCAGCCTGAAGGTGTCGAAGGAGCTCGCGTAGAGGTCCCGCGCGGCCTCCTCGATGTTGCGGTCGAAGCCGATCAGCCGCGAGCGGACGACGACCACGACGAAGCTGATGCAGAACATGACGTGGGCGACCAGGAGCGTCTGGAAGCCGAGGCCCGGTGCCCCCAGGATCAGGAAGAAGGAGAGCAGCGAGGCGCCCATGACGATCTCCGGGGTGGCCATCGGGACCACGATCAGAAGGTTCGCGAGGCGTCTGCCATGGAACTCGTGGCGGACCAGGGCGAGGGCCATGATGGTGCCGATCGCGGTCGAGATCAGGGTCGCGAGCAGCGCCAGTTTGAGGCTCGTGAGCAGGGCCGAGTTGAGTTCCGGGATGCCGAAGGCATTGCCCCAGTGCGAGAGGGTGAAGCCGACCCAGGTGAAGTTGTACTTGCCGGCCGGGTCGTTGAAGGAAAAGACGAGGATGACCGCGATCGGGATCAGCATGTAGACGATCACCAGCCCGGCGAAGACGTTCACCGCGTGCTCGCGCAGCCAGCGCCAGGCTCGAGCCGGCCTGCCGCCGCCGCTCATCCCAGCTCCTCCCCCATCAGCGACTCCGAGCCGGCGAAGCGGATGTAGATCAGCACGATGGCCATGATCAGCGCCATCAACACGAACGAGAGCGCCGCCGCGGCCGGGTAGTCGAGCTGACTCTTGTAGAGGGACTGGATCACGTTGCCGATCATCTGGTTGCCGGCGCTGCCGAGGAACTGGGCGTTGATGTAGTCGCCCGAGGCGGGGATGAAGGTGAGCAGGGTCCCGGCCACGATGCCCGGCGTCGAGAGCGGCAGAGTCACGCGGGCGAAGGCAGATCGAGGGGACGCGTAGAGGTCCTTGGCCGCCTCGATCAGGCGCTCGTCGATCTGCTCGAGGCTGGCGTAGATCGGCAGCACCATGAAGGGCAGGAAGTTGTAGGTGATGCCGGCGATCACGGCGCCGCCGGTCGCGAGCACACGGCCGTTTTCGGGCACCAGGCCGAGGAACTGGAAGGCTTCGACCACCGGGCTCTGGTCGGAGAGGATCGTCTGCCAGGCCAGGGTGCGGATCAGGTAGGTGGTGAAGAACGGCGCCACCACGGCGAACAGCATCGCGTTGCGCCACTTGCCGGCGCGGAAGGCGATCGCGTACGCCAGTGGGTAGGAGACCAGCAGGCAGATCATCGTCGCGGCCCCCGCATAGAAGAAAGAGCGCACGAACTGGGTGTCGTAGAGCGAGATCGCGTCGGAGTAGTTGCCCCAGTTCCAGTTGAAGCTGAGGCTGCCGACCACGCCCGACTCCAGCGACAGGTACCCCATGTAGAAGAGGGGCAGGACGAAGAAGAGCAGCAGCCAGATCGCCCCCGGTGCGAGCAGGAAGTAGGGGACGATCCGGCGCCGCTGCGTCATCTCAGCCGTTCAGAACCGCGTTCCAGGCCCGCGTCACGGTCTGTTCCTCTTCGCCGGCGAGCTGTGCCTGACTGAAGCAGTTCTTCGTGAACTTCTCGCTGGGGAAGATCAGTTCGCTTTCGGTCAGTTCCGGTTCGGTCTTGGCGAGGATCGGCTTCACGCCTTCGACCGGGGTGACGTAGTTGACGTAGGAGGTGATCTTCGCCTGGTTCTTCGGCACGTAGACGTAGTTCATCCAGGCCTCGGCCGCGGTCGGATTCGGGGCCCCGATCGGGATCACCATGTTGTCCGACCAGAGACTGCAGCCCTCGGTCGGCATCCGCCATTCGATGTTGGGGTTGTCGGCCTGCAGCTGCACTGCGTCTCCGGACCAGCCGATCACCGCGACCGCGTCACCGCTGGTCAGGTCACGCGCGTAGTCGTTGCCGGTGAAGCGGCGGATCTGGCCGGATTGAACCGCGCCCTTGATTTTTTCGATCGTCTTCAGCCAGTCTTCTTCGGTCGCTTCTTCGGGGTTGATCCCGGCGCAGGTCATGACCAGCGGCACGGTTTCCCGCAATTCGCTGAGGAAGTCGACCTTGCCCTTGTACTTGGAATCGAAGAGGTCGCAGACCGAGTGCACTTCGGGCGCCAGGTCGGTGCGCACGATCACGCCGCCCATGCCGCTCTGCCAGGGCACGCTGAAATCGCGGTTGGGGTCGAAGCCGGGGTGGCGCAGGGACTGCACCAGGTTGGCTTCGATGTTTGGGATGCCGGACTTGTCGATCGTCTGCAGGTAGCCGAGTTCGTGCATCTTGTTCGCCATCCAGTCGGTGACGACGAAGATGCTGCGGCCGCCGGATTCACCCTGTTCGAGCAGGGGCTGCACCTTGCCGAAGAATTCGGCGTTGTCGTTGACGTCTTCGATGTACTTGACGCCGATGCCGGTCGCTTCTTCGAAGTTGGCGACCGTTCCGTTCTTGCCGGGGTCGATGTAGAGCGGCCAGTTCGAGATCGTCAGCTTGCCGGACGGCTTGCCTTCCAGCGTCACCGTCCCGCCTTCGCCGCCACCGCCGCTGCCGCAGGCCGCCAACCCCAGCGTCACGGCCAGCGCGGCGACCGCCACGGCGATCCCGCTCCTCAGTCCGTATCTCTTTTCAGCGCTCCTCATCTCACTCACCCTCTCTTGGTTGTTTCAAGCTCTGCCGGCTCCGCTGAGCCGTTTCCAGCCTCGCCGGGCGACTCGCGGACGAGGTGCATGTGGTCGGGCTCCCAGCTCAGCGCCACCCGAGCGCCTCCGCCGGGTAGCCGCTGCCGCTCGGACTCGTCTGCGTTGGGGACGAGGATGGTCACCCGCACCTCTGCACCGAGGTCGATGACGATCTGGGTGGCGGTGCCCAGGTAGATCGAGCTCTCGACCACGCCCTCGACCCGCGGCTTCCCGTCCGTCCCCGGGCTCGGGCCGGGCCCGACCGCCTCGACCCGCAGCTTCTCCGGCCGCACCACCGCATGGCAGCGTTCGCCGCTGGCCAGGCCGTCGGTCGACCCGCGCAGCGTCGGCCCGCTGTCGAGCCGCACCTCTCCCGGTCCGGAGACAGTGGCCGGCATCAGGTTGGAGACGCCGATGAAGCCGGCGACGAAGGTCGTCGCCGGCCGCTCGTAGACGTCCTCGGGGACGCCGACCTGCTCGACCCGGCCGCGGTTCATCACCGCGATCCGGTCGCTCATCGTCAGCGCCTCCTCCTGGTCGTGGGTGACGTAGACGAAGGTGATCCCGACCTCGCGCTGGATTCGCTTCAGCTCCACCTGCAGGCCCTTGCGCAGCTTCAGGTCGAGGGCGCCGAGCGGCTCGTCGAGCAGCAGTACCTTCGGCAGGTTGACCAGCGCCCGCGCCAGCGCCACCCGCTGCTGCATGCCGCCGGAGAGTTGCGAGGGGCGGCGGTTCGCCTCGGCGGCGAGGCCGACTCGCTCCAGCTCGGCGTGGACCCTCTCGGCGATCTCGTCCTTGCCGACCCGCTTGCGCCTGAGGCCGAAGGCGACGTTGGCCTCGACGCTGAGGTGGGGGAAGAGCGCGTAGCTCTGGAAGACCGTGTTCGTAGGCCGGCGGTGGGGGGGCAGCGACTCGACGTCGGCGCCGTCGATCCTGACCGTGCCGTCGCTGGGCTGCTCGAAGCCGGCGATCATCCGCAGCGTCGTCGTCTTGCCGCAGCCGCTCGGCCCGAGCAGGGTGAAGAACTCGCCGGGCGCCAACTCCAGGCTGAGGTCATCGACGGCGACGAAGTCGCCGAAGCGCTTGGTGACGCTCTTCAACTCGACGCTGGGGACGCTGGTGTCCATCCGGTCCTCCTTGAAGGTACAGCCATCTATGCGCCGGCCACTCAGCGACCGTAAGCCCCGGCGGAGGAAGACGCAAGTGGCGAATGTCCTAAACGCACAGGAGGGGTTTGTACCTTTCGTACAAGCTCCTCGTTCCTGCTTGACCCAATGACCACTTGCGTATGTGCCATCGTAGGACTACCTTTGTCCATATCGTCGTAGTACGAGAGGAGAGCTGAATGGCCACGTCACAGGCCCCGGTAAGCACCGCCAGTCTTCAGCAGCTCGCGCAGCGGCACCTCTGGATGCACTTCTCGCGCATGGGCGCCTACGGCCCAGGCCACGAGATCCCGATCATCGTCCGCGCCGAGGGCTGCTACGTCTACGACGAGCACGGCAACCGCTATCTCGACGGCCTCTCCGGCCTCTTCTGCGTCAACGCCGGCCACGGCCGCACCGAGTACGGCGAGGCGGCGGCGCGCCAGATCGAAGAGCTCGACTTCTACACGCTGTGGAGCTACGCCCACCCGCGGGCGATCGAGCTGGCCGCGCGGATCGCCGGGCTCGCCCCCGGCGACCTCAACCGCGTCTTCTTCACCTCCGGCGGCTCGGAGGCGGTCGAGTCGGCGCTGAAGCTCTCCCGCAACTACCACCGCATGCACGGCAAAGGCCAGAAGTACAAGACGATCGCCCGCGAGGTCGCCTACCACGGCACCTCCCTCGGAGCCCTCTCGGCCACCGGCATCACCGAGCTGCGCAGCCAGTTCGAACCGCTGACCCCCGGCGGCTGCCACGTGCCGAACACGAACATCTACCGCTGGCCCGAGGAGCGCGACCCGCTCTGGGCGGCGGACGCGATCGAGGAGCGGATCGTCTTCGAGGGGCCGGAGACGGTCGCCGCGGTGATCCTCGAGCCGGTCCAGAACGCCGGCGGCTGCTTCGTCCCGCCCGACGGCTACTTCCAACGGGTGCGGGAGATCTGCGATCGCTACGACGTGCTGATGATCTCCGACGAGGTGATCTGCGCCTGGGGCCGCCTCGGCCACTACTTCGGCTGCGAGCGCTTCGACTACGTCCCGGACATCATCACCGTCGCCAAGGCGCTGACCTCGGCCTACGCGCCGATGGGCGCGGTGATCGCCTCCGACAAGGTCGCCGAGCCGTTCATGGAGGGCGACGCCTCCTTCGCCCACGGCTTCACCTTCGCCGGCCACCCGATCGCCGCCGCGATCGCGATGGCCAACCTCGACGTCTACGAGCGCGAGGACCTCTGCGGGCACGTGCTCGCAAAGGAGGGCGAGTTCCGGGCGATGCTGGAGAGCCTGCGCGACCTGCCGATCGTCGGCGACGTGCGCGGCGCCGGCTACTTCTACGGGATCGAGTTGGTCAAAGACAAGGAGACGAAGGAGAGCTTCAACGACGAGGAGTCCGAGCGGCTCCTGCGCGGCTTCCTCTCGGCCGAGCTCTACAAGCGGGGGCTGATCTGCCGTGCCGACGACCGCGGCGACCCAGTGGTGCAGCTGGCGCCGCCGCTGATCGCCGACAGCGAGCAGTTCGAGGAGATCCACGACGTGCTCCACGGCGTCCTCGCCGAGGCCTGGGACCAGGTGGTCGGTGGGGCGGCCGCCCCACCTGCGCGAGCCGATCGCCTGCGCCGAAGTTAAGGGACCACGGTGCTCACCGTCCAGAGCCTGCTCGACGAGCTCGGACTCGACCTCGCGGCCGGCGCCGAGGCGGTTGCCGCGCCGGTGCGCTGGGTCCACATCTCCGAGCTCGAGGACCCGACTCCCTGGCTCTCCGGCGGCGAGCTGATGCTGACCACCGGGATCCCGCTCGACAGCGCCGCCAAGCAGCGCTCCTTCGTCCGCCTGCTCGCCGACAGCAACCTCGCCGGGCTCGGCTTCGGCACCGGCTTCAGCCACCGCAAACTGCCCAAGGCGCTGGTCGACGAGGCCGAGAAGCGGGACTTCCCGCTGTTCGAGGTCCCCTACTCGACGCCCTTCATCGCGATCACCGAGAAGGCCTTCGCCAAACTCGTCAACGAGCAGTACGAGGTGCTGCAGCGCGGCATCGCCGTGCAGCGCCGGCTCGAGCGGCTGGTCCTGGAGGAGCGCGGCCTGGAGGAGATCGCGGCGACGATCGCCTCCGCCGTCGGCGGCACCGTCGCGGTGCTCGACGGCCGCGGCGAGCGGCTGGCCGGGCGCGGCTTCCGCCGCCAGCTCTCCGCCGACGCGATCGGCGCGATCCGCAAAGAGGCGCTCGGCCACGTCGGCGACGGCCACCCCTTCGTCCCGTCCCATCCCTCGGTCGCCGGCCGCGCCCTCGCCCACCCGGTGATCTCGCCCGGCGGCGGGCCGCCGCAGGCCTGGGTGGTGATCGTCCGCGACTCCGGCGGGCTCGGCGACTTCGAGCGGCTGATCCTGCAGCAGGCGGTGGCGGTTGTGGCGCTGGAGCTGATGCGCCGCCGGGTCGCCCGCGAGACCGAGCGGCGCCTCGCCGGCGACGTCCTCGCCGGGGCCCTCGGCGGCCGCATGGAGGCGACCGAGTTGCGGCGGCGGCTGGAGCCGTTCGGCATCGGCGAGGAAGCGGCGGTCCTCGTCTTCTCCCTCGCCCACCCCGCCGCGGCCGTCGTCGCGCTCGAACGCGCTCTCGCAGCCGACGCCTGCCCGGCCGTCGTCGCGCCCCACTCCACCGGCGCCCGCGAGCTGCTCTGCGCGGTCGTCGACGCCGCCGACCGCGACCCGATCGACGTCGCCGCCGACGCCCGCAAGGCGCTCGGGGCCGAGCGCGGCGGGGTCCGCGCGGCGGCCAGCCGGCCGGCTCCGCCGGAGCGGCTGCGCCACTCCTTCCACGAGGCCCGCTGCGCCCTGGAGGCGACCGCCTTCGGCAACGGCAGCGCCCCCGACGTCGCCTCCTGGCGCGACCTCGGCGCCTTCACGCTGCTGCTCTCGATCCAGGACGACGAGGCGCTGGCCCTCTACTGCGACAGCGTGCTGGGGCCGATCGAGCAGGGCGATCGGGAGTACGGCGGCGAGCTGCTGCGCTCGCTCGAGGCCTTCATCGAGCAGAACGGGCAGTGGGAGAAGGCCGCCCGCGAGGTCTACTGCCACCGCCACACGCTGCGCTACCGGATGCGCAAGGTCGAGGAGCTGACCGGCCGCGACCTCTCGCGCGCCCACGACCGGATCGAGTTCTGGCTTGCCATCCGAGCGAGGGAGCTGGTCGCGTGAGGATCGGGGTGCCGGCGGAGATCAAGGCCGACGAGTACCGGGTGGCGATCACCCCGGCCGGGGTCCGCGAAATGTCCGAGCACGGCCACGAGGTGCTGATCGAGGCCGGCGCCGGCGCCGGCAGCGCCATCGCCGACGCCGAGTTCGAGGCGCAGGGGGCGGAGATCGTCGCCGGCGCCGCCGCCGTCTTCGAGCGGGCCGAGATGATCCTCCACGTCAAGGAGCTGCAGCCGCCGGAGATCGAGATGCTGCGCCCCGGCCAGCTCCTCTTCACCTACCTGCACCTGGCGCCCGACCCCGAGCAGACCCGCGGCCTCTGCGGCTCCGGCGCCACTTGCATCGCCTACGAGACGGTCGAGGACGCACGCGGGCGGCTGCCGCTGCTGGCGCCGATGAGCGAGATCGCCGGCAAGATCGCCACCCAGGCCGGCGCCTTCATGCTGGAGAAGCCGCTCGGCGGGCGCGGCATCCTGCTCGGCGGCGTCCCCGGCGTCGCCGCCGCCAACGTGATGGTGATCGGCGGCGGCGTGGTCGGCATGAACGCCGCCACGATCGCGATCGGCATGCAGGCCGACGTCTTCGTCTTCGACCGCTCGATCGACCGCCTGCGCGAGCTCGAGGTCGCCTTCGGCGGCCGCTGCTCGACCGTCTACTCGACCACGCTCGCGGTCGAGGAGATGCTGCCGCGGGCCGACCTGGTGATCGGCGCCGTCCTCGTCCACGGCGCCCGCGCCCCCTTCGTCGTCCGCCGCGAGCAGCTGGCGCTGATGAAGCCGGGCGCGGTGCTGGTCGACGTCGCGATCGACCAGGGCGGCTGCTTCGAGACCTCGCGGCCGACCACTCACCACGACCCCACCTTCGAGGTCGAGGGGATCACCCACTACTGCGTCGCCAACATGCCCGGCGCGGTCCCGATCACCTCGACCCACGCCCTCACCAACGCGACGCTGCCCCACGCGATCGCCATCGCCGACCACGGCCTCGCCGAGGCGGTACGGCGCGATCCCGGCCTGCGCCCGGGTGTCAACGTCGCGGCGGGGAAGGTCACCCACCCGGCGGTCGCCGAGGGGGTCGGCATGGAGTATGTGCCGGTCGAGGAGGCCCTCGGCCTTGAGCGAGCCTTGAAATGAGCATCCAAGAGGAGGCCTGAATGAGCACTTACGCGGTAGTCAACCCAGCCACCGGCGAGACGATCAAGGAGTACCCGGAGATCGGCGACGAGGAGCTCCGCGCCGCGATCGACCGGGCCGACCGGGCCTCTCGGTCCTGGCCGGGCTCCTCCACCGTGGCGGAGCGCGCGGCGCTGCTGCGCAAAGTCGGCGAGCTGCACTCCGAGCGCCGCCAGCAGCTGGCCGAGATCATCGTCCGCGAGATGGGCAAGCCGATCGAGCAGGCGCTGATGGAGGCCGACTTCGCGGGTGAAATCTACGGCTTCTACGCCGACAACGCCGCGGCCCTGATGGCCGACGAGCCGATCGAGCTGCTCGGCGGCGAGGGCACGGCGATGATCCGCCGCAGCCCCTTCGGCGTCCTGCTCGGGATCATGCCCTGGAACTTCCCCTACTACCAGGTCGCCCGCTTCGCGGGGCCGAATCTGGTGATCGGCAACACGATCCTGCTCAAGCACGCGCCGCAGTGCCCCGAATCGGCCGAGGCGATGCAGCAGATGTTCGACGACGCCGGCTTCCCCGAGGGCGCCTACGAGAACATCTACGCGACCAACGAGCAGATCGAGTGGGTGATCGCCGACCCACGTGTGCACGGCGTCTCGGTCACCGGCTCCGAGCGTGCGGGCGCCGCCGTCGCCGCGACCGCCGGACGCAACCTGAAGAAGGTCGTGCTGGAGCTGGGCGGCTCCGATCCCTTCATCCTCCTCGGCACCGACGACCTCGACGGGGCCGCCGAGGCGGCAGCCGAAGCGCGCCTTGATAACACTGGTCAGTCCTGCAACGCGGCCAAGCGCTTCATCGTCGTCGACGAGCTCTACGACGAGTTCCTGGAGAAGTTCCGCGAGCAGCTCACGGCGGCGAAGCCGGGCGACCCGACCGACGAGGGCACCGCGGTCGGCCCCCTCTCCTCGCGGACGGCGGCCGACCGGCTCGAGGACCAGGTGAGGAGGGCGATCGACAACGGCGCCGAGGTCCTCGTCGGCGGCAAGCGCGACGGCAACTTCTTCGAGCCGACGATCCTCACCGGGATCGAGCCCGGCGACGAGGCATCCCAGGAAGAGTTCTTCGGCCCCGTCGCCCAGGTCTACCGGGTCGGCTCCGAGGAGGAGGCGGTCGAGCTCGCCAACCAGACCCCGTTCGGCCTGGGCTCCTACGTGATGACGACGGACCCCGAGCAGGCCGACCGGGTCGCCGACAGGATCGAAGCCGGGATGGTCTACGTGAACCTGGTCGGGGCCGACAGCCCGGAGCTTCCGTTCGGCGGCTTCAAGCGCTCCGGCTTCGGCCGCGAGCTCGGTCGCTACGGCGCCGACGAGTTCGTCAACAAGAAGCTGATCCGCAGCGCTTGAGATGATCCGGGTCTCGTGAGTCGTCGCCTACGGGGGGTCATAGCCGCGCTGCTGCTGGCGCTTGCCGTTCTCGCGGTGGGCGCCGGCGTGGCCACCAGCGCCCAGGAAGAAGAAAAGGAACCGCCGCGCTGCCACGGGCGCAGGGCGAAGATCGTCGGCACCGAAGGCAACGACGTGATCCAGGGGACCCCCGGGCGCGACGTGATCTGGGGCGGCGGCGGCGAAGACATCATCTACGGCAACCTCGGCAACGACCTGATCTGCGGCGGCCCGGGGAACGACCAGATCCACGGCGGTCGCGGCAACGACCTCGTGGACGGCGGCGCCGGCAGCGATCAGGTCAACGGCGACCTCGGCGACGACAAGGTTCTCGGCGGTCCCGGTCCCCATGACGAGGTCGCCGGCGACCTCGGCATCGACGTCGTCAACGGCGGCCCGGGGAACGAAGACCTGGTCCACGGCGACTACGGCTACGACCGGATGTCGGGCGGGGCCGGCAAGGGGGACATCGCCTCCTTCGCGACCTCGGTCGCGGGCGGCAAGGGCGCAGGCGTCTGGGCCTCGCTGAAAGCGCACAAGGCCTTCGGCGACGGCCACGACAAGCTCTTCGGCTTCGAGAGCCTCGAAGGCTCGGCCTTCCGCGACACCCTGATCGGCAGCCCGCAGGCGAATGTGATCGACGGCGGCTCGGGCGACGACCACCTGATCGGGGGCGGTGGCCGGGACACGCTGAACGGGGGTCAGGGCAGCGATGTCTGCGAGGGCGCCAAAGGACGGACAACCTCCTGCGGCTCCGAAGCGCCGCCGAAAGGAAGCGCCTACGTCCAGCTCGACCCGACGCCGGGCGGCGGCGCCGGCCTGCAGGTGATCGGCGGTGCCGGCCCCGACCACTTCGTCGTCGCCTATGACGAAGAAACCGAGACCTTCAGCGTCACCGCGAAAGCCGGGCTGGCGATCAGCGAGGGCTGCAGCCACGCTCCGGGCAACCACGACACCGTTTCCTGTCCCGCCAATGGCCCAGCGCGCTGGCTGATGGCCGATCTCGGCCCCGGCAACGATGGCCTCACGGTCGAAGGTTCGCTGCTGGCGGTCGGCAGCGTTCGCTTTGCGGGCGGCCTCGGCAACGACACGATCCACGGCGGCCCCGAGGACGACCTGATCGAGTCCGGACCCGGCTCCGACCATCTATATGGGGGCGACGGGGCCGACGGGCTCATCGGCGGGCTGCCGGGCCCGACCTATCTGTACGGCGAAGGCAACGGAGACCTGCTGGCCGCCGGCGGCGGCTGCGCCGGCGGCGCCCTGGTCGGCGGTCCCGGTCGCGACGACGCCTCCTTCGCAGAGACTCAGGCTCACCCGGGCCTGCTGATCATCTCCTTCCCGGCGCACAGCGCCTGGGTCACCACGGTCAAGAACTGCCACCACGTCCACCTCTCCCCGACCGACGAGGACATGGAGGGCTCCTTCGACAACGACGTCCTGATCGGCGACAGCCGCGCCAACAGCATGCTCGGCCAGCCGGGCGAAGACGTCTTCATCGGCAACGGCGGCGAAGACGTGATCGACGCCCGCGACGGCGTCCGCGACGTCTCGATCCAGTGCGGGACCGGCACCCCGCCGATGAAGAAGAAAAACGGGAAGGGGCTGACGAAACCGACCGGCAAACCCGCGGGCCGCGCCCTCACCGACGCCTTCGACCCCGAACCGTTCAACTGCGCGACCGTCGTCACCGGCACCCCCGTCCCCGGCCTCAACGGCTGAGCGCGGGGCGCGTGAACTAGGCTTGATCGGTGGGACCGAAGACCGCGAGTGGAGACGAGGCGGCGGCTGTGGCCGCGGCGATCGCGCGGTATGAGGCGGAGGTCGGAGCGACGCCGGGGGAGCCCCC
Source organism: uncultured Actinomycetes bacterium (assembly GCA_963714045.1). Lineage (GTDB taxonomy): Bacteria > Actinomycetota > Thermoleophilia > Solirubrobacterales > 70-9 > VAYN01. The sequence goes on along the minus strand of OY970225.1, from coordinate 187,405 downwards.
CGCGGCGGTAGGGCCATGGCAGCGGGCGGCGCTGGTCGAAGGGGTCAGCGCCAAGAAGACCGTGCAGGACTCAGAAGGAGGAGCGAGATGGCTGTCGTGAAAATCATCGAGCTGGTCGGCAGCTCCAAGACGTCCACCGACGACGCGGCGAAACAGGCGCTGAGCCAGGCGCAGGGAACCCTGCGCAACATCCGCGCCGTCGACATCGTCTCGACCGGGATCCGCGGCGAGAACCTCGACGAGTACCGCGCCCACGTGCGGGTCGCGTTCCTGATCGAGGGAACGGACATCGACTGATGGGCGAAGGCAGGGAGGTCTCGCGCGAGGAGGCCAGGAAGCTGATCGAGGACGGCGCCCAGGTCATCGACGTGCGCGTCGAGCACGAGTGGGAGGTGGGGCGGATCGCGGGAGCCACCCACCTGCCGCTGGCCGAGCTGGCCGAGCGCGCCGGCGAGATCGACCGCGAGCGCCCGGTCATCCTCTACTGCCGCGGCGGCAACCGCTCGACGATGGCGACGGCCGCCCTGACCGCCGCCGGCTACGACGCGGCGAAGCTGACCGAGGGGATCGTCGGCTGGGCGCAGGAGGGCCTGCCGCTCGATCCCGGCGACGGCTACGTCGCCGAGTCGGGCGAGGCCGCGGCCATCCTCCAGGCACGAAAGAAGCAGCCTCAGAGCTAAATACCTGAATCCCTGTCGGGTTTTGCTATTTTCCTCGCGTGGAGGTCGTCGCAGCCGAGAACAAGGAGCAGCGGGGCAAGGGCCGGGTCGGCACCCTGGAGAACCCCGAGTCCTACGAGAACGTCCCCGGCCACATCATCCCGATCATCGAGCGGGAGTTCGACGACTTCGACAACGAAGCCGAGGCGTTCCTCGCCGAGCAGCTGCCGGAAGACCAGTTCATCGGCTTCCGGCTCAAACAGGGCGTCTACGGCCAGCGCCAGCCCGACGTGCAGATGGTCCGCGTCAAGCTGCCCTTCGGCGGCGTCACCCCCGCGCAGATGGACGCCTTCGCCAGCGTGGTGGAGAAGTACGCGCCCCTGAACAAGGGCCACGTCACCACCCGCCAGAACATCCAGATCCACCACGTGCCGCTGCGCGACATGGAGCAGCTGCTGCGGGAGATCGCCGAGGTCGACCTCTCCTCGCGCGAGGGCTGCGGCAACACCGTGCGCAACGTCACCGGCGATCCCTGGGCCGGCGTCGCCGCCGACGAGGTCTTCGACCCGACGCCCTACGCCGGCGCCTACGTCCGCTACTTCGTCCGCCACCCGACGACGCAGCTGATGCCGCGCAAGATCAAGACCGCCTTCAGCGGCTCCGACGAGGACCGCGCCATCACCGGCATCCACGACATCGCCTTCCTCTCCCGCGAAAGGGACGGGGTCAAGGGCTTCGAGGTCCGGGTCGGCGGCGGCACCTCGATCATGGCCCGCGTCGCCCCCACCGTCTACGACTTCGTCGAGGCCGACAACGGCGACTACCTGATGGTCGCCGAGGCGATCCTCCGCATCTTCGACCGCCAGGACTGGCTGCGCGTCAACCGCGCCCGCGCCCGGATCAAGGTCCTGGTCGACAAGATCGGGATCGAGGCCTTCCGCGAGCAGGTCGACGAGGAGCTCGAGGGCGACTGGGTGGGGGAGCGCGACTTCGACGTCGAGCGCCTGCGCTTCGATGTCGACGAGGCGAGGAGTGCGCCTCCGGTGCCGCCGCAGGCCGCCTCGCCCAACGGCGACCACACCGAGTTCGAGCGCTTCCTGGGAGGCAACGTCCAGGCCCAGCGCCAGCAGGGCTTCTCCACAGTCGAGGTGAAGATCACCCGCGGCGACCTCACCCCGGAACAGTTCCGCGGGCTCGGCCAGATCATGCGCGATTTCACCGGCGGCCACGCCCGCAGCACCGTGCAGCAGAACTTCGTCCTGCGCTGGGTCCGCGACGAGGCGCTCTACGACGTCTGGGCGCGGCTGACCGAGCTCGGGCTCGGCGAGGCCGGCGCCCGCGAGATCACCGACGTCGTCAGCTGCCCCGGCACCGACAGTTGCAAACTCGGCATCACCAGCTCGATGGGACTGAATCGCGCGATCAAGGAGCGTGTTGAGGAGATGGAGATCTCCGACGCCTTGACCAAGCGGATCCACATCAAAATGAGCGGCTGCCCCAACGGCTGCAGCCAGCACCACATCGCCAACATCGGCTTCTACGGCGCCTCGCTGAAAGTCGGCGAGCGCCAGATGCCCGCCTACATCCCCCACATCGGCGGCAACTTCGAGGGCGGCGAGGTGATCTTCGGCAAGCGGCTGAAGTCGCGGCTGCCGGCCAAGCGGGTCCCCGAGGCGGTCGAGCGCTGGATCAAGCTCTACGAGTCCGAGCGGGCCGGGGGCGAGGAGTTCAACGCCTTCGCCGAGCGGGCCGGGGCCGAGGCCTTCGAAGCCGCGGTCAAGGAGCTGACCCTGCCGGCGGAGTTCAGCCTGGAGACGATGCAGCAGTTCATCGACTGGAACCGCTCCAGCCCCTACAAGGTCGAGCGCGGCGAGGGGGAGTGCGCCATATAGGCGCGCGCCCGCTGACGATGAAGCCGCCGCCTGCCACACTCTCCGGCTCCGTGCCGACGATCGCCGACATCGACCACGAGGCCGTGGCCGCCGAGCTCGAGGGCCGCAGCGCCCAGGCGGCGCTGGAGTGGATGTTCGAGAACTTCGGGGCCGAGCACTACATCGCCTGCTCGTTTCAGAAAACGAGCTCGGTGACCGCGCACATGGCGAGCCGGATCAACCCCGAGGCGCGCTTCTTCTACCTCGACACCGACGTCCTCTTCGAGGAGACCTACGAGACCCGCGACCGGCTGGCCGCGGTGCTGGGGATTGAGTTCGACCGCTTCCACAACCTGACCCTGGCCGAGCAGGCCGCCGAGCACGGCGACGAGCTCTGGAAGCGCGACCCCGACTCCTGCTGCGGCCTGCGCAAGGTCGAGCCGATGCGCCGGGCGCTGGCTTCCGTAGACTGCTGGGCCGCCGGCATCCGGCGCGCGGACTCCAGCAGCCGTTCCCACACGCCGAAGTTCGGCTGGGACAAGCGGTTCGACCTCTGGAAGCTGAATCCGCTGGCGGACTGGACCGAGCGCGACGTCTGGAACTACATCCGTGAGCACCAACTCCCCTACAACCCGCTCCACGACCGCGGCTACCCGTCGATCGGCTGCACCCACTGCACGCAGCCGGTCGGGCCCGGTGGCTCGCCGCGCGACGGCCGCTGGGCCGGCGTCGCCAAGACCGAGTGCGGGATCAACTGACGGCGCTCCGGCGCCCCTCTCTATTTCCCCTTCCCCCGACCCGATTGGTGAGACTTTTCAATGAGCGAGACCATGGCTGAGCTGTCCCTGACCCTTTCCGAGCGCCACACTGCGGACTTCGAGATGATCGGCAACGGCGGCTTCGCGCCGCTGAGGGGCTTCCAGGGCTCCGCCGACTGGGAGAGCGTCTGCACGAACATGCGGACCGTCGCCGGCGAGTACTGGCCGATCCCGATCACCCTGGCGACCGACCTCGACTGCGAGGTCGGCGACGTCGTCTCACTCTCCAGCGACGAAGGCAAGCCGCTGGGGCGGATCACGGTCGAGGAGATCTGGGAGCGCGACGTCAAGCGCGAGGCCGAGCTGGTCTACGGGACCACCGACGAGGCTCACCCCGGGGTCGCCGCGATCTACGAGGAGGGCAACCGCATGATCGCCGGCCCGATCGAGGTCGACGCGCTGCCCGACCACGAGGAGGCGTTCATGCGCCGCTACCAGACCCCGGCCGAGACGAAACAGGAGTTCGAGCGCCGCGGCTGGAAGCGGATCGTCGCCTTCCAGACCCGCAACCCGATCCACCGCGCCCACGAGTACCTGACCAAGGCGGCGCTGGAGACCTGCGACGGGCTCTTCATCCAGCCGCTGATCGGCAAGACCAAGGCCGGCGACATCCCCGCCGACGTGCGGATGCGCTGCTATGAGGTGCTGATGGAGAACTACTACCCCAACGACCGGGTGGTGCTGGGCGTGAAGCCGGCGAAGATGCACTACGCCGGCCCCCGCGAGGCGGTCCTGCACGCGATCGTCCGCCGCAACTACGGCGCCACCCACTTCATCGTCGGCCGCGACCACGCCGGCGCCGGCGACTACTACGGCACCTACGACGCGCAGAAGATCTTCGAGACGATCGACATCGACGAGCTCGGGATCGAGCCGCTGATGTTCGAGCACACCTTCTGGTGCAACGAGTGCGAGGGGCTCGCCTCCGGCAAGACCTGCCCGCACGGCCAGGAGTCGCATCTTTTCCTCTCCGGGACCAAGGTCCGGGAGATGCTCGGCAACGGCGAAAAGCCGCCGCACGAGTTCTCGCGCGACGAGGTCGCCGAGATCCTTATCGACGCTTACAAGGAGGACTGAACGAGCATGGCTGGCGAGAAGGGATTCACCCTCTGGTTCACCGGGCTGTCCGGGGCCGGGAAGACGACGATCTCGAGGCTGCTGGAGGGCCACCTGCGCGAGCGCGGCTCGAAGCTGGAGATCCTCGACGGCGACGTGGTCCGCGAAAACCTCTCCAAGGGCCTCGGCTTCTCCAAAGAGGACCGCGACACCAACATCCGGCGGATCGCCTTCGTCGCCGACCTGCTCTCCCGCAACGGGGTGCCGGTGATCACCGCCGCGATCTCCCCCTACGCGGAGATCCGCGCCGAGGCGCGCGAGACGATGGGCGAGCGCTTCGTCGAGGTCTACGTCAAGGCCTCGGTCGACACCTGCGCCGAGCGTGACGTCAAGGGGCTCTACGCGAAAGCCTTCGCCGGCGAGATCAAGGAATTCACCGGCGTCTCGGACCCCTACGAGGCACCCGACAATCCCGAGGTCGTCTGCGACACCGAAAGCGAATCGGCCGAGGAGTCGGCGCAGAAGCTGATCGAGTACCTCGAGTCGCGCCAGCTGATCCCGGGCGCCGCGGCTGCGGCGTAGGGACGAGGGTTTCCCTAGCCTACTGGACGTGAGGAGGGGGATCAGATTCGTGCTGCTTGCGGCCGTTTTGGCGCTGGCCGCGCCCGGGGCGTCTGTGGCGGCTTCGGGGCCGGACTACGAAACGGCTTCGGGGCCGATCTACTCACCCGCCCCTCCCCCGAAGCCGCCGCGGATCCGCTTCGACGGCCTGAGGCTGAACAGGCGCAGCGGTCGGGCGGCGATCTTCGTACGCGTGGACGGGCCAGGCAGGCTGATCCTGCACGGGAGGGGTGTGCGGCGGCTGGCGCGCGTGGCGAAGCGCGGGCGGCAACGGGTGCGGCTGCCGATCAGGCCGAAGGTGCGGTTGATGCGCTACCTGAAGCGGCACGGCAAGGCCAAGATCCGCGTCGGTGTCACCTTCAAGCCCGACGGCGGCATCCCGAAGACGATCGAAAAAGTCGTCGTCCTCAGGCGCAAAGTTGTTCGGAACAATTAGTTAGCCCTCAGGCGAACAAATTATAGTTTGTTCGATATCATCGTGCTATGGCGCAACCGAACAAATCAAGATCGAGGCGCGGGCGGCCGTCTCGCGCCGCCGTCTACGAGCGGCTGCGTGTCCAGAGCGAGGAGCTTCGGGAGAAGCTCGGTGGGCTCCCATCGCCCGAGGAGGCGGAGGGCATCTGGCGGGGCATCTGGCTCGAGGAGGCGCATCACTCGACCGCGATCGAGGGCAACACCCTCGTGCTCAAACAGGTTGAGCAGTTGCTGCAAGAGGGCCGCGCGGTCGGCAACAAGGAGCTGAGCGAATACCTCGAGGTCCGCGGATATGCCGACGCCGCCAATTGGGTTTACGGGCACGGCATTCGTCCAGGCGATTGGGGGGGCGAGGAGCTCGTGACGCTGGCCGAGGCGCGCCAGGTCCACTCGCTCGCGATGACCCCTGTATGGGAGGTCGCTCCTCATCCGCAGGCAACGCCGCGGGAGCGCCCGGGCGCGTTTCGCGAGCACGACATCGAACCGTTCCCGGAGGGGATGCGGCCGCCGGAGTGGACGGAGGTGCCGGTCCTGGTCAGCGACTGGATCGCTGACGCCCAGGCCCTGCGGAGAGCGGACGAGGCCACGATCGCCGAGGAGCTGGCCCTGCTGCACGCTCGCTTCGAGCAGATCCACCCCTTTCTCGATGGCAACGGCCGCGCCGGCCGGTTGCTGCTCAATCTCCTGCTGGTTCGTCTCGGCTACCCGCCGGCGATCATCTACAAGGGCGACCGGTCTCGTTACCTGAAGGCGCTGCGCCGCGCTGACGGCGGGGATTCCGGACCGCTGGCCGAGTTCCTGGCGCGGGCGATTCTCGACAACCTCTACAAGTTCGTCGTTCCCGCGGTCGCCGGCCGGGAGCGACTCGTCCCGCTGCCGGCGCTGGCGCGAGAGGGGATGTCCGCAAATGCCCTGCGGGTCGCCGCCGTGCGGGGCCGGCTCAAAGCCGTGAAGGCCGCGGATGGAAGCTGGCGCAGCACGACCGCCTGGGTGGAGGAGTACGTTGCAGGCCGCTACAGGCGGCCCTGACCGCGCTGCTCAGGGCCGCGGCGGGACCTGGGGGTCGGCGAGGCCGTAGGTGTCGTAGGCGCCGAACTCGGCGAAGGTCTTGTGGGTGGGGCCGTGGTAGTCGGAGGAGGCGGTCGGGACGAGGCCGAGCTCCTCGCAGAGCTCCAGCAGGTGGGCGGTCTGCTCTTCGGAGTGGGTGGGGTAGAAGGTCTCGACCCCGTCGGCACCGAGCGAGCGGATCAGGTCGTCGACCTCGCTGGGCTCGGAGATGTCCCAGTAGGGGTGGGCGATGACGGCGACGCCGCCGGCTGCGTGGATCGTCTCGATCGCCTCCGCGGCGGTCGGCCAGCGGCGCGGCACGAAGGCCTTGGCGCCGGGCACCAGGTACTCCTCGAAGAAGGGGCCGAGGTCGCCGCTCGCCCCGGCGGCGCGGGCGATGTGGGGCCGCCCGATCGAGAGTGCGTCGCCCGCCTCGCGGACGGCGTCCTCGAGGTGGAGGTCGAACCCCTCGCCGCGCAGCTTCTCGACGATCTCCCCGGCCCGCGTCACCCGCTCGTGCTGGGCCCGCTCGCAGGCCGGCGCGATCCTCCCCAGGTCCACCCAGTAGCCGCACACGTGCAGGTCTTCCGCGTACTCGTGCACGCACGACATCTCGATCGCCGGCACCAGCTCGATCCCGAGCTCCGCCGCTTTCGCCGCCGCCTCCGGCACCCCCGCAATCGCGTCATGGTCCGTCAGCGCCAGCGTCGTCACTCCCGCCTTCGCGGCTTCCTCAACCACTCCAGCCGGCGCCAACTGCCCATCCGAGACGGTCGAATGACTCTGCAGCTCGATCAGCATCGGCGCACCCTAACTGTGGTGCTAGTTGGGGGGTCGGGTGACCCTCCCCAGACACTCAACAGCGAGCCATTGGCGAGCTGTGTCTGGGGAGGGTCACCCGACCCCCCACCGCCCCCATAAATAGACTGCGCCGCCGTGTTCCAGAAGGTCCTGATAGCCAACCGCGGCGAGATCGCGATCCGGGTCGCCAGGACGCTCAAGGAGATGGGGATCGGGTCGGTCGCCGTCTACTCGGAGATCGACCGCGACGCCCCGCACGTGCGCGAGGCCGACGAGGCGTTCCTGATCGGCCCCGCGGTCCCGGCCGAGAGCTACCTGAACGTGATGAAGATCATCGATACCGCCAAGGAGGCAGGGGCGGAGGCGATTCATCCCGGCTACGGGTTCCTCGCCGAGAACCCGGACTTCGCCCGCGCCTGTGCCGAGGCCGGCATCGTCTTCATCGGCCCGCCGCCGGAGGCGATCGAATCGATGGGGTCGAAGACCAGGGCGCGCGAGATCATGGCCGCGGCCGGGGTGCCGATCGTGCCAGGTGCGACGGAGCCGGCCGAGGACCTCGACGCGGCGCGCGCGCAGGCCGAGGACGCCGGCTACCCGGTCGCCTGCAAGGCCGCGGGCGGCGGCGGCGGCAAGGGCTTCCGTGTCGCGATGACGCCGGACGACCTACAGGAGGCCTTCGAGGGGGCGGCCCGCGAAGGCGAGAAGTTCTTCTCCGACGCCCGCGTCTACGTCGAGCGCTATCTCGAGGATCCGCGCCACGTCGAGGTCCAGGTCCTGGCCGACTCGCACGGAAACGTGATCCACCTCGGCGAGCGCGACTGCTCGATCCAGCGCCGCCACCAGAAGGTGATCGAGGAGGCCCCCGGGCCTCACGTCGACGAGGAGATGCGCGCGCGGATCGGCAAGATCGCGACCGACGCGGCCGCCGCCGTCGGCTATCGCGGCGCCGGCACGATCGAGGGGATGCAGGTCGGCGAGGAGTACTTCTTCCTCGAGATGAACACCCGGGTCCAGGTCGAGCACTGCGTGACCGAGATGGTCAGCGGCGTCGACATCGTCCGCGAGCAGGTCCTGGTCGCCGCCGGCGAGGAGCTCTCGATCGCCCAGAAGGACGTCGAGCTGCGCGGCTGGTCGATCGAGTGCCGGATCAACGCCGAGGCGGCGCACAAGAAATTCGCCCCCGCCCCCGGGCCGATCGGCGACTCCTACCGCGAGCCGGCCGGTCCCGGCGTGCGCGTCGACTCCGGCGTCGAAGCCGGCTCCGAGGTGACGCCGATGTACGACCCGATGGTGGCCAAGCTGATCGTCTGGGACGTCGACCGCGAGAAGGCGACGCGACGCATGCTGCGGGCGCTGTCCGAATACGACTCGGGCGGCCTCACCACCCTGATCCCCTTCCACGAAGCGATCCTCGCCACCGAGCAGTGGGCGAAGGGGGAGACCTGCCGCGACCTGATGGAGGACCGGGACTGGTTGAAGACGACCGCCCCCGCGGACGCCGCCCCGCCCGAGCCGTCAGAGGACGGCGGCGAGGTGGTGACCCGCGACTACAAGGTCGAGGTCTCCGGCAAGCTCTTCGACGTCAAGGTGATCGGTGAGGCGGGCGCCGGCGGAGCCGCGCCGGCGGCCGGCGGCCGCCGGCCGCCGAAGCGCGAGCGCAAGGCCGGCGGCGGCGCCTCCGCCTCCAGCGAGTCGCTGCCGTCGCCGCTCCAGGGCACCGTCTTCAAAGTCGCCGTCGAGCAGGGCGCCGAGGTCGTTGAGGGCGACCTGATCTGCGTGATCGAGGCGATGAAGATGGAGAACGAGATCACCGCCCATCGCCCCGGCAAGGTCACCGCCCTCAACGTGGTCGAGGGCGCCGCAGTCTCCAGCGGAGACATCCTCGCGGTCATCAAGTAGGGCGGGGACCGCTCCCCGCCCTACTTCCCGCCCCGCCCCTTTTCGTGTTCGCGCCGTTCCTTTTCGCGTTCGCGTTCGTGTTCGCGGATTTCCTTCTGGCGCTTCGCGCGCAGGCGCTCGAATTCGACCCGGGTCAGCGGCAGCGGCGGGGTCACTTCGCGGCATTCGCGGCCGACGCAGTTCTCGAAGCGCCGCAACTGGCGGTGGAGGAAGTTTCGGATCGGGTAGAAGTTCGGATCCTTGACGATGTTGTTGAGCTCGTTCGGGTCCTTGTTGATGTTGTAGAGCTCCTTCTCACCGTCGGGCCAGGCGATGTACTTGTAGGGGCCGAGACGGATTCCCTCGTAGTTCAGCGGCGGCGCCAGGATCGAGGCATGGGCGCCGGCTCCCGTACTCGAGACGCCGGCCTCCGGCTCCTTGGGGTCGGTGCTGCCGTTGCCACCCGGGACGCCGCCGTCGCCTTCGCCGGTCGAGGCGATCGCCCCGTTGGCTTCGACGTCGCTCGTTTCGACGAACGACTCGAAGAGGATCGGGCGGCGGCTGCGCAGTTCGGGGTCCCGCAGGTAAGGGACGATCGAGCGGCCGTCGACGCTCTTGTCCGGTTCGACCCCGGCGAGGTCGAGGACGGTCGGCGCGATGTCGATGTTCGCGGTCAGCTCGCCGGTCGAGCTGCCGGGCTTGATCCCCGGGCCGCGGATCAGGAAGGGCAGGTGGGTGGACGGCTCGTAGGCGAGGAACTTGCCGCCGATCAGCCGGTGCTCGCCGAAGAAGAAGCCGTTGTCGGAGGTGAAGAGGATGTAGGTGTTGCGCAGCCGGTGCAGCTGGCCCAGGGTGTCGACGATCTCCTTCACCCCGTCGTCGATCCCGCGCAGCGACTCCAGCTGCTTCTCCCAGTAGACCTTGTAGATGTGCTTGTCGGTCGGGGTCAGGTGGTCCGCTTCGCGGATGAAGTAGGGCTTGTCGCTGACGTTGCCCTCGTCGAACCCTTCCGAGCGGTCGTGCGGCAGCTTCTTGCCCTTGAACCAGTTGTAGTAGCGCGGCGGCGGCTCGGGGCCGGCCGGCCGGCGAAAGTCGCCGTGCGGGGCGGTGTAGTCGAGCTGCAGGTAGAAGGGCTGTTCGGGCGGCGTCGCCAGCATCTCTTCCCGCGCCTGCCAGTCGAAGACGTCGGTGGCGTAGACGCAGGGCCGCCCTTCGACCGGCGCGAAGGGGCAGCCGGGTTCGTCGCGCAGCCCGTATTCGCGCGTATCCCAGCTGCCCGATTCGCCGTAGGTCCCCGGTTCGCTGACCACGCCGTCGTTGTTGAGCGTGTAGCCGTAGGAGAAGTGCTGGGTGTCGGCGTGGAGCATCGTGTGCCAGGCGTCCCAGCCGGGCGGCACGTTCTTGCCGTCGCTGTACGGTTCGTCGCCGTAGCCGTTGAGGAACTTGCCGATGTGGATCGTGCGGTAGCCGGCGCCCTGCAGCCAGGTGGCGATGTTGTGTTCGTAGGCGCCGCGGAAGGAGAAGCCGAGGTAGCCGCCGTTGGGTTGGACGTTGCCTTTGACGCCGGTGTTGTGCGCGTAGCGGCCGGTCAGCAGGCTCACCCGCGACGGGCAGCAGAGCGGGTAGGAGACGTAGTAGCGGTTGAAGGTCTCGCCTTTTTTGGCGATCAGGTCGAGCGTGTTCGGCATCGCCCGCAGTTCAGGGGCGCCCGGGTATGCCTTGAAGCTGGCGTAGAGGCCGTCGAGGGTCTGGTCGTCGGTCTGGATGACGACGAAGCTGGGTCGTTCGGTGTTCGAATCCAGCGGCGGTTCTTCTTCGGCGCCGGCCGCGGCCTGGGACACGCCCAGCGCGAGGACGCAAAGCAGCGCCAGCAGCGCTGCGCAGATGTGACTGGCTCGGGCCATTGAAGCTCGAAACCGCCTCCGGAGGGCGAAGTTGCGAAAGCGGAACGCTAGAAGACGGCCAGGACGGGCCTAGGAGGCACCGAGCCTTTTCGCCGCTTCGCGGAAGTTTTTGACCGTGGCGCTGGGCGCTTTGCGGCCTTCGAGCTTCTCGCCGTGGCGATTGACCCAGATCACCGGAACGTTCATCTTCAGCACCGGGGCGATGTCGGTCGCGTAGTCGCAGCCGATGTGCAGCCAGCCTTTCTTGCCGCCGATCCGCCGCGCGCACTCTTTGAAGTGGACCGGGTCCGGCTTGTAGCTGCGCACCTGCTGGGCGGTGACGACGAGGTCGAGTTCGGTCCGCAGGTGACGGCGCGAGATCCCCAGCAGTTTGTCGTCGACGTTGGAGATGATCCCGACCTCGTAGCGCTTGCCGAGCCGGTCCATCGCCGCGTTGGCCTCGCGGAAGGGCAGCCAGTAGGCGACGCTGTTGGGCAGGAACTGGGCTCGCGAGGGCTCGATCTCCCAGCCGATCTCGCCGGCGACCTTGACGATCGTGCGGCGCAGCACCTCGGCGTAGAGCTCATAGGAGCCGGCCATGATCTCGGCCTGGACCTCCATGAAGCGGGCGAGGAAAGGACCCTCCTCGAAGCTGAAGCCGTCTTTGGCCGCCTCTTTCCTACAGGCCTCGATGATCCCCTTCTCCCAGTCGATCAGGGTGCCGTAACAGTCGGTGGTCACCCATTTGATGTTTTTGAGACTGGGAAGGGCCATCTGCGAGCGCGGCATTATGGCATTCGGATAGTCTGCGCGCCCCCGCCCCCCGGCGGCGCCTCTAAATGGACCTTCTCGAGTACCAGGGCAAGCAGCTGTTCGCCAAGCACGGCATCGCCGTGCCGAGCGGCGAGGTCGCGTCCACGGTCGACGACGCGGTCGCGGCGGCGGAGCGGATCGGCTACCCCTGCGCGATCAAGGCCCAGGTGCTGATCGGCGGCCGCGGCAAGGCGGGCGGGATCAAGATCGCCGCCGACGCCGACGAGGCGCGCTCCTACGCCGACGCGATCCTCGGCATGGACATCGTCGGCCCCCACGGCGAGGGCCCGTTCCGGGTCGAGGCGGTCTGGGTCGAGGGCGGCTCCGACATCGCCGCCGAGTACTACGCCTCGGTCATCCTCGACCGCGGCGAGAAGAAGCTTCTGGCGATGGTCTCCAGCCAGGGAGGGATGGACATCGAGGCGGTCGCGGCGGAGAGCCCCGAGGCGCTGGTCAAGCGCCACATCGACCCGACGCGGGAGTTCGACGCCGCCGCGGCGCGGGAGATCGTCGCCGCGGCGGGGCTCGCCGAGGACGTCCTCGACCAGGCCGCCGAGGTGCTGGTGAAGCTGGCCGAGGTGGCGAGCAACGAGGACGCGAGCCTGATCGAGGTCAACCCGCTGATCGTCACCGCCGGCCGCGAGGTGGTCGCGCTCGACGCCAAGGTGACGATCGACGGCAACGCGCTGTTCCGCCACCAGGACCTGGCCGAGATCGCCGACACGGTCGAGGACCCGCAGGAGGCGATGGCGAAGGAGAAGGGCCTCACCTACGTCAAGCTCGACGGCAACGTCGGCATCCTCGCCAACGGCGCCGGTCTCTGCATGTCGACGCTGGACGTCGTCGCCCAGGCGGGCGGCGCCCCGGCCAACTTCCTCGACGCCGGCGGCGGCTCCAAAGCCGAGGCGATCGTCAACGCCCTGGAAGTGATCGTCTCCGATGCCAAGGTCAGCGCCATCCTCTTCAACATCTTCGGCGGCATCACCCGCTGCGACGAGATCGCCAACGGGATCGTCACCGCCTCGGGCCAGCTCGACCTCGGCGTGCCGCTGGTGGTGCGGCTCGACGGGACCAACTCCGAGCAGGGCCTGAAGATCCTCGCCGAGGCCGACCTCCCCAACCTGCACCAGGAGAAGACGATGCTGGACGCCGCGCGCCGCGTCGTCGAGCTGGCGGGGAGCGCCTCGTGAGCATCATCGTCGGCGAGCAGACGAAGCTGGTCGTCTCCGGGCTGACCGGCCGCGAGGGCTCCTTCCACGGGCTGCGCAACCGCGCCTACGGCACCGACCTCGTCGCCGGGGTGACTCCCGGCAAGGGGGGTCAGGACGTCGAGGGCGTGCCGATCTTCGACACGATCTCCGAGTCGGTCGAGGAGGCGGGCGCCAACACCTCGATGATCTTCGTGCCGGCGCGCTTTGCCGCGCCGGCAATCGACGAGGCGATCGAGTCCGGGGTCGAGACGGTGATCGCGATCACCGAGGGGATCCCGGTGCTCGACATGCTCAACACCTACTGGAAGGCCAAGGAGGCCGGGGTGCGGCTGATCGGTCCCAACTGCCCCGGCGTGCTCTCGCCCGGCAAGGCCAACGTCGGCATCATCCCCGCCCAGTTCTTCGAGCCCGGCTCGATCGGCGTCGTCTCCAAGTCCGGCACGCTGACCTACCAGATCGGCAACGAGCTGAAGCAGGCCGGCGCCGGCAACTCCTCGATCGTCGGCATCGGCGGCGACCCGATCGTCGGCTCCGACTTCATCGACGTCCTCACCATGTACGAGGCCGACCCCGAGACCGAGCTGATCGTGATGGTCGGCGAGATCGGCGGCGACGCCGAGGAGCGGGCGGCCGAGTTCATCTCCTCCGAGGTCTCCAAGCCGGTGGTCGCCTACATCGCCGGCTTCACCGCGCCTCCCGGCAAGCAGATGGGCCACGCCGGCGCGATCATCTCCGGCTCCTCGGGGACGGCGCAGGCGAAGAAGGACGCGCTCGAAGCCAAGGGCGTACGGGTCGGCCAGAGCCCCACCGAGGCGGCGGCGATCGCGGTCGAGGTGTTGAGGGGTCTGGGTGGGGGCTCCGCTTAACTTTTTCGAGGAGCGGTAGCGGCCGTCCGACGATCTCAGCGGCGAAAAAGTACAAGACGCGCCGCCCCCACCCAGACCCCTCTACCTATACTCGGACAGCGATGGCAGTGGACACGATTTCGTTTGCCAGGGGGGCGCCCAGCGCCGACATTTTGCCGTGGGAGGCGGTTAGGGATGCTGCCGCCGTGGCTCTTGCCGAGGATTGGGAAAAGGCGCTGTCCTACGGGACCGGGGTCGGGCATCCGGGGTTGTGTGAGTGGATCGCGGCTCGGCATGGGGGGCTGGACGCCTCGCAGGTGATGGTCGCCAACGGGTCGTTGGAGGCCGGGGCGATGCTGTTCGAGCACCTGCTGGGGCCGGGCGACCGGGTCGTCGTCGAGCAGCCCACCTACGACCGCACGCTGCTGCTCCTGCAGCGGCTCGGGGTCGAGCTGGTGCCGGTGCCGCTGGAGGCCGACGGGCTCGACCTCGGCGCCTTCGAGGCGGCGCTCGCCGCGGGCCCGATCAAGCTCGCTCACGTCATCCCCAACGCCCACAACCCCGCCGGCTGCACGCTCTCCAGCGCCAAGCGGGCGCGGCTGGTCGAGCTCGCCGCCGAGCACGGTTTCTGGATCTTCGAGGACGACCCATATAGAGAGCTGCCGTTCGAGGGGGAGCCGCTGGAGACGATGCTCTCGCTCGACCGCGCCGGCCGCGTCGTCCACGCCTCCTCCTTCTCGAAGACGGTCAGCCCCGGGATCCGGGTCGGCTACCTGGCCGGGCCCGCCGAGGAGATCGCGAAGCTGGCGAAACGGGCCAACGAGACCTACATCTCGCCGAACATGCTGGCCGAGTCGATCGTGCTCGAGCTCTGCCGCTCCGGCGAGCTGGACCGCAACATCGCCTTCGTCAAGGGGGCGCTGAAGGAGCGCTGCGACGCCCTCGTCGCGGCGCTGCGCGAGCAGGTCCCCGAGGCCGAGTTCGTCGTCCCCGAGGGCGGCTACTTCCTCTGGCTCGACCTCGCCGAGGGGACCGACACGGCGGCGCTGCTGGCCGAGTCCAAGGCCGAGGGGGCGACCTTCGTCGCCGGTCCCGACTTCATGATCGAGGGAGGCGCCAACAGCCTCCGCCTCTCCTTCGCGCCGGTTCCCGCCGAGCGGATGGAGGAGGGCGTCGCCCGCATCGCCCGCGCCCTGGACCGCGTTCGCGCCGGCTCGCCGGCCTGAGCGCCCCGACGAGGCGGCCGACTACCGGCCGTATCGGTCCGAGGACAGCACCAGCTGCTCCGGAATCGCCGCCCGCGGTGGCGGCGCCGGGTCGGCCCGGACCGAGACGGTCTCGGCGACGCTGCGGCTGACCTCGTGCGTCCCCTCGCCCGAGGCGATCGTGACCAGCTCCTCGTCGGCGCTCTCGAGCTTGCCCTCGAGCCCGGGTCGAAGCCCCGCCGCCTTCAGGTAGTGCAGCAGCTCCTCGGCCTCGTTCTCGAAGCGCAGGACGGTGACGTCGGCGCCGACCTCGACGTCGGCCAGCAGCGAGCCCTGCTCGCGGGCGCCCTCGACGATCGGGTGGCCGTGGGGGCAGGTGGTGGCGTCGCCGATCGCCGCATACATCCGCTCCTCCAGCACCGGCGACATCGCGTGCTCGATCCGCTCGGCCTCCTCGTGCACCTCGTCCCAGGGGATGCCGAGGACGTCGGTGAGGAAGCGCTCGATCATGCGGTGGCGGCGGACGATGTGGCTGGCGTGCTCGCGCCCGGACTCGGTGAATTCGAGCGATTTGTCGGGCTTGCGGGCGACGTAGCCGTCGTCGACCAGGCGGCCGACCATCTCGTGCACGGTCGGCGGGGAGAGCTGCATCGCGCGGGCGATGTTGGCGCCGGTCATCGGCAGCCCTGCCTCCTCCAGCCAGAACATGATCTCCAGGTACTCCTGCTCAGCGACGGTCGCGGTCTCTTCCATCGCTTCGATACTAGCCATCCTCAGCGGCGCTCCATCAGGGTGGAGACGACGGCCTCGTAGAAGCCGTCGCCCATGCGGCCCTCGGTGACGACGGCGTTGTCCCAGCGGCCGAGCATGGCGCGCAGCCCGGGGTCGCGCTCGGGCCCGTTGGCGACGACGAAGAAGCGGCCGACCGCGGCGGCGACCTCGAGGTCCTCGACCGAGTCGCCGACGGCGATGCACGCGGCCGGGTCGTAGCCGCGGGCGCGGGCGTGGGCGGCGACGGCCGCGGCCTTGCTGACCGGCCGCGGCACCAGGTGGTAGGCGTGGGTGGGACCCTCGACGGCGGGCATCTCGCGGCCGATCGCGCCGTTGTCGAGCAGCCGCAGGTCGTCGTCGCCGTGCTCGCCGAGCAGCGCGTTGGCCTCCTCGACGTCGACCTTGCCGCGGAAGAGGTGGGAGAGGACGCGGCCGTGGTGCCAGGGCGCGTGGTACTCCAGCCGCCCCTCGAAGTGCTCGAACAGCCGCTTCGGGATGCCGCGCGCCTCAATCTGCTCGTAGATCGTCCCGTCCTCCTCGCTGGGCGCCATCTCGCCGGTCAGCAGCGTCGTCTCGCCGTCGATCGCGAAGGCGCAGCCGGCCTCGTATATGTAGGAGGCTTGGCCCATCAGCCGGGCGGCCTCGTGGACCTGCGGCTCGCGGCGTCCGGACATGACCACGACCTCGGCCCCGGCCCGCTGGCAGGCCTCCAGCCCGCGCGCCTGGGCCAGGGAGAAGCCGCCCTCGGCGTCGCGGAAGAGCGAGGCACCCCGCCCGAGCAGGGTCCCGTCGAGGTCGGTGTAGACGCAGCGCAGAGCCATGGGTCCAGTCGACTACGGTAGCCGTCGGTGAACGGCCGAGGCTCACACCACTGGCGGCTCTCGGATCGGGTGCTGGATCTACGGCAGCCGGTTGCCGCCGGGATCGTCAACGTGACGACCGACTCGATGTTCGAGGGGGCAAGGAGCGGGACTTCCGACCGTGCCGTTGAGGACGGAATGAAGCTGGTGTGCGCTGGGTTCGACATGCTCGACGTGGGAGCGGTTGCGGCGCGGAGCGGGCCTCCCGTCGCGCCGGAAGACGAGGCCGCGGCGCTGGTTCCCGCCGTCGCGGGCCTGGCGGGCGCGGGCGTGCCGATCTCCGCCGACACCTTCTCGGCCGAGGTCGCCCGGCGGGCGCTGGCGGCGGGCGCGGTCGCCGTCAACGACATCTCCGGCGGCTCGGAGGAGATGTTCGGGTTGGTCGCGCAGAGCGGCTGTGGCTACGTGCTGATGCACATCGAGGGGCCGCCGCGGGTCGACCGGCCCTGGCGCCGCTACGACGACGTCGTCGACCATCTGCGCGCCTGGTTCGAGGGGAGAGTCGAGGCGGCCCGCGAGCTTGGCGTCCACGAGGAGCAGATCGCCATCGACCCCGGACTCGACTTCGACCTCAGCCCCGACCAGGACCTGGAGGTACTGCGGCGGCTCGGCGAGCTGCGCTCGCTGGGGCTGCCGCTCTACGTCTCGCTCTCGCGCAAGGACTTCGTCGGGGCGGTGCTGGCCGGGTCGTGGGAGGAGCGCTGGCCGGCGGCCGAGCGCGAGTGGGGGACGGTCGCCGCCGTGGCCCTGGCCGTCCGCGCGGGCGCCGGCGTCCTCCGCATCCACGACCGCAGCTCGCTGCAGGCGGTGCGTGTCGCCGGACGGATCGCCCGGACCCATCGACCGGGTGGTTCCTGATGGCACGCGGTGGGAGCCTGCTGGGCGAGTCCTGGGCCGTGGCGATCGACCCCGCCCGCCGCGACGGGCGGATCGTCGCCGAGAGCAGCGAGGCGCAGCGGCGGGCGCGGCCGGCCTCTCTGCCGGAGGGGCTCGACCCGGGCCTGGTCGAATCCCTCCACCGCGCCGGCATCGACTCGCTATATACGCACCAGCTCGAGGCCTGGGAGACCGCCGCCCGCTCCGACCTCGTCGTCACCAGCGGCACCGCCTCGGGCAAGAGCCTCGCCTTCAACCTGCCGGTGCTCGACGGCATCGCCCGCGAGCCCAAGCGCCGCGCCCTCTACCTCTACCCGACCAAGGCGCTGGCCCAGGACCAGGCGCGCAAGCTGGCGGCGCTGCGCCCCCCCGGCCTGCGCGAGGCGATCTACGACGGCGACACCCCCCGCGAGGAGCGCCCGGCGATTCGCCGCCGCAACAACCTGGTCCTCACCAACCCGGACATGCTCCACGTCGGCCTGCTGCCCAACCACAAGAGCTGGGGAGACTTCCTCGCCAACCTCGGCTGGGTCGTCGTCGACGAGGCCCACACCTACCGCGGCGTCTTCGGCTCCCACGTCGCCAACGTGCTGCGGCGGCTGCGGCGGGTGGCGCGCGCCTACGGGTCGGAGCCGCGTTTCCTGCTCGCTTCGGCGACGATCGCCAACCCGGTCGAGCTGGCGGAGCGGCTGGTCGGGACCCCGTTCGAGCTGATCGACGACGACGGGGCGCCGCGGGCCGGGCGCGAGGTGGCGATGTGGAACCCGCCGCTGCTGGACAAGGCGACCGGGGTGCGCCGCTCGGCCCTCTCGGAGGCGGCGGATCTGCTCGCGGAGCTGGTCTCCCAGGGAGTGCGGACGATCTGCTTCCTCAAGAGCCGGCGCGGGATCGAGCTGATCCAGCGCTTCGCCCGCGAGAGCCTGGAGCGCCGCGGCAAGCCCGAGCTGGCGGCGCGGATCGCTCCCTACCGCGGCGGCTACACCCCCCAGCAGCGGCGCGAGATCGAGGCGCGGCTGAGCAGCGGCGAGCTGCTGGCGGTGGTCGCCACCGACGCGCTGGAGCTGGGGATCGACGTCGGCGAGCTCGACGCGGCGATCTGCGTCACCTTCCCGGGCACCGTCGCCAGCCTGCGGCAGATGTGGGGGAGGGCGGGGCGCCGCCGCCGCGGGCTCGCCGTCTACGTCGCCGGCCCCGACGCGCTCGACCAGTTCTTCTGCCGCCACCCCGAGGAGTTCCTCGAGCGCCCGGTCGAGGCGGCGATCCTCGACCCCGCCAACGAGCAGATCGCCTCCCGGCACCTCCTCGCCGCCGCCTACGAGCTGCCGCTGACCGACGCCGACGAGGATGTCTTCGGCGAGGGTTGGCGGGGGCGGGCGGAGCGGCTGCTGGCGGCCGGGGAGCTGCGCGACGCCGGCGGGCGCGGGCTGCTGCCGCGCCGCAGCGAGTTCGTCGCCTCGCGGATCGCCCTGCGCTCGGCCTCGGCCGACTCGGTCGCGGTCGTCGAGCGCGAGTCGGGGGAGATGCTGGGCCTGGTCGAGGCCGAGCGCGCCTTCTCGACCATCCATCCCGGTGCGATCTACCTGCACCTCGGGCGCTCCTATGAGGTCGAGCGGCTCGACGTCGAGGAGCGGCGGGCGATCGTCTCCGCCTTCGACGGCGACTGGTACACGCGCCCCAAGAAGGAGACCGAGATCTATATCGAACGGGTGCGCGAGCAGCGCCAGGTGGCCGGCGTGGAGCTGCACTTCGGCGAGGTCTCCGTGACCGAGCAGGTGATCGCCTTCCAGCGGGTCTCGATCTCCGAGCAGGAGCCGATCGACGTCGTCGCCCTGGAGCTGCCCGAGCAGAGCTTCGTCACCCAGGCGCTCTGGTACGTGCTGCCGCAGCAGCTCAGCGGGGCGCTGCCGCCGGACGCCCTGCTCGGCTCCCTGCACGCCGCCGAGCACAGCCAGATCGCGGTGCTGCCGCTGATCGCGATGTGCGATCGCTGGGACATCGGCGGCCTCTCCACCAACGTCCACTTCCAGACCGGCCGCTCGACCATCTTCATCTACGACGGCCACCCGGGCGGGGTGGGGATAACGCTGCGCGGCTACGAGCGGTTCGAGAGCCTGCTCGCCGACGCCGAGCGGCTGATCGCCGAGTGCCCTTGCGAGTCCGGCTGCCCCTCCTGCGTCCAGAGCCCCAAGTGCGGCAACCTCAACGAACCCCTGCACAAGGCGGGCGCCCTGGAGCTGATGCACCTGATGCGGTCGTCATTTCAACCGCATACCGGATGAAATGACGACCGCGCTCAGTGGTTGGGCCAGAGCTGGCGCAGGGCGAGGATCGCGAAGGCGTGCGACCAGGCGAGGGGGGTGGTGGAGCGGGGGATGCCGGTCTCGGCGTCGACGCGCTCGGGGAGATCGCCGGCCGGGGTCGCGGCGCGGCGCAGGTCGCCGAGCAGCCGCAGGGCGGCGCGGCGCTCGCGGAGCGCGGCGGCGGCGCTCCCGCGCCGATCGTGGCCTGAGAGTGCGGCGAGGCTCCAGGCGGTCCAGGCCGTCGGCGCCGTCCACGGATCGACCCCGGGCCAGTCCTCGCCGGGAGTGATCCCGAAGCGGGTCCCCTGGGCCGTCAGCCCCTCCATGCTGCGGCGGATCGCCGGGTACAGATCGGGATGGGGAAACGGCCGCACCCCCCAAGCGGCTGCGGAGTCGAGGCCTGAGTCGGGCTCCCCCAGTTCGCGCAACAGTCCAGCTGGCGGAGAGGTGTCTGAGTTTCCCCGCCCTATGTGACGGGAAAACTCAGACACGTCGGGGAATGGGGTGGCGAGGGCGTTGCCGAGGTAGTTGCCGGGGGCTCCCTCCCAGTAGTCGGCGCGATTGCGCCAGGGGATGGGTTGGCCGCCGGCGAGGATCTGCGCCGCGTGGCGGGTGCTGTCGACGATTCCGGCTGCCTGGGAGGCGGTGGCGACCCAGCCGATCGCGTCGCCCTGGGCCGCGCGTCCCGCGAGCGGCGCGCCGCCCCCGTCGAAGCGCGCGGCGGCGTCGAGGCCGAGGCCGAGGAGGAAGCGAGCGACCCGCCGCGCCTCGGGGCGGTAGCCGGCGGCGGCGTAGGCGAGCGCCGCGGTCGCTGCGTCCCGCGGCCACACGTAGGCCCAGCCATCCCGCGCTCCCGCCGCGACAGCGCCCGTCCGCCGGTCGGTCAGCCCCCGCAGCACCAGCAGCGAGCGCCGGTACATCCGCCGCGCCCAGGCCGGCGCCGCCGCCCCGAGCGGCCGCGCCCGCGACAGCCAGCGCCGGTCCGAGCGCTCGGCGCTGCGGACGGTGCGCCTTGCCGCGCCGTCGTTGCACCGGAGCCTCGACCAGGCGCCGGCTTCGCCGGACTCGATCGCGACTCTTCCCTTGGTGGAGCGTGCCAGGCAGGCGAGCAGGGAGCTGCTTGCCGCGTAGACGACTTCGACTCGGGTCGAGCCGAAGCGCGCCACGGTGCGCACCGCGTTCGTCCCCCGCAGGTAGCGCTGCGACACCGAGTCCGCCCGCCACAGCGGCAGCGCCGGGCCGCCGCCGATCCGCACCCGCAGCACGATCCCGGTGTCGTCGGGGACGCCCCCGGCCGCCTGCCGCGCGGCCGGGTTGTCGATCATCGCCCGTCCCGCCGGCCCCGGCGCCCGCAGGTCGACCACGTCTCCGTAGGCGTCGATCGCCGCCGTCAGCCCGCCGCTCCCGACCACGGCCGTTCCCAGGAACGGCGGCGGCAGCCCCGGCAGCCCAGCGGGCGTGCGCGGATCGGCCGGCGAGCCCCCGGAGACGACCGCCGCGGCCAGTGCCCCGGCGGCGATCAACGCCAGCGCTGCACGAAGCCCGGCCACCCCCCAATGCAATCAGCCCCGCCGAGCGCCGGCCGCTAGCCTTCCGCTGCGCGTCCCACCGGCGCAGCTCCAGGCGAGGTAGCTCAGTTGGTAGAGCACACGACTGAAAATCGTGGTGTCGTGGGTTCGATTCCCACCCTCGCCATATATCCGCCCCTTGAGGGCCTCGCCTCCCAGATGACCGAGCTGGGCGTCCATGTTTAGAAAAACAGCCTGAAATCCTCAATATCGTTTAGGCTTCGCTCGATGACCAGCGTCAGCGAGAGCAAGAGCTTGATCGACGGCATCGTCAGGCTGCGGCGGGCGGAGCGGATTCCGGCCGCCGCCGCGGACGTCTCCCCGGTCCGCCGCGACCTTGAGGCTCAGCTCGGCCCCACCCTCTCGCGCTCGCGGGCCGCGCGGATCCTCGGGGTGAGCCAGACCGCGCTCGACCGCTGGGTCGCCGCGGGGCAGGTCCCGATCGTCCTCACGCCCGCCGGCCGCCGCGAGGTCCCGCGCCAGTTCGTCGTCGAGCTGAGAGAGGCGATCGGCGAGCTGCGGGGAAGGGGCGGCGGCCGTCACCCGCTGGCGGCGGCGCTGGCCGCGCGCAGGGACGCCGCCGCGACGGTGGTTGGCGAGGCGGCCGCCGACGACCCCGGCGACCCTCCCTCGCCCGGCCCGGCCAGGGCCATTCCGCCCACGGGCCACCGGACCTCGGAGCGTCGGAGCCTGGCGCTGCACCGGGTCATCGCGGAGCGCCTGGACAGGGGGATGGTCGAAGAGGCGCGCGAGCGGGTCGAGAGGCTGGCCGCCGAGCGGCATCTGCACCGGCGCTACGCCGAGCGCTGGCGCGAGCTTCTCTCCCGGCCGACCGCGGAGATCGCCACGGCGATCGCCGCCGACGACCAGGAGGGTCGGGACCTGCGCCAGAGCAGCCCGTTCGCGGGAGTCCTGAACGAGCAGGAGCGCCGCCGGATCATCGAGACGGTGCGCTAGCGAATGCGACGGCCCGAGCTCGAGCACGTCATTCGCGCCGCCGCGACCGTCTCCGGGGACGACGAGCTGGTCGTCGTCGGCAGCCAGGCGATCCTCGGCCAGTTCCCGGACGCGCCGGAGGAGCTGCTCGCCTCGCGCGAGGCCGACGTCTACCCACGCAACCGCCCCGAGCGCGGCGATGAGATCGACGGCAGTCTCGGCGATGGTTCCTACTTCGACCAGACATGCGGCTACTACGCCCACGCGGTCGGGCCAGAGACCGCCACGGCGCCCGCCGGCTGGGAGGAGCGCCTGGTGGCGGTCCGCAACGAGAACACCGGGGGCGCCACCGGCTGGTGCCTCGAGATCAACGACCTGCTGCTGTCGAAGTGCGTCGCCGGGCGGGAGCGCGATTGGGAGTTCGTCGAGGCGGCGCTCCGTCATGGGCTCGCCGACGTCGCCGAGCTGCGCGGTCGCATCGACGACCTGCCGATCTCCGGACCGCGGCTCGAGGCGGTCCGGCGGATGGTCGACGGAGTCGCCGCCCGGGTCGCCTCGGGGGAGTCCCGCTGATGCGATCGCTGCCGCACGACCCCCGCAAGCTGGCGGCGATCTACGCCGGCGGGGTGGTGGGGGCGCTGATCCGGGTCGGGCTGGCGGAGGCGGCATCGATCAGCCCGGGGCAGTGGCCGTGGGCGACGTTCGCGGTGAACGTGGTCGGAGCGCTGCTGCTCGGGTACTTCTTCGCGCTCTTCCGCGACCACCCGGAGGAGAGCCTGCACCACCCGTTCCTCGGCACCGGCATCTGCGGCACCCTGACCACCTTCTCGACCATGCAGCTGGAGCTGTACGGGATGGTCGACGGCGGCTTTCTCGGCCTGGCGGCCGCCTACTGCGCGGTAACGATCGCCGCCGGCTACCTCTGCATCCGCCTCGGGATCGGGCTGGAGCGGCGGCGGGGGGCGATCGCGTGATGGGCGACTTTGTCTCGGTATGCGAAACAAAGTCGCCCAGGGGGATTCGGTGACCGCGACGTCCTGGATCGCGGTCGGCCTGCTCGGCGGTGCCGCCGCCGGCGCCCGGTTCCTGATCGATGCCGAGATCGCGGCGTGGGCGCACAGCGAGTTCCCGCTCGGGATCCTCGCCGTCAACCTCAGCGGCGCCCTCGCCCTCGGCGTCGTCGCCGGAGCGGCGCTGCACGGCACGGCGCTCGTGATCGTCGCCGGCGGTGGCATCGGCTCCTTCACCACCTTCTCGACCTGGATCCTCGACTCGCACCGCCTCGCCGACATGGGCGAGGCCCGTCTCGCCTGGCTCAACGTCGCCGTCTCCGTGGCCGCCGGCCTCGCCGCCGTCGCCCTGGGCCACTGGCTCGGCACCGTCATCTAGTCATCGGGCCGTCCGCGTTCGTCTCTACCTTGGGTCGGGAGATGGCTGAGCAGACGGCGATCCCGACCCCACCGGAACGAGTGGCTCTGCGCGACCTCGAGGACGGCCAGCGCCTGCGCGGCGTCTACGCCGTGCGGGAGCGCGAGCTGCGCCGCAAGCGCAACGGCGAGCCCTGGCTGCGGCTCTCGGTCGGAGACGCCAGCGGCGTCGCCGAGGCGGTCTCGTGGGAGGACGCGGAGGCGCGCTACGCAGCCTCGGCTCCCGGCACACCCGTCTTCCTCGCCGGCGTCTTCGAGAACAGCGAGCGCTGGGGAGCGAAGATCAAGGTCGCCGAGCTGCGCGAGGCCGAGCCGCACGAGTACGAGGCCGACGAACTGGCGCCGGAGTCCGAGGTCTCGCTGGGGCAGCTGGAGGCCGACCTGCGCTCGCTGCTGGCGACCGTCCAGGATCCCCAGCTGCGGGCCCTGCTCGACTCCTTCTTCGCCGACGGCTCCCCGACCTGGGCCCGCTTCCGCGACGCGCCGGCGGCGAAGGTCTACCACCAGGCCTACCGCCACGGGCTGCTCGAGCACACGCTCTCGGTGGCGCAGGCGGTCAGCGCCGCCTCCAACTTCTTCCCCGGCATCGACCGCGACATCGCCGTCACCGGCGCCCTCCTGCACGACATCGGCAAGACCGAGGCCTACAACGACGACCCGCTGGCGATCGACCTCACCGACCTCGGCCGCCTGCAGGGCGAGATCCCGCTCGGCTATTACCTGGTGCGCCGTCAGATCGAGGACATCCCCGGCTTCGACCCGGCCCTCGGCCAGGCCGTGCTCCACATCATCCTCAGCCACCACGGCCAGCTCGAGCACGGCTCCCCGGTCGTCCCCGCCACTCGCGAGGCCGTCCTCGTCCACATGATCGACAACCTCGGCGGCCGCCTCGGCAGCTTTGACCGCCTTGAGCGCCAGCTCCCCGCCGGCGAGTCCTGGTCAGGCTTCGACCGCGCCCTCTCCGGCTCGGCCTACTTCGGCGCCCGCGCCGCCTGAGATACCGAGGCTCTAGCTGACGTGCCCGTGCCCGCGTCGCCGCGCCAGCAGCGTCGCGACTCGCTTGAGCACGTTTTCCCGTTCGCGATGGAACCTGACGTCGGTGACCATTGTCATTTCGATCCCGGCGAGCGCCAGGTCCTCGTCGCGGACGTGATCGCGCTCGAAGGCGGCGTTCGTGCCGTGGGTCGCGTAGGTGTCGAGTTCGACCGCGAAGCGCTGCTCGGGCCAGTAGACATCGAGCTCGAACCCCGCCTCGACGAAGTTGGTCGCCGGCCGCGGCAGGCCGGCCTCGAGGACCGCTTCGAAGAAGCGCCGCTCGAAGCCGGAACGGTTGAAGGGAACGGGTTGGTAGAGAGCGATCGCGCGCCGCAGCCACCCGCGACCTGGATGGCGTCCACTGCGCTGAAGCAACTCCTCGGTCGGTCCGAGGTCGAACAGCCTCAGCTCCTCGCTGCGCTCGAGCATCCGCTGCAGCTGCGAGAAACGGGACTCGCCGGCGCAGTCGAGCAGCGTGCGCGGCACGGCGGTGACCGGAATCCGATCTTCGATCGCCTGGTCGGCCTCGGTGAGGATCCGGGAATGGTGGAGGTGGATCGGCGCTCGCCGCTTGCGTGGCACCGGTGAGGTCACGTGCAACGGTGCCGGCCCGTACTTCGAAATCCCCCAGAGCCAGGCAGCCGAGCCGTGGCTCAGCAACGCCTTCGGGCCGCAGGCGAGAACTGCCGCCAAGCAGTGGCCATGGGGTGGGATGATCCGGTGGCCAACGGCATAGACCCCCCGGTACAGGGGATGTAGGTGTCCTGAGGCGACATCGCGCTGGACCGCCTTGCGCGAGTAGCCCAGCTTCCGCTCGAGCTGGCGAATCGAGACCACGCCGTATTGCCGCTCCGCCAGCTCGGCCAAGGCGGGTCCAGCGGCCCTACGCACCGCCCCCGGCATTTGCGGCAGTCCTTTGTGACGCATAGGGGTACACATGACTATCCGGTTTGCTCCGCAAGGGAATCAGCGGCTCGATCAGTGATCTGGCGGTAGGTGGTCGGGCCGCGCTGCGCCCCGAGGCCGAGCAGGGTCTGGAAAGCGGCCATCGGGGTGCGGCGGCGGTTGTGGCGGAAGACGAACTCATCGAGGTAGGACTGCAGGTGCTCGGGCGAGACGCCTCTGTGAGTGCCCTGCAGCCAGGTCTTCAGGTTGGAGACAGCGCGGTGGGCGCGCGGCAGGAGCTTCTGGGCGTCGGGGTGATCGCGCCGCTGCAGTAGGGGCCGGTGGTCGAAGCCCGCGCCGGCGAGCTTGCCGTAGCCGTCCCAACCGTCGGTGTGGACGATCGCGCCCGGCTCGACGCTCGCCTTCACCCAGGGGGTCAGGGTCTTCTGGCCGGCGTCGGCGAGCACCTTCAGGCGCAGCCGACCCGAGCCCTCGCCACGAACCTCGACGATCACGCCGACCAGGGTCTTGGTGCCGTCGCGCTGGCGCCCGCTGCGCCTGCCCTCGTGGTGGCCGCCCACGAGGGTCTCGTCGACCTCGACCTCCCCGCGCAGCGGCTTGCGCTCCGGAGCCACCATCGCCCGGCGCAGCTTCTGCAGGATCAGCCAGGCGGTCTCATAGCGGGAGATCCCGAGCTGGCGCTGCAGCTGCACGGCTGAGATTCCCGGCGTATGGGTGGTGAGGAGGTAGGCGGCCCAGAACCAGAGCGTGAGTGGGGTGCGGGTCTTGTGCATGACCGTTCCCGCGGTGACCGAGGTCTGGTAGCCGCAGCCTTTGCATTGCCAGAGATGGCGCCGATGCTCGCCGCCGACCTCCTCGGACCCGCAGCGCGGGCAGTGGTAACCGTCCGGCCAGCGGGACTCGAACAGGTAGGCGCGGCACGCTGCCTCGTCGGGGAAGCGGCGTTGGAACTCCACGATCGAGCGGGGAAAGGTCGGACGCGTCACCGGCCGACCGTAGGTCAGGCGTCGGACGGACCAAACCGGATAGTCATGAGGGGTACAAAGGACTGCCGCAACCTGAACTCTCCCCCGGGAGGCTGCTTGGTCGAGGCGCGGACGTTCAGAACTTCACGGTGCAGCGCTGGATGCGGTGCACGTTGCCGTGGGCATGCTGAATGCAGCGGACCAGCTTCTTCGGGTTGCCGTTCTTCTGTGCCGTGTGGAACGAGCGGCGGATCTGGATCTGGACCTGGCGGTCGACGCTGTCGATCGTCTTGCCGACATCCTCGATACCGACGCCACCGAATGACTTTTCGAAGCTCTTGTTGGCGCTGTTGATCGCGTTGTCGGTCGTGTTCAGCACCGGCTTGACGATGAAGATGTAGGCCGCGGCGAGCACCCCGACCGCGACCAGGAGCCGGACGATGCCGGAAGTCACGGTCCCGAAGAGGTTGCGCAGGATGTCCATGGCCTCGGCCGCAGACTATCCTGCCCCACGTGGCGAAGGACACCGAGAAGCTGATTCGCCAGCTCTCGCTGATCTCGTTCCTGATGGCCCAGGGGAGGCCGGTTTCGGCGCTCGAGATCAAGCGCGAGGTGGAGGGCTACAGCGACATGAACGACGACGCCTTCGCGCGCCGCTTCTACGCCGACCGAGCGGAGCTGGAAAGCCTTGGCATCCAGCTCGGGGTCGAGAAGCCGGGCGAGGGCTTCTTCGAGGCCGAGCTCTACTCGCTGCCGCCGGAGAACTTCTACCTCGACCCGATCGAGTTCACCGACGACGAGCTGGCGGCGCTGAGCACGGCGCTGCTGCTGCTCACCGACGGCGGCTTCGCCTACGCCGAGCCGCTGCGCCTGGCTCTGCAGCAGGTCGCCTGGGGCCACCCGAACCCGCTCTCGGACGCCGAGCGCGCCCCGATCGAGATGGCGATGACCGCCTCCGCCGGCGGCCGCGACCTCTCCCAGCGCCTCTCCAAGATCGAGACCGCGATCTCCCGCCGCAAGACGATCGAGTTCACCTACTACACGATGGAGCGCGACGAGACCGCCAAGCGCAAGGTCGATCCCTTCCACCTCGTCTTCCGCGGCGGCCAGTTCTACCTGATCGGCCACTCGCACGAGCGCGACGCGGTCCGGGTCTTCCGCCTCTCCCGCATCCAGGGCAAGGTCGGCTACGCCTCCAAGGCCGAGCACGACTTCTCCCCGCCCGAGGACTTCGACCGCCGCGACTACGGCAGCCGCGCCGACTGGCAGCTGGGGGAGGAGCGGGGGACGGCGAAGATCTTCATCCGCGAGCGGATCGCCTGGCTGATCGAGCGCGACTACGGCGGCTACGGGACGCTGCGCCCCGCGAAGAAGTCCGACGGCGCCCCCGGCAAGGGCCAGGTCTTCGAGACCGGCTACGCCTCGGTCCGCGAGCTGATCGCCTGGGTTCTGCGCTGGCGGGCGAACGCCCAGGTGCTGGCGCCCGACGACCTGCGCGAGGAGGCCGAGCAGCGGCTCTCCCTCCTCCACGACCGCCACCACAACGGCTTCGAGCCGGCCGAGATCGTCGACCGGCCGCTGCGCGACGCCCCCCGCCGCCCCCGCTCCAACGGCCGCGGCGAGGCGGCGATCCGCCCCGAGCGCTTCGCCCGCCTCGTCACCCTCGCCGGGATGTTGATCGAAGCGGCGAAAAAGGGCGAGCGCCTGCAGGTCGCCGAGCTGCGCCAGCGGCTGGAGCTGACCGACGAGGAGTTGCGCGAGGACGTCGAGCTGCTCAACGTCGTCAACTTCGGCGGCGGCACCTACGTCCTCTACGCCGAATTCATCGGCGGCGAGATCGAGGTCGACTCCGAGCCCTACGGCGACAACTTCGCCCGCCCGGCGCGGCTGCTGCCGCTGGAGGCCAAGGCGCTGGTCGCCGCGATCGACCTCTTCGGCGACCACCTGCCGCAGACCGACCTGCAGAAGGCGCGCCGCAAGATCGTCGACGCGCTCGGCCACGATCCCTCCGAGGAGGGCCTGGAGATCGCCCCGGCCGGCGGTGGCGACGCCGCGGTGGCGCGCAAGGTCAACGACGCGATCGCCGCCCGCCGGGTGCTGGAGCTGAGCTATTACAAGGAGAACGAGGACCAGTTCACCGACCGCCGGGTCGAGCCCTACCGGCTGGAGAACGGGCGCGAGGGCTGGTACGTCGAGTGCTACGACCTGACCAAAGGCGGCGTCCGCCACTTCAAGCTCGACCGGGTCAAGGAGGCGACGCTCTCCGACGAGACCTACGAGCCGCGCGCCGAGGTCGAGGAGCTGGCCGGGGTCGAGGGCTGGATGACCCACGGCGAAGTCCCGACCGCCCACGTCGCCCGCGTCTGGGTCTCCCCCGAGCGGGCGCGCTGGCTGCGCGAGGAGCGGACCGTGGTCGAGGAGCTGGCCGACGGCGCCGTCGTCGTCGAGCTCCCCTACGCCGGCAAGTCCTGGCTGGTGCGGGAGATCCTGCGCGGCGCCGGCGACCTCGTCGTCCTCGAGCCCGAGGACGCCCGCGAGGCGATCGCGAAGGAGATCGCCGGCTGAGCTCGGCGCCCGGCCATCCGGAGGTGCTGCGGATCGTCGCGCCCAATCCGGGGCCGATGACGCTGGAAGGGACGAACACCTACGTATATGGAGCCGACCCTTGCGTCGTCATCGACCCGGGGTCCGAGGCCGAGGCGCACCTGGAGGCGATCCGCGCCGCCGCGGCCGAGCGTGGCGGCATCGGCCTCGTCCTCCTCACCCACAGCCACGGCGACCATGCCGAGGGGGCCGACCGGCTCGAGGCCGAGGTGGTGCTGCCGCGGGGAGGGGAGGAGCACTACGGCCTGCACGTCCTCGCCACCCCCGGCCATGCCGACGACCACGTCTGCTTCCTCGCCGACACCGGCGTCTGCTTCAGCGGCGACCTGGTGCTGGGGCTGGGGTCGACGATCGTTCCGCCCGGCGGCGGTTCCCTCGCCGCCTACATGGACTCGTTGCGCCTGTTGCAGGAGGAGACGATCGAGCTGATCGCGCCCGGCCACGGCCCCTGGGTCACCGACCCCGCCGCCAAGCTGGCCGAGTACGTCGAGCACCGCGAGATGCGTGAGCGTCGCCTGCTCGCCGCCCTGCAGCGCGGCGAGCGCTCACGCGCCGCCCTGCTCGCCGAGGCCTGGGACGACATCCCGATGGAGCTACTGCCGATGGCGGCGATGGCGATGGAGGCCCACCTCGAAAAGCTCGAGGCCGAGGGACGGCTGCCGGACGGCGTCGGCGCTTAGCGCCTTTAGCGGCCGCCCAGGTAGCGGGCGATGGCGAAGCCGCCACCGGTCGGCAACCGGGGGTCGGAGACCCAGCCGCCGACCAGGATGCGGCGCCGCGGGGCAAGGATGACCTGGGTCGCGTAGGCGCTGGCGGGACCGCCGAAGCCGGTCCGCGCCGATCCGCGCCGGCCGAAGGAACGGTCGAAGCTCCCCTTCGGCTTCAGCCGCCCGAGCAGGAACGTCGAGCGCCGCACGCCGCCCCTCGGCACCGGTCGCGAGGCGTGTCCGGCGAAGAGGAGGCGTTCGCGGCCGTCGACCGCGACCGCGGCGAAGGAGCTGCTGCGGGGGCTGACGATCTGCACCCGTCCGGTGCGCCCGAATCCCGGATCGGTCCCGCCGTCGGGGAGCAGGCGCGTCACCAGCTGCCACGCTTTCCGCTTCTCTTTCCGCGGCGGCGAGAGGAGGACGATCTTGCCCGATGGCGCGATCGCCACGGTGGGGGCGCTCTTCAGGCCCAGGGAGCGGAAGCCGGCGAAGCCGAAGCCCGGGTCGGGCGCGCCGGTGGAGGTGAAGCTGGCGAGGACCAGGGGGGCGGTCGTGCGGCCGCTGCAGCTGTACTTGGCCGAGCCGAGGGCGAAGATCGAGCCACCCGGAAACAGGTGGCCCTGGGAGAAGGAGCCGAGGTCGCCGACCTGCCGCAGGCCGCCGTCGCCGAAGCCGGGGTCCAGCGCCCCCGATTCGGTGAGGCGGGCGACGAAGCCGGTCGAAACCGCCTTGTTGGGGACGTTGCCGGAGTAGCAGCTGACGACTTCGGTCACCGAGCCGCCGCTGAGGACGGGCCGGTCCTCGCCGTCGAGCACCATGCCGCGGAGGCCGACCGACGCCGACGGGTAGCGCTCGGAGCCGATCTCCGGCGCCTCGATGCCGAGGTCGGAGTCGAGGGTGCCGCCGTTCGCGAAGCTGGTGTCGAGCGAGCCGTCGGCCGAGTAGCGCCTCACCATCGCCAGGCTCGCCAGCGGGTCGAGCGTCGACGCGGTGGGGAGTGGCCGGGTCGAGCCGGCGACGAGGACCCTGCCCCGCGAGTCGACCGCGACGTCGGCGAGCAGGAAGAGCTGGCCCGGTGGCGGTTCGACTGCCACCGTGCCCCTGACCCCGAAGGTCGGGTCGAGCTTTCCGCTCGGCAGCAGGCGGACGATCTTGCCGCTGGCGGCGATGACGATCTTGCCATCCGGCGCCAGCGCCATCTGCAGGTGGCCGGGGCTGTACTGGAAGGGGAGTTCGTACTTGACGCCGACCTTGCCGGCGGCTTCGGCGGGGAAGGCGATCGTCGTCTTGCCGCCCCTGCCGAACTTCGGGTCGAGCCGGCCGGCGACGTTCCGCTTCGACGCCGCGCCCCGCTTCGCCATCGCCGGCGCCGTCACCGCCGCCCACGCCGCGGCCAGACAGGCAAGCAGCAGCATCGTCTTCCAGGTCCGCCCCCTCACCGGGGATAGCTTAGCTCCTGGCCAGCCAGCCAAACCTGATAGACAACCGCCATGGGGCGCCTGAGCAAGAGCCGGGCCGCCCGGGCCGGACTGTTGGCGGGGGCAGCCGGGACCGGGCTTGCCGCGGCGAGCACCGCGGCCGCCTGGCACTGGCTGGCGCGGCGCCCGCTGCCGAAGCAGCGGGGGACGATCGAGCTGGACGGGCTGGAGGGCCGGGTGCGGGTGCGCCGCGACCGCTGGGGCGTCCCCCATATCGAGGCCGACGAGCGCCACGACCTCTACTTCGCCCAGGGCTTCGCCCACGCCCAGGACCGGCTCTGGCAGATGGACTTCTACCGCCGCGCAGTCGAGGGCAAGGTCTCCGAGATGGCCGGGGAGGAGGGGCTGCCGGTCGACCGCCTCATGCGCACGCTCGGCATCCGCCGCATCGCCGAGGCCGAGGAGGCGGCGCTCGACCCCGGCCTGCGCGCCCAGCTCGAGCGCTTCTGCGCCGGCGTCAACGCCGCCGCCGCGGCCGCCCCGGCGCTCCCCTTCGAGATGCAGCTGCTGCGCCTGCGCTGGAAGCCCTGGCGTCCGGTCGACATCCTCAGCCTCGGCAAGCTGCTCGCCTTCGGCCTCTCTACCAACTGGGAGCGGGAGCTGCTGCGGGCCGACATGCTGCGGGCGCTGGGTCCGGAGCTGACCGCCCGCCTCGACCCCGCCTACCCCGCCGGCAACCCCGTCGTCACCCAGGAGGCGTGGTCCGGCGACGGCCTCGCGATCGTCGAGCAGATCGACGCCGTGCGGCGCTCGATGGGCCTCGCGGCCGAGGCCAGCGGCTCCAACAACTGGGCCGTCAGCGGCGCCCTCTCCGCCACCGGCTCGCCGCTGATCGCCGGCGACCCGCACCTGCCCCCGAGCATGCCGGGCATCTGGTACCAGGTCGGCCTGCGCCACGGCGATCGCTTCGTCCGCGGCGCCTCGATGCCGGGGATGCCCGGCGTCTACATGGGCCAGAACAACGACGTCTGCTGGACCTTCACCAACGTCATGGCCGACGTCCAGGACCTCTTCGTCGAGCGGGTCGAGGGCGAGCGCTACGAGTTCGAGGGAGAGTGGCGGCCGCTGGAGACGGTGCGCGAGGAGATCCCCGTCAAGGGGCGCGCCGCGCCGGAGGCGCTCGACGTGCGGATCACCCACCACGGGCCGATCGTCAACGCGGCGCTGGGCGCCGACGACGCCGAGCCGCTGGCGCTCGCCTGGCAGGCGCTGCGCGAACCGACCGCCTTCGCCGGCATGTTCGAGCTGCTCGACATCGGCTCCGGCCCGGAGCTGGTCAGCCGGCTCGAGGGCCACACCGCGCCCGCCTCGAACCTGGTCTGGGCCGACCGCCACGGCTCGATCGGCTACAAGCTGATCGGCCGCCTGCCGCGGCGCCGCGGCGGCTGCCCCGACCTGCCGAAGCCGGGCTGGACGGGGGAGTTCGAGTGGGACGGGACCGTCCCCTACGAGGAGCTGCCGGAGACCGTCGACCCCGAGAGCGGCTTCCTCGTCACCGCCAACAACCGCATCGTCGGCGACGACTACCCGCACCACATCACCAGCGAATGGCTCGACGGCTTCCGCGCCAAGCGGATCGAACAGCTGCTGGGGGAGAGCGAGGAGCACGACATCGAGGGCTTCGAGGCGATGCAGTCCGACAACCTCTCGCTGCCGGGGATCGAGGCGGCGCGGCGGCTGGGGCGGCTGACCCCGCGCGGCCAGCGCGAGCTGAGCGCGGTCGAGCGGCTGCGCAGCTGGGACGGCCGGCTCGACCCGGAGACGATCGCCGGCACCATCTACCAGGCCTTCCTGCTGCGGCTGGCGCGCGAGGTGGCGCGGGCGGCGATCGGCGACCGCGACCTCAGCGAGCGCTGGCTCGACCGCGCCGACAACGGCTTCATGCCGCACGTCACCTCGCCCTGGCGCTGGCACTCGCACCTGATGGCGCTCTGGGAGGAGGGCGACGAGGGGCTGATCGGCCGCCCCTGGGAGGAGCTGGTGCTGGAGGCGCTGGCGGGCGCCCTCGACGACCTCGAGGAGCGCTTCGGCCCCGACCCGGAGGGCTGGCGCTGGGGTCGCGTCCACGAGATGGAGTTCCCCCACCCCTTGGGCGACGCCAACCCGCTGCTGCGGCGCCTGCTCAACCGGCGGCTGCGGGCGGGCGGCGCCCAGGAGACGGTGAGCCAGATCGCCTACGACCCCAACGACCCATACAAAGCCGTCTGGGCGCCGAGCTGGCGCATGGTCGCCGACCCGACCGACCCCGACCGCTCCCGCTGGCAGATGTTCACCGGCCAGTCCGGCCACCCCGCCAGCCCCCACTACGACGACCTCCAGCCCGACTGGCTCGAGGGCCGCACCCAGCCGATGTCCGGCGAGGGCCC
Organism: uncultured Actinomycetes bacterium; assembly: GCA_963714045.1. Lineage (GTDB taxonomy): Bacteria > Actinomycetota > Thermoleophilia > Solirubrobacterales > 70-9 > VAYN01. Next base: position 153,424 of record OY970225.1, on the reverse strand, counting down.
CTGGCGGGAGCTGGAGCTGGTTCCTTCGCCATAGTTGCGGTCGAGAGCCGGTGCTGCACGGTGCTACACTTCGCTCCGTGCCTACGACCCGACCTCGCCACACGATCACCGAGACCGAGCCCGTCCGGGAGGCGCTCGACGAGCTGCGCCGGCTTCAGGGGGGAGAGCGAGTCGAGTTCCCCGACTTGGTCATCCGTGGAGCCAAGGACAAGATTCGAGAGCTGAGGGCCGAGAGTGGATCGGCCCGTCGGGCGCGACAAGAGATCGCGGAGTGGATTCGCCATGGCGGCGGGCCCGAGGTGGATGTCGCGGCGGCCGATGAGGTCAAGCACCTCGGCCTGGTTGCAAACTACGACGAGTAGCGTGCTCCTGCTCGACCAGTCGGCGTGGTCCCGCCTGCTCAGCGGAAATATTCCGACGGACCGAGCCGAGATGATCATCGAGTGGGTCGACGACCAGCGGGTCGCGGTCTGCTTGCCTTTCTTGCTCGAGGCCGGTTATTCCGCTCGTTCAGCGGCGGATCTCGAGACGATGATGGCTCGCCTGGAACAGTTGCCGCGGGTTGTGGTCGAAAGTGAGGTCGAACGCCTCGCGCTGTCCGCACAGCGACAGCTCGCCGAGGTGGGCCACCATCGGCTTGCGCCAACGGACTTGGTGGTCGCCGCTTGCGCGCACCGGGCCGCAAGGGGCGTCCTGCACTACGACCGCGACTACGACCTGATCGCCGAGCACACCGATCTGAGCTTCGAAAGCGTCTGGGTCGCCGATCCGGGGACTCTCTAGGCCGGCGATCGAGGCGGCGAATCCAAGTTCAGCGAGGAGCCGGTGGCCTCGGCGACCGCCCTGACCAGGTCAACGATCTCGGTCGGCGCCTTGTCCGGGGAGCCGGAGTCGAAGGGCGGGTCGGGGTCGTACTCGATTCCCAGCTGGACCGCCTGGGCAACCTCGGGCCCGGCCTCCTGGGCGACCAGGTGCAGGGCCATGTCGATCCCGGCCGTGACGCCCGCGGCGGTGACGACCTTGCCGTCCTCCACCCAGCGGCCCCCGACCGGATCGGCGCCGAACTGCCGCAGCGCGTCGAGCACGAGCCAGTTCGAGGTGGCCCGCTTGCCCTCGAGCAGCCCGGCGGCGCCGAGGATGAGGGAGCCGGTGCAGACCGAGGTCGTCCACTTGGTGTGGCGGTCGACCTCGCGCAGCCAGGTGAGCACCTCCTCGTCGTGCATCAGCGGCCGGCTGCCGATGCCGCCGGGCACGAGGACGACGTCCGGCTCGCTCACCTCGTCCAGGGAGCAGTCGGCGACGAGGCCGAGGGAGCCGTCTTCGGTCCGGGTGTCGCCCTTCTCCTTGGCGACGAAGCGCACGTTCCAGCCCGGCACGTTGCGCATCACTTCGTAGGGCCCGACCGCGTCGAGCGCGGCCAGCTTGTCGTAGATGAGGATCGCTATATCCATGCTGGGATCTTCGCCCGCCGCCGGGGATACCGCCAGAGGCAGGATTGCCAATGTTCGCTAGATTTCTGCCATGGCTCCCGGACACCGCGTGGTCGCGCTCTGCTTCGACGGGCTGGTCGCCTTCGACCTGACCGCGCCGGCGCAGGCGTTCACAGCGGCGGCCCGGTCCGGCGGCGAGCCGCTGTATGAGTTCTCGACCTGCTCGGTCGGTGGCGCCGAGGTATGGACGACGACCGGGTTTGGGGTGCGGCCGCGGGGCCCGGGCGGGGCTCCTCCCGGTGCGGGCGAGGCCCCGGGCCTCGAGGCGCTCGAGCGCGCCGACACCGTGGTCGTCCCCGGCTACTTCGCGATCTTCGACCCGCCGCCGGCGGAGGCGACGGCCGCGCTGGAGCGCGCCGCCGCCCGCGGCGCCCGCGTGCTCTCCGTCTGCACCGGCGCCTTCGCGCTCGCCCACGCCGGCCTGCTCGACGGCCGCCGGGCGGCGACCCACTGGGCCTGGGCGGGGGAGCTGGCGCGCCGCTTCCCCGCGGTCGCGGTCGACCCCGACGCCCTCTACGTCGACGAGGGCGAGGTGATGACCTCGGCCGGGCTCAGCGCCGGCATCGACCTCAGCCTGCACGTCATCCGCAAGGACTTCGGCGCCGCCGCCGGCGAGCGGGTCGCCCGCCACATGGTCGCCGCGCCCCATCGCGAGGGCGGCCAGGCGCAGTTCGCCAAGCGCGCGCCGGCCGAGGTCGGCGGCTCCCTGGAGCCGACCCGCCGCTGGGCCGCCGAGCGCCTGGCCGAACCCCTCGACGTCGCCGCGATGTCCCGCCACGCCGGCGTCAGCCCCCGCACCTTCGCCCGCCGCTTCCGCGAGGAGACCGGGACGACGCCGCTGCGGTGGCTGCTCTCCCAGCGCGTGCTCGAGGCCCGCCGCCTGCTGGAGGAGTCCGACCTCCCGATCGAGGCCGTCGCCTGGCGCAGCGGCTTCGGCACCGCCGCCTCCCTCCGCGACCACTTCCGCCGCGCCACGGCGACGACGCCGACGGCCTACCGCCGCGCCTTCGGTTCAGGGACGGCCGCTGCGGCCTAGGTTGCGGATCACCGTGGCCTGCCGCCTCTGCCACCACTCGGCCAATTCGCCCTTGGCGATCGGCAGCGCCTCGTCCTCTTCGACGTCATCGAGGTAGCCCATGGCGCGAATCAGGGGCCGGATGGCTGAGTCTGCCGGGTCGAGGCGATAGCGATCCAGGAACAGCGCCACGCCCTCCTCCACCGAGAGTGGGCTCTCCCGGTCAATTGCCATGACGTCGAAGTAATCACGCATTTCACCGCGCTCGCTCAGGACCTTGAGCTTCATCGCGAGCAGATCCTTCAGTCCGGCCACCCTCAGCCCCGCAGCCACGGTCGGCTCCTCCAGCTGAGTCTGCGGCGCCACCTCGTCGGCATGCAGGAACTCGATCTTGGTAGAGCCGAAGAGCCCCCGCAAGGTGCCGGGAGCGGTCCCGGTGACGGCGAACGGGCCGGCGGCGTCCACCTCGTCGACCAGCCGCTCGAGGTCGACTTCGTCGTGGTGGAAGAAGAAATCGAGATCCCGGCTCCTACGGTGCTTGAGGTGGACCGCGACAGCGGTGCCGCCGCCCAGGTAGAGCGAGGTGGGAAGGATCGGCGCCAACGACTCCCATGCCTTCTGGGTGTCGGCCGGCAGCACCTTTCGCAGCTCGGCCGGCAGGGAGGGGGACGTCACGAGCCGCGCCCGGCCAGGTTCTCGGCCATCGCTCGAACCCCGGGGTCTAGCCCTCGCGCGCGCGCGCCCTCACGCCAGTCGCTCGGCTTCAGCTGTTCCACGCCCCACGCGAGTCCTTCGGGATCCTCGGTGCGCAGCAGACGGCGGGCTATGGACGGGCCGGCGGCATCGACGTCGAGCTGCGCGGGACTGACGTTCCAGAACAGATGGCGAAGTCGCGGAGGCACCCGCTTTTCTCGTGGCGGTCTCCGCGCCGATTTGACGGGAGGCTGGGCCTTTGCCAAGCCTTCAGCCAGCATGGTCCAGTCGGGGTGCTGGATGTTCGCGTGCCACACCTCGGCCGCGCGGGCACGACCGAGGGCCACCATCCTCTGCTCGCGACGGACGAGGTCGCGATGCTCGAGCGCCTGTAGGGCTCGCGACGCCGCGGTGGGGGAGACGCCCGCCCTCGAGGCGACCGCTCGAGCGGACACCAATCCGAAGGGCGCCAGCCGCAGGGCCGCCAGCACCTTGGTCTCTACGGCCGAGAGCCCCTCGATCTTCGGGGTCACTCCCAACTCAGCCTTCAGAGTCTTGTACTGCTCTGGCGTGAGCGAGAGACGGCCGGAGCCGCTTCGAAAGCCGAGCCGGCTGGCGGCACGGGCGACGCGAGGGATGCTGGTCCCCAGTCGCGCTGCAGCCTGGGCCCCGGAGATACTGTCCATATCGTTAGTTTAGCGGTTGGAGTCGCCACGAACGCGGAGGATTGCTGTGGTTATGGGCACAGCAATCCTCCGCGTTCACTCAGGGGCCAGGGGCTAGAGTCCGACGCCATGAGCCGCCGGGATCAGATCGTGCTCAGCGACGCCGAGCTGGCCGAGCTGCTGGAGAGCGAGCGGATCGCGGTCGTGTCCAGCCTCGGGTCGCGGGGATGGCCGCACTCGATGCCGCTCTGGTTCGTGCCGCGCGACGGCGAGGTCTGGATCTGGACCTACGCCAAGTCGCAGAAGGTGCGCAACCTCGAACGCGACCCGCGGGCGACGGTGCTGGTCGAGACCGGGCACGAGTACGGCGAGCTGCGCGGGGCGATGATCGAGGCCGAGGCGGAGATCCACCGCGACTTCGAGACCGTGATCGGCTTCGCCGAGGAGCTGACGCTGCGCTACGCCGACGGCATCTCCTCGGTCGAGGGCGACGCCAGGGCGGCGCTGGAAGCCCAGGCCCCCAAGCGCGTCGCCATCCACTTCCGGCCGCTGCGCACCGCCACCTGGGACCACCGCAAGCTGGGCGGCACCTACTGAGCCGCCGTTGACAGCATCGCTACACGCGGCCCGCAGCCGTGTTGCAGAGTGACGCGACCGCTACCTTGTCCGCCCCGATGAAACGACGCCTCTCGATCGCCCTGCTCCTTGCCTGCCTGCTCGGCGCGCTCTTCGCCGGTGCCCAGCAGGGCGCCGCCAGGTCGCCGATCCGCGCCCCGCGCGGGTTCTTCGGCATCGGCCCGCAGACCTCGCTGACCGACCGCGACGCCGCCTACATGAAGGCGGGGGGGATCGAAAGCATCCGCTGGCCGCTGGCATGGGCCGGCGTCCAGCCGACCGCCAAGGGCGGCTACGGCTGGGGCGGCTTCGACGAAGTCGTCACGGTCGCGGCGCGCCACGGCCTCACCGTCCTGCCCTTCCTCTACGGCACCCCGAGCTGGATCGCCCGCAAGTACACGAAGCTGCCGATCGACAGCGGCATGGCGCGCAAGGCCTGGGCCGCGTTCCTCGAAGCGGCGGTGAAGCGCTACGGGCCGGGCGGCGAATTCTGGGCCCAGCACGCCCCCGGGGCCGTCCAGTACGCGCCGGCGATCCCCCGCCCGCAGCCGATCCGCTCCTGGCAGATCTGGAACGAGGCCAACTTCTTCTACTTCGCCTACCCGGCCTCGCCGCAGCGCTACGCGAAGCTGGTGCGGATCTCCGGCCCGGCGATCAAACGGGTCGACCCCGGCGCCAAGGTCATCCTCAGCGGCCTCTTCGGCGAACCGACCGCGCACGGCGCCAAGGGCATGCCGGCGGCCAGGTTCCTCAAGATCCTCTACCGCACGCCGGGGATCAAGAGCCGCTTCGACGGCATCGCCCTGCACCCCTACGCGGTCGATGCGGAAACGCTGGAAGAACTGGTCGAAGCGCTGCACGAAGTCACGGTCGAAAACCACGACCGCGTCCCCCTCTACATCACCGAGATGGGCTGGGGATCACAGAACGACTTCAACCAGGTCGCCTTCGAGCAGGGCCCCCGCGGCCAGGTGAAGCAGCTGCGCGCCTCCTACGGGTACCTGCTGGCGAACCGCAACCGCCTCGACCTCAAGCAGGTCTTCTGGTTCTCCTGGAAGGACCTGCCCGGCTCCTGCACCTTCTGCGACTCCGTCGGCTTCTTCCGCGCCGGCCCCAAGTTCCACCCCAAGCCCGCCTGGCACGCCTTCGTGGCGCTGACCGGTGGGCGCGCGCGGCCGTAGGGCTCGGGCGATGCGTCAGATGTGCAACTCCGTGGCCGAGGCGACCGGTCGCTCCGCCCCCGTGGGCCAAGCGAGGCTGGCTGCGTCGCGCTCACCGGCGGTCGGGCGCATCGGTGATCTTCGCCTCCTCTAGGGCGGAGGCGATCGCCTCGAGGGCGGCCGGCTCGAGCTCGAGCCGCGCGGCGCCGATCCAGCCGTCGACCTGCGCCGGGGTGCGGGCGCCGACGATGGCGCCGGTCACGGCGTCGAAATGCAGCGTCCAGGCGATCGCCAGCTCGGCCGGCGTCGCCCCGATCTCATCCGCGATCGGGCGCAGGAGCTCCACCAGGGCCAGGGCGCGCTCCACCTGCGGGCTCTGAAAGCGCGGCCGCCGGCGCCGCCAGTCGTCCTCCGGCAGTGCCGCGAGGCGGGCCAGCGAGAAACGACCGGAGAGCAGCCCGGACTCCAGCGGGCTGTAGACGAGCGCCGGGACGCCGTTGGCCGCCAGCCAGGGCAGCTCATTCCGGGCGGGGTCCCGTTCCAGCAGCGACAGCGGCAGTTGGGCCGAGTCGAGCGGGCGGATGCGCGCGCAGCGCTCGAGCAGCGCCGTGTCGAAGTTGCTGACGCCCGCCCAGCGGATCTTGCCCTCGCGGCGAAGCTCTCCCAGCGTTCCCCAGGCCGCCTCGACGACCTCGCGGTCCTCGACCGGCCAGTGCAGCTGGTAGAGATCTATGCGCTCTGTCCGCAGCCGCTCCAGCGACGCCTCGCACTCGGCCCGCAGCGAGGCCGAGCTGAGATCCCGATAGGTCGAGCCGGAGCTGTCGATCCGAATGCCGGCCTTGGTGAAGACCAGTGGTCGCTCGGCCGCGGGCAGCGCGGCCAGCGCCTCGCCGACGATTCGCTCGGCGTGACCGTTGCCGTAGACCGCCGCCGTGTCGATCCAAGTGACGCCGCGGTCGACGGCGTGGCGGATGGTGGCGAGCGAGTCCGCGTCGTCCTGCGGGCCCCAGCCGACGCCTCCGAAGGCCCAGGCGCCGAGGCCGACTCGGCTCAGCGTCGGCAGACCTTCAGGCTCCTTCTGGTCAGACGGCGACCCTCCAGAGCCTGCCGCTAGATTGGTTCCCTCGATCATGAGTCCTCCGGATCAGATCAGGTTGAGCGCCGTAGTCCCCTGTTACCGCGAGGCGCAGTCGGTCCCGGTGATGCACGAACGCCTGACGGCCGTCTTCGAAGAGCTGGGGGTCGACTGGGAGATCATCTTCGTCGACTCCGGCAGCCCGGATCATACGCCGGAGGTCCTGGCCGAGCTCGCGGCGCGCGATCGCCGGGTGACCGTGGTCCGCCACACGCGCGAATTCGGCTCCCAGGGCTCCTACTCCAGCGGCATGCGGCTGGCCACGGGTGACGCGGTGATCCTCCTCGACGGCGACCTCCAGGACCCGCCCGAGCTGATTCCCCAGCTGTTCGCCCGCTGGCGGGAGGGATACGAGGTCGTCTACGGCCAGCGCATCAAGCGCGAGGAATCGAAGCTGATGAACGCCTCGCGCAAGGCCTTCTACCGCGTCTTCGAGCGCCTCGCCTATGTGTCCGTGCCGGTCGACGCCGGCGACTTCTCGCTGCTCGACCGCCGAGCGGTCGACGCGATCAACGCGCTGCCCGAGAAGCACCGCTTCGTGCGCGGCCTGCGCGCCTTCGTCGGCTACCGCCAGATCGGCGTCCCCTACGAGCGGCCCGAGCGGCTGTTCGGGCGCTCCTCGAACAGCTTCCTCAACAACATGGGCTGGGCGCGCCGGGCGATCATCTCCTTCTCCTACGCGCCGCTGGACCTGATCGGCTGGCTCGCCTTCTTCACCACCGCGGCCGCCGTGCTGGCGGGGATCGCCGAGATCGTGCTGAGGATCGCCTTCCCCGGCGAGGCGCCGAAGGGCTACGCGACGCTGATCGTTGTCGTGCTCTTCATCGGCGGGGTGCAGATGATCTGTTTCAGCGTGATCGGCTCGTACCTCGCGCACATGTACGAGGAGATCAAGTCCCGACCGTCCTACATCGTCGATCGGGTCCTCAACCCGCCGCGGAGCCGCGACGCCTCCGAGCCGGACTCGCCCGAGCTCGCCCACGCCGAGGTGCAGGTGGTGGCGTCGGGCGACGAAACCACGGTCGCGCCAGACCGCTGAGCGTCCGCAGGGGTCCTTGCTAACGTGCCAGACAGGACGGGCGTGGCAAACGCGGACGTCTTGCGGTCACCCCAACCCGCTTTCGCCGTACCTTGAGGAGACCTGCCATGAGCCCCGATCCCGATCGCGCCGCTGAGCTGCGGAGCCAGATCCTCGATCTGGTTCGCGAGTACCACGACGTCGCGTTCGCGCCCGGTGAGTTCCGGCCGGGAGAGACTCCGATCCATTTCGCCGGCCGTGTGTTCGACGAGCACGAGGTCGTCAACCTCGTCGAGTCCTCGCTCGAATTCTGGCTCACCACGGGTCCCTGGGCGGAGAAGTTCGAGAAGCGCTTCGCCCGCCTGCATGGCCTGCGTCATGCCCTGCTCGTCAACTCGGGCTCCTCGGCGAACCTGGTCGCGCTCTCCTGCCTTACCTCGAACAAGCTGGAGCGACGCCTGCGCCCGGGCGACGAGGTGATCACCGTGGCCACCAGCTTCCCGACGACCGTCAACCCGATCCTCCAGAACGGCCTCGTCCCGGTCTTCGTCGACGTCACGGTTCCCACCTACAACATCGACGTCTCGATGCTCGAGGACGCGCTCTCCGACCGCACCAGAGCGATCATGATCGCCCACACGCTCGGCAACCCGTTCGACATCGACGCCGTCAAGGCGTTCGCCGACGAGCACGACCTCTGGCTGATCGAGGACTGCTGCGACGCCCTCGGGTCGACCTACCGGGGCAAGCAGGTGGGGACCTTCGGCAACCTCGCCACGGTCAGCTTCTACCCCGCCCACCACATCACGATGGGCGAGGGCGGTTGTGTGCTGACCAACAAGGGCATCCTCAAGCTGGTCGCGGAGTCGTTCCGCGACTGGGGCCGCGACTGCTGGTGCGACCCCGGCAAGGAGAACACCTGCGGCAAGCGCTTCGACCACCAGCTCGGCGAGCTGCCGCGCGGCTACGACCACAAGTACATCTACTCGGACATCGGTTACAACCTCAAGCTCACCGACATGCAGGCGGCGGTCGGTCTGGCCCAGCTCGACAAGCTGGAGTCCTTCGTCGCTGCCCGCCGGGCCAATTTCCGCCGCCTCCACGAGGGCCTCTCCGACCTGCAGGAGCAGCTGATCCTTCCGGAGCCGACCCCGAACAGCGACCCCAGCTGGTTCGGCTTCCCGGTCGCCCTGCGGGAGGGCTGCCCGGTCGACCGCGACCGCGTCCTGCGCTTTATGAACGAGCGCCAGATCGCCACCCGTCTGCTGTTCGGCGGCAACCTCTTGCGCCAGCCCGCCTACCTGCACAGCGAGCACCGCCGGGTCGGCGACATGGCGGTGGCGGACTTCGTGATGAACAACGTCTTCTGGGTCGGCGTCTACCCTGGCCTCCGCACCGAGCAGATCGACTTCATGATCGAGAGCTTCCACGACCTGCTGGGGCCGCGGTCGGTCGGCGCCGCGCGGAACGGGAGCCCGCGGCCCGCGGCCGTCCCGGAGCGCGACTAGGTGCGCGCCTCCGACTGGATCGCGAAGTTCCTCGCCACTCAGCGAGTGGAGGCGGTCTACGAAGTCGCGGGGGGAATGATCGCCAACTTCGTCGACGCCCTGCACCGCGACGACCAGGTGCGGATCGTCGCCTGCCATCACGAGCAGGGAGCGGGCTTCGCCGCCGAGGGGCACGCCCGGATGACCGGCGTGCCGGGAGTCGCGATGGGCACCAGCGGGCCGGGGGCGATCAACCTGCTGACGGCGCTCGGCAGCTGCCACTTCGATTCGACGCCGGCAGTCTTCATCACCGGCCAGGTCAACCGCTCCGAGCAGAAGCGCGAGCGGCCGATCCGCCAGCTCGGCTTCCAGGAGACCGACGTGGTCGCGATGGCGGCGCCGATCGCCAAGGCGGCGATGCGCGTCGAGACGATCGAGGAGCTGCCGGAGCGCCTCCGCGAGGCCTTCGCGCTGGCCCGAGCCGGCCGCCCCGGCCCGGTGCTGGTCGATATCCCGCTCGACCTCCAGCTGGCCGAGGTCGAGGCACCGCTGCCAGGCTCCCCGGAGGGAATCGAGGCGCCGGCCGAGGCGCCGGCCCCCGAGGAGGCGGTCGCCCGCATCGTCGACGACCTCGCCCGTGCCGAGCGCCCGCTGATCCTCGCCGGTGGCGGGCTGCGCGCCGGCTGGGCCGTCGAGGGCTTCCGCCAGCTGGTGGACCGCCTCGGCGTGCCCGTCGTCAACTCCCTGATGGGCGTCGACGCGCTGCCTTTCGATCACCCGCTGCGGGTCGGGATGATCGGGACCTACGGCAACCGCTGGGCCAACATCGCGCTCTCGCGCTGCGACGCGCTGCTGGTTCTCGGCAGCCGGCTGGACATCCGCCAGACCGGTGCCGACACCGAGGCCTTCGTCGCCGGCCGGACGATCCACCACGTCGACTGCGACCCCGGCGAGGTGAACAACCGCATCACCGGCTGCCACGAGCTGATCGCACCCCTCTCGCAGGCGATCCCCGCAATCCTGGCGGCGGCGGGCGGATCTTTCGCCGAGAACCACGAGAGCTGGTCGAACGAGATCGCAGAGCTGGCGGCCGAGTGGCCGGATACCGGCGAGCTGCCCGGGATCGACGGGATCAACCCCAACCTGCTGATGCACCAGGTCTCCAACGAGGCGGCGATGGCCTATGTGGCGGACGTCGGCCAGCACCAGATGTGGGCGGCCCAGTCGCTCCAGCTGAGCGGGCCGCAGCGGTTCATCACGTCCGGCGGCATGGGCGCGATGGGCTCGGGCCTGCCGTTCGGGGTCGGCGCCGCGGTGGCAAGCGGCGGGCCCGTCGTGGTGATCGCGGGCGACGGCGGCTTCCAGCTCAACATCCAGGAGCTGCAGACGGTCGCGCGCAATGACCTGCCGGTCAAGATGCTGATCCTCAACAACGGCTGCCACGGGATGGTGCGCCAGTTCCAGGAGTCCTACTTCGACGGTCGCTACCAGTCGACCGTCTGGGGGTACTCCGCCCCCTCCTTCGTCGCCGTCGCGGACGCCTACGGGATTCCCGGCCGCCGGGTCGAGGAGCCGGCCGACGTCGCCGGCGCGGTGGAGGAGATGTGGGCGGCCGAGGGGCCCTACCTGCTCGAGGCGGCGATCGACGTCAGCGCCAACGCGTACCCGAAGATCGCCTTCGGGCATCCGATCTCCGAGATGGAGCCCTTCGTCGCGCCGCGGGCGATGGAGTCGACCTAGCCGCCCAAGCGCTCGAGCTGGTCGAGCGTCACCTGGCGCATGTCGCCGCCCGCCTCCAGCTCGCGGTACCAGGCAGCGGTCTCGGCGAGGGCCGTCTCCAGCGGGACCGGCGGCCGCCAGCCGAGCCGCGAACGGGCCCGGGAGGAGTCGAGCTTGAGGTAGCTGGCCTCGTGGGGGTGCGGTCCCTCGTCGAGGGTCCAGCGGACCCGCTCCGGCCACAGCTCGGCCAGGCGCTCGATCAGCCAGCCGACCGGGCGCGCCTCCTCGTCGGCGGGTCCGAAGTTCCAGCCCTCCGCCCGCTCCGGGGAGTCCCAGATCGCCTGGGCCAGCACCAGGTAGCCGCTGAGCGGGTTGAGCACGTGCTGCCAGGGCCGGATCGAGTTGGGGTTGCGCACCCGCGCCGCCTCTCCCGCCAGGGCCGCCTGCATCAGGTCGGGCACCAGGCGGTCCTTCCCCCAGTCGCCGCCGCCGATCACGTTGCCCGCCCGCGCGGAGGCCAGGCGCGGGCCGTCGGGGTCGGAGAAGAAGGAACGCCGGTAGGCGCTCGTCACGAGCTCGGCCACGCCCTTGGAGCTGGAGTAGGGGTCGTGTCCGCCCATCGGCTCGTCCTCGCGGTAACCCCAGTCCCACTCGCGGTTCTCGTAGCACTTGTCGGAGGTGACGTTGACCACGGCGCGGACGCCTGCGCTGAGGCGGACCGCCTCGAGCAGGTTGACGGTGCCCATCACGTTGGTCTCGTAGGTGGCTCGCGGTTCGGCGAAGGAGCGGCGCACGAGCGACTGCGCGGCCATGTGGATCACCACCTCCGCGGCGGCGCCGGCGACCGCCTCGGCGATCGCCTCGGCGTCGCGCACGTCGCCGGTCACGACCTCCATCCCCTCCGCGACGCGGGCCAGCTCGTAGAGGGAGGGATCGGTCGGCACGCCGTCGGAGAAGCCCGTCACCCGGGCGCCCAGCGACTGCAGCCAGAGGCAGAGCCAGGAGCCCTTGAAGCCGGTGTGGCCGGTCACCAGGACGCGCCGGCCGTGCCAGAAGTCGGGGTCAACCATGCCGCGCCGTCCCGACGCGCCGTCGCTCATCGCGCGGGCTAGTCCCAGACTCGCCAAGGAGGCGAGTCCGAGTCCCACAGGGCCTCGAGGGAATGCCGGTCGCGCAGGGTGTCCATCGGCTGCCAGAAGCCGTTGTGCCGGTAGCAGGCCAACTCGCCGTCCTCGGCCAGCGCCCGCGCCGGCTCCTGCTCCCAGACGGTGCGGTCGTCCTCCAGGTACCGGCCGACGCTCGGATTGAGGACGAAGAAGCCCCCGTTGGTCGCGGCGTGGTCTCCGGGCGGCTTCTCTTCGAAGCGCCGCACCCGCTCGCCCTCGATATCGAGGGCGCCGAAGCGCCCCGGCGGCTGCACGGCGGTGACGGTCGCGATGCGGCCCTGCTGGTTGTGAAAGGCGACCAGGGCCGAGATGTCGATGTCCGCCACCCCGTCGCCATAGGTGAAGCAGAAGTCGTCGTCGCCGACGTAGGGAAGCGCTCGCCTCAGGCGCCCGCCGGTCATCGTGTTCTCCCCGGTGTCGATCAGGGTCACCCGCCACGGCTCGGTCGCCGACCTATGCACCTCCATGTCGCCCGAGGCGAGGTCGAAGGAGACGTCGCACGTGTGCAGGTAGTAGTTGGCGAAGTACTCCTTGATCAGGTAGCCCTTGTAGCCGAGGCAGACGACGAACTCGTCGATGCCGTGGGTGGCGTAGATCTTCATGATGTGCCAGAGCATCGGCTTGCCGCCGATCTCGACCATGGGCTTGGGGCGCACGGACGTCTCCTCGCTCAGTCGCGAGCCGAAGCCGCCTGCCAGAATCACCGCCTTCACCGAAGCCGAGGCTATCGGAAGAAAGCGTTGACGCATGCCTGGCTAAGGGGATCGAGCGCTCCCGATAATGTGCCCCGCTCGTGACCGAGGGCCCCCAACCGCTCAGACGGCCGTTGCCGGGCCGGCGCCTCCGGGCCATGGCGGCCGAATACCCCGGGGCGGTCGCAATCGGCGCCTACGCCGTGGTCGCGCTGGCGGCGCTCGTCGCCGCGTACTTCGCGATCTTCATCGAGTTCGCGCCCTACGACGACGAGGGCACGCTGCTGGTCGGCGTCAACGCCTTCGTCCACGGGTCGACTCTCTACCGCGATGTCTGGTCCGTCTACGGGCCCTTCTACTACGAGCTCTTCGGCGGCCTCTTCGCGCTCACCGGGCACGCGGTCACCACCGACGCCAGCCGCACGATCGTGATCGTCGTCTGGGTCGGGACCAGCCTGCTGTTCGGCCTCGCCGCGCAGCGGCTGACCGGCCGCCTCGTGCTCGGGCTCTCCGGCATGGCGGCTGCCTTCGGGGTGCTCGCGGTCCTTGCCAACGAGCCGATGCACCCGCAGGGCCTCTGCGTGATGCTGCTGGCGGCGCTCGTCCTGCTCGCGGTCTTCGGCCTGACCGGGCGCGCCCGCTGGACCGGGGTGGCCTTCGGGGCGGTGCTCGCCGCGCTGGTCCTGACCAAGATCAACCTCGGCGCCTTCGCGATCGCCGCCGTGGTGCTGGCCGCCGCCCTCACCGTCGAGCCGCTCGAGCGGCGCGCCTGGGTGCGCTGGCCGGTGCTCGTCGCTTTCCTGGCGGTGCCGCTCTTCGTCCTCGACCGCGATCTCAAGCTCGCATGGGTGCGGGAAATGCTGGTGCTCGAGGTGCTCGCCGGACTGGCGGTGATCGTCGCCGCGCGGCGGCTGCGCCCGCAGCGGGGCGAGGGCGACGGGGGCATGATGCGCTGGTTGCTCGGCGGCCTCGCGGGCTTCGCGATCGCCTTCGTGGCGATCCTCGTCGCCATCGTCCTCACCGGTCCCAGCCTGGGCGACGTCTACGACGGGATGGTCAGCCAGGCCTTCCGCATCCGTGACGTGCTCAGTGGGCAGTTCCCCTTCCCTGCCGTGGCGGCAATGGACTGGGCGGTACTCGCGGTCGCCGTGGCGGCGCTCTGTTCGCGCCGCTGGCAGCGGCGGGACGGGAGCCCGCCTCCGATCTGGCCGGGACTGTTGCGGGCGACGGCCGGGGTCGTGATCTGGCTCACCGTGATCCACGTCGTGCTGATCGGGTTCAACCCGTCGAGCGGCAGCCCGTTGGTGGTGCCGATGCTGCTGGCCTGGGTCGTCGCGGTTCCTCCCACCGGGCCGCCCCCGAGCGCGCCGCTGCGGTTTCTCCGGCTCATGCTCCCCGCCCTGGCGGTCGCCGAGACCCTGCAGGCCTATCCGGTGCCGGGCAGCCAGCTGGGAATCGCCGCGGTCACTTTCGTTCCCGTCGGAGCGCTCTGCCTCGGCGACGCCCTGACCGAACTGCGCGCCTGGAGTGCGGCTCGCGGCGGCGCGGCTCGCGGCGGGTTCGCCGCGGTCGCCTCGGCGGCGACGCTCGCGCTCGCCGGCATCCTCGGCCTCAACGCGATCGTGATGCCCGCGGTCACCAACGCGATCGCCTACCACGATCTGCCGAAGCTGCGTCTCCGCGGTGCCGAACTGATGCGCCTCCAACCACCCCAGGGCGAAGAGTACGAAGAGCTGGTCGGCCTGCTGGGTCAGCATCGCTGCACGACCTTCATCGGCTACCCGAACGTCAACAGCCTCTATCTCTGGTCCGGTCTGGAACCGCCGGCACCGGCGGCGCCGAACGCCTGGATGTACAGCCTCGACGCGGCCGAACAGCAGCGGGTGGTCGATGGGCTGCGCGCCTCGCCCCGACCCTGCGCGATCCGCAACGAAGAACTCGCCGCCCCCTACCTGAAGGGGCTGCCGCCGCCGGACACGCCGCTGGTCAGGTACGTCCTCCACGACTTCAGGCCCGTCGCGACGACCGGCCCGTTCGAATTCATGCTGCCCAAGCCCTCGGCGACCGGCGGCTGAGCTCCGCCGCCCCCGTTCGGTAGCGTCCGCCGCCGTGAGCCAACGCTTGCTGATCACCGGCGGCGCCGGGTTCGTCGGCTCGAATCTCGCCGTCTCGCTCGCCTCGCGCCACCTCGAATGGGAGGTTGTCGCGCTCGACAACCTCTACCGGCGTGGCTCGGCGCTGAACCTGCCGCGCCTGGAGGAGGCCGGGGTCGAGTTCGTCAAGGGGGACGTCCGCGAGCCCGACGACCTCAAGGCTCTGCCGGAGATCTCCGCCCTGATCGAGTGCTCGGCCGAGCCCTCGGTGATGAGCGGGGTCGACGGCGACACCGGCTATCTCGTCCACACCAACCTCACCGGCGCCTACAACTGCCTCGAGCTAGCCCGCCGCGACGGCGCCTTCGTCGTCTTCCTCTCGACCAGCCGGGTCTATCCGGTGGCGTCGCAGGTCGGGCTGAAGCTCGACGAGGTGGAGACCCGCTTCGAGATCGCCGCCGAGCAAGCGGTCCCCGGCGTCTCCCCGGCCGGCATCTCCGAGCAGTTCCCGCTCGACGGCGCCCGCACCCTCTACGGCGCCACCAAGCTCGCCGCCGAGCTCTTGATCGAGGAGTACCGCGCGGGCCTCGGCGTACCCGCCGTGATCGACCGCTGCGGCGTCATCGCCGGCCCCTGGCAGATGGGCAAGGTCGACCAGGGGGTCTTCACCCACTGGATGCTCGCCCACCACTTCGGCAACCCACTCAGCTACATCGGCTTCGGCGGCGCGGGCAAGCAGGTCCGCGACCTGCTCCACGTCGAGGACCTGGTCGACCTGGTCGAGCGCCAGCTGCTCGACCCCGGCGAGTGGGACGGCCGCACCGTCAACGTCGGCGGCGGCCGCGAGTGCAGCCTCTCGCTGCTGGAGACGACCGCGATCTGTCGCGAGCTGACCGGCAACGAGGTGCCGATCGAGCCGGTCGAGGAGACCCGAACCGGCGACGTCCCGATCTACCTCTCCGACTGCGAGCGGCTCTTCAGCCTGGACGAGTGGCGCCCACGCCGCAGCGCCGAACAGGTGCTGGCCGACATCCACGCCTGGATCGCGGCCGACGAGCAGCGAATCGCCGAGGCGCTGAACATCTAGGGTCCCAGATCGCGCAACGCTGCCTGCCCGACCTGGGACGAGCGTGGGTCCGGATCCTCGGCTAGGTCGAGAGCAACCGCAGCGATGGGAGCGAAGGAGAGGCCATCCAGAAAACGCCATGCCTCGTCCGGAACTACGCGAAGATGGAGGTTTGCTCCGGGGCCGGCAGGCTGGAGGGCGTGGTCCGCAACGAACTCTTTCAATGCTCCTGCGCGGACGTATCCGTCGGCTTCCCGCCCGGAAACGAGATTTAACCCGTGCGCGCCGGCGGCGCTGATTCCCGACGCGACGAAGCGCGGGTCTTTGACTAGGTAATCGATCTCCCCGCGGTGGGCGTCGAAATAGCGGGACTCGCCGCGGCGCGCCAAGCGCGGCCTGAGCTTCTCCAGTCCCTCGAGTGAGAGTGCTCTGCGCATGCGCGAGCGAACACTGGGATCGACCCCATTCGGATCTTCGCCCGAGGCGAGGGCGAGCAGGGTCCAGGCGTTGTGCGCCGCGAACGGCCGCCCTTTCAGCGCCCCCTGGCGCCGCCGCCTTTCGACCTCACCTCGCTCAATCAGCCAGCGCCCGCCGACCTTCGCCGCGGGCAGCCGGCCATTAACCACCATGGCGTGGACCCGGCTTGCGCTGAGTCCGAGCGCGGAGGCAGCGTCGGGAATTGAAACGGGGTCCATCATTGCGGGAAGTATATAGAAATCGCAATACTTGCGTCAACTATTGAGAAACATCAATGCTTCACGCAATTCTTTGTCGAGCCCGAGGCGCAGCCGGCGTCGGGCGGGGGGCTTATTGATACCTTCGCGAACTCCGAACCGCTTGCCGATTATCGGGGCGGGCACTAGACATCGACATCCCCGCAGGGGAAGGGAGTAGGCGCGCGAAATGCCGGTTGCGATCATCACGGGGGCGGGGGGGCTGATCGGCTCCGAGGCGGTCGAGCACTTCATCGGCGAGGGATTCGACGTCGTCGGCATCGAGAACGACATGCGGGCGCAGTTTTTCGGCCCCGAGTCCTCGACCTCGCACGTCACCGAGCGCCTCGTCGCCGAGCACCCCGAGTTCCACTGGGAGAACGCCGACATCCGCGACACCGAGGCGGTCGAGCGGATCTTCCGCGAGCATGCCGGCAAGATCGAACTGGTGATCCACACCGCCGCCCAGCCCTCCCACGACTGGGCCGCCAGCGCCCCCCAGGTCGACTTCGGCGTCAACGCCAACGGCACCCTCAACCTGCTCGAGGCCGCCCGCGCCCACTGCCCCGACGCGCCCTTCGTCTTCTGCTCGACCAACAAGGTCTACGGCGACACGCCCAACCGGCTGCCGCTGGAATCGCTGGAGAAGCGGCTCGAGCTGCCCGAGGACCACCCCTACTACAAGGGGATCGACACCTCGATGTCGATCGACGCTTCCACCCACTCGCTGTTCGGCGTCTCCAAGGCGGCCGCCGACCTGCTGGTGCAGGAGTACGGGCGCTACTTCGAGATGCCGACCGTCGCCTTCCGCGGCGGTTGCCTGACCGGCCCCCAGCACGCCGGCGCCAAGCTGCACGGCTTCCTCGCCTACCTGATGAAGTGCACCGTCACCGGCACCCCGTACACCGTCTTCGGCTACGCCGGCAAGCAGGTCCGCGACAACATCCACAGCGCCGACCTGATCGCCGCCTTCGACGCCTTCCGCCAGGCGCCCCGCCCCGCCGCCGTCTACAACATCGGCGGCGGCCGGGCCAGCAACTGCTCGATGCTGGAGGCGATCGAGATCTGCGAGCGCGTCGCCGGCCGCGAGCTGAGCTGGGAGATGGGGGAGGAGCCACGGATCGGCGACCACCGCTGGTGGATCTCCGACCTGGCCCCGTTCCAGGCCGACTACCCCGACTGGCAGCTGCGCTACGGGGTAGAGGACATCCTGCGTGAGATGTACGAGCAGAACCTCGAGCGCTGGGTCGGCGCCACTGCTTGAAGCTGCGCTAAAAGGCGTTGCTGCCGATCACGGCGGCGATAAGTACGAAAAAGCCGCCGATGAGCGTTCGATTCAGGCCTTCGAAGCGACTCTCCAAGGCATTGAACCGGCCGTTCATGTCCGTGCGCAGTTCGCGGATGTCTTTGTCGAGGCGTGCGAAGCCATCGTCGACCTTCTTGTTGAGGTCGTCGAGGCGCTCGTCGGTCCACTGCTCCCTCGGCATCATCACCGCCATCAGAATAGCGTAACTTATCGTCTGCAACAGAACATGCCCAGAAGGCCAAATATGCCGCGACACTTCGCAAAGATTCTGTGACTTTCGATAGCGTCGCCGCCTTATGGCAGAGGGGATGAAGCTCTCGGTGGTGATCCCGGCCCAGAACGAGGAGGGGTCGGTTGGCGCGACGGTGGAGGGGGTCGTCGCTGCCCTGGAGCGGGAGGAGATCGACTACGAGGTCGTCGTCGTCAACGACGACAGCGAAGACTCGACCGAAGCCGTGGTCGAGGCGATCGGCGCCGCCAACCCGCGCGTGCGCTGCCACCCGTCCCACTACGAAAAGGGCTTCGGGATGGCGATCCGGGCCGGGCTCGACGTCTTCAAGGGCGACTCGGTGGCTATCGTCATGGCCGACGCCTCCGACGACCCCGAGGACCTGGTCAAGTACCACCGGCTGCTGGAGGAAGGCTGGGACTGCGCCTTCGGCTCTCGCTTCGTGCCCGGCGCCCAGGTTCATGACTACCCACGCCTGAAGCTGACCATCAACCGCCTCGCCAACTGGTTCATCCGCATCCTCTTCCGCCACCGCTACAACGACACCACCAACGCCTTCAAGGCCTACCGTCGCGAGGTCGTCGAAACCATCCAGCCGCTCCTCTCCAAGCACTTCAACCTCACCGTCGAGATGCCGCTGAAGGCGATCGTCCGCGGTCACACCTACGAGGTGATTCCGACCTCCTGGACCAACCGCACCAGCGGCGTGCCGAAGCTGGCGATGAAAGAGATGGGCAGCCGCTACCTCTTCATCGTCCTCTACGTCTGGCTGGAGAGCACGCTGAGCCGCGGCGACTACCAGGTCCGGAGTCCCTCCTAGTCCTTGCGCCCGATCACCAGGAACTGCTTGCCGAGCAGCCTCCAGGCGAGCGGCGTCTTCAGGTAGAGCCGGGTCAGCTGCGGCGAGGGAGGCAGGATGCCGCGGAAGGAGTAGGGCAGGTAGCGGGGGATCACCCGGATCGGCTCGAAGCCGGCGGCATAGAGGTGCTCGCCGATTGCCATGTGGGTCAGGGCGACGTAGTGATCGGCGCAGTCCCAGTACTCGTCGGAGCAGTATCGGTAGTTCGGGCCCATGATCGCGATCCGGCCGCCGCTCTCCATCGAGTCCCGCATCTTTTCGAGGAAGGCGGAGATCGCCTCCTGGTCGTAGAGGTGCTCGAGGAAGTTGGAGACGAAGACGCCGTCGAAGTGGTTCTGGGGCAGCTCGGCGTCCATGATCGTCGAGGTGATGACGGTGGTGTCGGGCTTGTGCGCCGCCTCCTCGTAGCTGACCGCGTCGACCGCCCAGGTCTCCTTGGCGGGGACCGCGCCGATGAACTCGCCGCGCCCGGCCGCCGGATCGAGGACCTTCTGCGGGCGCCCCATGACGCCGTGGACGTGGGGCGCGATCTCATTCCACACCGCAGCGCGGCCGTCCTGGTCGATGTCGCGGAAGCGGTATGAGTAGAGGCGCTCGTAGTTCATTCCGGCGGTTGGCTCCTTCGGACGGGGGGCGCGGCGGCCCTGGATGGGCGGGGTGAATATGCGAACCTACCGGTCGATGCGCGAGGCGGGGGTCCACTGATCGATGGTGGCCGGCGAACTCCTCCTGCTCCACCTGGCACTGATGGACCTGTCCGGAGCGGCGGCAGTGCTGTAAGCGGCCCGCCGCGGCATCGCCTCCGCTCCCGTCTTTCTGGCGATCGCCCTGGCTGCGAGCGGAGCGGTTGGCCTGCTCGGCTTCTGGAGCTATTACGGCGGTCGCGTACTGGGCGAATCCGTCTCCCGCTTCGCCCTGCTCGGGTCGGTGCTGGTCGCGGGTTGGTCGCTGTATGGCGGGCACATCGACCGCGCTCTGCTGAGGCGCCTCGTGACCCCGGTCGTCCTCTGGGGGCCGGCCTCGACGTCTTCAAGGGCGACGCGGTGGCTATCGTCATGGCCGACGCCTCCGACGACCCCGAGGACCTGGTCAAGTACCACCGGCTGCTGGAGGAAGGCTGGGACTGCGCCTTCGGCTCTCGCTTCGTGCCCGGCGCCCAGGTTCATGACTACCCACGCCTGAAGCTGACCATCAACCGCCTCGCCAACTGGTTCATCCGCATCCTCTTCCGCCACCGCTACAACGACACCACCAACGCCTTCAAGGCCTACCGGCGGGAGGTCATCGAGACGATCTCCCCGCTGCTCTCCAAGCACTTCAACCTCACCGTCGAGATGCCCCTGAAGGCGATCGTCCGCGGCCACAGCTACGCGGTGATCCCCACCAACTGGACCAACCGCACCAGCGGCGAGGCGAAGCTGGCGATGAAAGAGACGGGCAGCCGCTACCTGTTCATCGTGCTGTACGTGTGGCTTGAGAACGCGCTCAGCCGCGGCGATTATCAGGTGCGCGAGCCGAGCCGGCGTGACTCACGAACTGCGACTCGCTAGCGTCGTCAGCGGCTGGCCTCGCTGCTAGCATCACCCTCCGTTTACCGCAGCGGACAATATGGCGCTCTCGATCACTTTTGACCTTGAGGACAACCGGCGGGACGTCGCTCAGCAGCCGCGTTTCGTCCCGACGACGGAGCGGTTCTTGGACTTCTTGGAGCAGCGCCAGATTTATGCTGCAGTCTTCGTCATCGGTGAGCTGGCTCGCGCATCCGAAGCTCGTCCAAGAGGTGGCAGAACGTGGGCACGAGATCGGGCTCCACGGTTTGTGCCATGTGACGCATACCTTTCAGACTGCACGAAGATCTTCGGCCTGGACGAGCGCCACCCGCGCCGCAGTGCCGAGCAGGTGCTCGCCGACATCCACGACTGGATCGCGGCGGACGAGCAGCGAATCGCTCAGGCGCTGAATCTATGAGAGCCCTGGATCGGTTCCTGAGGCAGCGCCGCATCGCCAAGGCCCGGAAGTTCGTCCGCCGCGGTGACGTCGTAATCGACGTCGGTTGTGCCGATGGCGAGATGTTCAAGCAGTGGGCGGACCTGATCGAGTTCGGCTACGGGGTTGACCCTATCCTCAGCGGGAAGCAAGACCACTCCGGATACTCGCTTTTCGGAGGATTGTTCCCCGACGCCCTGCCGCCGGTGAAGGGCGACGTGATCACGATGCTCGCGGTCATCGAGCACATGCCACCCGAGGTACACGCGAGCCTTGCCGCCACTTGCAACGAGATCCTCAACCCTGGTGGCAGAGTGGTGATCACGGTTCCCTCGCCGCGGGTCGACGACATCCTGGCAGTGCTGCAGAAGCTGCGCCTAGTTGACGGTATGAGCCTCGATGAGCACTACGGCTTCGATCCTGGTCGAACTCCCGAACTTTTCGCCGCGCCGCCGTTCCGGCTCGCCAATCAGTCGGGCTTCCAACTCGGACTCAACAATCTCTTCGTCTTCGAGAAGGCTCGCGGCTGAAGCCGGTCAGGCGGGACGAATCGGAGGGGCCTCCGTGCGGGTGAGCCGGTACAGGCTGTAGCCGGAGGCCGCGGCGATCAGCAGCATCGCCAAGGCGAAGAGGCGGGCTGCCGTCGTCTTCACCATCATCGACCAGAAGAAGTCGGGTTCCATCCGCACCGTCGGTTCAGACAGGTTCACCGAGCGGCTTCGCCCTTCGAAGGGGTGATATGTGGCGGTCAGGCCGTTGCCTCCAAGTCGGTCGATGACCTGGCTCGACAGCAGCCCCTCGGTCTGCACCAGCAGGGGCGACAGCTCGGGGATCCACCGCGGTGGGTCGATGCCGAACGGCAGGTCCTCGGGGTTCGTCCCGTAACGTTCGGTGTAGACCGGGACGCCGGTCAGCTTCTGCGCCACGGCGGCATACTGGCCGTAGTAGGCGGACACCGCCACCACCTGGACCGCCAGCGCAATTGCGGCGACGCCGATCAGCACCTGTCGGCGCCGCATGGTGTCGCACCACCAGGCGATCGGGACCAGTAGCGTCCAGGCCGCGACGACAATGTACCGCGGACCCCACAGCTCGTCGCCCCAGTACGTCGACGCTCCGGAGATCAGGGTGAGGAGCACGAGGAAGCTCCCCAGGGATGCGGCGAGCCAGCGGTCTTGGCGCCAGAGCCGCGTCATCCCAAGCGCCCCGAGGATGACGAGCGGGCTGTAGAGGATCAGCCCTTTGCCGGGGCTGATCATCAGCCCGATCACGTTCAGGGGCATCGTCAGGGTCAGCGACGATTCGCCGTAACCGAAGTCGGTCAGTGAGCCGAAGCGGGCCCAGTTGTACCAGCCGATCGCCGCCATCCAGGCGAGAACCGGTAGCGCTGCGGCAATCAGCAGCCAGACTCGGGTTCGGCGATTCGTCGAACGCCAGGTTGGCCAGAGGAGGATGGCGAGCGGGATCAGGACGACCCCGGAGTAGGGCTTGCAAGCGACGGTGGCGCCGGCCGCGAAGCCCGTCAGGACCCACGGAAGGATCGAGGTCCGGGTGCGGGCCCAGGCGGCGAGCGCGAAGGAGGCGATCGCGGCGGACATAAAGGTCGTCTCCATGCCCATCTTGGCGTAGGGCCAAGCGATGCTGGCGAAGGCGAACAGCAGGGCAATTGCCGCCGCCCACCTGATCGATCTGCGCGTCAGGTACACGAGGGCGAACAGGGCCGCGGCTCCGAGCGCGGCGATGAACGGGTTGTAGAACCAGAGGAGGATCAACCGGTACGGATAGGGTTCGCCCACGCCGAAGTGGCCGTCGACGAAATGGCCGGCCTCGAAGAAGGGGACCTCCAGCAGCGGCTGCAGGAGCCCCGCCCTGGCGTAGAAATGACCGCCCTTCCCGGGCAGCGCCGCTTCCAGAGTGGGCAGCGCGGGGTCTTCAACCCCCCACAGGTGACCGTGCTCGACGATCCCCGCGGTGACGGCCCCCGTCTCCGGCTCGTACCCCGTGAGGCGGTTCGTGGTCGCCGCGAAGATCCCGAAGGATGTGAGAAAGACCAGGCCCCCTGCGAGAACAGGAGGCGGAATCCTGCGAAGTCTGGAGCGCAGCGAACTCAAGCCCGGTTCTTGGATCTGCGCGCGATGCCGAGGATCGAGATGAAGAAGCTTGCGAGCACGGTCTGGACGCCGACCATCAGCATCGTCGCGGCTGGAACGACGAGTCGCAGCGTGTTGCGGTAGTCGAGCGTGCCGAAGTCCTTCTGCCCCCAGGTCAGCAGAGCGATCGCCGAGAGCACGAGACCGCTGAGCATCAGCAGGGCGCCGATCGCGAGGCCGATCTCAAGCGACCAGCGGTTCTGGATCTCCTTGATGTGGGGGCTGGTCGGCAGGAAGCCCTCCGACATCGCGAAGATCCGCGCGAAGACCGCGAAGAGGATCGCCTGGTAGCCGATCACGATCAGCGCGCTCGAGTAGACGAGCGTGTGCACGTCGAAGGTGGTGCCGAGCAAGTGGAGCGGCCCGGGCAGCAGGGCGATCATCGCCGCTGCGCCGAGCAGCATCGCCGTCACTCCCGGGTAGAGGAACAGCCAGCGGGGGCTGTAGAGGAGGAGGAAGCGCAGGTGCCGCCAGCCGTCACGCCACGGCCGCAGGTGCGGGCGGCGGGTCCGCAGGTCGGGCGACAGCGTGGTTGGCACTTCGGAGATCCGCAGGCCGTTGAGAGTCGCCTTGACCACCATCTCGCTGGCAAACTCCATTCCTTCGGTCTGTAGGTCGAGACAGAGCATCGCCTCGCGCCGGAAGGCGCGCAGCCCGCAGTGGAAGTCGCCGATTTCGCTCTTGAAGAAGAGGCGGCCGATGAAGCTGAGGACGGGGTTGCCGAGGTAGCGGTTGAGCGGTGGCATCGCGCCGGGCTCGATGCCACCCGCGAAGCGGTTCCCCATCACCAGGTCGTCACCGCTGCGCAGCCGCGCGACGAACGGCTCGATTACGCCGAAGTCATAGCTCCCGTCAGCGTCCCCCATGACTATGTAACGGCCCCGCGCGGCGGCGACGCCGCCGGCCAGGGCGGCTCCGTAGCCGCGGCGCGCGACTTCGATAACACGGGCGCCGAAGCTCCGCGCGATCTCCTTCGAGCCATCGGTGCTGCCGTTGTCGGCGACGACAATCTCGCCCCGCAGGCCGGGCCCCTCAAGGCCCTCGTGAGCGCGGCGCAGGCAGTGCTCCAGCGACTCCGCCTCGTTCAGGCAAGGGATGACGATGGAGACCTCGTACTCGCTTGCCGGCGCCGTCTTCAGCTGCGCGTCGGCGTCCGAGGTTGTTGCGGCCTGGGTTCGAGACATGGGCTCGACGGGACACTCGCTCTTGGCGGCGCCTGCGAAAATTGAACCTAGCACGCCCTGTCTCGTCCGCAGCTATAGGGTCTCGGAGGGTGCACTTGGGCGTGCTGATACCTTCGCGCTTCGCGCTCAGCCAGGGCGACTACCAGTTCCGGGGCCGCTAGCTGCGTCGCCAGGGCAGGCGGTGACCGTCGGTGCTTCTCGCCAGAATCGCCTCTCGGCCAGCGCCACCGTTTCCGCCGCTAGCTGGGCGACGTTGTGGCGCAGTGCCTCGACCTCGCACGCCTCGCCCGGCTCGGGGGGGAGTAGTCGCTCTTCGGTCACTTCCACGTCCCGCTTGCGCAGAACCAGCAGGCCGTGGCCGAAATCCGGACCGTCTTCTACGTGCCCGAACTTGAAGCTGGCCCCCATCGCCCTCGCAGCCACCACTCCATCGCGTCGAAGCTGGCGACCGGGTCGCTCTGGTCGACGACGCCGACCCGGAAGGCGAGCTCGGCGGGGGCAGGGGCGCATCGGTCACCGGCAGTGACCGTACGAATCGTGCGTCGAGTGTGGTCTCTCTGCCCCTCGCTTCGCGATCGTCGGTTGCCCGGAGCGGGGACCGGATTGGCTAGCCTGCCGCCGATGGAGGCATCCGACCTGAGCCCTGGGGCGAAGCTGAGTCGGCGGGGCAAGCAGATGGTCCGCGCCCTGGCGGAGTGGCTCGGCTACGAAGTCCGCCGCGCAGGGCCAGGTCCCGGAGCTGACGACGCCGCGGGGATCACGATCCCCCGGGGCCGCGTCGAGCGCTTCGAAGCCGGCAACGAATACGAGGTGCTGCC
Organism: uncultured Actinomycetes bacterium; assembly: GCA_963714045.1. GTDB lineage: Bacteria > Actinomycetota > Thermoleophilia > Solirubrobacterales > 70-9 > VAYN01. Next base: position 128,165 of record OY970225.1, on the reverse strand, counting down.
GAAGGGCCGCTTCGATGTCGTGGCCAGGAACTACTACAGTCCGATTCCCAACCTCGACAGCCTGCCCGCCGACATCTGGGACCGGCGGAGCGCCGCCGGCGGCGTCGACTTGCAACTCGAGCCGGCGATCGAGACGATCGAGGGCGAGCTCGCCCCCTTTATCGCCGAGATGGACCTCCCGCTCTCCGGCCCGGCGCCCCCGGGGCAGTTCTTCTTGCGCAACGAAAACTACGAGTCTGTCGACGCCGAGCTGTTGTACGCGATGATCCGAGCCCGCAAGCCGGGGCGGGTGGTGGAGCTGGGATCGGGTTACACCACGCTGCTGATTGGCCTGGCCTGCCGTCGCAACGCCGAGGACGGCCACCCGACCGAGCACGTCGCCTTCGACCCGTTCCCGCGTGCGCACATCTTCGGGGCGAATCCCCCCGAGCCGACGGTGTTCGAGCCGATCTCGGCGACGGACGTGCCGATCGAGCGCTTCAGGGAGCTCGGCTCCGGCGACCTCCTCTTCGTGGACACCACCCACACGGTGAAGCTGGGAAGCGACGTCAACTACATCGTCCTCGACGTCCTGCCGACCCTCTCACCCGGCGTCCTCGTCCACTTCCACGACATCTTCATTCCCTGGGAGTACCCTCGGGGATGGTTCGAGGAGATGCAGTACTACTGGGCCGAGCAGTATCTGCTGCAGGCGTTTCTGACATTCAACGAGGCCTTCGAGGTGCTGCTGCCGGCGATGGCGATCGCCCGCGAGTACCCCGACCGCCTGGGGGCGGTCGTGCCGAGCTTTACTCCGGGTACCCGGCCCGGGGCCTTCTGGATCGCGCGGCGCTGAGAGATGATGGAGGTTGGGAGATACACCTACGGTCACGAGACGATCGGGGTCCGCCACTGGGGAGAGCCAGCCACGCTGACGATCGGCAGCTTCTGTTCGATCGCCGACCAGGTCGAGGTCTTCCTCGGCGGCAATCACCGGACCGACTGGGTGACCACGTATCCGTTCCCTGAATTTTCCGATCGCTGGCCGGATGCGGAGCGAATCTCCGGTCACCCAAATACCAATGGCGACGTGGTGATCGGCAGCGACGTCTGGATCGGCTCGGGCGTGACGATCATGTCGGGGGTGACGGTGGGCGACGGGGCTGTCCTGGCGGCCCGCAGCTGCGTGACCGCGGATGTGGCGGCGTACGCGGTCGTCGCTGGGAACCCTGCCCGGGAGATCCGCCGCCGCTTCGGCCCCGAGACGGTCACCGCCCTGCTCGAGATTCGCTGGTGGGACTGGAGCGACGAGCGGATCGAAGCCCACCTGCACCTCCTTTGCAGCGACGAGATCGCGCGTTTCATCGAGATCGCTAGGGGGGCTCGTGACCGCCGGCGGTGGCGGCGGCGGTTGCTACGCTCCCGGCGATGACCGACGCCTCTGCGGAGCGGGAACCGTCTGCGCTGCGCTACGACTTCGAACAGATCGATCTGGCTTCGGACAGCGTGCACGCCGACATCGTTCGGCTGGTCGGCGAGAACAAGCGGGTGCTCGAGCTGGGGCCGGCGACCGGGCACATGTCGCGCGTATTCCGCGAGCGTGGCTGCGCTGTCGTCGGCATCGAGGTCGACGCCGAGATGGCCGAGCGGGCCCGCGAGTTCTGCGAGCGGGTGATCGTCCGCGATCTTGATTCGCTCGACTTGGCGGCGGAGCTCGGGGAGGAACGCTTCGACGCCATCGTCGCCGCCGACGTGCTCGAGCATCTGAGGGACCCGCTGGCGGCGCTGATCCGCCTGCGGCCGTTTCTCGCCCCGGACGGGGCCTTCGTGATCTCGGTTCCCAACGTTGCCCACGGCAGCGTCCGCCTCGCCTTGCTCACCGGTCACTTCGACTACCGGGAGATCGGCCTTCTCGACTCGACGCACCTGCGCTTCTTCACTCGCGAGACGTTCGAGCAACTGCTAGATGAAGCCGAGCTGGGGCTTGCCGAACTGCACCGGCACGAACTCAACCTCGACGCCTCCGAGGTCCCGTTCGACGCCAACGCGGTTCCCCCGCCGCTGCGCGAGCAGCTGGAACGCGATCCGGACTCGCGCACCTACCAGTTCGTCGCCAAGGCCCTCCCGATGGATCGCGAGGGCCTGCGTGAGATCCAGGCGCGACTGCGCGAGCTGGCGGAGCTGCGGATGGCGGCCGCGCGCACGGCGGAGCTGGAGGCGAAGATGGCCCAGATCGCCAGCCGGGAGGGAGAGCTTCGGCGGGCTTTGATCGAGGCCCACGACCAGCTGCTGCGGCGTGATGCGCAGATCGAGGAAATGCACAAGGAGGCTGTCCGCCGGGGCGAGGAGATAACATGCGTGCACGCCCAGCTGCACAAGACCCAGCTCTATGTCGAGGAATTTCGAAGGAGCCTGCTGGGTCGCCTCTACAGATTCCTGCGGGCGCTGCCCGGGGTGCGGCAGCAGGGGAGATGAGCCGCAAGACGCGCTGTGCGCTGGTCATCCCGACCTACAACGGGGCGCACCTCCTAAGCGCCTGCCTGAAGGCCCTCTTCTCGCATCCGCCGGAGCGCTGCGACTGGCAGGTGGTGGTCGTGGACGACGCTTCGAGCGACGGCACCCCTGAGCGGTATTCGTCCTACGACGAGCGCCTGTGCTTGGTTGCGCGGGAGCAGAACGCCGGCTTCGCGACGGCCTGCAATGAGGGCGCCGTGGCCGCCGGCGAAGTCGACCACCTCGTCTTCCTCAACAACGACACCGTGCCGCTGCCGGGGTGGCTGGATGCCCTCGTCGACGCCGTCGAGCGCCATCCGCGGGCGGCCGCAGTCGGCTCCAAGCTCCTATACCCCGACGGCACGGTCCAGCACGCGGGCGTCTCGATCGGCCAGGATCGCTGGCCGCGTCACCTCTATGCCGGCCTGCCGGGAGAGCACCCGGCCGTCAACCGCGGCAAGCGGGTCGCCGCGGCGACTGCGGCCTGTCTGCTCGTGGGCCGGGAGGATTTCGAGCGGCAAGGCGGGTTCGACACGGCCTTCCTCAACGGCTACGAGGACGTCGATCTCTGTCTGAGGCTGGGCGAGGAAGGGCGCGAAGTCCGCTACTGCCCGGAGAGCGTCCTGTACCACCTGGAGTCGGTCACCCGGTGGAATGGAGACAGCGACCGGCACCTGGAGCGCAATAGCAGCCTCTTCGCGGAGCGCTGGCACGACCGGATCGAGCCTGACGACTTCCAGCACTACCTGGCCGACGGACTGATCGAGGTCGAATATGGGGACCGGTTCCCGATCCGGCTGTCGATTTCGCCGCTGCTCGCCTCAGTCCGCCGGGAAACCGATGAGGAGGATCGCCTGGAGCTGCTCCTGTCCGCGCGCACCGACCAGGTGTTCGAGCTGCAGGCCCAGCAGACGCGCGCCGCTCTCGAGCACCTCCGGGCCGAGGTGCCGCTGCCCACCGCCGCACCCCAGCACCGGCGTGGCGGTGGCGCGCCCGAGATCCTCAACCGCGGCGAGTTCAGGCAGATGAGCGGCGGTCCGGGTCGCCACAGGGTCTCGGTCCTGATGCCCGTGATCGACTCCGGCGGCGCCCTGCGGGGAACGCTGCCGGCGCTGCTCGAGCAGCGCGTCGCCGGGGAGCTCGAGATCGTCGCCGTCGACTCCGCCTCGCGGGACGACACCGTCGACGTGATGAAGGAGTTCGACGCTACGGTAATCGCGATCGACCCGTCCCAGTTCGATCACGCGCTGACCCGGAACCTGCTGGCCGAGCATGCCCGAGGCGACGTCCTCGTCTACCTCAACCAGCGCAGTCGTCCTTGCGACGAGGACTGGCTGCAGCCGCTGCTGAATGCGCTCGACGGCGACCCGAACGTCGTCGGGGCGAGCAGCCGGGTGATTCCCTACCCCGACGCCGACCCGCTCTCTCGACGGGAGGGGCTGCTCGATCCAAGCGGCTCGCCGGAGCGGTCGGTCAAGCGCATCGAGGACTGGGGCACCTACGCGGCGATGCCGATCGAGCAGCGGCGCCTGCTGCTGAACTTCCATACGGTGAGCACGGCGATCCGCGCCGACGTGCTGAGGGAGATTCCCTTTCAGCCCGTGCGCGCGATCGGCGAGGACCTGCTGTGGGCGAGGGCCGTGCTGGAGCGGGGCATGGCGCTCGTGCATGAGGCCAGCTCCTGCGTGTACCACTCGCATGAGTACTCATTGCGCGAGTGGCTGATGCGCAACGTTGACGATGGGATCGCCAACAGGGACATCAACGGGCGCTTCCTCAGCGAGGAGGAAGCCGGCGCGCTGGTCCGCGGCATGATCGCTAGCGACTGGGCCTATCTGCGCGACGAGCTCAAACTCGCGGGGGACGAGCTGCAGCGCTGGCAGATCCAGGCGGGCCTGCGGCGCACCGCCCAGGTCGCCGGGCAGTGGGTGGGCGTCAACCACACGAGCCTGCCGGAAGAGGCGGTCGATGCGTTCTCGCGCGTGGCCGACGGTCGGCGCCGGCGCCCGTGAGCGGCGCCACCCGCGCATGAGGGTCTTGCTCGTCTGCCACGGCTATCCACCGACCGGCGTTGCCGGGGTCGAGCGGCTCTCGGCGCAGACCGCGGAGACGCTCACCGAGCGCGGTCACGAGGTGACGGTCCTGACCCGGCAGCCCAGTGAGGCGCCGGCGACGCTCGCGCTCCGGCGCGATACCCGGGCCGGCGTCCCGGTGATCTCGATCGTCGGCAGTGGCTCCACCTTCGAACGCTTCCCGGGCTATGAGTCGGCGCTCGAGAACGTCTTCGAACGGGTGATGACCGAGGTCGCCCCGGACGTCGTCCTGATCACCCACCTGCTCCACCATTCGCCGGGCTACGTCTCGGCTGCCCACCGCTGGGGCATCCCCGTCGTGCTCGAGCTCCACGACTTCTTCATGCTCTGCCCTCGGGCCCATCTCGAGCGTCGCAACGGCGATCTGTGCGACGGGCCCGAGGGTGGTTGCGCCTGCGCCCGATACTGCTTTGAGGACCAGACTGACGCCCGACTGCGGTGGGCCCTGCGCTCGGAGAGCTTCGCCGAGGCGTTGCGTGAGGCCGACGAGGTGCTCGCCCCCTCTCGTTTCCTGGCCGAAGCCTTCGCGTCGCGCAGGGGGGAGGACCCGATTCGAGTGATCCCTAACGCGGTTGCGCAGATGGGGCCGGTCCTGCGCGAGGACCGGCCGCCGGGGCAGCCCCTGCACCTCGCTTCGATCGGCGTAACGGTGGAGCACAAGGGCTTTCAGACGGTTGTCGAGGCGCTCCGCCTCGCCGCCCTTCCGGCCGCCCGTTACACAATCTTCGGGGTCGCGTTGCCGCCGCTCTCGCACGAGTTGCAGGAGGCTGGCGACGAGATTGCCGACCTCGAGCTTCGGCTGTTCAACGCCTTCCATCCCGCGCATCTTCCCGCGCTCCTGGGGGACGTCGACGTCGTCGTCGTTCCGTCCCTGGTGCCCGAGACCTATTCGATCGTCACCCGCGAGGCGTTCGCCTGCGGTATCCCGGTCATCGCCGCGGCGATCGGGGCGCTTCCGGAAGCGGTACGTGAGGAAGAGAACGGCTGGCTCTTCGAGCCGGGGGACGCGGTCGGCCTGGCCGCGCTGCTGTGGCGCCTGAACGAGGATCCAAGCCTGGTGCCGCGGGCGGCTGCGCGCGTGAGCGAGGAGGAGGTGGTGACGGTCCCGGCACGGACCGACGCCGTCGAAGCGATCCTCGAGTCGGCGATTGCGCGGGGCCCGAGCGGTCGCCCCAGCCCCGAGCTGCCGCTGATGCGCGACGCTCTGGCCGAAGCCGACGTCCGCCAGGGGCTCAACGAGTAGGCGTGGCGGCGCCCGCGGTCCCGCGGCGGCCGCGACCCTTCAGCCTCGGCGGCCGGTGCAGCGCCCAGAGGAAGGGCGAGACCAGGCGTGGGAACCCCTCGCGAAGGTATGGGTTCGAGTAGGGATCGGGTGCCGTGTAGTGCATCCACCTGCTCCTGAGGAAGTCCTTCTCCCACTCTTCGACATCCGAGGAGCGGCTCGACGACTCGAAGTGGTGCATGACCAGGTCGGGGTCGTAGACGATGCGCTGCCCCGCGGCGCGGAGCTTCAGGCAGTAGTCGACGTCGTTGTAGTTCAGCGGCAGGTCCGTGCACAGCCCGCCTACCTCGGCGAACAGCTCCCGCGGCGTCATCAGGCAGGCGCCGGTGACGGCGAGTAGGTTGCGGGCGACCTTCACGGCGTTGGCGTAGCCGGGGCCGTCGCTGGGGAAGCCGTAGTAGGGGTGGCCGGGGAGGCCACCTTCAAAGCCAACCCCCGCGTGCTGGAGGCGGCCGTCTTCGAGTAGCAGCCGTCCCCCGACGGCGCCGACGCCGTCCAGGCTCGAGTACATGACCATCCGCTCGATCCAGTTCGGGGTGGCGACCTCGATGTCATCGTTCAGCAGCACCAGGTGCTCGCCATCGCTGCGGACCGTTCCCGCGTTGACCTTGGCGGAGAAGTTGAACGCCCGATCGAACTCGACCAGCCGCAACCGGTCGCCCGCCGTCTTCCTCAGGGCCGCGAGGGTGTCCGCCGGAGTCCCCGTGTCGGCAACGACGACGATCTCGTAGTTCTCGTAGGTCGAGCTCTCGACGATGCTGCGCACGCAGTTGCGGACCAGGGAGGTCTCCTCGTAGCGGACCTCCCGAGTCTGGCCGGCCGTGGGGATGACGATGCTGACGCTGGGTTCTGAGGTCAGCCTCGGATCCAGGTGATAAACGCCGGGGTCGGTTGCGTCGCGCTCGACCACGGCCTGCATCCCGATGCGGCCGCAGTGGCTCTGAATCGCCCGCTGTCCCGCTTCGAAGGCCCACGGCTTCGCCTCCTCGCCGGCGCCGGCGGTCGAGGTGTCGAGGCTGCGCCAGTGGTACAGGACACGCGGAATGTGGACGACGACACGCGCCTGCTCGGTTGCCCGCAGGACCAAGTCCCAGTCCTGGGAGCCCTCGAACTCGGGGTCGAAGCCGCCGACGGACTCGACCAGCCGCCGGCGGAAGACGCTGAGGTGGCATGTGTACATCTGGGTACGCATCCGCTCCGGGGACCAGTCCGGCTTCAGGAACGCACCCGCGTGGCGCCCGCGGGGGTCGATCTTGTCTTCGTCGGTGTAGACGTAATCGGCTTCGGGTTGCGCGCGGATCGCCTCGTCGACCAGCGCAAGCGCATCCGGATGCAGCTTGTCGTCGTGGTCGAGCAGGGCGGCGAACTCCCCGCCGGCCAGGGCCAGGGCGTCGTTGGATGCGGCGACGATGCCCCCGTTCTCCTCTCTGTAGGCGACCCGGATCCGGGGATCCCGGCGTGCGGCCTGGTCCAGCACCTGGCGAACGTGGGGAGCACTTGAGGCGTCATCGACCAGGCACAGCTCCCAGTCGTCGAAGCGTTGGCGCCGGACCGACTTCAGCATCGCCGAGAGCACGTCGGCCGGCGTTTCGAAGACCGGCGTGAGGAGTGAAAACCGGGGCGTGCCCAATCTAACCCCGGCTGCCCTGCAGCAACCGGACCAGACCCTGGATCAGCCGCGTGGCCCCAGGGATCGGGATTCGTGCCGCGGCGTTGGAGAGTCGCTGCGAACCCTGTTCGAACATCGCCAACCGCCCGCGGGCAGCCCCGAGTTCGGCGTCGCGGCGGATCAGCAGGTCGCGCAGCCGAAGGATCTCCTCGTCGCGGCTGTCGACCTCGCGCTGCAGCTCCTCGGCCGTGCTGCCCCCTCCGGCTTGCTGCTGTCGCGGCTCTGCTTGGGCCGGCTCGACCGACGTCGTCTGATCAGTCATCTGTGGCGAGTTTACCCGCCGAGGAAGGCTGGCTCCGAGTTAGAGAGCCTCTGCAATCCTCGGCGCTTCGCGCCGGAAGATCCACACCCCGTACACGCAGGAGGCGACGAATATCGCGAACGCCGGCAGCAGCCCGAGCCAGCCGCCGGCGGCGTCCAGGGCGGTCGGGGCGCCGGGTTCGTGCAGGACCCAGACCCGCACCTCGGTGAAGATCACCGCCAGCGGGTTGATCATCAGCAGGTGTTCGTAGGTGGAGGCGTGGTTCAGTTCCCTGAAGGCGTTGACGGGATAGAGGATCGGCGTCAGGTAGAGCAGGACCTGGGCGAGGACCGTCCAGATGATCGCCACGTCGCGGAAGCGGACGTAGAGGACGGAGAGGGCCATCGCGACGGCGCTGCTCAGGACGAACAGCAGTGCCACGGCCAGGGGGAAGAGCAGCCAGGTCCAGGCCGGCGAGACGCCGAAGGCGAGCACGAAGGCGAAAACCACGATCAGGTTGAGGCAGAGGTTGAACGCAGCGGTCAGCACGGTCGACAGCGGGATCACCAGGCGGGGGAACTGGGTCTTGCGCACCACTCCCTCCTGTGCGACGACCGAGGTGACCGAGTTACTGGTCGCTTCCTGGAAGAAGGTGAACAGAACGATGCCGAGCAGCAGCATCACGGCGTAGTGTTCGACCGTCTGGCTGCCTACCCTGAAGACTTTCGTGAAGACGAAGAGCAGGACGCCGAACAGGAGCAGCGGCCGGATCAGCGACCACAGGTAACCGAGGATTGTGCCGAAGTAGACCCGCTTGAACTCGGTGATCGACATCAGCCACAGCAGGTCGAAGAAGCGGCGCGAGCCCCCGCCGAGGGCCGAGGGGCCGCCCACTAGCTCCAGCTTCGGTTGCGAGGCCTGGACGGTCACCGGATAGAATCGCTCGTGATCACGGCGTCGGACTCGTATTCGGGAGCGATGATTCCTTTGCCGTGGTAGGCGCCGTAGACGACGAAGCTCGCGGCTTTGGCGACGTAAACGGAGATCCCGAACGGGCTCTGGATGCCGACATGGATGAAATGGCGTCCGGGGGCGAGAGGGTTCTGGACTGTGGCGGTGACGACCACGCGATCACCCTTGATGTCGTAGCCGTCCTCTGAGGTGACCGGCACGCCGACTTCAAACATCGAGATGTCATCGGCGTTGGCGATGACCATGCCGACGTGGAGGCCAGGGGGCTTGCGCAGGAGCTTGATCTCCGCCCGCAGCCGGATCGGCTCGCCCACCTCGACGGTCGCCGTCTCCTCGCCGCGCTGGTTCTCAATCCTGCAGCTCAGCAGATTGGCTCCCTCTCCCTCTTCCATCGCTTCGACCCCGGCCTCACCCCCCACGCCGGAGAAGTTCAGCTTCAGGTACTCGTTCCCCGTCTCCGCCGGCGATCCGATGTGCTGAATCCGTCCGTCGCTGATCAGCATCGCCCGGTGGCAGTAGGACTCGACCGTTCCCATGTCGTGGGTGACGAGGACGATCGTCTTGCCCTCGGCTTTCATCTGGTGGAAGGCGTCGGCGCACTTTTGCTGGAAGGACGCGTCACCGACCGCCAGCACCTCGTCGATCAGCAGGACGTCGGCATCGGCCTCCATCATCACCGCGAAGGCGAGCCGAACCAGCATCCCCGACGAGTAGTTCTTCAGCTTCAGGTCGGCGAACTCTCGCAACTCGGCGAAGTCGATCACCGAGTCGAGACGCCGCCGCATCTCCTTGGGCGTCAGACCCATCATGACCCCGTTCAGGACGACATTCTCGCGGGCGGTGAGATCGTGGTTGAAGCCGACCCCGAGCTCGATGAACGGAGCCAGGCGACCGGCTATCCGGATCGAGCCGCTGTCCGCCCGGTAGATGCTGGCGAGCAGCTTCAGCAGCGTGCTCTTGCCGGAGCCGTTGCGGCCGACGATGCCGAAGAACTCGCCCTGCCGGATCTCGAAGGAGATGCCCTGCAGGGCGTGCAGCTCGCGATGATCGCGTGAGGCAAAGGGATGGACCGCTCGCTCTTTGAGCGAGTCGACCCGCTGGGTTGGAATCCGGAACGACTTGTGCAGCCTGTCGACCTGGATGGCCGCTGGCGTTTCTGGGCCCGGGGCTGCGACGGGGCCGGGGTTTGCGGTTGTGTTCTCGAGGGACATCGGCGGGCGCATGCAAGCGCTGCGGGCTAGGCCCGGCGGGCGCGCCAGAACGGTACTGCACTGCCGTATGTAGCCTGCGCCGCATGGATGCCGACTCTCGGCAGTCCGGGCGCAGGGGCTCCCGGCGTGGCTGACGCTGCCCGCTTCTTTGCGATCGCCTTCCGAGAGGTCGCCGCCTCCGAACCGGCGAATACACTCGCGCGCTGATGGCGTGGATGAGGCGCAACGCCCCCCTCGTGCTTCTGGGTGCGGCGCTGCTGGCGTCCGGCGTGATGCTGCTCGTGCTCACACGCGAACTCACCTTCTTCCAGGACACCTGGGACTTTCTGATGAACCGGCGGGACCTCACCGTCGACAACCTCCTGCGCCCGCACAACGAGCACATCGTCCTCATCCCGGTCTCAATCGAGCTCTTCTTCCTCCACGTCTTCGGGATGAGCTCGGCGCTGCCGGAATACCTGCTGCTGATCGCGATGTTGCTGGTCTCCGCGGTCCTCTTCTTCGTCTACGCGCGGCGCCGCGTCGGCCCCTGGCTGGCGCTGATGGGTACGGCGCTGCTGCTCTTCGTCGGCCCGGCCTGGCAGGATCTGCTCTGGCCGTTCGAGCTCGTCTTCACCGGCTCGATTCTCTTCGGCATCGCGATGCTGCTCGCGCTCGACCGCGAAGACACCATCGGCGATGCCCTCGGCTGCGTCTTCCTGACGATCGCCGGCGCCTTCTCCAGCCTCGGGATCGCATTCATGGCGGCCGCGGCCGTCCACCTTTTCGTCAACCGCCAGGAGCGGGGTTTGCGCCGCGTCTGGTTCGTCGCGATCCCAGTTCTGCTCTTCGGTCTCTGGTACTTGGGCTGGGGGCACGACGCCGAAAGCCACATGTCGCTGCGCAACGTCCTCGACTCGCCCCGCTACGTGATGGAAGGGATGGCGGTCTCCTTGGAGTCGCTGCTGGGGCTGAGCCAGGCGCCGATCGAAGGCACGCCGGAAACGGTGCTTGGCTGGGGCGAGCCGCTGCTGCTCGGCGTGATCGCCCTCGTCGTCTTCCAGCAGATTCGCCACCCCGGTTTCTCGCGCGGCTTCTGGGCGGTGCTGGCGGCGACCGCGACCAACTGGTTCCTCACCGCCTTCAACTACATCCCTGGCAGGGAGCCGAGCACCGGCCGCTATATATACGCGGCGGCGATCTTCACGTTGCTGCTCGCGGTGGAGCTTTTGCGTGACGTCCGTTTCAGTCGCAAGGCCATGGTGATCATGGGTGCGGTGACCGTCGCCGCGGTCGCCTCCAACATCCACTTCTTCAAGGACGGCAGCGACTGGCTGAAGAACCAGTCGGTGCTGACCAAGGCCGACCTCGCCGGGATCGAGATTTCCCGCAGCCACGTCGCGCCCGAATTCGAGCTCTCGCCCGCGATTGCCGGCACGCCCTCCTTGATCGATGTCTTCGCCGGCAAGTACCTAGAAGCCGAAGCCGACTTCGGTTCCCCCGCATACACCCCACAAGAGCTGGCGGAAGCGCCCGAACCGGGCCGGGCTGCCGCCGACGTTGTTCTCTCCCAGGCGCTGCCGCTGGAAACCGTCACCAGTTCCGGCACCGAAAAACCCGGGCAGGGCTGCGTGCTCGGCGGCGGCCCGGGTGGTCCCGAAGACACGACCCTCCGCCCGGGGGTGGCGAAGATCCTGGTCGAACCCGGCCCGCGGGTCTCGTTCACTCTCGCCCGCTTCGCGCAGGGCGAATATCCGGTGAAGACGATGGGGGCGGCCGGCGACTCGACGACGCTGCTGACGATCCCGCGCGATGGCTCGACGGTCCCGTGGCGGGTGCGGATCGAATCCCAGCAGGCCGTCTATGTCTGCCCCTGACCGGGCGGCTAGAGATCCTCGGCGATACGCGGCGCCTCGCGGTTGAAGATCCAGACGCTGAAGGCGGGCCAGCACCTCGTCGAGGTCGGCGGCCATCGAGCGGAACGGTAATGCTTCCGCCCATGCCCGAGGGCGCCCCCGTTGCTGTCGTCATTCCCAGCTGGAACTCGCTGGAGCTGCTGCCGCGCTGCCTCGGCTCGCTCGGCGGGCAGGGGGTGGAGGTCGAGCTGCTGGTCGTCGACAACGGCTCGACCGACGGCTCGCTCGAGTATCTGGAGCGGGAGGGGGTGCCGCACCTGGCGTTGCCCGGCAACGTCGGCTTCGCGCGGGCGATGAACCTCGGCGCGAGCCGGGTCGCCGCGCCGGCGATCCTGGCGCTCAACGCCGACACGGTGCTCGAGCCCGGTTGCGTCGCGCCGCTGCTGGACGCGCTGGAAGCGGATCCCTCGCTCGGCGGCGTGCAGCCGCGCATCCTCCAGCTCGAGGGCGCCCCCGACGCGCCCCGCTCTGTCGACTCCGCCCGCATCTACAGCGCCGGCCAGGCCCTGACCCGGGACGGCCGCGCGGTCGAGGGCGGGGCGGGGGAGGGGCAGCGCCCCGAGCACCTGGAGCCCCGCGAGGTCTTCGGCGTCTGCGGCGCCGCCTGCCTGCTGCGCCGCGAGCTCTTCGACGACCTCGGCGGCTACGACGAGAGCTACTTCGCCTTCTACGAGGACGTCGACCTCAACGTGCGGGCGCAGATCGCCGGCTGGAGCTTCGCCTACGTACCCGAGGCGGTCGTCTGGCACCTCGGCAACGCCTCCTGGCAGGCCGGCTTCGACCGGCCCGGCGCCGAGAACGCGCGCCTGGTCGCCCGCAACCGCCTCGCCACCCAGGTCAAGTTCATGCCGCTGCGCGCCCTGCCGCGGATCCTCGCCGTCGAGGCCGGCGCCCTGCTCCGCGCCGCCTCCCAGCACCGCCTCTGGCCGACCCTCCGCGGCAAGCTCGCCGCCCTGCGCCGGCTCCCCCGCCTGCTCCACGAGCGCCGCCGCCTCGCCCGCGAAGGCGACCCCTCCCGCCCCCGCCGCTGGCTCGGCGCGGGCGCCATCTGAACGCGACGAACGCGGAGACTTACTGTTGCTATAGCCGCAGTAATCCTCCGCGTTCGTCGCGCCCTCGGGCGTCCCGGACCTCAGTCCGCCCGCCGCCCCCGCCGCATCTCCAGCGCCTCCCGCACCGACACGTCCAGCAGCTGCGCCTCGACCGCCTCGCCCAACTCCCGCCGCTCCAGCCCGCCGCCGCCGCGCCAGCCGCGCAGCCGGCCGCGCAGCCCCGCCGCGGTCCGGTCCATCGCCAGCTGCCCGGCACACAGCGCGCCCTCACAGGCGAGCGCCCGCAGCGCGCGGCCCGGCCGTGACATCACCCCGTAGCGCCGCAGCATGTATCCCCGGCTCCAGCCGGTGCGGGCGTACTTGTCGCCGCTCCCCGCCCCGAGGCTCGCCGAGTAGGCGTGCAGCGCCCGCGCCTCGCCCGCCAGCCGGCAGCGCCCTCCCGCCGCGGCCAGCCGCAGCGCCAGGTCGAGGTCCTCGTAGTAGAGGAAGATGCGCTCGTCGAAGCCGCCCACCGCCTCGAAAGCGGCCCGGTCGTACAGCGCCGCGCCGCCGCTCGGTCCCAGCGGGTCCGCCGCGCCCGCCGCCGCGGCCAGCGGCTCCCCGTGCAGGTAGTCGAAGCCCATCAGGGTGCGGTCGGCGACCACGCCGGCGGAGTCGATCAGCCCCGGCGCCCGCTCCTGCACCAGCACCCCGGCCACCGACTGCACCCCCTCCGCCGCCGCGTCCAGCAGCGCCTCGACGAAGCGCGGCTCGCACTCGACGTCGTTGTTGAGCAGGATCAGCGGGTCGGCCGGGTGCTCGGCCACCGCCCGGTTCAGCGCCGGCCCGAAGCCCAGGTTCCGCCCCAGCGCCACCACCGCCACCTCCGGGAACTCCTCCGCCAGCAGCTCCGCCGTCCCGTCGGTGGACCCGTTGTCGACCACGACCACGTCCACCGGCCGGCTCTGCCGCTCCAAGCTGCGCAGCGTCCTCCCCAGCCGCTCACGGCCGTCGAAGGTGGGGATGTAGATGGCGGGTCGCAAGGCTGTGTCTACGGGGTCGCCCCGTCGATTTCGCCCACGAACTCGCGGATCAGTTCCGCCGCCTGCTCGACATCGTCAATCGGAAACCCCTCTTCCCCCGCGAGCTTGGCGAAGGTTGCCGACCAGCTGGGGTAGACGACCAGGGCCGGCGGCCAGTCGTGGGCACCACGCCTGGTGAAGATCGTCTGGCATGCGTTTCGAACGCGCTTGAGATCTTCCCGCCCGAGAAGATCGCGAGCCAGGAGCAGATCCACCAGGTCGTGCACCCGCTGATTCTCCCGCCCTTCCTCCGGAAGGGCGGTGCAGGCGTGAAGCTTTTGGCCGATCAGATAGGGGAGGCCAACGACTCTGATTCGGTCGGGCCGTGGGAGGCCGAACTGGCCGATGTCGAAGGGCTCCACCTCATCGATGTCCAGCACGTCATCTGTCTCGACCGGCGCCACCTCGAGCTGTACCTGGCCCCACCTTCTGCCCTTGAGGTCGATCGCGACATTCACGCGGAAAGCATGTGTGCCGGGGATCTCCGCCGGCTCGGAGCGGGAGAAGCTGAGGTCTCCAAAGTCCTCGGCAAGCGCGTGGTCGAGAGCCGCCAGCCATTCGTTGAACCGACCGCGGAAAACGGTGTCCAGATCCTTGGTCGTGCGCGCTCGGAGGTTGAGTCGCAGCTCCATTGAGACCCCGCCCTTGACCAGGAAGAGGGGATCCCCGTTCTCGGTCTTCGCTCGCTCCAAAACCAGGGCGACGAGCATGAATGAGATCGCGCGCGTGACCCTGCCGACGACCTGATTTGTGGCGCCCGCGTAGTCCTGGACCCATCCGCGCAGGACGCGGACGTTATGAGGGGCTTTCTGTTTCGGGAAGCTCAACGCCCCGTGCTCTGCGCAAGCTTTTCGTCTAAGAGCGCTAGATCGGCCCCCCGGATCAGCCCGCGCCGGCGAGCGGTGTCGATCGCCTGATGCAGGAGGTCGCCACGGAGATGGGTCTCGATCCCGTCGAGGATCGCTCGGCTCGGCGTCACGATGGCGATGCCTTCATGCCGCATCGTCTCCGACGCCTTCAGGTCGCGGTGGTGGATGGCGTAAGGCTGCGGCACCTCACGAGTGATCCGGTGGGCGCGCGGCACGGTGACGTGGATCTTCGCCGGGTTGACGTCGCAGAGATCGTGCAGGTCCAGGGCGGTCTCGTGCGAGAGCACCCCCTGTCCGCGTGGCCACAGCGTCGCCTCCATCAGCTGCTCCAGCCCGGTCGGGGCGACCACGGGCATCCGGTAGACACCGCGGGCGACGCGTTCGACAGTTCCGCGCTTCGCCATCTCGACCAGCCGGTGAGGATCGATGCCGTTCCGCTCAGCGTCGCGAGCGGTGACATAGCCGTGCTGGTCGACGGCGATATCGGCGAGCGAGTTGTAGATGCGTCCTGGCATGTGTGCAAAAACCGTGGCATTTTGCCACCTTTTACGTTTGAGTCTAGCAGCGACGCAGAAACCGTGGCATTTAGCCCCCTTTTCTGCACAATGACCGAGCGCCTTCCGGCTCAGTAGGCTTGCAGCCTCGCATGGAGCCCCTGAAAGGACTCATCCTCTCCGGTGGCGCCGGCACCAGGCTGCGCCCCATCACCCACACCTCGGCCAAGCAGCTGGTGCCCGTCGCCAACAAACCCGTGCTCTTCTACGGGATCGAGGCGCTGGTCGACGCCGGGGTCACCGAGATCGGGATCATCATCGCCCCGGAGACCGGCGATGAGATCCGCGCGGCCGCCGGCGACGGCTCCCAGTTCGGCGCCCGCATCACCTACATCGTCCAGGACAAGCCCGCCGGCCTCGCCCATGCGGTCCTCACCGCGGAGGAGTTCATCGGCGGCTCGCCCTTCGTCATGTACCTGGGAGACAACCTCCTGCGCGACGGCCTCCGCGGCCTCGTCTCGACCTTCACCGAGCACGAGCCCGACGCGCTGATCCTCCTCACCCCCGTCGAGGAGCCCGAGCACTACGGCGTCGCCGAGCTCGACGACAAGGACCACATCGTCCGCCTCGTCGAGAAGCCCAAGGACCCGCCCTCCAACCTCGCCCTGGTCGGCGTCTACCTCTTCCAGCCGGCGATCTTCGACGCCGCCCGCGCCCTCGAGCCCTCCTGGCGTGGCGAGCTGGAGATCACCGAGGCGATCCAGGCGCTGATCGACGACGGCCACCGGGTCCAGTCCGAGGTCGTGCGCGGCTGGTGGAAGGACACCGGCCAGCTCGCCGACATGCTCGAGGCCAACCGGCTCGTGCTCGAGGAGCTGGAGACGCGGATGGAGGGGGAGGTCGACGAGGGCTCCCGGGTCGAGGGCCGGGTCGTGCTCGAGCCGGGCGCCAGCCTCACCCGCTCGGTCATCCGCGGCCCCGCCGTGATCGGCGCCGGCGCCTGCATCGAGGACGCCTACATCGGCCCCTACACCTCGATCGGCGACGGCGTCCACATCCGCCGCTCCGAGGTCGAGCACTCGATCGTCCTCGCCGACAGCGTCGTCGAGGACCTCGGCACCCGGATGGAGGCCAGCCTGCTCGGCCGCAACGTCAAGCTCACCCGCAGCGACGGCATGCCGAAGACCCTCCGCCTCCTCGTCGGCGACAACTGCGAGATCGAAATCGTCTAGTCCGCCCGCCGCGGGATCAGTTCCTCGAGCTCGATCAGGCGGAGCCTCTCACTCTCCCGCGCGGCGCTCTTCAACCCGTCGGTGAACCCGCTTCGCGAGAAGAGGACGATCAGGGGCCCCTCCTTCCTGACCTTGGCCCCTGCCTGCACGAGCGCGGGCAGCTTGTATCTCTCGATGTCTCCGAGCAGGGAGGCCGAAACCGGCCTGGCGGTCCACTTGCACTCGCCGAGGACGGAGACGCGGCCGCGGTGGAGCCCGACGACGTCGACCTCCTCCGTCTGCCGCTCTCCCTTGGCGCGCAGCTCGTTCAGGGCCGGCCCCCACCAGCTTCCGACCCGGCTCGCCTCGCTGCCGAGGCTCTCCCGCACCCAGCGCCGGCACAGGACCTCGAAGGCCGGCGCGATGTGGTCGGGAAACGCGGGCTCCACCTCGGCGACCCATAGGTCGGCCGGCTTCAGCCCGGCTTCCAGCTCGGAGGCGAAGGGGCGGACGAAGCGGAACCAGAAGCGGAAGAAGCCATCGGTCAGGCGGTAGCGATACCCGGTCGAGCGCTCGTCGCTCGTGATCGGAAGCTCGCGATCGATGATCCGCATCTCCTGCAGGGTTCGCAGGTACTCCGTCAGCGAGGTGCTGGGAGTGCCGAGCGCGCTGGAGAGATCGCGAAGGGCTCGCGGCCCGGAGGCGATCTCGTCGAGGATCGAGAAGTAGATGGCCGGGCGCTGCAGCTCCTGCTGCAGGACGTATGGCGGCTCCTCGAAAAGAGTGCCCAGGTGGCTGAGGACGTTCGCGCCGAGCAGCTTCTTCAGCGGCCCGCCGCGCGCGAGCTCGTCGAGATACATCGGCATTCCGCCGCTCACCGCGAAGCGCTCGACCCAGTCCCGGGCGCTTTCGGCCTCGATGAACGGCGCGCATTCGCCGGGGCCGAGGGGGGAGACGAAGAAGCGGTAGAGACGGCCGTGCAGCGGGCTCTCCTCGGCCAGAAGCCTCTCCATCGAGCCGATCTGCGATCCGCAGAGGATGAACTTGGTCTGGGAGGGGTCCTGCTCCTCCTCGATCACGGCCTGGATCGCGGTCAGCATCTCCCGGCGCTCTTTCTGCGCGCTGGGCATGAGGTGGGGGAACTCGTCGATCACGGCGAGCACCTTCTGGTCGCGGCCGAGCCGATAGAGGGCCCGGAAGAGGTCCGGCACGTCGGCGAGGTCGGGGCGCAGGCCGAGGGGCTCCTCGAGCGCCGCCGCGAGCTTCCTCAGCTGAGCGCCGCGGGCGCCTGCCTCTGCCACCAGGACGATTGCCGGTTTCTCGTGGGCGACGGCGCGCAACAGCCACGACTTGCCGACGCGGCGGCGACCGTACATCGCAACCAGGCGCCGACCCCGGTCTTCCCACCAGCGGTTGAGCTGCGCAAGCTCCTCTTCGCGGTTCAGGAACTCGCTGACCAGGGGCCATCTGAAGGTCTCCATCGTCATATAACCTGAATTATTATAAGTATGATTATACGAATGGACAAGCCCTCGGAGCGGCGATGCCTTTCCCGGATGACTAGCCTGTCCCGGCCGTGCAAGACCTCGAAGTCGTGAACTCCGCCCGATGAAGCTGCTCGTCACCGGCGCCGCCGGGATGCTCGGCCGCGACGTGATGCTCGCTGCCGGCAACGCCGGCCACGACGTGGTCGGTTTCGGCCGCGCCGAGCTCGACGTCACCGACCCCGCCGCCCTGGAGCGAAAGCTCGACATGGAGCGCCCCGACGTCGTCATCAACTGCGCCGCCTGGACCGACGTCGACGGCGCCGAGGCCGCCGAGGAGGCCGCCTTCGCGGTCAACGGCACCGGCGCCGGCAACATCGCCGCCGCGGCCGCCGCGATCGGCGCCAGCGTCGTCTACGTCTCCAGCGACTACGTCTTCGACGGCGCCAAGGCCGCCCCCTACGTGGAAAGCGACCAGCCCGCGCCGCTGTCGGCCTACGGCCGCACCAAGCTCGCCGGCGAGGAGGCCACCGTCGCCGCCAACAAGCGCCACTTCGTCGTCCGCTCGGCCTGGCTGTTCGGGATCGGCGGCCCCAACTTCGTCGAGACGATGATGCGGCTCGCCGCCCACCACGGCGAGGTCCTGGTCGTCCGCGACCAGGTCGGCTCGCCCACCTACACCTGGCACCTCGCCTACGGCATCGTCCGCCTGATCGAGGGAATCGAGTTCGGCATCCACCACATGGCGGCCGCCGGCCAGTGCTCCTGGTACGAGTTCGCGCGGGAGACCTTCGAGCAGGCCAAGGTCGAGTGCAAAGTGCTCTCGATAACGACCGAGGAATTCGGCCGACCCGCCCCGCGCCCGCCCTTCTCGGCTCTGACCAGCCAGCGCGAGCACGCGATCCGCCTGCCCTCCTGGCAGGACGGCCTGGCCGGCTATCTCGCCCAACGACAATCGGAGAGGGAGGAAGTCTCGTGAAGCTCCTCGTCACCGGCGCCGCCGGTTTCATCGGTTCCACCTACGTCCGGCTCGCCGGCGTCGAGCACGAGATCGTCGTGCTCGACAAGCTCACCTACGCCGGCCGGCCGGAGAACCTGCCCGACGGCGTCGAGCTGATCGAGGGTGCGATCGAGGACCCGAAGATCGTGCGCGAGGCGATGGCCGGCTGCGACGCCGTCGTCAACTTCGCCGCCGAGTCCCACGTCGACCGCTCGATCGACGACCAGGACGCCTTCGCCCGCACCCACGTGATCGGCACCGGCACCCTGCTCGACGCCGCCCGCGAGCTCGGCGTCCCCCGCTACCTGCAGGTCTCCACCGACGAGGTCTACGGCTCGATCGACTCCGGCTCCTTCACCGAGACCTCGCCCCTGGACCCCTCCTCGCCCTACTCGGCGACCAAGGCGGCCGGCGACCTGCTGGTCTCCGCCCACGTCCACACCTACGGCATCGAGGCCTCGATCGTCCGCGGCTCCAACAACTACGGCCCGCGCCAGTACCCGGAGAAGCTGATCCCGCTGACCGTGCTCAACGCCCTCCACGGCGACGCCCTGCCGGTCTACGGCGACGGCCGCCAGGTCCGCAACTGGCTCTACGTCGAGGACTTCTGCCGCGGCATCCACACGGTGCTGATGAAGGGCCGCGCCGGGCAGGCCTACAACGTCGGCGGCCCCGACGAGTGCGAGAACATCGATGTGGTGAAGCGGGTGATCGAGCTGACCGGCGCCGAGGAGTCGCTGATCGAGTACGTCAGCGACCGCCCCGGCCACGACCGCCGCTACTCGCTCTCCTCCGCCAAGCTCCAGGAGGAGCTCGGCTGGGAGGCCCAGGTCCACTTCGCCGAGGGCCTGGAGAAGACCGTCGCCTGGTACCGCGACAACGAGGACTGGTGGGGCCCGATCCGCTCCGGCGAGTACCGCGAGTACTACGAAAAGCAGTACGGGAAGAGCCTCGGCTAGTGGCGCAGCGGTTGGAGACCAAGCTCGACGGCCTCGTCCTGCTCGAGCCGACCGTCCACGGCGATTCCCGCGGCTTCATGCTGGAGACCTTCAGCCGCGACGCCTGGGCCGAGCTCGGGGTTGGCGTCGAGTTCGTCCAGCACAACCACTCGCGCTCCTCGAAGGGGACCCTGCGCGGCATCCACTTCCAGACCGAGCCGGGCCAGGCGAAGCTGGTCCGCTGCGCCCGCGGCGCCATCCTCGACGTCGCCGTCGACCTCCGCCGCGACTCCCCCACCTACGGCCAGTGGGAGTCCCACGTCCTCGATGACGAGCGCCACCGCCAGCTCTTCGTCCCGGTCGGCTTCGGCCACGGCTTCGCCGTCCTCAGCGAGGTCGCCGACGTCACCTACCTCGTCTCCAGCCTCTACGACCCCCTGACCGAGTCCGGCATCGCCTGGAACGACCCCGACGTCGGCGTCGACTGGCAGATCGAGAACCCCCTCCTCAGCGAGCGAGACAAATCGGCCCCCCGCCTCAACGAAGTAGGCGACACCCTCCCCTTCTAACGCCTCTCCCGCGAACTCGAAGACTTAATGGGGCTATAGGCACATTAAGTCTTCGAGTTCGATCCGCCTCGGCCGGCGGCCGGGCGCTGTAGCGCGCCGCGGGCGAGGCCGATCGCCAGTTTGGCGGCGATGCCGGCGTAAACGGCGGCGTTCAGCAGCGAGTTGTGTTCGGGGGCGTCGAAGCGGCGGTAGAAGCGGGCCATGCCGCGGTGGAAGGCGATCTCCTGCCTGGGACGGCGGCGCCCGCCGCTGGAGGCGCCCTTGACGTGCAGCGCCACCCCCGCCGGCTCGTAGAAGACCTTCCAGCCGGCGTCCCAGAAGCGGTGGCACCAGTCGAGGTCCTCCATGTAGAGCCAGTAGCCCTCGTCGAGCAGGCCGACCTCGCGCACCGCCTCGGCCCGGCAGAGCATGAAGGCGCCGTTGACCGCGTCGACCTCGCCCGGCTCGTCGTCGCCCAGCTCAGTCGCCCGGTACTGGCTGAGCGCGCCGGACGCGCGCGCTGAGCGGCCTATGCCCGTGAAGTGCGCCAGCGCGCTCAGCGGCGTCGGGAAGGAGCGCTTGCAGGCGTGGTCCAGCTCTCCCGACTCCATCACCAGCTTCACCCCGACCATGCCGACCCGCGCGTCCGCGCGCAGCCGCGCCAGCGCCGCGTCGAGCGTCCCCGCGTAGACCTCCGTGTCGGGATTGAGCAGCAGCACCGCCGCCACCTCGCTCTCGCGCAGCACCAGGTTGTTGGCGGCCGAGAAGCCGATGTTGCCGCGCCGCAGCAGCCGCACCTCGCCGAACTCGCGCTCGACCATGTCCGGCGTCCCGTCCGCGCTGCCGCTGTCGACCACGGTCACCCGCATCTCCCCGCCCGCCGGCGGGTGCCCCCGCAGCGAGCGCAGGCAGTTGCGCAGCAGCCCTTCGGCCCCGTGACTGACGATGATCGTCTCGAGATCCATGTCTGGCGGACCTTAGTGGCCACCTTAGATTCCGCGTTTGCACGCGCCGACTTCAACCCAGCGCCCAGAGGAACAGATGAGCTGGGATCAGGTCGGCGTCGGCGCGTTGCTCGAGGCTGTCAATCGTCACCAGGGTCGCGGGCCGGCCCGGGAACGCGCGCGCAATCCCTGCCGCCGCCCGTCGGTCCGGCCTCGCCTGGTACTTGACCTCGACGGCCGCGAGGCTGTCGTGCGGGCCGCAGACGAAGTCGATCTCTCCTGATCTGCGCGTTCGCCAGACGTGCAGGCGGCCGGGCATGTCGAAGCCCTCCATACGCAGTTGCGCAGGCTCGTAGCGTCGCTGCAGGGCGATGGCGACGGCGTTCTCGACCAGCGCCGGCAGGTCGACGCCCAGGCCCGGCGCCTGCGCCTGCGCCACGGAGTGCATCAGCGGGTCGGCGAAGTAGAGCTTCTTGTCCCTTCCCAGCGCCGGCGTGCCCGAGTCGGCCCGCCATGAGTAGACGGGCAGCAGCTGGTAGGAGGTGGCGAGGAACTCCACGTAGTCGCGTGCGGTCGGCTGGCTCACTGCCATGTCCTGGGCGAGGCTCGTCCAGCTGAGCGAGCTGCCCAGCGAGCGGATCAGGCGCTCGAGCAGGGCTTGCACCGCAGCCCGGCTTGCGCCGCGACGCTGTGCCTCGCGCAGCAGCGTGTCGTGGGACACGGCCAGGGTCCTCTCCGACGGAGTCCGCTCGCCGGTGAACGCCTCGGCGATAGCGTGGGGGAGACCGCCGAAGGAGAGGTAGCGCTCGAGCGCCGCTGCGAGTCGCGGCCCATGCAGCTGCGCGTCGCGCAGCGCATCGCGTCCTCGTTCGGAGACGACGTCCTCGACCGACAGCTCTGGAGAAGACGGGATCGCTTCGTCCAGCGCCGTGGCGAATGTCGCGAAAGAGTGCGGGAAGAGGGCGTGGTCGGCGCCGGCTCCGCGCCGCCCCGGCAATCGCTCTGCGGCGCCCCGGTGCAGATCCACTGCCGAAGAGCCCGTGCAGACGACGATGTCGTCACGCAGCGTGCCGTCGTCCCAAAGCGCCTTGATCGCGGTTTGCCACCCGTCGACCACGGTCACCTCGTCGAGCAGGAGGGCCATCGGCTCGGGGGTCGCGGCCAGCTCCTTCGTGCGGTGCAGGGTCGCGGCCAGCTCGACCAGAGGCCGGCCTTCGAGGAGATCGAGAGCGAGGTAGGCGACCCGCCTCGGGGCCCACGCCTCGATCGTGCGCTCCACGAGGAGCTTCAGTGCAGTCGACTTGCCGACCTGCCTCGGTCCCCGGAGCGTGTGGATGCCCGGTTTATCGAGCGGGATCTGGTCGATCACGGGTGCGGGCAGCCGCTGCGGCTGCTTCCGCAGCTCGCGAAGGTGGGGATCGGACTCCCGCCAGCCAGACTCGCTCCACCAGCGGTTCTGCCGCAGGATCTCAGCATCTGCGAGCGCCATAGTGCAGAAAGCCTAACAGGCTTTCGGAAAAAGGCTACCTATATCCAAAAATAGCTTTGGATACGACGGCCTCAGTGGGCGCCGTCGCCGCGGATGACCGCCCGCGGCGTCCGGATCAGGATCGCCAGGTCGCCCGCCAGCGAGAGGTTGTCGAGGTAGTCGCGCTCCATCGCCAGCCGCTCCTCGAAGGTCAGGTCGCTGCGCCCGTACACCTGCATCGGCCCGGTCAGCCCCGGCTTGATCGCCAGCCGCCCGCGCTGGCGCTCGTCGTACAGCGCCACCACGCTCTCCTCCTCCGGCCGCGGCCCGACCAGCGACATGTCCCCGCGCAGCACGTTGATCAGCTGCGGCAGCTCGTCGCTGCTGGTCCGCCGCAGCACCCGCCCGAAGCGCGTCACCCGCGGGTCGTCGCGGATCTTGAAGGCCGGCTGCTCCAGCTTCGCCAGGTCGACCAGCTCCCCCAGCCGCTCCTCGGCGTCGGCCACCATCGTCCGGAACTTCAGCATCGTGAACGGCTCCCCGTCCTTGCCGGCGCGCCGCTGGCGGAAGAAGACCGGGCGCCCGGAGTCGAGCAGTATCCCCACCGCGATCGCCGCCAGCAGCGGCGAGAGCAGCGCCAGCAGCGTCCCCGACACCACCACGTCCATCCCCCGCTTCATCGCCTGGGTCGAGCGCGGCGGGTCGCTGAAGCGGAAGTCGAGCACCGGCAGCTCGGCCAGCCGGTTCAGCTCGATCCCCGGCCCCAGCAGCCCGTAGTGCTGGGGCAGGAAGGTCAGCGCCAGCCCCTCCTCCTTGCACTCCTCGATCAGCCGCTCCGCCGCCGGCTCGCTCATCTGCTGTTCGGTCACCACCACCCGCTCGATCTCGTACTCGCGCGCCACCCGGGAGATGTCGGCGATCGTCCCCAGCCGCGGCAGCTCCGAGGCCGCCTCGTCCCCCTGCGAGAGGTAGCCGACCAGCGCCAGCCGCGTCTCCGGGTGGGTGGAGACCCGCCGCGCCACCATGTCGACCACCGCCGCCGGGCCGATCACCAGCCCCGCCGCCAGCCCGGTCAGCCGGTGCCAGAGGAAGCGCAGTACCCCGCGCAGGATGAAGCTGCCGGCCAGGGTGCCGAGGCCGACCGCGATCGCGCTGGTGGGGGAGAGGGGGCCGACCGGGCTCAGCGCCAGCAGCCCGTCGAGGACGAGGGTGCCGAGCACGCTCGCCGAGACCAGCGAGGGCAGCTCGTCCAGGGTGCTGTGGCGGATCCGCCGGTGGTCGTTGTCGTAGAGGCCGTGCAGCTTGACGACGAGGATCCAGGCCGGGCTGAAGAGCACCGCCCAGAACAGGGTCGCCACGTCGGTGGTCGAGGTGGTCGCGGTGACCAGGCAGAGCGCCCCCATCAGCGCAGCCCAGTCGCCGGCGGCGAGCAGCCGCCGCAGCATCGCCCCGCGGCGCCGCGACCCGTCGGGCCCGCCCAGGCCCAGGCGCCCGGCGGCGCTCCCCGGGCGCGGCCCCGGCGCGGGAGCGGGCGTGGCCGGAGCCGAGGCGCCCCCCGCGGTCCGCCCGGCGTCCGGTGCCTGGCTCATCCGCACCCGCCCCACCCTTCCTGCAGGCAGCTCTCGAGCGGGTTCAGCGCCCGCGCCCGGCGCAGGTCCGCGACGGCGCCGGCTTTGTCGCCCGCTTCGTGCTCGATCTTCGAGCGCAGGTAGTAGAGGAGCCAGTTGCGATCCTCGCGGTGGATCGCCTGAGAGAGCCGCCCGGCGGCGGTCACGTGGTCTCCCTGGAACTCGGCCAGCAGCCCCAGCTGCACATAGGGGGAGGCGGCCCAGGGCTCGATCGAGCGCGCCGTGTCGGCGTGGTCGACGGCGCTGGCGACGTTGCCGTCGGCGGCCGCCGACTGGCTGGCGTCGATCTCGCGGTCGACCAGCAGCGGCCCGACCAGGGCCAGCGCGGTGATCCAGGCCACCGCCAGCCCCGCCACCGCCAGCCCGAAGCGCCGCCGCCCGTCCCCGCCTCCCGCCAGCTGCGCGCAGCGCCCCGCCACCAGCACGCCGCTGGCGAGGAAGAAGATCGCGCCGAGCGCGGCGATCTCCCAGAACCAGTCGATCGCGGCGCCGACGACGAAGGCCAGCGCCGCCCCCAGCAGCACCGCGTAGAGCTCCTGCTGGGAGCCCC
This sequence comes from uncultured Actinomycetes bacterium, assembly GCA_963714045.1. GTDB lineage: Bacteria > Actinomycetota > Thermoleophilia > Solirubrobacterales > 70-9 > VAYN01. Next base: position 103,083 of record OY970225.1, on the reverse strand, counting down.
GCGCCGCCCGCCAGGCGGCGAAGCCGCTCCACAGCAGTACCCCGACCAGCCCCAGCACCGCCAGCCCGCCGACCAATCCCAGCTCGGCGAAGGCCTGGAGGAAGAGCGAGTGGGCGTCGCGCACCGGCATCGGGATCGAGCGCAGCTGGTCCCAGGAGAACTGGTAGGTGCCCGCCCCGTGCCCGAGCACCGGCTTTTCGCCGAAGGCGTCGATCGCCACCCGCCAGAATTCGTGCCGGCCGGCGCCGGAGAGCTGGCCGAAGTGCTTCTCCGGTTCGCTCGGGAACTGCAGGTCGGAGCTGGAGAACTGGCTCCAGGCCCGGCCTCCGACCGCGATCGCCACCCCGATCGCCACCAGCGCCGCGCCCAGCGCGATCCGCTTCAGCACCGCCGGGTTGCGGGAGAGCTCCACCGCCCGCCCGGTCAGGCCGCCGCCGCGGCCCTCCAGCCGCCGCAGCCCGGCGAACAGCGCCAGCGCCAGCGCCATTCCGGCGACGAGCAGCGCCAGCACCGTCACCCCCTGGTCGACCGTCGCCGCTTCGGCCAGGTTGTCGGCGACTCCGCTGCGCGCCTGCAGCGCGATCAGCGCCGGCAGCGCTCCCAGCGCTCCCGTCGCCAGCGTCCCCAGCAGCCAGAGCCGGTCGTGAGAGAGCGCCAGCAGGCAGCCGCCGGCGACCAGCAGGGAAAGCAGGCCGCCGCGCGAGTAGGTCAGGTAGAGGGCCAGCAGCAGCGGCGGCAGCGAGGCGACCGCCGCCCAGCGCAGCCACGCCGTCAGCGAGCGCCGGCTCAGCCACAGCAGCATCGCGATCCCGATCCCGAAGCTGAGCCCGTCCGCGTTCCAGTAGCCGAGCGGGTAGCGCAGCCGCGGGCCGCTGCCGAGCCCCGGCCCGACTTCCAGAACATGGGGGAGAAGGCGGCTGCCGAGCGCGGCGAAGGCGATCAGCGCCAGGGCGATCGCGATGCCTTCAGCGAAACGTTGGCGCCTTTGGTCGGTTTGGGCGATCAGGAACGCGGCAAGGAAGAACCCGAGGTAGACCAGGACGCGGTCCGCCTCGGCGACGCTCAGCTCGATCGACCCCGACCAGAGAGATGAGATTGCGGACAAAAGCGCCAGCCCCAGGATCAGTCCACTTGCCCAGTAGAACGGCCGGCCGAGGCGCGCCCGCGCGGCGGCTCCGAACGCCAGCAGGCCCACCACCACGAGCCAGACGCCGAGCCCGGCGATGTGACGCGTGCTCAGGTCGAAGCCACCGCCGGCCAGGGCCAGGCCCCCGATCAGGACGATCGGAGCGATCAGCGCCGCTGATTCCTCTAACCTTGCGCGCCATGCATTGGATGCGCCGTCGACAGGTCCGTGGCTCGGGCCACTCCGCCTTCTCGCTGCTGTCAGTGCTTGCTCTGCTGGCATTGGCTTGCTTTCCGGTCCTCGCTCACGCCGGCGTGCCCGAGTACGAAACCGAAGTCCCGACGGTCACCGGCCACACCACCCCGCCCGCGGGCGGCTCCAACAGCAACGCTCCAGCGGGAAAGTCTTCTGTCCCGGGCGGCTCTGGAGGCTCCGGTTCTGGGTCTGGCAATTCATCGGGGAACCGCAATCCAAGCACGGGCAACAACGGCGGCACCGGCCAGGGTAACCCAGGCAACGGTTCCACCGCCGGGGGCGGGCAGGGCACGGCGCAGCAGCCCGGCGGCAGCGTCCAGGGCCAGCCCGCCAGCTCCCAGTCCTCGAGCAGCTCTTCCTCGCCCCTGGTCCCGATCCTGATCGCGATCGCCGCCCTCGCGGCGATCTCGATCGGCGCGGTCGTGATCAGGCAGCGGCGCCAGCGCCGCTCTCCCGGCGCCCAGGTCTCGCCGAAGGCGAGCTAGCCCAATGTCGAAAGCGACGAAGCGAATCGGTGGGAAGGCCCGCGCCCTGACGGCGCTGTCCGTCGTGTCGCTGCTCGGGTTGGCGGTCTTTGCCACCGCCGCGCAGGCCCTCCCGGCCAACTTCTGGGGCGTGGTCCCGCAGCAGACGCCGAGCCAGGAACAGTTCCAGCGGCTCAAGCGTGGCGGCGCCGACAGCGTCCGGATCGCGATCGACTGGGGAGGGGTCCAGCCGGTGAGGGGAGGCGCCCTCGACTGGACCGGGATCGACGGCGTGGTCGCCGGGGCGGCGAGCGCCGGCCTCGAAGTCTTGCCGTTCCTCACCGGCGCCCCGAAGTGGGCGGTCCCCTCCGCGTTCGTCCCGGGGACGGGCAGGACCGTGAAGGCGCCCAGCCACCTGCCGACCACCGGCGCCGCGGGGGGCGGCTGGTCGCGCTTCGTCAAGGGCGCCGTCGCCCGCTACGGCTCCCACGGCACCTTCTGGGCGCAGAACCCGGCGGTCCCGAGGCGCCCGATCCGCAACTGGCAGATCTGGAACGAGGAGAACTTCAAGTACTTCGTCGCCCACCCCAACCCGGCCGAATACGGCAAGCTGGTGAAGCTCTCCTACGCCGCCCTCAAAGGCGCGGACCGGGGAGCCAGGGCCATCCTCGGCGGCATGTTCGCGCTGCCGAAGGGATGCAGGTCGAGGGCGAAGCGCAAGCAGAGCTACTGCGCCGCCGACTTCCTCGAGCAGATGTACCGGAAGAACCCTGGGATCAAGTCCAAGTTCAACGGCGTCGCCCTGCACCCGTACAGCTACTTCTATTCCGAACTGACGCCGCGGATCGAAGAATTCCGCTCCGTCCTCGAGCAGAACCACGATGCCGGCAAGGGCCTCTGGATCACCGAGCTCGGCTGGAGCTCCCAGCACCCGACCCGCACCAACCTCTTCGCCAAGGGCGTGGGCGGCCAGGCGCAGCAGCTCAAGGGGGCCTTCGGGCTGCTGAAGAGGAAGCAGGCGAAGTGGAGGCTCCAGCGCGTCTACTGGTTCTCGGTCGACGACCAGCCCGGCGCCTGCAACTTCTGCGACGGCTCCGGCCTCTTCGCCGAAGGCTTCGTCCCCAAGAAGTCCTGGTTCGCCTACGTCAAGTTCGCCGGCGGCACCCCTTAAACAGCCCGCCGGGCGCGCCTGCGTAAGATCGGTGGGTTGACCACCGGCGATAAACCGAGCGTGGGATCCGATCCGCTGGCGCCGTTCAGCGCCCCCGTCCGGCGCTGGTTCGAGGCCTCCTTCGAGGGGCCGACCCCCGCCCAGGCGGGCGGTTGGGAGGCGATCTCCGGCGGTGACAACGCCCTCATCTGCGCCCCCACCGGCTCCGGCAAGACGCTGGCCAGCTTCCTCTGGGGGATCGACAAGCTGTCCCGCTCGCCGGAGCTGGGCGGCGGCGTGCGGCTCGTCTACGTCTCGCCGCTGAAGGCGCTCTCCTACGACATCGAGCGCAACCTGCGGGCGCCGCTGCGGGGAATCGGGGCGGACATCTCGGTCGGGCTGCGGACCGGCGACACCTCCCAGGCCGAACGGCGGGCGATGCGCAAAACGCCGCCGGACATCCTCATCACCACCCCCGAGTCGCTCTACCTGATGCTCTCCTCCGGCGTCCGCGAGATCCTCGCCACGACCGAAGCGGTGATCGTCGACGAGATCCACGCCGTGGCGCAATCCAAGCGAGGGGCGCACCTGGCCCTGACCCTCGAGCGGCTGGACTGGTTGGTGGGGGACTCGGGAGAGGGGTCTCCGGAGCAACAGCGGGGAGGCTCCGGAGACCCCTCTCCCGAGTCCCAGCCATCCGGTGCAGGGATTCAGAGGATTGGGCTTTCGGCCACGCAGCGGCCGCTGGAGCGAATTGCGAAGTTCTTGGTGGGGCCGAAAAGGGAGTGCAGGATCGTCGACGCGGGGAGGACCAAGAAGCTGGATCTCGAGATCGTCGTGCCGGTCGAGGACATGGCCGACCCCGGCGCCCCGGCATATCCGAGCGAGGACGGCTCCCCGCCCACCGAAATCGAGCCCAGCGCCCACATCCGCTCGATCTGGCCCGCCATCTACCCGAAGCTCCTCGAGCTCGTCCAGGAGCACACCTCCACCATCATCTTCGTCAACAACAGGAGAGCATCCGAGCGCCTGGCAAAGCGCCTCAACGAGCTAGCCAACGGCGAATCCGAGCACGAGCTGCCCGCCACCGAGCACGCCGGGCACTCGGGGGGCGAGCCCGCGCCGTATGAGGAGATCGCCCGCGCGCACCACGGCTCGCTCTCCCACGAGGAGAGATCCCTCGTTGAGGAGTTACTGAAGTCGGGCCAGCTACCGTGCCTCGTCGCGACCAGCTCGCTGGAGCTGGGAATCGACATGGGGGCCGTCGACCTGGTCATCCAGGTCGAGTCGCCGAAGTCGGTCACCCGCGGCCTGCAGCGGATCGGCCGCGCCGGCCACGGGCTCGGCGAGGTCTCCAAGGGCCGCATCTTCCCCAAATACCGCGGCGACCTGCTCGAGTGCGCCGTCGTCGCCCGCCGCATGCGCGAAGGCGAGATCGAGGAGACGGTCATCCCCCAGAACCCGCTCGACGTGCTCGCCCAGCACCTGGTCTCGATCGCCGCCATGGACGAGTGGCGGGTCGACGACGTCGAGGCCCTCGTCACCGCCACCGAGCCCTTCCACGACCTCTCCCGCGAGCAGCTCGAGAACGTCCTCGACATGCTCGACGGCCGCTACCCCTCCGACCGCTTCGCCGAGCTGCGCCCGCGGATCGTCTGGGACCGCGTCGCCGGCACCGTCCACGGCCGCAAAGGAGCCCGCTCGCTGGTCGTCACCAACGCCGGCACGATCCCCGACCGCGGCCTCTACGGCGTCCACCTCCCCGACGGCCGCCGCGTCGGCGAGCTCGACGAGGAGATGGTCTACGAGGCCCGCGCCGGCCAGACCTTCCTGCTCGGTGCCACCACCTGGCGGATCGAGGAGATCACCCGCGACCGGGTCATCGTCACCCCGGCCCCCGGCGCCCCCGGCGCCGTCCCCTTCTGGAAGGGGGACGGGATCGGCCGTCCCGCCGAGCTCGGCCGCGCGATCGGCGCCTTCTCCCGCGAGGCCGTCAGCCGCGACCCGGCCGAGTTGGCCGCCGACTACGACCTCGACCCGCGCGCCGCCAACAACCTCGTCGCCTACCTGCGCGAGCAGCAGGCCGCGACCCGCGTCGTCCCCTCCGACGAGACGATCGTCGTCGAGCGCTTCCGCGACGAGATCGGCGACTGGCGCCTCTGCGTCCTCTCCCCCTACGGCGGCCGCGTCCACGCCGCCTGGGGCCTCGCCCTCGCCGCCAGGATCCGCGCCGAGCGCGACCTCGAGGCCGACGCGATCTGGTCCGACGACGGCATCGTCATCCACCTTCCCGACGCCGACGAGCCGCCCCCCGCCGACCTCGTCCTGATCGACCCCGAGGAGCTCGAGGACCTGGTCGTCGGCGAGCTCGCCGGCAGCGCCCTCTTCGGCGCCCGCTTCCGCGAGAACGCCTCCCGCTCGCTGCTGATCCCGCGCGCCTACCCGGGCAAGCGCACGCCGCTGTGGCAGCAGCGCCTCAAGTCCCAGAGCCTGCTCGAGGTCGCCCGCGAGCACCCCCGCTTCCCGGTCATCCTCGAGACCTACCGCGAGTGCCTCCAGGACGTCCTCGACCTCCCGTCTCTGGGAGACCTGCTGCGCCGCCTTCACGACCGCAGCCTCAGCCTGGTCGAGGTCGAGACCCCGACCGCCTCCCCCTTCGCCTCCTCGCTGCTGTTCGACTACGTCGCCACCTACATGTACGAGGGGGACACGCCGAGCGCCGAGCGCCGCGCCGCCGCCCTCGCCCTCGACCGCGACCTGCTGCGCGAGCTGCTCGGCCAGGAGGAGCTGCGCGAGCTGATCGACCCCGAGGCGCTGGAGGAGGTCGAGGCGCAGCTCCAGCACCGCACCGAGGCTGGGCGCGCCGGGGACCGCGACGCCCTGCAGCAGCTGCTGCGCAACCTCGGCGACCTCACCGCGGAGGAGTGCGCCGAGCGCGTCGCCGAGGGCTACTCCGCCGCCTCGATGCTGGAGAAGCTGATCGCCGAGCGCCGCGTGGCGAAGGTCCGCGTCGCCGGCGAGGAGCGCTATATCGCGGCCGAGGACGCCGGTCTCTACCGCGACGCCCTCGGCGTCCCGCCCCCGGCGGGCCTGCCCGAGACCTTCCTCGAAGAGCACCCCGACGCGATGCGCGCCCTGATCCGCCGCTGGGCCCGCACCCACGGCCCCTTCCCGACTGCCCGCCTCGCCGAGCGCTACGGCCTCGACCCCTCGCCCGCCCTGCGCGAGCTGGAGGCCGAGGGGGCGATGGTCCGCGGCGAGCTGCTGCCGGGCGGGACCGAGCGCGAGTGGTGCGACTCCGAAGTCCTGCGCCGCGTCCGCCGCGCCAGCCTCGCCCGCCTGCGCCGCGAGGTCGAGGCCGCCGACCGCACCCAGCTCGCCCGCTTCCTCCCCAGCTGGCAGAACGTCGACGCCTTCCGCCCCGCCGGCGCCGGCCCCGACCGCCTGCGCGAGGCGCTGGTGCCGCTGCAGGGCGTTGCCCTGACGCCCAGGGTGTGGGAGGGAGACGTGCTGCCGCGTAGGCTTGGCGGCGCCTACTCGCCGGCCTGGCTCGACGAACTCTGTACCAGCGGCGAGCTGGTCTGGATCGGCGCCGGCGCCCGCGGCCGCAGCGACGGCCGCGTCGCCCTCTACTTCCGCGAGGACGTCCGCCTCGCCGGCCCGCCGCCGGCCAACGCCAAGCTGGAGCCGCCCGCGGGTGAGGTCCACGAGGCGATTCGCGAGCGCCTCGCCGCCGGCCCCTCGTTCTGGCTCGACCTGCTTGCCGACCTCGACCACCCGGCCGAGGAGCTCCACAACGCGCTCTGGGACCTGGCATGGACGGGAGAGGTCACCAACGACGCGTTTTCCCCGCTGCGCGCCCCGCGTCTCCGCGCGGTGGCGGGGACCGAGAGGTCCGGGGCGACTTCCTCGCCATATAGGCCACTAAGTCGCCCACACGGCGGCCGCTTCTCCCGCCGCCGCCCCGCCGCCACCGCGATCCAGGGCCGCTGGTCCCTCACCGCGCCGCTGTTCGCCGATGCCCCCGCCACCGGCCCCCGCCTCCGCGCCCAGGCCGAGCTGATGCTTGAGCGCTACGGCATCGTCACCCGCGAGACCGTCCTCGCCGAGGGCGTCCCCGGCGGCTTCGCCACCCTCTACGCCGAGCTCGGCAACCTCGAGCTGCTCGGCGCCGCCCGCCGCGGCTACTTCGTCGAGGGCCTCGGCGGCGCCCAGTTCGCCCTGCCGGGCGCGGTCGAGCGCCTGCGCTCGCTGCCCGAAGCCGACGGCTCATACCTGGTCCTCGCCGCCACCGACCCGGCCAACCCCTACGGCGCCTCGCTGCCCTGGCCGAAGCTGGAGGGGGGTCGTCGCCCCGGCCGCACCCCCGGCGCCCACCTGCTGCTGCGCGACGGCGAGCCGCTCGCCTACCTCGAGCGCGGCGGCCGCGGCATCCTCCGCCTGGCCCCGCTCGAGGGCGCCGCCCTGGAGGAGGCGATGCGCGCCCTGGCGGGCGCCGTCGCCGCCGGCCACCTGCCGAAGCTGGCCGTGGAGAAGCTCGACGGCGAGCCGATCATCGGCTCCGGCCAGGAGCAGGCCCTCCTCAGCGCCGGCTTCACCCGCGGCCCCCGCAAACTAACCGCCTCCGCTTGAGGGTCTGCCTCAGTCCGTCCGGTCGCGCGGAGGGACCGGCTAACGGCTGCGGCCGAGGCCGGCCAGGATCCCGACTCGCCTTGCCACGGTTTCGACGGTGTCCGGTGAGGCGCGGCCCAGCCGCCGCAGCAGGCGGCCGGTCGAGATCGAGCGGATCATCTCCGGCATCGCGAAGCTGACCTTCGCCAACCCGCCTTCGGGAGGGTCCACCCGCACGTGCAGCTTGTTCTCCCGGTCGGTGGTCGTCAGCGGCACCGCCAGCGCCAATCTCGCCGCGGAGCGGTTCATCGGGTCGATCGAGATCACCAGGAAGGGACGGCGACCGCCCTGCTCATGGCCCACGACGGGGTCGGGATCGACCATGTAGACCTCACCGCGCTTGATCTCGGGATTCTCAATCCCCATCGGGCCACCCGTCGGGGAGCTCCAGCCAGGTCTTCATCTCCTCGTGGATCTCGTCCCCATGCTTCCGGTAGGACGCATCCATCGAGGCCAGAAGCCGCTGCTCCTCCAACAGGTCAACGGCCGCCTCGAGCATGTCAACCACGCTCATCTCCGCCAGCTCCGCCTCTTTGGCGAGGCGCCGCTGCGTACTGCGCCTGATGCGGATCGTGGTCGTCTCGACAACCGCCATAACCGCAGTCTACAGATCTGTCTACATCATCTCCCGCGCAGGCCATATCGGCCCTAAGTCACCAGCGGCCAGTGCTCTCCCCCCCTGGCACGATGGTCGATGTTTGAGAGGTCGGTTCAGTCGCCCGCCGAGTCGCTCGGCGCCGGCAGATCTGACGGCGCTTTGCGCTGGGGCTGTTCGAAGAACATCGCGATCTGCATCACTGGAATGCCGGGCTTCTCGGGGTTCTTTGCGATCCGCTCAGCACTTGCCGTTTTGATCTCCATCGTCCGCTCCACGCAGCTCCGCGTGGAGCTGGTTGAATTCCGCCCAACCCTCCTCGTCAATAAGGGCTGGAGTCCGGGACAGGTAGTTGTCTGGCCGGGCATCGAAAGTGCCCGCCTCCATCGCTTGGGCGGCATCGGCCATGGCCAGTTGCAAGACGAAGAGCGAGTAGGGACGACGCTCCTCCATCGAGAGCTTGGCCCACTCCTCGTCGCTGACGTAGGCGAGGGTGACGGCGCGGTAGAAGTGCTCGACGGCACCCCGGACCTGCCGCTTGTCGACCAGCTCGACCACGCCCAGCGACACCAGCTTTTTGACGTGGTAGCTGACGTTCCCCACTTCCTCGCCCAGCTCTGCCGCGATTTCGTTGGGACTCGCTCGGCGTTCGGCCAGGATCAGCAGGCACTTGGCCCGGGTGGGATGGGCGACGATCGCCGCAAGCGTCGATTCGATCGTGTGACGCGCCTTTACCGATGCCATGCATTCCTCCCGTCGAAGGGCCTTGGGCGAGCATCGTAGTTGACCAACCTGACCGTTCGAGCACTTTTATGGCTAGTTGAAGTTTATCGCTGGAATCTTTTTTATCGTTAAATCAGGTCGCACTAACAGCGATCATCTGACGGGAAGGGGGGTGAGCAGGGTGAAGATCATCAGCGGAATGGAAGTCTTTCCGGCGAATTTGGTCAGGAAGGGCGTCTGAGTTTTCGGGCCAGCCTTCACATCAGAGGAAGGCTGGCCCCTCTCACTCCCGCACTGGGATAATCGACCTATGGGGGACGTGGAGACCAGCGCTGAGCTGCTGAAGAGCGTGTCCCTGTTCGCCGACCTCGAGCAGGGCGAGTTGGAGCGCTTCTCGCGCGTCGCCGTGCCCCGCTCCTTCCCCGCCGGCACCCGCGTCTTCCACGAGGGTGACCGTTCCGACGCCTGCTACATCGTCCGCGAAGGCAGCTTCCGCGTTACCCGCGAGCACTCCGACGGCCGCGCCATCACCCTCGCTACCCTCGGCCCCGGCGAGGTCTTCGGCGAGCTGGCGATGCTCGACGGCGACACCCGCTCGGCCAGCGCCGAAGCCCTCAGCGACGGCGAGCTGCTGGCTCTCCCCGCCACCGACGTCCGCTCGCTCCTCGCCCGCCACCCGGAGATCTCGGTGAAGCTGGTCGCCGCCCTGGTCCGCCGCCTGCGCGCCGCCAACGAGCGGATCTCGCGCCAGTCCTTCCAGACCGTGCCCAGCCGCGTCGCCGGCGTCCTCTCTCAGCTCGTCGCCGAATCCACCGGCAGCGGCGAGGCCGGCGAGGTGACGATCCGCATGAATCAGGCCGACCTCGCCCAGCTCGCCGGCACCTCGCGTGAGAGCGTCAGCCGCTTCCTCGCCGACCTCGAGCGCGCCGGCATCGTTCGCAGCGGCCGCGGCCGGGTGGCCGTCCTCGACCCCGCCAAGCTCGCCAACTACATCTACTGAGCGGGCGGTTCAGCAGCCGGTCGTCGGGTCGACGCGGTCCTTGACGACTTCGTCGTTGCCGCTGCCGCAGACGATCTGCTTGTCGCGGCGCCCGTCGGCCGCGTCGATGAAGTCGTTGCCGCCCTTGCCGATGAAGGTGTCCGCGCCCAGGTGGCCGAGCAGGCTGTTGTCGCCGTTGTCCCCGATCAGCACGTCGGGCCCGTCGGACCCCTCGAGGCTCTCGTTGTTGGACAGGATGTGGTCGGGCGTCGAGCAGCCGGGCGGGCCGCCGGTGCCGCCCAGTTCGAGCCGCAGGTTGTCGTTGGAGCGGGCGTAGGAGACGGTGTCCTCGCCCGGGCCGCCGTCGTAGGTATGCCCCTGGCAGGTCGCGACCGAGGAGACCAGCAGGTCGTCGCCCGGCCCTCCCTGCAGCTGGTCGGCGCCGGGGTCGGCGTAGAGGACGTCGTTGCCGCCGTTGCCGATCAGCGTGTCGTTGCCGTTGTCGGGCCCGTTGTAGTTCTCGCCCGCTTCCAGCACGTCGTCGCCAGGCCCGCCGACGATCGTGTCGCTGCCGGCGTTGCCGTTGACCCGCACCTTGGCGCTGGGCGGGATGCTGGGGTCGATCACGATCGTGTCGTTGCCGCCGTTGCCGGTGACGACGATCAGCGCCAGGTTCGGCGCGCCGGGGCATTCGACGATGGTTTCGTCGCTGGGCGAGTTGGCGCAGCCTTCGCCGGCGAAGGCGGGGCTGCCGGAGAAGACCGTCCAGCCCCCGGCCCCGCTGGAGACCCGGAGTTCGTCGGGCCCCGGCCCGCCCTGCACGATCAGGCTCGATTCGTCGAGGCCCTGGTTGAGGATCACCGAGGGCATGCCCGGGGGCGGGCCGAGTTCGGGCCCGCAGGAGGTCTCGACCGAGAAGCCGCTGCAGCTGTCGCTGCCCGGCCCGCCGAACGCTTCGCCGCCCCCGCCGCCGCTGTCGAGGGTGTCGTTGCCGACGCCGCCGTCGAGCCGGTTGGCGCTGGCGTCGCCGACGATCGTGTCGCCCTGCGCCGAGCCGACCACGTCCTCGAAGCCGCTCAGCGTGTCATGCCCGTCGCCTTTCGCCCGGTCGGACTGGAGGCTGACGGTGACGCCGCCGCGGGTCGCGCTGGCGTAGGAGACGATGTCGTTGGCGCCTTCCCCGCCGGAGAGGATGTCGGTGCCGGCGTCGCCGCGGACGATGTCGCCGTCGCCCGGCCCGCCGTCGGCGTTGTCGCTGCCGGAGCTGCCGAAAATCGAGTCGGTGCCGGGGCCGCCGTCGAGCTTGCTGTCGTCGCCCGCCCCGCCTTCGATCGTGTCGTTACCGGGGCCGCCCTCGATCTGGTCGTTGCCCTTGTCGCCGATCAGCTTGTCGTCGCCCGCCCCGCCTTCGATTTCATCGCTCCCCTGCTGGCCGTCGATGAAGTCGTTGCCCGCTCCGCCGTCGAGCTTGTCCGGGCCCTTGGCGCCGAGCAGCGAGTCGTCGCCGCCGTTGCCGTGCAGGTGGTCGGCCCCTTTGGAGCCGTAGAGCTTGTCGTCGCCGGACCCTCCTTCGAGCATGTCGGACCCGGTTTCCCCGTAGAGCCGGTCGTTGCCGCCTTCGCCGTAGAGGGCGTCGAAGCCGCGGCCGCCGCGGATCGTGTCGTCGCCGGGCCCGCCGCAGATCGTGTCGTTGCCGTTGGGACCGCCGGTGATCACGTCGTTGCCGCCGCCGCCGTAGATCACGTCGCTGGCCTTCTTGCCGACGATGCGGTCGTTGCCGGGAGTCCCCATGATCGTCACCTTCTTGCCGCCGCAGGTCATCGCCGCCGCCTGGCCGGCGAGCGGGGCCGCCAGCAACCCGCAGGCGCAGGCCAGGGCTGCGAGGAGGAGGCGGGCATGGGTGCGTGCGGGTGTCACGGTCCCCCCCATCGGCCGCGGATGTCGAAACCTCCAACCCCGTCGGACATCCGTCTAGGCACAATTCGGACGCCTGGATCACGCCTGCCCGGGCCGGGTCTAGACGGCGATGCGAGCGGGCGGACCGGGGCCGACGGCGTCAGATACGCTCGCAGCGCGAATGAAGGGCGCCTACGTTCTGAACTTCTACTCCGCGGTCTTCGTCGACCAGCTGAAACGCGGCCGTAAGACGGCGACGATCCGGCTCGGCGACAAGAGCGGCAAGTACGAGCGCGGACAGGTCGTCTGGGTCACCGTCGGCTTCCGCCACAGCCCGCGCGAGAAGATCTTCACCGCGGTGATCGACGACGTCGAGGTGAAGCGCCTCGCCGACCTCTCCCGCCGCGACATCGAGCACGACAACCCCGAGTTCCGCCGCCTCGAGGACGAGAAGAAGTTCCTCGAGCAGATCTACAGCCGCACGATCTCCGATGACGACATGGTCACCGTGATCCGCTTCTCGCAGATCGTCGAGCCCCCGCGCGCGCATCTCGGCAATGGCGAGACCCCGCACCACAACTGATCAGCGGGCGGAATTGTTCTGATGGCGGAGTACGCCTTCCTCACCACCTGGCTGCTCGACTCCCCGCGCCAGCCGGTCTGGGAGGCGATCCACGACCAGGAGCGCTGGCCCGAGTGGTGGCGCGGGGTGGAGGAGGCCGAGGAGCTGAAGCGCGGGGAGGGCGAGGGGGTGGACGGCGTCGGCACCGTCGCCCGCATGGTCTGGAAGAGCCTGCTGCCCTACCGGGTCGAGTTCGAGGTGACGACGATCCGGGTCGAGCACCCGCACCTGCTCGAAGGCCACGCGGTCGGCGAGCTGGAGGGCGTCGGCCGCTGGCGCCTCTACGAGCAGGACGGCGTCACCGCGGTCCTCTACGAGTGGAACGTGATGACGACCAAGCCCTGGATGAACCTGATGGCCCCGCTCCTGCGCCCCGCTTTCGAGTGGAACCACGACTGGGTGATGGCCCGCGGCGGCGAGGGAATCGCGGCCCTGCTGGGCTGCAGGCTGCTGGCGACGGACTGACCGCGCTATCTTTCCCTCTGTTGGCACTCGCGCAAGCAGAGTGCCAAAGGCCGCCAGGGCGCCAGAATCGGCTCCCCAGGCGGCAATTCCTGACTTTGCCAGCAAATCACGCACCGATAACGGAGGTTCACGGATGAAGCTGAAGCCCCTCGGGGACCGGCTGATCGTCAAGCCGATCGAGGAGGAGGAGACGACCGCCAGCGGCATCGTCCTCCCCGACACGGCCAAAGAGAAGCCGCAGAAGGGCAAGGTCGTCGCCGTCGGCGACGGCGCGATCAACGAGGACGGCAGCCGCCGCCCGCTCGATGTCTCGGACGGGGACGAGGTCCTCTACTCCAAATACGGAGGCACCGAGGTCACCGTCGAGGGCGACGACCTGCTGGTGCTGCGCGAGTCGGACGTTCTCGCCAAGCTCAGCTAGCCCTCGCCAACGGACTTAGAAGAACTCAAGGAGGACTGAATCCAGATGGCTCATAAGGAGCTGAAGTACGCAGAGGAGGCGAGGGGGGCGCTGCAGGCCGGCGTCGACGCCGTCGCCAACGCGGTCAAGGTCACCCTCGGCCCCAAAGGCCGTTACGTCGTGCTCGACAAAAAGTTCGGCGCGCCGACCATCACCAACGACGGAGTCACCATCGCCCGCGAGGTCGAGGTCGAGGACGTCTTCGAGAACCAGGGCGCCCAGCTCGTCCGCGAGGTCGCCACGGCGACCAACGACGTCGCCGGCGACGGCACCACGACGGCGACCCTGCTGGCCCAGATCATCGTCCGCCAGGGGCTGAAGAACGTGGCCGCCGGCGCCAACCCGCTGGCCCTGCGCCGCGGCATCGAGAAGGCCGTCGACGAGGTCGTCGACAACCTTCGCGACAAGCAGTCCAAAGAGGTCGCGGGCAAGGAGCAGATCGCCCGCGTGGCGGCCATCTCCGCCGCCGACGACGAGATCGGCAACGTGATCGCCGACGCGATCGAGAAAGTCGGCAAAGACGGCGTCGTCAACGTCGAGGAGGGCCAGACCTTCGGCATGGAGCTGGAGTTCACCGAGGGGATGCAGTTCGACAAGGGCTACATCTCCCCGTACATGGTCACCGACCAGGACCGCATGGAGGCGGTGCTGGAGGACCCCTACATCCTCATCGCCAACCAGAAAATCGGCTCCGTGCGGGACATCCTGCCGATCCTGGAGCAGGTGATGCAGGGCGGCAAGCCGCTGCTGATCGTCGCCGAGGACGTCGAGGGCGAGTGCCTGGCGACCCTGGTCGTCAACAAGCTGCGGGGCACCTTCACCGGTGTCGCCGTCAAAGCCCCCGGCTTCGGCGACCGCCGCAAGCGGATGCTCGAGGACATCGCGATCCTCACCGGCGGCGAGGTGATCACCGAGGAGATGGGCCTCAAACTCGAGAACACCCAGCTCACCCAACTCGGCAAGGCTCGCCGCGTCGTCGTCTCCAAGGACACGACCACGGTGATCGACGGTGCCGGCAGCGGCGACGACATCAAGGGCCGGATCAAGCAGATCAAAAACGAGGTCGACAACACCGACTCCGACTTCGATCGCGAGAAGCTCCAGGAGCGCCTCGCCAAGCTCGCCGGAGGCGTCGCCGTGGTCAAGGTCGGCGCCGCCACCGAGACCGAGATGAAGGAGAAAAAGCACCGCGTCGAGGACGCGCTGCAGGCGACCCGCGCCGCGCTCGAGGAGGGCGTCGTCCCGGGTGGCGGCGTTGCCCTGTTGAACGCCCAGTCGGGTCTGGACCCCGACAAGCTGGTCGACGACCCGGACGAGCGCACCGGCGCCCGGATCATCCACCGCTCGCTCGAGGAGCCGGTCCGCCAGATCGCCGAGAACTCCGGCCTGGAGGGCTCGGTCGTCGTCAACGCCGTCCGCGACCTCAAACCCGGCGAAGGCCTCAACGCGGCCAACGGCGAGTACGGGGACCTGATCAAGGCCGGCGTCATCGACCCGACCATGGTCACCCGCTCGGCGCTACAGAACGCGGCCTCGATCGCCAAGAACATCCTGGTGACCGAGGCGATCATCGCCGAGCCGCCGGAGGAGCCCGGAGCCGGCGGCGGCATGCCCGGCGGCGGTATGCCGGACATGGGCGGCATGATGTAGCCACGCCGCTCAGGCGTATCCTCGCTTCAACAGGCGAGTTTGCTTCCGAGGGGCCCGGGCGACCGGGCCCCTCGTCTTCCTACGGACTGGCGAGGACGTCTTCCATGCGCCGCGGCTCCACGCCGAGCGCTTCGGCATCAGCCGCGCCGCGCTCCGTCGTCATCGAGACCTCCATCAGCTCGGCCTCCTCCCAGGTCGCGAACACGGCCTCGCCGAAAACGGAGCGCAGTGCCAGCAGCCCGGCGCGCACCAGTGGCAGCGGGATGTGGACGAGGGGTCGCGGCCGCCCCGCCGCCCGGCTCACCAGGTCCGACATCTGGTCGTAGCTGAGCGTCTCCGGCCCGGCCAGCTCGTAGCGAGGCCGCGCCTCGCCCGCCAGCGCCGCGACCACGCAGCGCGCCACGTCCTCGGCCCAGATCGGCTGGAACTCCGCCTGCCCCGCCCCGGACACCGGCAGCACCGGCAGGAAGGAGAAGCGCCGCAGCAGCGTGATCCAGGGGTCGCTGCGGTCGTAGACGATCGAGGGGGCGAAGACGGTCGTCTCCAGCGGCGAGCTCGCCACCGCCCGCTCGGCCAGCCACTTGGCGCGGAAGAAGCGCGTCCGCTGTGCCGCCCCCGCGTCGAGCGCGCTGAAGAAGGCAAAGCGCCGCACGCCGCTGCGCTCCGCCGCCCGCAGCAGTCGCACCGTCGCCAGCCCGTTCAGCTCCTCGATCCGCTTCGGCGGCTGGTCGCGGATCGTCGCTGCCAGGTGGATCACCGTGTCGACCCCCCGCAGCGCCTGCCGCACCAGATACGGATCCGACATCTCCCCGAGGTCCCCGAGCGCGATCTGCACGTCCACCCGCCGCTCCCCCAGCCGCCGCGGCTCCCGCACCAGGCAGCGCACGTCCTCGCCCCGCTCCAGCAGCAGCGGCAGCAGCCGCGACCCGATACTCCCGGTGGCTCCTGTCAGCAGCAGCATCGCCGCATCATCCCTAAAATGAGCGCTCGCGCTTTTGGCGGGGGCCCAGAGCCTCGCCGCGCACCGGAAACCGACTTAGGAGAACTTCCCGAATGACCTACGTCATCGCCGAGCCGTGCATCGGCCAGAAGGACAACTCGTGCGTCGAGGTATGCCCCGTCGACTGCATCCACCCGACGCCGGACGAGCCCGACTACGACTCGGTCGAGATGCTCTACATCGACCCGGACGAGTGCATCGACTGCGACGCCTGCGTCGAGGCCTGCCCGGTCGACGCCTGCTTCGCCGAGGACCAGCTCCCGGCCGAGTGGGCCAAATACGCCGAGATCAACGCGAGCTACTACAAGTCCAAGAGCGCAGCCTGAGGGCTGCTGCAGTGGCTGAGTAGTATTGACACCCTATGCGGTGTCAATCCTCCTCGGAGATCGGAAGCATCCTCCGCGAAGCGCGTGAGCAGCAGGGGCTGAGCCAGCGCCGCCTCGCGCTGCGGGCAGGGACCAGCCAGGACGCGATCAGCCGGATCGAGCGTGGGGTCGAGGCGCCCACTCTGGAGCGCTTCGCGCGGCTCATGCTCGTGCTCGGCCGGCGATCTGTCCTCCGGGTCGAGCCGCTGGAGAGCCCGGTGCCGGTGCCCGAGCTTGGGGTCGACGCGGAGATGACGGCTCCTGAGCGGCTCCGAGAGGCGATCGGCTGGAATCTCGTCGCTTCGCGGTTGGCCGCCGCCGGCGAGCGAGCCCGGGGCGAGGGACATCCGGCGACGCGCAGGAGTGTGAAGTGAGCGAAGCCGGGGCGGGAGGAGCCGATCGCCCGCTCGACCTCGCCGAGCTGATCGCCGTCCTGGCTCGCCACGGCGTCGACTACGTCGTGATCGGCGGCGTGGCCACCCAGGTGCACGGCCACCGCCGCACGACGATGGACCTCGACCTGACTCCAGATCCCAGTCCGGAGAACCTGCGCCGCCTCGGCGCGGCGCTTGTGGAGCTGGAGGCCCAACCTCGGGATTCACAGGGTGCGGGGACGGAGAAGGCGGAGGTCCCGGTCAGCGATCCCGAGCGCCTCGCCATCGCCGCGATCGTTCCCCCACTGCTCACGCGCCACGGCCAGATCCACATCCTCAAGGAACCGAAGGGCGCGCGCGGGTTCGATCAGATGCGCGAGGGAGCCCTGGTCGTGGAGCTGGACGGCAACGACGTCGCCATCGTCTCGCTGGACGACCTGATCCGGATGAAGCGCGCAGCGGGCCGCCCGGCAGACCTGGACGACATCGCCGCTCTCACCGAGGTCGAGAGACAGAGACGAGATTGAGCGGGCCCCTTCGCGCGCTGCTATGCCATCGGCAGCGGGGTGCCGCTGACCGGCGCCGGCTCCGCCCCACCCGGCACCGCCTGCAGCACCGGCAGCTCCTGCGGCGTCGCCGCGACGATCCCACGGGCCGCCTGGCGGATCGCCTGGGAGGCGGGGGAGTCGGGTTCCGCCAGCACCAGTGGAGAGCCGGAGTCGGCGTGCTCGCGCAGCGGCTCTGAGAGCGGCACCTTGCCCAGCAGCGGCACGTCGAGCTCGTCCGCCAGCAGTTGCCCGCCGCCCTCGCCGAAGATCGTGAAGCGCTCCCCGTCCGGGGTCGTGAAGCCGGACATGTTCTCGATCACCCCGAGGATCTCGAGGTCGAATTTGGCCGCCATCTCGGCCCCGCGCCGGGCCACCGACTGCGCCGCCGGCTGCGGCGTCGTCACCACCACGAACTTGGCCTGCGGCAGCAGCTGCGCCAGCGTCATCGAGACGTCGCCGGTCCCCGGCGGCAGGTCCAGCAGCAGGTACTCCAGCTCATCCCAGGCGACGTCCTCGAGGAACTGCTGGATCGCCTTGTGCAGCATCGGCCCGCGCCAGACGACCGCCGCGTTCTCCTCGACGAAGAAACCGATCGACATCACCTTGACGCCGCTGGGCGCGTCCAGCGGCAGGATCTTGCGCTCGCCGTTCACGTCCGGCTTCGCGTTGACCCCGAGCATGCGCGGGATCGAGTAGCCGTAGACGTCGCAGTCCAGCGCCCCCGCCGGGTGCCCTTCGGCGCTCAGCGCCGCGGCCAGGTTGGCGGTCATCGTCGACTTGCCGACCCCGCCCTTGCCCGAGGAGACGCAGATCACGTTCTTCACCTTGGCCAGCGCCCCCTGCGGCAGCTTGCCGCGGCCGAGCGTCTTCTGCAGGTCGCCTTTCTCCTCGTCGGAGAGGACGTCGAAGCCGACCCCGACCCCGGTCACCCCCTCCAGCTCCATCACCTGTTTGGCGACCGCCTGTTCGAAGTGGGAGCGGATCGGGCAGCCGGCTGTGGTGAGGGAGACGACGACCTCGACCCGGCCGCTCTCCTGCACATCGATTGAGCGCACCATCCCCAGCTCGACGATCGAGCGCCGCAGCTCCGGGTCGATGACCGCGCGCAGCTGCTCAGTGATCTGATCCTTGCTCGGAAGCGCCATCGCGGTCATTCTCGCAAAGCCGCCGCGGCGGCGACCCGGCGCCACCTGGACGTCTGGCTTAGATCCCTCCCGAGGGGGGAGAGAACGCGCCGCCCATCCCCTTGGCCCCTCCACATGCAGGCAATCGAAGGAGGGCGGATGTCGGGTACGCGCGGTGGCTTGGGTCGGATCGTGGCGATGGGGATCGCGTTGGCGGTGGCGCTGCTGCTGCTGGTCGCCGGCGAGGCGCGAGCGGGCAAGTACGAAGTCGCCCAGTGCGGCTGGTACGTCGGCGCCGACGCCAACTGGGCCGACAGCACCGGCGGCGCCAAGTTCCGCCAGGACGCCTGGTGCGTCCCGCCCGCCGGCCAGGACCCCTTCGACGGCGTCCACATGAAGAGCTTCACCCGCGACAACCAGGGCACCGTCTCCGGCACCCGCTTCGCCCGCTGGCGCTGGGAGGCACCGGCCGGCACCGGCATCTCCCAGGTTCGCGGCACCTGGTGGCACGCGCTCCACGACGGGATGGAGCAGCGGATCGGGGTCGGCACCTGGAATGGCGGCTTCGACGCCTTCGCCACCGCCGGCGGCACCGACACCACCCCGCGCGAGTTCGTCGCCGGCTTCAACCCGGCCCAGCCCGCGCTCGAGGACCGCCTGCTCTGCGCCCGGGCGGAAAGCAAGTGGTGCAGCCTCGACCCAGGATCCTGGTCGGCGATCCGCGCCCTCACGATCACCGTTCAGGACGACCAGGGGCCCGGCGCCGGGATCGGCGGCGACATCCTCGCCGGCGGCTGGCGGCGAGGCACCCAGAACGTCGGCTTCTGGGGAGGGGACACCGGCGGCGGCATCCGCTATAGCGAGACCAGCATCGACGGCGCCCGGGTCAACCTCACCGAGTACCCCTGCTCCAAGGCGCTGATCGGCGGCGTCTGGAAGGCGACCGTGATGCAGCCCTGCCAGACCAGCGTCTCCGGGGGCGCCGCGATCGACACCACCCACTTCAGCGACGGCCACCACAGCATCCACCACTGCGTCACCGACTTCGCCGGCAACGTCGGCTGCACCGGGGACGGCAGCGTCGCGATCGACAACAACGCCCCCGCCCACCCGCGCAACCTCGCCCTCGCGGGGGGAGAGAGCTGGCGCCGCGTCGACAACTTCGACTTCGCCTGGGCCAATCCCGACCAGGGCCCGGCCAGCCCGATCTGGGGCGCTTACTGGCGCATCACCGGCCCCGCCGGCTACGACACCGGCGTCCAGTTCGCCGGCGGCCAGAACGTCGCCGCGCTACCGGACCGCAACGTGCCGCGCCCCGGCGTCTACTCCCTCCATCTCTGGCTGCGCGACGAAGCCGGCAACGCCAACCCGGCCTCGGCCCTGGACATGACGATGCGCTTCGACGACGTGCCGCCGGGGGTCGCCTTCGCGGCGAGCGAAGGCGACGACATCCCGGCGCAGATCCGCGCCGACGTCGCGGACGCCCACTCCGGCCCCGCCTCGGGGACGATCTCCTACCGCCGCCTCAACGGCGAGGAGTGGGAGGAACTGCCGACCAAGCTGCAGCCGGATGCGGACGCTTCGAAGGCGGCGCTGGTCGCCCGCACGCCGGACCTCGCGCCCGGTACCTACGTCTTCCGCGTCGAAGCGGTCGACGGCGCCGGCAATACCGCGACCACGACGCTGCGCGCCGACGGCACCGAGATGGCGATCCGCAAGACGCCGCCGCCGGTGGCGCCGACCCGGGCCGTGACGCCGAAGGCACCGCCGGCGCCGCGGGCGCCGCGGGCGAAGACGCGCCTGTTCGCGCGGCTGCGGGGAGGTCACGGCCGCGGCGACGCGCTCACCGTGCCCTTCGCCGCCCCGGCGCTCGTCAACGGCCGCCTCACCCGCGCCGATGGCGCCGGCATCGCCGGGCGCCAGCTGCGCGTCGTCTCCCGGCCCTCGCGTGGCGCCCTCGCCCCCACCACCAGGGCCACCGTCACCACTGGCGACCGCGGCGGCTTCGAGCTGCGGCTGACGCCCGGGCCCTCGCGCCGGGTCACCGTCGTCTACGGGGGCGATGGCGACCTGGAGCCGGCCCGCCGGCCCGCCCTCGACCTCCGGGTGCGCTCCGGCGTCTCCCTCAAAGCGGCGCCGCTCTCTCTCCAGACGGGGCAGACGATGCGGCTCAGCGGCCGGGTCCGCGGTCGCGGAGCCCCGATTCCCCGGCGCGGCAAGCTGGTCGCGATCCAGTACCTGGAGGCGGCCACCCACCGCTGGCGCCCGGTGCTCGTCACCCGCACCGATCACGGCGGCCGCTTCCGCGCCCACTACCGCTTCCGCTACCTCAGCGGCGCCGCCTCGATCCGCCTCCGCGCCATCGCCCTTGCCGAGGAGCACTGGCCCTACGCTCCCGGCTCCTCCCGCCCCGTGACCGTCAAGGTCAGCGGTCGGTAGGGTGGAGGGCGATGTCGCGGGCGACTCTTCACACCAACGCGGGGGCGATCGTGCTCGAGCTGCACGACGACGACGCGCCGAAGACGGTCGAGAACTTCCGCAAGCTCGCCGCCGACGGCTTCTACGACACCCTCGTCTTCCACCGGGTCATCCCCGACTTCATGATCCAGGGAGGCTGCCCGGAGGGGAGCGGGCGCGGCGGTCCCGGCTACACCTTCGAGGACGAGTTCAACGACCACAAGGTCGTGCGTGGGGCGCTGGCGATGGCCAACGCCGGGCCCAACACCAACGGCTCCCAGTTCTTCATCGTCACCGCCGGCGCCGCTCCCTGGCTCGACGGCAAGCACACCGTCTTCGGCGAGGTCGTCGACGGCATGGACGTGGTCGACTCGATCGAGTCGACCCCGACCGACGGCTCCGACAAGCCGCTCGACCCCCAGTCGATCGAGCGCGTCGAACTCTCCGACTAGCGCGCTTCCCCGACCGGCTCGGCCGGAGCCGGGGGAGACGCGGGCTCGGCGCTGCCTGTCGGCCCGTGCCCGAAGTGGACGTCGGGGAGGATGCGGTCGAGCCAGGACGGCAGGTACCAGGCCGCCCGCCCCGCCAGGCGCAGGAAGACCGGCAGCAGCAGCAGCCGCACCAGGAAGGCGTCGAGCAAGACGGCGATGCCGAGGATCGCGCCCATCTCCTTCGGCGGCAGCGGCCCTGACAGCGCGAAGGTGAAGAAGACCGCGACCATCAC
The DNA here is from genome assembly GCA_963714045.1 of uncultured Actinomycetes bacterium. Taxonomy (GTDB): domain Bacteria; phylum Actinomycetota; class Thermoleophilia; order Solirubrobacterales; family 70-9; genus VAYN01. The sequence goes on along the minus strand of OY970225.1, from coordinate 81,435 downwards.
CGCGCCCGCCGCCAGGATCACCCGGCCCGAGTGCGCCAGCCCGCCGACCATCGCCGCTTTCGCGTCGCCCGTCTCCTCCCAGTGCTCGCGCGCCGAGGAGAGCAGGAAGACGGTGTAGTCCATCGCGATCGCGAAGATCATCGCGAAGAAGAAGATCGGCCCCCAGGCGTCGAGGAAGCCCTGCGATTCGAAGCCGAGCAGGCCGGAGAGGTGCCCGTCCTGGAAGATCAGCTTGGCGACGCCGAACGCCGCCGCGGTCGAGAGCAGGTTGGCGAGCACCCCGATCGCCGCTATCAGCGGCGCCTGGAAGGCGATCAGCAGCAGCAGGAAGCCGAGCGCGAGCACGACCCCGATCGCCAGCGGCGTCTTCGCCGCGAGCGCCGTTTCGAGGTCGTGGTTTTCGACCGCCGGCCCGCCGACCAGCACTCCCGGCGGCAGTTCCGCCCGCAGGCGGTCGACCGTGTCTCCGAGGGCGGTCGTCGAGGGCCCGCTTCTCGGCACGGCCTGGATCAGCGCCAGGCCGGCTGCCGGGGTCGGTGGCGTCACCGCCGCGATCCCCGAGTCCCCGCGCAGTGTCGTCACCGCCGCGGCGGACTCGCGCTGCGGCCCGACGACCTGGAGGGTCCCGGGGGCGCCGGTGCCGAAGCCGGCGCTTACCTGTTGATAGCCGAGCCGCGAGTGGTCGCCCGCCGGCACGACCTTGATCGACGGCATCCCCGTCTTCAGGCCGAGGATCGGCAGCGCCAGGGCCAGCAGGACCACCAGGGCGAGGCCGCCGAAGGCGAACGGGTGGCGCCAGAGCCGCTCCCCCCAGCGGGCGAAGGCGGGCGAGCGGTGCTCGCCGCTGTGGGCCCAGGGCAGGGCCAGCCTGTCGATCCGCGGGCCGAGCTTGGCCAGCACCGCCGGCAGCAGCGTCAGCGTCGCCGCCAGCACGAACAGGACCGCGACCATGATCCCCAGCGACATCGAGCGAAACGCCGGGCTTGGCACCAGCATCACCGCCGAGAGCGAGATCAGCACCGTCAGCCCCGAGAAGAGGACCGCCTTGCCGGCCGTGTCCATCGTCTCCCCGACCGCCTCGGCCGGGTCGTGTCCCTGTCCGAACAGGGCGTTGCGGAAGCGCATGACGATGAACAGCGCGTAGTCGATGCCGAGCGCCAGCGCGAACATCAGCGCGAAGTTCATCGCCCAGATCGAGATCGGCGAGAGCTTGGTCCCCAGGTAGAGGACGCCGGCCGAGGCGATCAGGCCGACGATGGTGAGCATCAGCGGCAGCCCGGCGGCGACCAGCGAGCCGAACGCCAGCACCAGGATCGCCAGCGTCACCGGCCAGGAGATCAGCTCCGAGCGCAGCATCGCGTCGCGGTTGGCTTCGTTGAAGTCCGACCACATGCCGGCGGCGCCGGTCAGGTTGGCCTCTACCCCCGGCGCGGCGACATCCGCCACCTGCGACTTCAGCCCGTCGGCCGCGGCGACCATGCCGTTGGGGCCGCGGGCGGCGCGGCCGGCGACGATCGCCGTGTGGCCGTCGCGGGAGATCGACGCCCCGGGGCGGGGAGGGACGATGGCGCGGACCGCCGGGTCGGCGGCCAGCACGCGCTCGACCCGCGCCACGGTGCGCCGGAAGCCGGGGTCGCCGACGGTCAGCCGCGGCGAGTGCACCGCGACCTGCAGCGCGTAGGCGCCGGCACCGCCGAAGCCGCGGTCGACCTGTTCGCGGACCTTGACCGACTCCGAGCCGTTGGCCTGCCAGCCGGCGCCCGAGAGTGCCGTCTCCACCCGCGGCGCCAGCACGCCGAGGCCGACCGCGACGATCGCCCAGGTGAGGAAGACGCCGCGGCGGTGGGTTGCGGCGAAGCGGCCGAGCCGCCCGACCGGGCCGAGCGCGTTCATCGCTCGCAGGCGCTCTCGACGCCGAAGGCATGCCGCAGGATCAGCGAGGCGGGGCAGTTGCCGACGGCGACGAAGAGCAGCTGGTTGAAGGCGACGAAGCCGGTCAGCAGCAGGAACCAGGGGCTGACGAAGGCGCTGAGCAGCGCGCTCAGCCCGGTCATCGTCCCCGCCAGCGCGAAGAGGATCCGCTCCAGCGGCCACTCCCGCTTCGAGCGTGGGCGCGGGTATTCGGTTACTGGTGCCGCGGTCGTCACTGGCATCGTCAACCTCCTAGTCACAATTTCACAAGTTAACAACTTAACAGTTGTAGATGGTACGATAGCACGGATGCGAAGAGCTCCCCTGACCCCAGACGCGGCCGAGCTGATCGCCCGCCGCTTCCGCGCCCTCTCCGACCCGACCCGGCTGCGGATCCTCGACCTCCTGCGCCGGCAGGACGAGGCCTCCGTCGGCGAGATCGCCGCGGCCCTCGGCGGCTCTCAACAGAACGTCTCCAAGCACCTAGCCGCCCTGCACACCGAGAACTTCGTCGCGCGCCGCAAGCGCGGGACCAGTTCGATGTACCGGATCGGCGATCCGGGCGTGCATCAGATCTGCGACGGCATCTCCGCCGGGATCGAGTCGCAGCTGGCCGAGATCGAGGCCGTGCTCTCCGGGTGATCAGCCCCCGGCGCCTCCGGCGCTCTCGGGTTCCCCTGTGCTCCCGGCCCCCCTGGCGCGCCGCCTCCGCAGCGCGTCGCCCGGCCGCCAGAGGCTGACCAGGCCGGCGACCAGGGTGACGAGGAAGATCTGGCCGATCATCATCTCCAGCCCGGAGAGCATCCGGCCGGGCTGGCCGCCGGGGACGAGGTTGCCGTACCCGGTCGTGGTCAGCGTCGTGTAGCTGAAGAAGAGGAAGTCGCTGCCCTTGGGGTGCAGCTCACCTTCGAAGAAGGCGCCGCCCTGGAGCCGCTCGACCATCCCGTAGAGGAAGGTGAAGAGGATGCCGATCACGGTGTAGACGCTGATCGCGCCGAGGATCGTGCGCGAGCCGACTTCGGCGGTGGTGACGACGCGGTGCAGGACCGCGGCCATCGCCACGGCCAGCAGCCCGATCTGGACCGTCGAGGCGAGGTTGAGCCAGATCTGCGCGCCGCCCGCGGCTGCGATCGCAGCCAGGCCGATCGTCAGCCCCGAGAGCCAGATCGTCCCGCGGACGAAGCCGGCCCTGGCGTGGGAGCTGGTCAGGGCCACGATCGAGGTGGCGCTGGTGGCCACGGTCAGGATCACCGCCGACCAGCCGCGGTTGTCGAGCAGCGAGGCGAGCACGTAGGTCGTCAGCACCAGAACCAGGACCAGCCCGAAAGCGTCCCTGGCCCTTTCCGCCCGCTGCTGCCAGCGCTCGCGCCTGCGAACGCGGTTGGCGGCTCTGTCCATCCCCCGTCGTTCGGCCGCTTCGCCGGCATTCCTGCCTACTCACGACCGTGGAGCAAGCATGGCAAGAGGACGCAGGGAGCGAAGCGTGCTCTGCACGTGAGCGACCGAGGACGCCGCCAGGCGCAGCTCAACGGTCGTGAGCGGAGGGGGTGGGATTCGAACCCACGAGGCCGCTTACGCGGCCTAACGGCTTTCAAGGCCGCCGCATTCAACCGCTCTGCCACCCCTCCGGGGCACCCGATGCTAGCCGCACCTTTTAGGCTGGGGCAGATGGAGGCATGGGAGAACTGGGCCGGGGACCAGGCCTGCCGGCCGGCGGAGATCGTCCGCCCGCGCAGCCGCGACGAGCTGGCCGAGGCGGTAGCCGCCGCCGCGGCGGCGGGGCGCAAGGTCAGCGTCGCGGGCTCCGGTCACTCCTTCACCGAGGCGGCGATGACCGACGGCACGATGGTCCGGATCGAGGCGCTGAAGGGCGTGCTCGACGCCGATCGCGAGTCCGGCCTGGTCAGGGTCGGCGCGGGGACCGTGCTCGCCGACCTCAACGAGGAGCTGGCCCGGCTCGGGTTGGCGATGGAGAACCTCGGCGACATCGACCGCCAGACCCTCGCCGGCGCGATCTCGACCGGCACCCACGGCACCGGGGCGAAGCTGCGCAACATCTCCGCCCAGGTCGAGGGGGTGGAGCTGGTCCTCGCCGACGGCAGCGTCCGCGAGCTCGCCGCCGACGCCCACCCCGAGCTGCTGCGCGCCGCCCGCGTCGGGGTCGGCGCCCTCGGCGCGATCTCCGCGGTCACCCTGCGCTGCGTCCCCGCCTTCACCCTCGACCGGGTCGACACGCCGCGCCCCCGCGAGGAGGTCCTCGACTCCTTCCAGGAGAGCGCCGACGCCAACGACCATTTCGAGCTCTTCACCTTCCCCTACGCCGACAACGCCCTGGTGCTGGAGCGCAACCGCACCGAGGCTCCGCCCCGCCCGCGCGGCCGTCTCGCCGCCCACCTCAACGACGTCGTCCTGGAGAACTGGGCGCTGGAGGCGCTCTCCGCCACCGGCAAGCGCTTCCCGCGGACGATACCGGCACTGTCGCGGCTCGCCGGCCGCCTCGCCTCCGGCAGCCGCACGGTCGACCGCAGCGACCGCGTCTTCGCCAACGACCGCCGCGTCCGCTTCACCGAGATGGAGTACGGCGTCCCCCGCGAGCACGGCCCCGAGGCGGCGCGCAGGGTGATCGAGTGGGTGCGCTCCAACCGCTATCCGGTCTTCTTCCCGATCGAGATGCGCGTCGCCGCCGGCGACGACGCCCTGCTCAGCCCCTCGCACGAGCGTGACACCACCTACATCGCCGTCCACCAGTACCGCGGCATGGAGTGGCGCCCGTACTTCGAGGCGGTGGAGGAGATCATGAAGGCCTACGGCGGCCGCCCCCACTGGGGCAAGCGCCACTTCCAGACCGCCGCGACCCTCGCCCCCCGCTACCCGGCCTGGGGAGAGTTCCAGCGGGCCCGCGACACCCTCGACCCCGCCCGCGCCTTCACCAACGAGTACGCCGAGCGAGTCCTCGGCCCCTGACGACCGTCTACAGGAACGCCTGGCCGTCGCCGCGGTACGTCGGGACCTCGTCGACCACGGCGTCCCCTTCGACCAGGTGCAGGGAGGCGAAGTGCTCGCAGAGCTCGCCGGCTTTGGCGTGGCGGAGGTAGGCGCGGTCGCCGACGTCCAGGTTCGCGGCGGCAGCGCCGAGCAGAGGAGTCTGGACCTCGCCGGCGCCCTCCTCGGGGTCGAAGCCGAGTCCCGGTGGCAGCCACGGCGCCGGCAGTCGCCCGGCGTCGCCGGCTCCGGAGGCGAGATAGCCGCCGCCGAGCGCGGTCGCGACCCGCGGCGAGGGCTTGCGGACGATCGGCAGCGCGAAGCCGGCCGCCGGTGTCAGGCTGAAGCGGCTGTAGTGGTCGAAGAGGGCCGGCGCGTAGAAGCCCGAGCCGGCGGTTACCTCGGTCACCGCGTCCTCCGCCGAGGTCAGTTCGAGGCTGCCGGTGCCGCCGCCGTTGACGAACTCGAGGTCGGCGAGCTCGCCGACCTCGGCGACGATCGCGCCGCGGCGCTCGGCCAGCTCGGCGGCGGAGCGCCGCTGCATGAAGCGGATCGCGGCGCCGCGCAGGCGCCGCCCCGGAGGCTGGTCGCCGACGCCGGAGATCTGCCCCTCGTAGGCCATCAGCCCGACCAGCTCGATCTGCGGCCGAGCGGCGATCTCCCGGGCCAGCGCGACCGCCTGCTCGACGGTGTGCACGGGGGAGCGCTTCGGCCCGATTTCGATTCGCCCACCCAGCGCTCGCCAGCCGGCGTCGATGTCGACGCAGACTCGGACCGGCGCCGCGCCGGCTCCCAGCACCGACTCGATCATCTCCAGATGGTCGACGCAGTCGACCATCACCACCGGCGCCCCGCCCGGGTTGGCGACCGAGCGCAGCGCCAGCTCTCCCAGGGCTCCGGAGTCGGCGGTCGGGTAGGCGAGCAGCAGATCCTCGAATCCCTGCTCGGCCAGCCACAGGGTCTCGGGCAGGGTGTAGGTCATCAGCCCGGAGAAGCGCTCGTCGCGGCGCAGGATCGCCTCCAGCAGCGCCCGGCAGCGGACCGACTTGCTGGCGATCCGGATCGATTTGGACCCGGACCGCCCCAGCATCTCCTCCGCGTTGGCCCACATCGCGTCGAGGTCGACGAAGGCGAATGGCGCCTCGACCTCGGCGAAGATCCGCTCGAAGCGCTCGTGGGACTGCTCAGGAAGGCCGGACACCCACGTCAGCCTATCCCCGCCGGGCAGCGGAGAGGGAGGGATTCGAACCCTCGAGAGAGCTTGCGCCCCCTACTCGCTTAGCAGGCGAGTGCCTTCAGCCACTCGGCCACCTCTCCGGGCACTTCGCGTCGATTGTAGGAAGGATTCCCGGCGCGGGTGGCCCGGAACGCCGGGTCAGGCGTGCCGCGCGCGCAGCACGACGCGCCCGCCTCGGGCCGGGATCATCGTCACGTTGCGGTGCAGGGCGCGCTCGGGCGCCGGGTCGTCGGCCTCGAGGTCGAGCCGCCGCGCCATCGCCTCCAGCACGACGCGCTGCTCGGCCATCGCCAGCGCCGCGCCGAGACAGCGGCGGATGCCGCCGCCGAAGGGGATCCACTCGTAGGTGCCGGGCTTGCGGCCCCCAAGGAAGCGCTCCGGCCGGAACTCGAACGGCTCCGGGTAGACGTCCTCGCGGTGATGGACGAGGAGGATGCTCATCGTCACCGGCGTCTCGGCGGGGACGCCGTACTCGCCCAGCCGCCACGGCACGGTCACCCGACGCCCGATCAGCGGGATCACCGGTCGCGAGCGCATCGCCTCGACGATCGTCGCCTCGACCTGCTCCTCGGCGCCGTCGCCGGAGCGGACCGCTCCCAGCAGCGCCTCGTGCGCAGCGGGCGTGCGGACCAGCCGCTCCCAGGCCCAGGCGAGGGAGTTGGCGGTGGTCTCATGGCCGGCGAGCACCAGTGTCAACAACTCGTCGCGCAGTTCTTTGTCGCTCATCGCCTCGCCCTCCTCGGTCCGCGCCCGCAGCAGCAGCGAGAGGATGTCGCGGCGCTCGTCGAGGTCGGCGGCGCGGCGGCGCTCGGCGATCACCGCGTAGACGGCGCGGTCGAGCATCGCCAGGCCGATCCGCATCGGCCCCATCGCCTCGTCGCGGCCGATGTGGAGGAGTTCGACGAGGCGGGCGCCGGGCTGGATCGAGGCGGCGACGGTCCGCTTGACCATCTTCCGCAGGCCGTGCTCCGGCGTGCCCGGCGCCGGCTTTCCCTCGATGCCGAAGATGCCGGCCATGATCACGTCGAGGGTGATCGCCTGCATCCGCGGCGCCAGCGCGAACGCCCTGCCGATCGGCCACTTGTCGAGCTCGCGTTCGGTCGCCTCGGTGATCATCCGCGTGTAGGCCTCGATCGCCTCGCCGTGGAACGGCGGCAGCAGCAGCTTGCGCTGGCGCATGTGGCGCGGGCCGACCGCGGTCAGCACCGAGTCGGGACCGAGGATCGGCCGCAACGGCGATTCCCCGGTCAGCGACGGCGCCTGCTCGGGGGAGGCGGTGAAGAGCGAGCGGACGTGGTCGGGGTGGCTGGTGATCACCGGGCCGCCGGGCACGACGCCGCGCATCCGGAAGACCTCGCCCAGCTCGCGGCGGGCGCGGAAGACGAACTCGATCTGGCGCTGGGTGAAGCGCAGCGACTGAATCAGCGGCGGCAGCGGGATGTTCGGCGGCTGGGGGAGGCCCTCCAGCTCCCCCGGCTCGATCGGCCCCGCGGGAGAGGGCGGCGCCTCCCCGACCAGTTCGTTCTCGATCGGATCGGCGACGCTGGCGTCGGCGGCGGCAGTCGGCGGCACAGTTCAAATGCTACACGGATCAATGTCGAATCGCCAGCCTCTACAGTCGTGTGACCGATGTCCGGCAGGCGCACGAAGATCATCGTCACGGTCGGGCCGGCCAGCTGGGAGCCGGCCGTGCTCGAGCAGCTCGTCGCCGCCGGCGCCGACGTCTTCCGCCTCAACTTCTCCCACGCCGGGCCCGAGCGCCAGGCGCAGACGATCGCCGACGTCCGCGCCGCCGCCGAGCGGGTCGGCCGCGAGGTCGCGGTGCTCGGCGACCTGCCGGGGCCGAAGCTGCGGATCGGCGAGCTGCGCGGCGACTTCGCCGAGTTGGAGACCGGCACCCACGTGACCCTGACCCCGCGCCCGGTCGAGGGCGACGGCGAGAAGATCCCGGTCTCCTGGCCAGGCGTTACGAAGCTGCGCGAGGACCAGCTCGTCTACCTCGCCGACGGCGCCATCCGCCTCCGCGTCCGCGACCCCGACGATGGCGAGGTCGACTGCGAGGTCGAGGTGGGGGGGACGCTCTCCTCCCACAAGGGGATGAACGTCCCCGGCGGCGCGCCGCTGCCCGCCGCCACCGACGGCGACCTCGGCTGGGTCGAGTTCGCGGTCGAGCAGGGCGTCGACCTGCTCGCCGTCTCCTTCGTCTCCAGCGCCGAGGATCTGACGCCGGTGACGGAGCGGCTGCGCGCGCTCGGCTCCGACATCCCGCTCGTCGCCAAGATCGAGAAGCGGGAGGCGGCGGCCAACGCCGAGGAGATCGTGCGGGCGGCGACCGGCGGCATCATGGTCGCCCGCGGCGACCTCGGCATCGAATTGCCGCTGGCCCAGATGCCGGTCGAGCAGAAGCGGCTGATCCGCCTTGCCGGCAAGCGCTCCAAGCCGGTCATCACCGCGACCCAGATGCTGGCCTCGATGGTCACCGCCCGCCGCCCGACCCGGGCCGAGGTGACCGACGTCGCCAACGCGATCTACGACGGCACCGACGCGATCATGCTCTCCGAGGAGACCGCGGTGGGCCAGAACCCGGTCGAGGCGGTGCGGGTGATGGACCGGATCGCCTGCGCCACCGAGCCCGACCTGCGCTACGGCGAGTGGCTGTTCACCCGCACCGACCAGGCGACCCAGGACGTCGCCGACTCGGTCGCCCAGAGCGCCGTCGGCGCGGTGTACCGGCTGGGCCTGAAGGCGCTCGTCGTGCCGACGACCAGCGGCCGCACCGCCCGGCTCGTCTCCGCCCACCGGCCCAACGTGCCGGTGCTGGCGATATCGCCGCGCATCGAGACCGTCCGCCGCCTCAACCTGCTCTTCGGGGTGACCGCGGTGCTGAGCGACTACGAAACCGAGGTGCGGGGACTGCTCGACGACTGCGCCGCCCTCGCCGCCCACCACGGCATCGCCGCTCCCGGCGAGCTGATCGCGATCACCGCCGGCCTCCCCGAGCAGGAACTGGGCACGAACCTGTTCGAGGTGCACCGGGTCCCATAGCCTGCGGGGGTGAGCGAGCAGGGAAAGGCGGCGCGGCTGCAGCGCGAGGAGGGAGGGCTGGCGGTGCTCACCTTCGACAGCCCGCCGCTCAACCTCTTCGACCGGCGGATGATCGACGACTTCCAGGCGGGGGTCGAGGACATCGCCGCGGAGCCGCCGCGGGCGCTGCTGATCCGCGCCGAGGGCCGCGCCGTCTCCGGCGGCGTCGACGTCCACGTCTTCGAGGGGCTGACGCCAGAGCAGGGCAGCCGGCTCTGGGACGAGCTGCTGGGGACGATCGACCGGCTGGAGGCGCTGCCGGCGCCGATCGTCTTCGCCGCCCACGCGCTGACCCTGACCGCCGCCTTCGAGATCGCCCTCGCCTGCGACCTCATCGTCGCCACTCCGGAGGCCCGCTTCGGCCTGGTCGAGAAGGTGGTCGGCCTGACCCCCTCGATGGGCGGCACCCAGCGCCTCGCCGAGCGCGCCGGCAGCGGCCGTGCCCGCCAGTTCGTGATGACGGGAGACCTGTTCGGCGCCGAGGAGATGGAGCGCTGGGGCGTCGTCAACTCGATCTACCCGGCGGCGGAGTTCGAGCAGCGCTCCCGCGCCCTCGCCGCCGAGCTCGCCGCCGGCCCGACCAGGGCCCACGCGATGACCAAGCACATCCTCCGCCGCTTCCGCGAAGGCGGCATCCCCGCCGCCGACGAGGCCGTCCGCACCGAAGCCGCCGACCTCTTCGCCAGCGAGGATCTCCAGAAACGCCGTCAAGACATTCCTCGAGCACGGCGGCCCCGGCCACGCCAGCTTCGAGGGCCGCTGACCCGCCTTGGCCGGATAGGGTTCCGCCGATGACCGACTTCGACGCGATCGCGGCGGGGATGACCCAGGCGGTGCCGTTCGCCGGCCACCTCGGCCTGGAGATAACCAGCGTCGCCGAGGGCGAGGCGGTCGTCGTCCTCCCCGAGCGCCCGGACCTGACCAACCACGTCGGCTCCCAGCACGCCGGCGCCCTCTTCACCGTCGCCGAGACGGCATCCGGCGCCGCCTTCGTCGGCGCCTTCGCCGAGCGCATGGGCGACGTCACGCCGCTCGCCCGCGGCGCCGACATCGCCTACGAAAAGATCGCCAAGGGGCCGATCGAGGCCACCGCCAGGCTAGGCATGCCCAAGGACGAGGCCCTCGCCACCCTCGACCGCGACGGCAAGGTCGAGTTCCCCTGCGAGGTCGTCCTCACCGACCCCTCCGGCACCAAGGTCGCCACCGCCACCGTCCGCTGGCACGTCCGGCTCAACAAGCCGGCCACCGCCTAGCAACCCCGCCGACCCCCTAGAATCGCCGCTCGGGGTCCCCGACCCCGATCCCGCGCCTGTAGCTCAGTTGGATAGAGCGTCGGTCTACGAAACCGAAGGTCACAGGTTCGAATCCTGTCAGGCGCGCTCGCGGCGGCAAGTTGATCACGTATCTTGTATTGATACTTGATACGCTATCCTCACCGTGGTCAAGGAGTCCGACATCTACGTCCTCAGTGGGCTGCTCACCCATGACAAGGCCTGGAGCTACAGGTCGCTTGCGGATCGTCTCCATGTTCCGCATCCGGTCGTACAGCGAGCGCTGGAGCGAGCGAAGGGTGCGGATCTGTATTCGGTGGACCGCCGCGAAGTCCATCTCCCTCACTTCGAGGAGTTCGCGCTTCACGCGCTCCGCTTTGTTGTTCCTACTCGACTAGGTGCGCTGACGCCGGGCGTGCCTGCGGCATGGGCGGCGGAGCCGATGGCCGGTGCGATCCGCTCCTCGGGCGACGAGCCGCCTCCCGTCTGGCCCTATGCCCACGGGCGAGTTCGGGGGCAGGCCATCGAGCCGCTGCACTCTGCTGCACCTGAGGCGGTGGAGAATTGGCCGGAGCTCGGTGAAGCCCTCGCTCTGCTCGACAGCCTAAGGGTCGGAGATGCTCGGGTCCGGAAGGTAGCGGGAGACCTTCTCTCGAGGATGCTGCGGGAGCGATCCGTGGTCGCAAGCCGATGAGACTTCCTGTGTCAACCCCCCGTGGGTTGAAGACGCCTGAGGTTGCCGTGTTTAGCAGGGTCGTAAGGCACTTCGTCCTGCCAGCAGCGCCAAAGAACGCGCAGCCAGGCGCGGCCGAGCACCCGGATCGCATGAGGGTGGTCGAGACCTCGAGCGCGGGCGCCCAAGTAGACGCTGCGAGCCCATGGGTGGTGGTGCCTGGTGGAGTCGGCCAGGCAAGACACTGCGTCTCTGAGCCGCTTATCGCAGGCCCAGCGAAAACCGGCAACCTTGCGCTTCCCCGACTCTCGCGCCACCGGCGCCATCCCGGCGTCGGCGGCAAGCACCTCGGCGCTGGGGTAGCGGGAGCGGTCATCGCCGATCTCGGCGACCAGCCTCGCCGCCGTGATCACCGACTTCGGGTCTTTGAACAACGGCAGGAAGACCTCGCCATCAGAATGGGAGCGCACGGCGTGGGCGATCTGCGAAGTGAGATCGCGGATCTGAGCGACGATCGGCCGAAGCGCTGCGACCAGACCGAGCACCGCCCCTCGCCGAGCCTCGGCCTCCAGAGCCCCGGCGCGGCCCTCCGGGGCCGCGCGCAGCCGCTCGAGGAGCTCAGCAGGCGAGCGGCGGCGGCAGTAGCCGTTGCGGGCCAGGAAGCCAGCGAGCCGCTTCTCCCCGAGCCCTCGCGCATCAGCGGGCGCCGGGTAGCGCTCCAAGAAGGCGAGTGCGATCGCCGAGTCGACGTCGGCGAAGATTCGCGCTGCACCGGGCCAGAAGGCATCCAGCTGGGCGCGCAGCTCATTGGCAAGCCGCACCCTGGCCCCGACCAGATCCTCGCGTGTGCGGGTCAGCGCCCGCAGCGCCTTGGTCTCATCGGAGTCGGGCGCAAGCGCCCGGTGGCGATGGGAGTCGGTGCGCGCCAGCTCGGCCAGCACGAAGGCGTCAAAGCCGTCGGACTTGCCGCCGGAGGCCTCATAGCGAGGACGAGTCGCTTTCAGCTTGTTGGGGTGAATCGGCAAGACGGTGAAGCCCGCCTCCAAGAGGCGATCGACCAAGAGCCCGTCGGGACGCTCGATCGCCACCCGCACGACGCCGAGGGTCCGCATCCGGGAGATCAACTCCCTGAGGCCCGTCTCCTCATGGGTGTGCATCTCGCCCTCCAGCGTCACTCCGTTCCCGTCGACCACGCAAAGCGCATGCTCCTCGCTGGCCCAGTCGATGCCGGCGAACGTCTCCATCTCCTACCTCCTCGGATCGCTTTCAATTGCGCCGGCCGGGAGGTACCGTTGCGGATGCTCATAGTTGGGCGCTTCGGGGCGCCACTTCCTGTGGCCGCTTCAGGTGCCTCCGACCGCCGGGAGACGCTGGTCTCATCGTGGCCCTCTACGGGGCAAGCGCTGACGGCGTTCTCCCGACGGCGGTCGGCTTCTCTCTGTGCTTCCTGGGATTCTTCGGCGGCCTCCCTTCGGTCGGCCTCTCCATCTAAATCTCAAGAAGAACGGAGTGAGCTTCCCCTATGAGCGCACTTCAGTTGGAGACCGCGGCGGCGCTGCTCGGGCCGCTGCTCGAGGAGGTCGTTTTCGTCGGCGGCGCCACGGTTCACCTCTGGATCACCGAGCCCGGCGCTCCCCCGACGCGGGCGACGGAAGATGTCGATGTGGTCTGCGAGGTGGCGAGCCGTGTGAAGTACCACCGGCTCGGCGATCGACTTCGCGAGCGAGGGTTCCAGGAGGCGATGGGCGCGCCCGTCATATGTCGGTGGAGAAGTGCCGATCCGCAGCTCGTTCTGGATGTCATGCCGACCGACCCCGACATCCTCGGCTTCTCCAATCTCTGGTACGAGGAGGCGATCTCCAGCGCCGTGACGGTCGCTCTTGAATCTGGCGCCGAGATACGCGCCGCAGCGCCGGCAGCGCTCGTCGCGACGAAGCTCTGCGCCTGGAAGGGTCGGGGTGGCGGCGATCTATTGCGCAGTCTCGATATTCACGACGTGCTCACGCTGATCGACGGCCGTCCCGGACTGATCGAGGAGGTCGCTGCCGCACCGCTCGACTTGCGCACGTACATCCGCGACGAGCTGTCCGAGCTTGGCGCTGAGGACTACTTCGACTACGCGGTCCAAAGCGCCACCGCTTCCCACGGCCCGGCAGGAGCCGAGCGCGCCCGGCTCGTCCGAACGCGCATAGACAAGCTCCTCACCTAACCTCCCTGGGGCAGTGTGAATATCCGCGCACTTGATTGCGTTGACGGTCTGTGTTGATATCAGCACAAAGATTTGAAATACATTAAAGTGCTGATATGCGCACAAGTCCAAAGGGCCGATCTCGTCAGTGGGCCGTTCGTTCCCCACGCGATCTCGGCCGCGCGATAGCCGGCATTCGAGCCGAGCGGGGAGTGACCCAGGCCCAGCTCGCCAAGGAGGTCGGGATCGACCGCTCCTATCTGGCGCGGCTGGAGGCCGGCGCCACCGCGCTTGTCTTGGAGCGGGCGCTGCGGGCTCTGCGTCGCATGGGCGCCACGGTCACCGTCAACCTCGATGACTCCGATGGCCCCTCGGGCTAAACGCCTCGGCGTCTGGCTCGACGGCATGCGTGTCGCCGACCTCGATCAGCGTCGCCGCCGCGAGCTTCGCTGCCGCTACACCGAGGAGGCACTCGAGCGTTGGCAGGGCAACAGCCCCCTGCTCTCCTGCTCGCTGCCCCTCGGCTCCCCTCCCCAGGACGCCCTCGCCTTCTGCAGGGGACTGCTGCCCGAGGGCCAGGCGCTGCAGATGATGGCGGCCGCGGCGGGCGTCGCCGTCAACGACACCTTCGAGCTGCTCGCCCGCTACGGGCGCGACGTGGCCGGGGCGCTGGTGATCGGCGCCGAGGAGCCAGCCGAGCGCCGCTTCGGGGTCGAGCCCTATACCGAGGAGAGCCTGGCGACGGCGGTCGCCGAGGTGGACGAGTACCCGCTCGGCGCCCACGACGACAGCGAGCTCTCGCTGGCGGGCCTGCAGGACAAGCTGCTGTTGGTCGAACTGGAGGACGGGAGCTGGGGAAGGCCGCTGGGGGGGAGGCCCTCGACCCACATTCTCAAGGTCGACGACCCTCGCCACCCGGGGCTGGTCGACGCCGAGGCGCTCTGCCTCGAGCTTGCCCGGGCGGCGGGACTGACGACGATCGAGTCCAGGCTGATGCCGGTCGGGGGAACGCAGTGCCTGCTGGCCTCGCGCTTCGACCGGCTGGTCGAAGGGGGGGAGGTGAGGCGGATCCACCAGGAGGACCTGTGCCAGGCCACCGGGGTCGATCCGGGGGACAACCGCGGCAGGGCGAAGTACGAACGCGCCGGTGGGCCGTCGCTGCGCCAGGCGGCCGCGCTCCTCGACGCCCATGCGGCCGATCCGGTCGACCAGCTTGACCGCCTTGCCGCTGTCGTTACCTTCACCGTCCTGATCGGCAACGCCGACGCTCACGGCAAGAACCTCGCCCTGCTGCATCCGACGCCGGAGAGCGTCAGCCTGGCGCCGCTCTATGACACCGTCCCGACCGCGCTGTGGTCGAACCTGCGCACGGAAGCGGCGATGGCGATCGGCGGCCAGGTGTCGCTGCCCGACGTCACGATCGACGATATCGCTCGCGAGGGCAGGGCCTGGTCGCTCGCCGAGGACCGTGCCCGGGCGGTGGCGATCGAGACGATCGAGATCGTCAGCGATGCGATCGACAACGAGGTGATCCCCACCAACTCGAAGCTCGCCTCCTTCGTCCGCAAGCGGGCCGCGCAGCTGCTTCGCTGACGATGACGTCATTGCGCCGACTGCGGCGTCTGCTTCAATCGGATCACCAGAGAAAGGAGGTGGTCCTAACTTGATTCACATGCTTGAAGGGACTCTGGAGGTGCAGGGCCGCTAGGCGCCGCACTGGTTTGGGCGCCCGGTGGAATCCACCCCGGGCACCGGCGGACAGAGGAAGGCCGGGCGTTGTCCCACCCGGCCGCGACTTCCGCGTCCGCTCTTCATGCACCAGCCAAGGGCCGCCTCCGGGCGGCCCTTGGGCTTTTCGAGTGGCGACTCCGGCCAGGCTTCCCTAAGATCGTCGCTGGCCCGCCCAGGTAGCTCAGTTGGTAGAGCACTTCCATGGTAAGGAAGGGGTCACGAGTTCGAGTCTCGTCCTGGGCTTCCCTGGCTGAGCGGCCAGTCTGCGGCGCACATATATAGGGTGCCGCCCGTGGACTTCGCCCTCAGCGACGAGCAGAGCGACTTCGTCGACGCGATTCGCGACTTCTGCGACCGCGAGTGCGGTACGCAGGACCAGCGCGAGCGGCTCACCGACGGCTACCGCGAGCACCACAGCTTCGACCTCTACAAGCAGATGGCCGAGCTGGGCTGGCTCGGAGTGACGATCCCTGAGGAGTACGGCGGCTCGGGCGGCTCGATGCTCGACGCCTGCCTCTTCATGGAGGAGACCTCGCGCGGGCTGGCCCCGATCGGCGGCTACGCGACGACGCTGATCGTCGCTGGCGCCACCCAGCGTTTCGGCAACGAGGAGCAGAAGGCCGAGATCCTCGGCGGCATCGCCGCCGGCGCGGTCGAGGCGATCGCGATGACCGAGCCCGAGGCCGGCTCCGACGTCGGCGCTCTCAGCTGCGCCGCCGAGCGCGTCGACGGCGGCCTCGTCCTCAACGGCCAGAAGGTCTTCTGCTCCAACGCCCACATCGCCGACCACGTGCTCGTCGTCGCCCGCACCACCAAGAGCGAGAACAAGCACGAGGGGATGACGATGATCTGGGTCCCCCGCGACGCCGAGGGGATGGAGGTCGTCCCGATCGAGACGATGGGCGGCCGCGAGACCAACCACCTCTACTTCACCGACTGCGCCGCCCCCGAGAGCGCCGTCCTCGGCCAAGTCGACCAGGCCTGGACCCAGCTGATGGCCGGCCTCAACGTCGAGCGCCTGATCCTCGCCGCGACGATGCTCGGCATCGCCCAGCGCGCCTTCGACGACGTCCTCGCCTACGTCAAGGAGCGGCGCCAGTTCGGCCGCCCGATCGGCTCCTTCCAGGCCCTCCAGCACCGCCTCGCCGACCTCGCCACCGACCTCGAGGCGGCCCGCCTGATGACCCGCTGGGTCGCCACCCTCACCGACGAGGACCCCGACCGCATGCTGCCCCGGGAGGCCTCGATGGTGAAGCTCTTCGTCACCGAGGTCGCCAAGCGCACCACGCTGGAGGGGATGCAGCTGATGGGCGGCTACGGCTACTCCTCCGAGTACGACATGGAGCGCCTCGTCCGCACCTCCCTGGTCTCCACCATCTACGGCGGCACCTCGGAGATCCAGCGCAACATCATCGCCAAGACCCTCGGCCTCTGAGCCACCCCGCGCCGGGCCGCGACAGCCCGCTATCCTTCGCGCAGCCTCGTGCCCTGGCCCGGGGTTTTCTTTTGCAACGACCGTCCTCAGGAACGAGGGAGAAGCATGGCTCGCGGAGATGTCCGCATCGCGGTTACCTTGGCTTGCGAAGACTGCAAGCGACGGAATTACCAGACCAACAAGTCCCGGCGCAACTCGCCGGACCGGGTCGAGCTGCGCAAGTACTGCCGCTGGTGCGGTCACCACACGGCCCACAAGGAGACCCGGTAGCACTCGATGGCAAAGAGCCGCGCACAGCGCAAGGCCGAGCGCCGGGCTCGGGAAGCCGAGGAGCGGAAACGCTCTGAAGGCGAGCGGCTCGACGAGTCGCACGCCCAGCACGACACGCAGGTCCCCGTCTCCGGCGACATAGCCGAGATCGAGGCGATGGAGGCCGGGATGGCCGCCGGCGCTCCCGAAGCCGACCTGGAGACCCCCGACGCGCCGAAGCCGCGCTCGGCCCGCCGCGCCGAGGCCAAGGCCGCCAAGGAAGCCGAGAAGCGCAAGCGCGAGGAGCAGAAGCGCCGCGAGCGCGAGCAGCTCGCCAAGAAGCAGAAGCAGGCCAGCGCCGAACGGGGGCGCAGCGGCGTGATCGGATTCCTGGTTTCCTGCTGGCAAGAGCTGAAGAAAGTGCAGTGGCCGGATCGCGAAACGCTGATCCAGGCAACCGCCGTAACGATCCTCTTCGTCGCCGTGGCCGCCACCTACCTCGGCGCCCTCGACGCTCTCTTCAACTTCCTGGTCAAGCGGATCCTCTAGCCGGGATCCCCGAACAAAGGCTTCCGATTTGTATCGCTGGTACGTGATCAACACCTACTCCGGGCACGAGAACAAGGTCAAGCACAACCTCGAGCACCGGGTCGAGACCATGAGTCAGAACCGCAACGTGCGACAGGTGGTCGTGCCGACCGAGGACGTCGTCGAGGTCAACAAAGACGGGCAGAAAGAGTCGAAGCCGAAACGGACCATGCCCGGCTACGTCCTCGTCAACATGGAGATGACTGACGACGCCTGGGGCCTGGTCAAGAACACCCCCGGCGTCACCGGCTTCGTCGGCTCTCGCAACAAGCCGGTGCCGCTCTCCAAACCCGAGGTCGACCGCCTGCTCCACCGCGAGACCGCGGCGCGGCCGCGCACCCAGGCCCAGTTCTCGATCGGCGAATCGGTCAAAGTCATCGCCGGCCCGCTGTCCGACTTCTCCGGCGAGATCGCCGAGATCAACGAGGACGCGGCCAAACTCAAGGTCCTGGTCTCGATCTTCGGCCGTGAGACGCCGGTCGAGGTGGGCTACGACCAAGTGAAGAAGATCTAGCTACGCTCCCCAACCGCTCATGGCGAAAAAAGTCCTCACCCTCATCAAGCTGCAGATCCAGGCGGGCAACGCCAACCCGGCGCCGCCGGTCGGCCCGGCGCTGGGCCAGCACGGCGTCAACATCATGGACTTCTGCAAAGCGTTCAACGCGCAGACCCAGTCCGAAGGCGGGACGATCATCCCGGTCGAGATCACGGTCTACGAGGACCGCTCCTTCACCTTCGTCACCAAGACGCCGCCGGCCGCGATCCTGATCAAGGAGGCGATCCGGATCCCGAAGGGCTCCGGCGAGCCCCACGTCAACAAGGTCGGGACGATCTCCCCCGACCAGATCCGCGAGATCGCCGAACGCAAGATGCCCGACCTCAACGCCAACGACATCGACGCCGCCTCGAAGATCATCGCCGGCACCGCCCGCTCGATGGGCGTCGACGTCAAATAGGAGACCCGTGGCCCACGGCAAGCGATACCGCCAGCAGTACGACAAGGTCGACCGCGACCGCGCCTACCCGCCCGCCGAGGCGATCGCGCTGATCAAGGAGACCGCCAGCGCCAAGTTCGACGAGACCGTCGAGCTGCACGTCCTGCTCGGCGTCAACGTCCGCCACGCCGACGAGCAGCTGCGCGGCACCCTGGCGCTGCCGCACGGGCTCGGCAAGGACGTCACCGTCGCCGTCTTCGCCCAGGGCCAGCAGGCCCGCGATGCCGAGGCGGCCGGCGCCGACTTCGTCGGCGGCGACGACCTGGCGAAGAAAGTCGAGGAGGGCTGGACCGGCTTTGACGTCGCGATCTCGACCCCGGACATGATGCCGGCGGTCGGCAAGCTCGGCCGCGTCCTCGGCCCGCAGGGGAAGATGCCCAACCCCAAGGTCGGCACCGTCACCGACGACATCGAGAAGGCCGTCGGCGAGTCGAAGGCCGGCAAGGTCGAGTACCGCACCGACCGCCAGGCGATCGTCCACATGGCGATCGGCAAGGCCAACTTCGACGCCGACAAGCTGCTCGACAACTACACCGCCGTCCTCGACGAGATCGTCCGCGCCAAGCCCGCTTCCGCCAAGGGCAAGTACATCGTCTCCTGCACCCTGGCGAGCTCGATGGGGCCCGGCATCCGGGTCGAGACCGCGAAAGAAGCCGTAACCGCCTAAACTCCCCCGCCGCTTGACCCCAGACCACCGGCGGGGCGCCAGCCCGCAAGCCCGGTGCAGGTGAGACGATGAACCGCGAAGAAAAGTCAGCGACAATTGAGGAGATCGCCGCCCAGATCGAGGCGTCCGAGGCGATCTTCGCCGTCGATTACCGCGGCATCAGCGTTCCCCAGGCGGCCGAGCTGCGCTCGAAGCTGCGCGAGGCCGACGCCAGCTTCCGCATCGTCAAGAACCGGCTGACCAAACTCGCCGCCGACAAGGCCGGCGAGGAGCGCCTCGCCGAGCTGCTGCAGGGCCCGACCGCGCTGACCTTCGTCCGCGGCGACACCGCCCAGGCCGCGAAAGCGATCTCGACCTTCAACAAAGAGCACGACGTCCTCACCTACAAGGGCGGCTTCATGGACACCACGTCGCTCGACGAGGCCGGCTTCAAGTCGATTGCCCGCCTGCCGTCGCGCGACGTTCTCAACGGCCAGTTCGCCGGCGTCGTCGCCAGCCCCCTGACCGGCCTCGTGCGCGGTCTCGGCTCGATGGTCTCCGGGCTCGCATCCCAACTTCAACAGCTTCAGACTCAAAAGGAGGAGCAAGGTGGCAGCTAAAACCTCAACCGAGGATTGGATCGAGGAGCTGAAAGGCATCTCGGTATTGGAGCTCTCCGAGCGGATCAAGGCGCTCGAGGAGGAGTTCGGCGTCTCCGCGACCGCGGTGGCGGCCGCCGCCCCGGCAGCCGCCGGAGCCCCGGCCGGCGACGGCGGCGGCGAGGAGGAGTCCTCGACCGTGGACGTCGTCCTGACCGAGGTCGGCGGCCAGAAAGTTCCCGTGATCAAGGTGGTCCGCGGCGCGACCGGCCTCGGCCTCAAAGAGGCCAAGGCGCTCGTCGACGAGGCCCCGAAAGCGATCAAAGAGGGCATCGAGCGCGAGGAGGCCGACAAGCTCAAAGCCGAGCTCGAGGAGGCCGGCGCGACCGTCGAGTTGAAGTAGCTCCGCGGGCCAGGGGCTCCGTATGTTATTTTTTGCGGTCGTGCGCCTGTGCCCCTGGCCGCCGTCAACCTGCGCGTAACCCGCGCTGCATATCCGTCCTTCTGATCGCCTGAGGAGTCGCCGACTTTGGCACGTTCGAACGCTGCCCCCGTAACCCGTAGGAGCTTTTCCCGCCTAGAGAACCCACTCGAAGTCCCACATCTGATCGATATCCAGCGCCGTTCCTTCGAGGAACTGACGGATCCGAAGAGCGGTGGGCTGCGAGAGACGATCAACGACATATCCCCGATCGAGGATTACACGGGGAACCTGCAGATCGTCTTCGGCGAGTTCAAGTTCGAGGAGCCGCCGAACTCGATCGAGGAGTGCCGGGAGAAGGACATGACCTACTCGCGGCCGCTGACCGCGACCGTCGCCTTCCAGAACAAGGAGACGGGAGAGATCCGCGAGCAGGCCGTCTTCATGGGCGACTTCCCGTGGATGACCGAGCGCGGCACCTTCATCATCAACGGCACCGAGCGCGTCGTCGTCACCCAGCTCGTGCGCTCCCCCGGCGCCTACGTGATGGCGCCGAAGGACCCCGAAAAGCAGGTCTTCATCGCCAACCTGATGCCGGCCCGCGGCTCCTGGCTGGAGCTCGAAGTCGACAAAAAAGGCAAAGTCTTCGTCCGCATCGACCGCAAGCGCAAACTGCCGGTCACGGTGCTGCTGCGCGCGATGGGCTATGTCGAGGACCAGCAGCTGCTGGACATGTTCGACAACTCGATCTACCTGCGGCACACGATCGAGGCCGACACCGAGGCGACCCGGACCGAAGAGGGCGCCCTGATCGAGCTGTTCAAAAAGCAGCGCCCCGGCGAGCCGCCCTCGGTGGACGCCGCCCGCGGCCTGCTCGAGCAGCTCTTCTTCGACCCCAAGCGCTACGACCTCACCAGGGTCGGTCGCTACAAGCTCAACGCCCGCCTCGACCTCGACATCGACCTCGAGACCCGGGTCCTCACCCACGACGACATCATCGCCCTGGTCAAGGAGCTGGTCTCCCTGCCGAAGCTGCTCGGGATCCCCGAGGAGGTCGACGAGGAGAACCCGATCAAAGACTACGCCGCCGAGGCGATCACCTACCCGCGCGAGCCGGTCTACGAGCACCTCGACGAGTACGAGCACTTCGGCAACCGCCGCCTGCGCACGGTCGGCGAGCTGATCCAGGAGGCCTTCCGG
The DNA here is from genome assembly GCA_963714045.1 of uncultured Actinomycetes bacterium. GTDB lineage: Bacteria > Actinomycetota > Thermoleophilia > Solirubrobacterales > 70-9 > VAYN01. The sequence continues at coordinate 60,225 of OY970225.1, read as the reverse complement.
ATCGGCCTCTACCGGATGGAGCGGGTCGTCCGCGAGCGCCTCACCACCGAGGACTCCGACGCGATCACGCCGCAGACGATCATCAACATCCGCCCGGTCGTGGCGGCGATGAAGGAGTTCTTCGGCTCCTCGCAGCTGTCCCAGTTCATGGACCAGACCAACAGCCTCGCTGGGCTGACGCACCGGCGGCGACTCTCGGCTCTCGGCGCCGGCGGCCTGACCCGCGAGCGCGCCCCGATCGAGGTCCGCGACGTGCACCCGACCCACTACGGACGGATGTGCCCGATCGAGACCCCGGAGGGGCCGAACATCGGCCTGATCGGCTCGCTCGCCTCCTACGCGGAGGTCTCCGAGCACGGCTTCGTCACCACCCCCTACCGGCTGGTGAAAGACGGCGTCGTCAGCAAGGAGATCGTCCACTACGACGCCACCCAGGAGGAGGAGAAGGTGATCGCCCAGGCCAACTCCGAGTTCGATCCCAAAACCGGCAAATTGAAGGGTCCGCAGGTGCTGGTCCGCGCCGGCGAGCAGGAGTACGCGACCGCCACCCCCAAGGAAGTCGACCTGATGGACGTCTCTCCGTCCCAGATCTGGTCGGTCGCGACCTCGCTGATCCCGTTCCTCGAGCACGACGACGCCAACCGCGCCCTGATGGGCTCCAACATGCAGCGCCAGGCGGTGCCGCTGCTGAAGCCGGACCCGCCGCTGATCGGCACCGGCATGGAGCGCCGCGCCGCGATCGACACCGGCGACGTCGTCCTCGCCAAGAGCGCCGGTGAGGTCAGCCACGTCGACGCCGACCGCATCGTCGTCAGCAGCGGCTCGAAGAAGGACGAGTACCCGCTGCACAAGTTCATGCGCTCCAACCAGGGGACGATCATCCACCAGCGGCCGATCGTCAAGAGCGGCCAGAAGGTGAAGGAGGGCGACGTGCTCGCCGACGGCTCCTCCACCGGCGGTGGCGAGATCGCCCTCGGCAAGAACTGCCTGGTCGCCTTCATGTCCTGGGAGGGCTACAACTTCGAGGACGCGATCATCCTCTCCGAGCGCCTGGTCAAGGACGACGAACTGACCTCGATCCACATCGAGGAGTACGAGATCGACGCCCGCACGACCAAGCTCGGCGACGAGGAGATCACCCGCGACATCCCCAACCGCTCCGAGGAGAGCCTGCGCAACCTCGACGAGCGCGGCATCGTCCGGGTCGGGGCCGAGGTCGTCTCCGGCGACCTCCTGGTCGGCAAGGTGACGCCGAAGGGCGAGACCGAGCTGACCGCCGAGGAGAAGCTGATCCGCGCGATCTTCAAGGAGAAGGCGCGCGAGGTCCGCGACACCTCGCTGAAAGTCCCGCACGGCGAGGGCGGGGTCGTGATCGACGTCCTCACCTTCAGCCGCGACGAGGGCGACGACCTGCCCCCGGGCGTCAACGACCTGGTCCGCGTCTACGTCGCGACCAAGCGCAAGATCGCCGAGGGCGACAAGCTCGCCGGCCGCCACGGGAACAAGGGTGTGATCTCCAAGATCGTGCCCGAGGAGGACATGCCCCACCTTGCCGACGGCACCCCCGTCGACGTCATCCTCAACCCGCTCGGCGTGCCGAGCCGGATGAACATCGGCCAGATCCTCGAGACCCACCTTGGTTGGGTCGCGGCGAACGGCTGGTACGACGACGGCTCCGAGGCCTACAAGCAGGCCCACTCCGGCGAGGGCGACGGGCGCGTCTACGTGGCGACCCAGGTCTTCGACGGCGCCACCGTCGAGGACGTCGACACGGCCCTGGTCGAGTGGTCGAAGGAGAACGCGGACCGCGGCATCGACCTCGGCGTCGACAAGGGCAACCGCGAGGGCGCCCGCTGCTCGGGCACCGCGCAGCTCTACAACGGCCGCACCGGCGAGCCCTACGAGGGCAAGGTCACGGTCGGCTACATGTACATCCTCAAGCTGCTGCACCTGGTCGACGACAAGATCCACGCCCGTTCGACCGGCCCCTACTCGCTCGTCACACAGCAGCCTCTGGGCGGCAAGGCGCAGTTCGGCGGCCAGCGCTTCGGAGAGATGGAGGTCTGGGCGCTGGAGGCCTACGGCGCCGCCTACACGCTGCAGGAGATGCTCACGGTCAAGTCCGACGACACCGTCGGCCGGGTCAAGGCCTACGAGGCGATCGTCAAGGGCGAGAACATCCCCGAGCCCTCGATCCCAGAGTCCTTCAAAGTGCTGCTGAAGGAGATCCAGAGCCTCTCGCTGGACGCCAACGTCGTCTCCGAGGGGAACGACGTCGAGATGTCCGACGAGGAGGACGACCTGCTGAAAGCCGCCGAGGAGCTGGGGATGGACCTGACCGGCGTTCGCGCCGACTCCTCCAACGGAGCGGCCGACGAGCAGGAGGAGCAGGTCGTCGCCGAGGGCGAGGGCGGAACCGATGGTGATGGTGCCGGAAAAGCCGAAGAGGCCGCGCCGGCCGAGGTGGAGGACTGATGATCGACATCAACAATTTCGACGCGATCGAGATCGGGCTCGCGTCTTCGAAGAAGATCCGCTCCTGGAGCTGGGGCGAGGTCACCAAGCCCGAGACGATCAACTACCGCACGCTGAAGCCGGAGAAAGACGGCCTCTTCTGCGAGCGCATCTTCGGCCCGACCAAGGACTGGGAGTGCTACTGCGGCAAGTACAAGCGGGTCCGCTACAAGGGCATCGTCTGCGAGCGCTGCGGCGTCGAGGTGACCCGCTCCAAGGTCCGCCGCGAGCGGATGGGGCACGTCGATCTCGCCTCCCCGGTCTCCCACATCTGGTTCTTCAAGGGCGTTCCGAGCCGGATCGGCTACCTGATCGACATGGCGCCGAAAGAGCTGGAGAAGGTTCTCTACTTCGCCGCCTCGATGATCACCTGGGTCGACGTCGAGGCCCGCGACAAGGACATCGGCAAGCTCGAGAAAGAGGTGAAGAAGGTCGTCGACTCCTACGAGTCCGAACGGCAGAAGCGCACCCAGGAGCTGAGCGAGTCCCTGGAGCGGCGGATCGCCTACCTCGAGGGCGGCGCCCAGGACAAGTTCGACGACGAAGACCACATCTGGGCCGACTCGCTGAAACTGACCGCGGCGCAGCTGCGCAAGCTCAGGGACGACGAGCGCACCAAGATGGTCAAAGAACTGCGCAAACAGTTCGACGCCGAGATCTCCGACACCGAGGCCTACCTCGAAGAGGCGGTCGAGCGGATGAACGAAGTCTGGAAGATCTTCACCGAGATGAAGCCGAAGGACGTCGTCAACGACGAGACCGTCTTCCGTGAGCTCAAGGACCGCTTCGGCTCGCCGTTCGGGTGGGGCGAGTACTTCCGCGGCGGCATGGGCGCGGAAGCGGTTCGCGACCTGCTCGAACAGGTCGACCTCGAGGCCGACTGCGAGGAACTGGAGCAGATCATCAACAGCTCCAAAGGGCAGAAACAGGCCCGCGCGGTGAAGCGGCTGAAAGTCGCCTCCGCCTTCCTCAACTCCGAGAACAAGCCCGACTGGATGATCCTCGACGCGGTGCCGGTGATCCCGCCGGAGCTGCGGCCGATGGTCCAGCTCGACGGCGGCCGCTTCGCGACCTCCGACCTCAACGACCTCTACCGGCGCGTGATCAACCGCAACAACCGCCTCAAAAGGCTGCTCGACCTCGGCGCGCCCGAGATCATCGTCAACAACGAGAAGCGGATGCTGCAGGAGGCGGTCGACGCGCTGTTCGACAACGGCCGCCGCGGGCGCCCGGTCACGGGTCCCGGCAACCGTCCCCTGAAGTCGCTCTCGGACATGCTCAAGGGCAAGCAGGGGCGCTTCCGCCAGAACCTGCTCGGCAAGCGCGTCGACTACTCCGGCCGCTCGGTGATCGTCTCCGGGCCGAACCTGCGGCTGCAGCAGTGCGGCCTGCCGAAGCTGATGGCGCTGGAGCTGTTCAAGCCGTTCATCATGGCCCAGCTCGTCGAGCGCAAAGCCGTCCAGAACATCAAGGCGGCGAAGAAGATGGTCGAGTCGATGATCCCCGAGGTCTGGGACGTGCTCGAGGAAGTCATCCACAAGCACCCGGTGCTGCTCAACCGGGCGCCGACCCTGCACCGCCTCGGCATCCAGGCCTTCGAACCGGTGCTGGTCGAGGGCAAGGCGATCCAGGTCCACCCGCTGGTCTGCCACGCTTTCAACGCCGACTTCGACGGCGACCAGATGGCGGTCCACGTGCCGCTCTCCGCCGAGGCCCAGGCCGAGGCGCGGATCCTGATGCTGTCGGCGAACAACATCCTCTCCCCGGCCCACGGGGCGCCGCTGGCGACCCCGACTCAGGACATGGTGCTCGGCATCTACTACCTGACCTACGGCCCCGACGAGGACGAGCTGGCGAAGATCGACGAGGAGCTGAAGGCCGGCAAGGGCGCCGGCCGCAACGGCTCGACCCCGAAGGTGAAGGTGTTCCGCTCCGCTCAGGAGGCCGAGCTCGTCTACGAGAACGGCGGTTGCAAGCTGCACGACCAGGCCGAGTTCCGACGGGCGGGCAAGGAGCACTTCCTGACCACGGTCGGCCGGATCATCTTCAACGAAAAGATCGAGCGTGCCCTGGCCGACGCCCTCGAAGAGGATTTCGATCCGGAGCAGTACGAGTTCGTCAACCACTCGCTGAAGAAGAAGGACGTCAACGAGATGGTCTCCAACCTGGTCGAGGCCTACGGCGCGCCGCCGGTCTCACAGGTCCTGGACGCCTTCAAGGACCTCGGCTTCCACTACGCGAGCCAGGCCGGGATCACGGTCTCCAAGAACAACGTCGTCTCGCCACCTGAGAAGGCTGGGATCCTCGAGCGCTACGAGAAGGAGACGGAAGCGATCGTTGGCCAGTACGACGACGGCTACATCACCGCCGAGGAGCGCCACGAGGCGGTCACCGCGCACTGGAACAAGGCGACCGACGAGGTCGCGCAGGCGATGGAGGACAACCTCGACGAGCTGAACCCGATCTTCATGATGGCCAACTCGGGCGCCCGCGGGTCGTTCAAACAGATCCGCCAGCTGGCGGGGATGCGCGGCCTGATGGCCAACCCGAAAGGCGAGATCATCGAGCGGCCGATCAAGGCCAACTTCATGGAGGGCCTCTCGGTCCTGGAGTACTTCATCTCGACCCACGGCGCCCGAAAGGGACTGGCGGACACGGCGCTGCGCACGGCCGACTCGGGTTACCTGACCCGGCGTCTGGTCGATGTCGCCCAGGACGTGATCGTGCGCCAGGAGGACTGCAAAACCAAAGACCACATCGAGATGGTTCTGAGCAAGGACGACGGCTCGCTCAACGACAACCTGATCGGCCGTCTGGCGGCGAAAAAGCTCGAGACCAAGCGTGGCCGCGAGCTGCTCAAGCGCAACCACGAGATCACCCTGCCCGACGTCGAAGCGATCGCCGAGGCCTTCGGCGACGAGGAGATCCGGATCCCCGTCCGCTCGGCCCTCAAGTGCGAGGCCGAGTCGGGCGTGTGCCGCTCCTGCTACGGCGTCGCGCCGGCGACCGGGTCGACGGTCGACATCGGCGACGCGGTCGGCATCATCGCCGCCCAGTCGATCGGCGAGCCCGGCACCCAGCTGACCATGCGCACCTTCCATACCGGAGGCGTCGCCGGCCAGGACATCACCCAGGGCCTGCCGCGCATCGTCGAGCTCTTCGAGGCGCGCAAACCGAAGGGCCTGGCGCAGATGGCCGAGGCGGCCGGCAAGGCGACGATCGAAGAGACCGACAAAGCGCTGAAAGTGATCGTCACCGAGTCCAGCGGCGAGGAGCACTCATACAGCTTCCCGCCCCGGACCAGGCTGCACGTCGCCGATGGCGACAAGGTCGAGGCCGGGCAGCAGCTGAACGAAGGCTCGCTCTACCCGGCCGACCTGCTGGCGATCCGCGGCCGCACCGCGACCGAGCTCTACCTGGTGGACGAGGTGCAGAAGGTCTACCGCGCCCAGGGCGTCGACATCAACGACAAGCACATCGAGCTGATCGCCCGTCAGATGCTGAAGAAGGTGCGGATCGAGTCGAAGGGCTCGACCAGCCTCCTGCCCGGGCAGCTCGAAGACCGCGGCAACCTCAAACGCCTCAACAAGAAGACGAAGGAAGACGGCGGCACGCCGGCCAAAGGCGAGGAGGTCATCCTCGGCATCACCAAGGCCTCGCTGGCGACCGAGTCCTTCCTCTCCGCCGCCTCCTTCCAGGAGACGACCAAGGTGCTCACCGACGCTGCCCTTGAGGGCAAGCGCGACCGCCTGGTCGGGCTGAAGGAGAACGTGATCATCGGCAAGCTGATCCCGGCCGCGACCGGCCTCAAGCACTACCGCACGGTCGCGATCGAGCCTGCCGTGCCGATCGAGCCCCCCAGCGACGCCGACCTGCTCGACGAGGAGGAGCTTGCCGCCGAGCTCGGTGTCGACGGCGTCGAGGCGCCGGTCGAGGGCTTCGGCCCCTCCTTCGCCGAGGAGCTCGAGGAGCTGGCGCAGGAGATCGAGCAGACCAGCGACGAGAAATAGGTTGCTGGAGGAGAGGTCCCGGCCTCTCCTCCAGCCGCCTCGATAGATTCGCCCGATGGCCAGTTCGAAAGTCTGTGTCATCGGAGCGGGCAGCTCCGGGATCGTCGCTGCGCAGGTGCTGAAGGCGCGCGGGATCGCGTTCGATTGCTTCGAGAAGGGGTCGCAGGTCGGCGGCAACTGGCGCTACGAGAACGACAACGGGATGTCGTCGGCCTACCGCTCGCTGCACATCAACACCTCGCGGCGGGTGATGGCCTACAAGACCCTGCCGATGCCGGATCACTATCCGGACTACCCCGACCACTTCCAGATGGCCGCCTACTTCGACGAATACGTCGACCACTTCGGCCTGCGCGAGAAGATCCGCTTCCGCACCGAGGTCCTCGAGGCGAGGCCCGAGGGCGGGGAGTGGGAGGTCACCGTCGAGGATGCCGATGGCGGCCGCGAGACCAACCGCTACCGCGCCGTCCTGGTCGCCAACGGCCACCACTGGGACCCGCGCTGGCCGGAGCCGGCCTTCTCCGGCACCGAGGAGTTCGAGGGCGAGCAGATGCACGCCCACCACTACCGCGAGCCGGGTGTCCTGCGTGGCAGGCGGGTGCTGGTGCTGGGCCTCGGCAACTCCGCCACCGACATCGCGGTCGAGTCCTCGCGGATCGCCGACAGGACCTTCCTGGCGATGCGCCGCGGCGCCTACGTCCTGCCCAAGTACATGAACGGCAAGCCGATCGACGAGCTCTCGAACCCCCTCGTCTCGCGGCTGCCGCTGGCGGTCCAGCGCTTCTTCACCAGCCGCGCCCTCGGCATCGCCGCCGGCGACATGACCGCCTACGGCCTCCCCAAGCCCGACCACAAGCTGTTCGAGGCGCACCCGACAGTCTCCTCGGAGCTGCTGCCCCGACTCGGCCACGGCGACATCGCGGTCAAGCCCAACATCGACCGCTATACGGGCGGCCGCACGGTCCGCTTCGCCGACGGCAGCGAGGAGGAGATCGACCTCGTCGTCTACTGCACCGGCTACAAGATGACCTTTCCCTTCTTCGCGCCCGAGGTCTTCGCGGCGCCCGACAACCGGCTGCCGCTCTACCGCCGCGTCGCCTCGGTCGAGCGTCCGGGGCTGTACCTGATCGGCTTCATCCAGCCGCTGGGGCCGATCATGCCGTTGGCCGAGGCCCAGTGCGAATGGGTCGCCGACCTGCTCGCCGGCCGCGCGACGCTACCGCCGCCGGCGCAGATGGGAGCTGAGATCGAGGCCGAGGAAGCGAGGCAGCGCAAGCGCTTCGTCGCCTCTAAGCGCCATACCGTCGAGGTCGACTTCCATCCTTACCTGCGCGAGATCCGGCGCGAGCGAAAGCGGGCGGCTCAGGGGGCGTAGGGGGAGGGGACTGGGTGTCCCTCCCGCTTGCTGGGATTTTCGCCGGGCGCGTCGTCTCTCTCGCCGAGGGGCAGGGGCGAAAATCAGGACGCCGCTGCGCGGGAGGGACACCCAGTCCCCTCCCAAAGGCCCCGTGGGGGCCGCGGGGGCGGCGGGGGAAAGGCGGGCGCCGGCGTTCGAAGCCGCCGTCCGTGCCCTCGGCGGCATCGCCCTCCTCCTCAGGCGCCCTGCTGGCCCACCAGACGAGCCAGATCGATCCCAGGACCGGGATCTTGAGCACCACGAGCAGGAAGAAGATCGGCCAGAAACCCGTCACCGAACTCAGTCTAGAGGCCGCGGGCCCAGGCGGCCAGGGCTTCGGTCTGGGCCTCCTCGAGGCCCAGCTGTGGCTCGGTGGGTACGAGGAGGGTTGGCTCGGGCCGCGCCCGCGCCCACTCGTAGCAGCTCTCGTCGAAGTTGTCGTCGATCCAGGCCATCGCCCGCCCCCGGCAGTACTCGTCGAGCGGCCCCAGCTTCCAGTGGGCAGAGCCGAAGCGGGCGGCTCCGTTGAAGCTGAGGTGCGGCAGCTGTGGCAGGCCGAGGATGTTGGGCAGGTAGTCGTTCGCCCGGTCCTCCCAGCCGGTCGCCCAGACCAACTCGTAGCGCTCGGAGAGCCGCATCAACCGCTCCCCGGCCAGCAGCGAGATGCAGTGCACCATCCCGTCGATCAGCTCGAACTTCGCCTCCTCTTTTCCGGGAGGCTCGTCGAACCCGAAGAGGCTGATCACGCCGTCGACGTCGACGGCGAGGATCGGGAGTCTCATGCGCCCAGGCTAGATGAAGGAGGAGGCGGGCCGACTACCAACGGTAGTGGGCGAACGCTTTGTTGGCCTGGGCCATGCGGTAGATGTCGTCCTTCCGCTTCCAGGCGCTGCCCTGCTGCTGGTTGGCGTCGAGGATCTCGCTGGCGAGGCGCTCGGCCATCGAGTACTCGCGGCGAGCGCGGGCGAACTGGACCAGCCAGCGGACCGCGAGGGTGCGGGCGCGCCGGGCCGGAACCTCGACCGGCACCTGGTAGGTCGCGCCGCCGACCCGGCGGGAGCGGACCTCGAGCACCGGCGTCAGCGCTTTGATCGCCGACTCCAGCGTCTCCACCGGGTCCTCGCCGCTGCGCTCACCGACGATCGCCAGAGCGTCGTAGACGATCCGCTCGGCCAGGGACTTCTTGCCGTCGCTCATCACCTTGTTGACGAGCTGCTGGACGAGCCGGTTGCGGTGGCGGGCGTCGGGCTCGATCGGCCGGATCTGTGCTGCGGAGCGGCGCGGCATTACGAAGCTTTGACGCCGTAGCGGGAGCGGGCCTGCTTGCGGTCGGAGACGCCGGCGGCGTCGAGGGTGCCGCGGACGACCTTGTAGCGGACGCCCGGCAGGTCCTTGACGCGACCGCCGCGGATTAGCACCACCGAGTGCTCCTGCAGGTTGTGTCCCTCGCCGGGGATGTAGGTGGTGACCTCCATGCCGTTGGTCAGCCGCACACGGGCGATCTTGCGCAGGGCCGAATTCGGCTTCTTCGGCGTAACCGTCGCCACTCGGGTGCAGACGCCGCGTCGCTGCGGGGCGGCTACGCGCTTCTTGCGACCCTGCCCCGACTTGAGCCCGGGCGTCGTGGTCTTCTTCTTCGGGCGCTTGCGGCCCTTCCTGACGAGTTGGTTCGTATTCGGCACGGCCGCGCATAGTAGAGGAGTCCGGCGAGGACCAGCCCCGCCGCCGCCGCGAGCTCGACGTAGAAGCCGTCTTCGAGCACCGCTCGGGCCCCCGCGAAGCGCGAAGTCTGGGCTCCGGCGTCGAGGCCCCGGGGGAGGTCGACGAGGAGGATTACGGCGACCGCGACCAGGCCGAGGCCGGCCACCGCCAATCCCAGGCGCCGGCGTCGCCGCACGGCGATGAGGGTCCCCAGCGCGACGGCAAGGAGCCCGAGCGGGAGCAGCAGGTAGGAGTGGGCCTCGCCGGCGCTGCGCACGGCGACGGTCGGCGGCCGCGCCACGTCCGGCAGCCCGGCGTAGCCCGGCTGGCCGATCTCGACCGCGCGGTAGTCGAGGAACTGAGAGACGACGAGGCAGGCGCCGGCGACGACGACCGCAAGGCCGAGCGCCCGCTGCGCGGTGACCTCGGCGCGGGCCCGGCGAGCGCCCCGCGCCACCACCGCGCTCGCCCGCCGCACCCACCGCTCGCCCGCGGCCAGGCCCCGGAAGAACCGCGCCGCCCAGGGCCGCAGCCGTGGGCCGGCCAAGGCCGTGAGCCACCGCCAGCGCGCCCGCGCCCAGCGCCACGCGCGGAGCAGCACCGGGTACGCTCGCTCCAGCCCTCGGTTGGCCGCTCTGTCGATGGCCCGACTCCACCGCGCCGCTGCTATCATCGCCCGTCGCTCAGGCAGTTTCTGCGCAGTTCGCTTCGCCGGGCCCTTTGGGCCCTTTTTTTGCGTCGGTTTCACCTATAACCCATTCGAGAGAGCACACACCTTCAGACCATGCCACGAAGCTTCCCCCTAGAGAAGACCCGCAACATCGGGATCATGGCGCACATCGACGCCGGCAAGACGACGACGACCGAGCGCATCCTCTACTACACCGGCCGCACCCACAAAATCGGCGAGGTCCACGAGGGCGCCGCGGTGATGGACTGGATGGAGCAGGAGCAGGAGCGCGGGATCACGATCACCTCCGCCGCCACCGCCTGCGAGTGGAAGGGCCACCGGATCAACATCATCGACACGCCCGGTCACGTCGACTTCACGGTCGAGGTCGAGCGCAGCCTGCGGGTCCTCGACGGCGCGATCGCCGTCTTCGACGCCGTCGCCGGCGTCGAGCCCCAGTCGGAGACGGTCTGGCGCCAGGCCGACAAGTACAAGGTTCCGCGCTTCGCCTACATCAACAAGATGGACCGCACCGGCGCCGACTTCTTCAACGCGGTCGAGACGATGAAGGACCGTCTCGGCGCCAACCCGCTGCCGATCCAGCTGCCGATCGGCGTAGAGGCCGACTTCCTCGGCGTCGTCGATCTGATCGAGATGAAGGCACTGGTCTGGAAGGACGAGCTCGGAACCGAGTTCGACACCGAGGAGATCCCCGCCGACCTCGCCGACCAGGCCGAGGAATACCGCACCCAGCTGATCGAGGCCTGCGCCGAATACGACGAAGAGCTGATGGAGGCCTACCTCGCCGAGGAGGAGATCCCCGACGAGACGGATCGCGAAGTCCCTTCACCGCGCCTGCCTCGACACCAAGGTGACCCCGGTCCTCTGCGGCTCCTCCTTCAAGAACAAGGGCGTGCAGCCGCTGCTCGACGCGGTCGTCGAGCTGCTGCCCTCGCCGCTCGAGGTCCCGCCGGTCGCCGGCACGGTGCCGGCCGGCAAGGGCGAGGACGAGCCGACGGAGGCCAAGCGCCCCGCCGACGACAGCGGGCCCTTCGCCGCGCTCGCCTTCAAGATGATGACCGATCCCTACGTCGGCAAGCTGACCTACTTCCGCGTCTACTCGGGCAAGCTCGAGGAAGGCGGCCGTGTGCTCAACGTGAAAACGGGCAAGACCGAGCGGATCGGCCGCCTGCTGATGATGCACGCGAACAGTCGCGAGGAGATCGAGGAGTTCTACGCGGGCGACATCTGCGCCGGCGTCGGCCTCAAGGAAACCGGCACCGGCGACACGCTGGCCGCCCCCGACGCGCCGATCGCGCTGGAGAGCATCGAGTTCCCCGAGACGGTGATCGCGGTCGCGATCGAGCCGAAGACGAAATCCGACCAGGAGAAGATGGGCACGGCGCTGCAGCGGCTCGGCGAGGAGGACCCGACCTTCAGGATCGAATCCGACGAGGAAACCGGGCAGACGTTGATCCACGGGATGGGCGAGCTGCACCTTGAGGTGATCGTCGACCGGATGCTGCGCGAGTTCAAAGTCGACGCCAACGTCGGCAAGCCCCAGGTCGCCTACCGCGAGACGATCCGCAAGGAGGCGAAGAAGGTCGAGGCGCGCTTCGTCCGCCAGACCGGCGGCCGCGGCCAGTTCGGCCACGTCGTGATCAACGCCGAGCCGGCCCCGGGCGAGGGCTTCGTCTTCGAGAACAAGATCAAGGGCGGCGCGATCCCCGGCGAATTCATCGGCCCGGCCGAACAGGGCATGCGCGAGGCGCTCGAGAACGGGATCAAGGCCGGCTACCCGATGGTCGACGTCAAGGTCGAACTGATCGACGGCTCCTCGCACGACGTCGACTCCTCGGAGATGGCCTTCAAAATCGCCGGCTCGATGGCCGTCCAGGACGCCGCCCGCAGGGCCAACCCGGTCCTGCTGGAGCCGGTGATGGCGGTCGAGGTGGTCACCCCCGAGGAGTTCCTCGGCGACGTGATCGGCGACCTCTCGCGCCGCCGCGGCAAAGTCCAGGGCCAGGAGCAGCGGGGCAACGCGCTCGCCGTCCAGGCCTTCGTGCCGCTCGGCGAGATGTTCGGCTACGCCACCGATCTGCGATCCTCGACCCAGGGCCGCGCCACCTACACGATGCAGTTCGAGCGTTACGAAGAGGTCCCCTCGAGCATCGCCGAGGAGATCGTCGAGCACCGCTCCGGCGAGCCGGTCGGAGCCAGCTCGTAGGAAGGAGGCGGGGGAATCTGGCTATATTTCCCAGGTTCGCCCGCAGACACAGCAGAGACAAATACCAACTTAGAAAGGTAGAGCGGAGAGCAGATGTCAAAGGAGAAGTTCGAGCGCGACAAGCCGCACGTGAACGTCGGCACCATCGGTCACATCGACCACGGCAAGACGACGCTGACGGCCGCGATCACCACCACGCTCTCCGGCAAAGGCGACACCGAAGCGAAGAGCTTCGCTGAGATCGACAACGCCCCGGAGGAGAAGGAGCGCGGGATCACGATCGCGACCTCCCACGTCGAGTACGAGACGGAGAACCGTCACTACGCCCACGTCGACTGCCCCGGCCACGCCGACTACGTCAAGAACATGATCACCGGCGCCGCGCAGATGGACGGCGCGATCCTCGTCGTCTCCGCGGCTGACGGCGTGATGCCGCAGACCCGCGAGCACATCCTGCTCGCCCGCCAGGTCAACGTCCCGCACGTGGTCGTCTTCCTCAACAAGGTCGACCAGGTCGACGACGAGGAACTGATCGAGCTGGTCGAGGAGGAGGTCAAGGAACTGCTCGACGAGTACGACTTCCCCGGCGACGACACGCCGATCGTCAAGGGCTCGGCGCTGAAGGCGCTGGAGGGCGACGAAGACGCCCAGAAGGCGATCTACGAACTGGCCGAAGCGCTCGACTCCTACATCCCGGAGCCGGTGCGCGAGCTCGACAAGCCCTTCCTGATGCCGATCGAGGACATCTTCTCGATCACCGGCCGCGGCACCGTCGCCACCGGACGCGTCGAGCAGGGGATCGTCAACACCGGCGACGAGGTCGAGATCGTCGGCATCACCGACACGACGACGACCACGTCACCGGGGTCGAGATGTTCCGCAAGCTGCTCGACCAGGGTCAGGCCGGCGACAACATCGGCGCCCTGCTGCGCGGCACCAAGCGCGAGGAGATCGAGCGCGGGCAGGTGCTCTGCAAGCCCGGGTCGATCACCCCGCACACCAAGTTCAAAGCCGAGGTCTACTGCCTGAAGAAGGAGGAGGGCGGCCGTCACACGCCGTTCTTCTCCGGCTACCGGCCTCAGTTCTACTTCCGCACGACCGACGTGACCGGGATCGCCAACCTCCCCGAGGGGACGGAGATGGTGATGCCGGGCGACAACGTCGAGATGACGATCGAGCTGATCCAGCCGATCGCGATGGACCCGGGCCTGCGCTTCGCCATCCGCGAGGGTGGCCGGACGGTCGGCTCCGGGGTCGTCGCGGACGTCATCGAGTAGCAGCGAGCATGGGGGTGGGCGCCAGCCCGCCCCTCGCCGCCACGGCGGCGAGAAAACTGAAAAGACATACGACCAGGGGCGGCGCCCCACCACCAGGGGGCGGCGCCCTTTCGACGCGGTAAGGACCGCGTTGGGAGAAAAACGAAGAGGAACAACCGTGGCGACGATTGCGGCACAGAAAATCCGAATCCGACTGAAGGCGTACGACCACGACGCCATAGATCGGGCTGCCCGCGAGATCGTCGAGACCGCGGAGCGCACCGGCGCCAGCGTCTCCGGCCCGGTGCCGCTGCCGACCGAGAAAAACGTCTACTGCGTGATCAAGTCCCCGTTCAAGGACAAGGACTCGCGCGAGCACTTCGAGATCCGCACCCACAAGCGGTTGATCGACATCCTCCAGCCGTCGCCGAAAACCGTCGACTCGCTGCAGCGGCTCGACTCGCTGCCGGCCGGCGTCGACATCGAGATCCGCCTCTAGGAACTGGTATGGCGGCGATCCTCGGCAAGAAGCTCGGCATGACGCAGGTCTTCCGCGAGGACGGCGAGGTCGTGCCGGTGACCGTGATCGAGGCCGGCCCCTGCAAGGTGACCGCGGTCCGCGAGGCCGAGCGCGACGGCTATGCCGCCGTGCAGCTCGCTTTCGAAGAGGTCAAGGAGGGCAAGCTGAGCAAGCCCGAGCTCGGCCACCTGAAGAAGGCCGGCGCGCCGCCGCTGCGCCACCTGGCCGAGTTCCGCGACGAGGACCTCGGCGCGGCGGAGGGCGAGGGCCCCAAGGTCGGCGACGACGTCACCGTCGCCTCCTTCGAGGCCGGGTCAGAAGGTGAAGGTCGCCGGCACCTCGATCGGCAAGGGCTTCCAGGGCGGGATCAAGCGCCACAACTTCGCTCGCGGCCCGGTCACCCACGGCTCGCACAACGTCCGCGCGCCGGGCTCGATCGGCGCCAGCGCCTTCCCCGGCCGCGTCTTCAAAGGCCAGCGGATGCCCGGCCAGATGGGCAACAAGCGCAGGACCCAGCGCGGCCTCGAAGTCGCCGAGGTCGACGCCGAGCGCAACCTGCTGCTGCTCAAGGGCTCCGTCCCCGGCTCGCGCAACTCGCTGATCGAGGTGAGGACCGATGGCTAGCGCAAAGCGACCGTGCTGGGAAAGACGACGAAAGCCGACCTGCCGAAGGAGCTCTTCGCCGAGCCCTTCCACCACTCGCTGGTCCATGAGACGGCGCGCGCCGACCTCGCCTCGCGCCGCCGCGGCACCGCCTCGACGCTGACCCGCGGCGAGGTCGCGTTCACCACCGCCAAGGCCTGGCGGCAGAAGGGCACCGGCCGCGCCCGCGCCGGCGCGCTCGGCGTGCCCAACCGCTTCGGCGGCGGCGTCGCCTTCGGCCCCAAGCCGCGCCACTACACGGTCAAGGTCAATCGCAAGGCGCGCCGCAAGGCGATGCGCGCGGCCCTCTCGGTCCATGCCGAGCGCGGCAGCGTCGCGGTGCTCGACGCCGCCGCCTTCGAGACGCCCTCGACCAAGGACGCCGCCGCGGCGCTCGACAAATGGGGCGCCAAGCGGCCGACCCTGGTCGTCATCGACGGCGAGGAGACGGGCGCGCTGAAGAGCTTCCGCAACATCGCCCGGGTGAGCGTGGTCGAGGTCGGCGCGGCCGGCGTCGCCGACGTGATCGGCGCCGCCTCGCTCGTCCTCTCCGAGAAGGCGCTCGAGACGCTGAAGGGGAGGCTGTCCTGATGGACGCGCGCAACGTCCTCATCCGCCCGGTCGTCTCGGAGAAGAGCTACGCGCTGATCGCCGAAGGCAAGTACACGTTCCGCGTCGACGACCGCGCCCACAAGACGCAGATCGCGCGCGCGGTCGAAGAGGTCTTCTCCGTCGCCGTCGCCGAGGTGCGGACCTCGAAGGTGCGGGCGAAGCCGAAGCGGCGCGGCCTCGGCAAAGGGCGCACGCGCGCCTGGAAGAAGGCGATCGTCCAGCTGATGCCGGGCGAACGGATCGAGCTGTTCGAAGGCGCCGAGACCGCCTAGGGAAGAGAGAGATGCCGAACCGCAAAACCAAACCGACGAGCCCCGGGCGCCGCTTCGCCACCTACCCGCTGCGCGAGCAGCTGACCGCGAGCGAGCCGGAGCGCAAGCTGACCGAGGGCCTGCGCAAGAGCGGCGGGCGCAACGCCAACGGCCGCGTCACCGCCCGCCACCGCGGCGGCGGCGCCAAGCGGCGCTACCGCAAGATCGACTTCAAGCGGCGCAAGGACGGCGTGCCGGCGAAGGTCGCCGGCATCGAGTACGACCCCAACCGCAGCTGCTACATCGCGCTGATCCACTACGCCGACGGCGAGAAGAGCTACATCCTCGCCCCGGCGAACCTGAAGCAGGGCGACACGGTGCAGTCCGGCGAGGGCGCCGACGTCAAACCGGGCCACTCGATGGCGCTGGGCGAGATGCCGACCGGCACGATCGTCCACAACGTCGAGCTGACCGCCGGCCAGGGCGGCAAGATGGGCCGCGCTGCGGGGACCGCGATCCAGCTCGTCGCCAAGGAGGGCGAGATGGTCACCCTGCGCCTGCCGTCCTCGGAGATGCGCATGGTGCGCGCCGAGTGCCGCGCCACCGTCGGCCAGCTCTCCAACGCCGAGCACCAGAACGTCAAGGTCGGCAAGGCCGGGCGCAACCGGCACAAGGGCAAGCGGCCGCAGACGCGCGGCGTGGCGATGAACCCGGTCGACCACCCGCACGGCGGCGGCGAGGCCCACCACACGCCGGGCGGCCACCCGGTGACGCCGTGGGGCAAGCCGACGCTCGGCTACCGCACCCGCAAGAAGGGCAAGCAGTCCGACCGCTACATCGTGCGCGGCCGCAAGCGCGGCAAGAAGAAGAGGTAGGTAGATGGGACGCTCGACGAAAAAGGGACCGTGGGTGGAAGCGGCGCTGATGAAGCGGATCTCGGCGATGAACGACTCCGGCCAGAAGCAGATGGTCAAAACCTGGTCGCGGACCTCGACGGTCTTCCCCGAGATGGTCGGCCACACGATCGCCGTCCACGACGGCAAGAAACACGTGCCGGTCTTCATCTCGGAGTCGATGGTCGGGCACAAGCTCGGCGAGTTCGCGCCGACGCGGACCTTCCGCGCCCACTCCGGCACCGGCAAGGGCGAATAGCGATGGCCGACGAGAAAAAAGACACCAGCATCAAAAAAACGAAAAAAGCAGCTTCTAAAAAAACTGCCGACAAAACGCCTGCGAAAAAAGCAGGGTCGAAAAAACCTGCCAAAAAAGCCGCGCCGAAAAAAGAGGGCGCCAAAAAACCGGCTGCCAAGAAGGAGCCGGCGAAGAAGAAAGAGGCGCCCAAGCCGAAGCCCGCGCCGCTCGTCGTCCGCGCCAGCTCGCGCTACGTGCGGATCGCACCGCGCAAGGCCCGCCTCGTCGCCGACCAGGTGCGCGGCCTGCAGATCGACCGGGCGCGCGCCCTGCTGCAGTTCTCGCCGCGCGGCGCCGCGCGCGACATCGGCAAGCTGATCGAGTCCGCCGCCGCCAACGCGGAGAACAACCACGACCTCGTCGCCGACGAGATGCGCGTCGCCGAGATCACCGTCGACGAAGGGCCGACGCTGCGCCGCTACCGGCCGCGGGCGCTCGGCCGGGCGACCCCGATCAACAAGCGAACCAGCCACATCGCCGTGGCCCTGAGCCCGGAAGGGGACCTGTAATGGGACAGAAGATCCACCCCACCGGCTTCCGCGTCGGCTACATCCAGGACTGGAAATCGAACTGGTTCGACGAGAAGGGCTTCGCCGACCTGCTCGAGGAGGACCTGGCGATCCGCAGCCACATCGAAGGCAAACTCGCCCACGCCGGCCTCTCCGACATCACGATCGAGCGCCGCGGCGAGGTCTCGGTCGACATCCACACGGCCCGTCCCGGCATCGTGATCGGCAAATCGGGCAGCGAAGTCGACGCCCTGCGCAAGGAGCTGCACAAGCTCACCGGCAGCCCGGTGAAAGTCAACATCCGCGAGGTGAAGCGCCCCGAGCTCGACGCCAAACTGGTCGCCCAGTCGATCGCCGAGCAGCTGCAGAACCGGGTCGCCTTCCGGCGGGCGATGAAACGCGCCCTGACCTCGGCGATGCGCTCCGGCGCCAAGGGCGTGAAGCTGCAGGTGTCCGGCCGGCTCGGCGGCTCGGAGATGGCGCGGACCGAAAGCTACTCCGACGGCCGCGTGCCGCTGCACACGCTGCGCGCCAACATCGACTACGGCTTCTACGAGGCGCGCACGACCGCCGGGCGGATCGGCGTCAAATGCTGGATCAACAAGGGCGAGGTGATGCCCGAGGGCTTCCGCTCCGACCAGGTCTCGCCCGACGGCGAGCCGCAGGGCGGTGGCGGCGGAGGCCGCGGCCGCGGCAACCGGCCCGGCGACCGAAGCGGCGGCGGCAGGGATCGAGGGGGTCGCTAGCGATGCTGATGCCGAAGCGGGTCAAGCACCGCAAACAGATGCGCGGCCGGATGCGCGGCTACACCAAGGGCGGCAGCCACGTCGCCTTCGGCGAGTACGGGCTGAAGGCGATCGACCGCGGCTGGATCACCAACCGCCAGATCGAGGCCGCCCGCGTGGCGATGACCCGCAAGATCAAACGCGGCGGCAAGGTCTGGATCAACATCTTCCCCGACAAGCCCTACACGAAGAAGCCCGCCGAGACGCGGATGGGCTCGGGCAAGGGCAACCCGGAGGGCTGGGTCGCGGTGGTCAAGCCCGGCAAGGTGATGTTCGAGCTCGCCGGCGTGCCCGAGGAGCTGGCGCGCGAGGCGCTGCGCCTCGCCGGCCACAAGCTTCCGGTGCGGACCAAGTTCGTCCACCGCGAGGGGGCCGAGAGCTGATGAAGGCCGCCGAGACGCACAACCTGAAAGACGACGAGCTGGTGGCGAAGTTGATCGACGCCAAGCAGGAGTCGTTCAACCTGCGCTTCCGGCACGCGACCGGCGAGCTGGAGAACACGTCACGGCTCGGGCAGGCCAAGCGCGACGTGGCGCGGCTGCTGACGGTGGCGAAGGAGCGGGGGATCGACGTCGAGCGAGAGCTGAGGAAATGATGGCTGAGGACGAGACGAAAAAAGACGAGACGACCGAGGAGACCCCCCAGGAGGAGACGGTCGAGGAGACCCCTGCTCCCGAGGCTGAGGAGACCCCGGCCGAGCAGCCTGCCGCCGAGCAGGAGCCCAATCCTGAGGATGATCTCCCTTGGAAGGAGCGGCGCCGGCTGAGCGAATCTCGCCGTCCGCATGAGGCGAAGCCGCAGCGGTCTGTCGAGGAGCGGATTGCCGAGCGCGAGGCCTTGCGCAAGCGGAAGGCTGAGGAACGGCGCAAGGAACGGGCCGAGGCGAAGAAAGAGCGGACGCAGGGAACCGGGACTCCGGTTGCCGAGAAGGACTCCAACGCGGCCAAGGTGCGGCAGGGGGTCGTCGTCTCCGACAAGGGGCAGAAATCGATCACCGTGCGGGTCGACATCGTGCGCCGCCATCCCGACCTACGAGAAGGTGATCCGCCGCTCGCGGACGCTGCACGCGCACGATGAGCGCAACGAGGCCGGCGAGGGCGACACCGTGCGGGTGGTCGAGACGCGGCCGCTGTCGAAGACGAAGCGCTGGCGCCTGGTCGAGGTCCTGGAGAAGGCGAAGTAGGCGAGGGCGATGATCCAGCAGGAGTCGAGACTCAAAGTCGCGGACAACTCGGGCGCCCGGGAGATCCTCTGCATCCGCGTGAAAGGCGGCTCGCACCGCCGCTATGCCGGCGTCGGCGACGTGATCACGGCGACGGTCAAACAGGCCAGCCCGCAGGGCGGCGTGCGCAAGGGCGAGGTCGTGCAGGCGGTGGTCGTGCGAACAAAGAAGCAGCTCGGCCGCTCCGACGGCACCTACATCTCCTTCGACGAAAACGCCGCCGTGCTGATCGACCCGGCTTCCAACAACCCGCGCGGCACCCGCATCTTCGGGCCGGTGGCCCGCGAGCTGCGCGAGCGCAACTTCATGAAAATCGTCTCGCTCGCGCCGGAGGTGCTGTAGCGATGGGCAAGGCGATGAAGATCCGCACCGACGACACGGTCAAGCTGATCGGCGGCAAGGACTCGGGCAAGACCGGCCGGGTCATCCGCACCGACCCGAAGCGCAGCTTCGTCTACGTCGAGGGGCTCAACATGGTCAAGCGGCACGAAAAACCGCGGCCGGTGCAGGACGTGCAGAAAGCGAGCCAGCAGATGGGCGGCATCGTCGAGAAGGAGGGGCCGATCCACGTCTCCAACGTGATGCTGCTCGACCCCAAAGACAACAAGCCGACGCGGATCGGCGTGCGCCGCGACGAGGGCGGCAAGCGCGAGCGCTACGCGAAGCGAAGCGGGGTGAGCATCTAGTGGCAACTCACGAAAATACGCTCCGTTCTGACGGCGTCTGGACGCGCCTGACGGCGTCCAGTGGACTCGACGATGCGCTGCATCGCCTTCGCCCACTGGTCTTGCCAGCCACGCCCAGCCACTCGTCAGAAACGGACCGAATTTACGGGAGGTGCCACTGATGGAGGCAGCGACCACGCCTCAGTCCCAGGCCGCCCCGCCGCCGCGCCTGCGCGAGCGCTACGAGCAGGACGTCGTGCCTGCGCTGACGCAGAAATTCGGCTACACGAGCGCGATGCAGGTCCCGCGCCTGCAGAAGATCGTGCTCAACATGGGCCTCGGCGAGGCGAAGCAGAACACGAAGATGTTCGAAGCCGCGCAGGAGCAGCTGGCGACGATCGCCGGCCAGCAGCCGAACGTGCGCCGGGCGCGCAAGTCGATCGCTTCCTTCAAGGTGCGCGAGGGCATGCCCGTCGGCCTCTCGGTGACCCTGCGCCGGGCGCGCATGTGGGAGTTCCTCGACCGCCTGACCTCGATCGCCGTGCCGCGCATCCGCGACTTCCGCGGGCTCAACCCGCGCTCCTTCGACGGCCGCGGCAACTACTCGATGGGCGTCAAGGAGCAGCTGATCTTCCCGGAGATCGACTACGACTCGATCGACGAGGTGCGCGGGCTCGACGTGACGATCGCGACCTCCGCCCAGAGCGACGCCGAGGCGTTCGAGCTGCTGCTCGGGCTGGGCATGCCGTTCGCCAAAGAGGGCCGTCCCGGCGCCGCCGGCGAAGCGGAAGCCGCGGCGCAGGCCGCAGCCGAGGAGGAGCAGCGCAAGGAGGAGGCCCGCCAGCGGGCCGAGGCCGAGCAGGCCGCGCTGGAGCAGCTGAAAGAGGAGAACCCGGAGGCATACGCGACGCCGGAGCCCGAGAGCGACGAGGGCGAGGGCGATGCGGAGGGCGAGGAGGCCCCTGCGGGAGACGCGAAGCAAAGGACTCCGAGAACTCCAAGGAGGAGAGCTGAGATGGCTAAGACTTCGATGAAGGTGAAGCAGGGCCGCAAGGCCAAGTTCAAGTCGCGCGAGTATCACCGCTGCCGGCGCTGTGGGCGCCCGCGGGGCTACTTCCGCAAGTTCGGCCTCTGCCGGATCTGCCTGCGCGAGGCCGCCCACGAGGGGTACATCCCCGGAATGACCAAGTCGAGCTGGTAGCCGAGACAGGACCGAGAACATGCTGAACGACCCGATATCCGATTACCTGACCCGGATCCGCAACGCGCTCGGCTCCGGCCACGACGACGTGCAGATCCCCGCCTCGCGGCTGAAGGAGGAGATGAGCCGGATCCTCAAGGAGCAGGGCTACATCGTCGACTTCGCGCGCAAGCCGGCCGCGGTCGGCGAGGCGATCGACATCCGGCTCAAGTACACCGAGGACCGCCTGCCGGTGATCGCCGGCCTGGAGCGGATCTCGCGGCCGGGGCGGCGGCGCTACGTCGACCACACCGAAGTGCCGCGGGTCGACGGCGGCACCGGGACCGCGATCATCAGCACCTCGGTCGGCGTGATGACCGGCCACGAGGCGAAGCAGAGAGGCGTCGGCGGCGAGGTAGTCGCCTACGTATGGTGAGAGCGTGAGTCGCATCGGCAGAAAACCGATCGCAGTGCCCGAGGCCGTGACGGTCGAGGTCGCCCCTGGGCGGGTCGCCGTCAAGGGTCCGAAGGGCGAGCTGCAGCAGGCGCTCGACACCGACATGAAGGTCGAGCAGGAGAACGGCACGGTCACCGTCAGCCGACCGACCGATCGCGGCGAGCACCGGGCCCTGCACGGGCTGACCCGCAGCCTGATCGCGAACATGGTCGAGGGCGTGGTCGACGGCTTCGAGAAGCGGCTGGAGATCCAGGGCGTCGGCTACCGCGCGGCGCTCAAAGGCAGGAGCCTCGAGCTGGCGCTCGGCTACTCGCACCCGGTCTCGGTCGAGCCGCCCGAGGGGATCGAGTTCGAGGTCCCGCAGCCGACCGAGGTCATCGTGCGCGGGATCGACAAGCAGCTGGTCGGCCAGGTCGCGGCCGACATCCGCAAGCGCCGCCCGCCCGAGCCCTACAAGGGCAAGGGGATCCGCTACCGCGACGAGCACGTCGCGCGCAAGGTCGGGAAGAGGGCCTAGCGATGACCGTGATGACCAAGCGCCAGCAGCGCCTGCGCCGCCGCCGCCGGGTGCGCGCCCGCATCGTCGGCAGCGCCGAGCGCCCGCGGCTCTCCGTCTACCGCTCCAACCGCGGCGTCTTCGCCCAGCTGGTCGACGACGCCTCCGGCCACACGCTCGCCGCGGTCAACTGGACCGAGCCGGAGCTGCGCAAGCTCTCCGCCGAAGCGCAGGCCAAGCGGGCGGGGGAGCTGCTCGCCGAGCGGGCGAAGAAAGCGGGCGTCGAGTCCTGCGTCTTCGACCGCGGCGGCTACAAGTTCCACGGCCGCGTCAAGGCCCTAGCCGAAGGCGCCAGGGAGAAGGGGCTGAAGTTCTGATGGCGGACGCTGCAAACCGGCGCATCTCGGCGTCCTCGGTCGGTCGGATCGGGTCACGCACGAGAAAGTGCGCTCCCCTCACTTCGCTCCCTGCGTCCACCGACCTGCTTGGTTTTCACGCCCGTCCGCTACCTTTCACCGTCCGATGAAGGGCATGGACATGACGAACGTCGAGACGGTCTCCCCGCGGGGCTGGATCTGCAGGAGCGGGTGATCGAGATCAACCGCGTCGCCAAGGTGGTCAAGGGCGGCCGCCGCTTCTCCTTCACCGCGCTGGTCGCCGTCGGCGACGAAGAGGGCGTCGTCGGGATCGGCTACGGCAAGGCGCGCGAGGTGCCGCTGGCGATCCAGAAGGCGGTCGAGAACGCGCGCAAGACGCTGATCCGGGTGCCCAAATACGGCCAGACCCTGACCCACAAGATCGTCGGGCGCTACGGCGCCGGCCACGTCGTGCTGCGGCCGGCCAGCCCCGGTACCGGCGTGATCGCCGGCGGCGGGGTGCGGGCGGTGCTCGAGCTCGGCGGGGTGCGCGACGTGCTGACCAAGAGCATCGGGACGCAGAACCCGATCAACCTCGTCAAGGCGACGATGGACGGCTTGGTTCGGTTGCGGCGGCCCGAGGAGGTTGCTGAGCTGCGTGGGCTGACCGTGGCTCAGGTGCTTGGGGTGCAGAAGTCGAACGGTGCTGCAACTGCAGGGACGACCGAGGGACAGACCGCTCAGCCCGCGGGTCCTGTCGTGGGCGAGGGGGGGCCCACGGCTGCGCTGGGTTCCTCGCCTGGGGAGTCGGAGAGTGGGCCTGCTCAGTCTGAGGGGCGAGGAACGGACGCCGCTTTCGCCGCGGACCCCCCCTCACCCACGCCACCCGCGGGTGAGAAGGCTGGGGAGGCGGAGGGCCCGGCCGCTGAGGCGAGCGCCCCGGCCGAGGGGAAAGCTGAGGAGCACTCGTGATCATCAAGCAGATCAAGTCTTCGAACGGGTCCAATCCCAGTCAGAAAGCGACGTTGTATGCGCTTGGGCTGGGGAAGATCGGCAGCTCGAGCGAGAAGAAGGATTCGCCGCAGTTGCAGGGGCAGCTGACGGTTGTCTCTCACCTCGTGGAGGTCGACGGTGGCTGAGAAATCTCGTTGTGAGGAGATCGGGCTGCACAACCTGAAGCCGAAGCCCGGGTCGCGGCGGCCGCGCAAGCGGCTGGGGCGCGGCGAGGGGTCGGGCCTGGGGAAGACCTCCGGCCGGGGGCAGAAGGGCTATGGCTCGCGCTCCGGCTCGAAGCAGAACGCCGCCCGCGAGGGCGGGCAGAACCCGATCCACATGCGGATGCGAAAGCTTCGCGGGCCGCACAAAAAGCAGTCGATGCCGTTCGAGAACTTCCGCACCTCGACCCAGCCGGTCAACGTCGCCGACCTCGAGGAGCGCTTCGACGCGGGCGCCGAGGTCAACCCCGCGGCGCTGAAGGAGAAGGGGCTGGCGAAGCGCTCGGACCCGGTCAAGATCCTCGCCCGCGGCGAGATCTCGAAGAAGCTCGATGTCCACGCGCACGCCTTCAGCGCGGCCGCCAGGGAGAAGATCGAGGCGGCCGGCGGTTCCTGTCACACTCTGGAGCCGTAATGCTCAGGACTATTGCGAACGCTTTCGCCGTCGCGGAGATTCGCAAGAAGCTCGCGTTCACCGCGGCGATGCTCTTGCTGTACCGGCTCGGCGCCTACATCCCGGCGCCCGGGGTCGACGTCAACGCGGTCAAGGAACTCTCGGAAAACTTCGCCGGCAGCAACATCCTCGGCTTCCTCAACCTCTTCTCCGGCGGCGGGCTCTCGCGGCTCTCGCTGTTCGCGCTGGGGATCATGCCCTACATCACCGCCTCGATCATCCTGCAGCTGCTGACGGTGGTCGTGCCCTCGCTGGAGAAACTGCAGAAAGAGGGCGAGGTCGGGCAGCAGAAGATCACCCAGTACACGCGCTACCTGACCGTCGGCCTGGCCTTCGCCCAGTCCTTCGGCTACGTCTTCCTGTTCCAATCCTTCGGCAGCGAAAGCGGCAACAACTTCCTCGGCTCGACTCGGCGGGCCGAAAATCCTCCTGATCGTGATCTGCCTGACGGCGGGCTGCACGCTGCTGATGTGGCTGGGCGAGCTGATCACCCAGCGCGGCGTCGGCAACGGGATCTCGCTGATGATCTTCGCCTCGATCGTCTCCGGGCATCCCCAACGGCATCCAGGCCTGGTGGACCAACCCCGACCAGGTCTTCGTCGTGATGATGCCCTTCATCGCGCTGGCGGTGATCGTCGCGATCGTCTTCGTCCAGGAGGGCCAGCGGCGCATCCCGGTCCAGTACGCGAAACGGATGGTCGGCCGCAAAATGACCTCCGGCGGCTCGACCTACCTGCCGCTGCGGGTCAACATGGCCGGCGTCATCCCGGTCATCTTCGCCGCCTCGATCATGGCCTTCCCGCCGACGATCGGGCAGCTTCTCAACACCCCCGCGGCGCTCGACTTCGCCGCCTTCTTCAGCCCCAGCGGCTGGGCCTACGTGGTCGGCGAGGTGTTCTTCATCATCGTCTTCACCTACTTCTACACGGCGGTCACCTTCAATCCGGTCGACCAGGCCGACAACCTGAAGAAATACGGCGGCTTCATCCCGGGCGTGCGTCCCGGCAGGCCGACCGCGGAGTACCTCGACCGCATCCTCTCTCGCCTCACCTTCCCCGGCGCCCTCTATCTCGGCGCGGTGGCGGCGCTGCCGACGATCCTGATCAGCCAGACGTCGGCCAACTTCTTCTTCGGCGGCACCTCGATCCTGATCGTGATCGGCGTGGCTTTGGATACCGTGAAGCAGCTAGAGGCTCAGCTGATGATGCGCAACTACGAGGGCTTCCTCAAATAGAGCTCAATCTCGTACTTCTCGGCCCGCCCGGCTCGGGCAAGGGCACGCAGGGCGAGCGCCTGCAGGAAGATCTGCAGCTGCCCTACTGGGCCACTGGGGACATACTCAGGGCGGCCGTGCGCGACGAAACCGAGCTGGGCAGGGCGGCGAAGGAGTACATGGACCGCGGCGACCTCGTGCCCGACGAGGTGATCGTCGGCGCGATCGCCGAGCGGATCGACTCCGCCGAGGCGGCCGACGGCTTCATCCTCGACGGCTTCCCGCGCACCGTCCCGCAGGCGGAGGCGCTGGCGGCGAAGCTGGCCGAGCTCGGCCGCGGGCTGACAGCGGTGCTGCTGATCGACGCGAGCGACGAGGAGGTGATGCGGCGGCTCGGCGGGCGTCGCACCTGCGCCGAGAACGGCCACGTCTTCCACGTCGAGTTCAACCCGCCCGAGCAGGACGGCGTCTGCGACGTCGACGGCAGCGAGCTGATCGTCCGCGACGACGACAAGCCCGAGGTGATCGCCCATCGGCTCTCGACCTATCACGAGAAGACCGAGCCGCTGATCGAGTTCTACGACCACCAGAGCCTGCTGCGGCGGATCGACGGCGCCGCCGCTCCGGATGCCGTCGCCGATGAGCTGCGCCGCACGCTGTCGACGCTCAAACTCGAAGCCGACGAGACGGTCTAGGCCGCTTCGGCTGGGCGGCTAGCGTGTACCGGATGATCATCCGCAAGACTCCCGAGCAGGTCGACAAGATGGCGGCCTCCGGCCGGATCCTCGTCCGCTGCCTGCGCATGCTGGCCGCGAAGGCGCGCCCCGGGGCGACGACGAAGGAGCTCGACGCGGCGGCGGAGAAGTTCATCCGCTCGCAGGGGGCGGAGCCGGCCTTCAAGGGCTACCGTGGCTTTCCCGGCTCGATCTGCGCCTCGCCCAACTCGATGGTCGTGCACGGCATCCCCAGCCCGTACGAGCTGAAGCGCGGCGACGTGCTCTCGATCGACGTCGGCGTGGTCAAGGACGGCTGGGTCGCCGACGCCGCGATCACCGTGCCGATCGGCTCGATCTCGCCCGAGGCGCGCAACCTGCTCGACGTGACCAAGGCGGCGCTCTTCGCCGGCGCCGAGCAGATGCGGCCGGGCAACCACCTCGGCGACGTCTCGGCGGCGATCCAGAAGGCGGTCGAGATCGAGGGCCTCTCGATAATCCGCACCCTGGTCGGCCACGGGATCGGCCGCGACATGCACGAGGACCCGCAGGTGCCGAACTTCGGCGAGCCGGGCAAGGGCCCGGCGCTCGAGGAGGGCACGGTGCTGGCGATCGAGCCGATGGTCAACGCCGGCGGCCCGCTGGTCAAGATGGGCGACGACGGCTGGGCCGTCTACTCCGAAGACGGCTCCCTGGCAGCCCACTTCGAGTTCACGATCGCCGTCACAGCAGACGGCCCGCGCATCCTCACCCCCTGGCACGAGGACGAGTGAAAGGTCCGCCGAACGCCTCATCGCACGCGTCTGGCGGCGGCGGACGCTGCGCGCTGCTTCGTCCTCAGTCGCCGAATAGCGCTGCTATTCGGGCTCCCTGCGTCTTGCATCACTTGGTCGGCGCTCGACAGCAGCACACGTGAGTCGTCGCCGAACTTCGACTCGTCTGAAATGGAGCCTGGGCTCCATCCACGGCGGGACGGAAGATTTCCCTTGACGTAGCGAAGGTCATTGTCTACAGTCGATCAGCGAGATGCTCAAAGCCGACTACGAGAGCCGTGCTGACACGATTCAGATCACCCTGGAGGATGTCGATCACCTTTCCGGGGGCAGCGACGAGGTGGAAAACGGCGCGGTGATCGTTGGCTTTTGTGACGGCCGCCCGGCGCTGGTGGATGTGATCGGCACTCGAAAGCATGATTTCGAGAAGCCCCTTCGGACTGCAGCGGAGCGCTATGAACTGGATGCCGAAGCGCTGATCGCGATCTCCCGGGCGACGCTTGCGGCCCCGGATCGGCCGGTCCGGCTCGAGTTGGGCGCCCGTATCCCAGACTGAGGTTCGTCGTTTCCCAGCTCCCGCAAAGCGCTTCGGGGCGCCGCAGGGCAGGTGGGTGCGCCACCTGCCCCACCCAGGCGGTCTCGAAACGCGTCCCCTGCTATCTTTCCCGGTCGGCCCTGAGGGCCGTTTGTGCCTGCCTGTCCGATTCATGGGACGGTGCGGGAGTCCTGTAGTCGAGACGAATACCGGAGCGATGAAGGTCCGAGCTTCCGTAAAGCCGATGTGCGAAAAGTGCAAGGTGATCCGCCGCAACGGGGCGGTCCTTGTCATCTGCCAGAACCCGCGCCACAAGCAGAGGCAGGGCTAGATGGCGCGCATCTCGGGAGTCAACATCCCGGTCGACAAGCGGACCGAAATCGGCCTGACCTACCTCTTCGGCATCGGTCGCTCGACCGCGCAGGAGATCCTCGCCGAGGCGAAGGTCGACCCGAACACCAAGGTCAAGGACCTGACCGAGGACGAGGTCATCCGGCTGCGCGAGGCGGTCGAGCAGCGCGAGGTCGAGGGCGACCTGCGGCGCGAGCGCTCCCAGGACGTCAAACGGCTGATGGAGATCGGCTCCTACCGCGGTCTGCGCCACCGGCGCGGCCTGCCGGTGCGGGGCCAGCGGACGAAGACCAACGCGCGCGGCCGCAAGGGCCCGCGCCGGATGAGCGTCGCCGGCAGGCGCAAGGCGCCGGGCCCGAGGTAGGAGACGCATGGCAGCCGCGAAAAAACCCGCCAAAGGACGCACCCGTCGCCGGGTGAAAAAGAACATCGCCTACGGCCAGGCGCACATCAAGACTTCCTTCAACAACACGATCGTCACCCTGACCGACACCCAGGGCAACGTGATCGCCTGGGAGTCGGCCGGCTCGGCCGGCTTCAAAGGCTCGCGCAAGTCGACCCCCTTCGCCGCGCAGGTGACCGCCGACGCGGCGGCCAAGAAAGGGATGGAGCACGGCCTGGAAAAAGTCGAGGTCTTCGCCAAGGGCGCCGGCTCGGGTCGCGAGACCGCGATCCGCTCGCTGCAGGCCGCCGGGCTCGACGTGACCACGGTCAAGGACGTCTCGCCGCAGGCCCACAACGGCTGCCGGCCGAAGAAGCGGAGGCGCGTCTAGTGGCCCGCGATACCGGCGCCCAGTGCAAGCAGTGCCGTCGCGAGGGGCAGAAGCTCTTCCTCAAGGGCGAGCGCTGCTTCACCGACAAGTGCGGCGTCGAGCGCCGCTCCTACCCGCCCGGCGAGCACGGCCGCGGCCGCATGCGCCAGTCCGAGTACCGGGTGCAGCTGCGCGAGAAGCAGAAGACGCGCCGCTACTACCAGGTGCTGGAGAGCCAGTTCCGCGCCTACTACGACAAGGCCTCGCGCCAGGACGGCGTCACCGGTGAGAACCTTCTGCGGCTGCTCGAGTCCCGCCTCGACAACGTCCTGGTGCGGCTCGGCTTCGCCGCCTCGCGCCGCCAGGCCCGCCAGCTCGTCCGTCACGGGCACTGGCAGGTCAACGGCCGTCGCGTCGACGTCCCCTCCTACCAGGTGCGCCCCGAGGACGTGATCTCGATCAAGTCCGGCTCGGCGGCCACGGAAACGATTCGCAAAGCGACCGAGCTCGTCTCGACCGTGCCGGCCTGGTTGCAGGCCGACCACGACTCGCTGACCGCCAAGGTCCTGCGCTACCCAGAGCGCGCGGAGATCTCGGCGCCGGTGCAGGAGCAGCTGATCGTCGAGCTGTACTCCAAGTAGTCCGGACCCGATTTCTGAAACACCCATACGCAAGGAACTCATGACCACTGACTTTCAGGTCCCTCGTATCACCGCAGAGAAAGCTGACGACCGTCACGGCGCGTTCACGATCGAGCCGCTCGACAAGGGCTTCGGCTACACCTTCGGCAACGGCCTTCGCCGCGTGCTGCTCTCCTCGCTGGGCGGCGCCGCCGTCACCAGCGTTCGGATCGAGGGCGTCGCGCACGAGTTCTCCAGCGTGCCGGGCGTCAAGGAGGACGTCACCGACATCATCCTCAACCTGAAGGACCTCGTCGTCCGCATGCACACCGATGCCGACGAGGTCGAGGCGCCGCTGGTGGCGACCGGCCCGGGCGAGGTCAAGGCCAAGGACATCGACCTGCCCTCGGGCGTCGAGATCCTCAACCCCGAGGCGCCGATCGCGACGCTGGAGAAAAAAACCAAGCTCGAGGTCTACCTGACGATCGGCCGCGGCCGCGGCTACTCGCCGGCCGAGGAGAACAAGTCCGACGAGCAGCCGATCGGCGTGATCCCGATCGACTCGATCTTCTCGCCGATCCGTCGCGCCTCCTACGCGGTCGCGACCGCCCGCGTCGGCCAGCGCACCGACTTCGACAAACTGGAGCTCGACTTGGAGACCGACGGCTCGATCGAGCCCGCGGCGGCGCTGCGCGAGGCCTCCGAGATCCTGATCAAGACCCTGGCGATCTTCACCGACGCCGAGCGGGTCGAGGAGCTGACCGCCCGCGAGGCGGCGGCGCCGCTCGGCGGCGGCGACGGGCTCTCCGCGGTCGCCGGCAACGGCGGCGGCGTCGCGGCCAGCAACGGCCTCGACGAGATCCTGATCGAGGAGCTCGAGCTGGGCGTGCGCTCCTACAACTGCCTCAAGCGCGCCGGCGTGCAGACCGTCGGCGACCTGGTGCGCAAGACGCGCTCCGAGCTGAACGCGATTCCCAACTTCGGCTCGAAGTCGATCGACGAAGTGGTCGAGACCCTGCAGGCCCGCGGGCTCGATCTGAACCAGGAATAGGGCCGGAGCGAGCGGAGACCGACCCCCGATGCGCCACCGCAGGAAGAGAAACCTACTCAGCCGCGACGCGGCGCACCGGGAGTCCCTGCTCTCCAACCTCTCCAAGCAGCTGATCGAGCACGAGCGGATCAAGACCAGCCAGGCCAAGGCCAAGGCGGTCAAGCCCGAGGTCGAGCAGCTGATCACGCTCGCCAAGCGTGGCGACCTGCACGCCCGCCGCCAGGCGCTGGCGACCCTGCACAACGACAAGTTCGTCGTGCACAAGCTGTTCGAGGAGGTGGCGCCGCGCTATGTCGAGCGCCCCG
Organism: uncultured Actinomycetes bacterium; assembly: GCA_963714045.1. Classification (GTDB taxonomy): domain Bacteria; phylum Actinomycetota; class Thermoleophilia; order Solirubrobacterales; family 70-9; genus VAYN01. Next base: position 29,584 of record OY970225.1, on the reverse strand, counting down.
GCGGCTACACGCGGATCGTCAAGCTCGGCCCGCGCCGCTCGGACAGCACCGAGATGGTCTATCTCGAGCTGGTCTAGGGGGCGGGGTACGGGGTGCCCCTCGCGACAAAACGCGGTCTAATTAGACCGCGTTTTTGAGTATCCGCCGGTTCGAGGGGCACCCCGCATCCCCGCCTGCTCAGTCGTAGGAGACCGACTCCAGGTAGAGGCCGTGGGGCGGGGCGGTGTCGCCGGCTGCGTCGCGGGGGGCGCCCGTCAGTAGCTGTTTGAAGCTGGAAAGGGTTCGGCGGCCGCCGCCTACTTCGAGCATCGTGCCGACGAGGACGCGGACCATGTTGCGCATGAAGGCGTCGGCGGTGATGCGGAAGCTCGAGGATGTCGCCGTCTTGCGTCCCAGCGGCTGCGAGGACGTCGCGGTCGAAGCGGACGTGGTCGGTCTGCGTGGGGGTGAAGGCGGTGAAGTCGTGGGTGCCCGGAAGTGCCGTCCGCGCATGCTCGCTGAGCTCGTCGAGGTCGATCGGGTGGGGCCACCAGAGGGCGCGGCCCCGCTCGAAGGGGCTGGGCGCCGAGCGGGCGAGGACGCGGTAGAGGTAGCTGCGCGATTTGGCGCTGCGGCGGGCGTCGAAGCCGTCCTCGACCGCGGTCGCCGCGGTGACCGCGATGTCGTCCGGGCCGACGCCGTTCAGCCGCCGCGCCAGGTCCTCGCTCAATCTCGGCCTCCGTCGCGAAGCTCGCGACCTGGCCCAGCGCGTGCACGCCCGTGTCCGTCCGCCCGGCGACGGTCAGCTGCACCGGCTCACGCAGCACGACCGCCAGCGCCGCCTCGAGCTCGCCCTGCACCGTCCGCAGCCCCGGCTGCGCCGCCCAGCCGCGAAAGCCCGAGCCGTCGTATTCGATGTCGAGGCGGACCGTGGTCACCCGAGCAGCGCCCGCAGGCCGGCTTCGTCGAGGACCTCGGTCTCGAATTTCTCCGCTTTCGCCAGCTTCGAGCCCGGGTTGTCGCCGGCGACGACGTAGTCGGTCTTCTTCGAGACCGAGTTGACGACCTTGCCGCCCGCGGCCTTGATCAGCGCCGCCGCCTCCTCGCGGGTCAGCTCGGGCAGGGTGCCGGTGAGGACCAGGGTCCTGCCCTCGAGCGGGCCGCCCTCGGCGCGGCGTTCGCTCTCGTCGGCCTCCAGCCGCAGGCCCCTGTCCTTCAGCTTCTCGATCAACTCCCAGGTCGGCTCGTCGGCCAGCGACTCGGCGATCTGCACCGCCATGATCGGCCCGACGCCCTCGACCTCCTCGATCTTCTCCGGGCTCGGCCTCGTGCAGGGCGTCGATCGAGCCGAAGTGGCCGGCCAGCGCCTCCGCGGTGACCGAGCCGACGCCGGGCAGGCCGAGCGCGTAGAGCACCCGTTTGAACGGCCGCGCGCGCGAGCCGTCGATCGCCGCGACCAGGTTGCGGGCGGAGACCTCGCCGAAGCCCTCCAACTCGGCGAGCCGCTCCTCGTCGAGCTCGTAGATGTCGGCGACGTCGGCGATCAGCCCTTCTTCGAGGAAGCGCAGCGCCTGCTTCTCGCCCAGCCCGTCGATGTCCATCGCCCCCCGGCTGACGAAGTGCTTGACGTGCTGGAAGGACTGGCCGGGGCAGCCGGAGCGGTTGGGGCAGATCGTGAACACGGCGTCCTCGGGCTTGACCGTCGGCGTGCCGCAGGCGGGGCACTTCTTCGGCGGCTTCGGCTTGCGGGCGCCCTTCTTGCGGCGCTGGGTCAGCGGCGAGACGACCTGCGGGATCACGTCTCCCGCGCGCATCACCACGACCTCGTCGCCCACGCGAACGTCCTTGCGCGCCAGGTCCTCCTCGTTGTGCAGGGTCGCGGTGGAGACGGTGACGCCGCCGACGTGGACCGGCTCGAGCATCGCGAAGGGCACCAGGTGGCCGGTGCGGCCGACGTTCCAGACGACGTCGAGCAGCTTCGTCGTCGCGGTCGTCGGCGCGAACTTCCAGGCGATCGCCCAGCGCGGCTCGCGCCCGACCACGCCGAGCTCGCGCCACAGCGCCCGCTCGTCGATCTTGACGACGACGCCGTCGATCTCGTAGTCGAGCTGCTCGCGCCGCTCCTCCCACCAGCGGCAGCGCTCGACCACCGACTCGATCTCCTCGTGGTGGCCGGTGTCGGGATTGACCTTGAAGCCGCGCTCGCGCAGCCACTCGACCTCCTCGCGATGGCTGGCGGGGTCGAGGCCGCGCATCGCGCCGAGCCCGTAGCACCAGATCGAGAGCGGCCGTTCGGCGGCGAGCGCCGGGTCGAGCTGGCGGATCGAGCCGGCGGCCGAGTTGCGCGGGTTGGCGAAGGTCGGCTCGCCGGCCTCGGCGCGACGCTCGTTCAGCGCCTTGAAGTCGGCGATCGGCAGGTAGACCTCGCCGCGCACTTCGACCAGCTCGGGCGCGTCCTCGATGCTCAGCGGGATCGCGCCGATCGTCCGCAGGTTGCGGGTCACGTCCTCGCCGATCCGCCCGTCGCCGCGGGTCGCGCCGCGGGTCAGCACGCCGTTCTCGTAGGTCAGGGTCATCGCCAGGCCGTCGATCTTCGGCTCCGTCGTATAGCTGAACTCGGCGCTGTCGATGTCGAGCCGCTTGAGGTGGTTGCGCACCCGCGTCTCCCAGGCGCGCAGCTCCTCCTCGTTGCGCGCGTTGGCCAGCGAGAGCATCTGCTCGCGGTGCTCGACCTGCTCGAAGCGGTCGAGCGGCGGCGCGCCGACGCGCTGGGTCGGGGAGTCGGGCGTGCGCAGCTGCGGGTGCTCGGCCTCGATGTCGCGCAGCTCGTCGAGCAGCGCGTCGTACTCGTCGTCGCCGATCAGCGGGTCGTCGAGGACGTAGTAATGGTGGTTGTGGCGCGCCAGCTCGCGCCGCAGCTCCGCCGCCCGTTTCTCGTCGGCGGCGGCGTTCACACCGAGGAGGGGGCGATCGCCGCCAGCATCCGCTCCAGCGGCCAGGCGCGCAGGCGGTCGAGCTCGCCGTGGTCGGTGAGGTCGAAGTGGATCGGCGTGACCGCGATCCGGCCCTCGGAGACCGCCATCAGGTCGGTTTCCTCGCGCTCCTCGAAGCCCGGCTGCCAGCCGTAGATCTCGTAGTGGCGGCGGCCGTCCTCGTCCTCGGAGACCAGCTTCAACTCGTCGTTGTAGACGCGTTTGCCGAGCCTGGTCACCTCGATCCCGGTCGGCTCGCCGGCGGGGCAGTTGACGTTGACCAGCGTCTCCGGCGGCATCGGCTCGTCCTTCAGCGCGGCGACGAGCTGGGCGAGGAAGGCGGCGGCGACGGAGAAGTCGAAGCGGCCGGAGACGTAGCCCATGCCGCCGCCCGAGGACTGCTGGGAGATCGCGACCGCCGGGATGCCGAGGACGATGCCCTCGAAGGCCGCCGCGACCGTGCCCGAGTAGGTGATGTCGTCGCCGAGGTTGGCGCCGTGGTTGATCCCGGAGACGATCAGGTCCGGGCGCTCGCCGACCAGCCCGAGCTCGGCGAAGCGCACGCAGTCGACCGGCGTGCCGTCGGTCGCGAAGCCGCGGTCGCCGTCGCCGAACTCGACCTCCTCGACGCTCAGCGGCGAGCGCGTGGTGATGCTGCGCGCCGTCGCGCTGCGGTTCGAGTCCGGCGCGATCACCTCGACGTCGACACCGTCGATCTCGCGCAGCGCCCGCCGCGCGGCCTGAAGCCCGGGGGCGGAGATCCCGTCGTCGTTGGTCAGCAGCACGCGCACGAAGGCGATTCTAGGTGCCGTGTCCGGCGGGCCGGCGGCTTGCGCGCCAACCGACTCGAAAGATTTTGCCTCTCGGCACATTCAGCGCGCCACACGCGCGTCGCTGCCCGCCAGGGTTGAGACGTGGCTATGGCTCAGATCGGACTTCTCACGGGCGCATTGGAGACCTTTGCGGCAGCCGTCGGCGCCGGGATGGTGACCGGAGGATTCCTTGTCGGCTTCTACGGACTGCTTGCAGGTTGGAGAAGACAGGAGGTGCGGGAGGAGGCGTTGGACGCTGGATATGCGGGCGGCGCTGCGGGCGTGTTGGCGGTGCTGGTTGACCTACTTGTGCGCTATATTGTCTGAAAGCTAACTGTCTGAAGGGGGATGGATGAGGCCACCTGGATTCAAATACGCGAACATCGGCCTCGCGGTGTATGCGGTCATCCTCACGGTGGGGGCGATCCTCCTCCGAGATGCGGGCGAAGGGGCTCTCCAGGCGCTTGCCATAGGCGCATTCCTAACTGGAATGCTCGTCTACCTTCTCCTCTTCGATTGGGCGAAACGCCGCAAGCAGCGCAATCAGTAGGAGGCGACGGCGGCGGCGATCTTGTCCTGCTCGTAGTGGGCGAGGGTGAGGTCGCTGACGCTGTTCATCAGGATCGAGAAGATCATCGTGCGGCCGCTGCGGTTCTCGCAGATGCCGGAGAGTGCGCTGACCCCGGTGAGCGTGCCGGTCTTGACGTGGCAGCGGCCGTAGGCGGCGGTGCCGTGCATGCGTTCGTCGACCGTGCCGCTCTTGCCGGCGACGGCGAGGTCGCCGATCAGCTCCTCGCCGACCCGCGACTGGCGGATCGCCTGCAGCAGGCGGGCGACCTGGAACGGCGAGGCGCGGTTGCCGCGGGTCAGGCCGGAGCCGTCGACCGCGTGGACGCCGGAGCCGTGGGCGCGGGCGAAGCGCTCGACCACCTGGGCGCCGGCCGCGGTCGTGCCGGCGCCGCCGAAGTGGGCGCCGAGCAGCTTGACCAGCATCTCGGCGAAGAAGTTGTTCGAGTAGATGTCGGTCGCGGCGACGATCTGCGACATCGTCGGCGAGCGCACGCTCGCCAGCGCCTGGGCGCCGGGGGGCGTGACGCCGTGGGCGACCTGGGTGCGCACGGAGACGCCGCCGCTGCGCAGCGCCCGCGCCAGCTTGCTCGCGGCGAGCTTCGCCGGGTCGGAGGCAAAGCCCTGCGAGATCGAGCCGCGGTAGCCGGAGTCGAAGGAGAGGCCGGAGAGCGGGCCGATGTAGGGGCTGGTGGCGTAGCCGGAGTCGGCGACGCCGCGCAGGCGGTCGAAGACGCTGTCGTCGTCGTAGAGCCGCCCGGTCACCCGCCGCACGCCGGCGCGCCGCAGCTGGCCCTTCAGCGCGAGCAGGTTGGTGCCGAGGCCGCCGCCGTAGCGGTCGTAGAAGGAGGGCACGCCGAGCGTCGGGTCACCGGCCCCCTGCAGCCAGAGGCTGCCGTGCAGGACGCCGCGCGGGTCGAGCGTGCCGTCGCTGAGCAGCTTGGTGACGATGCGGTACCCCGGCCCGAAGCGGGTCAGCGCGGTCGAGGTCGTGAACAGCTTCGTGTTCGAGGCGAGGATCCGCGGCCGCTTCGCCGCCCGCGCACAGACCGGCTTGCCGGTATCGGCATCGAGCACGAACAGCCCGCTGGCGGACCCACCGCCATAAACCAGCCGTCGCTTCATTTCCTGGCAGCCCCTCCCAGCCCCGCTCGCCGCGGCGGGCAGGAGAAGCAGGAGCAAGAGCAGGCAAAGCGCAACTCGTCTCATCCCAGATACCAACACGAGAGCCAGACAAGGTAGCGGGGAACGGGCCCGCCCGGCGCATCTGGGATAATCCGTGTTTATGGGCAAGGTCGTCGACATCGAGTCGCCCGCCCGCCGCAAGGTTCGCGGCAAAGGCCGCAAGCGGCCGTCGAAGACCGCCCTGGTGCTCGGCGGCGGCGGCTTCACCGGCGGCGTCTACGAGATCGGCGCCCTGCGGGCGCTCGACCTGCTCGCGGTCAACAGCACGGTCAACAACTTCGACATCTACGTCGGCACCAGCGCCGGCTCCTTCGTCGCGACGATGCTCGCCAACGGGGTCACGCCCGACGAAATGATGCAGGTGATCAACGAGCGCGAACCGTCCGATCTCGAGGACCTCGACCTCGGCAAGGCGCTCAGGTTCAACTACCTCGGCTTCCTGCAGAAAGCGGCGCTGCTGCCGCTGCGCACGCTGGAGCTGATGCGGCGCCTGGTCGCGATGGGCGACTTCTCGGCGATCGACATCGGCGTCGGCCTCGCCGAGGCGCTGCCCACCGGCCTCTACTCGAACAAGGGGATCGCCGAATACGTCGAGGGGGCGCTGACCGACGCCGGCCGGGAGAACGACTTCCGCCTGCTCGACAAAGAGCTCTACCTGACCGCCACCGACCTCGACACCTGCGAGCGCCTCGTCTTCGGCGAGCCGGGCTGGGACGACGTGCCGATCTCCAAGGCGATCGCCTGCTCGACCGCGCTGCCGGTCGTCTACAAGCCGATCGACCTGAAGGGCCGCCAGCTGGTCGACGGCGGCATCCGCTCGACCACCAACGTCGACATCGCGGTCGAGAAGGGGGCGAAGTTCATCCTCGTCGTCAACCCGCTCGTCCCCTACGTCAACGACTTCGAGCAGACGATCCCCACCGTCTTCGGCACCCGCGTGCGCCGCGTCGCCGACATGGGCCTGCCGGCGATCGCCAACCAGGTCTTCCGCCTGATCGCCCACGCCCGCCTGCACCAGGCGGTCGAGCACTGGCAGGAGAAATACAAGGGCGTCGACATCGTCCTGATCGAGCCCGAGCCGAACGACGAGCTGATGTTCGGCACGCCGATCATGGACTACTCGCGGCGCCTGCAGATCGCCCGCCACGGCTTCGAGTCGGTCACCGCGACGCTGGCCCAGGACTACGACCGCTACAAGGAGATCGCCGAGCGGCACGGCCTGGAGATCTCGCAGCGGCGCGTGCGCCGCGCGGTCGAGCGCGACGCACGAGGAGCCCGAGCAGTCGTCGGCCTGGCGCCGCGTGCTCGGCCAGACGACTGCCGCGCTGCTGCCCAGCGAGGCCTCCTAGCCCCGCTCCGGTTGCGCTTTCTGCGGGCGTGGCCGCAGGCGAAGCCGCCAGAGCGTGGCGGTCGTGGCGGCTGCGATCGGAGCGCCGACGAGCGCGACGCCCGCGGAGATCGCCTGCCAGGTCGCGCCGTCGAAGGCGTCGATCAGCGTCCCGCCTGCATCGAGCCCGAGCGGGACGATGGAGACGAACAGCGGTATCCAGAGCAGGTTGCTCTTGCGCACTGCGCCGAGCCCCTTTTTCAGCAGCGGCGAGAGCAGCTTGGGAACCGGAAGGCGGGCCAGCGACAGGGCGCCGATCGCGATCAGCGGCAGCGTTACGACGAGGTTCGACGGGGTCTCCGCCCCGGGGGCGAAGAGGATCTGTTCGATGCTGTCGAGCCCGCCGGCGGTCCAGGCGAGGACCGTGGCGAGCCCGCCGGCGGCAGTCACGAGGAGCAGGGCGAGGACCGAATTGAGGAAGGGCTTCATTCCTCGGGCCGCGCGCGCCCCAGGCACCGCCGTGACGCCGAGCGCGATCGTCACCGCGACGATCGCGGTGACGAGCGGCCAGAGCTCGACGCTCGCCAGGGTGGAGCTTCCGGGGGTGGCGCTCACCAACCTCGCGGTGAGGTAGATCGCCGCCGTCCAGATACCCGCCGCCAGGGTCAGGCGTTGCAGCCAGTTGGTGGCGACCGTGCCGGCGACGGCGAGCAGCGGCGCTCGTGCGTAGCCGAAGAAGTTCGCCATCGGCAGCTTCGCTCCGCGCGCCGCGGCGAGGCCGACAAGGGATGCCTTGACGATCGTGCGCAATCCCATGTCGCTGACCGCTTCGGCCCTGTCGTTGAGCTTGCCCGGCAGCGAGCCACCGTCGGCGTAGATCTCGCGAACGGCCGCGATTTCGCGCTCGGGCTCCGCCTCTGCACTTCCCTTCAGGCCGTCGAGGTCGAGAGGCTTCGCGGCGCTCCCCCCGGCGCGATCCGTCGCCGACTCGCGACGGACGACCAGCAGCTCCTCGCAGAGGATCTCGTGCTGGGCAGCGCGCTGGAAGATCGCGCGGGTGAACGGTATGCGGGTCAGGCTCGCGCCCGGCCCGGCCGCGATCAGCTCTGTCGCGATGGCTGCGGCCAGGCGCTCCTGCAGAGTCCCCTCGCACGGCGCCTTGATCGGCGGCTGGGCCGCGCCGGCATCGTCGAGCGCCTCGTGGACGAGGCGCTCGCGATCGACCCAGGCATCGCCGGCCTCGCTCTCCGTCGGCCCCGCCGCGCCCAGGATCGCCTCGGCCAGCCGCCCGCTCCTGATCCGGATCCGCGCCTCGAAGGACTGCCTTTCCTCTCGCCCGGCATCGAGCGCAGGGGCATCGAGAAGCAGATCGACGATCCTCGCCGCCGCGTCGAGCCTTCCCCACATAAAGTCGTTGGCTCGCCAGGACCGGCGGTAGAAGGCCGCGAAGTGATGCAGGCCGATCCCCGTGACCTTCCTCTCCCCGGAGAGGCGTAGCGGCAGGCTGAACGGCTTCGCGGCGAGGACCGGCGTGGGAGCGGCGGGAGTCAGCTGAACGAAATGCAGCTCCTCGGCGCTTTCGATGTCGGCGTCGCCGCCAAAGGCTCGACGCACGACCTCGATCGAGAGCACGCGCCTGAAGAAATGGGTCAGGGCTCGCCTCCCGATGCCACTGCCTACGCGGCGCCCGAAGAGATCCGCGACTGCGTCCTCCTCGAAGCAATGCCGATGCTTGAGCATCGCTTCGTGCAGCACGCGCGCTCCGCACTTCACCGCCGCGTAGGCGGTGGCGGCCCCCTCGTTGGCGAGCGCGACCGCGCCGTCGAGCTGGTCGATCGGCGATTCCAGGTCCTCCGAGCCGTATTCGCTCAGTCCCTCGTCGAGGACGGCTTCTCGCGCCGCGGCAAGATCGGCGAGCGGCTCGTAGAGGCGCCGGCGGCTCTCCAGTAGGTCGGCCCGCTCCATGTCGTCATCGGCTTTTCCCAGCGCCGGGCGCAGGATGTCGAGCAGCAGGTGAAGGATGCGCTCAGCCGGCCGGATCCCCCATTGCCAGTCGTCTTCTCTCGGCCGGTCGAGCGTGTCCGGTATCCACGGCAGGCGCCCGTCGGTCCCGTCGAGGAGCCGGTCGACGACACCGGCGTATCCCGGTTCGGGTAGGAGCTCCTCGAGCGATTGGGCCGCCCGCCGCCGTCTGTAGGTGTCAAACAACGCCTCGGCGACTCCGTGCAGCTCGTCGAGGTCCATGTGCAGCAGCCGCTCCTGCGTGTCCCCGGACAGACGCGGTCGCTCGACGGCATGCTGGATCGCATACAGGTGGTCGACGAACGGCGCTTCGCGCGGCAGGGAGATCACGTAGCCGCCGATCTGCCGAAGGCCGGGCTCGGCCCGGGTGGCCTCCTCGCCCGGGGGAGCGGGGGGGTCGCCGTTCATGTAGCAGACGTAGCGCCGCACGCTGCTGCCTGCCGCCCTCGTCGGGATCAGTTCCAGCGCCGCGCGGATCGGCGCATTGTCGAGCAGGCCACCGTCGATGCCAAAGGTCGGATTGGGCAAGCCGGCCAGCCTGCGCGCCGCGTCCTTCACCGGCCAGGGCTCGAAGGCGAGCGGGAACGATGCCGAGGTTCGGGTCGCGTCGGCCAGCGCCTCGGCCGTGAAGTGGGCGCGCCTGCGGAACCGGAAGCGCGGCCGGTGCTCCTTGGCACGGAGCACTCCGCCCCAGGCGTCGCGGAACCGCCGCTCGACCCCGATCGTGTCGGTCATCGTTATGTCGAGGCTCGGCACCATCGACCGTTCCGCCGTTTCCGGCCTGCACGCCTCCCGCCAGATCTCCTGCCCGCCACTGCCGAGAACGCAGTCGAAGGCGCCGAGCAGACCTTCGTGGAATCGCTTGCCCTGCATCAGCGATCTCGGCTCCTGCTCGGCGCTGCCGTGCAGGAGGCTGGTCAGGTCGCCGAGGTCGAGCCAGCTGCTTCGCAGGAAATTCGGGTCGAGGCGCCTGCCGCTGACCATCGCCGCGCCGAGCAGACCGCCGTTTATGCCCCCGGCGCTGGAGCCGGTGAGGATGTCGATCACCAGCCGCCGGTCGAAGCACTCGCAGAGCGTGTCGTAGATCCGTGGAGCTTCGTCGCGCGCCGTCTCGGAGCGTCTGGCGCGATCGAGCTCCACCGCGCAGCCCCCCATCCAGACGGCGAGGCTGACCCCGCCGTTCAGCGCCATCGCCACTCTCACCTCCTCGGGCTCCACCGGGACCGCCGTCGCCGAACTGGTCACCCCGGGAGTAGAGCCGACGTCCGGTGACTGGCTTTGCTCGGGTGACTCTGGTCTGGTGCCCATGGAATGATCGGGACCCTCTCATCCCGTCATATATTGGTCAAGGGGTATCAGATCAGTAGCAGCCAGCCGTATGTACTGCCGGCGGGTGTTCCTTCAGCTCGCGTAGAGCTGCTCGATCTCGCCCTGGTGCTTGTCGGCGACGACGGCGCGCTTGACCTTCAGCGTCGGCGTCAGCTCGCCGCCCTCCTGCGAGAGGTCCTCGGGGAGGATCGCGATCTTCTTCACCTGCTCGACCCGGGCGAATTTCTCGTTCACCTTCGCCAGGTGGGCCTCGATCGCCGCCCGCACGTCGCCGTTGGCGGCGAGCTGCGCCGGGTCCTCCGGCAGGCCGTGCTCGGAGGCGTAGGCGACGGCTTCTTCGGGGTCGAGGGTGACCAGGGCGACCAGGTAGGGCCTGCGGTCGCCGACCACGACGCACTGCGAGACCAGCTGGTGCTGCTTGATCTCGCTCTCGAGGTTGGCCGGGGTGATGTTCTTGCCGCCGGCGGTGATGATGATGTCCTTCTTGCGCCCGGTGATCGTGATGAAGCCGTCCTCGTCGATCGAGCCGAGGTCGCCGGTGTGCAGCCAGCCGTCCACGATCGTCTCGCGGGTCGCCTGCTCGTTCTTGTAGTAGCCCTGGAAGACGTTGGGCCCCTTGACCAGGATCTCGCCGTCCTCGGCGATCCTCACCTCGCAGCCGGGGAAGGGTTTGCCGATCGTGCCGATCTTGAAGTCCTCGGGGGTGGAGATCGTCGCCGCGGTCGAGGTCTCGGTCATCCCCCAGCCCTCGAGCACGAGCACCCCGGCGGCGTCGAAGAAGCGCAGGATGTCGGGGCTGATCGGCGCCGCGCCGGAGACCGCGAGGCGCAGCTGCCCGCCGAACAGGCCGCGGATTTTCGCCAGGACTTTCTTGTCGGCGAACTCGTACTGCTTGCGCAGCAGGAAGCCCGGCTCGCGCCCGGCCCGTTCCAGCTCGCGCACCCTGCCGCCGACCCGGATCGACCAGTCGAAGACCGCCTTTTTCAGGCCGCCCTCTTTCTCCATCGCGCTGGTCGCGAGGGTGTAGATCTTCTCGAAGATGCGCGGCACCGAGGGGAAGTAGGTCGGCTTCACCTCGGCCAGGTTGGGCATGATCTTCAGCGGGTCGCGCTCCCAGTAGGCGATCGTCGCGCCGAGGTCGAAGCTGCCGAGCTGGATCAGCAGGGCGAAGGAGTGGGCGAGCGGCAGGTAGAGGTAGGTGACGTCTTCGCCCTCGATCACGCTGTTCTGGTTGACCATGTCGAGCATCGCCCGGTAGTTGCCGTGGCTGATCACGCAGCCCTTCGGCGGCCCGGTCGTGCCCGAGGTGTAGATGAAGGTGCAGATGTCCTCGGGCGTGACGGCGCTCCAGAGGCGCTCCCACTCGGCGGCGTCGCGGCCGGCGCCGCGCGCGGCGAGGTCGTCGAGCGAGATCGCGTCCTCGCTCGAGCCGGTCATCCGCACGACGTGCTCGAGCAGCGGCAGCCGGTCGCGGACGGCGCGGATCTTCTCGATCTGCTCGTCGTCCTCGACCACGACGACCTTGGCGTCGGAGTTCTCCAGCACGTACTGGCACTCCTCGGGCGAGTTGGTCTGGTAGATCGGCACGACGGTGGCGCCGATCGAGAGCGCGGCGAAGTCGCAGTAGGTCCACTCGGGCCGCGTGTTGGCGAGGATCGAGACTTTGTCGCCCTTGCCGACGCCGAGCTCGACCAGGCCGAGGGCGAGCCCGCGCACCGTCTCCTCGACCTCTTTGAAGCTGCGCTTGACCCAGGCGTCGTCCTGCTTGAACATCGCCGCCGGGGCGTCGCCGTAGATCCGCGCGGCGCGCGGCAAGAGGTCTGCAAGCGTGGTCGAATGGGTTCCCCGCTCCTCCACGCGGCGCAGTCTAGTGATAATGGGCGGAGTGTCCGAAGCAGCAGCGACCCCGATTCCCCGCCGCGGCCGCCTCTGGGTGATCCTCCTTCTCGGCCTGGCGCTCTTCGCCCTCGGCTACGCCGTGGTCCAGATCTCGACCCGCAAGCCGGACAAGAATGTCGTGCGCGTGGAGGGCATCGCCAACGCCCAGGAAATCTTCGGCGGCGTGCCGCAGGAAGAAGAGCGGCTGGGGTCCTCCGACGCGCCGGTCTCGATCCAGGTCTTCAACGACCTGCAGTGCGGCAACTGCCGCGAAGACTTCCTCGAAACGATCCCGCCGCTGGTCAACGGGGCGGTCCGCTCCGGCGATGTGAAGCTGCTGATGCGCCATTACTCGGTCGCCGAAAACCCGCTCGAGCTCGGCTTCTTCGGCGCCGAAGCGGCGGCCCAGCAGGGCTACGGCTGGCAGTACACCTACCTCTTCTTCCGCAACCAGGAAGAGGCGCGGCGCTTCGGCGTCGACAACGAGTTCATGGCCTCGATCGCCGGCTCGATCGGCGAGCTCGACGTGCCCGAATGGCAGGAATACCTCGACGAACACGGCGGCTCCGGCGGCGCGATCGCGAAGCAGCTCGAAGCCGACGAAGAACTGGGGACGAGCCTCGGCATCCGCACCGGGATCGCGACGATCGTCAACGGCCCGCGCGGCACCCGCACCCTGCAGGACGGCCCGTCGCTCAAGCGGATCGCAGAGCTAATCAACGGGCGATCGAAGCGGTGAGCTGAGCGCCGCGAGTCGGCCTTTGCTTAGGATGGCGCGTCGATGAGCCCTGCCCTCCCCACCGCGGTCGTCACCTGCATGGACGCGCGGCTCGATGCGTTCGAGTTCTTCGATCCGTTGACGGTCGTGCACGTGCTCCGCACGGCGGGCGGGCGGGTGACCGACGACGTGATGCGGGGGCTCGCCGCCTCCTGCGCGATGGGGACCGAGCGGGTGATCGTCATGCACCACACCGACTGCGCGATGGCCGCCCACACCGACGAGCAGATCCGCGAGCTGCTGCCGCCGGGGCCGCAGCCGGAGATCGACTTCCTGACGATCGGCGACCCGCTCGCGGCGCTGACCCGCGACTTCCACGCGGTGCGCAGCTCGACCCTGCTGCCCGACGGGCACCGAGGTGCGGGCGATGATGTTCGACCTCGAGACGGGCGAGGCGAGCGAGGTGGAGATCGCCGCCTCGGTCGGGGACCTGGGGGAGATGCGGCGCGACTACCGCCGTGCCGAGTTCGACGAGGGCTGGCTCGCTGCGACCTGGCTGGAGCAGTTCACGCTCTGGTTCGACGAGGCGCGGGCGAGCGACGAGATCGTCGAGCCCAACGCGATGGTCGTCGCGACGGCGAGCGCCGACGCCCGGCCCTCGGCGCGCACGGTGCTGCTCAAGGCGCTCGACGAGCGCGGCTTCGTCTTCAACACCAACCTGCGCTCGCGCAAGGGCCGCGAGGCGGGCGAGAACCCGTGGGGCTGCGTCGTCTTCCCCTGGCACCCGATCGAGCGCCAGGCGATCGCCGCGGGCCGGCTGGAGCGGGTCGACCCGGCGGAGTCCGACGCCTACTTCGCCTCGCGCCCCTACGGCGCCAAGATCAGCGCCCACGTCAGCCCGCAGTCGCAGCCGATCGCCGGCCGCGCGGAGCTGGAGGCGGCGCACGCGGAGCTCGAATCGCGCTACCCCCCCGAGGGCGAGGTGCCCCGCCCCGAGCACTGGGGCGGCCTGCGCCTCGTCCCCGAGACGGTCGAGTTCTGGCAGGGCCGCCCCAATCGCCTCCACGACCGCCTGCGCTTCAGGCGCGACGGCGACGAGTGGCTGGTCGAGCGCCTGGCGCCGTAGATCCGAGCGACGATCATCCGATCTTGCGTTAAGACGATTAAACGTTTAATCGTCTTAACGCAGTTTCGTCTAAAGGACTCTCCGCGCTGACTTCCACCGAGAGATTTCCGCTACGAGTCTCCGCGAGCGCGGCTACGCCGGTACTTGAATTCGTGGCGCCCGGATCGGCTTTCCCGATCGGGTTCACGGCCGAAGGCGGGGAAGTGACCGCTGCGCTGGCCGAATACGACACGGTTGTCCATTGCACCGGATCCGAAGGCGAAGGTGAAATCACGGGACCGCGTTCGACTGTCTCCCAGTACGTCTTCATGGGATGCGAAACCCAGGGTGGTAGCGAAGATGGTCGGCCGCGGCGGCAAGGAAGCGCCAGCGAGAGGAAGCCAGATTCGACCGGATCAGGCACAAGCTGCTGTCCAGCACGCTCGCCCAGTGCAGGAAGCTCGGTTCAAAGCACCGGCGCACGCGGTGTGAAAGGCGCGCCAAGAGGAGGTATGGCGGCCACAAAAGGCACCAGAACCACAAGACGCTTCGCGCCCATCAGCGTCATCGCACCGCCGCCAGAAGCTCTTGATCGAATATCGGGGCGCCCGGATTTGAACCGGGGACCTCACCGACCCGAACGGTGCGCGCTACCAGGCTGCGCCACGCCCCGAAGGAGGCGATTATCTCAGAGCGGGGCGGCGGGGGCGGTTCCGCTGAACCGCTATGCGGCGGCGGTCAGGCGGAAGTCGGCGGTGGGGAGGCGCGGGTAGTCCTCGAGGCGGACCGGGGCGGCGAGCATCGTGCGGCGGTCGCCGGCCTCTCCGATCGGGGCGGGCCAGAGGCCTTCGTTGCGGCATTCGGTCGCCTGGGAGCGCAGGCGGGCGGGCGGCTGGGCGAGGGAGACGAAGGCTCCGTCAGGGCTGTGCAGCACCAGATGGGCGCCGCGCAGGGTGCGCAGGTCGGCCCGGTCGGAATGCTCGCGGTCCCATTCGAGCCGGTTGGCGAGCTCGAGGCGGACGCGGCGCAGGCCGGGGGAGATCTCGTCGACCCAGGCTTCTACCGTCGCGTGCAGCGGCTCCCAGCTCCAGACGATCGAACCGGCCGGCGCGCCGTGCTCGCGCAACTCTGCGCAGCGGTGGCCGGCGGTCCGCAGCTCGGCTGTGCGGTTGGGCAGATCGGCGAGCGTCACCTCGTGCTCCTCCAGCTCCTCGCCGCCGTCGTAGCGGCGGCCGGCGGCGATCAGGCTCCGCACCGGGTTGCCGTCGGCGTCGCGGACCTGTCTGCGGATCGCCTGGCTGAAGCGGGCAGTCACCTCGATCTTGGGGTCGGCGCCCTCGACCAGGCACTCGGCGTGCAGCTGCGCCGGCCCGTCGGGCCACGCGCGCGGGTGGACATCGCCCCGCGCAAAGAATCGGCGGCGCAGCTCGCTGCTCATCTGGACGGGCCCTGTACCCATCTCGTGTGAGATCAAACACACTTTCACGGACAGAATCACATTTTCGACACGATTCACCCCGCACCTTGCGGATAAATGGCAATCGAATCGGCTCGACCGGCGGTCAGCCGCCGACCTGCGCCGCTACCCACGGTCCGACCAGCGAGAGCGTCGCCAGGGCGAGGATCAAACCGGCGAGCAGCGAGGCGATCAGCAGGCTGACCCGCATTCCTGAGCCGGCGAGCGCGGCGTCGCGGCCGCCGGCTCGGCGCCAGTCGGGCATCGCCAGGCGCGGCACCTCGAGCAGATGGCCGAGCACGTGGACGGTCATCAGCACCACCCAGGCGATGAAGCTCGCCTTGTGCAGGAAGACGACCATGTCGTTCCTCGGCCCTTCGACCATCAGCCAGACGCCGGTCGCGAAGAGGGCGAGCGTGGTCGCGACGACGCCGGGAGCGAGCAGCCGCATCGCCGCCGCCGGCGGCCCCTTGCTCCGGTAGGGCGGGTTGCCGGAGTAGTAGCGCGCGAAGCGGTAGCCGGTGCTGGTCAGCTTCAACAGCACCGGCGGGATCAGCAGCACGCCGATGAAGATGTGGGGCCCGATCAGCCTGCCGATGAACGGGATCGTCGCCCCCTCGGCCGCCAGCAGGACGAGCAGCAGCGCCGCGGCGCCGCCGGTAAGCCGGGCGTTGCCGGCGACGCCGTCCCCTGCCACGGGCCGGACGGCGCGCATCGCGGGGAGTGCCTGCTCGGTCTGCATCTTCGGCACCCTGTCGGCCGAGGCTCACCGTCGCCTAAGGGATCGGTGAGAGATCTCTAATCGGCGTCTCAGCGGCTGTTTAGGCGTGGCGGCGAGCGTTGCCACCATGCGAAAGCACCTCGTATCGCCGGCGATGGCCCTGCTGCCGCTGCGCCTCTTCCTCGGCGGCACCTTCGTCTACGCGGGGATCCAGAAGCTCAGCGACCCGGGCTTCCTGCACGCCGGCGCGCCGACCTACATCGGCAGCCAGCTCGAAGGCTTCGCCAGCGGCACGCCGGGCGGCTTCATCCTCAAGACGTTCGCGATCCCGATCCCGGTCGAGGCGGGGATCGGCGTGGCGCTGGCCGAGATCACGATCGGCCTGCTCGCCGCGAGCGGCCTCTACACCAGGGCCGCCGCCGCCGGCGGGCTCGGGCTCAACTTTCTGCTCTTCCTCACCGCGAGCTGGCACACGACCCCCTACTTCCTCGGGCCCGACCTCGTCTTCACCTTCGCCTGGCTGCCCTTCGTGCTCGCCGGCGCCGAGGGCCAGCCCGCCCTCGAGAACCTCATCGACCGGCCGGCGGTGGCCCAGCGCACGCGGCTGCGGCCCTTCGACGTCGAGGAGGGAGACGCCGTCGCGCTCGACCCCGGCTCGACCCGGCGCACGCTGCTGCTCGAGCTCGGCGCCGCGGCGGCGGCGATCGGCGGCATCTCGCTGCTCGCCAGGGGGGCCTACTCGGCGCCCCGCAGCCTCGCCCAGGGGTCGCCCTCGGGATCGGGGCACGGCGGCGGCAAGCCGGCGGCTTCGGGAGGCGGCGAAGCGGGGCGGGCGGGCTCCGGCCACGGAGCGTCGAAGGTGCCCTCGAACGCGGTCGAGCTCGGGCCGGCGAGGCGGCTGCCGAGCGGCAGCGCCGCCACCTACAGCGACCCGGCCGACGGCGCCCCGGACATCGTGATCCGCGAGTCCGACGGCAGCATCAAGGCGTTCAGCGCCGTCTGCACGCACGCCGGCTGCACGGTCGGCTACGAGGGCGGGACGATCGTCTGCCCCTGCCACGGCGGCGAGTACAGCGCCGAAACCGGCGAAGTGATCGCCGGCCCGCCGCCGGCGCCGCTCGAACCGCGCCGGGTGCTGGAGGCGAACGGCAAGATCTACGCCTTGCCGACCTGAGCTCGCCGCGGCCGGAAACCGCCGAGCTCGAAGGCGACGCGGGCGCCGCCGAGCGGCGAGCGCTCGGCCCAGATGCGGCCGCCGTGCAGCTCGACGATCTCGCGGGCGATCGCCAGCCCCAGTCCCGCCCCGCCCGAGCGCCGGTCGCGCGCCGCCTCGCTGCGATGGAAGCGGTCGAAGACGCGCTCGCGCTCGCCGGACGGGATGCCCGGGCCGTCGTCGTCGACGCACACCGTCAGGCGTCCGTCGTGAGCGGATGCGCTCAGCGCGACGCGTCCGTCCGGACCGGCGTGGCGGCGGGCGTTGCCGACGAGATTGCGCAGCACCTGGGTCAGCGCCTCGGGGTCGCCGCGCAGCGTCCCGCCGGGCAACTCACCCAGCTCTGCTCCGCCCGACGATCCGTCGGCGGCGAAGCGCTCGAGGAACTCCGGCAGCGCGACCGGCTCCGGCCGCAGGCGGGCGTCCTCTTCGAGCCGGGCGAGCAGCAGCATGTCGTCGACCAGCCGCTCGATCCGCGCCGTCTCGGTCAGCGCCAGCCGCTCGACCCTGCGCACCTCGGCGGCGTCCGGCTGCTCCTGCCGGGCAAGCACTTCCAGCTGGCCGCGGATCGCCGTCAGCGGCGTGCGCAGCTCGTGCGACGCGTCGGAGACGAAGCGTCGCTGGCGCAGGAAGGCCTCGTCGAGTCGGCTGAAGCGCTGCTCGAAGGTGGCGGCGACGAGGTAGCCGGCGATCAGCGCCCCGGCCAGCGCGATCCCGCCGGCGACGAGCACCGTGCGCTCGACCTCGGCCTGCGCGTCGCGCTGCACCGCTCCCTGCTCGTCGCGCAGCTCGACCCGCACGGCGAGGAGCGCGGCGAGGAAGGCGGCGGCGATGATCGCGCCGATCGCCAGCGCCAGGCGGGCGCGCAGCCCGAGCCGCGCCCAGACCTGCCTCACCGGGCGTCCGCCAGGCGGTAGCCGGCCGCGCGCACGGTCTCGATCGGGGCGGGCGAGCCGAGCTGGGCGAGGCGCCGGCGCAGGTAGCCGATGTAGACCTGGACGATGTTCGTGCCGGGGTCGTGGTCGTAGCGCCAGACCGCGGCGAGGATCTCGGCCCGCGTGCAGACCTGGCCGGGGCGGCGCATCAGGTAGGCGAGCAGCTCGGCCTCGCGCTCGGGCAGCCGCACCGAGCCGCCGTCGCGCTCGACCCGGCGGGAGAGCAGGTCGAGCCGCATGCCGGCCGCCTCGAGCACGGTCGGCGCCTCGCCGGCGGGCTGGCGCAGCCGCGCCCGCACTCGCGCCAGCAGCTCGGGGAAGGCGAAGGGCTTGGTCATGTAGTCGGTGGCGCCGCTGTCGAGACCCTCGACCCGGTCCGCGACCTCGCCCTTGGCGGTCAGCACGATCACCGGCAGCGCCGGCTTGGCGGCGCGGATCGCGCCGAGCAGCTCGAGCCCGTCGCGCCCCGGCAGCATGCGGTCGAGCACCACGAGGTCGAAGCCGTCGGCGAGCGCCAGCCGCTCGCCCTCGACGCCGTCGCCGGCCACGCTCACCTCGTAGCCCTCGGCCGCCAGGCCGCGTTCGAGGAAGTCGGCGATCGCCACCTCGTCCTCGACCACCAGGAGCTTCATCGGGTCGATGCTACTTCGGGCGCCTCAGAACCCTGGCGGGTGGCGGGCGACGAAGCCTTCGGGGTAGGGGAGCGCCGGGTGCCAGCGGGGACCGGTGCCGCGGGCGTCGCCGACCGTGTCCCAGCGCATCCCGGCGATCACCGCGTAGGCGTGGCCGGGGTTGGCGTAGACCGTCAGCCAGCGGCCGCGACCGGGGGCGCCCCAGCGCATCAGCCGGCTCGAGTCGAGCGGCGCCTGCAGGAAGCCGCCGCCGGCGAGCGCGTAGCTGACCGCGCCGGAGCAGTCGTAGCCGCGCGAGTACCAGGAGTCGTGGCCGCCGCCCCAGATGTAGGGGCGGCCGATGATCTGGTTGGCGGCGCTGATCGCCGCCTTGATCCGCTGCGGGGCGCTGGGCGGCGCCAGCGCGACTCCGTTGAGCAGGACCGCGCTCTTCGATTCGGTCTGCCGGGCGAGCTCTTCCATCGTCCGCGGCGTGATTTCTTCCCGTTCGCCGGCCGCCGCCGGGTCGTAGGAGCCGTTGGTGCCGGCCGAGGCCGGCGGCAGCGAGGAGGGGTCGGCGGCTTCGCCGCTCGGCGCCGCGCTTCGGGATCGGGCGGCGCGGCGCCGGCCTGGGGTGCTTCGGCTTCGGCGCCGGCGCGACGTCGTAGGGCGGCTGCGGATGCGGCGGCCGCTCTTCGGCGATCCGGCTGTGGCCCTGCGGAGGCGGGGCTTCGGCGACCAGCGTCGGCTGCTCGGTCCCGCCGCAGCCGTAGAGCCCCGCCGGGAGCGAGCAGGCGCCGACCACGAGCGCGATCGTCCCTCTAGCCCTCCATCGAACCATCGAGGGCCGATTGTGCAGGATCGGCATCGCCGGAACAATCTCGCCCTGAGGGGTCCGAATTCGGAAGTCGGGTATTCATAGGTCCATGGACGTGAAGCGCCCCCTGCGGGCGATCGACCGCTACCAGCAGCGACACGCCGCGCTTCGCCGTGCCGTTCGCCGTGCTGAAGAAGTTCGGCGACGACCAGGGCGGCAACCTCGCTGCGCTGATCGCCTTCCGCGCCTTCTTCTCGCTCTTCCCGCTGTTGCTGCTGCTGACCACGGTGCTCGGCTACGTGCTCGCCGGCAACCCCGACCTGCGCCAGGAAGCGGTCGACTCGGTGCTCACCCAGTTCCCGGTGATCGGCGAACAGATCCAGGTCAGCTCGCTGGAAGGCAACGGCGTCGCGCTGGCGATCGGCATCGCCGGCTCGCTGTGGGCGGGCTTCGGCGTCGTGCTCGCCACCGAGCACGCGCTCGACCGCGTCTGGGCCGTCCCCTTCCGCGACCGGCCCGACTTCCTCGCCTCGCGCCTGCGGGCGCTGGTCCTGCTGATCGTCCTCGGCACGCTGACCATCGCCTCGACGATCGCCTCCGGCCTGGTCGGCGGCGGCTCCGGCCTGCTCGGGCCGGTCGGCGGGATCGCGATCTCGATCGGCATCAACCTGCTCGTCTTCGGCGCCCTCTTCTCGCTGCTCGGCGCGCGCGAGGCCTCGTTCTCCAAGCTGCTGCCGGGCGTCGTCCTCGCGGCGGTCGGCTGGTCGGGGCTGCAGCTCGTCGGCGGCTGGTTCGTCTCGCACGAGGTGCGCAACGCGACGCCGGCCTACGGCACCTTCGCCCTGGTGCTCGGCCTGCTCGTCTGGATCAACCTCGGCGCGATGCTGACCGTGCTCAGCGCCGAGCTCAACGTCGTCCGCGAGCGGCGAGCTCTGGCCGCGCAGCCTGCTCGGCGCCGGGCGCGAGGAGGACGAGCGGGTGATGCGGGCGCTCGCCAAGGCCGAGGCGCGCGAGGACTCGCAGCAGATCAGCGTCGACTTCGACCGGCGGTAGCCTGCTGGACTCCTGGTGGCCGAGAGATGTTCGCGCGGCCGCATCGCCGGGTAGTCGACGGGAGAGATGCAACCGATTGAGGAAGTTCCCTCCGGGCCCGGTCCCTGCGGCTTTCCACCGGACGCAACGGTTCCCGCTCGGGTGAGAAGACCAACCGCCGCGAGGCGGCGAGGCGCCCGGGCCGGTCAGCACACGAGGAGTCGGCGTCAGTCGCCCCTCTCGCCTTGCTCGGCGGAGGAGGTTTGAGAGCGACGGATCGGGGGCACCAGGGGGAACGACGGCAGAGCCGATCCCAACCCGAAAGGAGCATCGATGTCCGATGAGCTGAATGGCAAGCGTGTGGCCTTCCTCTTCGCCAACGAGGGCGTCGAGCAGGTCGAGTTGACCGAGCCGCTGCAGGCCGTACGCGAGGCCGGCGCGGAGGCCGAGTTGCTGGCCCCCGAAGCGGGCGAGGCGCAGGCCTTCAACCACCTCGACAAGGGGCGACGTGTTCGACGTCGGCGCGGTCGGCGAGGCCGAGGCGGAGGAGTTCGACGCCCTGGTCCTGCCCGGCGGGGTCGCCAACCCCGACCAGCTGCGCACCTCCGAAGACGCGGTCGCCTTCGCGCGCTCGTTCTTCGAGGCCGGCAAGCCGGTCGGCGTGATCTGCCACGGGCCCTGGACGCTGGTCGAGGCCGGCGTGGTGCGCGGCCGCACGCTGACCTCCTGGCCGAGCCTGCAGACCGACATCCGCAATGCCGGCGCCGAGTGGGTCGACGAGCAGGTCCATGTCGACGACGGCCTGGTCAGCAGCCGCAAACCGGACGACCTCGAAGCCTTCTGCTCGAAGATCGTCGAGGAGTTCTCCGAGGGCGTCCACGACCGGCAGCGAGAGAGGACCGCGGCGGCATAACGCCGTCGCGGCAAGACGGAGAGGAGAGACCGATGACCATCGCAGGCGCGATTCTGCTGATCGTGGTCGGGGCGATTCTGACCTTCGCCACCAACATCCACGTCCAGGGGGTGAACCTCGACATCATCGGCTGGATCCTGATGATCGCCGGCGCCGCCGGGCTCGTCCTCGCCTTCTTCCAGGAGGCGATCTGGACCGAGAGAAGCCGGCGCCGGAAGTCGCCGCCGAAGAGAGCGCAGCGCCGAACGGCGCCGCGAGCCGCCGGCGAGGTCGAGGGCATCGCCGCCCTGCTGCGCTACTGAGATTGGCCCCCCGCCGATTGCTGATTTTTCCCCACGACGGTGTCGACAATGCCGCACTCGACCGGCGCGAGATCGGTCGCCTCGGCGATGGACATTTCCCGGCGGGGGTTACTGTGTTTTCAGTAGGGCCCGGGCACGACTGGTGGAGGCGGAGCGATCGACTGGAACGCGATAGTGGTGGCGGGCCTCGCGGCCCTGCTGGTGCTGATCCTGCTGGCGCGGATGGCGATGCGCGAGCGCCGTGCCCGCCAGCGCTTCCAGATCCTCGCCGACATCGCCGCGGTCTCCGACGCCGCGGCGCCGCTGGAGGAGACCTTCGACGCGATCTGCGCGATCCTCGTCCCGCAGATCGCCGACTTCTGCATGATCGACGTGCTCGACGAGAGCCGCGTGCCGCGCCGCGCGGCGGTGCGGGTCGCCGTCGGCGCCAAGCCCGAGTTCGAGCGCGGGCTCGCCGAACGGATGCCCTCGACGCCGCCGCGGATGGTCGCCGACGAGGATTCGCCCTCGCGCCGCGCTTCTACGAGCGGGTCTCCGAAGACGACGTGCGCGGCCTCTCGCATGACGAGGAGGACTTCGAGTTCCTGCGCAGCCTCGGCATGCGCTCGGCCGTCACCGTCGCGCTGCAGGCTCGCGGCGAGGTCACCGGCGCGCTGACGATCGCGGTCGCCTGGTCGGGGCGCCGCTACAAGCGCGAGGACGCCCACTTCGCCTGGATCCTCTCCGGCCGCGTCGCCCTGGCGCTCGACAACGCCGGCCTCTTCGCCGACCTCGAGCGGGCCGAGCGGGCGCGCTCGAGCATCGCCGAGACGCTTCAGCGCGGCCTGCTGCCGCCGCCGCTGCCCCACATCCCGGGCTGGTCGGTGGCGGCGATGTACCGGCCGGCGGGGGCGGAGAACGAAGTCGGCGGCGACTTCTACGACCTCTTCCGCGTGCCCGGCGGTTGGATGCTGGCGATCGGCGACGTCACCGGCCGCGGCGCCCACGCCGCCTCGATCACCGCGGTGGCCCGCTACACCGTGCGCACCGCCGCCGTGCTCACCGACGACCCGCTCGAGGCCCTGCGAACGCTCAACCGCGCCCTGCTGGCGCGCGGCGACTCGGCGCTCTGCAGTCTCGCGGCGATGACGCTGAGCGAGGACCCGGAGGAGCCGGTCCGCCTCGCCGTCGCCGGCCACCCGCCGCCGCTGCTGGTCGACGGCGAGCAGGTCAGCGAGGTGGCCGGCGCGGACCCCGTGCTCGGCGCCTTCCCCGACGCCGAGTGGACCCTCTCGCACGCCGACATCGGACCGGGTCAGCAGATCGTCGTCGTCACCGACGGGATCACCGAGGCCCAGGGGCCGGAGGGGACGCTTCGGCGAGGAGCGGCTGCGCGCCCACCTCAGCGGCGCCGGCAACCCGGCGCTCGCCGTGCAGCGGCTCGAGGGCTCCCTGCACTCCTTCACCGAGGGCAGGCTCGATGACGACGTGGCGATGCTGGCGATCTCCCGCGCGCCGCGCGACCGTCCCGGGACCAGCGCCGAGATCCTGGTCGAGCAGCGCCCACCCGCCGCGGCAGGGCCCGGTTTGGGTTGATGGCGCTCCTCGCAGCTGGCGCTGGTCAAGCGCCTGTATGAGTGCTTCAACCGTCGCGACGAGGCCTGCATGGTCGAGCTCTGCGACGAGTCGATGGAGTTCTTCCCCGTCGTCACCGCGGGAGCGGTCGGGCGCGAGGCGCCGTACCGCGGCAAGGCCGGACTGCGCGACTACCTGGCCGACGTCGCCGAGGTCTGGGAAGAGCTGCAGATCTCACCCGCCGAAGTCGAGTCGCGGGGCGACGCGCTGCTGGTCCGCGGACGCGTCTACGCGCGCAGCCGCGAGCTCGGCATCCGCGACGTGCCGGTGGCCTGGATCTGGCAGCTGCGCGACGGCCGCTTCGTCCGCGGCGAGGTCTTCCCCGATCCGGAGCAGGCCACGGCGCGCTTCGCCGCTGGCCCCGCCTGAGCGCCGCGGGCTCGGGGCCGCCGGCTGACGCTATGAAGTAGCCGTTTCGCTTGGACTGAGCGCCGTCGGCGCCGTCCGCCGCCTCGACGAAGGGCAGCGAGGCGTCGAGCCCGGTGACCGAGAGCACTCGCCGCACGGCGCTCGCCTGGCTGGCGACGATTCGCAGCCGGTCGGCGTCGCCGTTGAGCCGGTGGTGGCAGGCGACGAGCAGCGCGATGCCGGTCGAGTCGATGAACTCGAGCCGTCGCATGTCGATCACGACAGTCGCGCCGTCCGCGGCCTCAGCCTGGTCGAGCGCCGCGCTCAGGCTCTCCGCGTTGGAGAGGTCGAGCTCTCCAATCAGGGAGATCGTCTGCGTGTCGCTCCCGCCGTCGACGGCGACGACGAGCGTTCCGTTGCGTACCTCGTGCGCATCAGACATCTCGAAGTGACCTCCAGAAATCGACCTTGACTTTCCGAAGCGGAAGCCGCCTGCGTGGACAGGCGACGCCCACATCGCCACCAAGAGCGTGCCCGGCGACTCTCAAAAGCCGAGCGCCGTCAGGCCCAACGAAAATATTAGTCGAACGCGACCGTCGTGTCACCATCGGAGATCGGCGCCGCGGGGCTGCGGCGCAGCGTCTCGAGCACTTCCTCGGCGAGCTGCGAGCCGTCCCCGGAGCGCAGCGGCGTGGCGCTGATCCGCAGCACGACACCGTCCTCGTCGACTTCCTCGAGCGAGACGCTGGGCGCGTAGCGGGTCGGCGTGTCGACCGTGTCGAGCAGCCGTTGCTCGATCCGCCGCGGGCTCGCCTCGCTGGAGAAGCGCGCCCGCAGGTCGACCCTGTCCGGCTCGCGCAGAGGCACCACGGCGAGGTTGATCATCACGCTGTTGGGGACCTGGATCCGGTCGGCGCCCTGGGCGAGGGTGGTGTAGAAGAGGCCGAGCGAGCTGACCGTGCCTTCGAGTGAGCCGGCGAGGAAGCCGCCGACCAGGCGCACCCGTTCGCCGACCCGGAAGGGCCGCGTGCTCTGCAGCACCACGCCGGCGAAGATGCCGCCCAGCGACTGCTGCGCGGCGAGGCCGAGGACGACGGCGGTGATCGTGCCGCCGAGCGCCAGCGTGCTCGGCTTGACCCCGGCGAAGCGCAGCGCGACGAGCACGACGGTCGCGACGAGGAAGAGCCGGATCAGGAAGCCGAGCGTTCCCGCGGTGGCCGGGCTGAGGCGACGCGAGAGCCACGATTTCGTGCCCAGCTCCTCGCCCAGGCCGGCCGCGTGCCAGGAGTGGCTGCGGGTCTCGAACAGCTCACGGGGCATCCTCCTGCGCGGGGCGGGCATGGGGCACCGCTACCCGGGTCGCCCGGCGTTAAGCGCGGCGCAAGTCGGGTAGGAGAGATCCATCGCGAACTTCGAAGACAAAGTCGTCGTCGTCACCGGCGCCGGATCCGGGATCGGCAGGGCGATCGCCCGCCGCTTCGGCAAAGACCGCGCCAAGGTGGCGCTGCTCTCGCGCGGCGAGGAGGCGCTCGACGGCGTCCGCGGCGAGGTCGAGGCGGCCGGCGGCACGGCGCTGGCGATCCCCACCGACGTCTCCGACGCGGCCGCGGTCGAGGCCGCGGCCGAGCGGGTCGAGGCCGAGCTGGGGCCGATCGACGTCTGGGTGAACGACGCGATGACGACCGTCTTCTCCTTCTTCGAGGACATCGAGCCCGACGAGTACCAGCGGGCGACCGACGTCACCTACCACGGCACCGTCTGGGGGACGCGCTCGGCGCTGAAGCGGATGGTGCCGCGCGACCAGGGCGTCATCGTCGAGGTCGGCTCGGCGATGGCCTACCAGGGCATCCCCCTGCAGGCGCCCTACTGCGGCGCCAAGCACGCGATCAAGGGCTTCTTCGACTCGCTGCGCACGGAGCTGCGCCACAAGGGCTCGAAGGTCCACGTGACGATGGTCCAGCTTCCCGGCGTCAACACGCCGCAGTTCGACCACAACCGCTCGAAGATGCCGCAGCACCCGATGCCGGTGCCGCCCGTCTACCAGCCCGAGGTCGCCGCCGACGCCGTCCACTGGGCGGCCGGCCACCGGCGCCGCCAGGTCTACGTCGGCGTCCCCACCGTCTACACGGTGCTGGGCAGCAAATTCGCCCCCTGGCTGGCCGAGCGCTACCTCGCGCGCACGGCGGTCAAGGGCCAGCAGACCGAAGGCCCGCCGACCGAGACCAACCGCGAGGGCAACCTCATGCAGGCCCCCGAAGAGGACCCCGGCGCCCACGGCGTCTTCGACGAAATGGCCCACAAGCGCAGCCCCCAGTGGTTCCTCAGCCGCCACCGCGGCGCCCTCACCGGCCTCTTCGCCGCCGGCGCCGCGGTGGGCGCCGCGCGGGCTGCTCAGTGGTTTCGCAGCGCGTCGATGAGCTCGTCCTTGCTCATCTCCGAGCGGCCCTCGATGCCGATCTCGGCGGCCCGTTCCCGCAGCTCCTCGACCGTGCGGTCCTCATAGCTCTCGCCTTCGCCGCCCTTGCGGCCCGGTTCTTCTCCGCCGGCGCGCGCGTTGGCGATCCGCGCCGCCTTCTCTTTGCTCTCGCCTTCTTCGCGCAGCTTTTCGTAGAGGCGGTCGTCCTTCACCGCGGGTCCATGGTCTTTGGCCATCGTCGCCTCCTGCTCGTGGTTCGTGGAGTTCCCTAGAAGGGTTCCCGCTGGGCCGGGGGCCAAACAGGCTCAGCGACGGCGAGCCCGCCGCCGCGGCGATATGGTCTCTGCGGTCATGAGGACGCTGGCCGCAGCCCTCTTCGTGCTCGTCGCGACGGCGAGCGCGGCGGATGCTGCGCAGACCCCCGGCCTCGCCTACGTGACCCCCGGAGCGCACGGCCGGCCCAGCGCCGTCTGGCTGGCGCGCGCCGACGGCTCCGGCGCCCGGCGGATGGCGCCAGGCGAGGCGCCGCTGCTCTCGCCCGACGGCCGCAAGCTCGCCTTCTCCCGCGTCGACTCCCGCCCCGGCCGGCGCTCGCTGCTGATCCTCTCGCCGCGCCGCAGCGTGGTCGGGCGGTACTTCCGCTTCCCGCAGAACGCCGAGCCTCTGGCCTGGTCGCCGGACTCGCGCTACCTCGCCGTCTGGACGCACGGCTCCTTCTCCAAGGGAGCGCCGCGGCTGGCGATCGTCGACACCGTGGCGCGGCGTTCCCGCTTCGTCGCCAGCGGCTGGATCGAGGGCGTCAGCTTCGCGCCCCGGGGGGCGGATCGTCTCGTCTTCGGCATCGGCCGGCGGATCCTCTACTCGACCCCGCGCGACCTCTTCGTGGTCCGCGCCAGGGGCGGCCGCGCGCGAGGCGGCTCACCGACGACGGCACCAGCCTCAACCCGGTGTGGGGCCCGCAGGGGATCCTCTATGACCAGCGCACGCTGCGCGCGACCGAACCGTCGCACGCGCCCTTCCTCCCCGCCTACGAGATCTTCCTCTACCGGCCGGCGGGTCGATCCAGGTCACCCAGCTCGAACCCGAACCGCTCGTCGGCGGGCTGGTCCCGGTCGCGGTCTCCGCGGACGGCAGCCACCTGCTCGCCAACTACTACGAAGAAAGGTTCGGCTCGGTCAGGGGGTTCCCCTGGGCCGTCGACGTGCCGACGGGCGCGGCGCAGGCGCTGACGCCGCTGCAATCCGGCTACGTGGCCGAGGGGCGCGGCATCTCCCGCGACGGCTCGCGGGTGCTGGTCGAAGACGAGCCGGCGGGCCTCGACCGCCGCCTCTCCTACAGCAGCATCGCCACGATCCCCTTCGCGGGCGGCCCGGCCCGCACCCTCGTCCACGCCGCCGGCGCCCCCAGCTGGAGCCGCGCCGGCAACACCGCCTGGTCCCCCGGGCCCTGGTAGCGGGAGCTCAGCGAATCGCCCGCCTCTGCCTCGGGTACGATTTAACCAACAGTTCGGGTACAATCCCAACACCAATTCTGGTACGATGCCACTATCGCCAAGCGTGGATCCGTGAAGCGAGGCATCGAGGCGAAAGCGCCGCCCGGCAGGCGCCCGCGAACGGTGGAGGAGCAGATTGCGGCTCGGATGCGCACCCATGGTGCGGTCTTGCTCACCGGTCCGAAGGCTGTCGGCAAGACCACGACCGCGCGCGGCTTCGCTGCCTCTGAGGTGCGTCTCGATCGCGATCGGGCCGCGCTCGCCGCTGCACAGACCGATCCGCGTCTCGTGCTCGACGGCGCGACGCCGCGACTGATCGACGAGTACCAGCTCGCCGATGCGATGTGGAACGCGGTGCGCGGCCGGGTCGACGACCTCGGCGAGAAGGGCCTCTTCCTGCTCACCGGCTCGGCGACCCCGGAGGTGGACCAGGTCAGCCACAGCGGCGCCCGCAGGATCGCGCCGGTGGAGATGCGCACCATGTCGCTGCTCGAGCGCGGCATGTCGAGCGGAGACCTGTCCGTGGGGGCTCTCCTCGACGGCGACCCCGCCCCTGCCCAGTCGCGGGCCATGGAGGTGAGGGAGGTCATCGAAGCATTGGCGATCGGCGGGTGGCCCGACAACCTGGGCCTCACCGTGGCTGATGCGCTCGATGCGAACGCCGACTATCTCGACGTGATCGTCAATGCGGACGTCCACCGTGTCGACGGCGTGGACCGCGACCCGGAAAGGGTCTGGCGCCTGCTGGCCTCCTACGGGCGCAACGTCGCTACAGACGCTTCCCTGCGCGCAATCGGGCGGATGGCCGAGGAGCCATTGCACGAGACCACGCTGCGCGACTACCTCAAGGCGCTTCGTCGCCTCCTCCTGATCGAGGATCAGCCGAGCTGGAAGCCACGGCTGCGCTCGCGCGTGCGCCTGGCCGCGACCCCGAAGCGCCATCTCGCCGACCCGTCGCTGGCTGTCGCCGCACTCGGCGCTACACCAGAGCGCCTGCTCGGGCCGGAGATCGAGGTTGCGGGTCACCTGTTCGAGTCGCTGGCGATTCACGACCTTCGGGTCTACGCTCAGCCTCACAGGGCGACTGTCCGCTTCTACCGTGACAACAAGGGTCTGGAGGTCGATGCGATCGTCGAGGCGCGGGACGGGCGCTGGATAGCTGTCGAGGTCAAGCTCGGGCACAACAGGGTCGACGAGGGGGCCCAGAACCTGCTCGCCCTGCGAAAGAAGCTGTCCCCGGAGGCCAACGCGGCCTGCGGCGCCCTCCTTGTCCTCGTGGCTGATAGCCCGACCTATACGCGTTCGGACGGCGTCATCGTCGGCTCGGTCGCCTCGCTCGGCCCGTGAATCGGGCGCTCAACCGTCCACTCTTTCGGTTGGGCAGATTTGATTCTGCGCGCCACACGCGCGTCCGCGCGACCTAGCGTCGGTCGTGATGATCGAGTTGTTGCTGAATGGCTTTGTCTTCCCACACGCCAAAGGCCCGATTCCGGAGTTCATCGGCTTGGACACGGTCTTCGCCATTTGGGGCGGGATGCTTTTGTATGTTCTCGTGCTCTCGATTCAGCTACTATGAAGACAATGAATCGAACTTCGGGATGGGGTCGCGTATTGGAGATCGTCGGCATGGTGCTCGCGATTCTTGCCCTTAACGCCCTGTTTCAGCCTGGTCCTATGGGGCAGCGGGCGATCGTCTATGGCTGCCTGGCCGCATGCATCATCTTCATGCTGTGGCCGGAAATTCGCGAAGGTCGTGGTGGGCGCCAGGGGCGGGGGGATTCAGGCCGTCCGCCGCATGCCGGTCACGGCGGCGGCGACGC